>NZ_QGEH01000001.1 GCF_003258515.1 Marinobacter bohaiensis
ATCCCCGGCGACAAGACCTGGCGCCCCAAGACGCCGAACCGCCCGATCATGGACGGCCCGCAGATCGCGATCGTCACCGGCCCGGCCGGCGAAGAGATCCACTGCGATGCGCACGGCCGGGTCAAAGTAAGATTTCCCTGGGATCGCTACAGCCAAAATGACGAACACAGCAGCGCCTGGCTGCGGGTCAGCCAGGGCTGGGCCGGGGGCAACTACGGCTTCATGGCCCTGCCGCGCATCGGCCACGAAGTCATCGTCTCCTTCCTGGACGGGGATCCGGACCAGCCGATCATCACCGGGCGCACCTACCACGCCACCAACACGCCGCCCTACGCGCTGCCGGAGCACAAGACAAGAACCACCCTGAAAACCCAGACCCACAAGGGCGAAGGTTCCAACGAACTGCGCTTCGAGGACGAGGCGGACAAGGAACAGATCTACGTCCACGCCCAGAAAGACCTGGACCTGCTCACCGAGAACGACCGCACCGAAGTGGTCCACAACAACAGCCACCTGACTGTCGACCAGGACCGTTACACCCAGATCCAGGCCAACGACCACAGCACCGTGACCGGCGAGAAGCGGGAGAAAGTCGGGGCAGACCACAGCTTCGACGTCACCGGCAGCCTCCACATCAGGGCCGGCACCGCCTGGCTCAGCGAATCCGGCCAGGAACTGCACGTCAAGGCCGGCCAGAAAGCCGTCATCGAAGCCGGCGCCGAAATCACCCTCAAAGGCGGCGGCAGCTTCGTCAAGATCGACCCCAGCGGCGTGGCACTGAGCGGCCCCGCGATCAACCTCAACGCCGGCGGCTCGGCCGGGAGTGGCTCGGGGCAGGCGGCGAAGGTGCCGGAGGTGCCTCAGGGGTTGGCGGCGCATACGGGGGCGAAAGTAGAGCCCGTGGCTCTGGCCGAAGTCGCCCAGCGCGCCGATGCCAAACCGGTGGTTGCGCACCGCCTGAAACAGGGCCGGATTCAGCGTACAGCCTTGGTCGAACAGTGCCAGGAACAGCCGGACGGTACGTGCCCGCTCAGTGATTGCCCCTGTGGCAAATCGGCCACGGCATAGAAGGGCTGATGATCATGAAGCCGAAGCTGAACAGCAAGACCGTGTTCGTCATTATCGAGGGTCATCCAAAGCGGCCCGTATTACCTGTTTTGTACGAACTGGAGCCAAAGCCTCAATGGCAGTATCTGTTTGCGGACACCGAATGGAGTCCCTACCAATCGGAAAGTCCCTTCCTGGTAGCCACAGAAGCCGGCTCCGCTTTTCTGAGCCATGTCATCTCCGAAATGCAGGATCCTGACGGTTGGCGCGGCCTGATCCTGGAATCTTCAGAGGATTTTGATGCGGTTATGGGCTGGGCCCGGCAGCGCCTGACGGTTGCCTTTGATCCGCCCCGCACGGGCTTGCTGCGTTACTACGATCCGCTCATCTGGCATGAGCTCTGTTCAGTGAATGAAACGGCCAGCCGCATGATCCAGCAGGGGCACTATTGGTTGGAGGAGGGCGATTCAGGCCAGTGGCGCTCCATCGAATACCCGGAACCCGTTTCAGATCCAGCAGGGCCCAGCCTCAGCCCGGTTCAGCTCCAGGCGCTTTCAGCCCTCGCCAGCCGCCGCAACAGCGGCCAGTCCCCCAGTTAAAGGAAGACAAGGATGTCGGAAAATCAATCGAGCCAAGCGTCTGCCAGCACCGGTCCGGCCTGTGAAGGCGAGAACCTGATCATTGAAGTGATTGGCAAACAACACCCTGAAGGTCAGGCGTTTCGCCTTTACGACACCACGGACATGGTTCAGCAGGAATGGCTGGAGAGCCAGGTCAAACAGGAAGAGCTGGACGATAGCATCCTGCACGTCTGGCCGATGAAAGGCGAGGCCGACAAAAACGTCTGGCTGGAGATAGCGGCTGACGAAGGTGCGCCGATCCGGGTGCCGTTTCTGAAGGAGGAAGGGGCTGTTGAGCGGCAGGAAGAGCGCCAGAAGCATGTGATCCTTCCCGTGGTTCCGGCGACATTGATCCAGGGCGTCACTCTGAAGGAAAGCAACCCAGCCCATCACGTCATGCTGCGTGCAGGTTTTCTCTATTTATTTCATCAGGGAAAACTCTGGAGAGAAATTGAAATCCGAATCTCCGAACAGGGTGTGACCACTTACCACGACGTTCCAATATCGCAGTACCGTGCAGATGGTGGGTTCGAGTACGGTTCCCGAAAAGCGACGGGCAAGGGTTTGTCGGAGATCTGGTTGCCTGCCCGCATAGATGGTGCTTGGCTGGATATCCAGGTGGCCTACAGTGAGTTTCAACTGCCTTCCGCCCGTTTGAGCTATTTCGAGAAAACAGGCCGAAATCGAGAAGACCGGTTCAATCTCATTAATCTTGAGATCAGAGCGCCGGAGACTGAAGAGGGTGAAACGCGCCGGCTCGGCACCGGGCCTGAACATGCTTTTCTCGCCGAGAAACTGGATCCCCAGCGGTCTCGCAAACCGGCAGCAGAGTGGCAGTGTGACCGCCCTGAACGCTACCTGTGTGATGTTAATGGTGAATACCCCACAACGAGTTGGAATGACGCCAAAGCCATACACCAAAGGCAAGAGTCCCAAGAGCCACAGGATGAGATATATGACGACGAACGCCCGGAAATGGGCGCTTTATCGCTTTGCCTTGAAAGAACCTTGGAAGAACTGGAAAGCAGCAACGACAACGCAGACGAAGCAACGCAAGAGGATCAGAGCGATAACGCCGGGGCTTCGGAGCCTTCACTCTGGGAATCAGGCGGTCAGTGTGTTCCTGACGCTTTGCAGGATGCACGGGATCGAGGCATTGGATGCATCTCGGTAGACGATGGCATTTATCGTCTACGCTATCTTACCCAGCGAAAGTTGATTGCTGACTGGTTCAACAGTGCGGCGGTAAGAAGGGCCAAATGTCGGCCCTATTTCGATTCGGCATTTCTTGTCCATTCCACCATCGTGCCTTCCGACTTCGATGGTAAGCCAAACCCTCTCCACAAGTTTATTTCGGAGCTGTCTTCAACCGGCCGCAATGAAATTGATCGTTCGGTTGCGAACTCTGAACGGACGATGGCGCAACGGTATTTTGAGCATCTCCAGCGTGACTTATTGGTCGCCGTTAACAATATTGGAATACAAAGCGCGTTGACCGATATGTTTACGTGCGATGGTTTCGACTACGCCGGAGCGTTTCAGTTCGTCAGCGGTATCATGAAGGATCTGGTAAAAGACTCTCGCGAAGCCGATGCACTGAACCTGCACAAAGGCGACACCTCAGAAAACGATGCAAAGCAATGGTTTCGAGGCTTTTGTCGGGGCGAGAACAGTGCTTCGCTCTATAGCATTCTTTTCCCCAAGGCAACTCCCGAAACGCTCGAATCCCCATACGTTGTGCCAGGTGAGCTGGAAGAAAACGATGGCAGCGGTCTGTTTCGCGGGACCGAGCTAGCGAAGTTGGAGAATGCGGACTTGCCTAAGGTGGAAGACGTCCAGTCGTTTCACGGTCTCGAACTCGTTGCGGCCGCAAGTGAGGGCGCTTTCACGTCGATGCTGGCATTCTATGTGCGGGCTGGCAGTGGGATTCTGATGAATATCCACGGCGAACTTTGGTCAGCCATTCATGACGCGGAGAAAAAGCTGACCGATGATCCTGAATTCAAGAAGAAGCGCCAGGAGTTGGCGGACCTCGACAAGCAGCTGAAAGAAGTCAATGACGAGCGAGGGAACCTGAGGAAACAAAGAGCGGACGCTAGAAATACCGTCGCAAGAGCCGATGAACTGTATGAAGAGCTTGGCGAACAAAAAAGGAACTTGCAGCAAGCCAGACAAGTAAAAGCAAGGCAGTTGAACGCGATCAATAGCAAGGCCATAACCGCAAAGATGCGTTTGTACGCAGGATCCTTACAGCAGATTCGAGCCTCACTACCCAAATTTTGGGGTGAAATGACGTTTGAGCGACTTTCCAAGGCTCTGCAAAGTGATTATTACGTGATTGGCTGGCTGGATGATTTGGCCGATGAATCGAACATGAACCAAGGTGTTCGAGTTTTTGGTGACATCTTTGATGACAGCACCGGAGAACGAACGGCTGTCGCATCGACCAATCGAAGGCGGGCGAACGCTCAGGGGATTGACTCGGAAGTGCCAGAAGAAGCGCGGCTTCTCGTCTTACCGAAGAGTGCCAAGGCGGCAAAGGCTCTGTTCGAACTCAGCAGCAAGGAAAGTGCGGTCATCGCGGCAGAGAAACAGGCAGAGGCGGCCAGGAAGGCTTTCGTTGAAGGGGGAGAAGCGAGTATCAACGCCCGGCAGCGTCTTCAAACTGCAACTGAACAACTTGATGAGGCAAGTAAAAAATTCAAGTCGCTTACATCACGGATGGGTTCGCTGCGAGAGGATATAGATGCTCCGAAAAAGGTCATTGCCGAAACTAGGGGTGGGGTAGCATATCGCTCTTTGAATACTCCTGTTTTGCCGGCATTTGTCATGTTAGTAGAGGCATATAACGTTACCGCTAACTCAAGCTCCTTTTCCGCCCTAACCAGGAAGCGGGGCGGAAACAGAGCTATGGCGGGGATGGGGAGTGCTTTGTACGATTTTACTGTTACGGCAAGCATTCTTGCAGAAAGATTCAAGAACGCGATACCAGCACAACTTGGCCGGACGAGTCGATTCGTTACGGCTATTTCAGCAAAGTTGGACAGAAATGTTGGCGGTTTGGTCGGAATAGTGCTGGAAAAGTTGGTGGGCGGACCGGTTGTTATGAGAGCTGCACTGGGTGCAGCAGGCGCTTTTGCTACCGGCGTTATATTTTTGTTCGATGCTTCTCATGCTTTTGACATGGGCAACACCGGTCTCGGCATTAGTTACAGTCTGCTTGCTGCCGGCAGTTTCGCTATGGTGATCAACGGCATTTTTGGCGCGGGCCTTATACTGGGCCCCATATGGTGGCTGGTCATTGGAATTGCACTATCGGTTGCGGGAGCACTTGGTGTTTGGTGGTTTAGCGAGGATCCAATCGAGACCTGGATGCGTCACGGGCCGTTTGGTGATTTGACGGAACTGGCTTTTCTTAAAGATCCTGACGAAGCGTACTACCGATTGATCAGTTTGTTAATGGGAGTACGAATATCTCTTGAGCCGAACGATAAACGCTCTGACGTGCTAAATGGAACCATCGAGAGCGAAGGTAAGCTCCTGGAAGCACAACTTGCGGCAGATTCCTGTTTGCGGATTGAGAGTTCCATTCCTGGTTTGTTCGAAGATGCCGAGCACAAAAGAGTGGACGCTTACTTGCGTCTGATAGAAAAAGTTGATGCACACGTCGATTCCAACCCCTCTGAAAAAACGGGTCGAGGCCGGGTTGAATTGCCTCCAGGGGAACGCCTTATTGGGGGCGAGGAACTGAAAAGGTATGCCTTGTATGAAGAGAAGATAGATAACGGATGGCTTGTTTATTTAAAGGCTCCCCAGCCCCGTAGAGTTGAAAATAGAACCTGGTTTGGAGGCACACGAACAAGTTTGTATACCTATGTTTGGAGCGTAAGGGCCCAGATTCACGTCCAGGACGAAGGGCGTGAGGTGGTATTCCCGGCACCGCCACCAGACGATCCATTGAAGTATGATAAGACAGATCTGGACCATACAACGCCGGACTTTTCGGAAACGGGCAAAGATTTCTGGTTCGATGAGAAGGTTAATCAAAATGGATGATTTGGCGGCAATGAAAGACGGGGTTGATGGTTATTATGGGAATTCAGCCTACCATCCGGATAAGCTGCCACGGCAGCGGCCGCAACTCTCGGATCCCAATCAGTCGGCGCTAAAACGCATGACGGCAGTCCGCTTACCGTGGGGGCATGCAGAAGACGTTGTACCCGACAGAGTTTATAACGTCGCAACGCCGGAGTTGCTGCGTAAGATTGAGCAACATGGCAGTTTGCTCGACAGCATTAATGATCAGGGGGAAATGGATCATGAGTGCTTCCGTTTTGCGCCGCTGGCCAGGCGAGTTCTGCTCTTGGATCTAGCAGAGGGATTTTCCAGGCTTGCCTTGAAGATTTTGTTTCCTCTTACCATTGCTACCGTATTGTTAGGTTGGTTTTCTTCTTCGGAAATGCATTACTGGCAACGAACGATAGGTGATTGGGATTTTTTCGTTTGGCTGTTTGGTATACCCGGAGGAATTTGGTTAATCTCACGCCTGCTTATTAAGTACTGTCTCCGCTGGGTGTTGAAAGCCGGAAAAGGTCCTATATGGGAGCTCAACAGACGCACCGGTATCGTGACCGTCTGGAAGTACCCATTCAAAATCCCGTTTATTCCGCGCGGCAAACCAGATGCCAAACAGTTCCCGTTTATCGAGTTCGATGCCTGGGTCAGCGCCCGAGCAGACCGCTATGGTGCGTTGAACCGGCTGCGGCTTTTCCACCGGTACAGCCAGTGCGAAGTCGACATAGGAGCGGCGACGGGCGATCACAGCCTGCCCGAGTCCTGTTATGCCATGTGGGATTTTATCCAGAACTACATGGACGTCAGCCGACCCCTGCCTGATATTCCGGTATTGGAACCCTATCGCCACAAGGACCCGGTGACCGCCGAGCACGATCGTCAAACCAACCGCCCGGAACGCTATTGGCGTGATATGGACGATGAGACGTTCAAGGCCTGCGAGAGCGAAATGAACCTCAACGTGCGAATGATGAGCATGCTGAGCCGGGAAAATATTATGGCCGGCAAGGTCGTATACTCAAGTAGTTAGGCCATGCGTTTTTATGGCGAGCAAAGCGAGCACGGGAAGTTCGTTTTGCTTCCCACCCCGTTAATGATCTCAGTCGGCAAGCCGAAGGCCGTTAAACCGTTGCTTGGCCCGCGATATTCCTCGAAACTGTAGCCACCTCGCAAAACCCGCCCCCATAACCGATCCTTACCGCTATGGAAGCGGACAAACCCGCATCAGACAGCCGTCAACAACAGAGGCCAACCGCCATGCCCGGAACCCAACGTGAAGTAACCCTGAGATTCCTTGCCGAGCCGACCGACCAGAACTTCGGTGGCAAGGTCCACGGCGGGGCTGTGATGAAGTGGATCGATCTGGCGGCCTATGCCTGCGCCGCGGGGTGGAGCGGTAAGTACTGCATCACCGCCTACGCCGGCGGGATCCGGTTCGTGAAGCCGATCCTGGTGGGCAATCTGGTGGAGGTGAACGCCAAGGTGGTGCTCACCGGGAACACGTCCATGCACATCGCCATCGATGTGGAGGCCGGGCACCCGACGGAAACGGAGCGTTCGACCACCACCCGCTGCATCGTGATCATGGTGGCGGTGGACGATCAGGGCCAGCCGAGTCCGATCCCGGCCTGGGTGCCGACGGATCCGATCGACATCGAGCAGCGGGATTCCGCCCAGCGGCTGATGGACATGCGCAAGAAGCTGCAGGAGGAGACGGTGCACGTGCACGGGCTTTGATCGCCGCCTGTAAACTGCCGATGGGCAGCCGGCCTCACGGAGGGGGCCGCTGACCACACGCGTTTTCATTCAATGACACAGGGAGTGTGCCATGACCCATACCCACCCGCGCCCGTGGGCGCCCTTTCTTGTTCTCGTTCTCGTTTTTCTGTTGGCCGGGCCGGCGATGGCCGGTGTCCCGCAGCTCACGTTGGCCCAGGTGTACGAGCAGGGCGTGCCCCTGGAAGACTACTGGGTCAGCGAAAAGCTGGACGGCGTGCGCGCCTATTGGGACGGTGACAAGCTCGTCTCGCGCCAGGGCCACCGCTTTCACGCGCCCGACTGGTTCACCCGGGATTTTCCGGACACGCCCATGGACGGCGAGCTCTGGTTGGGGCGCGGCACCTTCTCTGAGCTGTCCGGGGTGGTGCGTAAGCTTGAGCCGGTGGATGCCGAATGGCGCCAGGTCCACTACGAGATCTTCGACCTGCCGGCGCATCCCGGGCCCTTCTCGGAACGCGTTGCGGCGATGCAGCGCCTGCTGCAACCCTCGCCATCGCCCTACCTGTCGATGATCGAACAAACCCGGGGCACCACTCACGCGGCGCTAATGGGCCGACTCGACGATGTGGTGGCCGCTGGCGCCGAAGGGCTGATGCTCCATCGCGGCGACAGCCGCTACCACGCCGGCCGCAACGACGATCTGTTGAAGGTGAAAAAGTACCAGGACGCGGAAGCCGATGTGGTGGGCTATTCACCCGGCAAGGGCAAATACGAGGGCATGCTGGGTGCGCTGGTGGTGGAGCGGTCGGACGGGCGGCGATTCAAGCTGGGTACGGGCTTCAGCGACGAGCAGCGGGCGCATCCGCCGGCGATGGGGGCGACGGTCACCTACAAGTTCTACGGCTACACATCCACTGGCCTGCCGCGTTTCGCCAGTTTTATGCGGGTGCGTGACGACGAGCCAGCGGAAGAATAGTCGCCGGGTTGGGAGCGGTCGGGGCAGGGCGCTTTCAGAGGTTTTTAAGCGGTTCTTCAGAGGGTTCACCGCACGGCGGGCTAGCCCGGCCAGCGGTGAATCTGCTCGCCGATCAGCGTATCGCCCGCCACGTTGACCGGCCCTTCGCGGCCTTCGATGACGTGGCTGAGGTAATGATTGCCCTCGGTCTTGGCGTCCACCTTGGGCGTGTCGATGCCGGCATCCCGGGCAGCTTCCCGGAAGATGGCCGGTTTGACGATGGTGCGGATGTCCTCGGCACTGGCGTCGTCGAGTTGGCCCCAGCGCGCCAGGCGCGTGGTGAGCCAGTGAGCCTGGGACAGCCAGGGGAAGTTCGCACTGTCGCGGAAGAAGTGCTGGTGCAGGCGCGGGTGGAACAGTGAGAACGGGTGACCGTCCAGGGCCTGGACCTGGTTACCCAGGTAGCGTTCGTCCGAGAGGATGTCGCGCAGGGCCGGATGGTGGTCCGGGTCGTCCAGCCACTGGCAGGCGCGCAGCAGCACGCGGATCAGCCGGCGATGGATCTCGGGATGCTGTTCGGCCCAGTCCTGCCGCATGCCCAGCACTTTCTCCGGGGAGTTCTGCCAGATCTGGTGACCGGCGTGCAGGATGACGCCCAGGTCCTGCCATTCCAGCAGGCTGTTCCAGGGCTCACCCACGCAGCAGCCCTCGATGGCACCGGCGCGGAACGCGTCCATCATCTGGATGGGGGAAACCGGAACGATCTGGATGTGCTGGCGGGCGTCCGGGCCGGCCGATGCGACCCAGTCGCGCAGCTGCAGGTCGTGACTTGACCAGGGCGCGACCGACGCCAGCTGGATCGGCGAGCCGCGACGCTGGGCCACATCGACCAGCGCGCGGGCCGAGGCCAGCGGGTCGTTGCGATCGGCGCCGGCGGACACCAGCTTGGGATAGAGGGACGTGGACACGGTGATGCCGTTGCCGTTGCGGCTCAGCACCATGGCGGTGGTGATGGGCACGCGCGGGCGATCCGTGGCCAGGGACATGGCCAGCGGCATGGGCGCCAGCATGTGGGCGCCGTCCAGCAGGCCAAACGACACCTTGTCGCGCAGGGACGCCCAGGACCCTTCACGGACCAGCTCCACGTCCAGGCCTTCGCGGAAGAACAGCCCCAGTTCGTGGGCGATGATCAGCGGCGCACTGTCGAGCAGCGGAACGAAGCCCAGCCTCAACTTGAAGCCCTTGCGGCGGTGCAGCGGAATCGGGTCGGCCACCATCGGTACCTCCCGCGTCAGGATGCGCGCTGGAGGTTGCCGGCGTCATCCTTGCCGAGCATGTCGATCACCCGCTGGGCAATCTGCCCCATGCGCAGGCTGTGGTCCATGGCGGCTTTCTGCAGCACGCGGTAGGCCTCGGCCTCGTCGCACTGTTCGCGTTTCATGATCAGGCCCTTGGCGCGGTCGATCAGCTTACGCTCTTCCAGCTGTGTGCGGGTCTCCTGCAGCTCTTCGCGCAGGGACTGGAACGCCTCGAAGCGGGCCACGGCGGTGTCGATGATGCCGCGCACGTGCTGCGGCTGGATGCCGTCCACCACGTAGGCGCTCACACCGGCGCGCACGGCGGCCTGGATGGTGTTGCGGTCGCTCTGCTCCTGGGCGAAGAACACGATCGGGCGCGGCGCATGGTCGTTGAGCGTGCTCATGTTTTCCAGGGTGTCGCGGTCCGGCAGGTCCATGTCGATGATGACCATGTCCGGCTCGTCGCGGGCCACCGCAGCGGTCAGACCGACCGCGTTGGGGCGGTGGCTGATGACCTCGTGACCTTCCGCCTCAAGCGCCTTGCGGACGGTGTCGGCCCGCTCGGTGTCGTCGTCGATCAACAGGATTCGGAGTGGGTCAAAAGCGTTCATGGCTATGTCCTCGGATGTCTGTCCGGGAATAAGCAACTTCCTGACCAGATCCCGGGGTTATTTCAGTAAGTCCCTGAAATGCTGATTTTTTACGATAATTGAGAAAGTCAGGGGTTGGCGCCGGGCCGGTTTTGGCTGATCCAAACCGGTTCAATTTTGGGCGCTTTGCACTGTTTTGGGTGCTGGCTGGGCCGATTTGCCCGGGAATCGTGGGGTTTCGTCTGGCCTTAAACTTGCTTTCGAGAGGGACAGATGCATTTTGCGCAGGCTGCGGCGACAATCGCCGGCCGGCGCCGACAAGGTCCAGGCAACGAAGCCCGGGCGTGACGAGGCCAATATTCCAGGCCGTCGTCGCGCCCGGGTTTTTTTATGGGTGCCGGGCCGGGAGCAGCAAAGGTCCGTGAGTAACGAGGCAATGACAACCTGCAAAACCACCTGTCCCTACTGCGGCGTCGGCTGCGGCGTACTGGCTGATCCCAGAGGCGCGGTCCGTGGCGACGACAGCCATCCGGCCAACCGTGGGCGCCTGTGCGTCAAGGGTTCCAGCCTGCACGAGACCCTCGGTGACCACGGGCGCCTGCTGGCGCCGCGTGTCGATGGGCACCGGGTGTCCTGGGACCAGGCCATCCAGGCCGGCGCCGACGCCATCCGCGAGGCGGTCGAAACTCACGGGCCGGGGTCCGTGGGCTTCTATCTGTCCGGCCAACTGCTTACCGAGGACTACTACGCCGCCAACAAGCTGGCCAAGGGCTTCATCGGCACGCCCCACGTGGATACCAATTCGCGGCTGTGCATGTCGTCCGCCGTGGCCGCCCACAAGCGGGCCTTCGGGGCGGACGTGGTGCCGGGCTGCTACGAGGACCTGGAGCTGGCCGACCTGCTGGTGCTGGTGGGCAGCAACGCCGCCTGGAACCACCCGATCCTGTTCCAGCGTATGAAGGCCGCCGCGCGGGACGGCCGGCGCGTGGTGGTGATCGACCCGCGCCGCACCGCCACCAGCGATCTGGCCGACCTGCATCTGAGCCTGCGTCCGGGCAGCGATGCCCTGCTGTTCAACGGGCTGCTGGCCTGGCTGGCGGAACAGGGGCGGCTGGACAAGAACTATATCGACGATCACTGCGAAGGCTTCGACCGTGCGCTCGCCGCCGCGAGAGAGAGTGCGCCCAGCGTGGCCGCGGTGGCGGCCGGGTGCGATCTGGACGAAGCCGAGGTGTTGCGGTTCTTCCAGTGGTTTGCCGAGCACGACCGCACCGTGACGATGTTCTCCCAGGGCGTGAACCAGTCCAGCTCGGGCACCGACAAGGGCAACGCCCTGATCAACTGTCACCTGGCGACCGGTCGGGTGGGCAAGCCCGGGGCGTCGCCGTTCTCCATCACCGGCCAGCCCAACGCCATGGGCGGTCGGGAAGTGGGTGGCCTGGCCAACACCCTGGCGGCACACATGGATTACGACGAGCCCGCCGACCGGGACCGGGTCACGCGTTTCTGGCAATCGCCGGGACTGGCGGGCGGGCCGGGCTACAAGGCCGTGGACCTGTTCGACGCGGTGCATCGCGGCGACATCAAGGTGCTCTGGATCATGGCGACGAATCCGGCGGTGAGCCTGCCCGACAACGACCGGGTGCGCGAGGCGCTGGAACGCTGCCCCACGGTCATCGTCTCCGACTGCGTTGCGGACACCGACACCGCCGCCTACGCCCGCATCCAGCTACCCGCCGCCGGCTGGGGCGAAAAGGACGGCACGGTGACCAATTCCGAACGCTGTATCTCCCGGCAGCGCGCCTTCCTGCCGCTGGCCGGCGAGGCAAAACCCGACTGGTGGATCATCAGCCGGATGGGGCAGGCGCTGGGCCATGGCGCGGCGTTCGACTATCAGGCGCCTGTGGATATCTTTCGGGAGCACGCGGCGCTGTCGGCGTTCGAGAACGACGGGCAGCGGGCCTTCGACCTGGGCGGCCTGAGCCGGATTCCGGCCGCCGATTACGACGCGCTGGCGCCGATCCAGTGGCCGGTCAACGCGCAGCATCCGGAGGGGGGCGCGCGTCTGTTCGGCGACGGCCGGTTCGCTACCGCGGACCACCGGGCCCGGTTTGTTGCCATAAGCCCCGAATCACCGCATCAGCGCCCGGACGCGGACTACCCGCTGATCGTCAACAGCGGCCGCATCCGCGACCACTGGCACACCATGACCCGCACCGGCCGTGCCGCGCGTCTCTGGCAGCATCGCGCCGAGCCGTTCATCGAGGTGCATCCCGACGATCTGGCCCGGCTGGGTCTGGAGGCCGGGCAGTTGGGCCAGCTCGACGGACCCTGGGGGCGTTTCGCCGGCCGCATCCAGTCGGTACCGGAACAGCGCCGGGGCGAGGTGTTCGTGCCGATCCACTGGAACCGGCAGTTCGCCAGCGACGCCCTGGCATCCCGGCTGATGGGCGCGGTGGTGGACCCCGTATCGGGGCAACCGGAGTCCAAGCACGGCGTGGCCCGCCTGACGGCGCTCAACACCCGCTGGGAAGCGCGCCTCCTGTGCAGTCCGGATTTCCCCCGCTACTGGCAGGCGGAGCAATGGGCCCGGGTGCCGCTGGATGGCTGCGAAAGCTGGTGGCTGGCCGGGGAACAGACACCCGACTGGCCGGACTGGGCCGGACGCTGGCTGGGCGGGCGGCCCCAGATTGAAATGGCTGATGCCCGGGTCGGGCGCTACCGGGCGGCCCGTTTTCATCAGGGCCGGTTGTTGGCCCTGCTGATGGTCGAGCCCGCCGGGTGCGCGTTTCCGGATCTGGGTTGGCTCGCCGGGTGTTTCGCCCGCGAATCACTGTCGGTGAACGAGCGCCGCGCCATCCTGGCCGGGCGCGATGCCGACCAGCCGGACATCGGCCCGGTGGTGTGCAGCTGCTTCCAGGTGGGGCAGAAGCAGATCGAGGCGGCGGTCGAGGCGGGTGCCGACTCGGTCGAGTCCCTGGGGGACAAACTCAGGTGCGGGACCAACTGTGGCTCCTGCCTACCGGAAATCCGCAAATGCCTGGCCGAGCCGTCGGTGACGCAGGAAGCCGGGTGAATAATCCCCGTTTATAGAGAAAGGGGCTCAGGAGCAGGAAGGGTGAGGGACGCTAGCGGTGCGTCAGCATCGACAGCGGCACCCGGTAGCGCGCGCCACGCCAGCGGCCGGTGCCCTGCACCGTGCAGGTACGGCGATTGACTCGAATCACCCGCCCTTCCCGGGGGCGCTCCTCATGACCGAAGCGCACATCATCCCCCACCGCAAACCGGCGGCTGTCGGCTTCCGCGGCGACCAGATCCATCCCCTCCCGCGGTAAAACGATGCCCCGACCTTCGCACTGATCGACCAGGTGATGGCGCACCGCGCGGGCGCCGCCGCTGGCGTGCAGTTCATCCAGGATCTTGTAGAACGCCGCGTTGTGAACCGACCCGTGCCGGCGCCCGCCGCTGATGCTCTGCAGCAGGTGCGCGAACTCGTGGCAGCAGGTGTGGGCAAGCAGGTTGGCGGTGGACACCTCGCCGTCGAAGTAGCCGCGCCGCTGGATTTCGCGGGTGGAGAGCCAGCCCTGGCTGCTGTGGGCTTCGAACTTGGCGGCCACCATGCGCTGGCCGTAGGTGATCAGGTGCTCGCCGTTGGCCGGATCGAAGCGGTGGTAGGTGGCCTGTCCGCGGCCGGCGCGGCAGGTCAGCTCGCTCTTGCGTGAGCGCTGGCGGACCCAGTCCCGGGCCGGTTGCCAGAGAACGTTTTCGGTGGCGCGGCCCATAAGCTGGGCAATCTGCTGTGCGGTTTCCGGGCTGACTGGCATGAGCTCGATGGTTAGGTGTGATCGGTAGGCGTGACTCCCGAAAACGATAATCGCCCCGGGTCGTCGAGGCAACCCCGGAAGTCCGGCTGGCTTGTCCAAACCTGCTGCAGGATTTGCCAAGGATTGGGTTTGTAAGCGCTACGTCGCCTGACTAGCTTTAAAGGAACGCTCCAAACAGCAATGACTGGCCGAGCATGCTTTCTGCCCCGAGCCGGGATCCAGCCAGTCGTTCCCGATAATAAAAGAGCCCGACGGTTGCCGGTGTTGGCCTTTTTCGAGGGCAGCGCCGATCAGTCGGGCCGTTCCTGATGGGAGGCCGTTATGGCATTCACGTTCCAGCTCAATGGCAAAGAGGTGACCGCGGACGTCGAGCCCGACACCCCGTTGCTCTGGGTGCTCCGCGATCATTTTGGACTGACCGGCACCAAGTTCGGCTGCGGCATCGCCCAGTGCGGCGCCTGTACCGTCCACATGAATGGGCTCACCCGGCGTTCCTGCATCACGCCCATCTCGCAGGTGGACGGTGGTCAGGTGGTCACCATCGAGGGGCTGGGCGGGCGCGAAGCCCAGGCCGTGCAGGATGCCTGGGTGGCGCTGGACGTGCCCCAGTGCGGATTCTGCCAGTCCGGTCAGGTGATGTCCGCCGCCGCCCTGCTGCGGGAAATCCCCAAGCCCACCGATGACAACATCGACCAGGCGATGGCCGGCAATATTTGCCGCTGCGCCACCTATGTGCGCATCCGCAAGGCCATTCACCAGGCGGCGCAGACGCTGGAGGGCTGATCCATGACGTATCCATTTCGCGTTGAGACGCCGCAGGAGCGGGGGCTGACCCGTCGCGGTTTCCTCAAGGGCTCGGCGGCGGTCGCCACCAGTCTGGTCATCGGGGCCCACCTGCCGGGGCGGGCGTTCGCAGAAGCGGCCTCATCGGCGGCTGATAGCGGGGCCATGGCGCCCAACGCCTTCGTCCGGATCGATCCGGACAGCACGGTGACGGTCATCGTCAAACACATCGAGTTCGGCCAGGGGCCGGTGACCGGCCTGGCCACGCTGGTGGCGGAAGAGCTGGACGCGGACTGGGGCCAGATGAAGGCGGAACTGGCCCCGGCCAATACCGAAAAGTACACCAACGCGCTGTTCGGCTTACAGGGCACCGGCGGCTCCACCGCCATGGCCAGTTCCTACGAGCCGATGCGCAAGGCCGGGGCGGCGGCTCGGGTCATGCTCGTGCAGGCGGCCGCCAAGCGCTGGCAGGTGGAGCCTTCGGCGATCACCGTCGAGAGGGGCGAAGTCCGTCACGGTGATCACAGCGCCTCGTTTGGCGAACTGGTGGCGGAGGCGGCGCAGGTAGCGCCTCCCAGCGATCCGCCGCTGAAATCACCGGACGACTTCAAGCTGATCGGCACCCAGCTGACGAAGCTGGATTCCCGCGACAAATCCGACGGCAAACAGATGTTCACGCTGGATCGTTATCCCGAGCAGCTGGTGGTCGCCACCATCCTGCATCCGCCGGTCTTCGGCGCCACCGTGGCCTCTGTGGACGATGCCGACGCGCGGGCGGTGAAAGGGGTTATCGACGTCAAGACCGTGCCCGCCGGCGTGGCCGTCTACGCCGAGAACACCCACGCCGCATTGAAAGGCCGCAAGGCGCTGAACGTGTCCTGGGATGAGAGCCAGGGGGAAACCCGCTCCACCCAGCGGATGGAGCAGGATTACAGCCAGGCCGTGAAACAGCCGGGGCTGGACGCCCGGCTTGAAGGCGATGTGGAGGCGGCACTGGCCTCCGCCGACACCGTGATCGAGGCGGAATACTACTTCCCGTTCCTGGCGCACGCACCGATGGAAACCCTCGATGCTGTGATCCGCTTCCGGGAGGGCCTGGTTGAGGCCTGGATGGGGACGCAGATCCAGACCATGGACCATGGCGCCATCGCCCAGGTGTTCGGCGTGCCGCCGGAGAAAGTGTCGCTGTACACCGAATACGCCGGCGGCAGCTTCGGCCGCCGGGCGCAGCCGGGCGGCGAGTTTGCGGCGGAAGCGGCCCAGGTGGCCAAGGCGCTGGGCTCGGAGCGCCCGGTCAAGCTGATGTGGACCCGGGAAAACGACATCCAGGGCGGCCGTTATCGACCGCTGGCGGTGCATCGCCTGCGCGGCGGGCTGGACAGCGACGGCAACATCGTCGCCTGGGATCAGCAGATTGCCGTGCAGTCCTTCATGAAAGGCACCGCGTTCGAGCAGTTCATGATCAAGGACGGCATCGATGCCACGGCGGTGGAAGGCTCCAAGGAACTGCCGTACGGGGTGCCCAACCTGCGGGTGGGGCAGCATCTGATGGACAACGGCGTGTCTGCGCTCTGGTGGCGGTCCGTGGAACACACCCACAACGCCTACGCCAACGAAACCTTCCTCGATGAGTTGCTGGAACGAGCCGGAACCGATCCGGTGAAAGGTCGTCTGGCGCTGCTGGGTGACAAGCATCCGCGCCACAGCGGCGTGCTGAAAAAGGTGGCCGACATGGTCGACGCCGCCGGCAGCGTGCCGGACGGGCGCGCCCGAGGGGTGGCCGTGCACAAGAGCTTCGGCAGTTTCGTGGCGCAGATCGCGGAAGTGTCCGACAACGGCGCGGGCGAACCGCGGGTGCATAAGATCTGGTGTGCGGTGGACTGCGGCGTGCCGGTCAATCCGGACGTTATCCGCGCCCAGATGGAAGGCGGCATCGGTTATGGCATCGGCGCCGTTCTCTACGACGCCATCACCCTCGGCGACGGCGGCCGGGTGGAGCAGGCCAACTTCGACCGCTACCGCTCCCTGCGCATCAACGAGATGCCCGATGTGGAGGTGGAAGTGATTCGCTCCGCCGAACCGCCCACCGGTGTGGGGGAGCCCGGCACACCGCCCTCCGGCCCGGCCATCGCCAACGCCTGGCGACGGCTGACCGGCAAGAGCGTTTACCGGTTACCCCTGGTTCCGATCGTCAGCTGAGGAGGCGACACCATGACTCGTACCATCATAGCCATCGCCTGTGCCGCCCTCGTGTCGCTGGCCCTGAGCCTGAAAATCGGCTCCGCCATTGCCGCTGACGAACCGGTGGCGAAGAGCGAAACACTGCGCTCGCCCGAATCGTTTGCCGACATCCAGGAGCCTGCCGAGCGCTCTGTCGCGATGTTCAACGAAATGGGCAAGGTGCTGACCCATCCCCGCTGCGTGGCCTGCCATCCCAAGGGCGACACGCCGCTGCAGGGCATGAGCCTGCAGGCGCACCAGCCACCGGTCGTCCGGGGCGTGGGTGGCATGGGCGCTGCGGGCATGCGCTGCTCCACCTGCCACGGCGAAGAGAACGTGGCCTTCGACACCGCCGAGGGCTCCATTCCCGGACACCCGGGCTGGCGGCTGGCGCCGGCATCCATGGCCTGGGAGGGCAAGAGCCTCGCCCAGATCTGCGAGCAGCTCAAAGACCCCGAACGCAGTCACATGACGCTGGAGGAACTGCAGAAACACAACGCCGAAGACGGCCTGGTCGGCTGGGGCTGGCATCCCGGAGAAGGGCGGATTCCCGTGCCCGGGACCCAGGCCATTTTCGGGGAACTGACCCAGGCGTGGATTGATACCGGGGCGGTCTGTCCGGAGGGCTGAGCGCGATTGGCGCCTACCGCAACTGATACCGGATCGGGATGGTAAATGCGAAGCTCTTGCCCTGCATGCTGTCCGGCACGGCCGGTAGCGGGTCGCTGGAGCGGATGATCTCCAGCGCGGCTTCGTCCAGGATGCGAAAGCGGGAACTGTTCGCGATGGACGCGGAGATCAGGTCGCCGTGGCGATCGAACTCGAAGCGCACCACCGGTGTGCCTTCCTGTCCACGGCGCCGCGCCCGGCGTGGGTATTCGTAATGCTGCGCCAGGTGCCGGTTGAGTTTCGACAGGTAACTGTCCTCGGCGTCGGAGCGCCCGGCGGTCAGCTCCACCTGTTGCGGCTGGGACGCACCCGGCTCGCCTTGCGTTGACGAGCTGGATGTCTTCTCGGCCGTTGTCGCGCTTGGGGCGGTTGCGCTGTCGGTCGTCGCCCGGGCGGTTTGTTCCGGCTCTGGCTTGGGCTCCGGTTTTGGATCGGGCTTGGGTTCCGGTTTGGGCGTGGGCTCGGGCGTCGGCTCCGGCTTGGGCACTGGTTTCGGATCCGGCTTTGGCTCGGGTTTTGGTTTAGGCTCCGGTTTCGGCTCTGGCTTTGGCTTGGGTTCCGGTTCCGGCTTGGGTTCGGGTTTGGGTTCAGGTTCAGGCGGCTGTTCCGCCTGCGGTTCCGGTTTGGGTTTCTGGGGTTCCGCCGTCGGTTCGGGGTCGCCGGTGGCGGCCTGCTCGGCGTTGGGGCTGGCCAGGCTGAGACTGATAACGGCCTGTGCCGTAACGTTGCCATTGCCTTTGGGCGCCGGGATGGTCTCCGACGAGCGTGCGAACAGGTAGCCCACGCCCAGGGCGATGGCCAGGGCGACAATGGCGAAGACGAAGCGGATAGCGGTGCTCACAGTCTGGGCTCCGTCAGCAGGGTGACCTTGTCGTAACCGGCCTGTTCCAGGGTGTGTAGCAGGCTCTCCAGATCGTCCAGGGTAATGCCGGCGTCGGCCGCAATACGCAGCGGCCGGGCGGCATCGGGCCTGGGCAACTGCTGCAACAGTTGCTCGCGTGGGACGACCTGCTTGCCGATCTGCCAGTCGCCGTCGGCGGTGACCATCATGTCGGCTTTCGGCGCACTGCTTTCGCCTTCCTCTGCCGTGCCCGGCAGCGTCGGCAACGGATCGTCGGTCAGGTGCCCCGCCACGATGAAGAACAGCAGCAGCAGGAAGACCAGGTTAATCAGCGGCAGCATCGCGTCTTCCACGCGATCGAGCAGGTTACGGCCGTCACCGTCCTGGGATTGGGGGAGCAGTGGCTTCATTGGGGATCGTTTACGTCTGTATCGCTCTGTGAGGTCCGCCGCCAGTGGGTGTTTATGCCCGCTGACTGGAGCTGGGTCAGGCCTGCGGTGAAGGTGCCCAGCGGGACGTCGCCTTCGGTTTCCAGGTTCACTTCGCGTTCGCCGGCGCGCAGCAGGGCTTCGGCCAGCGACGTCGCGCTCAGGGTGCGTTCATTCCACTGGATCCGGCCGTCGGCTTCCATAACCAGCTCCGGCAGGGGCTCGCCTTCTTCACCGCCGCCGCTGGTCCCGGTGCGGTTGTCCAGATCCAGGTGGCTGGTGGGCGCCAGGCGCGACGTCACCATAAAGAACACCAGCAGGATAAAGACAACGTCGATCAACGGGGTCATCCGGATCGGCAGGCGCCGACGCGGACGGGGATCAACCAGCTGCATGGGCGAACCGCTTCTCCTCGCCGGCTTCCCTGAGTTCGACCTGCTCCTGCCTGGTTTCGCTCTGTACCTGCGGTTGAGGGGCCTGGTGCATGTCCTCGGTGACCGACAACACCCGCACCAGCAGGTCGTTCATGTGGCTGCTCAGGCGGCGCAGGCGGAACTCGATCCAGGCGGCCATGGCCGCCATGGGGATGGCGATGACCAGGCCCGCCGCGGTGGTCATCAGCGCCTGGTAAATACCGCCACTGAGCTGGCTGGCACTGGCGCGCCCTTCCGTGGACGCCATGGTGCTGAAGGCCTCCATCATGCCCATCACCGTGCCCAACAGGCCCAGCAGGGGCGCCAGGGCGGCGATCACTTCAATAATCTTGAGAGGCGACTCGAACGGCTGCAGGGCGCGCTGGGCAAGGCGTGCGATATTTTCACGCTGCTGGGTTTCCGACGCGCTGCCCAGGGCGCCGCGCATGGCCGTTTCGACCAGGGCCGGCAGCGGGTTGAACCGGTTCAGGCCGGAGCGGGTGGCATGGATGTCGTCAGCCAGTTCCGGGGAGGGCGCGGATTCCCACTGATCGACTTCGGCGCGAATCCGGCGTGAGCTGCGCGGCGCAAACAAGGCGCCGACCAGTACGACGTAGATGAAGGTCGCCAGGCCAATCAAGGCGAGGACCAGAAGCACGCCCATGACCGGGCCGCCGTAATCCAGGAGCTGACTGATGGGGCCAAACTGACCTGCGGCGCTGACAGTGGCGGATGATTCAGGCACGGTGGATTCTCCCGGGAATAAAAGCTGAAGTTCAAATAATAACGATTCTTATTAGACTACGCTACCTAAAGGATACAGGCAGGTCATGACGGGTCTGTTAGACTGGGTATCGAAGGTTAAGGGTCGGAGATAAGGCGAACCCGGCCCGGTGATGCCCGTTCGCCGGCCGTGCCGGCGGATGACGACAGCAGTAGGTGGAGGTACATCATTGATTGACAGGATTCGACGCTGGTTCGATAGCCTTAAGAACCGGGCCGTCGTCATGGTCGTCCTGCTTGTCGTCCTGATCACCGTAACCGCGACGGTGATCGCCGTCTCCCTTGGCCAGTCGGAACTTGAAGCCCAGGCCCGCAACCAGCTACAGACCCACGCGATGATCATTGCCGACGACGTGGACGAGAAGCTGGCCGAGCGCTTTGATGCCATCACCCGGGTGGCCGCCGGGCTCACCATGTACGAAGAGGCGCTTTTCAGCCGTGCCCAGGTGATCCTGAACCGCCAGACGGCCCTCAACTCGCTGTTTCACCGACTCTATCTCATCAATCACCAAGGCCATGTCCAGGCCGTGCTGCCTGAGGACAAGCCCGCGCGCGGTATCGATGTGTCGGATCGTCCCTACTATCGCCAGACCCTCCAGCAGATGACCACCCTGATCTCGAAGCCGATCTTCTCTCGCGACGAGGGCGAGCCGGTGGTGGTGGTAACGGCACCGATCTTCGATCACAGCCAGCGCCTGATCGGTATCCTGGCCGGGTCGATCAAGCTGAGCGAAGACAGTTTCCTGGGGGCCCTGGCTGATCTCAGTATTGGCCAGACCGGTTTTGTGGCGATGGGCACCCGCTCCGGGGTGATCCTGGTGGAGCCGTTCGATTATCCGGACCTGGGACGCCTGAACGACAACAGCCCCCTGCACCAGGCCGCGCGACGGGGAGAGGAAGGTGTGACCGTGGTGCCCATGAATAGCGGTGGCAAACGGGTGGTGGCGTACCGGCAGCTGAACCAGGCGCCCTGGTTCGTGACCGTGTCGTTGCCCACGCGGGAGGCGTTCGAACCCATCCGCACCCTGACCAACGTCATGGGATGGGCGGCGCTGATACTGCTGATTCTGTTTATCCCCCTGTCGCTGCGGATGTTCAGTGACCTCCTGTATCCGCTGCAGCGCCTGGCGGTGCAGATCCGGGCGTTGCACGAGGGGCGTCAGGAGCGCCCGGAGCCGGTGGGCGGCGGGCGCGAGATCCGCGAGCTGGAGCGCACCTTTGCCGAGGTGCGGGAGGAACGCCAGGCGGCCCGCCAGGAGCTGGAGCAGAAGGAGGCTTATTTCCGCTCCCTGTCCGAGCGCGCCCCCATCGGCATCATCCAGACCGACGTGCTGGGCCGGATCGAGTTCGCCAACCCGGCGTTCGAGGCGATTGTCGGCCAGCCGCTGGCGCGCATCCGCAACCAGCCGTTCCTGCCGTTTATCTACCGGCCGGACCAGGAGCAGGCCCGTATCGAGTGGGAACGGGTGCAGCGCCAGGGGGAAGTGGCCCGCGGCGAGCAACGGCTCTACGATCCCCGCACCGAACGCATTATCTGGATCTCCTACATGCTGGCCCCGATCCAGACGCCGGACCGGGCGCTGGGGACCGTGTGTGTGGCCCGGGACATCACCCACGAGCTGGAAATCGAGGCCGAGTTGCGCGGCGCCCGGGCCCGGGCGGAACGCATCCTGGAAGTCCTCGATGAAGGCGTGGTGATGACCGATAATCATGGTTTCATCAGTTTCGCCAACCCCACGTCCTGGCCGTTCCTGGGCAGCCAGAGCACGGTGGTCGGCTTCAATCTGTTCGACCTGGTCCGGGTGACCATCGATGGCAGCGACTGGACCTTCGACGACTTCCGCTGCCATCCCCAGGTCAACGAGCTGGACGCGGTCATGACCAACCGCCAGGGCCAGCCGTTCGAGGTGGAGCTGACCATGTTGCGGCTGGACGGCGAGCAGGCCGAGCAGTTCGTTTTCGTCATGCGCGACGACAGTGAACGCCGCCGCCAGGAAGAGCGGCTGTCCTGGGAAGCCAGTCACGACCCGCTGACCCGCCTGTCCAACCGGCGTGGATTCAACTCGGCGCTCGCCAGCCTGCTGCAGCAGGAAACCCGGGAAGGCAATCCGTCGGTGGTGATGATGATCGACCTGGACCACTTCAAGCCGGTCAACGACAACGGCGGCCACCTGCTGGGGGACGAGCTGCTGCGCCACATCGCCGATATCCTGCGCAGCCGGGTGCGCCAGTCCGACATGGTGGCGCGGCTGGGCGGCGATGAGTTCGGTGTGATCCTTCCTGCCTGCGGCGTGGCGCGCGCGCGGGATATTGCCGAAGCCCTGCGGGTGGGGATCGAGCGACTCATCCTGGAGGACAACGAGCGCCAGTACGGCGTGACGGCCAGCATTGGCCTCACCGCCATCACGCCTGCCGATGTCGTGGCCAAGGATGTGGTGGCCCGCGCGGATGAAGCCGCCTACGCCGCCAAGGCGCAGGGGCGCAACCGGGTCATCGTATTCGGCGAGCACGATCAGGCCTCCGAGCCGCTGATCCGCCTCTAGCGTTCACGTTGGGCAGGCGGCCGAACTTCCCCAGAACCCGATCGAAAAGGTGATTGATGTCAGAACAGGCCCTCCGATTGCGAGGCTTTATGATCGTCGGGCTGGGCGTGCTGCTGCTCTCGCCCGACGCGCTGCTGGTCAAATCCACCAGTGTGTCGTCGGAGGTGTTCCTGTTCTGGCGTGGCCTGCTGCTGGCGCTCAGTTTTGCGGTGATCCACAGCGTTCGCTACGGCCGGGAGCTGTTGCCCGCCATGCGCGCCTGCGGCCGGCGCGGGTTCTACTGCGGCCTGGCCTTCGCCGGCAGTACCCTGGGCTTCGTGACCGGTATGAAACACACCGCCGCCGGCAACGTGCTGGTGATTCTCAACACCGCGCCGGTCATCGCCGCGCTGCTGGCCTGGCTGATCTGGCGCGAGCGTCTGCCGCTGCGCACCTGGGTGCTGATCCTGGTGTGCGTGTCCGGGGCCACCCTGATGGCGCTGGGAGAGATGGGCAAGGGCCAGCCGCTGGGGCTGCTGATGGCGGGGTTGGCGGCGTTTTCACTGGCTTCCAACCTGGCGGTGGCCCGCTCGCGACCGCAGGCGGACATGAGTCTGATGCTGATTTTCGGTGCCTTGCTGATCTGCGGGGCCGCGGCGCTGTTCGGCGGCATGCAGTGGCCCGGTTGGCCGGACTTCGGGTTCATCGTCCTGCTGTGCATCGGTTTCCTGCCCGCGGCCAGCATTCTGATCCAGACCGGGCCGCGTTATCTGCCGGCGGCTGAAGTCAGCCTGTTCCTGCTGCTGGAGACGGTGATTGGCTCGCTGCTGGTGTGGCTATTCCTCGATGAATTGCCCGGCCCGCTGGCCTTCGCCGGCGGCGCCATCATCCTCTCCGCCCTGGCCATCAACGGTGTTATCGAGCGGCGTCGCCAGCGCCGGGTGGCGACCCTGGCCACGACCGACCTCAGCTGATCCAGCCGGCGGTTTGCGCCGCCTGCCACAGCAGGCGCAGGGCCAGTGCCGTCAGCAGCAGGTTGAAGAAGAACTGGAAACGGCGGTTGCTCAGCCGCTGCAGCACGTGCAGGCCCAGCCAGGTCCCCACGAACCCGCACAGGATCATGCCCAGGATGAACGGCAGCCACTCGCCCAGGGCGAAGCCGGCCAGGCCGAACACCACTGCCTTGGCCGTGTGCTGCAGCGTCATGGCGGAGGCGAAGGTGGACACCGTGCGGAAGCGGTCGCCGTGCACCTGCTTGACGAAGGCTCCGACCAAAGGCCCGGTGGCGCCCACAAACAGGGTCAGGAAGGTGGTTGCCACCGCTGCGGCGAAGGTGCCCGCCGGCCCCAGGATGGCCCGGGGCAGCGCCGGCCCCCAGCACAGGTAGAGAATGAACAGGGCGATGGTCAGTTCCCAGATCGCCGGCGGCAGGTGCACCAGTACCAGCGCCCCGAGGCCGGCGCCCAGCAACACGCCGGGGAGGAAGGCCAGGATCAGCTTCCAGTCGATATGGCGCCAGGTCAGGCTGGCGCGGCCCGCGTTGGAGCCCAACTGGATCAGCCCGTGCACCGGGATGATGGCGGCGGGCGGCAACCATAGCGCCATCAGGGCCAGCAGCATGGCGCCGCCGCCGGCACCGAGGCTGGCGGTGATCATGGAGGTCACGGCGGAGGTGGCGAACAGGGCGAGCGCCAGGGGCAGGCTCAGGGCATCGGGCAGGGACAGCAGCTCCAAACGGTCACTCCTGGTATCGGTTGTTTCGGATCAATACGCGCCCGGGTTACGGTGCATCGGCACAGAGCGTGTCGTCGGCCATGCGCGGCAGCCGGCACAGGGCTTCGCCGGCCAGCTCCACGTCCGCCACATAATACAGGGACGACAGCCCCAGACGATTGCGCCCCAGGTTGTGGTAGACCAGCCCGAAGGCGATGTCGCCGGCACTGAAGCGTTCCGGATGATCGGCGAAATAGGCGGCTGGCTGGGCCAGTTCCTCATCTTCCAGCAGCGTCAGCACGCGCGCGGCACCGCCATGATACGCCTGCACCAGCAGCAGCGTGAACAGCCGGTCGCGTTTGGCCGGCGGCAGCTTGCCGAAGCGTGCTTCGAACGCCGGGCGCAGGTTGCGGGCGTTCTGGCTGGTCAGACGCATGGCGCAGTCCAGTTGCGCCAGCCGGTGCCAGTAGTTGCCTGGACTGATACCGCAATCGTCCAGCACCATGTCCGACAGCTGCATGATGCCACGGGCATTGGCCGCGGAATGGGCCTTGCGCTGGCCGCCGCTCTCGATCAGCAACTGACCCGCCAGATAGCGCGGCATTTCCGCCGGCAGGTTGAGTCGCTGCTGGTTGTTGCGGGTGTCGTAGATATAGCGCAGGGCGGCGTGCAGCGATTTCGGATCGTCGGCGGAGGCGAAGGTGAGGTCGTCCCAGTCGCCCCAGATACGGTCCGCCGGCAGGCTGCCCACATAGCGTGCCAGGGCGTCATCCATGTTGACGTGGGGCTGGTCGCAGGCCAGGGCGAACGGGTAACCGGTGGTCTGCGGGTCGCCCGCCACCCAGTAGTCCGCGCGGCCGTTGGCCGCCATGCGTTGGCGGGTGTCGTTGAGCTTCCGCTGGGTGCCCTGCCGGGTGGGGGCATTGTTCATGTAGCCGAGGAACTGGCCGCGCCGGTCGAAGAGGATGTGGCGCTCGATCTCGCTGCAGTAGCCGCTGCTGTCCAGGATCCAGCGTCGGATGGTGAGGATGTTGCTGTAGACCCCCTGGCTTTCCCAGTAGGGGGATTCGCGGATCACCGAGGTCCAGTCCTTCAGTTTCTCCGCGGCGGCCGGGCTGGCACCGAGGGCAAGCAGGGGCAGCAACAGCAGGCAACGGGCTGTCCGCAGGGGCATGGTGAATCTCCGCAAAGGGCCGGTTATTGGCGGTGAATGCTCCAGAGTTTGGCGAGCGGTGCGGTTCCCTGCAACTGTCTTCGATTGCGCGCGGTCGTGAAACCGCGCAGGCCTGTAGGACGTATGATGGAGACCTGAGAAAGCCTGCAGGGCGAAAGGGAGGAAGGTGCCATGGCTTGTCGTCTGTTCCTGGGAGCGGTGATCGCGGCCGCGTCATTCACCGTCGATGCCGCCTGTCCGGAGTGGCTGGACCATTCCGTCAACCGACTGCGGTCCACCGAGACGGTCAATTTCTGCGATCTGCAGGACGGCCGCCCCATGCTGATCGTCAATACCGCCAGTTTCTGTGGCTATACCGGCCAGTTCCGCGAGCTGGAGACGGTCTACCAGACCTATCGCGAACAGGGCTTCACGGTGGTCGGCGTGCCGTCCAACGATTTCCGCCAGGAAGCCTCCGACCCCTCCAAGACCGCCGAAGTCTGTTTCGTCGACTACGGCGTTACCTTCACTATGACCGCGCCCCAGGCCGTGAAGGGGGAGGGCGCCCATCCGGTGTTTCGGGCCCTGGCCGAACGGAGTGGCGCTGAGCCGGGCTGGAATTTCAACAAGTACCTGGTCAGCGGCGATGGCGACCGGGTCTGGCATTTTCCCAGCCGCACATTGCCGGATGGGCCGGAAATCACCGCTCAGGTTGAGGCCCTTCTTAAATAAGCTGAACGCAGTGTCATTTGTTTGGACCCCCGGGTATGCTGATGTCGAATCCGCTGCGAATGAACCAAACGCCTATCCATGAAAGTCAGCGATTACTTGCAGTTCGACGCCGTCGGACTGGCGGATCTGGTGCGCCGCAAGAAAGTCACCGCCCGCGAGGTCTTGAACGCCGCGATCCAGCGCGCCGAGACCGTCAATCCGGCCATCAACGCCATCTGCCTGCCGCAGTTCAGCGATGCCATGAAAGCGTCGGTGCCGGAGGGTGGGGCGTTTGCCGGTGTGCCTTTCCTGCTCAAGGATCTGGCCCAGGAGCAGGCGGGCAAACCCTGCAGCTACGGCAGTCGCGCCCTGCGCGATCAGGTACCGGAGCAGGATTCGGCCTATGTGCGGCGTGCCAAGGCGGCGGGGCTGGTCATCATGGGGCGCACGGCGACGCCCGAGCTGGGCCTGAAGGCGGTCACCGAGTCGCGCCTCTGGGGGGCGACCCGTAACCCCTGGGATCTTCGGCTGACGCCGGGCGGCTCCAGCGGCGGCTCCGGCGCGGCGGTGGCGGCGGGTATTGTCCCCATGGCCGGGGCCAATGACGGCGGCGGCTCGATCCGCATCCCCGCCGCCTACAACGGCCTGTTCGGTCTCAAACCGTCGCGCGGCCGGGTCTCTGCGGGTCCGGGCATGGGCGAGCACTGGAATGGCGCTTCCACCGATCTGGTGGTCAGCCGCAGCGTGCGGGACAGTGCGGTGATGCTGGACTGCCTGGCGGGCGCCGAGCCCGGCGACCCCTTCCGGATTCCTCCGCCTGAATGGCCGTATGCCGACTGCGTTCGGCAGGCGCCGAGACCGCTGCGCATTGGTGTGTTCACCGAGTCGCCCTATGGCAGCGACGTCGCGCCGGAGTGCGTCGAGGCGGTGGAAGCGACGGCCCGCACCCTGCTGGAACTGGGGCATCACGTGGAATACGCCCGCCCCGGGGTCGATGGCCGCGACCTGGCGCGCAGCTATCTGGGGCAGTATTTCGGGGAGGTCTCGGCCATGATGGACCAGGCCCGGGAACAGTACGGCGCCCGCGACCGGGATTTCGAGCTGGAAACCCGACTGCTGGGCATGCTCGGCCGGACCCTGCCGGTGCCGGAATACGTCCGCCTGCGCCAGCAATGGAACGATTTTGCCCGCGCCCTGGGGGCGTTCTTCGAAGGTTTCGATCTCTACCTGTGCCCCACCACCGGCCAGATGCCGGCCCGCATTGGCGAGCTGGACACACCGGGCCACTTGCAGGCGGCCAGTCGCCTGATGCTGTTGCTTCGGGCCGGCCGCCTGGTGCACCGCAGCGGGATGGTCGACGACCTGGCGATGGAGAGCCTGGCGCGTACGCCGTTCACCCAGTTGGCCAACCTGACGGGCACGCCGGCGATGTCGATGCCCCTGCACTGGACCGCCGAGGGCTTGCCGGTGGGCGTGCATTTCGGGGCCGCGCACGGGGGCGAGGGCGTATTGTTCGGGCTGGCCGGTCAACTGGAAGCGGCGTTGCCCTGGTGGCATCACTACGAGCGCCTGGCGGAATTGGGGCGTGGTGAACGCGCGGCCGGGTAAAGAATGACCGCCGTGGGGTTGTGATCCGGTCCATGCGTCTCCACGTTTAACCTTTTGCGGAGACACGCTATGCTGTAGTTGGGAGTTGCCCGACTTCCATGGCGATCACTGAATAGACGACCTGTCTGCCGTGAGTGCGCCGGACAGGCGGTTTTGTCCAGTGTCTCCCCCTTCCCTGATGGCACCGAGGAGGCGAGCGTACCATGAACCAACCGATTGCGATCGACGAGCTTGTATCTGTCGCACAGGGCGAAGCCATGGGAGAGCTGGATGCTCCCATGATGGCGATTGTCCTGTCGTCAGAACAGAGTTACGACTTGCCCATCCAAAGCCTCGAGACCGAAGCCGACAAGGCTCGCTGGGCGTTGATCCTGCGTGCCGCGCGGGAACACGTCGAAGCCGACGCCGTTGCTGTGCTTTATCCGGCCTGGACGACTATCAAGTCCAAGCCTGAGCCGGAACCGGAGCCGGCGGTTGAAGAGATCAACGACGACACACCCAGCCCGATCGACACGCTGTTTGTGCAGCTGCACACCCGGGATCGGGTTTACTGGCGCGGCTTCGAGCAGATTCGCGATCCGCGCCACCAGCGCATCATCGGCTTCCGTCGGATCGGCGCCCTGTCGACCGATTACGACCGGGATGACGTGCCATCGGTGGCGGCCTGGCTCAACACCCTGTTCGAGCCCCTGCCGGACGAAGGCGAAGAAACCGAAGTGGATCGCGAGCTGGCCGATCTGCTGGAAGAGCCGGAAGTCAGCGCCGCCCTGTACCCGCGTCAGATGCGTAATCTGCACTGACCGCCTGAAAGAAAACCTGTTGATGGCTGTGCGCTCGCCGCCCGGGAAGGGCGGCGACGCTAGGCGATCGACAGCCCCGCCACGCGCTCGACCACCCAGTACAGACTGATCGCCGACACCGCCAGCGCCAGCGCGGGCACCATCGCCCGCTGGTACAGGCGCAACCGGCTGCAGGCGTAGAGCAGCGGGAAGACCAGAAGCAACAGCGCAATCTGGCCCAGCTCCACGCCGATGTTGAATCCCGCCAGGGCCAGCACCGTCTGTGACGTGCCGCTGGTCAGGTCGCCCAGCACGCTGGCGAAGCCGAACCCGTGGATCAGCCCGAAGCCGAAAGCCAGGCGCCAGGTGTGGCGGCCGAATATCGGGAAAAACAGGTTGAGGGCCGCCAGGGCGATCGACAGGGCGATGACGATTTCGATCCAGGCAATGGGCGGGCGCATCACATCCATTGCCGCCAGGCCGAGCGTAATGGAGTGGGCAACGGTGAACGCGGTGACGATGCCGGCCAGCTCCCACAGCCGGCGCCGCGGGCCTCGTTGTGGCTCGTTCCGGCGCACCAGGGTGGCGGGCAGGATCAGGACCAGCAGGAACAGCACGTGGTCGAAACCGAACACCAGGTGCACGATGCCCTGGTAGAGGAAATCGCCGAACAGCGTCAGCGGCGATGCGGAGACGGTGGTCAGGTCCAGTGCGTTCTGGTCGGGCCCCAGCACCGCCAATTGTTCCGAGTCGCCCAGCCGGCGCTGGACCAGTCCCCGGTGCAGGCTGTCCACCTCGAACAGCAAGCGGTAGGTCAGTCGCGTCGGGGCGGCGTCGCCCGGACAGTCGATGGCGTAGCGCGCTGCCGCGTAGGGACCGTCGCTGTGCCGGGTGAGGCCCCATTGCAGGCCATTCAGGGCGCAGGTTGCGTCGCCGGCCGCCACGGTCACGCCGGTTTCCAGGTAGTGGGTGATTTCGGCCCGCGCGTCCTGTAGCTCGCGGCCGGACACCTGTCGGTCGTCATCGCGGTCCAGCGGCACGACCAGGGCCAGGTCGCGCAGGGCCAGGTCAATCCGTAGCTGGGGCGGCGTGTTCGTCTGATCGAGGTAGACGAACCCGTCGCTGGCCTTGTGAGCCCAGCAGGCGGGGGCGAGCAAGAGGCCGATCAGCAGGCCGGTCAGGAAGCGCGTCATGGGGTGGTCTCCGGATAGCGGGCATCCGTCTGGTTGTTGTCCGCGAGCCAGTCGCGCACCTCACGTTCGACGTCCGCTGCATCGGCGGCCCGTGCGGCCCGAAGCAGCAAACGGGTGTCCAGCGGTTCACGCTGCTGTTGCCAGTTGTCCCTGGCCACCTGCAGCGCGTCGTCGGGCTGGTTCTCCACATCGAGCAGGAAACGACTGTAATCGCGACGGTGCAGCAGGTTGCCGCGCCAGCGAGCCTCCGCGAAACGCTGACGCAGATGCGCCACGAGCTCGGTGTCGTCCCGTTCCAGCTGCGTCAGGGCGATGGCCCGCAGGACCGCCAGGCTGTCCACCGCGTCGTAGCCTTCGGTCAGGGCGAGGGCGGCGTCGGGGCGGCTGTGCTGCAGCAACCAGTCGGCGTATTGGGTGCGGGCGTAGAGGTCTCCGGGGGTCAGGGCCAGGACCTGCTCCCAATGGTCGGGCGCGGCAGGCTGGCCCAGTTGGGCGGCCAGGTCCGCCAGGGTGCCAAGCGTCCAGGCGGCAGCGGTCCGGTCGCGGCTGGGATTGGACCTGTCCAGCTCCCGCTGCAGGGCCTGGTAAGCCGCGTCGGCATGGCCGGTGCGCGCGGCCACCTGGGCCTGGCAACTGGCGGACATCAGGCCGGGCCGGTCCTGCGCGAGATCCGAACAGGCGTCACGGGCCGCCGGATAGTGGCCGCGCACCAGTTCGATGGTGGCCCGGGTCAGGTGCGCCTGGGCGCGTAGCGCCGGTGATGTCGTTGTCTCCAGCACCGCTTGCAGTTCCTCCAGCGCCGGATCGAACCGGTGCAGGCTCTGGTCCAGCGTCGCCTGCAGCAGACGCAGTCGGGGCGGCCTGTCTGCGCCCGACCATTGCTGTAAGGTCCGTTGCGCGTAGCCGAGATAGCGCGGATCCCCTTCGCGCCGGGCCAGCTCCAGATAGGTGCGGGCCTGCCGGGCCAAACCCTCGGCGCTTGTGGCCCGAGGCTGGACGCCCAGGGCCTGGTCGGGGAGTCGCGCCAGGACGGCCTCGGCGTCGATCGGCTCGATGGCAGGGGCGGCCCATACCGGCCCGCCGGCCAGGGCCAGCAGAAGACATCCGAAAAAGACCCCGCTCCGAAGAGCGGGGGCAGGGTCGGCCGGCTTCCTGCCTCGTGAAAGCCGGCCAACAGGTACCCGGTTACTCGAGCACATCGTCGAACGCGTCCTCGTCGTCCTGATTGTTGAACTGGAAATCCAGCTCGTTGATGGCCACCGCGTCGCGGTCGTCACGGGTGTTGTCGATCTCAGCCTTTACGAACTGGTTGAAATCGACTTCCGCATTGCCGTTATCTTTGCCGTTGTTGTGCCCGTCGCTGTCGGCGCATCCGGCGGACAGGCATGCCGCCAACACCAGGCCGATGAGTGCTGTTTGCTGTGTCATGACAACCTCCGCGCTCAGGGCGTGTTCGGATTCGGCGAGCCGGGCAGCGGTGTCCCGAGGTACGGGAAGCCGTCCAGCAGCAGGGTGCGATCCACCACGGCGCCGTCGGTCAGCGGCGCGCCGCCGTTGGGATCGGTTTCACCGAAGAACGGCAGGGTCGCACCGATGGCCACCCGCAGGGCGATGTCCACGACGTCGTCTACCGGACGTCGGCCGTTGGGAAAACCGGTGGCGTCGGGGCTGCTCGCCAGCAGGCCCAGGTCGGACTGGTTGTTCACGTCCGGATCGGCCGCCGGCAGGTCGGTATTCAGACGCAGCATGTCAGAGGCCTGCACGCCGGCCGGCTCGTTGGAGAAGATCACGTCGCCGCCACCGTCGGTCAGGGTCAGACCCGTAAGGAAGGCCGCGACCAGGTCGACCCGCGGATAGACCTCGGGCTCCTGGATCGCACCGCCGGTCACGATTTCCAGCAGTTGCGGCAGGGTCGGGTTGGTGACGTAGGTGGCGAACTGGGCGTCGTCGGCCGGCTCACTGGCGTTGAAGCGGTCCTTGTCGGCCAGACCGATGACTACCTCGTTGACCAGCGGCATGCCCAGCCTTGAGACCTGGGTGTAGGCACCGCCTTCCACGGTGGCGCCCTTGCCGTTACGGGTCGGCGCCGGGTTCAACACCCGCGCCTGGCGCACGCTGGCCGTGGTCCAGGCGCCGATGACCGGATCGCCGTCCGCGGTCTGGGACGAGCCGGTCACGCAGTCGATGGGCACTTCCAGGGCGAACGAGGTCACGTTGGCCCCGGTCAGGGTATCCAGATCCTGGTCGCGGCTGCCCAGGGGATCGGCGATGTTCACCAGATCGAAGATCTCACCCAGGTTCACCGCAAAGGCGTCCTTGCGCTGGCCCACGAACACCCGCCCGTTGGCGGAACAGCCCGGCAGCGCCACGTCGTAGACATGGTTGGCGGCGTAGGCGGCGTAATCGCTGATCGAATTCGTGCCGATATTGTCCACCGGTTTGCGGAAATCGCCGGTGCCGGTGGTCACGTTGGTGGCGGTCTGCACCTGTCCGCTGCGCCGGTCGCCGCGGATCACGTCCAGGCTGTACTCCTGGCGCACCTGAACGTTATCCGTGGCGGTGGCGGCCGGGCCGATGCCGCCGATGTTCTTCAGCGGCACCGACACCATCTCTCCGCCCACATCGAGCTGCAGGTCCTGGGTCACGTCGCTGAGTGAGAAGCGGAAGGTGATGTCCTCTTCCGCGTCGGCGGTGTTGTCGATGTGAATTTCGTAGATGGCGTCCTCATCCAGATCGAAATAGTTCGGGCCACCGTATGGATCCTGGAGCGGCAGGTAATTCGCGATGAGGGTCACCGTGTCTTCGCGCCCCGGCTCATAGCTGCGAAACAGGTAGAAGTCGGTGCCGTCCACTTTCGGAACTTCGGTGATGAAGGGCGCTTCCCGGTGGCTGGAAGCGTTCGCAGCGCCGCTGGCAAGGCACAGTGCGGCCAGGGTGGCTGAGAGGGCTGACCGTTGTGGTTGGAAAGTCATGGTCTGTTCCTCTGCTATGGTTAGGATGCGAGTCAATGTGGAAGACAGCGTCAGCGAGTGGCTGTCCTGAGGCGGTTACGGCCCGGCATCCGGAATGGTTGCACTTCGGAAATAAATTATTCAGGTGGTGTCCTGGCCGCATCTCGACGGCCCGGTCAGACGTAATGTGGCTACCTGATCTGCATCGGTGATGGAACGCGAGAGCAAGCAAAATGGCAGTTGAGACAGGTCAGGACGAAGAGTTGATGGCGCTGCTGGCCCGCGTGGCGCAGCACGACAGGGCGGCTTTTCGGGCGCTCTACGAACGTATGGCCGGCCGCATGTTCGGGGTTTGCCAGAAACTGGCGAACCAGCCGGAGCTGGCGGAGGAAGCCTTGCAGGATGCGTTTGTGCGTATCTGGCACCACGCCAGCGAATACCACAGCGAGCGGGGCACGCCGCTGAACTGGATGCTGACGATCGCGCGCTATCGCACCCTGGACCTGATCCGGGCGCGCAAGGTGCGGCAGACCGCCGGCGACGACCGGCTGGAGCAGGTGGCTGACGACAGCGCCAATCCGCTGGATGCCTCGCTCCAGGCGGATGGGGCGGCCGCGTTACAGGGTTGTCTGGAGGAACTGAGTGAAGACCAGCGTGACAGCATCCTGCTGTCCTACTACCGCGGTTTCACCCATGAGGAGCTGGCGACGGCGCTGAGTACGCCGATCGGCACGGTCAAGAGTTGGATCCGACGTGGTTTACTGGCGTTGAAGAGGTGTCTGGAACAATGAAACGAACGCCGGAACGGATTGAACGGCTCGCCGCCGAATACGCCCTCGGAGCCCTGAAGGGCCCTGCGCGCCGGCGCTTTGAGCGCTGGATGATGGAGTCCTGGTCGATTCGCCAGGAAGTCTGGTACTGGGAAAAGCAGCTGGCGCCGCTGGCTGAAGCGGTGCCCGCCGAAGACCCTCCGGAACGGGTATGGCGTGCGATCGAACAGCGCCTGTGGCCGGAGACGGCGGCCCCGCGGCGAACCGGCCCGAGCTGGCTCTGGGCCGGCTGGAGCCTGGCCGCCACGGCGGTTGTGCTGGTGCTGGCGGTGTTGCTGGTGAACCAGCCGCAGGCGCCGGAAGGGCCGCTGTTGTCGGGCGCGGTGGTACCGGAAGAAGGACAGGATCCGCTCTGGCTGGTGTCCGAGGGCGGTCCGGCTGGCCAGCTCAGCCTGCAGCCGGTGGCGGCCCAGCCCGCGGAAGGGCAGCACGACTACGAACTCTGGGTGGTGCCCAAGGACGGCAACCCGATGTCCCTCGGGGTGATCCCGGTCGGCGAAGACAGCGTGCGGATTACCCTGACCCCGGAAACCCGGGCGGCGCTGGCGGCTTCCCGAACTCTGGCGATCAGCCTGGAGCCCAAGGGAGGCTCGACCACCGGGGCGCCGACCGGGCCGATCCTGCACATCACCCGACTGCACGAACTGCAGTAGCGGGTGGTTACCGCGCCAGCAGGCTGATGCAGAGCTGGGCCTGCTGCACGAAATGGCTGAAGGCGACCAGTTGGTCGTCGCTCAGCCTGGCCTGCAGGTCGCCGTTGTCGGCGTAGAACAGCCCGACCCGCCGCGGCCCGGCAAACAGCGGTCCGACCAGGGCCGGCCGGGTGCCAATCCAGGCGTCGCAGTCGGGCAGCAGCGGGCGATCGCCGGCCTCGATCAGCGCGCATTGATCGGTGAGCAGGCACTGCAGGTCACCGGCGTCGTCGCGGTTCACCACGAAGTGATCGGGCCAGGCGTCGGTGCCACTGCCCAACCTTTTGCGGGACACCAGTTGGTTGCCCGTGCGATCGGCCATCAGCAGCCCCACCCGGCGCAGCCCCACGGCCCGGTGGATGCCTTCCACCACCATCTGGCAGATGCCGTTCAGGTCGAGCTGGGTCGCCAGCGCGGCGGAGATATCCCGCAGGATACTCAGTTGCAGCGTGGGGTCGCCCTGGGGCGCCTGCGGTGTTTCGTGGCTGTCCGCGTCGTCGCTGCCGGGCAACAGGCCGCGGATCTGGGGGATGCCGAAGGACACCGCAATCTCTTCCGCCTCACCGGCATTGAGGCGAACCTGATCGCGCACGCTGGCGGGCTGTTCACCGATGGCCGCGGCGATCCGGGCCAGGCGTTTGTCCACGGCCTTCGAGCGCCAGCCGTTCTCGGCCTCCCGCGCCAGCTCCACCGATTCCCGGACCAGGGCGACCGCCGGCGAGCTGGCCCGCCCGGCGCTGACCACGTCCTGGATGAAGCGTCCGAGCTTCCAGCTTTCCACCAGCCCGCGGGTGATCTCCACAAAGGTGGTGCCCAGGATCTCCTGTTGCAGCTCGGCCGGTTTGTCCGCCGGCAGCCGGGCGGCCAGTTCGCCGGCCTGGTCGGTGGGGCAGGACCAGAACGCCAGCTCGCCGATGTTGGTCAGCAGGGCGCCGATGAACGCCTCTTCGTGGGCCTGCTCACTGTTGCCGGGCAGCAGGCAGCGCGCCTGGACGGCGGCGTGGAGCGCCCGGGCCAGGGCCTTGAGCAGGTGCGGCCGGGGATTGCGCTGGATCAGGCTGTCGATCAGCAGCGACGAGATCGCCATGGACTTCACCGCGTCGAAGCCGATCAGAGTAATGGCGCGGCTGACGGTGCTGACCTGCACCCGGCTGTGGTTGTAGAACGCCGAATTGGACAGTCGCAGAACCTGGGACGTGAGCTGGGCGTCGTTGAGGATCACCGCGGCCAGCTCACTGACGGTCGAGTTGTTGCTCTCGGTCAGGTGATTGATGCGGCGCAGGGTATTGGCGAGAACGGGCAGTTCCACCTGACTCAGGTAATCCACCCAGGCGTGGGTCGACTGCAGGCGGACGGGGGATTCGCTCAAGGCGTGTACTCCAAAAAATATGACTTCTTGTTCATGCAATAAGTCTAGCGGATTGCGACCTGCGCGCCGAGCCGGGCGTTGCGGCATGCCCCGATTCGGGTTTGATGGCCGTCTGCGGTATACTGCGCGGCCATTTTTCGGTATTGCAGAGATGCCCCGTGATTGAATTCGTCGAGGTCCACAAGGCCTACACGGTGGAAGGCCGGGAGATCCCCGCGCTGCAGCCCACCAACATGGCCATCGAGAAAGGCGAGGTGTTCGGCATCGTCGGCCATTCCGGCGCCGGCAAGTCCACCCTGGTGCGCCTGATCAACCGCCTGGAGGACCCCAGCGGCGGCCGTATCCTCATCGATGGCGAGGACGTGACCGGCTACGACGCAGGCGAGCTGCGCGCCTTCCGCCGCAAGGTCGGCATGATCTTCCAGCACTTCAACCTGCTGTCCTCCAAGACGGTGGAAGACAACATTGCCTTTCCCATGAAGCTGGCGGGCATCTATTCCCGGGATGAGATCCGAACCCGTGTGGACGAGCTGCTCAAGCGGGTCGGCCTGAGCCACCACGCGCGCAAGTTTCCCAACCAGCTCTCCGGCGGCCAGAAGCAGCGGGTCGGCATCGCCCGCGCGTTGGCCTGCCGTCCCAGCATCCTGCTGTGCGACGAGGCCACCAGCGCCCTCGATCCGCAGACGACCCAATCCGTACTGCGCCTGCTGGCGGACCTGAACCGCGAGCTGGGCCTGACCATCGTGCTGATCACCCACGAGATGGACGTGGTGCGCCGGGTCTGTGACCGGGTGGCGGTGATGGACGCCGGCGAGGTGGTGGAAATGGGCCCGGTGACCGACGTGTTCCTGCACCCGCAACACCACACCACCCGCGACTTCGTGTTCGAAAGCGAGCACGTGGACGAGCGCGAGCAGCAGGCGGATTTTGCCCAGGCCGAGGGCCGCATCCTGCGCCTGACGTTCCGCGGCGAGTCTACCTACAAACCGCTGCTGGGGAGCGTGGCGCGGGAGACCGGGGTGGATTTCTCGATCCTGTCCGGCCGTATCGATCGCATCAAGGACACGCCCTACGGGCAACTGACCCTGTCCCTGGTGGGCGGTGACCTGAATGCTGCCCAGCGCGCCTTTGAAGACGCCGACGTGCACGTGGAGGTAGTACGCTGATGGAAGACCTGCTGAGTAACGTGGACTGGGGCGAAATCGGCTACGCCAGCTGGGACACCCTGATCATGGTGGGCGCGTCGCTGTTCTTCAGCGTCCTGTTCGGCCTGCCGATCGGTGTGCTGCTGTTCCTGACCGGCAAACGCCAGTTGCTGGAGCAGCCGGTGGCCTACGCGGTGCTGTCGTTCGTGGTGAACGTGCTGCGTTCGGTGCCGTTCATTATCCTGCTGATCGTGATGATCCCGTTCACGGTCATGCTGATCGGCACTTCCCTGGGCGTGGCCGGTGCGATTCCGCCGCTGGTGGCCGGGGGCGCGCCGTTCTTCGCGCGGCTGGTGGAAACCTCCCTGCGCGAGGTGGACCGGGGCATCATCGAGGCCACCCAGGCGATGGGCGCCACCGTGCGCCAGGTCATCTTCGGCGCGCTGCTGCCGGAGGCCCTGCCAGGCATCATCGCCGGCATCACGGTGACGGCGATCACGCTGGTGTCCTACGCCGCCATGTCCGGTGTTATCGGCGGGGGCGGTTTGGGTGACCTGGCTATCCGTTTCGGATATCAGCGATTTCAGACCGACGTCATGGTGATTACCGTGGCGCTTCTGGTTGTTTTTGTGCAAGTGCTGCAAATGGTGGGCGACCGGCTGGTATTGCACTTCAGCCGTCGCTGATCCACGTGCGCCGTTGTGGTAACGGCGCAAAGAAAAAGAACACTCATCGTAGACACGAGGAAGATTATGAAACTGACAAAGATTCTGGCGCTGGCTGCCTCCCTGGTGGCTTTCTCATCCGCCCAGGCGGCGGACAAACTGACCGTGGCGGCCACCGCCGTTCCCCACGCGGAAATCCTGGAATTCGTAAAGCCCATGCTGGCCAAGGAAGACGTGGATCTGGATGTGAAAGTCTTCACCGATTACGTCCAGCCCAACATCCAGGTGGCGCAGGAGCGTATGGACGCCAACTTCTTCCAGCACCAGCCGTACCTGAGCGAGTTCAACGACGGCAAGGGCACCAACCTGGTCAGCGTTATCGGCGTTCACGTCGAGCCGTTCGGCGCCTACTCCAACAAGATCGAGTCCCTGGACGACCTGGAAGACGGCGCCACCATCGCCATTCCCAACGATCCGACCAACGGCGGCCGTGCGCTGCTGCTGCTGCAGAAAGCCGGTCTGATCACGCTCAAGGACAGCAGCAAGATCACCGCGACGCCGCGTGACATCGCCGAGAACCCGAAGAACCTGGACTTCTACGAGCTGGAAGCCGCCACCCTGCCGCGGGTGCTGGGTCAGGTCGACGTGGCCATGATCAACACCAACTACGCGCTGGAAGCGGGCCTGAACCCGACCAAGGACGCACTGATCATCGAGGGTGCCGATTCTCCGTACGTCAACATCCTGGTGGCCCGTCCGGACAACAAGGACAGCGCGGCCATGCAGAAGCTGGCGGACGCCCTGACCAGCGATGAGGTCAAGCAGTTCATCAACGACAAGTACAAGGGTGCCGTGGTTCCGGCCTTCTGAGTCAGCGCGTTGATCGACGCCTAAAAAAAGACCCCGGCCTCGGCCGGGGTCTTTTCGTTTCGGGACGGGAAACGGTTACTCGCCGTTCCAGTTGGCTTTCGGGTCCGGCGTCATGCGCAGGTAGGGGCGCACCGCCTTGTAGCCTTTGGGGAAGCGCTGCTTGATCTCATCCTCGTCCTGCAGGGACGGCACGATCACCACGTCGTCGCCGGCTTCCCAGTTGCCCGGGGTGGCCACCTTGTGGCTGTCGGTCAGTTGCAGGGAGTCCACCGCCCGCAGCACCTCGTTGAAGTTACGGCCGGTGCTGGCCGGGTAGGTGATGATCAGGCGCACCTTCTTGTTCGGGTCGATCACGAACAGCGAACGCACGGTCATGCTGTCGTCCGCGTTGGGGTGAATCATGTCGTACAGGGTGGATACCGTGCGGTCACCGTCCGCCAGGATCGGGAAGTTGACGCTGCAGCCCTGGGTCTCGTTGATGTCGTTGATCCAGGATTTGTGCGACTCCACGTCGTCCACGCTCAGCGCGATGGCCTTGATGTTGCGCTTGGTGAACTCGTCCTTCAGTTTGGCGGTCAGGCCCAGCTCGGTGGTGCACACCGGGGTGAAATCGGCCGGGTGCGAGAACAGGATGCCCCAGCCGTCGCCCAGCCACTCGTGGAAGCGGATGCGGCCTTCGCTGGAATCCTGTTCAAAATCGGGTGCGGTATCGCCTAGACGTAAGCTCATGAATACTCCTCCTCTGGATCGGTGACGCCGACCGGCGTCGATCTTCCTGTAACCGTCTGTCTTGACTCACTGAATGCCGTGACTGTCAGAGACTATTGGGCCGGCGGCGGATTTATCAAAAGACTGTTTCGTTCTGCTTTATAACCTTATGTTATTACGGGGTTTTGACGCCTTCACGCTCGAAATGTTCCCGAGTCAGACGGAAGATCACCGGGCTCAGCAGCGCCAGCGCCACCAGGTTGGGCAGGGCCATCATCGCGTTCAGGGTGTCTGCTACCAGCCAGATAATGCCCAGGTTGGAGGTGGCGCCGACGGGAATGGCGATGATCCACAGCACCCGATAGGGCCAGATGGCCTTTACGCCGAACAGGAACTCGATGCAGCGCTCGCCATAGAACGACCAGCCCAGGATGGTGGTGAAGGCGAACACCGCCAGGGCGATGGCCACCAGGTAGTTGCCGACGCTGGGCAGGGCGTGGGCGAAGGCCATCGAGGTCAGGGCGGCACCGGACTCGCCGCTGGTCCAGACGCCGGAGGTGATGATCACCAGGCCGGTGATGGTGCAGATGATGATGGTGTCGATGAAGGTGCCCAGCATGGCCACCATGCCCTGCTTGATCGGGTTGTTGGTCTGCGCCGCGGCGTGGGCGATGGGTGCCGAGCCCAGGCCCGCTTCGTTGGAGAAGATGCCGCGCGCCACACCGAAGCGGATAGCGGCCCACACGGCGGCCCCGGCGAAACCGCCCTGGGCGGCGATGGGGCTGAAGGCGTGCTCCACCACCAGGGCGATGGCGGCGGGAATCTCGGTGGCGTTGATGGCCAGTACGATCAGCCCGGCCACCAGGTAGGCGATGGCCATCAGCGGCACCAGCGAGGACGCCACCTGGCCGATGCGCTTGATGCCGCCGATCAGGACCAGGCCCACCAGCACCGCCAGTACCAGGCCCGTGACGATGTGCGGCACGTTGAAGTTGGTTTCGATGACGTCCGCCACCGAGTTGGCCTGCACGGTGTTGCCGATGCCGAAGCCAGCCACCGCAGCGAACACGGCGAACAGCACGCCCAGCCAGGTCCACTTGTGGCCCAGGCCGTTGCGGATGTAGTACATGGGCCCGCCGACGTGGTCGCCGCGCTCGTCCACCTCGCGGTAGTTCACCGCCAGCACCGCTTCGGAGTACTTGGTGGCCATGCCCACCAGGGCGGTCAGCCACATCCAGAACAGTGCGCCCGGACCGCCGAGGAAGACCGCCGTGGCTACACCGGCGATGTTACCGGTCCCGACGGTGGCCGACAGCGCGGTCATCAGGGCCTGGAACGGCGGAATCTCGCCGTCGTCGCCGGACTGGCGGCCCTGCCACATCAGCTTGAAGCCGGTGCCCAGCTTCAGGATCGGCATGAGCTTCAGGCCCAGGCTCAGGAACAGACCGACACCCAGGATCAGGACCAGCATGGGCGGCCCCCAGACCAGGCCGTTGATCGCGGTGATGACATTCGACAGGGCTTCCATGGACGTTTCCTCCGTTGAATCCAGTGCTGATCGGCAGAGTATAGACCGATCCTTATTGTTGTTGATAAAGGGCCTTTCAGAATAACAAGTTACAACGATAATGCACTGTTTTTGTGCGGGCAATTGGCCGGTCTGGCGTGGCGAGAGTCAATGGAGACATGGCGGCGCCCCGGGAATCCAGTATCCTCGGGGTAACGGAAGGAGAACCCTGTGAATGTAGCCTTGAAGCATTACCCGCCCGAATCGCGCCGTATCGGCGCCAATGGCCTGGAATTCTGCGTCGAGACCCGGGGCAACCCGAGCGGCGAACCGGTGGTGTTCATTATGGGCCTGGGCGCCCAGATGACCCTGTGGCCGGAGAGTCTGCTCAACGCCTACGCCGAAGCCGGCTATTGGGTGGTTCGTTTCGACAACCGGGACATCGGCCTGTCCACGCACCTCAAGGCGCACCTGCAGGATCATCCGCTCAAGGCCATGTTGAACTCCCGCCTGGGGCGGCCCGTGGCTGCGCCCTACACGCTGCACGACATGGCGGCGGACGTAGGCGGCCTGATGGACGCGCTGGAGATCGGGCGCGCGCACCTGGTGGGCGTCTCCATGGGGGGCATGATCACCCAGGTGCTGGCGGGGGATTATCCACAGCGGGTGCGTTCGGCCACCCTGGTGATGACCTCCACCAACAGTCCGCGCCTGCCCATGCCCAAACTGGGGCTGGTCTGGCGGTTATCGGGGATCGGCGTGAAAGGCCACGATGAGGACGCGGTGGTAGCCCGCTCGCTGGACTTCTGGCGCGCCATCCAGAGCCCGGATTATCCCACCGCGCCGCACACCGTGCGTGAACGACTCATTAGCGACTACCGACGCGCGTACCACCCGGCCGGCATCCTGCGTCAGACCCGGGCGATTCTTGCCAGCGGCAGCCTGTCCTCCATCACCCGCCGCATCCAGGCGCCCACGGCGATCATCCACGGCGCGGCGGACCCGCTGATCCGGCCGGTGGCGGCGGAGCAGCTGCAGTACCTGATTCCCCACGCCCAGGCGCGGCTGATTCCCGGCATGGGGCACGATCTGCCGGAGCCGCTGGTGGCCACGATCGCCGAGACGAGTCTGGGCGTGATGGGTTTGGCCAGCCGCTGAAGTCGGGCGGCGCCGGGAGTTACCAGCTCCCGGTATTTTCCATGCTGGCCCAGGGCTCCTGCGGCGGCAGGGCGTCGCCTTTCTGCAGCAGTTCGATGGAGATGTTGTCCGGCGAGCGCACGAACGCCATGTGACCGTCCCGCGGCGGGCGGTTGATGGTGACGCCGCCGGCCTGCAGTTTGTCGCACAGCGCGTAGATGTCATCCACCCGGTAGGCCAGGTGGCCGAAATTGCGGCCGCCGGTGTATTCCTCGGGATCCCAGTTGTAGGTCAGTTCCACCATCGGCGCCTTGTCCGCCAGGGCGCGCTCGCGATCTTCCGGCGCGGCCAGGAACACCAGTGTGAAACGGCCTTTGTCGTTGTCCATGCGCCGGACTTCTTCCAGACCCAGCAGGTTGCAGTAGAAATTCAGGGACGCATCCAGGTCGGCGACCCGGACCATGGTGTGCAGGTATTGCATGGTGTTGTCCTCATCAGGATGACGTGGGTTCTTTGTCGCGCATTGTCTCACATCGGCCGGGGGGCGGCGGAAGAGGTGCTAGACCGGAGCGATGAGATGGATCGTGGCGCTGGAATGAGTGGGAGAAACGGGAGGGGAAAATCAGGGCGCAGAAAATAAAATAGCCAGCCCAAGACATCTTGAGCTGGCTATCAACTGGGAATACTCAAAATGAGATCCCTCCGTGTTGTTTTATCTTCTTCGCGTCCCGATTAACGCTGGCGCAGAGCGGCCTTGATGCTGCGGGACTGAGCCGGACGATTGAGCGCTTCAAGGCTCATGGTCTGGCGGCGGCTGACGGCTTCTACCCGGCTGTTTTCGGGCATGGCGACCTGGTTACGCCGGAACCGGACGACGATGTTGCTCAAACGCATATTTCACCTCCAAATGGAACTAGGATCTCCGGGTCTACATGGAGCGACCCGTCATTTAAAACGCCTTGGCGATGTACTGTGTAAAGACGTTGCTGTGGAGGCCACGCACGTCGCCCTGAAGGACTTCAGGGCACGTTTCAGGGAGGATCCCCGAAACGCAGGAGAAATGTACATTAATCAAACAGCTTAGGGAATAAGTAGTAGGCGAACATTGTTAAAAAGTGTTGCCTGACCGGTGATCCATCGTTGCGTTGAGGCCGCGGCGGTCTCCAGAAGTCAGAGCAGCGGGATGCGCGAGCGCTGTCGGCCATTCATCAGCACCAGCGTGCCCGAGTCCGATTCGGGTTCCGGCAGGCCCTTCTCCAGTTGTTCCAGGATCTCGGCCACGCCCATCCGGCCGTCGATGGTTTTCAGCGCCGCAAAAGCCAGGTGATGGGGCGGCGTATAGGCGGGGTCGCCATTCTGCGTCAGCCGGTTGGCCACCATGCCCAGGCGAACCAGCAGTTGGGCCCGCTCGCCCTCATGGACCATGAGCAGGAAATCGCGTGTGTCCAGGGTGCCCACCGTGTCGAAAAAGTCCAGGGCGCCCAGCAGGCGTTCACTCCAGTCACGGCGGACGGCGTTGTCGGCCTCGGCGGAGGTGTTCCCGGTGTCCGCCGGCGTCACCCGCAGCCACACCAGCGTGATCTCACCGCCGATCATCTTGATGCGCTGGGTGGACTCCTCCAACTGGCGGGTGATGCCGGCCCAGTTCCACAGGCCGGTGACCTCGTCCAGCAGGTTCTCACGGGGGCCGCCGTGGATCGTGTCGCGGCGGTTGGCGGGGCTTTCGAAGGCGAACTCGCGCTCGGCCAGGGCGGCCAGGTCCCGCAAGACGCTGAAGTCGAATTCGCTGGTGGCGTGGGGCCGGGAGTCGATCACGCACAGGGTGCCGACCGGAATCCGTTGCTGCACCCGCAGCGGCAGGCCGGCATAGAAACGGATGTGGGGTGGGCCAGTCACTAGCGGGTTGTCGTCGAAGCGCTCGTCCCGCAGGGTGTCCTCGACGACGAAAATATCGTCCTCCAGCAGGGCGTGACCGCAGAAGGAAACGCGCCTTTCGGTGGCTTTCGCCTCCAGACCCTGGATCGACTTGAACCACTGGCGATCCTCGTCCACCAGGGTGATGGCGGCGATGGCGACGCCATAGAATTTCTGTGCCAGCCGGGTAATGCGCTCGAAACGCTCTTCCACCGGCGTGTCCAGCACGCGCAGGGCACGCAGACTGTCGATGCGTTGAGGCTCGTCGGGAGCAAGGGGCGGTGCTTTCATTGCGGATCCGGCGTGTTCGGACGAGTGTCCATTATAGACAGATCCGGGCGACGGGTTAACGGGCGATGAAGTCTCGGCTCACTTCGGCGCACTGGTTGACTTCCTGATGTTTCCATCCCGCCGATCTTTGCCTAGCTTTAGGGGAGGGCGGTTTGAATGCCGGCCCCTGAACAGGAGGCACGCTTATGCGATCACTCAAGGTCAGTGACGTCATGTGGAATCACATTGAGCCCGTGCGTTGCGGCACCTCGTTGTCGAAGGTGGTGAATGTGCTCTTGCGCAACCACGTGAGTGGGCTGCCGGTCGTCGACGAGAAACGCCATGTGCTGGGATTCGTTTCCGAGCAGGACTGCATCCACGCGCTGCTGGTCACGAGCTATCACCACGAGGGCGAACCGGTTGTGGATGATGTCATGTTTGCTGATCCGCTGACGGTACCCCCGGAAATGGCCATGGTGGACCTGGCACAGAATCTCGGCCGCAACAAACCCAAGATCTACCCGGTGGTCGATGGCGGTAAGCTGGTGGGCATCGTCACCCGCGCGGCGATCCTCCAGGCACTGGCCAAATCCGGTTACGGCTCCCAGGTTCCCCGTTTCGCCACCGAGGACGATTAGCCACCGTCCGTTCCGGTCTGGATGAACGCCGGGGTGTGTTGTCGTTCCAGGCACGGGCGCGCCATAATGGCTGGATCGACAGGACAATCGGGCCCCGCGACGCTGGTCGTGCCGGGCTTTTTTATTGGGTGCGGTCCGCCGCGCGATCGTCACCGGTCAGGCGATCCGGTTCGGGCCCGCCCCGAGACAGCACTAGAGGAACCCCACCATGGAACTGCTTTCATCCAACCGCTGCTTTGATGGTGAGCATCGCCGGTATCGCCATCGCTCCGACGTGCTCAACTGCGATATGGAATTTGCCGTCTTCCTGCCTCCCCAGTCCCGCAAGGCGCCTGTGCCCGTGCTCTACTGGCTGTCGGGGCTGACGTGCACGGACCAGAATTTCATGCAGAAGGCCGGGGCCCAGAAGCGCGCGGCGGAGCTGGGGATGGCGATCGTCTGCCCGGATACCAGCCCGCGCGGCGTGAACCTGCCGGGCGAGGATGACAACTACGATTTCGGCAGCGGCGCCGGCTTCTACGTCAACGCCACCCAAGAACCCTGGTCGGCCCACTACCGCATGTACGACTACGTGGTCAGCGAGCTGCCCACGCTGGTGGAAACCAACCTGCCGGTGACCGAAACGCGCTCGGTCTCCGGTCACTCCATGGGCGGACACGGCGCCCTGATCGCCGCCCTCAGGAATCCGGGCCGCTATGCGTCGGTGTCCGCCTTCGCGCCTATCTGCCACCCCACCGCCTGCCCCTGGGGCCAGAAAGCCTTCCTGGGCTACCTGGGCAGTGACGAGTCCACCTGGGCCGAGTACGACGCCACCCTGCTGATTCCGGAGGCGGACGAACGCCTGCCGCTGCTGATCGACCAGGGGACGGCGGACCAGTTCCTGGAAGAGCAGCTCTATCCGGAGACACTGGCCGAGGCCTGTGAGCGGGTGCATCACCACGTCACCCTGCGCATGCACAGCGGCTACGATCACAGTTACTTCTTCATCGCCTCGTTCATCGACGAGCACCTGGAGCATCACGCCAAGGCTCTGGGTCTGCTGTAGCGGGGACATCCCGCTGTAACACCGGCGTCAACAAGCTGTCACGACAGTGCCATCGCACTGTCGTGTTCGGTCGCCAGCATGTCTATTTGTTACAGGCTGTTACAAAAGCGGCCGTGAACAAATGATTCGAGCTGGAGACGGGACATGAAGGGAACCAAAACGCTTTTGGCGCTTGCCGTCAGCGCGTCGGCACTGATCCTAACCGGTTGCAACGACGATGACGACCGAGATGAATACACGCTGCAGTTGCTGCACTTCGCGGATGTGGATGGTGCCCCCGGCGCCATCGACGAGGTGGATCGATTCTCCGCGCTGGTCAACGCCTTCCGCGCCGACCGGGACAACACCCTGCTGGTGAGTTCCGGTGACAACGTCATCCCCGGCCCGCGCTACTTCGCCGCCAGCGACGACGCCCTGGTCGAAGCGCTGGGTGTGCCGGCCAACGGCCGCGCCGACATCGCCTTCATGAACGCCATGGGGGTGTCGGTGTCCGCCATCGGCAACCATGACCTGGACGGCGGCACCGGGGAATTTGCCGCCATGCTCAGCGCCGAAACCGACGGCGACAACAGCTACCCGGGCGCCGCCTTCCCATTCGTGTCCGCCAACCTCGACGTCACCACCGACGACGCCCTGGCGCCCCTGGCCACCGACGCCGGGCAGGACAACGCCGCCATGGCCGGTCGTATCGCCGCTTCCACCGTCGTGACCGTCGGCGGTGAGCGCATCGGGGTGGTTGGCGCCACCACGCCGGCCCTGGCGTCGATCACCAGCACCGGCGGTATCACCATCACGCCGGACGTCGTGGCTGAGGAAGCCCAGCTCTATGACGACATCGCCGCGGTGGTGCAGCCGGCGGTGGACGAACTGACCGACGCCGGCATCAACAAGGTGGTGCTGGTGGCCCACATGCAGCAGATCGCCTACGAGAAAGCCCTGGCGCAGCGCCTGAACGGCGTGGACGTGATCGTGGCGGGCGGCTCCAACACCCTGCTGGCGGACGCCGACGACGTGCTGCGCGACGGCGACACCGCCGCCGACACCTACCCGCTGTCGTTCGAATCCCCCGACGGCGAGCCGGTGCTGGTGGTGAACGTGGACGGCGACTACAAGTACCTGGGGCGCCTGGTCCTGACCTTCAACGCGGACGGCGTCATCGACACCGACCGGCTCGACCCGGCGGTGAACGGCGCCTGGGCTTCCACGGAGAGCACGGTCGACCAGTTGATGGGCGAGGTGAACCCGCGCGTGGCGGAAGTCTCCCAGGCCATCCGCGAGGTGCTGGCGGCGCGCGACGGCAACATCGTCGGCCAGACTTCGGTCTACCTCGACGGCCGCCGCGGTCAGGTGCGCACCGAGGAAACCAACCTGGGGAACCTGAGCGCCCAGGCCAACCTGTGGTACGCCCAGTCCTTCGATCCGGACACGGTGATTTCCCTGAAGAACGGCGGCGGCATCCGTTCCGCCATCGGCCAGATCGTGCAGCCGGCCGGCTCCAACGACCCGGACGACGCCGAGTTCCTGCCGCCGGCGGCGAACGACAGCGTGGGCAAGGAAGAGGGCGATATCTCCCAGTTCGACATTGAAGGCTCGCTGCGCTTCAACAACAGCCTGGCCCTGCTGACCGTGACCGGTGCCGAGCTTCACGACCTGATGGAGCACGCGGTTGCCGCCACCGCGGACGGCGCCACACCCGGTCAGTTCCCGCAGATCGCCGGTATGCGCTTCAGCTTCGATCCGGCCCGGACCGCCCGCACCGCAGGCGATACCAACACCGGCGCCGCGACCACCGGCCGCCGTATCCAGTCGCTGGTGGTGGAAACCGGTAGTGGGGACGTGACCGTGGTTGAGAACGGCAGTCTGGTGGCCGCGCAGGCGTCGACCGGGTTCCGGATGGTGACCCTGGGCTTCCTGGCGTCCTGCGTGCAGACGGGCACCGAAGCCGGGGCGGACAGCTGCGGCGACGGCTATCCGTTCAAGAACCTGACCAACGACCTGCGAGAGGAACTGCCGGACACCGACGGCACCGACGACCCGGGCCTGACTGATTTCGCCGGCTACGGCAGCGAGCAGGACGCCCTGTCGGAATACCTCAGGGCCACCTTCGATCCGACCGGCAGCGTGTTCTTCAGCGAGGCGGAGACGGAAGCGGCCAACGACGAGCGTATCCAGAATCTGTCGGTCCGTGCCGATTCTGTGATCGTTCCCTGAGTCGCCGCCCGATTTCCCGCCTGAGTCAGCGTCAGCCGGCGGCCGCCGAGTCGCCGGCTATCCCCCGGGCGGGACAGCTCAAGGCCGTGAAATCCGTCCGCAGCTGGCGGATTTCGCGTGTCAGGTGGGTCCGTTGCGCGGGCGTGGACTGGTTGACCAGATCGGTCACCAGCCCGGCCAGCGCCTGGCGGCTGTCGGCGCGCATGGCCTGGTAGGCTTCGCCGCGGGCCGCACCGTCACGGCTCAGCAGCTGCCGGACCTGGCTGGGGAAGTGCGGCTCGTGGCGCTGCTCCAGACTCTCCATCAGGGCTGCCTGCCAGCGGCCGCGGCCCTCCAGCCAGATTTCCGTTATCGGCCCTCGCCCCTGATTCCAGTTCACCAGGGTGGCGCGCTGTTCACCGGTGAGCGGTCCCAGCCAGCGCTCGGCCCGTTCATTCATGCGCGCCAGCCGCCGGCCGGCTGGATCGTCGCCCAGCAGCTCCTCGCGCTTGTCCGCCTGGTTGCGGGCCATGGCCTGTCCCAGTGCGATCACCTGTTCGTCGCTGAGGGACGACAGCAGACGCGTGGCGCCGGGCTCGATCCGCGCCAACAGCCGGTCCAGGGCATTGAAGAAGCGGTTCTGCAGGTGCGCCACCTCGGTTTCCCGGATGGGGGGCTGGAGCGCGAGGCTTTCCAGGTCGGCTAACCAGGCGTCGTAGCGGGGCAGTTCGTGGCGGCAGTGCCATTGCCGGAAGGCGCGGACGTCCGCCTGCAGACGGGCGTCCTGGCGGTTGTCCAGGGGGATGTAGTCGTCCACCCACCAGGCCGCGAACCAGTCCATCTGCTGATAGGCGAATCGGGTGGTGCTGCAGCCGCCCAGCAGCAGGGCCAGCGCCAGCAGCACGGCGACGCGCCTAACGGTCGCGGGTTGGCGCTGAGCAGAGGCTGCAGTCATAGCGTCGCTGATAACGGCGGTGGGCCCAGGTGGTGTAGAAGCGGTCGGCCAGTCGGCGCAGGCCCGGCCAGCGCAGCGGACGCAGCAGCGCTCCGAACGGGGTGTGGGACCAGGCCCGGACGGTGGCGTCGAGCCCTACCAGCCAGTGCCCGTCGTCCGTGCGCAGATGCAGCCGGCGCAACAGGCTCTCACGGTCCGGGTGCTGCGGGTCCGGGACAAGCGTGTGGATGTCGGCCAGGTTCAGGCCGCCGGTCTGCCAGCGGCCCAGGAGGTCGATTTCGTGACGGCACAGCGGGCAGCGGCCGTCGTAGTAGAGTGTGTCAGCCATGGTCGCGGAATCCAGAGAGGCTTCTTCCAGTGTACGTCATTTTTAACGTACGCCGCGTGACGATGGCTGGATGAGCGGTTCAGGTCGCCACTTGCAAGAGCACTTTGCCCTGGTTCTCGTTGGCCTGGAGATAGGCCATGGCCGCTTCGGCATCGGCGATGGGGAAAACCCGGTCGATCACCGGCCGGATCTGGCCGCTGGCCAGCAGTGGCCAGACCGTCTCGTACAGGGCATCCATCACCTCGCCTTTGAGCGCGACCGGCTGCGAACGCAGGGTGGAGCCGATCAGGCGCTGGCGTTTCATCAGCATCACGCCCAGATCCACCTCGCCCTGGCGCCCGCCCATCAGGCCGATCAGCACGATGCGGCCGTTCAGGTTGAGCACCTTCTGGTCATCGCCGATGTAGGCTCCGCCAACCGGATCCAGCACCATATCGACGCCGCCCCAGTCGCGCACCGCGTCGACGAACGGACCGTTGTGGCGGTTCCAGCCCGCCTCGGCGCCCAATTCCTTGCAGGCCTCGATCTTGGTGTCGCTGCCGGCGGTCACGAACACCGGATTGTCCAGTTCCCGGGCCAGTTGGATCACCGCGGTGCCGACGCCGCTGGCGCCGGCGTGCAGCAGGATCCGCTCGCCCGGTTTGAGGGCCGCTTCCATGTACAGGTTGAGCCAGGCGGTGGCGAACACCTCCGGCAGGCCGGCGGCATCGCGCAGGGAGACGCCGTCGGGCAGCGGCAGCACCTGCACCGCTGGCACACGGACACGCTCGGCGTAACCGCCTCCGGTCAGCAGGGCGCACACCGGATCTCCGGGTTGCAGGTGGGTGACGTCTTCGCCCACCGCGCGCACGTGGCCGCTGACCTCCAGACCCAGAATCGTCGAGGCTCCGGGCGGCGGCGGATAGGCGCCCGCCCGCTGCATCAGGTCGGCCCGGTTCATGCCAGCGTAGGCCACGTCGAGGGTGACCTCGTCCGCCGCCGGTTCGCCCGGCGCGTCGTGGTCACGCCACAGGAGGCGTTCCCCGTCAATCGCGATGGCTTTCATGGGCTTACCCCTTGATGGCCTGGACCACCGCCTTGGCCGCGGCTTCCGAGGACGCCGGGTTCTGGCCGGTGATCAGTTTGCCGTCGATTTCCACGTGGCTGCCCCAGTCGTCGGTGCGGCCAAAGTCCGCGCCGTTTTCCTTGAGCATGTCTTCCACCAGGAACGGCACCACGTCGGTCAGCTGCACGCCGGCTTCCTCGGAGTTGGTAAAGCCGGTCACACGGCGGCCCTTGACGATGGATTCGCCGTCGGCGCCCTTGACGTGGCGGAACACGCCCGGGGCGTGGCATACGGCGCCGATCACCTTGTCACTGCCGGCCGCGGTTTCCAGCAGGTTGATGGAGACCGGATCTTCCGACAGGTCCCACAGCGGGCCGTGGCCGCCGGGGTAGAAGATGGCGTCGTAGTCGGCGCTGGACACGGCATCGAGCTTCAGGGTGTTGGCCAGCGCTTTGCGCGCCTCGGTGTCCTGCTTGAAACGACGGGTGGCATCGGTCTGGGCGTCTTCGGCGTCGCTGTTGGGATCCACCGGAGGCTGACCGCCGGCGGGGGAGGCCAGGGTCACGTCGATGCCGGCATCGACAAACGCGTAGTAGGGTGATGCGAACTCTTCCAGCCAGAAGCCCGTCTTGTGGCCGGTATCGCCCATCTGGTCGTGAGAGGTCAGAACCATCAGTACTTTCATGTTGCTCCTCCTGAGTCCGGTTAGTGAGAGCTGAATGGAATGGCCTTACCGTAACGATTATTAGACCGGTCGTCTACTTAATGGGTCCAGTGCAGCGCGTTTGACCTGTCGTGGAAACCCGCAACCCGTCTGCGTTGCGGTTCAGAGCCGCAGGTTGCCGTCGAGCCAGTCCGCCAGGTCACCGGCCCGCTCCGGCGCGAGATCCGGGTTGGCCGCGTACCAGACGATCTCCATGACTTTCATGATCGTCGAGGCCTGCGTCAGTTCCTTTACGGGGAAACCGGTCAGGCGGCTCAGTGACGTTATCTGTCTCGCGTCCAGGGCAAAGCCGTTGATGGCGCCGCCGATGTCCAGCCTTGGGTCGCCCAGGCCGGCGAACTCCCAGTCCAGCAGCGTCCAGCCGCCGGGCCCGATCACCAGGTTACCCGGATGCCAGTCATTGTGGCAGAGAACCCGGCGGTCTGTGGCGGGCAGGTCGGCCAGGAGCGGTTCGATGCGGGCCCGGGTGCGGCTTTCCGGCATGCCGCAGCGGCTGATCAGGCGGCGCAACTGGTCGGGAATGTCCAACGCGGGCCAGTCACCGGGGCACGTGTGGACGCTGTTGAGCGCGTGGGCGAGCCAGTGCAGGCGGGCCCCGGAGCCGCCGGCGGGCGGGCTGCCCTGGACCCAGTCGGTGAGCAGGCAGTGGCGGTCCCGGTAGCGCACCCGTGGGGCCCAGGGCTGGTCGGCGATGCCGTCGAGAATGGCGCCTTCGCGCGCCGGGTCGATGCCCAGGGCATCCGGCGCCGGGTTGTTGAGGCGCAGGGCCAGACTTTGCGGGCCGCTGTCGACGCGATAGACGTGGTTGCACAGGCCGGCCGGCAAATGTCGGACCCGGGCGCCGGCCAACGCCGCCTGCCAATCAGCGGGCAGCGCCTCTAGCGGGCGTTCCTGTGGGGCGTTCATGTTCGGGGGAGAAAGGGCGTGTGCATGGGCGCGGTTATCGCACAGGGATCAGGAGCGATCAAATCCCCACAGCTGGCCGAAATCCATGGAGGGCAGGTCATCGGGCACTTCCACCTGCTGGATCTGGTACTCCGGGCGGGTGCAGTCGCGTTTGAAGGCGCCCACGTAACGGTTGCCGGTGGGATTGACGATGGCCTGGGCCACGGCGCCCTGCAGGCCGGTGGGGCGATGGGTAACGACCGCCACCTCGTTGTTGGCCAGCCGCACCAGGGCGCCGGGCGGATACGGGGTGAGCGCCCGCAGCAGGGCCTGGTGCAGGGAACGGTCCTGTAGCCGGTGGCTGGCCTCGGCCAGGGCCTGGCGCGCTTCGGTGATGTTGTAGCGGTTGCGGTAGGCGCGCCGGGTGATCATCGCCGTGTAGCGTTCGGCCAGGGCGACGATGCGGGCTTCCGGCAGGATGTCCGGGCCCGACAGGCCGGCCGGGTAGCCGGAGCCGTCCGGTTGCTCGTGGTGCTGGGCGACGATGGTGAGCAACAGCCGGTTGTCGATCCCGGCGCGTTCCAGGGCCGCCACGGCCAGCTCCGGATGCTTGTGGATGATGGCCCGCTGGGATTCGCTGAGCCGGTGGCGTGACTGGTTGAGCTTGTCGGAAAACGGCAGCAGGGCCAGGTTGGCGGTGAGCGCCGCGCCGATCAGAACACGCAGGCGTTTGTCCTCCATGCCCAACTGGTCGCCGACGAAGTAGCAGATGATGGCGTAGAACAGCGTTTGCTCGTAGGCGGTGGGCTCGACCGAATACAGGTGGACCAGCGCCAGGCAGGGATCGGGCGCTTCCCGGCAACAGCGTATCACCAGGTTGGCCAGCCCCAGCACCCGTTGGCGGGCGTCCGGCGCGGGCCTGTCGATGGCACGCAGCGCCAGTTCCAGGGTGTGCAGCAACTGCGGGTAGTCGCTGAACGGGTTGCGTGGGCGCTCATCGATGTCGTTGGCGGCCGGCTCCGGGGCAGGGGCGTCGCTGCGTCTGGGATAGAACAGCCCGCGTTCGAACAGCTGCTCGAGCTGGACATCGGTCTGGATGACGTAGCCCTGAGTGAGCAGCACATTGCCCTCGGCGTCGTAAACCGTCCACGGCAGCGGTTTGCCGATGACCAGGGCGCCGGGAGCAATTCGAACCAGGTTTGACACAGCGGGTAGGCCCTTCAACTGAGCGAACGGATACTATTAATAGTGTTTTTTCTAATCTATCGCATCTGTTGATAGTTTGTAATTGAAAAAGCCGGTCCCGCCCAGACCCTCTGACAATGTTTTGCGTTTCCCGTCAGGCCTCTCCGGCATGGCTGATCCGCGTTTCCGGAGCGCCCCGGGCCAGTTTCTCGCGGATGGCGTCGGGCACCGGCGTCTTGCCGCCGGCGCTGGGGGCGATCATGACGTAGGTAATGTCGGCGGTCGCTACCGGCCGCTGTTCGCCCAGCTCGACAAACGCCAGGTGCAGGGTGAACGACGTAGTGCCGATCCGGCCCGGCTCGATCCGCGCGCACAACACGTCGTCATAGCGCGCCGGTGACTGCCAGCTCTGGTTCAGGTTGACCACCTGGAAGTCCAGATCCTGCTCCAGCAGGTGCCGGTAGTCCCCGAACAGGGTGCGGATGTACTCGTTGACGGCGATGTCCACGTAGTCGCCGTAGCGGGCGTTGAACACCACACCCTGGGCGTCGCATTCGCCGTAACGGACGCGGAAGCGGAACTCGAAGGGGGCTGGCATGGGCACTCCTCAGTGGGTGTTACGGGTAAAGCGGGATTGCATCGCTTTTTTTAACATTTAACGGGAAAAGCCTACCTTTTTGCCAGGAAGTGGCTAGGCTATGGACAGTTTTACCGGTCTACTGTCCGCTCGGCCAAGGCCTGGGACGAGTCGGCCCGTTCCGGATGATCCACAACCAATAATAATTCGTGCGTCGTGCCCGCAGCTCGCGCCGGCATACTGGCCTGCCCTATGTTCTATCGATTGAGACACGATTTTCAGCTGTCGATCATTACCCTGCTGGGCGCCTGCGCGGTGTTCGGGATCACGCCGTTCGCCATCTTCCGTTTCGCCACCGGCAACCTGGTGGCGGCGATCGTCGATCTGCTGATCCTGGCGTCCATCTGCGTCACCGTGACTTATGCCTGGCGCACCGGCGACAACCGCCGCAGCGGCTTTTTCCTGGCGTTGTGCACCTGCGCCGGCGGTACTGCGGTGGCGACGGTGGTGGGTGGGGTTGGCCTGTTCTGGCTGTACCCGGCGATGGTCACCAACTTCTTCCTGACCCTGCCGATCATCGCTGTGGCGATCAACGGGCTGGCGGTGGCCGGCCTGATGCTGCACGGCCAGGCCTTCGAATCCAGCGAGCAGATGCTGTCGTTCGCCACGACCTGCGTCGTGGTCAGCGCCTGCGCCTATATTTTCGCCCGCCGCAACCAGCACCAGCGCGAGCGCCTGGAGCGGCTGGCCACCCACGATCCGCTCACCGGGGCGAAGAACCGGCGCGCGATGGAAGAGGACATGCAGGCGGCGGTGGCCGGCTTCGAACGCAACGATATGCCCCATGTGCTGATCCTGTTCGACCTGGATCATTTCAAGCGCATCAACGACCAGTTCGGCCATCGCCAGGGAGACGCCACACTGATGGAATGCGCCAATCTGATCCAGCGGTATATCCGGCGCACGGACACCATGTACCGGTTCGGCGGGGAGGAGTTCGTGTTGATCATGCCGGGCGTGCAGGAGACCGGTACCCGGGCGGTGGCGGAAAACCTGCGCCACAAGCTGGCCACGGAGCTGCGTTGCCCGGGCGGGCGGGTGACCGCGTCGTTCGGTGTCGCCTCGCTTTATGCCGGCGATGACGTGGACAGCTGGATGGCGCGCGCCGACTCGGCTCTTTACGAAGCCAAGGCCAGCGGACGCAACTGCGTGGTTATCCGGGAGCGAGTGCCGGTGACGGCGCCTGAAAACGGAACAGTCGCGTCCCCAGCATCACCCCGGCCGACATAAGGCCGATGGTCAGCCCCACCCAGAAACCGGCGGCGCCCATGGGCTCGACGATCAGGTCGGTGAAGGTGAGTGCCCAGCCCAGCGGCAGCCCCACGCCCCAGAACGAGAACAGCATGATGAACAGGGTCACGCGGGTGTCCTTGTAGCCGCGCAGGGCGCTGGCGCAGGTCACCTGGGTGACGTCGGCGATCTGGAACAGCGCGGCGAAGATCAGCAGGTGCGCGGTCACCGCCTGGACATCCGTCTCATGGGTGTAGAGCCGGGCAATCAGCGTGTTGCCGAAGCCCAGCAGGGCGGCGAAGACCAGCGCGATGGCCAGGGACAGCAGCAGGGTGCTGCGCCCCAGCAGGCGGGCGGTGTCGGGCTGCCGCGCGCCCACCAGGAAGCTGATGCGCAGGGTCAGCGCCATGCCCAGGCTCATGGGCACCATGAACACCAGCGACACCACGTTCAGTGCGATCTGGTGCCCGGCCACCACCACCGGCCCCAGCGGCGCCAGGAACAGGGCGATCACCGAGAACATGCTGGCCTCGATGAAGATGGTCAGGCCGATGGGCACGCCCAGACGCAGGATCTCGTTGACGATGTGCCAGTCCGGTCTGGCCCGCTCGCGCCAGAGGTGGAACGAACGGTAGGCGCGGCTGAGGTTGAGGTAGATCAGCAGGCCCAGCGCGGCGATCCAGCTCGACAGGGCCGTGGCCCAGCCGCAGCCCACGCCGCCCATGGCCGGCAGACCCAGCTTGCCGTAGATGAAGATGTAGTTCAGTGGCAGGTTGACCGCCGCGGCGATGATCGAGAACACCATGATCACCTTGGTGTGCCCCAGACCGTCGGTCAGCCCGCGCAGGGCGGTCATCAGCAGGATCGCCGGCACGCCCCAGCAGAAGGCGTCCAGGTAGCCCTGGGTGATCAGGGCGGTGTGCAGGTCCAGGTCCAGCACGTCGAGCACCGGCCAGACGTTGATCAGCAGCCCCACCATGACCAGCGTGGCCGCGAGGCCGATGTAGATGCCCTGCCAGGTGACCGGCATGATGCGGTGCAGCTCGCCGGCGCCGCGATGGCCGGAGATGATCGGCTGCAGCGCGCCGAGCAAGCCCATGAACATCAGGAACAGCGGAATCCACAGGCTGCTGCCAATGCCCACCGCGGCCAGATCCTCGGCGCTGGCGTGGCCGGCCATCACCGTGTCGATCACGCCATTGGCCACCTGCGCCAGCTGCGCGACCAGGATGGGGCCGCCCAGTTTGGCCAGGGTCCGCCATTCGGACAGCGTGCGGGCGAGCCGCCCTTGCTGGGCGACCGGTATGGGCTGATGGGTTTCGTCCACGGGATGATCCGGTTGATAGTGCCTGGTTGAGAATGCCCCGGTTGAGAGCGATCGGATCGACAGCGATCCGGTTAAAGGTTGTTCAGACAGCCGGCAAGCCTACCATGAAGCTACGCCGGCGAGCGGTTGTCCCGCATTGTGGAATCTACGGATCGCAAACGATCTGTTAGTCTCGGATCTCCGCCCCCGCAAACGCGCCAGAAGGAACTGGGCCATCGACCGTTTTGCCGCTTTTCGCAGCCACGATCACCTCATGATCCTGCCCGACGGGCGCCGTCTGATGTACGCCGACCTGGGCGATCCCGACGGCGTCCCGATCCTGTTCGCCCACGGCATGCCGGGTTGCCGCATGGAAGGCTGGTTCTTCCATCGCCAGGCCCGGCGGCACGGCTTCCGCCTGGTGGTGCCGGATCGTCCCGGTATTGGCGGCTCGTCGGCGCAGCCCGGACGGGTGCTGCTCGATTACCCAAGGGACGCGGCCGCGCTGGCCGATGCCCTGGGCATCGACCGCTTCGTGGCCATGGGCTGGTCCAGCGGTGGCTCGCGCACCCTGGCCTGCGCCCACGCCCTGGCGGACCGGGTCTCGCTGGCGGTGTGTCTGTCCGGCTATACCCACTTTGCCGAGTACCCGCGCCGTGGGCCGCTGCTGGAAACCACCCGCTGGCCCGGCCCGGCGCTGGCGTCATGGAGCCCGCGGCTGTTGCGGCTGGTGGTGCGCGCGCTGGTGTGGCTGTCCCGCCGTCATCCAGGCCTGTACCTGCGCGAAGCGCGCCAGTTGACCAGCGGCCAGGATCGCGAGCTGCTGGCCCGGCACGGGCCCACCCAACGCTTCCAGGCGGATCAGATCCTGTGCCTGGGCAGCGGCGCCCGGGCCATTGCCGACGACCTGATGACCGAACTGGTGGACTGGGGCTTCCGGCTCGGCGAGGTCGCCATACCGGTGTGGCTGTACCAGGGCGGGCAGGATCCGTTCGTTCCCGCCGATTACGCCCGGCACCTGGCGTCCCGTTTGCCGCGGGCGGACCTGGAGCTGATGCCCGGGGCCGGGCATCTGTACCCGCTGTCGGAAACGTTTCAGGCGCAGTTGTTCGGGCGCCTGCGGCAATGGCTGTCGTGATCGCTATTCATCGCCGCTATTCATGAACTCATGAGCGTTATCGGGTTGATGCAATGGATTTGCGTGGATCGATAGCGACCTGCTATTAGCGTGTTATACGATCTATTTTTGCGCTTCTGCCCTCGGCCAAGGATAATTGCGCTCCTATCGAGGTGCTAGCTGGCGAGGTGCTGGCTGGCGAGGTGATGGCGGGACGATCCCGGTCAACGATCGTCGCCGGCCGAGTAATCCAATGCCGCTATCCAGCGTAAATGCGTCATTGTGTGTATCCATCAGGGCAGAGGCTTTCCCATGTCGCAGCAATTGCAGACTTCGTCCCTCCGCGAGGCGGACTCCGTCGCGGTATCACGGCTCAGTGAAGAGGCGCTCGCGGTGCGCAGCGCGCTGGTGGAACGGGGCCTGGAAACGCCCATGGTGGACAATCACCTGACCCGCGACCAGAAGGTCGAGCGGATCCGTGAGCTGATGCGCCAGATGACCCAGACCCTGGGGCTGGACCTGAACGACGACAGCTTGGCGGAAACCCCCGACCGCATCGCCCGGATGTACGTGGACGAGATTTTTGCCGGCCTGGATTACAGCCAGTTTCCCAAGATCACCCAGATCGAGAACAAGATGGGCGTTGAGGAAATGGTCAAGGTGCGCGACATCAGCGTCACCAGCACTTGCGAGCACCATTTCGTCACCATCGACGGGCTGGCCCGGGTGGCCTACCTGCCCAGGGACAAGGTGATCGGCCTGTCCAAGATCAACCGCATCGTGCGGTTCTTCGCCAAGCGCCCGCAGGTGCAGGAACGCCTGACCAACCAGATCATGGTCGCCCTGCAGACCCTGCTTGATGTGGAAGACGTGGCCGTGCACATGGACGCTACCCACTACTGCGTCAAATCCCGCGGCGTACAGGACACTCATTCCCAGACCGAAACCATGGCCCTGGGCGGACGCTTCAAGACCGATCCCCAGTACCGGCGCGAGTTCCTCGGCTGAGCCGGATCAACGCCGGTGCGCGGCAGGCGCCCGGTAAATCCCGTATACTGCGCCGCCTGAATCCGCGATCCCGAACGATGGAGTGAGTTGTGGCGCTGCTGGTCTTCGTAACCGTCCTCTGGGCGTTTTCTTTCAGCCTGATCGGTGAGTTCCTCGCCGGCCACGTGGACAGCGACTTTGCGGTGCTGAGCCGGGTGGTCCTGGCCGGGCTGGCGTTCCTGCCGTTTACCCGCTGGCGCGGCGTGCGCTGGGAGCTTAAGGCCGGCGTCACCGTGGTCGGCGCCCTGCAGTTCGGCATCACCTACCTGTGCCTGTACCGGTCCTTCGCCTACCTGAGCGTGCCGGAAGTGCTGCTGTTCACCATCTTCACGCCGCTCTACGTCACCCTGTTCGACGATGCCCTCAATCGCCGCTTCTCGCCCATGGCCCTGGTGGCCGCGGCGATCGCCACCCTGGGGGCGGGCATCATCCGCTACGACGGTCTAAGTGAGGACTTCCTGACCGGCTTCCTGCTGCTGCAGGTGGCCAACGCCACGTTTGCCGCGGGGCAGGTGGGCTACAAACACCTGATCCAGCGTTTCCCCACCGAGGTTCCGCTGTTCCGCTTCTTCGGTTACTTCTACGCCGGCGCCCTGGTGTTCGCGCTGCCGTCATTCCTGATCTTCGGCAACGCCGACAAGCTGCCGCACACCGCATTGCAGTGGGGCATCCTGGCCTGGCTGGGGCTGGCCGCGTCGGGCATCGGCCTGTTCCTGTGGAACCGCGGCGGCTGCCTGGTGGACGCCGGCACCCTGGCGATCATGAACAACGCCCTGGTGCCCGCCGGCCTGCTGGTCAACCTGCTGATCTGGAACCGCGACGCCGACCTGGGCCGCCTGCTCGCCGGGGGCGCGGTGATGATGCTGTCGCTGTGGGTGAACGCCCGGTTCTCGCGCGGGCGGCTGGCACTGAGGAACGCTGTCTAGCGGTCTCACTTGAGCCTGATCGAAGCGGATGTCCCGAAGGAGGCATAGGGACGTGCCGGTCGCTATTACGCCCAGGAATGGCCGTTAATAGCAGCGAAGGCAAGGGTGGAGCACCCGCTTCCCACCCCAAGGCCTGAATGCCTGTAATGCCGTCTCCTGCCGCAAAGCCCCTTGCCCGTGATGGTTTTGTGAACTTTCCTTTATAGACTCTTTAGCGGGCCGTGATGGGCCCGTGAGCGGGTGTTGTCAGGCTGCGTCCTGTCCCCTGCGGCATTTGGCCGTGGGTCCATGACAGGAGAACGCATAATGAAAACACTGACCCCGATCGTATTCGCCGCCGTCACCGTCCTGCTTTCCGGCACCGCAGTCGTCCACGCTGATGAGATGATGGACGGCGAGGACCACATGACGTCGGACATGCAGCACGAGACCATGGCGGACGACGGCATGGCCAAGGAGTCCATGCACGACGACATGAAAAAGGATGCCATGCACGACGACGGCATGATGAAAGACGATGGGATGCAGGACGAGATGCATCACGACGACATGAAGGACGCCGGCATGAAAGGCGACGACATGAAGCAGGATGCCATGCAGTAATCCCCGGCAGCCGCCATCGGCCCTGGCCGGTGGTGGCCGCCCGCGCAGCCCCCGAGGCCGCGTAACCGGCAACTGAGACAACCATGACCCGAACCGTACTGATCATCGAAGACAACCCGGGCATCGGCCAGCTGGTCAAGATGCACGTGGAAGACATCGGCTGCGAGGCGATCCTGGTGCCGCGCGGCGATGATGGCCTCAAGCGCTACCAGGAAGGCGGCATCGACCTGGTGGTGCTGGACCTCATGCTGCCCGGCCTCGACGGCCTGTCCATCTGCCGCGAGATTCGCGCCGGGACGGGCTATGTGCCGGTACTGATGCTCACCGCCAAGTCCACCGAGCTGGACCGGGTGCTGGGCCTGGAAATCGGCGCTGACGACTACCTCACCAAACCCTTCAGCGTGGCCGAACTGGCCGCCCGCATCAAAGCCCTGTTCCGCCGTGTGGATGCCATGAGCGCTCCGGCCGACGACGCCAGCCCGGGCGATCGCATCGACGTTGAGGGCCTGACCATCGACCCCGAGCGCCGCCGGGTCACCGTTGCCGGCAATGAGGTGGAGCTGACCGCGCGGGAGTTCGATCTGCTCTACCACTTCGCCCGTCAGCCGGGGCGGGTTTTCAGCCGCAGCCAGCTGCTGGATTCCGTGTGGGGCTACAATCACGAAGGTTACGAGCACACCGTCAACACCCACATCAATCGCCTGCGCGGCAAGATCGAGCGCGACCCGTCCGACCCGTACTACATCCAGACGGTGTGGGGCGTTGGCTATCGCTTCCGGGACTGAACCATGCTGAATTCGCTGTACACCCGCCTGGCTGCGGGGCTGTTCGTGCTGATGGTTGCCGTGGGGCTGGTCTACACCTTCATCAGCACCGTGTCATTGCGCGAGTACTACGCCTCGGTGAATCAGGAGCTGAACCGCAACCTGGCCCGGGACCTGGTCTCCGACCGCAACCTGGTGGACGAGGGGCGCATCGACCAGACAGCCCTCAAGGAGCTGTTCGCGCTCTATATGACCATCAACCCCAGCATCGAGATCTACCTGCTCGACCCCGACGGCAAGATCCTGTCCTACTCCGCCGATCCGGAGAAGATCAAGCGCAACCGGGTGTCCCTCGACCCCATCCGCAACCTGCTGGTCGACGAGACCGCCTACCCGGTGCTCGGGGACGACCCGCGCAGCCACGAACGGCAGAAAGCCTTCTCGGTGACGCCGGTGCCCTCGGCTGACAACATCCAGGGCTACCTCTACGTGGTGCTGCGGGGCGAGGAATACGACTCCGTGGAAATGATGGCCCGGGAAGGGCATTTCATCGGCATGAGCGCCTGGGCCGTGGCCTTCAGCCTATTGTTCGGCCTGGTGGCGGGGCTGGCGGTGTTCCGTCTGCTGACACGACGTCTGACCCGCCTGACCCGGCTGGTGGAGCAGTTTGAACAGGGCGACCCGTCCGCCTGGGCCGCCCGGGCGCGCTGGGCCGACGAGCGCGGTCGCAGCCGGGACGAAGTGGACTACCTGGGCGTCGCCTTCGACCGCATGGCTGACCGCATCGTCTCCCAGATCGAACAGCTGCAGGAGAAGGACACGCTGCGCCGGCGCCTGATCGCCCAGGTCTCCCACGACCTGCGCACCCCGCTGGCGTCCATGCAGGGCTATGTGGAAAGCCTGCGCATGAAACGGGACAGCCTCTCGCCGGAACAGCAGGGCCGCTTTCTGGATGTCGCCCTGGATGAAAGCCGGCGCCTGAGTCATCTGGTGGACGAACTGTTCGAGCTGGCGGCGCTGGAAGCTCGCGAGAAACGGCCTCAGCCGGAACCGTTCACCCCGGCCGAGCTGATCCACGACGTCGCCCAGAAGCACGGCCCCGAGGCGGCCCGCAAGGGCGTCGAACTCCGGGTGACCGGAAATCTGGGGCTGCCCATGGTGCTGGGTGACCTGGGCATGACCGAACGTGTACTGGACAACCTGATCCGCAACGCCCTGCGCTACAGCCCCGAGCACAGCGACGTGGTGCTCGATCTGGCGGGAGACGAGCGCTGGCTTACAGTCACGGTGCGCGATGCCGGGCCGGGCATCCGCGAGGCGGACCTGCCCCATGTGTTCGATGCGCTCTACCGCGGCGAGCAGCGCGACGAACCCGGCCACGCCGGTCTGGGGCTGGCCATCGCCAAGCGCATCATGGATCTGCAGGGCGGCGATATCCGCGTGCGCAACGAGGCGGAGGGCGGCGCGGCGTTCGCCATTCGCCTGCCGTTCCAGTCGGCGATGGCCGACTGATCCCGAATCCGTTATGAATTCGTAATAACGTGGGGAAAATGGTGTGAATCTTTTACCCGATACTGGAGTCTCAAAACTGGGACACCCGAAGAGGTAAGTGGTATGAAACGCATAACCCTGGCTGCCATCCTGATGCTGTCCGCCGGCACGGTCGGACTGCAGGTCTACGCGGCCGATGACGAGCCCAAAGCGGATACCGAATTTGCGCCGGACGATCCGTCGCTGGCGGTGGCCACCTTCGCCGGCGGCTGCTTCTGGTGCGTGGAAGCCGGTTTCGAGAAGATTCCCGGCGTGGTGGAAGCGGTGTCCGGTTACGCCGGCGGCGATGAGGCCGATCCCACCTACAAGCAGGTGTCCTCCGGCCGCACCGGCCACACCGAGGCGGTGCAGGTCTATTACGATCCGGACGTGATCACCTACCAGGGACTGCTGCAGGGATTCTGGCGCTTCATGGACCCGACTGATGCCGACGGTCAGTTCGTCGACCGCGGCCAGCAGTACCGTCCAGAGATTTTCTACGACACGGCCAAACAGCAGCGGTTGGCGGAAGTCTCGCGTGACGCACTGGCGGACTCCGGCCGCTACGACAAGCCGGTGGTGATCGAGATCACCGCGCTCAAGCAGTTCTACCCGGCCGAGAAGTACCACCAGGACTACTACAAGAAGAATCCGGTGCGCTACAAGTTCTACACCTTCAACTCCGGCCGCTACCAGTTCATCGAGCAGGTCTGGGGCGAGGATCAGGACATCGATTTCGCCCAGTTCCGGCCGGAGAACGTGGACTCCGACGACGGAGGGCAGGCGATGAAAGGCGCCGATGCCAAGGGCTTCGACGACGCCAGTTTCGTCAAGCCGAGCGACGAGAAACTGAAGTCGATGCTCACCGATATGCAGTACAAGGTGACCCAGAAGGACGGCACCGAGCCGGCGTTCGAGAACGAATACTGGGACAACAAGCAGGTGGGCCTGTACGTGGACGTGGTGTCCGGTGAGCCGCTGTTCTCATCCGCCGACAAGTACAAGTCCGGCACCGGCTGGCCCAGCTTCGTGCGCCCGATCAAGCCGGACGCGGTGGTCGAGAAAGAGGACAAGTCCTGGTTCATGACCCGCACGGAAATCCGCAGTAGCGTGGCGGACTCCCACCTGGGCCACGTCTTCAAGGACGGCCCGGCGCCCACCGGCCTGCGCTACTGCATGAACTCGGCGGCCATGAAGTTCATTCCCAGGGACGAGATGGTGGCGGCCGGTTACGGCGAGTACCTGGATGAAGTGGGGCCGCCGCTGAGCTGAGCAAAGCGATGGCCCGGTAACCCGCTTTTCGACAAGCGGGGCATCTGGGTGCCGGCAGCGAATGAACACCCCTGCCTACGCTGCTATTAATGGCCGTCCCTGGCCATAATAGCGACCAGGACGTCCCTGTCCTTCCTTCGGCAGGGGCGTCCATTCGCTTCGATCCAATCCCACGGTATTCGCTCACCCATATCGGCTTTGCGGGGTCAGACGCTGAACCGCGCCACCCGGGTCCGCAGGTTTTCACCCAGCTGCGCCAGCTCGGTGCTGGACGAGGCCACCTGGGTCGCGGCGCTGGCGGACTGGTCGCTGATGTCGCGGATGCGGGTGACGTTCTGGTTGATGTCTTCCGCCACCGACGACTGCTGCTCCGCCGCCGTGGCGATCTGGCTGTTGAGCTGGCGGATCTCCTCCACCGACTGGGTGATCGCCTTGATGGTGCGGCCCGCGGTCTGGGCGCGGTCCAGGGTGCGGCCGGCGAGGTCGGTGCCTTCGCTCATGGCCGTCACCGAGGCTTCCGCGCTGTGCACCAGTTTGTCGATCAACGATTCGATCTCCTCCGCCGAACTCTGGGTACGCTGGGCCAGTGACCGTACTTCGTCCGCCACCACGGCAAAGCCGCGACCCTGTTCGCCGGCGCGGGCGGCCTCGATGGCGGCGTTGAGGGCCAGCAGGTTGGTCTGCTCGGCGACGGCCTTGATCACATCGAGCACGGTGCCGATGTTGCGGGTGTCGGACTGCAGCGTCTGCACCTGTCCCTGAACCCGCTCCAGCAGGTTGTTCAACTCGCTGACGTAGCTCAGGGTTTCACCCACCGCGGTATCGCCGTCATTGGCGGTCGTGCTGGCCCGGTTGGCGGCGTCGAACGCTTCCTCGGCACTCTTGGCGACTTCGCCCACGGTGGCCACCATCTCGTTCATGGCCGTGGCCACCTGGTCGGTCTGGTCGCGCTGGTCGGTCATGCCCTGGCTGGTCTGCTCGGTGACACTGGACAGTTGCCCCGTGGAAGTGGCGATCTCATGGGAGCCGCTGTTGATGTCGCCCACCAGATTGTGCAGGTTGGCGATCATCTGGCCCAGGGCGTTGATCAACTGCCCCAGCTCGTCGCTCCGGTCGGATTCGGCGTGGGCGCGCAGGTTGCCGTCGGCCACCTGGGTGGCCAGGCCCACGGCTTCCTTGAGTGGGCGGATGATGCTGCGCGACAGCGCCCACGCCAGCAGCACACCGATCACGATGGCCGCCAGGATGCCCAGACTGATCAGGATGGTGGCGCGGTCGTGGTCACGCTCCATTTTCCCCAACTGGATGGTCTGCAGTGACTGCGCAGCATCCAGGATGCTGCGCGCGGTGGTGACCAGTTGTTCCTCCAGTTCCCGCAGCTGGCGTGAGGCGGAGACGGCTTCGTCGAAGGCGGCGGTGTAGCGCTGGAACAGGCCGGTGATTTCCGCTTTGGCATCGTCGCTGATGTAGGTGCCCTCAATCGATTGCAGGGCGCGCTCGGCGTCCTTGTCGAACCGGCCAACGGCGTCATCATCGTGCTGGATCAGGAACTGGCGCTCGTAGCCCCGCATCTTCTTCAGCGCACCTTCCGCCACGTAGAGCTGGGGCTCGGTGCTGAGCCGGCTGGCGGTGATCCGCGCGCTTTCCTCCAACTCCGCCACCGCGCTGTCGCGGGCGGACTGGGTGCGGGCCAGATCCTGCAGGCTCTGGGTGTAGCGCGCGCTGCCGTCGCGAACGGACTTGAGCAGTTCCAGGTCCGACGGTACGACCAGCTCATCGGCAAGGGTCCTGGCCACCGTTCCCGCCTGCTGCCCCAGGCTGACCGCCTCCTGAAGCCGCGCGTCGTCCCCGTTCAGCATGAAGTTCTTCTCTTCGGTGCGGGCTTGCAGCAACAGGGCCTCCATCTGGCCGGCCTGGGCCACCACATTGGAGCGGTGCCCGTAGCTTTCCAGCTGCAGCAGCGCATGGCCGCCCACCAGGGCCGCCAGGATGATCAGGATACTGAACCCGATCGCCAGCTTGCGGGCGATCGTCAGGGAAGAAAGGAAGCGGAACATGTCGAGTACTCGTTTTTTGGTTGTGCGACCCACCGGGCCCTTTTGATTGGATTTCGAGGGACGGCCCGGACAACTGGTATGGATATTCGACCAAACGCCTGCGGCGTACGCCGTTACCAGGGGGCCAGCCAAGCAAGAAGCTCGCCGCCGCCGGGAATCGGATCGGGCCGGAGGATCGTCCGTTTGAAATGGGTGGATTCCTACCCGCATCCATTCGGGCGTCCGGTCTGGTGCCGGGGGCATCGTCCTTTACTAGGCAGTCTAGAACAGGATTTTCGCTTGCAAGTGACGACGGGTGAAAAATCACCCGTTATTTGCCGGGAATGGGTGGATATCTGCCCATTGTAGGGGGTGTTACGTATCAGATTGTTGCAAAAAGGACTGGTTGCGTAAGCGTACGGTGTGAGGCGCCACGGATCCGCGACCTGGCCCTGGTCTTGCTAAAGCCCTGTTCTAACTATAAAGCCTGACAAAAGATGCCGAGAGGCCATCCGGACAACAAACCGATAAAAAGAAGGACGTATCCACCATGAAATGGAATCTGCTGCGCGTCGCCCTGGCTGCGCTTCTGGTCTGGCCCATGAGCCTGGCCGCCGAGCCAAAGACGCTGGTGCTGTCTCACGTGGTCAGCCCGGACACGCCCAAGGGCAAAATGGCGACGATGTTCAAGACCATTGTCGAGCGCAAGATGGGTGACCGCTTCCGCGTCGAGATCCACCCCAACGGCACCCTGATGGATGACAACGAAGCCGTCGACGCCATCGCCGAGGGTCGCATCCAGTTCGCCGCGCCGTCGGTGTCGAAATTCGAGGCCTACACCCAGAAACTCAAGGTGTTCGATCTGCCGTTCCTGTTCCCGGACATGGCGGCGGTAAACCGCTTCCAGCAAAGCCCCGCCGGCCAGTCGCTGCTCACCAGCATGACCGATCAGGGCATCGTCGGCCTGGGTTATCTGCACAACGGCCTCAAGCAGCTCTCCGCCAACCAGCCGTTCGAAAAGCCCCAGGATCTGGCGGGGCTGAAGTTCCGCATCATGAATTCGGACGTGCTGAAGAAACAGTTCCAGGCGGTGGACGCGACGCCGGTTCCCATGGCCTTTGCCGATGTCTATCAGGCACTGGCGGAGGACCGTATCCAGGGGCAGGAGAACACCTGGTCCAACATCTATTCCAAGCGTTTCTACGAGTACCAGCCCTACATCATGGAATCCAATCACGGCGTGCTGGACTACATGGTGATCACCAACGCCGCTTTCTGGCAAAGCCTGAGTGACGAGGACCGCCACCACTTCCAGTACGCCATCGGCAACGCGCTGGGTTACGGCAACGCCGTGGCCAAGGCCAAGAGTACGAACGATCGCGGCGAACTGCAGGCGATGCCGGGCGTTAACCTGATCCGGCCCAGCCGCGCCGATCTGGCGGACTGGCAGGCGGTGATGAAGCCCCTGTGGGACGAGTACGCGCCCGCCATCGGCGAAGCCACCCTGCGCGCCGCCCAGGACGCGGCCGCCGCCAGTCTCTGACGGCGGCCGTCCCGCTCACACGCTGAAGCGGGCCACCTGGGTGCGCAGCGTCTCGCCCAGCCGGGCCAGCTCGGTGCTGGAGGAGGCGACCTGGGTCGCCGAGCTGGCGGACTGGTCGCTGATGTCGCGGATGCGGGTGACGTTCTGGTTGATGTCTTCCGCCACCGAGGATTGCTGTTCCGCCGCCGTGGCGATCTGGCTGTTGAGCTGGCGGATTTCCTCCACCGCCTGACCGATGGCGGTAATCGTCTGACCGGTGGTGCGGGCGCTGTCCAGGGTGCGGTTGGCCAGTTCGGTGCCCGTAGCCATGGCCTGCACCGAGCTTTCGGCGCTGCTCACCAGGTTGCTGATCAGGGTCTCGATCTCGGCGGCGGAGCTTTGCGTACGCTGGGCCAGGGAGCGGACCTCGTCGGCGACGACCGCGAAACCGCGGCCCTGCTCGCCGGCACGGGCGGCCTCGATAGCGGCGTTGAGCGCCAGCAGGTTGGTCTGCTCCGCCACGGACTTGATCACATCCAGCACGGTGCCGATGTTCTGGGTGTCGCTGCGCAGGGTTTCCAGCTGCGCCATCACGCCCTGGGAGCGGGTGTTCAGCTCTTCCACGTAGGTCACCGTCTCGCCCACCGCGGCCTCGCCCTGGGCGGCGGTCTCGCTGGCGCGGTTGGCGGCGCCGAAGGCCTCCTCGGCATTGCGGGCGACTTCGCTGACGGTGGCCGCCATCTCGTTCATGGCGGTGGCCACCTGGTCGGTCTGGTCACGCTGCTGGGTCATGCCGTCGCGGGTCTGCTCGGTCACGCTGGACAGGTCGCCGGTGGAGTGGGCGATTTCCGTGGAGCCGTTGTTGATGCCCAGCACCAGCTCGCGCAGGCTCACCACCATGCTGCCCAGGCCGCCCAGCAGCTGGCCCAGTTCGTCCCGGCGCGGGCTGTCGATCTCGCGGCGCAGGTCGCCGGAGGCCACGCAGGAGGCCACGTCAACCGCTTCGCGGATGGGCCGCACGATGTTGCGGCTCAGGCCCCAGGCGAGGGCGATGCCCAGCAGGATCACCACCGCGGTGGTGGCCATGATCAGCACCAGCGCCTGCTGGTGGTCCCGGCGCATCAGCGGGATCTGGGTGGCCTTCAGGCCGCCGGCGGCGTCGAGGATGGCGTTCGCGGCGCCGACCATGGCGGTCTCCAGTTCGTGGGTGCGACGCACCTGGTCCACGGCGCTGTGGAAGGTTTTGGCGTACTGCTCGAACAGCCCCGTGATTTCCTGTTTCACCGACTTGTCCACAAACGAGGATTTGATCGAGCGCAGCGCCCGGTCGGCGGCGGACTCGAACTGTTTGATGGCGTCGTCGTTGGCTTCCACCAGGAAGCTGCGCTCGCTGCGGCGCATCTGCTTGAGCGCGGCGGCGGCCATGTAGAGCTTGTCTTCCGTGCTCAGGCGGCTTTCGGTCATGCGTGCGTCGGTTTCCAGCTGGCTGACGGTCTGGTTGCGAGCCTCGCTGGTGGCGGCCAGGTCGCTCAGCAGCTGGCTGTAGCGCGTCGAGCCCTGTTTCACCTGCTCCAGGCGTTGGCGGTCGGCCGCAGCGGTCAGGTGTGTTTCCAGGGACTCGGCCACCTGGCGGGCGGCGGCGCTTTGTTCGCGGGCCGCTTCCAGGTTGGCGTCGGTGGGCTCCAGCAGGAAGGATTTTTCCGCCAGCCGTGCTTCCAGAAGCCGGGTTTCCAGGGCACTGACCTGGCCCACGATCACGGCGCGGCCGGTGTAGCTGTTCAGCGCCTGCAGGCCAATGGCGCCGACGATGACGGACAGGATGATGAGGACAGCAAAGCCGATGCCGAGCTTGCGTCCGATCGACAGGGACGTGAAGAACGAGAGCAATCGCATGAGGATGTCTTCCTGGCTGGAGGCGCTGTCGCGGGAGGGGCGCGGCACCGCCTCGATTGTTGTTGTTTATATTGTTTTTCGAGCTAGGCAGAAAATAGTTCCGCTAGTCGGTATTTAAGTTTGAAATATAACCAATAACAACCCTGGGAAGGTAACAGATTGAAAACCCGTCGCTTTACCGATGGGCGGCAGGGGCAAGCGATTGAGGAAAGAGGCGCCCGCGCTCACAGGGAGCGTCGGGCGCCGGACGGTCAGAAGAACAGGTCGGGCAGGTAGGTGGCGATTTCCGGGAAGATCATGATCAGCGCCAGGCCGACGATCTCCACCAGCACGAACGGCAGGATCGACTGGTAGATGTCGCGCATGGTGATGCTCGGCGGCACCACGCCCTTGAGGTAGAACAGGTTGAAGCCGAAGGGCGGCGTCATGTAGCCGATTTCCATGTTGATCACGAACAGGATACCGAACCAGATCGGATCGAAGCCCAGGCTTTCCACGATGGGCATGAACACCGGCAGGGTGATCAGCATGATGCCGACCGGATCGAGCACCATCGCCAGCAGGAAGATGATCAGCATCATCGACAGGATGATGCCCCAGGGCCCGCCCGGGATCGCCTGCATCAGCCCCTCGATCAGCTCCTGGGCGCCCATGCTCTGGTAGGCGGCGGAGAAGGCGTGGGCGGCAAACAGGATCCACATGATCATGCCGGTCAGCTTGAAGGTGCGGATCGACGCCTCATGCAGCAGCGACCAGCTGAACTTGCGGTAGACCACCGCCGAGACCAGCGCGCCGAACACGCCTACGGCCGCGGCCTCGGTGGGCGTAGTGATACCGCCGATGATCGAGCCCAGCACCATCACCACGATCGCGATCGGCAGGATCACCGCGCGCAGGGCGCGGAACTTCTCGGCCCAGCTGGCGCGGTCTTCCGGCGGCAGTGCCGGGGCCAGATGCGGCTGGAAATAGCAGCGGATGATGATGTACGCGCAGGTCAGCACCATCAGCAGCAGCCCGGGCAATACGCCGGCGGCGAACATCTTGCCCACCGAGACGCCTGTGATCAGGGCGTACAGGATCATCAGGATGCTGGGTGGAATCAGGATCCCCCAGCCGCCGCCGGTATTGATGCAGCCCAGCGCCATGTTCTTGTCGTAGCCGCGCTCCAGCATGGAGGGCAGGGCGATGGTGCCCATGGCCACCACCGCGGCGCCGCTGATGCCACACATGGCCGCGAACAGGGCGCAGATGCCCAGGGTGCCGATGGCCAGACCACCGCGTACGCCGCCCCACCACAGGTGCATCATGCGATAGAGGTCGTTGGCTACGCCGGTTCGCTCCAGGATCATCGCCATGAACACGAACAGCGGTATCGCCACCAGCGTGAAGCTCTCCATGGTGCTCCAGATCTGGGAGGCCACCATAAAGAAGGAGTCAAAACCCCAGGTGAAATACAGGAAGACGACGGACACACCGCCCAGCACGAAGGTCAGGGGCAGGCCCAGGACCAGGAAGAACAGCAGGGCGCCGAAAAACAGCAGGGTCAGAACTTCGATACTCACAGCATATCCTCCGGCTCATCGTCGCGTTTGCCCGGCTTGAAACCCTCCAGGTTGCAGGCGATGGCAATGTCTTCCAGCAGCTTGACGACCCCTTGCAGGATCAGCAGTCCGGTGCCCAGCGGAATGGCCACCTTCACCGGCCAGATCGGCGGGTTCCATGCGGAATAGGTGGTCTCCAGGCTGGCGACCGACTCGCTGGCCATCTCGTAGCCGAAGTAGAACAGCGCCAGGGTGAAGGCGAAAAACATGGTGGAGGTGAAGATGTCGAGCCCCGCCTGCACCCGCGGGCCCAGGTGCGAATAGAGCAGGTCGACGTTGACGTGCCCCCGGTGCGCCATGATGTAGCCGCCGGACATGACGGCGTAGACGCCGAACAGCATCTGCGTCAGCTCGTTGGTCCACACGGTGGGCGAGTTGAGCAGGTAGCGGAAGCCCACTTCCAGCAGCAGGAAGATGAACATGGCAAAGACGAGCAGGGACAGCCAGCGCCCGATGAAATCGTTCAGGCGGGTGACCCCGTTCATGAATGCGGTCAGCGCACGCATGGTGTCCTCCGGGACGGCAGGGTGAATCGGAGACAACGGACAGACCGGCGGGCCGGGGCCCGCCGGTCATCGGTGGGGGTTACAGGTAGCCCAGTTCGCGCAGGTAGTCCTTGAGCATGTCGAGGGCTTGCTGGGCGCGCTCGCTGCGCTTGCCTTCCTCGTCCCACATGCCCTGGGCGGCCTGGGTCAGACGGTTCTGCACGTCGTCCGGCAGGGTGTTGACCTGCACGCCTTCTTCCTTGATGGCCTTGGACAGGGCGACCTGTTCCTTGAACTGGTACTCATTGGTGCGGAACCAGAACTGCTCGTCCAGGGCCTGTTTGACGATGGCCTGGAGGTCTTCCGGCAGCTTGTCCAGCGCTTTCTGGCTGACGATGATGACGTCGGTGCCGGCGATGTTCAGGGCCGGTTTGACGTGGTACTTCGCCACTTCATACAGGCCCATGGAGAAGGCGCCCTGGGCCGCACCCCAGTGGGCGCCGTCCACCACACCGCTGTCCAGCGCCGGGTAGAGCTCGCTGCCCGGAATGTAGGAGGCTGCCGCGCCGGCTTCGGTCAGGAACTTCTGCAGGGCGCCGGAGGAGCGGATCTTCAGGGAAGTGAAGTCATCCCAGCTTTCGATCGGCTTCTTGACCACCATCTCGGTCGGGTAGACCTTGTCGGTGGCCCAGTAGACGCCATACTGCGCCGCTTCGTCGCGCAGCATCTGCTCGAAGCCCAGGCCCTGGTGGAAGTAGGCCGCTTCCCACACGTGGCGGAAGGCGAACGGCAGCCCGGAGGCGATGCCGGCCAGGGTCATCTTGTCCTGGGCGTAGGACGGTGAGATGGTGCCCATTTCCAGAATGCCACGGCTGACCGCGTCGAAGGTCTGCTTGGCCTTGAACAGGGCGCCGGCTTCGTACAGCTTGAGTTCGAGACGCCCGTCACTGCGCTCCTCGATGACGCGCTTCAGCCGTTCCAGACTGTCGGTGTAGGAGCTGCTGGAGCCAGGCCAGTGAGACTGGACCTTCCAGGTAATGGTATCGGCTGCGGTCGCCGCGCCACTGAACAGCACCCCCAGACTCAGGGTGGCTGCGGAGGCGAATACGGTCAGTTTTTTGCGGGACAGATGCTTACGGAACAGGGAAAGCGTTGGCATGACTGAACCTCTTGTTGTTGTCAGGTCGTTGTTGTCAGATCAATGTTCCTTTTTATTTCGCTATGCGGAACTAATGTCTGCACAACGAATTATTGTTTTCAGAATTTATCACATGCATAGCGGTTTGCAATAGGCGTATCGGGTAACTCCCCCGACACGCGTTCAGGGCGAGTCGGGGTGCCGGCTATTCCCGAGCCATCGGCAAACCGTCGGGGTGCAGGTGCCTGGCCAGCAGATGGCCGATGCGCAGCAGGTTGCGATCGCCGAAGGCCGGGCCGATCAATTGCACCGCGAGGGGCAGGCCGCTGTCGGTGAAACCCACCGGCAGACTCAGGGCCGGCAGGCCGGACAGTACCGCCAGGCCGGACCAGACGGTCACGTCCATATAGGGCTGCGGGCGGCCGTTGATGATGAGGTGGCGATCCAGCGCGGAGGTGTCCTGATCGTGCGGGAAGGGTTGCGTATTGGTGACCGGGCAGACCAGCACGTCGTAGCGCTCGAAGAAGCGTCGCCAGCGACGTTGCAGCTGCGCCCGTTGCTCGTCCAGGTTCATCCAGTCGGCGTGGGACAGGGTGGCGCCCCGTGCGAAGCGGGTGCGGTAGTCGGCGGGATCGCCGCTGCCGGCCTGTTCCTTCAGTTTTTCCCGCATCGCCTCGTCAAACCCGCCGCCCATGGTGGCGGCCAGCAGCGTGTAATAAAGGTCGTGGTTGTCTTTCAGGGACACCTGCTCCGGCCGCGCCTGTTCATCGACCTGGGCGCCCTCGGCGCGCAGCAGGTCGATCACCGACTGCAAACCAGCCCGCACCTCGGTATCCACCGGGCAGTACAAGTCATCCGGCCAGGCCGCGACAGTCAGGTCGGTCACCTTGTCGCAGTGGGCTTCCGGGAGGTGGACCTGCCAGCCCGGCGCCTCCATATCGTCCGCGCCCACCAGCAGCGACAGCATCCGGTCGAGATCCTCCAGGTGACGCCCCATGGGCCCGGCCACGCCCAGGTCCCGTTTGCGGCACTGGCCCGGCGCTGCCGGTACGTGGCCGCGGGTGGGAATCACGCCGTAGGTGGTCTTGAGCCCGTAAACGCCGCAGAACGCCGACGGTGTGCGAATCGAGCCGCCGATGTCGCTGCCCAGTTCCAGGGGGGTGAGTCCGGCCGCCAGCGCCGCTGCGGCGCCGCCCGACGAGCCACCCGGGGTGCGGGCCGCGTCCCACGGGTTGTGCGTGGTGCCGTAGAGGCTGTTGAAGGTCTGCAGGTCACCGGCCAGTTCCGGCACGTTGGTCTTGCCCAGCACGATGGCGCCGGCGTCCAGCAGTCGTTGCACGGCTGGAGCGGTGCGCGGGGAGACGTGATCCCTGAGCTTGCCGTGGCCGGCCGTGGTGGGCCAGCCCTTGATTTCGAAGGTTTCCTTGATGGTCATGGGCACGCCATGCAGGAGGCCCCAATCTTCGCCGCGTTGGGCGGCGGCATCGGCCGCTTCGGCCTGGCGCCGGGCGTCGTCGGCGCGCAGCACGACGATGGCGTTGAGGTCGGGGTTATGGCGCTCGATGCGCTGGAGGAAATGGTCGAGGACCTCGACGGCCGAAAAATCCTGACGGCGGATGCCGTCGGCGAGGGCAAAGCTGCTCATCTGGTGATAATGCACGATCAGCGGTTCCTGTGTTGTGGGGCGATTCCGCCCGTTCTTGTTATGCCTCTCCAAAATAGATCCACCGTGGCAAGATAGATTAATCGTGAAAATTGTGAAACAGTGTTTCGCAATACATGCGTAGGCTATGGAAAAAACAACACGACGAACAACAAGAGGAAACGTCATGATCGAGGTGAATCGCGAGCCCGGCCTCGTCCGGCTGACCATCCGGCGTCCGGAGAAGAAGAACGCCCTGACTCGCGCCATGTACGACGATTTGTCCACCGCCGTGGACGAGGCGGCCGCCGATCGGAGCGTCCACGCCATCGTGCTGAGCGGTTGCGAGGGCCTGTTCACCGCCGGCAACGACCTGGACGATTTTCGCGCCCGGGCGGTGGACCCCGATCCCCAGCCGTCGGCGGGGCTGGCCTTCATCGAGCGGCTGATGCACTGCGATACGCCGGTGATCGCCGCCGTCGAGGGCATCGCCATTGGCATCGGCACCACGCTGCTGTTCCATTGTGACATCGTGGTGGCTGGCCGGTCGGCACGGTTCCGCACGCCGTTTGTCGATCTGGGCCTGTCGCCGGAGGCCGCGTCCACCGTGATGGGACCGCTGCGCATGGGCTATCGCCGGGCGCTGGACCTGCTGGTGTTTGGTGACACCCTGGACGGGCAGGCGGCGCTGGACGCCGGCCTGGCCTCGCAGGTGGTCAGCGACGGCGAGGCGGAAACCGTCGCTCTGGAGCGCGCGCGCAAGCTGGTGAAACAGCCCCGGGACGCGCTGCGGGCCAGCAAACGGCTGATGATGGACCCCTGGCGCGAGCCGGCCAAGGCGGCTCTGGAACGGGAGCGGGACGTGTTTGCCGAGCGCCTGCGGTCGCCCGAGTGCCAGGCGGTGCTGGCCGGAATGGGGAAGCGGTAGGCGCAGCTGCGAACCTGAGGGATTGCCCGCAATGTAGCGGACGCTTCAGCGTCCGAGCCGCCCTGCGGGCGGCCCAAGGTTGCAGGTTGCGGCGGGGGCTTGACCTCCGGGGCCCTCGCGGACCCTCCGAAACTGAAGTTTCGGCTACATTTCTATGGTGCAGCTTCAAGCTGTCGATTGGTCTCTCTGGGCTTGATGGATTCCCGCAACGTAGCGGACGCTTCAGCTTCCGAGCCGCGCTAGGGGCGGCCCGAGGTGGCAAGTTGCGGCGGGGGCTTGACTTCCGGGGCCCTGGCGGACCCTCCGAAACTGAAGTTTCGGCACCATTTTACGGTGCCGCGTTCAGCCCCGGGATTGCGGTACGCTCGCTAATCCTTCCAGTACGGCGCCCGCAGTTCCCGCTTTAGCACTTTGCCAATGGTGCTGCGCGGCAGTTCGTCGCGAAACTCGACGCCCGCCAGGCGCTGGGCCTTGCCCAGCCGTTCGTTGGCCCAGGCCAGCAACGTCTCGTCGGGCACCGTCTCCCCCTCCTTGCGCACCACCAGCCCCAGCGGTGTCTCGCCCCAGTGCTCGCTGGGAATGCCGATCACCGCCGCATCCGCCACCGCCGGGTGCGTCAGCAATACCTTTTCCAGATCCACCGCGTAGATGTTGAAGCCGCCGGAGATGATCATGTCCTTGCGCCGGTCGAGGATATAGAGGAAGCCGTCGGCATCCAGCTTGCCCATGTCGCCGCTGCGGTAGAAGACCCGGCCGTCGGCATCGGTCCACAGCATGGCGCGGGTCTGCTCCTCGCGGCCGTAGTAGCCGCGCATCATGGCCCCGGCGCGGCCGACGATCTCGCCGATTTCGCCACGCGGAAGCTCCTGGTCGTCCTCGTCGAGGATCCGCACCTCCGCGCCCTCGGTGGGCTGGCCCACGGAGTCCCATTTGTCCGGGAACGCGGCGCAGTCGAGGCTGGTGGAAATGCCGCCTTCGGTCAGACCGTACACCTCGCGGATGTTGCCCGGCCAGCGCTGCATGGCCTCGGCGATCACCTCTGCGCGCAGCGGCGCGCTGGTGGACAGCTTGAGCTGGAAGTGGGACAGGTCGAAGCGGTCGAAGTCCGGTTCCGCCAGGATGCGTTGGTATTGCACCGGCACCAGCATGGCGTGGGTCACCTTGTGGTGCTCGGCCAGCTCCAGGAAACGGCGGGCGTGGAATTTGGCCATCAGCACCAGGGTGCCGCCGTGGAACAGGACGGGCAGGGCGGACACCAGCGTGGTGTTGGAGTACAGCGGTGTGGACACCAGATTGACCGCCGTGCCGTTGAGACCGTAGCTGCCCATGCGCCGCATCTGCCGGTCGCGGAAACGGTGATCGTGCAGGATGCCCTTGGGCGTGCCGGTGGTGCCGGAGCTGTAGATGATGTTGAACGGGTCGTCCAGGTCCAGCGTGGCCGGTCGGGCCTGGTCGTCCACCGCGCCCAGCCAGCCGTCCAGGGTCTGGCCGCTGTCGGATGGCGCGTAGTCCAGGCCGATCCGCAGGTCCGCCTCGACCTTGTCCAGCTGGTCGCGAATGTCATCGTACAACGACGCGTTCTTGTGCGACACGAACAGGAAGCGGGCGTCGCAGTCGTTGACCATCAGCGCCAGGGTCTCACCGCTGGCCATGCCCGACAACGGCACCATGCAGCCGCCGGCGGTCAGCACGCCCAGATAGAGCATCATGTAATCGGCGCTGTTCTCCGACAGGCCGGCCACGGTATCGCCTGTGGATAACCCGCACTGGCGCAGCCGATTGGCGATGCGGTTCACGCGGCTCACCAGGTCGGCCCAGCTCACCCGGCCGGTGTCGTCGATCAGGGCGGTCTTGTCGGGCTGGCGCTCGGCCAGCTGCTGGAGGCGGTGGCCAATGGCTTCGAGATGTTCGCCGTCCACAGCGGGGGCGTGGACCGGCAGCGTCCGAACGGATTGGGTCATGATTTCACCTAAATGATTTTTGTGTTTTAACTAGTGAAATTAATTTCCGATAATATTGACTCAAAACCGGATGCCGTGACAAATTAATCCGAGAGTTCCTATTGGCGGACCCCGACTTCGTGGAACGACAGTGCTTCGGGTTCGGGATAGGCCGCAAGACTCAGCGAACGACAACTCAGCCAACAAGAACAAAAGGAGCTGCCGATGATGCGGTTCAGGAAGCGTGTGGCCCTCGTCACCGGTGCCGGTAGTGGCATTGGCCGGGCGGTGGCCCTGAGGCTGGCCCGGGAAGGGGCCCATCTGGTTCTGGTGGATCAGTCCGAGGCCGGGCTGATGGAAACCGAGGGTGCCCTGCCCGAGGACGCGGATTACCTGCGCAAGGTCATGGACGTGTCCGACGAGGCGGCCGTGGTCGCCCTGGTGAAAGAGACCGTCAAGCGTTGGGGCCAGATCGACGTGCTCTGCAACAACGCCGGGATCGCCGGCAAGCATCCCCCCATCACCGATCAGGACCGCGACGACTGGGATCGGATCCTGGGCGTGAACCTGATCGGCCCCATGCTCTTTATCAAGCATGTCGCGCCGCACATGCAGTCGCGCCGTCTCGGTAGCATCGTCAACACCGCCTCGGTGGCCGGTATCCGCTCCGGCGCCGGCGGTAACGCCTACAGCGCCTCCAAGGCCGGCGTAATCAACCTGACCCAGACGGCCGCCTGCGACCTGGGCGGCGACAACGTGCGCGTGAACGCCGTCTGCCCGGGCCTGATCGAGACCGGCATGACCCAGCCCATCTTCGACTACGCCCGCGCCAACGAGAAAGCCCACAAGCTGGGCGCGCGCTGCGAGCTGCGCCGCTACGGCAACCCCGAGGAAATCGCCGCCGCCATCCTGTTCCTGGCCTCCGACGACGCCAGTTACATCACTGGCCAGGCGCTGCCCGTGGACGGCGGCAACACCGCCTCCCTCAACCTGCCGGGAATGAAAGTCTGATGTCCGAAACCAAGCAAGACGCCTTTTTCGACAGCCAGGACCTGCCGGGCTTCCACAACGTGCTCGGTTACGAGCAGGTGTCCTGGGAAGAAGAGCAGGCGGTGATTGCCGTGCGCCTGCAGCCCCATCACCTGAACCTGGCCGGCGTGATCCACGGTGGCGTGCTGACGTCGCTGCTGGACATTGCCCTGGCCCAGGCCGGCACGTATTGCCCGTTCCCGGGACGGATCCGCAAGGCCATCACCCTGTCGCTGACCACCTCGTTCACCGGTCAGTGCAGCGGCGGCACCATCACCGTGACCGGCACCCGGCGCGCCGGCGGCACCCGCATTTTCAACAGCACCGGTGAAGTCCGCGACGACCAGGGCAACCTGCTGGCCATTGGCGAGGGCACCTTTCGCATCCGCTCCGGCAGCGAAGGCCCGGAGGGTGTTCCTCTGTAGCCGATACGCCCCTTACCGGGCGCGCGTCGGCCCTGACGCATGCTCCAACAACGATTGTTTCGCTCCAACAAAGACAAGACGAGGCACGACAACATGTTCGAACTTTCCGAAAAAGCCCAGGCCCTGCGCGAGCGTCTGCTCGCCTTTATGGACGAACACGTCTACCCCAACGAGCATCGGCACCACGAGCAGATCGACAACGCCGGGAACCGCTGGGCGCCGACCGCGATTCTGGAAGAGCTCAAGGGCAAGGCGAAGGAAGCCGGCCTGTGGAACCTGTTCCTGCCGGAAAGTGATTACGGCGCTGGCCTGACCAACTTCGAGTACGCCCACCTGTGCGAAATCATGGGCCGCTCCCACATGGCGCCGGAAGTGTTCAACTGTTCCGCGCCGGACACCGGCAACATGGAAACCATCGCCCGCTATGGCTCTCCCGAGCAGCAGAAGGCGTGGCTGGAACCGCTGCTGGCCGGCGAGATCCGCTCCTGCTTCTCCATGACCGAGCCGGCCGTGGCCTCGTCCGACGCCACCAATATTGGCTGCGAAATCCGCCGTGAAGGCGACGAGTACGTGATCAACGGCCGTAAATGGTGGTCGTCCGGTGCCATGACCACCACCTGCAAGATCGCCATCGTCATGGGCAAGACGGACCCGTCGGCGGAAAAGCACAAGCAGCAGTCCATGATCCTGGTGCCGCTGGACACCCCGGGCGTGAAGATCATCCGCCCGCTGACCGTGTTTGGATACGACCACGCGCCGCACGGTCACGCCGAAATCGAGTACAACAACGTGCGCGTTCCGGCCAGCAACATGCTGCTGGGTGAGGGCCGCGGTTTCGAGATCGCCCAGGGCCGTCTGGGGCCAGGCCGGATTCACCACTGCATGCGCACCATCGGTGTCGCCGAACGCGCGCTGGAAGCGATGTGTCAGCGGGTCAACGAGCGTGAAGCCTTCGGCAAGCCGCTGGCCCAGTTCGATTCCATCCGCAAGGACATCGCCCGCTCCCGCCTGGAAATCGAGCAGTGCCGTCTGCTGACCCTCAAGGCCGCCCACATGATGGACACCGTCGGCAACAAGGTGGCGCGTCAGGAAATCGCGATGATCAAGGTCGCCGCGCCGAGCATGGCGCTGCGCGTGCTGGATCGCGCGATCCAGGTTCACGGCGCCATGGGTGTGTGCCAGGACTCCTTCCTGGCGGCGGCCTGGGCCCAGGTCCGCACCCTGCGTCTGGCGGACGGTCCGGACGAAGTGCATCTGGATTCCATCGCCAAACTTGAACTGCGCGGCTATCCAAAAAACCAGCCGAAAACGCACTGATCCGGAGGCCCGAGCATGACTAATCCGTTGTTTGATATGACCGGCCGGGTGGCCCTGATCACCGGCTCCACCAAGGGTATCGGCCGTTCCATCGCCGAGGAAATGGCCCGCGCCGGCGCCAAAGTCGTGATTTCCAGTCGTAAGCCCGACGTGTGCGAGAAAGTCGCCGGCGAACTGACCGAACAGGGCTTCGAGGCCATCGCCATTCCCTGTCACGTGGGTCGCAAGGACGACCTGCAGAATCTGGTGGACAAGACCCTGTCCGCCTGGGGCCGCATTGACGTGCTGGTGTGCAACGCCGCCACCAACCCGGTCTATGGTCCCACCCAGGAGATGACCGACGACGCCTGGGACAAGATCATGGACACCAACGTCAAGGGCACCTTCTGGTTGACGAAAATGGTGCTGCCGCACATGGCCGAGCGTGGCGATGGGCAGGTGATCCTGCTGTCCAGCATCGCCGGCATTCGCGGCAACACGGTGATCGGCACCTACGGCGTGTCCAAGGCGGCGGAAGCCGCGCTGGCCCGTAACCTGGCGGTGGAGTGGGGGCCTAAGGGCATCCGCGTCAACTCGATTGCCCCGGGACTGGTGCGCACCGATTTTGCCAAGGCGCTGGTGGAAGACCCGGAGCGCCTCAAGCGGGTGGAAGAGAAAACGCCCCTGCGCCGCATCGGCGAGCCGGTGGACATCGCCGGTCTGGCGGTGTTCCTGGCCACGCCGGCCAGTGCCTACATCACCGGTCAGGTGATTGTGGCCGACGGCGGCGAAACGGTGGGCTGATATGAACATGGCCGCTGTCGCAAACCTCGACCCGGAGCTGGTGGACGTCCTCGACGCCCACCGCTTCGATGAACCGTCACTCAAGCGCTGGCTGCAGACCGCCATGCCCGACATCGGCGACCGTCTGGACGTCAAGCAGTTCCAGGGTGGGCAGTCCAACCCCACCTTCCTGCTGGATACCGACAGCGGTCGCTACGTGCTGCGCAAGAAGCCGCCGGGCAAGACCCTGCCGTCGGCCCACATGGTGGAGCGCGAGTACAAGGTGATCCGGGCGCTGTCGGACCACACCGATGTGCCGGTGCCCCGGGCCCGCGTGCTGTGTGAGGACCCGGACATCATCGGCACGCCCTTTTACGTCATGGACTTCATGCCCGGCCGGGTGGTCAGCCATCCGGCGCTGCGGGCGCTGGATCGCGACGAGCGCCGGCCGGTGCACGAGGCGGCGATGGATTCGTTGGCCCAGTTGCACGCCGTGGACGTGAACGCGATCGGCCTGGGCGACTACGGTCGGCCGGAAGGCTACGTGGCCCGGCAGGTGGCGCGCTGGAGCAAGCAGTACGAGGCCGCCAAGACCGACGACATGCCGGCCATGGACAAGCTCATGGCCTGGCTGCCGGATCACCTGCCGCAGCACGACGAATGTGCCATCGCCCACGGCGACTACCGGCTGGGCAACCTGATGCTGGCGCCGGATCGGCCCGGTGTCATTGCCATCCTCGACTGGGAGTTGTCCACGCTGGGCCATCCGCTGGCGGATCTCGCCTATTATTGCCTGCCGTATCACCTGCCCATGGACCTGGAAGGGTCGCGCGGCATCGTGGGTGAGGATCTCGAAGCGCTGAACATTCCGGACGAACGGGAGATCGTCGAGCGCTACTGCCGCCAGTCCGGGCGTTCCGGTATCGAGGACTGGCATGTGTTCCTGGCGTTCTCCCTGTTCCGGCTGGCGTCCATCGTGCAGGGGGTCTATGCCCGGGCCCTGCAGGGCAATGCCAGCAACGCCGATGCGCTGCAGGTGGGCAAGCGGGCCAGCATGCTGGCCGACGCCGGCTGGCGCATCGCCCAGAACGGGGCGAAGGGAGCATCGGTATGAGCCATCCCGGTGTGAATGAACGGATCGTTCGCCGCATCCTGATTACCAACGACGATGGCATCAACGCCCCCGGTCTGGCCGTGCTGGAACGCATCGCCGCCCGGCTGGCGGAAGAGGTCTGGGTGGTGGCGCCGGAGCATGATCGCAGCGGGGCGGGGCAGAGCATTTCCCTGCATACGCCGTTGCGGGTGTATCCCCAGGACGACAGCGGTCGCCGCTTCGCTGTCTCGGGGACTCCGGCTGACTGCGTGCTGTTCGCCCTGGCCGAATGGTTTGGCGAAACCCCGCCGGACCTGGTGCTGTCCGGGGTCAACTGCGGCGCCAACATCAGCGATTCGGTGCAGTATTCGGGCACCGTCGGTGCGGTACTCTCGGCCGAGCACATGGGCGTTCCGGCCATGGCGCTGAGCCAGGCGTTCCTCAACCGCGACGGCATCGACTGGTCGCCGGTGGCGGAACTGGGCGAGCGGGTCATCCGTGCCCTGTGGGCACCGGACGAGCAGCCGCAGCCGTGCTGGAACATCAACTTCCCGGCGTGTGCCGCGAGCGACGTCCGCGAAATCCGCTGGGCGCGCGAGTCCAGCGGCTCCATCCAGCGCACGCGCCTGCTGGCCGGCCAGGACGGCCGCAGCCTGCCGTACTGGTGGCTCAGCTTCGAGCGCAGTTCCCAGCACATCATTGCGCCGGATATGGACGTGACCGTTTTGCGTGACCGGGCGATTGCCGTCACGCCCCTGCGCAGCCAGGCGCCCCTGCCGGGGCGGCAGGCTGTGCTGTCGATCGAATAATTCCAAGACGACGTGGCCGGCTTGCCGGCCGGCATGGGAGAACAAGAGATGTTTGAAAGACACCACGGGGTCTGGCCCCAGGATCTGCCCAAGACCATGACGCTGCCCCAGACCAGCGTGTTCACCAACCTGGCCATCGCGGCCCTGCGCTACCCGGACCATCCGGCGATCATCTTCTACGACCGCGTGATGACCTATCGCCAGTTGCTGGAGGAAGTCGAGGCGCTGGCCGGTTACCTGCAGGCGCAGGGGGTAAGCAAGGGCGACCGCGTGCTGCTGTACATGCAGAACTCGCCGCAGTACGTGGTGGGTTACTACGCCATCCTGCGGGCGGACGCGGCGGTGATCCCGGTGAACCCGATGAACCGGGCCGCCGAGTTGGAGCACTACATCAGTGATACCGACGCGACCGTCTGTCTGGCGGGCCAGGAACTGGCCGGTTTTATCGCGCCGCTGGTGGGCAAGACCCACCTGGAAACGGTGGTGGTGGCCGCCTACCGCAGCTACATCGATCCCGAGACGGATCTCAATCTGCCGGCGGAAGTCGCCGCTCCGGCCGCCCCTCTGGACGCCCCCGGCCTGGTGAGCTGGGACGAGGTGATCCGCGCCGGCCACGTGCCCGGTCCGCACACCGCCGGTCCCGACGACGTGGCCGTGATTCCCTACAGCTCCGGCACCACCGGCGCCCCCAAGGGCTGCACCCACGTGCACCGGGGCGTGATGGCGACCGCCGTGCACCGCGCCTTCTGGAACCTGAGCACCGCCGACACGGTGCAGCTCTCCACGCTGCCGTTCTTCCACGTCACCGGCATGACCGGTTCCATGAACAGCCCGATCTTCTCCGGCTCCACCTCGGTGATCATGACCCGCTGGGAGCGCAACACGGCGGCCAGGCTGATCGAGCGTTACCGGATTACCGGCTGGACCAACATCGTCACCATGGCGGTGGACTTCCTGTCCAACCCGGAGCTGGCCAACTACGACATCAGCAGCCTCAAGACCATCGGCGGGGGCGGCGCGGCCATGCCGGCGGCGATTGCCGACAAGCTCAAGACCCTCACCGGGCTGGACTACATCGAGGGTTACGGTCTGTCCGAGACCATGGCGGCCACCCACATCAACCCGCCCGACGCGCCCAGGACCCAGTGCCTGGGGATTCCGGTGTTCGACGTGGATTCGCGCATCATCGATGTGGACACGCTGGAGGAGAAAGGCCCCGGCGAAGTGGGCGAGATCGTCAGCCATGGCCCGCAGGTCACGGTGGGCTACTGGAATCGGCCCCAGGAGACCGAGGCCGCCTTCATCGAGCTGGACGGCAAACGTTTCTTCCGCACCGGCGATCTGGGCTACTACGACGAGGACGGCTATTTCTTCATGGTCGACCGGGTCAAGCGCATGATCAACGCCTCCGGCTTCAAGGTATGGCCGTCCGAGGTGGAGAGCCTGATGTACCGGCATCCGTCGATCCACGAATGCTGTGTGATCTCTGCGCCCGACCCCAAGCGGGGCGAGACCGTCAAGGCCTGCATCGTGCTGACGCCGGAAGCCGAGGGCTCCGCCACGGCGGAAGACATCGTGGCCTGGTGCCGCGAGGAGATGTCCGCCTACAAGGTGCCCCAGCTCATTGAGTTCGTCACCGAGCTGCCCAAATCCCCCACCGGCAAGGTGATGTGGCGAGCCCTGCAGGAGCAGGAGTGGCAGCAGTCCGCCTGACGCAGACGCGTCGCCCTTAATGGCATATGGCCCGATACCGTCGGTTTGTCCGGTGGTGTCGGGCTATGGCCTGATACACCCTCATTCAGTTTCACTATAACGCCAAAATCCCAATCAATGGTCCGCAGAGTGGAATTGCATTCTGTATATTGACAGGCGATCTGCTCGGTGTACTCTTGGAATAAAGGTGATATTAAAAACTAAAACGTCTCGATCGGATTAGAAAACCAGCGGTTCAAAGGAGTCGATCAAAGGCTCCGATTTCGATAACAACTTCCGCCGGTATCCCAAAGCCAGCGGCATCCAATAACAACAACTTGCCAAGAGGGGGCTGATTTGAACCTCTTTTTCCAGAACATCGTGAACGGGCTGACGCTCGGGAGCATCTACGGTCTCGTAGCGCTCGGGCTGACCCTGGTTTACGGCATCCTGCATATTCCCAACTTCGCCCATGGCGCGCTCTATATGGTCGGCGCGTTCATGTCGTACTTCTTCATGGTGGATCTCGGTGCGCATTACTGGATCGCCATGCTGGGTTCTGCCGCGGTCGTCGCGGTGCTGGCCGTGCTCTGTGAGCGGCTGGTGTTCCATCCCCTGCGGCATTCGCCGCCCATCCACGACAAGATCGCCGCCATCGGCATCCTGCTGTTCCTGGAAGCGGTGGTGCAGATGCTCTGGGGAGCGGACTTCCGCCGCATGACCACGCCGTTCATGGGCATCATGAACTTCGACGGGCTGATCATCCCGCAGCAGCGGGCGCTGATCATCGTCGGCGCCATCGTGCTGGTGATCGCCCTGCAGTGGTTCCTGCGCAAGACCATGACCGGCGCCACCATCGTTGCCATGGCCCAGAGTCGCGAGGGCGCCTTCCTGGTGGGCATCGACGCCAACCGGGTGGCGATGATGACCTTCGCCATCTCCGGCATCCTGGCCGCCTTCGCCGCCACGCTTTACGCGCCGATCAACCTGGTGTACCCGGCCATGGGCCACGTGGTGATCATGAAGGCCTTCGTCATCATCATCCTCGGCGGTATGGGCAGCATTCCCGGTGCCATCGTCGGCGGCATGATCATCGGCTTCGCCGAAGCCTTCGGCGGCTTCTACATCTCCAGCAGTTACAAGGACATCATCGCGTTCGGCCTGCTCGTGGCGATCCTGTCCTTCCGTCCGCAAGGTTTGTTCGCGAAGGGGGCGCACTGATCATGTTGAAATTCGCATCCCTGCTCACTCAGCCGGCGACCAAGTACGCCCTGATTGTCCTGGCGCTGCTGTTCCCGCTGGTCGCCAGCAACGAGTACCAGGTCTACGTCATGGCGTCGGCCTTCATCTGGGCCATTGCGGTCTACGGCCTGAACATCATCACCGGCTACTGCGGCCAGCTGAACCTGGCTCACGGCGGTTTCTTCGCCCTGGGCGCCTACACCCTGGGCCTGCTCAGCGCGGATTATGGCTGGAGTTTCTGGCCGGCGTTCGCCGCCGCGCTGGTGATGACCGCTTTCATCGGTCTGCTGGTGGGCGTGGTGTCCCTGCGCCTGAAGGAGCACTACTTCGCCATCTTCACCCTGTGCGTGGGCTTCATCATGTACATGCTGATGGACAAGTGGGAGGAACTGACCCATGGCCCCATCGGCGTGCGTGACATCGCCGCACCCCACGGCTTCGGCCTGGTGGATTTCACCGAGACCACACCCTTCTACTACCTGGTGCTGGCGTTCCTGGTGTTCGCCATGTGGTTCATGGGCAAGCTGTCCCGTTCCCTGCTGGGCCGGACCTTCATGGCCATCCGCAACGGTGACGAGCTGGCCCAGTCCCTGGGCATCAACCTGATGCGCAACAAGACGATGGCGTTCGTGCTGTCCACCACCTACGCCGGTATGGCCGGGGCCCTGTACGCGGGCATGGTGCGCTTCATCGGGCCCGAGGACGGCAACATCCTGCACACCTTCGACATGATCACCTACCTGCTGGTGGGCGGCATCGGCACCCTGTCCGGCCCGCTGGTCGGCACCCTGGGCATCGTCTGGCTGACCCAGTCCCTGCAGTTCCTGGAAGAGTACCGGATGATCCTGTTCGGTCCGCTGCTGGTGATCCTAGTGATCTTCTTCCCCCGCGGCATCGTGGGCTCCTTCCTCGGCTGGCTGCATCGTCGCGCCCAAAGTGCCGCATTGCCGGCGGCCAAGAAGAAGGAAAGCCGAATCCAGACCGGCAAGGGGGTCGAGAACAATGCTTAAGATCGAGAACCTGACCAAGATGTTCGGTGGCCTGGCGGCGGTGAACGACGTGTCCGTCGAGTTCGAAGCCAACAAGGTCAACGCCATCATCGGGCCCAACGGCGCTGGCAAGAGCACCTTTTTCAACCTGGTGGCCGGCACCCACAAGCCGACCTCCGGGCGCATCATCCTCGATGGCGAGGACATCACGCCGCTGCGCTGCGACTTTATCGCCCAGCGCGGGGTGGGGCGCACCTTCCAGACCACCAACCTGTTCGAGCAGGCGACGGTGCTGGATAACCTGATCGTCGGTCACCGGCTGCGCACAACCTCCGGCCTGTGGGACGTGCTGATCAACTCGAAGCGCCTGCGCGCGGAAGAGAAAGCCTGTCGCGACAAGGCCCGGGAAGCGCTCGATTTCGTCGGCCTGAGCCATGTGGAAAACCGCTTCATTGCCGACATCACCCAGGAGGAGCGCAAGCGCGTGGCGTTTGCCCTGGCCCTGGCCACCGATCCCAAGATCGTGCTGCTCGACGAGCCCGCCGCCGGGGTGAACCCGGAGGAGACCGAGGGCCTGGCCGACCTGATGCGCAAGATGGTCAACCACGGCCTCACGGTGTGCCTGATCGAGCACAAGATGGACATGATCATGGGCATCGCCGACAAGATCATGGTGCTCGACCACGGCGAGAAGATCGCCGAAGGCACACCCAAGGAAGTCCGGGAGAACCCGGTCGTGATCGAAGCCTACCTGGGGAGTGACGAAGATGCTGCAGCTTAGAAACGTCGACGTCTGCTACGGCAGCTTCAAGGCGCTCAGCCAAATCTCGATGACCGTGGACTCCGGTGAGCTGGTGGTGCTGCTGGGAGCCAACGGTGCCGGCAAATCCAGCCTGTTCAACGCCATCAGCGGCCTCAACAGGCCGGCCGCCGGCGAGATCGAGTTCGAGGGCCAGCGCCTGGATGGGCTCAAGCCCAGCGGCATCGTGTCCGCCGGCGTGGTCCAGTGCGCCGAGGGGCGCAAGCTGTTCCCGCAGATGAGCGTGATGCAGAACCTGATGATGGGTGCCTACGTGCATCGCCGGGACAAGGCGGGCAACAGGAAGCACCTGGAAGAGGTGCTGGAACTGTATCCGATCCTGCGCGAGAAGGCGGATGAGCCGGCGGGGTCCCTGTCCGGCGGTCAGCAGCAGATGGTGGCCATCGGCCGCGCCCTGATGAGCCGGCCGCGGCTGCTGATGCTGGACGAACCCTCCCTCGGCCTGGCCCCGCTGGTGGTGCGCCAGATGTTCGAAACCATCCAGAAAATCAACCGCCTGGGCACCACGGTGCTGCTGGCGGAACAGAATGCGTTTGCGGCCCTGAAGATTGCCACCCGGGCCTACGTGATGGAGAACGGCCAACTGGTCATGGAAGGCGACCGGGACACCATGCTGGGCAATGAAGAGGTCCGCAAAGCGTATATCGGCGCTTAAGGAGCCCGTCAGAAAAGATCGACCTGGAACGCGATAAATCCAACAACAAGACGCAATACCCAAGGAGAACACAATGAAAATGCTGAAAAAACTTGGTCGTGCCGTTGCCGTTGCGACACTGGGGGCGGGGTTGTCCACCGGTGCCATGGCGGAATCCACTGTGAACATCGGCTTTACCGGCCCGCTCAGTGGCGGCGCCGCGCTGTACGGTGAGAACACCCTGTCCGGCCTGCGTATGGCGGCGGACGAAATCAACAGCAGCGGTGGTTTCCAGATCGACGGCGAGACCTACAAGCTTAACCTGATCTCCCTGGACGATCGTTATTCCCCGTCCCAGGCGGCGACGAACGCCAAGCGCCTGAAGCAGGAATCCAACGTGCCGGCCGTCTTCGTGCCGCATTCCGGTGGCGTGTTCGCGCTGCAGGACTTCAATGAAAAGGACGACTTCCTGGTAATGGCGTACACCAGCGTGCCGACGGTCACCGAGAAGGGCAACAGCCTGACTCTCCGTATCCCGCCGACCTTCGACGGCTACGTGCGCGCCTTCACCAACTACGCCCTGGGTCACGAGGGCAAGAAGCTGGCCATGGGCGGCGCCACCCACGAGTACGCCAAGATCTGGGCCAAGATGATCGAGCAGGAATGGACCGGCAAGGGTGGTGAAGTGGTTGCCCAGAACCCGATGGACTACAACAAGTCCGCCGACTTCTACACCGGCGTCAGCCGTCTGGTGGCGTCCAACCCGGACGTGATGTTCGTCGGCGGTGCCTCCGAGCCCACCGGTCTGGTGGTCCAGCAGGCACGCCAACTGGGCTTCCAGGGTGGCTTCATCGTCATGGACCAGGCCAAGATCGACGAAGTGGCCAATGTGGCCGGCGGTGTGGAGATGATGGAAGGCGCCATCGGCGTGGTGCCGCTGTCGGTGTATGAAACCGCCGCCGCGCAGGACTTCATCAAGCGCTACCAGGCTGAGTACGACAAGATGCCGGGCTCCGAAGCCGCCTACAACTACCTGGCCATGTACGGCCTGGTGAAGGCGATGGAACTGGCCGGCACCACCGAAGCCAAGGCCGTGCGCGCCAAGATGGGCGAGGCCATGGGCCAGCTCAAGCCGGAGCATAACCCGTACGAAGTCACCACCGTGACCGACAAGGGCGGCTTTGTCACTGAAACCACCCTGGCGGTGGTGGAAGACGGCAAGATCGTGCAGAAGCCGATCGAAGGCGAGTAATCGTCGGCTAGGAGAAAAGGGGCCTATGGATGGCCCCTTTTTTGTTGGCCCGACTGCCTAGCGCACGTACATCACCAGGTTCTCCGCCACACAGGCGGGTTTGTCCTCACCCTCGATCTGCACCTCGGTATTGTAGGTGGCCAGCACGCGTTGCTCGTCCACCGCGCTGACGTCCTTCAGGGTGACCGCGGTACGGATGTCCGAGCCGGATTTGACCGCTGCCGGGAAGCGCAGCTTGTTGAGGCCGTAGTTGATGCTGGCGGTGGTGCCGGTGACGTGCATTGCCCCCTGGTTGAGCAGGGGAATCAGGGACACGGTCAGGAAGCCGTGGGCCACCGGGCTTTTCCAGGGGGCTTCCCGCGTCGCCCGCTCCACGTCCACGTGGATCCACTGGTGATCGCCAGTGGCGTCGGCGAAGGCCTGGATCATGTCCTGGGACACGGTTTTCCAGGGGCTGTGGCCGATCAGCTGGCCGCGGTATTGAGACAGGTCATCCAGGGCAATCTCTTTCATGTCGAATCCTGTTTTTGTTTGATTTAGTTTCGCACTGTAATACTTGATTTCGCATTCATTCTGGCGAACCGGTCAGCCGGGTGCAACCGCTTTGACGGCGCCCGCTTAGGCCCCATCAAGTATTCAAGCCACACGATAAGGAGAGCACGAACATGGCCAGCAACCAGCAGATTATCCTCGCCGAGCGTCCCACCGGGATGCCGGACGACAGCCACCTGGTCCTGCGGGAGGCGCCCATGCCGGAGCCGGCCGAGGGCGAGGTGCTGCTCAGAACGATCTACCTGTCGCTCGACCCGTACATGCGCGGTCGTATGTCCTCGGCGGCGTCCTACGCCAACCCGGTGGAGCTGGGGGACGTGATGACCGGCGGCACCGTCAGCGAGGTGGTGGAAAGTCATTTCGATGGCCTTGAGCCCGGCGACCTGGTGCTCAGTCACAGCGGCTGGCAGAGCTATGCCACCGCGCCGGGCAAGGCCCTGCGTAAGCTGGACCCGCAGGCAGCTCCCATCTCCACCGCGGTGGGTGTGATGGGCATGCCGGGCTTCACCGCCTACGTCGGCCTGCTCGATCTGGGCCAGCCCAAAGCCGGCGAGACCGTGGTGGTTTCCGCCGCTGCCGGGGCCGTGGGGCAGGTGGTCGGCCAGATCGCGAAGATCCAGGGCTGTCGCGTGGTGGGCGTGGCCGGCGCCGACGACAAGTGTCAGCACGTGGTGGACACCTACGGGTTCGATGCCTGCGTGAACTACAAGGACGACGACTTCGAAGCCCAGCTCGACAAAGCCTGCCCCGATGGCATCGATGTCTACTTCGAGAACGTCGGCGGCAAGGTGTTCGACGCGGTGATGAAGCGGGTCAATGTGTTCGCCCGCATCCCGGTGTGTGGCCGCATCGCCCATTACAACCAGACCGAACTGCCCGAAGGGCCGGATCGCCTGATTCCGTTCATGGGCAAGGTGCTGGTCAAGCGACTGATGCTGCGCGGCTTTATCCAGACCGATCACCTCGAACGCCAGCCGGATTTCCTTGAGGACATGGCGGGCTGGATTCGCGATGGCAAAGTGCAGTACCAGGAGGACATCGTCGACGGGCTGGAAAACGCGGTGAGTGCTTTTCAGGGGCTGCTGGAAGGCAGGAACCGGGGCAAGATGCTGGTTCGGGTGGCTGATGACCCGACTCGCAAGGCCTGATGTCGGCTTTTAATGTAGCCGACGCTTCAGCTTCGGAGCGGACAACAGTCCGCCGGACTTATCCGGGAGCCTCACGGCTCCTCCGAAGCTAAAGCATCGGCTACATCCTCGGAGACGCCTTAAACGGCGTACCCCGGGTTCTTGCTGTCCAGCAGCCGCAGCAGCGCCGGCCAGGTCAGCTTCGCCGCCTTGCCCAGCGACTGGGACTGCTCGCGCGTGGTTTCGATCGCTGCGTCCGTTGGCATGAAAGTCGGCCCACACGCCTGTGCCTTCACCTGGATCTCGCACGCCTTCATCAGGAAATAGAGGTAGGTGAAGGTTTCGGGCACGTCGTGACCGGCGGTCAGAATGCCGTGATTGCGCAGGATCAGCATTGATTTGTTGCCAATGTCGGCGATCAGGCGCTCCCGCTCGTCCAGGTTCAGGGCCACGCCCTCGTAGTCGTGGTAGGCCACGTGATCCAGGCACAGCATGGCGGTCTGGCTCAACGGCAGCAGGCCGTCGCGATGGGCGGATACCGCCACCCCGTCCGCCGCGTGCAGGTGCATGACGGCACCGGCGTCGTCCCGCCCCATGTGAATCGCGCTGTGTATGGTGAATCCGGCCGGATTAACGCGTGCGAGTCCGCCGGCCTCCACCACCTGACCTTCCTGATCCACCTTCACCAGCGACGACGCGGTGATTTCGTGGAACAGTAGCCCGTAAGGGTTGATCAGAAAGTGATGCTCGGGGCCGGGGACCCGTGCCGACAGGTGAGTGAACACCAGGTCGTCCCAGCCGAACAGCGCTACCAGCCGATAGGCCGCGGCCAGGTCGCACCGGGCCTGCCATTCCTGTTTGCGCAATGCCTTGTCCTGTTCTTGTTGTTGGGGGGATTGCATAAGGCCTCCTTTATCGTGAGGGCGGGAGTGGGCGGCTCCGTAAGGTGTCGCAGAAGCTTTGGCTTCTGAGCCACCAGTGGTGGCCGGACCGTATTGATTCCCTCGTCTCTGGTTACGAGGCGGGTTATCCGTCTCATGGTGACGCCCTGAGGGGCGCTCCGAAACCAGAGTTTCGGCTACATTCAAGGCCGCTTTGAGCAAGCCGTGAGACGAAAAAGGGGGCGGCAAAGCCGCCCCCGTAAAATTGGGTCTCCAAGGGGATTGGCGCCCTTCGGGCAGAACAGGCACCGGAGACCCAGCTCCTCGCACAGAGAACGGTTTGGCGTTTACGAGGCTTCCAGCAGGCCCGCGTAACGCTCCAGGTGGTGATCGTCGTCACCGAACTGGTGATTGATCATGATCAGACGCTTGGCGTAGTGGGCCAGGCTGTATTCCCAGGTCATGCCGATGCCGCCGTGCAGCTGGATCGCCTGTTCGGCGATGAACTGACCGGCGCGGCCGGTCACGTTCTTGGCGGCGGCCAGGATGCGGTCGCGCTCGTCGCTGGCGTCGTCGTTGGCCACGCTGGCGGCCAGGATCGACATGGAGCGGGCCTGTTCCAGCTCCGAGCTCATATCGACCATGCGATGCTGCAGCACCTGGAACTTGCCGATGGGTACGCCGAACTGTTTGCGCGTCTTGAGGTATTCAAGAGTGAGCTTGATCGACTCTTCCATCGCGCCCACCGCTTCGGCGCAGAGCGCGGCCACGGCACGGCCGGCCTGGTACTGGATCACGGGACCGGCCTGGCCCTCGGCACCGATCAGCGCATCGGCGCCCACCTGTACGTTGTTCAGGAACACGTCACAGCCCTTGGCGCCGTCCATGGTCGGGTAGACCCGGCGTTCCACGCCCTCGGCGTTGGGATCGACGGCGAACAGGGACACGCCGCTGTCGTCGCGGCTGTCGCCGCCGGTGCGGGCCGAAACCAGGATCAGGTCAGCCGCGTGGCCGCCGATCAGTACGCCCTTGCGACCGTTCAGGACATAGCCGTCGCCGGACTTCTCGGCGCGGGTCTCGACGTCGTTCAGGTTGTAGTGGCTCTGGGGTTCGTCCAGGCCCACGACGATTTTCAGTTCGCCGGTGGCGATGCGGCTCAGCCAGTCTTCCTTCTGGTTGTCGCTGCCCGCCTGACTGATCAGGCCCCCGGCCAGCACCACCGTCTGCATGTACGGTTCCAGGCACAGGCCGCGACCCAGCTCGGTCATCACCGACTGTACGTCCACGCCGGAGCCGCCGAAGCCACCCAGCTCTTCCGGGAAGGGCACGGCGCACAGGCCCAGCTCACCCAGCTGTTTCCAGAAGTCCTCGCTGTAGCCCTGTTCGCTTTCGCTGAATTTCAGGCGCTTTTCGAATTCGTACTCACCGCGGACCAGGCGCGCCACGGTGTCCTGCAGCATCTGCTGCTCTTCATTCAGATTGAAGTCCATGGGTGCCTCCTTACAGTCCGAGAATCATCTTGGTGACAATGTTCTTCTGGATCTCGTTGGATCCGCCGAAGATCGACAGCTTGCGCATGTTGAAATACTGCGGTGACAGCGCGGCGCCGTCCTCGTCGGACAGGTGCTCGCCCTCGTAGGCCAGATCCAGCTCCTCTTCCACGAACGGCTGGGCGTAGGGCCCCAGGGCACGGCGGGACAGGTCGGTGATGGTCTGGCGGATCTCGGTACCGCGGACTTTCAGCATGGAACTCTCGGCACCCGGCACGCCGCCGCCTTCAACCGAGGCGATGATGCGCAGGTTGCTGATGGAGGCGGCCATCAGGTCGATCTCCACCTGGGCGATGCGTTGCGCGAAGGTCGGGTCCTCGATCAGCGGGCGACCGTTCTTCTGCTGGCGGCCGGCGATGGCCTTGAGGTGGCTCAGTGCCGCCTTGGAAGCGCCGATGCCGGCCAGGCCGGTACGTTCGTAGGTGAGCAGGTACTTGGCGTAGGTCCAGCCCTTGTCTTCTTCACCCACGAGGTTGTACACAGGCACTTTGACGTCGTCGAAGAAGACTTCGTTGACCTCGTGCTCGCCGTCCAGGGTGATGATCGGGCGCACGGTCACGCCCGGGGTGTCCATGTCGATCAGCAGGAAGGAGATGCCTTCCTGGGCTTTCACCTCGGTGTTGGTGCGCACCAGGCAGAAAATCATGTTGGCGTGCTGGCCCAGGGTGGTCCAGGTCTTCTGGCCGTTGACGATGTAGTGATCGCCGTCGCGCACCGCGCGGGTCTTCAGGGACGCCAGATCGGAGCCGGAGCCGGGCTCGGAGTAGCCCTGGCACCACCAGTGCTCGCCGCTGAGGATGCGCGGCAGGTAGTGCTGTTTCTGTTCTTCACTGCCGAACTTGATGATCACCGGCGCCACCATGTTCACGCCGAAGGGGATCGAGCGGGGCGCGCCGTAGCGGCAGGACTCTTCGTCCCAGATGTGTTTCTGCACGGCCGTCCATTTCACACCGCCGTATTCTTCCGGCCAGTGGGTGGCGTACCAGCCCTGCTTGACCAGGATCTGTTGCCAGCGCTCGTGGTCGGCGCGGCTCATGCGGCGCCCCTGCTTCACCTTGGCAGCGATGTCCGCCGGCAGTTTTTCCTCGAGGAAGGTCCGGACGTCGTCCCGGAAGGCCAGCTCATCGGCCGTGTAGTTCATGTTCATCGATCAACCTCTCGGTGCGTTCTCTTGTTGTTGAGACTTTTTTGAACCCTTTTGAGCCCCTCATCGAGCTGAGGGCTCTCATTGAGCTCGTGGCGTCGAGATTCATTGCGAGACCGGTTTTGCATTAATGCGAAAACAGATACCGCATAGCAGAATTAAGGTAAGGATGAATGAAGGGGTTTGGCCTGTCAATTGCCCAGATCATGATCTTTTACAGAAAAAGCACGTTGCTGGGCAAAATTTGGTTTTAAAAGGTTGAGGATGGAAAGTGCTTTGTCTATATTCGAAAACACGGAAGCCGGTATTGCTTAGCGGAACTGAAAATACAAAAAGTACCGCATAGCGAAACTCAGGGACGAGCAGTGATCGAACCGGCGCTCTAAAAACAACAACCAAGCACCCGGGAGGACGCGCCGACCCAAACGGCGTCTCAAGGCGTCAGAGCAAGGCGGTCTGCAACTTCCAGCGATACAACAACAAGAGACGAGGTTTGCAATGACAACAAAAATGGGCTCATTCCGAGCACATCCCCTCACCCGTGCCGTTACCCTGGCAACCTTCCCTCTGCTGGCGGCCATGGCCACCACGGCGGCCGCCCAGGATTCCCAGGACGAAGAAATGGAACAGCTGCGCCAGCGCGTGGAGCAGTTGGAAAACACTCTGCAGGGCGCTGTGTCGTCCGCCCCCGAACTGCGTGAGGACGAACCCTATATCCTGCGCGAGGGCGATGGTCTGAAGATCGGTGATACCACCATTTCCTTCGGCGGCTTCATCAAGGCCGATGCGTTCTTCGGGTCCGGCGGTGATGGCACGGTCAACACCTACTCGGTCGGTCTGCCCCGTAACTTCGCCGCAGCGGCCAACTCCGGCAGCAACGAGTGGAAAACCGGTTTCTCCGCCCGGGAGTCGCGCTTCAGCTTCGGTACCCAGACCGCCGATGTGGCCGGTCACACCCTGCGCACCTACCTGGAGATGGACTTCAACCAGGCCGACGACTCCGATGGCAACGAGGTGGTGTCCAACAGCTACGCCCCGCGTCTGCGTCAGGCCTACGGTAACTGGAATGGCTGGGAATTCGGTCAGACCTACACCACCTTCTCCGACCTGGCGGCGCTGCCGGAAATCCTGAACCAGGGCAAGATGGCGGCGTTCCTCTATGTCACCCAGCCCCTGATCCGTTACAACATGGCGGCGCCGGGCGGCAAGTTCAGTGTGGCGCTGGAAAACCCGGAAGACGGCTTCGGCACCACCTCCTATGACGACCAGTCCTATCCGGACCTGACCGCCCGCTACCAGCTGCGCTCAAAGTACGGTATCTACTCCATTACCGGCCTGCTGCGTAACCTGGAAGACGATGACGCGGACGACGAGGATCTGGCCGGTGCCGTGGCGTTGAGCGCGCGCATCCCGACCTTCGGCAAGGACGACCTGCGCATGCAGTACAGCTACGGTGCGCTGGGCCGCTACATGGGTCTGTTCACCTACCCGGACGTGGACCTGGGCGCCCAGGCGGCGGGTGAAGTGGACGCGCTGAACGTCTACGGCGCCACCGTGGCGTACCGTCATTTCTGGACGCCGACCTGGCGCTCCAGCGTCGTGGGGTCACACACCGAGATTGTCGACGACCTGGCGTTCTCGCCGTCCGGTACGCTGAGTTACTTCGATTCCAGTACCTCGGCCCACGTCAACCTGATCTGGCAGGCCCACAAGAACCTGGAGCTGGGCGTGGAATACGCCTACTGGGACTTTGGCGAGATCGCCACCGACGGCAGCCAGCAGTATGAGCAGGTTATGGCGTCGGCCAAGATGTCCTTCTGATCAACCGACCGCGGATAGAGAAAGGGGCCGGCTCGACCGGCCCGCCTTCTGATTTATCTCAGGTACTCCGTCGTTTTGCCCATTGCCCCGGCGCGTTTGCTCCGGGGCTTTTTTGTGGGTGCCGGTGGGGATCGTCGGGGCAATGTAGCAGAAGCTTAAGCTTCTGAGGCGCCGTTGGCGCCCCGCGTGTTGAGTCGCGTTCCGGGGCATCCGGCCGTCCGGAGGACGGCTTGGAAGCCAAAGCGTCTGCTCGATTGATGGTCTTCCGCAGCGCTCAGCGCCGTAACGCAAACGCCACTGTCTTCACCAGTGCCGTCACGGTCTGCCCCGGGGCCAGTGCCATCTCCTCGAAGGATTTCCGCGTCAGCCTCGCTCGCAGCGCCTGCTCGCCCACCTGCAGCCGTACTTCAATGGCGGCGGGGCTGTCAGGCAGGGTGTCGGTGTCGGTGATGCGCGCCTGCAGCTGGTTGCGGTAGGACGAGTCGGTCTGTGGTGCCAGCGCCAGGGCCACGTCCCGCACCGGGATGCGCAAGCGCAGGCGCTCGCCGAGCCCGGCCTCGACCGCGGGGATGGTGAGAAGCTGGCCGTCGTCGAGTGCGAGCTGCGTCAGGCCGTAGGCGGTGTCCTGGGCATCTACCCGGGCATCGAGCACCGACGCGGCGTCGAACCCACCCAGATAGCGGGTCAGCTCGAAGCGCATCAGCAGGTCGTCCAACGGGCCGTCCGCCACCACGCGTCCGGCATCCATCAGCACCAGGTGATCGGCGATGGCGGTCAGCTCTTCCGGATCGTGACTGACGTAGACAATGGGAATGTCGATGTCCCGGGCCAGGCGCAGGATGAAGTGCAGCAGCTCCTGCTTGCGGGCGCCATCCAGGCCGGTCAGGGGTTCGTCCATCAGCAGCAGGCGCGGGTTGCTGAGCAGGGCGCGGCCGATGGCCACCCGACGCGCTTCGCCGCCGGACAGGGTGGCGGGGAAGCGATCCAGCAGTTGAGCGATGCCGAGCAGGTCGACAATGTCGCCGAAACGCGCGGCGTCCGGCCGGGGCATGCCGTAGGTGAGGTTGCCGCGCACACGGTAGTGGGGGAACAGGCGGGCTTCCTGGAACACCACGCCCAGCCGGCGGCGATGGGGGGGCACAAAGACGCCCGCGCCGCGATCCACCAGGGTGTCGTCGCCCAGGCGGATCGCGCCGCTCTCGGGCTTGTCCAGACCGGCGATCAGGCGCAGCAGGCTGGTCTTGCCGCTGCCGGAGACACCGAACAGGGCGGTGACGCCGGAACCGGGCAGCGTCAGCTCGGCGCGCAGCCGGAAGTCCCCCTGGCGATGATCGACCTGTAATTCCAGCGGTGCGGCTTCCTTCATCGGGTGGGCGTCAGTCATCGCGTCCTCTCAGGCGGCGACGGGCCCGGCGTGCCAGCCATTCCGAGGCGATCAGCGACACCATGGCAATGACGATGGACAGCACGCACAGCCGCGCCGCGGCGCTCTCGGCCCCCGGCGTCTGGATCAGGGTGTAGAGCGCCAGCGGCAGGGTACGGGTCTCGCCCGGAATGTTGGCGGCGAAGGTGATGGTGGCGCCGAACTCCGACAGGGCGCGGGCGAAGGCCAGCACGGAGCCGGTAAGCAGCCCGGGCAGGGTCAGCGGCAGTGTGATGGTGAACAGCACGCGCCAGCGGCCGGCGCCGAGGGTACTGGCGGCGGCTTCGAGCTGGGTGTCCACCGCTTCCAGCGACAGCCGCACCGAACGCACCAGCAGCGGAAATGCCATGACGCCGGCGGCCAAGGCCGCGCCCTGCCAGGTGAACGGCAGCTGAATGCCGAAGGTGCTGTCCAGCCATTGCCCCAGGAACCCGCGCCGGCCCAGGGCCACCAGCAGCAGGTAACCCACCACCACCGGCGGCAGCACCAGCGGCAGGTGCAACAGCCCGTCGAGCAGCGCCTTGCCCGGAAAGGTGCGGCGCGCCATCAGCCAGGCGAGGGCAATCCCCGGGACCAGGATCCAGGCCAGGGCGCTGCCGGCCACCTGCAGGCTGATGCGGATGGCGTCCCATTCGGCGGGCGTCAGCATGGTGATCAGTGCTCGGCCGCCAGGGGCGAGAAGCCGAAGCGCTGGAAGATGGTCATGGCCTCTGGTCCGGCCAGCCAGCGGCGGAAGTTATCCACAGCGTCGCTGTGGGACGGACCGATCAGCGCCGCCGGGTAGGTGATGGTCTTGTGGCTGGACTCTGGGAACAGGCCCAACTGGCGCACCGTGTCACTGGCTTTGGCGTCGGTCTGGTAGACGATGCCCAGCGGCGTTTCGCCGCGCTCGACCAGGGCCAGCGCCGCACGCACGTTATCGCCCCGGGCCAGGCGGGCCTGCAGGTCATCCCACTCGCCCAGGTTCTGCAGCGCCTGCTTGGCGTAGATACCGGCGGGCACGTGATCCGGGTCGCCCACGGCGATCCGTTCGTCGGGCCGCAGCAGGCTGGCGATGGGCTGGCCGGTGCCCGGGGTAAAGTCCTGCGTCGCACTGTCTTTCGGAGCGATCAGCGACAGCCGGTTCTGCAGCAGGTCAGCGCGCTGGTTGAGCGTCACGCCCTGGGCGGCGAGCCAGTCCATCCACTTTTCGTTGGCGGAGAAGTACAGATCCGCCGGGGCGCCATTGGCGACCTGGCGGGCCAGGGTGGACGACGAGGCATAGACCGGCACGACGTCGGCATCATGGTCCGCCTCGTAGGTCTCGGCCACCGCGTCCATGGCGTCGGTCAGGGACGCGGCGGCATAGACGTTGATACGGGGGGCTGCGGTGCTGGAGCCGGCGAACAGCAGGCCGGCCAGTGACAGGAGAAGAGCACGAAAGAGCATGATGGCTACCGTTATGTATAAATGGAAATAACGGAATCACTATAGCGGCTGATCGACAGGGCGCCAACCGGTGCCTATTGATCCGGGTCGTCTGCCAGCAGGGTCATCAGGGCCTGGGCTTCGGGGGTGGCTTCCGGGGCCATGCGGGCTTCCAGGGCGCGAAATTGCGCCAGCACCTGCCGGCCGAGATCGGTCAGCTCGGCGCCGCCATGCCGGCTGCCGCCGGTGGCGGTCGTGATCACCGGTTCCCGGAAATGCTGGTTCATGGTGTGGATCAGTTGCCAGGCTTTCTTGTAGCTCAGCTTCATCTCGCGGGTGGCCGAGGCTATCGATCCGGTGCGGCCCACCGCCTCCAGCAGGTCCGCCTTGCCCGGGCCGATGACCACATCCTTGCCGGACACGAGACGAAGCTGGAAGCGGGGCTGTTTATGGAGGGTGCGGGTCATGCCGGTCTTCTCTGCTGAAAAGACCGGTTCTACCACGATGTTGGCGGGAGCGACAGTCGGCGGCCCCCGATCAGTCCGTTACGCGCTCGATCACGGCGGCGATCCCCTGGCCGACGCCAATGCACATACTGATCAGGGCGTAGCGGCCGCCGCTGCGCTCCAGCTGGCGCGTGGCGGTGAGGGCAATGCGCGCGCCGGATGCCCCCAGCGGATGACCCACGGCGATGGCGCCGCCATTGGGGTTGAGGCGCGAGTCGGTGGGATTGATGCCCAGTCTGGTGGTGCAGCCCAGCACCTGGGCGGCGAAGGCCTCGTTGATCTCGATCACGTCCATGTCGGCGATACCCAGTCCAGCGCGGGCCAGGGCCTTCTCGCTGGCAGGTACCGGCCCGTATCCCATGACGCGCGGTGACACGCCGGCGATGGCCGCGGAGACGATGCGCGCCCGGGGCTGCACGCCGGCTTTCTCGCCGGCCTCCCGCGACCCGACGATCAGCGCCGCCGCGCCGTCGTTGACACCGGAAGCGTTGCCGGCGGTCACCACACCGCCGTCGAACAGGGTGCGCAGCCCGGCCAGGGCTTCCAGGTCGGACTGGGGGCGCGGATGCTCGTCCCGGGCCACCGCAACCGGCGGCTTCTTGCGGCCCTGGGGCACCTCGATGGGCAGGATCTCCTCGTCGTAGAATCCGTCCTTGAGGGCCGCGTCATAGCGCGCCTGGCTCTGGGCGGCGAAGCGGTCCACCGCGTCCCGGGACAGCTCCAGCTCGCGGGCGATGTTGTCCGCCGTCTGCGGCATGGTGTCGTTGCCGAACGCGCTTTCCACGCGCGGGTTGGGGAAGCGCGCGCCGATGGTGCTGTCGAAGGCGCGGAAATCCCGGCTGAACGGGGACTCGCTCTTGGCCATCACGAACGGTGCCCGGCTCATGCTCTCCGCGCCGCCGGCGACAAACAGCTCACCCTCACCGCAGCGCACGGCCCGCGCGGCGTCGATGATGGCCGCCAGTCCGGAGCCGCACAGGCGATTGACGGTCAGGCCGCCGGCCTCGACCGGCAGACCGGCCATCAGGCCTGCGTGGCGGGCCAGGTTGCGGGCGTCCTCGCCGGCCTGGTTGGTGCAGCCGGCGATGACGTCTTCATACAGCGCCTTGTCGAAATCGTTCCGTTCGACCACGGCCTGGATGACGCTGGCCAGCAGGTCGTCGGGGCGGACCCGGGCGAGGGCGCCGGCGTGGCGGCCGAAGGGGGTTCTCAGACCATCGTAAATGTAGGCGGACATGGCATCTCCCGGATTCTTGTGGGTCTCACGTCGCAGCGGCCGGTTTGGGCAGCCGAAGTGAGACTTGTGTTGTTGGAAATGTTGCTATAGTTTCGTTAAGCGGAATTTAGTTTTGAATAATTAAAACAAGATTAATCGGGGGATTGTGCAAATGCAACCAGTGCCAGCGGCCCCTAACGAGGCGTCATGACCCGTCTGGCCCTCCCGTTCGCGGTGGTCTGCGAACTCCTGTCGTTGCTCAGCGGGTGGCGCCCGCTCAGTCTGGTGTCCGGCGGCGCGTTCCTGGTGTATTTCCTGGTCCGGCTGCCACAGCTGGAAGGCTATGCCCGCTATTTGATGTCCGTGTCCGTGCTGACGCTGGCGGGCCTGGTGCTGGCGGGGCGCCTGACGGCGGCGCAGTTGGCCGATGCGGCCTCGGCGGCGGCCTTCTACGGCGCGTTTCTGGGCAGCCTGGGCACGATGCAGTGTCTGGTAAAGCGGTTCGAGGTGCTGCGGCGGGTTCACGATGTCCTGCTGCGGGGGCGCTCGCTGTGGCTCTACCCCAAGTACGTGGCCACCAGCTGTGGGGTGGCGTCGGTGCTCAATTTCGGTGTCATGAACCTGCTCTGCGGGGCGCTCTCCGACACCCTCGATCAACGCGGCATCAGCGGCGAGTCCCGTTTGCGCTGGCTGCGCAGCGTGTTGAGCAGCACCTTGCGCGGCTTTGCGCTGGTGCCCCTGGTGGCCCCCACCAGCGTGGCCGTGGCCATCATCACGCGGGAAGTACCGTCCCTGAGCTGGAGTCAGATGCTGCCCTACAGTGCGGCGGCCGCGGTGCTGTTCCTGCTGGTGGGCTGGGCGCTCGAATTCCGGCGTTTCCGTCGGGTCAGCGCCGAGCGCACAACCCTGGACGGCTGGCCGGCGGGCACCGGGCGCCTGCTGGCGCTGGTTGCGGTGGTGTTCGGGTTGATGGCAGCGCTGGTCTGGCTGACGCCGCTGAATGTGTCCCGGGCGGCGATGTTGTCGGTCCCGGCGGTGACCTTCGTCTATCTCTGGCGCAGCGATGGCGCCGTGTCCCGGGCCGCAACGGAATGGAGTGGCAGCATCGCCGGGCTCTATAACGAGATTGCGATCTTCGCGGCGTCGGCGGGACTCGGCGTGGCCCTGTCGGCCCAGGTGCCGCCGGAGCTGCTGTCCCAGTGGCTGGAGGGTCGTGCCAGCGATGTCATGCTGGTGGCCGCCGGTGTCCTGATCCTGCCGCTGTGCGCGTCGGTCGGCATTGCGCCGATCACGGTGCTGAGCTTCCTGTCCGGACTCTTGTCGCAGCTGGTGTTGACCGGACTTGACCCGCTGCTGGTGGCGGTGTCCCTGGTGGTCGGGTTCTCCCTGGCGATGATGCTGTCGCCGTTCGGGCCTTCGGTGATGCTGCTGTCGCGGTTCGGCAAGCTGTCCCGGTGGGTGGTGGCTTTCGGCTGGAACGGCCTGTTCGCGCTGGTTTCGATACCGCTGATGCTGGCGCTGCTGTGGGGCTGTCAGTGGCTGCGTTAGGCCGCCGTGGGCGGCTTTTTCAATTTACTACATATTTCGCATGTTAAAATATAGAGCCATGAACTAAGGTGCGGTCAAGGGTATTCCGGGCGTTGGCGAAATAGCCATGAGACAAAAAGAAAGTCTGTTTCAAGTTTGGCACATATTTTGATTGATCTCGGTGGTACTCGGTGCCGAGTCACCGTAAAATGAAGAAAATTTCAGCGAATGGAGCAAGTGGGTCACCGTAGCGACGCGGCGTTCAACGTCTGCAGAGCGGTTGGTCAGTGGAAGCGACCACACCGCCGAACGTCAGGGCATCGGCTGTGGGAAACACTAGGCAATCTATGACAGCAAAACAGAAAATCGAATCCGATCTGGCCCTGGCCAGCGGGGAAGGGAAAACCGAAGCACCGGAAAAAGACCGCAAGTTCGTCGAGGCGCTGTCCCGTGGCCTGGACGTGCTGCGCGCCTTCAGCCAGGGCTCGGTGATTCTCGGCAACCAGGACATTGCCCGCATCACCAGCCTGCCCAAGCCGACCGTATCCCGGATGACCTACACCCTGACCAAGCTGGGTTACCTGAGCTACAACCCGGTGCTGGAGAAGTACCAGCTCAGCTCCGGCGTTCTGGCGCTGGGTTACGCCTACGTCTCCAACCTCAAGGTGCGTCAGCTGGCCAAGCCCTACATGGACGAGTTCGCCCGCCGCACCAACATGTCCGTGGGCCTGACCTGCCACGACCGCCTGCACATGATCTATGTGGAAAACCGCATGCCGCCGGAAGCCACGCTGCTGCGCATGGAAATCGGCCTGCGCCTGCCCATGGCGACCACCTCCGCCGGTCGCGCCTACTGCGCTGCGATCAGCGAGAGCGGCCGCAAGATCCTGATGGACGGCATGGCCAAGAAATACGGCGACCAGTGGCCGGAGAAGAAGGAAGGCCTGGAGCGGGCCATGGAAGAATACCGCACGTCCGGTTTCTGTCTGTCCCTGGGCGAGTGGGACCGCAACATCAATTCTGCCGGCGTGCCGGTGCACCTGGAAGACGGAACCACCATGGTTCTGACCTGCGCCGCGCCGTCCTACCTGATCTCCGGCGAGAAACTGCGCGAGTCCATCGCCCACCAGCTGGCGATGCTGGCCAGTGACATCGAGGCGCTTGGCGTCTAAATCCGCTTCGTCGTCGAGCCAACGAAAACCGCAGGTTCCGGCCTGCGGTTTTTTTGTGTCTGACAATTCCTCGAATTGTGGCCCGGTCAAGCCCCGGGCCGGCCTGCGGACGGCTCGGAAGCGGGCGTTTCCGCGACACCGATTCTGCCGACGCCTCGTCTACGCTTCTCCAAACCGGTTTTCCTGATCCGTCATTCGACGCTGTGTCTCAATTTGCGGTTGAAACAGACGCCCAAAATGGTTTAAAACGTTTTTAGATTTCGCTTAATAAAACTGCATTCCATATAAAAGCGTTTAGACAAGTATAAGGAGAACGCTATGTCAGAGGTCGTCACCTATCAACGCGAAGGCGCCGTCGGCGTCATCACCGTGAACTATCCGCCGGTCAACGCCCTCGGTCATGCCGTACGCTCCGGTCTGCTGGGCGCCCTGGAACAGGGCCAGGCGGACGCCGAGGCGAAGGCGCTGCTGCTGGTCTGCGAAGGTCGCACCTTCATCGCCGGTGCGGATATCCGCGAGTTCGGCAAGCCGATGCAGGAGCCGGGGCTGCCGTCGGTGGTGGACGCCTTTGAGAACAGCGACAAGCCGGTTGTCGCCGCCATCCACGGCACCGCCCTGGGTGGCGGTCTGGAAATGGCACTGGGTTGTCACTATCGCGTGGCCCTGGACAGCGCCAAGGTGGGCCTGCCGGAAGTGAAGCTGGGTCTGCTGCCCGGCGCCGGCGGTACGCAGCGTCTGCCGCGCGTGGCCGGGGCGCAGGTGTCCCTGGACATGATCACCACCGGCAACTTCGCCTCCGCCGCCGACGCGCTGGCCAACGGCATTGTCGATGCGGTGGAATCCGGTAGCGACGCGAAGGCCGTGGGCCTGGCGTTCGCTCAAAAGGTCATCGACGACGGCAAGCCGGTGCGCCGGGTCCGTGAGTTGACCGAGAAGGTCGATGCCGAAAAGGGCAGCGACATCTTCGACCAGTACCGTGCCGGTCTGCAGAAGAAAGCGCGCGGCCTGTTTTCCCCGTTCAAATGTGTGGACGCCGTGGAAGCCGCGTTCCAGCTGCCGTTCGCCGAGGGCATGAAGCGCGAGCGCGAGCTGTTCATGGAATGCATGGAATCGCCGCAGCGCGCCGGTCTGGTTCACGCCTTCTTTGCCGAGCGTGAAGTCTCCAAGGTGCCGGGGCTGCCCAAGGATACCCCGGTGCGCGACGTGAACAGCGTGGGCATCATCGGCGCCGGCACCATGGGCGGCGGCATCGCCATGAACTTCGCCAACGTCGGCATCCCGGTGCGCCTGCTGGAAGTGAAGCAGGAAGCGCTGGATAAAGGCCTGGCCATCATCCGCCGCAACTACGAGAACACCGCGAAGAAGGGCCGCATCACCCAGGAGCAGGTGGAAGAGCGCATGGCGCTGATCCAGCCGACCCTGGCCTATGACGACTTTGCCGACGTGGACCTGGTGATCGAGGCGGTGTTCGAGAACATGGGCGTGAAGAAGGACATTTTCGGCACGCTCGACAAGGTCTGTAAGCCGGGCGCCATTCTGGCTTCCAATACCTCCACCCTGGACATCGACGAGATTGCCTCCGCCACCACGCGCCCGCAGGACGTGGTGGGCATGCACTTCTTCAGTCCGGCCAACGTCATGAAGCTGCTGGAAAACGTGTGCGGCAGCCAGACCGCCGACGACGTCAAGGCGACCGTGATGGCGGTGGCCAAGCGCATCAAGAAAGTCGGCGTGCTGGTGGGCAACTGCTACGGCTTCGTCGGCAACCGCATGCTGCACCAGCGCGGCGCAGAAGCCACCAAGCTGGTCAACGAGGGCGCTTCCCCGCAGCAGGTGGATAAGGTCCTGACCGACCTTGGCTTCCCCATGGGGCAGTTCGCCATGTCCGACCTGGCGGGCATCGACGTGGGCTACCGCATTCGCGAGGAGCGCCGCAAGGCGGGTGAGGACATTCCGCCCAGCTGGATGGACAAGCTCGCCGAGCAGGGCCGTCTGGGTCAAAAGACCCAGGCCGGCACTTACCTCTATGAAGAAGGCAGCCGCAAGCCGATTCCCGATCCCGAAGTGGACAAGCTGATCGCCGAGTTCCGTAAGGAGCAGGGCATCGAGCCACGCGAGATCAGCGATCAGGAAATCCTTGAGCGCTGCATGTACGTGATGATCAACGAAGGCGCCAAGATCCTGGACGAAGGCATCGCCGCCCGCGCCCTGGATGTGGATATCGTCTGGATCTACGGCTATGGCTTCCCCGCCTACCGCGGCGGTCCCATGTTCTGGGCCGACCAGGTGGGCGTGAAGGAGATCTTCGACACGGTCAAACGTTTCCACGACACCTTAGGCGGTGCCCAGTGGGAGCCGGCACCGCTGCTGGAGCGCCTGGCGAACGAAGGCAAGACCTTCGCCAGCCTCTGATCCGCGCCGATCACGAAACGCGCGGTTCCTTGTGCGGCGGTCGTCCTGCGGGGCGGCCGTCGGGTTCTCCGGCCGGCCGTGCGTTTCGCCCTAAGCCACGCTGTTTGCTTGCGCGAACAGCGTCGAGATAACAACCACAACACGCTTCCCAGGAGGCTCTCATGTCAGATGCCGTCATCGTTTCCACCGCCCGCACCGGTCTGGGTAAATCCTACCGGGGCGCCCTGAACAACACTCACAGCGTCGACCTGGCCGGTCACGTGATCCGGCACGCCGTGCAACGTGCCGGTATCGAATCGGATCTGGTCGAGGACGTGATCCTCGGCGCCACCTTCCACGAAGGGGCCCAGGGCAAGAACATGGCCCGTCTGGCCGCCGTGCGCGCCGGTCTGCCGGTGACCACCGCCGGCCTGTCCATCAACCGCTTCTGCAGCTCCGGCCTGCAGTCCATCGCGCTGGCTTCCCAGCGGGTGCTGTCGGAAAAGGTGCCGGCCATGGTTGCCGGCGGCGTCGAATCCATCAGCCTGGTGCAGAACGACAAGATCAACCAGTTCCGCGCCAGCAATGAATGGCTGATGCAGAACAAGCCGGAACTCTACCTGTCGATGATCGAAACGGCCGACATCGTCGCCAAGCGTTACGGTATCAGCCGCGAGGCCCAGGACGAGTACGCCCTGGTCAGCCAGCAGCGCACCGCCGCGGCGCAGGAAGCCGGCTACTTTGACGACGAGATCGTGCCTTACGACGCCACCATGCTGGTGAAGGACAAGGAAACCGGTGAAGTCAGCGAAAAGCAGGTCACGCTCACCAAAGACGAGTGCAACCGTCCGAATACCACGCTGGAAGGCCTGGCGGGCCTGAACCCGGTGCGAGGCGACGATCAGTTCGTCACCGCCGGCAACGCCAGCCAGTTGTCCGACGGCGCCTCCGCCTGTCTGGTCATGGACGGCACCTACGCCGAGAAGCACAACATCGAGCCGATGGGTATCTTCCGTGGCTTTGCGGTCGCCGGCTGCGAGCCGGACGAAATGGGCATTGGCCCGGTCTACGCCATTCCACGTCTGCTTGAACGCACCGGCCTGACCATGGACGACATCGACCTGTGGGAGCTGAACGAGGCGTTTGCCTCGCAGGTGGTCTACTGCCGCGATCGGCTGGGTATTCCCATGGAGAAGCTGAACGTCAACGGCGGCTCCATCTCCATCGGGCACCCCTACGGTGTCACCGGCTCCCGCCTGACCGGCCATGCGCTGATCGAAGGCAAGCGCCGCGGCGCCAAGTACGTGGTGGTCACCATGTGCATCGGCGGCGGTCAGGGGGCGGCCGGGTTGTTTGAGGTGGTTTAAGACCTCGGTGCTAGCCGCCGCCCCCTCTCCCCAACCCTCTCCCTCCAGGGGAGAGGGAGCGTGAACCTCGAGTTGGCGCCATGAGCTCCCCTCGCCCCTTGAGGGAGAGGGGCTGGGGGAGAGGGGGAGCAGACAACTCCAAACCCGCAGCATCACCACAAAAACAACAGGTCAACGCCATGCACCAGCACATCATCAACCCCCACGATCTCGCCTTCCAGCTGTTCGAACTGCACCAGACGGAAGACGTGCTCCAGTACGAGCGCTACGCCGACCACAGCCGCGATACCCTGGAAGCGGCGCTGGATCTGGCGCTGAAGGTGGCCGCCGAGGAATTCGCACCCCACGCGCGGCTGGTCGATGAGGAAGAACCGACCTTTGAGAACGGGCGGGTCGAGATGCGCCCGGAAGTGAAGCAGGCGCTGGATGTGTTGCGCGAGACCGGACTGATGGCCGCCGGCCAGGACTACGAGCTGGGCGGCATGCAACTGCCGGCGGCGGTGGCGCAGATGTGCGTCGGCCTGCTCAAGGGCGCCAATGTGGGCACCCAGGGCTACGCCGGCCTGACCATCGCCGCCGCCAACCTGATCCTGGCCCACGGCAGCGAGGAGCAGAAGGAGCGCTACGCCCGACCCATGCTGGCGGGCCGCTTCTTCGGCACCATGTGCCTGACCGAACCCCACGCCGGTTCGTCGCTGGGTGACCTGAAGACCCGCGCGGAGCCGGCCGGTGACGGCAGCTATCGCCTCAGGGGCAACAAGATCTTTATCTCCGCCGGCGACCACGAGCTGAGCGACAACATCGTGCACATGGTGCTGGGCCGGCTGCCGGATGCGCCGGCCGGGGTGAAGGGCATCTCCCTGTTCCTGGTGCCCAAGATCCTGGTCAACGACGACGGCAGCCTGGGTGAGCGCAACGACGTGGCGCTGGCGGGACTGATCCACAAGATGGGCTATCGCGGGACCACCTCCACCATGCTCAACTTCGGTGAGAAAGACGGTGCCGTGGGTTATCTGGTGGGCGAGCCGCACAAGGGTCTGGCCGCCATGTTCCACATGATGAACGAGGCGCGCATTGGTGTGGGTCTGGGTGCCGTGATGCTGGGCTACACTGGCTACCTGCACGCCCTGGACTACGCCCGTGACCGCAAACAGGGGCGCCCCATGGGCGAGAAGGACCCGAACACCGGCCAGGTGGCACTGACCCGTCACGCGGACATCCGCCGCATGCTGCTGACCCAGAAGGCCTATGTGGAAGGCGGTCTGGCCCTGTGCCTGGAAGGCGCGCGGCTGGTGGACGAGAAGAAGTTTGCCGCCGGGGACGGCGCGCGGGCGGAGGCCGCCGGCCTGCTCGATCTGCTGACACCACTGATCAAGTCCTGGCCGTCCCAGTATTGCCTGGAGGCCAACAGTCTGGCGATCCAGGTCCACGGCGGCTATGGCTACACCCGGGAATACCCGGTGGAGCAGTTTTTCCGCGATAACCGCCTGAACCCGATTCACGAAGGCACCCACGGCATCCAGGGCATGGATCTGCTGGGGCGCAAGGTGATGCAGGCCGATGGGCAGCACTACCGTGCGCTGCTCAAACGGGTCGAACGTACGATCACCGAGGCGCGGGAAGTGCCCGCGCTGGCGGACAATGCCACACGGCTGGAAGCGGCGGTCGCGCAGCTGGTGCAGGCGACGGATGCCATCAACGTCGTGCGCGCTGACGGTGCCACCGAACGTGCCCTGGCCAACGCGTCGCTGTACCTGGAGGCCTTCGGCCATGTGGTTGTTGGCTGGCTCTGGCTGCGCCAGGCCCAGGCGGCGCTTGGTGGCATCGAGAACGGCGGTCCGCAGCCGGAAGTCTTCTACCGGGGCAAGCTGCGCGCCTGCGACTACTTTGCCCGCTACGAATTGCCGAAAGTGGCGGCCCTGGCCGGCCTGCTGGCGGAAGTGGATACGACCGCCCTGGACATGAACGACGCCGAATTCTGATTCGGCGCGCTGCGCACTGACGGTCAGCAGCGCTGGCATTCAACAAAGGTTCGCACAACCAGGACTCGCACAACCAAAAACAAAGGGAGAACGGACGAATGACGCGTGAAGCCAAAGCCGTGGTGTGCCGGGAGTGGGGGCAGCCCATTACCGTGGAAACCATCCAGGTTGCGCCGCCCAAGCGCAACGAAATCACCATCAAGGTCGCGGCCTGTGGCGTCTGCCACAGCGACCTGTCCGCGACCACGGGCAAGATCCAGTATCCGCCGCCCCTGGTGCTGGGGCACGAAGCCGCCGGTGTGGTGGTTGACGTGGGGGAGGGTGTAACGAGCTTCCAGGAAGGTGACCACGTGGTCAGCTCCTTCATCTCCATGTGTGGCAAGTGCCGCCAGTGCGTGCGCGGTCGTCCGGTGCTGTGCGAGAACGCGCGCAAGGCCATGTTCACCCTGCCGGACGGCAGCGTGCGCACCACCGATGCCGACGGCAACGACCTCAACGTGTTCGGCGCCTGCGGCGTAATGGCGGAGTACGCCACCCTGCATGTGGATAACGCGGTCAAGGTCGAGCAGGGCGTGCCCCTGCAGAACGCCGCGCTGGTGAGCTGCGCGGTGATGACCGGAGTGGGCGCCGTGTTCAACACCGCGCAACTGGAGCCGGGCTCGCGGGCCGCGGTGTTCGGTATCGGCGGCGTCGGCCTCAACACCATTCAGGGCTGCGCCACCGCCGGTGCGGAGATGATCGTGGCGGTGGACACCAACGACCGCAAACTGGAAATGGCCAAAGAATTCGGCGCCACCCACACGGTGAACATCAACGAGGTGGACGACGCCGCCAAGGCGGTGAAGAAACTGACCGGGGGCGTGGACTACGCCTTCGAGTGCGTCGGCGCCGGTGCGGTGGCCGCCCAGGCCTATAAATGCCTGGGGCGCGGCGGCACCGCGGTGGTCGTCGGCGTCGCCGATCCCAAGGACAAGACCGAAATCGGGACGCTGTCGCTGCCGGCGGACGAGCGCACGCTCAAGGGCAGCTGGCTGGGTTCGGCCCGGCCGCAGCACGATTTCCCCCGCATCCTGGGCCTGTACAAGGCCGGCAAACTCAAGCTGGACGAACTGATCACCCAGACCTATTCCATCGACCAGGCGCCCCAGGCGTTCGATGATATGGTGGCTGGCAAGAACGCACGCGGCGTGATCGTGTTCGACTGAGGAGCGAATCATGAAGAACCTGAACAAGCTGTACATCAATGGCCAGTGGGAAGACTGGAGCGGCGACACCCTGGACGTCCACGAAGCGGCCACCGGCGAGGTGATGGCGCAGGTGCCTGCTGCCGGTCGCGAGGAAATGGAGCGGGCGATCAGCGCCGCCCACGCGGCCTTCGACAGCTGGTCGGAATCTTCGCTGGAGCAGCGCACCCGTGTGCTGGAGCAGCTACTGGACGGCCTCAAGGCCCGCGCCGACGAGATCGCCGAAACCGTGAGCCGGGAAGTGGGCATGCCGCTCAAGCTGGCGGGGCAGATCCAGGCGGGGATGCCGATCCTGACCACCAAGTCCTACCTCAAGCTGCTGCCGGAATTCACCTTCAGCGAGCAGGTGGGCAACTCCGAGGTGCAGTACGCGCCGGTGGGCGTGGTGGGCTGCATCACGCCCTGGAACTACCCGCTGCATCAGGTGATGCTGAAGATCGTACCGGCCATCGCGGCGGGCTGCACCGTGGTGCTCAAGCCCAGCGAAATCGCCCCGGGCACGGCCTTCATCCTGTCGGAAATTCTGGACCAGACCGACCTGCCCAAAGGCGTGTTCAACATGGTCTGCGGCCTGGGCCAGACCGCCGGCGATACGCTGATCAAACACCCGCAGGTGAACATGGTGTCCTTCACCGGCTCCACCCGCACCGGTCACCTGATCGCCCACGCGGCGGCCGACGACTTCAAGCGTTACGCCCTGGAGATGGGCGGCAAGTCCGCGTCGGTGATCCTGCCGGACGCCGATCTCACGGCGGCGGTGAAAGGCACCGTGAACAACTGCCTGCTCAATTCCGGTCAGACCTGCACCGCGCTGACCCGCATGCTGGTGCCGGCCAGCCGGCACGACGAAGCCTGCGAACTGGCGGCAGCCGCCGTGGCGAAGATGACGCCGGGCAACCCGCTGGAAGACACCACCCGGCTTGGCCCGCTGGCCTCGGCCGAGCAGCGGGACAAGGTTTTCGACTACATCCGGCTGGGCCAGGAAGAAGGCGCGACGCTGGTGGCCGGCGGTGCCGGTGCGCCGGAAGGGCTGGATCAGGGCTATTTCGCGAGGGCCACCGTTTTCGGCAACGTGAAGCCGGACAGCCGTCTGGCGCAGGAAGAGATCTTCGGTCCCGTGCTGTGCGTGATTCCCTACGAGGACGAATCTGAGGCGATCCGGATCGCCAACGGCACGGCCTATGGCCTGTCCGGCGCGGTCTGGTCCGGCGACGCCGATAAGGCGAAAAAGATCGCCGGCAAGCTGCGCACCGGCCAGGTCTTCGTCAACGGCGGCGCATTCAACCCGCAGGCGCCGTTCGGTGGTTTCGGCCATTCCGGCGTGGGCCGCGAGTTCGGCAAGTGGGGCCTGGAGGAGTTCCTGGAAGTGCGTTCTCTGCAGCTGTGATTGGTGGTTTAATAGGCGGCTAATCAATGGCTGAACAAGAAGAGGACAAACAACAATGAGCAGTATCTGGACGCGTACGCCAACGATCGAAGCCATGACCGAAGGATCGCTCGGCACGGCTGTGGAGAGTCTGGGCATCGAGTATCTGGAAGTCGGCGACGATTTTGTGCGGGCGCGGATGCCGGTGGACGAGCGCACCCGGCAGCCGTTTGGCATCCTTCATGGCGGCGCGTCCGTGGTCCTCGCCGAAACCCTGGGCAGCATGGCGGCGAACTACTGCCTGCGCAAACCGGACCAGGTGGCCGTGGGCTTGGAAGTCAACGCCAACCACGTGCGCTCGGTCAGCTCCGGGTGGGTGATCGGCACGGCCCGGCCGCTGCACATCGGCGGCTCCACCCAGGTGTGGGAAATCCGCATCGAGAACGAGGACGGTAAGCTCACCTGTACGTCCCGCCTGACCATGGCCGTGATCAAGCGCCCGCAGTAACCACACGGGACACTAGCGGCGCTTGCCTCCCAGCAGGATTCGCACCGCCTGGCAGGCGTCGTCCAGCTCCGCTTCCCGCGGTTCCCGACCGCAGATCACGTCGCTGTAGAGGCAGGATTCGGCGAGCCGGACCATGAAATAGGACAGGCTCTCGGTCTTCATCGGCGGGCGCGCCAGGTGGCCGGCGTCGATCTGTTCCCACAGCATGCGGGTGTTGGCCTGCACCACGCGGTTGTGCACGGTGGAGCTGGCGGAAGTGAGGATGCGCAGGGCGTATTCCGGATCCTGGGCGATGAAACGCCGCAGGGCCTTGTCGTGCAGCAGCGCCTTGTTGATCTGATGGTAGACGCCCACCACGTAATCGATCCCGGAGCCCGGTACGTCCATCCGGGCCTTGTCCCGCAACGGCGCGTACAGCGACCAGAGAATTTCCCCCAGCAGCAGGTCCTTGTTGCCCACCCAGCGAAACAGGGTGGCGCGGCCGATGCCGAGTTCTTCCGCCAGTGAGGCCAGGTGAAGTCGTTCTCCCTGCAGCCAGAGCTCGCGGGCTCGCCTGAAGGCATCGTCGGGGGTGGGGCGTTGCGTCCGTTCGGCGGACGTCGTTTTGTGGGAGTTCGCGTTGGTTGCCACAGTCACCTCGTCCTGTCTGGGCTGGTTTTTTGTTGTTATGGATATTGTTGTTATGGGTGTCGCTATTTATGGGTGTCGCTATATAGGCCAGAGGCTTCGCCGCTGGCCGGGTGTGTCGTCAGTATACTGATTCCGCCTGACTGACCCAGTGCCGCGCTGCGAAATTTGTGCATTGTTTGCAAGATTAGTCATTAATGAAACTAAATACCAATAATCAGAAAAAAGGTCCGCAAATGGCTCAAGGCAAGTAGGTATCAGCAGCACGGGAATTGCCGGTCATGACCTCGCTCAACCGGTGCGACAATCATCCCGGAACTATTCCTTCGCCTTCCGATCTTGAGTGTGTCGGTCATGGACGGTGTCTGGCTACTGCACCGTCCCTGGCCGCCTTCATGGAGTCTCATTGCTCCGGGTCATGCCGCCGGCAACCGTGCCCGATACGTCGGGAACGCCGCCGTCAGCCAGCCCGACCCGATTCGGCGGACACGCTTGTGTCCGCCTTTTTTATGGCTGACTGGCGGTTTCGGCGGTGCATTGATTTTCGTTATTTTCGAGACAATAATGAAATCAAATTCCAATAAATAAAATAACGCACCGTTAGGGAAGATTTCGTCCATGAAAACCCGAATTACCGAACTGTTCCAGATTGAGCACCCCATCATCCAGGGCGGCATGCACTACGTCGGTTACGCGGAGTTGGCTGCGGCCGTGTCCAACGCTGGTGGCCTGGGCATTATCACGGCATTGACCCAGTCCACGCCGGAAGATCTGGCTCGGGAAATCGCCCGCTGCAAGCAGATGACCGACAAGCCGTTCGGCGTCAATCTGACGTTCCTGCCCAGCTTCAAGGAGCCGCCCTATCCCGAGTACATCCAGGCCATCGTCGAAGGCGGTGTGCGGGTGGTGGAGACTGCCGGTCGCAGTCCGGAAGCGTATATGCCCACGCTGAAGGCGGCGGGCATCAAGGTCATTCACAAATGCACGTCGGTGCGTCACGCCCTGAAGGCGGAACAGATCGGCTGTGACGCGGTCAGCGTCGACGGTTTCGAGTGCGGTGGCCACCCCGGCGAAGACGACATTCCCAACTTCATCCTGCTGCCACGGGCGGCGGAGGAGCTGAGCATTCCCTTCGTGGCTTCCGGCGGCATGGCCGACGGCCGCAGCCTGGTCGCGGCGATGGCGCTGGGGGCAGAGGGCATGAACATGGGAACCCGGTTCATCGCCACCACCGATGCCCCGGTGCACGGTCACGTCAAACAGGCCCTGGTCGAGGCGGACGAACGCCAGACCCGACTGATCATGCGCAACCTGCGCAATACCGAGCGGGTGATGAAGAACGCCGCGGTGGACGAGATCCTGCGCATTGAAGCCGAGAAAGGCGCTGCCACGCAGATCGACGATATCCGTCACCTGGTCACCGGCGTCAAGGGGCGCCAGGTGCTGCAGGAGGGCAAGATGGACGAAGCCGCCTGGAGCTGCGGCATGGTGGCCGGCCTGATCCACGACATCCCCAGTTGCCAGGACCTGCTGGCCCGCATCATGGACGAAGCCGAGACCCTGATTCGTCAGCGTCTGGCCGGGTGCCTGTAAGGAGCTAGGCTATGGCGACGCTGCAACCGTTTGTCGACGGCGGCACCTTTTTTGAAGGGCCGCGCTGGCACGACGGCGCCTGGTGGGTGTCCGACTTCTACGCGCACACCGTCAGCCGTATTGACGCCGGTGGCCGGCGCGAGACCGTGATGGAGGTGCCGGGCCAGCCGTCGGGGCTGGGCTGGTTGCCGGACGGCTCGATGCTGGTGGTGTCCATGCTGGATCAGCGCGTCCTGCGGCGTTGGCCGGATGGTCGGGTGACCACCCACGCCGACATTGGCCACCTCGCGACCGGCCACGCCAACGACCTGGTCGTTGCGCCCGACGGCGGCGCCTGGGTGGGCAACTTCGGCTTCGACCTGATGGCAGGGGAAGCCATGCAGCCCGCCTGTCTGGCCCGGATTGCACCGGATGGCGCAGTCAGCACGGCCGCGACGGACCTCTATTTCCCCAACGGCGCGGTGATCACGCCGGAGGGCCGGACGCTGATCGTCGGTGAGACCTTCGGCAACGCCATGACGGCGTTCAGCATCGGCGCGGACGGCACGCTGTCCGACCGCCGCGACTGGGCCCGCTTCGGCCCGCGCCCGGAGCCGGGCGCCGAGCGCACGGAACTGCTACGGCAACTGGCGGTGGGGCCGGACGGCTGCTGTCTCGATGCGGATAACCACCTGTGGGTCGCCGATGCCTTCAACCAGCGCTGCATCCGGGTCGCGCCGGGCGGTGCCATCGTCGATGAACTGAAGCCCGCCAATGGCCAGGGCGTGTTTGCCTGCATGCTGGGCGGCGACGACGGTCGCACCCTGCTGGTCTGCGTAGCGCCGGATTCCAGCGCGCGGCGCCGCAAGCTCGCGCCGGAGGCGAGCCTGTGGACGGCGCGGGTCGACGTGCCGCATGCCGGCCAGCCCTGATCCGGCCGCGCTCAGCCGGTTTCGGTCACCAACTGGAGGTCGGGGCCGGCGGCGCCCCGGTCGACAAAGATGCGCTTGGCCAGTCCCGCCCCTTTGACACCCCGGATCGCCAGGGTGGTGACCAGTCCACCGATCATGGCCCCGACCACGCCGCAGGTCAGGATATCCTGACCGGTCAGGTAGAGCCCGGGAATCTCTGTTTTCGGCCGCAGCCAGTCCTGGTCGAAGCGCTCCGGGGTGTGCTCCAGCCCATAGATCTCGCCCTGGTCGTAGCGGCAGAACCACGCGGTCGACAGGGGCGTGGAGGTCTCCACGTAATCGATCCGCCCGCGCAGCTGCGGCAGCTTGTCGTACACCGTTTCCAGCACTCTTTCCGTTAACCGCTGCTTCAGGGCGTCGTAGGCGTCACCCCGCTTGCCCCAGGTGGCGTGCTTCCAGGGTTCGAACTGGCTCCAGGTGGTGGGGGCCACTACTTCGATGGTGGCGGTGCCGGGGCAGCGGTTGAGGTAGTCCGGATCCTTGGCCGACGGGAAGGAGATATAGACCACCGGCAGCGGCGCGTTGTCCGGATCCGCCAGGAAGTGCGCCACGTTGGCGTCGTGGTGTTCGTCGGGGTAGATCCAGAAGTTGGTTTTCGGCAGTTCCAGCTCCGCGGCCGTGGCGTTCAGCCCGATGTAGAGGCCGAGGTGCGACATGGACGGTTCAATGTGCCGGCGCTGGCGGGCGTATCCGGTGCGGCGCACCACCTCGGCCGGTAACAGTGTCTCGAACGTGTTGATCACACCCGCGTTGCTGATGATGCGCCCGGCGTGGATCGTGTGGCCGTCCGCCAGGCGCACGCCGCAGGCCCTTCCCTTTTCCACCAGAATCTCGGTGACATCGGCGTAGGTCATCACGTCGCCGCCGCCGGACTGGATGACGGGGATGATCGTGCGGGCCATCTCGGCCGCGCCGCCCACCGGGTAATAGCCGCCGTGGATGTAGTGCTTGGCGATCAGCGCATGGATCAGGAAGCTGGAGTGCTTCGGTGTGACGCCACAGTCGCCCCACTGGCCGGTGAGGGCACCGATCAGCGCGGTATTGTCGGTGAGTTCGGACAGCACCTCGTGCGTGGTCTGGTTGAAGCACTTGGGCAGCATGAGGCGCAGGGCCCGGCGGGTCAGCGGCGACGCCAGCTTTGGCGAGAGTTTGGACAGGGTGTACCACTGCACGCCCGAGGCGACCTTGTCGAGCAGCCGGATGTAGCGGTCGATGGCCTGGGCGTCGTCCGGAAAGGCGTCCACCAGCGATTGCCGGAAGCCGTCCTTGCCCGCCCGCAGGTTGACCACCCGATCCCCCAGGTAGAAACGGTCGTAGTTGTCGTCCATTGGCGCCCACTTGAGCTGGCCGTCGGTGATGGTGTCGAACAGCTTGCGGCCTAGGGTGTGCGGGCTGCCCATATCGCCGATGTAGTGCACGCCCACGTCCCACTCGTAGCCGTTGCGGCCGTAACTGTGGGTAAAGCCGCCGGCGGTGTAGTGCTGCTCCAGCACCAGCACTTTCTGGCCTTCCCGGGCCAGCAGGGCGGCGCTGGTCAGGCCGCCGATGCCGGAACCGATGACGATGGTGTCGTAGTCCGCGTCGACGCGGCTGGCGCGGTAGCGTTTACCGATGCGGATGGTGCTGGGTTTCAGTGAGGTGGCGGCGGTGACGGTCATGGGCATCCTCTTGTTGTGTTGTTTTCGGCTTGTCGTGTCGTTTCTGGCTTGTTGTGTTGTTCTGGGGTCTGGCGTTTCTCCAATGTACGACGAAAGTCGAGAACTGCCCAGTTCACGGTTGCACACCGTTACAGGCGATGCCGCCTTTTCTTGATGGGTGTCAATGAAATGGCGGATTTCGAGGGCGGATACTGACGTAAGCCTGTGGCGGCCTGCGGCGCTCTGCTAAGCTCCCGGCGCCCGCTCGCAGGGCCAACGGCTGAATTAGGGAGGATCACTGACCATGGCTGTGGTTGGTTCGAAAGACAGCGACATTGTTTTCCAGAGCTATGGACGTTGCTGCAACGACGACAATTTTTTCAAGCATTTCTACGACCGCTTTATGGCCAGCTCGGACGCGATCCGGGAGCGCTTCGTGGACACCGATATGCCGGCCCAGCGCCACCTGTTGCGCAACGGCATCATGCAGCTGGTGCTGTATTCGCGGGGGATGTCCGACGCCAAACTCCGGGCCCTGGGAGAGAGTCACTGCCGACACGCCTTCAACATCCGCCCAGAGTGGTACGACCTGTGGATCGAAGCCCTGATGGCCACCTTGCGTGAATACGATCCCCAGTTCACCCTGGACGTGGAGGCCGCCTGGCGCCGTGCGATTGCACCGGGGGTGGAGTTGATCAAGAGTGCCTACTGAGCCTTATCCGACATAAAAAAAATCCCCCTGACGGACGGAGTCAGGGGGAAAAGCTCGATCTGCTTTTTATCGACCGGTTTTCAGTCTGGCTGGTGTCGGACGTGCCCGTCTCTTGCTCCCCGTGTCTCCCTCGGAGCCCTCATTGACGAGGGTCTTTGTGCTTCACCTTCCGGTGGGAATCCTTGTAAATGAACCAGCCCACGCCGCCGAAGAACGCGCAGGCCAGAATGGCCGTGGCAATGCCCGCAATAACGACTGCATCTGTGTACATGACAGCTCCCCCTGTCCCCGTAGTCGATGGTCATACTCTATGACGCGCTCGCCCGAGCCGATTTGATTTGCATCAATTGATCGGACCGTGACCTTTGATCTCAATCAAGGTTTGGGGGGCCGCTGCTAGTGTCTCGTCTGGTTAATTCAATGATCTGCCAAGCCCCGGAAAGCCATGAGAGCAAGGCGGGCGACGCCGGTGTGGTGGTTCCCAATCAAGGGATGGACACTGGCTGCAACGGGTGCACGTGATTAGACTGTAAGCCGTTCCCGTCACGGATGCCGAGGGATATGGCCTTTACCACCGAGTTCCTGCTGTTGTTCTTCCACCATCTGCTGCTGGCGGCCCCCATCCTTGGGTTCCTGGTTCTGCTGATCCTCGGGCTGGGGCTCTGGGCCGGCCGGTTGGAGCGCTGGCCCTGGCGCGATGCGCTGTACTGGGCCTGTATCACCGGCACCACCGTGGGTTACGGCGACCGGGTGCCCGTCCGCGGTTGGGCACGGTTCCTGGCGATCGTCATTGCCCTGGCGGGGCTGGTGCTCAGTGGGCTGATCGTGGCCATGGCGGTCAGCGCCGGCAGCGAGGTCTTCGCTCAGTTGCAGGCAGCCCGTTCAGGTTGAATCCCGCGCGTTGCCGGATTCGTCCGGCGGCCTGGCCGGGGCCGCGTACCACCGTTCCTGTGGCACCAGCTTGGGTTCGTCCGGGTCGCTGATGTAGGCCGGCGTCATGATCGCCACGCCGTATTCGTTGAACACATCCAGGACGTGGCGATGCAGTTCCGCCGCTCTATAGAAGCGATGCGCCGGCGAATCGATGCTGACGTTGAGTTCGTAGGTGACCGCGAAATCCCCCAGGGCCTTTTCCAGCACGAACGGTGCCGGTTTCTCCAGCAGGCCCCGGGTGCGCGCCGCCGCTTCCTTGAGCATGGCTTCCACCTGACGCCAGGGCGTCTCGTAGCCAATCCCGACTGTGGCGCTGAGCATCAGGCCGTTCTCCGCCGCCGACCGGGTCAGGTTGGTGACCGGGCTGTTGAGGATCAGCGAGTTGGGCAGCACGATTTCCTCGTTGCGGAAGGTGCGCAGGTGCGTAACCAGCAGTCGCGTTTCCCGCACGGTGCCGGTGTATTCGCCTACCGTGATGACGTCGCCGATGCTGAAGGCGCGGCGGTAGGTCATGGCGTAGCCAGCCACCACGCTGGACACCGCCGACGAGGCGCCCAGCGATACCATGATGCCCAGCAGGATCGACAGGCCCTGGAAGGCGGCGCTGCCGGAGCCGGGAATATAGGGATAGGCCAGCACCACGGTGAGCAGGACCACGAAGAAACGCAGCAGCTTGTAGGTGGGTTGCGCCCATTCCGCCTCGAAGCCGCCGATGTGGATCCGGCCCCGCTCGATGCCACGGAAGAACAGCTGCATGAGTTTGAGCAGGTAGCGTGAGACCGCCACCAGCACGACCAGGAAAACCAGCTCCGGCAGGTAGTCGAGGAAGGCGCTGACGATGCTGACCACCGGCTCGGTGAACAGCGTCAGCAGGGTGCGGGCGGTGCCGTGGGTCCAGGGGAACTGGTAGAGGACGAACTCCAGGCCCAGGTAGGCCACGACCAGCACGGTGGCGATGCGCAGGAAGCGGATGAACCCGGTCAGGGCCGCCCAGATGTTGTCGGCCCGTACCAGCTCGAAGGATTCGATCTTCAGATCCTGAACCCGTCGCCGGTAATGCTGGTCAAGAAACGCCAGCAGGCGCCGGTAGAGGAACAGGGCCAGCCACAGCAGCGCCAGGGTCAGCACCAGTGCGGCGCCGGCCTTCATGCTGGCCGTGGCCAGATAGTCCGAGCTGCGCTGGTTGCGATAGCGGGTGATGGCGTCCGCCGTCCGGCGCTGGAACGCCTCGGCGACTTCCTCCAGGGGCGCACCCTCCGCCATGGCATCGACGGGGAATACGGTCAGCAGCGGTGTCTGCGCGGCGGCGATCTCGACCCGGCCGTCCCGACCTATGCTGCGAATACTGTCCACCGCCACTGTATGATCGGATGCCACCTCCAGGATGTTGCGGCGGATGTTGGCTGCGCGCTCCGCCGCCGGAAACGACGCCGTGCCGGCGATTCGGAACAGCGGGCGGCCATCGACGTTGACGCTGGCGGTGTCGATCTGGCTGGGGTCGGGCGCCGTCTCCTGGGCCAGTGCCGGGCACGCCAGGAACCACAGCGTGGCCGCTGCAATGAGGGTGGCCAGGCTGTGCCTGATGGAACGTCCGGTCCCGTTGTGCATCGCTGTCATCCTAACGTGACGGGGCCGGTGGCGGCGGTGACGGCCGCGGTCCCTGGCCCGGTATCGTCCTTCGGCCGATGCCCGTGGAGCACGGCATCGGTTCCCGCCATCAGTATAAGAAATTCCCGGCCATCTCACCGAAAGCCTGGAAAAGCGATGGTTATCCGACGTGGCTGGCCTGGTTGCGCTATCGTGGTGCAATAGAGCGTGAGGAGCTGGGGCTTCGATGTGGCGTCGAACAGTGATCCGGCGCGGAATACCGGGTGTCGCGATATTTCCTGAACAATTGGCCAGCTTTTTGCTCAACAAATCCGCAGTGCTGATTCATGCCCGGAATCTGCATCGTGATTCGATAACAGGTTAAACTCACGGGCCACGACTGAGTCGCTCTAAAAAGAAAGTGATATCGAGAAAACGATACCAACAGGAGAGTGTGCGAATGCGCTTTTTCAAGAAACTGGCTGTGCTGGCTGCCCTGGTGATCCCCATGCATGCCCTGGCGGAAGATCCGTTGAAAGTGGGTTTTGTCTACGTCGGCCCGATTGGTGACCACGGCTGGAGTTACCAGCACGATCAGGGACGTAAGGCCCTGGAAGAACACTTTGGCGACAAGGTGCAGACCACTTACGTGGAGAACGTCAGCGAGGGCGCGGACGCCGAGCGCACCATCCGTCGTCTGGCCCAGGCCGGTAACGACGTCATCTTCACCACCTCCTTCGGCTTCATGAACGCCACCGCGCGCGTAGCCAAGGAATACCCGGACAAAACCTTCCTGCACGCCACCGGCTACAAGCGTGCCGAGAACCTGGGCACCTACCTGGCGGTGACCTATGAAGGCCGCTACGTCAGCGGCACGGCGGCGGGCCTGGTGACCGAGTCCAACAAGATCGGCTACATCGCCTCCTTCCCGATCCCGGAAGTCATCCGTGACATCAACGCCACCTTCATGGCGGCGCGCAAGGTCAATCCGGACGTGGAGCTGAAGGTGGTGTGGGTCAGCACCTGGTTCGACCCGGCCAAGGAAGCGGATGCGGCCAACACCCTGATGGATCAGGGCGTGGACGTGATCGTTCAGCATACCGACAGCCCGGCCGCCATGCTGGCCGCCGAGAAGCGCGGCAAGTGGGCCGTGGGCCAGGCGTCCGACATGTCCCACTTCGGTCCGCACGCGCACCTGCTGTCCGTGGTTGACGACTGGGCCCCGTACTACATCGAGACCGTGCAGGACGTCATGGACGGCACCTGGGAATCCGAGGACACCTGGGGCGGCATCGCCGAAGGCGATATCAAGATCGCTTCGATCAGCGATCGTCTGAGCGACGAGCAGCGCGCCAAGGTGGATTCGGTCATCGAGGGCATTCGCAGCGGCGAGATCCAGCCCTACGCCGGCCCGATCTACGACCAGGACGGCACCCTGCGCGTGAAGGAAGGCGAAGTCGCCACCCACGAACAGCTGACCAGCATGGACTGGTACGTTCAGGGCATGACCGCGACCATGCCGAACTGAACGCTGTCGAATCCGGCGGACACCGTGTCCGCCCTGGATGACGGTCAGGCCCGAAGCGTAATGCAACGGGCCTTTTTTGTGGCTGGAGAATGGGGGGTGCTGCGATAAGGGCAGTGCGGTGCAGATTGACCACCCTCAGGTGACACCTCAGGCAGGCCTTTCGGCCTGCTCGGAAGCTGAGGCGTCCGCTACACAGTATGGTGCATCCTTAACCGTTGCCGGTATGGCGGGAGCGTGTAGCCGACGCTTCAGCTTCGGAGGCGCCGTCAGGCGCCCTCATTCAGGCTACTCGAGTCAGCAGATCCCGAAGCCCGTCCCGAACGTTTTCAACCAACGCCCGCTCATCCAGCCCCAATACCGAACCGTCCTCGACCACCGGTTTGCCGTCCACGAAGCTGTGCTTCACCTGCACCGGCTCGCCGCACATCAGCGGCGCGAACAGGGGCGTGTGCACGCCGGCGAACCTGGGCTGGTCGATATCGTAGAGCGTCAGGTCCGCGGCCATGCCGACGGCCAACTCGCCGGTGGCCTCCAGGCCCAGCAGTCGGGCGCCGCCACGGCTGCCCCAGTCGAGCACCCGGTCGAGGGTGGTGGCGTCAGGGCCGTGTACGGCGCGATGGATCAGCCAGGTCAGGTTCAGCTCCTGCAGCATGGAGCCGGACTCGGCGGAGGCGGAGCCGTCCACACCGATGCTGACCGGCACGCCCTGTCGCGCCATCTCGATCACCGGCGCCACGCCGCTGCCCAGCCGGCAGTTGGACGTCGGACAGTGGGCGATGCCGGTTCCGGTCGCCGCCAGGCGCTCGATCGCGTGGGCGTCGCTCTGCACCAGGTGGGCGAACCACACGTCCGGGCCCAGGAAGTCACAGCGCTCGGCGTAATCGATGGCCGCCAGGCCGTACTTTTCCCGGGCCTGGACGTTATCGAAGCCCACTTCCAGCAGGTGCGAATGCAGGCGTAGCCCATGACCGCGTGCGTAGGCGGCGATCTCTTTCAGGAAGTCCGGCGGGCTGGAGTGCACCAGGCTCGTCGGCGCGGCCACCAGACGGCGCATGGCGTCCGGAGCGGCCTGGTGATAGCGGGCGCGGATGCGTTCCATGCGCGCCAGCACCTGCTCGGTGGTTTCCGGTGCGATGTTGTGCCGGGCCAGCCCTTTGTGGCTGCCTTTCTCCACCGCGCTGCCGCGACACAGCACCAGGCGGATGCCGAGTTCGTCCGCCGCCTGCCAGACCGCGTCCTCCAGTTCATCCGGCGTGTCCCGGTGATAGAGGTAGTGATGGTCGGCGCAGGTGGTGGCACCGGAGCGTAGCAGTTCGTACAGGCCCAGGCGGGCGGCGTGGTACATCAGCTCCGGGCGGATCTGCGGCCAGAAGCGGTAGGGCACCGACGCGAGCCAGTCGCCCAGCCCCTGGTTGAGGCCTTCGGGCACGCCCTTGAGAATCGACTGGGCCAGGTGGTGATGGGTGTTTACCAGGCCGGGGTAGACGACGCAGCCGCGGGCGTCGATGACCGTATCGCCGTCTCCGGGCATGAGGTCGCGGCCGAGGGCGACAATGCGGTTGCCGTCGATGCGCAGGGCGTTGGCATCCGGGTGTTGCGGGGCGAAAACCCCGGCGGCGTTGCGGATAAGGTAGGGCATAGCGGGCTCCTTTGCGGGCAAAGAGCAATGTCCCGGAGCGCGGTGTGCGGGCTCCTGACCGCTTCTACTCTTTCGGGGGACGGGGGCGGGAATCACCGGTCGAATCCCGTTCCGTCCAGTTGGTCAGTTTTGTGGATACCCGGACTCAAAGCAACTTTCACTCCAGCACCCCGAGCGCCAGGACCACGGCCCGGGTCCTCGTGAGCGCCCGGTATTGGACCGATTGGCTCAAAAGGTGCCCCCGATTGGTGCGTGGCGTCGTTTGGGTCAGACCCTCAGGAAAACGGCGTGCGATCGCCGGGGCTGATCCGGCGCCGTTTTCCCGCCGCTGGCACGCCACCTGCTTTGTCGGGGATACGTGACTGAGTAGAAGCAGTCAGGTTCTCCTCCGGGGAATCGGGGCATTGCTCATCGCGCATCGGCGGGTGTTGGACACCGCGGCCGGGCGCGATTGGTGCGATGTCCGAGCCGATTGCCCCGCCTCCCGCGAGTCGTCCGACGCCTCCCTTGAACGATGGTCTGCGCATGAACCCAAGACGCAGGCAGCAAGGAGACAGGACATGACATTCAAGCACACACTGCCCCGCGCACTGACCTTCGCGACCCTGACTCTGGGTGCCCAGCTCGGCTTCGCGGCGGACAAAGTGACCTTTCAGCTCGATTGGCTGCCCGGCGGCGACAAGGCGCCGGTATACGTGGGCATCGAGGAAGGTTTCTTCGCGGACGAGGACCTGGAGGTCCGCGTGGTCTCCGGCCGCGGCTCCACCGACGCCATCACCAAGCTGGTCGCCGGTCAGGCGGACGTGGGCCTGTTGGATCTGGTGTCGCTGCTGGTGGCCCGCGCCCAGGACGACAACATCCCGGTCAAGGGCATCTATTCGGTCTTCAGCGAGGCCCCGCATGCGTTCTTCTCGGTGGAAGGTTCCGGCATCGAGTCGGTGAAGGATGTGGCCGGCAAGACCGTCGCCACCTCGCCGTTCAGTTCCTCGAACCTGTTCTTTCCGCTGTTGCTGGACGTGAATCAGGTGGACGAAAGCGGCATCAAGCTGGTCAAGACCGACCCTGGCGCGCTCAACCCGATGCTGCTGACCGGGCGCACCGACGTAGTGATCAGTTGGGTCACCGACACCGAGAAATACCAGGCCATGGCCGACCAGGCCGGCAAGACGCTGAACGTGATGCCCTGGTACGACGCCGGTCTGGCGTTCTATTCCACCTCGGTGATCGCCAGCGAACGCTTTCTGGAAGAACGCCCGAAGGTGGCGCGCCGCTTCGTGAAAGCATACGCCAAGGCCATCGAATACACCTGGGCCCACCCGCAGGAAAGCGGCGCCATGGTGCACGCCCAGGTCCCGGACGTGGACCCGGCCATGGCGGCGGACACCATCCGTTCCATCCGCCCGCTGGTCTACAACGAGGCCAGCGAGACCCAGGGCATGGGGGCGTTCAACCCGGAGCGTCTGGCCACCACCTGGCACTGGACCGCCAAGGCCCAGGAGATCGACGAAGCGTCTTTCGACCCGGAGACGGCCGTGGACCGGTCGTTCATGCCCGGCTCGTAAGAGCCTCAACGGCGGGCCGGGGCACCGGTCCGCGCCCAGTACGGAGTAGAAGCGGCGGGCGAGGGTCAACCTCGCCAGGCATTGCTCCAATCAACGGCGGGGCGACCTGCCAAGCCATTGGAGAAAACGAATGAGTCAAAGCAAAGCCTACGGACTGAAAGAACTGGAATTCGAATCCACCATCGGCGGCGAGGGCATCGAGACCGATCGCCAGATCCCGCTGATCGATCTGAGCGATTTCGACAATCGCCGCGCCGAGATCACCGAACAGTTGTGGCAGGCGGCCAGCGAGGTGGGCTTCTTCCAGCTGGTCCATCACGGCCTGGACGTGGCGCGGGTGCGGGAAGCGTTCGCCATGGCGGAGGCCTTCTTTGCCCTGGACGCCGACACCAAGGGCCGGTTTCCCCTCAAGGAAGGCCTCAATACCGGCTGGGAGTTCAAGTCCCAGGTGCGTCCGTCCACCGGCACCGCCGACGAGAAAGAGTCTTTCCAGGTGACGCTGCCCTACATGGACGACCTGTGGCCGGGCCAGACCACCCTGCCGGAATTCCAGCGCGTGATCCTGGATTTCGAGCACTGCTGCTGGCAGGTGGGCATGGAGATCCTGTCCTGCTTCGCCGACAAGCTCGGTTTCGAGCGCGACTTCTTTACCCGGGCTCACGATCGCAGCTCACCGGAGTACCAGAGCACCCTGCGGCTGCTGCACTACCTGCCGTTGCCGGAAGGCGCCGAGTACCCGCCCGGCACCTGGCGCGCCGGTGCCCACACCGACTTCGACTGCCTCACCATGGTGTTCCAGAAGGAAGGCCAGTTCGGCCTGCAGGTGTGTCCCGGCAAGGACGCCCAGGGCCGCGCGGACCAGGAATGGACCAGCGTGGTGCCGCGGGACGACGTCATCACCTGCAACATCGGCGACATGCTGATGCGCTGGAGCGACGACAGGCTCCGATCCACCCTGCATCGGGTGCGCATGCCGCGCCCCGGCGAGTATCAGGGTCCGCGCTACAGCATGGCGTTCTTCTGCCAGGCGAATAAGGACGTCATGATCCAGGGGCCGGAGCAGAAATACCCCGCAATCTCCGCCCGGGATTACCTGCTGCAGCGGATCAACGCGAACTTCGCCGGGAAGATGTAGATAAGGATGAAGACAAAAGCCCGCGCCGGGAGGTGCGGGCTTTTTTTTGGCTGAACAATTTTGATGCTGTCTCCATTATCATTTATGATAACCTTCAGGAATTAGGATGATTCTATGACATGGGACGTTAGATTTTACGGCGACGTCCAGCAGGACATTCTGGGTATGCCGCCTAAGATCCAGGCACGAATGATCCGGTTGCTGGAGATGATCGAGAAATATGGCGCGAATCTGGGTGCACCTCACACCAAGGCAATGGGTGGCGGGCTTTTCGAGATTCGCGCAAGAGCCAAGGAAGGGATCGGGAGAGGGTTTTACTGCTATATGAAGGGTGAAGCGGTCATGGTGCTTCACGCCTTCGTCAAGAAGACCCAGAAAACGCCTTTGAAAGAGCTGAGGCTTGCGCAAGAGCGGCTTCGGGAGGTGAAACAGTATGAGTCTTAAGGCACTTAAGCAGAAAGCATTTCAAAATAAAACGGTGCGGAACGAATACGACAAGCTGGCGGGTGAGTTTGAATACATTGAGCAACTGATCAGCATGCGTGCTCATGCGGGACTGACTCAGGACGACTTGGCCAAGCGGATCGGAACCGCCAAAAGCAATATTTCTCGCCTGGAAGGCGGTCGGGGCAACCCAAGCTGGAGCACCCTGAGGAAATACGCCTCGGCCTGCGGCTACCGAATCAAGCTGGAAGCTAACGAGGACACTAGCTCTCGTCCATAGCGAGCAGCCGCCATCGTTTGCGTGAGCTCACGTAGTGGTCACTCTAGCTTCCGGGCAGGCCGCAGGGCCTGCCCGGCAAAAGCTCGAGGCGTGAAGTCTCTGCGACACGGACTTCCCGGATCTTCCTTTACTTGTGCGCCTGCAACCAGGCCCCCAGCTTTTTGCGATCCTCCTCGGTCATGCCGGTGGTGTTGCCCAGCGGCATGTACTGGCTGTTCACCGCGGCCTGCATGATCTGGTCGTTGTGCTGCACCACTTCGTCCAGGGTGTCCAGGGCGATGCCGGCCGGCGCGGCCTGGAACGCCGGGCTACTGGGCTCCTTGGCGTGGCAGCCCGCGCAGTGGGTGCTGACCAGGGAGTGAATGTCCGCGTCGCTGACCTCGCCGGCTGCCTCGGCCGCCGCTGCCGCCTGGGCCGCGGCCTGTTTGCCGGTGGGCGGGGCGATCACGCCGATCAGGATCACGGTCATGATGCCGCAGGCGAGGATGATCGACGGCCGGTACGCGCCGCGATGCTTCAGGTTGAAGAAGTGGCGCGCGAAGGCGGTAATGAACCCGATGGCCGCCAGGATAAGCCAGCCGTGGGCGTGGCCGTACAGCATCGGGTAGTGGTTGCTGATCATGATGAAGATGACCGGCAGGGTCAGGTAGTTGTTGTGGGTCGAACGCAGCTTGGCCAGGGCGGCCAGCTGGGCCACCCGCTCGTCCGGCTCCCGGCCCTGTTCCACGGTTTCCACGAGCGCCCGCTGGGACGGCATGATACCAAGGAACACGTTGCCCACCATGAGGGTGCCGATCACCGCGCCCACGTGGATAAACGCGCCACGGCCGGCGAACACCTGGAACAGCGCCCAGTCGACCACCAGCAGTAGGGCGAATAGTACCGCCCCGAACGCCATCCCGTTCCGGGCCAGCGGGCTGCGGATCAGCAGTTCATAGACCAGCAGCACACCGCCGATGAAGCCCAGACCGATCAATGCGGCGGACAGGGTGGACAGTTCCACCTTGGCGTTGTCGATCAGGTAGCCGGGGGAGCCGAAGTAGTACACGGAAAACAGCAGCGCGGTGCCGGACAGCCAGGTGCTGTAGGCTTCCCACTTGAACCAGTGCAGGATGCCGGGCATTTTCTCGGGCCCCAGCTTGTACTTGGCCACTTCGTAGAAGCCGCCGCCATGGACGGCCCACAGGTCGCCCTTGATGCCTTTTTTCTTCTTCCACTCGGGCGGATCTTCCAAGTGGTTATCCAGCCAGATGAAATAGAACGACGCCCCGATCCAGGCGACGCCTGCAATCACATGGAACCAGCGGATGAGCAGGCTGAGCCATTCACTGAGGTAGGCGGCCATCGGTTACTCCTTTCTCTGAAATAGGGTCTGCATCCCGATCGAACCGACACTGGCCGGCAATGTAGGTGCGTTGGATGACCCGGTCGTCGCCCAGGATCATCAGGTCGAACAGCCTGTCGCGCAGGCTGGTGCTGTGCTGCTTGAGGCTCAGCATGGGGGTGGCGTCCGTATCCAGCAGTACGAAATCGGCGATCTTGCCGGGGGCGAAGTTGCCGATCTCGTCGTCCCGGTGCAGCGCCTTCGCGTTGCCCAGGGTGGCCAGGTAGAACGCCTGGAAGGGTGTCAGCGCCTGCTCGCGCAGCTGACAGACCTTATAGGCCTCGGCCATGGTCTTGAGCAGCGACAGGCTGGTGCCGCCCCCCACGTCCGTGGCCAGACTCAGGGGGACGCCCGCCTGATGGGCGCTGCGCAGGTCGAACAGGCCGCTGCCGAGGAAGGTGTTGGACGTTGGACAGAAGGCGATGCGCGCGCCCGTTTCCACCAGCCGCTGGCGGTCGCCGTCGTTGATGTGGATGCCGTGGGCCAGCACCGCCCGGTCGTTGAGCAGGCCGTAATGGGCGTAGACGTCCAGGTAATCGGCCCGGTCCGGGAACAGTTCACTCACCCAGGCGATTTCCGCCTTGTTCTCGGCCCAGTGGGTCTGCATCAGCACGCCCGGGTTGTCCGCCACCAGTTTGCCGGCCAGCTCCAACTGACGCGGCGTGGAGGTGGGCGCAAAGCGCGGGGTCACGGCGTACTGCAGCCGGCCCTGATGGTGCCAGCGGTCGATCAGCGCCTGGCAGTCCCGGTAGCTGCTCTCGGCCTCGTCGCACAGGCCTTCCGGGGCGTGGCGGTCCATCATCACCTTGCCGGCGGTGATGGCCTGGCCGCGGGCCTCGGCGGCCTCGAACAGGGCGTCCACCGACTGCGGATGCGACGTGCAGAACACCAGCCCGGATGTGGTGCCGTGGCGCAGCAACTGGTCGAGGAACCGATTGGCCTGGCTCCTGGCCCAGTCGGTCTCGGCAAAGCGCATTTCCGCCGGGAAGGTGTAGGTCTCCAGCCAGTCCAACAACTGGGCACCATAGCTGCCGATCACCCCGAGCTGGGGCAGGTGCACGTGGGTGTCGATAAAGCCCGGCAGGATCACGTGCTCCGGCCAGTGCTCGATCGGCGTGCCTTCAGGCAGCGATCCGATCAGCTCATCCGCGGAGCCGACGGCCTTGACCCGTCCGTCCTCGACCACCAGCAGCCCGTCCTCGAACCACTCGTAACTGTTGTCCGCCGGTGTCTCCAGGCCGGGATCGGCCAGGAAATGCAGCAGCCTACCCCGGTAGGCCTGCACCGGTTGCGATGACGCCATGGTGATCAGCTCCCGCGGTAGGTCGAGTAGCCCCACTGATTGAGCAGCAGCGGCACGTGGTAGTGGTCCTGGTCACCGCTGACGGAGAAGTCGATGGTCACCTGGGGGTAGAAGCAGTCCTTGCCGTAAGACTGGAAGTAATCGCCTGTGGCAAACGTCAGGCGATACAGGCTGGTCACCAGCGGGCCGTCGAACCATTGGCCGATGCGGCCGTCGCTGTCCGTGGTGCCCTTGGCCACCTGGGTCCAGCCGTCGCCGTCCTGCTGCTCGAGGGTCACGACGACGCCTTCGGCGGGGTAGCCGCTGCCGAGGTCGAGGATATGGGTCGTAATCGGGCTGCGTTCGCTCATACCAGTTTATCCAGTCTCAGGTGGGTGATTTTTGCCTGCTCGCGGCCGGCGTTCTCGATTTCCTGCGCGCGGGTGTTGGGCAGGCGCGCTTCCAGCAGGGCCAGCATCTCGTCGGCGGACTTGCCCGTGGCGCAGACGATGAAGATAAAACCGAATGTCTCGTGATAGGCGTCGTTGCCGTCTTTCAGGCGATGCAGCACGTCATCGCTGGCGACGGCCGTGGAAGACTGCTCGCCGCTGGCCAGGGCGTGGGTGTTGGCGTACTTGGCCTTGAGACTTTTCACGTCGCCGATCTTGGGGTGGGCGTCGAACGCCGCGAGCCAGTCGCTCTCGGTCATGGTCGGCCACAGGGCCTCGGCCTTGCGGTGCAGGTCGTCGCGATCGGTAAACGGACGGGCGGCGACCATGCCCTCGATCCAGCGGTCGGCGGCGCAGCAGGTGCGCAGAACTTCGGCAGCCTCGGTCGCGCTCATCGCGTTGAGGGATTCCAGGGACATTCAGTTCTCCAGCTTCGGGTTTGACGTGGGCGCCGGTTCGGCGTCTTCCCGCATCAGGGTTTTCAGGTTGGACCAGGACAGGCCGCGGCGGGACGGTTTGTCCGTCGTTTCGGTCGCCAGTGTCAGCAGCTCGGCGGATATCGACACCGCCACTTCCATAGGCCGCTTGCCGGGCACGTCGCGCCGGCCGACCGGACAGCGGATGCTGTCGATCTGCGCGTCGCTGTAGCCGCGATGGGCCAGCCGCTGTCGGAACCGTTCGGCCTTGGTGTCGGAGCCGATCAGGCCGATGGAGGCGGCGTTGCCCGCGTCCAGCAGGGTGCGGCACAGGTCAAAGTCCAACTGGTGATTGTGGGTCAGGATCACCACGTGAGCGCCATCGGCCAGCGCGGCGGCATCGCCCACCGGATCGTCGGTGTGATGACGGCGCACGTTCACCGGCAGCTCGTCCGGGAAACTGTCGGCGCGGTTGTCGACCCAGGTAATCTGCCAGGGCAGCTCGCCCATGATGGTGATCAGCGACTTCGCCACGTGACCGGCGCCGAACACCAGCAGTCGGCCATCGCCGCCGGCATGGCCTTCCATCAGGACCGCCACACTGCCGCCGCAGCACTGACCGAGGCTGGCGCCCAGCGGGAAGTGGGCCATCTCGTAGGTGTAGTCCCGCGCCGCCAGACGCTCCCGGGCGCTGGCGATGATGCGGTACTCCAGGTGGCCGCCGCCGATGGTGTCGTGGCTCTGCTCGCCGGTAACCACCATCTTGCTGGCGGGTTCGCGCGGCACCGAACCGGTCACACCCAGCACGGTCACCAGCACGTAGGGTTCACCGCGCCGCTCGCAGTCGGCCACGGCTTCGTACCAGTTCAGGCGCTTTTGCATGAGGAATCGCCTCCGTTTTCGGCTAGCCACTGCCGGGTCGCGGTAACGGCCTTGAGAACCTGCTCCGGCGTGGCCGGGCTGTCAAAAGGCGGGCTGTAACGATAGTCCGCCAGACTGGCGACGGCGTCGCGCAGGGCGCACCAGACCGCAATGCCCAGCATCAGCGGCGGCTCGCCCACCGCCTTGGAGCGGAACACCGTCGCTTCCCGGTTGGGGCTGTGGGGTAGCAGGGACACGCGGAAATCCTCGGGCGCGTCGGACACAGCCGGGATCTTGTAGGTGGCCGGACCGGTGGTCATCAACTGGCCCTTGTCGCTGTACATCAGTTCCTCGGTGGTCAGCCAGCCCATGCCCTGGATGAAACCGCCCTCGATCTGGCCGATGTCGATCTCCGGATTCAGGGACTGGCCCACATCGTGGAGGATGTCGGTGCGCACCACCCGGTACTCGCCGGTCAGGGTGTCCACCACCACTTCGGAGCAGGCCGCGCCGTTGGCGTAGTAGAGGAACGGGCGGCCCTTGCCGGTTTCCGGGTCGTAGTGGATCTTGGGTGTGGCGTAGAAGCCGGACGACGACAGCGACACGCGGGCCATGTAGGCCTGCTGCACGAAGTTGGCCCAGCCAAAGAGGTCCTTGCCCACACGCACCTGGTTGTTGGCGAATTCGACGTCGTCGGCCGAAACACCGTAGGTCTCAACCGCAAACTCCACCAGTCGCGCCTTGATCTTCTCGCAGGCGTCCAGCGCCGCCATGCCGTTCAGGTCGGAGCCGGAGGAGGCGGCAGTGGGTGACGTATTCGGCACCTTGTCCGTGCGGGTGGCGGAGACCTTGATGCGGTCGATGTCCACCTGGAACGCGGAGGCCACCACCTGGGCGACCTTGATGAACAGACCCTGGCCCATCTCCGTGCCGCCGTGGTTCAGGTGGATGCTGCCGTCGGTGTAGATGTGCACCAGCGCGCCCGCCTGGTTCAGGTGCTTGGCGGTGAAGGAGATGCCGAACTTCACCGGCGTCAGCGCCAGCCCGCGTTTGACCACCGGGCTGCGGCGGTTGAACTCGGTAATGGCCCGGCGCCGCTCGCGGTAATCGGAACTGGCCTCCAACTGCTCGATCAGTTCGGGCAGCACGTGCTGTTCCACGGTCTGGCCGTAGTGGGTCTTGTCCCGGTCCGGGCCGTAGAGGTTGCGCTTGCGCACGTCCAGCGGGTCGAGGCTGCGGTGGCGGGCGATGTCGTCCATGGCCCGCTCGATGATCATCATGCCCTGCGGGCCGCCGAAACCCCGGAACGCGGTGTTGGACACCGTGTGGGTCTTGCAGCGGTGACCGACCACCCGGGCCTGGTCCAGGTAATAGGCGTTGTCGGCGTGGAACATGGCGCGGTCGACGATGGCGTCGGACAGGTCCGGCGAGTAGCCGCAGCGTCCGGCCACCATGATGTCGGCGCCGTGGATCAGGCCCTCGTCGTCGAAGCCGATGTCGTAGGTGTTGTAGAAGTCGTGGCGCTTGCCGGTCTGGACCATGTCGTCCGGCCGGGCCATGCGGTATTTCACCGGCCGGCCGGTGTGCCGGGCCAGCAGGCTGGAGATACAGGCCAGCGGCGCCGCCTGGGTTTCCTTGCCGCCAAAGCCGCCGCCCATGCGGCGCACTTCCACCTGCACTTCGTGAATCGGCAGGGCCAGCACCTCCGCTACCAGCTTCTGCACCTCGGACGGGTGCTGGCTGGAGGTGTGCACGAACACGCCGGCGTCCTCGGTGGGTTCCACCAGACACGCCTGACCTTCCAGGTAGAAGTGTTCCTGCCCGCCCACGTCCATCTCGCCCCGCAGTCGGTTCGGCGCCTCGGCCAGGGCCTTGTCCGGATCGCCCCGTTCCTGGGTGTGGGACGGGCGCACGAAAAACTGTTGGGCCAGCGCGTCTTTCGTCGTCAGCACCGGTTCCAGCGGCTCGTACTCCACCTTCGCCAGCCGGGCCGCCTGACGCGCGGCGCGCAGGGAGGTGGCCGCCACCGCGAACAGCGGCTGGCCGATGAACTCGACGATCTCGCCGGCCAGCACCGGGTCGCCGGGAAACACCGGGCCAATGTCCGTGTGGCCGGGCACGTCGTTGACGGTCAGCACGGCTTCCACGCCGGGATAGGCGCGCACGGCGCTCAGGTCCATGGACTTGATGCGGGCGTGGGCCTGGCTGCTCTGACCGACGGCGGCGTGCAGCAGACCGGGCGGCTCGGGCAGGTCGTCGATGTAACGGGCCTGGCCACTGACGTGCTTCCAGGCGCTGTCGTGGGCGATTTTCGAGCCGGCAGTGCCGCGTGCCGACACCGGCGGCTGAACGAGATTATCGGGCAGTTTACGCATGAGGGCTCACCTCCACAGGAGCAAGATCGGTCACCGTCAGGGGCGTTGATGAATCAGAGGGGCCGCCCGTTTCCAGCAGGGCGCGCTGCAGCAGGTTGCCGGCCACCTGCAAGCGGTAGTCGGCGGAGGCGCGCACGTCCGACATGGGGGTGAAGTCGCCGGCCAGGGCGGCGATGGCGGCGGTAACCGTGGCGTGGTTCCAGGGCTGTCCCTGCATGGCCTGCTCCGTGGCCGCGGCCCGCCTGGGAATGGCGGCCATACCACCAAAAGCGAGGCGACAGTCGCTCACCGCGCCGTTATCCAGTTGCAGCCAGAAAGCACCGAGCACGGCGGAGATGTCGTCGTCCAGACGTTTGGAGATCTTGTACAGCAGCAGGTGCTCGCCGGCTTTCGGCAAGGGCACCCGCACGCCGCGGATGAATTCGTGGGGCTGCAGCTCGGTCTGCTTGTAGTCCCGGAAGAAATCCGCGAGAGGGATCCGGCGCACGCCGTCCAGACTGTCCAGTTCCAGCTCGGCGTTCAGGGCGATCAACGCGGGGGGCATGTCGCCGATGGGGGAGGCGTTACCGATATTCCCGCCCAGGGTGCCGCGATTTCGAATCTGTAACGATCCCAGACGTTCCAGTAACGGTGCAAAGTGGGGCCAGTAACCGGGCAGCACGTCATTGAGCTGGCGGTAGGTCAGACCCGCACCCAGGTAGAGGTGATCGTCCGTCACCTCCAGTCGCTGCAGGTCAGCGACCCGCTCGACGCTGATCAGGTGATCCAGGTCGCGCAGCTGCTGGGTGATTTCCAGCGCCAGGTCGGTGCCGCCGGCGATCAGGCGGGCTTCGGGGTATTGCGCGCGCAGGGTGCGCAGCTCGTTCAGGCTGCCCGGAAGGTCGTGACGGTGCCCCGGGCTTTGCAGTCCGCCTCTCTCGCCCTGGATGCGTTTCAGGGTGGCCTGCATGGCGCTGTCCTGCAGCCAGGCGGGACCGCTGTGGGGGCGGTCCTTGCGGCTGGGTTCCCAGGTTTCCACGCAGGCGCGGCGGCCGGCCTCGACGATCGGCCGGTAGCCGGTGCAGCGGCACAGGTTGCCGGCCAGGGCTTCCAGCAGCTCGTGGTGGGACGGTGGCTGGGCCAGGCGCTGCGGATTCGCCTGCCGCTCCGTGTGCAGGGTAAACAGGGACATCACGATACCCGGCGTGCAGAACCCGCATTGCGCACCGTGACAGTCGATCATGGCTTTCTGGACCGGGTGGACAGGTTCTTCCTTTAGGACATCCACGGTGACCAGATGTTTCCCGTGCAGGCTGCCGATCAGGGCAATGCAGCTGTTGACGCTTTCATAGCGCAACCGGCCGCTGGCGCCGTCCGGGACGCCAATGCTGACGGTGCAGGCGCCACAGTCGCCGGAGGCGCAGCCTTCCTTGGTGCCGGTGAGCCGCATTTTGGTGCGCAGCCACTCCAGGATGCTCAGGTTTGGGTCGGCCTCCGTCAGTTTCTGCGGCTCGCCGTTGAGAAAGAATTCGATCACAGGTCTCACCATCTTGCGTATTATGTTCGCCCTGAAAGTTTGCCGGAGGCCGTTCGTGGCGGGGCTCCGGGGCAGGCGGTTTGTATGGCGTAACAGGCAGATGCCCGTTATTGAATCCACCTTCTGACCGATGGTTTTGCAATTTTCTGACCAATTAGTCGAGTTTATAGCAAATTTGATTTTTCTCGCCACTTGGCAAGCAAATTGCTAACAACACGAAATGTTGATTATCTGGTCAGTTTATTGGGAAGTGACAGGACGGTTCATTTCCATAACAACGAATCCGGTCACTTTGATTACGAGGTAAAGACATGACGGCAGTGGCTCGGCTACGTCTGGAGAACATCGTCAAGGAGTACCCGGGGTGCCGGGCCAACGACGGTGTCGACCTGACCGTGGCCCCCGGCGAAATCCACGCCCTGCTGGGTGAGAACGGCGCTGGCAAGAGTACCCTGATGAAGGTGATATACGGGGTCATCCAGCCCGACGAAGGCACCCTTTTCTGGGACGGTGAAAAGTTGACCCTGCAAGGTCCGGCCCATGCCCGCCAGTTGGGGATCGGCATGGTGTTCCAGCACTTTTCCCTGTTCGAAACCCTGACCGTGGCGGAGAACATCGCCCTGGGGCTGCCGGCCAGTCAGGCCAGGGATCGCAAGGCGCTGGAACAGCGCATTCGCGAGGTGTCCCAGCATTATGGCATGGCTCTGGACCCGCGCCGCTTCGTGCACAGCCTGTCGACCGGCGAGCGCCAGCGGGTGGAGATCGTGCGCTGCCTGATCCAGGACAGTCGCCTGCTTATTCTCGACGAGCCCACCTCGGTGCTGACCCCGCAGGAAGTGTCCGATCTGTTCCGCACCCTGCGCCAGTTGGCGGGTGAGGGCTGCAGCATCCTGTTCATCAGCCACAAACTGCAGGAAGTGCGCGACCTGTGTCACCACGCCACGGTGCTGCGCAACGGCAAGGTCACCGGCGAATGCGACCCCACTGAAACCTCCACCGACGCCATTGCCCGTCTGATGGTCGGCGACGAAACACCGCTGACCACCGAGGTGCCGCCGGCCAGCCCGGGCGAGCCGCTGCTCAGGGTGCGCGGACTGACCCACAAGAGCAGCGACCCGTTCGGTACCAGCCTGAATAACGTGGCCATGGAGCTGCGCGCGGGCGAGATCGTCGGCATTGCCGGGGTGGCCGGTAACGGCCAGGACGAACTGCTGCGGGCCCTGTCGGGCGAGCTCAAGGCCGCACCGGAACAGGTGCACCTGGCGGGCCAGTCGATCGGTCAGCTGGGCCCCGACGCCCGCCGTCGTGCCGGCATCGCCGTGGTGCCGGAAGAGCGCCTGGGCCGGGGCGCGGTGCCGGACATGTCACTGGTGGACAACACCCTGCTGACCGCGTCCGCCCGCGGCCTGGTGAGCCGGGGCTGGGTGTCCTACCGCAAGGTGCGCGATTACGCCCGCCGGGTGCGCGAGCGCTTCCAGGTGAAATCGGACGGCGTCGACGCCACGGCGCGCAGTCTGTCCGGCGGTAACCTGCAGAAATTCATCATCGGCCGCGAGGCCCTGCAGGAGCCGCAATTGCTGGTGGCCTCGCATCCCACCTGGGGCGTGGACGTGGGCTCCGCCGTGGCCATTCACGAAGTGCTGGTGGAGCTGCGCGACAAGGGCGCGGCCGTCCTGCTGATTTCCGAGGACCTGGAGGAGCTGTTTGAACTCTGTACCCGCATGGGGGCCATCTGCGCGGGCCGTCTGTCGCCCATCGTGCCCACCGAATCCCTCACCATCGAGCAGCTCGGACAATGGATGGCCGGCGACTTTGACGACCAGGCGGCCGGGGAGGTAGACCATGCTGTTGCTTGAACGCCGCCAGGTGAATTCCCGCCTGATGCAGTACGCCTCGCCGATCCTGGCGCTGGTGCTGACCCTGATCACCGGCTTCCTGATTTTCCTGGGCCTGGATCGGGATCCCGTCGAAGGCCTGCGTCATTTCTTCATCACGCCAATCAGCGACGCCATCGGCTGGGCGGAATTGGGCCTCAAGGCCGCTCCACTACTGCTGTGCGCCGCCGGCCTGACGGTCTGCTACCGGGCCAAGCTGTGGAACATCGGCGCCGAGGGGCATTTCCTGATGGGGGCCGTGGGCGCCACCATCGTCGCTCTCCAGATCGGTGAGAGCAGTGGCTTCTGGGTCCTGCCGCTGGTGTTGCTGGCGGGGATCGTCTTCGGGGCGCTGTGGTCGGCCATCGCCGCCTTCCTCAAGACGCATTTTCACTGCAACGAAATCCTCACCACCATCATGCTCAACTACATCGCGCTGAACCTGCTGCTGTTCTGCGTGCACGGGCCGCTGAAAGATCCCTACGGCTTCAGCTTCCCGCAGTCGGCGATGTTCGGCGACTCGGCCCTGTTGCCAATGCTGATCCCCGGTACGCGCCTGCACATCGGCCTGCTGTTCGCGGTGCTGGCGGCGGTGGCCGTGGGCGTGCTGTTCGCACGCACCTTCATTGGCTTCCAGCTCAAGGTGCTGGGGGAAGATGAACAGGCCGCGCAGTTCGCCGGCTTCCCGCGCAAACGGCTGATCTGGTTCGCCTTCCTGGTCGCCGGTGGGCTGGCCGGTCTGGCCGGCGCGTCGGAGGTGACCGGCCCGATTGGCCAGCTGGTGCCCCAGGTATCGCCGGGCTACGGCTACACCGCGATCATCGTGGTGTTCATGGGGCGCATGAAGGCGGTCGGCCTGATCCTGGCCAGCGCGCTGCTGGCACTGACCTTCCTGGGCGGCGAGATGATGCAGATCGCCATGAACCTGCCCAAGGCCATGACCGGCCTGTTCCAGGGGCTGTTGCTGTTCTACCTGCTCGCCTGTGACGCGTTCATCCACTACCGGGTGCGTCTCAAACACAAGCCGGTGGCCGAGAGCCGCCCGGCGTCCACCCCCGTCGCCACACAGGAGAGCTGAGATGGAACTGGATATGATCGTCAACATCCTCTCCGCCACCGTGGTGGCCGGCACGCCGCTGCTGATGGTGGCCCTGGGGGAACTGATCTGTGAGCGCTCCGGCGTCCTCAACCTGGGGCAGGAAGGCATGATGCTGATCGGCGCCGTGGCCGGATTCGCCGCGGTGTTCGCCACCGGCAGCCTGTTGGCCGGCGTCATCGTCGGCATGCTGGCGGGTGTCGCCATGTCCCTGCTGTTTGGTTTCATGGCCATCACCCTGGCGGCGAACCAGTACGCCGCCGGCCTGGCCCTGACCATCTTCGGCACGGGTCTGAGCGCCTTCATCGGCGCCGACTACGTGGGCAAGACCATCGACGGTTTCACCAAGATCGCCATTCCCGGCCTGAGCGACATCCCCGTGCTGGGGCCGGTGCTGTTCAACCACGATCTGCTGGTTTACGTCTCCCTGGGGCTTTTCGTGGCGGTCTACGTCTTCCTGCGCCACAGCCGGGGAGGCCTTTTACTGCGGGCGGTGGGCGAGTCGCCGGAATCGGCCAACGCCAACGGCCTGCCGGTGCTGCTGATCCGCTACCTGGCGGTCAGTTTCGGCGGTGCCCTGGCGGGCCTGGCCGGCGCCTACCTGTCCCTGGCCTACACCCCGCTGTGGACCGAGGGCATGACCGCCGGCCGCGGCTGGATCGCCCTGGCACTGGTGGTGTTCGCCACCTGGCGGCCGGTGCGGGTGCTGCTGGGCGCCTACCTGTTCGGCCTGGCCAGCATCCTCCATCTGGTGCTGCAGGGCTTTGGCTGGGACATCTCGCCGGAACTGCTGGCCATGCTGCCTTACGTGGTCACGGTGGTGGTGCTGGTTTTGCTGTCCGCGAATCCGACACGGACCCGGTTGCACACGCCGCTGTCCATCGGTCAGCCCTACCGGCCCAATCGGTAACAGAGAAGAAAGCAAGGGAGCGCGGCTGTGGAGGGACAGCCGCGTTCCCAAGCGTGCGAGTAGATAGAGAGCCCGTCAGAGGTTCCGCGATTTCAATAACGAGAAATGCCACTGCCAACGATGCCTAGAAGAAACGACAGAGGATAGATTGACCATGAAGGCACTTCGTAAAACATTGCTAGCGACCTGTGTTATGGCGGCCTGTATGCCGGCGGCGCATGCGGAAAAGTTCTTCGGCGGCTCCAGCATCACCGTGCTGCACAGTGCGGACTATGAGGATTTCGGCGGCAAGAAAGAGGACACCTTCTTTACCTTCGAAAACGTCACGGCCCACAACTGGGGCGGTACGTTCTTCTTCATCGACCGCAACCACGGCCACGGCAGCTCCGAGGGTGACGACGACGTATACGGCGAGTTCTCTCCCACTCTCAGCATGAACTGGCTGAGCAACAACGACCTCAGCTTTGGCCCGATCAAGGATGTGCTGCTGACCGGTACCTACGAGTTTGGCGGCGGCACCGAGTCCAACAACTATCTGGTTGGCCCTGGGCTGGCGTGGGATGTGCCGGGCTTCCTGTACTTCAACACCCTGTTCTACTACGCCAACAACAACGCCGACGCGCCGGGCTTTGACGATCCGGGCGACGACTGGCAGACCACCATCACCTGGGGGCTGCCGTTCGAAGTGGCGTCCGCCAAATTCCTGTTCGACGGTTACATCGACTGGTCCACCGCCACCCGCGACCACGCCAGCGAATTCCACTTCAACCCGCAGTTCAAACTGGACATCGGCGACTTCGCCGGTCATCCGGGCATGCTCTACGCCGGTATTGAATATTCCTACTGGAACAACAAGTACGGCGAAGCCGATGATAGCGTGATGGACACCGAGAGCGCGGTCAGTGCCCTCGTGAAGTTCCATTTCTAAACCCTGTTGGGGAGGCCGGGATTCCGGCTTCCCCGCTTTCAAAGCGATGGACGCTCATGACTCAGCAGCCTGAAGCCAGAATCAACGAGATCGGGGACGCGGCGGAAAACGGCCGGGGCCGTCGATACCGTCCGGGGCGGATTCGGGAAAAGAACCGTGAACGGATTATCGCCGCGGCGGAGGAAGAGTTCGCCCAGCACGGGTTCCGCGGCGCGACCATACAGAACATCGCCGAACGGGCGGAGCTGCCCAAGTCCAACGTGCTTTACTATTTCAGCAACAAGAAGCGCATTTACTCGGCGCTGTTCGACGACATCATGAGCCGCTGGAATGCGGTGTTCTCCGAGATTCGTCCGGAGGACGATCCGGCCGAGGCGCTGGAGACGTTCGTGCGCACCAAGGTGGAAATGTCACGCCAGCATCCCATGGCGTCCCGCCTGTTCGCCCAGGAAATCATCCAGGGCGCCCCGTTCCTCAAGGATCACCTGCGCACCAACATGCGCGAATGGGTGCGGGGACGGGCCAAAGTGATTCAGCAGTGGATCGATGACGGTCGCATGGCGCCGGTCGATCCGGTGCAGCTGATTTTTTTGATCTGGTCCTCGACCCAGCATTACGCGGACTTCCAGGTCCAGATCCTGATGGTGGAAAACAAGGCCGAATACGAACCGCAGGACTTCGAGCACGCCGCCAATTTCCTGACCGGCGTCATCCTGCGCGGCTGCGGACTGGAGCCGACGAAACGATGAGCATCCACGACGATTATCCCCGCGACCTGCGCGGCTACGGGGCCGAGCCGCCCCACGCCAACTGGCCGGGAAAAGCACGGATCGCCGTACAGTTTGTCCTCAACTACGAGGAAGGGGGCGAGAACTGCGTCCTGCACGGCGACAGCCACTCGGAAATGTTCCTGTCCGAGATCATCGGCGCCCAGCCGTATCCGGATCGCCACATGAGCATGGAGTCGATCTACGAGTACGGCTCCCGTGCCGGGGTCTGGCGCGTGCTGCGGGAATTCCGCAAGCGCGGCCTGCCGCTGACGGTCTTTGGCGTGGCCATGGCCCTGCAGCGCAACCCGGACGTGACCCAGGCGTTCCTGGACGACGGCCACGAGATCGCCTGCCACGGCCTGCGCTGGATTCACTACCAGGACATGGACGAATCCCGCGAGCGCCAGCACATGGAACAGGCCATCGCCATTCAGGAAGAACTGACCGGCAGCCGCCCGCTGGGCTGGTACACCGGCCGCGACAGTCCCAATACCCGCCGCCTGGTGGTGGAGACCGGTGGCTTCGAATACGACAGCGACTACTACGGTGACGACCTGCCGTTCTGGACCACCGTCGAAACCCGCGACGGCGAGGAGAAGCCGCATCTCGTGGTGCCCTACACCCTGGACACCAACGACATGCGCTTCGCCACCAACCAGGGCTTCAACTCCGGCGAGCAGTTCTTCCAGTACCTGAAGGACGCGTTCGACGTGCTGTACGAGGAAGGCGCCGACACGCCCAAGATGCTATCGATCGGGCTGCACTGCCGCCTGATTGGCCGGCCGGGCCGGTTCCGGGCGCTGCAGCGGTTCCTCGACTACGTCCAGAAGCATGAGCAGGTGTGGATCTGCCGGCGGCTGGATATTGCGCGGCACTGGAAGGCGGAGCATCCGTACAAGCCAAAATGAATCGATAACAGGGCAATGAGGGGCACCTGCGGTGCCTCAGAAGCTGAAGCGTCTGCTACACGCGCGAGTGAACTGGAAATGTAGCCGACGCTTTAGCTTCGGAGCAGCCTGCAAGGCTGCCCTGATTCAATAACGCGCATTCACGCCGCTGCCCCGGAACAACCAGAGAGCCAACACAACATGAGTGATGTACAAGTCGCCCCGATCATCGAAGGGCCTGATTTTTCCCGGGACTACCTGAACCTCGCCGACGGCAGCCTCGGTGCCGAGGTTACCTGGGTCACCGACGAATTCTTCGCGCCGCGCGAGCGTATGCTCGACCCGGAACAGCCGCGCTTCTACCCGGACAAGTACGACGATCACGGCAAGTGGATGGACGGCTGGGAAACCCGTCGCCGTCGCAACACGGGCCACGATTGGTGCATCCTGCGCCTGGCCATGCCGGGCGTGCTGCACGGTGTGGATTTCGACACCAGCTTCTTCACCGGCAACTTCGCCCCGGCGGCCTCCGTCGAGGCCTGCTGGTCGCCGGACGGCGATCCCGACAACGACGCCGACTGGCAGGAAATCCTGCCGGCGCTGTCCCTGTCCGGCAACGACCATCGCTTCGAGGCCCTGGCCGCCTCCGGACCCTGGACCCACCTGCGCCTGCACATCTGGCCGGACGGCGGTATGGCCCGCTTCCGGGTGTACGGCCAGCCATTCTGCGACTGGGACAACCGCAGCGCCGACGAACGCCTGGACCTGCTGGCCCTGGCCAACGGCGGCGACCAGGTCGCCTGGAGCGACGCCCACTACGGCGAGCCGCGCAAACTGCTGCGTCCCGGGCGCGGCATCAATATGGGCGACGGCTGGGAAACCCGACGCCGTCGTGAGCCGGGCAACGAGTGGTGCATCCTCAAGCTGGGACACAAAGGCGTGGTGGACGGCATCGACATCGACACCGCCCACTTCAAGGGCAACTTCCCGGACCGCTTCTCGATCCAGGCGGCCTGCGTGGAGCAGGGCACGCCCCAGTCCATCATCACCCAGAGCATGTTCTGGGAGACCCTGATCGACGAGCAGCCGCTGACCGCCGACGCCATCCACGAGTTCCGCGAGCTGAACGATCTGGGCCCGATCACCCACATCCGCGTGAACAGCATTCCCGATGGCGGCATCAGTCGGGTGCGCCTGTGGGGCAAGGCGGTCCGATGAACGCGCCACGGACGATCCCCAGCCAGCCGCTGACCCGGGAGGCGTTCGCGCCGTTCGGCGACGTGATCCAGACCGAGGGCGCGGCGTCGTTCCCCATCAACGCCGGTCGCACCGAGCGCTTCCACGCGCTGGCGGCGGTGGAGACCCTGGGCGAAGGCGCCGACGCGATCATCTCCATCTTCCGGGGCCAGCCGCTGGCGCCGCTGGTCATCGACCTGATGGAGCGCCATCCGCAGGGCAGCCAGGCGTTTGTGCCGATGGGCGATCAGCCTTACTGGGTGGTGGTGGCACCGCCGGGCGACTTCGATCCGGCGCAGGTGCGGGTGTTTCGCGCCGGACCTGGGCAGGGCGTGAACTACCGCGCCGGCACCTGGCACGCGCCGCTGCTGCCGGTGAACGCGGATGCGGATTTCCTGGTAGTGGATCGTCGCGGCCCCGGTGACAACTGCGATACCGTCGACCTGGACCCGCCGATCCGGCCGGAGTGAGCTTGATATGACCCGTTTTGCGATAACCCACGTGGCCGTGTTCACGGTCGATCCGAACAACACGGTGATCCCGGACGCCACGGTACTGGTCGAGGACGACCGCATCGCCGCCGTGGGCCCGGCCCAAACCATCGATGTGCCGGACGATCTGCCCGTGGTGGACGGCCGCGGCAACGTGCTTATGCCCGGGCTGGTGGACGCCCATTCCCATTCCAGCCTGATGCGCGGCGTCACCGAAAACATGCCGCTGATGCAGTGGCTGCCGTATTACCAGCTGGAGCATCGGGCGCTGACGGAGGAGGACGCCTACCATTCGGCCCGCCTGTGTTACCTCGAAGCGCTCAAGGGTGGCACCACCTGCGTCATGGACATGTTCCGCTTCATGGACCGCTGCGCCGACGCGGCTGGTGAGGTCGGCCTGAGGGTCAATCTGGCGCCCTACGTGGCGGACCAGCCGGGCAAGGATTTCTTCGCCACCCGCGACGAGAACAAGCGCCTGATCAAGACGCACCACAACAGTCAGTCCGGACGCATCCAGGTCTGGATGGGGCTGGAGCACCTGTTCTACTGCAGCGAGGACGCCTATCGCGACGCCGTTCGCTGCCAGCGGGAATACGGCGTCGGCATCCACACCCACGCCTGTGAACAGAAGGAAGAGGAAGCGGCGGTGCTGGAAGCCTTCGGCCGTCGCTCCATTGGGATGCTGGACCACTACGGCGTTCTCGGGGAAAAGACCCTGATCGCCCACTGCGTCTGGCTCAACGACGACGAGATCAAGCGCCTCGCCGATACCGGCACCGCGATTGCCCATTGCCCGGTCAGCAACGCCAAACTCGCCAGCGGTGTGGCCCGCACGCCGGACATGCTGGCGGCGGGGCTGACGCTCGGGCTGGGCACCGACGGCCCGGTGTGCAACAACAGCCTCGACCTGTTCGAGGAAATGAAGTTCGCCTCCCTGATCCAGAAAGCCACGCGGCTGGACGCCACGGCGTTGCCGGCGGACCGTATCCTGCGCATGGCCACCATCGACGGCGCCAGGGCGCTGGGACTGGACGGGGAGATCGGCTCGATCGAGGTGGGCAAGAAAGCCGACCTCGTGATGCTGGACCTGGGCGCGCCCAATCTGACGCCCCACGACATCAGGGACGATGGCGGCAACCTGTTATGGAATCTGGTCTTTGCCGCACGCGGCAGCAACGTTACCCACGTCTGGGTGGACGGACGCTGCCTGATTGAAAACGGTCGGTCGACACAGGTCGACGAGGGCCATGTGGTCGCCACGGCACAAGCCCGTGGTCTGTCCCTGTATGAACGATGCCGTGCTCTGGATCATCTCCGTGTGGATATGGTCTAGAGGGGCTCTTAGGAGCATAGAATGAAAGAAATTCCCCTGATTTCCATTGCCGGTCTGCGCAGCGACGACATTGAAGAGCGCCGCAACACTGCCGCCGAGCTGGGCCGGGCCTGCCGCGAGGTGGGCTTTTTCTACGCCGTGGATCACGGCATTCCCCAGTCGGTGATCGACACGGCGTTTGCCGAGTCCCAGCGCTTCTTTGCGTTGCCGGTGGACGACAAGCAGGCGCTGTCCATCAAGCGCTCGCCCCATAACCGCGGCTACGTGGCCATGGCGGACGAGAAGCTGAACCCGGAATCCGGCGCCGACATGAAGGAGGCGTTCAACCTGGGTGTGGAGTTGCCGGACGACCATCCGGAAGTGGTGGCGGGCAAGCCGTTCCGTGGTGTGAATTTCTGGCCGGAGCTGGACGGCTGGCGCGACAATCTGCTGGCCTATTTTGACGCGTGCCTGGATCTGGGCCGGGTCATCCATCGCGGCTTCAGCCTGGACCTGGGGGTATCGGAAGATTTCTTCGCCAAGCACCTGGCCGAGCCGGTCGTCACCATGCGCATACTGCGCTACCCGGCCAGTGCCGGTGAGTCCGATCGCAAGGACGGCGGTGCCGGGGCCCACACCGATTACGGCAACCTGACGCTGTTGGCCACCGACAAGGTGGCGGGGCTGGAAGTGCTGACCCGTCAGGGTGAATGGATCGACGCGCCGCACGTGGAGGGCGCCTTTGTCTGCAACATCGGCGACTGCCTGATGCGCTGGAGCAACGACACCTACGTGTCCACGCCGCACCGCGTGCGCCCGCCGCAGCAGGAGCGTTATTCCATTGCCTATTTCCTGGAGGCCAACCCGGATTCGGTGGTCGACCCCAGGGATATTTACCCGGACGAAACGCCCAGGTACGCGCCGGTGACCTTCGCGAATTACCTCAAGTCACGGCTGGACGCCACCTACGAGCACCGAGCCGAGGACAACGCCTCGATGTAAGCTGGGAACCAACGGCCGGCGCCTGGGCACCGGCCGGGGAGCAGAGCGCCGCTATCAGGCGCCTTGCTTGGTCCAGGCAAACGGTTTGGCGGCGTCGTCCAGCGGCGTGTCGGCCACGTGGTTGATGTAGTTGCTCATGACCTTCTGGGACAGGCCGAGAATGACTTCCAGCACGTGGTGCTTCTCGTACCCGGCGTCGTAGAACGCGCTCAGGTCCTCGCCGTTGACGTTGCCGCGCTTGCGGACCATCGCCAGGGTGAAGGTGCGCAGCGCCTCCAGCTTGTTGTCCGGCAGCGGGGTTTCGTCCCGCAGGGCGTTGCTGATCTCGTCGGAGACGCCCATCTTCTTGGCGATCCCGGTGTGGGCCGGAACACAGTAGTGGCAGGCGTGCTCGACGTTGATGGTCTGCCAGACCACGGTTTTCTCGTCGTTGTTGAAGCTGCTTTCCAGAAACAGCTGGTGCAGCTGCTGGTAGCCGTCCAGCACCCCCGGCGCGTCGGCCATGATGGCGTGCAGGCCCGGAATACGGCCGAACCCTTTCTCGGATTTTTCCAGCAGCGCCTTGGATGCCTCCGGTGCGGATTGCTTGTCGTGCATGGTGAAATCGGTCATGACGGTTTTCTCCTGTCGTTCGACGATGTAACCCTGTGGCTGTTTCGTTGCCCGTCAGCCATGATTTTTGAGCGATCGATCAATTATGGGTCAACGCTAACTGTTATTGAGTGATCGTTCAAGTTAAAATTGAGTGAACACTCAATAAAGCGCCCCACGCCGGAGTCGATGCCATGCCCCGCAAAGCCCGCTACAGTCGCGAAGAAGCTCTGGACCGCGCCGTTGCCCTGTTCTGGTCGCGCGGGTATCACGCGACCTCGCTCAAAGACATCGAGCGCGCGTTGGATATGCGCCCGGGCAGCCTCTACGCCACCTTCGGTTCCAAGCAGGCGCTTTTTATCGAAGCGCTGGACGTCTATTCCCGGCGCATGGTCGCCGATCTGGACGTGGCGATGCAGGGCGCGGAGGGCCCGCTGGACGGGATCTGCCGTTACCTGAGAAACCTGGCCGGTGCCTGCATCGACGTGGACCGCCACGGCATGGCGGCGCCGGCCTGCATGATCGTCAAGACACTGCTGGAGTCCACCGGCCAGGATGCGGAACTGTCGGAGGCCGCCAACGGCTTGCTGGATGGTGTCGAACGCCGCCTGGCCGGTCTGCTGGAGCAGGCGCGCGAGGCCGGCGAGCTAAGGCCGGACGCGGATTGCGAGCGTCTGGCGCGATTGCTCCAGGCCCAGATCATGGGCATGCGCGCGTTCGCCCAGCGCCGGGTGGACGCCGACAAGGTGACGGCCCTGGCGGAGGATATGGTGGCGATGCTGGCGGGGTATCGGGCGGTTGAGGGTCTGACGAGCGGATGACGTGAAGAGGTGGGGGTGATGCCGGGCTGTCTCAAACCGTGAGACAGCCCGGCGTCCTGTCACTGCGCCGTCAGCGTGCGCGTCTTTTCCATGTTCGCCAGGGTCATCAGGCAGGCCCGTGCGACTTCGACGCCCTTCTCGGTGAAGTGCTTGTAGAAGTAGTCGTGGTGAGTGGCGTGCTCGTGGAAATGGTGCGGCGTCAGTACGGCGGACAGCACCGGCACGCGGGTGTCCAGCTGCACCCGCATCAGCCCGTCGATCACCGCCTGGGCGACGAACTCGTGGCGGTAGATGCCGCCGTCCACCACGAAACCGGCACCGACAATCGCGCCGTAGTGCCCGCTCTCGGCCAGCAGCTTGGCCTGCAGCGGGATCTCGAAGGCGCCGGCCACGGTGATGACGTCCACCTGATCGGCGTCCAGCCCATGCTGGCTGACTTCCGCCAGGAAGGCTTCGCGGGCCTGGTCGATGATGTCGAGGTGCCAGTTGCCCTGGATAAAGGCGATGCGCTGGTTGCGGCTGGCGTCGGAAAGGTTCAAGGATTCTTGCTGATTCATAGTTGCTCTCTCATCGGGAGCCTCTGGCTGGCTCCGGTCACTAGGAATCAGGGCATGCGGCTCGCGTCTGGCAAAGCCGTGGTGGGATCGCCTCAAAGTGCAGGCTGGGGATGAACCGCAGGCGGCCGCGCGCCGTCGCAGGTTCCGGAGATCCGGTCTGCCCGCTCGACACGCCACCGCGGCGCGATGCACCGCAGATTGGACTTCTCTGGTGATTCCTTCTCTTCCATCCGGACTGTCACCGTCGGCTTCGGAATCGCACCGAATCTGCTGACCCTGGCAGACATGCCTGCCAGGCGCTCGCGGGCTGAGGCGAAAATGCCATCACCGCCGGTGGGGACTTTCACCCCGCCCTGAGAACGAAGCCCGCGGTTACCCACGGGCGGCGCCATTGTATGCGGTTGCGCGTTTTTCCACCAGCCCCGAATGCGACCGGCCATGATCCGGGCCATGGCCGGTCCGGTTCAGTTGAGCAGCGATTCGGCGACCGCTTGCACGTTGTCCGCGGTAAAGCCGAAGGCCTTGAACAGATCCCCGGCGGGGGCGGACTCACCGAAGGTGGTCATGCCGATGACGCGGCCGTCCAGGCCCACGTACTTGTACCAGCCGTCCGGATGCCCCGCCTCGACGGCCAGCCGGGCTTTCACGGTGGCGGGCAGCACCTGCTCGCGGTAGGTGGCGTCCTGGGCGTCGAACACATCGCAGCAGGGCATGGACACCACACGCACGGCGCGGCCCTGCTGGGTCAGGGCCTCGGCGGCGGCCGTCGCCAGGCTGACTTCCGAGCCGGTGGCGATGAGGATCAGTTCCGGTTGCCCCGCGCAGTCTTTCAGCACGTAGCCGCCACGGCGGATGTTCGCGAGCTGGCCGCGGTCGCGCGGCTGGTGCGGCAGCCCCTGGCGGGACAGCACCAGCGCGGTGGGGCCGTCGGCCCGCTCCAGGGCGGCCTGCCAGGCGGCGGCGGTCTCCACCGCGTCGGCCGGGCGCCAGGTGGACAGGTTCGGAGTGGCTCGCAGGGTGGCCAGTTGCTCGATGGGCTGGTGCGTGGGCCCGTCCTCGCCCAGCCCGATGGAATCGTGGGTGAACAGGTGAATCACCCGCTGCCTCATCAGCGCCGCCATGCGCACCGCGTTGCGCATGTATTCGGAGAAGATCAGGAACGTCGCGCCGTAGGGCACGAAGCCGCCGTGCAGAGCAATACCGTTCAGGATCGCGGCCATGCCGAATTCGCGCACGCCATAATGCATGTAGTTGGCACCGGGGTGCTCGGCGCTGATGGGTTCGGCGCCGTCCCATACCGTCAGGTTGGACGGCGCCAGGTCGGCGCTGCCGCCCAGCAGCTCCGGCAATTGCGGGCCCAGGGTGTTGAGACAGCCCAGCGAGGCCTTGCGCGAGGCGATGGATTCTTCGCGGTCCAGGGCGGCGCCGGCCAGGTCGGTTTCCGCCAAGGCATCGGGTAACCGGCCCGCCATGCGCCGTTTGAACTCGGCAGCGGCGCCCGGGAAGGCTTCGGCGTAACGGGCGAAACGGGTGTTCCAGTCGTTCTCGCGGCGGGCGCCGGTGGCCCGGGCGTCCCAGCCTTCGTAGATGGATTGCGGTACGTGGAAGGCGGCGTGGGGCCAGTCCAGGTGGACCCGGGCGGCGGCCACTTCATCCTCGCCCAGCGCGGCGCCGTGACAGGACTCCTGGCCCTGTTTGTTGGGCGCGCCGAAGCCGATGATGGTCTTGCAGATCAGCAGGCTGGGACGGTCGTCGGCCCGGGCCTGCTCAATCGCGGCGCGGACCTGCTCCGGGTCGTGGCCGTTCACCTGCTGGACCTGCCAGTGGTAGGCCTCGAAGCGCTTGGCGGTGTCGTCGGTGAACCAGCCTTCGACCTCGCCGTCGATGGAGATACCGTTGTCGTCGTAGAACACGATCAGCTTGCCCAGGCCCTGGGTGCCGGCCAGGGAGGCGACTTCGTGGGAAATACCCTCCATCAGGCAGCCGTCGCCCACCAGGCAGTAGGTGTAGTGATCGACGATGCGGTGGCCGTCGCGGTTGAACTGGGCGGCGAGCGTGCGTTCGGCCAGGGCCAGCCCCACGGCGTTGGCCAGCCCCTGGCCCAGCGGCCCGGTGGTGGTTTCGACGCCGGGCGTGTAGCCGAACTCCGGGTGGCCCGGGGTTTTGGAGTGGAGCTGACGGAACTGCTTCAGGTCGTCCAGGCTCACCTCATAGCCGGACAGGTGCAGCAGCGCGTACTGCAGCATGGAGCCGTGGCCGTTGGACATGACGAAACGGTCGCGGTTGGGCCAGTCCGGGTTGCCGGGGTTATGGCTCAGGAAGTCGTTCCACAGGACTTCGGCGATGTCGGCCTGACCCATGGGGGCGCCGGGGTGGCCGCTGCCGGCTTTCTGTACGGCGTCCATGGCCAGGGCGCGGACGGCGTTGGCCAGTTCGAAACGGGATGGCATGGCAAAGCTCCTTGTGGCGGTTCAGTGGGGGGCCGGATCAGTGTTGAGCCAGGCGTTCGGCGATCAGCCGTTCCAGGCGTTCCTGGTCGGCGGCGAAACGGCGGATGCCTTCGGCCAGCTTGTCGTTGGCCATGGCGTCCTGGTTGTGGCCCCAGCGGAAGTCGGCTTCCGACAGCGCCGGGGTGGCGCGGCCCTGGTCCGGGGCGACGTGTACGGTCGGGCTGACGTCGCCGTCGGTGCCGGCCAGTTCCTCCAGCAGCGCCGGGGAAATGGTCAGCCGCGGGCAGCCGGCGAGTCCCAGCACCTGGCCGGTGTTGCGGAAGCTGGCGCCCATGACCACGGTGTCGTAGCCGCCGGCATTGAGCCGTTCGCACACGCCGCGCACGAAGCGCACGCCGGGATCGGTCTCGGCGGTGTACGCTTCGCCGGTGTGCTGCTTGTACCAGTCGGTCACCCGGCCCACGAACGGCGAGATCAGGAACACGCCGGCGTCGAAGCAGGCCTGGGCCTGGGCGTCGCTGAACAGCAGCGTCAGGTTGCACTGGATGCCTTCCTTTTCCAGTACTTCGGCGGCGCGGATGCCTTCCCAGGTGGAGGCCAGTTTGATCAGCACCCGGTCACGCCCCACGCCACGCTGCTCGTATTGCCCAATCAGGTCAAACGCCTTGCGGATGCTGGCGTCGGTGTCGAAGGACAGGCGCGCCGCCACTTCGGTGGAGACCCGGCCGGGGACCAGGCCGGCGATCTCGCACCCCATGGCCACCGACAGGGTATCGACCGCTTTCTCCACCTGCTGCTCGCGGGTGTCGCCGGTGCCTGCAAGGGCAGCCAGCTCCCGTTCGATCAGCGGCTGGTAGTCGGGCAGCTCGAAGGCCTTGAGGATCAGGGACGGGTTGGTGGTGGCATCCTGCGGCTGGTAGCGGCGGATGGCGGACAGGTCACCGGTGTCGGCGACGATCAGGGAATGGGCTTTGAGCGCGTCGAGTTGCGATGGCATGACAAGGCTCCTCTGTCGGGAAACGGCGAAATATGAAGGCTGCGAACGGTGACGTCGTCGAACGCCGAAACCGGCGAGCGCTGCGCCCGGTTGCGTTAACGTTCGGCGATGACCGTGTCCGCCAGCGCGACGTCGTGAACGTCGCGGCGCCGGCGGTTCGAAGCGGGAAAGGCGAGTCGGGCGCCGTCGACGAATGGCAGCGCCCCGGAATCAACGGTCTCAGGCGGCCCGTGGCTGCAGGCGGGCCTCGGTGCTGTCCGCCAGTTGCGTCAGCAGCAGGCAGCAGGACACGGCACCGGCGTCCAGATGACCCCGCGAGCGCTCGCCCAGGCGCGCCGAACGTCCGATTTTCGACACCAGGTCGCGGGTCGACTCCTTGCCCTGTTCCGCGCTCTGGCGCATGCGTTCGAGGGCGCCGGCAAAGTCGGCGCCGTCCACGAGCGCGGCCTGATAGGCCTCGACGGCGGGCACCAAGGTGTCGAGCAGGCACTTGTCGCCCACCTGGGCGTCGCTGATGTCCTGCAGGGATGCCAGGCCGCCGGCGAGCATGTCGCCGAAGGTCTGCGGATCGACGATCTCCTTGTCCTTGACCGTGGTCGCCATCCCCAGGAACAGGCTGCCGTAGAGTGGTCCCATGGAGCCGCCGATGGAGCCCATCAACACGCTGGCCAGTTTGCCCAGCCCCTTGGCCAGGGACAGGGACTGGCCGTCGATGGCCTCGCCGCACTGGCGGAAGCCCTTGGCCATGTTGATGCCGTGGTCGCCGTCGCCGATGGCACCGTCCACTTCGCTCAGATATGTACGGTTTTCCATAATGATGGCGACCAGATCCTGCAGGATCTCGTCACCTTTTGATGCGTCCAGATAATGCATGAGGGTTCTCCCGGCGGTGGCCTGTGGGATCACTGGCTCAGGGCCAGGGATCGTGCGGGGGCGTCGAGCAGCGTCTTCAGCTCGTCGTCGAGCTGCATCAGCGTCAGGGTGGCGCCCATCATTTCCAGTGAGGTGAAGTAGTTGCCGATGTAGGTGCGGTGCACCTTGATGCCGGCCTCGTCCAGAATGTCGGCGATCTCGGCGTAGAGCAGGTTCAGTTCCATCACCGGTGTGGCGCCCAGCCCGGACACCAGTACCGCTACTTCGTCGCCGCGCTTGAAGGGACGGTCTTCCAGTACCGGTTTGCACAGTGTTGCCGCCATTTTCCTGGCCGAGGGCAGGTCGGTGATTTCAATGCCGGGCTCGCCATGGTGGCCGATGCCCAGTTCCATTTTGCCCGGCTCGATGGAGAAGTTGGGTTTGCCGTTGGCGGGAATGGTGCAGCTGCTCAGGCCGGCGCCGATGCTGGAGCAGGCGTCCACCGCCTTCTGGGCCAGGCGGATCACCTCGTTCAGGTTGTCGCCGCGGGCGGCAGCGGCCCCACCGATCTTCCACATCATGATTTCGCCGGCTACGCCGCGGCGTTTGTCGCGCTGGTCCGCCGGCGCCGAGGCCACGTCGTCCCGGGCCACCACGGTCTGGACTTCGATGTCCTCCAGCTCCGCCATCTTGCGCGCCAGCTTCACGTTCATGTTGTCGCCGGCGTAGTTGCCGTAGAGGCAGGCCACGCCACGACCCTGGTTGGCGGCATCGAAAGCCTGGAAGAAGGCGTCGGCGGTGGGGGAGGAGAAAATTTCGCCGATGGCCACGGCGTCGCACAGCCCCTCGCCGACGTAGCCGAGGAAGGCGGGTTCGTGGCCGGAACCGCCGCCGGTGACGACACCGACCTTGTTGCGGGGTTCGCCCGCGTACTTCAGGACCCGGGGATGGTCGGTGGCGGCGTAAAGAGTGGGGGAGGCGCGCAGGTAGCCGCGTACGGCGTCGTCCACCACGTTATCGGGATCGTTGATGATGCGTTGCATGGGATCTTCCTCATGGATGGCTTGTTGTTGTGAATCCAGGGAGTGATCGGAACCCTCATCCTATGCGGGTTCCGACTCGAGGCCCAGCACGCGGGTTGATGAGCGCCATGACGGATAGTGCGATCGATCATCCCGGTGATTAATGTTCTATATGCGATCAAATGTTTAGGGATCTTGCCGGTCTCTGTCAAGCGGCAACTCCGGTTTGCGGGTTCGCCTTTTGTCTATATTTTGTCCTTTTCTCTTGGCGTTTAATCCTCAATCCATTGAAAATAATGGTTTTATTTATATTTTCTGGTTTTTCGATCGTAAGATCGGTCATCGAATAAATGTTGCAACGGATGTCCTTCGTGGTTTACAAATGATCTAACAATGATAATTTGTAAATTCGATCGACCGGTATTGGGCCGGCGACTCCGACACCAGTGGAGGGCTACCTATGTCTGAACCAACCACGGCCAGGCCGGCCACCATGCGAATCGCTCTGGGCGCGGACGAGGCGGCGTTCGAGCTCAAGGAGGCCTTGATCGAGCACGTGCGCGAACTGGGCTTCGAAGTGGTGGATTTCGGGACCTATAACGCCGAGCCCGTGCTTTATCCGGATGTGGCGGTGCGCGTGGCTCAGGCCATTAGCGCCGGAGAGGTGGAGCGCGGTGTGCTGGTCTGCGGTACCGGTATCGGTGTGGCGATCTCCGCCAACAAGGTGCGGGGCATCCGCGCCGCCCAGGCGCACGATACCTATTCCGCCGCCAAGGCTCGTTCCAGCAACGATGCTCAGGTGGTGACGCTGGGCGCGCGCGTGGTCGGTCCGGAGCTGGCGAAAAGCATTGTTGCGGTGTTCCTCGGCGCGGACTTCGGCGGCGGTGCCTCGGCGGACAAGGTGGCGCGTATCGCCGATTACGAGCGTGAATTCTTCCGCGACGCCCCTAACAACTGATCAGTGAGGGTTCGCCTGTTCATTATGGTATCGTTGCCCGGTCATTGAATTCCGACCGCATGAGACGTTGCCATGGAAGAGAAAGTCGATAACGCCGATATCAGCCTGATGACCGAGATCGCCACTCTCTATTACGTGGAGGGCGAAACCCAGGAGGTCATCTCCCGGCGGCTCAAGGTGTCCCGGGTGAAAGTGGGGCGCCTGCTCAAGCGGGCCCATGCGGAGGGTGTGGTGGACGTGCGCGTGCGCCAGCATCCGGCGGCCAGCGCGGAGCTGGAGAAGGAGCTGATGCGCCGCTTCAATATCAAGCGGGCGCTGATTGCGCTGGATCACGTGGATGAGGATGTGCAGCGTTCCGGCGTAGCCAGCCTGGTCGCGGATCATTTGTCCCGTAACCTGCACGACGGTTCCATTGTCGCGGTGGGGATGGGACGCAACGTCGGTGCCGTCGCGGAGAACACCTTCGATCAGGGAGAGCGCAAATGTTCGTTCGTCTGCGCCATCGGGGGCTCCATCCGCGCTGGTGAGTACATGAACCCGGATCACATCTGTCGGCGCCTGGTGATGAAGTACGGCGGTGACAGCGAGACGCTCTACGCGCCGGCGCTGGTGCAGGACTCGGCCCTGCGCGATGCGATGTGCGAGAACCCGACGGTGCGCCAGACGCTGGATCGGGCGCGGCGGGCTGATGTTGCCCTGATTGGTGTGGGGGATATCAGCGAGAACAGCAATATGGTGCGAATGGGCTGGTTCTCGGCGGAGGAGATTGCCGAGGCCCGGTTGTCCGGTGCTGTCGGCGACATGATGGGGTACGACTTTATCGACCTGTACGGCAAACCCTCGGTGACGCCCATGCAGGGACGAGTGATCGGTCTGACGATCGGTGACCTGGCCCGTATTCCGGATGTGATTGCCATTGCCAGCGAGAACACCAAGGCGGTGGGTATCCTGGGGGCGCTGCGTACCGGTGTCATCGATACCCTGGCGACCAGCGTTACCAATGCCCACACCATTCTGCGCCTGGATGAGGCCACGCCGAACCTGGACTCCTGAGGTCGGCGTCGGCCAGGGAGTGGTCGTGATTCCCGTATTTCCTGCCTGAACATATGTGCGCGATCTGAATATAGGATTGCGACTTAGCCTGCTGGTTTTTCGGCCTGCTTTTCCTTTAATTTTTGGCTATTTATTAAAAATACAACAATAACAATAATTTAAGATAATAAGACTAAAGTCTTACAAAAAAGTTTTACCGTCTCATTGACGGCGGCTTTCCTAAAGTTCTTAATGCAAATGTACACAACAAGATCAAATGAAAAGGCATTGTCAGCCTAGAGGAGGCCCTCATGAACGACACCCTCGCCCAACCCGAATCCTCGCAAGTGTCCATTCCCAAGACCATGAAGGCCATCGTGGCCTATGCGCCGGGCGACTATCGCCTGGAAGAGGTCGATGTCCCGGAGATCGGTGAAAAGGAAATCCTGGTCAAGGTGGAAGCCTGCGGTATCTGCGCCGGCGACCTGAAGGCCTACGAGGGTGCGCCCAGTTTCTGGGGCGATGAGAGCCAGCCTGCCTACATCAAGGCACCGATGATTCCGGGGCACGAGTTCGTGGGGCATGTGGTCAAGATGGGGCCGGGGGCCAAGGGCTTCGAGATCGGCGACCGGGTGATCTCCGAACAGATCGTGCCCTGCTGGGACTGCCGTTTCTGCCATCGCGGCCAGTACTGGATGTGCGAGAAGCACGACGTCTACGGCTTCCAGAACAACGTCAACGGCGGCATGGCCGAGTACATGAAGTTTCCCAAGGAAGCCATCAACCACAAGCTGCCGGACGATGTGCCGGTGGAAAACATCGTACTGACCGAGCCTTTCTCCTGCTCCATGCACGCGGTGGAGCGCGCCCAGATCCAGTTGGGTGACGTGGTGGTGCTGTCCGGCGCCGGCACCCTGGGCCTGGGTATGATCGGCCCGGCCAAGAAATCCGGCCCCGCCAAGCTGGTGGTCCTGGACCTGCACGGCGAACGTCTGGAACTGGCGAAGAAGTTCGGCGCCGACGTGGTGCTCAATCCCAGCGAAGAGGACGTGGTCCAGATCGTCAAGGACATGACCGACGGTTACGGCTGCGACATCTACATCGAAGCCACCGGCGCGCCCAAGTCGGTGGAACAGGGCCTGGCCATGCTGCGCAAGCTGGGCCGGTTCGTGGAATTCAGCGTGTTCAAGGACCCGGTCACGGTGGACTGGAGCATCATCAGCGACCGCAAAGAGCTGGACGTGCTCGGCGCCCACCTGGGGCCCTACTGCTATCCCCACGTGATCAAGGGCATCGAGAGCGGTGATTTCCCCACCGACGGCGTGGTGACCCACAAGCTGCCGCTGGAGGAGTTCCACAAAGGCATCGACCTGATGAAGCACGATAGCAGTGCCCTCAAGATCATGCTGGTGCCGGGCGCCTGATCGCATCGTTCAAACGTCGCGGCCGTTCCGGCCGCGACGCGCCCAAGACCCTCAAGCGACTAACAACAAAAGCCAGAGGTCCACATCATGAACCCATCGGCCAGTCTTCCATCGGCCCTGTCACCGCGACAGTCCCCCGCGCGTCTGGCGGCCATCGTCGTTGGCGTGGCCGTGCTGATCCTGATGGCGCTGGACACGACCGTCGTTGAGATCGGCTCGGCACAGGATGCCCGGGACGACGGTTTCAACCCCGAGCAATACGGCCAGAGCCAGTTTCCCGCTATTCGTTCCCATGTCGAGGAACGCGCGGTCAGCGCCGCCACCCTGGCGTCAGCCATCGCCGAGGACCAGACCGCGGCCGGCCAGGAATACGGCACACCGGCCGGTATCGGGCCGATCATGCCCGTAACCTTCACCGGTGTGGCCGGGGAGGGCAAATCCGGTATCTATCCCGTGACGGTCGACGGCGTGCCCGGGAAAGTCACCGTGCGAGTCCAGACCGGCCCGGCCATCAACGGTACCGACCTGCGCGACGCCACCGGCGAGATCGAATTCGGCCAGTTCACCAACCAGATCGAGTACCAGAACGCCGGCGCGGCGATCAACAACGCCATGAAGGCGGACGTGCTGGCGGATGTCGACACCGACAGTCTGGCGGGCAAGACCGTCACGGTCACCGGTGTGTTCAAGCTGATCAATCCGAACAACTGGCTGGTGACGCCGGTCAGGATGGACGTGCAATGACCCCAGAGACCGTATCCAGCGATGCCGGCCCGGACGAGGTGGTGCTGTCCGCGCGCAATGTGGCCAAATCCTTCGGCAACGTCCATGCGCTCAAGACCGTCAACTTCGACGTGCATCGTGGCCAGGTCACCACCCTGTTCGGTGAAAACGGCGCCGGCAAGTCGACGTTGATGAAAATCCTGTCCGGCGTGATCCAGCCTACCTCCGGCGAGGTGTTGCTGGAGGGCGAGCCGGTGTCGTTCGCCTCCACCACCGACGCCCAGCGCCGGGGGATTTCGATCATCCACCAGGAGCTGAGCCTGGCGCCCAACCTGAGCGTGCGCGACAACATCTTCATGGGGCGCGAGCTGGTCCGTCGCGGCGGTATCGACTACGCCGAGGAAGAACGCCAGACCCGCCTGCTGATGGAGGAACTGGACGAGCCCATCGATCCGCGCACCCCGGTGGAGGACCTGCGCCTGGGGCAGCAGCAGATCGTGGAAATCGCCCGGGCGCTGTCCGTGGACGCACGCATCCTGATCATGGATGAGCCCACCTCGGCGCTCAGCGCCTCGGAAGTGGAGGTGCTGTTCCGGGTGATCCGCGATCTCAAGAGCCGCGGCGTGTCCATCGTCTACATCTCCCACCACCTGGAAGAGGCCCTGCAGATCACCGATCACGCGGTGGTCCTGCGCGACGGCACCATGACCGCCTACGCCCGGCGCGAGGACATCGACCTGGAGTGGATCGTGCGCAACATGGTGGGGGAGAACTTCAACCTGGGCGAGCCGCCCACCGGCCACGCCTTCGGCGAGGTGGCCCTGTCCCTGGACCGGATTTCCGTGCCCGACCCGGTGCTGCCGGAGCGCCGCGTGGTGGACGAACTGTCGCTGGACGTGCGCGCCGGCGAGATCGTCTGCATCTACGGCCTGATGGGCGCCGGCCGCACCGAACTGTTCGAGTGCGTGGCCGGGCGGATGCCCCGGAGCGAAGGCGTGGTGCGGCTCGACGGGCACGACGTGTCCGCCCTGAGCATCGCCGAGCGTATCGAACGCGGCCTGGTGCTGGTGCCCGAAGACCGGCAGCGCGATGGTCTGGTGCAGACCATGTCGGTGGGGGAGAACCTGTCCCTGGCCAGCATCGGCGCCTTTACCCGGGGCGGGCTGACCTCGTCCAGCCGCGAGCAGGGTGTGGTGCATGAGGCCATCCGAGATGTGCACATCAAGACAGACGGTCCCGAGGCGGGCATCGGTTCCCTGTCCGGCGGCAACCAGCAGAAGGTGGTGATCGGCAAGATGCTGGCGACCCAGCCGCGCGTGGTGCTGCTCGACGAGCCCAGCCGGGGGATCGATATCGGCGCCAAGGCGGAAGTCTTCCGCCTGCTCAGCGAAGGCGCCGAACAGGGCCTGGCGGTGATCTATTCCACCTCGGAGGTGGGGGAATGCCTGAGCATCGCCCACCGCATCCTGGTCATGAGCCGCGGTCGCATCGCGGCGGAGTTCGGGGCCGATGCCAGCAAGGCGGAGATCATGGCCGCCTCCGGCGAGGCCGTGGTCGCCTGACCGGCCCGAACCATCGATAACAGCCCCGAACCAACAATAACAGCGGAGTCCAGAACCATGTCCGATACCAGCCAAGCGGCCAGCCGGCCGGGATTCCCGTTCCCGGGCGGCCAGTTCGACCTGGGGCGCATGCTCCTCGATGGCCGGGCGTTCTTCGCCCTGATCGCCATCATCGTGATCTTCTCGGTCCTGTCGCCGGTCTATTTCTCGACCAACAACTTCCTGACCATGTCCTCCCACGTGGCCATCTTCGGCCTGCTGTCGATCGGCATGCTGCTGGTGATCCTGACCGGCGGGATCGACCTGTCGGTGGGCTCGACCCTCGGCCTGGCCGGCGTGGTGGCCGGCTACCTGATGCAGGGCGTGCAGATCGACGCCCTGGGCGTGGTGCTCTACCCGCCAGTGTGGGTGGTGGTGATCCTTACCTGCGCGCTGGGGGCTTTTGTCGGCGCCATCAACGGCGTGTTGATCGCCTACTTCAAGGTGCCGGCGTTCGTGGCCACCCTGGGGCTGCTCTACGTCGCCCGCGGCGCGGCGCTGCTGATGACCGACGGCCTGACCTTCAACAACCTGGGCGGCTCGGCGGAGCTGGGTAACACCGGCTTCGAGTGGCTCGGCTTCAACCGGCTGTTCGGCGTGCCCATCGGCGTGCTGGTACTGGCGGCCGTGGCCATCCTGGTGATGCTGATGCTCAATCGCACGCCCTTCGGTCGCTGGGTCTACTCCACCGGCGGCAACGCCCGGGCGGCGGAACTGTCCGGGGTGCCGGTCAAGCGGGTGCAGGTGTCCGTGTATGTGCTGTCCGGTATCTGCGCGGCGATTGCCGGTCTGGTGCTGTCCTCCCAGCTCACTTCCGCTGGCCCCACCGCCGGCACCACCTACGAACTGACCGCCATCGCCGGCGTGGTGATCGGCGGCGCGGCCCTGGCCGGCGGCCGGGGCAACGTGCGCGGCACGCTGCTGGGCGCCTTCGTGATTGGTTTCCTGTCCGACGGCCTGGTCATCATCGGCGTGTCGTCCTACTGGCAGACTGTGTTCACCGGTGCGGTGATCGTCCTGGCCGTGTTGCTCAACAGCATCCAGTACAAGGGCCGCAAGAAACAGCCGCCGGCCGCCGAGTCGTCGAAAAGCGCGTCGCGGCCGGCGTCGCCGGATGCTTCTCCGTCTTCTCCATCTTCGCACGATAGCGCCCGGGAACAGGCAGTCGGGCACTGATGCGCAAGCCATCGCCGGTACGCCGGTATAACAAGCACAATAGAAAACAAGGGTGAACCAATGATGTGGAAAAACGCAAAGCGCCTGCTGATCGCCGCCGTCATGACGACCACCTCGCTGTTCGCGACGGTCGCCGCGGCCGAGGATCAGGGCCTCATCTCGATCATCGTCAACGACACCTCCAACCCCTACTGGTTCACGGAAGGCAAGGTTGCCAAGGCCACCGCCGAGGAACTGGGCTACCGCGCCAACGTGAGCTCCCACAAGGGCGATACCAACACCGAGAGCAATCAGGTGGATACCGCCATCACCAACCAGGCCAAGGCGATCATCCTGGATCCGGCCAACGCCAACGGCTCCATCGGGGCGGTGCGCAAGGCGGTGAGCGCCGGTATCCCGGTGTTCATCGTTAACGCGGAAATCAACAAGCAGGGTCTGGCCAAGGCGCAACTGGTGTCCAACAACGCCCAGGGCGCGGCGCTGGGGGCGCAGAAATGGGTGCAGGCCGCCGGTGACGGCGCCCACTACGTGGAGCTCAAGGGCGCGCCTTCGGACAACAACGCGGCGACCCGTTCCAACGGTTTCCGCACCGTGCTCAGCCAGTACCCGAGCCTGGACCGGGTGGCGTCCGACGTGGCCAACTGGGACCGCACCCAGGGGTACAACAAGATGCAGAGCATGTTGCAGGCCAATCCGGACATCGACGGGGTAATCAGCGGTAACGACGAGATGGCGCTGGGCGCGATCGCCGCCCTGAAGGAAGCCGGCAAGCTGGACGGTGTGGTCGTCGGCGGCTTTGACGGCTCACCGGACGCGGTGGAAGCGGTGCGCGAAGGCGAGCTGGCCTACACCGTGCTGCAGCCGGTGGCCATCTTCTCCGCCGAAGCGGTGCGCCAGGCCGACCACTTCATCCGCACCGGCGAGACCGGCGTGGAACGTGAGAAGCAGCTGTTCGACTGCGCCCTGATCACACCGGACAATGTAGACAAGTACTCGTCCGCCTTCGTGCTGGACGGTCAGGGCAGCTGATCGACGGCACTCTTCCAGAACCGGAAAAAAAAGCCCGCGGGATGCGCTCCCGCCGGGCTTTTTGGTTTGTGGGCCGCCGCCCAATGGCTCAGCGATACGCCCACGGACGTGAAGAGGGTGATGGCGTCATCCCGGGTGCGGCCGGGATGCACGCCACTGCCAGTTCAGCCAACTCCGCCTGAATGGCCCCATCTCAAAAACACCGTCCTTAACGGCTGTCCTTATCAGCATAGTGCACATCGCCGGCTTCGCCCCGGGGGGGCTGCCGGCGTCGTTTGCACGTCGGCTTACCAGGACGGTCCGCCGGTAATGCCCGGCAGCCACATGACCGCCGGCTCGTAGAAGAGCACCACGGCCAGCACGATCAGCTGGATCACGATGAACGGGATCACGCCCTTGTACATGTGCTTAAGGGTGATCTCCGGCGGCGTGATGGCCCGCAGGTAGAAGATCGACGGAGCCAGTGGCGGCGTCAGGTAACTGGTCTGCAGCACCACCAGGAAGGCCACGCAGAACCAGATGTCGTCGAAGCCCAGGGCGCGCACCACCGGCATGGCGACCGGGATCACGATCAGGACCACGGACATCATGTCCAGCACGAAGCCGGCCAGGAAGGCGATCAGCAGGATCAGGCCGATGATGGCCCAGGGCTCCAGGCCGGTGGCCATGAGCATGGACTGCACCGTGGCCATGCCGCCTGCGGCGAAGAACACGCCGGCGAACATGTGCCCGCCCAGCAGGATCAGCAGGATCATGGCGGTGATGTTGACCGTGCGCCCGCAGGAGTCCCAGAACACCTTCAGGTTCAGGTTGCGGTAGAAGGCGGACAGCAGCAGCGCGCCGGCAGCGCCGCAGGCGGCGGCTTCGGTCGGCGTGGCCAGGCCCATGAGGATGGTGCCCAGCACCGTGAAGATCAGGGCCGCGGTCGGCAACAGGGCGTAGACGGTGACCTTCATCTTCTGGCCGAGGGAATAGTGCACCGCCTCGTCATCGACGCGCGGCGCCATGGACGGCTTGAAGTAGGCCACGCCGATGATGTAGATCACGAACAGCGCGGCCATCAGCAGACCCGGGATCAGCAGACCGCTGAACAGGGAGCCGACGGAGACGCTGGCCACCGGACCCAGTACGACCACCGTGATCGACGGCGGAATCGCGGTACCCAGGGAACCGGCCGAGCAGATCACGCCGGACATCAGGCTCTTGTCGTAGTGGTGCTTCATCATCACCGGGATGGCGAGCATGCCGATCACGGCTTCGGTGGCTCCGACGACGCCGGACGACGCGGCGAAGATGGTGCCCAGCACGATGGCGCCCACGCCCAGCCCGCCGGGCAGGCGCACGGTCCACATGTGGACCGCCTTGAACAGGCGCTCGGCGATGCCGGATTTTTCCAGCATGGCGCCCATGAAGATAAACAGCGGCACCGCCGCCAGGATGGCGTTGGAGGCGGTGTCCTCGATCTTGGTGAGCAGTTGATAGGGCGCGGTCTGACCAAAAATCATCAGGCCGAACACCGCCGCCACCAGGATCATCGAAAACGCAATCTGGAAGCCCGCGAAGATCAGCAGCATCAACAGCGGGAACATCAACAGCGACAGGTAATCGCTCATACCAGTTCCTCCCGGTGCTCTGTCTGGCCGTCACCCTTGATCAGGGTGCAAATGGATTTCAGGAATTCGGCCAGCAACTGCAGGCACATCAGGGAAAAACCGACACACCAGACCAGGTACACCGGCCAGACGATCGGGTTCCAGGCCGAGCGTCCGGAACGCTCGCCGCTTTCCCAGGCGTCGTGGAAGTACTTGAACACTTCCCAGGTCAGCCAGATCATCAACGGCAGGAAAAACAGGTAACACAGGGTGCGGATGGCGGCGTTGACACGCGGCGACAGCTTCAGGGTGATTACATCCACGCTCACGTGCTGACCGACGCGAAGGGCGTTGGCCATGCCCAGCATGAAGATGGCGCCCATCACCATGTAACTTGTTTCGAAGGCCCACAGGGTGGGGGAGCCCAGCACGTATCGGCTGAAGACTTCGTAGACCAGGGCGGCTACCAGGGGAAGTATGAGGATGGCCGCCAGGTGCCCGGCGTACCGGGTGAGGCTTTCTATAAATGCAATCAGTTTCATGAGCGTGTTCCGGACAAATAAAAGCCGGGGTAGCCGACGGACGGCCACCCCGGTTGTTTCTTAGTGGAAATCAGTCTTCAGACTTGCCGATCGTCAGGCGGTACTGAGGCCAGCTTTCCATGTCCTTCTTGAACTTGCGCTGGGATTCGAGAACCTTGGCGAACCAGTCGTTGTCCTTGGCCTTTTCGTTTTCCCAGGCTTCGGTCTCGTCGTAGATTTTTTCAACGAAGGCCGGGTCCAGGCGAACGATTTCGTTCGGGCCTTCTTCCAGCTCGCGGTAGGCTTCCAGATCCGAGTAGGAGGCGGCCAGCCAGGAGTCGAAGACGGTCAGCTTGGCGGCTTCGCGCATGACGTTTTTCTGCTGGTCGTTCAGCTCGGCCCAGGCGTCCTTGTTGATCTGACACTCGAGCACGCCGCCGGACTGGTGAACGCCCGGTACGATCACGTACTTGGCGACGTTCTGGAAACCGGTCGGCTTGTTCATCTCCGGGCTACCCCACTCGGCGGCGTCGATCACGCCACGTTCCAGAGCGGTGTAGATGTCGGAGCCGGCCATCACGACGGTGGACGCCCCCAGACGCGAGGCGATTTCAGCCCAGGCACCGGAGGTGCGCAGACGCAGGCCCTTGAAGTCTTCCAGGGTCTGAACCTTCTTGTTGGAGTGCAGGAAGATCTCGGTACCCAGGATGGAGCACGGGAAGGCCACCACGCCGAATTCTTCCATGCGGAACTCTTCGTAGAGCTTGGCGCCGCCGCCCTGGTACATCCACAGCATGAACTCTTCCGGAGTCAGGCCGCTGGAGTGGCCAGCCAGCAGGGCCGCGGTGGGATCTTTGCCGTAATCGTAGGCCAGGTAGTTGTGGCTGACCTGGGCCACGCCGCTTTCCACGGTTTCGGTGACTTTCAGGGCGCTGCCCAGGGTGCCGCCCGGGAAGACCTGCAGGTTGATTTCGCCGTCGCTCAGTTCGGTGACGTGGTCGGCGAAGTCCTGGGCGTCACGTTCCAGCCAGGGGCCGCCGCTCCAGGGCGTGGCCATACGCCAGGATTTCTCCTCGGCCTGAGCCGGGGCAATGCTGCCGGCGATGGCTGCCGACAAAAGCGCAGCGGAAGCGAGTTTGTGCATCGGTTTCATAGTTGTGCCTTTCTTTTTTTGGTGGGAAGAGCCCGCAGGTGTCGTGGGTGCACCCGTCAGGATGAAAACTCTTTCTGCATTTCCTGAGCGCGGTTGGCGCAGGCGGTCATGGCTTTTTTGAAAACCTCGTTCAGGTCGGACGCCTCGAAGCTGGCGATGGCCTGCTCGGTGGAACCCTTCGGCGACATCACGTTGCGCTTGAGCTGGGCCGGCGACTCGTCGCTGGCCAGGGCCATGCAGGCGGCGCCAAAGCCGGTCTGCAGCGCCAGGCGGCGGGCCGTGTCCCGGGGTAGGCCGAGGGACGCACCGGCTTCTTCCATGGCCTCGAAAATCTGGAAGAAGTAGGCCGGGCCACTGCCGGAAACGGCGGTCACCGCGTCCATCAGGGATTCCTGCTCGATCCACTCCACCTGGCCGACGGCGGCCAGCAGCTCGCCGGCACGGGCGCGCTGGTCTTCGGAGACCCGGTCATTGGCCCACAGGGCGGAGGCACCGGCGCGGACCAGCGCGGGGGTGTTGGGCATGCAGCGCACGATGGGCAGGTTTCCGCCCAGCAAGGTGTCGATGTGTTCGCCCAGCACTCCGGCCGCGACTGAGATGATCAGCGGTGCCGTGTCGCGGGACTGGATGGTGTCTTTCAGGGGCTCGCAGACGGCCTTCAGGATCTGCGGTTTGACCGCCAGGACCAGAACGTCGGCGGTCGCAGCGGCCTGGTTGTTGTCGGCGTGGGCGTGGATGCCGAACTTGTCGCGAACGTTGTCCTGGGCGGCCGTGTCCGGGGACGTGGCGGTGATCCGGTCGGCGGCCAGGCCGCTATCGATCAATCCTCCGATGATGGCGCCGGCCATGTTGCCGGCACCGATGAAGGCGACTGTCTGGTTCATGGTGTTGCTCTCTGGTTACGGGCGGGAGCCAGCTTCATCGGTTGGCGCTGGGCCCCATGAATGACGGCATGAACGATGCTTCATACGATTGTCGTAAGGGGAACCCGTAACGGTCTTGCTCAGGGGTGCGGGGTTTTTGTGTCAAGCTCCTGAGTTGATCAAGAATATGTCTATCGAAACGATAAAAAACGATAAGTTGGATGTTTTTTGGTTTATTGTTTGCATAGACTTCGTCTATCGGTAAGATCATCCATGTTAGCATCGAAATGATAATCAGTTATGACGACGCGCATCCGGACGTTCCCCCTTCCCAATAGTTGTCTGCATCATGATCACGACTACCACCAGCTGGTAATCGCCATGAAGGGGCAGGCGGAATTCGAGATCGCCGGCAAAGGCGGTCGCGTGGACGCCCTGCATGGCTGCCTGGTGCCGGGTGGGGAAGTGCACTTCTACGAGGGAATCGGCGAGAACACGCACATTGTCGTGGACCTGCCGTCCGAACATGTCGGGGCCAATGTGGTGCGACTGTTTGACGGGCCGCGCTACTTTGAGGCGGATTCCGGTCTGCGTCTGCTGCTGACCTATATCCAGCGCGAAGCCTCCATCTGGCAGGACTATCCCGAAGCGGCCGACGGCATGGCCCAGGGGCTGCTGGCGGCGCTGCATCATCGCACGTTCGACCGCGATCTCGACCGCAAGTCGTTCGGCAAGCTGGATCTCGCGGCTCTTGATGCCTTCATCTACCGCCACCTGCACGAGCCCCTGCCGGTCTCCCGACTCGCCGGCGTGGTCCACATGAGCGTGGGCCATTTCCATCTGCTGTTCCGCGACATGACCGGCATGACTCCCTATCGCTACCTGCTCGAAGCGCGCCTGCGCCGGGCCCGGGAACTGCTCCTGCAAAGCACCCTGCCGCTGGCGGATATCGCCTGCCAGGTGGGATTCTCCAGCCAGAGTGCCCTGACCCACGCGTTCCGCCGCCAGTACGGCGAAACGCCGGGACGCATGCGCCGCCTGCACTGAGTGCGGCCAGCCGGGGGCGCCGTCGCATCCCCTGCCGCCGAAGCGGTTTCTGTCCCCCGGAAACTGTGATGGATACAGAGGCTCAATCCCGACCCACTGTCACGCCCACAATGCCCTTTCCTGTGTCTGCCCGAACAACCGTCGATTGGCGATGCTGTGTGCTACCGGGCCCGTTCCATCCGGCCCGGTTCGTCTTCACAGTTTCAGCGGAGGAAAGCATCATGTCCGGTACCGTCGTCCAGACCCTGCGAGTCTGGCAGCAACGCGCAGCAACACGGCGCTCACTCAGGCGCCAACTGGAATGGTCCGATTCGGGACGAATCGAGAAGGATATTGGCCTGCGGCCCGGCAGCCTCTACCGGGAAGCGCGCAAGCCGTTCTGGATGGCGTAGGCTAGAACCAGACGCCCTTGACCACCAGCAGGCAGCCGGAAACCAGCAGCAGACCGCGGCAGATGCGGATAAACGTGGCGCCGTCGAAGTGCTTCTGGATCCGGTAGCCGAGCTGGATGCCGATCCAGGCGGCCGGCAGCAGGCACAGGGAAACCAGCAGCAGCCGGCCCTCCCAGAACCCATTGATCTGGTAAGGCACCACTTTGGTCAGGTTCATCAGCCCGAACAGTACCGCGGCGGTGCCCAGCCAGCGCAGCTTGTCCAGTTGCTGGCCCAGGAAGTAGACGCTCAGCGGCGGGCCGCCGGCGTGGATGAGTGTGCTGGTGACCCCGGAGACGCCGCCCCAGAACCAGCCCGCCCGCTGGAAGCGCTGCAGCCAGCCGGCCAGGTTCTGCCAACTGGCGAACAGGATCGAGACCACGCCGGTCATCAGTTCCAGCCGGTCCGTGGACAGCGCTCCCAGCAGCAACCCACCCAACCCGATGCCGATCAGAACCCCTGGCGCCAGCCGCTTCAGCTCCGCCCGGTCCGCGTGACGCCAGTACAGGTGGATGGCGCGAACGTCCATGAACAGCAGCACCGGCAGCATGATCACCGTCGCCATGGGCAGGGGAATGACCAGTGCCAGCAACGGCACGGCGAGCACGCCGGCGCCGCCGGCAAAGCCGGACTTGGAGATGCCGGTCAGGATGACGCCGATGACGGCCAGCAGCCAGAACAGCGGGGTATCAAAGGGTGGGGCCATGAGGGATTCAGGATTCCATGCGACGTCGAACGGCGACCAGTCTGCGGTAAAGCAGCCGCGCTGTCCAAGTGGGCGGCGTCAGCTCGACAGCCCCAGAACCTCGTGGCCCGGTTTGGGGCGGGCGAAGAAATAACCCTGGCCCATGTCGCAGTCCATTCCCCTGAGGATGCGGGCCTGGGCCGCCGTCTCGATGCCCTCGGCGGTGATGCGCAGGTTGTTGGCCTTGGCGATGGCGATTACCGAGCGCACCAGGGTGGCGCCGCGTTCGCTCTGCAGGTCGTCGATGAAGACCTTGTCGATCTTGAGTTCGTCCACCAACAGGTGGCTCAGGTAACTCAGGGAGGAATAGCCGGTACCAAAATCGTCGATACTTACCTGGATGCCCTGCGTGCGTAGCCGTTCCATCACCTGCGTCGTGGTCTGACGCATCTGCATGACCATGCCTTCGGTGATTTCCAGCTGCAGCGATTCAGGAGGAAACTTGTACCGGCGCATCAGCTGCTCCAGATACTCCGGCAGTGCCAGATCGGAGAAGTGTCTGGCGGTGACGTTGACGGCGATCACCGGGACGGGGCGGCTCTGCTGCCTGCAGCGGGCGATGAGCTGGGCGGCGCTGTTCAGCACGTAGCGGTCGAGTTTTTGACCCAGGGCGCTGCGTTCGGCAATGGGGATGAAGTCAGCCGGCGAGATAAAGCCCCGTTCGGGATGCTGCCAGCGCACCAGCGCCTCGTAACTGTGAACGGTGTGGTCGTCGAGTCCGATCTTGGGCTGGAGGTAGACTTCGATGTCCTGATTATCGAGCGCCTCCTTGAGGCCCTGCTCGATTTCCATCTGCTTCTTCAGGTCCTCGTGGTAGTCGGCGTCGAAATACGCCGCCGTCGCGCCATGGTCGCGGGCATCCCGCGCCGCGGAGCTGGCCATGTTCTGCAGTGTTTCCTGGGAGGCCGAATCGGCCGGATACAGGGCAATGCCGCAGACCACGTCCAGGCGCAGGCTGGAGCCATTGACCCGGTAGGGGCGCTCCAGGCTCTGCACCAGTTGCAGGGCCGTGTCGTGGGCTTCTTCGTTATCCCGGACGCCGATCACCACCAGCATGTCGCTGCCGGTTCGGGCGCACAGGTTGGGCCGGATCAGAGTGAGGCGTATACGCTTGGCGGCCTCCACAATGACGTTGTCGCCGGCGTCATAGCCGTACTGTCGGTTGATCATCTCGAACCGGCCGCAGGCCAGGTGGAGCAGCGCGTAACGGCGACGGGGCTCGATCCATGCTTTCATTGCGCTGGAAAAGGCGCGCATGTTCAAAAAGCCGGTCAGGTAGTCGTGGTTGCGCAGGTACAGGGCCTGCTGCAGGGCGGCTTCCTGTTGCGAGATGTCGATGCCGAAACCCTGCAGCTCCGGTTCCTGCGGGTCGCCGGCGCCGTCCACCCGCTTGAACGACCAGTCCACCAGGGCACCGCTGTCCCGGGACTTCATCGTCACCTTGATGTTCACCTCGTTCAGGTTGCCGTGGGCCCGGAACATGCCGGCGAGCAAGTGGCCCAGCCGGTGTTCGTCGTCGTCCGCGATTTCCGTCAGCGGAAGGCCCATCAGGGCGTCGTGCTGGACGCCGATCACCTGGGAAAACGACGCGTTGGCGAAGGTGATACGCAACTGGCTGTCGACGCGGCAGATCAGTTGCTTCTGGCTTTCGACGATGTCGCGGTAACGCTGTTCGGTTTCTTCCAGCTGCTCGACGATCTCACGGTATTTCGACAGGTCGTGGCAGATGCCGATAAAGGTACGTTTGCCCTCGTGAACGGCCTCGCCGACGGAGAAATGCAGGGGAATGCGCGAACCGTTCCGGTGTTGGCCCTCGACCTCACGACCGATGCCGATGACGCGGGGTTTTCTCGTGCTCAGGTAGTTCTGCAGGTATCGATCGTGTCGGGCGGCGGTGTCCGGGGGCATCAGCAGGTTCACCTTGCGCCCCACCACCTCGTCCCGGGAATAGCCAAACAGTCGCTCGGCGGCGCTGTTGAAACTGGTGATGAAGCCCTGCTCATCGATGGTGATGATGGCATCGACGGCGGCTTCCAACAGCGTTGAGTAAAGATCGCCCAGCTCGGAGAGTTTCATGGTGCCTGCGCCTCGTGACCGACCTGGTGACAGGTCAATTTCCCTGGCGACAGACCCTGTTACGACTGCTTCGCTGCAACGCGCTGCCGCGCACCCTGGTGAATCCTTGCCATTGCAGTTTAGACCGCTGTCCCCAGTCTCGCTAAACCTGTCTCTGTTAAAGTCACAAGATTGTGCGGTCGGGTCTGTCAGGGCCCGGTGACCGGCGTCGACGCAGGCTCCCAGGGATCCAGCAGGCTGAGCTGGCCAATACCCGGCAGTTTGATTCCCAGGGCCAGCGGATCAATGCCGAAGGACAGGCCCAGCAGGTTGATCTCCAGTCCCTCATAGGCGCTGGCGAGCACGCCGGCATAGCCGAAGGCGGACACCTGGAAACCGGAATCGCTGGGCGTTTCCGCGACGAAAGGCGGGTCCAGATAGTCCTTGCCGATGGCAATGTTGGGCAGCGCCACGTCGAAGTCCGGCACGGCGCGGATCACCCAGGCGGTAAAGGTGTTGCTGTTGGGGCCCGGCCAGGCTTCGTATTCGCGCTGGTAGGGGTAGTCGGTGATCGCCGCCTCAATCTTTGGGATCAGCTCGGCCGCCTTGTCGCCGCGAATGTCCGCGATCAGGTGGGGTTCGTTGCCGTACCAGGCGCGATCCGGGTCGCCGGGGCGGGACCGGACCTTCTGGCGGCTCCAGCCAGTCACTTCATGCACCTCATAGGTGCCGGCGCCGGCCGGCTTGGTGGCGATCCAGGTGTGCACCGCGAAATAGCCGCGCCAGCCGAAGGCGCGGGCGTGGTAAACCTGCACGATGGCTTCCGGCGCGTCCTCCGGCTGCGGCGCGATGCCCGCACTGGAGCGGTCCGCGTCGTACCAGTTCTGGGAGGTGGCCAGGCCGCTGCAGGCGGCCATCAACAAGGGCCCGATGAGGAGTGCGATGAGCAGCAGGACGGCGCGCAGCGTCCAGCGGAACGTGAACTTCATGGAATGGTGCATCGTGTAATCCGGGATCTGGGTGACCTCAATCAATAAGCGAGAACCGTTCCAATTTACGCTTTTTCGATCGAAGCCGACCAGTCCGGATCGATCAGGTTGTCCCGGGCCGGATGCGCATCCCCTGTGACAGCAGCGCCCCGGCTACCACCGCCGTGGCCGCCAACGCCAGTTGATAGCTGGCCGGGCTCCAGCCCAGCAGGACCAGCAGCAACGCCGCCAGAACCGGTACCAGATAGGTCATCAGCCCCAGCAACGTGGCGGGTCCGCGCTGCAGGGCGAAGCCCCAACTGATGAAAGCCGCGCCGTAGGGGCCCAGGCCGATCAGGCCGGCCACCGCCCAGTCGCGGGACGTGGCGGCTTCGGGCAACTGCTCGAACAGCCCGTGCATCGCCAGGGCAACCAGGCTCACGTGCAGGAACAGGGAGCGGTAGCCGTGCAGGGACAGGGCGCCGGCCTGCCGCAGGTACACGGAGAACGCGATCCAGCAGATGCCGGCGGCCAGTCCTGCGGCGTAGGCGATGAGCGACGTCGCCTGGCCCTCGCTGCCGGACAGCACCAGCGGCGCCAGCCCGGTGAAGGCGATCGCCGAGCCCAGCAGCAGCCGCAAACTCAGGCCCTGGCCGGCGAGACGGTTGGCGATCAGCACAAAGCCCAGCGGCCAGGTGTAGGTTACCAGGGTGATCCTGGCCGGATCGCCGTTCTGCAAAGCCAGGAAGTAGAAATACAGCGCGCCGGCCAGGCCGCCCACGGCCATCAGCCAGTAACGTCCTTCCCGGATCCGGCTGGTGTCCTTGCGCACGTAATGCAGGCTGGCCATATGAGCCAGCCCCGCGGCGCAGATCATGGCGACGGCGGCGATCAGCATCGGCGGTAGGTGCGCAAAGCTGCGCAGGACCGGCAGACAGGACCACAGGAGGACCGTCACAAGCCCCGCCAAAATGCCCGCGTACTGACCTTTATGACACATCGATGTCACTCCTGTTAACGCTTGTCCGATGCCATTACCCGGCGTATTTTGGAGAACACAGCTCAATCGGTGAAACGAAGTCTTTCGATCAATCGATCATGAAACGTGATGCAACGATGCCGAACCCGAGACCCCTCGATCTGGCGGTGCTGAAAACCTTCGTCACGGTGGTGGAAAGCGGTGGCTTCACCGCCGCCGCCGAGCGCCTGCACCTGGCCCAGTCCACGGTCAGTGCCCACATGGCGCGGCTGGAAGACACGCTGGATCGCCCGTTGCTGCAGCGCGGGCGCCGCGCCGCCGTGCCCACGCCAGCCGGCGAACGATTGCTGGCCCACGCCCGCCAGATGCTGCGCCAGAATGCCCTGGCCTGGCAGGACGTGCTGGACCAGCGCCTCGACGGCGTGGTGCGGCTGGGCATCCCGGACGACTACGTGGTGTACCTGCCGGAGGCCCTGGCCGAGTTCGAGGCCCGCTATCCCGGCGTGGAGCTGGAGGTGCGCTGCGGTCTGAGCGTGGAGTTAATGGAAGAGGTCAAAGCCGGGTCGCTGGATCTGGCCATCGTCACCCGGCAGCCGAAAAGCCCGGGCGGGGAAGTGCTGGTGCGCGAGCCCATGGTCTGGGCCGGCGCCACCGGCTACGACACCCACCAACGCTCGCCGCTGCCGCTGGCGGTCTCCCGGGAAGGTGTGTGCGTCTTCCGCGAACGGGCGCTGGCGGCGCTGGACGCGGCCGGCATCCCCTGGCGCATCGCCTACACCAGTGCCAGCCTGTCCGGGTTGTCGGCGGCGGTGCGCGCGGGTCTGGCGCTTACCGTGCTGACGCCCTCCATGGTGGGGCCGGAGATCCGCACGCTGGGCGTCGACGATGGACTGCCGGACCTGCCCCACACTGAAATCACCCTGCACCGCAGCCCCGGCCGTCCCAGCGAAGCGGCGCGGCAACTTGCCGCCCAGTTGATGGAACGGTTCGAGCGCCAGTATGCGGGGGACGCACGACGGCCCGCCGCCGTCTGAAGCCACAAACGCCTGACCCGGGAAGATCGATGCGATTACGCCGGCTCCGCCACGACGACAGCGACGCCTTGCTGGCGTTCGAGCGCGACAACCGTCACTGGTTCGAGCGATTTATCGAGAGCCGTGGGGAGGCGTTCTACTCCGCCCGAGCGGTGGCGGAGCACGTCCGGACGAGTCTCGCCGAACACGCCGACGGGGTGATGTTTCCCGGACTGGTGGTGCAGGGCGGCGTGCTACTGGGGCGGGTGAATCTGCGGGAGATCGACCGGACTCGCGGCACCGCGCGGCTGGGCTACCGTGTCGCCGAGAATGCGGCCGGGCAGGGCGTGGGCCGCTTCGCGGTGAGCGCGATCGTCGATCTCGCCAGAACGACCTACAAACTGCGCCAGCTCACCGCGTTTGTGTCTGTGGATAACCCTGCCTCCCGACGGGTGCTGGAGAAGCAGGGTTTCCGGGTCGTTGGGCGGCGCCCCGGTATGGCTGAGGTCGGCCCGCGTCGGATCGACTGTCTGGAGTACCAGCGCTGCCTCAGCCGCCGTTAACCAGCGGCAGCCACCAGGCCAGGGCGAGCAGGGTGACCAGCAACACCGGCGGTGTGATGATCAGCCCCACCTTCATGTATTGCCCCCAACTGATGCGATGGCCGCTGCGCGCGAGCACGTGCAGCCAGAGCAGCGTGGCCAGGCTGCCGATGGGCGTGAACTTGGGCCCCAGGTCGTTGCCGATCACGTTGGCGTACACCATCAGCTCCCGGATCAGCGGCGACACCGGCGCCTGGTCGATGGCCAGCGCGCCCACCAGCGTAGCGGGCATGTTGTTCATGATCGAGGCCAGCAGCGCCGAGGCGAACCCCGTCCCCACGGTCGCGACCAGCGGCCCCTGCTGCGCCAGCCAGCCCAGCAGTTGCGCCGCCCGGTCGGTCAGGCCGGCGTTGCCCAGGCCGTAGACCACCAGGTACATCCCCACCGAGAACAGCACGATCTGCCAGGGCGCGTGTTTCAGTACCCGTTTCAGGGAAATCACCCGGCCGCGCTTGGCGACGTACCAGCGTCCGGCGATGGCCATCAGGATCAGGGCCGCGATGCCCGTGACCAGCGCGATGGGCAGATCCAGCGGCGCGGTCACGAAATAGGCCACCATCAGGATCGTCAGCAGCGGGAAGCCGGCGCGGAACACCTGCGGATCGCGAATCGCCGTGGCCGGCTCGGCCAGCGCGCTCACGTCGTAACGCCGGGGGATGCGCCGCCCGAAGAAGCACCAGAGCACGGCCAGAGTAGCGGCCAGGGATGCCAGGTTCACCGGCACCATCACCAGGGCGTAGTGCTCGAAGGAGATATCGAAGTAGTTGGCGCTGACGATGTTGACCAGGTTGGAGATCACCAGGGGCAGGCTGGTGGTGTCCGCCACGAAGCCGGTGGCGATGATGAACGCCAGGGCTGCCGGCGGCGGGAACTGCAGCCGCAGCAGGATCGCCATGACGATCGGCGTCAGCAGCAGGGCGGCGCCGTCGTTGGCGAAAAACGCGGCGATGAAAGCGCCCAGCACCACGATCAGCGGGAACAGCACATGCCCGCGCCCGCCGCCCCAGCGAGCGACATGCAGCGCCGCCCAGGCGAAGAAGCCGGCCTCATCCAGAATCAGGGAAATGATGATCAGGGCGACGAAAGTGAAGGTGGCGTCCCAGACGATGTCCCAGACCACCGCCACATCCGGCCAGTGCACGACACCGGTGGCCAGCGCCACGGCGGCCCCGCCCAGCGCGCTCCAGCCGATGCCCAGCCCCCGGGGTTGCCAGATCACCAGCACCAGGGTGACGACGAAGATTGCGAATGCCAGCATATCGATTCCGTCAGATGGACGTCTGGTTGACGCGCCTGGACACGGCCTCGGCGCTCTCCACCCGCTCGGAATAGCGGTCGGTCAGGTAGGCGTCGTGGCCTCGGGTCAGCCAGGTGAATTTCACCAGCTCCTCGCACACGTCCACCACCCGCAAGTAAAGGGGCGAGGGTTTCATGCGGCCGGCGTCGTCGAACTCGTTGAACGCCTTGGGCACCGATGACTGGTTGGGGATGGTCAGCATACGCATCCAGCGGCCCAGCACCCGCAGCTGGTTGACCGCGTTGAAGCTCTGGCTGCCGCCGGACACCTGCATGATCGCCAGGGTCTTGCCCTGGGTGGGGCGTACACCACCCAGGGACAGTGGAATCCAGTCGATCTGGGCCTTCATCACCGCGGTCATGGCGCCGTGCCGCTCGGGGCTGACCCACACCATACCTTCGGACCACTCGGCCAGGTCACGCAGTGCCCGCACCCTGGGGTGGTCCGCCTCGGCGGCGTCGGGCAGCGGCAGGCTGTGGGGATCGAACGTGCGCACCTCGCAGCCGAACCAGCGCAGCAGGCGGCTGGCTTCCTCCGACAACAGTCGCGAGTAGGACCGCTCCCGCAACGAGCCGTACAGAACCAGGATGCGCGGCGCGTGTCGCGGCGCACCGGGTGCGGCCAGGCGGTCGTGGTCGATGGGCCGGAGCTGCTCCGGGTCGATGTTGGGCAGATCGTGTAGGGACAGGCTCATAAGTCATTATCTCCGGAGACCACGACATCCCCGTCTTCCTTGACGAAGCGTGCGGGAGGGTGGGGCAGCAGAGTGAATACAGTCTCGGACGGACGGCACAGCCGGATGCCCAGGTCGGTTTCCACGATGGGCCGGTTGATCAGGATTGGGTGTGCCATCATGGCGTCGATCAGCTCGCCGTCAGTCAGCGCCGGGTCGTCGAGATTCAGGTCGTCGTAAGGTGTGCCTTTGCGTCTTAGCAGTTCCCGGGGCGGCATGGCCATCGCCTGTAGCATGGCTTCCAGCTTTTGCCGCGAAGGCGGCGTTTTCAGGTATTCGATGACGTGCGGTTCCTCACCGGACGCCCGGATCATGGCCAGGGTGTTGCGCGATGTACCGCAGTCGGGGTTGTGATAGATCACGGTGATCATGTCAGTCTCTCAGGCGTCTGTTTTCGGGGTACAGCAGGGCGCCAGGTCGTCTATCAGCGGCTGGCACAGTTCCGCCCGGCCACCGCAGCAGTCCTGGACCAGGAAGCGGATTGCCTGGTGCACGGTTTCCAGGTCGGCACGGTAGATGATGGAGCGGCTGCGGCGTGCCGAACGCACCAGACCGGCGCGGCTCAGCACGCTCAGGTGGGCCGACATCGTGTTGTGCGGCACCGACAGCTGACGGGCCACATCGCCGGCGGCTAGCCCCTCCGGTTCGTGGGCGACCAGCAGGCGGAAAGCGTCCAGACGTGTGGGCTGAGCCAGGGCCGCGAATGCTTCGATGGTGTTTGATGTGTCCATATGTCCAATATTATCGACATATAATTCCATCTGCAACAAGGTGTGCCTTGAACACGAGGGCCTTTGGCGCTACCGGTCGGCCGTCAGGGTGCGCTGCCAGAGACCCACATCGACCCAGCGGTCGAACTTGTAGCCTACCTCGTGCAGCTTCCCCGCCGGTGTCATCCCGAACTTCTGGTGCAGGGCCTCGCTGGCGGGGTTGGGCAGGGCAATCAGCCCGATGACGGCGTGCACGCCGAGGCCCATCAGTGCCTCGAACAGCGACTCATAGAGCTGCGAGCCCAGGCCCCGCCCGCCGGCGTCGGGATCGAGGTACACCGTCACTTCCACCGAAAAACGATAGGCGTAGCGCGGGTGCCAGGGGCCGGCGTAGGCGTAGCCCAGCACGGCACCGTCCTCCTCCGCCACCAGCCAGGGGAAGCCGGCGTTGACGCCGCTTTCGATACGCTTGGCCATGGTGCCGGCCGTGATCGCCTCTTCCTCAAAGGTGATGACCGTATCGCGGATGTAGTGGTTGTAGATGCGGACGATGCCTTCGGCGTCGTCGGGTGTGGCAGGGCGAATCATGCCTGTCGCACCTCCTTGTGATGCCTTGTAAACGGATTCCTGTGACTCAGCTTACCACGGCCGCGACTGGCCAAACTCCGGCGATTGTGATGGCATGGTCGACCCCCTTATTCCCGGAGTCACCATGTCCGCTATCGAAATCCGCACCGCGACCGTCGACGACGTGCCGCAAATCCTCGCCTTCGTGCGCGAGCTGGCCATCTACGAGAAAGCCGAGCACGAGGTCGTGGCCACCGAGGCGACCGTCGCCGAATCCATCTTCGGGCCGGATTCCACCGTCCACGCCCTGATCTGCGAGAAAGCCGGCCAACCCATCGGGTTTGCGGTGTATTTCTACAACTATTCCACCTGGCTGGCGAAGAACGGCCTGTTCCTGGAAGACCTCTACGTCACCCCGGACGAGCGCGGCAGCGGCGCCGGCAAGGCACTGCTCCGGCACCTGGCGCAGATTGCCGTGGCCAGGGGCTGCGGCCGTTTCGAATGGAACGTGCTGGACTGGAACGAACCGGCGATCAATTTCTACGAATCCATCGGCGCCAAGCCCCAGAGCGAATGGATCGGCTACCGCCTGACCGGACAGGCCCTGCTGGATCTGGCGGAATCCTGACGTTCCGGGGTACCTGTCACTCAATCGGGAGTGGCCCGGTCGCTGATGGGACCAGGGTCCTTGGCCGAGTGCTGATGCGGTGGCATTTGCCTGAAACCTTTCTACGCTTATTGAGTAATCTGCATCGGATTTCGAGGTTTCCACCCGCCATTGGCGCGAGGGTAACCGTGCCCCAGGCGCTGTGATCAGCGCCGTCGTTGCAGGATGCACTGGAGGTCATGGCAAGCGGTGTCGTTGGCTGACTCCCGCTGCTGGGAGCTACAGAGCCTTCCTGCTTCCTCCTGAAGGATAGCGGCCCGGGTTGCGGGTCGTTCGTTCCGAAGTGACATGGAAGGCACGCTGTTCGGTATTTGCCTTCCCCGTAGTTGTATTGACGCAGGCGCATCGACGCCTCTGTATCAACGAAGGGGAGCATCCGACATGAAAACGGTTATCGATAGATTTCTGTGCGCGGCTTTCTCGGTCGTGCTGGGGGTGATCAGCGCGGCGGCGCTTGCAGCCCCCGAGAAACCCACCTTCGACGAACTGGCCAAACCGAGTACGGACGTCAACATGACGCCGGCGTACGCGAAGATGCTGGCTCGCAAGGCCTACGTCTGGGGTTGGCCGATGGTCAACATGTACAACCGCCGGGCGACCATTACCCAGGCACCAAAGCCCGGCCTCCTGGGCGGCATCCTGCCCGTTGCACCGCAGGGGCAGATCGCGATGCTCAGCGATTATATCGATCCCGCCGAAACCTTCGTGACGTGCCCCAACCAGGACGTGGTATATGGACTGGGGTTCTTCGACCTGGACAGCCAGCCGATCGTTATCCAGGTGCCGGATTTTGGCGACCGCTTCTGGATCTACGCCTTTTACGATGCCCGCACCGACCAGTTCGGCGAACTTGGCAAGCCTTATGGCAGTCAGCCCGGCTTTTACCTGGTCGTCGGACCCAACTGGGAGGGCGAGACGCCGGATGGCATCAACGGTGTGATTCACGGCACCACATCGCTGGCCAATGTCATTCCACGGGCGTTTATGGACGATACGGAGGCCGACCGCGCGGCGATTCAGTCCGCGGTGGATCAGATCGTTGCCTATCCGCTGTCCGAGTTCGATGGCTCGATGAAGACCATGGACTGGAGTGAACTGCCGTCGATTCCCAATCCGAATGCGGACCAGGGCGGCGGTGGAGAAACCCAGTGGGTGGTGCCGGAAAAATTCTTCGACGAGTTGGGGACGGTGCTCGACATCGTGCCGCCGCTGCCGGGCGAGGAAGCCCTGTACGCGCAACTGCGCTGGTTACTGGCCGTGGCGGAAACCAATCCGGACATCAGACAAGTCATCGTCGACGAGGCCGTCGCCGCCGACAAGGACGTCATCAAGCCGTTCTTCCGTTGGGAATACAATGGCAAACCCGCCGGCAACGGCTGGAACCGTTCGGTGCATAACTCGGAGTGGGGCATTGATTACTACAACCGCACTGGCACCGCCAAGTCGAACATGTTCGACAACCGGCCCAGTGAGACCCAGTATTTTTACACCGACTACGATTCCGACGGCGAGCAGCTCGATGGCTCGAAGACCTACGCCGTGACCTTCGCCAAAGGACAGGAACCGCCGGTGAACGGATTCTGGTCACTCACCCTCTACAACGACAAACACCTCTTTTACCCCAATGATCTGCACCGCTATTCCCTGGGGACCAAGAACAAGAACCTCAAGCGCAACGACGACGGCTCGCTGACCCTGTACGCGGGGGGCACCTCGCCCGGCGCGGACAAGGAGAGCAACTGGTTGCCGGCGCCTGACGGTGAGTTCTCCCTCTATATCCGCGCCTACTGGGGCAAACAGGGGATTCTGGAAGGGTCCTGGCAGCCGCCCGAGGTGGACGTGGTGGAGTAAGTTTACAGACGCGGGGGCCACCCCCGCGGCACGTGTCTGCTTCCCCTCGACGATGTGGGCCGGTGTCTGTTCCGGTTTCGAAGCGGTCTGCACTGCGGGCCCGCCAGGTCAATCAACGTCCCGAGCGGTTTGGCCTCATGCCCGATTGTGAACTGGACGAAACGCACCGTGCCGACAACACTGGAGTCACGCTTTCAGGGATGGGAGATCAGGGTGCGGGGTAGGAGTCTGGGATGGCGTCTGGTTTGCGGTGCGTGTGCCTGTCTAGTCCCGTTATTCGGGGCGGGCGCTGAGAGAGTCACTCAGTCATCCGAACCGGCACCGTCGCCCTGGGTGGTCGCTCCCAAGTTCAGCAGTGACCCGAAAGTTGGCACGTCGCTGGGTTTCCTGGCCGGTTACCTGTTCAAGCTCGATCCCGGCTCCACATCGTCGATGGCCGGGGCCATGGGCACCTACAGCAACACCGATTCCTACCTCGCCACGGCCTTCCTGCGTTCCTACTGGGACAAAGACCGCAAGCGCCTGACGGCGGCCATCGGCGGCGGTCGGATCAGGAACGACTATTCCGATTTCCTCGGCTCCGGCCTGCCCGCCTCCACCACCGACGAGATGAAACTGGCCTACGCGCGCTACCTTCAGGCCGTGCGGTCCGACTGGTTCGTGGGTGTTCAGGGTGTCTACACCAACTACCTGGCTGTGGGCGATGACTTCCGCACCGACGAAGTCCTCAAGGCCCTGGGGTTGAACGGCGTCGATTCCGGCGCGCTGGGGCTCGTGCTGATGTACGACGACCGCAACAACCAGAACGACCCCAGCGCCGGTAAACTGCTCGACATCAACAATTTCGCCTACCGCGAAGCGTTCGGTGGGGAAGAAAACTTCGATACCCTTAATCTCGATTTCACACATTACATCGCCCACGCCAAGGGCGCTGTGTTTGCCTATCACATTGCCGGACGCTGGACGCACGACGCCCCCAATAGCGGTTATTCCAGTGTTCACCTGCGCGGTTACACCCGGGGGCAGTACCTGGCGCCGCATTCGGTGAGCCTGGAAGTGGAAGAACGCCTGCCGTTATACGAACGCTTCGGTGTCAACGTGTTTGCCGGCGTCGCCTGTCTATATGGTGACGGGGAAGACTGTGGCGAGCGCGATAACCTCTATCCCAGTGCGGGTGTGGGGATGTCCTACCTGCTCAAACCGTCGGAACAGATGGTGGTGACGCTCGACTACGCCAAGGGCGAAGGCGAAAACAGCGGCTTTTACGTGCGCTTTGGCCGGGCTTTTTGAGTCGTCCCGGACGTCCGGTAGAGAGCTCCAGGCTGTTGTACAGTGGATATTTTTCGAACGCCTTCTACGCTTACAGGAGGCGTTTCAATGAAACGTCTTGTTTACGTCTGAGGCGGTTGGCCCGTTGAGAGGGAGTCCACGGGCCACCGAAGTAGCGACGGTGAGGCAGGGTCTTTGCCCTGCGCCATTGCAGATGGAGTTGCTGGTCATAGCTGTCGGATGCCTCAAGTGTGTCGAGGCCATAGAGTCACTCCGCATCCTGCCTGAACCAGATCGATATCGCGTGCCGTCCTGCCGTACCCGAACAACAGGTTATCTCGAATTGCGGTCGGGCGTGTGTGACGCCCTCCTGTGATGGTCGATGCGCCGCACCCGTTGGCGCCGATCCCAGCCAAGTGGAAGGCACGTGGTATCGGTTTTCGTCTTCCCTTGAGTCTCAAGCTCGAAAGGGAGTCATCCAGACATGAATATGCAACACCTGTTCCAACGCCATCGGCTGCTTTCCGGCCTCGCCGCCGGCTTGCTCGCATTCGGTGCGGGCACTGCCCCGGCTCAGGACGCCGCCACGGACGCGACGCGATCCGCCAACCAGAAACTCCTGGAAGAACTGCCGTTCAGCGACCGGCAGGATTTCGATGATTCCAGCCGGGGCTTCATCGCTCCGTTACCCGACAACGGCGTCATCAAGAATGAGAAGGGCGATACCATCTGGGACGCCAGCCAGTTCATGTTCGCCAGGGACAAGGACGCGCCCGACACGGTCAACCCCAGCCTCTGGCGTCAGCTCCAGTTGCTGGCCCAGCCCGGGCTGTATGAAGTCACCGATCGCATCTATCAGGTGCGCGGGGCCGATCTCTCCGGTATCACGTTCATCGAGGGCGATTCGGGGATCATCGTGATTGATCCCTGTATCTCTGCGGAAACCGCCAAGGTGGCTCTCGAACTCTACCGCGAGCATCGCGGGGACAAGCCGGTCACGGCGGTGATCTACACCCACAGTCACATCGACCATTTCGGCGGCGTTCGCGGCGTGCTGGATGAAGCCGACGTCGAGGCTGGCAAGGCCAAGGTCGTGGCGCCGGAAGGTTTTGTCGAGGAAGCGGTCAGCGAGAACGTTTTCGCGGGTAACCACATGACTCGCCGCGCCGGTTTCATGTACGGCAACCTGATTGAAAAAGGGCCGCAAGGCAGTCTGGGGACAGGGCTGGGGCTCTCCACCTCGACGGGCACCGCCACATTGATTGAGCCCACCGATCTCATCACGGAAACCGGACAGAAAATGACCCTGGATGGCGTCGAGTTCGAGTTCCTGATGGCGCCGGGCAGTGAGGCGCCGGCGGAGATGCATTTCTACGCGCCCGAGCTGAAAGCGCTCACCACTGCGGAGAACGCCACCCACACCATGCATAACCTCTACACCCTGCGCGGGGCCAAGGTGCGCAACGCCAAGGCGTGGTCCGGTTACCTGCACGCCTCCCTGGAACGCTGGGGCGATGAGGTGGAGGTGCTCTACGCGCCGCACCACTGGCCCATGTGGGGCAACGAAAACATCGTCAACCACCTCAAGAAGCAGCGAGACCTGTACAAGTACATCAACGACCAGACCCTGCGTCTGGCCAACCAGGGCTACAACATGATCGAGGCGGCGGAGATGATCGAGCTGCCGGACGAGCTCGACCAGTACTGGCCCAGCCATGGCTACTACGGCAGCCTTAACCACAACGTGAAGGCCACCTGGAACTTCTACCTGGGCTGGTTCGACGGCAACCCGGCGCGCCTGCATCCGTTGCCCCCGGTGGAAGCCGGCGACAAGTTCGTGGAGTACATGGGCGGGGCCGACGCCATCCTGGAAAAAGCTCAAAAGGACTACGACGAAGGCAACTACCGTTGGGTCGCCCAGGTGCTGGACAAACTGGTCATGGCCCAGCCGGATAACCAGGAGGCCAAGGATCTGATGGCGGCCGCCTTCACGCAAATGGGCTACCAGGCCGAGAGTGGGCCGTGGCGTAACTTCTACCTGTCCGGGGCCAAGGAACTGCGTCAGGGCGTCAAGGTATTGCCGATGCCCAACACCAGTTCGCCGGATATCGTGAAAAGCATGCCCATGGAAATGTTCTTCGACTTCCTGGCGGTGCATGTGGATGGCGAGAAAGCGGCCGGGAAAACCATCGTCATGAATATTGAACTGCCGGATCTGGACAAGCGCTATGGCCTGGTGCTGGAGAACGCGGTTCTGAACTACTACGCCGAACCGCAGGATGAGGCGGATCTGTCGATTTCGGTCACCCGCGAGAACTTCAACAAAGTCATCATGGGGCAGTCGTCCCTGCAGGATCTGATCGAGGCGGGCGATGCCACGATCGATGGGAATTCCAGCCAGTTCGACGAATTCCGGTCGACGCTGGTTGAGTTCGACCCCTGGTGGCCGATTGTGACGCCTAAACAGGCCGCTATGTAATGGTTTGCGGCGCCGGCACGCATAGTGCGGCCGGCGCCCGGGATGTGTTGGCCAGTCAGGGAGAATCATAATGATGGAAATAAGGCGTCTATCGGCGCGAACCGGTAACTTTGCGGTAGGTCTGGCGGTGGCGCTGGGGGCCAGTCTGTCCAGCCCGGCAGCCTGGGCGCAGGACGCGTCCGACCTGGCCAAGCAGTTGGCCAATCCCGTCGCCAGTCTGATTTCGGTGCCGATCCAGTCCAATTTCGACTGGAACATCGGCCCGGAAGACGACGGCGAACGCCTGACGGTCAACGTCCAGCCGGTGGTGCCCTTTTCGCTGAATGACGACTGGAACCTGATCAGCCGGACTATCCTGCCGATCATCGACCAGAGCGATATTTTCCCCGGGGCGGGCAGCCAGTCCGGGCTGGGGGACACGGTCCAGAGCCTTTTCCTGTCGCCGGTGGAACCCACCGCCAACGGCTGGATCTGGGGTGCCGGGCCGGTGTTCCTGTTGCCGACCGGAACGGACGACCTGCTGGGCTCGGATAAATGGGGCCTCGGCCCGACGGCCGTGGCGCTCAAGCAGTCTGGCCCCTGGACCACCGGCGGCCTGGCGAATCACATCTGGTCCGTGGCCGGGGACGACGACCGCGAGGACGTGAGCCAGACGTTCGTCCAGCCGTTTTTCACCTACACAACACCCACCGCGCTAAGCGTTACCCTGACCGCCGACTCCACCTACAACTGGAAAACCAACGACTGGACGATCCCCGTCGGGCTGTTCGCCGCGCAGGTGTTCAAGGTCGGATCGCAGACGATGCAGGTCCAGGCCGGGCCACGCTATTACGCCGAAAGCCCGGACAGCGGCCCCGAAGGCTGGGGCGCGCGGGTCAACATCGTGTTTCTTTTTCCCAGGTAGAATCGTGGATCAGGCGGTCGTTTCCTCCGCCTCAGCCATCGCCCGATACTGCGGCATCAGCTTCTCCACCAGTCCGCTCCAGCCGATGGGCAGACGCTTTTCCAGCGCGGCCAGGGTGGGGTCACTGGATGGGGGGATCGCGACCGGCTGCTTGCTGGCGTAGATCACGTAGTTGTTGGTCCGGGTGCGGTAGAGCATGACTTCTGGAAACAGCCGCGCCAGATGGCGGACGAGGGTGCCGTCCCGGGCTGGGGCCAGGTGGAAGTTCATGGCCAGCCAGCCGGTGTCGCTGAGCACCCGGCTGCACTGGTCGATGAAGCGACGGTGGGCCTGCACCGGGCTCATGCGGTCGGCGCTGTAGAGGTCGGTGAGGATCAGGTCGGTGCTGGCGTCAGGCATGTCGCGCAGGGCCGGACGCACGTCGGAGACGCTGATGCGCACGCGCGGGTCGTCCGGCATGTGGAAGTACTCCCGCGCCACATCCACCACCGCCTGGCGCAGCTCCACGCCGTGGATGTCACAGTCCGGCAGCAGCCGGTGCAGGGCGCCGATCATCACGCCGCCGCCGACACCCAGCACCGTGGCCCGCGCCGGCTCCGTGAACGCCAGCGGCAGCAGCATGGCGCGGTTGTATTCGTGCACCGGCAGCCAGGGTTTCCGGCGGGCGATCTTGCTTTGTTCGAACACCGAGTCGAAAGTCAGCACCCGGTGCTTGCGGTAATCCAGGACGCGGATGGGACCCAGGGCATCCCCGGTCTCGTAGGTGACGTTGCCGTTGAGGCGGAAGGGCATAATCAGGCTTCTTGCGAGTGTCCGCCCCTATCCTACGCCAGATCAGTCCCGCCGTCCCAGGTAGCGATCGATGGTCGCCTGCCAGCCGGGGGATTCGGTGACCGCCAACACTTCCGCCGATACGGACTCACGCAGCGGGCTGCCCTCGGGCAGGGCCAGGGCGTAGAGCTGCTGTTCGAACACGCCCGGCAGCACCGTCAGCGGCCGGCCTTCCTGCTGGTTGCGGTATTGCAGCAGGGCCTGGTCGTAGACGATGGCGTCGGTGTCGCCGCTGGCGGTGGAGCGCAGCGCGCTGGTCAGGTCGGGGTACAGCGAGTGGCGCACGCGCTGTTCTTTGAGGTACTCCTCGCTGGCGGTGCCGGCGACGGTAGCGATGTGGTTTCCGGGCAGATCGGAGGGACCCTGGATCTGGTTCTGCAGGTTGCTGACGGTCAGCGACGAGGTGATCGCCGCGGTAAAGCTGGCCACCATGATCAACCCGGCGAACATCCACACCAGCGCAATCAGGCGCCCGGCCAGGGACACCGGCGCCTTGTCGCCATAGCCCACGGTGGTCATGGTCACCGCCGCCCACCAGAAGCTGGAGCCGATGCCCTGGGCCGGTGTGCCGCCGAATTGCTCCGGATTACGCCGCCGCTCCACCAGCCACAGCGCAAAGCCCACGGCCAGCAAGAGTGCCGCGAGGCCCACGATGACGCTTAGGAACTGCCAGCTCACCAGCGCCCTGAACGTGCTGAACAGGCTGGTTTCCGGCACCGGCGGAATCGCGATGGACAGGCCGGTCTGATAGAACGGGTGGCTGAAATCGAAGCGGTTTTCCCGGTCGGCGGTCATGGTCAGCGCGCCCACAGCGACGTCGATCTCGCCGCTTTCCACCTGCTCAAGCAATTCGCGAAAGGGCAGGGGCTCGTACTCGAAGTCCCGTCCCAGGTCGTCGGCGATCTGCTGCCACAGCTCGATGCTGATCCCGGACCACGTGCCGTCGTCGTCCTGGATGACAAACGGGGGGACTTCGGTGATGCCCACTTTGAGGGGCGTGGTGGATTGGCCGTGGGACAGGGAACAAAGCAGGGTAAGCGCAACAAGAGTCAGCAAACGTCCGGGTAACCGCATCGTGAATCCTTGGTTTTCGATGTTGTGTGTTGTCTAAACGATAGGTTTCCAATGCATACGTCGCAAACGGCTTCCGGATGCATGCCGCGCGGAATACAGCCCGACCAGTGGCAATCTCCCGGTTTCCTTCTAGGCTTATCTCAGGCGTCTCGAAATGTATAACGGCTTGGCCAGCAAGGGAATTACCGCCGGGTCGACGAGCGGGGTGCCGTTCAGTGTTCGCCCACCGGGTACCACTCCCTGAGCAGAGGTTGATGTCTTGAGCAGACGATGGATGTGTCTGGTTTTGTTGTGCCACGTGGGTGTCGTTATGGCGATGGAACGGGGTGTATCCCTGCCGGATGCGGCCGGCTACGTTGGTACCGAAACCTGCGCCGGCTGCCACCAGACAGCGACCGCCGACTGGCGGGAGTCCCACCACGATCTGGCGATGGAGCCGGCCACGCCGGACACCGTGCTCGGCGATTTCGACGATGCCCGCTTTGACTACTACGGCACGGAATCCCGCTTTTTTCGTCGCGGCGAGGATTTTTTCGTCCGTACCGACGGCCCGGACGGCGAACTGGCGGACTTTCGCATCGCCTACACCTTCGGCGTGGAACCGCTGCAGCAGTACCTGATTGAGATGCCCGGCGGCCGCCTGCAGGCGCTGAGTATCGTCTGGGATGCCCGCCCCGAAAGCGACGGCGGGCAGCGCTGGTACCACCTGTTTCCGGACGAGCCAATCCGGGCTGGCGATCCGCTGCACTGGACCGGGCGCGACCAGAACTGGAACTTCATGTGCGCCGACTGCCACTCCACCAACCTGCAGAAAAACTACGACCGCGAATCGCACACCTACGCCACCACCTGGAGCGAGATCGATGTCGCCTGCGAAAGCTGCCACGGGCCCGGTCAGACCCACGTGGAAGCGATGCAGGCGGACAACTGGGATCTGCCTCACAGTGGTTTCCAGCTCTCCCTGTCCCGGGCGGAAACCCGGGTCTGGGCCATCGACCCGAAAACCGGCAATCCGCACCCCTGGCAGAGCGGCCCCGAAGCCCAGCCGGAGCTGGAAGTCTGCGCCCAGTGCCATTCCCGCCGCGCCACCCAGTTCCACGGCGCGCGCCCGGACGACGGCCTGTTCAACCATTTCATGCCGTCCCTGCTGGAAGATGGCCTGTACCACGCCGACGGCCAGATCGACGGGGAAGTCTACGTTTACGGCTCCTTCGTGCAGAGCAAGATGCATCAGGCGGGCGTGACCTGTTCGGATTGCCACAACCCCCACAGCCTGGCGCTGAAAGCCGAGGGCAACGCCGTCTGCGGCCAGTGCCACCAGGTCTCCAAGTACGACGCGGAAACCCATCACGGCCACCCCCAGGGCAGCCCAGGCGCCCAGTGCGTGAATTGCCACATGCCCGAGAAAACCTACATGGGCGTCGACGACCGGCGCGATCACAGCTTCCGCATCCCGCGTCCGGACCTGAGCGTCGAGCTGGGCGTGCCCAACGCCTGTACCCAGTGCCACGACGACCGCGATGCCCAGTGGGCCGCCGAGGCCCTGGAGAAGCGCCACGGCGAACCGCCGCAGGGGCATTTCGCCCGGGCGCTGTACGCCGGGCGCTACGGTGGACCGCAGGCGGAACAGCGGTTGTCCGACCTGATCCTCGATACCACCCAGCCGGCCATCGCCCGGGCCACGGCGGTGTCGCTGCTGCCGCGCTACCTGTCCCAGCAATCGGCACCGGTGCTGCAGCAGGCCAGCCGCTCCGACGATCCGTTGATCGCTTTGGGTGCCGCCGAGTCGCTGGATGGCCTTCCCCAGCAGTACCGTCCCATGTTTGGCCTGCCCGGCCTGTACGATGGTCACCGGGTCATCCGCAGCCTGACGGCCAGCAGCCTGTCGCCCTCAAGTATTCCCGCCAATCCGCCGGATCTGCGGCAGCGCTATGACGCGGCGCTGGACGAATACATCGAATCCCAGCGCAACAACGCCGACCGGCCGGAGTCGTTGACCAACCTGGGGGACATCCGGGGCCGGCAGGGAGACGCCGAAGCATCGGAGGCCAGCTACCGCGACGCCATCGACCTGGCGCCGGAATACACCCCGGCCTACGTCAACCTGTCGGATTTCCTGCGCAGCCAGGGCCGTGATGAGGCGGGGCGCGAGGTGCTGGAACAGGGATTGAGCCGCGTGCGCGATCCGGCGCCGATTCATCACGCCCTGGGGCTACTGCTGGTGCGCCAGAAGCAGCTTGGCGCCGCGTTGCCCCACCTGCGTCAGGCGGCGGAGGCGCCTTCGGCCAGCACCCGCTATCGTTATGTGTATGCCGTCGCGCTGCAGTCCAGTGGCGATGTGCGCCGGGCCATCGAGGTGTTGGAAATGGCCCACAACGACGATCCCGGCGACCGCGACGTGCTGGCGGCTCTGGTGTCCTACCTGCGCGCGACGGGGCAGGCACAGAAGGCGGATTTCTACGTCCGTCGACAGGCGGGCGGTGGTTAGCGGGCATCCGTCGGGCACCCGCTGACGTAATCGGCTGGAAAAAGAAAGCAATCAGGAAAACAGAATACAGGAAGCAGGAAGCAGGAAGCAGGAAGCAGGAAGCAGGAAGCAGGAAGCAGGAAGCAGGAAAAATCAGAACAACGGGGAGATCCCATTATGAGATCGACGGTTCCCTGCCTGGCCACGCTGTGCTTATCGCTCACGCTGGCCGCGTGCGACACACGGGATGATACTTCGAAGGATCAGGCCGCCACCGCCGGCGGGACGGACTCGCCACCGGCCGAAGCGCCGCGTGAAGAGCAAGATCGCCTGCAGCCGCCCGGCGAAAGCGGTGTGTTGCGGGTGGTTACCCGCAACGGCTCCACCACCTACTACCTGGACCGTCTGGAGGAGCCCGCCGGTCCCGAACACGACCTGGTGCAGGCGTTCGCCCGGCAGCAGGGCTGGGCGGTGGAATGGGTTGTGGTGCCGTCCACGGCCGAGGTGCTCCAACGTTTGCGGGCCGGTGATGTGCATCTGGCCGCCGCCGGCCTGACCCATCTGGCCTCGCGGGACGCCGCGTTCCTGCGCGGTGGCCAGTATCGCGCCATCACCGAGCAACTCGTGTGCAACCGGGCCCTGCGCCCGTTGCCGGATACGGCGGCGGAAATGGCCACCTTTAACATCCGCGTTACGGCCGGCTCCAGTTACGTGGAAACGCTCGCGGCGCTGCAGGCCGAGAACCCGGAGATCCTGTTCGAGGAAGACGACCGCATGAGCACCGAACGCCTGCTGGGCCAGGTGGAGCAGGGCAAGCTCGACTGTACGGTCGCCGACTCCAACATCGTGCAGGTGAACCGGCGCTACATGCCACACCTGGACATCGCCATGGATCTGACGCCGTCACAGTCGCTGGGGTGGTACCTGCCCAAGGAGTACGAGGCGCTGGCCCAAACCACCCGCGCCTGGTTCGACAGCGATAGTGGCGCACTGGCGGCCAACAGCGTCGACTACCGCTACTACGCCTACATCAGCGAATTCGACTTCGTCGATTTGCGCGCCCTGAACCGGCGCATCGACGACCGGTTGCCCAAATACAAACCGCTGTTCCTGCAGGCGGAAGAAAGCACCGGCCTGCCTGCCGACCTGCTGGCGGCCCAGTCCTACCAGGAGTCCCATTGGGACCCGCAGGCGCGCAGCCCCACCGGTGTGCGCGGGTTGATGATGCTGACCCTGAACACCGCCAAGGCCTGGGGAGTGGAAAACCGGCTGGACCCGGTGCAGAGCGTGGACGGCGGCGCCCGCTACCTGGCCGACCGCCACGAGCGCCTGCCCGAGACCATCCCCGAGCCGGACCGTACCTTCCTGGCGCTGGCCAGCTACAACGTCGGCCGCGGCCACCTGCTGGACGCCCGCACCCTGGCCCGGAAACTGGGCAAGAACCCGGATTCCTGGTCGGACATGAAAGACGTGCTGCCGCTGCTGGCGGAAGAGGAATACTACGCCCAGTTGCGCTACGGCTACGCCCGGGGCTATGAGCCGGTGCACTACGTCACGCGCATCCGCAACTACCGGGACGTGATCGAGGGTGCGTTTACCGGGGCCGGGGTGACGACCACGGACGGGGATTAAGGCGCCCGTTGAAACCGCACAATTGGCCCGCTACGGAGCGGTGCCCGGCCAGGGATGGCAAGCTGTAGAATACACACTCTTTACTATCGTAAAGTTAGGTTAATTAGGTTGTGGCTATGGAAACGGCCTCCATATACTGCTCGTGATTGCTGTCTATGGAGTTGCCGTATGCCCCGCCTGAGGTCACGCCTTAAACCTCGTTCGCTCGCCCGGTCCCTGTTTTGCCGCTTGCCCCTGCCCGGCGTAAAACGCCCGGTGTTTATCGTCGGCTGCGGCCGTTCCGGCACCACGATTTTCGGAACCGCGCTGTCCCGGCACGACGCGGTCACCTATCTGAACGAACGGCGTGATCTCTGGTTCTCGGCGTTTCCCGAAACGGATATCTGGAGCCGCAAGGCGGTCCGGCGTGGTGGCCGGCTCAGCCTGGACGAACAGCACGCCGACCCGGTCCGGAGCCGCAAGCTGGCCCGCCTGTTCCGCTTCGAGACCCTGCGCCGGCGGCGGCCGATACTGGTAGAAAAACTGCCCATCAACAATTTCCGGCTGCCGTTCATCCGCGCCGCTTTCCCGGATGCCCGCTTCATCCACATCTACCGCAACGGCCTGGAAGTGGCCCGCTCCATCGAACGCTTCAAGGCCGAAAAGCCCTGGTTCGGCGCGGACGGCTACAAGTGGCAGCGCCTGGCGCATTTCGCCGGGAGCCATCCGGACTACGCATCGCTGGCGCCACACTGCCTGAGCGACTTCCAGCGCGGGTTGCTGGAGTGGCGCATGAGCACCGAAGCGGTGGTGGATTTCCTGGCGACCCTGCCGCCGGAGGATTTCATGGAGATCAGCTACGGCGAACTCATGTCACGACCCTGCGAGACGCTGGAATGGGTGCAGGATTTCATCGGCCTGGAACGCGATCCCGCCGTCGCCGGGTTCGCCCGGCAGGCGCTGTCACGCCGCAGTGAACCGGTGGGCGGGGAGGACTTTCCGGACGAGCTGCGGACCCTGGGCGGCCCCTTGCTGCCGAAGTCCATGGCGGGGTTTGGAGGGCTGGTAGCAGGCCTCGGCTGACAGGGGCCGGCTTCAGATCGCCGGCGCCTGATACGTCGGGAATATGCCTGAACGCTCCATACAGCGGCCCGCGTCGAGGCCCTTCAGGGCGCCGTGTTCGGTCACCAGCAGGGTGCTCATGCCGGCGCTTTGCCCGCCCAGGATGTCGGTATGCAGGGTGTCGCCGACCATCAGGACCCGATCCGGATCGGGGTTGCCAAGACGCGCCAGCGCCGCCTCGAAAGCGGGGGTATAGGGCTTGCCATAGAACACCGGCGTGATACCGGTGCGGTCCACCAGTTGATGGGCGAAGAAACCGGGTTCCAGGGTCAGGCGGTCGCCGCGCGGGGCCACCAGATCCGGGTTCGCCACTTCCAGCGGGCGCGGGTAGCTGGACAGGCTGGCTTCCAGTATGGACTGGTGGGATCGGGTCCAGTCCTGGGTGCTCAGGAACAGGAAACCGTCGCAGCGGTCCATGCGTTCGCGCAGGCTGCGATCGGCGTTGCCGTGAATGGCGAGGGCGTTGACCGGCAGGGTTTCCGGGCGCGCATGGGGCGGGGCAATCACGCCCCACAAGCCCTGGCGCGGGTTCTCGGCGAGGGCCTGTTCGAGCAGCCAGCGGCTGCAGATCAATTGCTCCGGTTCGATGGCGAAGCCAAAGCGGCGGTACTTGGCGACCAGGTCGCGGGTGCTGGCGGTGGCGGCGTTGGACAGGATCAGGCAGCGTTTGCCCGCCTTCTGCAGTTCGGCGAAACGGAACACCGCGTTGGGCAGCGGCCGGTCGCCGGTGTTGAGCACACCGAAGGCGTCGAACACAAAGGCGTCGAACAGCGCCGTCAGACCATCCAGCGAGTGGTAGACCGACGGTGGGCGCGTGGTGGCAAGTGGCGAACGGCGCGGCAGGCGATGGCGAATGCGTTCGTATTCCGAAAAGGCCCAGCGGGGCGTCGGCGGCATCAGGTCGTGCACCGCCGATAACGATTCCGATGTTGTCATGACTACAGGACTGCCTGTCTCACCCGGGCCGAAACCCATTCCGAGAGTACCACCGTGGCCAGGATGACGATGAAGATCATGGTCACCTGGGGCCAGGCCAGTACGTTAAGCGATGCCTGTAACTGTAGACCCAAACCACCGGCGCCGACCAGCCCCAGGATGGTGGATTCGCGGATGTTGATGTCCCAGCGGAACACGCTGATGCCCCAGAAGGTAGGCAGCACCTGCGGCACGATGCCGTAATCGATGATCTGCAGCCCGGAACCGCCGGTGGCGCGCACCGCCTCCACCTGTTTCTCGTCGATTTCCTCGATGGCCTCATACAGCAGCTTGGCGACAAAGCCGATCGAGCGCAGGCCGATGGCGATGATTCCCGCCAGCAGTCCCGGGCCGATGATGGCCACCAGCAGCAGCGCCCAGATCAGCGAGTTGATCGAGCGCGAGGCGACGATGATCAGCAGCGCGACGGGCCGCACCAGGTACACGCTGGGCGTGGTGTTGCGGGCCGCCAGGAAGGCCACCGGCACCGCGATGATGACGCCCAGCAGCGTGCCCAGGGTGGCGATGTTCAGGGTGTCCCAGAGCGGCTCCCACAGGGTGTTGATGTAGCCCCAGGCCGGCGGCACCATGCGCCCGCCGATGTCGGCCGCCTGGCGCGGGGCGTCGGTGACGAAGGCCCAGATGGTGTCCCGGGTCATTACCTGCCAGCAGAACACGGTCAGCGCCACCAGCCAGAACCAGCCCACCCAGCGCAGCAGGCGCTGCTTCGGGGTGCGGTATTGCCATTGTGATTCGAGGGTCCCGGTCGTCATTGCACCCACCGCCTTACATGGGAGGAGCTGTATTCCACCAGCAGCACGATGGCGATGATGATGATCAGGATGGCGCCGGCGGAGTCGTATTCGTAGCGGTCGATGGCGGTGTTCAGGGTAGCGCCGATGCCGCCGGCGCCGACGATGCCGATCACCGCCGATTCGCGGAAGTTGATGTCCAGCCGGTACAGGGACAGGCCGATCAGGCGCGGCATCACCTGGGGCTGCACGGCGTAGTTCACCACCTGCCACCAGCCCGCGCCGGTGGCCCGCACCGCTTCGATCTGCACCGCGTTGCAGGCTTCGATGTCCTCGGCCAGCAGCTTGGAGAGGAAGCCGATGGTGGCGAACGCCAGGGTCAGGAAGCCGGCAAACGGGCCAAAGCCGAACATGGCCACCAGCAGGATGGCGATGATGATCTCCTGGAACGAGCGCGACACGGTGATGATCGCCCGGCACAGCAGGTACACCGGCATGGGTGTGAGGTTGCGGGCGGCGCCGATGCCGATCGGCACCGAAATCAGGATGCCGGCCACGGTGGAGGTCACCGTCATGGTCAGGCTCTCGATCAGTCCGGCCTGGATGTCGTCCCAGCGGCTGGTGAAGTCCGGCACCAGGAAGCCCTGCACGAAGCGCCAGCCCCGTTCGAGGCCTTCGTAGACGCGCATCCAGTCCACCTCAATGGACTGCACCGCCAGGACCAGGTAGACCAGCGCGCCGATGTAGATCGTGCGGCGCCAGCCGGTGTGAGTGAACAGCGCCGGTGGGCGTTTCCAGGGGCGCGGCGCGTTGGATTCGGGGGTGGACGACGCGGTCACAGGCCCTCCGCCACGGACAGGTTGCCGGCGTCGGATTCGGCGTGCTCGCCGTCCCCGCGCAGCTGGTTCCAGTCCTCGTCGCCATAGATGGTGGTCAGCACCTCGTTGCCCAGATCATCCGGCGGTCCGTCGAACACCACCTGCCCGTTACGCAGGCCGATGATGCGGTCGGCGAACTGCTGCGCCAGCATCACGTCGTGGATGTTGATGATCGCCGGCAGGTTGCGCTCGCGGCACATGCTCTGGATCAGGCGCATGATCTGGCGTGAGGTCTTGGGATCGAGCGACGCGGTGGGTTCGTCCACCAGCAGCAGCTCGGGATTCTGTTCCAGGGCGCGGGCGATGCCCACCCGCTGGCGCTGGCCGCCGGACAGGGCGTCCGCGCGCTTGTTGAAATGGTCGCCCAGGCCCACCCGCTCCAGCAGGGCGAAGGCCTGGTCGATGTCCGCCTGGGCGTAGCGGCGCAGGAAGGAGCGCCAGGCGGAGACGTAGCCGAGGCGGCCGGAGAGCACGTTCTCCATCACCGTCAGCCGCTCCACCAGGGCGTACTCCTGGAAGATCATGCCGATGCGCCGGCGCGCCTGGCGCAGCGCACGCCCGTTGAGGCGGGTCAGGTCGGTGCCGCCGAGCAGCACCTGACCGGCGGTGGGCTCCACCAGCCGGTTGATGCAGCGGATCAGGGTGGATTTGCCCGCACCGGAAGGGCCGATCAGCCCCACCACCTGACCGGCGGGAATGGTGAAGCTGACGTCGGTCAGCGCCTGGTCGCCGGTCTTGTACGTCTTGGATACGGCCTTGAGTTCCAGCACGGGCTATCCGGTCCTTATTGGCAGTTGTACTGGACGCCGTTGGCGGCGTCGATCTTGCGGATCACTTCCCATTCCTTCTTGAAGGTGATGGGGATGAACTGCGCCTCGCCGGACTTGGAGAACTCCTCCTGCAGGGAGGTGCCTTCCCAGTCGAAGGTCGCGAACGCGTCCTTGATCTGCTCCTGCAGCTCCGGCTTGAGGTTGTAGGCCATGCCGTAGCCGGTGGTGGGGAAGGTCTGGGAGGTGTAGACCGTCTTGATCTGGTCCTCGCTCACCACGTCACGGCGCAGCATGCGATCCAGTACCGAGTTGGCGATGGCGGCGGCCGGATAGTCCTTGTTGGCCACGCCCAGGATGGAGTTGTCGTGCTTGCCGGAGAACACCGGTTCGAAATCCTCGCCGGCGATCATGTTGTAGTCGGCCTTGAGGATGGCGGACGGCGCCTTGAAGCCGGAGTTGGAGGTCTGCGAGGTGAACGCCAGCTCCTTGCCCTTGATGTCTTCCACTTCCTCGATGCCCGACCCCGGGTACGTGATGATCTCCATCTCGTAACCGAAGGAGCCGTCCTCGGAGGCCATCATGGTGAACGGGCGGAAACCGGCGCAGGCCACGGCCAGCGGGTTGGAGCCGGTGTTGAAGCCGGCGATGTGCAGACGCCCGGCACGCATGGCTTCGATCTGGGCGGCGTTGGACTGTACCGGGAAGAACTGGACCTTCTTGCCGGTCTTCTCGGACAGGTAGTCGAGGAAGTCCGACCAGGCGTCCTTGTAGACCGCCGGGTCTTCCACCGGGGTGTAGGCGAAGATCAGCGTGGACGGGTCCACCTGCTGGGACGGGTCGCTGGGAATGTCCGCCACCAGGTCGCCGTCGGCGTCGGTGTAGCGGCTGTCGAGTTTGAATTCAGCGTGGGAGAGCGCCGGGCACAGCAGCGCAGCACAGGTAAGGGCGAGCAACTTTTTCATGGTTTTTTATCCCTGGTCGTTGAACCTGGTTTGTTGTTCCGGCAGTCGCCGACAACCTCCGCGGCACTGCACGGTCTCAAGTCGCTCCCTACGTTATAGCAGCCAAATGGCAGTTTTGTGACAGCACGGGATAACTGCTTTTCCCTCAATTGGTTACACGTTCATGGCTGGCTAATTGTGGTGATAGCCTGGGTTTATTGCTCAATTTCTGGACGAAACCGCGATCTGTGACGATGCTCTAGTTTGGTACAGCAACAATCAGAAAAAGCATCTTTCCAGAAACAGCCGGACCCTCCCGGGCCCGGATTGCCTGTGCCCGGAGGAGCCTCCGACAAGGCCCCGAAAGCTGACAACAACAAAGATTGGGGACAACGCAAATGACGACACGTGCAAGCGGAATCATCCGAAAGACCGTGGCTTTTCGCCGTGGTTTCCTGAGCGCCCTGGCGCTGGCGACAGCCTCCCTGTTCGCGACTTCGTCCGCCTCGGCGGCCACCACCTGGAAGATCCAGTCCGTCTGGGATGCCGGCACCGTGGGCTATTCGCTGTTCGAGGATTGGTGCGACAGCATGGAGAAGAAGAGCGGCGGTGAGCTGGTCTTCAAGTGCTTCCCGGCCAAGGCGGTGGCGGCGGACAACAACGCCCTGTTCGAAGCGGTGCGCAACGGCGTGCTGCAGGGCATGAACCCGTTCACCCTTTACTGGTCCGGCAAGATCCCGGCGACGGTGTTCCTGTCCTCCTACCCGGCGGGCCCGGATCAGCCGCACCAGTGGGACACCATGTTCTATTCCCTGGGCATGCTTGAGAAAACCCGGGAAATCTACCGCAAGTACGGCCTGTTCTATGTGGGGCCCATCCAGCATGACGCCAACATCATCCACTCCAAGGAGCCGGTCAGCAGCCTGGACGACCTCAAGGGCATGAAGATCCGCGTGCCCGGCGGCATGGTGGCCGAAGTGTTCCAGCAGTTCGGCGTGTCCACCGTCAGCCTGCCCGGTTCCGACATCTTCCCGGCCCTGGAGAAGGGCACCATCGACGCGGCCGACTACGTGGGCCCGGCGGTGAACTGGGAACTGGGCTTCTCCCAGGTGACCGACTACATCCTGTTCGGACCGCCGGGGGTGATGTCCATCTACCAGCCGGTGGACCTGATGGACCTGACCGTCAACCTGCGCGCCTGGAACAACCTCTCTCCAGCGTTGCAGCAACTGGTCGAGGACGAAGTGCGCATCTACTCCCAGAAACACTACCTGACCATCCAGAAGCGCAATGTGGAGGCCATGGAGAAGTTCAAGGAAGCCGGGGACACCGTCTCGCGCCTGAGCACGGACGACCTGCAGCGCTTCCGCCAGGCGGCCATTCCCATCTGGTACAAGTGGGCCAACAAGGACGAGGACGCCCGGGCCATCTTCGATATGCAGCTCGAATACATGATGAATGAGACGGTGGGGTACGTGAGCCCGGAAGATATCGAAGGCATGGAGTAACACCCGCGAACAGCACCGCCGTATCGACCGGCGGTGCCTGCGAGGTCGATAAAACAACAACAGGCGGGTGGGCTGGTTCAGGCCCGCCCCATCGAGCCCCCGGCGGCTGAAACGCCGGGGGCTCGGGCGTGTCCCGGGGGAAACCATGTCCGATCTGGAAGGCTTTGGATTCGTACTGCCGCACTGGCTTTATTGGGGCTGGCTGGCGGTCATGCCGTTGCTGATGATGGCACTCGACCGCTGGTACCAGAAACGCAAACCGGCCGAGCCTCGCGATGAGACGGCCACACCCGGCGAGGGGCAGGACGCGGAAGACACCGTCTACACGCGCCACCCGGACGCCGGCGTCAATTGGTTTACCCGCACCATCGACTGGATCAGCGAACACTCCGGCGTGTTCGTGGCCTTCTGGACGGTGAACGCGGTGTGCTTCTATTTCTTCGAAGTGGTGATGCGGTATGTGTTCAACATGCCCACCATCTGGGTGCACGAGGCCAGCTTCCTGCTACTGGGGATGCAATATCTGCTGGCCGGCGCCTTCGCCATGCTGCACGGCGCCCACGTGCGGGTGGACGTGCTCTACAACCTGCTGCCCGAGCGCGGCCAGGTGGGCATGGACATCTTCACATCCATGTTCTTCTTCATCTTCGCGCTGATCCTGGCCATCACCTCCTGGACCTTCTTCCAGAACTCTCTCTCGATGAAGGAAACCACCGTGGAAACCTGGGGCATCCAGTATTACCCGGTGAAGTTCATGATGCTGGTGGGCGCGGTGCTGATCTTCCTGGCGGGCCTGTCCAAGCTGATCAAGGACATTGCCCTGTTTGTCCGTCTGGGTAAGGAGGGCGCCTGATGAGCACCGACACCGGCAAGTACAATCCGGCGGCCAGCGCCGCGAACCGCATGATCGGCCAGTTCGGTACCTGGTTGATGATCATTGCCACGGTATCCCTGGCACTCATCATCGCCGTCGAGCTGATCAACATCCTGTTCTACGATCCCTACGGCGATGAGTACTTCCTGTTCCGCCTGGCGGGCAGTCTCTACGGCGTGGAAATCAGCACGCTGACCTTCCTCATGTTCGGCTCCCTGCTGGTGGCGCTGATGATGGGCCTGCCCCTGGCGTTCGTCACCGGCGGCCTGGGGGTGGTGTTCATCTACCTGGTGGGCGACGCGCTGATGCTCAACATCGTGCCCAGCCGCATCTTCCCGATGATGACCAACTCCGACCTGGCGGCGATCCCGCTGTTCATCTTCATGGCGGCGATGCTGGAGCGGGCCGGGCTGATCGAGGAGATGTTCAACGTGGTCTACAAGTGGATGGGCGGCCTCAGCGGCGGTCTGGCCTCGGCCACGATCCTCGCCTCCACCATCCTCGCGGCCATGGTGGGCGTGATCGGCGCGGCGGTGGTCACCATGGGCATCATTGCCCTGCCGGCCATGCTCAAGCGGGGCTACGATCACCAGATCGCCCTGGGGTCGATCATGGCCGGCGGCACCCTGGGCATCCTGATCCCGCCGTCGATCCTGGCGATTCTCTACGCGGTGGTGGCGCAACAGTCGGTGGGCGAGCTGTACCTGGGCTCGGTGGTGCCGGGGCTGATGCTGTCGGGCATGTACATCGCCTACGTGCTGATCCGCACCGCCATCAACCCCAAACTGGGGCCGCCGGTGGCGAAAGAGGAACGCATCTCCCTGGGCCAGAAACTGCTGCTGCTCAAGGACCTGATCGCGCCGCTGATCCTGGTGGCGTTGGTGTTGGGGCTGCTGTTCGGCGGCATCGCCACGCCGGTGGAGGCGGCCGGTATCGGCTCCTTCGGGGCCATGGTGGTGGCGGTGATGCACAAGTCCTTCTCCATCCAGACCCTCAAGGAAGCGTCGATCACCACCGCCAAGGCATCGGCCATGGTGCTGTGGATCATGTTCGGCGCCTCGGTGTTCGTGGGCTTCTACATCCTGCAGGGTGGCCAGGACTTCATCACCAACGCCATCCTGGGCACCGGCCTGTCGCCCTACGGCATCCTGTTCCTGCTGATGTTCCTGCTGGTGGTGCTGGGCATGTTCCTGGACTGGGTGGGCATCCTGCTGCTGGCGGTGCCGATCTTCATCCCCATCGTCGAGTCGCTGACCTTCGACGGCCTGTTCGGCCTGCCGGCGGTGCCCGGCGAGGACGTGGTGCTCTGGTTCGGTGTGCTCTACCTGGTGAACATGCAGATGTCTTTCCTCAGCCCGCCGTTCGGTTACGCGCTGTTCTACATTCGCGGCGTGTGCCCGCCGGAAATCTCCATGGGCACCATCTTCCGTTCATCGCTGGTGTTCCTGGCGCTGCAGTGCGTGGGGCTGGCTATGTGCATCCTGTTCCCGGCGGTGATCACCTGGCTGCCGAGCATCGTCTATGGCTGACGGTAAGCGGGGATGAGGACGGTTCCGATAAAAGTCGCATGATGGATCAGGCCGTCCCCGGTTATAGTCGGGGACGGCTTTCCATCGAATGAACAAGGAGACACTGCAATGCTGACACTCAAACGCCTGGACATCGCCGACGCCCGCATCCTGATCGAAGGCGCCGCCGCCAAGGCCCGCGAGATCGGCGTGCCCATGTGCATCGCCATCACCGACGAATCCGGCAACCTGGTGGCGTTCGAACGCATGGATGGCGGGAAGACCTCCAGCGTCATCATCGCCCAGGACAAGGCCTACACCGCCGCCGCCGCGCGCAAGGCCACCCACGAGTACAACGCCGCCAACCAGCCGGGCCAGCTGGCGTTCGGTATCCACACTGAAGTGGGCGGGCGCATCAGCTCCGTCGGCGGCGGCCTGCCGGTCAGTGTCGACGGCGAGGTGGTCGGCGGCATCGGTCTGAGTTCCGGCACCCCGCAGCAGGACATGGAGTGCGCCCAGGCCGGGCTGGACTATTTCCTCGAAAAGCGGGGTTGATTCGGCCGCTTCTCCCTGTAAATCTAAGAACAACGACAATAATAGATCGGCCATTCATGGCCGGGAGAGAGCCCGATGGCTACCGAGTCCACGGTCGATCGTGCGGAGCTGGCGCGCCGGTTCCGGACGTTCATCGACCCCGATTTCGTCATCGAGGATGACGAAACCATCCGTCCCTACGAATGCGACGGCCTGTCGATGTACTGCGAGATGCCGTTGCTGGTGGTCCTGCCCGAGACCGTCGAGCAGGTACAGCAGGCCATGCGCCTGTGTCACGAGCTCGGCGTACCGGTGGTGGCCCGCGGTGCCGGTACGGGTTTGAGCGCCGGCGCCATGCCCCACAGGGACGGCGTGGTGCTGTCCCTGGCGAAGTTCAACCGCATCCTCGAGATCGACCCGCTGGCCCGGACCGCGCGCCTGCAACCCGGCGTGCGCAACCTGGCCATCAGCGAGGAGGCCGCCCAGTACGGCCTCTACTACGGGCCCGATCCGTCCTCCCAGATCGCCTGCACCATCGGCGGCAATGTGGCCGAGAACTCCGGCGGTGTGCACTGCCTCAAGTACGGGCTGACCGTGCACAACATCCTCAGCGTGGAAATGGTCACCGTGGACGGCGAGGTGGTGATCGTCGGCAGCGACGGCCTGGACAGCTGTGGCATGGACCTGCTGGCGCTGATGACCGGCTCCGAGGGGCTGTTGGGCATCGTCACCGAGGTGAAGGTCAAACTCCTGCCCAAGCCGGAGAAGGCCCAGGTGGTGATGGCCGGTTTCGACTCGATCCAGAACGCCGGCGACGCGGTGGGCGGCGTGATCGCCCAGGGCATTATTCCCGGCGGCCTGGAAATGATGGACGGCTACGCCATCTCCGCCGCCGAGGATTTCGCCCACGCCGGCTACCCGCGCGAGGCGGCGGCCCTGCTGCTGTGCGAGGTGGACGGCACCGAGGAGGAAGTGCAGGAGCACATCGAACAGGCCGAGAACCTGTTCCGTTCGTTCGGCGCCACCTCGGTGCGCACTTCCCAGAGCGAGCAGGAGCGGGCGCTGCTGTGGAAGGGGCGCAAGTCCGCGTTCCCGGCGGTGGGGCGCATCTCGCCGGATTACTACTGCATGGACGGCACCATTCCTCGCGGCCAGTTGGCCTACGTGCTGACGGAAATGCAGAAGATGTCGAAGGAATTTGGCCTGCGGGTGGCCAACGTGTTCCACGCCGGCGACGGCAACATGCACCCGCTGATCCTGTTCGATTCCAACGTCCCCGGCGAGTTCGAGCGCACCGAAGCCTTTGGCAGCCGTATCCTTGAGCTGTGTGTCAGGGTCGGTGGCTGTATCACCGGCGAGCACGGCGTGGGCGTGGAGAAGATCCGCCAGATGGCGGTGCAGTTCGGCGACCTGGAGCTGACCCAGTTCCATGCCCTCAAGGCGGCCTTTGACCCGCAGGGCCTTCTCAACCCGGGCAAAGGGGTGCCCACCCTGCGCCAGTGCCAGGAATACCGCGCCCTGGAACCCAGACAAGCCCCTGCGGAGGCCGGATGAGCGACCAGACCGAACACCTGCAGGCGCAGGTCCGCGCCGCGTTGCAGGACAATCGCAAGCTGGCCATCGTCGGTGGCGGCAGCAAGGCGTTCATGGGGCGGCTGAGCGACGTGCTCTGTGATCCGCTGGAGCTGTCCGGCCACAGCGGCATCGTCGACTACCTGCCGGTGGAGCTCGTGCTCACGGTGCGCGCCGGCACGCCCCTGCGTCAGATCGAGGCGGCGCTGGCGGAGCATAACCAGTGCCTGTCCTTCGAGCCGCCGCATTTTTCCGAAAGCGCCACCATCGGCGGCACCCTGGCCTGCAACCAGTCCGGCCCCGGCCGGCCCTGGACCTATTCCGTGCGCGACCAGGTGCTGGGGCTGCGGCTGATCAACGGCCATGCGGAGCACCTGCGCTTTGGCGGCCAGGTGATGAAGAACGTGGCGGGCTACGACGTGTCCCGCCTGCAGGCCGGCGCCCTCGGCACGCTGGGGGTGATCACCGAGATCAGCCTGAAAGTGATGCCGCGCCCGGCCCACAGCCTGACCCTGGTGCAGCCGATGCCAATGGAGGATGCCATTCCCTTCATGAACCAGCGTGCCGGCGAGCCCAAGCCGTTGACCGGCGCCTGCTGGCTCGACGGCCAGCTCTACCTGCGCCTGTCCGGCGCCCGGTCGGCGGTGGAGGCCACGGCCCATCACTGGCCCGGCGAGGTGATCGAGGACGCCGAACGCTTCTGGGCCGACCTGCGCGACCAGCGCCTGGATTTCTTTGCCGGCGACGCGCCGCTGTGGCGCTTCTCGGTCAGTCCGACGGCTCCCAATCCCCCGCTCGACGGCCCCTGGCTGCTGGACTGGGGCGGCGCCCAGCGCTGGTATCGCGGCGAGGCTAACCTGTCCGATATGGAGCCTCTGGCGGCCGCCGCCGGCGGCCAGGTCAGCCTGTTCCGGGGCGGCGACCGCAGCGGCGAGGTGATGCATCGCCAGCCCGAGGCCCTGCGTGGCCTGCAGCAGCGCCTGAAACAGGCCTTCGATCCCCAGGGTATTTTCAATCCCGGACGTCTCTACAGCGGGTTGTAATCCTATGCAGACCAATCTCGTTCAGGCTTTCAGTGCCACCGAAGAAGGCCAGGAGGCCGAAGCCATCCTGCGCGCCTGCGTGCACTGCGGCTTCTGTACCGCCACCTGTCCCACCTATCAGGAGCTCAACGACGAGCGCGACGGCCCACGCGGTCGCATCTACCTGATGAAGCAGTTCCTGGAAGGCGGCGAGGTGACGGAAAAGACCCAGACCCACCTGGATCGCTGCCTCACCTGCCGCAGCTGCGAGACTACCTGCCCGTCGGGCGTTCAGTACGGGCGTCTGGTGGACATCACCCGCGGTTTCATCGATCAGAAGATCGAACGCCCGCGCCGGGAACGGCTGCTCCGGTGGGCCCTGCGCCGCATTGTGCCCAACCGCGAGCTGATCACGCCGCTGCTGGCCCTGGGGCAGCTGTTCCGCCCCCTGCTGCCGACCGCGCTGAAGGACAAGGTGCCGCCCAAACAGACCCCGCGCGCCTGGCCCAGCGCCCACCACGAGCGGGTGGTGATCGGTCTGGCCGGCTGCGTGCAGGCGGCCGCCACGCCCAACACCAACGCCTCGGCGGCGCGCGTGCTGGACCGGCTGGGGATTTCCTTCGAGGAAGCGCCGGACGCCGGCTGCTGTGGCGCCATCAATCACCACCTGTCCGCCCACGAAGCGGGTCTGGAGCAGATGCGCCGTAACATCGACGCCTGGTGGCCGCAGGTGGAGGCCGGCGCCGAGGCCATCGTCATGACCGCTTCCGGCTGCGGTGCCATGGTGCAGGACTACGGCCACCTGCTGCGCAACGATCCGGATTACGCCGACAAGGCGGCGCAGATCAGCGCCATGACCTGCGATCTGGGCACCTATCTGCTCAAGCAGGATCTGTCGCTGCTGCGCCCGGGGGAGCACACCGGCAGGGTGGCGTTCCACTGCCCCTGCACCCTGCAGCACGCCATGAAACAGAATGGGGTGGTGGAGCAGGTGTTGCGCCAGGCCGGCATCGATCTGGCGGAAACCCGCGACAAGCACCTGTGTTGCGGGTCAGCGGGGACTTACTCCATCCTCCAGCCGGAGATGAGCCAGCGCCTGCTGGGCAACAAGCTCAAGGCCCTGACCGTGGACCAGCCCGACCGCATCGTCACTGCCAACATCGGCTGCCAGCTGCACCTGGGCAGCCGCGCCGACCGGCCGGTGCAGCACTGGATCGAACTGCTCGACCGCTGATCAGGCGCCTTCCGGGGCCGGGCGGGTCTTGCGGGCGCGGGTCACCGGTTCCGGTGGATCGATGGGGGCCAGGGTCAGGATGTGCTGGCGGGCGGCCTGTTTCTGGCCGGTCAGGCGCTGGATCAGCGGCGTCAGCCGTCCGTCCGGGTCGCTGTCGCGCTGGTAGGCCTGCATGAAGGTTTCCTGCACATGGCGGTCCTGGAATTCCCCCAGGATCGACTGGCGTTGCTTGAGATCCTTGCGAAAATCCGACGGCAGGGCGCGGTCCAGGTCCGCCAGGTAGCGGATGCGCTTGAGGTTCTTGCGCAGACGATGGAAGTCCTCGTCGGCGGACAGGTCCGACAGCGCCACCAGCCGCGCGTTGTGGTCGGCGATGCGGGCGTCCAGGGCCTCGCGGATGAGGTGCTTGTTCTGTTGCTTGAGCGTCTTTTCCAGGGTGGCGGAGTGCATGAATTCCCTCAGGTTCTCCATGTCGTCCAGGTAGACGCGGGCCTGGATATGCCCGGCGAACCCGGTCTGGGCCGCCTGCTGGCGTTCGCGGAAGGCGGCCAGGGCGCCGGTGTCGGCCAGCGCGTCACGGTAATCGGGATCCCGCTCCCAGTCGGCCAGGGTGTCCATGAACACGTCCAGGTCGCGCAGGTTACTGGTGGCCCGGGCGTGGCGCTTGAGTCGCTTCACCGACGGTTTGAGGGCCTTGTCGCCGGACAGGGCGTAGAGGGTTTCCAGCACCGCGCGTACCTTGCGGATACTGATCCGGTACTGGTGCAGGAATTCGGGGTCGAAGCCCAGCGCCGCGCCGGGTTCCAATGCCTGTAACCGTGTCATCAGATGCTGTAGCGACAGCGCCATGCCGCGCAGCGCGCTGCCGCCCTGTTTCTTGCCGGGGTCGCCGGGCTGCTTGCGCTGGAACTCGTGATAGCTCACCCAGCCCGGTTTCAGATGTTCGCCCAGGGCGCCGGTGTCGGGCTCCAGCTCGGACCAGTGCTGGATCGGCAGCAGGATGTGCACGCCGCTGCCCGTGGGCAGGGCATCCACCGGCTTGCGCAACAGGCGGTTGGCCAGCTCTTCCAGGGCGGGGTTGTGGCCCACAAGGGTCACGCGGTCTTCGTCGCGCTTGAGCAGCCATTTCCACAGGGTGTCGGCGCTGAAGGTGTAGAGTCGGGACTTGAAGTGAACCCGCGGCGGCAGGCGGTCGTCGTTGAGGCTGGCGATCATGCCTTCGATGGTTTGCCGGGCCCGCATGGCGTTGCTGGCGTAGATGACGCCGTTGAACGCGCCGATCCGTCGCAGGGCGCCGGCCATAAGGCCGAGCTGGCGCTGGCCGCGCTTGTTCAGGGGGCGTTCCCAGTCCTCCAGCGCGGCATCGGACCAGCTGGACTTGCCGTGGCGTATCAGGAAGAGATGCTTCATGAATGGCTCGGAACCCATGATGTGTCAGCCAGCTTAGCACGCCTTTTGTGACGCGACTGTTTCGTGGACAAACGTCAACGCGTTGACAGTTTAGCCGTCTGGCCGGCTGGTAGGCTGTCCATAATCGCCGCTGCGGTGGACGAATAACAACAATCATTCAGGTGTTCCGATCATGACCAGTTCCGTGTTCTCGCAGGTGATTCTTCCCCTGAGTCTGTTTGTCATCATGTTCGGCATGGGGTTGTCGCTCCGGGTGGCGGATTTTACCCGCGTGGCCCGTTTTCCCCGTGCCGTCCTGCTGGGCAGCGTCGGCCAGATGCTGCTTTTACCTCTGATGGGGTTTGCCGTGGCCGCCTGGCTGCTGCCGACGCCGGCACTGGCCATCGGTTTGGTGCTGCTGGCGGCCTGTCCCGGCGGCACCACCTCCAATCTGGTCACCTATCTGGCGCGGGGCGACCTGGCGCTGTCGGTCAGCCTCACCGCCATCAGCAGCCTGCTCACACTGGTCACGATTCCACTGATTACCGGCCTGGCGTTTGTCGCCTTTGCCGACGCCCGGACTCAGGTGGAGGTGCCGGTCAGCACGATGATGGGCGCCCTGTTCCTGATCACTCTGCTGCCGGTCATGCTGGGTATGGGGGTGCGCGCCCGGGCCGAGCGCGTGGCCGCCTGGCTGGAGCCCAAGGTGAACGTGTTCGGCGCGTTGTTCCTGGTGTTCCTGATCGTGGTGATCGTGGCCCAGCAGGGCGAAACCATGATCACCCAGGTGGCGGATACCGGGCTGGCGACGCTGGTGCTCAATGCGGGCATGATGGGGATCGGATTCGGTCTGGCCCGGGCTTTCCGTCTCAATGCCGACCAGTCCACCTCCATCACCCTCGAAATTGGCATCCAGAATTCCACCCTGGCGATCCTGGTGGCCACCACCTTTCTCGGGAATGCCCAGATGGCGGTTCCGGCGGCCGTGTACTCCCTGGTGATGTACCTGTCCGGTGCGGCGGTGGTGGGCTGGCGCTACCGCCAGAGGCAGCAACTGCAGGGCGCCGTACTCCCCGAAAACGACCCGGCCTGAGGCGCCAGATGCGGGCGTTCAGTTTTGCTGAACGCCGACGTCAAAAACCTTTCGATGGATCGGGACAGGGCAACTGCGTTGTCATGGTGTTGAGCCAGTATCCAACACCGTCGTCATCGGGAGGTTTGCCATGAAACCGAATCGCACCCACCAACTCGAGCAACTGATCCACACCCAGGGCACCGCGGCGGACCCCACCCGCCGGGCCCGCGCGCAGTTCCTGCGCAGCCTTCTCCAGCGTCGCCGCCGGACGGCCACCGCGCCGCAGCCCGCGCTGAAGCGCGTGCCGTCCGCGTGACTGGGCTGTGGCGGTGATCGGAAGCGAATGGGTGATCTTGTCGATGCGGCTACTAACGGCCATCCCTGGCGTTGTTCGGCAAGCACACGCATTCGCTTCCCGCTTGAGCTGACCGGTGGCCATATCCGAAGGGTCCCGCAAACGAGCAGGCGGGATCCTCCGCCGCCGTCAGCGTGCTCTCCGTCTTGTGTTACCCGTCAAACCGCTTTCTGAACAGGCCTTCCGGGCACTGAATGTCTGTTGGAGACATGCCCGCGTACACCATGCCCCTGAATAAAAGTCCCGCACAAAAAAAGGGGTGAGCCGGCGCAGCTCACCCCAAACGGGGCCGTTGGGCCCCGCGACAGGCCGGGGATCATTCCTGCCAGAACGGCTTGTTCATTTCGCGCTGCAGGCTACCGGGTTCGAGGCCGATATCCCGTTCCATGTGTGCCAGCCAGGCCGGTGTGGCGCGGCCGAATTCGTCACGCAGGGCGCGCCGGTTGGCGGCGCGGCGGCGCCAGATGCGCCAGCGGCGGACCAGGGTCAGGCGGGCGGGATCGAAACCCCGCAGCGAACGGCGATGGGTGTTCAGGATCATGGTGGACATGGCAGTTCCTCCCTGTAAGCGTCGGCGGTGCCGCGCTGGTCAACGTCCTTTGATGCTAGGCACTGAGCGTGCGGGGCGGAATCTATTAATTCTTCACGCGGCGTTAAGAAATCCTGAACGTGGGGAAGGGCGGCGCGGCAGACGCCGGTGTCGCACCCTGCTATTCTGCCGGGAGCAGTCGGAAGGAGAACCGGCTGGAAGGGAGGGCGAGATGCACATACAGATCGACAAACTCCGTTCCTTTGCGTTGATTGCGGAGGAAAAGAACCTGACGCGGGCGGCGGAACGGCGCTTTTCCACGCCGGCGGCGGTCAGCGCCCAGCTCAAGCAACTGGAGGACGCGCTCGAGCTGCAACTGTTCGAACGCACCAGCAAGGGCATGCTGCTGACCGACGCCGGCTGCCGCCTATTGCCCCTGGCCAATCGTATCCTGGGCAATCTGGCGGAATTCGAGACCACCGCCAAGGCCATCGCCGGCCGGGCGCGCACCCAGTTGCTGTTCGGTCTCAACGCGCTGCCCGAGCTGCTGCGCTTCGAACCCCTGATGGACGCCACCGCCAAGGCGTTGCCGGACGTGTCGCTGGTGATCCGCTCCGGCACCTCACCGGATAACCAGCGCGCCGTGCTGGCCGGGGAACTGGACGCCGGGTTCGTGTTCAGCGGTCGCGACCACCCCGACCTGCTGCGCATGGAGCTGGGCCATGTGACCATCGTCACCATCGGTCCGCCCTGTGGCGACCAGGGACCGCTGCCCACCGACGTCAGCGAGCTGGCCCGCCGTCCGTGGATCTCGCCCACCGAGCAATGCCCCTACATCAACCTCATGCGCCAGACCCTGGGGCACCATTATGCCGGCGCCAACGTGGTGGCCACCTCGGACGACGAGTATTCCACCATCGCCATGGTGAAGGCGGGGCTTGGGTTGGGGCTGGTGGAAATCAACCTGGCCCAGATGGCGGCTTGCCGCGGCGAAGTCACGCTCTATTCGGAGACCAATGCACGGGTTCCGCTGTACCTGGTGATGCGCTGCGACCGCCATCACGACCTGCCGGAACTGGAGGTGTTCGCCCGCCTGGTGCGCGACCAGTGGCAGTCCGAGCGGCAGGGCAAAGCACCGGAGCAACCGCCTGAACTGGCGATTACCGCTTCCTGAGGATCCAGTTATGGGCTGACTGGGTATTTGTCGCGGGGGACGTCGCTGTTATAGGGTCTCGCGCAGCGTGTTACGCCTTATGCATTGATCCGCCAATCAGGTTCAGCGGATAACGATCAGGAGAGACAGATGGAACGGGTACTGATTACCGGAGCCAACCGAGGTGTCGGACTGGAACTGGCGCGCCATTATGCCCGCCAGGAATGGGCCGTGATTGGCGTTTGCCGGCAGTCGTCTGAGGAGCTGGCCGCGGTGGCCGAGCAGGTCATCGACGGCGTGGACGTGACCCAGGCGGCGGGCATTGAGCGGCTGGTGTCGGCGGTCAGCCAGACCGACGGCCTGGACCTGCTGATCAACAACGCCGGCCTGCTGCACGATGAAGTGCTGGGCGACATCGACTTCGACTCGATCCGCGCCCAGATGGAAATCAACGCCTACGCGCCGCTGCGGGTCACCGAGGCTTTGCTGCCCTATCTGCGCGAGGGCGCCAAGATCGCCAACATCACCAGCCGCATGGGCTCGATCGCCGACAACGACTCCGGTGGCCGCTACGGGTACCGTGCCTCCAAGGCGGCTCTCAACGCCTTTGGCCGTTCCCTGGCCATGGACCTCAAACCTCGCGGAATCGCCGTCGCCCAGCTGCATCCGGGCTTCGTGAAGACCCGCATGGTCAACTTCGGTGGCCTGATCACACCGGCCGAATCGGCGCTCGGGCTGGCCACCCGCATCGAGGCCCTGAATCTCGACAACACCGGCTCCTTCTGGCACAGCAACGGCGAAGAACTGCCCTGGTAACCGGTTACGAACGCGCCGACTGCAACCGGGCCCGGCGCCGGGCCTTATGGCCCAGGGCCTGAACGGTCAGGGTCAGCTGTTGCGGCGGCACCGGCTTGATCAGGAACAGCTCGGTCAGCAGGCTCGCCGCTTCCAGTTCCCGCCAGTGCTGGATCTCACCCGAGATGAACACCATGGGTGTGAACTGGAAGGCCTCCTTCTCGCGAATGATGCTTGCCAGTTCCGGGCCGGACACGTCCGGCATCATCACGTCCAGCACGATCACGTCGGGCCGGAAGCCGTCGAGGCCGTCAAAGGCATCCAGGGGGCTGGCGATTTCCCGCACCTCCAGTCCGGCCACGCGCAGGCTGGCGGCGGCCGCCGCCAATAGATCCACGTCATCGTCCACCAGCAGGACCCGCAGCGGTGTGTCGCTATCGGGGTTGCTGAACGGCTCCAGCAGCCGCAACAGCGTCTCCCGCTCCACCGGTTTGGTCAGGTAGCGCGCCGCACCGGCGCGCAGGGCCCGCAGGCGGGCTTCCAGGGTATCCATCACCGATACGAAGAGGATGGGGATGGCGTGGGTCCAGTGACGCTTGAGCCGTTTCAGGTATTCGGCCCCGGCGTAGGTGGCGCCGTCGAAGCGCATGTCCATGATAATGGCGTCGGGTCGTGTCAGGCCGGGGAACAGGTCCGCGTAGACGGCGATGGAATGGAAGGTTTCGGTGCGGTAGCCCGCCTCCGTCAGCCAGTGCGCGATGAGAGCCGTCTGCTGGGGATCGTCATCGACGATATGGATGTGGCGCGTCTGCGGGGGCGCCTCCGGCGGCAGGACCGAGATCAGCATCTGGTCTGGCGGCTGATCGCGCAAGGTGGTCAGGTGATCCGCGAGGAACCGGAGTTCGCGCCACTCGATGCTGTCGCTTGGCGCCGTTTCCAGCGCCTGGCGCCGGAGTAGCCGGGCCATCGCTTCGGCGGTACGACCCACTTCCCGGTATCCGTAGGTGCTGGCGGCGCCGATCAGGTTATGCAGGCCGTCGCCGGCCCGGCGGGCCGCCGCCTGCGCGCCGGGGTCTTGCTCCGTGCCCTGTATGCGATGGATGGCGGCGACAATGGCATCGATCCGGGCCGGGAGATGGGCGCGGAATTGCTGCTGCAGATGCTCCAGCTTGCGCGCCAGGCTGCTTTTTTCCTCGAAATCGCGGGTGCTGCGGGATTCGGATGCATCGAACGTGTCGTCGTCCATGGTTGCTTCCTCCCTGATGTTGGGCCGTGCTATCCGGCGGAGCCTCCGATGGCTAACCGGGAGTATAGACCCTGGCGTCGATCACTGGGTCCATGCCGCTCCCGGTGGTCGGTTATCGGCTTTCGCCTCATCGACCTTCGCTTTCTCAACCCCGTTGTTACCCGTCTCAACGCCCGGACCCTCGAAGTAGCGATCGGCCTGGTCCCACAGCGCCACGGACTCGCGCACCTGGGACAACTGATTCCAGAGTTCCTCGCTGAAGCGCGGGTAGGTGCGGTAGAAATCCCGGCTCAACAGCAGGTAGCTGGCTTCCTCGCCGATCGCATCCGCCGTCTTGACGATGGTGTTGCGCAACCGGGGTGAACGGCCAATCAGGTAGTCGGCGTGCAGTGGATCGGCGACCACCGTGTTGACCCGGGCCCGTTCCAGCATCCCCAGGCGGCTGCGCAGGTTGTCGTTGTGTGACAGGTCGACGCCCTTGCGCGCCAGGTCCTCGGCGATGCGCGTGCCCAGCGGGACCGCGATGGGCATCAGGCGGTAATCGACGCCGGTTGGACTGTCGGCCCGGCGATAGACGGCCAGGTCCCAATGCATGAGCGCACGGGAAGGATCCGGCCGGCCGTCCTCCACCGGATAGACGGCGATGTTGTCCAGCTCCGGGCTGATTGATTTGACCAGCAGGGCGTCGGCCTCGTTGCGGCCCAGGCTGTAGATTCCGCGGCGCAGGGGCTGGCGCTCGTAGTGGAAGGGCACACCCAGTTCCTGGCTGGCCAGGTTGAGGGCGTCGATGACCAGTCCGGGTCGGTTGTCGCCGCCGGTTTGGGGGGCGTTGGTGATGTAGGGCCACTGTGGGGTATCGGGCAGCAGCACGCGGATGCTGAGGGGGCGGCGTTCGGTGGCGATGGCGCTGCCGTCGCTGTCGCTGACGATCAGCCGGCCGGCCAGGATGTCGTTGCGCACCTGGTCCACCGCGTCGTGCATGGCGCGGGTGATCAGCGGTGCATTGTGCTCGTCCATGGCCAGGCCGACGCCGTCCTGGGCCAGTCCCAGATGCTTGACGCGATTGCGCCACAGCCCCCAGCGCTCGCTCACCAGCGCCACGTAGACCGCCCGGTCCAGCTTCTTGAGCACCGAGGTCAGTACATGACCGGGGGCCACGTCATTCTGGTTGCTGTCCACTCCGATGCCCAGGGCACCGGCTTCCGCCAGAGCGCGCAGAGTGCCTTCGCCGCTACTGCCGGCGGCGGAGAAGACGATGTCGGCCTGGTCGGCGAGTAGTTTCCGGCCGGCCTGGTAGCCGGCGTCGGCGTCGTCGAAGGGGCGCGCACTGTTGTCCGACAGGTACAGCGTGCGGGTTCGGATCACCGGATTGACCGATTGGGCGCCGGCAAAGAACCCCTCCCGGAAATCCTCGATGGCAGGGATTTTCATGCCGCCGACGAAACCCAGCACCTGGCTTTCGGTGCGATAGGCGGCGAGGACCCCGGCCAGGTAGGCGGCTTCCCGTTCGCGGAACAGGATCGAGCGCACGTTGGGGAGGTCCAGCGAGTAGTCGATGGTGATGAAGGTGGTGTCCGGATGGGCCTCGGCGGCGGCACGGACGATACGTGCGGTGGCGGCGCCGGGGGCCAGAATGGGGTTGCGGCCGCCGCGGATCAGCGTATCCAGGTAGCGGTGGTACTGTCGCGGGTTGGCGGAGGCTTTGTAAGCGTAGTCGATGCCCTTGCGTTCAGCGTAGGTCTGCACGCCTTCCAGCAATTGCTGGTTAAAGGCGTTGTCCTGCACTACGTCGGAGTTGAAAAGGATCGCGGGGCGGAACGAGCTGTCGGCGTGGGCCGTCAGGGTAAGGAGCAGGGTAATGATCAGTGCCGTGAAAGTTGCCCGGTGCAAGCGCATGCGTGGTTCCGCGTAACGATTCTCCCTCCATTTTGCCCGTTGGAGTGGATGTGTCGCAATCCGGGCTGTGTCGTCGATTCCGGACGGCCTGATGCGGCGGCAGGTCGTCCCCGACGCAACGTCCCGGGTGGGCGACAAAGGACGCTTGGAGCCCTGGTTCACGGCCGGGGTCAGGGCGTCAGGATCTGGCCGCGGTAGTCGCTGGGGGTACTGCCGGTCCAGCGCTTGAAGGCGCGCCGGAAGTTGGTGGGGTCATTGCAGTTGAGGTAGTCCGCCACCTGCTCATTGCTCCAGGCCTTGATGTGGAACAGGTACAGGCTGGCGTGCAGGCGGGCTTCGTCGAGCAGACGCTGGAAGCTGCACTGGTGGTGCTTGAGTTTGCGTTTGAAGGTGGCCGGACTCATGCCGAAATGACCGGCGACCTGCTCCAGGCTGAGCGGCCGCGACAGGTTCTGGTAGAGATGGCGATAGACCACTTCCAGGAAACCGCGTCTGGCACCCAGCTCAGCCAGCAGCGTATCCGCCTCGCCGCGGGCCACGGTGGTGATCATCTCGGAACCGGGGCGCCAGCGCTGGTGCAGCCACTGGCGTTCGATCAGCATCACGTCCACGGCCGCGCTGAAGCGCAGGTGTTCGCCGAAATAGACGTCGTACTGGGCCCGGTGGGCCGGGGCCTTGCCGTGGAACAGGTAGCGCCAGGGCAGCTTGCGGCCGGCCAGCCAGGCGCTGACCGAGGCGACCGCGCTCATGGCGGTTTCGGTCAGGAACGGGCGCAACGCGCCGGTGCCGATGGGGTCCAGCCAGACCAGGTAGCACCAGCGTTCGTCCTCCACCACCTGCGGCACCAGCCAGGGAAACAGCAGCGGCTGGTAGCGGCGAATCACTGCGAGCATGTCCGCCAGGCTCCCGGCCTGCTGCAGCAGGGTGCTGATTGCGCCGTAATGGCCCGGAAACAGGCGGCTTCCCCAGAGGAATCCCAGTTCCTGGCCACGCTCCATCTGCCGCGCGTTGTCGATCAGACGCAGGGACTGGGCCGGGCTGATACAGGCCTGGCCGCGGTACAGGTCGTCCAGGAACAGGCCGGTGTGACGCAGCAGCTTGTGGCTGCGGGCGCCGCGGTCCTGGGCCAGCTCGATCAGCAACGCGGGCTGGTGATGGGCGGCGATAAACCGGCTGTCGGCATCGTACCAGCGTGTCTCGACCGCGGCCTGGGACGGGGTGCGGCTCATGCGACCCGGTCCGGGGCCTTGTCCGACTTGGCCCAGGCCAGGTCGCGGTTGGCCCGTTCCAGAAGGTCCTGGGGTGAGGCGTTCAGCGCCAGCGCGGTGCCGACGCTGACGGTGTGATAGGCGGTCTCGCCCTCCAGGCTGGTCTTGTAGGCGAAATGGCTCGCCGCCGCCTCGATCTGGCGGGCCAGGATCCGCGCCAGCACCTCGCCGGTGTTGGGTAGCAGTACGGCAAACCGGTCGCCGGCATAGCGGCATACCAGGTCGGTCTGGCGGATGTTCATCACGATCAGCTGTGCCATGGCCTGCAGCAGCCGGTCGCCTTCCCGGGTGCCGAAGCGGCGGTTGAGGTCGTCGAAACGGTCGATGTCCACCATCAGCAGGCACACCGGCGTACCGGCTTCCCGTGCCCGGCCCAGCTCCTGACCCAACTGGCGGCGCAGGTAACCCACGCTGGCCAGTTGGGTCAGCCGGTCCACTTCCTTGTGCTCGCGAAAGTGGCGCTCGCGTTTGCGCAGCTGCTCGCTGATCACCAGTTGCTCCCGATGCCAGTGGAACAGCCCCAGGGTCAGCAGCGCCATGCCGATGGGCAAAGAGGCGGACTCCAGCCAGGTATCCCACCACTGGCCGGGGGGCATGCGGATGAATTCATCCAGCGCGTCCTGCCACATGGCGAGAAAGATGAAGGCGATGCCAGCGAACATCAGATTGCTGACCCGGCCGGCGGGCCGGCTGCCCAGCACCATCACCAGCCAGGCCAGCACCATCAGCGCGCCGCCGCCCTCGCCGAACACGTCCAGCCACTGGATCTCGGCCCAGGTCTTGGTGTCGCCCAGCGCCAGGCAGGCCACCAGCGACAGGTTGGCGACCAGGCCCAGGGCCACCAGTTTGGGACCGTGCAGTCGCAGGTTCCGGGGTGCCATCGCAATCTCCTGAAGGGGTCATGATGTTTGTGTAGTCCTGTCTGTATCAGGGGCGGATGACAGGTCCGTGACAGGGCAGGGGGTCAATTTGGCTCACTCTTCCGAGGGGCAGACGGGGAAATTTTCGTATCCGATCGGGCGGCGGAGCGGGGCACGGGCCCGCCAATACAGGGGACGCATGGCCGGGCGGGACCTCGGTGAGGCGGTCAAAAAAGCTCACCGGCAGCCTGAGTCGCCTCTTAACTTGCTGATTTTTAGGCCTTGTTCAAAAAGCTGTCACGGTTCTGACATCTGTCCTGCCTAGCGTTGCCGACAGCTCCAACGCCGATGGCCGGATGCGCCGGCCCGTTCAGACACCGAAACGCAAGGACAACCTGATCATGACTTCCCCTTCTGTGACAGCCCGTCCCGCGACTGTTGCGTCATGCCGGCGTGCCCGCCTGTGGCTGGCGGTCGTGGCCTGCAGCCTGCCGCTGACAGCGCCGGCCCAGACCATGGCGTCCGACGACGCCACCAGGTCCGGTGGTCAATCCAGCAGTGACCAATCCAGCAGTGAGCAATCCAGCGCCGCGAGTGATACCACCGCCCTGGAAACCATCACGGTGGTGGGCCAGGCCGCACGCATCCGCTCCGCCCTCAACCAGCAGCGCGAGGCGGAGAACCTGGAAACCGTGGTCAACTCCGACGCCATCAACGCCCTGCCGGACAAGAACGTGTCCGAATCCCTGCAGCGCCTGCCCGGCCTGTCGGTGGAGCGGGATCAGGGGGAAGGGCGCTTCGTGCGGGTGCGCGGCACCAGTGCCGACCTCAACACGGTGACCGTCAACGGCACCCAGCTGCCGGCGCCGGAAGCCGACCGTCGTGCGGTGGCGCTGGATGTGCTGCCATCCGACCTGCTGTCCTCGCTGGTGGTCACCAAGGCTCTGACGCCGGACATGGACGCCAATTCCATCGGCGGCAACATCGAGCTCAAGAGCGTCTCCGCACTGGACAAGGACCGTCCCTTTTTCAAGGCCAGCGTGGAAGGCAGCTATAACGAGCTGACCGACCAGACCAGCCCCGGCGGCTCGGTGTCCGGCGGTCGCACCTTCGACTTCGACAACGGCCAGCGCCTGGGCGTGGCGGGGGCGCTGAGCTGGGAGAAACGCAAGTTCGGCTCCGAGAATGTGGAAACCGGCGGGGCCTGGGATTTCGACGAGGATCCGGCGACGCTGGAGGAACTGGAACAGCGGGACTACAACATCACCCGCGAGCGTCTGGGCGCGGCGCTGAACCTCGATTACGAACTCGATCCCGACAACCGGGTGTACCTCCACACCCTCTACAGCCGCTATTCCGACACCGAGGAGCGGTGGGCCCACATTGTCGAGTTCGACGAGCCGCAGACGCCGGGCGAATCCGGCGACGCCGAGGCGGCGCGCGAACTGAAATCCCGCGAGGAGACCCAGGAGATCCTGTCCGCCACCCTGGGCGCCGAGCACCACCTGCGCGACTGGACCATCGAGTACAGCGCCAGTGCCAGCGAAGCGTCGGAAGAGAACCCGGATGAGATCAACGCCACCTTTGCCGGCAACGACACCTTCAGCGGCGTGGGTTACACCGGTACGGTCTCGCCCGACATTAGCGCGCCGGCGTCTTTCTACGCGGCGGATGCCTACACCCTGGACGAGGTCGAGCAGACCGAATCCGACGCCACCGACCGCCAGAACAGCGCCCGGTTCGACATCACCCGCCACCTGTCGATCGACAACAACCCGGCGCGGATCAAGTTCGGCGCCAAGGCCAGCCGGCGCAAAAAGGAAAACGACGAGAACGTCTGGGTCTATGAGGATCTCGATGACGCGAACGCCAACACCGGCGCCAGCGCCCTGCGCTCGATGATCGCCGCGCAGGGGCAAGCCGGCAACGAAGACGAGGAAGGTTCACGGGTCAACGACTATCGCATCGACGAGGACATCAACGCCGGCTACCTCATGGGCAGCATCAACATCCGCGGCCTCAACATCCTGACCGGCGCCCGCTACGAGCACACCGACACCGAAGCCCGCGGCACCCGGCTGGAAGACGGCACCTTCAGCGACCGCCGCGTGGAGAACAGCTACGGCAACCTGCTGGGCTACTTCCACACCCGCTACGAGCTGACCGACAGCACCCAGGTCCGCGCCGCCTTCACCCAGTCCATTGCCCGGCCCACGTTCGAGCAGCTCTCGCCGGCCTATGTGATCGACGGCGACGAGGCCGAGTTCGGCAACCCCGACCTGGACCCGATGGAGTCGAACAACATCGACCTGGGCATCGAGCACTACTTCGGCCCGGACAGCGCCGTGTCCGCCTACATCTTCTACAAGGACATCCAGAACTTCGTCTACACCCGCGACCTGGCCGGTACCGGCGACTTCGCCGCCTTCGACGAAGCGATCACCTACCGCAACGGCGAGGACGCCACGCTGCGCGGCCTGGAAGTGGCCATCAACCACAAGTTCAGCCGCCTGCCCGCGCCCTGGAACGGCCTGCTGATCGGTGCCAACGCCGCCTGGACCCGGTCCGATGCGACCATCGACACCCGTTCCGGTGAGCGTGATATCTCCCTGCCAGGCCAGTCCGACACCACCGGCAACCTGACCCTGGGCTACGAGGACGACCGCCTCAGCCTGCGCCTGGCGGGCAACTACAAGTCCGACTACCTGATGGAAGTCAGTGACCCGGACGACGCCCGCTACGACGTCTACCAGGACGACCAGTTCCAGCTCGATTTCAGCGCCGGCTACTTCGTGACCGAGAACCTGCAGGTGCAGTTCGACGCGGTGAACATCACCGACGAGCCGTACTACACCTACGCCGGCAGCTCGGACTACAACGCCCAGTACGAAACCTACGGCCGCACCTACCGGCTGGGACTGACCTACACCAATTTCTGATCCCGATCCCGGGGAGCCGCGTTCCGGCGCGGTTCCTCGCGGGGCCGGGCGATCGTTTCACGCACACAGGCAACAACATGATCAACAACCGAAAAGCACAGCTGGCCGGCCTGGCGTCCTCGCTGCTCGCCGTCACGCTGCTTGCAGGATGCGAAAGCCAAACCCGCCAGGATACGTCCACCCGCGCCGACACCGTGGAGAACGTGGCCTGGCAGACCCGCGACCTGGCCGGCGAATGGGCCTACCCGCTGGATTCGGAGCGCTGGCTGAGCGTGGGCGAGGCCAGCGGCATCCGCCTTAGCGACGGCGCCGACACGCTGGATCACCACCCTGTGGCGGCGGAGTACCTGGACCAGCGCGGCGGGCTGTTCGTCAGCTTCGACAGCGCGAACGGCCGGCTGCTGTTCTATCGCGTGGACGACGCGGCCTTGTCGTTCCAGCCGGTCACCCAGCCAGCCCCGATCAACGATCCCGTGGAGGGCCTGTGCCTGTATCGGGACGCGGACCAGGACCTTTACCTGTTCGTCCTGAGTGAGCTGCACCGGGCCGACCAGTACCGGGTTCGTGAGGATGGCCCGGAGCTGTCCCTGCAACCGGTGCGCAGTCTGCCGATTCCGCCGGAGTCGGCGGGCTGCGCGGTGGACGATCGTTCGGGCAGGTTCTACGTGGCCGAAGCCGGCGTCGGCGTCTGGGGCTATGACGCCGATCCCGAAGCGGCCATCGAACGCACACCGGTGGCCATGGCAACGCCGTTCGGCGTTCTGGCGGGCGGACCGGTGGCGCTGTCCGCGGCCCCGGGGCGCCTGTTGGTGCTCGCCGGTGACCGTCTGCAGCTACGTACGGGCGATACCCGCGACATCGCCCTCGATGGTGCCGAAGCGCCGGAGACCCTGAGCGTGCGTTGGTCGCACGACCGCGCGCAGGTTGCCATTCTCGACGACAGCACCGGTTTCTACCGGAGCGCGGAGCTGGCCGCCCCGACGCCGTCGGCCGAGCCCGTCGAACGCCTGCCGGCGGTGGCGCCGCTGGTGGAGACCGCGCCCGTACCCAACGCCGGGGACGCGGCCGACGATCCGGCGGTCTGGGTCAACGCTTCGGACCCCGGCGCCAGCCGCGTGCTGGGCACCAATAAGCGCCAGGGTTTGCACGTCTACGACCTGAACGGGCGCGAACGGCAATCCCTGCCGGTGGGTCGCGTGAACAACGTGGACGTGCGCTACGGCGTCGACTACCGCGGCCAGGTTGCCGACGTGGCGGTCGCCAGCAACCGCACCCGCAACAGCCTGAGCCTGTTCGCCATCGAGCGGGACAGTGGCACCGTGGTTCCCGTGGTGGAGCTGGCCACCGACCTGCCGGAAATATACGGCCTGTGCCTCTACCAGCCGGGGCCGGACCGGCTCTACGCCTTTGCCAACGACAAGTCCGGCCGCTACGTCCAGTACCGTCTGGACCTGACCGAAGACCACTGGGGCGGCGAGGCGGTGCGTGAATTCAGCCTCGACAGCCAGCCGGAAGGCTGCGTCGCCGACGACGACCGGCAACGCCTGTTTGTGGGCGAAGAGGGCTACGGGATCTGGGTGCTGGACGCCGAGCCGGATGGCGACGACCGCCTGACCCTGGTGGATGCGGTGGGCGAGCGCCTGCACGACGACGTGGAGGGCCTGTCGCTCTACGCCGGCGATTACCTGGTGGCTTCCAGCCAGGGCAACAACAGCTACGTGGTCTACGACGCCAAACCGCCGTTTGCGCCGGTGGGCGTATTCCGTATCGGCGCCAACCACGGCGCCATGATCGACGGCGCCTCGGAGACCGATGGCCTCACCGTGGTGGCCAGCGACCTGGGCGGCCCCTGGAGTGACGGCCTGCTGGTGGTGCAGGACGGTCGCAACGTGCTGCCCGCCGACACCCAGAACTTCAAGCTGGTGCCCTGGCGCGCGGTGCGCGACACCCTGGGCCTGCCCGCTCATGACGGCCCGGCGTTGCCCGGACAAGGAGGCTAGCCTGTGAACATTGGCCCATCCCACCCCATAACCCTCCGGCTGGTTACCGCCCTGCTGGTGCTGGGCAGCGCCGGTGCGCCGGCGGCCGACCTGGCGGATGTCGACCGCCAGGCCCAGGCCCGGGTGCAACAGAACCAGACCGCCGAACGCCAGGTGACCGAGGTCGCCGGCCAGACCCGCTCGATGGAGCTGGAATACCGCCAGTTGCTGGCGGAGCTGGACCAGGTGCAGCAGTACAACACGCTGCTGCAGACCCAGGTGGACAGCCAGAGCGCCGAGCTGGCCGACATCCAGGCGTCCATCGAATCCTCCGCCGGCCTGGAAAAGCGCCTGCTGCCGCTGGTGACGGACATGATTGATGGCCTGGACCGCTTCGTCGGTCTGGACCGGCCGTTCCTGCTGGATGAACGCAAGGCGCGCGTCGACGCCCTGCGCGCCAGCCTGGAAGACCCGGACGATGCCCTGGCCGCGACCCTGCGCAAGGTGTTCGCCGCCTACGATGCCGAAGCCGACTACGGCCGCACCCTGGAAACCTACCGCGACCGCATTGCCCTGGACGGCGGCGAACGGGAGGTGGACATCCTGCGCTTCGGCCGGGTGGCGCTGCTGTATAGAAGCCTTGACCACCAGGCTCTCGGCGCCTGGAATCCGGACAGCGCACAGTGGCAGCCGCTGGACGCCGGCGTCTGGGACCGACGCTTCGAAAACGCCCTGCGCGTGGCCCGCAAACAGACCGCGCCGGACCTGCTGGCCATGCCGGTGTTCAACATCGAGGAGGGCGAGTGATGAAAACCCTGTCCCGCATTCTGATCTGCGCCTGCCTTCTGGGCGCCGGTTCCACGGCGCTGGCGCAGGAGGACGCCCTGTCCCTGGACGGGTTGCTGGACTCCATCCAGCAGGCCTCCCGGGAAGACAGCCGCCTCAACCAGCAGCGGCTGGCGCGCTTCCGGGCCGAGCAGTCGGACCAGGCGGCGCAGCTGGAGGCGTTGCGGGCCGAGCTGCAACAGGCTCGGGCGCGCAGTGAGTCGCTGGAGCAGGCGTTCGAGGACAACGCCACCGATCTGCAGAGCCAGCGCGCTGAACTGAAACAGACCCTGGGCGACCTGCAGGAGCTGTTCGGCGTGCTGGGCCAGGCGGCCAGCCAGGCCCGTGCCCGGTTCCAGGATTCCCCGAGCCAGGTGCAGTTCCCGGAACGGACCGACTTCCTGGCGACCTTCTCGCAGCAGCTGGAGAACACCAACCGTCTGCCGGCCCTGGCGGACATCCGCCGGCTCTGGTTCGAGATCCAGCGGGGTATCGTCGAGTCCGGCCGGGTGGTGCGCTTCGAGGCGCCGGTGGTGGGCCTGGACGGCGCGACCGAGGACAGGACCGTGGTCCGCGCCGGCCCCTTCAACGTGTTTGCCGACGGCCACTACATCCAGTATTCCCCGGCCACCGGTCAGCTCAACGCCCTGGCGCGCCAGCCGGGCAGCGGGTACGCCACGCTGGCGGCGGATGCCAGGCCGGATGGCGAGCCTGTGGTCGCCGCGCTGGATCCGGCCCGCGGCCAGCTGCTGGACATGCTGTTGCAGTCGCCCAGTGTGACCGAGCGGATCGGGCAGGGGGGCGTTGTCGGTTACATCATCCTGGGGCTGGGCGCACTGGCGCTGCTGGTGGCTCTGGAGCGGCTGCTGGTGTTGGGTGTGATGGGCGCGAAGGTCGCGCGCCAGGCGCGCCACCCGACTGCGCCGGGCAACAATCCCCTGGGCCGTATCCTGCAGGCGGCGCAGCGCTACCGCCACCGCTCGCCGGAGGTGCTGGAAACCGCCATGGGCGAGGCCATGCTGCGGGAACGGCCGCGCATCCAGCGCGGGCTGGGCTTTATCAAGATCATCGCCGCCGTGGCGCCGTTGCTGGGCCTGCTGGGAACCGTGGTGGGCATGATCCTCACCTTCCAGTCGATCACCCTGTTCGGCAACAGCGATCCCAAGATGATGGCCGGCGGTATTTCCCAGGCGCTGGTGACCACCGTGCTGGGGCTGGCGGTGGCGATCCCGGTCCTGCTGCTGCATACCCTGGTGGCGGCGCGCTCGCGCTCGGTCTGGCAGGTGCTGGAGGAACAGGCGGCGGGGCTGATCGCCGAGCAGCTGCTGCCGGCGGCCGACGCGGCACCGACCGGCCCGGCGCGCCGCCCGCATCCGGCCAGGCCGGCGACCGAGCCGCAGGAGGGATGATGCCTGACCTGTCTTCCGCGCTGATCCAGCCGCTGGCGGCCTTTCTCAACCAGGGCGGGCCGGTGATGTGGGTGATCGCCCTGGTGACCGTGCTGCTCTGGGCGCTGATCCTGGAGCGGGCAATCTACCTGCTCTGCCCCCATCGCCGCTTCGAGCGCCAGGTGCTGCAACTCTGGACCAGCCTGCCGGCGGCGGACGCCTGGGGCAGGGACCGCCTGCGGGCGAGGCTGGTGTCGATCGTCGACCAGCGCCTGCAGCGCGGTATCCCGATGATTCGCTCGCTGGTGGCGGTCTGCCCGCTGCTGGGCTTGCTGGGGACGGTCACCGGCATGCTCGTGGTGTTCGACGTGCTGGCGTTCACCGGCACCGGCAACGCCCGCGCCATGGCCGACGGTGTATCCCGGGCCACCCTGCCGACCCTGGCGGGGATGGCCGTCAGCCTGACCGGGCTGATCACCGTGTTGATGCTGCAGCGGCAGATTCGTGTACGGCGCCAGCGCCTGGACCGGCGACTGGCCGCCGGCGATTTGCCCCCAGTCCATGCCGCCCCGGAGGGCGTTGCCCATGCGTAGATTTGCCTGGAACGAAGCCGAGGACAGCGCCGATACCGGCATCGACGTCACCCCCATGCTGGATGTGGTGTTCATCCTGCTGATTTTTTTCCTGGTCACCGCCTCGTTCGTGCGCGAGACCGGCATCGAGGTGAACCGGCCCGAGGCCACCACCGCCGAGTCCCGCGAGGACGCCGCCATTCTGGTGGCTATCGACGCCAGCAACCGCATCTGGATCGACCAGCGCCAGGTGGACCCCGCCGCACTGACCGCCAACGTGTCGCGGCTGCACGCCGAGAACCCGCGTGGCACCGTCGTGATCCAGTCCGACGCCGCTGCCACCACGGACGCCCTGGTCCGCGTGATGGACGCCACCCGCCGGGCCGGTGTGAGCGATATCGCCCTGGCCACCCAGGGGAGTGGGCAATGACCGCCGCGACCCGCATCCAACAGCGATTGCGCACCGGGCCGCGCGTGCCGGGCGTGCTGCTGGCGCTGGTCGGTGGTGTGCTGGCCAGTGTGCTGCTGGTGTCCGGCATCCGCCTGCTGGTGGCGGTGGACGGCGCCGCCGGTGACCAACCGCGTAGCGGCAGCCGGCTGGACTTCGTGCGTCTGCCGCCGCCTACGGAAGCGCCGCAGCCCCGAGAGCAACCCGATCCACCGCCCAAACCCGAACCCACGCCCACGACGCCCTCGATGCCGGTCATGGCCGCGCCGGCGGCGCCCCGCGCGGAGCTGCCACCCATCGACGTACCCGGCATCGACCGGTTCGCGGTGGACGGCTCCGGCTTCAACCTGGGGCAGCGCCAGGCGGGGGAGTTCCAGCCGCTGGTCAAAATCGCGCCGGTCTATCCCGGCCGGGCGCTGAACCGCGGGGTGGAGGGCGACTGTACGGTCCGTTACACCGTCACGCCGCAGGGCACAGTGACCGATGTGGTGGTGGTCGAGGACGCCTGCGACAGCTACCTGTTCGAGACGCCTTCCATCGACGCGGCGCGGCGGTTTCGCTACCAGCCACGGATGGTGAACGGCGAAGCGGTGGCCGTGCCAGGCGTGCGCAACAAGTTCGAATTTCGCATACAGGAGCAGTGAGATGACGCCTTCCCGTTGGCTGGCCTGCGTCGCCGGCCTCCTGCTGCTGCTCGGGACGACGCCGACCCAGGCCCAGGCAAACGCCATGCGCGAGTCGGTGTACAACGGCCTGGAAAAGGCCCGCGACCAGGTCGGCCAGTCGCGGTACCCGGCGGCGATGGCCGCGCTGGAGCGCCTGGCCGGACTGGACGACCTGAGCGGCTACGAGCGGGCCCAGATCCTCAACCTGCAGGGCTATGCCCTGAGCCGGCAGGGCCGCTCGGCCGTGGCGGTCAAACGCTACGAACGCCTGGTGGCCATCCCCGGCTTGCCCGACGCCCTGCTCCAGAGTGCCCGGCGCAACCTGGCGCAGCTCGCTTACCAGCTCGAGCGCTACGAACAGGCCCTGAACTGGCTGGATGCGCTGCCGCCGTCGGTGCTGGCAGACGACATCCCGCTCCAGCGCCTGCGTGCCCATTGTCTCTACCTGCTGGAGGCGTACGCCGACGCCGCCGCTCAACTGGAGAAAACCGTCGCCCAGCAACCCGAGGAAGCATCCCTCAACCTGTTGCGCGCGGCTTACCAGCAGTTGGGGGACTACGCGTCCGCCGCCGACACCCTGGAACGGTTGGTCGACCGCTACCCCAAAACCGACTACCTGCGCGCGCTCGCCACCCTGTACGGGATGCTCGACCAGCCGCGCCGGCAGCTGGGCCTATTGGCGTCGTTGCACAGCCAGGACGCCCTCGATGCCCCGCAAGAGTGGCAGGCGCTGGCCAGTTTGTACCTGCAGCAGGACATGCCCTGGCGCGCGGCGCGGCTGATGGCCTCCGGCATCGAGCGCGGCCAGCTTGCAGCCAGCGTCGAGAACCGCCGCTACCTGGCCCAGGCCTGGTTCCAGGCCAACGAGAACGATCAGGCGTTGGCCGTGTTGGAGGATCTGGCCCGATCCACCGACGACGGCGCCGCCGAGATGCTGATGGGGCGCACCTACCTGCGCCAGTTGCGCTGGGCCGAGGCCGCCGGGGCCTTCGAACAGGCCCTGGCGGAACAGGTGGACGACCGGGCCCGCGCCAACCTGCTGCTGGGCGTGGCCCGCCTGCGCGCGAATCGACTCGAGGCGGCCCGCCAGGCGCTGGCCCGGGCCGCCAACGACCCTTCAACCCGATCCGCGGCGCAGCAATGGCTGACGTTCCTCGACCAACGCGTCGCCGCCCACTAACGCGAGTCGGCCCGAGCCGAACAAGGAGACCCTGATGAGCCTGATCCATTCGAACCCCGCGTCCGACGCGGATTATCACGACGCCATCGAGCGTGTGGACGACACGCCGGACCACACCAGCGCCGAGCCAGGTCTGGACCAGGTGATCGGCCGCTCCCGCCGCCGGTTCCTGCAGGGTGGCCTGGGCGCCGCGGTGGGCGCTTTCTTCCTGGGCGGTGTGCCGGCGCCGCGCGCCGAGGCGGCCCAGGCGCACACCCTGTTCCCGGGGCTGGCGGATGGCCACATCGGTTTCAAACCGCTGCCACCAATGCTGGATCCGGATTTCGACCGTGTGCGGGTGCCGGACGGCTACCGGGCCGAACGCTTTTTCTCCTGGGGCGATCCGGTGGTGAAGGGCGCGACCGCATGGAAGGCCGATGCGTCCGACGACTGGCGTGCCCAGGCCGAACAGGCCGGCCAGAACAACGACGGCATGGCCTACTTCCCGTTTCCGGAGGCGCCCAACGACCACGGCCTGCTGGTGATGAACCACGAGTACATCAACCCGACCCTGCATCCCGGCGGCTTTACGTCCAGCGCGTCGGACGATGGTCGTATCAGCCGGCCCGAAGCGGAGGTGAAGAAGGAACAGGCCGCTCACGGCGTGAGCGTGATCGAGGTGCGCCGCGACGCGGACGGCCATTGGCAGCAGGTCAGCGATTCCCGCTTCGGACGCCGCATCACCGCCACCACACCCATCGCCATCAGCGGACCGATGCGTGGCGCGGAGGCCATGAAAACCGCCAGTGATCCCGCCGGCGAGACCATTCTCGGCACCCTCAACAACTGCTCCATGGGCGCCACGCCCTGGGGCACCTATCTGGCCTGCGAGGAGAACTGGAAGAATTACTTCGTCAATCGCGACCCCGAGGATTACGCGCACCGCATCGGTCATAAGCGCTACGGCGTGGCCAGTGGCCAGAACAGCGAGTACTACGCCTGGGAAAGCGTGGATGCCCGCTTCAACGCCACGCCCGACGACGACCAGCCGCACCAGGGCCACGTCAACGAGACCAACCGTTTCGGCTGGGTGGTGGAGATCGATCCGTTCGATCCGGACAGCCAGCCGCGCAAATGCACGGCCATGGGCCGGCTGGTCCGCGAGTGCGCCACGGTGGCGGTGGACGACGACGGCACCATGGCTGTCTATTCCGGCGACGACACCCGGGGTGAGTACGTCTACAAGTACGTGCCCGCCGGCCGCTATCGCCAGGGCGACACGGCGGGTCAGCGTCGACTGCTCGACGAAGGTACCTTGTACGTGGCGGTGTTCCATGAAGACGGCCGCGGCGAATGGCGCGCCCTGCGCCACGGTAACCTGGGGCTGACCGCCCGCAACGGCTTCCTCAGCCAGCAGGACGTGCTGGTCAACGCCCGCGCGGCGGCGGACGTGCTGGGGGCGACGCCCATGGACCGGCCGGAATGGGTGGCGGTGCACCCCCACTCGAAAGACGTCTACGTGACCCTGACCAACAACAAGCATCGCGGCAACAAACCGGACCAGCCGGTGGACGCCGCCAACCCGCGCCCGACCAACCTGCACGGCCAGATCGTGCGCTGGCGCGAGCAGGGCGGTCGGCTGGACGCCACCGAATTCACCTGGGAGGTATTCCTGTTGGCCGGCGACCGGCCTGAAGCGGGCAGCCCGGACCACCTGACCGGCACCATCAAAGGGGACATCTTCTCCTCGCCGGACGGTCTCTGGTTCGATCCGCAAGGGCGGCTCTGGATCCAGACCGACTATGGCGATGACGACGCGCAGAACGCCAACATGGGAACCAACCAGATGCTGTGCGCCGATCCCGCCACCCGCGAGGTGAAGCGATTCCTGGTGGGGCCGCGCGGTTGCGAGGTCACCGGCGTCACTGGCACGCCGGACGGGCGCACCCTGTGGGTCAACATCCAGCATCCCGGCGGCAGCTTCCCGGCCTCCGACGGCCAGACCCGGCCCCGGTCGTCGACGATGCTGGTGACCAGGGACGATGGCGGGGTGATCGGGACCTGAGTTCTTGGGAGATCGTCGGGCCCTTCTTCCGGGAAGGCAACGGCCACGCGCCCTCGTCGCCGAAGCTTGAGCTTCGGAGCCGGCGGAAGCCTGCCGGAGGGCTTGTGCCGGGCCGTAGGTCAGGGCAGGCCGCTGGCCTGCTCGGAAGCTGAAGCGCCCGCTACATGGACGGAGTTCACTGCCGTTCTGGTGGATTGTGTCGGCATGGTGTGGATGAGCTTGAGGCGAAGGTTCTAATGTGGCCGAAGCTTGAGCTTCGGAGCGGGCGTAAGCCTGCCGGAAGGCTTGTGCCGGGCCGTAGGTCAGGGCAGGCCGTTGGCCTGCTCGGAAGCTGAAGCTCCCGCTACATGGACGGAGTTCGCTGCCGTTCTGGTGGATTGTGTCGGCATGGCATGGTGTGGATAAGCTTGAGGCGCAAGCTCTAATGTAGCCGAAGCTTGAGCTTCGGAGCGGGCGTAAGCCTGCCGGAGGGCTTTTGCCAGGCCGGAGACCGGGGCAGGCCATTGGCCTGCTCGGAAGCTGAAGCTCCCGCTACATGGACGGAGTGTTCCTGATTTGGAAGTACGGCAGACACAAAAAAGCCCGGTCGGGTTTCCCCGGCCGGGCTTTCTGTTTCAGACGGCGCTTACGAGTTCTTGGCCGCTTCGCCTGCCTTGGCGAGGATGCCGTTGAGCGTTTCGCTCGGCTGCATCACGGCGCAGACCTTGTCGGACGGCGCGTGGTAGTAGCCGCCGATGTCCGCCGAATTGCCCTGGATGACGGTCATCTCTTCCAGGATCTTGTCCTTGTTGGACTCCAGCTCCTTGGACAGGCTGGCGAAGAAGTCGCGCAGCTTGGGATCCTCGTCCTGCTTGGACAGAGCTTCCGCCCAGTAGCGGGCCAGGTGGAAGTGGCTGCCGCGGTTGTCCAGCTCGCCGGTCTTGCGTGACGGCGACTGGTTGTTTTCCAGCAGGCGCTCGGTGGCCTTGTCCAGGGTCTGGCCCAGCAGACGGGCGCGGGCGTTGTCTTCCTTCTCGCCCAGCTCGTCCAGGGAGACCGCGATGGCCAGGAACTCGCCCAGGGAATCCCAACGCAGGTGGTTTTCCTCGATCAGCTGCTGTACGTGCTTGGGCGCGGAACCGCCGGCGCCGGTTTCGTACAGGCCACCGCCGTTGAGCAGCGGCACGATGGACAGCATCTTGGCGCTGGTGCCCAGTTCGAGGATCGGGAACAGGTCGGTCAGGTAGTCACGCAGCACGTTGCCGGTCACGGAGATGGTGTCCAGGCCGCGGATCAGGCGCTCCATGGTCCAGCGGATGGCGCGGACCGGGGACATGATGCGGATGTCCAGGCCGTCGGTGTCGTGATCCTTGAGGTAGGCCTCGACCTTCTTGATCAGCTGCGCGTCGTGGGCACGCTCATCGTCCAGCCAGAACACCGCCGGCATGCCGGTGGCGCGGGCGCGGTTGACGGCCAGCTTGACCCAGTCGCGGATCGGCAGGTCCTTGGTCTGGCAGGCGCGCCAGATGTCGCCCTTCTCGACGTTGTGCTCGGTCAGGACGGTGCCGTCGGCATCGACGATGCGCACGGTGCCGTCTTCGGGGATTTCGAAGGTCTTGTCGTGGGAGCCGTACTCTTCGGCCTTCTGCGCCATCAGGCCCACGTTCGGCACGGTGCCCATCTTGGTCGGGTCGAAGGCGCCGTGGGTCTTACAGAAGTTGATCACTTCCTGGTAGATGGTGGCGTAGGTGGACTCCGGCATGACCGCCTTGGTGTCCTTCAGCTTGCCGTCGCGGGCCCACATCTTGCCGGAGTTACGGATCATGGCCGGCATGGAAGCGTCGACGATCACGTCACTGGGCACGTGCAGGTTGGTGATGCCCTTGACGGAATCGACCATGGCGATTTCCGGACGGTGCTCGTAGCAGGCGTGCAGGTCTTCCTGGATTTCTTCCTGCTTGGACTCCGGCAGCTGCTTGATCTTCTCGACGACGGAAGACAGGCCGTTGTTCGGGTTGACGCCGATCTCGTCGAACAGGTCGCCGTACTTGTCGAACAGCTCCTTGTAGAAAATCTTCACCGCGTGACCGAACACGATTGGGTGGGAGATCTTCATCATGGTCGCCTTGACGTGCAGGGAGAACATGACACCGGTGTTCTGGCAGTCCTCGATGGCGTCGGCGAAGAACTTGCGCAGCGCCTTGCAGCTCATGAACATGCCGTCGAGCACTTCGCCTTCCTGCAGGGCCAGGTCGGACTTCAGCACGGTCTGCTTGCCGGCCTTGTTCTCGAAGACGATGTTGACGCTGGTGGCCTTGTCCAGGGTCAGGGACTGTTCGCTGGAGTAGAAGTCACCACCGCGCATGTGGGCCACGTGGGTACGTGACGCCGGGCTCCATTCGCCCATGCTGTGCGGGTACTTGCGGGCGAACGCCTTGACCGCGGCCGGGGCGCGACGGTCGGAGTTGCCTTCCCGCAGGACCGGGTTAACGGCACTGCCCAGGACCTTGGCGTAACGCGCGGTGACGTCCTTCTCCTCGTCGGTCTCCGGGTGTTCCTTGTACTCGGGAACGTCGAAGCCCTGCTCGTTCAGCTCCTTGATCGCCGCGCGCAGCTGCGGAATAGAGGCACTGATGTTCGGCAGCTTGATGATGTTGGCGTGCGGGTTCTTGGTGTATTCACCCAGCTCGGCCAGGTGGTCCGGCACTTTCTGGTCGTCGTTCAGACGCTCCGGGAAAGCCGCCAGGATACGGGCCGCCAGGGAAATGTCGCTGGTTTCGAAGTCGATGCCGGCCGGCTTGGCAAAGGTCTCCAGGATCGGCAGGAGAGAGCGGGTGGCCAGGGCGGGAGCTTCGTCCGTCAGGGTATAGATAATCTTGGATTTGGATTCTGTCATGTTTCGTCTTCAGGTCGTCGTTGTGGGTCAGGACGGATGGTTCAGATGCGGCCTTGTGGGCTGCATCCGCTGGTAGTCATCAGGGTGAACCGGGGAGCTGTTCAGAAACTCCCAGTACCAGGAAACCGCTGAAAACGTCCTGCCCGACGCGGGAAAACGTCAGGGCGTTTTCAGAGACTCCCTACACTTCGGACCACCCCCATTCGTACCATAACTGCCGTCGGTTTGTTCACGTTACGCGTAATCTAGTAGCCAAACGTATAGGTCGCAAACAGCTACACGTTGTCGCATTCCTTGACTGGGACAGGCCTCATTGCCCGTACAGGATGGCGTCAAGAGATGACGCGCCGGTTGTGGCCGGATCCGGTCTGTCAGGGGGACAGCGCTGTCCGTGACAGGCTTTCGGGGGATGGTGCTTGGGATCCGGTGTCGCCAACCGGAGTCGTATTGTAGCGAAAACAGCGCATTTTGGGGATGGGGTTGGCTGAACGGCCGGTAATTGGCCTTTGCCAAGGTCATGTCTTTGCCGAATCCATGTGTGGGTTTCTACCCATTGGCCCGGAAAGTCTGGGTGAAATGTCACCCATTGGCGGTGAGTGGTCTATTATGCCCATAGCCTGCCAGGCCCGAAAAGTCGCGAATTCTACTGACCTGGCCCGTTGCTTGCTGAGCTACTGACTGCTGATAGAGGACCTGCGCAGGCCTCGAAGATTCACGTCGTCGGAGCTGGCTGTTCCGGCGCGTCATGCATAACGACAATGACAGTACAGGAGTAAGAATAATGAAAGCGCAATCCCTGCTGGCGGCGACGTTCGCCTCTGCACTGATCGTATCCGGTTCCGTTTCGGCCCAGGATCGTTCCGACTGGCCGGAAAAATTCACCGTTGGCACGGCGAGTCAGGGCGGTACCTATTTCGCCTACGGTTCGGGCTGGGCGCACTACATCTCCGAAAGCCTGGGCGTGTCCGGCGGTGCTGAAATCACCGGTGGCCCGATGCAGAACATGGCGCTGGTCCACACCGGCGACCTGAAGTTCGGCCTGACCACCCTGGGGCCCGCCCAGGAATCCATCGACGGCAACAGCCCGTTGGCGCCGGGAATGAAGATGGACAACGTCTGTGCCATGTTCCCCATGTACCAGACCCCGTTCTCCGTCACGGCCCTGTCCAGCTCTGGTATCACCTCCATCTCCGACATTCCGGATGGCGCCAAGATCGGTTTCGGCCCGGCCGGCTCCACCTCGGACACCTACTTCCCGAAGATGATGGATACCCTGGGCGTGAACTACGAGCGTCGTAACGGCAGCTGGTCCGACCTCGGCGGTCAGCTCCAGGACGGCCTGATCGACGTGGTGGCGTTTGCCGCCGGTATTCCCATCCCGGCCGTGAGCCAGCTGGAAGTCCAGACTGACGTCAACATCATCGGCATGACCGACGCCGAGCGTCAGAAGATCATCGACAACTTCCCGGTGGCCGAGTTCAACATTCCGTCCGGTACCTACCAGTCGCTGGAAGGCGAGTCCCACGTGGTTTCCATGTGGAACTTCTCCATCGTCAACTGTGATATGCCGGAAGACTTTGTCTACGAGATCACCAAGCTGACCATGGAAAACAACGACAAGATGGTAGGCATCCACAAGGCCGCCAAGTCCACCATCCCCGAGAACTACAGCAAGAACACCGTTCTGCCGTGGCACCCGGGTGCGGCTCGTTGGTTCAATGAGAACGGCTACGACATCGACGATAGCCAGATCAAGTAAGCGTTCCACGGGAATCGTGACTTGACCGGACCGGCCACGAGGCCGGTCCTTTTCTTCAGGCTGTTGGCCGCCTTCCGGCCACTCTTCTTTCCCGATCAGGTTGCATCATGACTACTGATAACTCCAACAAGGATCAGGCGCCGGTCAACCCGGACGACGATCACATGCTGGCCCATGGAGTGGACGACGAACCGGTTGAACCCAATCGCCGACTCTACTCCGGCTGGGTGCTGAAGGTGGTGAGCGCGCTCGCCATTCTGTACTCGGCGTTTCACCTGTACACCCTGAACATCGCGCCCCTGGAAACCTGGTCGTTCCGTATCGTCCACGTGTGCGGCGCGCTGATTCTCGGCTTCATCCTCTACACCGGCGCGCGTTTCGTGTCCGAGCAGGAGGGCGAAGCCCGTCATCGCTGGACCACCTGGCTGGCCGCCGTCTTCCTGTTGCCGGCCCTGTACGTCCTGTACCAGACGTTCAATTTCCACCAGATGATTGCCGGCGGCACCATGCGCCTGCCGCCGGAGCTGGAAACCTGGCACTTTGGCTGGCCGCTGCTGGCCGCCACCGCCGGCGGTATCGTGCTGAGCTGGTTCCACCAGCGCCAGCGCTCGCTGTTCAGCCTGCCGGACCTGGTGCTGATCCTGTGTTCCGTGGCCAGCGCGGTCTACTTCCTGGAGGTCTACAACACCTCCATGCGCATGAGCACGGGCACCTCGTTTGCGCCCATCGGCATTTCCTTCGCGGCCATTGCCGGCACCGCCCTGATCATGGAAATGACCCGCCGGGTCGCCGGTCTGGCGCTGGTGGTCATCGCCCTGATCTTCCTCGGCTACGTCTTCGCTGGGCCTTACATGCCGGGCTTCCTGGGGTATCCGGGGCTGTCGGTGCAACGTTTCTTCAGCCAGGTCTACACCGACGCCGGCGTACTGGGGCCGACCACGGCGGTGTCCTCCACCTACATCATCCTGTTCATCATCTTTGCCGCCTTTCTGCAGGCGTCGAAAGTCGGTGATTACTTCGTCAACTTCGCCTTCGCCTGCGCCGGTCGCTCCCGCGGCGGCCCCGCCAAGGTGTCGATTTTCGCCTCCGGCCTGATGGGCATGATCAACGGCACCAGTGCCGGTAACGTGGTCTCCACCGGCTCGCTGACCATCCCGCTGATGAAACGGGTGGGCTACAGCAAGCAGACTTCCGGCGCGGTGGAAGCCGCCGCCTCCACCGGCGGGCAGATCATGCCGCCGATCATGGGCGCCGGCGCCTTCATCATGGCCGAGATTACCGGCATCCCGTACACCGAGATCGCCATCGCCGCGATCATCCCGGCGATCCTGTACTTCGCCTCGGTGTTCTTCATGGTGGACTTCGAGGCCGCCAAGCTGGGCATGCGTGGCATGCGCTCCGATGAGCTGCCCAAGCTGTCGAAGCTGATCAAGCAGATCTACCTGTTCGTGCCCATCGTCATCCTGGTGGTGGCGCTGTTCATGGGCTATTCGGTGATCCGCGCCGGCACCCTGGCCACCGTGTCCGCGGTGGTGGTGAGCTGGCTGTCGCCGCACAAGATGGGCATCCGCTCGATCCTGCACGCGCTGGAGCTGGCCGGCATCATGTCGATCCAGATCATCGCCGTGTGTGCCTGTGCCGGTGTCATCGTTGGTGTCATCTCGCTGACCGGCGTGGGCGCGCGTTTCTCCGCGCTGCTGCTGGGCGTGGCCGAGCACAGCCAGCTGCTGGCGCTGGTGTTCGCCATGTTCATTTCCATCCTGCTGGGGATGGGGATGCCGACGACGGCCGCCTACGCCGTGGCCGCCTCCGTGGTGGCGCCGGGTCTGGTGCAGTTGGGCATCGAGCCGCTGACCGCGCACTTCTTCGTGTTTTACTTCGCGGTGGTCTCGGCCATCACGCCGCCGGTGGCGCTGGCCTCCTACGCGGCGGCGGGGATATCCGGCGCCAACGCCATGCAGACGTCGGTGGCCTCGTTCCGCATTGGCCTGGCGGCGTTCATCGTGCCCTTCATGTTCTTCTACAACGGGGCATTGCTGATGGACGCCAGCTGGCTGGCCATCGGCCGCTCGCTGATCACTGCGGGTTTCGGTGTCTACCTGCTGTCCGGCGCCGTGCAGGGCTGGATTTTCCAGGCCTTCGCGCCCTGGTTCACCCGTCTCCTGCTGCTGTCGGCGGCGCTGCTGATGATTGCCGGTGGCTGGGTCTCCGACCTGGCGGGCATCGCGCTGGCCGTGGTCACCTACCTGCTGCAGAAGCAGCGGGGACCGGGGCATGGCCAGACAGCCGAGGCGTCCTGATTCCGGCGTGACCTCATGCCCGTCCCCGAACGACCGGTCGGCGTCAGCCGGCCGGTCGTTTCTTTTGCGCCTGCCGCTGCGCCGGCTATTGTTCCCATCCCGCCTCAAGAGTAGGCTTGCTCCGGACTTTCAGGAGCAGGCACCCATGACCTACCGACTCTGGGCCTTGCTGCTTTTCCTGTCGACGATGGGCGTGTGCTGGCTGCTGGGCGGTTGGGCCGGATACCGGATGCTGGAGCAGGAAGGGCAGGAGGAATCCTTTCGCTACAGCCAACTGGTGGCTAACGAGCTCAAGCGCTACCGGCCCATTCCCGAGTTGATGGCCGAGCATCCGCTGCTGGAAAGCGTGCTGCGCGAGCCGGGCGACCAGTCCCTGGTGCTGCAGGCCAACCAGGAAATGCAGCGCATGGCGGAAATCGTCGGTAGCTCCGACGTCTACCTGATGGACCGCACCGGCTACACCATCGCCGCCAGCAACTACCGTCGGCAGGACAGCTTCATCGGGCGTCAGTTCGATTACCGCCCGTATTTCCAGCAGGCCATGGCCAGCGGTGGCTCAGCGGTGTATTTCGCCCTGGGCACCACCTCCGATATCCGCGGGCTGTACTTCTCCCATCCGGTAAAAGCCACGGACGGCGGCATTCTGGGCGTGATTGCGGTGAAAGTGCAGGTGGACGAGCTGGAGTCCCAGTGGCAGCGGCCCGACCTGCTGCACGATTCGGAGATGGCGGTGCTCGACGGCGGCGGCATCAGCTTCCTGGCGAGCCGGGACAGCTGGCTGTACCGGGACTTCGAACCCGCCAGCCAGGCGCAGACACCCAACCTGCGCTATCCCAAGCGGGATCTGGCGCCCATACCCATCGAGACGCTGAGTCAGCCATGGGGCGTGTCCGACCGTTCGCGCAAAGTGCTGATTTCCGAAGGGGAAACGCCGGCGGAGTTCCTCAGTATCCGCTCGCCATTGCCCAAGATGGACTGGTCGCTGCAGGTGATGATCGGCACCCAGCCGGTGATGTGGATTCGCCTGCAGTTCCTGGTGGGGGGCTTCCTGGCCTTTATCGGCGTCTTCCTGACCTGGCTCTACCTGCGCGAGCGCTACCGGCGCGAGGCGGAGCTGGCCCAGCGCGGCGAACAACTGGAGCGACGCGTGGCGGAGCGTACCGCCGATCTGGAGAATTCCAACCGCCAGCTGCTGGAGGAAATCCGCCAGCGGGAAGAGGCGCAGAACGAACTCAAGGAAACCCAGCAGGAGCTGATCCAGGCGGCCAAACTGGCGGTGCTGGGGCAGATGTCGGCGGGCCTGAACCACGAGATGAACCAGCCGCTGACCGCGATCCAGACATACGCCCGCAACAGCCGGCGCTTCCTGGAGCGGGGCGAGGGCGCGATGGTGGACGCCAACCTGCAGGAGATCCAGAACCTGTGCCAGAAAATGGCGGAGATGACCCGCCAGTTCAAAGTGTTCGCGCGCAAGTCCGAGGGGCCGCCGGCGCCAGTGGACCTGCGCCAGTCGGTGGACGCCGCGCTCAAGATCATCGCTGCCCAGAGCAACAGCGAGGGCGTCGGTATCCGCTGGCAGCGACCGGACGATCCGGTCATGATCCACGGCGACCTGATCCGCATCGAGCAGGTGATGGTCAACCTGATTGCCAATGCCGTGCAGGCGGTCGAGGGCGCCGACCAGCCGGAGGTGCTGATCGACGTGCTGGCCGATGCCGACGGCTGGCAATGCCGGGTGCGGGATAACGGCACCGGCCTGCCGGCGGACACCGAGCAGGTGTTCGAACCTTTCTTTACCACCAAGTCGATGAAGCAGGGGCTCGGTCTGGGGCTGTCCATCTCCCGGCAGATCGTCGACGCCCTGGGCGGTACACTGACCGGACACAACCGCAGCGACGGACCCGGTGCCGAATTCATCCTCACCCTGACCCGACGGGAGGCCATGGAATGACAGACGCAGACGTACTCTTCATCGACGACGACGAGTCGATTCGCCAGGCCATGGCCCAGACCCTGGCGCTGGAGGACCTGAAGGTGGACTGCCACGCCGACGGTGCCTCGGGCCTGGCCGGCCTGGGGCCCGACTACGAAGGCGTGATCCTGTGCGACTACAACATGCCGGGCATGGACGGGCTGGAACTGCTGGACAAGGTCCAGGCCATGGACGACGCCATTCCCGTGATCATCCTCACCGGGCAGGGGGACATCAGTACCGCCGTGTCCGCCATGCAGCGCGGCGCCTACGATTTTATCGAGAAGCCGTTCGACCACGACGAACTGATCGAGCTGCTGCGCCACGCCCTGGAGAAACGCCACCTGGCCCTGGAAAACCGGCGCCTGAAGGCCCAACTGCGCCAGCTGGCCCGACCCGGCCCGCGCATCCTGGGGGATTCGCCCGCGATGCAGAAGGTGATCGCCACCGTCGAGCCGCTGCTGGACATCTCCGCCAACATCCTGATCCACGGCGAGACCGGTTCCGGCAAGGACGCGCTGGCGCGCTACATCCACGAGAACAGCCCGCGCAGCGCCCACAACTTCGTCGCCATCAACTGTGGCGCGGTGCCGGAGAACCTGATCGAGAGCGAGCTGTTCGGCCACGAGGCGGGGGCGTTTACCGGCGCGGACAAGCGCCGCATCGGCAAGATCGAACACGCCGACAAGGGCACTCTGTTCCTGGACGAAGTGGAGAGCATGCCCCTGGCGCTGCAGGTGAAGCTGCTGCGGGTACTGGAAGAGCGTAAGGTGGAACGGCTTGGGAGCAACACGCCACTGGACACCGACGTTCGGGTGATTGCCGCCACCAAGTCCGATCTGAAGGCGCTGAGCGATGCCGGCGACTTCCGCGCCGACCTCTACTACCGGCTCAACGTGGTCAAGGTGGACATCCCGTCCCTGCGCGAGCGTAAGGAAGACGTGCCGCTGCTGTTCCACCACTTCGTGCTGATCGCCGCGGCCCGCTACGACCGTGAGAGCGTGCCGCTGGATGCCGAGCAGGCGGCGCGCCTGATGCAGCACACCTGGCCCGGCAACGTGCGGGAGCTGCGCAACCTGGCCGAACGCTACGTGCTGCTGGGTCCGACGGCGCTGGAGGAAACCGGCACCGCGGTCACCGATAACGTGCCCGGCCGGCGCACCCTGGGCGAGATGATGGACGCCTTCGAGCGCTCCGCCATCGTCAGCGCCCTCAACGCCTGTCAGGGCAGCCTCAAGGACACCATGGTGCAACTGGGCATCGCCCGTAAGACCCTGTACGACAAGATGAAGAAGCACGGCCTGGACAAGGCCGAGTTCCGCGACTGACGTGTCGCTCTCTCGATACTGTTTTTATATACAGTAATTTACTGCTATGCTGCTCCGACGCGAGCGCCGGCGACCGATTGCTGCGCCGGCGATGACGACAGGAGATTGATTCATGGCAGTAAAAGCGCTGTACTTTTCAGAGAGGGACGGGCAGGCGATGGCACTGAAGCATCCGGATACCATGCTGTTTGCCAACAAGGCGGACGCCGACGCACGGGACAGGATGTTGGAACTGTCCGAGGAAATCATGGTATTTCTGCAGGGCCGGGTGGACGGACTGTCCGATGAGCTGGCCGAGCAATGCGCCCTGGCCATCGCCGAAGAGAAGGACCTGTTCCAGAAAGCCCTGAAGAAACCTTCCCTGCTCAACCAGGGCCGGGACGACACAACGGACTGATACCCCATGATGAAGGCGGCGCCCTATCTGCGCGTTCTGTTATTGCTGCTGGCCGGCTGCGTGATGTCGGCCTGCACCACGGTGCCGGCGGAAGAAGAAGCCGCTGAAGCTGAAATCACCTTTACCAACACCTTCTGGCGCCTGGCGCACGTGGGCGGTGAGAAGGTGGCGGCGGAGAACGGCGTGAACGCGCCCTACATCGTCTTCCTCGACGATGGCCGGGTGAACGGCTTCGCCGGCTGTAACGATTTTCGCGGCCGCTACGGCACCTTCGAAGGCCAGTTCCGCTTCGTCGAAATGGCCGCCACCCGCAAGATCTGCCCGGGCGAGCCGGTGGAGCCGGCGTTCATGAAAGCCATGCGCCAGACCGTGGCGGTGGACATCAAGGACGACGAGCTGTTGCTGCTCAATACCGAAGGGCAGCCGCTGGCGGTGTTCAAGGCGATGAAAAAACGTTTCCAGTCCGCCTTGTAACGGGGCTAGGGACGCGGGTAAAGCCGCTCCGGTTCGACCACCACAATCTGCTCGCCGTCGCCGATACTGGCCTGGCCATCCTGGATGGTGCACTGGAAGGTCATGGATCGCTCCGCCAGGGCGGCGAGCGCGTCCGCATCGTCGTCGTTGACCTGCAGGATGGTCAGGTTGTCGAAGCGGCTGACCTTGCCCGCCATCTTGTCCCACCACACCGGTACCGCCCGGCCGCCGTAGGCCAGGATTACCACCTGTTCCGACCTGCCGCAGGCCTTGCGGATACGGCTCTCATCCGGCAGCCCCAGCTCGATCCAGAGCTCGATCTCGTCACTCAGGCTTTTCCGCCACAGGTCCGGCTCGTCGTCCGTGCTCAGCCCCTTGGTGAAAGCGAGCGCTTCGTCAGCGTAATAGGCGAATGCCAGCAGTCGCAGCATCAGCCGCTCGTCCGTCTCCGACGGGTGCCGGGCCAGGGTCAGGGTATGGTCCGCGTAGTAGCCGCGATCCATATCCGCGATGTTGATGTGGGCTTTGAATACCGTGGACTTGAGCGCCATGGCCGGTCTCGCAGGGATAAGAGAAAGGCGGCTATTGTCGGCCAGTGGCGCGAGCGGGTAAAGCGAAAGCCTCGTTCAATGCGAAAAAATCGGATCGGTGGCGCTGTTCGGTTTTCTATTCCTTGGCGGTGGCCCACGCGATTAGGCGGCAAGGGCCGCCGTCGGGTACATTGGCGAAGCCGTTAAAAACCACAACAAGGAGCTTTCATGACGTCCCGAACCATCTGGATCACCGGCGCCTCGTCCGGCATCGGTGAAGCGCTGGCGATCCGCTTTGCCCGGGAGGGCGCCAACCTGGTTCTGTCCGCGCGGCGCGAGGATGAACTGAAACGCGTCGAAGCCCGTTGCCTGGACGCCGGGCTGCACGCCGATCAGGTGCTGGTGCTGCCGCTCGACGTGACCGACTGGGAATCCCTGCCGGGGGCAGTGTCCCGGGTGACGGCGCAATTCGGCTCTATCGACCTGCTGATCAACAACGCCGGCGTGTCCCAGCGCTCGTTGTGCAAGGACACGGACATGAGTGTCTACCGCAAGTTGATGGACGTGGACGTGATGGGGCAGATCGCCCTGACCAAGGCCGTGCTGCCGGACATGCTGGAACGCGGTTCCGGCCACATCGCGGTAACCGCCAGCGTTGCGGGCAAGGTGGGCGTGCCCCAGCGCACCGGCTACTGCGCCGCCAAACACGCCGTGATGGGCTTCTTCGACGCGCTGCGGGCGGAAGTGGAGGACGCCGGCGTGCACGTGTCCACCATCGTGCCCGGCTTCATCCGTACCTCGATTGCCGAGAACGCCCTGGCCGCCGATGGGTCGGCTTTCGGACAGGTCGACGACGACATCGCCGGCGGCATGGACGTGGACGAGTGCGCCGAGGTGGTGGTCAAGGGGCTGAACGCGAAGACGCGTGAAATCCCGGTCGGCAAGGGCAAGGAAATGGCGGCTTTGTGGGTCAAGCGGATCGCGCCGGAAATGCTGTTCAGGCTCACCAAAGGCCGCAATGGGTAAGCGTTTGTAATGCTTCCGAAAACTGGCGGTGGCGAATTCTTTGTCTAGACTTTGTCCAGAGTGGGGCGCTGCAAGGACCTCGGGCGCTCACGATGCTCCCGCATTGACCGCACCCTCAAGACGACAAGGATGGACGATGAAACGCCACTTCAACACGCTGCTCGGCTCAGCGCTTTTCATGATGATGCTCACCCCCGCCGCGCAAGCGGCGCAAGACGGTGGGCAGGTGCCTCCTCCGCAATCCGCCAGCGATGTGCCTGAACCCGTGTCCGGCGCGCCTCTCGCCCCGGAGTACGCGTCGGCCATCGGTCGAATGGCGTACGTCTGGGGCTGGCCGCTGGTGAACATGCACAACCGCCAGACGCTGTTCGCCACCGCGCCGAAACCCGGGCTTCTGGGCGGCGTCCTGCCTGTTGCGCCGCTGAACCAGGTCAGCATGCTGTCGGACTATTTGCGACCGGAACAGCGCTTTGTTACCTCGCCCAATCAGGATGTGGTCTATGGGGCCGGCTTCCTCGCGCTTGATCAGGATGCGGTCGTGGTTCAGGTGCCCGATTTCGGCGACCGCTTCTGGGTCTATCAGGTTGTCGACCAGCGGTCGGATTCGTTTGCGGCGATGGGGATCCAGTACGGTACCGAACCCGGTCATTACCTGCTGGTCGGGCCGGACTGGGACGGTGAAACGCCGGACGGGATCAAGGGGGTTTTTCACTCCCAGACCCATCTCGGCGCGGTCTTTCCCCGCATCTTTATGGATGACACCGCAGAAGACCGGGAAGCAATCCAGCCCCTCATCGATCAGGTGATGGCCTATCCGCTGGCCGCGTACACCGGCGAGATGAAAACCACGGACTGGTCGGAATCGCCCACCATCCCGAACCCCAACGAGGGCGGCGATGGCGAAACCCAGTGGGTTGTGCCCGAGGAGTTCTTCAAGGTCCTGCCGGAGGTGCTGGCTGAAACCCCGCCGCTGCCGGGAGAGGAAGGTATTTACGCGACGGTGCGGCAGGTGCTGGACGCCGCCGCGGACGATCCCGATTTGATGGAGGCGCTGACGCAAACGGCGGTAGAGACCGAAGAGCAGGTCATCTCGGACATGTTCGAGTTCCGCAATAACGGCGTCGATGCGGGCAACGGCTGGCGGACGCAGCAGAACGCGGCTCGCTTCGGCTACGACTACTTCCAGCGTACCGCAACGGCCAAGGGCAACATGTTCTCGAACGTGCCCCAGGAAACGATGTATTTCGGGGCCGATTTCGACAGCACTGGCGATCGGCTTGATGGCGCCGGGAACTACACCGTTACCTTCCCCGCCGGGCAGTTGCCGCCGGTCAACGGTTTCTGGTCGCTGACCCTCTATAACGAACAGCATTTCTTCTACCCGAACGAGCTCGACCGCTTCTCGCTGGGCACGAAGAACAAGTCCCTCGTCACCAACGACGACGGCAGCCTGACGATCTACGTCCAGAATGAGAATCCCGGCGGTGAGCGCGAGGCCAACTGGCTGCCGGCGCCCGAGGACCACTTCTCGCTGTACATCCGGGCGTACTGGCCGAAGGAGGCGATCACGAACGGCGACTGGACTCCCCCGACCATTGAGCCGGCGGACTGAACGTGAATCGACGAAGTGAGCCTGTTTCAGAAACACGCCCTGAATGGCGATCGGCGGAGGTGGCAGCGGTGACGCCAGCGACGGTTTATCTGGCCGGCCCGGAAGTCTTCTTTCCGGAGCCGGTGCGTGCGCACGTCGACCGGCGCAAGAAAGCTGTCCTGCACGCGGCGGGGCTGGAAGGCCTGTCGCCGTCCGACAACGTGTTACCGGATGGCGTGGACGACCCGGCGCAGTGGATCTACGACGCCAACCGGGATCTGATGCAACAGGCCTCGGCGCTGATCGCCAACCTCACGCCGTTTCGCGGTCCCAGCGCCGATGCCGGGACCGTTTACGAGCTGGGCTACATGCTGGCGCTGGGCAAGCCGTCGATGGGCTTTTCGGTTTGCGCCACGCCGTACAATCAGCGGGTGGGACCGGGCGATACCGATGCCAACGGCGCCGCCATCGAACCCTTTGGCCTGGCCGACAACCTGATGCTCGACTGCGGGCTGGCGCGGGCCGGAGGCGCCCTGCTGTGCGGCGATCTGGCCCATCGCCCGGCGGGGTTTGACCCCGCCGACTGCTTCGACGAGGCCCTGTTCCGCCGGGCCGTGGATCAGTTGAAAAGGCTGCTGTCGGCCTAGTTCGCTTCCCGCTGTTTCAACAGCTCACGCATGCGCAGGGTCACCAGCATGGTGTTGAGGTGCGGCACCGCCACGCCGTGTTGTTCGGCGATGGCCACCACGTTGCCCAGCACCGCGTCCAGCTCGATGGGCCGGCCGTTCAGGTAGTCCAGCGCCATGCTGTTCTTGTAGGCGGTCATCTTGCGGGTGCCGGCGATCTGCTTGTCGATGATGTCCCGGTCCATGGGGTAGCCGTCGGCTTCCGCCACCTGGATCACTTCCTCGGTCAGCGCCCGGATCAGATCCTCACCGCCCTCGCTGTCGAGGATGGTGTCGGTGTCGGCGCCGCCGGCCAGTACCGACAGCGGGTTGAACGGGGTGTTCCACAGGCACTTTTTCCAGCGTTCGCCCACCACCGTTTCCGTCAGCTTGACCTTGATCCCGCCGTCGTCGAACAGCCCCGCCAGCGTCTGACAGTCTTCACCGATGCCCTCGGGGAATTGTCCCATCACCAGCCGGCCGTAGGAGTTGTGGTGCACCTGGCCGGGTCCCACGCGGCTCACGCCGATAAACGCCAGGCAGCTGATGATCGGATTCTGCGGGTAGGCGTCGGCGATCTCGCGCTCGATGTCCAGGCCGTTCTCGATCAGTACGATGCGGGTCTTGTCCCCCAGCCAGGGGCGGATCAACGCGGCCCGGTCTACGCCCGGCAGTACCTTCACGCAGAGGATCAGGTAGTCGGGGGCGGCGGCCGGCGAGTCGCCGTCGCGGTAGACGTGATCGGGGTGGTAGGACAGGTCGCCCAGTTCACTCTCGATCTGGATGCCGTTGGCGACCACGGCGTCGTACTCGGATCGCATAACCACGCTCACCGGGCAGCCGGCCCGCTTGAGGATGGCGCCGTAGAAGCTGCCGATGGCGCCGGCGCCGACGATCAGGACACTGGGCTTGTCGGACCCGGCGGTTGCTGGCTTGGTTGGTTCTGACACGGTGAGTGACTCCTTACAATCGCTGAATGAATCGGCCTGCGGTTGGGGCAGGCGACGTCACACCATCCTGGGACGGCGTGCGTTCCGGTGTCTGTGCGGAGGCGAGCTGGGTGGCATCCTGACGGGGTGGCAACCGATGAGGCGCTTCTGTGTCGTCGTGCTCTTTTTATGGTCTTTGCTTTTTTAGTCGTTGCTTGTGCGCTCTGTCATGTGAAGGCGCGTCGCACGTTCCCTTGGCGCTTATCGTCGCCCGAACCCCGACCGTCGTCAATCACGGCCACATTCCTGAGACGCTCGCCAGGGCGCTCCTTAACACAATTTGACGCTTTTCGCCCTTGATCTAGTCTTAATTAAACGTAGCGCCTTGATGTCACGCTGTTATAGCAGGCGCTTTCGCCGACAGGTCGGTGTCGGTTGCAATCCAGGACGGAAGTCGCGTGGCGAAGGAAGGCGAACCTCTCTACATACTGATCGATGGCCAGTTCTGGCAGGTGCTGGACGACGGTACCCTGGTGGCGGTGTCCCCGGACGACATCCCGCCGGAGGCCCAGGTCATCGATGCCATCGACGGCATCAACGCCAGCCCACAAGCGCCGCCGGCCGACAACGGCGAGGCGCCCTCAGCTATCAGTGGTGCGCCCCCGACCATCAATGTGGCTTCGTTCTTTGACACGGTCCGCCGCGATGGCGACGAGGTCCTGCCGGAATCCGGCTTCCAGACCCGCCAGTTTGACGATAGCAGTCGCCTGGGGGCGTTGCAGGCCGGCGGTTTCGGTGAGGAGTCGCCGTTACCGCCGCTGGACCCCAACGCCGCCGTCACCGTCACCATCGACGACAAGGGCGACGGCTTCATCAACCGTTACGAGATTCCGGTGGTCGACCTGTTCGGCGACGCGGTCGAGTTGCGCGACGGTCAGTTCCTCGACGTGGTGGTGACCGATTCCGAGGGGCAGTCCATCACCTTCGGCACCGGCGTCAACGGGAATGCCTGGAGTCTGCCGGCGCGGGATCTGAGCACCCTGGCCGAGGGCGAGGTCACCGTCGTGGTCACCGCGCGGGACAACTACGGCAATTCGGTGTCCGCCACCGACAGCTCCGTCATCGACACCCTGGCCGAGATCAACGACGACTATCAGTACAACGGCGGTACGCTGCTTAACGCCGAGGAAGTGCTGGACGTGGGCATGACCGGCAGCACCTCGGACATCGGCGAAGGGCGGGCCATCACGATCACCTTCACCGACAGTGCCGGCGCCTCGGTCAGCCGTGAAACCACCCTGGATGCGGACGGCGCCTACGCCATCGACGACGTGGACCTGTCCGGACTGGCAGACGGCGATATCAGCGTGACCCTGACCAGCACCGACCTGCCCGGCAACATCGCCGAAAGCGTGACCACGATCGTCAAGGATACCCAGGCGGCCATCGATCTGCGCTTCGCCGGCGACCCGCCCTACGGTGAGGATGAGGTGGGGGCGATTGCGGTCACCGGCACCGTGCAGGACGTGGAGGCGGGCCAGACCGTGACGGTGACGGTCAGCGATGGCACCAACAGTGAAACGGTCACCGCGATCGTTGCCGACGATGGCACCTGGACCACAGACTCCCTGGATGTCAGCGGCTGGGACGATGGCACCCTGACCGCCGAGGCGGACGTCACCGACGTGGCCGGCAACGATGCCAGCAACACCACGACCACCGAAAAGGACACCGAAGTCACCATCGACATCGATGCGGACGTGAATGCGGACACAGCACTGGATATCCAGGCCCTGCGGACCCAGTCTCCGGTGGCGATTTCCGGGGTGACCGATGCCGAGGCCGGCCAGACGGTGACCCTGACGTTCGCCGATAACCTGGGGCAGTCCCAGCGCTTTACCGCGACAGTCCAGGCGGATGGCACCTGGTCGACGACGGTGCAGGTGGACCAACTGGGGAGTCTGTCGCCCTGGACCCTCAACGCCAGCGTGACCGACGTGGCGGGCAATACCGCCGCCGATGCGACGCCGACCCTGATCACCCCCACCCGGGCGATTCTTTCGGAGCAGGCGCTGGACGTGTTCCCGGACGGCTATTCCGCCACCAGCACCATCCGCATCGAGCAATACGACGAAGTGCGCTTTAGCGAGGGCCAGGATGACCTGGCCAGCATCACCGCCGGTGGTATACCCCTCACGGTGGACGTGGCCGCCGATGGCCAGTCGCTGACGGCGAGCGATGGTACGGACGATGTGTTGACCGCGATGATCAATGCGGACGGCACCATCACCGTCACCCTGCTTAAGCCCGTGGACCAGACACTGCTGACCAATGTGGCCCGCACGGCGCTGGCCCTGGAAGCCACCCAGAACGACGCCGACGGCACCAGCGAAACCGTAATCGTGGATGCGCAGGTGGATATCCGCGATGCGGGTACCTTTACGGTCGACGATACCTACACCGCCGTTGAGGCGGAGCCGGTCAGCGGCAACGTGTTCGACAACGACAACCTGGCGGAGGGCCCCCTGACGCTCACGAGCATCCGCGTCGATGGCACGTTGTACACGGTGACGCGGGCCAACCCCGCGGTCGTCAGCACGTCCAAGGGGGAACTGACGGTCAACGTCGACGGCAGCTGGACCTTTACCTCATCCCGCAACCTGGACAATACCGTCGACCAGAGCCTGACGTTCGAATACGACGCCCTCGACCAGGACCGGGACTTCGACACCTCGGAAGTCACCATTGATATCCGCGACGGGGCTCCGGGCGTCGTGGGCAGCGGCGTCGTGAATGCCGACGAACCGGTGTACGGCAGCGGCACGCCGCAAGAAGTGGCGTTCCGGGTGGAGGCCGGTTCCGACGACCTGGACCCGGGCTCGATCGCCTTCGGTGAAGGCCAGCAGGCGCTGCTTGACGCCCTCAACATGACCAGCGGTGGTGTGGCGGTGACCTACACCGTATCCGGCAATACCGTCACCGCCTCGGCCGGTGGCAACACCGTGTTCGAGATGGTGCTGTCAGCGGTGGATGACAACGGCGACCTGCAGGCGACGGCCACGCTGACCCAGAGCCTGCCGCTGGATCATCTGGACAGCGACGACCTGTCCTTTCCGCTGGTGGCCGTGGCAGTGGATCTGGATGACACCGAAGCCACTGCACAGTCCACGCTCGTTATCGCCGATGGGGCCGACCCAAGCACCACATCCACGGATGCCGCCCTCAGCGAGGATGACCTGGCCACCACGGCCCAGGTCACCGGATCGGTTGATCTGACGATCGGCAGCGACGCGATCGACGGTCTGGCGTTCAGCGCCGAGCAGTCGGCCACCCTGACCAGTGGCGGCGAGCCGATCCAGTTCCAGGTGTCCGCGGATGGCCTGACACTGACCGGTTATACCGACGATCCGGGCGACCCGGTCTTCCAGATCGTGCTGGACGGGGACGGGGCGGGCACCGCCGATGCCAGCGTCGGCTATACCTTCGATCTGTATCGCGCGCTGGACCAGCTGGATGCGGATGGCAGCCGCTCCGACCCGTTGGACTTCGGCCTGAACTACCACGTCGACGATGCCGATGGTGACCGCACCAACGGCCAGATCAGTGTCAGCGTCAGCGACGGCGACCCGGCCACGGGCAGCGGTGTCTCGGTCCAGCTCACCGAATCGCCGGTGGCTCTGGCCAATCCCGGAACGCCGTCATCGGCCTCGGTCGACTTCAGTCTGACCGCGACCCAGGACCCCATCGTGGACGCCGTCTTCGACCTGACCGAGGGGGCGACCGTCCAGGACGATGGCGGCAACACCCTAACGCGCAACGGTGAGGCGCTGACCTGGACGCAACTCGATGGCCGCCGCTGGGAAGCGGTCGACAGCCAGGGCAGCACCGTAGTGCGCCTGAGCCTGCCAACCACCATCGATATCGCGTCCGGAAGCAGCCAGACCGTCCCCCTGACGGTCGAGGTGCTGGCCAACATCGATCACATTGCCTCGGACAACCTGACCCTGCCGGTCAGCATTGGCTTCGCCGACAGCGACGGCACCGTAACCAGCCTCGACGCGGACGTCAGCATTTACGACGGTCGCGCCCCCTACATCTCCAGCATCGACGATCTGGCGACCGACGAAGACGAAACCCTGTCCGGCACGTCCGACGACACCGGTACGGTGGGCGGCCTGGTGGGCAGCGACGGCCTGACCGGGTTTGGCGTGACACTGGATACCGCGCTCACCAGCCAGGGCAATGCCGTGACCCTGGCGTCGTCGGCCAACGCCGACGGCTGGTGGATCGCCAGCGCCGGCGGAAACGAGGTCTTCCGGGTGCGCCTGGGGCTGGATGGCACGACCGAGTTCCGGTTAGCCGGTCCGCTGGATCATCCGGATGGGGCCGGCGAGAACAATCTGCCGGTGGACTTCTCGGTAACGGCGTTGGACGGCGATGGCGACGTGTCCAATGCGGTCACGATGACCGTCGACGTGACCGACGATGTGCCCGTGGAGCAGGACCAGTCCCTGCGACTGACCGAAGGCTCCAGCCGGTCCATCAACCTGCTGGCGGATGGTCGCGGCGGGGCGGACGGCGCCACCCTGACGAGCATCACCTACGACGGCACCGGCTACGATTTCGCCACCGACGGCGACCCGCTGGTTATTCCGCTGTTCGACGCCAGCGACGTGCAGTACGGCGAGGCGACCATCCAGTCCAACGGCCAGGTGACCATCGAAACCATACCGTCCCTCAACGCCAGCTTTGCCGATGCCCTGGACTTCACCGTCACCGATTTCGACGGCGACGAGGCCACCAATACTCTCGACCTGGACATCCGGGACGAGGAGGGCGTCATCGAGATCGGCCCGCTGGAAACGCCGGAGGATACAGCGCTCACGCTCACGTTGACCGCTAACCCCGGCGACCTGGACGACAACGAGGCGATCCGCTTGATCACCTTCGACCTGGCTGGCCTGCAGGGCGGCACCCTGACGCTGGACGGCCAGCCACTGGCCACGGACGGCAGCGGCAATCCGGTGCTCAGCATCGCCGATGGGTCGCTGGTGCTGGTGGATGCCGCCACCGGTGAAGTCCAGCCCGGCGGCACGCTGGTGTTCACCCCGGCGCTGAACACCTCGGATCCCACCCACGACTTTGCACTGGACGTGTCCATGACCGTCGAGGCGGATTCGGGGACGCGTAGCCAGGATGCCAGCTTCGACCTCAGCGTCACGCCGGTGGTGGACGACCCGGTCTGGGACGACGCCGCGGTGTTCAGCTACACCATGGACGAGGACGCCGCCGCACCGAACCTGAGCCTGCAGGCCAACCTATTCGATACGGACGGCTCGGAAGCGCTCAGCTACCGCATCGAGAACATCAGCAGCGAGATCACCCTGCGCACGTCCGGGCGCACCATCGGCAACGGCGACACCCTGACCCCGGCGGAGCTGGCGAGCCTGACGGTTGGCGTGACCGGGGACTACGCCGGGCGACAGACGTTCGACGTGATCGCCATTGCCGAGGAAACATCCACCGGCGAGACCGCCGAGATCCAGGAGACGGTCACGCTGGACGTGGCGCCGGTGGCGGACACCCCGACGCTGCAGACGTCGAACGTCTTCAGCCTGGAGGACGAGCTGATCCCGCTGTCGAACGTCATTGATGGCGAGCTGACCGATACCGACGGCTCGGAAACCCTGAGCTTCGAACTGACCGTGCCGGCCGACTGGGCGGTTACCGATGCCGACGGCAACCCGTTGGGGGGCGTGTCCGACGGCGTGTTCCGGGTGTCGGCGGAGGCGGTGGCCAACGGCGACGTCTTCCTGAAACCGAAGGAAGACATCAGCTCCATCAACGGCAACTTCACCGTGTCGGTTGTGGCGATCGCGACCGAATCCAGCGCCGACGGCATCGAACCCAGCGTTGAGGAAACCCGCTCCAATCCCCGGGACGTGACCCTGGTGATCAAGGGCGTGGTGGACACCCCGTCCGTTGGCCCCGGCCCGGACGACGCCTGGGATTTCGATCAGGACTCCCTGACGATCAGCGGCACCTACGACGAAGATGAGCTGATCCCGCTCAATTTCGAGGTGGGCACCAACGACGACGACGGTTCGGAAGTGTTCGACTTCGTTATTCGCGACCTGCCCGAGGGTGTGGCGCTGGTGGATGCCGATGGCAATCCCGTGGACCTGCTGATCAGCGGTGAGTACAACGGCCAACCCACTTATTCGCTGACCGCCGCCCAGCTTGGCAACCTGTATGTAAAACCGCCTCAGGATTACAGCGGCGACCTCAGCTTCAGCCTGCAGCAGTTCAACACCGAACCGGATGGCGATACCGGCGGGTTCGATCTGACGGTGGACATCACTCTGGCGCCGGTGGTGGATACCGACGATGGCATCTCGGTGGGCAGCGCCGGGGCCGAGGATAGCCTGATTGTCCTCAATATCTTCCCGGGGACGGCGGATACCGACGGTTCGGAAACCGTCACCAACGTGATCCTCCAGGCATTGCCGAACGGTGCCCAGCTGTTCTACGCCGGCACCGTGCTGGAGATCCCGCCGGGCGGTCTGGATCTGGCGGCCTTCGCAGACAGCCAGGGGCTGACCCTGACGGAACTCAACGCCTCCGGTGACCTGACGGTCCAGCCGCCGGAGGACGCCGCCGGTACGGCGAGCGTGTCGGCCGAGTTCGAGATCACCGACACCGCGCCGGGAGGCGAGACGGCGGTTCGCACCGTGTCCGGTTCGCTGGATGCCAGCGTCACCGCGATTGTCGATGACGAACCGGAAGACGGCATTACCCGCATCGAAACCACCGACGACACGCTGGTGTCCAGCGACGGCTCGGCCATCAGCCTCGACGGCGCCGCGCAGTTCGTGGAAGAGGACATCGACGGCTCGGAGTACCTGGACTACATCAGCATCACGCTACCGGAAGCCGATGGCTGGTTTGTGTCCCATCCCAACGGGGCCATCAACAACGGCGACGGCACCTGGCTGATCCCGGCGACCGGCCTGACCTCGACCAGTGCCGTGGATGCCGCCGCCGAACTGCTGGCCGGCGCCACCCTGGTGAGCGACCACAGCACCTCGGGTGCGGTGGAGGTGCTGATCGAGGCGCGGGTGATCGACACCAGCGTGGGCGATGACGCGGACATCATCCGCGATACGCTCCAGGTGGATTTCCAGACCGGCGGCAGTGCCGGCTCCGCCGACGCGGTGGATACGGTTCAGGATTCCATTATCGATGGCCTGGAAAACGAGACCGTCGATACCGACGGCCACCTCAACACCGGTGCGGCCGGCGACGCCAACGACGTGGTCAGTTTCCGCATCGATGCCGCCGATGTGCCCTACGGCGGCGCTATCAGCGGGGACGACGTGATCGTCCGCTACGCCGACGACGGCACCACGCCGATCGAGTACCTGTTCACCAACGCGAGCCTTGGCAGCCTGCAGATTGTCGGTATCGATGGGGATTTTGCCGGTGCCACGTCGATGACGGTCAACAAGATCTCGACCGATCCCCTGGGGGACACGGTGGTCACCCAGGAAGATCTCGCCATCGAGATTGGCCCGGTAGTGGACGACGTGGCGTCGCTGGGCACGTACGAACTGCTGGAAGACACGCCCCAGCGGCTGAACATCGATCTGGATACGCTGGTGGGGGATCGCAGCACCGAGGCCGCCGAGGGCATTGAAACGGTCACCGAACTGCATTTCATCGGTCCGGTGGACGGTTCGTTCCTGGATCCGGACGGACTGCTCACCAGCGACGGCTCCGGCGGCTACATCCTCAGCGATCCGAGCCGTATCTCCGATATCTTCTATGTGCCGCCGGAGAACAAACACGGCAGTGTCCAGCTCGATTTCGAACTCACGATCCGCGATGAAACCACCGGCCTGACCCTGGGCAGCCTGGAGAACCCGGCGGAAGACACTGTCCAGTCCAGCGTGACGTTCGACATCCGGGCGGTCACCGACGAGGCACCGGTCACTGCCGACACCGTCATCGGCGACGAGGACAGCGACATCGCCCTGACCGGCCTGAGCGTGACGGACGTGGACGACGACGGCTCGGAATCCCTGTCGATGGAAATCTCCGGTGTGCCCAGCGGCGCGGTCCTTTTCTGGGACAGCGGCAGCGGTCTGGTGCAGCTCTCCCAGGCCGGACCGGACGGGAACGGCGGCACTGTCTGGACCTTCGCCGCGGACCAGATCGACGACCTGGTGCTGCGCCCGCCCCGGGATTTCGCCGGCGATATCGACCTGACCCTGACGTCCATTTCGGCGGAACGCTCGACCGGCGAGGTGGTGACCAGCTCGGCGGACTTCACCGTGGGCGTCAATCCGGTGGCCGATCCGGTAGCGTTCTACCGCGATAATGACGACAGCGTGAGCGCCAGCGAGGGCGACCCCATCACCATCGGCCTCTATGCCCAGACTCAGGAGGCGGTCGATCCCAACGAGACCCTGGTGGTCACCTTCCGCATTACCGAACCGGCGCCCGACGGCCTGATCGGTATCCGCTCGCCGGACGGCAAGGTGGGGCTGTTCCAGTCCCAGGGCGGTGAGCTCGTGGCGCGGGTGGTCACCACAGCGGCGCAGATTGCCACGATGCAACTGCTGACCAGCGAACACGCCTACGGCGATTTCGACATCAGCATTGAAGTGGGGGCGGTGGATTCAGCGGTGGTGCTGGGTGACACCGTCACCGCGGAAACCGCCGATGGCAGCACCCTGCAGGACACCGTCTCGGTCAGCATCGAGCCGGAGCCGACGCCGCCGCTGATCACGCTGGATGGCGACCAGATCGTCGCGGCAGACACGGTCATTCCGTTGGGCATCACCCTGGAAACCATCAACCCGGCGCCGGGGGAGACCAGCGATATCGTAGTGTCCGGGTTGCCGGACGGCATCACCCTCAGTGCGGGGACCCGGTCCGGATCGGACTGGATCGTCGACGCGGCGGATGTCGAGGGTCTGAGCATCACCAACGCCAATCCGGGGGATGCCTATTCCCTGCGCTTCGAGCCGCGTTCGACCCTCGATGGTGAGACCGTCACAGGAGCGTTCGGTGCCATCGATATCGTTGTGGCCGCGACCACCGGCGACAACACGCTCATCGGCACCGCCGGCAACGACGTCATCATCGGTGGCGACGGGAACGACACGCTGACCGGCAATGGCGGCGCCGACACCTTTCTGTTCCGGTCGGTCGACGCCGGAGCGGCCGGGTCGCCGGCGGCGGATAGCATTACCGATTTCAGCGTCAGCGATGACGCGGTCAACCTGTCGGACCTGGCCGCCGGCCTGAGCACCGGCGCCGAGGTGGACACCGTGGTGGACCTCGAGGAAAGCGGTGGCACCACCACCCTGGAAGTGGATCTGGGATCCGGCAACGTCCAGACCATCGCCCTGGATGGCGTCAGCAAGGACGATCTCTACGGGGCGTCCAGCTCCGGCGTGTCGGACGCCGACATCCTGCAGAAGATGCTGGATGACCAGACGCTGCTGACGGGAGGCTGACCCATGAGTCCACCGACCGCCGCCATCCAGCCGGAATCGTCCCGCCAGCGCCTCACGCCGGCCGAACAGTGGGCCGGCCTGCTGCGTTACCTGTGCCAGCACTTCCAGCGCCCGGCGATACCCGGCGCGGAGCTGCGGGAGCTGGATCAGGAGGAGCAGCTGTCGCTGAATTCGCCGGCGCCGCTGGCCCTGGCGCGCCGCTTCGGCATTGAGCTGGAACCGGGGCGTTTCCGGGCCAGGGAACAGGCTGACGTCAACCTTTTGCCGGTTCTGGTGATCCACAACGAGCAACTGAGCCTGGTGGAGTCAGTCGACGGCGACCAGGCGATCCTCTGCCCGCTGGGCAATGAACGGCTGCGCTTTCATGCGCCTCTGGCGTCGTTGACGGGGCCGTGTCTGGTGGCCTCGGCGGGGAGCCCGTCCGACGCCCGCGCTGAGGACCTGATTCCGCGCAAGGAGCGGCACTGGTTGCTGCAGGCCCTGTGGCAGGCGCGCCCCTGGTACCGCGACCTGCTGTTTGCCTCGCTGATGGTCAACGTACTGGCGCTGCTGGTGCCGCTGTTCACCATGAACGTGTACGACCGGGTGGTGCCCAACCAGGCCATGGACACCTTGTGGGTGCTGGCCTCCGGAGTGACCCTGGCGCTGTTTTTCGACTGGCTGCTGCGCAACGCCCGGGCGGAGATCACCGATATGGCCGGGCGACGCATCGATGTGTCCGTGTCCGGCCAGCTCTATCGCAAGGTGCTGGGCATGAAACTGTCCCAGCGCCCCAAGTCCGCCGGCGCCTTCGCCCGTCAGTTGCAGGACGTGGACAGCGTGCGCGAGTTCCTGACCTCCGCCACGCTGGTGGCGCTGGTGGATCTGCCGTTCACGCTGATGTTCCTGGCGTTGATCGCCTGGCTTGGCGGGCCCATGGTGCTGGTGCCGATGGTCGCGCTGGCGGTGCTGGTGACGGCTGCCCTGATCGCTCGCCCCAGGATGGCAGCCGCGATTACCGAAACCGGCCGGCTGTCCTCCCAGCGCCAGGCGCAGCTGATTGAAACCCTGCAGACCTTGCCGGACCTCAAACAGACCAACCAGGAAGATCGCCTGTCCCGGCGCTGGCAGCAACTGGTCGGCGAGCTGGCGGACCAGGGCATCCGCTCCCGCGGCGTCACCGCGTCGCTGTCTCACCTGATGATGCTCAGTCAGTACCTGGTGACCGTGGCGCTGCTGGTGATGGGGGTGATGCGCATCTCCGAAGGCCTGCTCAGCATGGGCGGACTCATCGCCATCGTCATGCTCAGCGGGCGCGCGGCCCAGTCCATGGGGCAGGTGGCTGTGTTGCTGCTGCGCTACACCCAGACCCGTTCGGCCATCACCGGGCTGGACACGATCATGGCGATGGAGCAGGAGAACCAGCAGCACAGTGTCACCGAACTGGCCTTTGCCGGTGCCATCCGTACCGACGCCTGCAGCTTCCACTACCCGGAGCAGAACGAAGCGGCGCTGGAGGCCTTGTCACTGCAGCTCAAGCCGGGGGAGCGGGTCGCGATTGTCGGTAATTGCGGCTCCGGCAAGTCCACCCTGCTGTCGCTGCTGGCCGGCCAGCACGAGCCCAGTCGGGGGCTGGTCTATTACGACGACGTGGAGCGATCCCGCTGGCCCCTGGCGCATCTGCGCGAACACATCGGCTGGCTGCCCCAGTCGCCGCTGCTGCAGTGGGGCACGGTGCTGGAAAACATCACCTGTGGCCAGCCGGTCACCGATGAGACCGACCTGCGCCGGCTGATCGTCGACCTGGGCATCGACCGCTTCATGGCGCAACTGGGCAACGGCCTGCAGTCCCAGGTGGGCGAGGGCGGTCAGGCCCTGTCCGGCGGCCAGCGGCAACTGGTGGCGCTGGCCCGGGCGATGGCGCGCGATCCCCTGTGGCTGCTGCTGGACGAACCCACCAGCGCCATGGATGACGCCATGCAGCAACGGGTGGCGGCGACGCTGGCGGGCCTGCCCCAGACCCGCGGATTCGTGATCGCCACCCATCGCCAGGGGCTGTTGAAACTCTGCGACCGGGTGCTGGTGATGGATCAGGGGCGCGTCGTGCTCGACCAGCCCCGCGCCGACTTCGAGCAGCGTTCCCGGGTCCGCAGCAAGACCGCAGCACGGCGCAAGGTGACCGTGCGGTCGCGGGCGGAGGGCTCATGAGCACGTCCGGCTACTGGCAACAGCTCCGGCGCGCCTACGGCGCCCGCAAGGTGATCTGGCTGATTGGCGCGTTGGTGATCAGCAGCATCGCCTGGTCGGCGTTTGCCGCCATCGACGAGGTGGTAAAGGGCCAGGGCAAGCTCGTGCCCTCGGCTTCGGTGCAGCGGGTGCAGAGCCTGGATGGCGGCATCCTGCGCCAGCTCCACGTGCGGGAGGGCCAGACCGTGGAAAAAGGCCAACTGCTGGTCACCCTGGATGAAACCCGAGCGCGGGCCAGCTACGCCGAAGCGCTGGCGCGGGAGAATGCGCTGGAGGCCCGCCGCAACCGGCTGCTGCTGGAGCTGGAGGCGGTCGCGGGCGGCGGGTTTGAGAGCACGCCGCTGACAGACGCCTCGCTGGAAAAACTGGGCGGCGAAGCGGCCGGCTATCGCGCCAACCTGGCGCAGTTGCAGGGCCGCATCAACAGCGCCCGCGAAAAAATCGTCCAGCAGCGCCGGGGCTACTCCGAGGCCCTGCAGAAAAGCCAGACCCTGAAACGCTCGCTGGCGCTGCTCCGGGACGAGATCGAAATTACCGCCGATGCCGTCGATCAGGGTGCCCTGAGCGCGGCCGAGTTGCGCAAGCTCAAGCGCGACCGGGTCAGTCTCGAGGGCCAGATCGAAGCGCTGGATTATGAGATCGGGCGGCTCGAGTCCACCATCGCCGAGGCGGAACAGGCGCGCGGTTCACTGTTCCAGGAATTCCGCGCCCGGGCCCAGTCTGACCTGTCCGACACCACCGCCGAGCTGGCGCGGGTGCGTGAGCAACTGGCCGGCCTCAACAGCCAGCTTCAGCAGACCCGTCTATACGCCGGCATGGCGGGCACCGTGAAAGCCATCGACGTCACCTCCATCGGCGGCGTGATCCGCCCCGGCGAAACCATCCTGGACATCGTACCCGAGGGCGATCAGCTGTTTGTGGAGACCCGCATCGCGCCCCGGGACATTGCCCATATCCACGAGGGCGACGATGCCATCATCAAGCTCAGCGCCTACGACTTCGTGATCTACGGCGGCATTCGCGGACGCGTGGAGCACATCAGCCCCGACGCGCTGACCAACGAAGACGACGAATCCTACTACCTCGCCCATGTGGTTGGCGACTCCGGCGACTGGGGCGCTGCAAGCTGGCAGGGGAAGCCGCTGATCCCCGGCATGCAGGCACAGGTGGACATCCTGGCGGGTAAAAAAACCATCCTCCAATACTGGCTGAAGCCGTTGCTGCGTGCGCAGGCTGAGGCAATGCGAGAACCCTGATTGAGGTACTTCATGAGAGTGAGACGTCACACCGTAAGGAGTGCAGTGTTGATGTTCGCCTGCAGCCTGGCAGGGGCGGCCGGCGCCCAGACGCTGGAGGAAGCGGTTGCGGCGGCCGTTGACAGCAACCCGGGGTTGGGCGAGCGTTTCGCGCGCTACCGCTCGGTGCTGGAGGATCGCGAAGCGGTCACGTCAGAGTATCTGCCCCAGGTCAGTGTGCGGGCCGGCATCGGGCCGGAGCATACGGAATACAGCTCGGGGCAGCTGATCGACGAGGACCTGACCCGCAGCGAGGCCAGCCTGAGCGTCTCCCAATTGCTGTTCAACGGCTTCGAGACCAGTGCCAACAGCGACCGGCTGGAATACGAAGCGGATGCGGAACGCCTGCAGCTGCTCGCCGAAGCCGAGGATCTGGCCCTGGCCACCAGCCAGGTCTACCTGGATGTGCGCAAGGCCGAAGAGCTGGTCGAACTGACCGAGCGCCACGTGCGCGGCCACCTGGAGATCCTCGACGACGTGCGTAACCTGGCCTCGCGCGGTTACGCCAACGAAGCCGACATCGCCCAGGTCAGCGCCCGCCTGGCCAACGCCCGCGCCTCGCTGGTGGCGGCCAACAACAACTACCAGGATGCCCGGGCGCGCTTCCTGCGGCTGGTGGACCAGGCCCCGGTGAATCTGAAGGATCCGGTTACCGACGACACCCTGTTGCCGGACACCGTCACCCAGGCCATCGACTGGGCGCGGCAGACCCATCCCCAACTGCAGGCCGCCTTTGCCGATATCCGCGCCGCGAAAGAAGAAGTGGAGGCCAGCCAGTCGGGCTACTACCCACGCCTGAGCCTGGAAGGCTACGCCACCACCGGCGAGGACATCGGCGGCTTCGAGGGCCGTGAGGAGGATTACCGGTTGATGCTGGTCATGGAATACGACCTCTACAACGGCGGGCGCGACAAGGCACGGTCCCGATCCTCCAACTGGCGCTACAACGAGGCCCTGGCGGTGCGCGAGCGAACCGAGAAAGATCTGGTCGAGGGGACTCGACTGTCGTGGAATGCGTACCAGGCCCTGAATGACCAGCGCGCCCTGGTTCAGCAAAGCGTGGACGCCTCGACCCTGGCGGAGACCGCCTACATCACCCAGTTCCGACTGGGCAAGCGTTCCCTGCTGGATCTGCTCAACGCCAAAGTGGAGGTGTTCATCGCCCGGCGCACCTACATCAACACCCGCTATGACCAGCTCCAGGCCCGCTACCGCGTACTGAACGCCACCGGACGCCTGGGCTACGCCCTGCGCCTGAACTATCCGGACGAATGGGATGAAGCCAACCGGGAGGACAGCGAATGAACCATCCATTGCCAGTTGTTCTGTTGGCGGGGTTACTGCTGGCGGGCTGCCAGTCGGCCCACGTGGAGGAGGGCTACAGCCGTACCCAACTGCTGGATATCCGTGACCTGGACGGTGACGGCGTGGTCAACGTCCGGGACCTCTGCGGCGACACACCGACCACCAGCGAAGTGGGTGTGGACGGCTGTGCCGAGTGGACCCTGGAGTCGCGCCACCGGGATTTCGTGTTCCGTTTCGATTTCGACAGGCAGACTCTGCGCGAGGACCAGATTCCGGTGCTGACCGAGGTGCTGCAGATGTTACGGGCGCATCCACAGGCCCGCATCGTGCTGGTGGGAGACACCAGCAGCGAAGGCACGGACGATTACAACCACCGGTTGGGCCAGCGCCGTGCAAACACCATCGTCAATGCCCTGGTGGGGCGAGGCATGGACCGAAGCCGGGTGGTGGATATGGTCTACGACGACCCGGCGCTGACGAACATCATGCAGCAACGTCAGCGGCGTACCATCGTCCGGGTGTTCTACCCTCAGCTTGAATCGATTCCCAAATGGACCATCTACACCACCGAGAACCAGCGGCAGGAGGCTTCCCAATGAAATACGGACTGATCCTTTGGGCCGTCCTGGCGAGCCAGGTGGCGCAGGCCGACGAGCCGCTGCTGGATCTGCTGGCGGAGCAGCCACTCAAGGTGTCTCCGGATCCGGCGGTCCTGATCCTGGGCGGCGCTGATGCGGCCCTGTCCCAGGGGCCCTGGTCAGAAGGGGATGTGCTCGCCTTCAGTCAGGCCCACGGCTACCGGCCAACCGTGCTGCCCCTGACTCATGTGGCGGCCAGGGAAACGGCGGACGGCGAGGCCGCTGAAGAAGACTCTGACCAGGCGAATTTCTACCGCGCCGACCCGCAGGTGGCCTACTACCTCTACGTCAACCTGCCGCCCGAGGCCGGCGGACGCGAGCGTCTGGCGCCGGCGCTGGGCGACTTGCTGGAGCCGGCGTTCCAGAACAGGCTTGCGGATCGGGGCTTCGCCACCTTGCCGGAGGTGTACCGGCAGCTCTGGCGGGTGCGTCTGGGGCAGCAGCCTCCGCGCTATGACAACGGTTATCTGTGAATCCGTGGATGCATGCCCGGCAATGGCGTCGGGCGACGTCGCAGTAGGAGGGCGCAAGTACCTGCCTGTCTTCAGGTTACAGGGCGGGCAGCGTGGTCATAAGGATAGTGGTTTTCCAGCTTTTCCGAATCCCCTTCGGAGTTAAATCTTCCTTACGCAAACTTCATGGCTTTGTAGTCTGATCTTCATGGCAAACGGTGCATGCTTTTGGGGCGCACAGGACGGGCGTTTGCGCCTTTTTGCGCCGTTTTACATTTGCAGTGTGACCACAATGCATACATTGACCGTTTCGTCGACGGTCGCGCACCGTAAAAGGCCCGTGCCGACAACTCACGGAATGTAAGCCCCGGCGACGCCCGGTGTGCGGATCAGGGTCCGCGCCTGGCTCGCTGGTCTGAATTATGCAGCGTTCGCTTGAGGACCTTCGAATCGGTGCTGTACGGGCTGCCTGTCCATCCTGGGAAGTGATGACTGGCGGTATAGACAGACCGGGATTGTGGTAGTTCCTGGAGTGCAGGCCATAAAACGCATGGAGAGGATTTTATGGGTGGGCACCATCTGAAAGATGCCACGCCTCACAGTGTGGTTAGGGAAGGGCAGTCGCCAGTGATTCGACTGCATCAGTCCCGCATTCTTGCGCTGTTCCGCGCATTCGACTGCTTCGTCATCCTGTTTATGCTCTGGGGTGTACTGAACGTGGTGGGTGTGCCGCTGGACAACGGTTACACCTTCCTGGGTGTGCTCTCAATCATCCTGTTCGGGTTCTTCGCCGAGAGCAACGAGGTTTATTACCTGTGGCGCGGCCTGTCCACGCCCAAGCTGGCCTCCCGGCTGCTGGCGGCCTGGGCGGCCACCGCCCTGGTGACCTTTACCGTGGCGCTGCTGGTGGGTCTGGTGAAGTCCGTGGACCACAGCGCCGTCCTGACCTGGATTGCGGTGACGCCGGTTGCGATGGTGTTCCTGCACTGGGCGCGTCGTGAGTTCCTGTCGCTGTACCGCGGCCAGCGCACCCAGCCGCGCCGTGTGGCGGTGGCCGGTGCCAATCGTCTGGGATCGCGTCTGGTGGAATCCATGGAAGGGATTCCCTGGATGGGCTACCAGGTGACCGGCTATTACGACGACCGTGCTCCGGCCAAGGACATGGCGCGTCGTCTGGAGGGTGAGGAGATCAACGTGTGCGGCGGCTTCGACCAACTGTTCGAGGACGCCCGCGACGGCAAGATCGACATCATCTTCGTCACCCTGCCGATGAAGGCCGAAGACCGCATCCGCGAGATGGTTGATCGCCTGGCGGATACCACTGCCTCGGTCTACCTGATTCCGGATGTGTTCAGCTTCAACCTGGTCCATTCCCGGCTGACCGGCATCCAGGGCATTCCCGCCCTGAGCATCTACGACACCCCGCTGGTGGATCATGGCTGGAGCAAGCGCCTGGAGGATGTGTTGCTGTCCCTGGCGATCCTCACGCTGATCGCGATTCCCATGCTGATCATCGCCGCTGGCGTGAAACTGTCCTCGCCGGGACCGGTGTTCTTCAAGCAGACCCGTTACGGGATGCGTGGCGAGAAGATCAAGGTGTGGAAATTCCGCTCCATGAGCGTTTGCGAGGACGGCCCGGACGTGCCCCAGGCGCAGAAGGAGGATCCGCGCATCACCCCGTTCGGCGGCTTCCTGCGCCGTACCTCCCTCGACGAGCTGCCGCAGTTCTTCAACGTGCTGGGTGGCACCATGTCGATCGTCGGCCCGCGTCCCCACGCGGTGGCTCACAACGAGTTCTACCGTGGCCAGATCCAGGGCTACATGCTGCGCCACAAGGTCAAGCCGGGCATCACCGGTCTGGCCCAGATCAACGGTTTCCGCGGTGAGACCGACACGATGGACCTGATGACTGGGCGCATTGATTACGACCTTGAATACATTCGCAACTGGTCGCTGTGGCTCGATCTGAAGATTGTCTGGTTCACGATCTTCCGCGGCTTCGTTGGTCAACAGGCCTATTGACGGGCCAGGGTATCGATAACGTGTCTTCTTCACTGAGCATTTCCCGAATCCTCGTGCTGTGCGTCGGCAATATCTGCCGCAGCCCCATGGCTGAGGTGCTGCTGCGCGAAGGGTTCCGACGCCGCGGAGCGGGCCGGGTCCAGATCCGTTCAGCGGGTATTTCCACGATCGACGGACGCGAGCCGGATACCAACGCGCGTCGGGTCCTGCAGGTCAACGGCCTGGAATCCCAGGGTCTGCACAGCCAGCGGGTGCAGTCGGAAATGATCGCCTGGGCCGAGTTGATCCTGGTGATGGAAGACTTCCAGAAACAGTACATCGAGAGCGAGTTCCCCGAGGCGCGCGGCAAGGTGTTCCTGATTGGCCATTGGCGCAAGGCCCAGGTTCCCGACCCCTACCAGGGCGATTACTCGCTGTTTGAAGCGTCCTATCAGCTCCTGAGCCAGTGCTCGGAGGACTGGGTCAGCCGCCTGTCACAAGCGCTGGCCGACGCCTGATTGGACGCTCGCCGAAGCCGGATTTCACGATTGGATTAGGAAAAAGTGTATGTTGCCACCACGTTGGAAAAATGGGCGATTGCTGGGACTGGCCGGTGTGGCCCTGGTGTTGCAGGGATGCGCCGTCGCCCCGGGCATGGAGATGTCTGGCACGGGCGTACCCGATGAGGTCACGCTGAAGGGTGAAGACACCGGACAGGGGCCGGTCCAGGTCAAAGTGCATCCGATCACGGCCAACCTGATTGCGGCCATGCGCTCCCAGACACCGCAATCGCTCGGTGAGGTGCCGGATGGCTCCGCCGACCCGGCGAGCTACGCCTATGAGGTCGGTCCGGGCGATATCCTGTCGATCACCGTCTGGGAACATCCGGAACTGACCATCCCGGCCGGCTCCTTCCGCTCCGCCGAGCAGGCCGGCAACCTGGTGGACAGTGACGGCTACATCTTCTTCCCCTACGCAGGTCGTCTTCAGGTCGCGGGCAAGACCACCGAGGAGATTCGCGAAGCCCTCACGCTGGCGCTCGATCCCTTCATCGAGAACATCCAGCTGGACGTGCGCGTGATTTCCTTCCGCAGTCAGCGGGTCTACGTGGTGGGCGAAGTCGACACCCCGGGCGTGCAGGCCATCGATGACGTGCCGCCGACCCTGCTGGAGATGGTCAACCGTGCAGGCGGCTTCACCGACCTGGCGGATCGCAGGGACGTGACGCTCAGTCGTGACGGCCAGACCTACCGGGTCAACCTGCAGGCGCTGTATGAAGACGCGCGCAAGCCCCCCGAGTTCATGCTCCAGAACGGCGACGTGGTCAATATTCCTGACATCAAGAACGATAAGGTCTTTGTCGTGGGCGAGGTGGTCGAACCCGGCGACATCCAGATGGAGAACAACCGCAAGACGCTGGCCCAGGCGCTCAGCGAAGCCGGCGGCGTGAATCCGGCGACATCGGATCCGGGGCAGATCTTCGTTCTGCGCGGCGCTGGTGTCGACGGGGAGCCGGAGATCTTCCACCTGGATGCCAGCTCCGTGGACGCCATGCTGCTGGCGGATCGCTTCCCCTTGCAGGAGCGCGACCTGGTCTATGTGGAAACCGCCGGCATCGTGCGCTGGAACCGCGTGATCGGCAACCTGGTGAACACGGTCAACGTGCTTGAATCGACCAGTAACACCAGTTACCCGCTTTTCAATAACCGGCAAAGCAACTAGGCAGGGATAGCGATGCAGAACTCGGATAACTACACCTCGGAGCGTCCGGGAATGGCGGGGCAGGCCGCGCCTGCCGCCATGCCGCATGTCCAGCAGGACCCACTGGGCGAGGAGTCGGTCAAGCTGGGGGATTACTTTGCGATCCTGATGGAGCGCAAATGGCTGATCGTCCTGATTACGGCCCTGGTGACCCTGGGCGGGGTCGGCTACGCGCTGACCGCGCCGCCGGTCTACCAGACCGATGCGTTGCTGCAGATCGAGCAGCAGAAACCGATTGGGTTGCGCCAATTGGGCGGCGATCCGGCGTCGATGCTGACCCAGGAGCCGCCCATCGTCGCCGATGTGGAAATCCTGCGCTCGCGCATGGTGCTCGGTGACGCCGTCCGCAATCTGGGGCTGGAATACAGCGCCTCGCCACGCCACCTGCCGGTGATCGGCGCCACCTTCGCCCGCCGGTTTGAGCGGGATAACGAGGGTCTGGCGGACCCCATGTTCGGCTTCAACGAGTACGCCTGGGGCGGCGAGTCCATCCAGCTCGATAACCTGGAAGTGCCCCAGTCGCTGCTCAACAAGCCGCTTACCGTGGTCGCCGGCCAGGAAGGCCAGTACCAGGTGAAGGATGCCGAGGGTCGTCTGTTGCTGACCGGTCAGGTGGGCCAGGTGAGCGAGACGGCGTTCGACGGCGGCCAGCCGCTGAAAGTGATGATTTCCGAGCTGGTGGCCCGTCCCGGCACCCAGTTCAACATGGAGCGGGTGTCGCCGCTGGAAGCCATCAAGCACGTCGAAGGCAACTTTTCGGTTAGTGAGCGTAGCAAGAATTCCGGCATTCTCGGGTTGTCCCTGACCGACACCGATCCGGCGCAGGCCAGCCGCATCCTGAACGAGGTTGCCCAGGTTTACGTCCAGCAGAACATCGCCCGCAACTCCGCCGAGGCCCAGCAATCCCTTGAATTCCTCGAGCACCAGTTGCCGGAGCTCAAGGAAAAGCTGACCGCCGCCGAGGAAGCCTACAACGACTACCGTATCGAGTACGGCTCGGTGAACCTGGACGAAGAAACCAAGGTCATGCTCGATACCGCCGTCAAGGTGGATCAGGAACTGCTGCAGCTGCAGCAGAAATGGGACGAGCTGCGTCAACGCTTCAAGCCCGACCATCCGACCATGATTGCGATCAGCCAGAAGATCAATCGACTGGAATCGCGCAAGGCGGAGCTCGACCAGCAGTCCGAGAGTCTCCCCAAGGCCCAGCAGAAGCTGCTGCGTCTGAGTCAGGATGTGGAGGTCAACAAGGCGCTCTACACCAAGCTAATGTCCACCGCACAAGAGCTGCGGGTGGCCAAGGCGGGTACCGTCGGGAACGTCCGCATCATCGATGACGCGGTGCCGATGAATGTGCCCGTTGCGCCCAACCGTAAGCTGATTGTCCTGGTGGCCGGCATGGCCGGTGTCTTCTTCGGCATTCTGGTGGTGCTGGTGCTGCGCGCCCTGCGTGGCGGCGTCGAGGATCCGGACGAGATCGAGCGCAACCTGGGGCTGCCGGTCTACGCCACGGTGATCCACAGTGATCGCCAGGCCAAGATGAGCCGCAGCAAGGCCTCGCGCAAATCGCGGATACTGGCGGACGTGGCGCCGGACGACAAGGCGGTGGAGAGTCTGCGCAGCCTGCGTACCACGCTGCACTTCTCCCTGCTGGGCGCCAAGAACAACCTGATCATGCTGACCGGTCCCAGCCCGCAGATCGGTAAGAGTTTCGTGACCGTGAATCTGGGGGCGGTACTGGCCCAGAGCGGCAAGCGCATCCTCATTATCGATGCCGATATCCGCAAGGGCCGTATGCACCAGACGCTGGGCATGCGTCGTGACCAGGGTGTCACGGAAATGATCACCCGCGGCGGCTCGCCCATGAGCTACGTGCGCAAGACCACGATCCCGGGCTTGCACCTGCTCAGCGGTGGCCAGCTGCCGCCCAACCCGGCGGAGCTGCTGCTGCACGAGTCCTTCGGCCGCAAGGTGCTGGAACTGGCCGAGCACTTCGACTACGTGCTGATCGATGCGCCGCCGATCCTGGCGGTGACCGACGCGGCCATCATCGGCCGCCTGGCGGGCACCAGCCTGATGGTGGTCAAGGACCGCACCCATCCGATGCGCGAGCTGGAGCAGTCCTCCAAACAGCTCCAGCAGGCCGGCGTCACCGTCAACGGCGTGGTCTTCAACGACGTGCAACTGCATCGCCAGAACCAGCAGCGCGGCAACTACGTGTACCAGTACAAGTATTGATGTCCCGTCTGCTGCGCCCTTGGGGAGCGCCTGAACGCTTTGGTGGCAAGGCGTTCAGGCGGTCAGTCGAGCAACGAACGAGCCTGCCCAGCCCATGTCAATGACCACGGTCGCCAGTTCCTACAACGCACAGCGGATGTCTCCGCGTCGCCGCCTGCTGATCCAGCGGGCGCGCGACGGCATGGTGCTGTTCTTCGTCTTCATGACGATCCTGGAAAGCGTCAAGATTGATATCGGCCGTCTGGCGAACCTCAAGCCCTTCATCATTGTGATCCTGGCGCTGGCGTTTCACTACGGCATCATGGTGAAGCGGTTTCGCTGGCGGCCCGAGTTCAATGTGTTCGTGGCCTGGTGGCTCAGCCTGTTCATCCCGGCGCTGGGCGGCACCATCATCTCGATGCACCACTTCATCGTCATCGCCCTGGGGCAGCTGCTGTTGCTGGGTTATCTGACGCTGACCTACACCTACCTCTACGATCGCGAAAACGGGGTCATCAAGGTACTCAACGCGCACATCCTGGTGGGCATGTTCTGCGCGGGGCTCTCGTTCCTGCAGATCGTGGGCTATTTCGGGGGCATCAACCTGGGGGTGTCCCACGCGCACACGGTGGGCTTCCCGCGGGCGGAGTCGATCTTCACCGAAACCGACTGGCACGCCATGTACATGGGTTATGTCGGTCTGTTGCTGACCGTGTGCGGCAAACACCTGATCCGCGAGAAACTGCATTACCAGCTGGCCCTGGGGGCGACGCTGATGTCGCTGATCCTGTCGTTCGGGCGTACCGCGACCTTCGCCTACATCGGTTGTCTGGGAATCTTCCTGCTGGTGCGTCGGCGCTTCGGGATCATCGCGGTGGGCGGCGCCCTGGTGTTCATGCTGATGCTGTGCATCCAGCTCAAGGCACCGTTCATCCCCGACTCGCTGGTCCAGCGCTTCAACGTGGTGTCGACCATCGAGGACAGCAGTACAGACTCGGGGGCGCTGGACTCGCGCCTGTTCGCCCTGGAGATGACCTGGTACTTCGTGCAGCAGGAGCCCTTCTGGGGCAACGGCGCCGGCAGCATTCAGGAGTTGGTGGACCGCATCGATCTGCGTGAGCAGTACGCCAGCGGGGGCATCATGAACGCCGGGCGTGGGGGTACCAATCTGTTCCTCACCAGCCTGTTCGACTCCGGCATCCTGGGCCTGCTGGTGGTCATCGCGGTGCTGACCGTGCTGTTCCGAACGGCCCTGCGCAGCTACCGCATCACCCGACGGGCGCGAATGGCGCCGCAGCGGGATATTGCCCTGTTCCTGGTGCTGGGGCTGGTCTATTTCATCGTGAACTGCATGTCCAACAACTTCATCCGCTACCCGCTGGTGTGGCTGCACTTCGTGATGATTTTCCTCTATCACCGACAATTGCTCGAAACTTTCCGGGGAGGCGCCCATGCGAATCCTGCATTACGTTAGGCAGTTCCATCCGTCCGTGGGCGGTATCCAGGACGTGGTGCTGCAGATTGCCAGGCGCCAGATCGCCGCCGGCCACGAGGTGGAAGTGCTCACCCTTAACCGCACCTTTGGCAGCGACGAGATCCTGCCGGAGACGGACGAGATCGACGGCATTCGCATCACCCGTGTCCCGTTCCGGGGCATTCGCCAGTACCCGTTGGTGAAGCTGGATCTGGACACGGTCAATCGCTTCGACGTGTTCCACATCCACTGCGTCGATTCCATGCTGGACAAGTTGATCTTCCTGCGCCGGCGCATCCGGGGTGCGGTGTTCCTGACCACCCACGGGCTGTACTTCCATACCGAGAAGTTTGCCCGCATCAAGCGTTTCTTCTACCGCTTCGTCACGCCCCGGGCACTGGCCCGGGTGGACCGGGTGTTCGCCTGCAGCCGCAACGACTACGAGCTGATCGGGCGCATCATTCCGGATCCCGAGCGCCTGATGCTGGTGGAGAACGGCGTGGCGCTGGACAAGTTCCTGCCGGCGGCGGACGCCGAACGCAGTGGTGACATGGTCTACATCGGCCGCATGGCCGGGCACAAGAACGTGGAGGCGCTGATCGACCGCTTCCTGGAGCTGGACGACGACGGCCGTCGCCTGCACCTGGTGGGCCGCGACTTCGACGGCACCCTGCCGCGCCTGCAGGCGCGCAACCTGCCCGAGCGCGTGGTGTTCCACGGCAGTATTTCCACCGCCGAGATCGCGGCCTTGGCGGCGCGCTGTCGTTACTTCGTCAGCGCCTCGTCGTTCGAGGGCTTCGGCCTGTCGGCGGTGGAGGCCATGGGCGCCGGCCTGATCCCCATCCTCAACGACATCCCGCCGTTCCGCGAGCTGGTCGACAATCATGGCGGCCACCTGATCGACTTCGGCGAGCCGGGCAGTCTGGCGGCGGTCCTGCGGGAGACCGCTGAAGCACCGGCGCTCGACGATCTGGGGCGGCGCCTGCAGGCCAGCGTGAGCCAGTATTCCTGGGACGAAAAAGTACGCGCCATTCTCAACCAGTACCAGCAGTGCCTCGCCCGAGCAGCATCATAGGAATCGTTATGACCACAGCCGAGCCCGTTCACGAACGCACCGCCAAACAGTCGCCCCGGCACGTCATGCTGGCGGCGTCCTTCGGCGGCCACTGGAAACAGCTGATGGTGATCGACCGTCTGCTGGACGGCGACAGCCGGCGCCTGAGCTACGTGTCCACCTCGCCGGAGATACCGCCCGAGGCGGCCGGTGCCGACTATTACCGGGTCACCGACTGCAACGCCGGTGAGCGCCTCAATGCCCTGCGTTGCCTGGGCGGCAGCCTGCGCCTGATGCTGCGTCTGCGTCCCGATCTGCTGATCACCACCGGCGCCTTACCCGGTCTGCTGTTGGCGCTGGCCGCCAAGCTGACCGGCACCCGGGTCATCTGGATCGACAGCGTCGCCAACGCCGAAGAACTGTCCAGTTCCGGGCGCATGGCGGCGCGTTTCGTGGATCTGTGCTGCACCCAGTGGCCGCATCTGGCGAACGACGACAGCAACAAGGGCCCGGTGTACCTGGGCAGTGTTCTTTAGGGCCTGGACGACAGGACCCGGATTTTAGGAGCCGGCATTTTGATTTTTCTGACCGTAGGCACACAACTGGCGTTCGACCGGCTGGTCCGCAGCCTGGATGAATGGATCGGGCCGGACCACACCTACCCGGCCTTTGCCCAGATCGGCCGGGGCGAGTACCTGCCGCGCCACATCAGCTACGAACGCTACCTGGAGCCGGAGAGCTACCAGAAATACCTGGACGCCGCCCAGGTGGTGGTGGGCCATTGCGGCATCGGGACCATCCTGTCCTGCAACGACCGCGGGATTCCGGTGGTGGTGGTGCCGCGTCGCTACGACCTGAACGAACACCGCAATGATCACCAGATCGCCACAGCCCGCCAGGTGGAGGCCCGCGGCCTGGCCCAGGTGGTCTATGACGAAAGGGAACTGGGCGGAATACTGCGCCAGGTGCTTGAGGGCAACGAGACGCCCCGCGCCGAACACGCCGAGCGGGAACGGCTGGCGCAGAACCTGAACCGGGTGGTGAACCGGGTTCTCGGCACAGCGGGAGAGCTGCCATGAAGATACTGATCGTGAACACCTTCTACACGCCGATCCAGGTGGGCGGCGCGGAACTGTCCGTGCAGCAGTTGGCCGAGGGCTTCGCCGCCCGGGGCCACACCGTCGGCGTACTGACCCTGTCCCGGGACGGCGTGGGCGACCGCGAGGAGATCAACGGCGTGACCGTGATCCGCGTGCCCAGCTACAACCACCACATCCCGCTGATCAGCCAGGGCTCGCTGACCGAACGCACCCGCTGGCACCTGATCGACGTGTTCCAGGGCGGTGACGCCGACAAGTACGTGGACCTGTCCGAGTTCGACGTGATCCACACCAACAACCTGCTGGGGTTTTCCACCCAGTTCTGGAAGACCATTCGCCAGCAGAAGCGCGACGACGCGGTGATGGTCCACAATATCCGCGATTTCTACCTGCGCTGCCAGCGCTCCAACCGCTACCGCAACGGGACCACCTGCCAGAAGACCTGCACCGGTTGTCTGCCCGCCGAGGTGACCCGGCGTCGTCACAGCGAGTGTGTGGACGCGGCGGTGGGCGTGTCCGACTACATGCTGCAGCATCATCTGGAGGCGGGCTTCTTCCCGAATGCCCGGCGCACCGCTGCGATCCACAACCGGCCCGGCGACCACCTGCAGTTTCCACGCGCCGAGCGCCAGCACGGCGATCCGATCCGCGTCGGCTTCATCGGCCGGGTGGCGGAGAACAAGGGCACCTTCATCCTGGCCGAAGCCTTCCGCAAGCTGGCGCGCCGGGACATGACCCTGGACATCGCCGGTACAGGCAGCGACGCCGACGTGGCCCGGCTGCAGGACATCATTGCCGGCGACGAGCGCATCACCTATCTGGGCAAGACCCAACCGGCGGACTTCTATCCGCGCATGGATGTCATGGTGATGCCCTCCACCTGGGAAGAACCGCTGTCGCGGGTGGTCAGCGAAAGCCTGCTGAACGGCATCCCGGTACTGGCCTGTAACCTGGGCGGGCAGCCGGAGATGGTGCGCCACGAACAGGATGGCCTGGTGTTCACGCCGACGGTGGCGAACATTCACGACGCCCTGGCTGGTTTGACCCGCGAACGTCTGGCGGAGCTGACCCGTAACGCGCGGCTGCGATCGCCGGATATGCTGGCCGCCAACGTGATCGACCAGTACCTCAACCTGTTCGGGGCACTGCTTGAGGAGCAGTCCGCCGCGAAGTCGAACGACAGGGCGGTGGGCCTGTGATGCAACTGGAACCGCAGGAGGGCGTGGCGTGGCCGAAATAACGAATACCCTGTCCGGTGGGCTGGCCGACGGCTCGTCCGGTGTCATCTCCGGCGCCAAGGCGGGACGCCGGACCGACCTGAACGTGGAAACCCTGCGCGGCCTGGCCTGTCTCCTGCTCGTTGGCTTCCACGTGGTTGGCGGCAAGCCCTACACCGGTTTGCGGGTGGAAGACCCGGACTCCATCTACCGGCTGGTGACCGACGCGCTGGCCTATCTGCGCATGCCTCTGTTCACCTTCCTGTCCGGCTACGTCTACGCCATGCGTCCGTTCAGCGGCGGCGCTGGCCGTTTCATGCAGGGCAAGGTGCGCCGCCTGCTGGTGCCCATGCTGGTGGTGGGCACCCTGTTTGCCATCCTCAAGAGCGTGGCGCCCGGCACCAACACCCCGATGGCGCTGGAGGATTTCCTGACACTGCACATCGTCCCGGTCGAGCATTTCTGGTACGTGGAGTCCCTGTTCTGGATCTTCCTGCTGGTGATGCTGCTGGAGATGGGCGGTCTGTTGTCCACGGGAAGGCGCTTCATTGCCGTTATGGCGATTGGCTGTGTTATTCACGTGCTGTACCAGAAGCCGCCGATCTATCTGGGCTTTGCCGGTGCCATCTACCTGATCCCCTTCTTTCTGTTCGGGGCGGCCTGCAACCGTTTTCGCGAGACTCTGTTCCGGCCGACGGTGCTGTGGCCGGCTGGTTTGTTGTTCGTGCTCTGCGGCACCTGGGCTCTGATGGGCGTGGCCGGACTGACCGCGCGGGTGCCGGACCAGTCGGTACCGGCGTTGGTGATTGGCTGTTGCAGCGGCCTGTTCCTGCTGGCGTCCCAGTGGAAGGTGCGCTGGCTGGTCTTCATCGGCGGCTTTTCCTACAGCATCTATATCTACCACGTGTTTGCCGCGGCGCCGTCGCGGATCATCCTTGAAAAACTGGGGGTGACCGACACCTTCCTGCTGCTCGTCGTCGGCCTGGTGTGCGGCATCGTGGCACCGATCATCGTCGACCGGGTGGCGTCCCGCTATGGCTGGAGTCGACTGGTGCTGCTGGGAAAACGCCGCTGATGCCGGCGTAGCCGCCTCCGCGAGTGCGGGGGCGGCTCACAGGATGTGGTGAGTGCGGCTCAGGACGCCGCGTCGGGGAGGGGCGAAGGGCTGGCCGCGCTGTCCGGCACGACGCCCAGACTGTCCAGAATATCAGCCCAGCGCTGCCCCACCGCCTCTTCCGAGAACCCGCCGATAAAGCGTTGGACGCTCTGTTCGTCCGGGCTCTGGTAGTGCTCGCGACTGGCCGAGATCACTGTTGCCAGCGCCTCCGCATCCCCCGCCTCAAAGAAACGGAAACCGTTGCTATCGGCCTGCGCCATGGGGCCGTAAATCTCCGCCAGGGCACCGTAATCGGATGAGATCACCGGCAGGCCGCTGGCCAGGGCTTCCATGATGGCGATGCAGAAGCTCTCCTCCGCGCCGGTCTGGGGATCGACGTGGGAGGGCTGTACGTAGACGTGGCTGTTGTAGAGCAGGGTGCGGATGCCGTCGCGGCTGAGGCCGGCGTGCAGCGTGACCCGGTCGGCCAGGCTGTGTACGCCGATGAAAGACTGCAGCCGTGCCTCGGTGGGACCGAAGCCGACCAGGTCCAGGGTCACGTCGACCCCTTTGTCGCGCAACAGGCGCACCGCCTCAAGCAGCGTGGCCTGGTCCTTGAACCCTTCAAACCGGCCGATGCAGGCCAGCCGCAGCGGCCCGCCGTCGTACTGGCGCGGACGCCACGGGAAAAAGTTCTGGTTGACGTAGTTGCGCACCACCCGCACCTGGGAGGGCGCCAGTTTCAGGGTGGTGGCCACCTGGTTGGCAAAGTGCTGGCTGGGAAAGGTAAAGATCCGCTCGGACCCGGCGCTCAGTTTTTCCATGGCGCGGCGGAATTCCCGGTGCTGGTGCAGGGCCACATTGCCGTCGTAGCCGTGCATGGACGTGATCACCGGCACCCGTGCCCGCAGGAAATTGGTCGCCGACATGCCGAACTGCGCCTGCACCGCGGCCACCCCGCGGGTGGGCTGGGCGATGGCCGTCGTCGCCACCTCGAATTCCCGGTACTGGCGCAGCAGCTTGGATTCGATTCGCGTCAGGGTTTGGGCCCAGCCGCCGCTCTCCCGGCCCGGCACAACGTGCACTTCCAGCCCCGGCAGTTCCCGGTCCGGCGTGTCCAGCAGGCGCGAGGTCACCAGCCGGCAATCGTAGCCCTGGCGCATCAGGCTGCGCAGGTGCAGGAAAATGTATTCCTCATTGATCCGGGAATAGGCCGGCACGGCGTGCAGTAACGTCATGTGGAGCCTCGCGGTTGGCGGGAATGGGGCCCGAAGTACATTCGGGCGAGGCAGATCAGCAGTTTGAGCAGCGAGCCGGCGATCATCGAGTAGATGAAGATCTCCAGGCTGGATTCGCGCACCGCCCAGATGGAGCCGGACACGAACAGCAGGGTGCCGGCCAGTTGGGCGCGAACCTGGACCCGGTTGTGCCCGGTCAGCAGCAGTGGCTGGATCACCAGCCAGGCCACCGATGCGAGAATCACGTTGAGCAGCAGCAGCGACGTAATGTGGGCAACGCCGCTGAAGTCCTTGCCGAACACCAGGGCTACCGGGTATTCCAGCACCACCAGGCAGATGGGCCAGAGCACCAGCCCGAGCCCGAAATAGATCAGCGTCCAGCGGCTGAAGGTGCGGCGCATCTCGGCTTCATCCTGGGCGTTGACCCGGGCGATGATCACATTGGTGACGTTACCCACCAGCTGGCGGGCGGACATGGCCAGTGTCACCGACACCGCGTAGATGCCCATCTCGCTGGTGGTGGCGATGAGCGACACCAGGATCTTGTCCAGGTGTTGTTGCAGCAGGCCCATCAGGTCGGACTGCCAGAAACGCAGGGAGTAGCGCCGGTTTTCCCGGGGCAGCCCGGGCTGGCGCTCGATCTGCTGGGTGCGGAACAGGCGCCGCAGGGCCCAACTGATAAACAGGATCTCGGCCAGCCGGCAGACAATCTGGAACCCCAGCAGGATCTCCGGGCTGCCGATGTCGAGCAGAAAGGCGCAACCCAGCAGCAGCCCGTTGAGCAGCGGCAGGATGAACTTGGCCACGTCGGGGATGATGAAGCGACGGTCGATGGCGGCCAGCGCCTGCAGGTAGGTGGCGGCGGTGAACGACACGGTGCCGGCCAGGGTCAGGATCACGATGGCGGTGTTGAGGCTGGTGTACTTGGGCTCGATGTAGAACGGGAAAATCAGGCACCAGATCACCGCGAAAACCGTGGCGGCGGCCGCGCCGATGGCAAGGTGCACCGCCGCGGCCTGGCGCTGCTCGCGTTTGCCCAGGTAGATTGCCAGCCGGTGCAGCCCGAGGTTGCAACCCAGCGGTGCAAAGTACATCGGCAGGAACAGCAGGAACAGATGGCCTCGCCCCTCCACACCCAGGATGCGCGCCACCAGGGCGGCGTTGAGCGTGGAGATCACCACGATCAGGACGTTGACCGAACTGCTGCGCAGCATCAGGCCGATCAGGGAACGGCCGCCGGACGCGGCCTTGTTTTCGGCGGTCGTCGCGTTCGGCTCGTTGCTCATGTCCAGATCACGTTGTCGAACCGGCCGGCGATGGAATTCTCGTAGACCGATCGGCACTTGTGATAGCTGCCGCCACTGAAATAGACCGTCTTGCCCAGTCGCGCCGCCGCGATGCACACGTGCAGGCGATCGGTGTAGACGATGTCGAACTGGTCGATGTAGTTGACGAAATCCCGCGCCGATTCGCGGATGCGTTCGATCGAGGTCTGGCCATAGTCGAACGCCACCGAGGCGTCGCAGTTATCGTCGGGAATCGGCTGGCCGGCGCTTTCCCGGTCGGTGCGATAGAGGTGTCCGGCGCGGGTGCCGGAGCGGCTCAGGCGACGGCGCAGCCAGCCCCCCAGCAGTCGCAGCTTGGCCTCGGCGTACTTGCGCCGGCCCAGGCCGGTCACGCGGAAGGTGCCGAACAGCTCGCGCAGCCATACCAGCGGCAGGTGGCGCACCCGAAAGGCGCTCATATCGCCATAGAAGACCATGTCGTCGCACAGGTAGGTCTGCGCGCTGACCTGGTTGCTGACGTAATCGAAAGAGGGCTTTTCCCGGCAGAAAATCAGGGTGCTGTCCGGCAGTTCGCGCAGCAGCGGTTCGTGACCGGCGATGGTGTGCGGCAGCACCACCAGGCGCTGGAAGGCGTCCTTGAAGCGGTGCAGCAGTTGCGCTACGTCGTCGTAGAGCGGGACCAGGTTGCCACCGCCCGCCACCAGCAGGGTGCGGTTGGCGGCGGATTCCCCCACCGGCGCACCGGGCAGGGCCAGGTTCACCTTCAGGCCCAGCTTCTCCAGTGTGCTCAGCGAACTCATGGTGATGAGGTGGTCGCCGGCGTTGCCCGGGAAGCTGGCCAGCGTCAGCGTCGACGCTCCGAACTCCCGCTGCATGATGGATTCAAAATCGTGCTGATCGAGCTTCATCCCTGAGATTCCGTTGAAAGTACGAGGTCGGTCCGTAGATCACGCTGAGCGCCGCCTTCTTCAGACCGCTGACGAGATCGTGGTTGGGAAACAGGCGCCAGGCGCGGGTGCTCTGGTTGAGCTGGCGCAGACGCTGCTGGCACTCCTTGAGGTCCGCGCCTTGCGCCTCTTTCACGGCCTTGCGATAGACGTGGTAGCCGTACCAGCCCAGCGCCTCGCGGAAGTGATTGTCGCGGGTTTCGCGGCGCAGGTAGTGCAGGTCCAGGAAGATCTGGATCAGGCTGTCGACCCGCTCCCGGGCCTTGTCCGGATTCACCGCCTGAGTGATCGATCCGGAGCGCTGGCGGTACAGGTAGGGCGCCTGCTCCAGGGCGACGAAGCGGTCCGCCTCCTGCAGCAGCTGCGGCGTGTGCAGCATGTCCTCGTGCAGCAGGTTGGGTTCGAAACGCAGGCCGGACTGGACCAGCAGCGAACGCCGGTACACGTAGGTCCAGGCGGTGGTGGCGATGTGGAACGCCTTCACGCCTTCGCGGAAAAACTGGCGACCCGAGATCAGGCCCAGTTGCAGCGGCGTATGGCGTCCCGGCAGCTCGGTGCCGGCTTCGTCGACTTCCTGGAAACCGAAGTGCACGCAGTCCAGCGCCTGCTGTTTCAGCGTGGCGACGATGCTGTCGATGGCGCCCGGGGCGATCATGTCGTCGCCGTCGATGAACCAGATGAACTCACCGGTCGAATGCTCGAAGCCGGTGTTGCGGGCCGCGGACAGACCGCCGTTGACCTGGGTGACGACGCGCATTCGCTCGGGAAAACGCTCGGCGAGGGCCGTCAGGCGTTCGCCGGTGTCATCGGTGGAGCCGTCGTCCACGGCAATGAGCTCGAAAGGAATGTGGGTGTCCTGCTCGACAATCGACAGGATGCAGTCGTCGATGAAGTCTGAAATGTTATACGCCGCAACAACGATACTCAGGTCCATGTTCACGTCCTTGCCTTGGAGCTGTTGTGGAAAGCGTAGGCAAAGGCTGCCCGCTCCCCTCGTTGGCGAATGGGGCCAGGGATTCCCGGCATGGTTATTCGATGCAATTGTCAGGCCGCGATGTTACTGCGTGACGACAGCCTGCTGCTTCTGATCTCCCGCAAAAACGCCGGAGCGCGGGGCCCCGTGGGGAGTCACGGACGCTCGTGGATGCGCCGCGATGGGGCGCGCTGACCGTCCGATAATGGCAACCCAGTCTAAAGCATCCACCGCTGGAGTTGAGTTACATCCGCGCAAGGCTGTCTTCATGTTCCGGCGTGTCGTCATCGGCGAACCACCAGTCCGGCAGCAGGCGTCGAATGGCCGGTTGGGCGAAGCGGTCGTCGATCAGCCAGAGGGTGCCGGTGTCTTGCGGCGTGCGGATGACGCGCCCGGCGGCCTGGGTCACTTTCTGCAGGCCCGGGTAGAGGTAGGTGTAGTCGTAGCCGGCGCCGAAACGGGCGTCCAGCCGCTGGCGCAGGACGTCGTGCCAGGGATCGAACGGCGGCAGGCCTACGGTGGCGACGAAGGCGCCGATCAGGCGGGTGCCGGGCAGGTCGATGCCTTCGCCGAAGGCGCCACCCAACACCGCAAATCCGACCCCCTGACCGTCCTCGGTGAAACGCTCGACGAACCCGGCCCGCTCCGCCTGGCTCATGCCGCCGTGCTGGTGCCAGACGGGAATATCCGGCGCCTCGCGCTGCAGCCGCGCGCGGACCGCCTCCAGGTAGGTGAAGCTGCTGAAGTAGGCCAGGTAATTGCCGGGCTGGCGCCGGTACTGGCTGGCGATCAGCGCGGCAATCGGCCCCAGGGACGCCTCGCGGTGAGCGCGCCGGGTGCTGATGCGGTCGGCGAAGTGGATCTGCAACTGGCCACTGTGGAAGGGGCTGGGCACGGACTGCCAGGCCGTCTCCGGCGGCAGGCCTAGCAGGTCGCGGTGGTAAATTCCCGGCGACAGGGTGGCGGAGAACAGCAGGCTGCTGTCGGCGGCTTCGAAGCGCGGCCTGAGAAAGTCCGCCGGCACCAGGTTCTGGATTGCCAGTTCGGCCCGGCCGCGCCCGCCGCGGCGGTATTCGCACAGGGAGTGGTCGCCGAAGGATTCCGCCAGGCGGCTGAAGGCAAGGCAGTCGAACATCAGCTCCTGCAGGGTCAGGTCCGGCGGGTGGTCGGTGAGGTAATCGGTGATCGCCGAGACCAGCCCGTTGAGCCCGCCCAGCAGCGCTTTGGGCAGTGTGTCCAGAAACACGGGCCGGTCATCGTCGCTGCCGTACTCGCGGGCCAGCGTCTGCCATTGCCGGGCCAGCCGGTTGATGGGGCCTTTCAGGCTGGCCGGGGCCTGCTTCCTGGCCTGCAGCAGCCGCGACTGACGCAACGATACCGAATACATGCCCCGGGCGCGGTCGATCAGGTTGTGGGCTTCGTCGACCAGCAGGCTGACGCGCCAGTCGTTCTGCCGGGTCAGGCCATGCAGCAGGGCGTGCTGGTCGAATATCCGGTTGACGTCCGCCACCACCACATCGCTCCAGCGGGCCATCTCCTGGGCCAGGAAATAGGGACACAGACCGTGCTCGGCGGCGATGTCGCGCAGCGCTTCCCGGGTCAACGGGCCGGTGTGGTCGACCGCGGCCTGGCGGGCGGCGGGCAGGCGGTCGAAAAAGCCCCGGGCCAGCGGGCAATCCTCGCCGTGGCAGGCCTTGTCCGGGTGTTCGCAGGCGTGGTCCTTGGCGCTCAGTTCGAGGATGCGCAGGGGCACGGCGCCGTCCTGGGCGTCGGCCAGCCGTTGCAGGCCGTCCAGCGCCAGATCGCGGCCGGGATTGCGGGTGGTCAGGTAGAACAGACGATCCTGCCCGGCCCGGGGCAGCGCCATCAGGGCCGGATAGAGCGTGCCCAGGGTCTTGCCCAGACCGGTCGGCGCCTGCAACAGCAACGAGCGCTGGCGCAGGCTGTTGCGGTAGACCGTCTCCGCCAGGGGACGCTGGCCGCGCCGGAAATCCGGGAAGGGAAAGCGCAGGTTGGCGAGGGCAGCATCCCGCTCGCGCCGGTGCGCCGCTTCCTGCTGGGCCCAGGCGCGGTAGGCCTGGCACAGGTCGGTCAGCTCCTGCCACAGGCTGTCGGCGCTGGCGGATTCGCGCACCACGGTTTCCCGGTCGCGGCCGATGTCGTAGTAGACCAGAGCCAGTTCCACGCTGTCCCGGCCGCTGGCCTGGCAGTGCAGGGCGCCGTAGGCCCGCAGTTGCGCCCGGTGCAGGGCGCGCTGATCCGGCGACAGGCGTTCCAGATCGCCGCGATGGGTCTTGATCTCCTCCAGCCGGTTGGCCAGCGGCTCGTAGCCGTCGGCGCGCCCGCGCAGGGACAGACCCGCGCACTCGCCGCTCAGCGGGACTTCCGCCTGGTATTGCGGCCCGCGCCGGGCCTGGACCCGGGCGTGTCCGGCGATGCCGTCCTCGGCGGACGGTGCCGGGGTGTAGCGGTGATCCAGGTCGCCCCGCCGGGCGGCGAACTCGCACAAGGTTCTGACGGCTACCTGCATTCGTCCGCCTCCGACCAGCGCACGTAGCACACCGAGACCGGGAGGCCGTGTTCCAGGCAGAACTCCAGCCAGCGGATCTGGTGGTCCTGCAGGCGGTCGCCCGGGCCTTTCACCTCAATCATCTCGTAGGTGGCGTCGTACGGCACGAACCGGATCAGGTCGGGCAGGCCGCTGCGGTGTTCGCGCAGGTCCCGCAACAGGCGCTGGAACAGCAACTTCAGGTGCGCGGCCGGGATGCACGCCAGGGCCATCTCCAGCACCGGTTCCGTCAGCACCGGCCAGTGCACGAAGGCGGACGAGAGGCCTTGCTTGGCACGCCAGTTGTCACGGATGCGGTCCTTGTAGTTACCGCCGTCGAGCGCGGCCAGGCAATCGTCGAACAGGGCCTGGCGGCGCTGCACGAAATCTTCCCGGTGCAGGTCCGCCGGCGCCAGGTGGAACGGGTGAAAAAAAGCGCCGGGCAGCGGGGCGAACAGCGCTGGCCAGCACAGCAGGCCGAACAGGCCGTTGATCAGGGTGTTCTCCACGTAGCAGACCGGCGCCCGCTCCTGGCTGAGATGCTCCAGGGCGGCCCACTCCACCGACATCGCCTCGGGCTTTGGCAGCACCAGCGTCTGCTCCGGAATCGGCGGCCGCCGGGGGGCCAGCGGTGGCGTCTGGTCGAGCTTTCTGGCCAGTCGTTTGAGCAGGCGCTCGAGGCCCCGGGCTTCGCCGTCGCCGCGCGGGTCGTCGACGGCGTCACGCGCAACGGCCCAGGCGTCCTCCGGCCGCTTGAGCCGTTCCAGCAATCGCAGTTGTCGCAGCCGCGCCTCGCGATGCCCGCTCTCGCCCCAGGCCCGCAGGGCCAGCTCGACTTCGCCGCTGCGGTCGGCCTGGCGTCCCAGCTCCATCAGCAGTCGCCCGCGCCGGCTCTCCAGCCAGGGGTTGGCGTTGCGCGGCGGAATGTCCGGCCAGATGGCGGCGGGCGGCTCGCCGGCTTCCAGGCGGTCGCGGCAGGCCTGCATGGCCAGGTAGCGGTCCACGTCGTCGCGGCTCTGGAACGCCCGGGAATCGGGCGTGAACGGCACCGTCTCATAGCGGTGATGGCCCAGTTCCACCAGCACGAAGTCCGGCCAGCTCTGGCGTAGGTTTCCGAAAAACATCAGGCGGATACGATCGAACAGCGCCATGTGGTGCAGGGCCACGAGGCGATCGTCGGTCTGCGGCCACCAGTGCGAGAAACGCCGTGGTTCCGGCGTCAGTTCCCGGCAATGGGCGAGCATGGCCTTCTTGCTGGCGGAGCGGGGCAGGGGGCTCTCGGCCAGCCAGGTGCCCAGGGCGTTGCGGCACTCGGCGACGGTCAGGGCGTCGAACAGCGCTTCGATGTCCAGCTCCGGGTCGTCTTCCACCCAGCCGGCTGCGGCCAGCACGTCCAGCGCCTCATCCACCGGGGCGCCCAGTTCGGGGTAGTTGAGCTTGCTCTGGCGGAAGCGTTCGCCGCTGCGCATCACCAGCCGCACCAGCAGGGCGCGGGCCGGCTGGGGCAGGTCGAGCAGGCGGTCGATGAGGGCGCGCTCGTCGGACGTGAGCAGGTCACCGTGGTGTTCGCGCACCCAGCGCACCACGGTCTCGAAGTTCTTCAGGTAGTAGAGCGGATCATCCAGCGATGCGGTGGCGATGGGACGGTTCATGACGCTCCGACAGGTTGGTTCCGGGCGGACAGTTTAAAGCCTGGGGCGGATGTGTCCCAGTGTTCACCGCCGGGTACAAGCGCGACGTCACCGTGCCGCGTTGATGAAATGAAACGGCTCAGGACTGGATGCTCCAGCCAGAAGCGAATGGACAGCCTTGCCTGCGCCGCCGCTTTGGCGGTGCTCTCGGGTACAACGGATGGCGTAACCCATCGCCTTCCTGTACGGTGCGCGACCCTTTCCATTCCTCAAGTATTCAAATTTCCCTATGTCTAATTCTTCGAATGTCGCCCTGGAACAGGCGCAATCCCGTTCCAATCGACTGGGCGACCCGCTGGTGGCGGCCCTGACCATGACGTTTATCGTCGCTTTCGTGGCCCTGTCCCTGGTGGATTCCGAAACCATGACCGCCTGGATCGGCGCCGGCTTTGCCTGGACCGCCAAAACCATGGGCAGCTTCTTCCAGCTGCTGTTGCTGCTGACCTTCTTCATTGCCCTGGGCGTGGCCTTCACCCGCAGCGGCGAGGCGCGCATCGGTAACCGGTCAACGCCGGAAATCGGCACCTTCCGCTGGTTGTCGATGATCCTGTGTACCCTGCTGGCCGGAGGCGGCGTGTTCTTTGCCGCCGGCGAGCCGATCTATCACTTCGTGGTGTCGCCGCCGTCGTTCAGCGCGGAAGCGGCGACGGCCGATGCCGTGGCGCCGGCGCTGGCGCAATCGTTCATGCACTGGGGCTTCCTGGCCTGGGCGGTGCTGGGTTCGCTGACCGCGCTGGTGCTGGCCTACGCCCACTACGGTCAGGGCAAGCCGCTGCAGCCGCGCACCCTGCTGTATCCGGTGTTTGGCGAGAAAGCCGTCAGCGGCTGGCTGGGCAGCGTGATCGACGCGGTCTGTGTGATTGCGGTGGTGGCCGGTACGGTCGGCCCGATCGGCTTCCTGGCCACCCAGATGAGCTTCGGCCTGCATGAACTGTTCGGCCTGCCGGACGGTTTCGGCACCCAGCTGGTGATCCTCGCGATCCTGGCGGCGGTTTACATGACTTCCGCCCTGACCGGCCTGCACAAGGGTATCCAGCTGCTGAGCCGGTTCAACGTGGTGCTGGCGCTGATCATCGCCGGCCTGATCGTCGTCTTCGGCCCGACCCTGTTCCTGGTGGACACCTACCTGCAGTCCATGGGCGAGTACGTGTCGTCCTTCTTCACCATGGCCACGCAGACCTCCCAGACCGCACCGGCCTGGTGGATGAAGTGGTGGACGGTGTTCTTCTTCGCCTGGTTCATCGGCTACACGCCGCTGATGGCGATCTTCGTGGCGCGCATTTCCCGCGGCCGCACCGTGCGCCAGATGGTGCTGTGCGTGTCGGTGCTGGCGCCGATTGCCACCACCATCTGGTTCACCCTGCTGGGCGGTACCGGCATCTACCACCAGCTGGCCGGCACCTTCGACCTGACCGAGGCGCTGAACAGCTTCCAGTTCGATGTGGCGACCCTCACCGTGGCCCAGGCCTTGCCGGGCGGCTCGTTCATGGCGGCGGCGATCCTGCTGCTGACCACCATTTTCGTCGCCACCACCGGCGACTCCATGAGCTACGCCATCGCCATGGTCGGCGCCGGCCACGACGAACCCAGCCCGGGCACGCGGGTGTTCTGGGGCGGCGCGATGTCCGTGATGGCGGCGATGCTGCTGTACATGGGCGCCGGCCAGATCGGCGTGTTGCAGCAGTTCATCGTGCTCACGGCGATTCCCGTGTCCCTGGTGATCCTGCCGTCCCTGTGGACCGGCCCCAAGGCCGCGGCTGCCATGGCAAGGCAGCAGGGGATTCTCGGCTCGGACTGAGTATGAAAAAGCCGCCCGATGGGCGGCTTTTTTGTGGGCGTGAGTTCGACTTGGCCGATCAGCGCCAGATGGTGTGGTCGATCTTCTCGGCCAGTTCCGGATACTCCTGCGCCTTGAAGTGCGGCACCTTGCCGTCCTTGCGTTGGGCCAGGTAATCCTTGGTCAGTTTCACTACCGTGCCGGAGAGAAGGACGATGGCGATCAGGTTGATGGTGGCCATCAGGCCCATGGACGCGTCGGCGGCGTTGAATACCGTGATCACCGCCTCGTAACTGCCCCAGACCACCATGCCCAGCGCCGCCAGGCGCAGCAGGGTCAATCCCAGCGTACTGCCGCCCCCGAGGTAGATCAGGGCGTTCTCGGCGTAGGTGTAGTTGGCGACGATGGAGGTGAAGGCGAAGAACAGGATCGCGATGGCGATGAAGTAGGCGCCGAAGGCACCGAAGTGCACTTGCAGCGCGTCCTGGGTCAGCTTGGTACCGGTAATGCCGGAACCCGGTTCGAGGACGCCGGACAGCAGGATCATCACCGCGGTGGCCGTGCACACGATCAGGGTGTCGATGAATACACCGAAGGCCTGCACCAGACCCTGGGAAGACGGGTGATGCGGGGCCGGTGTGGCGGTGGCGGCGATGTTCGGCGCCGAGCCCATGCCCGCTTCGTTGGAGAACAGCCCCCGCTTGATGCCGTTGAGCATGGCCGCGGTCACCGAACCGGCGACGCCGCCGGCGGCCTCGGAAATACCGAAAGCGCTCTTGACGATGGTGGCCAGCACACCCGGCACTTCGGTGATGTTCATGGCGATGACCACCAGCGCCGCCAGCACGTACAGTCCCGCCATAAACGGCACCACGAATTCGGCGAAACGCACGATCGAGCGCAGCCCGCCGAAGATGACGATGCCGGCGAAAAAGGCCACGGCGACCCCCACCCAGAGCTTGGGGATGTGGAAAGCGCCCTGCATGGCGTCGGCGATGGAGTTGGCCTGCACCGCGTTGAACACCAGCCCGAAGGACAGGATCAGGCACACCGCGAAGATGCCACCGGCCCAGGGCGCCTTGAGCCCCTTGGCCATGTAAACAGCTGGCCCGCCGCGATACTGACCCTTGCCGTCGCGCACCTTGTAGAGCTGGGCCAGGGTGCTCTCGGCGTAGCCGGTGGCCATGCCGACCAGCGCCACCATCCACATCCAGAAGATGGCGCCGGCGCCGCCGAGGTACAGCGCCACGGCGACACCCGCCAGGTTGCCGGTGCCGACCCGCGACGCCAGGCTGGTGCACAGGGCCTGGAACGGCGAGATACCGTGCACGTCGCTTTCGCGGGAGCCGCGGATGGCGCGGATCATTTCGTTGAAGTGACGGAACTGCAGCAGTCCCAGCCGGAGGGTAAAGAACACGCCCACGGCCAGCAGACCGTAGACGAGCACGTAGCCCCAGAGTATGGAATTCAGGAAGTCGACAATGGCTGTCATGAAAGGTCCCCAGCGGCGGTGCCGCGATCCGGTGAAAAAGGCCAACCCGGCGGAGCGGGTCGAAAAAGCGCGCGAGTCTAACACTCACCTCAGGATTTCGCCGATAGACGATCGTGGGCTACATCAAGACCCGACAGGGGATGGGAAAAGAATCGCGTCCATCCTGGACAAACTATCCGAGGTACTGCGAATGTCTTTCGTTTCAGGATAGACAAAACCGGTGAGGATGATGACATCAGAGCATGACTTCGGCGGCAATGACCGCGTTCGTCCCCATCGCGTGGCGGTGTACGGCACGCTCAAGCGCGGCGGCAGCAATCACCGCTACCTGCGCGGCGCCCGGTTTCTGGGTCGAACGCGGCTACAGAGCATTGCCCTGTACGATCTGGGCGCCTATCCCGGCGCGCGGCTGGAGGCCTCCGCAGGCGTGGAGGTGGAAGTCTACGCGTTAAATGACGCCGGCCTGCGCCGGGTCGACTGGCTGGAGGAATACCGGCCCGAGGCTCCGGCGCACGGCACCTACGACCGGCGCTGGCTGGCAACGCCTCTCGGCTCCGCCTGGGTCTACCTGTACAACCCTCCGGTGAGAGGCCGGCGGCGCATTACCCGGGGCGGCTGGTCCGCCCGCCGCTAGGCGCCCGCCAGTGCTGGTCCGTAGCGGTTTTCCCCTTCGCCCGGGCGTGCCAGCATCAGCGCCAGCACGATCCAGCCAATCACGATCACGAACATCAACAACTGCCACCAGCCGGAGCGACCGATGTCGTGCAGGCGACGGGCGCCCAGGCTGATACTCGGGACCAGAACGACCACGCTGAACACGGTCGAGAGAATGAACGAGCCCATGGCCAGATCGATCACGTTGGCGGCCAGGGATATCAGGAAATAGACCAGGAAAAACATCCAGTACTGGCGCCGGGTGGCGCGGCCGGAAAAATCGGCGTAGCGGCGGAAACCGTCGATGAATTCGTCCATCGGTGCCTCTATTCAGGTGAACAACATTCAGGCAGTGAAGACGAAGCCTATCAGCCGGTCGGAGCCTCGTCCGGCCGGGACTGGATCGAGATCATGTCAGCGCGGGAAGCGGGTGGCGTCGCGGTGCGTGGGCAACTCGAACCGGGCGCGGGCGATGTCGGTGCGGCGCAGGGTGGCGTGGATCAACTGCTCGCCGTCCTCCGCGGCCGCCAGGATCTGACCGCGTGCACCGACGATACGCGAGCCGCCCCAGAAGTGGCTTTCGCCCTCCGGCCCGTAGCGATTCGCCATCACGATGGGCGTGCCGTAGGTCATGGCGTAGAAACTCAGGTTCAGGGCCCAGTTGTCCTCGTTGGAGAAGGACTCGCTGACGATGCCGGAGGCCGAATTGATCGGCGCGCACAGCAGCGACGGCCGCTGCATCATCGCCTCGTGCACCAGCCCCGGATGCCAGAGGTCGGCGCAGATCAGGTAGCTGGCGGGCCAGCCTTCCACCACCGGGCACAGGGTGGTGGCGTCGGCGGGGGAGAACCATTTGCCTTCCTCCAGGCCGCCATAGGTGGGCAGGTTGATCTTGCGGTGGACCGCCTGGACCTCCCCGTGCTGCAGGATGGCCAGGGCGTTGTAGTACTCGCCCGGGCTGACTTCTTCCACGAAACCCACCACCGTCTGCATCTCGCCCGCGGCCCGCGCCAGCTCCAGGAGATGAGCGTCCGTCGCGGGCATGGCCACGTCCACCACCCTCTGGCGCAGGCTGTAGCCGGTCAGCGACAGTTCCGGAAAAACCAGCAGTTCCAGGCCAGCGGCGCGGCCCTGTTCAATCAGACGCTGGTGGGTGTCGAGGTTCCGGGCCACGTCGCCCAGGACGCTGTTGATCTGGGCGGCGCCGACGTGCAGGGCGTCCTGGTGGTGCATAATGGGTCTCCGGCAATGCTCGTATATTGGGAGCCGCTGAAAAAGTCGATTTTGCGGCGAATCGCGGCGTCGCGCTTCATCCACAGCCTGAATTTTTTCAGAGGCTCCTCAGGCGCGATGATGCCAGTCAAAGTGAAGCAGGTTAAGGAATCATTCCGGGGATTTTTCAGGACAATGTAGCCGAAGCGAGCGCTCCATTCAGGCGGTTCCCGCCTCCCCGGGGACAACCAGCTTATCCAGCAAATCCGTCACCGGTCGCTCGTCCAGCGTGTCGATCACCGTTTCCAGTTCCGCCGTGGCCTCGGCGCCCAGCACGGGGCTGACCAGGGCGCGGTACTTGGTGCGGATCTCCTCGTCGCTCAGCGGCGTGTGCGGATCACCGCGGGCTTCCATGGCGTCGCTGTGCCAGGCACGGCCATCGTCCAGCACCAGCATGGCGTGGGCCCAGCGGCGAGCCGGGAAGGCCTCGTTGAAGGCGTCCGACTCGGTGATGACCACCCGTTGGGCCAGTCGGGTGATCAGTGGGTCGCCCAACGCGCGGGTGACGCTGTCCGTATCGACGGTGCCCCGCACCAGCGCGCAGGCGACCGACCAGGGCAGGCTGTACTGGGCCTGCTCGGTATCCGCCGGTGCCCGGGTGTGGAGTCGTTTGGCCTCGTGAAAGGTCTCGATCTCGATGCACGCGATCCGCGCCGGGTCGATGCCCTGCGGGCGGATCGACAGTGCCGCTTCCACGGCTGGCTGCGCCCAGCGGCAGACCGGGTAGGCCTTGAAGTACTGCTCGTAGAGGTACCAGCGTTCGCCGAGATCCGCCCAGATGGGCGCCAGCGCCGGATCGGTGACCGTCAGCGTGGGCGCGCCGCTGAAGCCGTCGGCGGCCAGCAGCGCGGCGGACACCCCGGCCAGGGCGCCCCAGCCGGAGCCGTCCTTGAGCATGGTGGGGTGGTCGATGCAGCGCATCATCTGGCTGCGCGGGCCGTAGAACTCGGCGATGCCCAGCGCGTGGTGCAGGGTGTCGCGATCCGAACCCAGCAGGCGCGAGCAGACCGCCGCCACGGCCAGCCCGTTCCAGGCCCCGGAGGTGTGGTAGTCGTCCGCCGATACGTGCAGGGCGATGCCGGCGCGGGTCGCCACTTCGTAACCCAGCACCAGCAGGCCCAGGAACGCGCGCCCGGACAGGGCGTTGACCTCCGGCAGCGCGAGCAGGCCCGGCAGCACCGCCACGCCCACGTGCCCCTTGGTCAGCACCTGGCCGTCATGGGCGTCCAGGGCGTCGATCAGCCAGGCGCCGTGCAATGCCACACCGGCCGGGGAGGCCCGGCCGTCGGCGAACAGCAGCGGGCGGTCGCCGCCGTACTGGCTCAGTGTGAAGCGACGCGCCTTGTCCGCCAGGGGTGTCGCGGTGGCACCGGCGGCCACGCCGACGAGGTCGAGCAGGCAGCGCTTGGCGTGGGCCATCGCGTCCGGGTCCAACTGGTCCGGGGTGAAGGACTGGATCCAGTCGAGGGGCTGCAGGTTGGAGGTCATGGGACGATCCGGAGGGGCGGGAAAGTGGATGCCGGGCCTGGTGCGGCCCGGCGAGCGGGATGGATTACAGCAGGTTGTTCTCTTTCAGGAACGACTCGGCCACCTTCTCGATGGTTTGCTTCTCCACGTCGACCTGGGCGTTCAGGCCGGCCATGGTGTCGTCGTTCAGCAGGGCGGACAGCTGGTTCATTTGCGCCGCCAGTTCCGGATTGGCGTCCAGCGTCTCCTGACGCACGACCGGGGTCAGCGCGTAGGCCGGGAAGTAACCCTTGTCGTCTTCCAGCACGCGGAAATTGAACGCCTGGATGCGGCCGTCGGTGGCGAATACCAGGCCGACTTCCACCTGGCCGTCACGCAGGGCCGGGTAGACGAGGCCGGAATCCATGCGCTTGATCTGCGGGCGCGCAAAGCGGAAATCGTATTCCTGCTGCAGGGGGCGCAGGCCGTCTTCGCGGGCGTAGAACTCGGCGTTGCAGGCGAAGGTCAGGTCGTCGCCGTCGTTCACGGCGGCGGCCAGGTCGCTGATGGTCTCGATGCCGCGCTCGGCCGCGTCGTCTTCACGCATGGCCAGGGCATAGGTGTTGTTCGCGTCGGAGGGCTCCAGCCACACCAGGTCTTTCTCGCCGTCCAGTTCCTTGACGGTACTGTAGGTCTCTTCCGGGGACAGGCGCTCGGTGATGTCGTTGTAGTTGATCAGCGAGGTGCCGGTGTATTCCCAATAAAGGTCGATCTGGCCGTTTTCCTGGGCCTGGCGCAGCACGGCGGAGCCCATGCCGGCGCGTTTGTCGACGTCGTAGCCCAGGCCGTCCAGATACTGGGCGGTCATGCTCGCCAGCACTTGTTGCTCGGTGAAGTTCTTGCCGCCCACCACGACGTCGTCGGCGGCGGCCACGGTGGATGCCGCGGCCAGGACCATGGCCATTACGGGTTTGATGAATCGTTTCATGAGCCTTGCCTCTTCTGTGTTTTTTGATGTGTCCGGCAGCGCCGGATGGGTTCTGGATGCGTTTTCGGTTCGGTTTGCCTCAGGCGCGGGACGGGTTCACTTCCCGCGGTACGATCAGGAACGCCGCCAGGGCGACCAGCGCGTCCACCACAATCGCGAGCAGCGCCGTGGGGATGGCCCCGGCCAGCATCATCACCGGGTCGTACAGGTCGATGCCGGTGAAGATCAGTTCGCCCAGACCGCCGGCGCCGATCAGGAACGCCAGCGGTACGGTGCCCACGTTCAGGGTCAGCGCGGTGCGAATGCCGGCGAAAATGACGTAGAGGGCGTTGGGCAGCTCCACCTTGATCAGCCGCTGCAGCGGCGACATGCCGATGCCCGCGGCGGCCTCGATCAGCGCCGGCGACACGTCCTTGAGGCCGGCGTAGGTGTTGCGGGTGATCGGCAGCAGGGTGGCCACGAACAGGCCGAACACCGCCGGCAGCGTGCCGATGCCCAGGAAACTCATGGACAGCGCCAGCACCGCCAGGGTGGGGATGGTGGTGCCCACGTTCAGGCCCTGCATCAGGGTTTCGGCGTAGCGGTCCATGGCCGGGCGCGACAGCACGATGCCCAGCGGAATGGCGATCAGGATGGCCAGACCGCCGGAGATGGCCGTCAGCCACAGGTGCTGCTTGGCCAGGTATTCCACGTCCGGCAGGTAATAGAGGAAGTCATCCAGCACACCGCTGGACTGGGCCCAGACGCCGGCGGCGAAGATGGCGACCAGCAGCGCGAACCGGCCGATGCCCTTGAAGTACTGTATCGGCATGGATTACTCCCCCGCCTGGTTCGCTTCCGGGGCGATGCCGGCTTCCGCCCCGGCGGTCGGCGCGCCGGCCAGCGAGCGGTAACGTGAGCCCAGGTGGCGGGTGATGGCGCGCTGGGTGATCTGGCCGCACAGGCGGCCTTCGGCGTTGACGCAGGGCATCCATGTCATGTCGTGGGCGAACATCAGGGAGGCGACCTTGCGCAGGTCGTCGTCCAGTCCGACCACGGTGTGGATGCTCTCGTAGTGATCGCGGCAATAGCCCTGGGTGGTGCGCGCCAGGGCCTTGTCGATCAGGCCGATGGGCTGGTGCTTGTCGTTCACCATCACCACGCAGTTGAGGTAGCCGTGCTCCTCGATGCGCTTGTAGGCGGTCTCCAGGGTGTCGTCCGGGCGCACGTAGCCGATTTTCTCGCTGGCCAGCTCGTGGACCTTGACCAGGTTGAGGCGCTTCAGGGCCCGGTCCTCGCCCAGGAAGGACTCGACGAACTCGTTCTTGGGGGCGGCCAGCAGCTCGTCCGGTTCGGAGTACTGCACCAGTTTGCCGGTACGGAAAATGGCGATGCGATCGCCCATCTTGATGGCTTCGTCGATGTCGTGGCTGACGAACATGATGGTTTTCTTGAGCTCTTTCTGCATGGCCAGGAACTCGTCCTGGATCACCGCCCGGTTGATCGGGTCGATGGCGCCGAACGGCTCGTCCATCAGCATCACGGGGGGATCCGCCGCCAGCGCCCGGGCCACGCCCACGCGCTGCTGCTGCCCGCCGGACAGCTCGCTGGGGTAGCGCTTGAGGAAGGTGGAGGCGTCCAGGGCGATCATGTCCATCATTTCGCGGGCGCGCTTGAGGAAGCGGGCCTTGTCCCAGCCCAGCAGCTTGGGCACAACCGTGATGTTTTCCTCGATGGTCATGTTGGGAAACAGGCCGATCTGCTGGATCACGTAGCCGATGTTGCGGCGCAGCTCCTGGGTGTTCAGGTCGCTGGTGTCCTCGCCGTTGATCAGCACCCGCCCGGAGGTGGACGGCACGATGCGGTTGATCATCTTCAGGGTGGTGGTCTTACCGCAGCCCGACGGGCCCAGCAGCACGCAGATTTCCCCCTTCGGCACCGTCATGTTGATGTGGTCGGCAGCGGTGACCGGACCTTTCGGGGTTTCGAAAATCTTGGTCAGGTTCTCGAGTTGAATCATCGAATAATCCTTGGTCGGTAAAGCGGGGCCGAACGGTTCAGACGGCGGACGTGGCAGCGCCCATGCCTTTCGGGGTGAGGCGCTTCTGGATGGCCAGCAGGCCGTAGTCGGCGATGATCGCCAGCAGGCTCACCGCGACCGCGCCCACAATGAGCTGGCGCGGGTCGGACTGGGAAATGCCGCGGCTGATAAAGGTGCCCAGGCCGCCAGCGCCGATATAGGCGGCGATGGCCATGACGCCGATGTTGAGCACCACGGCGGTGCGGACGCCGGCCATGATGACCGGTACGGCCAGCGGGATTTCCACCATGCGCAGGCGCTGGTTGCCGCTCATGCCGATGCCCCGGGCCGCTTCGCGCAGGGCCGGGTCGACGTTGTTAATGGCGGTGTAGGTGTTGCGGATGATCGGCAGCTGCGAGTAGAGCAGTACCGCGATCACCGCCGGCACGTAACCGATGCCGTGGCCGATCATCGACAGCACCGGAATCATGATGCCGAACAGGGCAATCGACGGGATGGTCACGATGATCGACGCCACGTAGAGGACATACCGGGCGATGCGCTCGTTCTTGGTGATGGCGATGCCGATGGGCACGCCGGTCACGGTCGCCAGGCCCACGGCCACGAACACCAGGGCGATGTGCTCGAGCGTCCGGGTTGTCAGCAGCCCCATATTGTCGAGCGCGTACTGGATCAGTTCCACCAGATCGGTCTCCTGCAGTCTCGGGTAATCAGCGGGCGAAGCCCCTTCAGTATAGAACGGGCGGCCAGAGTATCCGGGCACGGCGTGACGCGTCGGTTGTGCCCGGCGGAAAGCTTTTTACCCTAACAAAAGCGTCGCGTTAATACAGGCGATAGTTATTAGTAATTGAAATAAATCTGATTGCAGGATCGAATCTGTTTTCTCGCTTTCGACGGATAAATCGATTTAAAACATGTATTTGATGGATGTTTTGCCGTCGGGCCAGAAATCGCCCATCGCTTAATTATTTTGAGATGCTATAACGGATTCGTTTAGTGGGCGAAGCAATCAGGCCGTGTCCTCCGCCTGGTGCACGACGCTGGTCAGGGTGTCGCAGAAGGCCTCGTAGGCCTCGCTGGAATGGGCCGGCGAGCGGTGGATCTCCACCTCCACGAGCCCCAGGTCCGGCAGTGCCGCCGATTCCGGCGCCACCACACAGCCTTCCGGCACGCTGCGGGGCGTCTTGATGGTCATCGCCAGCCCCGACTGCACCGGCAGGTTGACGCCGGTCGGTGAGTAGCTGGTATAGCGCACGTTCCAGCGGAAGCCGGCGCGACCCAGGGCCGCCACCGCGTGGGCGCGGAAGATGCAGCCCTCCGGGTTCAGGGCCAGGGGCAGCACGTCCCAGTCGTCCAGGGTCTTGCCCCGGGCCAGGGTCCAGACCAGCGGTTCGGTGGCGATGAACTGGCCGGTGCGGGTGGGGGAGTGGCGGATCGCCAGCACCACGTCGAGCAATCCTTCCTGGAACAGATCCACCAGCCGTGAGCTCACACCGCAGGTCAGCTCCAGGCGCACGGTCGGGTACTGCCGCGCGAACTGGTCGAGGAATTCCGGCAGGTACGCCATCGCCTGCTCCTCGGTGATCCCCAGGCGAATCAGCTCCCCCTGGCGGTCGGCGCCCATCTCCTGGCGGGCCTCATCTTCCAGCTTCAGCATGTGCCGCGCGTAGGGCAGCAGGCGGCTGCCGGCGGGCGTCAGGGCGACGCTGCGGCGGGTGCGTTGCAGCAGGGTTTCCCCCATCTGATCTTCCAGGCGTTTGATCTGGAGGCTGACGGCGGACTGGGTGCGGTGGAGGACTTTGGCGGCGGCGCTGAAGCCCTGACTTTCCGCGACGGCGACGAAGGTTCTGAGCAGTTGGGTATCCATTCACTTATTTTAAGTTGAAATAAAACAGATGTTAAAGATTAATTTCACTAATTTCTGGGAGGGCCATAGGGTAAAAAGACGTTTCCAACACCAAGGAGTTTCACGTGCAAGCCGAAGCAATCAGTGCGGTGTCGTCACCGCTTGATGCCCTGATCGATACCGACCGCTACCCCATCCGCAATCTGGATTCCGAGGCCGGGCAGGCCCTGCTGGCCCGCTGCCACGCCCAACTGGCCGACGATGGCTGTGTGGTACTCGACGGCTTTGTACGCCAGCAAGCCCTGGACCGCCTGGAGCGGGAAACCGAGCGCCTGTCGCCGGATGCCCACTACAACCAGACCGAGACCAACCCGTACAACTGCGATGCCGACCCGTCCCTGCCGGACTCGCACCCGAAGAATCGGTTCGACGACCGCACCAACGGCTTCGTGGCCGGCGATCGCATCGACCAGGAAACCATCGTCCGCCAGGTCTACCAGGACCCGGATTTCCAGAGCTTCATCGCGTCGGTGGTGGGCATGAAGGCAATCCACCAGTACGCCGACCCGCTGGCGGACCTGGTGATCAACGTGCTGCGCGAAGGCTGCCAGCATCCGTGGCACTACGACACCAACGAATTCATCGTCACCATGATGACCCGCCAGTCCCACGGTGGTGGCCAGTTCCAGTATGCGCCGGGCATTCGCAGCCAGGCCGGCGAGAACTACGACGCCGTCGAGCAGGTGCTGGACGGCGACCACCGCACCGTCAAGAAGCTGGATCTCCAGCCCGGCGACCTGCAGGTGTTCTTCGGCCGCTACTCCCTGCACCGGGTCACGCCGGTGGAAGGCGAGAAAGAGCGCCACACCGTGATCTTCGCCTACGCCAAGGAGCCCGGTTTCATCGGCCGCCCGGAACGGGCCCAGCGTATCTTCGGCCGTATGGCGCCGATTCACGAACAGTTGCTGGAACAGGGCCTGACCCGCAGCGACAACCTGGCCGACTGATCCGCAGGAGATTGATCCATGAGTATCGTAGAAACCCAGCCGCTGACGGATAACGAGCCGGATTCGATTCCGGTGGTGCCGTCGGCGCCGGTCGCCAACGGCGACAGCATCCCCACCGCGTTCGACCCGAAACAGCTCCGGGCCGGTCGCCTGGCGCGCCTGCGCACCATGATGCGCGAGCAGGGCTACGCCGCGGTGATCCTGTTTGATCCGTACAACCAGCGCTACGCCACCGGCTCACGCAACATGTTCGGCTACTTCCTGCGTAATTCCACGCGCTACATCTATGTGCCGCTGGAAGGCCCGGTGATCCTGTTCGAATACCCGGGCAGCGCCCACGTCTCCATGGGCCTGGAGACCATCGACGAGTCCCGGACCTCACAGGTGGTGTGGTCGGCGGTGAACCAGCGCGACGGCCTGTCCAGCGACCCGTTCGGTGTGGAGATCGCCGAGCTGGTGGCCGAGCACGGCCGCGGCAACCGCAAGGTGGGGCTGGACCGCTGCGCCCTGAACCTGGCGCGCTCCCTGGAAGCCCAGGGCCTCGAAGTGTTCGACTGCATGCAGGATATCCTGCACTGCCGCCGCATCAAGACGCCGGAAGAGATCGCCTGTCTGGCCCAGTCCATGGCCGGCAGCGAGGCCGCCGTGGCGCGGGTGGAAGCGGCGATCCGGCCGGGCATCACCGAGAACGAGCTGTTCGCCGAACTCTATGGCGAAGTGATCCGCCAGGGTGGCGAGTTCATCGAGACCCGGCTGCTGAACTCCGGCCCGCGCACCAACCCCTGGTTCAACGAGGCCAGCGACCGGGTGATCCGCCCGGGCGAACTGGTGGCGCTGGACACCGACACCATCGGTATCCACGGCTACTACTCCGACTTCTCCCGCACCTTCCACGTGGGCCCGGGCAAGCCTACCGGCTACCAGAAGTCGCTCTACCGCATGGCCTACGAGCAGGTGCACCACAACATGGACCTGCTGGGCCCGGGGGTGGAATACCGCGAGATCGCCGAGAAGGCCTGGAAGATCCCCGAACGCTTCCTGAATCGCCGCTACCCCAGCATCATCCACGGCGTCGGCATGCACGGCGAAACCCCGCTGGTGGCGCACCACATGGACTTCGACCGCTTCTCCAAGGACGGCGTCCTGGAGCCGGGCATGGTGGTGTCCGTGGAGAGCTACATCGGCGAGGAAGGCCAGCAGGACGGCGTCAAGCTGGAGGAAGAGGTGGTCATCACCGAGACCGGTTACCAGAAGCTGTCCCGCTACCCATTCAGCGAAGCCCTGCTGGGCTGATCGACACAGGAAAGCACCCATGACGAACGTATCCCATCGCATCGCCGGTGAGCCGGTCAGCACGCCGGCCACCCTCGATGTCTTCAACCCGGCCGACGGTCAGGTGATCCGCCAGGTGGCCCTGGCCGATACCGATCTGGTCAACGACGTGATCCGCATCGCCCGCGAGGCCCAGCCGGCCTGGCAGGCCACGCCGCCGGCCAGACGCGCCCAGGTGATGTTTCGCTTCAAGGCCCTGCTGGAGCGCGACGCCGCGGAGATCGCCCGGCTGATCAGCGAAGAACACGGCAAGACCCTCGACGACGCCCTGGGCGAGCTGCGCCGCGGCATCGAGAACGTTGAATACGCCTGCGGCGTGCCGGAGTTGCTGAAAGGCGACTACTCCCACGACGCCGGCCCGCGCATCGACAGCTTCTCCAACCACCAGCCGGTGGGCGTGGTGGCGGGCATCACCCCGTTCAACTTCCCGGCCATGGTGCCGCTGTGGATGTTCCCCATGGCCATCGCCTGCGGCAACAGCTTTATCCTCAAACCGTCCGAGCAGGTGCCGTCGACGGCGGTGAAGATGGCGGACCTGCTGCAGGAAGCCGGCCTGCCGGAAGGCGTGTTCAATGTCGTCCACGGGCAGCGCGAAGTGGTCGAGCAGCTGATCGACGCGCCCGACGTACGCGCCCTGAGCTTCGTGGGGTCCACGCCGGTCGCCCGGGCTCTCTACGAGGGCGGCACCCGCAACGGCAAGCGCGTCCAGGCCCTGGGCGGCGCCAAGAACCACGCCGTGGTGCTGCCGGACGCCAACCTGGACAACGCCGCCAACGCCCTGATCGGCGCCGCCTACGGCAGTGCCGGCGAACGCTGCATGGCGATTTCCGTGGCGGTCTGCGTGGGCGATGAAACCGCCGACGCGCTGGTGGACAAGGTCGTCGCACGGGCTCGTGACCTGAACGTTGGCCCGGGCACCGAGGACGGCATGGATATGGGTCCGCTGATCAACGCCGGCCACCGGGACAAGGTGTTCGCTTACCTGAACGCGGGCGTGGAGGCCGGCGCCGAGCTGGTGCTGGACGGCCGCGAGCACCCCATGGTGAGCCACTCCGACGGTTACTACCTCGGCCCCACGCTGTTCGACCGGGTCAAGGCGGACATGAGCATCTACACCGATGAGATCTTCGGCCCGGTGCTCTGCGTGGTGCGGGTCAGCAGCCTGGATGAGGCCATCCGGCTGATCAACGCCCACCGCTACGGCAACGGCACCTGCGTGTTCACCCAGAGCGGCGAAGCCGGCCGGGTGTTTGCCGACGCCATCGAAGTGGGCATGGTGGGCATCAACGTCCCGCTGCCGGTGCCGGCGGCCTACCACAGCTTCGGCGGCTGGAAGGAATCCCTGTTCGGCGACCTGCACGCCTACGGGCCCGACTCGGTGCGTTTCTACACCCGCCGCAAGGCCGTCACCCAGCGCTGGCCCTCCAGCGAGCATACCGACGTGGTGCGCCTCACCTTCCCGGCCAGTTCCTGATGGCCGCAGCCGGCGGCCTTAATTGGCGGCCGGTTCGCTTTTCTCTCCGGCCGGCTCGTCCGTCACCGCGACGAGTCGGCCGCCCCGTTCCAGCCGATAGCGATCAAAATCCCGCGCCAGCCTGAGGTTACCGGAATAGAACCGCCGGGCCTCTTGCTCGATCTCATCGATCAGCGGCGCCGACGGGTGGTTGAACTGGTAGCGCGAACTGAAGTGGGTCAGCACCAGGTTAGGCAGCCCCACCGCCTCGGCGAAGCGCGCCACCTGCTGCGCCGAGCTGTGTTGTGGCTTGGGGCCGACGTGGTCGGACACCGCCTGGGTGTAGGTGGACTCGTGGATCAGCACCTGGGCGCCGCCACAGGCCTCGCGCAGGCATTCCGGCGTGTCGTTGTCGCCGCCCACCACGACGCGCCGCGGCGTGCGGTGGATGGCGGTGTAGTCGTCGCTGCGCAACACCCGCCCGTCGTCCAGGGTGACGTCCCGTCCCCGCTGCAGCTCGCCCCAGCTGGGGCCGGCCTCGATGCCGTCCGCCCGCAGTCTGTCCGTCAGCAACTGGCGCTCCAGATGCCTTTCCGTGAAGACGTAGGCCACCGTCGGCACCCGGTGGGAGAGGGCGGCGGTGGTCACGTGGACGTGCCCGTCCTGCCACTGGAAACCGTCGGCGTGGACCTCGATGAACTCGATGTCGTAGCCCAGGTGGGAGTCGGTGGCGGCCAGGGCGGTCTCCACATAGGCCTTGATTGGCCCCGGCGCGATCAGTGGCAGCGGCTCGGTGCGCCCGGCCATGGAGGCGCTGGCCAGCAGCCCCGGCAGCCCGAAGCTGTGGTCCCCGTGCACGTGGGTGATGAAGATGGCCCGCAGCTGCACCAGGCTGTGGTGGGTGCGCTGCAACTGGTGCTGGGTGCCTTCGCCGCAATCGACCAGATACCAGCCCTTGGGCCCGCCGTGCTGGAGGGCCAGGCCGGTGACGTTGCGCTGACGGGTGGGGGTGCCGGCGGAGGTGCCCAGAAAGGTGAACTGCATGCTCGATCCGTGGTCCGTGGATTCACCTGCATCATGGGGTAAATCGCCATCCGCGACCAGTGGCGGCGGACGTGGTCTGTCCCGAGACGTTACACTGGCGGCATTCCATTTCCGGACAACGGCGACCCAGGCATGACTCCCGACCACAACGACCTCTGGTTCCTCCCACTGGGCGGCACCGGCGAAATCGGCATGAACCTCAACCTCTATGGCCACGACGGCCAGTGGCTGATGGTGGACTGCGGGGTGACCTTTCCCCGGCCGGGCCGGGTGATCGCCGACGGCACCGTGCACGGGCGTGGCGAGCCGCCGGTGCAGATGGCCGACCCCGCCTTCATCGCCGACCGCCGCGACCGGCTCGCCGGGCTGATCATCACCCACGCCCACGAGGACCACATCGGCGCCGTGCCGTATCTGTGGCCGCTGCTGCAATGCCCGGTCTACACCAGCCGCTTCACCGCCGAGATCCTGCGCCGCAAACTGGCGGAGTTCGACCTGCTGCACCGGGTGCCGATCCACGTGGTGGACGTGGACGAGCGCCGCACCATCGGCCCGTTCGACGTGCAGTGGCTGGCCCTGACCCATTCCATCCCCGACCCCAACGCCCTGATGATCCGCACCCCGGCGGGCAACCTGTTCCACAGCGGCGACTGGAAGCTGGACGAGGAACCGCTGGTGGGCCACGGCTACACGCCGGGCACCTTCCAGGCGCTGGCGGAGGAGGGCGTGGCCGCCATGGTGTGCGACTCCACCAACGCCACGGTGGCGGGGCATTCCATGTCCGAATCGGCGTTGGAAAAGGGCCTGCTGGCCGCCACACAGGACGCGCCGGGCCGCGTCATCGTCGCCTGCTTCGGCAGCAACATCGCCCGCCTGCACACCCTCGCCAACGTCGCCCGTGCCACCGGCCGCTACATGGGCCTGCTGGGGCGCTCGCTGATCAACATGAGCGGCGCCGCCAAAGCCGCCGGTGTCTGGAACGCCGACGACCACCTCATCAACCCCGCCCACCTGGGTTACCTGCCCCGGGAAGAAGTGCTGGCCGTCGCCACCGGCAGCCAGGGCGAACCCCGCACCGCCCTGCGCCGCATGGCCACAGGCTCGCACCCCGACGTGGAGCTGGAACCCGGCGACCGCGTCATCTTCAGCGCCCGCGCCATCCCCGGCAACGAAGACGCCATCGAGGCCCTGATCGCCAGTCTTAAAGAGCAGGGCGTCGAAGTGATCACCGCCGAAGCCGCCGACCTCCCCATCCACGCCTCCGGCCACCCGGCCCAGGACGAACTGCGCGCCATGTACCAGTGGGTCCAGCCGGACGTTGCCATCCCCGTTCACGGCGAAGCCGAACACATGGACGTCCACGCCGGGCTGGCGCGGGATTGCGGCGTGCCCAAGTCCCTGCTGGGGCGCAACGGCGACCTGTTCATGATTCGCCCCGTGCCGGGGATGCGGCGGCAGGTGGCTGAGGTTGGTCGGTTGGGTTGGGAGAGAGGGGAGCTGGTGAGGGTGGTTTGAGTGGCCCGGTGGTCGTCAGGCGAGGCGTACTGACTGCGCTGCCCGCCTGCCCTCAGCTCTGCGTGTTAATACCGGTATATCGGAATCACAAAAAGAAGACGTCAAACGAATACATGGCGCCAACGGCGACAAGGCGCTAGGGTGTTGTTTAAACGGAATTAACGACCGTGGCAAGACTGACTGTAGGGTAACATTTTCGAGAGCACACTTTTATTCGATATTGTGGAACGCGGTCTAATCACTGTTAACTGTAATACGCGGGAAATCCGAACATGGAAAAACTTAAAAAGCTTTGCCTCATCTTGGGAGCAGGCGCAATAGCATTCGTAATATTCGCTCTGATGTTGTTCGGGTTGTCCTTTCTCGCAGATTATCTAAAAACCAATGTTGGCCAGGAGCCTTGGTTGTTCGTAGATTCTTTCCTCAAGCCTATCGCTCTAGTTTTTGTAGGTAGTTGGTTGTGGCTTGCAGGGAAATTCTTAAATAAATCCAAACCAATAAAATATGGCCTCTATTTGCTTATACTTTGGGTGGTTGTCGCTGTGGTTCCATATTTTCTGTCATTTCTGGTTACACCCAATGGTTAGGCATTCACGGTTAACAAGGCTAGCAAAGGGACGCTCCTTGCGTCGCGCCCCTTCTGGCAACGTTGAGGCTGTAGAAAAAGGTCAGAAGATATTTCTGGTCCGGAGTTGATCAGTAAACGAGCTAAAAATAGCGACTATTTTTAAAATCTGGAACACTCAACATCGAAAATAAATCCAGATTTTACGTAGGAGCACCATCGTAAAAAGGGGCGAGGGTTTTTCTACAGCCTCGTTAGGCACTTGAGACAGTCATGAACTTTGAAACTTACAGGAAAATCCATGACGACCTCATGGGAGAGCATCAGGAGAAGTATGATTCGTTTACTCGGTTGATGCTCGGTCTGTCAGTAACTTTGGTCAGCCTTGTTGTTGGCCTTCGTAGCGGTGACGCTGGTGACTTAGACTTCCTACTAAAATTGGGCCTCGTCCTCCATTCTGTTTCTATCTTGGTTGGAATTTGGCTTCAATACATTGTAATGGCCCAGCCGCTAACTGACCTCAAGAAAATATATAAACTGGCCCAAGGCGTCCGAAATGGAGAGCGAGAAAATCCGGGCTGGGTAAATCGGCCTCCAAGCAAAAAGCAAGTTATCTGCTTTTATGCCCAGATTAGTACTTTCGTCGCTGCTTTTTTTATAGTTGTTTTGAGCATAGTGCTATGAGGTGTCTAACCAGTGCAGGCACGGCGACGCCCATTACATTGCGCCTTCGGCTCCATTCCAAGGGCGCTCATGCAGCAAGCGTGAAACGGAAAGGCTATGGAATACGACGTTCTCAAAGAGCTAGTCACCGAGCAGATGAAAATCGCCGAGGAAGCGGGTGATATCGTCATAGTCACGCCAGCAGCATCGGGTCTCATCAAGCGGATTTGCGATGGTATCTATCCATATCTTGAAGGCTCAATGAGCCAAGATGAAATGAGTGGAGTGGTTGGAGTTCTCCGTGAGATTTTATACGGCACCAACTTCTATGACTCCGAGATGGAGCAAACCCGGGTGGGTGTACCGCGTGAAGTCTTGGAAAACTATCTTAGCAAGCTGCCGCCACCCGTTTAACAATGCCCATCACCTGACGCCAAGCGTGGCGCCGGTGTGCTCAGCGTTGAGGCTGTAGAAAAAGGTCAGAAGATTTTCTGGTCCGGCATGGCAGGTCGGGGTCACACAGGCCGGAAGGCCGGGGTCAAGTCTTGCCTTTGCCCTTTCCGAATTCGCCTCTCAAGGTTTTGTACAAGACCCAGTGACAATCGTATTTTAAGTAGCTTCCCCCTTAATTCTCCCCATTTTTCGGAGACAAATGAACGTGCTGGACCCGTTTGTAAGACTGCTGGGAAAAGGCTGGAACGGCCTGATATGGAAGCTCATGCCCTTCCTTCTTGCCGGCGCCGGCTATTGGTTTCTCGGGCCTACGGAAAAGACCTTGATCGCCACGGTGTTCTTCGGGGCGCTCACCGTGATGTTCGCCGGGATCATCATTGAAGGGTTGAAAGTCGGTTACTTTGGACTGGGAACCCCGATCGCTTTCAGGCACCGGCAGCCCGTGAAATACTGGATCCAGATGGGGGGTGCCATCATTGTTGCTGTCGTCTCCCTGGTTTGCGCGGTCTTTCTGGGGCTTTCGTCTGGCGGCTAGACCGGCGGTGGCGAGGCTACCCGCCCCTGGGGAGCGCTCCAAGGGCCGACCCATGTTAGGAAGGTCGGGGTCAAGTCTTGCCTTTTGCCCTTGTCTCATTTTTACGTTTACGCAATCGCATAGAGAAAAACGCAAGACTTGACCCCGCGCGCCTTGCTCGCCCGCCCGGTGGACATCGAGGATGTGCGCGCCCCGGGTGAGCAGGCATAATCAGAGCTCGCACCGGATGTTGGGCAGACCGCGTCGCGCGATTGGCGCGGCAGTGACGTCCGGCCCTGATGTGCACACGGTAGAAGATTCCGATTATGGCGGTTACCCCAGCTAAGATGTTGGCCATTGCATTCCTCAGCCTGATAGCCGGCTGCTCCACCGTCCCGTCCGGGGCCGGGGTGACCGGGTTCACGGAAACCGGGCAGGCGTCGTACTACGCGGATAAGTTCCAGGACCGGAAGACGGCCAGCGGTGTCCGGTACAAGCACGAGCTGCTGACCGCCGCCCACAAAACCCTGCCGTTTGGTTCCACGGTCAAAGTCACCAACACGCAGAACGGCAAGAGCGTCGTTGTCGAGATCAACGATCGCGGGCCGTTCGTGGCCGGTCGCATTATCGATCTCTCAAAGTCCGCTTTCCGGCAGATAGGGAACACGTCGGCGGGCGTGATCAATGTGCGAATTGAAGTGCTGGATTAGTACCTGAAATGGCGCAACAGCCACTTTCAAGACAGCCCGTCCTGCTCACCCCAACGCCCGCTCCCTCTTGGCCCCGGCACTCGCCTTCAACCGATCAATGCACGTCCGGAACGTCCGGCTGACCAGGGTCTGGTCCCGGATCATGGCCATTTGCGGCCAGGTGGCCTGTTCGCCCAGGCGGATGTACATGTCCAGGTCGGCATCGCTGGGGTTGGACAGCACCTTGCGGTACAGCAGCGGGCGGAAGGGGAACTGGATGTTGATGTCCCCCAGGTAGGACTGGGTGGCCATGGCGTGGGCCTGTTCGATGTAGGGGCGCAGGCCGGACTTGGAGCCCAGGTTGCGGGTCAGTTCCAGCATCGAGGCCACCTGGGCGTGGACGAATGTGCCCGCCGCCTGGCGCACCGATGCGGTCAGGCCGCGGTCGTGATGATGGCTGATGAACGGCAGCACGTGCGGGTTGGCCTGGCTGACGATGGTCTTGTTCACGTTGTGCAGGCGCGCCATGCGCATGGCCGGCAGGTCGCCCTGGAGGCTGCCGTCGATCCAGGTCTCGGTGGGCATGTAGGGGCTTTCGCAGGATTCACCGGCGGGGTCGCGGGCGCTCAGGGTGACCGGCGGGTAGATGCCGGGAATGGCGCACGACGCCAGCACGGCCGAGTCGATCATCACATCCGGCGAGGCCAGTTCGTTGAGCAGCCGCGGCTTCTGCCGGGTGCGCGTGGGCGAGACCGAGATGTTCAGGGTGCGGCCGCTGTGCTCGTAGGCTTCGCGGAAACTGTAGCGGCCCACGTTGGTGCGGATGTGGGTCAGCAGCTGCTGCGCGTCCATGGCGTGGCCCTGACGCCACATGCGCGCCGGGGGCAGCCAGCGCAGGGCGTCGCGGTGGACCCGTTCCGGCTGGGTGAAGAACTCGGCCAGTTCGGTCTGGTTGCGCGAGCAGATCGACGCCGCCAGGATGGCGCCCATGCTGGAGCCGGCGATCACGTGGGGCAGCAGATTCTGGGACCAGAGCGCGCGGGTGACGCCGAAATGGTAGATGCCGAAGGCCGCGCCGCCGCTGAGCATCAGGGCGGTGTGGCCGAACACCCGCTCGGCCTCGCGGAACAGGTTGAGCTTCTGTTCGTCGGTCGCGCCCGGCAGCGGGTGATCGCAGATGTAGAGCATCGACTGCTCCACTTCGTCGAGGAAGCGGGAAACCAGATGCTTGGTGCCGGTGCGGGCGACGCTGTAGAGATCCGGATTGGAGAGTTCCCCCAGGTGCCGGTAGAGGCTTTCCTGCAGGGTGCGGATCAGTGCCGTGGGATCGCCGGCCTCGCGTTGCCGGCGGAGATCGTCGGCGTGCTCGCGCACCAGTGCGGTGTGCAGCATGCGCGTGTCGTCACGCTCGCGCCAGGCGAGTTTGCCTTCCAGATCGTCGAGCTTCTCGGCGGCGTCGAACCATTCGTCGTAGCTCGTCGCCGAGTCGAGAGCCTGTTGCAGCTGTTTGCGGGCTCGGGCTTTGCGTCTCATGGGCCTTACCTTAGCGCAGCAAACGGGACGTTGTGAGTCACAGAGTGTGGTGTGACTGGATTGTAACCTATCCGGTGTGTTCGCGATGGACCCGCAGGCTGGCGCCAAACGAACGTTCGGCCCCCGGCACCAGGCGGATGGCCCTGGCCAGCTCCGGTCGGTTAAAGGCGTCGGGCATGAATTCGTTGGGCTCGATGGCCAGTCCCGACGGCTGATCCGCCGGCAGGCTGTGGCCCGTGTAGACCTGTACCACGCCCCGGTCCTGGGTCAACGTCAGGCTCCGCCCGTCCGACCCGGTCAGCGTGCTGACCAGTCCGCCGTTGCCGTTCGGGCCCCAGTAGCAGTCGTCCAGACGGCTCTGCGCCAGAGCCCGGCCCGGCGCGCAGAAATCGTGCTCGGTGCCGCGCACGTGCTGGTAGGCGTCGTTGCCCGGCAGCGGGATCAGGCGGGCGTCGCTGACGATGCGCTCGGTGTGGGGCAGGGTCAGGCGGCAGTCCGCCAGCGCCTGGCCCGGCAACCGCAGGTACGGGTGCCAGCCCAGCCCGAGCGGCGCGTCGCTCTCGCCGTCGTTGCGGGCGGTCAGCGTCAGGCGGAGCCCGTCGGCGCTCAGCTCGAAGCGGACGCTGAGGTGCACGTGGAACGGGTAGCCCGGCTGCTCGGCGGACCGCAGGGTGTCGCAGGTCAGTTCCACGGCGATCCGGTCGGCGCCCGGCTCGATCCGGCCCGCCTGCCAGACCGCGTCCATCACCAGGCCGTGCAGGCTATTGCCGTCGTCATCCCGCTTGGCGAACTGATGCTCGGCGCCGTCGAACACATAGCGTCCGTCGGCGAGGCGGTTGCTGTAGGGCGCCAGGATCGCCGAGCGCGCGCCCGTGAGGGCGGCGAAGTCGTCCGGCGTGGCGTAGCCGCTGACGACCGAATCCAGGCCGGTCTCCGGCAGGCTCAGGGACAACAGCGTGGCGCCGCGCAGGGCGATCTCGGCCCGGGGCGTGCCGCCCGGGCCCTGCAGGATCAGTGTCGGGTAGGGGCCGAAGCGGCCTTCCGTGGCGGTGTAAGTGGTCAAAGCCGGGCTCTCTTTCTGGTCACTTTAGGCAGACGCGCAGGGGCGTTTGATGCGAAGGCGGTCAGTCGGGAATGCCACGCCAGGCGGCCACGTAGGCGTCGGCGGCCCGGCGCACGGTGGCGGCGTCCTGGCCGGCCTTGTACAGGCCGGAGCCCAGCCCGAAGCCGCGCGCGCCGGCTTTGGCGAAGTCCGCCAGGTTATCGGCGCTGACACCGCCGGTGGGGGCGATGACGAGGTCTGGCGGCAGTACCGACCGCATCGCCTTGATGCCCTCCGGACCCACCAGGTTGGCGGGGAAGATCTTGAGCGCCTGGGCGCCGGCCTTGAGGGCACTGAAGGCTTCGGTCGGGGTCATCACGCCCGGGAACACGTCCATACCCGCTTCGACGCCGGCGCGGATCACCTCGGCGTCGGCGTGGGGCATCACCTGCAGGCGGGCGCCGATGCGCTTGAGTTCGGCCACGTCCCCGGTCGTGGTGACGGTGCCGGCGCCGATCAGCGCCCGGTCGCCGAAGCGTTCCACCAGTCGCGCGATGGTGTCGAACGGCTGCGGCGAGTTCAGGGGCACTTCGATCAGCCGGAAGCCGGCGTCGATCAGTTCGCTGACGATGGCGTCCGCCTCGTCCGGCCGGATGCCGCGCAGGATCGCGATCAGCGGCATTTCCTCAAGGTAACGCATGCAGTCTTGGCTGGGCATGATGCAGTCTCGATGTCGGTAAACGTTAGAGCGCCGCGTGACGGGCCAGGTGGTGCAGGCCCCGCACGGCGGCGGTGTCGCCGTCGATCGTCCGGGTGGCGAAACCACGGGCGTCGAGGGCGCGGGCGTACAGGTCGTTCAGGATGCCGTTGCCGATCAGCGTGACCGGGGCGGCGGGCGTCAGGGCGTCGGTCATGGCGCGCACCTCGTCGCCGATCAGCAGGCCGGAGAGGTAGGCTCCGGCGCGGTCGGCGGGCAGGTCGCCCAGCAGCACTTCGGTGCGGGCGCTGAACAGGTGGTGCAGCAGGCCGCCGGGCCGGTCGGCCTGGGCCAGCCCCCGGTCGAACGCGGCATTATCGGTGCCGCCGTCGGCCGCGAAGCGCTTGAGCAGCGTGTGGCCGCGCAGGGCGGAAAAGGCGTCGCCGGTCATGGCGGTGCTGAAGCCGCGCACCTGACGGCCGGCCAGGGTGACCCACTTGGAGTGAGTGCCCGGCAGGCAGACGATGCGCTCGCCCGGGGTGTCGCCGTCGTCCAGCGCCCCCAGGATCTGGATTTCCTCGCCGCGCATCACGTCCGGGTTGTCCGCCACCGATCGGCCGCTGAGGCCGGGCACGATGTAGGCGGCGCGGCCCAGGCCCAGGTCGTCCACCCGCACCAGGGCGTTGACGATGTCGTCCACGCTGGCGGGGCACGGCAGGTAGGGCACTTCGCGCAGGCCGTCGGCGCTGCCCACCATGCCGGCCATCAGCAGCGGGACTTCCGGCAGGTCGGCCAGCCAGTGGCCGAGTAGTTCGTCCAGCGCGGTGCCGAATCCGTCCCGCTCGACGTGGAGGATGCCGCGCGCCGCCTGGGCGCGATCCAACACCGCGCCGTCGGCGTCCAGCAGCGAGGCGCGGAAATTGGTGGTGCCCCAGTCGACGGCGATCAGGCGCGCGGTCTGTGTCGTTTTCGGATCGGCGGTCATAACCGCCCTCCGTCGATGATGTGGCTCTGGCCGGTGATCAGTGCGCTGTCGTCGGCGGCCAGGAACAGCGCCAGTCGCGCCACGTCCGCCGGGTCGATCTTGCGCTTGAGGGCCTGCTGCTGCATCAGCTCCTGCTCGGCCTCGTCGGTCAGCCACAGGTCGATCTGGCGGTCGGTCATGACCCAGCCGGGCAGCAGGGCGTTGACGCGGATGTTCTCCGGCCCCAGTTCCCGCGCCAGGCCTTTGGTCAAACCGACGATGCCGGCTTTCGCGGTGACGTAGCCGGGGTAGCCGTCCAGCCCCAGCAGGTAGCTGTTGGAACTCATGTTGATGATGCTGCCGCCGCCGGCGTCGCGCATGGCCTCGCGCACCGCCTGGCTGGAGAAGAAGTGCGGGCGCAGGTTGACCGCCATGCCCTGGTCCCAGTCCTCCGGGGACAGGTCTTCCAGCTTGTGGCGGTCGTCCCGGGCGGCGTTGTTGATCAGCACGCGTACCGGGCCAAAGGCGTCGGTGACCCGGGCGATGGCGCCACGCAGGGCGTCGATGTCGCGGATGTCACAGGGCACGAACAGCGGCGGCGTGGCGCTGTTGGCCAGGCACTCGCTCAGGGCCCGCCCGGCGCTCTCGTCGATGTCGAGGAAGCCGACGCGGGCACCCTGGCCGGCGAAGGCGTCCACCAGTGCGGCGCCGATGCCGGTGGCGCCGCCGATGACCAGCACCGTGCGCTCACGCAGGCTGGGGTAGTGGGCGAACTCGGCCATCTCAGTGGGACTCCCGCGTCACCACGTGACCGCTGCTGCCCTTGAGGAAGTCCAGATCCGCGCCTTCGTCGGCCTGCAGCACGTGATCGATGTAGAGGCGGTAGTAGCCGCGCTTGTGGGGCGATTCCGGCGCTTCCCACGCCTGCTGACGGCGGGCCAGTTCCTCGTCGGAGATGTCCAGGTGCAGCTTGCGCGCCTCCACGTCCATCTCGATCCAGTCGCCGTTCTCCACCAGCGCCAGCGGGCCGCCTTCGTTGGCTTCGGGCGAGATGTGCAGCACCACGGTGCCGAACGCGGTACCGCTCATGCGGGCGTCGGACAGGCGCACCATGTCGGTGACGCCTTTCTCCAGCACCTTGGGCGGCAGCGGCATGTTGCCCACTTCCGGCATGCCCGGGTAACCCTTCGGGCCGCAGCCCTTGAGCACGAGGATGGAGTTTTCATCCACCTCAAGGTTGGGGTCGTCGATGCGCGCCTTGAAGTCTTCGATGGTCTCGAACACCACCGCCTGGCCGCGATGCTTGAGCAGGCCTTCGCTGGCGGCGGACGGTTTGATGATGGCGCCCTGCGGGCACAGGTTGCCTTTCAGCACGGCGATGCCGGCGGCCGGGCGCACCGGGTTGTCCATCGGGCGGATGACGTCGTCGTTGAAGCATTCCACCTGGTCCAGCGCCTCGCCGATGTGCTTGCCGGTGATGCTGGGGGCGTCCAGGTGCAGCTGGTCGGCCAGGCGCTGCAGGACGACCGGCAGGCCGCCGTTGTAGTGGAAGTCTTCCATCAGGTATTTACCCGACGGCATCAGGTTGACCAGCAGCGGCACCTCGCGGCCCAGGCGGTCGAAGTCTTCCAGGTCCAGGTCGATGCCCAGGCGACCGGCGATGGCCAGCAGGTGCACCACGGCGTTGGTGGAGCCGCCGATGGCCGCGTTCACCTTGATGGCGTTCTCGAAGGCTTCGCGGGTCAGCACTTTGGAGATGGTCAGGTCCTCGTGGACCATTTCCACCATGCGCATGCCGGTGAGATGCGCCAGCACCTTGCGGCGCGCGTCGACGGCCGGGATGGACGCGTTCAGCGGCAGGGCCATGCCCATGGCTTCCATCAGCGAGGCCATGGTGGAGGCGGTCCCCATGGTCATGCAGGTGCCCGGGCTGCGCGACATACAGCCTTCGGCGTTGAGGAACTCCGGCAGGCTCATGGAGCCGGCGCGGACCTGCTCGCTGAACTTCCACACGTCGGTGCCGGAGCCGATGTCCTGGCCGCGGTACTTGCCGCTCAGCATCGGGCCGGAGGAAATCACGCTGGTGGGTAGGTCGACGCTGGCTGCGCCCATCACCTGGCCCGGGGTGGTCTTGTCACAGCCGCCCAGCAGGACCACGCCGTCCAGCGGGTTGGCGCGGATGGATTCCTCCACGTCCATGCTCAGCAGGTTGCGGAACAGCATGGCGGTGGGGCGCATCTGGGTCTCGCCCAGGGACATGGCCGGGAACTCGAGCGGCACGCCGCCGGCTTCCCAGACGCCTTTCTTGACGTGCTCGGCGATGTCGCGCAGGTGGGCGTTGCACGGGGTGATTTCCGACCAGGTGTTGCAGATGCCGATGATTGGCCGGCCATCGAAGGCGTGATCCGGCAGGCCCTGGCTCTTCATCCAGCTGCGGTGGATAAAGCCGTCGCGGTCGTGCTTGCCGTACCACTGCTGGCTGCGCAGCTTGCGGTCTTTGCTGTTACTCACTTGGTCTCTCCCGAAGTTCTATCGATAGCCTTTGCTCATCGCCGTCATAGGTCATCATGGATCGGTGCCGTTCCCGGGCGTCGATAGGGCGATGGTTTCCAGTCGTTGAGCGTGCGTTATGCCCAGATGGAGGAAAGGGCGGGGTTTATATTGCTCTAAGTTCCAAATAGTGGAACTTGTGTTCCATATGAGGGATAGTGTTAAATTCGCGCCCGGTTCGTGTCAAGCCGTACGCTCTTCGTACAGGTCATTTGACGAACGAGGACGGTGCTTGACCCGCTCGCTTGAGCAGGTCCATATTACGGAACTTCGTTTCCCGGATGTGGAACGTGGTTTTATTTTTCGGTAAGGGTGGTGACCCATGTCATCGATCGACAAGGCCATTCAGGTGCTGGAGGCTGTCTGCGACAGTCCGGAGCCAGTCCGGTTTACGGACCTGGTGGCGCGTCTGCAATTGCCCAAGTCCACCGCCCACCGCCTGCTGGCCACCCTGGTCGATCAGGGCATGGTGCGTTACGACACCGGCGATCAGCGTTATTCGCCCGGCTACCGTCTGCTGAGCCTGGCCCAGCGCACCTGGGAAGGCCTGGAAATTCCGCGCGCGGCCCGCGAATCCATGCAGCGCCTGCTGCACGAAGCGGCCGAGACCGTGCACCTGGCGGTGGTCGACGGTCACGAGATCATCTACATCGACAAGCTGGAGAGCCCCAAGACCATTCGCCTGTACTCGGCGGTGGGCAAGCGTGGGCCGATGTACTGCACCGGGGTGGGCAAGGCGATCCTGGCGTTCCTGCCGCCGGAGCAGCAGGACGAGGTGATCGCCCATACCGAGTTCGTCCGCCACACCGTCCACACCATTGCCGATGAGACCGCCCTGCGCCAGGCGCTGGCGGACATCCGCGCCCACGGCTGCGCCTTCGATATGGAAGAACACGAAGAAGGCATTCGCTGTGTGGCGGCCCCGATCTTCAACTTCCGCGGCGACGTGGTGGCGGGTATCAGCATCACCTCGGTCGCGTCGCGGATGCCCACCAACCGCCTGCAGGATCTCCAGCCCCTGTTGCTGGACGTGGCCCGCACCATCTCACGCGAGCTGGGTTACCTGCAGCCGGCGGATCACGATTGGCGTACCAGCGAGGAGGCACCGCGATGACCGAGTCAGCACCGAATTCTCAATCGCTTGATTTTAAACCGCTTCTGGAAGACCGTTTCGCCCTCGGCGAGGGGCCGCACTGGGACGCCGAACGCGGCGAACTGCTTTGGGTCGACATCGTCGGGCGTAAGGCCTTTGCCCACGTGCCGGCCAGCGGCGAGACGCGACACTGGTCGTTCGACGACACCGTCAGCGCCATCGCGCCGCGCGGCAACGGGCACTACGTGGTGGCCGCCGGCCGCGGCGTCTACGACCTGGACCCGCAGGACGGCCGTCTCACCGCCATCGCCGAACCTTCCGAAGAACCCGCCGAAAACCGCACCAACGAATCCCGCGTCGATCCCCGAGGCCGTTTCTGGATGGCCAGCATGCAGCAGAACATCGGCCCCAACGGCGAGCATATTCCCGTGCGCCAGAGCAGTGGCCTGCTGTGGTGCATCGACACGGACGGCAGCGTGCGGCAGGTGGCATCCGGCATCGGCATCAGCAACAGCCTGGTGTGGAGCCCGGATGAGACCCGCATGTACTTCGCCGACACGCTCAAGGGTGTGATCTGGCAGTACGACTGGGACGCCGACACCGGCGCCGCCAGCAACCGCCGGGTGTTTGCCGACACCGAGGGTTACGGCAATCCGGACGGCTCGGCCATGGACGAGGAAGGTTGCCTGTGGAGCGCCCGCTGGGGTGCCGGCTGCCTGATCCGTTACCGGCCGGATGGCGAAATCGACCGCATCGTCGAAGTGCCGGCGCGCTGCCCCAGCAGCTGCGTCTTCGGCGGTCCGGATCGCAAGACGCTCTACGTCACCACCGCCCATGCGGAACTGGACCCGTCGGAACGCGGGCCGTGCGACGGCGCGCTGCTGGTGGCGGAGACCGATGTGGTCGGCCAGAGGTGCTTCACCTTCAACGGCTGACCATTCCAACACGCGACAGGACGGACCCATGCTGACCCAGGTAATGCGGCGTCGCGAATGAATTCACCCAACTGATGTTTCCAAGAACAAGGACAAGCTATGCACGCACTCACCCTAATATCGTTCCTGTTTTTTACAGGGTTGGTGGCCCTGATTACCTGGGTGGTCACCCGGCGTGACGACCACGCCAGCACCCGTGGTTACTTCCTGGCCGGTCGCAGCCTGACCTTCCCGCTGATCGCCGGCTCCCTGCTGATGACCAACCTGTCCACCGAGCAGATGGTGGGTCTCAACGGCGCCGCCTTCACCGATGGCCTCAGTGTGATGGCCTGGGAGGTCGTCGCCGTTGTGGCCCTGGTGCTGCTGGCGCTGTTCTTCCTGCCGCGCTTCCTGCGCAGCGGGATCGCCACTGTGCCGCAGCTGCTGCGCATTCGTTTCGACGAAGGCACCCAGCTGATCTGTAACATCATCTTCCTGCTGGCCTACGCGGTGATCCTGCTGCCGATCATCCTGTACTCCGGCGCGGTGGGGCTGCAGGGCATGCTCGACCTGCAGGGGCTGACCGGTATCCAGTCCGACACCGTGCTGCTGTGGGGCACTGTCTGGATTGTCGGCATCATCGGTTCCGTCTACGCCCTGTTCGGCGGTCTGCGCACGGTCGCCGTGTCCGACACCCTGAACGGTGTGGGTCTGCTGATCGGCGGTTTCGTGATCGTCTACTTCGGCCTGCAGGCGGTCAGTGACGGCTCCGGCATCCTGGCTGGCTGGGATATCCTCAAGGAAGCCAACCCGGACAAGCTGAACTCCATCGGTGGTGCCGAACAGCAGGTGCCGTTCGCCACGCTGTTCACCGGTGTGCTGCTGATCAACGTGTTCTACTGGACCACCAACCAGCAGATCATCCAGCGGACCTTCGCCGCCAAGAACCTGGCTGAGGGCCAGAAGGGCGTGCTGCTGACCGGTCTGTTCAAGCTGCTGGGCCCGCTGTACCTGGTGCTGCCGGGCATCATCGCCTACCACCTGTACGCCGGTGACGACATCCGCGCCGACGAAGCCTACGGCCACCTGGTGTTCAACGTGCTGCCGCCGTACCTGACCGGCTTCTTCGCCGCGGTCATGGTCGGTGCGATCCTGTCCTCCTTCAACTCGGCTCTGAACAGTACCACCACGCTGTTCAGTCTCGATCTGTACAAGGGTGTGATCAACAAGAACGCCACCGAGGAGCAGGTGGTCAAGGTCGGTAAGATCTTCGGTTGGATCATGGCCTTGGCGGCGATGATCATCGCGCCGCTGCTGGCGGGCCAGGAAAGCCTGTTCGGCTACCTGCAGAAGATGAACGCCATGTACTTCATCCCGATCCTGGCCGTGGTGCTGGTCGGCCTGCTGACCAAGCGCGTCCCGGCCGTAGCGGCCAAGATTGCCCTGATCGGCGGCTGTGCGGTGATCGGTCTGGTCTACTTCGTGCCGCCGTTCACCGGCGTGCTGGACGTGGTCCACGACTTCCACTTCGTCGCCCTGGTCTTCGTGGCGCTGGTAGCCATCATGCTCCTGCTCGGCAAGCTCGCCCCGCGCGCGACCGCCTGGGTGCACGAAGACGCCGGCAAGGTCGACCTGACCCCATGGAAAGGCGCCGTCCCGGCCGGCATCGTGCTGGTGATCCTGGTGATCGCGATCTATCTGGCGTTTGCCGGTTAAGCGTTGACATAGCGCCCATGCCGTAAAGGGCGCCACCCGATGCGCCGGCTCAGGCCGGGTGTCGGGTGGCGCTTTTTTTTGTCGGCTTGGTGCATGGGTTTGAGGTAACAATCTCTGCATTGATGCCCAACGCGCTTTGCATTAGTTTCCGTTCAGGTTTCTGACAACGCGTGATCCATGGTCCGACTGCTGTATCTATCTGCCCCATTTCTCGCCTTCTTTCTGGTTGCGCCTTTCGCGAGCGCGGCCTGTCCTGAGCGGCCCCAGTCGGATTACGAGCAGGCCTTTTGCCAGATCAGGGCCAAGGGCGGCGGTGCGGCTTTGCCGACGTTCGAGGACTTCCGCCGCAATACGCCGCAGGTCCAGGCGCTGCTGCTCAAGCGGCCCGCGGCGCGGTGGGGGGTTGCCTTGCCGGAGCCGGCGTCGCAGCCCGGTCCTGCGAGCGATACGGGAGCGCCGTCCGTGCCTTCGCGAGAGCCCGCCGAACCAGCAGCGCCCGAACCGCCGCAGGTGACTGAAAACGCGTCGGGGCTGTCGGCCTGCGATCTGGAGATGGACACCGTTCGCTGCTCCGACGGTCTCTTCCGACTGGCGGTGAACCAGCCGAACGGCGCCCTGGCGCCGGGTGTTCTGGACGCCAACAATCGCCTGGGGCTGAGCCCGTTCCGCGGCGACGCCGGCGACGAGGCGGCGGTGCGCGCCTACCTGTCCGACGCCTACGACCGCTACATCGCCAAGATGCTGGAGATTGGCCTGGGCGGGGCGACCATGAGCTTCACCCGCTTCTACAACAGTTTCCACCGTCACCGGGCCGAAGGCGTCGACTTCGCCCAGCGCATGGAAGACACCTTCCGCTATCTCAAACAGGACAAACGCAACCTGGCCGTGGACGCACGATTGGCGGAAGGCTTTCCCGCGTCGATGGAGAACTGCGCCCGGTCGGGTGAGGCGGTGATCGTGTGCGACAATGTGGCAACCAATTGGGTTTACGTCCGGGACTGAACGGCATGAGTTCGGCATTGGAGAAATACCTGGCCGCCATTCGCGAGGGCCGACCGATCAACTTCGAGGCGTTCCGCAAACTGTTGCCCGCAAGCATCGCCGGTCGCTGGTCCCGCCACTTCGATGTGGAACGGGTCTCGCAGCAGCGTTGGCGAGTGCGCATGGTCGACACGTCGGTTGCCGCCGAGCTGGAGCAGTTGGCCCGGGTTCCCGGCACGCGGCGCGAAGCGGCGTTGCAGGGCGATTCCCACCGCCGGGAAACGGCAACGGCCTTCGTTCTGGTTTACCATGAGGCGCTGATCGATCCGCGGCCGGATGTGGTGTGCCTGAACGCCGGACGCTGTCACCTGGGCTTCGCGCCCAAGGCGACCGCGCTGGTGGTGGAGAACGAGGACAATTTCGCCCAGGCCCGCCAGATGCTGGCGTTCGCCGCAAGCTGCCTGGGCGAGCCCCTGGCGCTGGATTGCTGCGACGTGGTCCTGGGCGGTGGCAACCGCGTTCTGCGGGCGCCGGTGATGGATTGGCTGGCGGGCTACGACCGCGTTCTCTGCGCTTTCGATTACGACCTGGGCGGTCTGAAGATGTTTCAGGCGCTGCGGGAACGGCTGGGCGATCGCGCCCACTTTCTGCAGCCGCCGGACTGGACGCCCTATCACGCCGGGTTCTGCAAGACGCCGGGCTCGCCGCAGCGGTTAATCGAGGCCATCGAGCGCGCCGGCGCACTGGGTTTCACCGATCTGGCCGAGCGTTTCCGCGAGACCCGGCAATTCATGGAACAGGAGATCATTCTGGATGAGCACTGAGGGAGCGCCCAACGCCGAGGCGCAGGCGTATTTCCGTTTCGGCATCCGCCGTCTGGTGCTGGTGGACTCTGCGGGCTTCTGTTACGTCGAGATTCCCCTGAACCAGCACGCCCTGCTGCTGGGCAGCGGCAACCTGGGCAAGTCGAGCCTGCTGAACTCCCTGCGCCTGTTCCTGCTGCCGGAAAACAACTTCCGCAACAGCAAGAACAAGTTCGCCTTCCGCAACGCCAGCGCCGGCAGCTTCTACACCAACGAGGAAAGCTACCAGCACTACTTCCCCAGCCAGTCCAGCTTCCTGATCATGGAAGTGGAGAGCCCGTCCGGCACCCACTGCCAGGTGCTCTACCGGGACCAGAGCAGCCAGCTCAGCTACGGCCGGATCTTCGTGCCGGTCGCTTACGACCAGCTGCGCGGCCTGTTCTGGCGCTGCGACGAGGACGACGCCGACGGCATTGGCCAGGCGGTGGAGGGGCTGACCGTGGCCCGGGTGACCGAGGCGCTGAAGACGCTGTCCCGGGAGACGACGGTCAGCAGCGACCCCACCAGGCTCAAGCACATCCTCTACAGCAGCGACCTGATGTCGCCGGACGCGGTGCGCTACTCGGTGCTGCCGCTGGCGGACCCGGACGAGCGCAAGATCCAGTCCCTGCGCACGCTGATCCTGCTGCTGTTCGAAATGAAGGCGGACGACAAGGCCATGGCCCACGCGGTGGCCAGCATCATCGAGGCGGACAAGAAATTCGCCGACGACGCCTTCGAGCTGGACATCGACCAGTTCCTCGACCGCCACGACCAGCTCAAAAGCCGCCAGGAACATTTGACCCGCGTGGAAAGCGCGCGGCCCCAGTTCGATAAATTGCAGAGTGCGTTCGAGCGCTACCAGACCCTGACCCGCACCCAGCACGATTTCGCCGCCTTCCGCGACGGTCTGGCCGCGGCGTTGGCGGAGATCGGCCAGCAGCGTCAGCAGGCGGACCGCGAGCGGGACGAGCTGCAGGGCGCGCAGAAACAGTCCCAGAAGCAGCTCAACAGCCTGAAAACCGAGCAGAACCGGCTGGAAGGGGAGATCAAGGCGCAGACCTCCGTTCTCGACAAGGCGGAGAAGGTCCAGAAGGACGGCGAACTGCTGGTGTCCCGCTACGGCGACCTGACCGCCGATGAGATCCAGGCCACCCTGAACGAGGCGATGGAAGACAGCCAGGCCCAGCTCAATGCGCTCAACAGCGCCGCCCAGGCGGAACAGCGCAAGGCCCAGCTCACCCGTACCATCGACCAGCTGGACGCGGACCTCAAGGCCCTGGCCGAGCGCGAGCAGCGCGCCCAGTGGCAGCTGCAGAACCAACTCGACGACGACGTCATCGCGCCGCTGCGGGCGGTGAACCCGAAGCTGGTGTCGGCCAGCCCGGGGCAGGCGTTGGACGAGGATACCAAAGCCACCCTGGGCCGCATGGCCGAACTCTTCGCGCAGACCGACCGGGGATTCGACTGGTTCGACACCGCGTTCCCGGCCCGCGCGCCCCAGGCCGATGATTTCCCGGCCCAGCGCCACAAGCTCGAAGGCGAACTGAACGCCGCCCGCCGCCATCTGGCGGAACTGGACGACTCGGCCAGCGGCGGCCAGGACCGGCCCCAGCGCATCCAGCAGGCGGAGAAGGACATCGCCGCCACCCGCAAGGAACTGGACATTCTCAAGCGCCTGCCCAGCGCCGCCACCAACATCGAGGACGCCACCCAGGCCATCGACGAGGCCAACAGGGCCGTCGCCGCCCTGGAGGAGAAAGCCGCCATCGAACGCGAGCGGGTGGAAGCGGTCGGCACCAAGCTGGACAAGGCCCAGACCGTCGCCCGCCGCGCCCAGGAACGGGAAACCGAGTTGCTGCACCTGCAGACCACGGTGAGCGGTGACATGCGTCGCTTCCCGTCCCTGAAAACCGTGAAGGCGGACGCACCGCTGGCGGCCGAGGCGGTGTCCGTGGCGCGGCTGGACGATATCCGCAGCGGGCTGGAGGAACTGGAGCAACTGCGCTTCAACATCCTCGAGAGTCTGCGCCGGCTGATCAACAAGGGCATCGGCGAGGACCGGGAAGGCCTGCTGGAGAGCGACAGCCCCAGCTGGCAGGCGATCCGCGACACCTTCAAGGCGCTGGCCGACCTGTTCGCCGGCCTGGCCGAGAGCGGCCGCGTACTGCGCGAGCAGATCGACTCCCACAACGAAACGGTGGCGAGCTACCGCCAGGCGCTGAAGGCCAACAGCGAGCACATCCAGCGCTTCGAAGCGGCGCTCAACCGGGAGCTGGACGGCGTCACCATCAACGATCTGGTGGAGATCCGCGTCGATATCCACACCGATCCCAAGTTCCACAACCTGGTGGAAGAGTCCGCCGCGATCGATCCCTACGCGTCGGGCAAGCTGCAGTCCGATGCCTTCTACGACCGCCTGCGGGTGTTCGTGGCGGAATTTTTCGGCGACCAGAAGAGCGGCAACCGCCTGACCATGGACAAGGTGGTGACCGGCGTCTCCTACCGCACCCGCAAGCAGTCCTCGACCACCCTGGACAGCAAGGGACAGTCCACGTCCACCACGGCGCTGATCAACCTGGAGCTGGTGCACCGCCTGCTGCGGCGGGTGCTCTACCCGCAGATCAGCCTGTCGTTCCCGATGGTGCTGGACGAGCTGGCCAGCGTGGACGTGAGCCAGGTGCCGGCGCTGCTCGACCGGTTGCAGGATCAGGGCTTCAACCTGTTCTCCGCCGCCACCCACAGCGCCAGTCCCGAGCTGATCTTCCAGGTCGGTCGCCATCTGGAAGTGGGGCAGATGCGCACGGCGCGGCCCTACAGTGCCAGCCGCACGCTGGTGTTCTGGGGCGGGCCGGAAGGCTTCAGCGACCGCGAGGGCCTGTCGGAATGGTTCGACCAGACGCAGCACCACCTGCTGGAAGTGAGTCATGAGTCGTAAACGCTTCAGCACCCTCGACACCACGCGACTGCTGTTCGAACACCCGCGTGTCCTGTTCCGGGTGATCGAGCGCATGGACCGCGAGTCGGTGCGCTACGTGCGCGAGAGCGAGCTGGCCATGGATGTGCTCGACTACGTCCGCAACCTCAAGCGCACCGAGCAGGAGCGCATCCGCACCGGTTTCAGCACCGACAACCTGTTCCGCACCGGGCTGGTGATCGACATCGTCAAGGCGGAGGGCGAGCGCCGGCTGGTGTTCCAGGAAGCGCTGCTCAACCTGGTGCGGGCCTGCAACGCCTCGCTCTATCAGGAGCTGACCGACGCCCGCCTGCGCGGTCATCTGGTCACCCTGCGGGACATCCACGACCGGCTTACCCAAAGCACCTTCAACGACGCCGATCCGGATTTCACCGAGCTGCGCGACGACCTGAACGAGCGGGTCAGCCTGCTGATCGGCCTGCTGCGCCAGAACATCCTGCGCATGCAGACCCTGAGCGCCGACCTGGCGGACATGTCCGGGGACGCCAGCCGTGCGCCGGAGCAGTTCAGCCATTTCCGTCAGGACCTGCTGGAACGCATCGCGACCTTATACGAGCGCCACATCCAGCCGACGCTGGTGTTCCTCAACCCGGACACGCAGCTGCCCGACGGCGCTAACCTGTTCGCCACGCTGGAAGGCATCATCCGCCTGCTGGAGCAGAACCGGCAGCAGGACATCGCCGACCAGATGTTCCGCTCGTCCCTGAGCCTCAACGCGTTGCACAAGCCGATCCAGACCCTGGCGGCGGAAGTCGATCATTTCCTGCGCAAGACCCGGCGCAGCATGGTCCAGTACAACGCCATGGAGCATTTCTTCGCTCAGCTGCGCGAGCTCAAGGAAGACACCGAAACTCTGAACCTGAAGAAGAAGTGGCTCGACGGCAGCGACTTCTCCCGCACCACCGGCTTCCTGGTCGGCCTCAAGGCCCAGAGCCGGCCGCGCCAGTATGCGTTTGGCCAGTCGTCCAGCTATTACCAACTGCTGTTCTCGGAGCTGGACCTGCGGCTGGCGGACCTGGGGCGCAAGGAACAGGTGCCCGACCTGGGCCGGGCGGCGGCTGCCGGGCGCAACCCGAAAGTGGACGCCGAGCGCATCCAGACCCTGTATCAATGGCTGGAATCCCTGCAGCTGCGGCCGACCCGGGATCTGGTGCGCGAGCTGCACGGCCGGCTCGACGGTGTGGTGGCGGGCTATCGCTTCCCGGACCTGCTGGCGGCGGTCAATCGCCTGAGCCATAAACACCCCGAGGGGCTGCAGGTGGTCACCACCAACCGCTTCAACACACTGGAGACGGAGGCCGGCCCCGACGACATCGCTGACGTCTTCGTCTACCGCCGGCGCCGCCTGGAGCCGCGCCCCAATGCACCGACATCACAGGGAGAGGCGAGCCATGCCGGATCTTGAACACACATCGACCGACAGCGCCGTCCCCGCGGAGCTGGATCACGCCGGCGGCAGCGGCTTCGACCGCATCGCGCCGGCGCAGAGCGCGGCCCTGTTCCGGGAGCTGGCGGCGGGGAAGGTCATCGTGCGCGACGTCTACAACCTCAACCGCGCCGAGCTGGAAGCCAACCCGCTCTACAACCTGCTGTACAACCACCTGGCCCATTTCCGGACCTTCTATGAACACCTGGGCAGCGAACTGGTGTTCAACGAGAACGGGGCGTTCTTCTACCTGCGCGAGAACACCGACGACGAGAGCGAGGAACACGACGAGAACGCCTTCCGCGTGCAGGTCTGCCTCCTGCTGATCGGCCGCTACTTCGCCCGCTCGGGACGTGATCTGGAATACCTGGGCCGGCCGGACGCCGGCCTGCGCGACGAGGATGTGGACGCCCTGGCCGCGGACGAGGAATATCGCGAGATGCTGCGCGCGGCCCGCTTCGAGAAAGGCATTGCCGAAGCCCTGGACTACCTGGGCAAACGCCAGCTGCTGTTCCGGACCGGCCCCAAGCGCTTCTTCCTGAGCTCGGCGGGGATGCATTTCCTGCAGCAGCTGGTCGCGGCGTATGAGGCGCGGGAGGGTGTGTCGGGCTAGGCCTAGCCCGCCTGCCGCAGTTCTATCAGCCGCGCCACCGCCAGCTTCGACACGTCCGTCAGCTCGCTGCCGTCGCTCCCGGCGTAGTCGATGATCTGCTGCTTCATGCTGCGGGCCCAGAACTTCTTCAGGTGGGTGGCGACCTTGTCCGCCGCCTGGGCGTTGTCGCCGTGGTGGAGGTTGTTGTCGCTGATCTGATTGATCATCTGGATCAGGTGATGAAGCTCGCTGTTCACGTCGGGCTCTCCTGCTTGGCGTCGGTCGTGGACATCTGTCCGCAATGATAGATCACGTGGCGGCCCGGGCGGGCGAAGCCGATCAGGGTCATGTTGGCCTTGCGCGCTTCGCGGATCGCCAGGCCGGTAGGCGCGGAAACCGCCACCAGGCCGCCGATGCCCACCATGGCGCTTTTCTGCACCATCTCGAAACTGCCCCGGCTGGAAATCAGGGCGAACCCGCGTTCGAACGAGCGCCCCTGGCGCAGCCAGTGCCCCACCAGCTTGTCCAGGGCGTTGTGACGCCCCACGTCCTCGCGCACGGCCAGGATCGCGCCGTCCAGGTCGCACCAGGCGGCGGCGTGGGTGGCGCCGGTTTCCGCTTGCAGGGGCTGGTGCTGCTTCAGGTCGCGCACCGCGGTCTGGACGGCGTCATCGCTGAGGGCGGGCGGCGTGTCGATTCGCGGAATGGCACGGATCGCATGGTCCAGCGACTCGGTCCCGCACAGGCCGCAGCCGGTGCGTCCCGCCATGTTGCGACGCTGGGCCTTGAGGGCAAACAGCCGCTCGCTGGCAATGGTCATGTCCACCGTGGCGCCGGCCGGACTGCGCTGAACGCTCAGGTCGTAGAGTTCGTCCGGGGTATGGAGGATCGACTCGGTCAGGCTGAAGCCCACCGCGAAGTCCTCCAGGTCCGACGGCGTGGCCATCATCACCGCGTGGGAGATGCCGTTGTAGACCATGGCGACGGGCATTTCCTCGGCGACGACATCGTCGGTCTCGCCGGCCCGTTCCTGGCCGCGTTCGTCGACGCGGGTGCGGAACAGGGCCGACGGGGTGTCGTCCGGCCCGGAGGCCGGTGCTTCGGGATCATTTAATGGCAAAGTTGGACTCGTCACTCGAATGTTCCAGGTAGTCGTGCTGGCGCCGGTCGAAGGACTGGAAGTGCTTCTGCCAGTCCGACGGCTGCGTCACCTTCTCCACCTGCACGGCGGTGACCTTGTACTCTGGGCAGTTGGTGGCCCAGTCGGAGCTGTCGGTGGTGATGACGTTGGCACCGCTGCCCGGGTGGTGGAAGGTGGTGTAGACGACACCCGGCAGCATGCGCTCGCTGATGCGGCACCGCAATACGGTCTGTCCCACACGGCTGGACACGCCCAGCCAGTCACCGTCCCTGATGCCGCGCAGGTCGGCGTCGCTGGGGTGGATCTCCAGCACGTCCTCACTGTGCCAGACGCTGTTCTCGGTACGCCGGGTCTGGGCGCCCACGTTGTACTGGCTGAGGATACGGCCGGTGGTCAGCAGCAGGGGATAACGGCGGTTGCTGCGTTCCGGCGTGGCGACGTATTCGGTGACCGCGAAATGGCCCTTGCCGATGGGGAAGTCCACTTCGTGCATGGTGGGGGTGCCGTCGGGATGCTCGGCGTTGCACGGCCACTGGATGCTGCCCAGTTCGTCCAGCTTCGCGTAGCTGACCCCGGTGAAGGTTGGCGTGAGCTGGGCGATCTCGTCCATGATCTCGGACGGGTGGCTGTAGTTCATCGCATAGCCCAGGGCGTTGGCCAGGTCCTGGGTCACCTCCCAGTCCTCCTTGCCGGCGATCGGCGCCATCACCTTGCGCACCCGGTTGATGCGGCGCTCGGCGTTGGTGAAGGTGCCGTTCTTCTCCAGGAAGGTGGCGCCGGGCAGCAGCACGTGCGCGTACTTGGCGGTCTCGTTGAGGAAGATGTCCTGCACGATCAGGCAGTCCAGGGACGTCAGCGCCTGTTCCACGTGCTGGGTGTTGGGGTCGGACTGGGCAATGTCCTCGCCCTGCACGTAGAGCGCCCTGAAGTGGCCGGCGATGGCGGCGTCGAACATGTTGGGAATGCGCAGGCCCGGCTCATCGTCGATCTTCACGTGCCACAGGTTCTCGAAGCGCTCGCGCACCGCCGGGTCGCCCACGTGCTGGTAGCCGGGCAACTCGTGCGGGAACGAGCCCATGTCGCAGGAGCCCTGCACGTTGTTCTGGCCGCGCAGCGGGTTCACGCCCACGCCTTCCCGGCCCAGGTTGCCGGTAGCCATCGCCAGGTTGGCGATGCCCATCACCATGGTCGAGCCCTGGCTGTGCTCGGTCACGCCCAGGCCGTAGTAGATCGCGCCGTTACCGACGCTGGCGTAGAGCCGGGCGGCCTGGCGGACCTTGTCGGCGGGCACGCCGGTTTCCGCTTCCAGCGCTTCCGGTGAGTTTTTCTCTTCCTGGATGAACTCGCGCCAGGTGTTGTAGGCGCCGGGCTCGCAGCGCCTGGCGATGAAGTCGGTGTCTTCCAGACCTTCGCTGACCACCACGTGGGCCAGGGCGTTGATCAGCGCCACGTTGGTGCCGGGTTTCAGCGCCAGGTGCAGGCCTTCGCCGCCGTGGGCGGTGTCGAGCAGGTCGATGTGGCGCGGGTCGGCGACGATCAGGTTGGCCCCCTGGCGCAGCCGGCGGCGCATCTGGGAGGCGAACACCGGATGGGCGTCGGTGGGGTTGGCGCCGATCACCAGGATGGTGTCCGCCTGCATCACCGAGTCAAAGGTCTGGGTGCCGGCGGATTCGCCGATGGTGGTCTTCAGGCCGTAGCCGGTGGGGGAGTGGCAGACCCGGGCGCAGGTGTCGGTATTGTTGTTGCCGAAGCCGGCGCGCACCAGTTTCTGCACCAGGTAGGTTTCCTCGTTGGTACAACGCGACGAGGTGATGCCGCCGATGCTCTCGCGGCCGTGTTCCGCCTGGATGCCTTTCAGGCGTTGGGCGGCGAAGTCGATGGCGTCCTCCCAGGACACCGCGCGCCAGGGCTGGTCGATGGACTCGCGGATCATCGGTTCCTTGATACGGTCCTTGTGGGTGGCGTAGCCGAAGGCGAAGCGGCCCTTCACGCAGGAATGGCCGTGGTTCGCGTCACCGCCCTTGTAGGGCACCATGCGCACCAGCTGGTCGCCCTTCATTTCCGCCTTGAACGAACAGCCCACGCCGCAGTAGGCGCAGGTGGTGACGACGCTGTGTTCCGGTACGCCGACCTCGATCACGCTCTTCTCCATCAGCGTCGAGGTGGGGCAGGCCTGCACGCAGGCGCCGCAGGAGACGCATTCCGAGTCCATGAAGTCCTCGTCCTGCCCGGCGGCGACGGTGGAGTCAAAGCCGCGACCGTCGATGGTCAGGGCGAAGGTGCCCTGGACTTCCTCGCAGGCGCGCACGCAACGGGAGCAGACGATGCACTTGCTGGGATCGAAACTGAAGTACGGATTGGAGTCGTCCGTTTCCGCGTCCAGGTGATTCGCCCCGTCGAAGCCATAGCGGACGTCCCGCAGGCCCACGGCGCCGGCCATGTCCTGCAGTTCGCAGTCGCCGTTGGCGGGACAGGTCAGGCAGTCGAGCGGGTGATCGGAGATGTACAGCTCCATGATGTTGCGCCGTAGCCTGGCGAGCTTGCCGGTCTGGGTGTGGACTTCCATGCCTTCGGACACCGGCGTGGTGCAGGACGCGGGGTAACCGCGCTTGCCTTCGATCTCCACGGCGCAGAGGCGGCAGGAGCCGAAGGCCTCGAGGTTGTCCGAGGCGCACAGCTTGGGAATCGTGATGCCGGCCAGGGCGGCCGCGCGCATCACCGAGGTGCCGTCCGGCACGCGGATCTCGACGCCGTCGATGGTCAGGGCCACGGCGGTTTCCGAGAGCGCCGGCGGCGTGCCCAGGTCCCGGTTCGGGTCAATGCGGTACTCGCTGGGGTCGAAATAGTTCAGCATGGCTGCCTCCTGCGGTTCAGGTCGGCCGGTGTGTCAGTTCGTCGGGGAAGTGCTTCATCACGCTCTGCACCGGGAAGGGGGTCATCCCGCCCATGGCGCACAGGGAGCCGTCCACCATGGTGTCGCAGAGGTCGGCCAGCAGTTCCCGGTTGGTCTCCACGTTCTCGCCGGCGCGGAGTCGGTCGATCACTTCCACACCGCGCACGGCACCGATCCGGCAGGGCGTGCACTTGCCGCAGGATTCGACGCTGCAGAACTCCATGGCGAAGCGGGCCTGCTCGCCCATGTCCACGGTGTCGTCGAACATCACCACGCCGCCGTGGCCGACGACGCCGCCGAATGCCGCGAAGGCTTCATAGTCGATGGGCGTGTCCCACTGGCTTTGCGGCAGGTACGCGCCCAGCGGGCCGCCCACCTGCACGGCTTTGAGTGGCCGCCCGGTCAGCGTGCCGCCCCCGAAATCCTCCATCAGCTCGCGCAGGGTGATGCCGAAGGCCAGTTCCACCAGCCCGCCGCGTTTGACGTTGCCGGCCAGTTGCAGCGGCAGGGTGCCGCGGGACTTGCCCATGCCGTAATCGGCGTAGGCCTGGGCGCCCTGGTCGAGAATGAAGGGCACGGCGGCCAGGGACAGCACGTTGTTCACCACCGTCGGCTTGCCGAACAGGCCCTTGATGGCGGGCAGCGGAGGCTTGGCGCGCACCATGCCGCGCTTGCCTTCCAGGCTATCGAGCAGGGAGGTTTCCTCGCCGCAGATGTAGGCGCCGGCGCCGAGTCGGACTTCCAGATCGAAATGCCTGCCGCTGCCGCGGATGTCCCGGCCCAGGTAGCCGGCGTCATAGGCCCGCGCCAGCGCCTCGCTGAAGATACGGTGGGCGACGGGGTATTCCGAGCGCAGGTAGACGTAGCCCTGATCCGCGCCCACGGCCAGTCCGGCCAGGGTCATGCCCTCGATCAGCAGGTACGGGTCGCACTCCATTACCAGCCGGTCGGCAAAGGTGCCGGAGTCGCCTTCGTCTGCGTTGCAGACGATGTATTTCTGGCCCGCCGGCTCGTCGTGCACGGTCTGCCACTTGATGCCGGTGGGGAAGGCCGCGCCGCCGCGCCCGCGCAGGCCGGAGGCCTTCACCGCGTCGACGATCGCCTGGCCGTCCAGGTTGAGGGCCTTTTCCAGGCCAGCGAAACCACGGTGGGCGCGGTAGTCGTCGATGGACAGCGGGTCGGTGACGCCGATGCGGGAAAAGGTCAGGCGCTGCTGGTTCTTCAGGTACGGAATGTCGTCGGTTGGGCCCAGGGCGAGCGGGTGATCGGTCTTGCCCTCGAACAGCCCGGCGTCGATCAGGCTATCCACGTCGGCGGCTTTCACCGGGCCGTAGGCCAGGCGGCCGTTCGGTGTGGCGACTTCCACCAGGGGCTCCAGCCAGAACAGCCCCCGGGAGCCGTTGCGGACGAGGTTCAGTTCCACGCCGCGTTGATTGGCGGCCTGCCTCGTGGTGTCGGCGACGGCGTCGGCCCCCATGGCCAGTGCCGTGGTGTCGCAGGGCACGTACACGGTAACGGACATCACTTCACCTCCACGGCGGTCGTCGTGAGCTGCTCCACGAGTCGGTCGAACGTGTCCGCGTCGACACGGCCGTGGACGTCGTCATCCACCCGGACCGAGGGGCCACAGGCGCAGTTGCCGAGGCAGTAGACCGGTTCCAGCGTGATCTCGTTGTCGGCGCTGGTCTGGTGGAAGTCGATCCCCAGCCGCTCCTTGATGTGAGCTTCCAACTGGCGGGCGCCCACGGCCTGGCAGGCTTCGGCGCGGCACACATGCACCACATGGCTGCCGGTCGGGCGGGTGCGGAAATGGTGGTAGAAACTGATGATGCCGTGGACCTCGGCGCGGGTCTGGCGCATGGATTCGGCGATCAGCGGTACGGCGGCTTCGGGAACGTAGCCGAAACGGTCCTGGATGGCGTGCAGGATCGGCAGCATCGCGCCCGGCCGGTGACGGTGGGCGTCGATTTCCTGCTGGATCTGTTCCAGCGTCCAGTCCTGCGCGGCTTGGACAGCAGCTTGTGACATGGCGGAGACTCTCATCAGGTTTCGAATGGTTGACGGTTATGCACAACCATTCTTAATTGTTATAGGCTCTGATCAGGTGCTTACTGGAAAAATAGCACTCCATTCATCGGCTAGAAATATGAAAAACAATGCATAAGAAAAAACTCAGCATTTCACCGGCTTGGGTCTTCCGCTCCGAGGAAGGCGAACTGTTCGATCCGGTCCTGTTCCGGTTGCTCAAAGGCGTGCGCGATGCGGGCAAGCTCACCGTGGCCGCCGAACAGGCGGGGATCTCCTATCGCCACGCCTGGAACCTTTTGAATCGCAGCGCCGGCTTTTTCGGGTTGCCGCTGGTGGATATGCACAAGGGACGCGGCACCCGCCTGTCGGCCTTGGGCGAGAAACTGCTGTGGTCCGAGCAACGGGCCAAGGCCCGTCTTGGGCCGCAGATGGACAGCATGGCCTCGGAGCTCAACAACCAGCTGCAGCAGTTGCTGGCGGGGGCGCATCCGGTATTGCGACTGCACGCCAGTCACGGCTATGCGGTGGCCCTGCTGCCGGATTTCTCCGATGAGCTGGAGCTGGATCTGCGTTACTGCAATCCCGCTGAAGCGCTGAGCGCGTTGGCTCGCGGGGATGCGGATGTGGCCAGCTTCCACTTTCCGGCGTGCCCGCACCAGGCAGAGCAGGTGATGGCGGCCTACCAGGATCAGCTCGATCTTAAAAAACTGAGGGTCGTCCGCTTCGTCACTCGGGAGCAGGGGCTGATCATCCGGCGTGACAGCCGTGAGACGGTAACGACCCTGGCCGACCTGACCCGGTCCGACGTCCGTTTCATCAACCGGGACGAGCATTCCGGTACGCGGATCCTGTTCAACATGCTGCTGGCGGAACAGGGCATTCGTGAGGGCCAGATCCAGGGAGCCGAGCGTGAGGAATTCACCCACACCGCGGTGGCCGCCTACGTGGCGGCGGGTATGGCGGATGCCGGTTTCGGGGTGGAAGCGGCGGCGGCCCAGTTCGGACTGGATTTCATCCACCTTGCAACCGAGCACTACCTCCTGATCTGTCCCGAGGACCGCCTGCAGCAGGAGAACATGCAACAGCTGCTTGCCCTGATGGGTTCGGCGGAGTTCCTGAATCGACTCGACGCGTTGCCCGGTTATGCGCCGGATCGTTGCGGGGAGGTGTGCACGTTTGCCGAGCTGCTCGCCAGCGATCGGTTGTGATCGCCGGGCGCTTTGGCACCCGGCGATCAGCCTTCAGAACAGCGCAGCGGCTTTTGCCAGCGCGATGTACAGCCCGATCAGGAAGGGCACGCCCACACCCAGCCAGCAGAGCACGCCACCGATGCCGAAGGCGCCGCGCGCAGCGGATTCCGCCTTGCCGCCGACCGGATCGTCGTGTTGCAGGGAGCGCTCGTACTCCACTTCCTCGTCCGACATGTGATGCTCTTCCTTCACCGGCCGCACCAGCAGGTTGCAGATCAGCCCGGCGAACAGCAGCCCCGCCATGATGTACAGCGTGCGGTCGTAGACCAGGTTGGGGGCGACGCCTGCATTGAGCTGCGCTTCCCGCAGGGCGGCGATGATCAGCGGGCCCACCAGGCCGGCGGCGGTCCAGGCCGTCAGCAGGCGACCGTGGATGGCGCCCACCATCTGTGTGCCGAATATGTCCGCCAGATACGCCGGCACGGTGGCAAAGCCGCCGCCGTACATGCTCAGGATCACGCAGATCGAGATCACGAACATACCCGCCATACCCAGGTGGCCCCAGGTCGGCAGCAGGCAGTACATGATGATGCCCAGGATGAAGAAGCAGAAGTAGGTGTTCTTGCGGCCGATCTTGTCCGACAGTGAGGCCCAGAACAGGCGGCCGACGCTGTTGAACAGGCTGATCAGCCCCACCAGGCCGGCGGCGGCTGCAACCACGGCGGCTTTCTGCGAAGCGGTCAGTACCGCATCAGGATCGGTAATGCCCACCAAAGCGCCGCCGAACACGTCCTGCAGCATGGGGCTGGCCATCGAGATCACGGCGATGCCGGCGGTCACGTTCAGGAACAGCACGCCCCAGATCAGCCAGAACTGCGGGGTTTTCCAGGCGGTGTTCAGGTGCACGTGGCCGTGGGTGATCATGGCGTTGTCTTTCTGGGACTTGGGCGGCTCCCAGCCTTCGGGTTTCCAGCCGCTGGGCGGAACCCGGAAGCCGATAGCGCCGCAGGCCATGACGATGGTGTAGATGGCGCCCATGGTGATCAGCGTCATGGCAACGCCGGTGCCGCCATCGGCCGCGAAGTGGCCCATCAGCAGGACCGCCAGGGGCGCGCCGATCATCGCGCCACCGCCGTAGCCCATAATGGCAAAGCCGGTGGCCATGCCGCGGCGGTCCGGGAACCACTTGATCAGCGTCGAGACCGGGGTGATGTAACCCAGCCCCTGACCGATACCGCCCAGCACGCCGGCGCCGAGGTAGACCAGCCACAGCTGGTGAGTCATCACGCCGATGCCGCCGACGATCATGCCGCCGCCCCAGCACAATGCTGCAATACAGCCGGCCTTGCGCGGCCCGGCATGTTCCAGCCAGGCGCCCCAGATCGCGGCGGAGACGCCCAGCATGGCAATGAAGATCCCGAACACGTAGGTGACCTGGGGCACGGTCCAGTTACACGTGGTCGTGGTCAGCGCCTGCATCAGGCCGAGGTTGGCGCAACTGGCTGGCGCATTGGCAATCTCGTTGGTCATGGGGAGCCAGAACACCGAGAAGCCATAGGCCATGCCGATACACAGGTGGATCGCCAAAGCGGCGGTCGGAACCAGCCAGCGATTGAATTGCGGGCCGGCGATGGTGTTTTCACGGGCAAAGAAACCGGGCGAGCGAGAGCCTCCCGATTCCAGGGCACCGTCCTGGGTGATGCCGTCCATAAGCAGTCCTCTTACTTCTTTTTGGTTTTTTGAATAGCGTTCGCCGTTGCCGGGCGGACGTCGCGTCGCAGGGATGGCGTGAGGACGTCGAGGCCGGGGCAGGCCTTGCGCTCACGACTATCGGAAATCGTCATGGGTTGCTCATTCTTGTTGTTTTATATGAATTGTTATGCATAAGTTAAAAGGGCATGGCTGCCCTTTTGCTACTGAGTGATTGGATTTAATCGGTGGTTCGCGTGCAACTAGCGGAAAGTATTATGAATGTTTATTCATAAATTAAGAAGGGCTGCTTTCTTCGATCCAGCGTCCGCGATCACGGGCGCGGGCCTGAATGGACAGGCGCCGTAGGAAGGCTTGGGAAGGCAGAATGGTTTGGCCGGTAACCCGGATAGTCACCAGCCGGTCTTCGGAATGCCGTGCTCGTCCAGGTAGTCGCCGTTTTCCTCGAGGTATTGTTCCGTCGCGGCTTTATAGCGTGACGGATCCCCGTCAATCTCGTTGGCCTGGAAGCGGGCCACTTCGATTTCGTTGCCGATCTGGTTCATGATCCAGAGGACGATGGTGCCGCCTGGGGCCAGGCCGATGACTAGCCTGTCTCTAGGTCTTTCAAAAGTGCCTTTGCTTGTCGTGTATTGAGCGGGGTTCTGCATCTGCTTCTTGAGATTTTCCGGCAGTATGATCAATCGCTGGTAAAACTTCTGATCAGCATACGAGAACCACTGGATGCCGATGTACTTTGGGAACGGGGACATCGTACCCCCAGAGCCGAAAGGCCCATCCGGGCCTTTCCAGCAGCATGTGACGCTGCCGCCGGGCCAGCGCCAGTGTCTGATTCCTGGTTTTTCAAATTCCAAGTGCTCAACCCAAACGTCGTAATGCTCTGGGGCTGCAAGTGAGAAGAACGTGTATTTTTCCTCTATAGTCTTGGTTGCGCATCCAGACAAAAATGCCAGGAATAAAAATAATGGAAGAAACATCAAATCGGTGCGATTTTTCATGAATGACCTGGTGTGTTTGGATGAATAATGCGTTGGCGGTTGTTCGTTGGCTTGAAGGGCATAGCGAGATCCCAGGGGATTTCGATGCTTGTAATCGTATCTCCGATCATAAACTCAATGTCGTTATAGTTGTCCGAGTGATGCACGTAGCGCTGTTTTAGAAGTTGTTGCTGCTCTTTCTCAAGCTTTGGCTTCTCAATTTGAGACTCAATCTGGTTGGATAATGATTTGTGAATTTCTTTGAGCGGCTCCGGAATAACGCCGTCTGATCCAAGCTTTGAGAGCCCCTCTAGCGGAATGTTATCTTTGATGGCAAACGAGTGCATCAGAGCTAGGGGGACGCGAGAGTACTCACCCAGAACAGTTCTGACCATTTCGAGTTGCAGGAAAACCTTTCCATATGGAGGTGGCTCTTTACGAACCGATTTTCTAATTCCAAGAAATGGCGTTCCGGTCGTTGAGTTTTCCAGGGAATATTCACCGATCCATCCCTGATCAATTGTTGCAGCTCTTTGTGATGAGAGATTATCCCACTCCATTGTTTGTTTCGGCCATTCGGTTTGGCGGCCAGTAATGGATAATCGTTCTTCCAGCTGTATCGTTTCTGTCTGATGTTCGTGATAACCGCCGCCGATGTCGGAGTGCGCTCCCGGTAAAGAAATTTCGATGAAGTTTTCGGGAAGCTGCCCGTTTGCGTTGCGCAGACTATTAAGTGCAAACGTCTGCCGACACTCGTCCGCTGCTGCAAACTGGACTGCCTTTTTAACTTCTTTCCCGTCGAGGTGAACATTTATTGGCGCTGTGTTGCTATCCCCTGCTGACCAGTCGCCTTGAGAAATGTTGACGATGCCGGCGACTGTATCGAACAGACCGACAAACCGAATTTCGACGCATTGAGGCCATGGAGTCTGCAGTTTCTTAAGTGATTGCCCCATCATTCCGACAGTCCCTCTGGAAATCTCGAACGCTGCGTGCCTGGCTGCTGCTGATCCTCGACTGAATCCGAATAGGTCGAAAGAGACTTGATCAACTACACCATCTGAAGACAAGCCTGATATAAGAGCGGCGGCGTCATCGAATGCACGTGCAATCTGGTTCAAGATGCCCGCTTCTCCAAGGCCTGAAGCCGAACTGAGCAACGAATCATCGCGTCCGGTGACTGTTCCTACACCCGGGCTGTAGACGCGGAAGCTTTGGCGAATCAGCGTATCGGTTTCATCTTTCGATTCTCTGTATAGTCGGAATAATTTCGATACATTCGTTTCCCCGTTTGCATAGCTGGTCCCCATCGCCAGAGCGAGTCTGTGTCGGCACTCTTCGTCACTGATCTCCCCGGATCGATGAGGTGTAAAACATTCTTTCTCCAGCTTTTCCTCGAATGCTTTAACGTTGCCCTCGTTATTACCCGTCCCATCGAGAAATATCCCCACCTCAACATGCAATGCCTTCTCAGCCGACGTATCCTCTTCACTGGCCTCTGCAACCACCGGAGCAACAGCCGCTGCGGCTCCAACCGGTAAAGACAGATTGTTTCGCTGACCAGACTGAGCCTGCTCTTTCTCTTCAATTTCCCGCTGCCGCAATTCCATATCGAAACCCGACAACGACAGATGCCCGATCCCTTCCGGGCCGAGCCGTTCGATCTGGTTGGGGGTGATCTGCCGGTCGTTGAGCCGGGCGACTTGCTGATTGAGGAACAGGCCGGGAAGGTCTTTCTGTACGAGCCAGCGGCCCGGCAGGGAACCGGATTCCCGCCAGGTGACAACAGGGTTGATCGGCGAGCCGTCGATGGAGCTGTACACCAGCAGTAGCTCGCCTTTGCTGAGCGCCTGGGCGATCTTGTCGGCGGTGTCCTGGTCGGATAGCGGTCGGCCCGATGGGCTGGTCTGCAATGCGGTTTTGTCCCAGAGCAGCGGCGATGCCGGATTGTCCAGTTTGGGGCGTGCGGCATGGGCCGCGAAGGTCGGGGATTCGATACGGGGCAGATCGCTGAGCACGAGTTCCCGTGGTCGCTTGATGTTCATGATGTGCCTTCCATTGCTTGCCGATGCGCCATTCCGTGGCGCGGTGTAATGCCTGCTTATTGACCCGGTCCGTTGGCCGTGCAGGCGTTATGGAACGGTAATAAAACGCCAGCGTCGGTGCAAACTCGGGACATGCACTCAATCATCGCGGTTCTTGGAGAGCCGGTGTTGTAGGCCGCCCTGTGGGCGTTGGTACGGGAAGGTCCGGCGGGTTGGGATTGGATTTGCCCAGCAGGAGATCTGGTCGCATCGGTTTGCGGAGCGCTTTGTGTCAGGAACGGCGCGTGGTGAGGAATCGCGCCCATAGTGGCGCAACTGCCATGAGAGCAACGATCCGAAGCAGGTGATGGAAGGCGACAAACATCGGGTCGAGATTCAGAGCTACGGCAAGAATGGCAAGTTCACCAATGCCGCCTGGAGCCATGGCCAGTAGCGCGACGTCCCGGGGTACCCCCAAAATCCAGTGCACGAGTTCGGCGAACAGAGCCAGGATAAGAAGCAAGAGTGAGGTCGCGATGACTGACTCGAACAGGTGTTTTCGCAGCAGGGACAGGGAAAGTCCCCTAAAACGCGAACCGATCGCACAGCCGAGTACCAGTAGCATGACGTTCATACCCCAGGTTGGCATCTGGAATCGGGCTATGCTGAACCCGGAAAGCAAAGCAGAGAACAGGAGCGGGACAAGCAGGGCAGGGGTCGGGATTCTCAGCCTCATGCCGATAGGAATCAGCAACGGTAGCGTCAGGAGGAGATAGGCCGCTGAAAACGTATCTTCACCCGGCGCCGTAGGGCGGCTGCCACCTCCACTCTCATATAGCCAGAACAGTGGCGGTAAGATGAGCAGTACCAGGATGATACGCAGAGACTGGGAAATTGCCACTCGCCGGGGATCTCCTCCACAGGCTTCGCCCATCATGATCATGGCGGTCATCGCGCCGGGCGCTGCGGAAAACCACGCCGTGACCGGGTCAAACCCGCGCCGGCGAAACCAGGCTGCGCAAACGCTGGTAGAAACGGCAACCCCAATAAGGAGTAATGCGCCGGATATCGGCCAGTCCACGACTCGCTCAACCAGGGCCGGGGTCACCTGGCTGCCCAAAGCGAGCCCCAAAACACCGAGAAAGACGAGACGGAGATTTTCGGGTACGGCGACCTGGACGGTACTGATCGAGGCGATCAGGTTTGTCACCAGAGGGCCAAGCATCCAGGCCAGCGGCAGCCCAAGAAGATCGAACAGTGCCCCGCCTAATGCACCGATGGAAAGCGATTTGATCAAGCGGAAGGCGGCGTTAGCACTCAAAAATGTGTTGGCCTCTGTACGTGGCATGTCCGGCGGATTTCCCGTAAAAAAGGGGCGCCGAGTGGCAATCGACGGCGCCCAAAGGGAGGTTGATCGTTACGAGAACACGTTGTGCATGCCGTGATATGTCGCCTGACGGCGTTCGTAATTCAGAAAATCCTCAGTAATACATTTGCCACGGTTGCCGCCACGCACGGCGCCGGGACGGACATCCTTGAAGGCCTTGACCCAATTCTGGGGCAGCGGTTGCGAATTGGGGATGGTCATCCACAGGCGCAGCAAATGACGCTTCCTGGCTTCCTCTTCGAAGTCCTCGAAATCGGTCCGTGAGTGGACGACCGTGTAGTTGTTGAGCAACTGCATGTCGCCTTTTTCGATTTCCATCGAAAAGCAGAACCTCGGATCCGGCAACAGCTCGTCCAGGTAATCCAGCACTTCCACCTGCTTATCGGTCAGCGGCGGAATGTCGTCGAAGTAGTTCTGGGCGGCCGTAATATTCTTTCGGTTGGTACGGAAAGCGGGGTAGCCTTCGGTCTCGCCGTAGATCGGGCAGGGATAGACGGGCGGCTCGTCGTCGGAGCCGGCGCCCTGCAGGCTGAAATAGAACGGCGTGCGAATGGCTTCGTCCAGATCCGGGCGCGTGCGCATGATCTCGTCGTAGATGGCCAGAGAACTGGTGATCAGACTGGTACCACCCCGCTTGGCCGGATGCAGGCACATCAGCGAGACCACGTCGCAGAAGTCCACATGGAAATCCAGACCTGCATTGGTGTTGTAGCCGCGGCCACCGTCCACTTTGTAGCTGCCGCCGGCGTCCTTCACGGAGGTCATGATATTGCTGGTCTTGTTCTGTGTGCGGGCGACGCCCATGTGCAGGCCGAGTCCCCAGTAAAGCACATGGGCTTCTTCGACGGTCCACTGCTCTACCGGAAGTCCCTTGATCAGGCAGAAACCCCAGTTCGTCTGGGTGCTGTCGAATGCACCTTTGAAGGCGGCAATGGCGTGTTCGCCCAAGGGGAAGTCCTCGGGGGTCATCTCAAGCAGGGGTTTGCCCGCTCGTTTGGCGACGTCCAGGGCAGTGCCCAGTTCGTCGATGACGCGTTGGTCGAGGGGGCGAATCCAACTGGTATTGTTGGCGACATCTTCGGCCAGCCAGGGGCGGCATTTTTGTTGTTCAGTCATGATCATTCCTTTCCGGGTAAGAACTGTCATTCCAAGATATCTGACTGAATTCACAGTGAATAACTCATTTTCTTCAATCTGGAATGAAGAAAATTTGTTGTCCCTGGTGGTGCAGGGAAAGGGCGTTGGAAGCCCTGATGGAGCACGCCCTGGAAGCATCCATTCTTTGATGATCATGCGGGCCAGCCCCTGGCTATCGTTGGGGATGCGGCCGACGTGACGTTCAGTCAGGGAAGGCCCGCTAAAGAGGTTTCATCCGTGGTTGGTTGACGTGCTCATTCGTCGGTTGCCATTAGGGCGGTCTTTCTTGCCTGACAGCCATTTACTGATCAGTGGCTTGAATACCGAGAACAGCACGACCAGCGCCGTGAAGCTGGCCAGGCCGATGGAGAGGCCGGACGGAAAGAGGGCGGTCCACTCGTTCTGGCCGATCAGCAACGCAAGGCGCAGGTTCTCTTCCGCCATAGGCCCCAGAATGACGCCGAGCACGATGGGAGCGAGCGGCACCTGGAAATGCACCAGCACCACTCCGATCAGGCCGAACACCAGCAACAGGTAGATATCGAATATGCTGTTGTTGACGGCGTAGACCCCGACGATACTCAGGGCCAGGACGGCGGGAATAAGCATTGCGGCAGGGATCTTCAGGACTTTCACGAACAGCCGCGAACCCATGATTCCGATCGGGATCAGCAGGATGGCGGTGATCAGCATCTGCAGCATGAAGCCATAGACGATGTCGGCGCTCTCCTTGAATAGGGCCGGGCCTGGCTGCAGGCCGTGCACCAGCAGGCCGCCCAGGATGACGGCGGACACTGAGCTGCCCGGGATGCCCAGGGTCAGTGCAGGAACGAGGGCAGAACCGTTGTCGGCGTTATTGCCGCATTCCGCGGCCGCGACGCCTTCCTCAGCACCTTCGCCGAACCGCTCGGGAGTCTTCGATGAGCGTTTGGCTTCGTTGTAGCTCAGGAAGGAGGCCATGTTTCCTCCCACCCCGGGTAGCAGACCGACAAAAACACCAATGCCGGAGGACTTGAGCCAGGTTGGCATCAAACGGGGCACCAGAGAGCGAAAAGGCTCGTGATCCTTCTCCTCGCTGATCTCCGCCGGTCCAGTGCCGGTGATGGCTGTCTTCGCCAGCTTCAGGGTGGGCGGTATGCCGAACAGGCCGATCAGCACCACGACGATATTGACGCCGTTGGTCAGCTCCACAAAACCGAAGGTGAAGCGCTCCTGGCCGCTGATGGTGTCGATGCCGATCAAGCCCATGATCAGGCCGAGGCACGCGGCGAAGACCCCTTTGACAAGGCTCTTGCCCAGTAGCAGGGACAGGCTCAGCAGCCCGAACAGGGCCACCCAGAAGTAGTCTGAAGGGCCGAACATGAGCGTTACCTTGGCCAGCGGCGGCGCCAGCAACACCAGGGTCAAAGCGCTGACAGTGCCGCCGATGCCGGAGGAAAACACCGCGATCCGCAGCGCCAGGTTGCCCTTGCCCTGTTCGGACATCGGGCGGCCGTCAAAGATAGTCGCCACCGAGGCCGGTGTGCCGGGCACACCAAGCAGGATGGACGGAATCGCCCCGCCGTACATGGCGCCGTTGTAGATGCCGGCCATCAGCCCAAGCCCGACCAGTGGATCAAGGCCGAAGCTCAGGGGAATCAGGATCGCGATCCCCATGGTGGCGCTCAGTCCCGGCAGGGCGCCGATACAGATGCCCAGCAGGGTTCCGCCCAGCATCGCGAGGGCATTGGCCGGCTCCAGAATGATGTAGAAAGACGTAAGGAGTTGATCAAACATGATGATGAGCTGCCCGGTCGGTCGTTATTGGTGGCTTGTTCGAAAGTCGTTGCGAAAAACGGTTACTGGAACAGCGAGCCTGCGGGCAGGCGCCGGCTGAAGGCTTCGACGAAGATCAGGTAGATCGCGCCTTCGAAAAGCAGCGTCATGAGCAACACCATCAGCAGGTTCCGGTACCGGAGCATCATCGGGATTCCAACCAGCAACAGGGTGATCGCACTGAAGTAGCCGATATAGGGCACGAGCAGTACGGCAATCACGAGGGCCACTGCGGCGAAGGCCCCGTAGACAAAGCCGGAGACATCGATCTTGCGAATCGCACCGGGCCCCTGGCGAAACCAGGCCACCAGCGTCTTGACCAGTGACAGGACGCCGCAGCCCAACATGACCCCGCAGATCGCGGTCGGGAACAGGCTGCTGGCGCCGGTGATTTCACTGGTTTTCACCAGCAGGAAGGAGGCGGCGAGGATGGCCGTCAGTGAAAAGGCAACTTCATCGGTCACCGACTTGATGGAAATGCTCTGGTTCATGGGCTGCACCGTTCGGGCATGCCCGGCGATACGACTCGGGAGTCGCCGGGGTATTGAAACATGAGTCCGGGGAATGACGGGCGGGCGCTCCCGTAGTCAGGAATGCCCGCCAAACTGGCAAGATAAGACGCCTATTTCTCAACCCAGGGCTTGTTGTCCCACAGGTTGCTCATGTCTTCGTAGAGCGTGTCGGTCAGGTCCTTCTGCTCGGCGGCGGTCATGTAGTTCAGCATGAACAGGCGCTTCTTGGCCTCGGCCGTGAACTTGGGGTCTTCCATCATATCGGCAATCGCGCCACGGAGCTTCTCGGCTACGTCAGAATCGATATCAGCCGGCGCCATCAGGCCGCGGTACGACCCGCCAACCAGGTCGTAGCCCAGTTCCTTCAGTGTCGGCACGTCCGGGAGCAGCGGGCTGCGTTCGTCGGCCATGACGGCCAGTACGCGGATATCACCGGATTTGACGTTGCCGGCGGCCTCGCTCAGACCCATGACGGCGGCTGAGATATGACCGCCCAGCAGGGCTGCACGGCTGCGGGCACCGCCGTTGAAAGGAATGTTGTTGACGTCGACTCCGGCGGCCATCAGGAAGCGTTCGAAGGAGGTGTGTTGCGCACCGCCACGCCCCGGGTTGCCGACGGTCACGCTCTTGCCGTTTTCCTTGGCGTAATCGACCCACTGTTCGAGTGTCTCGAACTCGCTGTTGGCGCCGACAAAGATCGCCGTCGGATCGAAGATGACGTTACCCAGGAAGGTGAAGTCATCCAGTTGGTAATCCGGCGAACGCTCGATGATCGGGTTAATCACTCCCGGCATGTTGACCATGCTCAGGGTGTAGCCGTCGGATTGGGCGCGGGCCATTTCAGTGTAGGCGATTTCACCGCTGCCGCCGGGACGGTTGATGACGGTGATCGACTGGTCGCCGCCCAGCTCGTTCTGGATGTATGGCGCAATGGTGCGGGCGAGGATGTCGGTGCTGCCTCCGGCTGAGTAGCCCACGACCAGGTCGATATCGCGGGTGGGGTAATCGGTGGCGGCGAAGCTGGTTGGAGAAAACAGCGCCGTGGCAGCGAGAACGGTCATGATCGACTTTTTCAGGGACATGGAGCGACTTCCTTTTATTAGATTTGTTGGAGGGCATCCAGGGGATTGGCCCTTATGATTACGTTAGGGATCCATGGTTGCGCGAACAAACGAAAAAACCTTGTTATCGAAACAATCTTTTCTGATGTCGGGTCCTGAGTCAGGCGGCGTCCGTACCCGGTCCGCCGTCCTTGTACTTGTCGGATTCCGCCAGGATCTGCGGCAGACCGATGGCGGTATTGAGTTCATTGAAGTCTGCCATTCTTTCCGCAAACGGCTTATTGGTGCCATGCTGCTTTAGGCTGGCGAAATAGGCGCGGGCCTGGCGCAGCATGGCGCGGGCGAGGCCGCCTGGGAAAATGGCGACCCGGTAGCCAAGCTGGGCGAGGTCGTCCGGGTTGGTAATGGGGGTGTGCCCGCCTTCCACCATGTTGGCCAGAACGGGTATGCGACGACCGAACTGTTCGCCGATAGCGGCCAGCTCTTCGCGAGTGCGTGGCGATTCGATAAACAGGATGTCCGCGCCGGCTTCGACATAGCGTTCGGCGCGCTCAAGTGCCGCCTCGAAAGATTCAACGGCGATCGCATCGGTGCGTGCAACGATGAGCGTCTCCTCGCTTTGGCGACTGTCCACCGCCGCCCTGATCTTACCCTCCATTTCGCTGCAGGACACCAGGCTCTTACCGGCGAGGTGGCCGCATCGCTTGGGCAGCGACTGGTCTTCCAGCTGGATGGCTGAAGCACCGGCGCGCTCGAACACCCGAACCGTACGCTGCACGTTCAGGGCGTTGCCATAGCCTGTATCGCCGTCGACGATGATCGGCAGAGTAATGCGGTCACGGATGTAGGCGATGGAATCGGCCACTTCGGACATGGACACCAAACCAATGTCCGGGCGCCCCAGTTTGGTGTAAGCGAGGCTGCCGCCGGAAAGATAGACGGCCTCGAAGCCGGCTTCCTCGGCGAGATGGGCAGTGAACGCGTCGTATACGCCAGGGACCACCGTGATGTCGTTGTCTTCGGTGATCAGTTTTCTCAGGGTTTTCATGCAATGTCCTCCGAGTCAGGGACGGTCTATTGCTTCTGTTGTCGATCTTCGTTCCAGCGCCCGAGGTCGTTGACCGTTAGGCGGAATGCGCCATCCTCGCCGGACACCAGGCCGGGCCCTTGCGGGATCTGGTTGGCATCGTGATAGGCGAAGGGTTGTCCGGCACAGCCGGAGGCCAGCATGCCGGCCAGCAGGATTGGGATGATGGGGCGGATGTGCATGGCGATGCTCCGTCTTCAATCAATCAGAACTTGAGTCGGCTGCCCAGCGCGACCACGGTGATGTCATCAAAATCGGCGTCATCGCGATCAAGGGCGAAGACGCGGCCGGTGCCGTAGAGCTCGATCCAGTCCGCCGGCTTGTAGACGTAGTTCACGCCCATGTAGGTGCCTTCGTCGCCTTCCTGGGCGCGATCCTCGGTGATGCCGTAGTCAATCGAGCTGGCATGGCGGCCGCTCTTGTAGCCAAGGCGGAAGGTGGTGTTGGCGGACTCGTAGCCGGCGTCTGCCTCCAGACGGGAGTAGGACAACGCAGCGTTGAAGCCGCCATTCAGCAGCACCGACGCCGAGCCACCCACCGTATCGTTGCTGTCTGCGCCGCCTTCCACCTCTTCGCTGGAGTAGCCGAGGCCCGTGACGACCTTGCCGAACCCGAGTTCACTGGCGTAGACCGCGGATGCTTCGTAAATCATCTCATCCTTGCGGCCCACACTGGCGGTCAGGGTCAGCGGACCCAGTTGGTTGGTGCGGTAGGCCATACGGTCGTAGCGGCTCTCGAAGTCGAAGTTGGCAATACTCTGGGAGACGGTCGGCCCTGCCTGGCCCGCGTCCAGGAACTGTGTGCCGCCGCCCATCATGTGGGCATGCCCCAGAAGCGCCACGACGCCGGTACCGGACAGATCCTTATGAGTAATGCCGTTGGCGGCCCCGTCGCCCTGGCCAAGGTAGATTTCGCCGAACGGGCCCTTGAAAAAGATGTCCGCGTGGCGCTCCTGCAGCTCGCTGGAGATGCTGGGATTCTGCCGCGAGATTGCGGATGAGGGATTGGATTCGAACTCCATTTCCAGCCTCGCACCGGCCTCGATGGTTTCGGTGATCTGACCGGTGGCAACGAATCGGAAGCGGGTGGAACTGTTGGTGTTGTCGACAAAGTAGGTTTCTGTTTTGTCGCCATCGTCCACGGCCATCATGGCGCGGTTAACCTGGCCGGAAACGGCCAGTTCGGCGGCCTGTGTCGTGACGCTTAGACAGAGTATGGGCGCAGCCAGGCCCAGGATTTTTTTGTTGTTCATAAGACACCTTTTGTTTTATTTGTTGTTCGAAGAAACGAGTCGGGAAACAGTGGAGATATCTTTTTTATTGATTGAGTGAAGCGATCTCGAAATGCTTCGATATTTACGTTATGGGAGGTGTCGGGTTATGAACAAACGAAAAAAAGTCTTTATGGAATGAAGGTTTTTTGATGGGGGGTGCCGAGCGAGGAGGTATCTGTATAGAATTGAAAATAAATATATTTTCTGTTTGCCAGTCGGGCGGGGCAAAGAGCAGAGGTGCTGTTTTTTTATTTGCTTGTATTTTGATTGATTAAACGCGCGCGTTTTCTTTTTAAATACGGTGTTCTTATCTAGGCAATGACCCCGGACTGTATCAGAGCCTCTATGGTCGATTTATCCATGTGCAGTTCATCCTGCAACAATGCTCGTGTATTGGCGCCCAGATGGGGCGGCGCTGACCGATAAGCTGCAGGTGTAGCACTGAACTTTGCCGGATAGGCGACCGTCGGGATCTCATAGCCGTCGCTCCGCTTCATGGGGACGACCATATCGCGGGCAATGACCTGGGGATCGTCAAACACTTCCGGGATTGTGTTGATGGGTCCGCAGGGTACCCCGGCCGCCTCCAGCAGACTGATAATCCGTTCGCGAGAGAAGTGTGCAAGCCGGTCTTCGAGCCGGTCTTCGAGTAGGTCACGGTTGTCCACGCGGTCGGCGTTGGTCAGGAAACGTGGGTCGCGGGCAACAGCAGTGAGCTCCAGTACGTCGCACAACGAGCGGAACTGGCGGTCGTTGCCGCAGGCGATAATGACATGGCCGTCCTGTACCGGGTACGCGCGGTAGGGCACCAAGTTGGGATGGTTGTTGCCCATTGGCTTCGGTGTGCGTTTTCCGACCAGCCAGTTGGAGCCCTGATTGGCGAGCATGGCCACCTGGCAATCGAACAGGGAACAGTCGATATGCTGGCCTTCGCCGGTTTGCTCCCGGCTGGCGATGGCGGCCAGGATCGAGGTCGCGGCATACATGCCGGTGAATTCGTCGGTAATGGCGACACCCGTCTTCAAGGGTTCGGCGCGCTGGGTTTCGGTCTCCGGCTGTCCGGTGATACTCATCAGTCCGCCCATCCCCTGGATCAGGAAGTCGTAGCCGGCACGGCTGGCGTAGGGGCCGGTCTGGCCGAAACCGGTGATGGAGCAATACACCAGGCGCGGATTCTCTTTACGCAGGCTGGCGTAATCCAGCCCGTACTTTTTCAGCCCGCCCACCTTGAAGTTCTCCACCAGGATGTCGGCGGAACGGGCGAGCTTGCGAACCAGCTCCGCGCCTTCGGGCCTGGAAAAGTCAACGCAGACGGATTCCTTGTTGCGGTTGCAGCAGGTGAAGTAGGCCGCGTCGGAGGCTTCAACGCCGTCATCGTCGGCTTCGCGGGTCAGGAATGGCGGCCCCCAGCGGCGGGTATCGTCGCCTGTCAGGCTCTCGACCTTGATCACCCGGGCGCCCAGGTCCGCCAGGATCTGTGTCGTCCACGGACCGGCCAGGATACGGCTGAGGTCAAGGACCGTCAGATGACTCAGTGGGCCGGGGACAGGGGTATCGGAATCGCGGGATGCATCTACGGACATGAAAGCTTTCCTCCATCGCAGGCAGAGGGATAAGCGCCCGTGCCGGTTGGCCCGGGCGCTGTAGGAAGGGTAAGGGCCGCTTAGCCGGTAAACGCCTGGATGCCGGTCTGGGCACGTCCCAGGATCAGGGCGTGTACGTCGTGGGTGCCCTCGTAGGTGTTGACCGCTTCCAGGTTCACCATGTGGCGGATTACGCCGTACTCATCGGACACACCATTACCGCCGAGCATGTCGCGGGCGGTGCGGGCGATGTCCAGCGCCTTGCCGCAGGAATTGCGCTTCATCAGTGAGGTGATTTCCACCGCGGCTTTGTCTTCATCCTTCATGCGACCGAGACGCAGGCAGCCCTGCAGGCCCAGCGTGATTTCCGTCTGCATGTCCGCCAGTTTCTTCTGGATCAACTGGTTGGCGGCCAGCGGGCGGCCGAACTGCTTGCGATCCAGTACGTACTGGCGGGCCGCGGTCCAGCAGAATTCGGCGGCACCGAGGGCGCCCCAGGCGATGCCGTAGCGTGCAGAGTTCAGGCAGGTGAACGGGCCACGCAGGCCAGTGACCTCCGGGAACATGTTCTCTTCCGGCACGAAGACTTCGTCCATCACAATCTCGCCGGTAATGGACGCACGCAGGCTCACCTTGCCGTGGATCGCCGGGGCGCTCAGGCCTTTCATGCCCTTGTCCAGGATGAAACCGCGGATCTTGCCATCCTCGGTCTTGGCCCAGACCACGAAGACGTCAGCGATCGGGCTGTTGGTGATCCAGATCTTGCTGCCGCTGAGCTTGTAGCCGCCGTCCACTTTCTTGGCGCGGGTTTCCATGCTGCCGGGGTCGGAACCGTGGTTGGGTTCGGTCAGGCCGAAACAGCCGATCCATTCGCCGCTGGCCAGCTTGGGCAGGTATTTCTGCTTCTGCTCTTCCGAGCCGAACTCGTTGATCGGCACCATCACCAGGGACGACTGCACGCTCATCATGGAACGATACCCGGAATCCACACGCTCCACTTCGCGGGCAATCAGGCCGTAGGACACGTAGTTGAGGCCGGCACCGCCGTACTGTTCGGGAATGGTGGCGCCCAGCAGGCCCAGTTCGCCCATTTCCCGGAAGATCTCGGGGTCGGTCTTCTCGTGGCGGAAGGCTTCCAGGACGCGGGTGGCCAGTTTGTCCTGGGCGTAGTTGTGGGCGGTATCCCGCACCATGCGTTCTTCTTCCTCAAGCTGATCGTCCAGCAGCAGGGGACTGTACCAGTCAAACTCGGCGTTGGGGCGGCTCATTATTCGGTAACCTCACATTTAGAGTTGTTGGAGATGTATCTCGCAGTGCGGGAGCGCGCTTTATTATTGGTTCAGGGAATAGTAGTGAATCGACGAGGATTGACTCAAACGATAATATTTCATTTCATTGTGCAAAAAACTCATTTCATAAATTCAGGTTGCAGAGCGTGTATCGCTCGCCGGGAGCCATATCATGCGCCGTAAGGTGCCCAGTACGACGGTCCTGATGGGGTTCGAAGCCGCGGCGCGTCACGTCAGCTTCACCGAAGCGGCGCAGGAGCTGTCGCTGACCCAGAGCGCCATCTGCCGCCAGATCGCCTCGCTCGAGGAGTTCCTCGGCGTCAAGCTGTTCCGCCGTGGCCGCCAGGGCGTGCGGTTGACGGACGCCGGTTACAATTATCATCGCCTGGTTGCCCAGCGGCTCAATGAGATCGAGCGCGACACGCTCTCCGTCATGGGGAATCACGGCACTGAAAACGCCCTTGAGCTGGCGGTGGTGCCGACGTTCGGCACTCGCTGGTTGATCCCGAGGCTGCGCCGATTCAAAACGCTTTACCCCAACATCACTGTCAACATGACCAACAAAACCCGGCCCTTCCTGTTTTCGGATACACCATTCGATGCAGCCATCTATTTTGGCGATGGCAACTGGTCGGGGACGCGGACGACCCTATTCATGCACGAGCGGCCTGTTCCGGTTTGCAGCCCCGATCTGATCGCCCCCAAGAAGGCGCTAGCCTATGATGAGATCCTGAGTTACCCCTTGTTGCAGCAAACCACGCGACCGTATGCGTGGCGGGAGTGGTTCCGTTCGCTCGACATGCGTGTGGAACGGGATATGTCCGGCCAACGCTACGAGTTGTTCACAATGCTGGCCGAGGCGGCTTCTCATGGTATGGGGATCGCGCTGATCCCGCCGTTCCTGATCGAACGGGAACTGGCCTCCGGGCAATTGGTTGTTCCGGTGTCGCACAGTTTCCAGAGCCGGGGCGGTTACTATTTCGCGTTGCCCGACCACCGCAAGGACGACGAAATCGTTAATCTTTTCAGAGAGTGGGTCCTGAGCGAAGGAGAGCTCGAGAACCTGGCCTGATCGCAGTCTCGTTCGAGAGCGCATTATGAAAATAGATTTCTTCATTACCCTGCAGAAAGTGATCGAAACCGGCAGTTTTGCCATGGCGGCCAGGGAAGTCCATGTGACACCGAGCGCCGTGAGTATGCAGATCAAGTCGCTGGAAAAGTACTTTGGTCAGGCGCTGTTTCACCGTACCGGCCAGAACGTCCAGCCGACCCTGTTCGCGCTTGAGCTGAGTACCAACATGGCGCCTGTGGTCAAGTATCTGGTCAACCTCAAGAACGGTAACGCCAGCTTTCTGGAGGGGAGTATCAAGCTGGGCATTGTGGGGCTGATGCAACCGATCGTTCTTCCGGGGCTGTTCATGAAATTACGTGAGCGGGGTCATAAAATCACGATCAACTGCATACCGGGACGTTCCCAGAAGCTGATCGAGTCGGTGAAAACGGGCGAGCTGGACGGTGCGGTTGTGGCTGAGCCGGAAATGGCCCGGCGAAAGCAGCTCGAGTGGAATTTGATCCGTGACGAACCCTTCTATCTGATTACGCCTGAAGCGGTAATCTACGACGGGGATCCGTCGACTCTGGCGGAACTCCCCTGGGTTGGTTATGATCGTGCTTCCATGCTGGGCAAGCTTTCCCGCAAGATCGCCGACGAATATTTCCAGGCTCCGGCTCCGGCGATTGAGTTGCAGTCACTCCAGGCAGTAACCGCCATGGTGTCCTCAGGATTCGGCGCCGCGGTGGTTATCGTCCCCGACGGTGATATGGACGCTTTGGCGGGGGTTAACGTTTTTCCGCTGGATGACGCCGCACCGACCATTCGTTTCTCTCTGGTCACGAGAAAGGTCGAAAGTCGCAATGTGATGCTTGAGGAGGTGCGCCGGTGCATTCTACCGGCGACGAAGTAGGGCACTACGTTTCCTCAAACCGCCCATGCCGGCCGGCACCTCCGGCAAAGCGCTCGGCGCCGGCCAGGGCTTCCTCGAAAACCACCGGGTAGCCGCCGGCACCTTCCAGTTGCAGGGCTTCGGCCAGGGACAGGTCCCACTGCGCGCAGGCGGACGCGCGATCCACGTTGAGGCAGCGCTGGGGAAAACGGGCGATGTCGCGGGCCAGCGTTTCGGCGGCTTCCCGACTCGTGCCGTCGGCCACCACCCGGTTGGCCAGCCCCATCTGCTGCGCTTCGTCCGCGTCCACCGGACGACCGGTCAGGATCATGTCCATGGCCCGGGAATGGCCGATCAGTCGGGGCAGGCGCACCGTGCCACCGTCGATCAGTGGCACACCCCAGCGCCGGCAGAATACGCCGAACACGGCCGAACGCTCCGCCACCCGCAGGTCGCACATCAACGCCAGTTCCAGACCGCCCGCCACGGCGTGACCACTCACCGCCGCAATGACCGGTTTGGAGAAACGCATGCGGGTCGGCCCCATGGGGCCCGGGCCAGTGCCTTCCGGCTCGATCTCGTTCCGCCTTTGCGGGTCGCCCATGGCCGCCAGATCCGCGCCCGCGCAGAAAGTGCCGCCGGCGCCCCAGAGCACCGCGACGTGCCAGGCGTCGTTGGCTTCGAACGACTCGAACGCTTGGCGCAGTTGGTTGGCGGTGGGGCCGTCCACCGCGTTCCGGCATTCAGGGCGATGGAGGACGATGGTGCAGACCGGGCCCTGGCCCTCAATGGTCACGGCGTTGCTGTTCACGGGTGGTTTCCTCTTGTTGTCGTTGTCGTTGTTGGAAATGTGGGAATGTCAAAAGGATAGCGCTTGGTGGCCCGTCCGCGAGAGCCCGTATTGCCGACACAGGATCCGGTCGTTAGTATGCGTTCAATCTATGAATCGTATACGGAGCGTATCAGTGGGTATCGTCAAGATCTCGGAACAGATGCATGAGAACCTGCGGGTCGCCAGCGGGGCCCTGTGTCGGTCCATCAACGCCCAGGCCGAGCACTGGATGCGGGTGGGCATGCTGGCGGAGCTCTATCCGGAGCTGACCCATCACGACATCAGCCGGATGCTGGTGCGGGCCGAGCGTGCGGGCGGGCTGGATATGGCGTCGCTGCTGGGTTCCGATACCGATTCATCCCAGCCGGAACCCATTGCGGCCGCAGGAGGCCAGTCATGACGTCGAACATCAAGATCCACTCGCCGGAAGACATCGAGAAGTCCCGGGCCGCCGCGCAACTGGCTGCGGAGGTCCTGGCCATGATCACGCCTTACGTGCAGCCGGGGGTGACCACCGACGAGCTGGATCGCATCTGCCACGATCACATCGTCAACGTACAGAAAGCCATCCCCGGCAACATCGGGTACCACGGCTTTCCCAAGACCGTCTGCGCCTCCGTTAACCATGTGGTGTGCCACGGCATTCCGTCGGATAAGCGCCTGAAGAAAGGCGACATCGTCAACATCGACATCGCGGTAGTGAAGGACGGCTGGTACGGCGACACCAGTCGCATGTATTTCGTCGGCGAGCCCAAGCCCCATGTACGGCGCCTGGTGGATGTTACCTACGAGGCCATGTGCGCGGGCATCCGCACCGTGCGCCCGGGCGCGACCCTGGGGGACATCGGTCACGCCATCCAGACGGTGGCGGAAGACGCCGGTTTCAGCATCGTGCGCGAGTACTGCGGCCACGGCGTGGGGCAGGTGTATCACGACGAGCCGCAGATCCTGCACTACGGCACCCCGGGCAAGGGCCTGGCGCTGAAGCCGGGGATGATCTTTACCATCGAACCCATGGTCAACCTGGGCCGTCGCCATGTGCGCACCCTGCGCGACGACTGGACCGTAGTCACCCGCGACCGCTCCCTGTCGGCCCAGTGGGAACACATGGTGGCGGTGACCGAGACCGGTTTCGACGTGCTGTCCCAGTGGCCGGACAACCCGGACCAGAGCCTGATCGCGGCCTGAAGCAGGCGCTGGCAACAAGAAGGCAGGAATGGGCAAGTTGCCCACCTTGATCCTGCCGGGCCGCGTCGCCAAGTCTGTGGCATCGACCGGATGGTTCGGTCGCACACGGCGAAGGAGGATTGCGAATCATGAAGAGCATGGTATTGAACGCCCCGGGCGGGCTGGATCGTATTGAACTGGCTGAATCCAACGATCCCGGCACACCAGGCCCGGGCGAGATCCGCGTCGCCATCAAGGCCAGCTCGCTCAACTTCCACGACCTGCTGGTGGCCCAGGGGAACATTCCCGCCGACGACAGGCGCGTGCTGATGTCCGACGGAGCAGGCGTGGTGGAAGACGTGGGTGAGGGCGTGACGGAATTCCGCGTGGGGGATCATGTCGTGTCCGGCTTCTTCCCACAATGGCCGGACGGCGCTCCCAATCCGCAGGTGGGTAACTTTGCCGGTACGCCGGGCGACGGGATCGACGGCTTTGCCTCCACCCACGTGGTGCGTGCGGCCACCGCGTTCACCCATGCGCCCGAGGGCTGGAGCCACGCTGAAGCCGCCACCATCACCACCGCGGGCCTGACGGCCTGGCGCGCCCTGGTGGTGGACGGCCAGCTCAAGGCCGGCGACACGGTGCTGACGCTGGGGACCGGCGGCGTGTCGATTGCCGCGTTGCAGATCGCCAAGGCGATGGGCGCCCGGGTGATCAGCACGTCGTCGTCCGATGACAAGCTGGCGCGCGTTCGCGAACTGGGTGCCGACGAGGTGATCAACTACCGCGACGAGCCCGAGTGGGGCCGGAAAGTCCTGGAGCTGACCTGTGGCCGCGGCGTGGATCACATCGTCGAAGTGGGCGGCCCCGGCACGCTGGCGCAGTCCTTCCAGGCGATTCGAGTGGGCGGTCACATCTCCCTGATAGGCGTCCTCACCGGTCGCCAGGGCGATATCCCCACCGGCCTGCTGATGGCCAAGCAGGCGCGCCTGCAGGGGCTGATCGTCGGCAGTCGGCGTGATCAGCAGGACTACGTGACGGCGCTCAACCAGACCGGCATCCGCCCGGTCATCGACCGGACCTTCCCGTTCGCGGAGCTGGCGGACGCCTTCCGTCACCAGGAAAGCGGCAGCCACTTCGGCAAGATTGCCGTCGAGTGGTAAGCCGGCTGGCGCCCCGTCCGGGGCGCCAGCCTCGAACCGGGTTTCGCACCGCCCTGTCCCGATGCCCTCCGGGTGATCGTCTGCGATAGTCGCCCAATCACGTAGATACACGAACGATCCGGCCCACTACAATGGCGTACTGCCATTCGCGCCCTCATCAGTAGTGTTCTACTGACAGGAGGCGCCAGTCACCCGCGCAAGGACCCCATTATCGATGACGACGGAAGCCACCCCCGCCCCGGACCACCCGGTTGCCCCGAACGCGTTGCGAAATCTGGTCGTGGTGAGCCTGTGCCTGACCGCAGCGATCCTGGCCAACACCATGCTGGTGCTGGCCGTGCCGTTCAAGGCGATCGAGCTGGGTGTGGGGCCGTCGCTGGTGGGGGTGATCATTTCCGCGCCGTATGTGCTGCCCATGCTGCTGGCCATCCCGATGGGCGGTCTGGTGTCGCGGATCGGCTGCCAGAAGATGATCATCGCCGGGGCGCTGGGCATGGCGGCGGGCCCGGGCGTTACGCTGCTGCTGCCGTCGGTGCCGAGTCTGTTCGCTACCCAGGCCATTGTTGGTCTGGCCAACATGGTACTGATCATCTCGGCGCAGACCGTGGTTTCCAGCCTGGCCAGCGGCAAGCGGCTGGAACAGTTCTTTGGCTGGTACACCACCTGCCTGTCCGGCGGGCAACTGCTGGGGCCGATCCTGTCCGGGTTCCTGATCGATCATTTCTCGGTGAACGCGTCCCTGACGGCCATCGTGTTCGTGCCCCTGATCTCCGCCGTCGGCGCGCTGTTCTTTTCCCGGGAGGTCCGCCGCAGCGGCAAGGCGGCGCGGTCGAAAGCCCGCTATCGCGACCAGTGGCGCCTGTTGCGCAGCAACCCCGGCATGCAGACGTCCATCATGCTGACCGTCACGGCGCTGTTTGTCCTGAGCATCCACTCCAGCTTCCTGCCGGTGTACCTGGAGTCCCTGTCCCTGGCGGCCAGCTCCATCGGCCTGCTGCTGAGCATCCGAGCGATTTCCTCCATGGCGGTGAGGCTGGCCATGTCCCGCATCATCGACCTGTGCGGCGGCCGCAATCGCGCCATTCTGATCTGCATCGTGCTCATCACCGGCTCGCTGACCGTGACCGGCCTGGCGGGCGAGCACTACGCGCTGCTGGTGGTGCTGGCCATGATCATCGGGGTTGCCGGCGGTATCTCTCAGCCGCTGTCCATGGTCATCCTCTCGGAAAGCGTCCAGCCCGAACAGCGCCCTGCTTCCATGGCCACCCGCCTGATGGGCAACCGCGGCGCCCAGATGCTGGGGCCGGTGCTGATCGGCTTCCTGGCGGACGTAGCGAACTTCACCGTGGCGTTTGCGGCGGTGGGGAGCGTGTTGCTGGTGGTGTTTATGGTTTGGGTGGTGCGGTCTGGGGTGTTTTCGCAGCGTGCGGCCGCACAATAATCTTCTCTAAAAAATCCAACTAGCGGCCAACTCTTCGGATATTCCGGAAGGTTGGCGTCTCAATTGAGTTGGTGGCTAATGGGCTGCTCCAGCGGGTGATTGCTCCAGGCTATTTTGTTCACTTTTTGTGGTTGTTCATTATTAATGAACAGTGCTATTTTGTGAACATTGATGACCGGGGGATGCTCATGGATAACTCAAAAATGGACGTTGAGTTGCTCAATCAGGCGCTCGAAGCATTTGAAAATGAGACAGGGCACGAGCTCAGGTTTCTCTCAAAGAATGCGAGGCCTTCAGTTGATGCCACTCTGGTCCTCGAACCTCAGGGTTCCAAGTACAGTGCTGAACTGAAACGATGGGCACCGCACGCGAATTTGGGTGCGATGATCGCGCAGCTCAATAAACTCCCAGCGCCTGCCTTGCTCGTTGCCGATTACATTAATCCGAATATGGCGGATCGCTTGCGAGAGGCTGGCGCTCAGTTCATCGATGCCGCGGGTAATGCTTATCTAAAAACGCCAACGCTGCATATTTATGTAAAAGGGAATCGACCGTCATCAGATTTCCAGCTTTCGAAAAAGACATCCCGGGCTTTCAGTGCGACTGGGCTGAAGCTTGTTTTCAGTCTTTTACTGGAACCACAGTTAGCCAGTGAGTCCTATCGCAAAATCGCCGATGCGGCTGATGTCTCTCTGGGAACCATTGGCTGGGTATTGGGCGATTTGAAAGAGCAGGGGTACCTGGTCGACAAGGGTAAGAACAAGAACCGGAAGCTGCGCCGAACCCACGAACTGTTTGACCGATGGGTGAGCGCCTATCCTGAAGCACTGTCTCCCCAACTTGATATCGGCGTGTTCGAATCAAACGAACAGGCGCCATGGAAGAGTATCAAGCTTTCTGCTCTTGAGGGATGCTGGAGTGGGGAGGTCGGAGCGTCGATCCTGGATAGGTATCTTTCTCCGTCGACGAGCCTGATCTATCTACCGAAAGACCGGTTGAAGGATCTCGTGATCCAGCACCGCCTGAAAAGAGCACCGGATCAAAATCGCAATGCGGCGGGAAGAATAAAGGTTCGAGAAAAGTTCTGGACTGACAAGTTTATAGTTGGTGGCTCTGGGAGCGGGGAAGCAGCACCCGACATCCTGGTTTATGCCGATTTGATTGCGAGCGGCGATCCCCGAAACCTGGAAGCAGCGGAGCGACTCTATGGCCGAATTGAAAATCGACTCAAGTTCGATTGATTCAATCCAGAGAAGAACATACGAAGTCATTACCCGAGTCGCCAACGACAAGCGGGTGCCCTTTATCATCGTTGGCGCGTCGGCTCGGGATCTTGTCATGCATCATGGATACGGTGCCGATATTCAGAGAGCCACTAGAGACATTGATCTGGCGGTCCAGGTTGAAGACTGGGATGCATTCCACGCCATAAAGTCCAGTTTGGTGGCCGAAGGTTATCGGGAGACAAAGGCGTCCCAGCGATCGATTGACGACCAGGATATTCCGCTGGATATCGTCCCATTCGGTCCGTTAGAAAATCCGGACGCCAAAATCAAGTGGCCGGATGGTACCAGTGAGATGGGCGTGATGGGGTTTAAGGAAGCCCTGGATCACGCCGATCGCGTCATCGTTGTCGGCGACCCATCGCTTGAACTGCCTGTTGCGAGTCCGGTAGGACTGGTCCTTCTCAAACTGGTGGCCTGGTCCGAGAGAGATCCACAGATTCGCAAAAAAGACGCAGCCGATATTCTGTACCTGCTCCATAACTATGAAAATATTCCCACTATGACGGACCGGCTCTATGACCAACACCTGGACGTTATGGAGAGCTACGACTGGGATAGCCGTCATGCAGGGGCGCACATACTGGGGCTCGATGTGGCTGGAATCGCGGAACCCAAAACGCTTTTGTTGCTGCGAGAAATACTCGATGACGAGTCCTTGGAGCGATTTTGCGAGGACGCCGGCGCGGATCCAGTAGGGGGCAATGAAACCATGGTTGAGGCTTTTTGCGCAGGCTTACTTGGTTAGCCGAGAATTCGGCACTATTGAACGCTCTCACCCAGACACAGGCTTAACATCTTGCCCATCGCTGTTTGAAGGGCAACAGCTGTAAAGACGTTTGTCATACTGCGACGCCCGCCCGACCAGAGACGCAGAGTATCCAAATCATCTTCTTTATCGTGCGTATGATGCGAGAGGCGGTGGAGCGGTTTAAGGACTATGGCGTTTGGGACTGTCTTGGCGACGAGAACCAGCAGCAATGGGGGCCGATGTGGTCTGAGCCGGGTACTGATGATCGTTGGACCTAACGGCGTTACCTTTGCAACAGGCGGCATTGACAGGCGATGTACTGCCTTCAAGCTGCATCTTAAGAAAGTGATAGAGATTGCTATGCTGCTTGAAGAGAAGACCGGTATTCGATTGGCTTTTCGGATGATTGATCCCTTGCCGGAATGCTAGAAGCACGATGAAGACGGAGCGATTTATCTAAACCGATCCCAATAAGGCGGCTCCCCAAAGAACCCGTCAATAAAGTCGATAAAACTGCGGACCTTGCTGGCCAGCAGCTGGCGGTGGGCATAAACGGCGTAGAGCCCCAGAGGTTCGGGTTCGTAGTCCGGCAGGATGATCCGCAGTTTTCCCGCCCTGATGGCCGCGCCCGAGATGAACGTCGGCTGCAGTGCGATGCCCGCGCCCGCGATCGCGGTTTCCACGAGGACGTCGCCGTTGTTGCTCACCATGGCCCGCTTCTCGTTGCTGATGGCCAGCAGCGATTTCTGTAGCGGCTGGACCGACTCCATATCCATGTAGCTGTAGTGAAGGTAGTGATGATAGAGGAGGTCTTCCGGGTGTTTCGGGGTGCCGTGTTGTTCGAGGTAGTCCGGTGACGCGCAGAGTACCAGGCGGACGGGCGCGATGCGTTTGGCGATCAGCGACGAGCTTTTCAGGTGGCCGATGCGCAGGGCGATGTCGAAGCCTTCCTCGACGATGTCGACCTTCCGGTCATTCAGCTGCAGATCAATATCCACCGCCGGATGCGCCTGCTTGAAGGCACTCAGCAGGGGCGGCAGGTGGTGCATGGCAAACGACACCGGGGCGCTGATGCGCAGCACGCCCTGGGCCTCGGTGTGCAGATCCCCGAGCTGGCTTTCCACATCGTCGAGATCGGACAGAACCTGCAGCGCCCCCTGGTGGTAACGGCGGCCCGCTTCCGTGAGATGGATCCGGCGAGTGGTACGGTTCAGCAGGCGCGCGCCCAGGCGCTGTTCCAGATGGGACACGTACTTGCTGACCAGCTGCGGTGAGGTATCCAGCCGCTCGGCCGCACGCGTGAAACTCCCTTCCTGCACGACGTGGACAAAGGCGCGCATGGTGTCGATGCGATCCATGGAGGTTCTCCGGTGTGCTGTCGGTCAATAATCAACAGTATATTTATAATTAAGCAACGAAAGACATCTTAGTGCTGCTTTTCGGTGATAGTAAAGTGTTCACATCACCTGGGGCGAGCGCCTCGGGATTCATCGATCATAGAATCATTCGAGGTGTCCGCTATGAACAACGCATTTGTTAAAGCCCTGTTTCACTCCAATGCCGGTTTCGCCGCTCTGATCCTGCGGGTGCCCGTGGGTCTGACCCTGGCGGCCCACGGGGCCCAGAAACTGTTCGGCTGGTTTGGCGGCTACGGCCTGGAAGGCACCGGTCAGTGGATGGCGAGCATCGGTCTGGAGCCGGGCTACCTGATGGCGCTGATGTCCGGCAGTGCCGAATTCTTCGGCGGTCTGGCGCTGTTCCTGGGGCTGCTGACACGCCCCGCGGCGCTGGTGACGGCCTTCACCATGCTGGTCGCCATCTTTGCGGTCCACATCGGAAACGGCCTGTTCATGGCCAACAACGGCTACGAATACGCCCTGGCGCTGTTCGCCGTCACCGTATCACTGACTCTTCAGGGTGGTGGCCGGTTCGCACTGGATAACCTGATCCACAAGGCGCTCTGAGGCCGGTTGGCGAACGAAACCCGGAGAGCGAGCTGGTGCCGGTGGCCGGGCCAGCTCGTATCGCCGGTCTAGAATAGGTTTAAAGGAGCATGACGATGAGCACGCAAACCGATGTCCTGTTTATTTCCCACGGGGGCGGGCCCATGCCGCTGCTGGGTGATCCCGGTCACCGCGAGATGGTGGACACGCTGACGCAGATCGCGGGCAAGCTGCGCAAGCCTTCGGCGATCCTGGTGATCAGCGCGCACTGGGAAGAGTCGGTGCCGACTATCACGGCGGGTGGACACCCCTCGCTGATCTACGACTACTACGGCTTTCCGCCGGAATCCTACGAGATCCGGTACCCGAGCCCGGGCGAGCCGGCGTTGGCCGGTCAGATCGCAGCGGCGCTGGAACGGGCGGGGCTGCCGGCCCGTCTGGACCGTGAGCGGGGCTTTGATCACGGGCTGTTTGTGCCGCTCAAGCTGATGTACCCGGATGCGGACATTCCCTGTGTGCAACTGTCCCTGGTCAACACGCTGGACGCCGAGACCCATCTGGCCATGGGCCGCGCGTTGCAGGCGCTGGATTATGAAAACCTTCTCGTGATTGGATCGGGATTTTCGTTCCACAACATGCGCGCCTTTTATTCGGCGGTTTCATCGGACGACGAGGCCCGCAACCAGGCGTTCGAAGCCTGGCTGGAAGAGACCTGCAGCGATCCCGCCATGCCGGAATCGCAACGGGAAGATCGGCTGGCCCATTGGGATCAGGCGCCCCACGCCCGATTCTGCCATCCCCGTGAAGAGCACCTGATGCCGCTGCACGTGTGTTACGGGCTGGCCGGCAAGGCCAGCGATGAGCACCTATCGGCACAGATTCTTGGGAAGATGTCGGGGATGTATTACTGGCAGGTGGGCGGCCGGAACTGATGGCCAGTGGCGAGGGCGCCGGCTCAGGTCAGTCCGAGCAGCGCCTCGGCCAGCTTCACGTCATCGTAGCGGTGTGACTCCGGATCGTCCGTCGCCAGATCAACGTCGATGACCTGCACGCCCATCTCACGTGTGATCTTCTCAAGCTGTTCGTCCGACACGGTCAGCAGCTGCGAGTCGAACAGCAGGAAATCGACCCCCGGGCGAGCTGACGCGTCCGCGGGGGCTTTGCTCGACAGGTGTTCACCGAGCACCCGGACCTGGTCGACCAGGGTCATGCCCAGGGTTTCGAGATCCGTGCCCAGGCTGGGCACATAGACGCGGGGCGCCGGGTTCCTGTTCACGGCCTTGGAGACGCCCTTGGGCAGCAGGTTGGCGATGACGCTGCTGTAGAAACTGCCGGGCGGGAAGACGATGAGTTCGGCGGCGTCGATCAGTTTGCGGGTTTCCTTGCCGACCCGCGACACGCCCTCGGTATCAACGTCGTCCGCCTCGCCGGAAAGCTGGATGGAGCGGATGGGCGAGTCGATCTCCGCGGTTTCCTTGCCGGTGAACCGGTGTTGGCCGTTGAGTGTGCGTCCGTTCTCCAGCGTCACCTTGAGTTGCAGGTCCGCGTCCGTCGTCGTGCGCACGGTTCCACGGGTCTTGATCAACTGGCCGAACAGGAAGGCAATCGGGTCCAGGGAGCGGTTGTGGATCAGGTACCCGCCGGTGAGGATCAGATTGCCGACGCTGGCCCCTGCCAGGTCGAAGCTCTCCGGCATGTGGTCGTGGAAGGCGGCAATGTAGCTCTGGATCAGCGAACGCATGGGGTCGGCAATGGCCTTGAGCAGCGGGTGCTTGCCGCAGGCCAGGGCCTCCAGGCTCTGTTGCAGGGCCGCCGGGCTCCGGCTTTTGCCCAGTCGGTGCGAGAACAGGGCGGCGATCTCGGGATGACCGGTGACCGAGTCGTCCGCCAGGGACAGCAGTCGGGCCCGCAGGTCGCCCACGGCGGGCATGGCGAAGGCTTTGCGCAGTTCGGCGGAACTACCACCTGAATCGAAAGGTGTGACAAGATGAATCGAGTTATGGGTGTAGCGCGCCAGCACTTCGGAAAAGCTGCGTAGCGCCGTGCCGCCGCTGAAGAAAAGAAGCCTGGGGCCTAGCTCTGGTGCCTTGCGGTAGCGGGCCAGACGCAGGTCGTTACCTTTGGCCAGTCCCCGGGGCACGTTCAGGCGGGTGCATGAAGAACGCTGTTTTGCCATACGTCTCTTTTTTGAAGTTGCCGTATTTGACGTTGTAAGAAAGGTGTCACCCAAAAGGCGGCGCGATTGCCTATAGTGTGCGCTTTCCGGTCGGTCAGTTGAGGGTGAAGCGGCTTATCAACGCATCAATTCTTGAGCATCTGTATTTTCTTCGATTCGAAGTGGAAAATCATTGCGAGCTGGTTGAAGTCTATGTAACTCGCCCGAGTGAGGCCACCGCGCACCGGCTCGTGAATCGCAAGGGTTACAGAAAAACCCTGCAGGAGAAAGTCGAGCTGTCGGTGGCGATGGATGTGCGCCGCCGCAAAGTCGACGGCCCGGGCTTCCAGCAGGCCAAGTCCCTCGAGCGCCTGGCCCGCTTGCTCGACCAGCTCGGTCAGGCCTGTCTCGATTTCACCGACATCCGGGCGCTGCGCGCCGCCCCGGACAAGCATTTCAAACCCTACGCCAAGCTGATTCGCCGCATTCGCAAATCCCTCGCGCTGGTTCTCATCAACCCGGAGGATGCCAATACCCGTCAGGGGCTCAAGCTCGGGCGCCGCGTGGCCAAGTTGACGGCCAGTCTGGATGAGGTTTCCGGCCCGGCGGACAGTGACCCCGGCCAGGTCCTGCATTTCCAGATCCATCGCATGATCCATCTGCTGAGCGAGATAGCCGACGCCCTGCTGGCGGCCAATTTCGGGCCGGCGGTGCGGCTGCAGAACTACAAGCAACTCAGGAACGCGGCCCATGCCTTTGCCGATGAGAGCGACAGTTTCGGCGTCGAGCGGCTGGCGCTGACCCGCAGTGGCAGCACCATCGCCGCCTTGCGGGCCGAGCACGAAGCGTCCAGCGAGGTCATGGCGGTCTACAAGGAAGGGCAGGCCAGCAAGGTCCTGGAAGAGATTTCCGGGGTGGACCAGTGGAAAAAGGTCTACCCGAAAGTTGCGCCCTCGGTCATTTCCCACAACGTCGAGCACGAGGACGAGTTGGGCTCCATGGTGATCGAACACCTGCCCGGCCGGACTCTGGAATCGCTCTTGCTCAACAGTCAGTGGGACCTGGCGGGCATCCTGGTGAACAAGCTCGGCAAGACGCTGCGGAAAATCTGGAAAAGCTCGTCGACCCGCGAGCATGCAGAGCCCGGCTACATGCAGCAGCTGCGCAAACGCCTGCCGGAAACCCGGCAAACCCATCCGGACCTGTTCAGCGAGGCGCAGACGATCTGCGGCCTGGTGCGCCCCGATTTCAACCAGTTGGTGGACCGCGCCGAGAACCTGGAGAATCGGGTCCGGGCGCCGTTTTCCGTGCTGATTCATGGCGACTTCAACGTCGACAACCTGATCTACGACGAACTCAAGGACCGCATCTATTTCATCGACCTACACCGCGCGTCCTATTCCGATTACGTGCAGGACCTGTCGGTGTTGATGGTCTCCATCTATCGCCTGCCCCTTCTGGACGAGTCAGCGCGTACCGAGATGAGGGCGCTGGTCAGCCAGCTCTACCGGTTTGCGCGCCGGTTCGCCAAAAGCCGGGATGACGCCAGTTTCGATACCCGTCTGGCGGTTGCCCTGGCGCGCTCGTTCGCCACGTCCACCCGATTCATCTACGACAAACGCTTCGCCCGGCGGCTGGCCTTGCGGGCGAGTTTCCTGCTGGAAAGCGTGACGCGACTGAATCCCGATAAACTTGAAACATACCGGCTCCCCCTGGAGGACATTTTCAGTGACTAACACGCGCATTGCGGTCATCGGAACACCCGGCAAATGGTCGACCGAGGTGCTGGCCGATCACCTGGAACAACGCACCGGGTTCCGCTGCGTCGTCGATATGGCCGACGTGGTCCTGGAGCTGGAAACGGGGCGGCTGCGCTACCGGGACACTGTGCTCAACGATCTCGACGGCGTCATCATCAAGAAGATCAGTGAGGTCTATTCCCCGGCGGCGGACGACCGTATCCGCATGCTCGCCAGCCTGGAGGCCGATGGCGTGCGTTGTTTCAGCCGCCCGGAGCAGGTTGGGCGACTGATCAATCGCCTGGAAGGCACGGCGGCGCTGGCGGCCGGCGGGGTGGCCCTGCCCACCACCCGGGTGACCGAAAACGTGGCCGAGGCCCTGGACGTGATCGACTCGTTCGGCAAGGCGATTCTCAAACCGCTCTATTCCACCAAGGCCCGGGGCATGGTGGTGCTGGAGACGGCCGACGGTGAGGCCGTGAACACGCAGAAGCTGGACGCGTTCAAGACCGAGCACGGCCTGTTCTACCTGCAGCAGTTCGTCAACCTGGGCGGCCAGGACCTGGGGATGGTGTTTCTGGGCGGTAAGTACCTGTGCACCTATGCCCGTGTCGGCGATGCCGGCGCCTGGAACACCACGATCCACAGCGGCGGCAATTACCAGGCCTACGAGCCCGGCCCGGAGTTGATCGAGCTTGGTCACAGGGCCCAGGCGTGTTTTGACCTGAGCTTTACCACCGTGGATATCGCGCTGACCGACGCCGGCCCGGTGGTGTTCGAGGTGTCCGCATTCGGCGGCTTCAGTGGCGCGCAGAAGGGTTGCGGCATCGATGCGGCCGGGAAGCTGTGTGACCACGTCCTGGCCGAACTGGGGGCGGGGGCATGATCAATCTGCTGGACGATAGCGCCATCGCCCGCGCCAGGTCCGGGTGCACGTCGGCGCTGTGTTTGACCTTCAATGGCCTCAAGGTTCGGCTGCTGACCAACAACCCGTCGATACTCGACTACCTGGTCGGCTATTTTTCCGGCCTGACCGACAGCCAGGCCGTCCAGAAAGAACTGCGGGTCTTCCTGATCGACGGCGAGCCGGATACGGGCGCGGTCGACTGGACGCCGGTCCAGCGCAGCAAGGTGAGCCGGCTAGGGCTGAAGGAGGCCTATGTGGATACGCACGACGGCCGCTGGATCCACAAGGTGCGCACGGGCCTGGTGATGTTCCAGTCGTTGGTCGACCCCGTCGTCATGGGTGATCTGCTGGCCAACCGCTCGCAGGTGGTCAACTTCATCAACAACCAGTTCCTCAACCACTACCAGCGACAGGGTTACCTGCTGGGGCACGCGTCGGCGTTCGACATCGAGGGCCGTACGACGGCCATCGCCGCCAGCTCCGGCGGCGGCAAGTCCACGCTGATGCTCAAGGCCCTGGAGACGCCGGGGGCCCGATTCCTGTCCAACGACCGGATCCTGTTCAAAGCGGAGGGCGGCGCCGTGCGGGTGCTGGGGGTGGCCAAGCACCCACGGGTCAATCCCGGCACCCTGATGCACTCGGAGCGGTTGCGGTCGATCCTGCCGGCGGCGGAACAGAAGCGGTTTGCGGGCATGCCCACCGGTGAGCTGTGGGCGATTGAGCAGAAGTACGACGTGCTGATTCCCGCGGCCTATGGTGACGGCAAGACCGCGCTGTCCGGAACGCTCAGAAATCTGGTGCTGCTGGACTGGTCCCTGGACGATCCGGCGCCCACGGAGCTGGGTCCTGTCGACATCGAACAGTCGCCACATGCGCTGGACGGCCTGCGCAAAAGCCCCGGGCCCTTCTTCCAGAATGCGGAGGGTGTGTTTCCGCCGGAACAGAGCCCGGCGGCGGACGTTTACGCCGATCGTCTGCCCGGCGTGCAGGTGCTGCAGCTGACCGGCCGGGTCGACTTTGATCGGGCCGTTGAATTGCTCCACCAGTGGGGGCTGCTCTGATGGCCGCCATGGCCCTGATTCGACACGGCGCGTACGAACAGCTCGCCGGCACGCCCAGCGCGCTTCAGCCGTACCCGTTGACCGACGCGGGGATTGAAGAGGTGCGGGCGCAGGCGCGCCAGTTCGGCGACTGGCTCGCCGGATCGGGCTATCGTCTGGCACCGGAAATCCACTGCTCAACCCTTCTGCGAGCCTGGCAGACCGCTGAAATCTATCGAGAAGAGCTGGCGGCGTTCTTTGCCGGGCCGGCGGTGACGTGCAGCTTTGCCGCGCTCTGCGAACGCAGCGTCGGCGCCGTGGCCAACCTGAGCGTCGCCGAGATTGAGCGCATTGTCGCGCTCGATCCGCGTCTGGAACCGCTGCCTGAGGGCTGGAAGTCCACCAGTGATTTCCGGCTGCCGTTCGATGGCGCGGAATCCCTGCTGGAAGCCGGTGCCCGGGTGGCCGATCACTTGAGATCCCTGCCCATTACAGACGCCGAGCAGCGCATCCAACTGGTCGTGGGCCACGGGGCATCGATCCGCCACGGGGTCTATCATTTAAATGTAATAAAGTTCAGCGACGTTAAACGATTCAGCATGTTCTACGGTCATCCGGTCGTTTTCGAGGCGCAGGCGCAAGGCTGGACGCGTATATACGGACACTGGAAGAACCGACGCACATCCGAACCAATCGACTAGACGACAGACGCGATGGCATCCCCCGATTTCATTCCCAAGGTCAGCGACCACCGATTTCACAGCGCCGTCCTGAGCCGCCTGCCTACGGAATGGGAACCCTGGCCCGACGATCAGACGTCCGTGAATCACGACGACGCGCTCAACACGTTCATCAAACGCTCCCGCAAGAAAACCTTCGCCTGGCCCAAAAAGCCGGTGGTGTTCGTTTCCGACCCCCACGCCGACGCCGAAGCGTTCGAAGCCTCACTGATCGCCGCGGGGGTGATCGATCGGGACGGCGCCAACCTGTGTGAATACCAACTGACCAGGTTTGGTCGCAAGGCGGAAATCATCGTGGGCGGCGACTGTCTGGACAAGGGGCCCAGCAACCTCGCGCTGCTGCGCAGCCTGGCCCATTTGTACCGGCTCAAGGCGGATGTGACCCTGCTGGCCGGCAACCACGATCTGCGTCTGCTCATGGGGCTGCTGGTGCTGGAGCGGGAAAAGGACGCCGGCAGCCAGCACCTGTTTGTGCGCATGGGGCGCAAAGTGGTTCCCCTGTTCCGGGAGGTGTTTGACCAGTACCTCGTCAATACGAACTGGAGCCGCGGGATGCCGTCGGAGGCGGAGTGTCGGCAGGCGCTGTTCCCGGATGAGGACTGGTTTGAGAACTTCCCGTACTTTGCCGCCGGCTTCCTGACCGCTGAGGGCATCGACCGGGAGATCGGAAAAATGGCGGTCAAGAGTCGGGAGTTCGAAGCGCATTGCACGGACGCTGGACTTTCCCTGCAGCAGGTCTACGCGGCGGCCATGAAGTGCCGCTCGCTGTTTCTCAAGGACTCCGGGGAGTTCCACTGGTTTTTCCGCAAGATGAGGCTGGTCAAACAGCGCGGGTCGTTCCTCTTCCTCCACGCAGGGCTGGACGATCATATGGCCGAGCTTCTGGCCAAGCGGGGCGTCAAACACGCGAACCGGGCCTTCAAGAAAAACCTGATGACACAGCACCTGTTCAGTTTCTACTATGGCTCGCTGGCCAACACCTTCCGCACCAAATACCGTGCGGTGGACCTGCCGCTGACCGAGCGCGGGTCCAAGGCCGCCAGGCAGGCCGGGATCCAGGTCCTGGTGCATGGCCATGTCAACCACCACGCCGGCCAGCGCATATCGCTGCAGCAGGGGCTGGTGCACATCGAGGCCGATATTACGCTGGACGCCCATTCCCGGGAACGTGAAGGCCTGGACGGTCTCGGGGTCGGGGTAACGCTGATCGACCGCAAGCGCGGGGTGGTGGGCCTAAGCGGTGACTACCCGCGCGCCAAGGTCTTCAAGCCCGGCCGCAAGGGACGACTGAAGGGAGCCTGATCATTGAAGTCGAAAACCAAGTTCAGCCACGACTCACTGCTGGATCGCCAGTCCGCCAAGGACCTGTTGGTGGCGCTGGGCAATGCGGTGAAGAAGGGTCAACTCGAGTTCGAAGAGAGCGAGGGCGATCTGGTGTTGTCTCCGAACAAACTGCTGCAGGTCTCCGTGCGTGCCAGCGACGAGGGCGACAAGCAGGAAGTGGAGGTCAAGCTGAAGTGGCGGACCAGGGCCAAAGAGGTTTCGGATACGGCGCCTAAGATCAAGTGAGGGCTGGGGCTGTGTTTTAGGCGGGTTTGGAATCGCCTGAAAGATAGGATGGACTCGCAACGCTCTGTGCGCGTTGCTCGGGGCTTGGCCCCGTCGTCGCGACTTTCCGACGTTCGATCCGTCTGCGTCGCAGACTTCGAGTCGAACCGTAGGTTCTTCATCGGCCATCAAGCAAACCAATATTCCACAAAAAGCCCCGCCACGTGCGGGGCTTTTTTATGGAATATTGTCCCGTCCTGACCTGACCCCCTCTGGCTTAACCGTTCCTCGCTTAGTGGCGTTCATCCATTGAATGGTTTTGCCATAAAGCACGACTTATCGCTTGGGTGATCCTTCCCATCGCAGCCGATACGCAAGTAGCCGCTTAAGTAAGGACAAGATCGTTGATATTTAACGTCTGTTTCCGAGCGAATACGTTCAAGGCTCGATAACTAAAACAGGAGTCTGATCGTGAGTATTCAATGTGTTCAAAAGCTGCAGCTCTCTTCCCTCGCCGAAGGCACCAAAGCTGAAACGCCGGCGGAAGCCTTGCTATCCGGTCATGGAGACGTAACGACTTACTTTGGTTTTGCCTCGGAGAACGGCAAGACAGTGAGTGGCATCTGGTCATCCGAAGCATTTAGCAAAAAGAAGTCCCACCCGGATGAAATGGAGTTTTGTTACCTGATTGAGGGCACGGTGAAGCTCACCGATTCCGAAGGCAACAGTCAGGAGTTTTCCGCTGGCGAGGCTCTGGTAGTAACTCCGGGATTCGACGGTATCTGGGAATCAGTCACGCACGTCAAGAAGTACTTCGTGATCACCAAGTGCTCGTAGGTGTAGATCGCCTCAAATCGGCGGGGCGCAATGAGGTTTGCAGCGATGATTTCAAATTACTCAACAGCCAGTTTTTGGCTAAGCCAGCTAGACCCACAGGGCGCGAGAGATCCGCTCGACGGTGATCGCGACGTCGATGTGGTCATTGTTGGCGCAGGCTATACGGGGCTTTGGACCGCGTACTACCTGAAAAAGAATGCACCCGAATTAAACGTCGCGGTCGTCGAAGCCAACATCGCCGGGTACGGCGCCTCTGGACGAAACGGTGGCTGGGTCGTTGGTTACGTTGCCGGCCTCGAAAAATACGTGTCTAGCCTGCCAAGCGCAGAGAAGCGAGATATCTGCAACGTCCTCTTCGACAACGTGGATGCCATCGGTGACGTGCTTCGGGACGAGGGCATAGAGGCCAACTTCCACAAGGGCGGCGTCATCTATGGAGCCGCTCGGTTCCCGGGACAGGTAGCCAGGCAAAAGGCGTTTCTCGACGGTCTCTATGAGGCGGGGCATACCGAAGAGGATTGCTGGTGGCTGAGCGCCGACGAGATGAGCGCCAAGGTCCGGTTGCGCAATGGCTACGGTGGAGTATTCAAGAAACACGCCGCTGTTGTGCACCCGGCAAAAATGGTTCGGGGGTTGGCTGACGCTGTAGAAAAGCTTGGGGTAGCCATCTACGAGCAGACTCCAGCCATTTCCGTGAAGCCAGGCGAAGTGGTGACCAAGAATGGCGTCGTGCGTGCGCCCGTTGTGGTCCCGGCGCTTGAAGGCTACTCCACAACCGTGACTGGGTTGGGTACCCGAATCATACCGGTTCAGAGTTTGATCATTGCCACCGAGCCTCTGTCTGAAAGCTTGTGGGACGAGATCGGTCTGAAAAATCGAGAAGCATTCTGCGATGGCGGTCGAATGATCAGCTATGGCCAACGATCAGCGGATGACCGAATGATTTTTGGTGCAAGGGGCGGGTACGTATATGGAGCGAAACCGCGCAGCGAGTTTTCACTGTCCGACCCGGAGTTCAGGCCACGGGAAGGCTTGATGCATGACCTGTTTCCCATGTTGAAAGGTGTCGAAGTGACCCATGGTTGGGGCGGTTCGTTGGGGGTTCCCAGGGCATTCGCGCCGCACGCGGTCTTCGACAAACGATCCGGTCTCGCCACCGCTGGCGGTTATGTGGGGCAAGGAGTCGGCCCTTCCCACTTATTCGGACGAACCCTTGCGGATTTGATTCTGGAAAGAGATTCCGAATTTACCCGTATGCCGTGGGTTTTCGGTGACAGACCCATAGGGCGGGCGTTGCGGAGGTGGGAGCCCGAGCCCTTCCGGTGGCTCACCTCAAGACTGATTCTTTCGATGTACGAATGGGAAGAAAAACTCTGTCAAGAAAATGCCAGCGCCTCATGGGGCAAGGTCATCGCGAATGCCATCAACAACAACTTGGGAAAGCTCATGCGCTAGCACCAGGTCGTTGGATTGCACCGAAACAGTAAATAAGTTCAGACATTAGCGTTTTCCGGCGGTTTGCAGTTCTTAAATTCGCGGAGCGCATCGTGTGCCAGAGCCATTTCTCATGCTTGTTGGGAATGGGCACATCAAACCGAAATAACAAGAGGAGCGGGTCAAGTGGAAACTGTTTGTCATCATATTAACGGTAAAGAAGTAACGGGAAGTGGCACTACGATCGAGATCACCAATCCGTCAACGGGAATGGTGGTTCGAAGCGTTGCCAATGCAGATACCGCGTTGGTACAAGCGGCGATTGAGGCAGCAAAAGAAGCCTTCCCTGCCTGGCGCGACACACCGCCGGCCAAGCGTGCGCAGGTGATGTATCGGTTCAAGCAGCTGCTGGAAGAGAACGCTGATCGCATCGTGCATCTGATCAGTGAAGAGCATGGAAAAACGCTTGAGGATGCCATGGGCGAGGTGAAGCGTGGCATTGAAAACGTGGAATACGCCTGTGGTGTGCCTGAGCTGCTGAAGGGTGACTATTCCCACAACGCCGGGCCGTCGATTGATGCCTGGTCGAACCATCAGCCGCTGGGCGTGGTGGCTGGTATTACGCCGTTCAACTTCCCGGCGATGGTGCCACTGTGGATGTATCCGATGGCGATTGCCTGTGGCAACGCCTTTATCCTGAAGCCGTCCGAAAAAGATCCGACCGCGTCTCTGGAAATTGCCAAATTGCTGGAGGAAGCCGGGCTGCCGAAGGGCATCATCAACGTGGTCCATGGCGGCCGTGAAGCTGTGGAAGCCCTGCTTGATGCTCCGGACGTGAAAGCCATTTCTTTCGTTGGTTCAACCCCCGTTGCTGAAAGCCTTTACGCTCGGGCCTGTGCGAATGGCAAGCGGGTTCAGGCACTCGGAGGCGCGAAGAATCACGCGGTGGTTCTGCCTGACGCCGACATCGAAAACGCGGCCAATGCCCTGATGGGGGCGGCCTACGGCAGTGCCGGGGAACGCTGTATGGCGATTTCGGTCGCGGTATGTGTTGGCGATGAAACCGCCGATCGCCTCGTCGCCTCAATGAAGCAGAAGATCTCCGGGCTGAAGATCGGTCCGGGCACCGAGCCCGGTCTCGACATGGGCGCACTGATTACGAAAGAGCACCGCGACAAAGTCATTGGTTACATTGAAGATGGTGTGGCCGTGGGGGCAGAGCTTGTGGCTGACGGGCGAAACCTGAAAGTGCCAGGGCACGAGGATGGCTTCTTTGTTGGTGGTTGTTTGTTCGATCACGTGACCGCTGACATGAGAATCTACAAGGAGGAGATCTTCGGTCCGGTGCTGTGCGTCGTTCGCGTGAAGACCTTGGACGATGCCATCGCCCTGACCAACGCCCATGAGTATGGCAATGGCACTTGCCTGTTCACCAAGGATGGTGAAGCTGCCAGGCGCTTCTCTGACCAAATTGAAGTGGGCATGGTTGGCATCAATGTTCCACTGCCTGTGCCGGTTGCGTACCACAGTTTCGGCGGTTGGAAGCGCTCTCTGTTTGGCGATCTTCATGCCTACGGCCCGGATTCTGTTCGATTCTATACGCGGCGTAAGGCCGTGTCTCTGCGCTGGCCCTCGAAGTTCGAAGCAGCTCGCGCCGAGTTCTCCTTCCCCTCATAACCCGCCGTAAGGTGAGTCCTGGCGTTCGGATAGTAAGTCTGCCGCTCCTTGCGTTGTGTGCGTTTTGAATACATCGCATGGAGCGCGGCTTTGATGAGGGCCCGTGTATCTATGCCCGTTAGTTTAGATCGAAAAAGATCTGGGCGGTATTGATACCAAAAGTCATGCAAAAACAGAAAATATGGTTGCTTGTCGGGTGCGCTAGCCTCCCATAGCCTCATAAATAGAGCTGTTCTTTACGCCGGCGCACGGATATGAACCGGAAAAATGGTCATCACTTGGGCCTGAATACGAAGTCGAAATATTGCCGAGGCGATGATAGGGAACAACCTAAGTCCATGACGGTTAGTTACATTAAAACAATATAGGAGTACTCGTCGTGTTAGCACATAAAATTACCAAGTTGTTTATGTCATTGGTTGCTGCTTCATCTTTGACTGTATCTGCTATAGCTATGGCCAGCGATGAAAGCTATCGATTTAAAATGGTCAATTCGGATGATGCGGCAGACTCGCCGGTAGGGCGATCTGTACAGCTTTGGGCCGACCTCATCGAGGAAAAGTCCGATGGTCGAATGCAGGTCCAGGTCTTCCACCAGGGCGCCCTGGGTAACGTAGGCGAAGTGTTTGACCACCTGCTGGCCGGCAATGTTGATATGGCCATTTCACTTCCCCAAACCTCTTACGATAACCGCGTCGCTATAATGTCCCTCCCGTACCTTTTCCTGGGCTGGGATGAGGCATATGAAGCCTATGGTGCCGATGGCTGGATGAAGGAGATCGTTGAGCCAATTTTTACGGATCTTGGGCTCAAGAGTTTCGGAGTGTACCCCTACGGTTTTGCAGGCATTGCAACCCGAGGTGATTATGCTGCGAGCCTTGAGGAAGCCCAGGACAAAAATCTAAAAGTGCGAGCCATTCCGGCCTTCCCGGTTCCGCAGACATTGCAAGCCATGGGCTTTCACTCCGTACCCCTGGATTGGAACGAAGTTTATACCTCCATTCAAACAGGCGTCGTCGATGGCGATGCAGGGAATACCATCTACTGGGACTATCAGTACTTCGGCGACCTCCTGGATTATTACGTGCACACGCGACACCTTTTTTCCTACTCGATCCTGATGATGAATAAGGGGACCTGGGATCAGATGGACGATGAGGATCGGGAAATCGTTAGATCTGCGGCGAATGAAGTCATTAGAAAGCAGTTTACGGATGCGCGAGAAGAAGACGAGAAGTGGATAGCAAAAGCCGAAAAGGACGGCATGGAGTACTTCGAGCCGACCGACCTGCAACTTGAGGAGTGGGCTGCTGTTGTCCGGGATGAGATCTGGACCCTCGCGGAAAAGGAGTTTGGTAAAGAGTTGGTGCAAAAAGTTATGGATCACGCTCAATAGATGAGTGGAACGAAAAGCGGGGCTGACCGTCGGTCCCGCCCCCCCCGAATCTATAGAGAGATTTATAATGAAACTTTTTAATCTTTTCGATTGCGCGTTAGATAGAGTCATTGCCCCCCTTGTCGCAATTACTGGGCTCGCTATCGCTCTTTCCTTTGTGATTGGTGTCGTTGCTCGATCGTTCATCGGTGTTGCCATGTTTGGCCTAGAGGAACTGATCCTTATAGGTGTTGTATGGTTCTATATGATGGGGGCTGTTTTAGCATCGAAAGAGCGCTCCCATCTCCATGCTGATTTTGTTTCTGTAATTTTCAAAAGTGAAAAAGCAGTTCTGATATCTCGCATCGTCTCTACACTCCTTTCGATCGTTATGGCGGTCTTCTTTGTTATGTGGAGTTACTCGTTGTTTCAGTGGGGGGTTGATCGAGGAGAGAAAACGCCCATCTTCGCCATCCCCGTATTCATTAGTCAGGCCAGTGTGTTTGTTGCTGCGATCCTTATGACTTTATATCTCCTGAGAGATTTAATTTCAGATATAGGAAATTTGGCTCTTCATAGTAGTAAAAGCTGAATTGATCCAGTGCTGACTGAATACATATAACATGCTGAGGTTTGAGTTATGGGTGCTTTAATATCGATTGGTGCTGTGATCGTATTGATGTTGTTGGGGGTGCCGGTCGTCTTTTCTTTTGCGGCTATGGTTGCTTCTCTTGCGTTCTTTTATGACGTCAATGTGGCCTTCCTGGCAACAACCGGGTTTTCCTCAATTAACTCCATCATATTGGTGGCCCTTCCGCTTTTCGTAATGACAGGTTACCTGATGCAGGAAGGCGGCATAGCGGCACGGCTTGTGCGCTTTGTTGAGGCATTGACTGGCCACTCCAGGGCCGGTATGGGGTCGTCGATGGTCGTTGCCTGTGGAATATTTGGCGCCATATCGGGCACCGCCTCTGCTGCGGTGGCGTCCGTGGGATCGATCATGGTGGGGCCAATGCAGAAACATGGTTATAACCGTGCTTATGTCAGTGGGCTTTTGGGAATATCGTCGCTGCTTGGTTTGCTGATTCCGCCCAGTATTACCATGATTTTGTATGCGGTGGTAACACGCCAATCTGTAGCTGCCTGCTTCCTAGCCACAATTGGTCCTGGCATCCTTTTGATGTTCTTTCTCTGCATCTACAACTACTTGACCACACAGCTAAATCCCGCCGAAGCGGGGAAAGCAAGAGTCATTGGTAACAGACTGAGAGAAATTGGTGACACAGGCTGGAAGGCAGTACCTGCTTTAATGCTCCCTGTAATCATCCTCGGTGGGATCTACGGGGGGGTATTCACTCCCACTGAGGCGGCTGCCGTAGCCGTGGCTTACGCGATTCCTGTTGGTTTGTTTGTCTATAAGGGGCTGGATTATAAAAAAATCCTGAAGTGCCTTGTCTGCGCAGCCACCACTTCTGGTGTCATCGTCATTATTCTGTTTTTTTCATTCATTGTAAGTCGAATCTTGACGTTCGAGGCGATTCCTCAGCAGCTTACTTCTTTTCTATTAGAGACGCTTGAGAATAAGGTTGTTATCCTGCTGATGGTAAACGTCTTCCTTATTCTCCTTGGCATGATAATGGACGACATCAGCGTGATTGCCATCGCCAGTCCGCTCCTCGTTCCTGTGATGGCGGAGCTTGGCATCGATCCGATACACTTTGCGGCGATCATTGGTACCAGTGTGGTGATTGGCTGTAACAGTCCACCCATGGCACCAATTCTATTCATGTCCTGCCGGGTGGCTGACGTTAGTGTTGCAAAAGCCTTACGCCCAGCGCTAGCTCTTATGCTCTTTACCGCTTTGCCAGTAATGCTGATTGTGACGTTCTGGTCTCCACTCGCGCTTACCCTGCCGGGTGTCATGGGATATTTGGACTGAGGCCGCTGGAAGATTGAGTGGGAAACCACACATTGTTTTATTGGTTTTCCGCTCAATTTCTGAAACCCTTGATCGTATCTCTTTCTGTTATTTCTATAGATTGCTCAGAAGCCAATTCTTGATTTTTAGTATGGCCTCTTGCTTGTCATTATTCTTCCGATGAATGAAGTAATGCACTGCATTTCCCAACTCAACGAATTGGCTTACTGGCCTGACCAATTTGCCTTCTTGCAATAAGCTCTCTACCAAGTGATGCCAGCCGAGAGCCACTCCCTGATGGTTTCGGACCAGTTTTATAAGGAGCTCGTAATTACTGGCGGTAAATGTGCCCTCGTCAATCTTTTCCGCTGGGTCTGCTCCCTGGAGAGTAAAATCGAACCATTGCCTCCAGCCAAACCCTTGATGTGCCATTGAGCCCTTTAGATGCAGTAGGTCCGCTTTGTGGAGATTCTCGACCTCGCTGATATATGGATGGCGTTCAAGATATTCTTGGCTGCAAACTGGGTAAACCTTTTCGCTAAACAGAGCGGTGGATACAAAGTTGTTATCTTGAGATGGGGTCAAGTTAATGTAGCAATCAATGTTTTGGTTGTGGTCAATGAGGTTGATGTCGTCCGTTGCATAAATTGACAGGTCTATGTCTGGGAACAGCGATCTCAGATCCCCAATTTTATTGGCCATCCAAAATATAGAAAACGCATGAGTCATAGCTATGCGAAGGTGTATTTTGGGGTTTGACGTTGTAGCTGGTGAAGGTGTTATTTCTTTTACTGTCTGAGCAATATGAGAAAAACAAACATAAGACGTCTCGTAAAGTCTTTGGCCGCTGTCGGTTAGCTCTATCGTCCGCCTTTCCCTCTTAAATAATGGGGTTCCCAGTTGATCTTCAAGTTCCCTCACTTGTCGGCTGACGGCTGATTGAGTCAGGCATAACGCTTTCGCCGCATCTGTAAAGCTTTTGTATCGTGCTGATGCAACAAAAGCCTTTAGGGCGGTTAGGGAAACCATCTTCGTAAAAAACGCGTCCGGTTGTATTTCCTCTTTCATGATTTTTAGTCCTGAATTTGTATGAGATTTTGTCGCTGGCGTTGTAAGAAGGACTAACTGTACGCTGAACCTTATCATGAACCGTGGTGGAGTTATATAAGTGGCAAAACAACAAAAGATTTCTGTGCTGCCTAAAGAGTCATCCGATAGTGGATGGTTTGCAACGCTTAGTGAGGTATCAGAAGCCAAAACACTCGCCGGGAATGTCGATACGGATTGGGTAGTCATTGGTGGCGGTTGGTTTGGTACGAGTGCCGCGCGGAGGCTTGCGGAGCTGAATCCTAACGACAGCGTTACGTTGGTTGATGCTGGAAGAATTGGAAATAATGCGGCTGGCCGCAGCGCGGGATTTGCAATTGATCTGGCTCACAATCCTCGATCTAAAAATTTTGCTGATAATGAGCAAGGTAATATTAACGAGTCTTTTGTGAATCGAGCTGGTATCGATTACTTAAGAGAAGTCGTTGAAAGTCATAGTATTTCTTGTGACTGGAGTCCGCAGGGAAAAATTCACTCCGCAGCAACGCTCCGAGGCGCGAAATGCCTGAGGACTTTCGCTGAGGCTCTCTCGAGAATCGGAGAGGAATACCATTGGTATAACGCGGAGGAAATGCGGGAGATAACTGGTAGTAGTCATTACCACCTGGGTCTGTTTTGTCCAGGCACAGTATTGATTCAACCTGCCGCTCTTTTGCGCGGACTGGTCGATAATATGCCGGATAACGTCACTGTTTATGAAAATACGCCCATCAATGAAGTGATTGATCACGGTGCGTATAAAACTCTGAATACCTCTGAAGGGACTATTAAAGCCAAGAAAATTATCTTGGCAAACAATGGCCTTATTTCGAGTTTTGGGTTTTATAAGAATGCGGCTGTTCCTATCTACACATACGCCAGCATGACACGTCAGCTTTCTGACAATGAATTGGAGCGGTTGGGAGGTAAGGGACCATTTGGCCTGATCCCCGCGGATCCGTTTGGGACCACGGTACGTCGGACAGCCGATAACCGCATATTCATTCGGAACGTTTATCGCTACGAGCCGAAATTTACCAGCCCTCTTGATGCGGTTGATGCGGCAAGGAGGATCCACCAGCAGTCCTTTGCAGCAAGGTTCCCGCAAGTTGCAGATATGGGTTTTGAGCACTCTTGGGGCGGGGCCTTATGTCTCTCCCAGAACAATGGTGGAACGGTTTTCGGAGAGTTGGCCAACGGTGTTTTTGGAGCCGGTTTCTGCAACGGAACTGGTATTGCGAAAGGGGCGATATTTGGAAAGGCCGTTGCGGAACTCGCCTCGGGCAAGACTTCTCGGGTCATCAATATCTTGTCGTCACGGCCGAGGCCGACTTCGTGGGCTCCGAAGTCGATTTTTGGATTGGCTGTTAAGGCTAATGCCGCTTATCGCTTGCGCAAAGCGGGAAAAGAAGTGTGAGTTTAAAACAATACAACCGATCAGGAGGTTAGTGATATGGCAGATTTGCATGGTGTTAGTTTGGCAATGCAGACGCCTTTTAAGGATGACGGAAGTATCGACTACGATCGTTTCTGCGATCTTATCGATCGATACATTGACGCGGGCGTTCATGGCGTCGTCATCAGTTCCGGTTCCGGTCAGCATCCATATTTGACAGAGGAAGAGTGTAATAAGTTGCTCTCTGTTGGCGTTGAGCGGATCGCTGGTAGAGCTTCGGTTATTATGCAAACTTCAGCTCTTAATATGTCCGAAGTTCTGCGTAGATCCATCGCTGCAGAGGGTTTGGGTGCGGATGCCATCATGGTGCTTCCTCCTTTTTTTGAAGGCCCGGTAACTGATGACGGTATCTTCAAGTTTTATGAGGAAGTGAACAAAGTCGTGGGTATCGATATTGTTGGTTACAATATTCCCGCGGCAACGCAAGTTGAAATTACTCCGGAGCTTTATCGTCGTCTTCTCGAGCTTGAAAACTTTAATTATATTAAAGATAGCTCCGGGGACATGATTAAAACGCAGATGCTGATTAACGAAGGCGGCAAGGTGCTCAATGGTGCGGATCCCATCGCCCCTTATGCCTTCATGGCGGGTGCTTATGGCGCTATTTGGGGGTCTGCCAACTTTATGCCGGAGGAATGTGTTGAGCTGTATAACCTGGTTAATAAAGGCCAGTACAATGAAGCGCTTGCACTGTGGGCCAAAATGTTCCCCTCCTCAACGTACCTCTGGTACAACAATTATATCCCGGCTGTTAAAGCTGCAGCCCGATATATGGGCTTCGATGCGGGTACTGTGCGCACACCATTGGCTGAAATTTCTGAGGAATCGGTCAAGCAGTTGATTAAGAGCCTGGAGCCGCTTAAGAGCTAACAACAGAATTCTAAATCTTGATTGTCGGGGCATGCCAGGACCTATGCATGTCCCAACTTCACGCCTTACGTAGCTAGCCTGACAATCTCAACGAACGAGGTGTGGTGGTATTTGCTTTCAATAAGACTATTGAGTTTCTGTGAAATGGTGTCCAAATGAATAATAAAAGTCTCTATCAAAGCATTTTTAATAACATGGATTTCCCCCAGGGAAATTTTATCAATGGTGGGTTTGTCGACGCTCACTCCGGTAAAAAACTGGAAACCATTAACCCGGCGACCGAAGAAAAATTGTGTGATATCGCCTCCAGTGGCGAGGCTGACGTTGAAACAGCGATTGCCAATGCTCGCGCTGTGTTCGACAGCGGAATCTGGTCCCGGTGTCACCCCTCCGAAAGAAAAGAAATCCTTGTCCGGTTCGCAGCCTTGATCCGTGCGCACCAGGACGAACTGGCGGTTCTGGAGAGCGTTGATAGCGGCAAGCCGATCAGTGATTGTCTCGAGGTGGATGTTCCCGAAACCGCGGATTGCATTGCCTGGCACGCTGAAGCGCAGGATAAGTTGTACGACCAAATTTCTCCGTCAGGGAACGACGCGCTCGGACTGATTGTCAGGGAGCCCATCGGTGTCGTTGGCGCTGTATTACCCTGGAATTTTCCTCTGTTAATGGCGGCATGGAAAATCGGTCCAGCACTGGCGACCGGGAACTCAGTCATTGTGAAGCCTTCTGAGTTGACCAGTCTTTCGATGCTTCGGCTGGCGGAACTCGCCGTGAAGGCAGGTCTGCCGAAGGGCGTGCTCAATGTCGTGACCGGCACCGGCCCGAACGTCGGGCAGGTCCTCGGATTACACCCGGACGTGGATGCAATCACCTTTACCGGATCGACCGCTACCGGACGCCGTTTCCTTGAGTATTCAGCCCAAAGCAATATGAAACGGGTGGTCCTGGAGACGGGGGGCAAGAGTCCCTGTGTGGTGCTGGAGGATGCAGATTTAGATCGGGTGGCCAAACACGTCGTTCTCAGTTTCGTTAGCAATATGGGGCAGGTGTGCACGGCGAATACCCGATTGATTGTTCCCGCGTCGTGCAAGGACGCCTTGTTGACGAGAATAAGTGACGAGATCAAAGCGTGGACGATCGGTGACCCCCTGGACCCAGAATCCCGCCTTGGGCCCTTGGTCAGCAAAGAGCACTATTCCAAGGTTGTGGGCATGATCGACAAGGGCGTCAGGGAAGGGGCCACTAAGCTCGGTGGCGAGCAAGCATTTGAGGGCCCAGGGTACTATTTGGCTCCCGTCGTGTTTGATGATGTCGACAACGCCATGGCTATCGCCCGGGAGGAAATCTTTGGCCCGGTGCTTTCTGTCATCACCTACGAAAACACTGAGCAAGCCGTTGAAATTGCTAATGATAGTGATTTTGGACTGGCGGCTTCGATCTTCACCAAGGACCTGACCAGTGCCCATCGACTTGCGCGCCGTTTACGTGCCGGAACGGTATCCGTGAACAGCTACAGCGAGGGCGACGCCTCAACCCCGTTCGGCGGTTACAAGCTGTCTGGCTTCGGTGGGAAAGATAACGGTGTCCAAGCTCACGACCAGTACACGGAGCAGAAGACAATCTGGGTCGATCTGTCGGAGTGAATCCGGTCAGTTCGAGTGGTTTCTCTGTGTTCCATAAAGCGATTTAAGTTATTTCAGGTGTAGTTATGAAGATTGTCCTTGTTGGAGTAAATGGTGCGATTGGCCAGGCTGTGCAGCGGCACCTTGGAGAGCGTCACACGATAATCGGCGCCTCGCGGACCAACGCAGAGCTAAAAATCGACATGACAGATAGCCAGAGCATCCGGTCGGCGTTCGAGAGCGTTGGCAATTTTGATGCCCTGATCGTTGCCGCCGGAGCCGTGGCGTTCAACACGTTTCCGGCCATGACAGACGATGAGTGGCAATTAGGGCTTGATAGCAAGCTCATGGGCCAAGTAAAGCTGGCTCAAATCGCGCTGGATTACCTGAATCCCCATGGCTCGATCACGCTTACGAGTGGGGTGACCAGTAAGGAATCGATAGCCATGGGTGCCTCCTCGAGCATGGCAAATTCCGCTTTGGAAAGTTTTGTGAGAGCCGCCTCTACGGAGCTTCCCAATCATTTGAGAATGAACATTGTCAATCCAACGGTGCTTGAGGAATCCGTGGGCCAGTATGGCGAATATTTCTTGGGCTTCGAACCAGTGTCCTCTACCTCTGTCGGGTACGCGTATCAGCGTTCTGTGGAAGGTGTTGAGAACGGTCGAACGTATGAAGTTTTTTGATTGCTGAACGCTGAAACCTCTGGGTTTCGGGCTTTGGAGAGGGCTATTCATTCCGTGTTTGTGTTGCATGCTCGTTATCGTTAGCTCTCTCCTTTTTTCGTAATCGAAGATCTTCGGTCAACGGAAGTTCCCACTGAACCGTTTAAAGCCGCCTGTGGTGAAGCTTCCTGGGCGAGGCGAAGCTAAATCTCGCTTTGCCGGTTTTCGGTGACTGGAACGTGAGTGCCGGTATGGTAAAGAAATTTGGAAACCCGTCTACGTTGGGTCAGATCGGTGATTCAGACCTGAGGCAGCTGAAAATTTTCAAGGTTGTTGTCGATTGTGCGGGGTTTACCCAGGCGGCAGCCGAGTTAAACGTCACCCGCTCGGCAATCAGCAGCAGCATGGCAGATCTGGAAGCAAGGCTGGGGCTCAAACTTTGTAATCGGGGGCGCTCAGGGTTTTCGCTCACTGATTCCGGTAGAAAAATCTACAAATACACTAACGACTTGCTGGCCTGCGTTAATGAGTTCAGGTTAAAGGTCAATCTCATTCACTCCTCATTAACCGGCGAGCTTAATGTTGGGGTCGTTAACAATCTCATTTCATGTCCCAAGATGCGTATCGTGAACTCCCTTCGGAAGTTTAAAAACGAAGCGCCGATGGTAAAAATAAACTTTGTGACCATGCCGCCAAATGAAGTGGAGCGAAGGGTGCTGGGAGGCGAGCTGGATATTGGGATCGTTCCACAGCGCAAGGAGATATCGGGTCTTCATCTACATAAATTGTATGGAGAAAAAGTCGGCCTGTTTTGTGGCGAACTGCACCCCCTTTACGCCCTGAATGATTCCGACATTACCGATTCGATGCTCCTAGAGTACGACATGGTGGCTCCCAACTATTCCACCGTAAAGTCTGCCGAGAATCTCTATAGGGATTTTAAGGTGACGGCAGAAGTGAGTGATGGTGAAAGCATTGCATTCCTGCTGATGACTGGCTGTTTTATCGGGTTTCTCCCCATAAACTATGCCCGTCAGTGGGTTGATAAAGGCCAGTTCAGGCAGGTATTGGCCAACAAATATGAACATAAAAAAACGTATGTGGCCCTCTCTGGCGCCGGCCAGAGCAGAGACCCTGTGGTTGAACTCTATCTGGAGTGCCTCACAACGGATGCAGAGAGAGTTGGGGCGTAACCCTCGCGGTGACCTGTTTCTGGGGTTAACGTCTTCCGCGCTTTCTTGAAGCAGATAACCAGTGCATTTCGGCAAGGCCGATGCTGGAATTGACAGTACCCGCTACAACCCCCGTATAATTACCGCAGGTGAAGGCATCTGTACTGGTTCGCTCCAACGTTAGAGAAGAAATTGGGAGCGACACCGGGCCTTCTTGCGGCCTCCGCATACTCTAACCATTCTGAAACTCCAACGAATGGTTAGATGCATGCAAAAAAAACACCTGTTTTTCCTCCTACTTATACTCGGAACCGCATTCTGGGGCGTCTCGTTTGCCTACGTAAAAGCCGGCGTGGCAGACGGCTCTCCTTTCGTTTTCCTCACCTATAAGTTCGCTCTCGCCGCATTAGCTCTAGCGGTACTGTTCGCGAAGCGGTTTCGCCGTCTCGACTGGAATACTATCTTCGCCGGTACCCTGATTGGACTTCCGTTGCTGTTCGGTAACGTGTTCCAGACCATAGGGTTACAACATACCAGCGTCACCAACACTGCCTTTATTACCGGCTTGGATGTTCTTTTGATTCCCTTCTTTAAATGGAGCTTCTTCAGAAAGCCCGTAAAAGGCCGTATATGGGTCTCTTGCTCGGTGGCGCTACTTGGACTTTATCTGATAGTGGCGAAACACGGGTTAAACCTGAATGCTGGCGACATTTGGGTTATGGCTTGTGCTGTTTTCTTTGCTAGCTACGTTATGACGGTAGGGTGTTTTGCGCATCGGTTCGATGCAATGCTAACAGTAATAGTTGCGATGACAGTATGCAGTCTCGGCAGTGGGCTTGGGGCTATATTTGATGAGCAGGCAATATGGATTCCTTCAGAAATGCAATTTTGGAAAGGGGTTCTTATTACAGGCCTGCTCGGTACTGCTTACATGTATGGAATACAAAGTTCGGCTCAGAAGTACATAGAAGAAGAGAAGGTGGCCTTAACCTACCTTTGTGAGCCCATTTTTGCGGCTGTTGCCGGCGTGATCATGCTTGGAGAATCGCTCAATGCCCGCACTATTTTCGGTGGCTTATTAATTTTGGTCGCATTGTTGATTGCAGAGTTGGACCTAAAGTGCCTTCGGCCACGAGAGCCGAAGCGGGGTGGGGCCTCTCTTTGAAGCCTGCTAATGTCGACTGTGCAAGGAATGGATCATTACCCATGATAGCCGTGGATGGCCGCTAACCTTTTCGTATCACGTTGGCTCCTCGGTGAGATGGGACACTAGTCCGTGGGTTGGGAACATGGAAAGGAGCGGATGAGTAGAAATCGGAAGGTGGCAGCTGTCGAATGGGGCAAAGGTCGAGGTTGGTGACAATAATGTTTAAGGTTCAAGACGTTGGGAATGTCTAGAGATAATCGAGGCACAGAAGGCAAAAAAGGTCTGAGTTCCCAATCGGGTCTTTGAAATCATCGCCCGCCCGATAGGGTGAGCCACGACCGTTTGTCCGGTGGACAAACGCAGCGTAGCGAACGGCAACCAGGAGCAGAGCGACAAAAAAACGGGTGACTGGAAATCCGAGGAAGGGGTGTCGTCCGACTCTGAGTCGTAATATGAACTTGTGCACTGCCTGAACGGATAGGATGGACTCGCAACGCTCTGTGCGCGTTGCTCGGGGCTTCGCCCCTTCGGGGCCGTCGTCACGACGTTCCGACGTTCTCTCCGTCTGCGTCGCAGACTCCGAGTCGAACCGTAGGTTCTTCATCGGCCATCGAGCAAACCAAAGTTCCACAAAAAAGCCCCACACGAGGCGGGGCTTTTTTGTGGAATATGGCCCGCCCGATAGGATTCGAACCTATGACCTTCGCCTCCGGAGGGCGACGCTCTATCCAGCTGAGCTACGGGCGGATGCTATGAACCGTTTTGACGGTCCAAAGCTCACGAAACCAGCGCCAAGCGCCAATTTCGAGTGCGCAATCTTACGTGTGGCCGGGCCTTGTGTCCAGCCCCGCGTGGTGGCGAGTTCTTTTGAGACGTTGTGGCGAATTGTTACACAAAAATCATGCCCCAGGGGTTGCGTTCTCAATCGCTAATAACAATAATTATCAACAACATTTACAGCGCCTATTGAGACTCTCTCTATGTACGTTTGCCTGTGTTACGGGGTGACGGATCGCCAAATTCGAGAGGCCGCCGAGGATGGATGTCGGTCTATGCGCCAGCTGGGTAAAGACCTCGGGGTCGGTCGCCAGTGCGGGCGCTGTGCCACGATGGCTCGCGAGATCCTGCGCGAGTGTCAGTCTGAAGACTATATGAATCTCGCCGCGATGCTGGCCCAGCCGGCCTGACGGTCGGCGCCGGCGTCAGCAAAACCTGCCCTTTCCTTCCCGCCGCGTGTGGCGCGGCTTCCCGGGTACTGCGAATCATTTCCCGCTGCGATTTTTTATCGCGGGCATTCCATCTATCCTGTTGATCTCACACATCAGGAAAGGAGTTCGCAGCCATGAAGGGTGATAAGAAAGTCATCCAGTACCTCAATAAGGTGCTCGCCAATGAACTGACGGCGATCAACCAGTATTTCCTTCATTCACGCATGTACAAGGACTGGGGCATCACTCATCTGGCGGCCAAGGAATACGAAGAGTCCATCGATGAGATGAAGCACGCCGATCAGCTGATCGAGCGCATCCTGTTTCTGGAAGGGCTGCCCAACCTGCAGGACCTGAACAAACTGCTGATTGGCGAGGATGTCCAGGAGATGATTGAGTGCGATCTCAAGCTGGAGCATGCCGCGCACAAGGACCTCAAGGAAGCCATCGGCTACTGTGAGGACATCAAGGACTACACCAGCCGACAGCTGTTCCGGTGGATCCTCGACAGCGAGGAAGAGCACATCGACTGGCTGGAAACCCAGCTCGACATGATCAAGAAGATGGGTATCCAGAATTACGTGCAGCTGCAAAGCGGTCACGCCGACGGCTGAATGATTACAGGGTGCCGGTCCTTTGGCCGGCGCTCTGCCCATCGTATCCTGGTAACCGACCCGGAAAACCGGGCGTTTTTAGGGCTGTTGCCCTGCCTTTGTGCCCGTTCATCCAGTGGGCCTCCCAACCCCTCCGTATTGCCCCGTCTTTATCACTTTTTAATGTTCGGTCAGCCCGTTGAATTCCTGTGTATTATCGGTATTCCACCGGATGTCCGGGGCCATGTCTGGCGCCCGAGGCACGGAAATTGAATCGCGTTAAGCAGGCCGGTGCATGAGACTGTCATGTCCATCCGGCAGCATGAAATCCCTCGCGGCAGTAAGGAGGCGAGGGCCATCAGGGAGGGTTACCGATGATTCCAGTCATTCTTTCCGGCGGCACGGGCTCCCGGCTCTGGCCGCTGTCTCGCGAAGCGTTTCCCAAACAGTTCCTGCAGCTGGCCGGGGAGGAAAGCCTGCTGCAGCAGACCCTGTCGCGGCTGCCGGAGGATCGGGTGTCAGATCCGCTGATCGTGGCGAGCAACCAGCACCGCTTTATCCTCAGCGAGCAACTCGAAGCCATTGGCTGCCAGCCGCGCTCCATCCTGCTCGAGCCCTTTGCCCGCAACACCGCGCCGGCGGTGGCCATGGCGGCGCTGGCGATTGCCGACGAGAACCCGGAGGCGTTGATGCTGGTGCTGCCGGCGGACCATAACGTTCGTGACGAGGCGGCCTTTCGCGCCGCTCTGGCGCAGGGCGAATCCGCTGCCGCCACCGGCTCACTGGTGCTGTTCGGGGTCTTGCCCAGTGGGCCGGAGACGGATTACGGCTATATCGGCGCCGAGCCGGCGCCGGACCTGGACGATGGCCTGCTGCGGGCCAACCAGTTCCTGGAGAAACCGGATCGTGCCACGGCCGAGCGCATGCTCGCCAAGGTCGGCCATTTCTGGAACAGCGGCATCCTGCTGTGCCGGGCGGACCGTTACCTCGAGGAACTGCGCCGGCTCAGCCCGGACATCTACGACACCTGCCGGTTGGCGGCTGGCCACGTCTGGGCCGATCTCGAGTTCTCACGGATCCCGTCGGAAATCTACGAGCATTGCCCCGAGGATTCCGTGGACCGGGCGGTTCTGGAGAAGACCGACAGCGCCGTGGTGGTCCCGCTGGATGCCGGTTGGCGCGACATGGGCTCGTGGTCGGCGTACTGGGAGTCTAGCGAGCAGGACGAGCAGCAGAACGTGGTGGTCGGCGATGCACTGATGGAGGACGCCCACGGCTGCCTGGTGCATGCCGGGGGCCGGCTGGTCACGATGCTGGGCGTTAACGATCTGGTGGTCGTCGACACCCGCGATGCGCTGCTGGTGGCGCGCCGCCACCGGGTGCAGGAGGTCAAGGAGCTGGTCGAGAAGATGCGCGCGGAGGAGCGCCCGCAGGTGGACGCTCACCGCGAGGTCTATCGGCCCTGGGGCAGCTACGACAGCGTCGATGCCGGGCATCGTTTCCAGGTGAAACGCATTTCCGTGAAGCCTGGTGAGCAGCTGTCCCTGCAGAAACACCACCACCGGGCGGAGCACTGGATCGTGGTCAGCGGCACCGCCGAGGTGACCCGCAACGACGAGACCTACCTGCTGACCGAGAACGAATCCACCTACATTCCCATCGGCGCCGTGCATCGCCTGGCGAACCCGGGCAAGATCCCGCTCGAGCTGATCGAGGTGCAGTCCGGCGCCTATCTGGGCGAGGACGATATCGAACGCCTGCAGGACAACTACGGCCGAACCGAGCAGGCCGGTGACGAGACAACGGCCCCGGCGTCGGCCGAACGGGCCTGAGCCGGCGCCGCGTGCTTACCAATGCCACTCAAAGGAGACATTGATGGCTTACTCATGCTTTAAGGCATACGACATTCGGGGTCGCATTCCCGACCAGTTGAACCCGGACCTGGCCGAGCGCATCGGACGCGCTTTCGTGGCCGTGACCGGCGCTAAAAAGGTGGTGGTGGGTTACGACATCCGCCTCTCCAGCCCGGAAATGGCCGAGGCCCTGAGCAAAGGCCTGATGGCCGCGGGCGCCGACGTATACGACATCGGCCTGTGCGGCACCGAGCAGGTGTACTTTGCCACCAGCCACTACGAGATGGACGGCGGCATCATGGTCACCGCCAGTCACAACCCGAAGGACTATAACGGGATGAAGCTGGTGCGTGAGGACTCCAAGCCGATCAGTAACGACACCGGCCTGCGCGACATTCATGATCGTCTCGACGAGGCGTTCGAGGACGCCCCCACGCCGGGAAGCTACCAGACGCTGGAAGACGCCGAGGATGCCTACATCGAGCACCTGTTGGGCTACGTTGACATGAGCAGCCTCAAGCCGCTGGCGATTACGGCCAATGCCGGTAACGGCGGCGCCGGCCGGGTCATCGACAAGCTGGAAAAGCGCCTGCCGTTCAACTTCATCAAGCTGCAGAACGAGCCGGATGGTCACTTCCCCAATGGTGTGCCCAACCCGATCCTGCCGGAGAACCGCACCGTCACCGAGGCGGCGGTGAAAGCCAACCGCGCGGATATGGGCATCGCCTGGGATGGCGACTACGACCGTTGTTTCTTCTGGGACGAGAACGGCCGTTTCATCGAGGGGTATTACATCGTCGGGCTGCTGGCGGACCAGTTCCTGAGCAAACAGGGCGGTGGCGCAGTCATCCACGACCCGCGTCTGATCTGGAACACCCAGGATCTGGTGGAAAAAGCCGGCGGTCGCGCGGTGGAGAGCAAGACCGGCCACGCCTTCATCAAGGAACGCATGCGCGCCGAGGACGCCGTCTACGGCGGTGAGATGAGCGCCCACCACTATTTCCGCGATTTCGCCTATTGCGACAGCGGCATGATTCCCTGGCTGCTGCTGGCGGAGCGCCTGTGCCAGTCCGGCCAGACCCTGTCGTCGCTGATCGACGAGCGCATCGAGGCCTACCCGGCCAGCGGCGAGATCAACCGCACCATTCAGGATCCGGCCAAGGTCATCCAGGCGATGGAGGAAAAATACGGAGCGGACGCCGAGTCGGTCAGCCATGTGGATGGTCTGAGCGTGGCCTTCAAGGACTGGCGCTTCAACCTGCGCATGTCCAATACCGAGCCGGTCGTCCGCCTGAACGTGGAGTCCCGCGGCGACAAGGCGCTGATGGAGGCGAAAACCGAAGAGCTGCTGGCGGAGATGGAGCGGCTCAACGGCTGATTTGTTGCCTGTTAGCCTCTGCGAAAACGCCCCGGCATGACCGGGGCGTTTTCGTTTCTGGGGGCGTTTCGCGTCTGCCGTTGTCTGGTATCGGCCGCCCGTCGCGCGGCTCGGAAGCTGAAGCTTCCGCTACATTACTTCGGGAGTGATCGTCTTTTACGGCAAAAACGTCAGTGCCTGTGACGCCGCCAGGCATCCGCAACTATCCCGATGTCTCGCAGCCTCACAGCCAGTCGTTCAGCATGATGCCGATCCCGATCCGCTGGACGCGTTCGTTGTAGTCGATCAGGCTCTCGCCGTAGCCGTTGAAGTACTGCACGAAGCCCTTGACCGTATCGCCGATCGGGAAGCTGTAGCCGAGGGTGACCGACGTCTTGTTGTCGTCCGTGCGCAGGTTGTTGCGCAGTTTCAGCGAGAAGGTGCGATCACTGTCGACTTTGTAAACCGCCCAGTAGTCGGCGTAGCCCAGATACTTCTCGATGTCGGGGTTGTCGTCCTCGGATTTGGATTCGGGAATCCGGTACCAGGGCTGGACCATGAACATCCAGCGGTCCCAGGTGTACACCGCGCCACCCATGATGCGGTTCCAGCTGCGTGAGCGTGGATCCGACTGGCCGTTGGACTGGTGGTTGAGGCCGAGGGACAGCGCCTCCAGCCGGCCCGGGCCCAGATCCCACTGGGCCGCGTAGCGCGCGAACAGCTCCGGCTCGTAGTTGGTCTCGCGGAAGGGTTTGGAGGCGTCGCTGTTGAAGACCTGCCAGAAAGACACCTGAGTGTAGCCGAACCACAAGGTGGTGCGGTCGTCGAACATGCCCGTCAGCAGGGGCACCTTGAAGCTGATCTGGTACTTGGCTTCGTCGTAGTCCAGCGGTTTGTCGTAGTCGGTAAACCCCTGGGTGGGGCTGTACGGCCGATCATTGGGGTCGTGCACGTAAGTGTACGGCAGGATGTACGTCGGACGGTGGGAGACGAAGCTACCGGAAAACGAAAAAAGAGCCTTTTCGGTGGCGAAGTAGCGATCCACCGCAGAGTCTGCGGTATCGCCTTCGCGTTCCTCAACGCCACTCTCGCCGTCGGTTACAGCGTTGTTCTCCGGCGTCAGCTGCAGTCGCTCGGTCGCCTCGTCGGCCCGTTCAATGCGCTCATCGCTGGCCCGTTCCCGGGCCTCCTGTGGATCGGTGATGGCATCGTAGCAGGCCAGCCGCTGCACGCCGTTTTCGATCAGGGCGCAGTCGTCGGCGGCGAAGCCCTGGAAATCCGGTGTGGTGGCGTCGTCCTGTGCGGCGGCCAGCGGCGCGGTCAGGGCCAGGCAAAGGGCGGGTAATGCTCGCATAACGTCGGTCCGTCCGTGTCAGTGAATCCCGTGGGCTCAGAGGCTTTGCCAGGTCTGGGCGATGGAGTAGGCCCAGACACCGAGCAGCGTCACGGCGAGCAGGCCAAAGATGAGTTTGTGTTTGAATGCACTTTCCGCTTCCACGTTGGCCACCCAGCGCAGATACATCAGGCCGATGAAGCTGAGAAACACCGCCAGGCTGGACAGGGCCGGAATCAGCAACCACATTGGATTGAGTTGGCCGTCGGGGCCGGCCATCCGACCGAGCAGCATCATCGAGCCGACCAGGATAGCCAGGGCCGTGAATTCCGTGATCAGCAGCGGTCGGCGCCAGGGGTGCGCCTTGGGAAATTGTTTCGGCATTCGGAACTCCTTGGTTTGCGGCCCATGATACCCATTACGTTGCGAACGGGTCAGGTGATTAACTGAATTTTAAGGAAGTTTCTTTGCCGCTGGTATTGGCGGACGGGCCGGATCCGACGGTCGTTGGGCTTGTTTTTTTTAGCGGCTATAATGCGTGACCATAATATAAACAGAAACGGGTGGGGGTACTCACTGTGACGATGATGAGAGTTCTGGTGGCCGTTCTGCTGGTGTTGGGGCTGCAGGGCGGCAGCGCGACGGCTGCCGTGGAGGATCAGATCAAGGCACGCATTGCGCCGATCGGTACCGTGTGTGTGGACGGTGAGGACTGCGGGGATATCCTGACCTCCGCTGCGCCGGCCTCCGCATCGGCCTCCTCCGGGCCTCGCTCCGGGGAGGAGGTCTACCAGTCCGTCTGCGCCGCCTGCCACAACGCCGGTGTGGCCGGCGCGCCGGTGACGGGCGATGCCCCGGCGTGGTCGCCCCGCCTGGAAAAGGGGCTGGACACTCTGGTCACCCATGCCATCGAGGGTTTCAACGCCATGCCCGCCAAGGGCGGCTGCGCCAACTGCCCGGACGAGGAAATCCAGGCGGCGGTGGAGCACATGGTGGAAGCGGTCGAATAACGGCGCGTCCTGACGCTGAACGTCGTTCAACCGGAAGCCGGGCAATGCCCGGCTTCGTTGTGTTTGGCCCCGGGGCGGTGGTCAGGCGCCCAGGTCCCCCAGCAGAGCGCTCAACGTGGCCTTGCCCTTGCGCTGGTTGGCCGCCTCATCGGTGTCGCCGGTGCCTTCCCAGAGCACATCCTCTTCCGGCAATTCATCCAGGAAGCGGCTGGGAATGGTCTCGATCTTCTCGCCGTACTGTTTGCGCTGGGCGGCGTAGGTCAGCGCCAGGGTCTCCCGCGCGCGGGTGATGCCCACGTACATAAGCCGGCGCTCCTCCTCGATGTTGTCCTCCTCGATACTGGAGCGGTGCGGCAGGATTTCCTCTTCCAGCCCCATGATGAACACGTGGGGAAACTCCAGACCCTTGGAAGCGTGCAGGGTGAGCAGCTGGACTTTGTCGCTGTCGTCCTCTTCCTCGCGCTGCTCCATCATGTCGCGCAGGATCAGCCGGCTGATGGCGTCCTCGATGCCCAGCTCGTCCGCCGTGCCCTTGCCGTCGTCCAGCATGCGCTGGATCGAGTCGACCAGGTACCAGATGTTGTCCATGCGCCGCTCCGCCTGCTTGGGCGTGCCGGCGTGCTGGTGCAGCCACTCCTCGTACTCGATGTCGGTGAACAGCTGCTTGATCACCGGAATCGGATCTTCCCGGAACAGGCGCTGGCTGGTGCGGTCGGTCCAGTGGGCGAAACGCCGCAGCTTGTCCAGGCCGCGCTCCGAGACGTGCTCCTCGGCGCCCAGGTCGTGCAGCGCCTTGAACATGCTGACGTTGCGCCCGCGCGAATAGTGGCCCAGTTGCTCCAGCGTGGCCGGGCCGATCTCCCGGCGCGGGACGTTGACCACGCGCAGGAACGCCGCGTCGTCGTCCGGGTTGATCATCAGCCGCAGGTAACTCATGGCGTCCTTGATCTCGTTGCGCGAGAAGAACGACTGGCCGCCGGAGATGCGGTAGGGAATCTGGTAGGCCTGAAGCTTCATTTCCAGCAGGCGGGACTGGTGATTGCCCCGGTAAAGCACGGCAAAATCCCGGAAGTCGATGCCTTTTTTCAGCTTCTGGTCGAGAATCTCGGTGGCGATGCGTTCGGCCTCGGCGTCCTCGTTGCGACAGCGCACGATGCGGATCTCGTCGCCGATGGTGTGGTCGCTCCACAGTGCTTTCTCGAACACGTGCGGGTTGTTGGCGATGACCGTGTTGGCGCACCGCAGGATGCGCGAGGTGGAGCGGTAGTTCTGCTCCAGCTTGACGATCTTGAGGCTGGGGAAGTCGTCCTTCAGGGTGGCCAGGTTTTCCGGTCGCGCGCCGCGCCAGGCGTAGATCGACTGGTCGTCGTCGCCCACCACCGTGAAGGCGGCGCGGTTGGCCACCAGCAGTTTGACGAGCTCATACTGGCACAGGTTGGTGTCCTGGTACTCGTCCACCAGCATATAGCGGATCTTGCGGCGCCACTTCTCCAGCACGTCCGGGTGGGTCTGGAAGAGCTGCACCGGCAGCAGGATCAGGTCGTCGAAGTCCACGGCGTTGTAGGCTTTCAGGTATTCCTGGTAACGCTTGTAGATCAGGGCGATGCGCTGCTCGCGCTCGTCCTCGGCCCGGCTCAGGGCGTGGCCCGGCGCCCACATGGCGTTCTTCCAGTTGGAGATGGTCATCTGGATGTCGGACAGCTCGTCGCCGGCGTCGGCGCTGTCCTCGCGCAGCATCAGGTCCTGCAGCAGGGCCTTGGCGTCCTCGGCGTCGAAAATGGAGAAGCCCGGGTGGTAGCCCAGGTGGGCGTGCTCCTCCTTGATCATGTTCAGGCCAAGGTTGTGGAAGGTGGACACGGTCAGGCCGCGGGTCAGCTTGCGATCGACCAGGCGTGTCACCCGCTCCTTCATTTCCCGGGCCGCCTTGTTGGTAAAGGTCAGGGCGGCGATATGTCGCCCGGGGATGCCTACGTTCTCGATCAGGTAGGCCATCTTGCGGGTGATCACGCTGGTCTTGCCGCTGCCCGCGCCGGCCAGGACCAGCAGGGGGCCATCGACATAGTGAACCGCTTCACGTTGACGGGGGTTAAGCTGTGCCACGGGTGTCCTGCCTGAAAAATTCGTTTACCCTTGGAGCCGCTGCGGCGCGCCGGGAACGAGATCGCCGGTTGGGGGCAAAAAAGAGGCCTCATTCTACACCAGTCGGCGCAGTGGGTTTACCATTGTCTGGCGGACTGTCGGGATCTACCGATGGGACGCCGGATCCGGCTGGAGTCGGGGGCAAAAAGGCGCTGCATCGCCTGACGCCGTCGTCTATGCTGTTCATGCACGCTATGGAAAGGGCGGAATCAGAAAACATGCTCGAGTTGTTGTACCCGGCACCTGCAGGGGAATTCGGCATCGTCAGTGCGGTTCGACGCGTCGGGGCGGAAGCGTCCGCTGGCGCCGCACGACAGACAAGGGAGTTAGCCGCTGCGGATGATTGACCTGGACGACCCGTGGAGTACCACCACAATCCGTCTGCTGATCCTGACACCGGAACTGCAGGACTACCTGTGGTACGCCCACCTGCTACGCCAGAATCCCGAGTTGCGGGTGGAACTGACCTGGTGCCCGGAACTGGCCGACTGTGAAGACCTGATCAGCCACACCCAGTTCGATGTGGTGCTGTGGGACAGCGTCATGTTCGTCACCTCGCAGACGGTGTTTCTGCAGTACCTCGCCGTGGCTGGCGACGAGCGTCCGGTGGTGGCCCTGGGGGCCGAGCCGGAGGCGATCGGCCTGCCGCCGGCGCGGGTCAACGGCGCCACCGACTACCTCTGCAAGGGCCGGCTGGATCCCTGGAACCTGGGGCGGGCCCTGATGTGCGCCCTGTACCGGCATCGGGCCATGGCGGTCACCCACGGCGAGCTGGGGCGCGAGGTGGCCAGCGGCTTCATCAATCGCGACCTGTTCTTCGATCGCATGCAACAGGCCATCCTGCGCGCCGAGCGCCATGACCACCGCCTGGCCCTGCTGCACGTCAACCTGGACGAGTTCCGGTCGGTCAACGACAGCCTGGGCTTTCAGGCCGGCGACCAGCTGATTCTCAAGCTGGCCGAACGGTTGCGCCGGGTGCTGCGTCGGGTGGATTCGCTGATGCGCATCGGCGGCGACGAGTTCGCCATCATCATTGAGCGGGTGGAGAACTCCCTCGATGTCACCCAGGTGATCCGCAAGCTGGTGTCCGCCCTCAACGAGCCGGTGGTGGTGGACGGCAAGAGCGTGATGCTCAGCGCCAGCGTCGGCATCGCCACCTACCCGGAAGCCGGCAACACGCCGGAGATACTGCTGCGCCAGGCCAATCGCGCGATGTTCGAGGCCAAGCGCGACGCCGGTACCAGCTACCGCTTCTACAACCAGCAACTGCACATCACCGTCGGGCGCCAGTTGACCCTGGAAGCGGACCTGCGCAATGCCTTGCGCGGCAAACAGTTGGAACTCTATTACCAGCCGCGCATCGACCTGATCACCGAGGAAGTGCGCGGCGTTGAGTGCCTGTTGCGTTGGAATCATCCCGAGCGGGGCCTGGTCGGCCCGGACGAATTCATCCCCGCCGCCGAGCGCAGCGGGCTGATTGTCCCCATCGGCTACTGGGTGCTGGAGCAGGCCTGCGAGCGCCTGCGCGAGGCTTCGTCGCTGGGGTATCCGGGCATGGTGTTCGCGGTGAACCTGTCGTTCCGGCAGTTCCACGACCGCAAGATGACCGAGACCATCTTCCGCATCATCTACAACGCCAGCATCGACACCAGCCTGCTGGAGCTGGAACTGACCGAAAGCGCCATGATGCACGATCCGGACTACGCCCAGCGCTGCCTGCGCGAGCTCAACCAGCTGGGCATCAGCTTCGCGCTGGACGACTTCGGCACCGGCTTCTCCTCGCTGAGCAATCTGCAGCACCTGCCCATCTCCCTGGTCAAGATCGACAAGTCCTTCGTCCAGCGCCTGGGGGAGAGCGGCGACGCCGAACACATCATCCGCGCCATCATCAGCCTGGCCCACAGCCTGCAGATGAGCGTGGTGGCCGAGGGCGTGGAAACCGCCGGCCAGCTCGACTTCCTGCGCCAGCAACACTGCGATGAGGTGCAGGGCTACTACTACGCGCGCCCCATGCCCTGGTCGGACCTGGTGACCTTCCTGGAATCCCGCAACCGCCGCATTGGGGGCGACGTGGGCAGCGACGCCTGACGCGGTTCCCGGCCGCGCCGCCGCACCTGTCCGGGCCATTGGCTTGTCCACGGCCCCCGCGCCCTGTACCTTTCGCTCCATATTCCTGAAACCCGACGGACGCGGCCGGCCGCGTCCTGTCCTGAATCATCCGGGGATCGCCGACAGCACCGCCATGGCGCTATAATCCGCGGTTTCCTCCGGTAGCCAAGCAACGCAAGTGAGGTGGCATGAACAGTATTTTCCAGCGGATCGCCGATGAACTGGGCGTTCGACAACAACAGGTCAGTGCAACGGTCGGACTGCTCGACGAAGGCGCCACGGTGCCGTTCATCGCCCGGTATCGGAAAGAAGTGACCGGCTCGCTCGACGACAGCCAGTTGCGGACCCTGGAAGAGCGCCTGCGCTACCTGCGTGAGCTGGAAGACCGTCGCGCCACCATCCTGTCCAGCATCGACGAGCAGGGCAAACTCACCGACGAGCTGCGCGAGGCCGTCGAGTCCGCCGATACCAAGAACCGCCTGGAAGACCTCTACCTGCCGTACAAGCCCAAACGCCGCACCAAGGCCCAGATTGCCCGGGAAGCGGGGCTGGAGCCGCTGGCCGACGCGCTTTATGACGATCCGACCCAGGACCCGGACACCCTGGCCGCGGACTACCTCAATGCCGAGGCGGGTATCGAGGACGCCAAGGCGGCGCTCGACGGCGCCAAATACATCCTCATGGAGCGCTTCGCCGAGGACGCCGAACTGCTGGGCCGTCTGCGCGATTTCCTGTGGGAGCAGGGCACCTTGAAGGTCAGCGTGGTGGCCGGCAAGGAAAACGAGGGCGCCAAGTTCCGGGATTATTTCGAGCACAGCGAGCCGCTGAAGAAGGTGCCGTCGCACCGGGCCCTGGCCATCCTGCGCGGCCGCAACGAGGGTATCCTCAACTACAGCATCGTGATCGGTGACGACGAGGACGACCGCACCAAGGCCTCCCCGGCCGAGCAGACCATCGCCGGTCACTGGAAGATTCGAGACCAGGGCCGCCCGGCGGATCGCTGGCTCAACGAGGTGGTGCGCTGGACCTGGCGGGTCAAACTGTCCACCCACCTGGAAACCGAGCTGGTGGCCCAGGTGCGTGAGTCGGCCGAGGCCGAGGCCATCCAGGTGTTCGCCGCCAACATCAAGGATCTGTTGCTGCTGGCACCGGCCGGCCCGCGTCCGACGCTGGGCCTGGACCCGGGCCTGCGCACCGGCGTCAAGGTGGCTGTGATCGACGGCACCGGTCAGGTCACCGATCACGGCGCGATTTTCCCCCACGCACCGCAGAACAAGTGGGATGCGTCCATCGAGCAGATGGCCAAGTGGTGCCGTCAGCACAAGATCGAGCTGATCGCCATCGGTAACGGCACCGCGTCGCGCGAAACCGAGAAGCTGGCGTCCGACCTGATCAAACGCTATCCGGAGCTCAACCTGGCACGCATCGTGGTCAACGAATCCGGCGCGTCCATCTACTCCGCGTCCGAATTCGCCGCCCGCGAGCTGCCGGACCTGGACGTGACCATCCGCGGCGCCGTGTCCATCGCCCGTCGGCTGCAGGATCCGCTGGCGGAGCTGGTCAAGATCGAGCCCAAGTCGATCGGCGTGGGGCAGTACCAGCATGACGTGTCCCAGGTGCAGCTGGCGCGCAGCCTGGACGCGGTGGTCGAGGACTGTGTCAACGGCGTCGGCGTCGACCTGAATACCGCGTCCGTGCCATTGCTGGCACGGGTGGCCGGTCTCAACCAGGTGACCGCCCAGAACATCATCGAATTCCGTAACCAGAACGGCACGTTCCATAACCGCAAGCAGCTGCTGGACGTACCGCGCCTGGGCGCCAAGACTTACGAGCAGGCGGCCGGCTTCCTGCGCATCGCCGGGGGTGAAAACCCGCTGGATCGCTCTTCGGTACACCCGGAGGCCTATGGCGTTGTCGAGGCCATCGCAAAGGACAGTGGCCGGTCCGTGGGTGAGCTCATCGGCGACAGCGCCTTCCTGCGCAGTCTCGATCCACAGCGTTTCGTGACCGACAAGTTCGGCTTGCCCACGATCAAGGACATCATCGCCGAGCTTGAAAAACCGGGCCGCGACCCCAGACCTGAATTCCGGTTCGCCACGTTTGAGGAAGGGGTGGAAACCCTGAAGGACCTCAAGCCGGGCATGGTGCTGGAAGGCAGCGTGACCAACGTGACCAATTTCGGCGCGTTCGTGGACATCGGCGTTCACCAGGACGGCCTGGTCCACATTTCGGCGCTGTCGCACCAGTTCGTCAAGGACCCGCGGGAAGTGGTCAAGGCCGGCGACATCGTCAAGGTGAAGGTCATGGAAGTGGACGTGCCCCGTAAACGGATCGGCCTGTCCATGCGTATGGATGACCAGCCGGGCGAAGGCAAGGCCGAGCGCAACGAGCGCAGCCGCGGTGGTGAGCGCCGCCAGGGCCGCGGCAACAAGGCGGGCCGGGACAACCAGAAGGCGCCCCAGGGCGCCATGGCCGGGGCGTTGGCGCAGGCATTGGCCTCCGCCAACAAGAAAGGCCGCTGATACACTGAACAGAGACCATCGGCGTTTCCGGGCGCCGATGGACCCAAGGAGTCTGACATGGGCGATTCCCGCAAGGGGCTATTCCGGCAGTTCTCGGCGCAGGACTGGCATGGGTTCCGCAAGGGCCTTGAGAAAGAAGGGTTGCGGGTGGATCCGGACGGGTTTATCGCCCAGACGCCGCATCCGGAGGGGCTGGGTTCCACACTGACCCACTCCCGCATTACCACCGACTATTCCGAGGCCCTGCTGGAGCTGATCACTCCGGTCTGCCAGGACACCCGCTCGCTGCTGCAATCCCTGCGCGACACCCATCGCTTCGTGCAGTCCAAGCTGGGCGACGAAGTGCTGTGGTCCGCCAGCATGCCCTGTCGCCTGGATGGCGACCCGAGCATCCCGATCGCTGTCTACGGCAGCTCCAACAGCGGCCAGCTGCGCCACGTCTACCGTAAAGGGCTGGCGGTGCGTTACGGCCGCATGATGCAGAGCATCGCCGGGGTGCACTACAACTTCTCCCTGCCGGACCGCTTCTGGGAGCGCTGGCAGCAGGCCCTGGATGACAGGCGCAGCCTGCAGGATTTCAAGTCGGACCAGTACTTCTGGCTGATCCGCAACTTCCGGCGCCGCAGCTGGCTGCTGATGCTGCTTTTCGGGGCATCACCGGCCCTGGACGCCAGCTTCGTGGACGGCGTCTCCCACCACCTGGACCGCTTCTCCGACGATACCTGGGTGGGCGAACCGGCCACGTCCCTGCGCATGGGGGATCTGGGGTACCACAACAATGCCCAGGCCTCGCTGGACATCTGCTTCAACGAGCTGAAGACCTATACCGACACGCTGTACCGGGCGATCCATACGCCGTGGCCGGCTTACGAGAAGATCGGTGTGCAAGATGCGCAGGGTCGTTACCAGCAGATCAACACCAACGTGCTGCAGATCGAGAACGAGTACTACAGCGCGGTTCGTCCCAAACGGTCGACCGAACGCGGCGAGAAGCCGATCCAGGCCCTGCGCAGCCGCGGCGTGGAGTACGTGGAAGTGCGCTGTCTCGATCTGGACCCGTTCGAGCCGCTGGGCATCGGCGCCAGCCAGATCGATTTCCTCGACCTGTTCCTGTTCGATTGCCTGCTCAGCGACAGCGACGTGATCGGCGACGCCGAATGCGACCGTCTCGACGGCAGCTACAAGGATGTGGTGGCCAACGGCCGGCGCGAAGACCTGAGTATCTGCTTCGACGGTCAGCAGACGCCGGTACTGGAGGCCGCTTCCGGTCTGCTGGAGCGACTGCAGGGGCTGGCCGAACAGCTGGACGCGTTCAATGGCGATTCGGTGTATCGTGATGCCCTGGAGGCTCAACGACAGGTCATCCAGAACCCGCAACAACTGCGCTCACAGCGCGTGCTCGACGCGATGCGCGAAGCCGGTGAAGGGCACCTGGCCTGGAGTCTCCGGCAGTCGCGCGCCCACCAGGCGGCGCTGCGGGCGCACCCACTGGATACCGGCACCCAGGCTCTTTACGAGCGCATGGCGGCGGATTCCATCGCCACACAGAAAGAGCTGGAAGCCGATACGTCGCAGACGTTTGAGGAATACCGCAAGGCTTACCTGGCAGACTGATCACAACCCCGGTGTCGTCCGGCATCAGGGGTGTGGCAGGTGTTGTCTAAAAACTGATCACCTGTTAGCTTGCGCTAAGGCGATCAGGGAGACGGCAATGGCCAGGGACGTGGAACAGGGCTGGAAAGCGGCATCGTTGAACAAGGCGTACCGGCAGGGCTATCTGTCGGCGGTGATGGGGCTGCCCCGCGAGCGATGCCCCTACCGGGGCCAGGTGGCCGTCGCGGCCTGGGAGTCCGGTTGGGAGGACGGCGTCGCCGGTCTGGAGGCTGGTGCATCAGCCATCGCCGGCGATCAGGGTGCCTGACTAGCGTTGAACGACGAACGACGTGAACAGCACGTCCTTGATGGTGGCGCCGGTCTGCTCGTCTTCCAGCACCTGGTTGAACGTGTCCAGGGCCTGTTGCCGCAGGGCTTCCTGTCCCTGAGTGGAGGACAACGCCTCACGGTCCTCCCTGGCCAGCAGCATCACCATCTCATGGCGCAGGCGGGGTTCGTGAGCGGTAACTGCCGTCTCCGCCGTGGAATCCACCCGTAGCGTCACCTCCGCTTTTACATAGCTCAGGCGTCCCGTCGACTGGCCGATGTTGGTGATGAACGGCGGGTCCATTTCGACGTAGACGGACGGCGTTGCGGCTTCCGCCTGCTCTTCGCTGTTTTCGTCCGGTGTGTCTTCTTCGGCGTGGAGGGGGAGGCTGTTCGCCAGGCAGAACAGGGCCAGTCCGCCTGCCATAAACAGGCCACGTAATGTCATGGGCTTGCAGTTCTCCTTGATATGCTGTTTGATCGCGTCAGGCCATCGTATCCTGTGGATAACGCCGCCTTTTTCCAACGTGCGTCCAGAATAGCAGGCTGAATCCGCTCAGCCCAGTCGCACTCCGTTCCACGCTGAACTACAGAGGATGTCATGCCCGGCCGACGTCTGGTTTTCCTGTTGATTTTTCTGGTGTGCGCGGCCCTTCTGGGGACCGCGTTCTACATGGAATACGTCATGTACCTCGAGCCCTGTCCGCTGTGCTGGCTGCAGCGTATGGCGCTGATGGCGGTCGGCGCGCTGTCGCTGTTGGCGGCCCTGCACAACCCGGCCGGTTGGGGCGGCCGCATCTACGGCGGCCTGTTGGCCCTGTTTGCCGGCGCCGGCGGTGCCCTGGCGGCGCGCCAGCTGTGGCTGCAAAGTCTGCCGGCCGATCAGGTGCCGGCGTGTGGCCCGTCGGTGGATTACCTGCTGGATATCATGCCTCTGGCCGAAGTGCTCAGCATTGCGCTGCAGGGAACCGGCGACTGTGCCGAGGTGGTCTGGCGCTTCCTGGGGCTCAGCATCCCGGGCTGGACCGCGGTCTTTTTCACCCTGTTGTTTGTTATCGGTGTGGCCATCCTGCTGGGAGCGTTCCGGTCGTCCCGCCGGGGATAGGACGCCGCCCGCGACAGTCGTGATGAAACGCTTGCCCGGGTCGGTGAGCTTGGGGTAACGTCCTTACGATAATCAGAAGAAAGTCCGGAGCAGGGGGAGTTCATGCTGGATAATGTGGAGAGTGCCAAAGAGCGATGGGGTGGCGTCAGCGAGCTGATCGACCGCTGGCTGCGTGAGCGCCAGCAGTTGATCGTCCAGTACTGCGATGTGAGCGGTACCACGGATTTCAGCGACGTGGAAAAGACACGCGCCCAGTTCGTTCGCCTCTGCGAAATCCTGGTGGATTACGTTTCGGCCGGACACTTCGAGGTCTATGAGCAGTTGATTCGCGAGGCCAAGGAGTTCGACGATGGCGGCATGGAACTGGTCGCCAAGGTCTATCCCAAGCTGGAGGAGAACACGGAGATCGCCCTGTCGTTCAATGATCGTCTGGACGGCGAGTCGCTGTCGGCGGAACAGCTGGAAGACCTGATGGAGCCCCTGTCCAGTCTGGGGGAGCAGCTTGAGACGCGGTTCGAGCTGGAGGATTTCCTGATTGAGCACCTGCACAACGTGCACGCGGACAAGGTGATGTCCTCGTCGTCTGCCTGACCGGTTTGTACTTCCGGTCAATCACCGATTTCGAAACAAAAAGAGCCGGCATCAAGCCGGCTCTTTTTTGGCGCTGTAGCGGTTTACTCGGAGTCTTCTTCCGGGTTCACCTTCAGCAGCTCCACGTCGAAGACCAGGGTCTCATTGGGGCCGATGGCGCGATTGCCACCCGGGCCGTAGGCCAGGTCGGACGGGATGTAGAGCTTGTAGCGGCTGCCTTCGTTCATCAGCTGCAGGCCTTCGGTCCAGCCCGGGATAACCTGGGACAGCTGGAAGGTAACCGGCTCACCGCGTTCGCGTGAGCTGTCGAATACCTCGCCGTTGATCAACTCACCGGTGTAGTGAACCTTGACCGTGTCGGAGGCTTTCGGCGTGGGACCGTCACCTTCTTCGACGACTTCGTACTGCAGGCCGGAGTCGGTGGTCTGAACGCCATCACGCTCTGCGTTCTCGGCGAGGAAGGATTCCCCCTTCTCCTTGTTTTTCTTGGCCTGCTCCTGCACCTTGGCCATTTGCTCCTGCTGCATCTGCTGCTGGTAAGCCTGCAGTGCCGCCTGGATTTCCTCGCGGCTCATACGGGGCGCGTCGCCGCCGGCCTGGCCGTCGCGGATGCCCTGTACGAACTGGTCCAGTTGCAGGTTGGGCAGGTCGTTCTTCATCCGCTCGCCCAGCACGACACCCATGCCGTAGCTGACCTTCTGGTCCTGGTTGTCCAGCGCCGGTTCCGCGGATGCGTTCATCACGCCGAAGGCCGTGGCGGCTACCGTGCCTGCCAGTGCGATCGAAATCAGGGATTTTTTCATTGAGAATCCTTTGCTATTGCGAAGTCCCGGTCCGGTTCTGAGCGCTTTGGCGGGCGCGTTGAAACCATGCAAACGGTTGACTCCAGATGCATTTAAATCATGGAAGGGCAAAGGTAACGCTTTTGACGACAGTGTGCCAATGACTGATGGTTAAGGAAGTTAACCCGTGCGCTGAATGCGTGGGGCGAAGCCCCTACGGGGTGGCCGCATTCTGTCGCTGGCGGATATTGTCGGCGCTGAGGGAGAAGGGGGCCGCGTAGGGCGATTGCCAGTCCGGCTCGGTCATGACCTCCGGTTCGCCGTTGACGCCGGTGCTGGCGGGATCCACCGCCAGGGCATTCCAGTTGCGGTCCGTGGGCGGTTTGTCGGCGTAATGCCAGCTTCCGTCCGTGTCCTGCCACTTGAATACGATGTCGGGGCCGTCGTCGGGCACCGGGTTGGGCACCACGCCTTCGAAGGAGGGCGCGGTTTCCGGTTCCTCGGTGGTCGAGGCGGTTTGCGGGGCCGGTTCCTTGATGCCGAAGAACATCAGGACGATAAGCAGACCCAGAGCCGGGAAGGCCAGCCTGAAAGCCCAGCGACGCATCATCATTGGGATGTCCCCTGGTTTGGAGTGGCGCGGGTGGCGTGGATCGTGATCGCCAGAGCCTGTGTCAGTCGGTTCATACCGGTTTCCAGTGCTTGAGAATCATCCCCGGTTGGGGCTGCCGCGCGCAGGTTACGGATTAACAGCGCTTCATTATAGACCGAATTTGCGGACATATCGGGACGAGCTGTATCCGAATCATTACGGATGGCCTCAAGGTCATGGTGGATCCAGGCCAGTTCAATCCGTTCCGCCGCCAACTCGGCGCGCTTGATCTGCTCGCGCAGGACATCCGTTGGAAAGGCCTTGGCCAGCGCCTGCCGTTGTTGCCGGAGGGGCGTCGTATGCTGTGAGCGCCAGCGTTGTACGCCCTCGCTTTCCCAGCCGTCCCAGTCGCGACCTTCAATGGCCAGCCAGGCGGCGGTCAGCAAACGGGACACCGAACAACCGCAGGCCTGAAGCATCAGGCTGGCCTCGGCGACGTCCGGATCGGACCAGAGCGACAAGGCGGTCTGCCACAACGGGTTCTCCAGTGACAGGTCGGCGGGTGGCTGCATAGACATCGGGGGACCGTTTCGGTCGCTGGCGCCGGTTCTGCATTCCGGCCGTGAATCCTGACAAGCTGCGACGGTATCCAGAGGTTATCCCCGGGAATGTGTCATCCCTGATAGAATGCGCGCATGCTGACATTAACAGAGCTTAGTCTACAACGGGGCGGGCAGTGGTTGCTAGAGCGTGTATCGGCGACGATTCAGCCCGGCCAGAGGGTGGCCATCGTCGGTGCCAACGGCGCCGGCAAGTCCAGTCTGTTCAAACTCATTCTCGGGCAGTTGCAGCCGGAAGCGGGAGAGGTGTCGCTGCCCGGCGGCTGCCGGCTGGCGCATATGGCCCAGGAAGTGGAAGCGACCGATCGCAGTGCCCGGGATTTTGTGCTGGACGGCGACGTGGAACTGCGCCGGCTGGAGGAGGCCCTGGCGGACGCCGAGAGCCGGGGGGACGACCATGCCCAGGCCCGCATCCACGGCGAGCTGGACCTGCACGAGGCCTGGTCGGCACCACGCCGGGTGGAGACCCTGTTGCGCGGCCTGGGCTTCGTCGACGCCGATGTCGAGCGGCCGGTGGCGTCTTTCTCCGGCGGCTGGCGTATCCGGCTGAACCTGGCCCAGGCACTGATGCGCCCGTCCGACCTGCTGCTGCTCGACGAGCCCACCAACCACCTGGACCTGGACGCCTGCCTGTGGCTTGAGAACTGGCTCAGCCGCTACCCGGGCACCCTGCTATTCATCTCCCACGACCGCGATTTCATGGACCGTGTGGCCACCCACATCCTGCACTTCGACAATCGCGCGCTGGTCACTTACACAGGCAACTACTCGGCCTTCGAGACCCAGCGCAGCGAACGGCTGGCCCAGCAGCAGGCCGGCTACGAACGCCAGCAGGCGCGGATCGCAGAGATTGAGGATTTCATCCGCCGCTTCAAGGCCAAGGCCACCAAGGCCCGTCAGGCCCAGAGCCGGATCAAGTCGCTGGAGCGGATGGAGCGCATCGCCCCGGCCCATGTGGATTCGCCGTTCCAGTTCAGTTTTCCGGAAGCGGACAAGATCAGCAATCCGCTGCTGTCGATCCGCCAGGGCGAGGCCGGCCATGATGGCCGTACCATCTTGCGCGGCATTAATGTGAGCCTGTTGCCGGGCTCCCGGATCGGGCTGCTTGGCCCCAATGGCGCGGGCAAGTCCACGCTCATCAGCGCCCTGTACGACAGCGGCACGTTGACGGCCGGGGAGCGCACCTCCGGTGAGCACCTGGCCATCGGCTACTTCGCGCAGCACCAGCTGGAGTCCCTGGATCTGGACGCCAGCCCCTTCCTGCACCTGCAGCGGGAGGCACCGAAAGCGTCGGAGCAGTCGATCCGCAATTTCCTGGGCGGTTTCGGCTTTCACGGCGACGATGCGCTGGAGCGGATCCGCACCTTTTCCGGTGGCGAGAAAGCCCGGGTGGCCCTGGCGCTGATCGCCTGGGCCAAGCCCAACCTGCTGCTGCTCGACGAGCCCACCAACCACCTGGACCTGGAGATGCGCCAGGCCCTGACCGAGGCGCTGCAGCGTTTCGAAGGGGCCGTGGTGGTGGTGTCCCACGACCGTCACCTGCTGCGCAACACCGTGGACGATTTCCTGATGGTCAACGACGGCGCCGTGACGTCGTACGACGGGGATCTGGAGGATTACGAGCGCTGGCTCGCCGAGCGCCGGACTGAAGACGTGCGGACCCCTTCACCGGGGGCGGACGACCGTGCCGCCAAATCCCCCGAAGTGGGAGAGAGCGCCGATGATCGCAAGGCCCGCAAGCGCGCCGAGGCGGCCCTGCGCCAGAAAATGAGCCCCTATCGCAAGCGCCAGGAAACTCTGGAAAAGAGGATGGGCGACGTGCAGATCCGCCTCAATGAGCTGGAAGAGACCCTGGCGGACGCGGGCCTTTACGAGCCTGAGCGCAAGAACGACCTGAAAGCGGCGCTGGGCGCCCAGTCCGAGGCCCGGGCCGAGCTGGAAACGGTTGAAATGGAGTGGCTTGAGGTGTCGGAGACCCTGGAGGAAATGGCCGGCGAGCAGTCCTGAAGCCCGCCGGCCCGCCTCAGGGCATGATGGTCAGCTTGATGTTCTGGCGCGCCAGGAATTCCTGCTCGTTTTCCAGATCGGCGCGGGTCAGCGGGCGTTCCTCCAGCCAGTTGTCGGCGAAGCCGACCGCCAGGCTGTCCGCGCCGTTGGCCTCCACTTTGAATCCCGCCGGCTGATCCATGTTGCGGGGGTGCTGGATCAGCACCGCCAGTCTCAGCAACACGCAGAGGTATTGCAGGCGTGGGATATCGTCCTCGTCGGCGTCCTCGAATACGGCGTTGGAGAACTTGCGCCGATGGCCGCGCACCAGCGTGGCCAGATTGCGCTGGGCCTGCTGGGTGAACCCGGACAGGTCCGAGTAGCGCAGCAGATAGGCGCCGTGCTTGTGGTACTGGCTGTGGGAAATGGCCAGGCCGATCTCGTGCAGGCGGCAGCCCCAGCGCAGCAGCTCCTCGTCGTACTCTGTGTTGATGCCCCAGGCTTCGGCCACCTGACGAAACGCCGCGATGGCGGTGGTTTCGACCGCGGCCGCGTGGGCCGAGTCGATGTCATAGCGGCCCTGCAGCGCCTGGATGGAGCGCTCGCGCACGTCTTCGTGCTGGATGCGGCCGACGATGTCGTACAGCAGCCCTTCACGCAGCGCGCCGTCGGAATAGGTCAGGCTTTCGATCTCCAGTGACTCGAACGCGGCCAGCAGGATCGCCAGCCCCGCCGGAAAGATGCTCTGGCGGTCACTGCGCACGCCCAGTTCGCCCAGGCGCTCGACGTTGCCCATGTCCACCAGCCGCTGACGCAGTTCACGCAGGGCTTCCAGGGTGATGGTGCCGTTGGTCAGCTTGAGGTTGCTCAGGACCGACGCGATCGCCTTGATCGAACCGGACGAACCGACGGTGCTCTGCCAGCCGAGATCGCGGAAGCGATGGCGGATGTTGAGCAGTTCCTGGGCGGCGTGGGTCAGGGCCTTGTCCATCTGCTTGCGCTGGATCTTGCCGTCCGGGAAGTAGCGGTTGCGGAACGAGACGCAGCCCATGTGCAGGCTTTCCAGGGCCTGGGGCTCGAAGCGTTCGCCGATAATGAACTCGGTGCTGCCGCCGCCGATGTCGATCACCAGGCGTCGGCCGGTGTCGTCGGACAGGCTGTGGGACACGCCCAGGTAGATCAGGCGGGCTTCCTCGCGACCGGCGATGATCTCCACCGGAAAGCCGAGCACTTCCTCGGCCCGCTCCATGAATTCAGGTGCGTTGCGGGCGACGCGCAGGGCGTTGGTGCCGACGATCTGCACCATCGATGGCGGCATGCCCTGCAGGCGCTGGGCGAAACGGCGCAGACAGTCGAGGGCGCGTTCCTGGGCGGCTTCGGTCAGGCGGTTGCTGGCGTCGAGACCGGCACCGAGTTGGACTTTTTCCCCCATCTTCTCGAGGGTGCGAATCTCGCCGTGGATCAGGCGGGCAATCACCATATGGAAACTGTTGGAGCCCATATCGATGGCAGCCAGCAGGTCCCGGTCGGTGGCGCTGTTGGGGGCCGTCACGTGTCTTGAAATCCTCTTGCCGGGCTTGGCCTCTGAATCATGTCTATTGGCAAATCCGCGCCTGGAACTCGGTGCGGCCCGGCGCGGTCGTGCTGAACCGGCGTGCCTTGATTCCGGCGTGCCGGGTGAGCCAGAATCGCCAATAGACTTAACCAGAGGTTCCTTTTATTGTGTGGGCTCCTCATGGTGAACCGACACTGCGGGTAACTATAAGCCATACCCCGCCAACCTGTCAGTAGCGTGCGCTACCCCCGGTTGTTCATGCTCATGGTCCGTATCCGGCGTGGGACTTTCCTCGCGGACGGGCTTTCGCGTAAAGTGGATCGGTAGATTCGAAGTGGCCGGTCGGCGGACGGGCCGTAAACGTCTAGGCGCAGTGATCCGGCAATGGGCGCTGCCAAAAGCAGGAAACAGTAATGAGCGGAAATATCGTAAACGTAACCGACGCCTCCTTCGAAGAGGATGTGCTGAAGGCCGATACCCCGGTCCTGGTGGATTACTGGGCGGAATGGTGTGGCCCGTGCAAGATGATTGCGCCGGTTCTGGAGGAGATTGCCGAGGAGTACGACGGCAAGCTGAAGATCTGCAAACTCAACATCGACGAGAACGAGCAGACTCCGCCGAAGTTCAATATCCGCGGCATTCCGACCCTGATGCTGTTCAAGAACGGCAACGTGGACGCCACCAAGGTGGGCGCACTGTCCAAGTCCCAGCTGGCGGCGTTCCTCGACAGCAACCTGTAATCGGGTCGCGGTCGGGCCATGTGTCGCCACGCCCTCAGCGGCGTTGATGCGATGCGGGGCTCCGCAGTGAAGAAACCATCTTCCGGTCGTGCGGAAGGTGGTTTTTTTATGTCTCGGTATCCGCGAACAGGGAGTAAGTCATGACGGGTTCAGACCCATCGGGCGGATGCGCCGGCCTGATCCTGGCGGGTGGTCGCGCCCGCCGCATGGGCGGGCTGGAGAAGGGGCTCGCTCTCTGGCGCGGCCGGCCGCTGGTGGCTACCGCCTGCGAGGCATTGCGTCCGCATTGCCGGACCTTGCTGATCAGCGCCAATCGACAACTCGATGCCCATCGATCCTGGGCCGATGCGGTCGTGGCTGACGACCCGGCATTCGAAGACGCCGGGCCGCTGGCGGGGCTGCTGGCCGGGCTGGAGCGGGCGCGGGCGCAGGGCGCTGACGGCGTTCTGGTGATGCCGTGCGATACGCCGGCGGTGACAGCCGCCGTCATGGGGGTGTTGGCGGCGGACGCGCAGGCCAATCCGCAGCGCGTCGTTCTGGCGAAAGTGAGTGACCGCCTGCATCCGTTGCACGGCTATTATCCCGTGCCCCTGGCGGAAGCGCTGCGGGATTACCTGGCCCAGGGCGGGCGCAAGGTGATGGGCTTTGCGGCGTCTTACGAGCCGCTGTTTCCGGCGCTTCCGGCGGACGAAGACAGCTTTCGCAACCTCAACGCGCCGGAGGACTGGGCGGGCTGAGCCGCCGGATCAGCCCGCCTGCCAGTCGTCCGCTTTCCGGCGGTCGCTGTCTTTCTGCTCCACCCAGTGCGACGTGCCATCCGCGGTGATTTCCTTCTTCCAGAACGGGGCTGAGGTCTTGAGGGCGTCCATCAGGAACTCGCATGCTGCGAAGGCATCGCCGCGGTGGGCACTGGTCACGCCGACAAACACAATGCGCTCGCCCAGCGCCAGCTCCCCGACCCGGTGAATCACGCGGACGGCGTTGATGGACCAGCGTTCGGAGGCCTGGGCAATGAGATCCTCAATCACCGATTCGGTCATGCCGGGATAGTGTTCCAGGAACAGGGCGCGCACGTCCTGGCGATCGCCGCTGGCGCGCACCAGGCCTGTGAACGTGGCGATGGCGCCGGATTGACCGTCGTCGGCGAGCGCGTCGGTTTCCCGGCCGATCTCGAAGTCCTCGGTCTGGATGCGAATCATGGCTAGCCCCCGGTCACCGGCGGAAACAGGGCCACTTCGTCGCCGGCGCTGACCGGCTGCGACGGGCGGGCCATGGTCTGGTTGACGGCGATCATCACGCTGCGGTCGCCGTCCAGGGTATCCCAGGGCGATCCGCGGCTGGCCAGGGTGCGGATCAGATCGGCCACCGTGGTTCCGCTCTCTACCGGCAGGTCCAGGCTGTCGGTATCCAGGGTTTCGCGCAACCGCGCGAAGAACTTGATGGTGACGGTGTTGCTCATAGTCAGCCCAGCAGGTCGTTGAACGGGTAAAAGGCAAGGGTGTCGCCGGGCGCCACGCGAGTGTTCTCGGGAACCACGGCGAGACCGTCGGCCCAACAGGCTGAGCTTAGCATGCCCGAACTCTGGTTGGGGTAGGCTTCGATCCGGGTTTGGCCGTCCCGCTCCACGCGCCGGGCCCGCACGAACTCGCGCCGGGGCGATGCCCTGTCGACGCTGAAGCCGGCAGGCAGCGCGAGGGCGGCGGCCGGGGTGTCGGATCGGCCCTGCAAGCGGCGGATAAACGGAGCGGCGATGATCAGGAAGGTCACCAGCACCGCAGCCGGGTTGCCGGGCAGTCCCAGCATGGGCGTGGTGCCGATCCGTCCGAAGGCCAGGGGCTTGCCGGGTTTCACGGCCAGGCGCCACAGGCTGACGTCGCCCAGGGCTTCCATCGCGCCGCGCACGTGATCTTCTTCCCCCACCGAGACGCCGCCGCTGGACAGGATCAGGTCGGACTGGGTCGCGGCCTGTTCCAGCGCGGTCCGGGTCGCCTCGCGGGTGTCGGCCACGTCGCCCAGATCGACGACCTCGCAATGCAGGGATTCCAAGAGGGCACGCAGCGCAAACCGGTTGGTGTTATAGATCTTGCCGGGTGGTAGTGGCTGCCCCGGCGGCACCAGTTCGTCGCCGGTGGTGAGGATGGCCACGCGCACTGGGCGCCGCACCGAAATTTCGGCGATGCCCAGCGAGGCCAGCAGGCCCAATTCCTGGGGCCGCAGCCTGGTGCCGGCGGCCAGGGCCATGCTGCCGGCACGCAGATCCTGGCCCCGGGGGCGGATGTTCTGCCCCGGCGACAGTGCGTGATCGGTCCGCAATCCGGCATCGTCGACGCTGGCGTGTTCCTGCATCAGCACCGCCTCGGCCCCATCCGGCACCGAGGCGCCGGTAAAAATCCGGGCTACAGTGCCGGGTTCGAGCGGCTGCGGCGCCACCCCGGCGGGAATCCGCTGGCTGACCGGCAGCGGCTGGTTGGCCAGGTCGGCGAGCCGGATGGCGTAGCCGTCCACCGCGCTGTTGTCCGCCGGTGGTACGTCGGCCGGCACGGAGATGTCGTTGGCCAGGATCTGACCTCCGGCGTCTTCCAGGCGTCGCACCTGCTTTTCGGCGACCGCATGAGCTTGGGGCAGCAGGTGCGCCAGGGCGTCGTCCAGGCGGGTCAGGCCGTCAGTCGGTCCCATGGTTGCTCCCGGTGTCGAGGGCGTCGTCGAGCCGGTGCAGCGGGCGTTCCGGTTTGCGGTTGACCAGCGCCGAGAAATTGCACGGCCGGTGGCGGCTGTCGAGCTGCTGCCTGAGGATGCCTTCCCAGCCCAGGGTGCAGGCGCCGGTGGAGCCGGGCAGGCAGAACACGACGGTGTGGTTGGACAGGCCGCCCAGTGCCCGGGACTGGATGGTAGAGGAGCCGATGTCGTCGGCGGAGAGGCGCCGGAATTCTTCACCGAATCCGTCGATGAGCTTATCGAACAGGGGCGCAACCGCTTCCGGCGTGCTGTCCCGCTCGTGGAATCCTGTGCCACCGGTGATCAGCACCACGTGGATGCGGCTGTCGGCCACCCAGCGTGCGACCAGGGCCCGGATCAGGTAGATGTCGTCCGGCAGCAGGCGACGTTCGACCACGTGGTGGCCGGCGGCGTTGGCCTGGTCGGTGAGGTACTGGCCGGAAGTGTCCTCAGCGGGGCCACGGCTGTCGGAGATGGTCAGCACGGCGATGTTCAGAGGCACGAAGGTGTCGGAGTTTGCCATAGGTCAAGGATTTCCACTTCGATTGCAGGGATGGAAGGAATGACTTGCTACTGTTTGAAAAACGCGCTATACCCTTAAGTCGTGCCAATCAGTATCCTGTTGTCACCGCAAATTTGGAAGGGGTGGTAATGGCCTGACTTGTTGCTATAATGGCCGGCACGTTTACTCGCTTCCAAAGAAAAAGCCGTTCAGGCGCCCGCCTCACGGTTTCTGTCCCGATACTTAAAAGCATCACGTTACGCTCAGGGGAATTCCCCCCCTGTCTTCGCAAACCTGATTGATATTCCATTCCAAGTCGTCAAATAAAATATGAACCTTACTGATCTGAAGCAGAAACCCGTTCCCGAGCTGCTGGATATTGCCCAGGAAATGGGACTGGATAACCTGGCCCGTTCTCGTAAGCAGGACGTCATTTTCTCGATCCTGAAGAAGCACGCCAAAAGCGGCGAGGACATCTACGGGGACGGCGTGCTGGAGATTCTCCAGGACGGTTTCGGCTTCCTCCGTTCCGCCGATGCGTCTTACCTCGCCGGCCCGGACGACATCTACGTGTCGCCGAGCCAGATCCGGCGCTTTAACCTGCGCACCGGCGACACCATTGCCGGCAAGATCCGGCCGCCGAAAGATGGCGAGCGTTACTTTGCGCTGTTGAAGGTCAACGAGATCAACTTCGACAAGCCGGACAACGCCCGCAACAAGATTCTGTTCGAGAACCTCACGCCGCTGTTCCCGGACGAGCGCCTGATGCTGGAAGCCGGTAACGGCAGCACCGAGGACCTCTCATCCCGGGTCCTGGACCTGGTGGCTCCGATCGGTAAAGGCCAGCGTGGCCTGATCGTATCCCCGCCGAAAGCGGGTAAGACGCTGTTGATGCAGGGCATCGCCCAGTCCATCACCCGGAACAACCCGGAATGCCACGTGATGGTTCTGCTCATCGACGAGCGTCCTGAGGAAGTCACCGAAATGCAGCGCACTGTGCGCGGCGAAGTGATTGCCTCCACCTTCGACGAGCCGCCGGCACGTCACGTGCAGGTCGCCGAGATGGTGATCGAAAAGGCCAAGCGTCTGGTCGAGCACAAGAAGGACGTAGTGATCCTGCTCGACTCCATCACCCGTCTGGCGCGTGCCTACAACACCGTGATCCCGTCCTCCGGCAAGGTGCTGACCGGTGGTGTCGACGCCCACGCCCTGGAGAAGCCCAAGCGTTTCTTCGGTGCCGCGCGGAACGTCGAGGAAGGCGGCAGCCTGACCATCCTGGCCACCGCGCTGGTCAACACCGGTTCCAAGATGGACGAGGTCATCTACGAAGAGTTCAAGGGTACCGGCAACATGGAAGTCCACCTGGACCGCCGCATTGCCGAGAAGCGTACCTACCCGGCCATCAACATCCGCAGCTCCGGCACCCGCCGCGAGGATCTGCTGATGAGCGAGGCCGACATCCAGCGGATCTGGATCCTGCGCAAGCTGCTGCACTCCATGGACGACGACACCGCGTCCCTCGAGTTCCTGCTCGACAAGCTGCGCGATACCAAGACCAACGACGAATTCTTCCAGTCCATGAAGAAGCGCTGATCGCGCCCGGCCCACCCGCAACCTTCGGTCGCGGGTGGGCCATCCATCCTGCTTTCCCGTACACTGCTCCATCCCTTTGGACGTTCAGGCTCAGGACAGCGTCATGAAATACGACGATCTGCGCGATTTCATTCGCCAACTGGAAGCGATTGGCGAGCTCAAGCGCATCAAGACCGAAGTCGATCCCTACCTGGAGATGACCGAAATCTGCGACCGCACCCTGCGTGCGGGCGGCCCGGCACTGTTGTTCGAGAACCCCAAGGGCTCGGACATTCCCGTGCTGGCCAACCTGTTCGGCACCCCCAAACGGGTCGCCCTGGGCATGGGCCAGGAGGACGTGGCCAGCCTGCGTGAAGTGGGCAAGCTGCTGGCGTTCCTCAAGGAGCCGGATCCGCCCAAGGGCTTCAAGGACGCCTGGGAAAAGCTGCCGATCTTCAAGCAGGTCATGCAGATGGGGCCAAAAGTGCGCCGCTCTGCGCCCTGCCAGGACGTGGTGATCGACAAAGACCACGTCGACCTCTACAAACTGCCCATCCAGCATTGCTGGCCGGAGGACGCCGGGCCCCTGGTAACCTGGCCGCTGGTCATTACCCGCGGGCCGCATAAAGAACGTCAGAACCTGGGGATTTATCGGCAGCAACTGATCGGTCGCAACCGGCTGATCATGCGCTGGCTCAGCCATCGCGGCGGAGCACTGGATTTCCAGGAGTGGCAAAAGGCGCACCCCGGCGAGCCGTTCCCGGTCGCGGTGGCGCTGGGCGCGGACCCCGCCACCATCCTCGGGGCCGTGACGCCGGTGCCGGACAGTCTGTCCGAGTATGCCTTCGCCGGTCTGTTGCGGGGCAGTCGCACCGAACTGGTCCAGGCGGGGCTGTCGGAGCTGCAGGTGCCGGCCAGCGCCGAGATCGTGCTCGAGGGCTACATTTACCCGGACGACATGGCTCCGGAAGGGCCGTTTGGCGATCACACCGGCTACTACAACGAGGTGGAGCATTTCCCGGTGTTTACCGTGGAGCGCATCACCCACCGCAAGGATCCGATCTACCACAGCACCTACACCGGGCGTCCGCCCGACGAACCGGCGGTGTTGGGGCTGGCGCTGAACGAAGTGTTCGTGCCCATCCTGCAGAAGCAGTTCCCGGAAATCGTGGATTTCTACCTGCCGCCGGAAGGCTGTTCCTACCGCATGGCGGTGGTGACCATGCGCAAGCAGTATGCCGGCCATGCCAAACGTGTGATGATGGGCGTATGGTCGTTCCTGCGGCAGTTCATGTACACCAAGTTCGTGATCGTCACCGACGACGACGTCAACGCCCGGGACTGGAACGACGTCATCTGGGCGATTACCACCCGAATGGACCCGGCGCGGGACACCACCCTGGTGGAAAACACACCGATCGACTACCTGGATTTCGCCTCGCCGGTGGCCGGCCTGGGCTCCAAGATGGGGCTGGATGCCACCAGCAAGTGGCCGGGCGAAACCGACCGGGAATGGGGCCGGGCCATCGCCATGGACGCCGCCGTCAAGGAGCGGGTGGATGCCATCTGGTCCGAGCTGGGCATTGATGAGTCCGCATCGTGATGACCCCGTGCGGGTCAGGATTGACCCCGCCGGACTCGAATTCACCGCGTCGCCCAGGGACGATCTGCTGACCGCGGCCCGCCGGGCAGGCATTGCCATTCGCTGGTCCTGCCGCAACGGAGTCTGCGAACTCTGTGAAGCCCGGCTCAAGGCGGGACGGGTGCTCAACACCCGGACCGATCAAGAGATAGAACCGCCCGCGACCCTGATGCTGTGTCGAAGCCAGCCGCGCGGGCCGGTGGAATTGGAGATTGAGGAGGTTATGGCCGCAGGTTCCCAAACGCCGCAGCAGATGCAGGCAACGGTCTCGGACATCAAGACGCTCAGCCACGACGTATACCGCGTGACGCTGACCTTACCCCGTCGGCGTGAGCTGGCATTTCATGCGGGCCAGTACCTGTCCGTGCGCCTGCCGGATGCGTCGCCGTCCTACTTCTCCATTGCCAGCAGCCCGTCCCGTGGCGACATCGAGCTGCACGTCCAGGCCGCGACGGACTGGGCTTCCGCCCAGCGCGTCATGGACACGTTCCACACCGATGGTCAGGTGACGCTGGAGCTGCCCCACGGCAAGGCGTGCCTGGCGTCGGCCCCGCAACAGCCGCTGGTGCTGGTGGCGGCCGGTACCGGCTTTGCGCAGATGAAAAGCATCGTCGACTACCTGCGGGAAACCGGCCTCCAGCAGCCAGTGCATCTGTACTGGGGTGTGCGGCGCCACGAGGACATGTACCTGCGTTCGCTGGCCTATCAATGGGCGGAGGACTGGGCGCCGTTCTCCTTCTTCCCGGTGGTGGGCGACGACGCCGACAACGACTGGAGCGGCCACCACGACCAACTGGTGCGGGCGGTCCTGGCCGGTGGCTATGACTGGTCCGGCGTGAGTGTCCTGGCCAGTGGGTCGCCGCCGATGGTCTACACGCTGATGGACGCGCTGGTCGAGGCGGGACTACCGGAATCGGCGTTCCTGTCGGACGTGCTGGAATACGCGCCGCGGGGACAATAGGGCGGACGCCTGCGGGACATTACCAGCTGGCAAAACCAATGCAGCGGGCGCTTCTGAACCGGAGGAACTGGCAGCCTCCTGGGCTATCTGCAAGCCAGGCGAGATACCGGCTGTCCTTCGGCCAGCTCCGAAACTGAAGTTTCGGCTACACGGGCGGGGGGCTTCGGGCCTTGGCATGAGGCTGATAGGCGGCACGGGCAATGTGGCCGGCGCGTCTGAACCGGAGGAGCTGGTGGCCTCCTGGGCTATCTGCAAACCCGGCGAGATACCGGCTGTCCTCCGGCCAGCTCCGAAACTGAAGTTTCGGCTACACGGGCGGGGGCTTCGGGCCTTGGCGTGAGGCTGATAGGCGGCACGGGCAATGTGGCCGGCGCTTCTGAACCGGAGGAACTGGTGGCCTCCTGGGCTACCTACAAACCCGGCGAGATACCGGCTGTCCTCCGGCCAGCTCCGAAACAGAAGTTTCGGCTACACGGGCGAGGGGCTTCGGGCCTTGGCGTGAGGCTGAGGGGCGGGCACACGCAATGTAGCCGGCGCTTTAGCGTCGGAGGAGCCGACAGGCTCCTCATGTGCGACCTACCGATTCCAGTATCTGCGCCGACGGCCCTTCGCCCTTCTTCAGAAGATAAACTTCAGCTGTACTTCGGACACGAACCTGAGGTCGTCTCAGGCCTTCGGCATGGGCAGTTCCGGCAGACCGTTGTCCCTCAACAGGCTCTGCATCAGCATCTGACTGCTTTCCGCTTCGTGACCCATGTGGGCATTCAATCGGGCCAGTTCGGCCAGGGTTTCCGGGCTGCGCTTCAGGCGCAGGCTGGTTTCGAAGTACTCCCGCGCTTTCCCCCACAGCTCATTACGCAGGCTCAACCGACCCAGTGCCAACAGCAGTTCGGGATTGTTGGGGCGGTCCTGCAGCCAGCGCTCGGCAACGAGTAGCTGTTCGTCCGGTTTTTCGCCGGCGATGCGGCCGTAGAGGTTGGCCAGGTCGTCGCTCCAGTGGTTGCGCAGCACCTTGCGCAACAGGGTTTCCGCCTGGGGCTCGTCGCCCAGCTCGGCCAGGTGGCGGGCGTACTCGTGGATGGTGTACGAATCCCGGCGCATGGAGCCGGGCAGTTCGTCCCACAGGGCAACCAGAGGCGTCAGGTCACGCTCTGCGAACGCCTGCCGGCGAATGTCATCCGCGGCCTGTTGCAGCAGGTTGTGCCAGGTGGTCCGTTCCAGTTCCTGCAGTTCGTCCTTGTCCACCAGATCGCGCTTGCGCAGCTCGGGAATCAGGCGGGCCAGTTCGCGCCAGTCTTCCAGGCCTTCGTAGACCCGCCGCATCAGTTTGAGGATGAACGGATGATGCGGGGCCTGCTTGCGCAGACGCACCAGCGTCGCCAGCCCCTGCTCCAGGCGGTTGCCCGCCAGCTGCAGTTGCGCCTGGGTGATGCCCACCGCCAGGTCGGACCCCGGGGTGCTTTCAAAGGCCTTGCGCAGCAGGTCTTCCACCGCTTCGTGATCGCCGCACTCGAAGGCGCACTGGGCGGCGGCCAGGTAGTTGATCAGCGGCGTGTCAGCACGGTCCGCCGAGCTTTCCAGCAGCTTGCGCCCGCGCGGCCAGTTGCCCTCGGCCAGGGCCAGCAGACCCTGGGTGGTGCGGCGGCGTGCGCGGCGTTCGCTGCTGCGGGTGAGCCAGCCGCTGACCACGCCCTTGCCGCTGTGCAGGCGCCGGAAGAACGCCAGCACCAGTTGCAGGGCGACGGTCACCAGCAGGATCAGCAGGACGCCCACCCAGAAATTGGTTTCGATCAGGTAGTTGCCCAGGCTGATGCGGATGTAGCCGCTGTCGTACTGCAGCCCCAGGCTCAGGCCGGCGCCGATCAACAGCGCCAGCAGGAACAGGAGAAAGAGTTTCCTCATGACGCGTCGCCTGCCTTATCCCCGTCCGGGGCGTTGTCGTCGGCGGGCGGTGCGTCGCCGCTGAGGCGACCTTCCAGGCGGGCCTTGAGCAGGCGCAGGGACTGGCTGATGTCCGGCAGTTCCGGGTTGATGTCGCGCGATGCCAGCTCGGCCAGGTTGTCGCGCAGGGCGCGTACCGGGCCGTGACTGCCGTCGTACCAGGTGTTGAGCCAGTCGGCGGACTTGCCCAGGGACTTTTCGTACAGGGCCTGGTTGCCGCGCAGGACAGCCAGTTGTGCCTCTTCCAGCATCAGGCGCATGTTGAGTCGGGCGTAGACGCTCTGGTCGGGGGAGAGCAGGGGCTTGACCGGCTCGTCCAGCCGGCGCACGGAAATCGCCTCGCTCAGGGTGGCGCGGATGGCCGACCAGCCCTTGGCGAAGACATCCTGGTCGCCGCCGGATTCGGGGGCGGCTGCGGCGTTGGCGTTGTACTGTTCGACGGCATCCTGGGCCAGTGCGCGGTCGGTCAGGTTGCCGATGCTGTCGATGGCCGCTTCCAGCTGCAGGTAAAGGCCGGTGCGGTCCACCTTCTCGATGCCCTGCAGGGCCAGGATTTCCCGCGCCACCTGCTTGCGCACCGGGTAGCTGCCGGGATCGTCGGTCTGTTCCAGCACGTCGTCCGCGGCTTTCAGTGCGGACATGGCACCTTCAAAGTCTTTCTCGATCTGCAGACGCTGGTTGGCAATGCGCAGCAGGTACTCGGCTTCCGCCAGCAGCCAGTCGGTGCGGGTGCGATTGCCGGCTTCGAGCAGGGCCTGGGCGTTGTGGTCGATCTGGCGCTGCATCTCGCGGGTCAGGTCTCCCTGCTCGCCGAGTTCGGACTGCAGGGACTGGATGCGCTCGCGCAGTTGGCCGCCGCTCTGGCTGTAGTCGCGGTCGAGGCGTTCGGTGGTGCTGTCCAGGTAGTCGATGGACTGGTTCAGGGCCTGTTGCTGTTGCCACAGGTGCCAGCTCCAGAGCCCCAGGGCAATGACCGCCAGCAACGCGATGACGGCGACCACCCACAAGGGCCAGAGGCGCCGCGGAGGCTGTTGCGGAGACGCGACGGGCGCAGGCAGGTTGTTGGTTGTCTCAGTCACAGGCGTCCTTACTCGTTGATTGGAATTCCCGTTGTTCCGGGCCGCGGGATCAGTCCAGCCGCCCCAGGCAGTGGATCAGGCCTTCGGCGGTCAGCTGCTCCGGAACGTGCACGCGCTCAAAACCCTGTTCCCGCGCGGTGTCCGCCACCCGGGCCACGGGGACAAGCAGGTTGCGACGCATCAGGTTGTCATCGTTATTCTTACCCAGCGCGATCAGATTGTTCAATGTTTCTCCGGACAGGACCACGATGGCATCCGGATCAAAGGTCTGCAGCGCCTCGCGCAGGGTCTCGCTGTCGTAGTCGGGGCAGACCCGCTCATAGAGCACCATGTTGTCGACCCGGGCGCCGCGCTCGCGGAGCGTCTCGCCCAGCAGTTCGCGTCCGCCGCGTCCCTTGGCGATCAGTACTTTGTCGCCAGCCGGTCGCGCCAGGTTGGCCAGGGCCAGCAGGTGCTCGCTGCTGTAGCCGGTGGCGGGGATGCGTACCCGCAAACCGGCGGCCCGCAACACATCGGCCGTCCCCTGACCCACTCCATACCAGTTTAGTCCGACTGGCCACTGTGGCCACCAGTCCTCGGCGTAGCGCAGGAATTCGCGGGCCGCGCCGGGGCTGACGGCGATCACGTGCTGGTACAGGTCGAGCGACTGGATCAGGGTGCGGCGTTCCGGCGTGTCCGGCAGGGCGCGGCGCTCCAGCAGCGGCAGGCAATAGGTTCGGGCGCCCGCCGCCTGAAGTTCTCGCGCCAGTCGTTCGCCTTCTGGCTCGGGGCGGCCGATCAGGATGCGGCGACCGGCCAGCGGCGCGTCACTCGACCCGGTAGCCATAGATCTCGGCCAGGATCTTGTCGGCGCCCTTGGCCAGCAGCTCCTCGCCCAGCTCGCGGCCCAGGCGTTCGCCTTCGGCGCGCGGGGCACGACCTTCCACCCGGTGGATGGTCTGGCCGTCGACGGAGCCCACCAGTCCGCGTAACCACAGGGTGTCGTCGCCTTCCAGCAGGGCGTAGGCGGCGATAGGCACCTGACAGCCGCCCTCCAGGCGCCGGTTGAGGGCGCGTTCGGCGCGCACCCGGTCGGCGGAATCGGCGTGGTTGAGCGGTTGCAGCAGGTCGATCAGTTCCTGGTCGTCGGTGCGGCATTCGATGCCCAGCGCGCCCTGGCCCACGGCGGGCAGGGAAATCGTGTCCGGCAGGCAGTAGCGGATGCGGTCGTGAAAGCCCAGACGCTTGAGACCCGAGCTGGCCAGCACGATGGCGTCGTAGTCGCCGTTATCCAGCTTGGACAGCCGGGTGTTGACGTTGCCGCGCAGGGTGCGGACTTTCAGGTCCGGCCGGTAGGCGCGCAGCTGGGATTCCCGGCGCATGCTGGCGGTGCCCACCAGGGCGCCCTCGGGCAGGGCATCGACGTTGTCGTAGTGGTTGCTGACGAAGGCGTCGGTGGGATCGTCCCGCTCGCAGATGGCAACCAGTCCCAGGCCGTCCGGGAAGGTCATGGGCACGTCCTTCATGGAGTGCACGGCCAGGTCGGCGCGGCCATCGAGCATGGCTTCTTCCAGCTCCTTCACGAACAGGCCCTTGCCACCGATCTTGGCCAGGGGCACGTCCAGGATCTTGTCGCCCTGGGTCTTGATGCCCAACAGCTCAACGGTGATGTGGGCATGCAGTCGCTCCAGTTCCGCCTTGATGAACTCGGCCTGCCAGAGGGCCAGGGCACTGTTGCGTGTGGCGATGCGAAGGGTGCGCGGTGTTGTGGATCGAGTCATGAATGCTGCTTTCGGCTGTTCGGTCAGTGGAGCCGTTAGCCTACCGTTTATGACGTCAAATGTCCCGGCCCCGATGGCGTGGTATCACTTGCCCAGCAGGGCCTCGCGAACGGAACTGGCGTGCCGGCGGCTGACCGGCAGGCGCTGCTCGGAGTCGTTGAGCTGGATCAGGTGCTGGCCGTCCGGGGTGCGTTTCATGGCGGCGATGTGGCGTCGCCCCACTAGGGTGTTGCGATGGATGCGCAGCAGGCTGTCGGGGTAGGTCTGTTCCAGCTCTTTCAAGGTGTAGTCGGTCACGGTCTCGCCGCGGCCATGGTGCAGGGTGACGCATTTCTGGTCGGCCTGGCAGTAGCGGATGCCGCCAATGTCGATCAGCTCGGTGCCGCGGTGGGTGCGCACGGCGAGTTGTCCCGGGTGTTGCTCGGCGGTGGCCTGCAGTGCCTGGAGCTGGACCCGGTTGACCCGTCCCGCCCGGGCCAGCGCGTCGGCCAGGTTCTCGCGGCGTACCGGTTTGAGCAGGTAGGCCACCGCCTGCACCTCGAAGGCGTTGATGGCGTACTGGTCGTAGGCGGTGCAGAAGATGATGGCCGGCGGGCTGGCCAGGGCATTGACCTGCTCGGCCACGGCCAGGCCGTCGAGCCCCGGCATGCGGATGTCGAGCAGCAGGATATCCGGTTCGCACTCGGCGATCCGCGCCAGTACCTCGTCACCGTCGCTGGCTTCGCCACACACGGCATAGGTGGGCAGTTCTTTGACAAGCCGCTGCAGCCGTTCCCGGGCCAGCGGCTCATCGTCGGCAATGAGTACGTGTTGCGTCATGACCGGTTCGTCGTCCCTTGATTACTGCGAGTTATCGCCATCCGTGGCTATGGTACGCCAGGGCAGGCGCAGGGTCACCGTGTAGCGCCCGGCATGGACGCTGTGCTTGAGCAGGGCCTCGCCGTCGAACACCGTTTCCAGCCGTGCGCGGATGTTGGCCAGCGCCACCCGGTTGCCGCGATGCCCCGCCTGGTCGGCGTTGTAGGGGCGCTCTGGATTATGCACCTCGACGTAGACAAAGTGCCGCTTGCGATAGGTGTGGATGCGGATCTCGCCGCCTTCCGGGCGCGGCTGGATGCCATGGTAGATGGCGTTCTCCACCAGCGGCTGCAGGGTCAGCGGCGGGATCGCCTGGCTGGCCAGATCGCCATCGAGATCCCAGTCGACGCTGAGTCGCTCGCCCAGGCGCAACTGCTCGATGGCGAGGTAGCGCTGGCACAGGGTCAGCTCCTCGCCCAGGGTGATCAGCCGGTCCTGGGTGCGCAGGCTGGCGCGGAACAGTTCCGACAGGTCCAGCACGGCGTCCTCGGCCTGGGTCGGGCGGCTGGCGATCAGGCTGGCGATGGTGTTCATGCTGTTGAACAGGAAGTGGGGGTGGATGCGGGCCTGCAGGGCGGTCATGCGCGACTGCATCTCCGCCTGCTTCTGCTGGCGCCACTGGTGCTGCAGGTAGAAGTAACGCAGCACCATCAGCGTGATGATCAGCGCCGCCAGCAGATTGCGGGCGATCAGGTGGGCCGGCAGGGCCTGGGCCTCGACCAGCAGGATACGATCGGCGATCAGGGTGAAGGTGAGGACGTCGAGCATCACCACGGCGGTAATGATGATCACCACCTTTGCCGTGGAGAACCGTTTCAGCCAGCCGCGCAGGCTGCATACCAGGGCGGCGCTGGTGAGCACGGTCCACTGTACGAACAGGGACACCAGGCCGAAATAGTGCCAGTCGATCAGGCCGCTGCGGGCGTGCAGGATCGACAGCAGCAGGACGATCAGCTCACTGGTCAGCAGCAACAGGAAAACCGCCCGCACCCGGCACAGGTCGGGCACAAAGAAATCCGCGTTGGGCAGCGTGGGGTTGCCCTCGATTCTGGGTCTGGCGGGGAGCATTCTGGTCCTGTCTTATGGGTTGACCACCGGGCCCTGGCGGTCGGTTATGGTGCTCGTTTGTACAGAGGCGCCATCGGGAGTGGTACAATCCCCGGCCTGTTCCGAGGCCGCGGTGGCTACCCCGACCTCGCCGCGATATCCAGCTAGCAGGAAAGATAGACCATGACTGACCAGAACACGTCCTCCGAAAAGCCCTGGGGCGGTCGCTTCAGTGAGCCCACCGATGCCTTCGTGGAGCGCTTTACCGCCTCCGTGGCGTTCGATCAGCGCCTCTATCATCATGATATTACGGGGTCCATTGCCCACGCCACCATGCTGGCGAAAGTGGGGGTGCTGACCGACGACGAGCGCGACCAGATCATCGACGGGCTCAAGGCGGTCAAGGCCGAGATCGAGGCGGGCGAGTTCCAGTGGTCGGTGAGTCTGGAAGACGTGCACATGAACGTCGAGAAGGCCCTGACCGATCGGATCGGCATCACCGGCAAGAAACTCCACACCGGCCGCAGCCGCAACGACCAGGTGGCCACCGACATCCGCCTCTACCTGCGCGACGAGATCGATGTGATCCACGAAGAGCTGGTGCGCCTGCGTCAGGGCCTGCTGGACCTGGCCGAGCGTGAGGCCGATACCATCATGCCGGGCTTCACCCACCTGCAGACCGCCCAGCCGGTCACCTTCGGCCATCACCTGCTGGCCTGGTACGAAATGCTGGCGCGGGACACCGAGCGTCTGCTGGACTGCCGCAAGCGCGTCAACATCATGCCCCTGGGCGCCGCGGCCCTGGCCGGAACGACCTATCCGATCGACCGGGCCTATACGGCCGAACTGCTGGGCTTCGAGCGGCCGACCGAGAACTCCCTGGACTCGGTCAGCGACCGCGACTTCGCCATCGAGTTCGGCAGCTTCGCCGCGCTGCTGATGACGCACCTGTCCCGCTTCAGCGAGGAGCTGGTGCTGTGGACCTCCGCCCAGTTCGATTTCATCGACCTGCCGGACCGTTTCTGCACCGGCTCGTCGATCATGCCGCAGAAGAAGAACCCGGACGTGCCCGAGCTGGTGCGCGGCAAGACCGGCCGGGTCAACGGTCACCTGATCAGCCTGCTGACCCTGATGAAAGGTCAGCCGCTGGCCTACAACAAGGACAACCAGGAAGACAAGGAGCCGCTGTTCGATACGGTCGACACGGTCAAGGGCTGCCTCAAGGCCTACGCGGACATGGTTCCGGCCATTGAAGCCAAGGCCGACAACATGCGCGTTGCCGCCAAGCGCGGTTTCTCCACCGCCACCGATCTGGCCGATTACCTGGTCAAGAAGGGCGTGGCCTTCCGCGATGCCCACGAGATCGTTGGCAAGGCCGTGGCGTTCGGCATCGCCGAGGAACGCGACCTGTCGGACATGACCCTGGAGGAGCTGGCCCAGTTCTCCGACGTGATCGGCCAGGACGTGTTCGATGTGCTGACCCTGGAAGGCTCGGTCCAGGCCCGCGATCACCTGGGCGGCACCGCGCCGAAGCAGGTGCGTGCGGCCGTGGCGCGTGCGCGCAAGGCGATGGGTATATAGCCCAGGCCGTCGCTGCAGGCGGAACACCTTGGCTGCCCTAGCGGCTGATGCGTCTGCCATACGGGCCGGGTTCGTCTGCTAGTTTGCCCCGATCGTGCCGGTGCTCAGCTCCACTGGCACCGGCGCCAGTTCGGCCAGCGGCTGCGGTCCCGAAAGGCGGAAGCCCTGTCCGAAATGGATGCCCAGGCGCCGTACCTGGCGCAGGGTGTCGTCGTCCTCGATGAACGGAGCGACGGTTTTCTTGCCGGCGGTTTCCGCGATCCGGTGCAGGGCTTCCACCATCACCTGCTGCACCGGGTCCGCCGCCAGTTCCCGCATCAACCCGTGATCGAGCTTGATCAGGTCCACCGGTAGCCGCGCCGCGAGGCTGAAGCTTTCCACCGACGCGCCGGCACCGTCCAAAGCCACCTGACAGCCCAGCTTGTGCAGGGTGTCGCAGAAGACCGCGGCTTCGTCGGGGTACTGGGTGGCGTCGCCTTCCCGGATCTCGAAACAGAAGCGCCCGGGCGGCAGGTTCAGGCGTGACAGCTCATCCTCCAGGAAGGTGGCAAATTCCTCGTCCAGCAGGCTCGCCAGCGACAGGTTGAAGCTGCACAGCTTCAGGCGCGGCTCCAGCAACGGGTGCCGGCGCAGCCAGTCGAGCGTCTTGTGAATCACCCGCCGGTCGATGTCGCGCACCAGGTCGAAGCGCTCCGCCACCGGCAGGAAATCGTTGGGCAGCCAGAATCCCTGTTCGTCGCCGAGTTCCAGCCGGGCCAGGATTTCCACGTGGTCGCCCCAGGTGACCTGGCTGACCGGCCGCATCCGTTGGAACATCAGGGCAATGCGATCCTCCCGCACGCAGCGTTTGAGATCCTCCAGCCGCGCCTGGGCCTCGCTCTCCAGCAGTGCGTGGCCCGGATCGCGGTACACGTGGATGCGGTCCCGGCCGGCGTCCTTGGCGGTCTGGCACAGGTCGGCGGCCAGCGCCAGCAGCGTTTCCGCCTGATCCGGGCCGTAGCCGCCGCCAAAGGGGACCAACCCGCCGCTGGCGGTGGTCTGCAGACGCTCGCCTTCCCAGTCGAACACGAACGCGCCGATGTGGCCGGTGAGGGTATTGGCCACCCGGCGCGCCTCGGCTTCCGGGCAACGGTCCAGCAGCAGGGCGAACTTGTCGGCGGAGACCCGCGCCAGGGCGTCGCGCTGGCGAACGCGGGAGCCCAGCATGGTGGCCAGTTCCCGCAGGTAACGGTCGCAGGCGCCGGCCCCGGCGCGATCGTTGAAGCGCGTGACGTGGTCCAGGTCGAGGAAAAACAGGGCGTGGCCGCCGCTGGCGCCGTCCTGGTCGATGGCCCGCTGCAGCCGGCGCAGCAGTTCGCGGCGGTTGAGCAGGCCGGTCATGGGATCGTGCTGGCTCAGGTAGTTGAGGTGGTCGCGGGTGCGCAGCCGGTGGCTGATGTCCCGGGCGATCTGCACCGCGCCCAGCACCTGGCCGCGAGTATCCAGCAGGCGTCGGAAGCGGATCTCGTAGACCGGCAGGTCACGTTCCTGCTGGGCCAGCGGCATCTCCACCGTAAAGGTCTTGCGTTGCAGCGCTTTCTCCCAGAGGCGCTGGTTCAGGCGGCGTTCGTTGGGGTGGGCCGCCAGAACCTCGCACAGGCTGTCGCCCACCTGGGGGCGATCGCCGAAGGTTCGTTCGAACTGGTCCAGCCAAGGGCGGTTGCAGGCGAGGATGTTCAGCGTCGGTCCCAGCGCCAGGACGAGGTCATCGGTGGCGTCCATCATGCCATGGAGGATCTGTTCCACCTCGGTACGCGCAGCGCGCTGGTGCAGGCGCTCGGACAGGTCCACCAGGGTGCCGGCCACGGCCGTAACCCGGTCGCCGGTCAGGATGGGCCGCCCACTGAGGCGGACCGGCCGCAGACGTTGGTTGGCCGTGAGGAGGGTCAGCTCAAGGCTGAAAGGGCGGGCGTGACGCAGGCAGCGGCGAAACAGGGCCTGTACGCGGGGCTGGAACTGCTGGCAATAGAACAGGGCGTGTTCGATCGAAATATCGCAACCCGGACGCAGTTCCAGCAGGCGGTAGAGGCCGTCGGACCAGTGCACGGCGTCGCTGGCGGCGTCCAGGTACCACAGGCCCAGTTGCCCCGTTTCTTCGGTGACCTGGACCAGATGGGGATCCAGCGGCGCGGTTCCCCAGGGCTGGACGCGGGCGCTGCTGACCGCGGGCGTGACCGGGCCCTTTGGACGGAGGGCGATGCGGGCGGTGAAGAAATAGCCGTCGCCATGGCGCAGGGTCACCGGCGTCGACTCGGCGCGCCGGAGGCGGTCGCGGTGAGCGGGGGCCAGCGGGTTGTCCTCGCGGGACGCGGCCAGCCGGGCCAGGGGGGTGTTGCGCAGTTGCCGGGCCGAATAGCCGAGCACGGCTTCCGCCTGGCCGTCGGCCTGCACGATCAGGCCGTCGTCATTCACCTGCAATCGGGTCTGCTGCGTCGGGCACGCCGTCCCATCCCGGCGCAGCCGACTGACGAGAAAATCCTTCACAGTGCGGTCCGGTATGTCGTCGGACTGGTCACTCGTTTGTAACCAGTCATAGTATTTGGATTATTTTTGGTTAGTGTGGTTTGAAAGGCGACATAGATCCTTTCGATAATACGAAGTTGAGACCCAGTCCACAGAAATGGACTTTTCTGTCACAACCGTACGAGGAACGCCCGACCCCGTGAGCCTTGCTAACGCCATCCAGCTGGATTTCGACGACGGCATCGACCGCAAGACGCTCAAACGGCTGTGTGAACGTTTCCTCCGGATCAACGCCGCCCGGCGGTTGCGGGCGCGGGAGGCGCTGGCATCGAGGCAGCAGGTGGTGCTCGACCTCCTGCCGCTGATCTTCCATCTCAACCATCCATCCCTGCCCGGTTACCTGGACCAGCACTGCCCCTTCGGCCTGGCCCATTACGCGCCCGGCGACGACGAACTCGCGGCCGCCCAGCGGCTCGCGCGCACCTTCCGCATGCGTTCGGCGGGCCGGCGGCGGCCGGATATCCAGGCCCTGTTCGTGATGGGCAGCCCCGGCACCCTGGGTCATTCGGTGGCCAGCGACCTGGACGTGTGGCTGTGCCACCGCCCGGACCTCGACGCGGCCGGCATCCGCAGCCTGGAACAGAAAGCCGAAGCGGTCTCGCGCTGGGCGGACAGCCTGGGACTGGAATTGCACGTGTTCGTGTTCGCCGCCGAGGATTTCCGCCAGGGCCGCCAGCGGGTTGAGGTCAACGGCGAAAACTGCGGCAGTGCCCAGCACTATCTGCTGTTGGACGAGTTCTACCGCACCGGCATCCACCTGGGAGGCTGCTACCCGCTGTGGTGGCTGATTCCGGCCGAGCGGGAGGCGGACTACGACCGGCTGGCGGACCAGTTGCGTGACTTCCGCTTCATCCGTGCCGATCAGTACATCGACTTCGGCGCGGTGCCGGAGGTACCGGAGGCCGAATTCCTGGGGGCCGGCGTGTGGCAGTTGTACAAGGGCATCGATTCACCCTGGAAGTCCCTGCTCAAACTGCTGCTGATCGAATGTTACGCCCGGGACCGGGACGGGGGGCTGCTGTCACTGGCGTTCAAGGCGCAGGTCTACGCCGGCACCACGGACCCGGACGCGCTCGATCCCTATCTGATGCTGTACCAGCGCCTGGACCGCTGGCTGATCGGGCTGGAGGCGCCGGAGCGGCTGCGCCTGGTGCGCCAGAGCCTCTACCTCAAGACCGGCGTGCCCCTGTCGCGCCTGGAGCAGCGCAGCGCGACCTGGCAGTCGGCGCTGTTACAGACGCTGGTGGAACAGTGGGGCTGGGATCGCAAACAGGTGCGCAACCTGGACGATCGCCAGCTGTGGCGCGCCGGGGATGTGCAGGTGCTGCGTCGCCAGATCGTCTCCGAACTGACCCACAGCTACCGTTTCCTGTCGCGGCTGGCGCGCACCCACGCGGTGAAGGCGGCGATTCGCCCGCAGGATATGGGGCTGCTGGGGCGCAAACTCTACGCCGCGTTCCAGCGCAAGGCGGGCAAGGTGGAGCTGATCAATCCCAACCTGGCGCCGAGCCTGGCGGAAGAGAATCTGTCCTTCCATCACCAGTCGACCCAGGTCGAGGGGCGCGCGCCGGGGCAGGGCTGGCTGCTCTACCGCGATCTGGAAAACCCGTTGGATGCGGTCTGGCAACCGGTGATCCGGCGTGCCTCCAGCCTGGTGGAGCTGCTGGTCTGGAGTCACTGCAACGGTCTGCTGACCCGCGCCACCCGCCTGAATCTGCGTGCCGGCGACAGTGCCCTGGATCTGGGCGGGCTGCGCGGCATGATCGAGGATCTGCAGGCGAACCTGCCGGTGCCCGACGCGCCGGCTACGCGCGAAGCCCTGCTGCAGGACAGCCGGCCGCTCAGCATCCTGCTGTTCGTCAATGTCGCGGTGGACCCGCAGGCGCCGTTGACCGAGCGTGGCTTGCACAAGTTGAGCGGGCGTCACGACTCCCTCGGCTTCAGCGGCGGCCGCGAAAACCTGGTGCTCACCCTGGATCAGGTGATGCTCAACAGCTGGCACGAAGTCAGCGTGCACCGTTACGAGGTGGGCGACACCCTGATCCAGTGCCTGAAGAACATCCTGGCGGCGCGGGTGGCGGCACCCGGTCAGCCGCCGCAACTGACCGTCTGCTGTCACGATGCCGGCCACGGGCCTTCCATCCAGCGGCGCCTGCAGACCCTGTTCGAAGACGTCCAGCAGACCTTCTTCGCCGGCCGGCGCGGCCCCCACCCGCTGCGCTACGTGATCGAGATCGAGCGGCGCTACTTCGTGCTGCAGTTCCACAACGGCGAGCCCGGATTCGTGGCGCTGGCGTCCCGCGCCGAGCTGTTGAGTCATCTGCAGCGGCCCCAGTCGGCGTATTTGCCGATCCTGGTGGACCGTCACGCGCTGGAGGACGACCCGGCCCTGGCGCTGGTGTGCCGGGCCAGCCAGCCGGACAACATCCAGGTGTTCTTCCAGGTGGGCGAGGAACGCGCCTGGGTCTGGGTGGTGGACGAACACGGTTCCCTGAGCCACTGGCAGCAGCCGTTCACCAGCCGGCGCCACCTGTTGGCCCCGGTGATGCGGTTCCTGTCCAACGTGTCGGAGCGGCGCCAGCTGCGGCGAGCCCTGGCCGATGCCGCCGGCGATCTGGAAGTGACCTGCTCCGAGGTGCTGCAACGGGCCGGGCAGTGGGTGCTCGAACGCCGTTTCGGCGCCACCGACGAGCTGCCGCTGGACGGCTTCGAGTTGCATGCTGTGGGTGTCCAGGAAGGCGACCAGCCGGTGCGTTTCGATATTTTCTGCGAGGAGCAGGAGTTCAGCGTGCTGGAGTACGGCGACCAACTGATTCCCGCGGTGGCCCATTACGTCCGATCCCGGCGCCGCGACGGCAGCGATTACCCGATCTACCTGACCGACCTGAACCTGCCCCACGACCTGGATCCGCAGATGTACCAGCACGATCTGCAGACCAGTCAGTACCTGGAATACCGCATGGCGCTGGAGCGTGACCTGAACCGGGCGCTGGGCCAGGGCATGCGGCGCGCGCTGATCTCGCGATAGACCGGTGCAGCCGTTATACTGGCCCGATCACTTCAAGCGGAGCGAATGCAAGATGATCGGGCGCCTTCTCCCCATCGCCATCCTGGCTCTTTTGTTGTCCGGTTGCGGACAGAAAGGCCCCCTGTACCTGCCTGCGGAGCCCGAGACGGCCCCGGCCGCGGTTGGCACCGACACACCGGCCGACAACCGGCAGGACGAGAACGCCCCGTTCGAGCCGACGGACGCCGAATAGCTCCCGCCACCGGTGCCGGCCCGCATCGACCGCGGGCCACGCGCCGGGATCGCGATCAGACACTGACACAGGACAGCGCATGGATTATTTCAACTACCGCGACGGCACCTTGTACGCCGAGGATGTTCCGGTATCCCGCATCGCCGAGCAGTTCGGCACGCCGGCCTACGTGTATTCCCGGGCCACGCTGGAGCGCCACTTCCGCGCCTACGACGACGCCCTGGCGGGCCGGCCGCACCTGATCTGCTATGCGGTGAAGGCCAACAGCAACCTGGCGGTGCTCAACGTGCTGGCCCGTCTCGGCGCCGGTTTCGACATCGTGTCGGTCGGTGAGCTGGAGCGGGTGCTGCGCGCCGGCGGCGATCCCGGCAAGGTGGTGTTTTCCGGCGTCGGCAAACAGCCGGCTGAAATGCGCCGGGCGCTGGAAGTGGGCGTGCGCTGTTTCAACGTCGAGTCCGAGACCGAGCTGGACCGTCTGAACGCCGTTGCGGCGGAACTGGGCAAAGTCGCGCCGGTGTCCCTGCGCGTGAACCCGGACGTGGACGCGGGCACGCATCCGTACATTTCCACCGGCCTGAAAGAGAACAAGTTCGGCATCGACATCGCCGAGGCGCGCCGCATCTACGGTCAGGCGGCGGCCCTGTCCAACCTGGATGTGGTGGGCGTGGATTGCCACATCGGCTCCCAGTTGACCACGGTCGAGCCGTTCATGGACGCCCTGGACCGGGTGCTGGCGTTGATCGATCAGTTGGCGGAAGACGGCATCACCATCCGGCACCTGGACATGGGCGGCGGTCTGGGCGTGACCTACGAGGACGAGACTCCGCCGTCGCCGAGCGAGTATATGGAACACGTGCAGCAGCGCCTGGGCGATCGGACGCTGGAAATCGTGCTGGAACCGGGTCGTTCCATCGCCGCCAACGCCGGCATCCTGCTGACGCGGGTCGAGTTCCTCAAGTGCACCGATCATCGCAATTTCGCCATCATCGACGCCGCCATGAACGACCTGATCCGGCCGGCCCTGTACAGCGCCTGGCAGGCGATCATCCCGGTCACCCCGCGTGAGGATGTGGCCGAACAGGCCTGGGACCTGGTGGGCCCGGTGTGTGAAACCGGCGACTTCCTGGGCAAGGAGCGCTCCCTGGCGCTGACCGCCGGCGATCTGCTGGCGGTGCGGTCGGCGGGCGCCTACGGTTTCGTGATGAGTTCCAACTACAACTCGCGCAACCGCCCGCCGGAGTTGATGGTGGACGGTGATCAGGTCCATGTGATCCGCCAGCGGGAAACCCTGGAAGACCAGATGCGTCTCGAATCCTGCCTGCCCGAGCCAACGTGATGACGGACTCACGACGCCGCAGCGCGACCCTTCAGTTCACCAAGATGCACGGTCTGGGCAACGACTTCATGGTGGTCGATGCCATCAGTCAGCCGTTCCGCCTGCGTCCGGAAGCGATCAGCAAGCTGGCCGATCGCAACTTCGGGGTGGGGTTTGACCAGCTTCTGCTGGTGGAACCGCCCGGACTGCCGGACGTGGATTTCCGCTACCGCATCTTCAACGCCGACGGCTCCGAGGTGGAACAGTGCGGCAACGGCGCCCGCTGCTTCGCCCGCTTCGTGCGCGACCAGCGCCTGACCAACAAAAAGGTCATCCGCGTGCAGACCGCCGGCGGCGTGATCGAACTGCGCACCGGCAAGGACGGCTGGGTCACCGTCAACATGGGCGTGCCGGAGCTGGACCCGCCGCAGGTGCCGTTCGAGGCACCCGAGCGGGCCGACACCTACACCCTGGATGTGGACGGCGAGACCGTGGAGCTGAGCGTGGTGTCCATGGGCAATCCCCACGCCGTGCTGCTGGTGGACGATGTGGACACCGCGCCGGTGGAGCGCCTGGGGCCGTTGCTGGAGTCCCACCCGGCGTTTCCGCGCAAGGCCAACATCGGCTTCCTGCAGGTCGTCGATCGGCGCAACGCCCGGCTGCGTGTATTCGAGCGCGGTTCCGGCGAGACGCTGGCCTGCGGCAGCGGTGCCTGTGCCGCCATGGTGGCCGGTCGGCTGCGCGGTCTGCTGGACGAGAAAGTCCGCATGGAGCTGCGCGGCGGCCCGCTCAGCCTCGAATGGCAGGGCGAAGGGGCCCCTGTTATGATGGAGGGACCGACCGCCCGCGTCTTTGAAGGCCAGGTGAGAGTGCCCGGCGAGGCGCCCCGCCGTTCCCGTTCCGGACGTTCGTCCGGGCGCAGTCGCCAGAAAAAGCGCTAGTGCCGGTGCCCGTCTGGAGCGGGCATCGATAAAAAGAATCGCCCGTATCAGAGGCGATCGTGACAGGAGGTTTCCGGGATGACAGATGAGGCTGCGAGCAAGCCGGCCCAGACAGTGACCGAGCAGGACGTCGTCGCGTACCTGCAGGCCAATCCAGATTTCTTTATCCACCAGGACGAACTGCTGCGCAGCCTGAAACTGCCCCACGACAGCGGCCGTGCGATTTCCCTGGTGGAGCGTCAGGTTCACCTGTTCCGCGAACAGCGTGACATGCTGCGCCACGAGCTGGGCGAGCTGATCGAGATCGCCCGCCAGAACGACCGCCTGTTCGAGAAGAGCAAGCGCCTGCTGACCCAGGTGATCGAGGCGCGTTCACTCAACGAGATGGCGTCGGTGATCGACGACAGCATCCGCGGCGACTTCGCCCTGGACGCGGCGTCGCTGATCCTGTTCGACGACCGCGACCAGACCCAGGCCGACGGTGCCGACGGCGCGCTGATCCGTGTGACGCGGGCGGCGGCCGACGCCCAACTGGGCTCCCTGCTGGACGGGCAGCGTGCGGTGTGCGGTCAGTTCCGTATCGAGCAGCGGGCGTTCCTGTTCCCCCAGCGGGATAATCCCATCGCCTCTGTTGCCCTGGTGCCTTTGCGTCACGGCGAGCTGCTCGGTCTGTTCGCCATTGGCAGCCAGCAGGTGGGCTATTTCGACGAAAGCATGGGCTCGCTGTTCCTGACCTACATCAGCGACACCCTCAGCCGGCTGCTGCCGCCATTGATGGCCCGGCACAGCGCCAAACCGGCCCTCGCCGACGCGGAGAAAGTGGTCGGGTCCCGCTGACGCGGCACCCGATCCCGGATCATGCTGTCTGAAGCCCTGGCGCCGTCGCTGGCGCGATTCCTCGAGCACCTGCGTTCCGAACGACGCCAGTCGCCCCACACCTTCAGCAATTACCAGCGTGACCTGGAGCGCCTGGGCCTGCGGCTGCAGGAGCAGGGCATGAGCCACTGGCGTGACCTGGATGTCCACGGGCTGCGCCGCCACGTGGCCCAGTTGAGTCGCGAAGGGCTGGGCGGGCGCAGCATCGCCCGTCACCTGTCCGCCACCCGCCGTTTCTACGAATTCCTTCTGCGCGAGCGTGAAGTGAGCGACAACCCGGCGCTGGACGTGCGCGCGCCCAAGGCCGGTCGCAAGCTGCCACGCGTGGCCGACGTGGACCAGCTTGGCCACCTGCTCGACGCCGATCCCGACGACCCGCTGGAAGTCCGCGATCGCGCCATGTTCGAGCTGATTTATTCCTCCGGCCTGCGACTGGCGGAGCTGGTGGGGCTGGACCTGGCCAGCCTGGACCGGGCTGCCGGCGAAGTGCGGGTCCTGGGCAAGGGCGGCAAGACACGGTTGCTGCCGGTGGGGCGCCAGGCCCTGGCGGCGGTCGACGCCTGGCTGGCGGTGCGTGCCGGCCTGGCCCCGGACGGCGAGACGGCCCTGTTCCTGAGCCGACAGGGCAAACGCCTCAGCGCACGCAGCGTGCAGTCCCGGCTCAATCGCTGGGGGCAGCACAAAGGGGCCGACCAGCGCCTGCACCCGCACCTGTTGCGCCACTCGTTCGCCAGCCACCTGCTGGAGTCCAGCGGCGACCTGCGCGCTGTGCAGGAACTGCTGGGCCACGCCGATATCGCCACCACCCAGGTCTACACCCATCTGGATTTCCAGCACCTGGCGCGGGTCTATGATCGCAGTCATCCCCGGGCGCGCCGGCGCAAGGCGGGCGATACCGAACCGTCGTAGTTCCCAGGGGCTATCACGTTCCCGGGGTACTATCGCGCATACCGGTGCTAACCTTTAGGTTTCCAAAGTACTAGAAGCATGCCATGCCTGCGACTACGCTATAGGGCATTGGGAAAGGACGTTCGCACACGATGAGCCATCAGCCCCCGTTTCCGGGACAGCAATCATGACGATGTCGGAAATTCGCCCCAAGGATTGGCAGGAGGAGCGCTTCACCCTTCAGCGGCTCCTGGTCCGCACCAGCCTGTTCGCGTCGGGGCAGGACGCCGCGGCGGACGAACTGCTGGAGGAACTGCGCCGCATCCTCAAACACGAGACCTGCGACCTGGCGACCCTGCGACAGCTGCAGAGCCGCTTTGACCAGGCCCTCGAAGCCCTCGACGAGCGGCGTTTCCGTTCCGAACGCAACCTGAGACTGGCGCTGGAGCGCATCCTGGAGGCCCTTGGCGAGCTGGAGCGGAACAGCCGCAAAGGGCTGCGCACGCTGGAGAAACAGGTCGACGACCTGGCCGATCGCGGCGATGAACTGGTGCAATGGCTGACGACCCTGGCGGATCTGCTGGAGCAAAGCCAGGGGCAGCCGGAGCGCCCGCCGACTCGTGGCTGGCGCCGCTGGTTCGGTTTGCACGAGCGTGAGCCGGCGAGCGAAGCTGAGGCGCCGCCCGCGGCGGAGATCGCGATACCCACAACGACACCCGATGACAGTGGAGACGCGCGGCTCAACATCGCCCGTCGGGTGGGCGATCTGCTGGGGCACGTCCTCAACCAGGTGAGTCTGGATGCGCCGGCCCACGCCCGCGCCATGCACCTGAGACAGCGCCTGGAGATGGGCAGCGACTGGGATGAGCTGCGCGACGTCCTCAACGAGATCGTGGACCTGATCATCGCCGCGGTGAGTCGCGGTCGGCTGGAGTTCGAGAGTTTCCTGCGCCGGCTGGACGAGCGCCTGGCGGCCCTCAAGCTGAATTGCAAGGCCCAGGTCGACGCCCGGCTCGACCAGCGCAACGCTGCCGAAGCCCTGGACAGCGAAGTGAGTCAGCAGCTGCAGGACATCGAGCAGGCCATCGGCACTGCCCACAGCCTGGACGAGCTGAAGGCGTCCGTGTCGGCCAACATCCAGGCGCTATCCACCTCGTTCCGCACCTATCGGGAAGACGAATGCCGCCGTGAGGCCATGCTGGAGAAAGAGCTGGCGGCCATGCAGGAAAAGGTGGCGGGACTGGAAGCCTATTCCGAGCAGGTGCAGGAGAAACTGCGCGCCGAGCGTGCCCGTTCCCTGACCGACATGCTGACCCAGTTGCCCAACCGGGAGGCCTGGCAGGAACGGCTGCAGTTCGAGTTCGACCGCTGGCAGCGCTATCACCAGCCGGTGGTGATGGCGGTGCTGGACATCGACCTGTTCAAGCGCGTCAATGACTCCTATGGCCACAAGGCGGGCGACCGGGTCATCCAGCTGGTCGCCAAGACCCTGTGCGACCGGTTGCGCTCCACCGACTTCGTGGCCCGTTACGGCGGCGAGGAATTTGTAATCCTGTTACCCGAAACGACTATGGAAGCGGCGTTCAAGGTGATCGATAATCTGCGCGAGCATGTGGCGCAGTTGCCGTTCCATTTCCAGGATCAGCCGGTGACCATCACCGTCTCGGCGGGGCTGGTGGCGTTCGGCGACGCGGCCACGGCGGACGATCTGTTCGACACCGCGGACAAAGCGCTCTATCAGGCCAAGCGGGACGGTCGTAACCGGGTCGCCCACCTGGGTCAGTGACGCAGCAGGGCGTCGAGCTCGTCGATCACTTCCGCCCAGTCGGAATCCTCGTCAATGCCTTCATGCAGAAAGCTGGCCTGGGACGCGTTCCAGCACGGAGCTTCGGCCAGGACCATGTCCGGCGGCAGTGGTGCGTGCCGGCTGATGAAGGCCTCGATGCTGGCGGCATCGGCCGGCAGGCCCAGTTGTTCGAACAGCGTCGACAGGGAGTGCTGACTGGTATCCATGATGCTAAAGTCCTCGAGGCAGGAGTCCTCTGCGTTGAGGCCGCTCGGTCAACTTGAGAACCCGTTTGAATCACGTCCTGTCAATCAATCTAGCCAAACACCCGAGGATAGCCAAGTGAAGCGCGGTCTGGCTCTAGCCACCCTGTTTGTCCTGTTCCAGCTGATCGCGTTGCCGCTGGCCGCCGAGCCGCGTATGCCATCACCGCGTCCGATGCTGGGGGCGGACGACCTGGCCTGGGTGGCGCAGCAGGGTAACCTGCGTATCGGCATTGCCGGGCAGCGCAAACCCCTGGCGTACCTGGCCCAGGACGGGGAAATGGTGGGCACCCATCCCGGCTTTGCGCGGCTGGTGGGCGAGAAACTGGGCGTGGACGTCACCCTGGTGCCCGGCAACGCCGTCACCCTTGAATCGCGCCTGCGCGAGGGCGAGCTGGATGCGGTGATCATGACCGTGCAGCATCCGGCCAGTGCCCCCAACCTGCGTTTCACGGACAGCTTCATGTCGCTCAATTATGGCCTGTTCGCCAACGCCGATGACGCTTCGGTGCAACGCCTGTCCGATCTGGAGCACAAGCGGGTGGCGCTGATCGCCGGTGATTCCCATCAATACTCCCTGCTGGATCCGGTGCAGTCGTTCCAGCCGATCCCGGTGCGTTCGGTGAGCGAGGCGGTCAACAGCATCCTGGCGGGCGAGGCCGATGCCTTCTTCGCGCCCATGCCGGTGATTTCCGACTACCTGCGCGCCGGGCTGATCGACCAGCTTTCGCTGGTCACCGTGCTCAACAATCAGCCGGCGGAAGTGGCCTTTGCCGTGGCCTCGGACAACCCACGGTTGCAGCGCATCCTCGATGCCGGCGTGGAATCCATCAGTGGCAACGAGAGCCGTGCGGTGCAGGGCAAGTGGATCGCCTTCGAGCTGCCCGGCGTGGACGCCGAGAATCAGGTCACCGTCACGCCGCAGGAACAGGCCTGGCTCAAGCGCCATCCTGACCTGCGCGTGGCCTACCGCACCGACTGGCCGCCGTTCGAATTCGCCGAGGACGGCCGCCCCACCGGCCTGGTGCCGGATCTGGTGGGCCAGCTGGCCGACGGTCTCGACGTGCGCTTCGCCACACGCACCCTGGACGACTGGTCGAAGGCCGAGGCGATGCTGGAAGATGGCGAGATCGACATCCTGCCGGCCCTGCCACGCACGCCCCGGCGCGAGAAACTGTTCCTGTTCACCCGCGCCTACCTGAGCCTGCCCATCGCCATGGTCATCCGCGACGACGGCCGCTTCATCGGTGACCTGCGTGAGCTGCGTGACGAGCGGGTGGGCGTGGTGCGCCAGCAGGCCAGCCACGAATACCTGCTGATCAACCATCCCGAGCTCAACCTGTACCCGGTGGATAACCTGGAGGAAGGCCTGCTGGCGCTGTCCAACGGCGACCTGGACGTCATGGTCACGCACATCCCCGGGGTCAGCTACACGGTGGCGCACCTGGGCCTGTCCAACCTGCGCATCACCAGCATCACGCCTTACCAGTACGAACTGCGCCTGGCGGTACGGCGCGACGAACCGGAACTGTTGCGCATCCTCAACAAGGGCCTGGGGGCGATCGAGAAGAAAGACTACGACACCATCTACAACCGCTGGATCCACCTGGATATCGAGCAGGACATCGACTACACGGTGGTGCGCCGGGTGGTGCTGATTGCCGTGGTGGTGGTGCTGATCTTCCTCTACTGGAACCGCAAACTGTCGCGCGAGGTGGACGAGCGGATTCGCTCTGAGGACGCCCTGCGCCGCAGCGAGGACGAGCTGCGCGCCGCCAAACTGGAAGCCGAGCAGCTGGCGCGGGAAGCGGAGTCGGCCAACCGCGCCAAGAGCGAGTTCCTGGCCAACATGTCCCACGAGATTCGCACGCCGATGAACGCGGTGATGGGCTACTCGGAGCTGCTGGAAAGCGGCGTCACCGATCCCCGCCAGCGTGGCTACATCGAATCGATCAAGGCCGGCAGTCGCAGCCTGCTGACGCTGATCAACGACATCCTCGACCTGTCGCGGATCGAGGCCGGCAAGATGCGGCTGGAATTCGGGCCGCTGGACCTCAAGCGGTTGCTGGAGGACGTGCGGCGCATCTTCGAGATGCGCGCCAAGGCCCGCGGCCTGACCCTGAGCGTGACCCTGGCCGAGGACATGCCGCGCGCCATGGTGCTGGACGAGACCCGCCTGCGCCAGGTGTTGTTCAATCTGGTGGGCAACGCCATCAAGTTCACCCACGAGGGCGAGGTCAGCCTCCGGGCCCATACTGAGCGTTGCCACAGCGACGATTCCGGCGACGAGTGCCAATTGGTGATCGAGGTGAGTGACACCGGTATTGGTATCCCCGAGGACCAGCAGAAGCGGATCTTCGATGCCTTCGAGCAGCAGGAAGGGCAGAGTAACCGCCAGTACGGCGGCACCGGCCTGGGCCTGGCGATCAGCCGCAAACTGGCGCGCATGATGGGCGGGGACCTGACCGTCACCAGCACTCTGGACGAGGGCTCCTGTTTCCGCCTGGTGCTGCACGATGTGGAAACGTCCACCACCGGCCCGGACACCCGCGACGAAGGGGCGCCGAATCTGCTGTTCCAGAATGGCCTGGTGCTGGTGGTGGACGACAACCGCATGAACCGCCAACTGGTGCGCGACATGCTCGAACCCGTCGGCCTCAAGGTGATCGAGGCGGAGGACGGCGGCCAGGCGCTGAGCGTGTCCCGCGAGTGCCAGCCGGGTGTGGTGCTGATGGACATCCGCATGCCGGTGATGGACGGTTTCACCTGCCGCCGCACCATGCACGAGGACGAGAACCTGGCGCACATCCCGGTGATTGCCCTGACCGCCTCGGTGATGCCAGGCGACGCCTACCGCATTGAGGAAGCGGGTTTCGATGGCTTCCTGCAGAAGCCGGTCAGCCGGCAGGTGCTGATGGAGGAACTGGCGCGCTTCCTGGATCACGAGCGCCGCGCGCCGGAACAGGGCGAAGGCGACGAACCGGAAGACGACATGGTGCTCAATGATGTCACCAATCGCTATCTGCGCCGGCGTCTCAAGGCGGACTTGCAGCGCACCTTTACCGAGGAGTGGGAAGGCCTGCGCGGCGGCGGCGATCCCGAACAGTTGAGTGCGTTCGCCCAGCGCCTGCAGGAGTGGGGCAAGCGTTACCGGGTCAAGGAAGTGGTGGAGTACGGCCGTGACCTGCAGGCGGACGTGGACGCGTTCGAGCTGGACAGTCTGGATGATCGCCTGGAAGCCTTCCCCGACCTCCTCTCCGAGGACGCCACGGCGGACAGCGACCGCTAGTCAGAGCCGGGCCGATCCGGAGAAACGGGTCGTTAGCCGCGGTCAGAGACAGTCGTACTGGGAGCGGCGATCGAAGGCGACCGACACCATGTCGTAGCCCTGGCGGGTGAGGCGCTGCATCAGGTCGCGATCGCGGATCATCGCCATGCAGATGGTGTGGATGCTGGTCTGGAGGTGGTCGTCGGACTGCGCCGAATCGAAGCGGAAATCGACGATCAGGTATTTGCGGGCGTAGTTGGCGGTTGCGGGAATCTCGTCGCGGCTGACGCTGGTATAACCGATGTAGCTTGGGCCCCGGGCATCGAACAGGCCGCTCATCAACAGATCGATGTTTTCCGCCCGGGCGGATTGCGCACAGGCCAGCCCCAGCAGCAGCCCCAGGCTGCCCAGCATTCGTGGCAGTTGCATGTTGCGCAGCGTTTTCATCGTCAGACTCGCAGTGTAACCGAATGTAATGGCTTGTTACGTTGCATTATGGCAAACGGACGCAGGTTTGCTCATCCTTCCGACGACCTTTTTTCAATTGTTTGCAAGCGTCAGCGGGCTCTCTGCCAGGCCAGCCAGCCGAATGACCAGAGCGTGGCCAGCGCCAGAGCCAGCGCTGTGCCGACGAAAACGCCGACCACCGGGTAAAGCAGCGCCACCGCCACCGTGTGGGTGATCAGCGAGCCCAGGCCGGCCGGATAGTGCTTGACCAGCGTCTGCGCCGGCGCCGGCCCGTGCTGCCAGAAAATGATCGCCAGCAGCGGAAAGAAGGTGATGGGGAAAGCCGCCAGGACGCCGCTGAGAGTGGCCGTTCCCCAGTGACCGGCGGACGTGATGGCCACCACGATCAGGCCCGAGATCACGCCGCGCAGGATGTGTTCCGGCCAACCCGGCCGCTTGTCGAGGGTGATGCCGGTGTCTGCGAAGTGGCGCATCAGGCGGTGCGCCACCACCGTGAACAGCACGCTGGCCAGCAGCGCCCAGGGCAGCGTCAGATCCAGCAGTGACAGCGGCAGCGCCACCACCAGAAACGCCAGTACCGACAGGGTCAACGCACGCAGGCGTTTCTCGCTGGCGGTCGCGGCGAACGCCAGCGCCAGGGTCTGGCCCGCGATAAAGCCCAGCAGGGTGCCACGGGCGGCATCGGCGGCGAAGGCCGGTCCCTGCTCGTAGCCGAGAAAGAACAGCGCCACGCCGGTGCCCAGCGGAAAGCCCGCCAGGATGCCGGCCACCCGGGTGCTGACGCGCTCCGCCAGCCAGGCCAGGGCCAGGACGGTGGCCAGGGTGGCCACCACCTTGATGATCAGAAGCATGGGTACGGTTTCCTGCTTGTTGTTATACGCCGCAACGGATTGCTGCCGGCCGTCTCCGGAAGAGGGGCATGCTACGGCATTGGCGCATCGCAGGGAATGCCGGCGGGCACTTTGGCCGGCCGGGGGGATACGCTAGGATAGAGGCATTCCCCGGGTAACCGGGCCCTGTTTTCGCGGAGACGATGTCATGTATCAGTTGGTATTCAAGGGAGAGTGTGCGCCCGGCACCGACGAGCCGACCGCGCGTGCCAACGCGCGGGCCCTGTTCAAGGCGAGCGTCGACCAGGTCGAGCGGATGTTCAGCGGCCGGCGGGTGGTGATCCGCAACAAGCTGGAGCAGGAGCAGGCAGAGAAGTATCTGGCGGTCCTGCGCAAGCACGGCATGATTGCCCACGCTGAGCCCATGGCCGGCGCGGCCGAGCCCCCACCGTCGTCGCCTGCGGAACCGACCGAGCGCCCGGCGGCGTCCCGTCCGGTGCCGCCTCCGGCGCCGGAGCCCGAGCCGCAGGCGTCGAATGCGCCGGCCGCTGCGGGTGACGCGGAGGGGTCTTCCGGCGGCGTGCCGGTGGAGCCCGGCGAACGACCCAATGTGGCGGGCGAAAAGGTGGATGCAATCCTGGCGCACTCCAGCCTGCGCGTCGGTGCGGCTCACGACCGCCTGAGCGAGGCCCATGAGGTGGAAGCGCCGATGTTCGAGCACCTCGACGACTGGAGCGTCGCGCCGGTAGGCGTGACCCTGGTGGAGAACGAAGAGCCCATTCCGCCGGTGGTCCCGGACATTTCCCATTTGTCACTGGTCGAGGACGAGGACAAGAACCAATAATACCCGCCGCGCCGTCCCCTCCCGGGGCGGCGTTTTCGTTTTGTGAATCCTGAATCGCCTGAAACACCCGGACCGCCACGGGTCCGGCAAGGGAGTGTCGCGTGCCGAGATTGATCGTCCTGCTACTGCTGTCGCTGATGGCTGCGCCTGCCCTGGCGCAGGCCGAGGACACGGCCAGGAAGAAGCGCCCGGTGGTTGCCCTGGTGCTCAGCGGTGGTGGCGCTAAGGGCATGGCGCACGTGGGGGTGTTGCGGGCCCTTGAGGAAATGCACGTTCCCGTGGATATCGTGGTTGGCACCAGCGCCGGCTCGGCGGTCGCGGCCCTCTACGCCCTGGGCATGGACGTCAACGAGATCGAGGACCGGTTCATCGAGATGGACTGGCTCTCCAGCTTCCAGGACAGCCCCGGCCGTGCCTATAAACCGGTGCGCCGCAAGGTGGATGACTGGCGCTACCCGGTGGATCCCGGTATCGGCGTCAGTAGCGATGGTTTTGTGCTGGGGCGCGGTCTGGTGGCCGGCCAGAACCTCGGCTTTATCCTCAACGAGCTGACCCGCAACGCGGCCCTGGCGCGTGATTTCGATAACCTGCCGCTGCGCTTCCGGGCGGTCGCCACGGATCTGGAAACCGGCGAGCAGGTGGTCATTCGCAACGGTTCCCTGGCCGAGGCCATCCGCGCCAGCATGAGTATTCCCGGTGTCTACGCTCCCACCGAGAGGGACGGCCGCCTGCTGGTGGACGGCGGCATTGCCAACAACCTGCCGGTCAGTGTGGCCCAGTCGATGGGTGCCGATGTGGTCATCGCCGTGGATATCAGCGACGCCCTGCAGGAGAGCGAGAAGCTGACCGGGGCGTTCTCCGTGGTGGGGCAGCTCACCACGCTGATGACCCGTCGCAACGTGGACGACCAACTGGCCCTGATGGACGAGCAGGACGTGCTGATCCGGCCCAGTCTGGAGGGGCTTTCCTCGGCGGATTTCTACGACGCCACCCAGATCATCGAGTCCGGCGCCACGGCGACCCGGAACAAGGCGGTCAGCCTCAACCGGCTGCGAGTGGGCGACGTGGCCTGGGCCGAGTACCAGCAACACCGGACCAGTGCCCGTTTCGCACCGGACCGGATTGCCGACGTGCGCATCGATCACGACTCCCGCCTGTCCCGCGAGTTCCTGCGTTCGCGCATCCATCAGCAACCGGGGGAGCCCCTCGACGTGGAGCGGCTTGAAGATGACCTGCGGCGCATCTACGGCCTGGGGTACTACGAGACCGTGAGTTACTCGCTGGTGCCGTCGGACGATCCGGAGGCCGGGGCGATCCTGGTGATCGAGGCGAAGGAAAAAAGCTGGGGGCCGAACTACCTCAAGTTTGGCCTGAGCTACGAGGACAACTTCGAGAGTGACACCCGCTTCAACGTTGGCGGCACCCTGCAGATGACTGAGCTGAACGCCCTGGGCGCCGAGTGGAACACCGGCCTGCAGCTGGGCACCGAGCCGTACCTGCGCACGGAATGGTTCCAGCCGCTGGATTTTGGTTATCGTCGCTTTGCCCTGGCCGGTGTCGATTACGAACGGGACAGCTACTCGGTGTTCAACGAGTCGGGTGACCGCGTCGGCGAAGTCGAGGTCGAGGAACAGGGCTTCGATGTCAGTCTGGGCCTGGAGCTGGGCGCCGAGGGGGAGATCCGTGCGGGCTACCGCCGCGGTACCGCCTCGGTGGACGACGTGCTGGGGGATTCCAATCTCTCCGAGAGCCGCATCGACAAGGGCGCCTGGACGCTTCAGGGCACCTACGACTCCCTCAACGATCCCTTCCTGCCCAGCAGCGGCGCCTTCTTCGGCCTGGAGGGCCGATTCGAACGACCCGGATTGGGTTCGGACCGAAACTACGATCGCGCCACCCTGCTGGCAGCCAAGGCGGCGGAGTGGGGACGTCAGGTGGTGGTTGGCCAGGCCTTCGCCAGCTCGGTGACCAAGGGCGAGGCCGGGGTGGAGGACTACGTGTCCCTGGGCGGTTTCCACCGGCTGTCGGCCTATGCCCGCGGTGAGGTCACCGGCCAGGACGCCGCCCTGCTGTCTCTCTACACCTATCGACGGTTCGGCGGCCCCATCGTGCCCTTCTTCGCCGGTGTCAGTTACGAGGGGGGCAACGGCTGGCAGGACATTGGCAACGCAAAATGGACCGACGTGATCCACTCCTACGGCGTGTTCGCCGGCATCAACACCTTTCTGGGGCCGGTGCAGGTGTCGTCCGCCTGGGCCGACGACGAACACTGGACCCTGTTCCTGACCGTCGGCTACTCCCTGGAAAGCCTGTTTATCAACTACTGACCTCTGGATAGAGGGCCGGTTTCACTGGGCCGCTGGCAGCAGCGGTGCGACCAGGATCAGGCGCTCCTGGTCACATGGGCCGTTCAGCGGCCGCTCCAGGATGGCGCGGAATTCGGCGCCTTGACCGGCGTCACCGGGCACCTCGTGAAACACGACGTCGTCGCCGGGAAAGAACTGCCAGGTGCCCCGGTCCTGTTCCTGTGCCAGCAGTTTGGCCACGCCCCTGGTCTTGCTCCAGGCGCACAGGCGCGGCGCCGGGGCACTCCGGTCCGGAGCCGGTTCGCGATCCGCGGCGTCGGGCGCCGGTTCGGCACCGGACTCGTCGGGCTGGGCCGGAGGCAGCGGTGTCGGCACGTCGGTCTGCGGTGAGGACGCGCAGCCGCCCAGTAACAGCAGCAGGCCGGCAAGGAGGAATGCGCCGGACCTGTTAGGTTCATCCGGCCGCATGGTCGGACGCCTGCTGCTCATCGAGGCAGGCCAGGACCTGCTGGCACTGCTGGCGGGCATACTGGCGCAGAATATCGTCCAGCCGCGCTTCGTCCCGGGCCTGGATGGCGTCGATGGAATCGCGCATGTGGGCCAGGTTGTCGTGGATGACCTGGTGGCTGGCGTGCCGGAAGGCGAGGAAGGCACAGCGCCGTGCCGACGGCCACAGGTCCTGGATGGCCTGCAGGATGAAGTAGTTGTCGGCGTAGACCAGCGAGGCCTGGGTGTATTCGATGCCCAGGTCCAGGAACGCGAGCATGTCTTGCCGGCGCGAGCATTCCAGCATGCGCTCATACAGGGACTCCAGTTTCTCCATGTCCTCCGTTTGCCACTGGCGCACCAGTTTGCGCCCCGTGTGGCACAGGTACAGTTCCAGCACCTCGTACAGGCTGCGCACGAAGTAGGTGTCCAGCTCGGTAACAAAAGCGCCCTTGCGCGGTACGTTGCGCACCAGGTGGCGCTTTTCCAGCAACAGCAGCCCCTCGCGCACCGAGCCGTGACTGACGTCCAGCTGCCGGGCCATGGCCCCTTCGTAGATGCGTTCCCCGGAATGCAGCTGACCGAAGGCGATCAGGTCCTCGATGTGTCGCGCGACCTGCTCGGTCAGGGTTTCGCGGGGCTTGAACGGCTTCATCGGCGATCCACGGTCTTTGGCGTTCGGTTATGGGTGAGGTGGCGGCGGGTTGCCGTCCGATATGCTCTCACACTGTTGCAGAACTGCAAGTCGCCCCGGGCGGCGAGCAAGCGGCCCCGGGACGTGCCTCACAGCACGGGCGCCAGCAGGCGAGCCGCCCGGCAGGCCAGACGGAAGGGAAGTGAGCGTTGGCTGTAGTCGTCAGCGGTCATGGGCCGGCACTGGGCCAGATCGTCTTCCAGCATGGCTTCCACATCGTCCACGAAGGCCTGGTCGGTCACCAGCGCGCCCACTTCGAAATTGAGGCGCATGGACCGGTTGTCGAGGTTGGCCGTGCCGACGGCGGCGTAACGGTGATCCACCAGTACCACTTTCTGGTGCATGAATCCCGGCTGGTAGCGGTAGATGCCGATGCCCGCCTTGGTGGACTGGACCAGATAGGAATAGGCGGCCAGCCGCACCAGCATGTGGTCCGGGTTTTCCGGGATCAGGATACGCACGTCGACTCCGCGCAGGGCGGCCAGCAGCAGGGCGTTGACCACCTGGATGTCGGGCACGAAATAGGGCGAGGTGATCCAGATCCGCTCGTGGGCGTTGTTGATGCAGTTGAGGAAGAACAGGGTGCCGGTGTCGAAGCGGTCCGCGGGGCCCGTGGGGAAGACCAGCACTTCCTGGTCCGAGTGCGGGTCCACCTGCGGTGTCCAGTTCAGTCGCGGCAGGTCGTTGGCGGCCCAGTACCAGTCCTCGACGAAAGCCAGTTGCAGGCCCAGCACGGCCGGTCCGGTGATGCCGCAATGGGTATCGCGCCAGCCCAGATGGTTGGTCAGCGTGCCCAGGTACTCGTCCCCCAGGTTGATGCCGCCGACGAAGCCGACGCGGCCGTCGCAGATCAGCAGTTTGCGGTGGTTGCGGAAGTTGATCTGGAAGCGCCGCCGGCGCACGTTGCCGTCGCCAAAGGCCGCCACCCGCGCTCCGGCGGTGGTCAGTTCCTTGAGATAATTGCGCGGCAGCCAGACGCTGCCGATATCGTCGTAGATGAAGTACACCCGCACTCCTTCCGCCAGCTTGCGCTTGAGGATCGCCTTGATGCGCTGGCCCACCTTGTCGGAGCGCACGATGTAGAACTCCAGCAGGATGTAGTCGCGGGCGTTCTCCATGGCCTCGAACAGGGCCTCGAAGGTGGCCTTGCCGTCGCGCAGCAGGGTGCAGGCGTTGCCCCGGCTGAACGGCTGGTTCACCAGTTTGGTCAGCACGCGCAGTTCCGGGCTGGGATCCTTGGCGTCGGGAATGCGGGTCAGCCGCTCTTCGTTCTCGAACACCGACAGCAGCTGGTTGAGGGCTTCGTCGCCCGAGCGCCGGGCGCGGACATAGCCGGCGAACCGGTTGCGGCCGAACAGCACAAACAGCGGCAGGGTGATGTAGGGAAACGCCATCAGCGCCACGATCCAGGCGATGGCGCCCTGGGCGGTGCGGTAATTGAGCAGGATGCGGAACACGCAGAACAGCGCCAGGCTATAGACGCCCAGCAGCAGGAAGGGGAGAAACGACAGATCCCACATTCGCGAAGATAACTCCCTGGTGTCCCGTCTGGTTAATGCGCTAATCGACTGAGCCCCTGAGAGACCGGGCAGCAAGGCGTGGGGACGCCGGTTTGGTGGCTCCAAAGTCAAGTCACTGCAACGCAGCCGTGCGGTCTCTCAGGGGCTCCCGAAGGGCGAGTGGCTGAAGGTTCGTGATATGGAACCACCATGCCGGCGAACGGGCGCCTTGTCCAGAACCTCCAGCGACGCGCAGTCAATTAGCGCATTAACCAGACGGGACACTAGAGGTGGCGGGCCCGGTACTGGGCGGGGGATTCCCCGGTCCAACGCTTGAACGCGCGGCTGAAGGCGCTCAATTCGGAAAAGCCCAGAAGAAAGGCGATCTCGCCGAGGGCGTAACGGTCCGACGCCACGTAGCGCAGTGCCTTGTCCTTGCGTACGTGCTCGACCAGTTCCTGGAAGCTCATGCCTTCCTTTTTGAGACGACGGTACAGGGTCTGGCGGCTCATGTGGAGCTGGTTCGCCAGGCTGTCGGCGTCGATGCGCTCGCTGGCCATCTGCTTCGAGATCAGGCGCCGCACCTTGCGGCTGAAACGGCGCCGTGTCTGCAGGCGTGCGAGCAGGGTGTTGACCTGCTTGAGCATGGCCGAGTGCACGTAGGGATTGCGGTGGGGGATGGGCCGGGTCAGGTAGCGGTCGCTGAACGCCAGGGCCATGGCGGGCGCGCCGAAATGCACCGGGCAGTCGAGGATGCGCCGATACTCGTCGTCGTAGCCGGGAGCCTCATGGGCCACCTGCACCCAGGCGATGTCCAGTTGCGGGTGGATGAAGTAGCGTGCGCGGTTGACGGTGGCGGACAGGGTCCGGTCCATGTCCTGGCGACAGTAATGGGCCGGGTCTTGCGCTTGCCAGGTGAGGATTGCCAATTCGTCGCGGCAGGTGAAGCTCAGGTGCACGGTTTCGTTGATCAGCTGGTGCAGGCGCACGTACTGGGTAATGGCATCGCCCAGGGTGTCGCAATTGAAGAACACATGGGCCAGCAGCCCCATCCGATCCGGGTCGACGATCTCTCCCATGTGCAGACCGATGGCCGGGTCGCCGGTCGCCTGCTCGGCCAGTGTCCAGAGTGCGTAGTGGGTGCAGGCGGGCAACCGCAGGTCGGGGCTGGCCAGCTCCGTCAGCGACAGGCCCAGCAGGGTTTCCACGGCGGGCTGATCCAGCGCCTCGTGGGTGTTCAGGTAGTGCACCAGACCGAGCGCCGTGGAAGCCGCGACTCGCGGTTCCTGGCGGGGGGTGTCGGGCTTCGTCCGGGCGGTGTGGGGCATGACTCCGGGATCGCATCTTGTCGTTATGGTGTTACCAAATGTCAAACAGTTGGGACGGAGTGTCAACGCCGACCCACGCGTTGCGAGCTACTCTGTTATTGAATTCATGGGTTGACCGACATGGTCTGGAGGTGATTGAGATGGATCTGGAAATCTTTGTACCTCATACGGAGCTGGAGCGTCGCAACTGCGAGGCGCTCAAGGACTATCTCAATAGCATCTTTTATTGCTGATCCCTTCGCACATGGGCCGCCGCAAGGCGGCCATTTTTTTGCCCGCTGACTTCCCCACATCTGCCAATACAACGCCCGACCCGGTCAGTCGGCCGATTCGCCCGGCATGACGCCCCGTGACCTGCATCACAGCCTGGCCTTGCGCCTGCGTTTCTTTACAGAAACTTTTCATTATCCGAAGACAACTTAACGCAGGCCGGTGGCACCATCGATCCGGTACCGAATTGTTATGAGTCAGGGTCAGGGCGGGTTGCCGTCGGACCGAAGTCTGGTCTTGTTGTTGTCGTTCGGCCGCTCTCTGCCCCTTTCAGAGCTGTCTCCCGCTTCCTGGTCCCCTCATGGCACAGCCACTGATTTCACGTCCTGATCCCTATCCTGAAGCGGGACGTGCTTGCCGTGTCCACAGACGCAACGGCTGTGGACCCGCAGGCGAGCAGAGCGAGATTGATCGACATGAACCGGAACCCCGGGTACACCACGCACGAGCGCGGATTCACCCTGATCGAATTGCTGGTGGCCATGGCGGTGTTTGCCATCCTCGCCTCGGTAGCGGTGCCCGCCTTCAGCGCGTTTTTCGAGAACAGCCGTGGCCGGACCGCCACGTTGGGGCTGGTCAATGCCCTGGCGCTGGCCCGGGACCAGGCCATGAAAGGCCGTACCCGAACCACCCTGTGCCCGGTCGATGCGGCCGAGAGCGGCTGCGCGGCGGCGTCCGCCGACTGGAGCGGTGGCTGGATCGTGGGGGCCGGCAACGGCGCCATCACCAGCGCGTCGGAAGTCTGGTCCGCACCGGGCAACGACCTGAGCATCACCGCCAGTGCCGCCAACCTGACATTCTCCGCCACCGGTGAAGCCTCGACCACCGGCACCTTCGAAGTGACCTCCGGCGATTACCAGCGCTGCGTCACCTACACCCTGGTGGGGCAGGCCCATATCGATGAAGGAGGCTGCGGATGAAGACGATGCGCAGGAGCCGTGGCAGCAGTCTGATCGAGGTGCTGGTCGCCATGCTGATCGTGGCCATCGGCCTGCTGGGCGTGGCCAAGCTCAACCTGGAGACTCTGCACAGCAACCAGACCGCGATGCTGCGTAGTTCGGCGGTGATGCTGTCCTATTCCATTCTCGACCGCCTGCGCGCCAACCGCGATGTGGCGGTGGATGCCGGGTACGACATGACGCTAGCGGCCAGTGGCGAAACCTGCTCGGTGCCCGGCGGCGTGTCCGGTCTGGCCAAGACCGACCTGGCCAACTGGGTCGATGAAATCGACGATCTGCTGGGGGAAGGCGCCTGCGGCGGTATTGCGTGCGACGACGATGGCCGCTGTACGGTGCAGGTGCGCTGGGAGGACGTCTCCAGCCTCGAAGAAACGGACGACGCGACCACGGTGTCGCTGGTGGGGGCGATCTGAGATGAACCATTCGCGTTCCCTCCGTGCGGCGAGCCAGTATGGCTTTTCCCTCATCGAGCTGATGATCAGCCTGGTGATTGGCCTGATCATCATCGGCACGGTCACCGGGGCTTTTCTGATGAATTCCCAGGTCTACGAATCCAATCGCGCCATGGGGCGCATCCAGGAAAACGCCCGTTTCGCCTTCGAGCTGATGTCGCGGGATATCCGCCGGGCGGGGGAAATCCCCTGCGGCACCGACATCGATATCGCCAACGTGCTCAACAACAGCGCCGACAACACCGAAAGCGGCACCAGCAACGACTGGTGGGCCCGTTTCGGCGACGGGCTGGAAGGATTCGACGGCGAGGATGATTTCGACGGTGCCGGGTTTGGTGACAGCGAGGCGCAACGCCTGTCCGGCTCCGATGCCATCTGGATCACCACCACCGGCAGCCACCCGCTGAGCGTGGTGTCCCACGACACCGATGCGGCGACCCTGACCCTCAACAGCAGCGACCACCCGTTCGAGCAGGGCGACATCCTGCTGGCGTGCGATTTCGACCAGGCCAGCATTTTCCAGATGTCGGGGCCGGCCAGTACCGGCACGACGGTTCAGCATCTGGCCTCCAGCGGCCTGACGCCGGGCAACTGCACCCAGGGCCTGGGCGTGTCCGTGGCCTGCGGCGGGAGCGGCACCACCAAGAGCTACGACGAGAACAGCCTGCTCGCCCGCTTCGATTCCACCGCCTGGTACCTGGGCTGCAACGGCCGCGACGACGACTGCTCGACGCCGGAAGGCCGTTCCCTCTACCGCGTGGCGCTGGAGAACGGCAGCGAAGTGACCCGGGAGGTGGTGGATTCGGTCAGTGCACTCGGCATCCAGTATCTGGAGGACGGCGATACCGACTACGAGGATGCCGCGGAGGTGGGCGACTGGGGCGATGTCTTGGCGGTCAAACTGGGATTGACCCTGGCGCGCTCAGACGCCGGTGTCGGTACGAACGGCACCGACGACATCTCCCGCACTTATACCCACGTGGTCACACTCAGGAACCGATTGCCATGACACGCCGCCCCCTCACACCGCCGTCGCAACAGAACGGCGCGGCCCTGCTGATCGCCCTGATCCTGCTGGCGGTCATCCTGATCATCGGTCTGGCCGGTGCCCAGATGACCAAGAACGAAGAGCAGATGTCCGGCAACTTCTACGACCGGGATCTGGCTTTCCAGGCCGCCGAATCCGCGCTGCGCGCCGGTCAGGCGGTGGTGGAGGACTTCGACTACGACGGTGCCGGCGACAGCGGCAGCGTCTACGACTGTGAGGACAACTTCTGCGAAGCGATCCCCGCCAACGAGCTGGGCGACGCCGACGATGGCCGCGCCAGCGATTCGCCGGGCTGGGTCAGCGTCGACGACAGCGATGCGGTCAGCGATCTGGCGCTGACGCCCCAGTACGTCATCGACCGGGTGGCGACCGTCGCCGACGACACGTCCAGTGAGAGCGCCTCGCGCAACGCCACCAGCAACCAGTACGGCAGCTCCACCAGCGACAGCAGCACCGCATACGTCTACCGGATTACCGCGCGCAGCGCCGACCCGGACAGCGACGAGACCGAGGGGCGTGCCTATGTGGTGCTCCAGGCCTACGTCAAACGCACGCTCTAGGCAGAACCGAGACACCACCCGTAGGGAGTCCACCGTGAACACAGCAGCGATCCTGCACAAACTGGGCTATGGCGTGGGTATGGCGCTGGCCGTGCTGGCCGTCAGCGCCCGCGCCGATATCACCATTGACGACCAACCGGTGCTGGTGACCGATCCGCTGGCGCCGAACATCGTCTTTATCCTGGACGATTCCGGCTCCATGCTTGAGGACGCCATGCCCGAGGACACCAGTTGCAGTTCCGCCTACAGCGATGGTTCCAAGGTGATCAATCCCGGTACCGGGCTGCTTAATTCCAACGTCTCGGCGGGCTGCCAGTCACCGGATTACAACGTGCTCTATTACAATCCGGACTCGACTTACACCGCGCCGGTGGACGCAGACGGTAACAGCCTGGGGGATGCGGACTTCAACGCGGCCCTGATCGACGGCTATTACGCCTATGAGGATTCCGGCGGCAGTGCCTCCACCTCTACCGACGCGGATGACTCCACCGTGGATCTGAGCGAATGGACGTCCGAGTCCGAGTGTGAGTCGTCTGGTGGCGGCTGGGGCGGCGGTCGCGGTGGCGGCCGGGGGGGCAGTAGCAGCTCCTGTACGACGACCACCTATCCGTTTTCCTATTACGTGTGGGATTCGAGCAACAGCGGTTGTAATGGCTATCACTCGGATGACGACTGCTACGACCAGGTTTTCGTGGATACCGACGACGAAGACGAGATGCAGAACGTCGCCAACTGGTACACCTACTACCGCAGCCGCCTGATGACCGCCAAGGCGGGGATTAGCATCGCCTTCCAGAACATGGAAGACGATTACCGTCTGGGCTATGGCCGCATCAATGACGACGACACCATCAGCAGCGGTGTGGAGGCTTTCTCCGCCAGCAAGGCCGACTTCTACGACTGGCTGTTCGCCCAGACCTCCGGCTACAGCTACGGCACGCCGCTGCGTCGGGCCCTGGGGGCCGCCGGGGAATATTTCACCACCAGCGAGCCCTACTTTGACGATCCCGGCGATACGTCCAGCGAGATCCTGTCCTGTCGCCAGAACTTCACCATCCTGACCACCGATGGCTACTGGAACGGCGACACCGCGACCAACTCCGCCGCGACCAGCGAGAACGACAACAACGGCGGACCCACCATCACCAGCGACGATGGTGACAGCTACACCTACGAAGCGGTCTCGCCGTTCCGGTTCAGCGCCAGCGACAACCTGGCGGACATCGCCATGTACTACTGGAAGTACGACCTGATGACGTCCCTGGCCAACGACGTGCCGACCTCCGACGACGATCCCGCCTTCTGGCAGCACATGGTGACACTGGGCATTGGTCTGGGCGTGGAGGGCAACGTCGACTCCGAGGAGGCGTTCGACGCCATCGAAACGGGTGCCGACATCGACTGGACATCCACCAGCTCCAACGCCGGCAAGATCGATGACCTGCTGCACGCGAGCGTGAACAGTCGTGGCGGCTTCTATTCGGCGCAGAGCCCGACGGAGTTTGCCGAGGGGCTGAAATCGGCGCTGGCGGACATCCAGTCCCACACCGGCTCGGGCACGGCGCTGTCCGAAAACAGCTCGACGCTGACCGAGGACACCCGCATCTACAAGGCCAGCTACAAGTCCGGCGACTGGAGCGGTTACCTGAGCGCCTGGACCCTGGACGACGACGGCAACACCGACACCAGGGCCTGGTCCGCCACCGTGCCGGACGCCGCCGACCGGCAGCTGTTCACCGCCGTCGACAGCGGTGACGGCCTGGCCGGTGCCGAGCTGGTCTGGGACAGCCTGGACAGCGACCTGCAGGCGGCCCTGGGCGATGAGGACACCCTTGCCTACCTGCGTGGCGACGCCAGCAATGAAGTGGTCAACGGCGGCAGCTATCGCACCCGCTCCAATACCGTGATCGGCGACATCGTCCATTCCTCCCCGCTGTATGTGGGACCGCCGGACGAAGACAAGTATGAGGACACCGGCTGGGACGAGGCGGATACCCACGTCAGCTTCGCCCAGACCTACGCCGACCGCACGCCGGTGGTGTATATCGGCGCCAACGATGGTCTGGTGCACGCCTTCGACGCCGACAGCGGCGAGGAACTCTTCGCCTACATGCCCCGCAGCGCGGCCCTCAAGGGCGTCAGCAGCCTGGCGGATACCGATTACGACCACCAGTACTTCATGGATGGCACGCTGGTGTCGGCGGACGTGTATTTCGACGATGCCTGGCACACGGTGCTGGTCGGTTCCACCGGGCGCGGCGGCCAGTCGCTGTTCGCGCTCGACGTCACCGATCCGGACAACTTCAGTGCCGACGACGTCCTCTGGGAAGTCGACGACAACGCGTCCCTGGGCAACGCCATCGGCGCGCCGGTCATCGCCAAGCTGCAGGACGGCGACTGGGTGATCGTCGCCGGCAACGGCTACAACAGCACCGACGCCACCGCCCAACTGCTGCTGTTCGCCGTCGCCGACGGCACGGTGACCGCCATCGACACCGGCGAGGGCAGCGACACGGCCCCCAACGGCCTGGCCGGCCCGCTGGTGTGGGACAGCGACGACACCGCCGATTCCCTGTCCGACGTGGCCTACGCCGGCGACTACCTGGGCAACGTCTGGCAGTTTGACCTGACCGACACCAGCGCCGCTCCGGAGCTGATTTTCAGCGCTGTCGACGACAGCGGCAACGCCCAGCCCATTACCGCCGACATGACCGGCGCCTACAGCGACGATGAAGAACTCTGGCTATTCTTCGGTACCGGCAAGTATCTGTCCAGCGAGGACATCACCAGCACCGAGAACGACAAGATCCAGAGCTGGTATGGCCTGATGCCGGAAGACGGCGCCATCGGCTCCCGCGACGAGCTGACCGAGCGCACCATCGACACCGAAACCACCACCGACTCGTATACCGTGCGCAGCGTGTCCGAAGCCAGCGACGGCGACATGGACGGCCAGCGCGGCTGGTACATGGATCTCGCGGTCAATGGCGTTGCCGAAGGCGAGCGTATGGTGTTGGCGAACACCGTACAGAGCGGCGTGCTGATCGGCACCACGCTGATTCCCGAAGCGGACAGCTGCAACCCGGCCGGGGACGGTTTTGTCATGTCGGTCGATCCCTACACCGGCGCCTCGCTGACCGAGTCCTACTACGACATCAACGGCGACGGCGTGATCGATGAGAACGATCTGGTCAACGGGCTGGTGGTGTCGGGACTGTCCACCGGCAGCACCCCCAGCACGCCGACCTTCATTGACGACACCATGAAGTGGCAGGACGAATCCACGTCCGACAACAGCATCGGCGTGGCCCAGTCCTCCTCGGGTGACGCCGGCACCGAACGTATTTCCTGGGGCGAGGTGATTGAAGAATGAGAGTGATGCAGAAACAGGCCGGCTTTACCCTGATGTCGCTGCTGATTGCCGTGGCCATCATCGGCATCCTGTCGGCGATCGCCTGGCCCAACTACCAGCAGTACGTGCAGAAATCCCGGCGTACCCAGGCCGAGTCCTGCCTGGTGGAGTTCAGCCAGTACATGGAGCGCTTCCGCTCCACCCAGATGCGCTACGACCAGGCCGGTGACGGCACGGCCAACACCTTGCCCGGTCTGGGCTGCACCACCGAAAGCGGCCTCGACAGCTTCTACGACTTCGCGTTCGTGGACGGCTCCCTGAGCCAGCGCGCCTATACCCTGTCGGCTACGCCCAAGGCCGGTCAGGCGGACGATGAGTGCGGTACGCTCACACTGACCCAGGCCAGCGTGCGGGGTGCCGATTCCGACGACTGCTGGTAGGCGCGCGCCGCGAGCTGTCTCGCATTGATTTTTCCCTTCAGATTGTTTTTGACGCCCCACTTGGTGTAAGTAATAGGCGCCGCCGGCCTGCGGCGGCGTCTCTTTTTTTCTTTTTACCCAACCTTCAGGGAGCTGCTCCTCTTGTCTATCGCCAATCGCGTATTGAACCTCGATCCCGGTTTTCTGGACGATGACCTGCTGTCGGAACAGACCCGCCTGCTGGTTGGACTGGTGGGGGACAGTCGGGGGCACGGTGCTGACGAGCGCGTACCGGAGGAGTGGCGCGGGCACGAGGATGCCCTGGTCCTGCGCTTGAACCAGTTGATGGTGGAGATGAGCCTGCGCGGGCAGGCGGTGCCCGGCGTGGTAAAGGTCTCCGGTGAGGCGATTATCTGGCCGCCGCTGCAGGCGCCGGCGCTGGCCGAGGAAATCCTGTTTATCCAGACCCGCGGCGAACTCGGGCGCAAGGGACGCATCCGGCTGCCGCGCAACGACCACGAGCTCTGGGCCAGCTACAAGTACAGCCTGCTGGCGCGTAATCGCCAGGCCTATCACAGCTTTGGACGCCAGGTGGCGGCGCGCAGTGCGCCCATGGAGCGGCTCTGGCTGGCACTGGTCAATGCGGCCCGCATTGCGCCGCCGGAAGGCGGCATCCGCAACGCCTTGCAGCATATGTGGGGCTACGTGTCGGATTACTCGAACCTGAGCCCGCAGATGGATGACCTGGATGCCCTGGCCGGAGACGTCCAGCAACTGGCGATGCAACATGAGGTATCCTACCTCCTCAATTCGACGGCGCTGGGAGAACTCCGCGCCTGGCTATAAGGAGACATTCGTGAGCCTGGATTTGCACCACCGTGTGGTGGGTGAGGGCGACCCCCTGATCGTACTGCACGGTCTGTTCGGCTCCCTGGAAAACCTGGGCGGCATCACCCAGCGCCTGTCCGACCGCTGGCAGATCCACGCGCTGGATTTGCGCAATCACGGACGCTCGCCGCACACCGACGCCATGGGCTACCCGGCCATGGCCGACGACGTCAAACGCTACATGGACAGCGCTGGCCTGGCGACCGCCTCGGTCCTGGGCCACTCCATGGGCGGCAAGACCGCGATGGAACTGGCGCTGGCCCATCCCGACCGGATCGACCGGCTGATCGTCGCCGACATCGCGCCGGTGGACTACCCGCCGCACCACGATGCCATCATCGACGGTCTGAGCGGGCTCGACCTGACCGCCATCGCCTCCCGCGGTGCCGCCGACAAGGCCCTGGCCGAAGCCGTGCCCGAGGCGCCGGTCCGCCAGTTCCTGCTGAAGAACCTGGTGCGCGATGCTGACGGTGGCTTCACCTGGCGCCTCAATCTGGACGTGATCGAACGCCACTACGACCAGATCGCCGCCGGCCCCTCCGCCGAAGGGCCTTTCGAGGGACCCACCCTGTTCATCAAGGGCGGCGATTCGGGCTATATCCAGACCCAGCACCAGGACATCGTGGCGCGCCTGTTCCCGCAAGCCAGCCTGCGCATCATTCCCGGCACCGGCCACTGGCTGCACGCGGAGAAGCCCGACCTGTTCGCCAATCTCTGCAGCCGTTTCCTGGACGGGGAATTCGACGCCCGTTGATCATGGCGCCCGACGGACGGCGGCGCTGACGCGTCGAGCCCGTGGCGGGATTTTGCTAGGGTAAAAAAGGGCGGCCCGGGCGGCCGCCTTTTCCCTGGGCGCATTGGAAGGAGACGGCATGCGGTGGATCTACGCGTTGTGTGTGGTGGTGTTCCTGGTGATCGGCGGTTTCCTGCTGACGCCTTCACCGGTCGACAGTCATGCCTGGACACCGCCTCCGGCGCCTGGCCTGAACGGTGCCGCCGCACCCAACCAGATCCTGCGTCTGTCCGAACTGCTGGGCGTGGGCCAGGTGGAGGGCCCGGAAGACGTCGACGTGGACTCCGCCGGCCGGGTCTACGGCGGCACCCAGGACGGTCGCATCGTCCGGGTATGGCCCGACGGCCGGGTGGAGACCTGGGCCCGCACCGGTGGCCGGCCGCTGGGCATGGAATTCGACCGCAACGGCAATCTGATCGTCGCTGATGCCTACAAGGGGTTGTTGTCCATCGATCCGCCTTCCGGCAACATCCGCACGCTATCGACGGAGGCGGAGGGGCTCCCGTTCCGTTTCACCGATGATGTGGACATCGGCCCGGACGGCATGATCTATTTCACCGACGCCAGCTCCCGCTTCAACCAGTCCCAGTACCGGCTCGACCTGCTGGAAATGCAGCCCCACGGCCGCCTGCTGCGCTATAACCCGGCCACCCGCAAGACGGATGTACTGCTGCGCAACCTCCATTTTGCCAATGGCGTGGCGGTGTCGAAGGACGGTAGTTTCCTGCTGGTCAATGAAACCTGGAAATACCGGGTGCTGAGATACTGGCTGACCGGCCGCAACGCCGGCACCGCCGAGGTGTTCATCGATAACCTGCCGGGCTTTCCGGACGGCGTGTCGGCGGACAGTCAGGGACGTTTCTGGCTGGCGCTGCCGTCGCCGCGCAACCGTTTTATCGACTGGATCAATCCCTATCCCTGGCTCAAGGAGCAGGTGGCCAAGCTACCGGACAGCCTGCAACCACCGGTCGAACGCTACGGCCTGGTGCTGGCCCTGGATGAAGACGGCAAGATCCTGACCAGCCTGCAAGATCCGGGCGGGCGCTATCTGACCGAGATCACCTCGGTGGAGCCGCACCTGGACAGGCTGTATTTCGGGACCCTGCACAATAACCGCATTGGACGGCTGCCCATGGAAGCCATCCCCGCCCTGTAAGAGGAGAAACAAGAGTGATCGACGTGCCCGACCTGATCGACTGGGATCTGCCTGATCCGTTCATCCTGCCGATCACGGTGCAGCCCGAGGATGTGGACCGTCTGGGCCACGCCAACAACGTGGTCTACGTGCGCTGGCTGGAGGAGGTCAGCTGGGCCCACATCGAAAGCCTGGGCATGACCTGGGAGCGTCACGAGGCCACTGGCAAGGCCATGGCCATCACTCGCACGGAGATTGACTACCTGGCCGCCGCCAACGAAGGCGAGCACCTGCTGCTGGGCACCTGGCTGGTGGATTTTGACGGTCGTTTCCGCTCCGCCCGTCGCTTCCAGCTGATGCGGGTGTCCGACGGCAAGTGCCTGGTGCGCGCCCTGTCTACACACGCCTGCGTCGATCTCAAGACCCAGCGGCCGGCGCGGGTGCCCAAGGAATACGGCGAGTTGCTCGGTCACGCTGTTGTGCGCGTGGATGAGCCGGTTGACGAATAGCAAGCCGCGGCAGGGCGCGTTCCGTGGCGATTCTGCTAAGCTTGCTGGAAACCGGCTCCCGGACCCCGAGACGACCCTGAAACGTTGTCGATCCTGAACCCGATCCAGAGAACCGGTGCCGCCACTGTGCAGCCCAGGGAGAATGTCACCATGCGTCGCATCGTCTATGAGCGTTTTGGGGAGGCTGATGAGCTGAAGCTGGCGGAGGCGGAACATCCGGTTCCGGCGGCCGGTGAAGTCTGCATCCGGGTGGCCGGAGCCGGTCTCAATCCCATCGACTGGAAAACCCGCAAGGGGCTGGGCTTCGCCGCCCAGCAGATCAAGGATGCGCTGCCCTGGACGCCGGGCTACGACGTGGCCGGTACGGTCACCGATGTGGGCGAGGGCGTCCACACCCTGGCGGCCGGCGACCGGGTGATGGGCATGATTGGCTTCCCGACCCAGGGCGGCGGTTACGCCGAGTACGCCCTGGCCAGGGCGGACGAGCTGATCCTGGTGCCCGAGGAGCTGCCGTTGATCGACGCTGGCGCCTTACCGCTGGCGGCCCTGACCGCCTGGCAGGGACTGTTCGAGATGGGCCAGCTCAAGGCCGATGACAAGGTGCTGATCCACGCCGGGGCCGGAGGCGTCGGTCACCTGGCCGTGCAGTTCGCCCGCGCCCGCGGCGCCCACGTCATTGCCACGGCGTCGGGGGCCAATGCCGATTTCCTCGCCACCCTGGGGGCGGACGAGGTGATCGACTACACCTCGGACGATTTCGTCGACGCCTGCTACGGGCTCGATCTGGTGCTGGACCTGGTGGGGGGCGATACCGGCAAGCGCTCCCTGCACACCCTGGCGGAACAGGGCGTGCTGGTGACCATTCCCACCGTTACCGCCGATCCCATCATCACCGAAGCGGAAAACATGGGGCTCAAGGCCCATGGCATGACCGTGCGGCCGGACATCTTCCACCTGGAGGAAATCGCCGAGCTGATTGAGGACGGCGACGTGCGCCTGCACATTGACGAGGCCTTCCCCCTGGCCGAGGCCGCTGCCGCCCACCGCCGGCTGGAAACCGGCCACGTGCGCGGCAAGCTGGTGCTGGACTGTCAGGCCCGCTGAGGCTCCGGCGCTGCCTGACCGACCGGCTCCGGTCCGGATTCCTTCTCCTTGCGCTCCTTCGGCGGCTGGGGCGGCACCAGGCTGACCAGGACCCAACCCTTGTCCACCTTGATATTGGTCTGGTTGGTCACCGCCTGGATGCGGTCACGCGGGTCGATAATGAACAGCAGCAGCGCCTGCTGCTCGTACTGGGCCTTGTAGTCGTCGAAGGTGAAGGCCTCCGACAGCTGGGTGGTTTTCACCGTATAGCCCTTGCTCACCATACTGGCCAGTTTGGCGTAGCTGACATCGCCGAACAGGCCGCGGGTCTGCTGGATCTTTTCCGCGGTCTGGTGCCGCGCCTTCTGGTCCTGATCGCCTTCCGACAGGCTGTAGACACTGCCGCCGCCGAACCAGTCCAGGAAATGGTAGGTGGCCAGTGAGTTGAGCTGCTTGTAGGGCGAGATCACCAGCAGGTTGCCGATGCCGGTGAGGTCCAGGTGCGTGGAGGCATGCTCCGACACCGGATTGCCGAAATAGACGTTGAGGTTGTCCATGCGCGCCTGGCGCACGTTCTCCCAGTTGGTGTCGGTCAGCACCACCGGCACGTCCATCTTCTGCAGGGCGCGGCCGATCTGCCGGGCCACGCCGTTGGCACCGAGGATCAGGAAGCCGTAATCCGCCGGCTGGGCGACCTTCAGCAGGGTGGCGATGGGCCGTGCGGTCAGGCTCTGCAGGGTCACGGTGGCGATGATGACGATGAACACCAGCGGCACCAGCACGCCGGCACTCTCGTACCCCACCCGCTGCAGCTGGAAGGCAAACAGCGCGGATACGGCGGCGGCAACAATCCCGCGGGGTGCCACCCAGCTCAGGAACAGCTTCTCCCGCCAGTTCAGAGACGTGCCGATGGCGGACAGGAACACGCTGATCGGCCGGGCCACGAACATCAGCACCGCGAGTACGGCCACCAGGCTCCAGCCCAGCTCGGCGATGGCGCTGAACTCGACCCGCGCCGCCAGGATGATGAACAGCGCCGAGATCAGCAGCACGCTGAGGGATTCCTTGAACTCCAGGATGCTCTCGATCGGCACCTGCTTCATGTTGGCCATCCAGATACCCATCACAGTGACCGTCAACAGCCCGGACTCATGGGCCATCTCGTTCGACAGGGCATAGACCCCGAGCATGAAGGTCAGGGTGCCGGCGTTGTGCAGGTATTGGGGCACCAGGTGCTTGCGCAGGGCGATGCCGGTCAGCCAGCCGGACAGGGCGCCCAGGGCGATGCCGATGAACAGCGTCTTGGCGAAGATATACAGCGAATGGCCGAACACGTTGCCCTGGCCCCAGGAGACGATCCCCTCGAACACCAGGACCGCCAGCAGGGCGCCCACCGGGTCAATGATGATGCCCTCCCAGCGCAGGATGTTGGCCAGCTTGGCGGCAGGCTTGACCGAGCGCAGCAGCGGGGCGACCACCGTCGGCCCGGTCACCACCACGATGGCGCCGAACAGCAGGGCGATTTCCCAGTCGATATCCAGCGCCCAGTGCGCCGCCAGGGTGCCGATGGTACAGGTGACGATCGAGCCCACAGGCACCAGGTTACGCACCATGCGGCCGTGACCTTTGATATCGGAGAAGCGCAGGGTCAGGCTGCCTTCGAACAGGATGACCGCCACCGCCAGGGAGATCAGCGGGAACAGCAGGTCACCGAACAGCGCCTGGGGGTTGAGCCAGTCCAGCAAGGGGCCAGCCGCAATCCCGCCGGCCAGCAGAAAAAGGATGGCCGGCATGCGCACGCGCCAGGCCAGCCATTGGCAGAACAGCGATATGACGCCAATGCTCGCGAGCAGGAGAACGATGTTCGCAGACATAGAAAAGGGTGATCCATTCCAGTGGGTCGACGGGAAGTCCCGGCCTACAGTGTAGTCACAGTCATGTCGTTACACTTCTGTAGCCATACTCAGGCGCTGGCCTCCCGGGATTTTCGTGCCAGGCGGTTCAGCAGCCGCGACGCCGCGACGAAACCGAAGGTCGCCGTGACCGGGCTGGCCGCTCCGAAGCCGGAGGCGCAGTCCAGTCTGACCGGACCGCGGGTGTCCGGTTTCTGCAGGCAGACTTCGCCATCACCGGACGGATAGGTCAACTGCTCCAGCGAATAGACGGCTTCGATGCCAAAGCGGCGCTTGGGATTGCGGGAAAAGTTGTACTCCCGACGCAGGAGATTACGCACCTTGGCCAGTAATGGATCCTGGGTGGTGCGGGACAGGTCGCTGACCTGGATCTGGGTCGGGTCCATCTGGCCGCCCGCGCCGCCGGCGCAGACCAGCGGGATCTTGCGGCGTTTGCAGTGGGCGATCAGCGACGCTTTGGCCTTGACGCTGTCGATGGCGTCGATCACCCCGTCCAGGTCGTCGCCCACCAGCTCCGCCACGTTGCGGGGGGTGAGAAAGCCGAAGTGCACCACCACGTCGAGCTGCGGGTTGATGGCCTTCAGCCGCTCCGCCATGACGTCGGTCTTGGTCTGGCCGTACTGGCCGGCCAGGGCATGCAGCTGGCGGTTGGTGTTGGACACACAGACGTCGTCCATATCGATCAGCGTGATGCGCCCGATGCCGCTGCGGGCCAGCGCCTCCGCCGCCCAGGAGCCGACGCCGCCCAGGCCCACCACGGCCATGTGGCCGCCCCGGAATGCCTGCAGTGCGGTGCGCCCGTAGAGCCGTTCGATACCACCGAAGCGGAAGCTGTAATCGTCTGTGCTCATGACCCGTCTCTGGCTGCGTTCAAATCAGAGCGCGATTGTACCTGACCGATTCGTCCGGGACACCGGGGGGAGGTCAGGGAAAACCCGAATCGTGGGGATAGGCTGACTGTATGGCGATTCAGCGGCGGCCCAGCAGTTGGCGCAGCTCCTGGCGATTGTCCACGAGATCCGCCAGCACATAACGGTCAAGCACGTCGATGAAGGCCTGCAACGCTTCCCCGAGCACGCCTTTGAGGGTACAGCCGGGTTCGATGGGGCAGGTGGAGTCCGGGCCAAAACATTCCAGCAGGCGCAGGTTTTCGGTCTGGCGTACCACCGCGCCAATGTTGATCTCAGCCGGCTTCCGCGTCAGTTCCAGTCCACCGCCGCGGCCGCGATGGCTTTTCAGGTAGTCCAACTGCACCAGGGTGCGTGCCACCTTGGCGACATGGTGGGCGGAAATGCCGTAGTGCAGGGCCACATCCTGCACCGTGGCCGGCTCGTCGTCCCGCTTCACGGCCATGAAGATGAGCAGGCGTAGGGAGTAATCAGTATGCGCGGTGAGCTGCATGCCTATTGACCTTGATTAATTTGGTAAATAATATGCCTATTTAAAGTGGTAAGTAAAATACCGCTTTAAGCAAGGCTCCGGCCCCGATGGCGATCAGCGTACTGACGCCCGGCCTGCGCCGCCTTATGACACAAGGAGTCCAGACATGCTCAGCCAGTCCACCGTCGATGTCGTCAAGCAAACCATTCCCGTCCTGCAGGAACACGGCGAAACCCTGACCCGCCACTTCTATCAGCGCATGTTCGAGCACAACCCGGAAGTGAAGGCCTTCTTCAATCCGGCGCACCAGCAGGCGGGCACCCAGCAGCGCGCGCTGGCCGGTGCCATCTGCGCCTACGCCCAGCATATCGATAACCCGTCGGCCCTGGCCGGGGCGGTGGAGCTGATCGCACAGAAGCACGTGTCCCTGGGCATCAAGCCGGAGCATTATCCGATCGTGGGCGAGAACCTGCTGGCGTCGATCCGCGAGGTGCTGGGTGAGGCGGCGACCGACGACATCATCAACGCCTGGGGGGAAGCCTATGGCGTACTGGCGGATCTGTTCATCCAGCGCGAGGGGCAGATCTTCGAGCAACAGGAAGTCACCTACGGCTGGCAGGGCTTCAAGCGCTTCCTGGTGGAGAAACGTGAGCGCTGCAGCGACAACATCGAGTCCTTCTACCTGTGCCCGGCGGACGGCAGCGTGCTGGCGCCCCACCTGCCGGGACAATACCTGACCGTACGTATTCCCACGGCGGACGGCGGCACCACCCTGCGTAACTACAGCCTGTCCAACCGGCCCGGCGAACCCTGGTTCCGTATCAGCGTCAAGCGCGAAGCCGGGCAGGGCGACGTGCCGGCCGGCGTGGTGTCCAACTACCTGCACGACCACATCAACGTGGGCGACAGCCTCGAAGTCGCGCCGCCGGCCGGCGAGTTCACCCTGACGCTGCCCGAACCGGCGGACAAGCCGCTGGTCTTCATCGCCGGCGGCGTAGGGATCACGCCGCTGATGTCCATGCTGACGGTGGCGCTGGAGACGTCCCCGGCGGCGCGCCCGGTGGTGTTCATCCAGGCGGCGTTGAACCGCGCGGTCCAGCCGTTTGCCGGAGAGCTGGCCGAGCTGGCGCAGCGTTACGATAACCTGCGGCTGCATGCCCGGTTCAGTGACCCGCTGGATGGCGATCTGCAAGCCGGTCGCTGCCAGAGCACGGGCTTCATCGATGCCCCGCTGCTGGACGAACTGGTGGGCGATGCCGACGCCGCCTGGTATTTCTGCGGGCCCGCGCCGATGCTGCAGCAGGTGCGGCAGCTGCTGAAGGCGCGCGCAGTGCCCGAGGCCGACCAGCACTACGAGTTCTTCGGTCCGGCCCAGGCGCTGGCCTGAGGGCGACGAGTCGTCGGCTTGAGCGCCATCCGGGCGGCCTGCAACGGGCTGCCCGGATGAGGGGATACCGGGAGTCGCGCTCGGCGATGGTCGACGGGGCGTCGACGCCTCATTGCAGAACGGTTGGTTAATCCTTGATCCGGGCAACCGGAGCGGCGAAAATTGCGGACATTGCCACTGTCCGGCAAGCGTTGATAATGGTAGGTTGCTATCAAGGAGCTGAATAGAGGCTCCGTGACCCCCTCCCAGGTCAATTCCGTTACTCCCGCAGCATTGAGGACCATTTCATGACAGAGGTTGCTTCCGATACCGCTTCCCAGACCGCCGCGGCGCCCGCGCCCTTCGGTACCCAGTTCGCCGAGAAGATGACGCTCGCGCGTTACGCCGACGGACAATGGCAGGGAGTGGAAACGGTACCGGTGGGTCCGTTGCCTCTGCATCCCGCGTCCCATGTGCTGCACTACGGCAGCAGTTGTTTCGAGGGGCTCAAGGCCTACCGCATGCCGGACGGCGATGTGCGTATTTTCCGGCTCGAACGGCACGTGGCCCGCTTCCAGCGCAGCGCCGCCCTGCTGTGTCTGCCGCAGCCGCCGGCGGAGATGGTTGAGGCGATGATCCGCGAAGTGGTGGAACTGGCGCGGGATATTATTCCCGAGGCGCCCGGCGCGCTCTACCTGCGGCCCACACTGATCGGTACCGAAGCCAACATCGGTGCGGCCGGCGCGTCGTCGGCCGAAGCGCTGGTTTACATCCTGGCGTCGCCGGTGGGTGACTACTTCGCCGGCGGCAAGGGCCTGACGATCCTCATCGAGGACCAGGAAATGCGCAGCACGCCGGGCTTCGGCCAGGCCAAGACCGGTGGCAACTATGCTGCGGCCCTGCGCCACGTGAACCGCGCGCGGACCGAATACGACGCTGACCAGGTCCTGTTCTGCCCCGGCGGTGACGTGCAGGAGACCGGTGCCTCCAACTTTTTCCTGATCGACGACAACCGTCTGTTGACCAAGCCGCTGGATCCCTCCTTCCTGCACGGCGTCACCCGGGATTCGATCATCACCCTGGCCCGGGACCTGGGCTATGAGGTCGTCGAGCGGGACTTCACCGTCGACGAGGTGAAGGCATGGATCAAGACCGGCGAGGCGGCCCTGTCCGGCACCGCGGCGGTGCTGTCCGGCGTGGGCGCCTTCGTCCACGGCGATACCCGCTACCCGGTGGGCGACGGCGGCGTGGGCCCCAACACCCGCAAGCTGAGCGAGGCCCTGCGCGCGCTGCAATCCGGCCAGACTCCGGACCGTTTCGGCTGGCTGAGCTGATCCCCGTCTGCTTCTGAACCCGGTGCCCGTGCGGCGCCGGGTTTCACCTCTCCCGCCCTTATTCCTTACCGTCGCACGTCCGTTCTTCGACGCTCCGGCGGCCAGATCCAACCGGTGCACTGCAAGGCGCTTTTCGGCCGGCGTTAATGCCCGATGCGGCGGCTTTCTTTTCTTTCAAGAAAAATGAACACCGCATCATTCTTGTAACGTTTTCTATACAGACTTTCCCGCCGAGCCTGGCGCATCCTGCTACAGTCAATAGTTGGTTTTGCGACTTTTTCGGAGTTTCATGGACGGCTGGCGGCGATGGATCGGTATGGGGTTACTGCTGACCTGGCTGGGCGGCTCGGCGGTGGGTTACGGCTGGTATCAGTCTCAATACCTGCAGCCTTACCCCGGGGCGAATTCCTCGCAAACCGTCCTTCCGGAGGCATTGCGAAAGCAGTTGGAACGGGCCTGGAGCGCCGAGCCGACGGCGACCGGGGTCGAGCCGGGCGGCGTCACGCTGGTGCATTTCTCGCAGCCGGGTTGCCGCTGCGACGACGCCAGTCGCGACCACCTGAGGCGCTTGCGGGCGGAATACAGTCGGTCCGATCTTGCCGTGATCCAGGCGTTGCCGCCGACGGCCGACGCCGCGGTCCCGGACCTCGGTGAAGCGGTGGACCGACGCAAGCTGCCAGCGTTATGGCAGCTGGTTTCGGCGGTCCCGGCGGCGGCGCTGTTTGGACCTGGCGGTCAGCTGCTGTACTTCGGCCCCTATTCGAGCGGCCCCTCCTGTGGCAGCGGCATCAACTTCGTGGAAGACGAACTGAGTCGGCTCCGGAACCATGAATCCGTGACACCCTGGATCAATGAGGTGGCCCTGGGCTGCTTCTGTGCGATCCGGCACCGGAAGACCTGAGACCACGTACCAGGAGAATCTCGTATGGATACGATCCTGCGCCCGGATATCTCTACGTCCGCACCAGCGGCGGCCGCCGCTGAGCGTTCGTCGGACACGCTCTACAGTCTTGACCGCCAGCGTCGCCAGGCGGATCGCCTCATGGCCGGTGTCAGTGCGCTTCTGATGCTCTATGCCGTGGCACTGGCCGGGTGGCACGACACCTGGCTGGCGCTGTTCTGGTTCGGTGTGCCGGCGCTGGTGGTGCCAGTCGCCCTGGCGTGGCTCAGCCCGGGCAGTCGGCTGTCGCGGGTGGGATTCGGCGCCGGCTTCATGATTCTTTCGGCGCTGCATATCCACCAGGCCCACGGCATGATCGAGATGCACTTCGGGATCTTCATGCTGCTGGCGTTTCTGCTGTATTACCGGGACTGGCTGCCCATCGTCGCCGCTGCGGGCGTGATCGCGGTGCATCACCTGGTATTCAATTACCTGCAGGTGGCCGGCGTCTGGTCGGTCTACGTGTTCGAGGCCAATACCGGGTTGGAGATCGTGCTCTTGCACGCCGCCTATGTGGTGTTTGAGTCGATAATCCTGGTGGTGATGGCGATCAAGCTGCGGCGCGAGGCGGTGGAAACGGAAGAAGTCTATGCCACTGTGGGCAGCCTGTTGCAGGGGGGCGACCGCATCGACCTGAGGGGAACGGAGCGGCCGCCGGGCAGCCGCGTGGGCCATGCCTTGCAGGCGGTCATGAGCGAGACCCGGACGGTGCTGCGGGAGACACAGGATGTCACCGGGCAACTGGATGCCACCAGCTCGGAGATGGAGCGGCTGGCGGAAGGGCTGGCTTCCAATTTCCGCACCGAGGAGGCGGATACTGAGCAGGCGGCGTCGGCGGTCAGCGAAGCCACCGCGGCCGTCCAGCAGGTGGCCGAGAGTGCCCGAGACGCGGCCGAAGCGGCCGACAGCGTGGACGGTGCCGCCCGTGAGGCGACGATGTCCATCGACAGCAGCCGACCGGTCATCGACCGGCTGTCCTCCAGCATTGACCGCGGCGGCGACCGGGTGGATCAGCTGACCCGCGACAGCTACCGCATCGGTAGCGTTCTGGACGTGATCACCGGGGTTGCCGAGCAGACCAACCTGCTGGCTCTGAACGCGGCTATTGAGGCGGCGCGGGCCGGCGAACAGGGGCGCGGCTTTGCCGTAGTCGCCGACGAGGTTCGCTCGCTGGCCCAGAAAACTCAGCAGTCGGCGCTGGAAATCCAGTCCATGATCGACGAGCTGCAAACCGCCGCCAAGGCAGCGGATTCGGCCATGGCGGACAGTCGCGACGCCACCCGGGACACGGTGGAGGTCTTCGATGGCTTCGCCGAACGCCTGGCGACCATTGCCGACGGCGTGGAGCGCATCAACCTGGCCAATCGCCAGACCGCCGAGGCGGCGGCTCACCAGCGTGCGGTTATGGAAGCCGGTGACAACAGCGTCCTGGCGATTCGCCGGGATATCCTGGCCAGCCGCGGGGAGGTCCATCACCTGGCGGATGTGAGCGGTCGTCTGCGCCGGCTTGCCGAGCAACTCCTGCACCAGTCCACCCGATTCTCCCTGTAGAGGCCGGCTGCTCACGTCGTCGCGACATGACGGCGGCGTCGCTCTGTCGCCAGTGGCCCCACTGTAAGTGCTCGCTCTCGGCGTTATCCTAATAACACCGGGACAGGAGGTCCTGGTCGTTACTTGAGGGACCCGCCGCATAGGGACATATGGCCATGAAGCACGACATCTGGGAAAAGCTGCCGCCGCAACTTTATCTTCAACTCAAACGCTGGGATTATCGGCTCAAGGAAAAGGGCGCGTTTGAAGCAGCACAGCGCCTGCGCCAGGACGAGTCGCCCCAGGGTTACTCGTTTCGGCCGTTCGACCGCCAGCGTGCGATTTTTGTGCAGGTTCCCCGTTGCGCCGGCATGGCGATCAGCCAGACCCTGTTCGGCAACCTGTCCGGCGGCCACACCACGCTGGAGCAGTACCTGAACATCTTCGAGCCGCGCTGCGTTGCGGAGTATTTCAAGTTCGCGTTCGTGCGCAATCCCTGGGACCGGCTGGTATCGATCTACGCGTCGTTGCGTGACGGCGGCGGCAGCGCGACGGACCGGCGCCTGTACGAGCAGGAACTGAAGCCGCATGGGGACTTCGAGACTTTCGTACGGCGCTGGCTGACGCGTCGCAACGTCCGCAAGTGGACGCCGTTCTGCCCGCAGTATCATTTCATGCTGGATCGGCGCGAAATGGTGAAGCTGGATTTCGTCGGCTTCGTGGAGAACATCGAGCAGGATTTCCGCCAGGTGGCGGCACGGCTCGGCGCAAGCGCTTCGCTGCCGATGCTCAACCGCGGAGAGACGGCGCATTACACGGAATTCTACACCCCCGAGACCCGGGATATCGTGGCGGAGGTGTATGCCGAGGACATTCGTCTGCTGGGGTACAGTTTCGACAATGAAAACCTGCCCCAGCAGATTGCCGGTCGTGACCAGGACCGGGTCTACACCCTGCGTTCCTAGATCACGGCTTGGGTCGTGCGATCGCAATTGCTGGTAAACTCGTGGCTTTTCGTCCCAGGGGTGAACGCCGTATGTTCAAGTTTTCGAGCGCCCGTTGCCTGATCCTCGCCCTTGTCGTGTGGGGGAGCGGTGGGACCGTGCGGGCCGAAGTGCTCGAACTGGTGACCGAACCCTGGCCGCCGCTGGTGGAGCAACGGGACGGCAAACCCGCCGGCCCCTTGTGGACGGTTGCCCGGGCCGTGCTGACACGGATGGGGTACGAGCCGCGCCTGCGTTTTGTTCCCTGGAAACGGGCGCTGGACCTGGTGGCCCGCAACGAGGCCGATGCCGTGCTGGGTGCGGGTATGACCGTCGAGCGCCGGCAGCTTTTCCTGTATCCCGCCGAACCCCTGGCCTACAGTGAGACCGTGCTGTTTTCCGATCGCCGCTCGTCACTGGTCTACGAGGATTTTGACAGTCTGGAGGGGCTGACCATCGGTCTGTCGGCCGGCTACTCCTACACCCGGGATGTCTGGTCTGCGCCCCAGTTCGAGCGTGAGGAAGTGCGGGATATCCGGGCCGGGCTGAACATGGTACTGCTGGGCCGGGTGGATGCCTTCATGGTCAATCGCGCCGTAGGCTGGCACGAAGCCCACCGTCTGGGCATTGCCGACCAGCTTTCGGCGTCGGTCAAGCCGATCAGCGAGGGGAGTGTCTACCTGATGTTCGCACCGACCACCGACCCGGAGCTGGTGCATGCCTTCGATCGCGCCATACGCAGGTTTCGCGGTTCAAAGGAATATGTGCGCCTGATGCGCGACTACGCGGCCCCTCATCCTGACGAGGCCAGCACACCCGATTCCTGAGGCGCGATCGCCGCTATTCGGAACTGACCCGGTAGAGTTGCCGCCAGATGGCATGACCGGTCCGGTCGAACTCGATCAGGGTGTCGACGAACCGCCGGCGGGCCCCAGTGTCGATCAACTCGTCCGGCAGCAGCGGGTCGAAGACGATGCGACGGATGGCCCGGTCGCCCAGCACGAAGGATTCCCGGGCCGCCGCTTCCGGCTCCAGCACGTCGGCCTGCTTGAGCCACTGATCCAGCTGCCGGGCGCCGTCGCGGTAGCCCTGCTCCAGGGCGTCCCGGTCCCAGAGGTTGCGGGCCTGACGGTCGCGCTCCTCGTCGAGATCGCAGAGTGCGAACACCGGCGCTTCCGACTCCAGCCCCAGGCGATACAGCCGTTCCCGGATCGCCGCGCCGCCGCCGGTCAGGTTGTCAGGGCGGACGAACAGGTCGCGGCTGAGTTCGCGGAAACCGTTGATTTCCAGGGCCCGTAACCGTCGGCGCGCGGCGGGTTTGTCGCTGCGGGGCAGGTTGCCGAGATGAACGCCGACCCAGTGCTGCGTCCAGGGCCGGATACGTTCCAGGGAGGCGCGCCAGCCCCGCACGTCGTCACTGAGCTTGTGGGCGCGATCGGTGAGCTGGTAGAGACCGCGTCCGCTGGACTCGATCAGTCCCTCTGAGCACAGGCGAGTAAGGGCGACCCGCGTGCTGTTGCTGGTCACACCGAACAGCTCGCAGATGTTGATGGCGATTCGAACCGGAAGGACATCGTCATCCATGGCCGTCATCAGGTTCATGATCAGACGCTGGGGCTTGGGTTTCACCGGATACTTCTCTCAATCCTTCCGCATGACAGGGCGCCGCCAACCGACGGTCTAGCCTGAAATGTTACCACGCTAACCAAAACACGGGCATTTCGCCGTTAGTGGAAGAGTGGCGGAATGAGACCCGGGTCGCGTCCTCCGCTTGGAATGAATCAAGTTGACAGGCTTGCGAGTGTCGCCTAACACTTCATGCAGTGCTGTTGCCTAATTGCTGTATCAGGTATCTCGTTTCCGGACTCTTGATTTTCACAGCAAGGATGCGGCGTCATGTACTCCTGCCTGTTTTCTTCATCAAAGTATCGATTCGTTGAACGCTCCGTGATGCCGTGCGAGGGCCCGTCCCGTACGACCGGATGCCGACCCGGATAGCGCCGGGAGTCTCTATGGCGAGACCATCAGCGTTCCGTTGGCTGACGCAGCGGGTTGGGGAGGTTTTTCCGGGCACACTCCTGGTGGCCTGCCTGGTGGTCATTGCCGCCCAGTTCCAGTTGCTCGACCGCATCCAGAATGTGACGCTGGGATTCGCCGCGGTGAGCCTTGAGCGCGCAGGTTGGCTGCCGGACGCCGAGTCGGGTTACGAAGACGCCGAAACGCCAAGACTGTACACGCTGGAAATTGATCAGCGGGCCTATGAGCGCGTTTTCAACCAGCAGTCGCCGCTCAGTCGCTATCATTTACGCGACTTGCTGCTTTCGCTGACCGATCCGGAAGGCGGGATCGGCGGGCAACTGGGCGTTCCCGGCGTCATCGCGATCGATCTCGACCTGTCGCCCAACCCCACTGATGATCCGTTTCGTCCCACGCCGGCCTGCGATCTGACCTGTACGCTCAAGGCCATTGCGCCGCGGGTGCCCACCGTGTTGTTGCTGCCCCAACCGGTCAGCACGGACATGGCTCTCGACCGAAAAATCGAGTGGGTGAACGAGCTGGCGGATGTCGACAACCTCTACTTCGGGCTGGCCAATCTCATTGTCGAAGATGGCGGCGTGTTGCACTACCTGGATACGCCGTCCAGCTTTGCCCACGCGATCTGTCAGGCGGTACACGATACCGGCGAGCCGGTGCGCTGCCGGTTTAGCGCGAGTGTCTGGCCCAGGCGCATTAATCAGGCCGCCGACACCGCTGGCGCGGCCTGTGCGTTTCTCGAGACGCAGCGTTCGCAGCTGGAGCAGCTGTTCGCCGTGCCTCGTTTCGGAACCTCCCATCCTCAGTGTTCGTCGCCAGACGCGTCGGTCGGCAAATTGCTGGACCGGATATTCCTCAATACCGCATCCGCTGTTTTCCTGTCCCGTGGCCGTCTGGAGCCGTACCTGGCGACGCTGAACTTCAGGCGCTTCGGCGAGCTGGATATGCCCACTCTCCGACTGGACGCCCGCGAGCCCGGAGGGGATTTCACCGTGACGCTCGATGGTCAGCCCGTCGATTCCGGCGTCACCGGCAAACCGATGGACGGCCAGCTACTCATGATCGGCAGCCGCTACGGCGTGACGGACGTGTTTCACATGATGGGGCGTGAAGTGCCCGGCAGCCGGGTTCACCTGGCGGCGTACCTGTCGATTCTGAAACCGGTGAGTGACCTGGCGCCACTCTGGGGCCTTTTGCTGGATCTGGTGCTGGGTGTCTTGATTGCCATCGGACTGGTTTTGATCAAGGAGCAGTATGTCCGGAGCCCCAATATTGTGTGGCTCGGTGCCAACCTGCTTGCCCCGTTGGTGGGCCTGGTTCTGTTTTGCCTGGTCGCCTACTGGATCCTGATATGTTGGAACGTTCTGGTTCATCCCGGGCCGATCGTTGCCGGCGTGATGCTGGACATCTATCTGGAACGTCTTGATCGCCCGCACCCCGCTTCGGTCGGGCCCGCCGGTAACCGGGGGCCGTCCCTATCGCCGAGGATGCAGTCGATGATGGCGAAAATCGGGGATGGCCGCATCGGCAAGCTCATGATTCGGGGCGACCAGGCGGCGATCAGGCCGTGGTGGCAGGACCGGGGCCGCGCTGTCTTGGACGCGGCATTGAACGCGAGAGCATCGGCACGACTGGATCGATGGGCGCGGCGCCTGTGTTACTGGCTGCTTGTCGGTTACGCCCTCTGGCTTATCGTTCAGTAGAGCTTCAGAAAATACCCATAATCCAAAACGACACGCACCGCTCGGCATGGAATGACTCACGATGACATGGAGATCACAGCATGAAATCGATAGTGACTCTGACGGGCCTGGTGCTCGCAGGTTTGGCCGCAGCGTCCTCGCAGGCGCTGGAGCTGGTGGTGATCGAAGGCTCTGTCGAGCTAACCGACCCGGATGCCGGCTGCGTTCGCAGCGCCGTTTTCGGTGACCGGATCGATACGGAGGACCCGCTCGCCGGTGCCAAGGGAGCACAGTGCGCGTCGGGTGCTTCAGACCCGCAGGTACGGGCCGTGGATACGCTGGCCATCCTGTGCGAACCGGGGGCGTCGGATGCGGAGAACTGCGTTGACCTTGCGGCCGGGGACAGCAAATCCCTGAGCGAATTGATGGCGGGTGAGGGCGATGTGCGCGGCTGGCTGTCCTATCTGGTGGCCTCGGTACGCGCCACGGCCTTTGGCGGCAAGCGTCTGGACAGCGGCGACAGGCTGGAATTCTTCCCGTCCGGCAGCGTGCTCAAACCCAAGCGGGAACTGGTGATCCGGCCCGACTACGAGCAGCACCGGCAATACAGCGATTTCACCCTGATATCCGAGAGCGGCGACACCCTCTACGAACAGCCGGTGATTGATGGCGCGGTTCGCGTGCCCGCCGAGCACTTCGAGTTCGAAACCGATTACGCCTGGACAGTCCGGGCCGACGGCCGCACCTACCAGGGCGAATTTGCCATCGCCTATGCGGAGGACCAGGCGCTGTTTCAGGAGGAGCTGCAGGCGGTGGAGGGCTACGAGACGCTGTCACCGCGGATGAAGGCCCTGCTGCAGGCCGCCAAGGCCCGGGAGTGGCAGTACAATTTCGACATGGAGCAGGCCGCGCGTCGCTACCTCGCTGACGGAGGCGCACGATGAAACGGACGATGCCATACCGCAGCCTTGGGCTGGCCGGTCTGTTGACCCTGGCCGGGCCTTTGCAGGCCGGGTTGTTCGACGATATCGGCAAGGCGCTGAAGGATGCGGGCGACACCATCACCGGCCAGTCGGGCGATAACGCCAACGCTGCCGATAACGCCGTAACGGCAAGGTCGGCGCCGGCGCAACCGCAGCCAGAGACCCCGTCACCCACGGATCGTCCGGAAGCGGTGGATACCGCCAGTCTGACCCGCCAGGCGCAGCAACTCCTGAATGCCCGCGGCTACAGCGCGGGCAGCGCGGATGGTATTTCCGGCGAGAACACGCGCCACGCCATCTGCCACTTCCAGGCGGTCAACGACATGACCCTGGACCCGCGAGCCACGCCGGCGCTGATCCAGGCCCTGCAGGCCTCGCCGCGATCCGGGCGGCCGCCGGAGTATGTCACGTTGTGGGAGCGGCAGTGCCAGATAGCCCACCTGAACAACCTCAACCAACTCACCGCGTCGGAATACAACAGCTATGAGGGGATGCTGACGGCGGACGACCGGCTTTGCCGCCACCTGGTGGCGCCGTTCGAGCTGCAAAGCAACTTCGATTTTGTGCGCCAGAGCGTTGGGGGTTATGTGTCGGGGTTGAGCGATGCCCTGCTGGCCGGGGATTCGGTGGACCCGGCCAACGCGATCGACCTCGACGAGGCCAGGGAGAGCGCCAAGAAAGCCAACTGGCTGCCGCTGGATGTGGAGCTGGCCTATGGCGAACGTCTGCATGAGGAACGCCTGGCGCAATCCGGTCTGATCCTCAGTCGCGACAACAAGCGGCGCCGGGTGCGGTCACTCTACGAGCAGGCCGACGCCGTGCTGGAGCAGGTGCTGGCGGGCATCGACCAGGAGCAGCCCTATACCTTCCAGCTGTTCCTGGTGGATGACGAAAGCGTCAACGCCGAAGCGCTGCCGGGGGGCTACCTGTACGTTAACAGTGGGGTTTTCGACACCAACCACGCGGACCTGATCATCGGCCATGAGGTGGCCCACGTGGTGCAGCGCCATACCACCCGGGAATTGCAGGCGCGACTGGTGGACGTGGTGGAGACCACGGACGATCTCCAGAGCCTGCTATCGGCCGAAGGGAAACCCTCCGAGGCGGTCGTGGAGAAACTGCTGATCCTGCGCGGTGCCATCGCCGGTTACTCGCAGAACCAGGAGCTACAGGCGGATGCCTGCTCGGTGCGCATGGCGGTATCCGGCCATGCGGTTGGCGAAGCGGCGATCGACGCCTACGTCGACGAACTGTCGTCCGGCAAAAGCAGCCTGCGCCGGCCCATGTCCACCCATCCGGCCTATCCGGACCGGCGTGAGCGAATGCTGGACGTGGTGCAGGATGCCGGGCAGGGGGCGAGCATCAGTCAGAACTGACGCCGGCCGCGATGGCCAGGCCAATGTCCCTTACCAGGGCATCGACGCGGTCCAGGGTGCTGGACCAGGAGCAGACGAAGCGCGCCGCGCCGCCGATGAAGGTGTAGAAGTGCCAGCCCTTGTCGCGCAGGGCCGTCTGCACCGATTGCGGCAGGTCCACGAATACGGCGTTGGCCTGGCGCGGGAAGCACAGTTCGATGCCTTCCAGTTGCTGTAGGCCGGCCTCCAATCGGGCGGCGCAGGCGTTGGCGTGGGCGGCGTTCTTCAGCCAGGCGTCGTTCTCCAGTAGCCCGCACCAGGGCGCGGAGATGAAGCGCATCTTGGAGGCCAACTGCCCGGCCTGCTTGCAGCGCCACTCGAAGTCCTCCGCCAGCTGGCGGTTGAAGAAGAGAATGGCTTCACCGACGGCCAGGCCGTTCTTGGTGCCCGAGAAACACAGCACGTCGACGCCGGACTTCCAGGTGATCTCGGCCGGTGTGGCGTCGAGCGCGGCGACGGCGTTGGCGAAGCGGGCGCCGTCCATGTGGATGCGCAGGCCGTAGCGGTCCGCCACTTCGCGGATCGCTTTCAGTTCCTCGATGCTGTAGAGCGTGCCCACCTCGGTGGACTGGGTGAGGGTAATGACCCGCGGCTTGGGGTAGTGAATGTCCGTACGCCGAGTCACCATCCGCTCTATGCTCTCGGGCGTCAGCTTGCCGTTGGGGCCGTCGCCCACCAGCAGTTTGGAGCCGTTGGAGGCGTACTCCGGGCCGCCGCACTCGTCGGTTTCCACGTGCGCCAGTTCGTGGCAGATCACACTGTGGAACGACTGGCACATGGCCGCCAGGCTCAGGGAATTGGCCGCCGTGCCGTTGAATACGAAGAACACCTCGCAGTCCGACTCGAACGTCTCGCGCAGGCGGTCCGCCGCCATCTGCGTCCACGGGTCCTCGCCGTAGGCGCTGGCGTCGCGCTCGTTGGCGCGGGCCATGTAGTCCATGGCTTCGGGGCAGATACCGGCGTAGTTATCACTGGCGAACTGTTCGTGGTGCGGCATGGTGGCTCCTTGTCGATCCTCGTTCGAATCAGACGGGCAGGTGGGTTCGGGTCAGGTTGCGCGCGCCGGCTTCCGTGACCAGCACGTTGTCCTCGATGCGGATACCGCCGCAGCCCTTGAGCTCGTCAATCAGGGTGCGGTTGAGGTACTGGCCGTCGGGGCCGTCGAGTACCGGTTCCAGCAACGAGGGAATGAAGTACAGGCCCGGCTCGATGGTGACCACCATGCCCGGCTTGAGGCAGTGAGTCAGACGCAGGGCGGGGTGGTCTTCGGGGGACGGACGCGGCTTGCCGGCGACGTCGTGCACCTGGATGCCCAGGAAATGCCCCAGCCCGTGCGGGAAGAAGGCGCGGGTAATGCCGCGCTCAACGATGGCGTTGTCGTCCAGGGTGTGGACCAGCTCGCTGGCCTTGAGCAGGGCGGCGATCCCCTGGTGGCAGCGCCGGTGCAGTTCCATGTAGTCCACGCCGGGCGCCACCGCCTCACACAGCCGTTTCTGCAGGGATTCCAGCCCGCCGATCAGCGCCTGGAAGCGGTTTTCCCCGGGGGCGGCGGTGGTGCGGGTGATGTCCGAGCAGTAGCCGCGATAGCGCACGCCGGCGTCGATCAGCAGGCTACGTGGGCGCGCCGGCGAGCGGGTGTCGTAATACTGGTAGTGCAGGATGCCGGCGTGATCGTTCAGACCGATGATGCTGTGGTACGGCGCCAGGGCTTCGCGCTGGCCGGTGGCCCGCTGGTAGGCCAGGTTGATCTCGAACTCGCTGGCGCCGGCGAGGAAAGCCTCGCGGGCGGCCTCGTGCCCCTTTGCCGCGATGGCGTTAGCGTGATCGATGCACGCGACTTCGTAGGGCGTCTTGGCGACGCGCAGGTTGTCCAGCGCAGACAGCAGGGTGGCCGGGTTGAGGTCGCCTTTTACATCGCTCACCTGGGCTGGGTCACCGATGACGGCCAGACGTTCGGGGTAGTCGATGTCCGGCGCCTCCGGGCCCGGCTGGCCGGTCACGTCGATGCGCTGGGTCCAGGGCGCGTCGGGGATGCTGGCGGTGGCGTGCCAGAAATCCACCGGCGTGTGCAGGAACAGCCGGGCTCCGCCGTCCTTGTCCACCAGCAGCCAGCTGTGCTCGGTGCCGGCCAGGCCGGTCCAGTGCAGGAAATGGCCGTAACCGTGGTGATGGTGGGCCTGGTCGTCGGCATAACGCATCGGTGCAGCGCCCGAGCCGATCAGGATTGCGTCGTAACCGTGCTGGTTGAGGATGTCGGCGTAGGCGGCCTGCAGGTGCTCGATGTGTTCGAGTTGCAGGGCGTCGATGCGGGAGTCAGACATATTGGTTGACCAGTTCATTCCAGAGAGTGAGTGTGTCTTCCGAGCGCGGCTGGCGCAGTCGGATCAGCCGGATATCCACAAACACGTCCCAGCGCTCGTCACCGGCGCGGACCAGTTGGCCAAAGTGTTCGCTTTTCTCGCCCATCCGGTAGGGCAGCCAGCCCATTCCAAAGCCCTGCTTGAGCAGCGCCTTGACGCTGGCGGAATGGCTGTTTTCGTTCAGTGGCAGCAGATGTGCCTGGGGCTGGGTGCGCGCCAGGTGCGCCAGGATGGCGGATTTCAGGAAGCCGCGTGCGTGGTAGGCGATCACGGGCACCGGTTGTTCCTGGGTGCCGGGCAGTGAAAACCGCGGTTCGCCGTTGTCCTGGCTGATCGTGAACGGCGTGACCCGTTCCTGTTCCAGGGTCAGCCATTCGTAACGGTCGGCGTTCAGCCGCGAACGCCAGGGCAGGTCCTCATGCCAGTAGCAGAGCACCATGTCCACGTCGCCGTTGTCCAGCGCGTCGAGGAAGTCCTCGCCCACCCAGTTGGTGGATTTGAGGTTGATCTCGATGCGGTCGCGCATGCCGGTGCGTTCCACCCACCCGGAGAAAAAGTGGGAGAACAGCCCCTGGGTCGAACCCACACTGATCCGCGTGGCGGCGTCGGCCTCCAGCGACGTGATCCGCTCGCGGGTGTCGCGCACATCCCGGGTGATGCGTTCGCACATCTCCAGGAACACCTGACCCGCCGGCGTCAGCGACAGCGGCAGGGTCTGGCGGTTGATCAGCGTGGAGCCCATCGCTTCTTCAAGCAGCTTGATGCGCCGGCTGAACGTGGGCTGGCTGACGTGCTGCATTTCCGCCGCGCGGGAAAAATGCTGCGTCCGGGCCAGCGCCATAAAGTCTTCTAACCAGCGTACTTCCATGCCAGGGTTACCTGCGTCTAAGTGTTCGCGTCGCGATTTCGGCTAATCCACACTATAGACGGCCTTCCTCGACGGCATGGCAAGCCACCTGACTGCCGGCGTCTGAGACGATCAGCTTGGGCACCTCGGTCTTGCAGCGGTCGTTGGCGTACGGACAGCGACCGTGGAACACACAGCCCGACGGCAGGTTGACCGGCGTCGACACCTCGCCGTGCAGGCGGATGTGATTCGGACGATCGTCCTCTAGCCGCGGTATCGCCGACAGCAACGCCTGGGTATACGGATGGCGCGGGCTGTCGAACAGCGTCTTGGTATCGGCCAGTTCGCACACCGTGCCCAGGTACATCACGGCCACCCGGGTACCGAAGTGTTCCACCACCGACAGGTCGTGGGTGATGAACAGGTACGTCAGGCCGCGGTCTTCCTGGGCGTCCATCAGCAGGTTCAGTACCTGCGCCTGGATGGACACGTCCAGCGCCGAAATCGGCTCATCGGCGACGATGAACTCCGGATCCACCGCCAGGGCCCGGGCGATGGCGATGCGCTGGCGCTGGCCGCCGGAAAACTCGTGGCCGAAGCGCTTGCCCCAGTCCGGGTCGATGCCCACCGAGTGCATGACCTCATGCACCTTGTCGCGAATCGTGTCTTTCGACCAGTCCGGATGGTGGAACCGGATCGGCTCCTCCAGGGTCTGCTGGATCGTCATGCGCGGATTCAGCGACGCGTAAGGATTCTGGAAGATCATCTGCATCTTGCGGCGATAGGGCAATACGTCCTTACCGTCGAGATCGTCGATGCGCTGGCCGTCGTAGTGGATCTCGCCGCCGCTCGGCGACAGCAGACCCATCACGGTGCGGGCCACGGTGGACTTGCCGCAGCCGGATTCGCCCACCACGCACAGGGCTTCGCCCTTCTGCACGTCGAGGTTGACGCCGTTGATGGCGTGGACGAATTCCTGGTGCCGCTCGAAGCGGCCGTTGCGGAAGCGCAACTGCTCCAGGAAGTTGCCGGACAGGTCGAAGCGTTTCTCCAGATCCCGGATTTCGACGAGGGGCTTGGCCTCGGCATTCATGAGCTCATCTCCCGCTGTTGTTTCTCTTCTTCGATCAGCTTGCGCACTTCATGGCAGGCCACATCGACGTTGCCGGAGGTGACATAGTCCGGCATTTCCTGCTTGCACAGATCGGTGGCGAACTGGCAGCGCGGATGGAACGGACACCCGGTGGGTATCCGGTTCAGCGAGGGCATGGCGCCCGGGATCTGGTACAGGCGACGCCCCGGTTCGCCCATTTGCGGCAGGGCGTTGATCAGCCCCTGGGTGTAGGGGTGCTGGGCGTCGTTGATGATTTCCTTGGTCGGTCCCTGTTCGATGATGCGACCGGCGTACATGACCAGCATGCGCTGGGTCACCTGGGACACCACGCCCAGGTCGTGGGTGATCAGCATCAGGGCCACGTTGCGCTGCTCGCACAGCTCCAGCAGCAGGGCCATGATTTCCGCCTGGATGGTCACGTCCAGCGCCGTGGTGGGCTCGTCGGCAATGATGATCTCCGGGTCCAGCAGCAGGGCGATGGCGATGATCACCCGTTGGCGCATGCCGCCGGACAGCTCGTGCGGATACTGGTCCAGGCGCTTGTCCGGGGACGGGATCTGAACCTGCTTGAGGCGGTCCAGGGCGATCTGGCGCGCTTCCCGGGTGCTGATGCGGCGGTGCGCCTTGAGCGCCTCCACCATCTGGGTGCCGATGCTGAGCACCGGGTTCAGGGTCATCATCGGGTCCTGGAAAATCATGGCGATGCGATGGCCGCGGATCTTGCGCAGTTCGCGCTCGCTCATGGTCGCCAGGTTCCGGCCTTCGAACAGGATCTCGCCGCCGGCGATGTAGCCGGGGCGGGCAATCAGGTTGAGGATGGAGAAGGCCGCGACGGATTTACCGGCGCCGGATTCCCCCACCAGGCCCAGCCGCTCGCCCTTGTCCAGGGAGAAGCTGATCTTGCGCAGGGCCTTGAGGTCGCCGCCACGCACCGCGAAGCGGACATCGAGATTCTTAACTTCCAGCAGTGCCATGGTTTACCCCTTGTACAGTCTCGGGTTCATCACATCACGCAGCCAGTCACCCAACAGGTTGATGACCAGCACGAGGACCACCAGCACCAGGCCGGGAATCAGCGTGATCCACCAGGAACCGCTCTGGATGTAATCGAAGCCGGATTTGATCAGCGAACCCAGCGACGGCTGGGTTTCCGGCATGCCCAGGCCGAGGAACGACAGCGCCGCCTCGGAGATGATCGCGTTGGCGATCTGCACCGTCGAGATGACGAAGATCGGCGACAGGGTGTTGGGCAGGATGTGCCGGAACATGATGCGGTTGGTGCGGAAACCCATCACCTTGGCCGCGTCCACGTATTCCTTTTTCTTCTCGGCCAGCACCGAGGCGCGCACGGTGCGGGCGATCTGCGGCCATTCCGCCAGACCGATGATCAGGATCAGCATGTAGATGGCGATCTCGCCGAACATCAGGTTGCCGAAGCTGGCCTTGAACACGGCACCAACGATGATGGCGACCATCAGGGTGGAGAACGATAGCTGCACGTCGGCGATGCGCATCAGGATGGAGTCGACCTTGCCGCCCAGGTAGCCGGCCAGCAGGCCGAACAGGATGCCCAGGGCTGCCTGCAGGATCACGGCGCCGAAGCCGATCAGCAGGGACACGCGGGTGCCGTACAGGATCGTTGAGAGCAGGTCGCGGCCCTGGGAGTCGGTGCCCACCGGGAACGCCGGGTCGCTGCCGTCGAGCCAGGCGGGCGGCAGCTCCGAGTTCATGATGTTGATGGTGGCCAGATCGTAGGGATCGTGCGGGGCCAGCAGCGGCGCCAGGAACGCGGCGGCGGCGATCAGCACGAACACGATGAAACTGACGATAGCGATCTTGTCGCGCTTGAAGCTGTACCAGAGGAAGGATTCCCGGAACCGGCTCCAGCGGGATGCGTTTGCGGTTGCTGTGGTCATGCCTTCTTACCTGTCAGTTTTACGGTCGGGTTCACCAGGCCGTAGACCAGGTCAACCACGGTGTTGGTGATGACGAAGACCAGGCCCACCACCATCAGGTAAGCGACGATCAGCGGGATGTCGCTGCGGGTGATGGCCTCCAGGAACATCAGGCCCACGCCCGGCCACTGGAACACGGTCTCGGTGAGGATGGTGTAGGCCACCATGATGCCGATCTGCACCCCGCCGACGGTAATGACCGGCAGCATGGTGTTCTTAAGGGCGTGCAGGAAATTGATTCGGCGCGGCGAAACGCCCTTGGCCTGGGCGTAGCGGATGTAGTCGCTCTGCAGCACTTCCATCATCTCGGCGCGGATCAGGCGGATGAACAGCGGCAGCATGATCGACGCCAGCGACACCGCCGGCAGCAGCAGGTGCAGCAGCCCCGTGCCGGAGAAGAAGTTGGATTCCCAGGTGCCGAACAGGTGCGTCAGTTCGTCACCGCGGCCGTAGGACGGCATGCCGCCGTCGGTGGAGAAGAAGTCGTTGAGCCATTGCCCCCAGCCGGTGTCCGACGGAAACCAGGTCACCGTCACGCCGATGGAGAACAGCTGGATCAGCACGATGGCCGTGAGGAAGACCGGGATGGAAATCCCGACGGTACTCACGCCCATAAAGAATTTCGACAGCCAGGCCCGTGGGCGTATGGCGGCGTAGACCCCGATGGGGACCGACAGGAAGGCGATCATCAGGCTGGCGGCGATGACCAGCTCCAGCGTCGCCGGCAGGTGCTCCAGGATCACGTCGAGGGTGGGTTTCCCGTAGAAATAGGACGTGCCCAGGTCGCCCTGGACCGCGTTGGTCGCGAAACGGACGTACTGCACCAGGAAAGGATCGTTCAGGCCCAGATCCTCGCGGAGCTGTTCCCGCTCGGCGTCGGATACGGACTGCCCGACCATCTGTCGGAGCGGATCGCCGAGGCCATCCTGGATGGCGAAGCTGATCACGCTGATCACGAACATGACCAGGAGGGCCTGGCCAATTCGTTGCACCAAAAAAGCTAACATGGGGTCACACCGAAAGCTGGCTTGGATCGCGTCGGGCTTGTGGCCCTTGGCGTTCCGGGTTACTTGGGGGTATTTCTTGTTTACGAATACAAAAACCGGGCCCTGGAGGCATCTGCCGCCAAAGGCCCGGCTTCCGTGTCAGGCCCCGCTTATTCGACGACCAGGTCGCCGATGTAGGGGAAGTTCATCACGTTGAGGATCGGCTCGATCTTCACGTTGGACTTCGAGGCCCAGGCCAGATCCTGCCAGTGCAGCGGGACGAAAGCGGCGTCGTCGTACAGCCCCTGCTCGACCTTCTGCAGCAGCGCGGCGCGCTTGTCCAGATCGGTCTCGACGTTGGCCTGGTCAACCAGCTTGTCCAGCTCCGGGTTGCAGTAGTTGCCGGCGTTGTACTGGCCGTTGCCGCTGTCGGCGTCCGGACACATGGTCAGGAACTCGTAGAAGTTGGCGGAGTCCTCGGTGTCCGCGTGCCAACCGATCATCATCATGTCGGCGGCGCGGTTGTCGAACTCGGGCCAGTACTGTGCTTTGGGCAGCGTCTTGAGATCCACCTTGATGTTGATGCGCGCCAGCATGGCCGCAACCGCCTGGGCGATCTTGTCGTCGTTCACGTAGCGGTTGTTCGGCGCCATCATGGTGATGGTGAAGCCGTCTTCGTAACCGGCTTCCTTCATCAGCTCCTTGGCCTTGGCCACGTCGAAGCGCGGCTTGAGGCTGTCCACGTGGCCCTGGTAGCCGGTCGGAGACAGCTGGGCGGCCGGGGTGGCGAAGCCTTTCATGATCTTGGCGGCGATGCCTTCCTGGTTGACGGCGTAAGCGATGGCCTGACGCACGCGCTTGTCCTTGAAGGCTTCAACGCGCTCCTGGTTCATCTGGAACGTGATGATGCGGGTGCCGCTCATGGTGACCAGATCGGTCTTCGGATCACGCTTGATGCGCTCCAGATCGGTCGGCGGCACCGGTGCGATGAAGTCCACACCGCCGGACAGCAGGGCGGAAACGCGGGTGTTGTTTTCCTTGATCGGGGTCAGGGTGATGTGACCCACGTTACCCGGGGACTCGGTATCCCAGTAGTCGTCGAAACGGTCAAACTCGACCTTCACGCCCTGCTGGCGGGAGGTGACGACGTAGGGGCCGGTGCCGGACTGGTTGCGCGAGGCGAAAGTGCTGCCCTGCTTGGAAATCGCGCTCTTGTCGTTGCCGTTATCGTCTTCGCCGGTGTAGAACGCCTTGTCCATCGGGAAGATGTAGGTGGCGGCGTTGAGCAGCAGCGGGTAAGGCTTGTTGGTGACCAGATCGAAGGTGGTGTCATCAACGATCTTCAGCTCGCTGAACGGCTTGAAGATGGCCTTGAAGTCCTGGCTCTTCTTGAGACGGTCGAAGGTGAACTTCACGTCTTCACTGGTGAGGGTGTTGCCGGAATGGAACTTGACGCCTTCGCGCAGGTGGAAGCGCATGGTGCGGTCGTCGATGCGTTCCCAGCTCTTGGCCAGGCGAGGTTCGAATTCCAGGTCCTTGGTCCAGCGGATCAGCGGGTCGAAGGTCATATGCGACAGCTGCAGAATGCCGCCGGAAAGCTGCTCGTGGATGTCCAGCGTCACCGGGTCGGCGTCATAGGCCAGCTTCAGTTCCTTGTCGGCCTCCGCGGCGGAGCCCGCCATCGGTGCGCCGGCCAGAGCAAGGCAGCTCACACAGGCTGTGAGGAGTCGTTTCATAGCGTAGCGTTTCCTGTCGGTCTTTTTTCTGGGAGTTTATTGGTTTTTTCTTGGGAGCTTTTGGGAGCTCCTTGATGCTATCTGCGCCGTACCATCTGCGGTTAATACGGATGGCAGTGGCTGTAGAAAGTAGTGACTGGTCGGGCAGTGAGCAATCGAAAAAACGACATGCGCTTATTCGCGGGGTGAATGAACCGAATGGAGTCAATCCGGGGATTGTCGGACAGAATTATTAAATTTATTTAAAAACAGAGGATTAGGGATGTTTCTGGCAGGCTGAAACCAGCGCGGTGCGCTATGGCGAGGCGAGGGTGCACCAGGTCGATTCGCAGCAAATGGTAATGTTTTCGTGATTTTTACCGTCCTGATCGCGCTTCTTTTGTGAGAATGAATCGCATTTGGGGTGATGTGGCGGTCAGTCCAGGGGCTGCACCGGTATCGGATCAAGCGTCTCGCCGCCGTGCAGGTCCTGGACGCGGTTCATTTGCGAGCGGGAGTGAGTTGATCCGCGCCGAAGTGGACGTCCATGGTGGTGCCGCCCGGGCCGGATCCGACGATGTCGAGCTGCCAGTCCTGGCGTTCACAGATGAGTTGGACCAGCAACAGGCCAAAGTTACTCTCCTGCATGCGTCGCTCTCGTCTGGAAATATTGTTTTCCAGACGTTCGCTGACGTCTCTGGGCAGGCCCCGGCCGTAGTCCGTGATGCGCAGTCCATCGGCGAGCAGCTCGATATCCACCGGGCCGCGTGTGTGCTTGAGGGCATTTTGCAGGAGGTTACGGATAAGCATGCGCAACAGCGGAGGGTCGGTCATCAGCGTCTGATCGCCGGCGGCATCGAAACGCAGGCGGTCCGGTTGGTCCGACTGGCTGTTTTCCAGGTCCGCCATGGTGTCCCGGGTGATCCGGGCGAGACTGACCGGTTCCGGCTCATCGCTGTCGACGTGACCGCGCGCCAGCTTGAGCAGGACGTTGACGTCGGCCTGCATGTCGTTGGCCGCCCGTCGGATACGGGCCAGCGTGCGCTGGTCCGCTTCGGACAGGGCGTTGCGCTTCTCGATGATTTCCAGCGCGCCGCTCATCACGGCCAGGGGCGTACGCAATTCGTGACTGGCCAGCTTGACGAACGACTTCTCCCGGTCGACGAAGGCCTCCAGGGCATCGAGGAAGCGGTTGAAAGCCCCGGCGATATCGGCGAACTCCGTGTCCTGGTATTCGGTTTCCAGCCGCCGCATGGTCTTGGCCGGTTCCGTGGCCTGGATCTGTTGCGTCAGCTTGCGCAGTGGATGGACCAGCCGGCGGGCACTGAGACGGGACAGCACGAATCCGATCAGCGCCATACCCAGCAGCACGCCCAGGACGGTGAGCTGCGACAGCAACTCCTGGCCTTCCATGATGGAAATGTCCTGTGACAGGTAGAGGTGGCCCGGCGGGTTATCGACCGGCTCCACCAGAACCAGGTAGGTGGCCTCGGTCAGCTCCAGCTCACCGGAATAGGGTGCCGGCTTTCCTTTGAGATAGTCCGGCAGCGCGTCTTCCGGGGCGCCGGCCGGCAGGAAAATCGCCTTCAGGCGCGCTGTGTCCCATTGCTGCACCGAATTGCCCTGGATATGTTTGCGGAAATAGGCCTGCTCCTCGGTCAGTTCCAGACTGAGGATGGTGTCTTCCATGTCTTCATAGAAGACTTCGATGGCACCGATGGACAGCAGGGCCGTGACCAGACTAACGGCAAACAGGTTTCGGAAGAGGCGTGTCGCCAGCGAACGTCTCACGGCGCGGACGGCTCCTCGGCGTCGGGTGGCACGATCCGGTAACCTCGGCCGTAGACCGTCTTGACCAGGGCGTGGCCCAGTGTGCCCTGGAGGGTACGGCGCAGGGAATAGATATGGGTACGCAGGGTGTGACCGTCGCTCTCAGCGGCCGCCTCGCCCCAGATGGCATCGCTCAGGGCGTCATGGCTGAGGAAGTTGGGATAGGCCCGGATCAGCAACTCGAACAGGCGCGCGGGGATACCGGTCAGCTCGGCCCGCTGCCCATGTAACTCCACCGTCAGGGTGCCTGGATCAAAGCGCACCGGTCCGGCGCCAAGCCCGGGCTTGCGAGCGGTGAAACGCCGATGCAGGGCGTCGATGCGCAGCTGCAGTTCGCGCAGCTCGAACGGTTTGACCAGATAGTCATCGGCACCATCCTCGAACCCCTGTTCCTTGTCGGCCAGCGCCCCCCGGGCGGTCATCATGATGATCGGGGTGGCGCACTGCAGGTCACGGCGGATGCGGCGGCAGATCTCGAAGCCGGAGACGCCCGGTAGCATCAGGTCGAGCACCACCACGTCGTACTCGTTGGTCGACAGCAGGTGGAGGGCGGTGAGACCGTCGGCGGCGAAGTCCAGGTCGTAGCGCTCGTCGCCGAGAAACTCGAACAGATTCTCGGCGAGATCGATCTGATCCTCGACGATCAGCAATCGCAGGCTGGGCGTGGCAGTGGGTGATGACATGGTGCTTCCGATCAGCTCTTACGGGCCGTTGCGTTGCCGGGCAAGGACAACAGAACGTAGCGTTGACTGGCGCCCCGGACCGGACGGGCGGTCGGGAACCTGGCGGTGAATAACGCTTGTTCATCCCTGGGCACCGCGACCAGGTAGCGCGCGTAGCCCCGATTCTGTCGCATTCGCGTCAGCCCTGCCAGTGTGGTTTCCCGAGCCAGACCGCGGCTGTAGTAGCGCGCGGAGAAGGGCACCTCGTCCAGATAGAGCAGCGCGCTGTCCCCGGGCCGCTTGATCTCTGTATAGACGCGTACCAGCGGTCTCTCGGTTTTCAGATGCTCTACCAACGCGGGGCTGGCCAGGGCCACGACCGCGATGAGCGCCGGCACGGTAGCGGTCAGTGCCCGGGCCCCGGGTCGCCAGCGGCTTTTGCGGTCGGCCAGCCTGGGGGCAAGCTCCCGAGCCAGCAGGATGGCCGAAAACGGCAGCGCGGGCAGAACATAGGTCCACAGGGTGTTACCGGCCAGCGTGAAGAAAACCATCGGCGCCAGGGTGGCCAGCCACAGGAACCGGACCGGTGGCTGGGCCCGTTTGCGCGTGCGGCCGCCGTCACGCCAGAGGCGGAAGCCGTAACTGGCCATCAGGCCCAGTGTCAGCAATCCCCAGGGAAACGACGCCCAGAGCCAGAACACCCAGATCATGCCCTTGGGCTGGTCGTGGGCGGAGCCGTAGAGATCGCCGGTCCAGCCCGGATCGATAAAGCGACGGAAGTGCTCGCCGACGATGAAGTAGTCCAGGAACCCCGGGGTTTTCAGCTCCGCCAGGATATACCAGGGCAGCGTCAGCGCGGCGGTGAGTAAGGTGCCGGTGAACCAGGGGAAAGCGCGAAGCCGAGCGCGCCACTGGCCCTGCAGCAACAGCCAGCCGCCGATCGGCAGTCCGGTCAGCACCAGTGCCAGTGGGCCCTTCGCCAACAGGCCGATAGCCAAGCCCAGAAAGAAAAACCAGCGCCAGATCCGCTCCTGTCCCTGGTTGACCAGGGCGAAGCTGACCAGGCTCAGCGTGGTGCCCAGGGTCAGGAACGGGTCGGTCATGACGGCGCCGGCGCTGACATAGCTCAGCGCCATGGATGCGAGGATCAGGACCGACCAGCGGGCGGTCGCCCGGTCCGTGAGGGCGAGGGCCAGGCGACCGGTCAGATAAAGCACTCCCAGCATGGCAAGCCAGGACGGCACACGAATGGCGAACGGGCTGACGCCGAACAGCTTGATCGAAGCCGCCTGGGCCCAGAACGAGAGAGGCGGTTTCCCCCAGAAGGGCTCGCCCGACTCGAACCAGGGCGTGATCCAGTCGCCGGTCTCCGCCATCAGTCGGGCGATCTCGGCGTAGCGGGGCTCTGTGGTGTCCACCAGGGGAAACAGGGCCATGCCCAGCAGGCGGCTGAACAGGATGGCCGCGAGGGCCCACAGCCAGGGACTAACTGACCTGAACATGACGCGGTGTCTCTCTGAATGGACGGATGGCGTCGGGAGCGGACCCACCTTGGCCGATCACGTCCCGGGTTATGTAGATCGGTCGCTGCTTGCTTTCAATGTAGGTCTTGCCCACGTATTCACCGACGATGCCGATGCCGACCAGTTGAATGCCGCCAAGGAAGGTGATGATGGCGACCAGTGAGGGATAACCGGCGATGACATCGCCCAGCAGGGCCGCCTTGACCACGATCCAGAGTCCGAACACGGCGCCCAGGGTCGCCGCGATCAGGCCGATCCCGGTGGCCCAGCGTAGCGGGGCGACGGAGAAGGAGGTGAGCCCCTCCAGCGCCAGACCGAACAGACCCAGGAAATTCCACTTGGAGGTGCCGGCGGAGCGCGGATTGCGATCGTAGGTCATCACTTCGGTGGGCAGGCCGACCCAGGCGAACAGACCCTTCATGTAGCGGTTGCGTTCGTTCAGGGACAGCAGGGCGTCCACGGCGCGGCGGCTCATCAACCGGAAATCGCCGGTGTCGACGGGAATCGGCGACTGACAGGTCCGGTTCAGCAGACGGTAGTAGCCGTAGGCGCAGAGTCGCTTGAACCAGGATTCTCCGTGTCGCGAACGCCGCTGCATCAACACCACATCGGTTCCCGCCAGCCAGCGCGACACCATCTCCGGGATCAGCTCGGGCGGGTCCTGCAGGTCGGCGTCGAGAATGATCACCGCGTCGCCCCGCGCGTGCTCAATACCTGCCGTCAGAGCGGCTTCCTTGCCAAAGTTGCGACTCAGCCGGACCAGTCGAAGTGCGGGCCGCTTGCGGATTGCGTCGATCAGGAACTCGGCGCTGCCGTCCTGGCTGCCGTCGTCGACAAAGACGATCTCGGCGGCCAGCGGCAGCCGGGCCAGCACCGGCTGGAGGTGATCCAGCAAGGCCGGCAGGCCCGGGCGCTCGTTGAACACCGGGATCACGATGGAAACCAGGGACGCATGCGCTTGTCCCGTCTTAACGGACGGAGGGAAACGACTCATGGAAGACAAACCTCTGGTAGAGACAGTAATTCAGCCCGGTGACCAGGGCCGTTGTTGCCACCTGCGCCAGCGCGACCGGGCAAGCCGCGACGCTGTGCAGGAAGGCGAACAACAGCACGTTACTCAACCAGGCCAGTGAGCAGGAAAGCAGGTAGCGGGGTAGGGCGCGGCGGTGAGGGCTCGCCACGCCGAAGGCCAGCCGGCGCTGCAGGCCGTAATTGACACCGGCGCCGGCGGCACTGCCGGTGGCGGTGGCCAGCGCAGGAGCCACGCCCAGCCCCCACAGGCCAGCCATGACCGACCAATGGAGGGCGGTGGCCAGGCCGCCGGAGGCCAGGAATCCGGTCACTTGTCTCAGGCGCGGAGGCCGGTCTGCGGTGTCTGCTCTCACGGGGCTTACTCTAGCGATACGGTGGTCATGGACGTGTTCAGGAAATGTCAGGCTCGCATCAAAGCCCGGCCTTTTCCGGTAGGCCGTATTTCTGCTGGCGATACAGCCACAGGGGCAACTGGGCATGAGCCCGTGCCCGCGTGACATCCGCTGGCGCCGGCGGTGCATCGGTGTATCGGGTCTCGCCGGACGCTGGATCGTAATGACCGGCCAGGGGCGCCTGATCCGGCCTCAGGATGGTGACGTTGTGGTCACTGTCCATCCAGGCGAAGTAGTCGTAGAACTGCATCATGGCTCGGCCCGGCACGTCGGTATTCCGGGTCAGGTCACGCCCGATCATCGGGTGTGTACTGTCCAGCCCGATCAGGGAGAGCAGGGTGGGCGCCATGTCGATCTGACTGGCGAGGGTCTGGATCCGCCTGGGTTTGATGTCCGCGCCCAGGATCAGGCCGGGAATGTGGAAGTTCTTTATGGGAACCAGTTCGTTGCCCCAGACCCGGTCGTCGTGATCGGCCACGATCAGGAACACCGTGTCGTCCCAGTAGTCGCTCTCGCGGGCTTGCTCAATGAATTGGCCGAGCGCGTAATCCGCGTAGCGAACGGCGTTGGCCGGGGTGTTCTTGGGTGTGCCGTGGAGCTGGATGCGGCCATCCGGGTACTGGAACGGGCTGTGGTTGGACGATGAGAACACCAGGCGGAAGAAAGGTTTGTCCTGTTTGTTGAGGGCCTTGAGTTCACGATGGGTCCGGTTGAACAGATCCTCGTCACTGACGCCCCAACTGCCGGTGAACACCGGATCGTCGTAGTCGGCCTGATCGACGATGTGTTCGAAGCCGTTACCCGTGAAGAAGCTGCGCATGTTGTCGAAGTGGGCTTCGCCGCCATAGATGAAGCCCGTGTCGTAATCGTGTGCCTGCAGCAGCCCGGCCAGGGTGAAGAAGTGGTTTTGCGCCAGCGACAGTTTGACTACGCTGCGCGCCGGTGTGGGCAGGTAGCCTGAGATGACCGCTTCGATACCCCGCACCGAGCGGGTTCCCGTCGCGTACAGATTCTCGAACCACCAGCCGCCCTGTTTGAGGCGCTCCAGTTGCGGCGTGTCCGCCTGGCCGCCGAGGGATTTGACGTAGGTAGCGCCCAGGCTTTCTTCGAGCACGATCACCAGGTTGAGCGGTTTTTTACGCTGCCGGGTGGCCTCCTGGGTATGAAGAGTCGGGCGATCTGTCGAGGAGAAGTGGTGGTTAGCCAGCCACGGGGCGCTACGAACTTCGTCGAGCATAGCTTCTGGTGAGTCTAGCGCCACGTAGCGTTCATCCGCCTGGATCTCGTTTCTCAGATTGTAAACGGCGTAGGCCACCGACCAGGTGGAGTTGAGGATCAGCGAATTCACCAGGGCATCGGACGTCAGTGCGAACATGGCCGGATTGGCCGGCCGGTGATCGGTGGTCGAGCGAATCCCCATAAAGACCGCCAGGACAACGAACGGCCAGGCCAGCAAGGTCCGCCCGTAACGCGGCGCTCGGCTTTCCGCCAGCCAGGGCCGGAACAGGCTGCCGCATAGGGCGGCCAGCCCGGTGCACAGCACCAAGCCGACGATCAACGGTATGCGGAAGCCATGCCAGAGCGTTGCAAACACCTCGTTTGGGTATTTGAGGTACTCGACAAACAGGCGGTTGGGGCGTACGTCGTACTGGGCGATGAATGTGGGTGTAGCCAGTTCCATGAACAGGATGACCAGAAGCATGGCGAGCGCCCAGACCATGGTAAACCGCTTCCACAGAGTCCAGGTGTGCCGGTGCCCTAAAAGCGGCAGGAGCAGCAGCGGAACGGCCACGGCCAGGCTGGCAACGATGGTGTCGACGCGTAGCCCATGCAGGAGGATCGTCGCGCCGATGGGAGTGTCCATGACCCGGTCGGCCTGCCACAGCGTCAGCCCCATCCGGGACAGGCCTTCGATAAACAGTATGAGAACAAACAGACCCAGCAGAGGCGCGTAGGCGCCGGACCAGCGGATCAAACCATAAAAACGGCGCGGCAGACCGCTACGTTCCGATACGGGCATGAGCTTTCCTGTCAGTGGTGTTCAGAGTGAGTGCGGTCTGTTGCGAGGGCTCGGACCGACAATGGCCAGACAGGATAGGGAAGGGGGAATCAGGCGGGTGTCAGGCAAACATCAAGAAAAGGTCAATCCGCCGCCGGCCGGCGGCGGGCGTCAGTGATTGAGATTCGTCACCGGAATCAGATCCAGCTGTTCGCCGCCCGGCCGGCGAAACAGATCGGTGCGCAGGGGCTCCGCTTCGTGCAGATTGAGTGCCAGTTTCCGGGCCTTGCGGTTGAAGCGTTGACGGATCAGGTCGGCGTAGATGCCCTGGCCCCGCATGCGATGGCCGAAGCGGCTGTCGTAGGCCTTGCCACCGCGTAGGTCGCGGATGCGGTTCATCACGTGGCGGGCGCGGTCCGGGAAGTGACGCAATAGCCAGTCCTCGAACAGCTCATGAATCTCCAGCGGCAGTCGCAGCATGATCCAGCTGGCTCGGCTGGCGCCGCTGTGGGCGGCGGCCTCGAGAATGGATTCGATTTCCGCATCATTAATGAAGGGAATCACCGGCCCCAGGATGATGCCGGTGGGAATGCCGGCGCCGGACAGCTCGCGAATCATTTTCAGGCGCGTGGCCGGCGCGGCGGTGCGGGGCTCCATTTTCCGCTTCAGATCGTTGTCCAGCGTGGTCAGGCTGACACGCACCGAGCACAGGCCGTCGGCCGCCATCTCCGCGAGAATGTCCAGGTCACGCAGGATCAGCGCGCCCTTGGTGATGATCGAAACCGGGTGCCGGTAGTCGCGCAGTACCTTGAGCAGCTCCCGGGTCAGGCGGCGCTGTTTTTCGAGCGGCTGGTAGGCGTCGGTGTTCACGCCCAGGGCGATGGGGCTCGGAACATGGCCCGGTTTGTCCAGGGCCTCGCGCAACCGTTGCGCGCCGTTGGGTTTGGCGATCAGCTGGGTCTCGAAATCCAGCCCTGGTGACAGGTCCCAGTAAGCGTGGGTGGGGCGCGCGAAGCAATACACGCAGCCGTGCTCGCAGCCGCGATAGGGGTTAATGGACTGGTCGAAGGGTACATCCGGAGACTGGTTGTGGCTGATGATCGAGCGCACCTGCTCGTCGACCACCCGGGTGGCGACGCTGTCCGGGCAGAGCATGTCGTCCGGATCGTGGTACCAGCCGTCGTCCTGGTCCCGGTCGGAGGTGAGGGGCTGGAAGCGATTGTGGGGGTTGTAGCCGGTGCCGCGGGTTCGCATGGGCTTTCTCCTGTGACCGGTTTTCCTGGAAGTGGAGCGCACTGGAACCGGTGAACGCGTGATTCGTCGTTACTGTTTAAATATACAGTATTTGACTAAACCTTAACCACCGTTGGCGAGCACTGCAAGTATTTTGTCATTGCGGTGAAATGTGTCGTGTTTCTCACTAACTGCCGAATAATCATGAGTTTGTAATGTCGTATTCTGTATTCATGAAAGAAATATCGAAAATACACAATATAAATTTCAATGATATTTTAGACGTTCGTAGAATGGCCAACATCGTCACCCGCCATGCAGTTCGGTTCCGGTCGGCGGGTGACGCTCAGGCTCATCAACAGATAAAACAGGAACGACCATGTCACAGTACAATCAAGACATTGAGGCCATTAAAGCCCTCAAGGAAAAGATGAAGGGCTGGGAAGGTATCAACCCGGAGCACGCCGCTCGCATGCGTGCCCAGAACAAGTTCAAGACCGGTCTGGATATCGCCAGGTACACCGCCAAGATCATGCGCGAAGACATGGCGAACTACGACAGGGATCCGGCCCAGTACACCCAGTCCCTGGGTTGCTGGCACGGTTTCATCGGTCAGCAGAAGCTGATCTCCATCAAGAAGCACTTTGGTTCCACCAAGCGTCGCTACCTGTACCTGTCCGGCTGGATGGTGGCCGCCCTGCGCTCCGAGTTCGGTCCGCTGCCGGATCAGTCCATGCATGAGAAGACCGCGGTTTCCAGCCTGATCGAGGAACTGTACACCTTCCTGCGTCAGGCGGACTCCTGGGAGCTGAACCACCTGTTCCGCGGCCTGGAAGACGCCAAGGCCGCCGGTGACACCGCCAAGGCGGCTGATATCCAGGAGCAGATCGACAACCACGAAACCCACGTGGTGCCGATCATCGCCGACATCGACGCCGGTTTCGGTAACGCCGAAGCGACCTACCTGCTGGCCAAGCAGATGATCGAAGCCGGTGCCTGCTGCATCCAGTTGGAGAATCAGGTCTCCGACGAGAAGCAGTGTGGCCACCAGGACGGTAAGGTGACCGTGCCCCACGCCGACTTCATCTCCAAGATCAACGCCGTACGTCTGGCGTTCCTGGAGCTGGGCATCGACGACGGCGTCATCGTGGCCCGTACCGACTCCCTGGGCGCTGGCCTGACCCAGAAGATCGCCGTGACCGAAGAGCCGGGCGATCTGGGTGACCAGTACAACAGCTTCATCGATGGCGACGTCATCGAGAAGGCCGAGGACATCAACAACGGCGACGTGGTGATCAAGCAGAACGGTCAGCTGGTCAAGCCCAAGCGTCTGGCGTCCGGTCTGTTCCAGTTCAAGCCGGGCACCGGCGAAGACCGTGTGGTTCTCGACTGCATCACCAGCCTGCAGCACGGTGCCGACCTGCTGTGGATCGAAACCGAGAAGCCGCACGTGGGCCAGATCGCCAGCATGGTGAACCGCATCCGCGAAGTGGTGCCCGACGCCAAGCTGGTCTACAACAACAGCCCGTCCTTCAACTGGACCCTGAACTTCCGTCAGCAGGTGTTCGACGCCTGGCAGGAAGAAGGCAAGGATGTGTCCGCCTACGACCGCGCCGGCCTGATGAGCGCCGAGTACGACGACACCGAGCTGGGCAAACTGGCCGACGAGTGGACCCGCGACTTCCAGCGCAAGTCGTCTGCTGAAGCGGGTATCTTCCACCACCTGATCACGCTGCCGACCTACCACACCGCGGCCCTGTCCACCGACAACCTGGCCAAGGGCTACTTCGGTGACGAAGGCATGCTGGCCTACGTGGGTGGTGTTCAGCGCAAGGAGATCCGCCAGGGCATCGCCACCGTCAAGCACCAGGACATGGCGGGTTCCAACATCGGTGACGACCATAAAGAGTTCTTCGCCGGTGACGCCGCCCTGAAGGCCGGTGGTAAGGACAACACCATGAACCAGTTCGGTTAATCGAACGGTTCGGTCATCCCGGTCGCGGCGCTGCCCGGCCGGGTGATCCCTCAGAGCCCCGCTTTCGAGCGGGGCTTTTTTGTGTCCGGTTGTTGTATGCCGGCGAGACAGGACACCGTCAGCGTCAGGCTGGGATACAAACGGCGCTTCCTCTAACTCCCTGAATTCCCGTCGGTTCACGAAAACACCGTTCGGCGTCGTCGGCGACCTGTTCCATCCACGGAACAACTGACGCCGCTGCCGTCCGGCCCTGTCTTTGGGGTTCCCGTTTTATATCTTTAAATTCAGATGCTTGTAACTTCTTGGGCAGGTTGGCACGCGAATCGCTCGGATGCTTTTCGCGGGTCATGCGTCCTGGTCTGCCGCAACTCTTGGATGGAGGTGGCGACGACGTAGATCCAGTGATTCAGCAATCAGACATAAGGAAAGACATCATGAATACACAGAAAAGTTTGCTGGCGTTGGCGATCGCAATGAGTCTGGGCCTTTCCGGTGCGGCTCTGGCCGATCAGGGTGGCGATGGTGACCCGAACACCAATGCGGACGATACTTCCATTGCCAACAACGACCATTCCGGCAACGTTGACTCAGGTAATGACAACAGCTCCCATACCGCCGACAGCGGTAACGACAATTCCACCAACGATGCCAGTATCGATGTGGCGGACAGCGCGAACAACAGCTCCACCAACGATTCGGGCAACGACAACAGTACCAATGTTGCTGATAGCGGTAACGACAATTCCGCCAGTGATGCCAGCACCAATGACAGTGGCAATAACAGTTCCACCAATGCCTCCGGTAATGACAACAGCACCAACGTTGCGGACAGCGGGAACGACAATTCTGCCAACGATGCCAGCACCAATGACAGCGGCAATAACAGTTCCACCAACAACTCGGGGAACGACGCCAGCACCAACGACAGTGCCAATGACAGTTCGGATAACAGTACCAACGTGGCTGACAGTGGCAACGACAACTCCGCTAACGATGCGAGCACCAACGACAGCGGCAACAACAGCTCCACTAACGACTCTGGCAACGACAACAGCGCCAATACCAATGCCAGTACCAACGATAGTGGCAACGACAACTCCACCAACGACAGCGGTAACGACAACAGTACCGCCGACAGTGGCAACGACAATTCCACCAACGACAGCGGTAACGACAACAGCACCGCCGACAGTGGAAACGACAATTCGACGAACGATTCGGGGAACGACAATTCGACCAACGACTCGTTCAACGTATCCGATAGCGGTAACGATATGTCGGACAACTCGGATAACAGCATGGCCGAGCTGAACCTGCATGTGTTTCTCAATAATGCGGATCTGGACGGCAGCGTATCCGGTGTGACCACCACCTACGGCGATGCCAACGGCAAGCATTCCTACACCACAGCGACCCACCACAATGAAATCTCCGGTGGTTCCGCCAACTTCACCGGTGTGGGCGCCTTCTCGCAGAATGCCGGCAACGGCAGCGTGACTCAGTCCAACGTGAGCGTCATGTCCAACCTGACTACCGGTCAGTAAGCGGCTCGGGTCACGCCCCGGTATGGGCGTGACCCCGCTTTCCAGGAGGTGCAGCCATGGTGGAAAGACTGCGTTATACCCGGCACGCACTCTGGATGGTTCTGCCGCTGTTGAGTTCGCTGGCCAGTGCCGAGGACGCCCTGTTTGGCGGCCAGGCACTGTCGACCGATCAGCTCCAGGAATCGAACGGCCGACAGGGCGTTCCTTTCCAGTGGCAGGTGAACGACACCGACCAGAGCGCCGTGGTGGCCGATAACGTCCTGAACGGACCGGTCAACACCGGCGACAACTCAATCTCGGACAACGCGTTCCAGAACATGAGCGGTGTCGCGACGGTGATCCAGAACACCGGTAACCATGTGGTGATCCAGGACAGCATGCAGATCAACGTGCTGATCAATCAGTAGTCCACAATACGCAAGACCCAATCCAACGTCCGGCAGGAGTGAGTGCCATGGGGATCAAGACTGCCACAGCGCTTTGGGCCGGGCTGGTCGTCGCGGTCCCCATGGTCGATGCCGGCACCGTCCGGTTGCCCGGACTGGGCGGTGATATGCCGGTCAAGGTGATGAGTTTCCAGGAACGCCGCTACCTGACCGTGATTCGCCAGCAGTACGACTTCAGCTGCGGTTCCGCCGCGCTGGCGTCGCTGCTGACCTACCACTACGACCACCCGGTCAGCGAGCAGACGGTGTTTCGCTCGATGCTGGAACTGGCCGATGAGGAAAAGGTTCGGCAGCAGGGATTCTCCATGCTGGACATGAAACGCTATCTCGAACACCAGGGATTCCAGGCGGACGGCTTCCGCATGGGACTGGCGGACATCCGGGAGAAGGTGCGGATTCCGCTGATCGTCCTGCTGGATATGGACGGCTTCCGGCACTTTGTCATCGTCAAGGGCATTTCGGATCGTGAGGTCCTGGTGGGGGATCCCGCCAGGGGGCTGAAAGTGCTCACACTTGATGCGTTCAACGAGCGCTGGGACGGCATCGCATTCGTCATCCGAAGCCACCTCAGCGAGGGACGGGCCCGGTTCAACCGGGAGCAGGAATGGCACAAGGTCGCCCGGGCCCCTATTCGACAACACAATGCACCGGGAGAAACGGCCCGAAGCGGGCCGGTGATGTTTGCTCCGCTGGGTGTGGAATGGTGATCGACATGGCAAGACAGGATCACGACAGGAACAGGCCTGGTGCGGGCCCGGCACTGGCGCTGCTGTTGCTGGGGCTTGCCGGCACCGCGCCGGTACTGGCCGCAACGCAATGGAGCCAGGGGCTGTCGCCGCTGGACAACCCGGAACTGGACCAGCAGCGCGGCGGTTTCCAACTGGGTAACCTGGAGATCTCGATCGGGCTGGAGCAGATTGTCGCCATCGACGGTCAGATCGAAGTGGTCAACCGGCTGATGATCAATAACCTGAACCAGCGGCTCAACCAGGGGCCGGTGGTGCCGAGCATCGAGCAGGTGCGGGTGAACGTGCCGGAGGTGAACGTGCCTTCCGTCGCGGGCGGCGGAAGTGGCTCTTCCGGCGGCTCATCGGGGAGTTCCGGTTCGCCGTCCGGGAGCACCGGCAGCCCGGTGTCGTCCGGTTCCGGATCGACCGTGATCGCCGGGCCGGTGATCAATGCCAGTCCGGCATCGATCGCGGCGAGCGACCTGCGCAGCGGCGCCTGGATGACGCGCATCCAGAACGACGTCAACGATCGCGTTATCCAGAACCTCCAGTCCCTCAACATCGAGCTGAAGAACGTGGGGCTTCCGAGCTATCTGCCCGAAGTCCTCGGCGATCAGTTCCTGCAGACCCCGGCGCGCTAGCCGGGGTTGTTTTTCCGCCCGGATGCAACCGTGTTAAGGGGCCCTAGAACGCGATCGGCAACTTGAGGGTCAGCTCCGTGGTGGGGGCTTCCTCCGTCACTCCCACACTGACGGACACGCTCAGGCTGGTGTCGCGCGTCAGCTGCTGCGACAGCCCGAACGACAGCGAGCCCACCTGAATGCGGTCGAACACCGCGTTGTTCAGGTCATTGTCGAACTCCACGTCGGTCTTGGGAATCACCGAGTGATCGTAGCCCAGGCTGAACGAGGTGCGCTCATTGAAAGCGAAGCCCATGCCGAAACCGAAGCGCACGATGTTGCCCGGATCGATGGTGCCGCCGTTCTCTAAACCTTCGTCCTCCTCCTGGGTCCAGGTGTAGCTGAGGTTGCCGAACAGCACCGCCGGATCCGACGGGTAGATGAACGACAGACCCGGCTCGAACGCCCAGAAACCGGAGCCCGTGGGGCGCTCCGCAAAGGCGATGCCGATGGGGTTGCCCTGGCTGTCCTCCAGCACCCGGCGGTCCACGTCGTAGGGGCCTTCGCCGGTGGGCGCTCGTACCCGGAACGTCCCAATCAGGTAAGGCCAGCCTTCGAGGCCGTCGTTGAACTGGTAGCGGATGGTGGCCTCCACATCGCCCAGTCCTTCGCCGGACGACTCGGTCAGGGTGTCGACGGGCGTTCCCTGGAACGCGGCCCGCTCGCGCAGGTCCTCGTCGATCTGCAGATAGGGAACGCGCAGCGTGGTTTCCAGGCGGCTGGTGATGCCGTACTTCATGGTCACCGCGCCGACGAAGATGTCGCGTTGCACTTCGGTGACGTTGATCAGGCCCACCAGCAAGGCCGGGATCACGGTGTAGCCCTCGATGGCCACCACCGTGGAGTTGCTGTTGGCGTAGGAAAAGGCTGGCTCGATGACGAACTTGCCCGCCCGGGTGACGATCCCCCGGTCGGTGGTGATGGACGCGATCTCGCTGGCCCTCTCGTTGACCCTTTCGGCTTCCTCTTTCTCTTCCTGCGTTGTCTGGGCCATAACGGCGGATGCGAGCAGGCTGCTGCAGGCGATGACCGAAACCAGAGCCGATGCCGGTCTTGGCTGATAGCGCGCGCGAGCCGGGGCATAATGCTTCATGGATGACCTCCTTTGCGATGAACCGGCTCGCGCCGCGTCGACGACGACTCGTGGGCGGTTCCGTGCTTGGCCATGAGTCGGTAGAGCGAGAGTCGGGAAATCCGCAGCAGGCGCGCCGCGGCAGAGACATTGTGGTTGGCGATGTTGAGGCAGTAAGTGATCGCTTCGCGCTCCGCCCTTGCCCGGAAGCGTTCCAGGGAAAGCTGGGTGCGCGGCTGCTCGGGATTGTCCCGGGAGCACAGACCCAGGTCCTCCGGTGTAATCGTGTCGGACTCACTCAGCAGTACCGCCCGCTGCAGCCGGTTGTGCAGTTCGCGCAGGTTGCCGGGCCAGTTGTGGGTCAGCAGGCAAGCCATGGCGTCCTCGCACAGGCGACGCGTCTTGTGCGGGCTCAGCCGGTGGGCGTGGCGCAGGATGGTGTTGCACAGGAACGGCAGATCCTCAAGCCGGTCGCGCAGGGGCGGTAGCTGGACCTGCAGGTTGCCCAGGCGGTAGAAGATGTCGGCGCGGAACTGCTCCTCCCGGACCCGTTGCTCCAGCGGGTGGGTGGTGGTGGCGATGACGCGCACCCGAACCCGGCGCGGATTGTGGCTGCCCAGGCGTTCCACCACGCTCTCCTGCAGGAAACGCAGCAGGGTGGACTGCTGTTCCAGCTGCAACTCGTCAATATCGCTCAACACCAGGGTGCCGCCGTCCGCCTGTTCGATGCGTCCGGCCCGGGCGCTCAGGGCATGGGTGAAGGCGCCTTTCTCGTGGCCAAACAGCTCGCTCTGGGTCAGCGTCGGCGGCAGGGCCGCGCAGTTGACCAGCACGAAAGGCCCCTGACGGGCGTCGGAATGATCGTGGATGAAGTGCGCTGCGGTATTGCGGCCGGTGCCGCTCTCGCCCAGGATCAGCACCGGTTCGGTGGTCTGGGCGATGCGCCGCAGCAGAGCCCGCGTCTCGACAATGGCGGGCGACTCCCCGTCCAGTGCCTGTTCCTCGAAATTGCCTCGCACACGGCTGTGCTGGCGCAGCGCCATCAGTCGCGCCATGCCCCACAGGTGGCCCAGGGTGACGTCGAGCCGGCGCAGGTCGTAGGGGCGCGTGTGGTAGTCGGTGCAATAGCCGGCGACAATGTCGCTGAGCAGGCTGTTCTGGTCCGGCGGAGAAGGAAGCAGGCTGATCCAGTGCGCGGGGCTGAGCGTCTCGATCCAGTCTTCCAGATCCAGGGCGGATGGATCGCCCACGTCACCCAGGTCGATCACGCCCACCCGGACCCGTGGCAGCGCACTGGGCCGGCGTCGCGGTGGCTGGCCCAGGTCAACCGGATGAATGATCCAGTGCCGGGCCAGTTCGGTGAATGTCGTTGGCAGCCGGCCCCCTGGTGAGAGCCAGATCAGCTCGCGTTCTACGGTCATGCCCTGGATTCCCTGATCCTGCATGAATGCCGGTGGTCCGGCCTTGTTGTTGACGACGTTTCGCTGCGGCTGGCGGCGCAGTCAGGATGCCTTACAGCCCGTGGCTTCCCGGGACGTCGTTCAGGGGATTGAGCATTTTCGGTGCCAACCGGAAAAAACGCGTTGAATCGGTAGCTTGCCGGGGTGGGTGAGCGTCTGGCCAGGCGGGCCCGTAAATATTGTCGACAGACCTGTCACAGATTCGGAGCGGCTTGACCGCTTCTCCATTTGCCAACATCATGATTTTTATTGCTGAAAGGGATCTCGCATGCTGCCGTTACCGTTTCTCGACCGGGTGAAGTACATCGTCGAGCGCCAGTTCGTGAAAGGCGCGCTGTTCCAGTTGCTGGTGGTAGGTATCGGAATCGGGTTGATTTCCCTGATCGGCGGCCTCCTGGTCTGGCCCGGATCGGCGTCGTTCGACAACCTGGGAGATGCCATCTGGTGGGCCTTTCTGCGCCTGACCGATCCCGGTTACCTGGGGGACGACGAGGGCGGCTGGCGGCGGCTGGTGTCGACGGTTCTCACCGTCACCGGCTACGTGGTGTTCATGGGTACGCTGGTGGCCATCCTGACCCGCTCACTGATTGCCCGCATGACGGACCTGGAGCGGGGGCTGACGCCGGTGACCCTGCGCCATCACGTGGTGGTGCTGGGGTGGAACAGCCGCACCGTACCGCTGATCCAGGAGTTACTCGCCTCGACCGGCCGTGTCCGCCGTTTCCTCGCCAAGCACGCGGCGCGGCGCCTGCGGCTGGTGATCCTGTCCGAGGAAGTGTCCGCCGAGCAGGTGCTGAGCCTGCGCAATGAACGCGAGATCGGACGCAAGGCACGGGACATCGTGCTGCGCTCGGGCTCGCCGTTGCAGCCGGAAGCCCTGCACCGGGTGGCCTGCCTCAGCGCGGCGGCGGTGATCGTGCCCAGCGAGGGGACCTACAATCCCGACAGCGTCGTGTCCTCCGACGTGGAGACCGTCAAGGCCCTGTTGTCGATGGCGTCCCAGGCCCAGTACCTGCACCAGCCGTTGCCATACGTGGTGGCGGAGATCGAGGACCTGCGCAAGCAGGCTGTGGCGGAACGCGCCTATCCCGGTCCGCTGGAAGTCATCTCCAGCGACGCCATCATCAGCCGCCTGCTGGTGCAGACACTGCTGCACCCGGGGCTGTCGGAAGTCTGCAACGAGCTGCTTACCGCGCGCCACGGTAACGACATCTACGTGCGCTCCGGCGATATTGCCGAGGGCGACACCCTGGCGGAGCTGGCGCGCAGCTGCCCCGACGCCATTATCCTGGGGCTGCTGCAGCCGCGGGGTGACGGTTGGGATGTGCGGCTCAACGCGCCGTCGTCCACGTGTATCCGCGACGAGGACCGCCTGATCATCCTGGCCCGGGACTACAGCGATACCGAGCCGCAGCGGGACAAGCAGGGCCAGCGCGTGGTCTCGCTGGCGCCGATCGAGCGCTCGGCGGCCAGCGACCTGCCGGCACTCCAGTCCGGTCCGGAGCACCGTCTGCTGGTGTTGGGCTGGAACCAGCGGGTACCGGCCTTGCTGGCCGAACTGGCGCGTTATCCGGAACACCGGTTCCACGCCGACCTGGTGTCGATCGTCGCGCCGGCCACACGGGAAACCGCGATCCGCCAGTACCTGGGGGAGGACGGCGTCGTCACCCACCGTCAGATCGAGGCCGACTTTGCCGTTGAGGAAGTGCTGCGCCGCCTGTCCCCGGCCGATTACGACAGCATCCTGCTGTTGAGCAGCGACCGCCTGGGGTCGGGCGAGGAGGCGGACGCCCGCACCATGATGGGCTATCTGCAGTTGCAGGAAGTGCTGGCCGACGCCGCCAACCCACCGCAGGTGATCCTGGAACTCAGCGATCCGGACAACGAAACGCTGCTGGTGACCAACCAGAGCGAAACCCTGGTCAGCCCCATGATCCTCAGCCACGTGCTGGCCCAGGTCGCCCTGCGGCGCGAGGTGCGTGTGGTCCTCGACGAGTTGTTCACGCCGGGCGGGGCTGAGATCATGTTCCGGCCGCCGTCGGATTACGCGTTGCCGCCACGCCCGGATTTTACCGTCGTCGAACGGCTGGCCGGAGCCCACGGCGAAACCGCGCTGGGTGTCCTGCGCGCCCGCCCCGATGCGGATGGCGCCATGCTTGAGCTCAATCCCGAGCGGGGCGCGGCACTGGCGCTGCAGCCGGGCGACTTGATCGTTGTGCTCGGGCGCACCTGAGTTGCCATGGATCCCGTGGTCTCTAATGACGCGGTCTTATCAAACGCTTGTTGACCGAGAACTGGAGCTGTCCCGATGACCCCCGCCATCGACCAGGCCCGCAAGGCCGAGATCCCGTTTCAGATACACGAATACGAACACGACGCCCAGGCGGACAGCTACGGTGAGGAAGCAGCTGAGAAGCTCTCCCAGGACCCGGCCCGGGTGTTCAAGACCCTGGTGGTCCAGCTCGACGGCAAGACCCTGGCGGTGGGCATCGTGCCGGTCACCGGGCGCCTCAACCTGAAGCAGCTGGCGAAGGCGGCCGGAGCCAAGCGCGCGGTGATGGCCGACGCGCGGGACGTGGAGCGGGCAACCGGCTACGTGCTGGGCGGGGTGAGCCCGCTGGGACAGAAGAAACGACTGCCCACCGTGCTCGACAGCAGCGCCGGGGATTTCGACACCATCTACGTCAGTGCCGGCCGGCGCGGGCTGGAAATCGAACTCACGCCGGCGGACCTGCTGCAACTGACCGGTGGCCGCCTGGCGCCAATCGGCCAGGACTGAGTGAACCGGGAGGAAACGAATCATGCGTATCGGCGTGCTGGCCGGCAAGACCGGCTTTTCCCAGGAGACTATCCGCTACTACGAGAAGATCGGGCTGATACCGTCACCCGGTCGCAGCGACGCCAACTACCGGGATTACGGCGTGGCGTTCGTCGACCGGCTGCGCTTCATCGCCAACTGCCGCTCGCTGGACATGACCCTGGACGAGGTTCGCCACCTGCTGGAGCTGCGGGAAAATCCCGAGGCCCGCTGCGGTGAAGCCAATGCGCTGCTGGCGGATCACCTGCAGCACGTGCGTGAACGCATTGCCGAGCTGAACCAACTGGCCCGGCAGTTGGAAGTGATCCAGCAGCAGTGCGGGGAAGACGTGGCGGCCCGGGATTGCGGGATACTCAATGAGCTGGACCGCATGGAGCCGCCCGCCGAGGACAGCCGCGACAGCCATGTCCCCGGCAGCCACGGTCATCGGCCGGGCTGATGACCCGTGCTGCAGCCGCCGCCGCGCCGCTGGTGCTGTTCCGCCCGGGCGCTGATCAGGATGCGCACCCCGGCGGAAACTGACAGCCCCGACATGATGCCCGCCACCAGCAGGTCCGGCCAGGGCGTGCCGGTCCCGAACACCCCGAGAGCCGCGAACAGCACCGCCAGATTGCCAACCGCGTCGTTGCGCGAGCAGACCCACACCGACTGCATGTTGGCGTCGCCGTCCCGGAAACGATAGAGCATCAGGGCCACGCCCAGGTTGGCGATGCAGGCCGCTACCGCGACCACGCCCATGGTGATTGGCTCGGGCATGCGGCCGTGCTGTATCTGCCAGGCGGTGTAGATGAACACGCCCAGCCCCAGCAGCAGGAGCGTGGCACCCTTGAGCATTGCCGCCCGGGTGTGCCAGAGCGGCGCCAGCCCCAGCACCGCCAGTGAAATGATGTAGTTGGCGCTGTCGCCGAAGAAATCCAGGGCGTCAGCCAGCAGCGCCGTGGAACCGGAGGTGGCACCGGCCACCAGTTCCACCACGAGCATGGTCAGGTTCACCGCCAGCGCAATTTTCAGCGCCCGGCGAAAGATCGGGTTGTTGCCCGGAGAGGTGGGGGCACAGCAATCGGCCATCATCGCTTCCTGTTGGTGAACGGAAGCGGTATTAAAATCCCTGTAACGACTACAGGGTCAAGTGTCTCAGCCGAGGCTCTCGGGAAGTGGCGTACGGCTGCCGGAATTGAGGTGGTGATTGACGTGCCCGGCCAGCGCCACGCCGGTTTCGCTCATGGTCAGGTAGGCATCGTCGGCGCCGGCGTCGCGGATCTGCGCCACCTCGTCCTCGTGCAGGGTATGGGCGGCGATGAAACCGTCGAAACCACGCTCGCGCAGCCGTCTGGCGGCGATTTTCTTGCCCTCGATGTCGTGCAGGCAGAGGATCACCGCTTCCAGCCCGGGCATGTCCAGGTGCTGCCAGAAGTTGTAGTCCTCGGCATCGGCGAAGAATACATTGCGCCCGGCTTCGCGGTGGCCCTTGAGGCGGGCCGGGTCGGAATCCAGGCCCATCAGCCGGGACTCGGTCTGGCGCAGTTCCTCGTAGGCGGCGGTGCCGGTCCGGCCCATACCGATCACCAGCACGCGGGTGTCGCCCAGGGACACCGGTTGCTCGTCGGGATGACGTTTGCTGCTTTCCAGCGGATCGATGTAGCGGGCCAGACGGGCGTAGAGCGGGTGGGCCAGCCGGTTGATCGGCGCCGACAGCACGAACGACAGGGCCACCGTCACCGCCAGCGGCACCAGCCATTGAGGCAGGGCCACGCTGGCCAGGATCAGGCCGAATTCGCTGTAGTTGGCCAGCAGCAGGCTGGACAGGAAACTGCTGCGCGAGCGCAGCCGGAACACCAGCAGCAGGACGAAGAACAGGATGCCCTTGAGCGGCATCAGCAGCGCCGCGATCACCGCGAACAGCAGGGCGTGATCATCCGGTAGGCCGCTCATGCCGATCTGCAGGAAAAAGCCCACCAGGAACACTTCCTTCACGCTCCACAGGGAGTTGGACAGCTCCACCGCCCGTGGATGCTTGGCCAGCAGGGCGCCCATCAGCAGGGCTCCCAGTTCGGAGCTCAAACCCACCACCTCGAAGCCCATGCCACCAATGGCCAGGGCCAGCATCAGGCCCAGCAACACCAGCAGCTCGTCGTGGCCGGAGGCGTCCATCAGTCGGAACAGCAGGGGGCGCAGCAGGGGCAGGGCGAACACCAGCACGGCAAAGCCGGACGGCGTGTTGCCGGACGTCACGCTCATCACCACCAGCGCTATAAGGTCCTGCACGATCAGGATGCCGATGGCGACGCGGCCGTGGAAGGCGCGCAGTTCCTGCTTGGATTCCAGGACCTTGGCCGCCAGCACGGTGCTGGAGAAGGACAGGGCAATGGCCAGCAGCAGGGCTTCCTGACTCCCGATGTCCAGCAGCAGGTACAGCCCGGGCATGAAGATCAGGCAGGTAATGGCGAAGTGGATGAGGCCGCCGCCGATGACCTCCGGGCGCAGGATCGAGCGGAACTTCAGCTTGAGGCCGACGGTGAACAGCAACAGCAGCACCCCCAGGTGCGCCAGGTGCGCCAGGATCTCGCTGCTCTCGGTGTCCATGCCCAGCTCGTCGGAGACGCCGTGCAACGTGAATCCGGCCACCAGGTAGCCGACCAGCGGCGGCAGGCCGGCTCCCCGCGCCAGCAATCCGAGAGTGAATGCAAAAAAGATCCAGATGGCTTCGGTCATGCTCGGCCTTGCGATATCCCTGCGCAATGTTCACATCGGGCTGATTGTTACAGGATCACGCCAGCCCTGCCAGGGTTATTCCCCCATTTCCGGTGTGCCGGGGGTCACCCCATAGCGGCTGGCCAGGCGATCCAGGGCTCCGGACTGGCGCAGCGCCCGGACGCCGTTATCCAGAGCCCGGGCCAGCTCGCGGGAATGGTCGAGGGCCGGGGAGAAGGCGATGTAGATGGGCTCACGGTGGACGACCCCCGCGTCGCGCAGGTGTACCGGGGTCGGCATGCGCTCGGCGAAATAGTGCAGGACCGCTTCCTCCTCGACAAACGCATCGATGCGCCCCAGTTTCAGCATGTCGATGAAGCGGCCCAGAATGTTCTGGCCGTTGAGGATGAGCAGTCGGGTATCGTCGCGGCGGTTGGGGGTGATGTAACGGTCCATCAGTTCGCCGTAGGAATAGTCGTCGATCACGCCGAGTTTGATGTCGTGCAGGTCATCCTCGCCGGCGTAGGTCCAGTGGGCATCCGGCAGGGTATAGATGGTGTGGCGCGCGATGGCCAGCGGGGCGTCGGGGAACACGAAATCCGGAACGTCTTTTTCGCCGGCGCCGACCAGGGCGTCGAAGCGGCCCTGTCGGACATCGGCGATGGCCCGGCTCCAGGGGCGCGTCTGGTATTCCACTTGGTAACCGGACAGTGCCAGGGCCCGTTGTGCCACCTCCACCAGGAACCCCGGAGCGGAGCTGTTGGCGGAGCAGTTGAAAGGGCACCAGTTGTCGGCCACCAGATGAAGGGTCTCCGCCCGCAGCGGTGACAGGGCCATCAGCAGGACGGCGCCCAACAGCATGCGGGACCGTTGCACAGACCACCGGTTAAAGCGACGACTCCGGCCGCATCCTGAAACGACAACTCTGGCGATAATCCTCATCCCGAAACGGTCACTCCGGTGACAGTATATAAACCGAGAGAAAGTTTTCTAGTGCAGGTATCGAGTGTCCCGGGGCTCATCTTTCCGGACGGTACATCGAGGCAAAAAAAAGCCCGGTCACGGACCGGGCCTGTTGCGCTTACTGGCTCTGCTGCTCCCGGGCGATGGCTCGGTGGGCAATGTCCTTGCGGTAGAAGGCGCCGTCCCAGTCGATCGTCGCGGCCATGGCGTAGGCACGCTGCTGGGCCTCGGTCACGCTCTCGCCCAGCGCGGTGGCGCACAGCACGCGACCGCCACTGGTCACCACGTCGGTACCATCGAGTCGGGTTCCGGCGTGGAAGACTTTCTCGCCGTCCGTCTCGCCCTGGGGCAGGCCGGAGATGACCTTGCCCTTCTCGTAGCTGCCCGGGTAGCCGCCAGCGGCCAGCACGATGCCGACCGAGGCGCGCGGATCCCACTGGGAATCGCACTGGTCGAGCTGGCCGTCCACCGCAGCGCTGCACAGTTCCGCCAGATCCGACCGCATGCGCAGCATGATCGGCTGGGTTTCCGGGTCACCGAAGCGGCAGTTGAACTCGATCACCTTGGGAGCCCCATTCACGTCGATCATCAGCCCGGCGTACAGGAAACCGGTGTACGGGTGGCCTTCCTGGGCCATGCCGTCCACGGTCGGGCGGATGACCTCGTCCATGATGCGCTGGTAGACGTCGTCGGTGACCACTGGCGCGGGGGAGTAGGCGCCCATGCCGCCGGTGTTGGGGCCGGTGTCGCCGTCGCCGACGCGCTTGTGGTCCTGGCTGGTGGCCATCGGCAGGATGTTCTGGCCGTCCACCATGACGATGAAGCTGGCTTCCTCGCCGTCCAGGAATTCCTCGATCACCACGCGGCTGCCGGCGTCGCCGAAGGCATTGCCCGCCAGCATGTCGCGGATGGCGTCTTCGGCTTCGTCCAGGGTTATGGCGACGATCACGCCCTTGCCGGCGGCCAGACCGTCGGCCTTCACCACAATCGGCGCCCCCTGCTTGCGGACGTAGGCCAGGGCTTCATCCACATCGGTGAAGTTGGCGTAGGCGGCGGTGGGGATCGCGTGCCGGTCGAGGAAATCCTTGGTGAAGGCCTTGGAGCCTTCCAGCTGCGCGGCGCCCTGGTCCGGGCCGAAAATGCGCAGCCCGCGCTCGCGGAAGAGATCGACCACGCCCGCGACGAGCGGTGCTTCGGGGCCAACGATGGTCAGCCCGACGTCGTTGGCGGCGGCGAAGTCGGCCAGCTTGTCCAGTTCCATCACGTCGATGGCGACGTTTTCCAGGTTCGGCTCGCGGGCGGTGCCGGCGTTGCCCGGTGCGACGAACACCTTGTCCGCGTTGGGCGACTGCGCCGCTTTCCAGGCCAGGGCGTGCTCCCGGCCGCCGTTGCCGATAATCAGAATGTTCATGTTAACGGTCCTGTTCGCTCAATGATGGCGTTTAGTGGCGGAAGTGGCGCATGCCGGTAAAGACCATGGCGATGCCGTGCTCGTTGGCGGCGTCGATGACCTCCTGGTCACGCATGGAGCCACCCGGCTGGATCACCGCCTTGATGCCGGCCGCCGCGGCCGCATCGATGCCGTCCCGGAAAGGGAAGAAGGCGTCGGACGCCATCACCGAACCGGCGACTTCCAGGTCTTCGTCCGCGGCCTTGATGCCGGCGATCTTGGCGCTGTAGACGCGGCTCATCTGGCCGGCGCCGATGCCGATGGTGCGGCCGGCCCTGGCGTAGACGATGGCGTTGGATTTGACGTACTTGGCCACTTCCCAGGCGAACAGCAGGTCGTTCAGCTCTTCCTCACTGGGCTGACGATCGCTGACCACTTTGACATCGTCCATGGAGACCATGCCCAGGTCGCGATCCTGCACCAGCAGGCCGCCGGTGACGCGCTTGTAGTCCATGGCCTTCTCGCGCTCGGCGCCGAACTCACCGCAGGCCAGCAGGCGCACGTTCTTCTTGGCGGCGACGATGTCGACGGCTTCGGCGGCGATGCTCGGGGCGATGATCACTTCCACGAACTGACGGTCGATGATGGCTTTCGCGGTTTCGGCGTCCAGCTCGCGGTTGAAGGCGATGATGCCGCCGAAGGCGGACGTCGGGTCGGTGGCGAAGGCCAGGTCGTAGGCCTGGCGGATGTCGCTGCCGATGGCCACGCCACACGGGTTGGCGTGCTTGACGATGACGCAGGCGGGATCAGCGAACGGCTTGACGCATTCCAGCGCGGCGTCGGTGTCGGCCACGTTGTTGTAGGACAGCGCCTTGCCCTGCAGCTGCGTCGCGGTGGCGACCGAGGCCTCGACCGGGTTGCGCTCGGCGTAGAAGGCGGCGCGCTGGTGCGGGTTCTCGCCGTAGCGCATGTCCTGCACCTTGACGAACTGGCTGTTGACGGTGCGCGGGAAATCCGGGTTGTCGTTGTCGCGGGTGCGACCGCCCAGGTAGTTGGCAATGGCGCCGTCGTAGCCGGCGGTGTGTTCGAAGGCTTTGACCGCCAGGTCGAAGCGGGTGTCGTAGCCCAGGCTGCCGTTGCCGCTCTCCAGTTCCTCAAGCACGGTGTCGTAATCCGAGGCGTTGACCACGATGGCGACGTCGTCGTGGTTCTTGGCCGCGGCGCGGACCATGGTCGGGCCGCCGATGTCGATGTTCTCGATGGCCGTGGGCAGATCGCAGTCCGGCTTGGCGACGGCCTGTTCGAACGGATACAGGTTGACCACCACCATGTCGATGGGTTTGATGCCATGCTCGTCCATGACCGTGTCGTCGGTGCCGCGACGGCCGAGGATGCCGCCGTGGACTTTCGGATGCAGCGTCTTGACGCGACCGGCCATCATTTCGGGGAAGCCGGTGTAGTCGGACACTTCGGTCACGGCGATGCCGTTTTCCTGCAGCAGGCGGAAGGTGCCGCCGGTGGAGAGGAGTTCGACGTTGCGGGCGCTCAGGGCGCGGGCGAATTCGACGATGCCGGTTTTATCGGAAACGCTGATCAGAGCGCGACGGATCGGGGTGGGAGCCTGTTTTGCCATGGTGGTTTCAGAAACTTTTTCCGGGGGGCTGAACGAAATGAGGGCCGCGCGGTGTTTACCGGAGGCCCTCGTCGAATCGGGTTAAGCGATTATAGCAGACCGTACTGCTTGAGCTTCTTGCGCAGGGTGCCGCGATTGAGCCCCAGCATGGTCGAAGCCTTGGTCTGGTTGTTACGGGTGTAACGCATGACCTGCTCCAGCAGCGGCGCCTCCACCTCGCTCAGCACCAGCTGGTACACGTCGGTGACGGGAGCGCCGTCGAGTTGTTCGAAGTAGTTCTTGAGGGCTACCTCGACGCTGTCACGCAGGGTGACGGTGCTGCCGTTCTGTCCCAGGGTTTGCAGGGTCTGGTTGCCCTCGCCCTTGGGGGCCGCGGTCTGTTCATTGGCCAAAGTCTCAGCGGTCATGCTGCGAATACCTCTCCATTTCGTAAGCCTGAAAAGTACTGTTCGATACTGTCGAGTTGCGCCTGGGCGTCTTCAAGCTGATTGAAGTGCCGGCGGAACTGCTTGTCCTCGTCGTGAGACTGGAGGTACCAGCCCACGTGTTTGCGGGCAATCCTTACGCCCATCGGGTCGCCATAGAACCCGTGCAGTGCGATCAGGTGCTCCCGGAGCAGGGCTTCCACTTCTTCCATGGCCGGCGGCGCCATGTGCTGGCCGGTGCTCAGGAAGTGCCCGATTTCCCGGAAGATCCAGGGACTGCCCTGGGCCGCGCGTCCGATCAGCAGGCCATCGGCCCCGGTGTGTTGAAGCACGTCGCGTGCCTTTTCCGGGGAATCGATGTCGCCGTTGGCAAAGACCGGGATGTCGACGTCCGCCTTGACCGCCGCGATCGTGTCGTACTCCGCCTCGCCCTTGTAGGCGTCGGCCCGGGTGCGACCGTGAATGGCCAGGGCCTGAATGCCCGCGTCCTGTGCCATGCGAGCAATCACCGGAGCGTTGCGGTGATCCCGGTCCCAGCCGGTGCGCATCTTCAGGGTGACCGGGACGTCGACCGCCGCCACTACGGCCTCCAGGATGTCGCGGACCAGCGCCTCGTCTTTCATCAGGGCCGATCCGGCTGCCTTGTTGCAGACTTTCTTGGCGGGGCAGCCCATGTTGATGTCGATGATCTGGGCGCCGTTTTCGACGTTGAGACGGGCGGCATTGGCCAGCATCTCGGCGTCGCCGCCGGCAATCTGCACGGAGCGTGGTTCCGGCTCGCCGGCATGGTCCAGGCGCAGCCGGGACTTGCGGGTATGCCACAGCCGACTGTCGGCAATCACCATCTCGGACACGGCCAGGCCGGCTCCCAGCCGGCGGCATAGCAAGCGGAAGGGCCGGTCGGTCACACCCGCCATTGGCGCAACGATCAGCGAGTTGGGGAGTGTGTAGGGACCGATCTTCGCTTCAGGTAACATCTGCTCGCACCTCTTTGATCTGGTTAAAAGTCAACCAGCTCTCAAGGGGCGACAATGATACCCCCGACCCTGCCGTGATTGAAGGGGTAATTCCCCCAAAAAAGTGATTATTTTTCGTGCTATCTGGTTGACTTTTCAGCGATGAGGTGCGTTCGCTGACCGGCCCGGGACGTGTGCCCCAGGCCGGTGCGCGACGCAAGCCGTGGCTTGCAAGCGTCCGTTGTAAAACGGTGACGTTACTTTGCGGGGGCGATGAAGGTCAGGTTGTAGTTGACGGCGTCACGGCCCGGATCGCGGATCTGGATGGAAATCCGGATGGGGGTGCGGCTGGGCATCATGCTCATCTGCCCGGCCTCGCCCGAGAGGTACTCGTCGGGCTCGAACAGGCTCTGGGCGACCACGTCGCCGTTGAGGTTGGAGAAGGTCAGGCCGATGTTGGGGAAGGGCTGTTCGAAACCGGCCTGGTTAACCAGTACGGCGTCCACCACCAGCGTGTCGCGCTGGTTGGGGTCAGTGCGCACCACCAGCTTCTGGCTCTGGATGCGATCGATGGCGACCAGCGGCGGCAGTTCGCAGCCCAGCAGATCGCACCCGGTTTCGTAATAGGGGCGCAGCTCGGGGATGCTCGACAGGCGATCCAGCTGGAAGTAGGTGATCTGGGACACCAGGCCGCCCACCAGCAGCAGGACAACCAGTGTCCATACGGTCTTGCGTTTCCAGGAACCGCCGCCCTGGGCGATGGCGATGGGTTCGGAACGCAGGTCGCCATAGGGGGAAGCGCTTTCTCCCAGGCGACGGGTGGCGGCGAGCGGTTCGTCGTCCGCCGCGTCGTCGGTGTCGGGATGCGGTTTGGCGGCTGGCGGCGGTGTCGGTTGTTCGGGCTCGGCGGGTGCCGGCCGTTTGAAGTCAGGCGCCGACGGTTCGAAAGCGATGGCGTCGCCCGGGCCGTCGGCAGGCTGGTCCGGGGCTGGCGTATCGAAACGGGTGCGGCGGGAGAAGGGCTCTTCCTCGTTGGCGCCCGGCAGGTCCGTCAGGCCTGATTTCAGCTCGGCTTCGGGGTCCGGCTCGGGTTGCGGCTGGGTTTTGCCCGGTGCACGGAAGGATTCGTTCTCGTTGAGGATGGCTTCCGCCCAGCTTTCGTCGACGTCCGACTTGAGTGCTTCCTCATCGTCGTCAAAACCATGATCGCGGGTTTCGTCGAAGTTCAGGAAGCTGTCGCTGAGCTCGTCTTCGTCGAAGGCGGTCTTGGTGCCGGCGTAATTACCCTCGGCGGCGTCCTCTTCCGGGTCGTCCTCGAAAATCAGCTCCTCTTCCTCCTGGAAGCGGCTGCCGGAGGCGGTCGACGTGGACGTGTCCTGTTTGGGAGGTGACGAGGGGGTGCCGCCCTCGAGGCCGGATTCGCTGTGTTCGAGGGCGTTGAACACTTCCATGCAGTTACCGCAGCGGACTTTGCCGCGGGCAATGCCGAGCTGTTCTTCAGTAACCCGGAACCGGGTATCGCAATGGGGGCAACGTGTCAGCGTACTGCTCTGGCTCATCCTCTGTTCCTGTCGCAGGTAGCGGCTCGGCATCCCTGTCCAGGGCGGCCCGAGACCGATCCAGGCCCCGGTCCTGTCGGCGCCTCACTGCGGGGTTAACCCCGCAGAAACCATGAGGGCCACAGTGTAGTCGGTCAGCCTTTCGGCGTCACCTGTCGCGACGCCGTCCTGTGAGGCGTACCCAGTCTTCCCGTTCGACCGGCTCGTCCATCACGAACCAGGGCTCGTAGGCCTCCATGACCTCCCGCGCCTGGTCCGACAGGATGCCGGAGAGCACGATATCGCCGCCATCCCGCACCAGCTGGGCAAGACGCCCGGCCAGGCCGATCAGCGGCTGCGCCAGGATGTTGGCCAGCAGGACGTCGGCCTGGGTGTCCGGGTCCTGACCGGGCAGGTACAGGTCGAGTTTGCTGTCCTCGACACTGTTGCGCCGGGCATTGTCGCGGCTGGCTTCCAGGGCCTGCGGGTCGGTGTCGACGCCGATGACGTGCTTGGCGCCCAGCAGCAGCGCGGCCAGGCCGAGAATGCCGGAGCCGCAGCCGTAGTCGGTCACCTGGGTGCCTTCCATGGCCTGTCCGTCCAGCCATTCCAGACACAGGGCGGTGGTGGGATGGGTGCCGGTGCCGAACGCCAGGCCCGGGTCGAGCATCAGGTTGGCGGCTTCCACATCGGGGACGTCGTGCCAGCTGGGTACGATCCACAGGCGCTTGCCGAAGCGCAGGGGCTGGAAATCGTCCATCCAGGCGCGCTCCCAGTCCTTGTCCTCCAGCAGCGAGACTTCGATCTCGCCCAGCTCCTGCTGGGTCTGCTGGTGGTAGGCGTTGGCAATGAGCGAGCGGATGGCGTCGATGCCGATGTCGGCGTTGAACAGGCCGGTGACCCGAGTGCTGCCCCACAGGGGCGTGCTGCCCGGGTCCGGCTCGTAGAGAGGCTGGTCGGCAGCGTCCTCCATGGTGACGGCGTCAGCCCCCGCCTCCATGAGGATGTCCTCCAACAGATCGGCGTGTTCCGGGTCGGAAGGGACACGCACCTGGATCCAGCGCATACTAGGGCTCCGTCAAATGAGATGATCGATGTCAGTGGGTCTGTCCGCGCCCCGTTGCCTTGTAGCAAAGCGCCGGGGCGCTGCAACCGTATACATCCCGCTGACGGAGCACAACTCTTACTTGCCCGGTCGTTATTCCTTGATCAGCTTTTCAAGGTAGTGGATGGTGAATTCCACGTTCTTGAAACCGCCATCAAGGATCAGGCGCCGATGCAGCGGCTGGTTGGTCTTGATGCCTTCCACCACGAGTTCGTCCAGGGCGTTGCGCATGCGCAGCCGGGCTACTTCGCGATCGTCGCCGAAGGAGATCAGCTTGCCCACCAGGGAATCGTAGTAGGGCGGGACCGAATAGCCGTTATACATGTGCGAGTCGACCCGCACGCCGTTGCCGCCGGGGGCGTGGAAGTGCTTCACCTGGCCGGGGCTGGGAACGAAGGTGTTCGGGTCCTCGGCGTTGATGCGGCATTCCATGGCGTGGCCGGTCACCTTGATGTCGTCCTGGGTGTAGCTGAGCGGCAGGCCGCTGGCCACCCGCAGCTGCTCCTTGACGATGTCCACGCCGGTGACCATCTCCGAGACCGGGTGCTCGACCTGGACACGGGTGTTCATCTCGATGAAGTAGAACTGGCCGTCCTGGTACAGGAACTCGAAGGTGCCCGCGCCGACGTAACCGATCTCCTTACAGGCCTGGACGCAGGCCTCCAGGGTCTTCTCCCGGGCTTCGGGATCGATGTTGGGGGCCGGGGCTTCTTCGATCACCTTCTGGTGGCGGCGCTGCATGGAGCAGTCACGGTCACCCAGATGGATGCAGTTACCGTGGGTGTCCGCCAGTACCTGGACTTCCACGTGGCGCGGACGCTCCAGGTATTTTTCCAGATAACAGGTCGGGTCGCCGAAGGCGTTGCGGGCCTCGGACTGGGTGATCTGGATGCTCTTGAGCAGCGACGCCTCGGAGTGCACCACCTGCATACCGCGACCACCGCCGCCGGAAGCGGCCTTGATGATCACCGGGTAGCCGATGCGGCGTGCGGTTTTCAGGGTGTGCTCGTCGTCCTCGGTGATGGGGCCGTCGGAGCCCGGCACCGTGGGCACGCCGGCCTTGACCATCGCGTTGATGGCGGAGACCTTGTTGCCCATCAGGCGAATGGTTTCCGCCCGGGGACCGATGAAGTGGAACCCGCTCTTTTCCACCTGCTCGGCGAAGTCGGCGTTCTCCGCCAAAAAGCCGTAGCCGGGGTGGATGCCGACCGAGTCGGTGACTTCGGCGGCGCTGATGATGGCGGGAATGTTCAGGTAGCTTTCGCTAGCGCTGTTCGGGCCAATGCAGACGGATTCGTCCGCCAGGCGGACGTGCATCAGATCCCGGTCGACCTGGGAGTGCACGGCAACGGTACGGATGCCGAGTTCCTTACAGGCGCGCAGGATACGAAGCGCAATCTCGCCCCGGTTGGCAATCAGGACTTTTTCAATCATGGCCATGGGTCAGTCGTCTTTGATCAGGCGATAATGAAAAGGGGCTGGTCAAACTCAACCGGCTGCCCATTCTCAACGAGGATGTCGACAATCTTGCCGCTCTTGTCGGCTTCGATCTGGTTCATCATTTTCATGGCTTCGACGATGCAGATCACGTCGCCGGCGGAGACGGTCTGTCCCACTTCGACGAAGGCCTTGGCGGTCGGGGACGGCGAGCGGTAGAAGGTGCCGACCATCGGCGAACGCACGCGGTGCCCGGACGGGGCGTCGTCGGCCGGAGCCTCGGCCGGCGCTTCGGCTGCGGCCTGCGGCGCCGGGGCGGGAGCCGGTGCCGCGGAATAGGTGGCCGGCATCATCGGTGCGGCTTCGGCGTGCGCACGGCGGCGGGTGATCCGGACGGCGTCGTCGCCTTCCTGGATCTCCAGCTCTTCAACGTCGGATTCCTCGATCAGTTCGATCAGCTTCTTTACTTTGCGAATGTCCATAATCTGTTCTCGTCGAAATGAAATGACAGCGTTCGTCGAAATTAACCGTTCAGTCGTGCCAGGGCGGCCTGGAGCGCCAGGTCATAGCCCTGGCTGCCGAGGCCGCAAATCACACCCGTCGCCACGTCCGAGAAGTAGGAGTGATGACGGAAGGGTTCCCGCGCGTGCACGTTGGACAGGTGCACCTCGATGAATGGGATATCCGAGGCCAGCAGAGCATCGCGCAGCGCCACGCTGGTGTGCGTGAAGGCCGCGGGATTGATCAGAATGTAGTCCACCCCTTCCTGGCGGGCCTCATGGATCCGGTCGATCAATTCGTACTCGGCATTGGATTGCAGGTGCAGCAGGTGGTGGCCGGCCGCACTGGCCTGGCGGTGCAGGCGCTCGTTGATGTCATTAAGCGTTTCGTGGCCGTAGACGTCCGGTTCGCGGACACCCAGCATGTTCAGGTTTGGGCCGTGCAGCACGAGAATCGTGGCCATGGAAAGAAACCTTGCATTTGGCTTGTTTTCGGACAGGATCGCCGCATATAGCAGCAACTTGCCGTGATCATGACCAGTATAGCCAATGACATCAACAATTTTTGACAATTCGCCGGGACGCTCCGGGCGAGTCTGACGACATTGTTGTCAAGGCTGGCGGCATCGTCCATAAGACGTTGGTTTCATAGCGGGTCGTTGTAAGGGATGCGCGCCGGATGGAAGGCGTTCGGGCCACCGGCTGTGCGGTGGCCCTGGAGAGAGACTAGTCGGTGGCTGAAACCACGCTGTTGCGACCCAGGCGCTTGGCCTCGTAGAGCGCCTGGTCGGCGCGTTCGCACAGGGCCTGGGCGGTTTCCCCCTGCCAGGTGGCAACGCCGCAACTGAAGGTAACGTTGAATTCCTGGCTGCCGGCGGGCTGGCGCAGCTCGGCGAAACGCTCACGGATTTCGTTGATCACGTTCTTGGCGTCGCTTTCCCGCGTGTCCGGCAGGATCAGGGCGAATTCCTCGCCACCGTAGCGGCCGATGTGATCGGTCTTGCGCAGGCGTTGCTTGAGGAACATCGACAGGCTGCGCAGCACCCGGTCACCAATGGGGTGGCCGTAGCTGTCGTTGATCTTCTTGAAGTAGTCGATGTCCAGCATGGCGAAGCACAGCGGCTGGTCCTTCTGTTTGGCGCGGACGATCTCCTGGTCCAGCAGGTGCAGGGTGTGGGTATGGTTGAACAGGCCGGTCAGGCTGTCGCGGATCATCAGCGCCAGCAGCGAACGGGCCCGCCGTCCACGGTTGTGGATGGTGGCGATCAGATGCTTGGGATCGATCGGCTTGGTGAGGAAGTCGTCGCCGCCCAGGCTCATGGCGTGGAGCTGTTTGGAGACATCGTCCTCGGCCGACAGGTAGATGATGGGCACGCTGTGCAGGCGGTCCTGCTGGCGGATGACCCGCGCGATCTCCATGCCGGTGCAGCCGGGCATGTACATGTCCAGCACGATGATCTCGGGGGAGAACTCTTCCAGCGCGTGGATGATCTGCAGCGGGTCGGTAATGATGTGGGCCGTCATGCCGGCGCGGGTCAGCACGTTCTCCATGAACTTGGCCTGGGCCCGGGAGTCGTCCAGGACCAGCACCCGGTAAGGCTCGACCGTGTTGCCGTGGGTATAGGTTTCGATCTTCTCGATCAACTGCCCCGGATCCACCGACGGGTGAAAGAATTCCTCGCCGCCGCAGCGGGAGGCCCGCAGCCGGGTCTCGATACTGCCGTCCGCCTCGCTCATGAAGATGACCGGGATCGGGGTGTCGTGACGCTCCTGCAGGTTCTCCACGGTGGCGATGCCGGCCAGGGGCGCGTCGCCGAAATTGACGTCCATCAGGATGGTTTCCGGCTTGTGGCGGCTGCAGGCGTCCATCAGGCTGTCGGCGTCCTCGAACGCCTCGGCGCGGAAACCGAAGAATTCCAGTTGCTTGATCAGTCGCTGGGCCATTTCCGTTTCGCACAGGGCGACGTAGATCGGCGTGCGCAGATAGGTGCGAGGCGCCTCGGTCAAACCCTGGTCGGAGCGGCGCTGGGTGCACTGGCTGAGCTCGTCCGTGGCGCCCTGCAATGCCTCGCGGACCTCATCGGAAAGCGGGCTGTCGGGCGCCCAGCGCTGCAGGATGCCGAGCAGGGTTTCGCCGGCATTGGCGTGCTTGTCCATGTCGAAACGCTGGGCGTAGCGAACCAGCTTGTCGGTAGCGGCGGACAGGTCCCGGTGGAAGGTCGCGGCGACGTCGTCCGATTCCCGGACTTTCTGCCAGGTGTCGAGGACGACTCTTGCCTGAGTGGTAACGCGGCGGGCGAAGTGCTGTTTGAGCTTTTCCTTTTGATTATCGTCTGTCATTGAATCTCTGGCCTGTCACTTTTCCGGAAGTGGGCTCAAGGTCCGGAAGTGGGCACAAGCCCGCGGCGTCTTCCTGGACAATCTGGTTCCCAATGTTGCGATGCGTTCCTATCGCAATGACATCGTTGTGATTGTAGAGCCATCAAAGGCTCCCGGAAGAGTCTATAGTGTTTTATGTTGTCGGCGTAGGTGACGCTGTGTAAATGTTTGTGATAGCCCGGTACGCCGGGGGTCAATTCCGGATGATCCACGCCAGGGGGCTGGCTAGGGAATGCGTAGAACACGCCGTGGAATCATTTCTCTGCAACTGCTGCTGTTGCTGTTTACCAGCGGGCTGATCCTGCTGTTGATGGTGGCCAGCCTGGTCGCCGGTACGGCCGGTTTTCGCGGCTATATCGCCGACCAGCTCGAAGGCCACGCCCACGACGGCGCGGTGGCGGTGGGCCTGTCTCTGTCCAACGCCATCGACGGGCGTGACGAAGTGGCCTCGTCGTCCCTGATCGATGCCACCTTCGACAGCGGCCGCTACCTGTCCATCCGTTACGTCAACACGGCGTCGGGTTTTGAGATTTCCCGCCGCGACCGTCTGCGGGTGCCGGGGGCGCCGGACTGGTTCATCAGCCTGACCGATCTGCCCGAGGAGCGCTTCCTCAAACGCGCCGAGGTGGTGCGGGGCTGGCAGCGGCTGGGCTACGTCGAAGTGGTGAGCCACCCGGGGCTGGGGTACGGCGATCTGTGGCGTATGACGCGGCGGCTGGCGCTGGGGGCCCTGGTCATCGGCGGTATTGCCCTGGTGGCGCTCTTCTATCTTTTGCGTCGCGCGCTGCGTCCGCTGGCGGGGCTGGAAGAACAGGCCCAGGCTATTCGCAACCGCGATTTCCGCTACCGGGCGCCGGAGGCCAACACCCGGGAACTGGCGCGGGTGACCTCCGCCATGAATCAGATGACCAACGACCTGGGCGCCCTGTTCGAGGGGCAGGGCAAGCTGATCCAGCACCTGCGCCGAATGAGCAACGAGGATCGCCTTACCGGGCTGGCCAGCCGCTCGGCTTTCGAGCAACGCTTGCGGGTGGTGGTGGAAAGCCACGAATCCCGCCGTCTCGGCGTGCTGGTATTGGTCCAGCTGGCGGCCTTCGACCAGGTGAACCGCTTCCACGGGCGCAAGGCGGCCGACGCGCTGCTCAAGGAAATGGCCGAAGCCCTGCTGTCGTTTCTGCGCCAGCATCCGGGCAGCTTTGCCGGGCGCCGGGCCGGGGCCGAGTTTGCCCTGTTCCTGCCGGGGGCGGCGCTGGTGGATGCGGAGTTCTGGGTCGATGAGCTGCTGGAAACCCTGGACGGCATCTACGCCGACCGCAGCGAGGGCCGGGAAGTGGCGGTGCACGCCGGGCTGGCGGTGGCCGACGTCAATGTCGCCTCCGCGCGGGATCTGCTGTCCGCCAGCGATGAGGCCTTGCGCCAGGCGCAGATGTCCCACGAGACCAATCGCAAGGTGTTCGATACCGCCCAGTCGGTGCAGTTGGGCATTGACCAGTGGCGGCTGCAGCTGGAAGCGGCCCTGGACGCGGAGCAGGTCAAGCTGCTGTTCCAGTCGATCCAGTACACCGGAAACGACCGGGTGCATCATTACCACGTCCTGTCCCGCCTGCAGGTGGACGGCCAGTGGGTCGCTGCCGGGGTCTTCCTGCCCATGGCCGAACGCTTCCGTCTGATGGCCCAGCTCGACGACCTGGTTCTGCGCCGGGTGCTGGCCCTGCTCAAGCAGCACCCGCTGCTGGCCTTTGGGGTGACCCTGGGGACGTCGTCCATCGCCGAACGCAGCTTCCGCGAGCGCCTGGGCGACCTGTTGCAGGCGGAGGGGCAGGCGCTGCTGTCGCGTTTGTGGATCTATCTGCCGGAAGACGCCGTACATCATCACCGGGCGGACGTGGGGGCCTGCGTCAAACTGCTGCGGCGACACGATGTGAAAGTGCTGGTGGATCACTTCGGGGTCGGCGGTATCCCGTTCAGTTACCTGCGGAACCTGCCGTTCCAGGCCATGCGGATTGATCCGAGTTTTATCCACAACATCGACAGCCACGCCGACAACCGTTTCTACCTCGAATCCATCGTGCCGATCGCCCACAGTCGCGGCGTGGAAGTGTTCGTGGCCGGCGTGGAGACGGCATCGGAGTGGCAACTGGTGACCCAGATCGGTGTGGACGGCGGCAGCGGCTATCATTTGGCCCGTCCGGACGAGAACCTGCCGCCAGCGACGCTGTGACGCGTTGTGCATAGCTCTGCTCGAGGTCGCCGTTAGCCAGCGCCAATTGCGGAGGGCATGACAATCCGGCAAGGTAAGGGCACCTTTGTCGATGGCCCTGGCGATGCCATCCAATACAACGTTTATCAGGGGCGCCGGCTGTCGAAGGTCGTGCCCCGAGCGCACCCGGGGTGCGGTATTTAGGAGGAAAGACACGAATGAAACGGGGTGGACAACTATGCTGAGCGGCACCAGACGTTTTTTCAGGGAGCGGACCGAGGATCTTCAGGACTATCTGGGCGGCGGCAAGGTGGCCAAGTTCCTGCTGATCCTGGTGGTGCTCTATCTGCTGGTGGCCATTGTCCTGGGCATGTACTGGAGCAGTGAGCCGGATCCCTACTCGGTACGCGACGAGGCGCGTCAGCGGGCAGAGGCCATGAATCGGGAACTGGTGACCGGTTTTACCACCACCTCCACCCTGATCCACATGACCGAGACCCTGCTCGACAAGCCGGGCGGTTACATCACCAACGACGTTGCGCCCCCGGGCCTGTGGATGGATAACATGCCGCACTGGGAATACGGTGTGCTGGTGCAGCTGCGTGACATGTCGCGGGCGCTGCGCAAGGATATCAGCCGTTCCCAGAGTCAGTCTGCGGAGGACCCGGATCTGACCGTGGCCGAACCGCAACTGCACTTCGACAACAACAGCTGGGCGATCCCGTCCACCGAGTCGGAGTACCGTCGTGGTATCGCGGCGCTCAAGCGTTACCTCAATCGCCTGTCCGACCCCAGCGGGCCCAAGGCGCAGTTCTACGCCCGTGCCGATAACCTCAACAACTGGCTGGCGGATCTGGAGACCCGTCTGGGCAGCCTGTCCCGCCGCCTGAGCGAGAGCGTCGGCAAGCAGAGCGTCAACGAAAACATGGAAGAACTGCCGGAGGCGGCTACGTCCGATGAGGTGCCGTCGGTGTCGACGCCCTGGACTGAGATTGATGATGTCTTTTACGAGTCGCGCGGTACCGCCTGGGCCTTGCTGCACATCTTCCGCGCCATCGAAGTGGACTTCCGCGACGTGCTGCGGGACAAGAACGCACTGGTCAGTGTGCGCCAGATCATCGTCGAACTGGAAGGATCGCAGAAGGACATGTGGAGCCCGGTGGTCCTGAACGGCAGTGGCTTCGGCATCCTCGCCAACCACTCTCTGACCATGGCGTCCTACCTGGCGCGCGCCAACTCGGCGATCATCGACCTGCGTGAACTGCTGAGCCAGGGCTGACGGCGACCGCGTTCCCGTTTGTTGGCGCGAAACCGTTCGCGGACCTACAAAAAAGGCAGTGACCCATCGGGTGCGCTGCCTTTTTTATGCCCGGCCTCGGCGGCCGGTGTCAGCGACCGCTTACTTCTTGTAGGCGGCAACCGATGCGTCCACGGCGGCACGGGCCGCGGCGGCATTGTCCCAACCCTGGACCTTGACCCACTTGCCGGCTTCGAGGTCCTTGTAGTTCTCGAAGAAGTGCTGGATCTGGTCTTTCAGCAGCTGCGGGATGTCCTCGACGTCCTGCACATCGGCGTACTGCTTGGTCACCTTGTCGTGCGGAACGGCGACCAGCTTGGCGTCGCCGCCGGCTTCGTCTTCCATGTTCAGGACGCCCACCGGACGACAGCGAATGATGCAGCCCGGCATGACCGGGTACGGCGTGATCACCAGCACGTCCAGCGGATCGCCGTCGTCGGCCAGGGTGTTGGGGATAAAGCCGTAGTTGGCCGGGTAGAACATCGGCGTGGCCATGAAACGGTCAACCACGACCGCTCCCATGTCCTTGTCGACTTCGTATTTGATCGGGGACGACGCGTTGGCCGGGATCTCGATCAGCACGTTGATGTCTTCCGGCGGATTCTTCCCGGGCGGGATGTTGTCGAAGTTCATGAGGCGTCCTTCTTTCAGTCGTGAATGGAATGGCTCCAGTGAATGGTCACGGATTATACCTGTCGGTCCCGACGGGTGAAATATAGTTGGGCCCTGCCACCTTGCCGTATCGTCATGTTGGCGTGGGGCACTGTGCTACATTGAAATGATCTGTCTTCTCCCGGCGGCTGTGAGTCGCCCGGGTGGCGTGTCAGATCAACGGACCGGTCGCGTGACGGCCGGTACAGGACACATTCCGACAAGGAGATTCCTTCATGGAAGCTCAATCCCCCCAGGACGATTACCGTCGGGTCAAGGAGGACATCCAGCTCCTGCGCGAAGACCTGGCCAAGCTCACCAAGGCTTTTTCCGAGAATCAGAAAAGCAACATCAGCGGTCTGCGCGACGAGATCCGTCGGGAAAGCCGGGAAGCACTGCGCCATGCCCGCGAGCGAGGTGACGAGGTGTTCAACCGCGCGAAGGAGGCCGGCGACAAGGCCATTCATGACGTCGAACACAAGATTGAGGAACGGCCGTTCCTCAGCGTGCTGATCGTGTTCCTGGTAGGCCTGCTGGTCGGCAAGTTGATGGATCGCTAGGTTTGCTGGCCGGTCCGGAAGTTCAGGCGCTGCTGCGCAAGGCGGTTGCCGCGGTATTGGGAGCCCTGCTGGGGCTCATGCTGCTGGGCGCCCTGTTGATTGGCGGTCTGGTGATGGTGTGGCACGCCGCCATTCTGGGGCTGTCTCCCTGGGTGGGCGAGGCGGGTGCCTGGGGTATGACCGGCGGTGTCTGCTTCGCGCTGCTGGCGTTGTTCTTCTACCGCATGATTCGAGGCCCCCTGCGCGCCGCGGACGGCGAAACCGGCCGGGCAAGCGGCGGCTCGATGGTGGCGCGATTGCGTCGCCTGATCGCCGAGAACCCCTGGGAGTCGGTCGTGGCGGCCTTTGCCGTGGGCGTCGCCGGCCAGGCGGACCCGCGTCTGCGTCAGTTCCTGCTGCAGAGTGGGCTGGCGATGATTCGGGCCGCTAACGCCGTCGACGGCGGCGAGGCGGAGAACGACGCACCGGCGGACGACGACCTGTCGGCCAACGATCCCCAGTAAATCCCCCGAGCGGCCCGGGTGGCCGCTCAGAGTCCCATCTGCTTGCCGATCAGTTCCTTCATGATCTCCGTCGTGCCGCCGCCGATGGCCAGCAACCGGCCGTCGCGGTACAGACGCTCGACCCCCGTTTCGCGCATGTAGCCCATGCCGCCGTGCAACTGGACCGCCTCGCGGGTCACCGACTCGCACACCTCAGCGGCGAAGTTCTTGGCCATGGCCACCTGCCGGATGGGGTTCTTGCCCGCCTGCATCAGGGCGGCGCAGCGGTAGGTGTACTCGCGGGCGATGTCGACCTGTGTGGCCATCTCCACCAGTTTGTGGCGGGTGACCTGGAAGCCGCTCAGGGGCCGGCCGAAGGCCTCGCGCTGGCGGACGTATTCCTGGCTCGCCTCCAGCGCCAGCTGCGCGCCCATGTAGCCCATCACCGCCAGCATCAGGCGTTCGCTGAGGAAATTCGACATGACGGCCGGGAAGCCGGCGTTCTCGGCGCCGATCAGCCGGTCGGCGGGGACCCGGCAGTCCTCGAAGAACAGCTCCGCCGTGTCGCTGGCCCACCAACCCATTTTCTGCAGGTGGCGGCCGCGACTGAAGCCAGGGGTGTCCCGGTCGACCAGCAGCAGGCTGATGCCGCCGTGGCCGGCCTCGCCGGTGCGTACCGCCACCGTGTAGTGATCCGCCCGATGGCCGCTGGTGATAAAGGTCTTGCTGCCGTTGACGACGTAGTGGTCGCCGTCGCGCACGGCGCGCGTGCTCAGGTTGGCCACATCGGAGCCGCCGCCCGGTTCGGTAATCGCCAGGGCCATGATTTTCTCGCCGCGCAACACCGGCGGCACGATGGCGTCACGCAGTTCCGGTTGCCCCCAGCGCACCAGCGGCGGCAGGGCGATGTCCAGCGATCCCAGACTGGCAGCGAGGCCGCCGGAGGTGGAGCGCATCAGCTCTTCGCTGATCACGACCTTGAGAAAGACATCCCCCTCGCTGTGACCGCCCAGGGCTTCCGGGTAACCGGCCCCGAGCAGGCCCGCATCGCCTGCCAGGCGGAACACCTCCCGCGGGAACTCGCCTTGCTCTTCCCACTCGTCGATGTGTGGAAGGATGTGGGTGGCCACGAACCGGCGGGCGCTGTCGCGGACCTGTCTGTGGGTGTCGTTGAAATAGTCGGTGTCCATGGCGTATCCGTCCGTTTTTTGTTGTCCAAGTAGGGTCGGGATCGGCATTGATTTCGGAAACAGATGCAGTGTCGCTGATCAATCATAACCAAGCAAGCGCTTGGTAAGAAACCTGATGTGGGTCAAGTCTGGTCTGGTAGGGCCGTCGAGCGGCGGCTAGAGTGTTCCGCCGCTTTAGCGTGTGTACAATATTCGTGCGTTAAAGTACGTACACCCGCCCTTGGGGTGGCTCTTCGGGGCGGGATGGCCAAGGTGGCCTTTCATCCCACTTCCTGACGAATGACAGGGAGCACCACAGATGACTATAAAGAAAGTCCTCATCGCCAACCGCGGTGAGATTGCGGTCCGGATTGCCCGCGCCTGCCAGGAACTCGGCGTAAAGGCCGTGGCAATCTATTCGGAAGCCGACCGCTATTCCTTACACGTCAAAAAGGCGGACGAAGCGCACTGCATCAGTGCCGATCCCCTGACGGGTTACCTCAATCCCCATCACATCGTGAACCTCGCGGTGGAGACCGGCTGTGATGCCCTGCATCCCGGCTACGGTTTCCTGTCCGAGAACGCCACGCTGGCGGAAGTCTGCAAGGAGCGGGGCATCCGCTTCATCGGGCCGGCCGCCGACGTGATTGCGTCCATGGGCGACAAGACCCATGCGCGCCAGACCGCCATCAAGGCGGGCGTGCCGGTCACTCCGGGCTCGGAAGACAACCTCGAGGATGTCGAGGACGCGGTCAGACAGGCTGCGGACCTGGGCTATCCGGTGATGCTCAAGGCCACCTCCGGCGGTGGCGGCCGCGGCATCCGCCGCTGCGACGACGAGGCGAGCCTGCGCCAGAACTACGACCGGGTAATCTCCGAAGCCACCAAGGCCTTCGGCAGCGCCGACGTGTTCCTGGAGAAGTGCATCGTCAATCCGCGTCACATCGAGGTACAGGTCCTGGCCGACAGCTTCGGCAACGCCATCCACCTGTACGAGCGTGACTGCTCCATCCAGCGCCGCAACCAGAAGCTGATCGAACTGGCCCCGTCGCCGCAGCTGAACGACGAACAGCGAGAATACATCGGTGACCTGGCCGTGCGTGTGTCCAAGCAAACCGGCTATGAAAACGCCGGTACGGTGGAGTTCCTGCTGGCCGATAACGGCGATTTCTACTTCATGGAAATGAACACCCGGGTGCAGGTGGAACACACCATCAGCGAACAGATCACCGGGGTGGACATCGTCAAGGAGCAGATCCGCATTGCCGCCGGCGAAAAACTGCGTTTCAGGCAGGAAGACATCAGCTATCGCGGCTACGCCGCCCAGTTCCGGATCAACGCCGAGGATCCCAAGAACAACTTCCTGCCGAGTTTTGGCCAGATCACTCGCTACTATTCACCGGGCGGCCCCGGTGTGCGGACCGATGCGGCTATCTACACCGGCTACGAGATCCCGCCCTACTACGACTCCATGTGCGCCAAGCTGATCGTCAGCGCCATGGACTGGGAAGAGCTGCTGGACCGTTCCCAGCGCGCCCTGAAAGACATGGGCATCTACGGGATCAAGACCACCATTCCCTACTACCTGGAAATCCTGAACCACCCCGAGTTCAGGGCAGCTTCGTTCAACACCGGGTTCGTGGAAGCCCACCCGGAGCTGATCAACTACAGCATCAAGAAGCGACCGGAATCGCTGGCCGCCGCCGTGGCCGCCGCGATTGCCGCCCAGGCCGGAATCTGATGGGAGTCTGAACAATGACCAAGCGTAAAATCGAAATCACTGACGTCATCCTGCGGGACGCCCACCAGTCCCTGATTGCCACCCGCATGCGTACCGAGGACATGCTGCCGGCCTGCGACAAGCTGGACAAGGCCGGTTACTGGTCCCTGGAATGCTGGGGCGGCGCCACGTTCGACAGCTGTGTGCGCTTCCTCAAGGAAGATCCCTGGGAACGCCTGCGCCAGCTGCGCAAGGCCCTGCCCAACACCCGCCTGCAGATGCTGCTGCGCGGCCAGAACCTGCTGGGCTACCGCCACTACGCCGACGACGTGGTCGAGGCCTTCTGCCAGAAGGCGGCGGACAACGGCATCGACGTGTTCCGCATCTTCGACGCGCTCAACGACGTGCGTAACCTGGAAACCAGCATCAAGGCGGTCAAGAAAGCCGGCAAGCATGCCCAGGGCACCATCTGCTACACCGTCAGCCCGGTGCATGGCACGGAGAAGTTCCTCAAGCAGGCCAAGCAGATGGCCGACATGGGCGTGGACAGCATCGCCATCAAGGACATGGCCGGTCTATTAACCCCGTCCGCCACCGCCGACCTGGTCAGCGCCCTGAAGAAAGAGCTGAGCCTGCCGGTGTTCCTGCACTCCCACTACACGTCGGGCATGGCCTCCATGTGTCAGTGGGCAGCGATCGAAGCCGGTGTGGACCACATCGATACCGCGCTGTCCGCCTTTGCCGGCGGTACCAGTCACCCGCCCACCGAGTCGCTGGTCGCCTCCCTGAAGGAGGCGGGTTATGAGGTGGATCTGGACCTGGAAACCCTGGACGAGCTGACCGGCCACTTCCGCGAAGTGCGCAAGAAGTACCATCAGTTCGAGAGCGAGTACAACGGGGTGGATACCGCGGTGCTGCTGTCCCAGGTGCCGGGAGGCATGATGTCCAACCTGGCCAACCAGCTCAAGGAGCAGGGCGCGCTGGACAAGATCCGCGACGTGTTCGCCGAGATCCCGCGCGTGCGCAAGGACCTGGGCTACCCGCCGCTGGTCACGCCGACATCCCAGATCGTGGGCACCCAGGCGGTGATCAACGTGTTGTCCGGCAAGCGCTACGACAACATCACCAACGAGGTGAAGAAGTACCTGCAGGGCTGGTACGGTGCCGCCCCGGGCGAGATCAACGCCGACCTGCAGAAGCGCGCCGTGGGTAACGAAGAGCTGATCGAAGAACGTCCGGCCAACCAGCTCAAGAACGAGTTCCACACGCTGAAGGACGACATTGGCGACCTGGCGGAGTCGGAAGAGGACATTCTCACCTACGCTATGTTCCCGGACCAGGCGCGCGAGTTCCTGCAGCAGCGTAAGGACGGCACCCTCAAGCCGGAACCGCTGGAGCCGAAGCCTTCAGCCGCCAGCGCCGGCTCGGTGTCCACCGAGTTCAAGATCACGGTTCACGGCGAGACGTTCGACGTCAATGTCACCGGTGTCAGCCCGTCCGGCGATGACGAGCGGCGCTTCTTCATGACCGTCGACGGCATTCCCGAAGAAATCCGTCTGGAATCCCTGGGTGGCTTCGAGCGTGAAGGCGGCGGTGGCTCCGGTCGCGGCAAGGCCTCCAAGGAAGGCCACGTGACCACGAGTATGCCGGGCAACATCGTCGACGTCCTGGTGGGCGAGGGTGACAGCGTCGAGGCCGGCAAGCCGGTGCTGATCATCGAAGCCATGAAGATGGAAACCGAGGTGAAAGCCCCGATCTCCGGCAAGGTGGTTGGCGTGTTCATCAAGAAGGGCGACCGGGTGACCCCGTCCGAAGTCCTGATGGAAATCGAGCCCTGAGTGGTTCGCTGACCCGACGTGAAAAAGCCCGGCTTCGGCCGGGCTTTTTTGTGGGGGTTGGGGCAGCCCGTGGGCTGCTCCGAAGCGTCGGCTACATTTTGCCGTAACTCGAGCATGTAGCAGAAGCTTTAGCTTCTGAGGCGCCAACGGCGCCCGGGTCGACTCATACCCGGAAGGCGGTCGCCTTACCGCTTCACCGTCTCCACCCCATTCTTGGTTCCCAGCAGCAGGATATCCGCCGGCCGGTGCGCGAACAGACCGTTGGTCACGGTGCCGACGATCTGGTTGAGCTTGGTTTCCAGTTCGATCGGGTTGGCGATGCTGAGGTTGTGCACGTCGATGATGATGTTGCCGTTGTCGGTGGTCACGCCCTCGCGGTAGACCGGGTCGCCGCCCAGTTTGACGATCTCGCGGCCGACATGGCTGCGGGCCATGGGAATCACTTCCACCGGCAGCGGAAACTCGCCCAGGATGTCCACTTTCTTGGAGTCGTCGGCGATGCAGATGAAGGTCTTGGCGACCGCCGCCACGATCTTCTCGCGGGTCAGGGCCGCGCCGCCGCCCTTGATCAGCTCCAGGTGCGGGTTGGTTTCGTCGGCGCCGTCGATGTAGAACTCCAGGCCGGACACCGCGTTGAGATCGTAGACCGGGATGCCGTGGCTCTTCAGACGCTCGGCGGTGGCTTCGGAGCTGGCGACAGCGCCGTCGAATTCGGTTTTCAGCTCGGCCAGCAGGTCGATGAAGAAGTTGGCGGTGCTGCCGGTGCCGACGCCGATCACGCTGTCCGGATCCAGCTTCGGGCGAATGGTGTCGATGGCCGCCTGGGCAACCGCCTTCTTGAGTTCGTCCTGGGTCATAGTGCTCTCGATGCTCTCGTTTCGGTGTCGGATTTGTCTTCGATGTCGCCATGGGCACTGACGATGAAATGGCCTCCAGTATAACGGTGTGACGGCAGGCCATACAGGGCCAGCTGACCCGCGTCGTGTCGGCCGGGCATTAACGCTGGACGCCAAACCGCCAAACTCCGTAGACTTGAGGGTTTTCACCCACCCGAAAGGTCTGTCAGGGACCGTTGTTTCATCGACCCAGAGAAGGGAATTGCCACCATGCCACAGCGCTACATCAAGAAAATACTCGATGCCCGAGTCTACGATGTGGCGATTGAATCGCCGCTGACTCATGCCCGTAACCTGTCCAAGCGGTTCAACAATCACATTATTCTGAAGCGCGAAGACCTGCAGCCGGTGTTCTCGTTCAAGTGCCGTGGCGCCTACAACGCAATTGCCCATCTCAGCGAGGAAGAGCGGGAGAAGGGCGTGATCTGCGCCTCCGCCGGCAACCATGCCCAGGGCGTGGCACTGGCGGCGCAGGAGCTGGGCATCAAGGCGGTGATCGTCATGCCCCAGACCACGCCGGAGATCAAGGTCAAATCCGTGCGCGACCGGGGTGCCAAGGTGGTGCTCAAGGGTGACGCGTTCGACGAGGCCGCCGCCCACGCCCAGGAACTGATGGACAAGCAGGGGCTGACCTACATCCCGCCCTACGACCATCCCGATGTGATCGCCGGCCAGGGTACGGTGGCCATGGAGCTGTTGTGGCAGTTCACAAAACCCCTGCACGCCGTGTTCATTCCGGTGGGCGGTGGTGGCCTGATGGCCGGTATGGCGGCCTATATCAAGTACCTGCGTCCGGAGACCCGGGTCATCGGCGTGGAGCCGGAAGATTCCAACTGCCTGCAGGCGGCGCTGGCCGCTGGCGAGCGGGTGGTTCTGGATGAGGTTGGCATCTTTGCCGACGGCGTGGCGGTCAAGCAGATCGGCAAGAACACCTGGGACATCTGCAAGGAGTGCGTGGACGAGGTGGTGACCGTCTCCACCGACGAAATCTGCGCCGCCATCAAGGATGTGTTCGACGACACCCGCTCCATCTGCGAGCCGGCCGGGGCCCTGGCGGTGGCGGGCATCAAGAAATACGTCCAGCGCGAGGAAGTCGTAGGGCAGAACCTGGCGGGTGTTCTCAGTGGCGCCAACATGAACTTCGACCGGCTGCGTTACATCTCCGAGCGCACGGAAATCGGCGAGCAGCGCGAAGCGATCCTGGCGGTGACCATTCCCGAGCGCCCGGGCAGCTTCAAATCGTTCATCAACGCCCTGCACAAGCGCAGCATCACCGAGTTCAACTACCGCTACTCGGACGGCGACGAGGCCCGCATCTTCGTCGGCATCCAGATCCAGTCCGGTGGCCTGGGTCGCGAGGAGCTTGTCGAGGACCTGCGGGACGGCGGTTACGGCGTCATCGATCTGACCGACAGCGACATCGCCAAGCAGCATATTCGCCACATGGTGGGCGGCCACGCGCCGCACATCAACAACGAGAAAGTGTTCCAGTTCGAGTTCCCGGAACGACCCGGGGCTTTGCTCAAGTTCCTGATGTCCCTGGGCACCCGCTGGAACATCTCCATGTTCCATTACCGCAACCACGGTGCGGCCTACAGCCGGGTGCTGATGGGCGCCCAGGTGGAGGACCACGAGATCGGGGCCTTTACCCAGATGCTGGACAAGGTGGGCTTCCGTTACGAGAACGTGACCGATAACGAGGCTTACCGGCTGTTCCTGGGGAACGGGAACCACTGAAGCCGGATTGGCAAGCGGGTATACCAGACGGCCGGGATCCTCGGATCCCGGCCGTTTTTATGGGCTGGAGTGGGCGCGAACCTCACCGGTCAGGAATTAAATATTCTGTAATCTGTAATAAATTGTATTCGGGAAGTTAGCTGATACTATTTACAACAATTCTTCGAATAAAAAATAACCAACTGATTGTCGTGAGGATTTACAATGGGTCCAAATGGCCCATCTGTCATCATCCGAGCGGCGACCGGTTGGGGCAGCAGCGCTGATCAGGAACGACCAAAACAGAATACGAAAGCGGTACCAAAGCCGCTGATATTGGGGGATGCAATACCATGGAACGAAAGCCTGACATGATCCGGGCGCTCGTTTTTATTTTCGTCATTGGCCTTGCGGTCACGGGGCTGACAACGCTGCACGCGTCTGAGCCCAAGTCGCGGGCGGCGGACGTCGTCAACCCGTCATTGCTGTCTTCAGCCGACGAATAAAGGCGAACGAGTGGCGAGGCGCACGTGCGGTGAGCGTGGCGGCGCCTCGATTCGACGTTTCCCTATCCTGCTTTTGCTTATCCCGTCCTTGCCGACCCCGGAGCACGTTTAACGCGGTATCCGGCCGAGACGCCGTCGACCCTGACGTCTGTCGGCCCATGGGTAGCGCCCAAAGCGCAGTCGGGGGTGGCGTTGAACTCCCGTTTTTCCGGCTACGTTTCCGGTTCCCGAAGCCTGCTTTTGACAGACAATCTGTCGCGTCGGGGTGATCACCCTGGACATGGGCACGTCCCACGTCTGCACCGGCAGGCTTTCCACTTCCTGTTCGTCGTGCGCCAGGCCAATCAGCGCCGGCGGTCGCGCGTACGCCTGCCGTTTGAAGGCAAAGGTCCGGTCGTAGAAGCCGCCCCCCATACCCAGCCGGCCGCCACAATCATCAAAGCCCACCAGCGGCATCAGCACCGCGTCCAATGCCCAAGGTGCGCGGCGGGGCGCGTTGCGCCTGGCGGGCTCGGGAATCCCGAAACGATTGCGCCGCAATCGCGTGCGCGGGTCCAGGCGATAGAACCAGAGCTGGTTGCCCAGCACCGGGTGCAGGACCGGCAAATAAACGCTCAGCCGGCGTCGGCGTGCCTGTTCGATAAACGCGCGTGGATCGACTTCACCATCGTTGGGCAGGTACAGGCCGATGTGGCGGGCCCGGGACAGGCCGAAATAGCGCATCAACTGAACGATCAGGCCCCGGGCGGCGGCCCGTTGCTGGCTGTCGGACAGGGCCCGTCGACGCTGGCGCAGGGTGCGGCGGAGCTGTCTGCGGTTGGCGCTTGCCGGGACGGGGGTGGGAAATCGGGTCACAGTGTCGGCCATTCGTAACGCGTGTGGTGGAAGCGATGGCGCATTCAGGCGAGAAAAAGAAAGCTTCCCGGGATGCCGTTATCGGATGTGGCCCTTGAACCCAAAAGTTCAAAGGACCCTTCGTAACCGAGGCTTAATACAGTAGCTTACGGTCATTCCAAGCTTGGTTTGTACCACCCTGTTGGACTTGATTGCAATTCGATTCAGCCAAGACTGCCATTCAAAACAACTTGCGTTTATGTGTCTCGGAGCTGGTTTCCTCCATAAATTTAAACCTAAATTTCTCTCCTGGCAGTTGAATCAGGTACTGATAATAAGATTCGGCTTTATTATTGAATGACGTTCGATGGGAACGGAATCGAGCCGTAAAGCTGTTCTCGGGAAGGATTGTCGTCTTTTGGAGGTACCCCTGAAGGGCGCTCAGGCCGTGAACAAGGTCTGCATTGATGTTTGCCATGCCTGATTGGGCATTTGCCTGAATCTGGGCCTGAGCTGCTGCCGAAGCGGCCGGGTCATAGGTTGTGCTATAGGAAGAGCCTGAGTAAGTAGCACTTCCACCAGTTCCATATACCGATCCTGAGCCATAGGTTGAAGTTGTAGTTGGCTGAGAGGCACTCAGACTCTGCGCCATGGCTCCTAAGGCTATTGCTGTTTTTCGTGACTGTGCTCTTGTGACGTGTTGCTGCTCAAGTTCGTGATATGTCCACAGGGCTATTGGTTGACTGTCTTGAGTAAGGGTGATGTTTTCAATGCCAATGTTGACCGGCCCACCGGATCGATTGAGCACTGTAATAAAGGCGGTTATTTCTTCCCAACGTTCTTTGCTTTCTCGAACGGCAAGCTCAACGTCAAATTGAGTGCCTTCCTGATGCAAGACTGTCCAGCCTTGGTTGTAATAGATTTGCTGATACGGTTTTTGAACCGGATGGAAGTCAGTATGGTACGTGGTCGTAGCGCAGCCAGATAAGAATAAGGCCAAGCTGCCGACAGCCAGCGGCAAACGCATAGTGGTGCTCCTTCGTGAAACAGTACCCGGAGCTTAGATTAACTTTTATCCACCTGTTTCTGCCAGTTTACGAACTCTCTAACTACCTCATCCGTAAAACCTTTGCTTTCAACTGCTCCACTAACGCTGATTTATACTCGCCGTAGTGAAGTTCTCGTTGGCAATTGGGGCACAGTGACGGATGCGGGCGACAACTGGGTCGGATGTACCTATGCTCTTCTTGATCTCGCTCTTCCCAAAATAGGGTCGCAAAGCTTTGAGGAGCTGCTTTCGATATTGGAAGTTTGTGGTCAAGGGACGTCGATGCAGGCTTGATCTGATGCGGAGAGCAGTCACTTAGTTTGTACCAGTCTTTTGTACCAGTGCGGTAATGGGTAAAGACTGTAAGCAACTGTTTTTAAGGTAACTAGTTGAAAATAAAGCTTCCCGGGATGCCGTTATCGGATGTGGCCCTTGAACCCAAAAGTTCAAGGTGGTGGCCGCTGTGACACATTAGGCTTTCCCCTGCGTGGGGGACATGCTCACAATGCCCTGAAGTAGCCACCTAGGTATTGCGCATCGGCTCGAGGACGTATCCGACCAGCGAACAACCCAGGAAGTGGACTCATTATAAGGGCTTTACCCGGTGTGGATGCAAACCCGACTTCGGATAATCCTGATGCCGGGTCTATCTCCGTCCGCTCACTCGCCCAGAGCGTCGTCCAGGCGATGGTCCATTTGTTCCAGGATACGGGCCGCTTTATCGGAGAGATTGTGCTGCAGCAGCTCGTGGGTGATGTTGAGTGCTGCCATGACGGCAATCCGCTCGGTGCCAAAGACCTTTCCGCTGGCGCGGATCTCGCGCATCTTACTGTCCAGGTGACGGGCGGCTTCCTTCAGTTCGTCCCGGGCGTCGTCCGGGCAGGCGACCAGGAAGGACTTGTCGAGGATGCTGACTTCGACCGTGGTGGGGGTGTCCGACATCAGTGTTGCTCCAGGGCCCTGAGGCGGCCGATCATCGCTTCAATCTTGTTGCGGGCCAGGTCGTTCTTCTGCATGAGCTGGGCGCGTTCGCGGTTCCAGTCATCCTGCGTCTGACGCATGGAAGCGTTTTCCTGCTCCAACTTCTCACAACGAGCAATCAGGCGGTCCACCTTGTCGGCAAGAGCCTGCAATTCAGACTGATCCATGGCGTTTCACTTCCCGGGCGAAGAATCAGGATTCTGGGGGGAATCCGTGAGTTACCTCACCAACTATAAATGGGGCCTTAAGGGGGGTCAATTTGCAGACCTTGCCGTCCCGTCATCTTTGCGGGCCATTTGTGACCGCCTGCTCAGGCGCTCTCCGACAGGCCTTCGCTGAGACTGCCGCGGTAGGCCTGCCAGGCCGGGGCCAGAGAGACCAGCAACGCCAGGACCGGGACCGCGCCGAGCAGCAACCATTCCTGCGAGTCGGGCCAGCGCAGGCTCAGGGCAATGCCCCACTGGGACAGCAGCCAGGGCGCCAGCGCCTGGAGCAGCACGGCACCAAACAGCAGCGCCAGGGCACAGGCGAGCAGCGCAAGCAGCACGCACTCCAGGGCGTATAGACCGGCAATCAGTAATGGCGACGCACCCACCGCCCGCAGGATGGCGATCTCCCGCTGGCGTTGGCGCTGGATCGCCAGCAACACGGCGATCAGGCCCACCAGACTGATGACGACGACAAAGCCGCTGAGCAGCACCAGGGCCTTCTCGAACTGGCCCATCAGGCGCCAGAGCTCGCTCAGGGCGACGCCGGGCAGGATAGCGCTGAGCGGCTCCAGGTCAGACTCGTTGATGGCGCGCTGGACCTGGAAGGTCAGCACCTTGCGCCCGATGCCGGCGTAGGCGGCGGTGATGGCGTCCGGCGTCAGGTCCCGCTCGCGCACGGCATCCGCGCTGGGGGTGCGCCCGGGAATCGGGACGCCCGCCTGCCAGCCCACGTGGATGGCCTCCATGCCCGCCAGGCTGATGTAGACCGCGCGGTCGACCGGGGTGCCGGTCGGGGCGAGGACGCCGGACACCGCGAACGGCATGGTGTCGTGCTTCATGAAGCTGACGCTGCCGGTACCGTGGGCCAGGGTGATGCGGTCGCCGAGTCCGTGGCCCGTTTCCCGGGCAACCGTGGCGCCCAGCACCACGTCGAACAGGTCGCTGAACCAGGCGCCCTGGTGCAGGGCCAAACGCTGGTCCCGGCCATAGCGGAAATGTTTCGGGAACGCCTCGCTGGTTCCTACCACGCGGTAGCCTTCGTAGCTGTCGCCGAGGGAAATGGGCACCAGCCAGTCGATGCGCTCGTCGTCGGCGAGCGTCTCGAAGGTGCTCCAGCGGATGTTGTTGGTGGCATCGCCCATGTGGAACACGGTGTACAACAACAGGTTCAGCTGGCCGGCGCGGGCGCCGATGATCAGGTCGGTGCCGCTGATGGTGCGGCTGAAGGTGTCTTTCACCTCGGTGCGCAGGTACTGGACGCCGAGCATCAGCGTCACGCTCAAGGTCAGCGTCAGCACCACCAGCCCGAGCAGGCCGCGCCGGTGCCAGAGGCTGGACAGCGCCAGGGACAGGAAATGCACGGGGCTCATGCGGCGGCCTCCGGGGTGCGGGCCAGATCCAGGCTCCGGTCGAACAGGCTCGCCAGGGCGCGATCGTGGCTGACAAACACCAGCGCGGTCTCGCTGGCCCGGCACTGTTGCATCAGTAGTTCGATGAAACGGTCGCGATTGTCGGCATCCAGCGCCGACGTGGGCTCGTCGGCCAGCACCAGGTCGGGCTGTCCGATCAGGGCCCGGGCGCAGGCGACCCGCTGCTGCTGCCCCACGCTGAGGCGGGTCACCGGGCGTGACCAGAGCGCCTCGTCCACGTCGAGCGCTGTCAGCAGTCGCCGCGCTTCCCGCTGCGGATCGGGCCGGGCGCGACCGGCGCGGGTTTTCGACAACCGGCAGGGCAGGGTGACGTTATCCACCACGCTCAGATAAGGCACCAGGTTGAACTGCTGGAAAATCACGCCCATGCGATCCGCCCGCAGTCGGTCCCGGGCGCGGCGGCTCAGTTCGGGGAGAGCGCGGTCGCCTAATCGGAGGACGCCGTCGTCCGGCAGGCTCAGACCGGCCAGCAACGCCAGCAGGGTGCTTTTGCCGCTGCCACTGGGGCCGCGCAGGAACAGGTGCTCGCCCGGTGCCAGTAGCAGGTCGGGAAAGGTCAGCGCGCGCTCGGTGCCGGGCCAGCGGTAACTCAGGTCCAGTGCCTCGATCAGCGGTGGCCGGGGGCGGGCGGTCATGGTGTTACATCCCTTGTGGTTGGATGGTGGCCGTGTATGATCGGCTTCAATCGATGCTTGAGGATTCTACCCATGTTGCGCGCGTTTTGTTCCCTGGTGGTGGCGCTCCTGCTGGCCGTTGGTCAGCCGGTGTCGGCGGAGGAGGCCTGGCCGGAAGTGGACTGGCTGGACCTGATGCCCGCCGAGGATCTCGCACTGCTGGAAAATCTGCCCGAAATCGAGCACCAGGGCAACGGCCCCGTGACTCTGCCGGACGAGATCATGACCGGTCGCACGGTGCCGGAATACGATCATCGCAGGGTCCGCATTCCCGGCTTCGTGGTGCCGCTCAAGGTCGACAACGATCAGCGCATCTACGAGTTCTTCCTGGTGCCCTACTACGGGGCCTGCATCCACGTGCCGCCACCCCCGCCCAACCAGATCATCCACGTCACCTACGAGGAAGGCTTCCAGGTCCAAGCGCTGTACGACCCCTTCTGGGTCAAGGGCGTGCTGCGCATTGAGGAGACCGAGACCGAAGTGGGGGATTCCTCCTACGCCATGGACGCCCTGGAAATCGTCCCCTACGAAGGCTGACGAAGCGCTACTCCATCGACAGCGCCCGGCGCTCGCGGGTCAGGACCTGAGCGCCCTGGCCCTGATCGCCCACCCATTGCACGTCCAGGCGCTGCAGGGCGTCGAACCGCTCGAACAGGGGCGTGGTCAGGCTGGCGGACGCCACTGAGCCGTCGCAGCTCAGACGCTGGATGACTTCAAACTCGCCATGGCTGTCATGCTCTCCTTCGTGCTCGTGCTCGTGCTCGTGCTCGTGCTCGTGCTCGTGCTCGTGGCCATGGGCTTCGGCGTGGTCGTGATGCGCTTCGTCAGCCTCTGCCAGCGTGTGACTGGCCGAGGCGGTCTCCAGTTGGCAGTCGGCACCGTCGAGAAGCGGCGTCCGCTCGAGCCAGTGGCGGGTGTCCGCCAGGGCGGCCTTCTCCGCGTCGTTTTGGGGTGCGTGTTCGAAGCCAACCAGGTTGTAGGCCGGTGAGTCCAGCAGCAGCTCCACCGACGATCCCTCGATGGCCAGTTGCAGCTGGGCCTGGCCGTGAACATGGGCACCCAGTCCCTCGGCGGCCTGGGTGGATAAGGACAGTGGAAGGCTGAACAGGGTGGCGGCAAGCCAGCGCGACGAGGGCATTCGGAATCTCCTTTGAATGGTTATGTTATAACGTATTTGTATCCGCGGATAACGTCAAGCCGCGCGGCGATGTGTTTACCGCCCCCGAGTGCTAGGATAGGGGCCTTCAAATGCATCCACCGATTGTTGATTGATGACTGAGCAAACGACCATGACACCGGCCCTCGGTGAGTTCGAGACCTGGGCCAACCTGTTCACCCAATTCAAGGCGTTCAGCCACCCGTCGGAGCTGCACGGGGTCCTGTGCGGACGCCTGGCCGCCGGTGGACGGCTGGATCGCAAACAGTGGCGCGAAGGCGCCAGCGAGCAGATGGGCATCGCCCCGGAAGCGGCGGAGTCCTCCGAAGAGCTGTCGACCTTCCTGGATACGGCCTACGAGGTGACCCTCGAAGCGCTGAAAGCGTCCGACCTCAGCTTCAAGCCGTTGCTGCCGGAAGACGACTACGCCCTGGAAGAGCGCCTGCAGGCGTTGTCGTCCTGGGTACGCGGCTTCCTGGAAGGTATGGCGATCGAGGCCAGCCAGGCGCTGGGCGAGGCCACCGGTGAAGTCCGCGAGCTGGTGGAAGACATGGTCGCCATCAGCCAGGTCGCCGACGGCGAGGAAGACAGCGAGGAAGGCGAGCAGCAGTTCAACGAGATCATGGAATACGTCCGCGTCGGGGTGCTGACCGTCTTTACCGAATTCAACGCCCCCGAACCCCCAGCGGACAAGACCCTGCACTGAGATTGCCGGAGTACCGATTATGCTGATGCCGATCAAAGAATTTGCCGCCCGTCGCCAGGCGCTCATGGAGCAGATGGCGGAGAACAGCATTGCCATCGTGCCGGCGGCCCCGGAGCGGGTCCGCAACCGCGACGTGCTGCACCCGTTCCGCCAGGACAGCGATTTCCAGTACCTCACCGGGTTCGGTGAACCGGAAGCGGTGCTGGTGTTGATCCCGGGGCGCGAGCACGGCGAATCGGTGCTCTTCTGTCGCGAGCGTGATCCCGCCAAGGAACTCTGGGACGGCTTCCTCGTGGGGCAGGAAGGGGCCATCGAGCGCTATGGCTTCGACGACGCCTTTCCCATCGCCGACATCGACGACATCCTGCCGGGCATGATCGAAGGCCGCAGCCGCGTCTATTACCCACTGGGCAAGGACAAGACCTTCGACAGCCAGGTGATGGACTGGGTCAAGACCATCCGCAGCAAGGTGCGCACCGGCGCCAATCCGCCGGGCGAACTGGTGGCCCTGGAACATACCCTGCACGACATGCGTCTGTTCAAGAGTCCGGCCGAGATCAAGGTTATGGCCAAAGCCGGCGAGATCAGCGCCGAGGCCCACTGTAATGCAATGAAGCGCGCCCGGCAGGGCGGCTACGAGTACAACCTTGAAGCGACCCTGAACCACACCTTCATGGAGCACGGCGCGCGTTCCACGGCCTATCCGTCCATCGTCGGCAGCGGCGCCAACGGCTGCATCCTGCACTACATCGAGAACAGCGCGCCGCTCAGGGACGGCGATCTGGTCCTGATCGACGCGGGCTGCGAGCTGGAGTGCTACGCCTCGGACATTACCCGGACCTTCCCGGTCAGCGGCCGCTTCAGCGATCCCCAGCGGGCGGTCTACGAGGTGGTGCTGGCGGCCCAGTACGCAGCCATCGATGCGGTGAAGCCGGGCAACCACTGGAACCATCCGCACGAGGCGGCGCTGAAAGTGCTGACCCAGGGTCTGATCGACCTGGGCATCCTCAAGGGGCTGAACCTGGAGGAAGCCCTGGAGCAGGAAGCCTTCCGGCCGTTCTTCATGCACCGCACCGGTCACTGGCTGGGGCTGGATGTCCACGACGTGGGCGATTACCGCATCGGCGACGCCTGGCGCGTGCTGGAGCCGGGCATGGCCCTGACCGTCGAACCCGGCCTCTACATTGCTCCGGATAACACCGAGGTGGACGAACAGTGGCGCGGGATTGGCATCCGCATCGAGGACGACGTGGTGGTCACCAAAGAGGGGTGCCGCGTGCTGACCGACGCCGTGCCCAAGCGCATCGACGAGATTGAAGCGCTGATGGCCGAATAAGGAGATACGCCCGTGAGCGAACCGGCCGCGTCCCCGTTCGATACCGATGTGCTGATCGCCGGCGGCGGCCTGGCGGGCGCTACCCTGGCGCTGGCCCTGTCCCGGCGATTGCCGCATCTCCAGGTCACTGTCGTGGAGGCCTATCCGCTGGCGGCCGACGCCACACCGGACGCCTACCAGCCCAGTTACGATGCCCGTTCCACGGCGTTGGCCTGGGGCTCACGGCTGATCTACGACGGCCTCGACCTGTGGCCGCAACTGGCCGGCGGGGCCATGCCCATCCGCCATATCCACGTCTCGGATCGCGGTCGCTTCGGTGCCACCCGCCTGGCGGCGGAAGAGCACGGCCAGGACGCCCTGGGCTACGTGGTGGATAACCGGCTGATGGGGCTGGCGCTGATGCAGGCGCTGGCCGAGCGGCCGCAGGTTCACTGGCGGGCACCGGCCAGGGTGATGGATGTCATCCCGCAGCCGTCCGGCGTCAGCGCTATCCTGGATATGGATGGGAGCCGCGCGGCGGTCACCGCCCAATGCGTGGTGGTCGCCGACGGTGGTCGTTCCGGCTTGCGCGAGCGTCTTGGCTTCCGCGCCGATACCCGCGACTACGGCCAGCACGCCCTGATTGCCAACGTCTCCACCCGTCAGCCCCACGCCGGCACCGCGTACGAGCGGTTCACCGACGCCGGTCCCATGGCGCTCCTGCCTCGGGGGCGTCCGGGCGCGGCCGCCTGCGACTCGGCGCTGGTCTGGACCCTGAACGACCACGACCTGGAGCAGGTGCTGGCCGGCTCCGACGCCGACCGCCTGGCCCTGCTGCAGGCCCGTTTTGGCTGGCGCCAGGGGCGCTTCACACGCATCGGTGAGTGTAGTCATTACCCGCTGAAGCTGACCACCGTGCCGGAAGCGGCACGCCCGGGCATGGTGCTGGTGGGCAATGCCGCCCACACCCTGCATCCGGTCGCCGGTCAGGGATTCAACCTGGCGCTGCGCGGGTTGATGGGGCTGGTGGAACAGTTTGAGAAGGCCGACACGGCCGGCACGCCGCTCGGGCACCTGGGCGTGCTGCAGGCGTATCAGGACGAGCACCGCCGCGACTGGCAGGAAACCGTTCGCTTTTCCGACAGCCTGATCCAGGTGTTCGGGGCACGTTCGCGAGCCCTGGCCGCGGCCCGCGACGCCGGTCTGGTGGGGCTCGACCTGGTCCCGGGCGCGCGCCGCTGGTTCGCCCGTCGTGCCATGGGGCTGGGGCGCTTTACGAGAGGGATTGGCGATGAGCGCTAGACAGCACTTCGACATCCTGGTGGTCGGCGGCGGCATGACCGGCGCAGCGGCTGCCCTGGGATTGGCCCGGCAGGGATGGCAGGTCGCGCTGGTGGAAAGCCAGCCCCGTTTGGTCTGGTCGGAGGCGTTGGCTCCGGCCGACGGCGTGGACGCTTTCGAACCCCGGGTCAGTGCCCTGGCGCTGGCCAGCCAGCGCCTGCTCAGCGAGCTGGGTGTCTGGCCGGCGGTAACCGCCCGGCGCCATTGCCCGTATGCGCATATGGACGTCTGGGACGGCGATGGCACTGGCCGAATCCGCTTTGAGGCGGCTGAGCTGGGCGTATCGGCGCTGGGCGCCATTGTCGAGAACCGTATCCTGGTGCAAGCCCTGATGGCCGCGGTGATGGACAGCGACATCGAGCTGATCGATGGCGTGACCGTTAGCGGCTGGTGGGAGCAAGGTCACGAACGCGGCATCCGCCTGGATGACGGCCGCCACCTGCAGGCGGCGCTGGTGGTTGCGGCGGACGGTCCCAATTCCCGTCTGCGCCAGTGGACCGGCCTGCCCACCCGTGAGTGGGACTACGACCAGCAGGGCATCGTCTGCACAGTGAGAACCACCCAGAGTCACGATCACACCGCCTGGCAGCGTTTCACGCCGACCGGCCCGCTGGCGTTTCTGCCGCTGGCAAACGAGGCGGAGGAGCGCTGTTACAGCTCCATCGTCTGGTCCCAGGATACCGCCGAGGCGCGTCGCCTGATGGCGCTCGACGACGCCGCCTTTGCCGCTGAGCTGGAGGTCGCCATCGAACGGCGTCTCGGTGCGGTGGAGCAGGTCTCCAGACGCCATGCTTTTCCGCTGCGCCAGCGTCACGCCAAGGACTACGTGCGCCCGGGCCTGGTACTGATTGGTGATGCCGCCCACACCATCCACCCGCTGGCGGGCCAGGGCGTGAACCTGGGCTACGGCGACGTGCGCGCCTTGCTGGACGAACTGGGACGGGCCCGCGATACGGGGTTGCCCGCCGATGAGCCCCTGGTGCTGTCACGCTACCAGCGCCGCCGCAAGGGTGAGAACCTGGCGATGATGGCGGCAATGGAAGGCTTCAAGCAGCTGTTCGCGAGGGATGAGTTGCCGCTGCGCTGGATGCGCAACGCCGGTATGCGCTGGCTGGATGAGGCCGGGCCGCTCAAGAACCGGTTGGCGGCCCAGGCGATGGGGTTGGAATAACGGCGTTGTCTGTCGCTTCGGTTGGGGGCGGCTGGCTTCAAGTCGATCGCTGCAAACAGGCAGCCCGCTGGGCTGCTCCGAAGCTAAAGCGTCGGCTACATGCTCGGGTTGTCTGGAAAATGCAGCCGACGCTTTAGCTTCGGAGGCGCCGTAAGGTGCCCGACTTTGACGTCTCGAAGACCGTAAGACTGCGAAAGCCGCGTATCCCGACAATGTCCTCTCATCGCAGGAAGTGCCCGCTCGAACCTCCTCGCCGCGTCAATTCGCCCTAATACAAACACCCATCATAAAGCCGACTCACCAACACCGGCACCGCGGTCTCCACGCGCAGGATGCGGGACCCCAGATGAACCGCTTCGGCACCCGCCTCGATGATTTTGTCCACTTCGTAGGGAATGAAACCGCCCTCGGGGCCGATGCACAGGGTGGCGGGTTCTGACAGATGCGTGGGGCAGGGCGTGTCGGTGCCAGGGTGCGCGATCAGCCCCGGACGCCGGGCCATCAGTTCCGGCAGCTCGTCTTCCACAAACGGTTTGAAGCGCTGGCGGATGTGGACTTCAGGCAGGCGCGTATCGCGGGCCTGCTCCAGGCCCAGCGTCAGGTTCTCCCGCAGGTGTTCCGCCTGCAGCCAGGGGGTCTGCCAGAAGCTCTTTTCCACCTTGTAGGCGTTGATCAGCCAGATGTCCTTGACGCCCAGACTGGCGCAGGTCTGCAGCACCCGGCGCAGCATCTTGGGTCGCGGCATGGCCAGTACCAGGCTCAGCGGCAGGGGCTCCGGCGGCGGCGTATCCAGGTGTACCGTGAGGTGGGCTTCGCGATCATCCAGGTGGGTGAGTTCGCCGTGGCCCATCAGGCCATCCACGCGCCCCACGGGGATGCGGTCGCCGACTTCGGCGTTAAGCACGCCGGCCAGATGATTGCGCCGGCGGTCGCGCAGCACCACGCGGTCTTCGGCGACGAAGTCGTCGTCAAACAGGAGCCCCAGGTTCATGACGCGTCGTCAGCCGTCTCCGGGCGACGGGCCAGTCGGCCAAACAGGATGCCCAGCTCGAACAGGATCCACATGGGCAGGGCCAGCAGGGTCTGGGAGATGATGTCCGGCGGGGTCAGCAGCATGCCGATGATGAAGCAGCCCACCACCACGTAGGGACGCTTGGCGGCCAGATCCTCGGGCGTGGTGATGCCGGCCAGGATCATCAGGATCACGGCAATGGGGATCTCGAACGCCACGCCGAAGGCGAAGAACATCTTCAGCACGAACGTGAGGTAGCTGCTGATGTCCGGCATCTCGGAAATGCCTTCCGGACCGATACTGGTGAAGAAGCCGAACACCAGCGGAAACACCACGAAATAGGCGAACACCGCGCCCAGGTAGAACAGCAGCACCGACGAGAACAGCAGCGGAAACGCCAGCCGCTTCTCATGGCGGTACAGGCCCGGCGCGATGAAGCTCCAGACCTGATACAGGATGTAGGGAATGGCCGCGAACACCGCCACCACCAGCGCCAGCTTGAGCGGTGCGAAGAACGGCGAGGTGACGTCGGTGGCGATCATCACCTGGCCTTCCGGCAGCAGGTCGCGTAGCGGCTGGGACAGCCACAGGTAGAGCTCGTTGGCGAACGGGTAGATCGCCGCGAAACAGACCAGAACCGCCAGGACCACCTTGAGCAGGCGATTGCGCAGCTCCAGCAGATGGTCGATCAGCGACATTTCCGCCTGATTGTCGTCTCCACCGGGGCCGTCGTTGGCGGGTGACGGCGAATCGAGTTTGTCCTGTTCAGCGGAGGACACGGCATCTCCTGATGGGCGGGACGTCATGTACGGTTTTCCGGTGCGGCCTGTGGGGTGTCGGCGTGGGGATCGCGGTTGTCCGATGCTTGGTCAGGGGCGGCTTCGGCCGTCGCAGTCTGGCTTTGTTGCAGCGCCTCTTCCCGCGAACGGGGGGCGGACTCGAGCGTGCGCTTTTCCTCGTCGGACAGGATCAGGTGCTCGTAGTCGCGGGCCTTGGCGATGCCATCGCGCACGTTCTTTTCCACGCCATCCAGGTCGATGCCGCCTTCCTTGCGCAGCTTTTCGCGCAGCTCGTCGGCTTTCACCTGGCGGTCCAGCTCGCTGGTGAACTGGCGCACCAGGCGACGCGTGCGGCCGACCCACTGTCCCGCCGTCCGGGCCGCGCCGGGCAGGCGCTCGGGCCCCAGGATCAGCAGGGCGATGACGCCGCAGATCAGCAGCTCAAGAAAGCCGATATCGAACATGGCGGTTCGGCTCAGCCCTGGGTTTTCTTGTCGGACGTTTCAGAGGTGCTGGTGGATTCGTAGACGTTGCTCTGTTTGTCGTGATCGAGCGTGTCTTTCTGATCCTCGTCGGCCATGGACTTCTTGAAGCCACGGACAGCGCCACCCAGGTCGGTCCCGATGTTACGCAGTTTCTTGGTTCCGAAGAGCAGGACGACAATGCCCAGAACGATTAGTAGTTGCCAGATGCTGATACCCATTTCCGAGCCCTCGTGTCTCGTTACTGTTAATCCGATTGTACGCTACCTGCGTGCGGGTTTGGGAAGTGTCCGGGGCGTGGTCGGATGCCCCGGTGGTCAACCCGCGCTGTGCATGGCGGTAAGCGTATCAGGCTGCTGAGACACTAATGCCTCTATGTTGCGGTTTTATTGCGAGTTTCGTGCCGCTTTCTCGTCCAGCCCGGAAAGGTCGAAGCGTCGAGCCAGCTCATCGAGCACCGCCTGTGGGCCAAGCCCCAGGTGGGACAGGGCCACCAGCGAGTGGAACCAGAGGTCGGCGGTCTCGTAGATCAGCTCGTCGGTCTCGCCCGATTGTTGGGCATCCTTGGCGGCGAGCAGCATTTCGGTGCACTCCTCGCCCACTTTTTCCAGGATCTTGTTCAGGCCCTTGTGGTGCAGGCTGGCCACGTAGGAGCTGTCCGGGCTGGCGGACTTGCGTGCTTCGAGGACCCGGGCCAGCTCGCCCAGTACATCGTTGGAGGTATTGCTCATGAGGAAGTGCCTCCGCTGTTGCCGTAAATGGCATCGGGATCTTTCAGGACCGGCTCCACGCTGACCCACTGGCCGTCTTCCAGGCGCCGGTAGAAGCAGCTGCGCCGGCCGGTGTGGCAGGCGATACCGCCCAACTGGTCGACCTTGAGCACGATTACGTCGGCGTCGCAGTCGAGACGGATTTCCGAGACCTGCTGCACGTGGCCGGAGGACTCGCCCTTGCGCCAGAGTTTGGCGCGCGAGCGGGACCAGTAGATGGCGCGTTGCTCGCGGGCGGTCAGGGCCAGGGCTTCACGGTTCATCCAGGCCATCATCAGGATATCGCCGCTGGCGGCGTCCTGGGCGATGGCGGGCACCAGGCCCTGGTCGTCCCACTTGATGGCATCGAGCCAGTCTTTGGGCAACGGGTTAGAAGCGGTGTCTTGCATGGGGTTCCAGTCCGGTTAAGTCAGTTGGGGCGCGATCAGCGCCGGCCGACGAGCAGCCAGCCGGCGGCGGCAATCAGGATCCAGCCCTGGGTCGGTATCGATTCCAGCGAGGCCCAGCCCAGCGGCTGGGTGGTCAGCCAGGCACCGCCCAGACAGGCCAGGGCCAGTACGGTACGGCGAAAACTGCGCCGGCGCGCGCTCTCGGCGTCCTGCAGGGCCTTCAGTGTAGCGTGATCGGTGGAGGCCGTGCGATCCAGGTCGCGCACCCGCAGCAGCGCATCGTGCACCAGTTGCGGCATTTCCGGCGACTGCTCCAGCCAGGACGGCAGGTGTTCGCGCAGGCTCTTGATCATGCCCGGTGGACCGATGCGCTGGCGCATCCAGGATTCCAGGAAGGGCTGCGCGGTGCTCCACAGATCCAGGTCGGGATAGAGCTGGCGCCCCAGGCCCTCGACGTTGAGCAGGGTCTTCTGCAGCAGCACCAGCTGCGGCTGGACTTCCATTTCGAAGCGCCGGGCGGTCTGGAACAGGCGCAGCAGGAAGTGGCCGAAGGAGATTTCCTTCAGCGGCCGCTCGAAAATGGGCTCGCACACCGTGCGGATGGCCGCCTCGAACTCGTTGACCCGGGTGTGGGCCGGCACCCAGCCCGACTGGATGTGCAGTTCCGCCACCTGGCGGTAGTTGCGGCGGAAGAAGGCCAGCAGGTTGCGCGCCAGGTAGCTCTGGTCCTCCGGCGCCAGCGTGCCGACGATGCCGAAGTCGATGGCGATGTAACGCGGGTCCTGCGGATTACTGGCGTCGACGAAGATGTTGCCCGGGTGCATGTCGGCGTGGAAGAAGCTGTCCCGGAACACCTGGGTGAAGAAGATTTCCACGCCTTTCTCGGCCAGCACTTTCATGTTGACGCCGGCGTTGTTGAGCGCTTCGGTGTCGGCCACCGGGATGCCGCCCACCCGTTCCAGCACCAGCACCTTGGCGGTGGTGTAGTCCCAGAACACTTCCGGGATGTAGATCAGGGTCGAGCCGTCGAAGTTGCGGCGCAGCTGGCTGGCGTTGGCCGCCTCGCGCTGCATGTCCAGCTCGTCGTAGATGGTCTGCTCGTAGTCGGCCACCACTTCCACCGGGCGCAGGCGCCGGCCGTCGGCCCAGGCCCGTTCGATCAGTCGGGCCAGCATGCGCATCAGGGCAATGTCCTGGTGGATCACCCGCTCGATGCCGGGCCGGATCACCTTGACCACCACCGACTGGCCACTGTGCAGGGTGGCGGCATGCACCTGGGCGACCGAAGCCGAGGCCATGGGGTTGCTGTCGAACGTCTGGAACAGCTGGCTCACCGACTGGCCCAGGGACTGCTCGACGATGGCCTGGGCCTCGCGGCCGGGGAAGGGTGGCACCCGGTCCTGCAGCTGCTGCAGCGCCAGGGCCATGTCATCCGGCAACAGGTCGCGCCGGGTGGACAGGATCTGGCCGAACTTGACGAAAATGGGGCCCAGTTCCTCCAGCGCCAGGCGCAGGCGCTCGCCGCGCGGCCGGTTGCCGACCGGGAACCAGTGCCAGGGCGCCAGTATCAGCAGCAGGCGCAGCGGTGCGGGCAGCTCGGCCACCGGCAGGAACTCATCGAGACGGTACTTGCTGAAAACCCAGGCAATACGGAAGAAGCGTTGAAGACGGGTCACGAGGGCTCCGACGGCGAGGTTGTATCGGCATCGAGCTGCGCTTGCAGGCGCTCGATCCGGGCGGCGAGCCGGTCCACCTGCAGGCGGGTGCGGTCGATGTCGTCGAAGGTGGCGGACAACTCGTTGCGACCGGGCAGGGTGCGGCTTTCTTCGTGGATGTATTCGTCCAGGTTGGCGTTGAGCGAGGCGAAGGCCTGCTTCTGCCAGTGCAGGGCGCCGCGCACGCGACGACCGATAAAGTGCGCGGGCACGTCGCCGGTGTAGCGGGCCAGGGCGGCTTCCCAGTCGGGATCGAGCCGGTCCAGGGCACGTTGCAGGGCGTGGGCCCGGCCCATGTCGCCGTCCACCCGCAGGCGCTGCTCACTGAATACCGCCGGGTCCCCCTGGGCCAGGGCGGCGAAGGCCAGCGGCGGACCGCTGACGATCATGGCGGCGTCTTCCGGGGCAGTGCTGCCGACCTGTACCCGGCCGGCCACGGCGCGCAGCGACAGGTGCAGGCCAATGCCCTCGAAACGAAACAGCACGGGGACGTCCAGGGCGCCGAGCAATGCCTGACGGCCCGCGGGATCCAGCGCCAGCGCTTGCTCCAGGGCCGCCTCCACGACCCGGGTCATCGCCGCCTGCAGGGTCGGGCCGGGAAACATCAGGGTTTGACTCCCACGTGGAGGGCGACGATGCCTCCGGTCATGTTGTGGTAGCGGGTCTGGACGAACCCGGCGTTATCCATCATGCCCTTGAGGGTCTCCTGGTCCGGGTGCATGCGGATCGACTCGGCCAGGTACTGGTAGCTGCTGCTGTCGCCGGCGATCAGCTGGCCCATCAGCGGCAGGGCGTTGAAGGAGTACATGTCGTACGCCTTGCTCAGCAACGGGTTGGACGGCTTGGAGAACTCCAGCACCATCAATTTGCCACCGGGTTTCAGCACCCGGCACATGTCGCGCAGGGCCTGGTCCTTATCGGTGACGTTGCGCAGGCCGAAGGCGATGCTGACGGCGTTGAAGGTGTTGTCCGGAAACGGCAGGTGCTCGGCGTCCGCCTGCACGCATTCGATGTTGCCGACGTAGCCGCGGTCGGTCAGGCGGTCGCGGCCCACCTGCAGCATGGAGGCGTTGATGTCCGCCAGCACGACTTTGCCCGACGGCCCCACCAGGTCGGCAAACTTCATGGTCAGGTCGCCGGTGCCGCCGGCGATGTCGAGCACCTGGTGGCCGGCGCGCACGCCGCTCAGTTCGATGGTAAAGCGTTTCCACAGGCGGTGGATGCCCATCGACATCAGGTCGTTCATCAGATCGTACTTGCCGGCCACTGAGTGAAAGACCTCGGCCACCTGGCCGGCCTTCTCGTTCCGCCGGACCTGGCGGTAGCCGAAGTCGGTGGTCTCGTCGCCGCTGCGGGTCGGTTCAGGGGCGGGTTGTGTGGTCTGCGGATCAGTCATGAGCGGTGTTCCCGTGCCGAAATGAGGGCGGTCCGGAGCGGCGGTTCAGGCCGGTTTGGGCGGACCAATCCTGTATTCTAACCGTCCGTTCGCTCGCTACAAGCGACGCGGGCCGATATTGGGCACAACGGGCCGATCCGGCTTGCTTGCGCGAGACGGGGAAAGCCTTAAACTGCCCAGTGGAATCCGGTCCGTGCGTGAGGCATGGCCGGCGTATTATCCATCACCAGACTCCGGGGTAGGCATGTCCAGCATTGATATCAACCGTCGCCACTCTCTTGACCACGATCATGCGCGCGAGGCCGCCGAAAAGCTGGCGCAGGATCTGTCTCAGCAGTTCGATGTGAACTACAGCTGGGAGGGCGATACCCTGCAATTCAAACGCAGTGGGGTAAAGGGGCATCTCAACGTGACGCCGGACGAACTGCAGGTGCACCTGGAACTGGGCATGATGCTGCGGCCGTTCAAGTCCCGCTTCGAACAGGAAATCAACGGCCAGCTGGACAAGCTGATTGCCCAGGCCTGATTCGCCGGCGTCGTCTCAGGCGGTTCCCGACGACGCCTGGGGTAGGCTCTCCAGCGACGGTATCCACTCCTTGCTGTCGAGCGTAATGAAGTGGCTGGGCGACTCCGTCTCGACAATGCGCATGGTGGTCGGGCTCTGCTGGGCGCTGCGCAGCATGGCGCCGCGGTCGAGGATGCGGTCCACCTGCGGGATCAGGAAGGTGCCGTGGCGCACCTGCTGGTAGATGTCGGTCGGCGTCTTCTCCATCCACGCCATGATGTTCTCGATGTTGCGCACGATGGTCAGGTGATCGCGGGTCGCGGAGAACAGGTGGCTGAGCAACTGCTTCTTGCGCGGATTCATCTTGCCGAAGAAGGTCTGGCCGTAGGCCGATGACGGCGCGGTGTTGATCAAGCGGATGATCCAGGGCCACATGCCGTGGCTGACCGGCTCCAGCAGGGTGGTCACCAGCGCATGCAGCTTGCCCTGGGGCAGGACGGGCGCCTCCAGCACCACTTCCACATTTTCATAGAGTTCCGGCCATTGGCGCACAGCTTCCAGCACGACGGCGCCGCCGCGGGAGTGGCCGTGTACGCGAATGCGGTCGGACGAGGGCAGGTTGGCCAGCGCCTGGTTGAGGATGCAGGCGTCGTATTCGATGGTACCTTCCAGGTACTTGATCGGCACTTCCCAGATCGGGGTTTCCGGCGTCACGCCGCTCACCGGGATGTGATAGTTGCTGCAGGTCAGCAGGATCAGTTCGGTGGTGGGGGCCTCGTACGCCTGGGTAAAATAACAGTGGTTCTCGAGGAAGCCGTGCACGCCGATCACTGTCTGTTCGGCCTCACCGCTGTGGTTGCGCACCGAAACGGCGCCCTTGCCGACCCGGTAGACCCGTCCGGAAAACATCTCCGAATAGGCGCTGTCGATCGGTTTGATCAGCTTGCGGACGTGACTGGCTTTCATGGTTGGCCTCCCCATTCGGGTGATGCGATGTGCCCTGCATAATCGCTGCCAGGCCACCGCTTTATTATCGTTCCGTGACGTATCCCGAATGTTTCTACGTCTATTATTCGTGATGTGTATTGGCGCGGATTACCCCCTTCGCTGCGCCATTTCAGTCATACGTCGTTATAGCATGAAGAATCAGCGTGTTAGTCATGTATTACGACTAAAGTCGATGCTCTGCGTTGGCCTGTAATGATAACGCCAGCGCATGGTCGACTGTCTCCCAGCATAATGAGACGGGCGTACCCGTGGGTAAAATTTTGTACGGTCTGCGCTCCAGGCTGTAAAGGGAATGGACAGCATGGGCCGAGCGCTGCGGCCCGGACGACGCCCGAGGCGCTCCTGCGGGTCAGTGGAGTGGGTTGTGCATGTCTGGCACAATGCGGCCTTTGTCATGGGAATGCCATCTCGCCGTTGGAGGCCCTGCCTGTTGGACCCGGGGCGTTGACTGATAAGGGAAGTTGGACATTGAGCCACGCGGAATCCAGTTTACTGTCTCCGGTTGATGCCGCCTGGCTTTCCATGGATGCTCCCGATAACCCCATGACCATCACCGTCCTGCTGCGGGTTGATGGCCTGACCGCCCCCGTCTTCAAGCATTTCCTGGAGAACCACTGGCTGCGCGTGGCCCGTTTTCGCTGCATGCCCGTTCGCAAGGGCGGCTTCTGGACCTGGGAAGAGGACGAGCTGTTCCGCCTGCGCCACCACCTGCGTGTGGAGCCCGAGGTGCTGGATGAGGCCCAGTTGCGCGACTGGGTGTCCGCCCGCCTCAATCAGCCGTTACCGGATTACCGCCCGCGCTGGTGCTTCTGGCTTCTGCCCCGTGCCCAGGGCGGTGCGGCGCTGCTGCTGCGGCTGCATCACTGCTACGCCGACGGCCTGTCCCTGATCGATCTGTTCGAAGCCCTGACCACCTCCGTTCCCGACGCCTTGCCCAGCCTGCCCGACAGCGCCAGCCGGGTGACCTCGTCGGCGCGCTGGTTCGGCGCCGGCTGGGAGTGGCTGCAGAACCAGGTGACGCTGGCCGAGTCAGGGTCGGTGGATGGTCTGGATGGTGAGGCTGAGGCAGGAAGCGGAGCCCGACGCCAGCAGCTGGAGCGCGCGGCTTGGAACGGCCTGAAGCTGGTCAACGAACTGAGCCAGTACATTCTGGAGGCCGAAGATACCGACACCCGACTCAAGCCCGGTCTGTTGGGGCGGCGCCAGTGCTGCTGGTCCGCGCCGGTGCCTCTGGCGGCTTTTCGCACGATTGCGGGGCAGACCAACTGCAAGATCAACGACGTCCTGCTGGCCTGTGTTGCCCGCGCGCTAAGGCAACAGCTGGAACACGACGCCCTCGACCTGGACGAGGTGATGCTGCATGCGGCGGTGCCGGTGGACATTCGCGGCCTGCTGCCGGACGCGGTGCAGCCGGAGCCCGGCGAGTTGGGGAATCTGTTCGGGACCGTCTTCGTGCCGTTGCCGGTGGACGCCGACAGCGCGCTGGAGCGGCTGTACCGGATCAAGCATGAAACCCGCCGCCTCAAGCGCTCCTGGCAGCCGGGCATCTCCTGGGGCCTGATGTGTTCGGCGGGGCTGTTGCCCAAACACTGGCAGGAATCGGTCGCCGACCTGTTCTGCCGCAAGGCCAGCGCCGTGGTGTCCAACGTGCCCGGCAGCGCCGAACCTCGCTACCTGGCCGGCTGCCGGGTGCGTGAGCAGATGTTCTGGGTGCCCCAGTCCGGCGATATCGGGCTGGGGGTGAGCGTCGTCAGCTACGCCGGCCAGGTGCAGTTCGGCGTGGTGGCCGACGAAGCGGTGCTGCCCGATCCCCGTCCGTTCCTGGACGATTGCGTCCAGGCCCTGCAGGACTGGCAATAGGTCCTTCGACCCCGGGGGCTTACTGCCAAAGTGGCGAGCCGGGGCGATCCTTCCAAAATACGCTCAAATCAGCGCTCATGGCGCATTCAGCCGGTGTCCTCCCTGGCTGACGATACCCTCTCGGCACGCCGGTTCGTGCCGGGGAGGAGCGACTGACGCAATCCATTCGGTGCTTCTCCCGATCCGCAGGGGGCGCCGGTTTCTCACCCGCCAGCGCCCCTGACAACAAAAGATCGGGGGCTCGTATGAACAACAAGAGACTGTTAGCGCTGGCGGTTGCCGGCAGCCTGTCGGGCGGCGCCCATGCCGCCATCGACCTGTATGACCAGGACGGCACCACCTTCTCCGTGGACGGCTACTTCAACGCCTTCTACGTTAACCGCGACGACGAGGTGTCGGACGTGCGCCAGTCGCGGGTCAAGATGGGCTTCCTGCCCAACACCATCGGTTTCAATTTCAGCAAGGCAATGGGCGACCTGACCCTGGGCGGCCGGTCGTCGTTCTGGACCACCATCAACGACAGCCTGGATTCGCCCACCGACACCGCCATCGACGTGCGGCAGTTCTACGCCACGGTGGACGGGGACTTTGGTCAGGTGCTGATCGGTAAGGACTTCGGCCTGTATTCCCGCAACAACATCTTCCTGGACGAGATCCTGATGGGCTTCGGCTCGCCGGGCGCGCCGGGCGGCGTGTCCTTTGGCAACATCCGCGCCGGCTACGCCTACCCCACGCCCACGGCGCAGATCACCTACCGTTCGCCGGACCTGGGCGGGCTCAGGATCGCCGCCGGTGTGCTCGACCCGGCGACCACCTCCGGTGCCGACGGCTACGAGGAAGCGCCGCGCTTCGAGTCGGAGATTACCTACACCATGGCGTTGGGCGGCGTCGATCTGACCGCCTGGGTCAATGGTCGCTACCAGACGTCCGAAAGCGACAGCACAGGTGATGAGGTCACGTCACAGGCGGTGGGCTACGGGCTGAAAGCGGCGGTGGCCGGGCTGACACTGGGGGCCTCCGGCTTCAATGCCGACGGCGACGCGCCGGTGCTGATCACCAACCAGCCAGCGGCGCTGGCCGAGGAGAGCGCGGACGGCTTCCTGTTGCAAGGCGCCTACACGCTGGGCGCGACCAAGCTGGTGCTGTCCTACGGCGAGACCGATTCGGACGTGGCGGATTTCGAGACCGAGAACACCTCGGTGGGCGTGTTCCACGACATCAACAGCAACTTCAAGCTGGTGGCTGAGTACAACCTGTTCGAGCAGACCACCCAGTCGACCGGGGATAAAACCATCGACGCGGACACCATCGCCGTGGGCGCGGTCGTGCTGTTCTGATCGGCCGGCACCGGCAGGGACGCCGGCGTCTGACTACGACCAAAGTGTTGCTTTGCCGCCGGTCTTCCGGGGCCGGTCTTCCCGACTTCCGGATGGGGTATGAAAATCAATGGCCTATGTGCGACTGAGCCGACAGCGTGAGAGCACTGAAGTCGAATTGGCCCAGTGGGTCAGACGCGTAGAATCGGGGACAACAATCTCTGATAGCGAGTCGTCCAGCATGCTGCCAGTCACTTCGGTCGCGCCGGTCCGCGTGGCCAGTTCCGATGCGCGCGATCCCCAGCTGGCGGCGACCAGCCTGGCGAGCCAGCTCTACCACGCCGATCTGGCCTGCGTGCTCTTCTTCTGCTCCGCCGAATACGATCTGGCCCGGCTGGGCATCGCGCTGGAGCATGTGTTTCCGCAGGTCCAGGTCACCGGCTGCACCTCCGCTGGCGAAATCACCCCGCAGGGCTACGGTCGGGGCTGCATCACCGCCATCGGGTTTGATCGCCGCTATTTTTCCGTGGACTGCGCCCTGATCGGCGAACTGGAGCCGTTCAGCCTGCAGGACGCCCAGGGACTGGTGGACAGCCTGCTGGCGACCTTCCGTGAAGCCTCCCTGGCGCCGGTCAAAGGCCACACTTTTGCCATCACCCTGCTGGATGGCTTGTCGAGCCGGGAGGAGCTGGTGCTGGCCACCCTCAACGCCGCACTGGGCAGCATTCCGCATTTCGGCGGATCCGCCGGGGACGACGAGCGCCTGGCCAACACCCACGTCTATTTCCGGGGCGCCTTCCATACCAGCGCGGCCATTGTCCTGATGATCAACACGCCGCTGGACTTCAAGGTGTTCTCCACCCACCACATGCGTGCGGGAGACGACAAGCTGGTGGTGACCCGTGCCGACACCGGTGCGCGCCGGGTCTACGAACTCAACGCCGAGCCCGCGGCGGAGGCCTATGCCCGTTCGGCCGGCGTGCGCGTCGACGAGCTGGATCGCCGCATCTTTGCCCTGCGCCCGCTGGCGGTGCGCATTGGCGATCAGTATTTCGTGCGCTCGGTGCAGCGGGTGCACGACGACGGCAGCCTGACTTTCTACTGCGCCGTGGAAACCGGCATCGTGCTGACGGCCATGCGCCCGGGGCCGCTGCTGGCCAACCTCGGCGAGCAGTTGGCCCAGGCCGAGCACGAGGTGGGGCCGCCGTTGCTGACCATCGGGTGCGACTGCTTTCTGCGCCGGGCGGAGGCGGAGTTCTCCGGTTTTGTGGATGAAGCCTCGGCGTTCCTGCGGGAGCACCGGGTGATCGGATTCAACACCTACGGCGAGCAGTTCGACGGTATGCACATCAACCAGACGTTCACAGGAGTGGTCATTGGCCAGCCCGCTCACGCTTCCCGCTGAAACCGACGCGCGCGACCGGCGCATCGCCGAACTGGAGGCCGAGAATGGTCGCCTCCGCACCATCCGTGACGCGCTGATCACCCGCGTGGAGTCCAATAGCGCCCACAAGCCGGCACCCTACGCCGCGTTCGAGCATTCGGTCACGCTCGCCGAGCAGGTGCGTGAACGCACCGAAGCCCTCAATCTGGCGATGGCCGAGCTCAAGGCCAGCAATCGCGCCCTGAATGCAGCGCGGGAAGAGGCGGAGACCGCCAGCCAGCGCCTCGGGGATGCCATCGAGAGCATCGGCGACGGGTTCGTGCTGTTCGATCAGCGGCACCGGCTCGTGCTCACCAACCGCCGCTTTCGCAGCTACTGGCAGGACCGGGGCGACGCCATCCGGCCGGGCATCTCCATCGCCGAGGTCAAGCGTCTGGCCCTGGAAACCGGGCTGGTGGTGGAGGAACACCGCGACAATCAGTCCGGCGGTTCGGTCTACCGGTTGGCCAACGGCCGTTGGGTGCAGGTCAGCGAGCATCCGACCCGGGAAGGCGGGCGGGTTATCCTCTATTCCGACATCACCGACGTCAAGAACAGCGAGGACGAACGGCGCGAGCGGGCCCTGGCCGAGAAGTCGCGCCTGTTGCAGTCGACGGTGGATAACCTGTCCCAGGGCGTGGTGCTGGTCAACGACGAGGGCTGCCCGGAGATCTGGAATCACCGCTTTGTCGAACTGACCGGACTGGACGCCGCGCAGGTCAGCCGTGAGACGTCATTCGAGCGCCTCCTGGCCCTGTCGGAAACACCGCTGCTGATGCCCGGCAGTGTCGACAGCCAGGGCCACCCGTGCCACGCCCTGGAGCATCACCAGCGCGACGGCCGGGTGCTGGAGATCCGCACCCACGCCATGACGGACGGACGCTACGTCAACACCTACACCGACATCACCGAACGCCACCGCTACGCCGAAACCCTGCGCGAGAGCGAGCGCTGGGTGCGGGTGGTGACCGACCACGTGCCGGCGCTGATTGCCTACGTCGGCGCCGACCTGACGGTGCAGTTCTGCAACAAGGTGTATGAGGCCTGGTACGGCCGTGGCGATCGCTCGCCGCTGGGGCTTTCCCTGCGCGACGTGCACGATGCCGCGCTCTACGCCCGCCTGCTGCCCCACGTGCGCGATGCGCTGGCCGGTCACAGCGTCACCTTCGAGTTTGAGGAAACCAACGCCCGGGGCGAGCAGCGCTACATGCTGCGCTCCTATGTGCCCAACCGTGACCCGTCGGGCGTGGTGAACGGGTTCTTCGTGCTGATCCGCGACATCACCGAGCGCCGGCGCACGGCCCTGGCCCTGCAGCAGGCCTATGACAACCTGGAACAGCGGGTGAAAGAGCGCACCGCGGCCCTGACGTCGCTCAACGACCAGCTGCGCCAGGAGATCAGTGAACGCTCGGAAATTGAGGCCCGGCTGCGCGACGCCAAGGCCGAGGCGGAACGCGCCAACCTGTCCAAGACCAAGTTTCTGGCGGCGGTCAGCCACGACCTGCTGCAGCCGCTCAATGCCGCGCGGCTGTTCACCAGCTCGCTGATGGAACAGGCTTTCGGCCCGCGAACGGAAGGCCTGGTGCGCTCGGTCAGCACATCGCTGGACGACGTGGAGAACCTGCTGGGTACGCTGGTGGATATCTCCAAGCTGGATGCCGGCGTGATCCAGCCGGACGTCAATGCCTTCGACCTGCGCGACCTGCTCAACAACCTGGCGCGGGAATTCCGGCAGATGGCCCTGGGCGAGGGCGTCGAGCTGCGTTTCGTGGCGTCTTCGGCCGTCGTGGCATCGGACTCCCAACTGCTGGCGCGCATCCTGCGCAACTTCCTCACCAACGCCATCCGCTACACCGGCAGCGGCTCGATCCTGCTGGGCTGCCGTCGGCATCCGCACTCGGTGGAGCTGCAGGTCTGGGACACCGGCCCGGGCATTCCCGCCGACAAGCTCTCCGAGATCTTCCAGGAATTCAAACGCATTCGCCCCGCCGGCGCGCCCCAGGACAAGGGGCTCGGCCTGGGGCTGGCGATCGTCGACAAGATCGCGCGCATGCTCGATCACCGCATCACCGTGCGCTCCGTGGAGGGGCGCGGGTCGCTGTTTGCCGTGGAAGTGCCGCTCGGTCAGTTACGGCCGGAGCAGCAGGGCCTGCCGGCCTCTCGGGTGCCGCAAGGGCAGTCGCTGGACGGCGGCCGTATCTGGGTCATCGACAACGACCGGGCGATCTGCGACGGCATGCGCACGCTGCTGGAAGGGTGGGGCTGTGAGGTCATGACGGCCGTGTCCCTCGCCGATCTGGCCGGGCAGTTGGACATCCCGTCGGCGCCGGTGGATGCGATCCTGGCGGATTACCACCTGGACAACGACGAGAACGGTGTGGAAGCGGTGTTGGCGATTCACCGGGAACGCGCCGACGACGTACCGGTGGTGATGATCACCGCCAACTACACCAACGAACTCAAGCATCATATCCGCGAGCTGGGCTACCAGTTGATCAACAAGCCGGTGAAGCCGCTCAAACTGCGCAGTGTGTTGCATCACGTATTGATGAACGAACCGGGCCGTCCGTGACGGCCCGGCCTTGGGTGCTTTATCGCTTCAGGTACTGATTGAAATCGATATCACTGGCCGACAGGATCGCCTGCACCCGGTTGTGTACGCCGAGCTTGCGCAGAATGGCGGACACGTGGGCTTTGACCGTGGTTTCGGCGATGTTCAGGTTGTAGGCGATCTGCTTGTTGGATTCCCCCTTGGACATGCGCTCCAGTACCAGCAGTTGGCGGCGGGTGAGGGAGTTGAGCAGTTCCGGCGAGAGGTTGTTCTCGTCGTGCCGGTGGCGGCGCGGGCTGTCCTTGCCGGTGCGGATGATGTCCGAGGGCAGGTAGACGTTGCCCGCCAGGATCTGCTCGATGGCCTGGGTCATCTGGGCGCGGGGCGAGGACTTGGTGATAAAGCCCACCGCACCGTAGGTGATGGCCTGCAGCACCACCTGTTTGTCTTCCTCGGCCGAGACGATGACCACCGGGATCGTGGGCGCCTCGTTGCGCAGGGTAATCAGGCCGTTGAGGCCATTCATGCCCGGCATGTTCAGGTCCAGCAGGATCAGGTCGAAGTCGTCCTGGTCCTGGATCATGGCCAGGGCGGTGTCCAGGTCATCGGTTTCCACCACGTCGCTACCCTGGAAGCCGGACTGGATCACGCTGGTGATCGCTTCCCGGAACAGGGGGTGGTCGTCGGCAATCAGGATCTTGTAGGCGGGTTCCATGCCGTCGGCAGCTCGCTCTTTTATTGTGTCGTGGTTGTCCGGATCGGACTCCGCCTTAGCATAACCCATAGCGGCGGTTTCCGGTGTGGCCAGATCGAGTGGGGACGTCATGATGCCCTCCTCATGATTGCGTGAGTGGGACGGGCGTGGCGGCACGCGTGGGCAGGCCGGCGCCTATCCAGCTGTCGATGCCGTCCTTGAACCAGTAGACGTTTCGGTAACCGGCTTCGGTCAGGCGTTTGACCGCGTTCCAGGACAGCCAGCAGTCGGACTTGCAGAAGACCGCCACCGGGTGGTCCGGACGCTCGCCGGTCAGGCGCGCCAGATTGTCCATCAGGTAACGCTGCCATCGGGGCTCGAGCTGGCCCTTGCCCGTGTTGGGCAGCCAATGGGCGTTGGGAATGCTCGGGTGGGGCTGGTCCTGCAGAAACCGCTGGTGGCGGTATTCCACGTTGATTACATCGATCAGCACCAGGTCGGTGTGGCGTTCCAGCAGTGCCTGCAGGGCGGCGGTATCCACCGTGGTGGCGCCGGGTGCCTTGGCCGGTGTGGGGCTGCGGTAGCGATCCTGGCGGAAGCCGTCTGCGGAGAACAGCCCGGTGTCGCGCGTTGGCGTGGTGTCCGCGTTGACCGGCAGCGCCAGGGCCATCAGCAGCGCCAGGTTGGATAGCAGCGTCAGGTTCCACGGAGACCTGAACATGGCAGGACCTCGTCTCGTTGGTCGTGCCGCTGATCGGCGGCCCCGGCATCCAGTGAGGGGCGGCTATCCATGGAAGACGGGCGGTCAGGTGCCGGATCAGGCGGCTTCTTGTTGTATTGACCAACATTACACGCCATGACGCCGCGTCATTGAATGCGACCATGGCACCAAAAAACAGGCACTAAAGTAGTAGGGGCGTGGATGGCCCGGAGGCCGGGCGCTCAGCGCACCAGGTGCTTGAGCCGTTGCTGCTCTTTCAGCAGGGGAAACAGTTTGCCCATGGCCATCAACTGTGCGATGCCGCCAACGATCAGCAGGCCGTAGCCGACCGCCGGATTGCTCATGAACGGGAACACGCTGCCCGGGTCGGACACGAACAGACTGAACAGCCCCAGGCCGAGGGCGATGTTGGCCGGCGCGGTGATCAGGTGCATTTTCAGGACTTTCTTGTTGATGGCGGCGAGTTGGGCCTTGGCGTCGGTGCTCATGGGGTTCCCGGATGATGGTGTGCTAATTTGGAAAGCCTCATTGTAACGCCTGAATCGGCCTGACGCCCGCATCGCGGACAGGCTGCGAACCCGGAAGGTAGACTGTCGTCCATGACCGCACCGCGACCATTCCGCTGGGGCGTGATCGCCCCGGGCCGCATTGCCCACAACTTCGCCCGCGCCCTGTCGGTGATCGACGACGCGGAACTGGCCGGCGTGGCCAGTCGCCAGCCCGAGCGGGCCGAATCCTTTGCCGGAGACTACCGCCGCGATCACCCCGGCGTTCAGGTCTACCCCGACTACGACGCCCTGATCCAGGCCCCGGACATCGACGCCGTCTACATCGCCAACCCGCACCGCTTCCACGCGGAATGGGTTCGCGCCTGCCTGCACGCGGGCAAACCGGTGCTGTGTGAGAAGCCGCTGGCCGTGACCGCCCGGGAGGCGGCGGAGCTGTTCCGGCTGGCCCAGGCGAACCGGGTGTTCCTGATGGAGGCCCTGTGGTCGCGCTTCCTGCCGGTGTGGCAGGACGTCCGCCACTGGCTGCGGGCGGGCGCGATCGGGCCGGTTCACACGGTGCAGTCGTCGTTCTGCTTCCGGGTGCCGTTCAATCCCGCCGACCGGCTGTGGGACATCCACCAGGCGGGCGGCGTGACCCTGGATATGGGCGTCTACCCGATAGCGCTGTCCAACTTCATTTTCGAGCGTGGACCGGATCGCGTGCAGGTGGCGGTGCTCAAGGGCGCGACCGATGTCGACGTGCGTACCTCCGCGCTGTTGCACTACGGCGAGGCGGTCAGCGCCTTTACCGCCAGCTTCCTGGCCGAGCGCGATAACAGTCTGCGTATCGAAGGCGAGGGCGGGGTGATCGATGTGGACGGGCCGTTCTGGGCCAGCACGCGTGCCACCCTGACGCCCCTCGACGGCGAGCCGGTGCGGGCCGACCATCCACACCGGATGAACGGTTTCGAGTACCAGATCGAGGCGGCAATGGCGGATATCCGCGCGGACCACCTGCAGAACGACGTCATCCCGTGGGCAGATACCCTCACCACCGCCCGGGTGATCGACCAGATTCTGGCGGAAGGGGGCGTGGTGTACTCGTTCCTGTAGGCGACGGTTCCAACACGCCCGGCCGCCCTGACTAGACCTTGTAGCTCGACAGTTCCTTCTGCAGTCGTTCGGCCAACGCGATCAGCTCCTGGCTGGCGGCGCGGGTCCGGTCCGCCTGGGAGGAGGTTTCCTGGGCGTGGTTGTGGATGCGCTCCAGGGTGTTGTTGATCTCGTCGGCCACCTGGCTCTGTTCCTCGGCGGCACTGGCGATGTCGGTGTTGCGCTCGGAAATGCGGGCGACCGCCTCGCGCATCTGGGTGATGGCGTCGCCGGATTCCTGCGCCTTGGAAGACAGAGTGCCGGCCAGTTCGCGGGTGGCGTCCATCTTCTGGGAGGCGCCTTTGGCGCCGGATTGCAGTCGCTCGATCTGGCCGCGGATGTCGTCGATGGAGTTCTGGGTCCGGGTAGCCAGCATGCGCACCTCGTCCGAGACCACCGCAAAACCACGTCCGTGTTCGCCGGCCCGGGCCGCTTCAATGGCCGCGTTCAGGGCCAGCAGGTTGGTCTGCTCGGCGATGGAGTGAATCACGTCCAGCACGCTGCTGATGGCTTCGCTGTGCTCATCCAGTTCCGCCACGGCTTCGGCGCACTCGGCGATGGTCTGGGTCTGCTGCTCGATGGTGCGGATGGTTTCCTGCACCAGCGTGTGGCCGGAACGGGCGTCGTCTTCGGCGCCCTTGGCGGCCTCCTCGGCGACCGACGCGCTCTCGGCCACGTTCTGGGCGGTCAGCGACATTTCGTGCATCGAGGACGCCACGTGCTGAGTGTCGCTGGTCTGCCGGGCGATGGACTGGCTGGAGTCCTCCGCCACCTGGACCAGCCCCTGGGAGGCTTCCAGCACTTCGCGGGACGAGTGGCCCACATCGCGAATGGTGTCCTGTACCCGGGCCAGGAGCTTGTCGAACCCGTTGGCCATCTGGCCGAATTCGTCCCGGCTGGTGGCGTTGAAGCGGATGGTCAGGTCGCCCTCGCCGTCGGCGATGTCGTTGACCGCGCCGATCATCTGGTTCAGCGGGCGTGTGATGACGGCGGTGATCAGCAGGTGGATGGCGAGAATCAGCAGGGCGCCGACACCGGCGATCACCAACGCAATGCTGATGGAGTCGGCGGTGATGGTGTCGGTCAGCTCCTCGGCGGAATAGGCCGAGACGACGGTGTAGCCCCAGGGCGTGAACGGCGTTTCCACCTTGACCCAGTCGCCGTTATTGCTGGCCAGTGCGGCCTGCACGGTTTCATCGGTCTGGTTGTCCGAGTGCATGCGCACGCGGCCCTTGTCGTCCACCAGCGCCACAAAGCCTTTCTCCAGCACCCGGGAGCCGGCGATGGCATCCGCCAGGATCGACATGTCGGCGGAGTAGCCCACGTACCAGATGCCCACCACCTGGCCGGCGCTGCTGCGCATCGGTGCGTAACCGGTCAGGTAGGGATTGCCCAGGATGTCCACCTGACCGTAGAAGGCCTGGCCGGATTCGATGGCCCGGAAGGCGCCGCCGTCCGGGTTGAGGATGGTGCCGGTGGCGCGCTGGCCGCCGTCCTTCTTCACGTTGGTGGAGACGCGCACGTAGTTCTGGCCGTCGTAGACGAACAGGGTGGCGGTGCCCTTCATGTCCTGCGTCAGGTCGTCCACCAGTTCGAAGTGGTTGGCCATACCCTGGTTGCCCAGTAACAGTTGCGGCACGGTGCGGTCACCCACCCGGGTGTCTTTGCCAAGGCCGGGGGAGCCGATGGCTTCGCCGCGCTTGATCAGTACCTGCATGCTGCTCTTGACCCGATCCATCATGATCGAGTCGGTGACCGAGAGCAGGCGAACGACCCGCTGGCGGGCATCCGATGCCTGGCTCTCTGCGGTGTTGGTCAGTTCATGGTCGCGGGACACGATGGTGAAAATGGCCCCGGCGATCACCACGACGGAGATCAGCAAGGTAATGGCGAGGAAAAATTTCTTCTTTACAGACATGGACACGGCTCCGGCGCAATACGGCTCAATCCTTGCGGACAGGGGGGCTTACTGACTGAATTCTTTACAGCATGCTTAACGACCTGGCGCCGGAAAACTTTACACGTTGTTGTGTGATTTTTGCTCGCCGGCTCAGGCCATGGAATCGCCCTCCGTGCGTCGCCCCTCGGCTTCGAGCCAGTCCACGAACTCCAGCACCAGCGGATCCATGGCCTGACTGCCGGGAAAGACGATCTGGTAGCCGTTGTCCGAGCGGATCGGGGTGTCTACCAGGGCCGTCAGGGCGCCGTTCTCCAGCAGAGGCTCCACAAACGGTGACCAGCCGATGGCCACGCCCTGGCCCGTCAGTGCGGCCTGCAGCAACAGGGTGTAGTTGTTGAAAATCAGTGCTGGCTCCGGCGGCGGTCCCGGCAATCCCAGGTGCTCGAACAGCGTCGGCCAGTCGAACCACGGGGCGCTGTCTGCCTCCAGTTGCAGCAGTGGCAGGTCGGCCAGGGATGCGGTCGCGTCGCCGCCTTGCAGCAGCCCCGGTGCACACACCGGCACCACCGACTCGCCGAACAGCAGGCGGGTCGGGGCGCTCATCTCGTAGCCGTTGCCGAACATCAGGGCAATGTCCACGTCCGCCTGGTCTGGCGTGACGGGCCGCTGCCCGGTGACCAGGCGCACGTCCACGGAGGGATGGGCGCGCCGGAAGCCGGCGAGGCGGGGCAGTAGCCAGTAGGTGCCCAGGGCGTAGTCGGTGGCGACGTTGATGACGTCGTTACGGGCGAGCTGGCGCGAGCGCTCGTAGGCTTCGGCCAGGGTGGTCAGTCCCTCGGCAATCCCCCGGTGCAGGCTGCTGCCGGTGCGGGTCAGTCGCACGCCCCGGTGAATACGCTGGAACAGCGGCGTGCCGATGTCCGCTTCGAGGCGTTTGATGTGCTGGCTGACCGCGGACTGGGTGGAGCCCAGCTCCCGGGCGGCGGCGGTGAACGAGCGCAGGCGGGCGGCGGCCTCGAAAGCCTGCAGCATCGCCAGGGGCGGCAGGTGTTGGGTATCTGGCATAAGCTGGTCTAATGTTTGTCATTAGTTTGGGATCAGTTTACAGCCCGGCAGGTGGGGCGCAACATGGGTCAATTCCTTTTCTCCTATTAATCTGGTTGATAGCAACGCCTTCAACCGCGCAAGTCTCCAGCCCAGATAAGGTCGTATGTCCCAGAAAACCGCTTCCCAGCCCAACATCCTGTTTCTCATGGCCGACCAGATGGCGGCGCCGGTGCTGCCGATCTACGGCGATTCGCCGGTCAAGGTGCCGCACCTGCAGTCCCTCGCCGAGGGTGGCGTGGTGTTCGATTCCGCCTACTGCAACAGCCCGCTGTGCGCGCCGTCGCGCTTCGTGCTGATGACCGGTCAGCGGCCATCGCGGATCGGCGCTTTCGACAACGCCGCGGAGCTGCGCGCGGATATGCCCACCTATGCCCACTACCTGCGTGAGCTGGGCTACCGCACGGCCCTGTCCGGCAAGATGCACTTTTGCGGGCCGGACCAGTTGCACGGCTTCGAGGATCGCCTCACCAGCGATATCTACCCGGCGGATTTCGGCTGGGCGGTGAACTGGGACGGCGACGAGAGCCGTCCCACCTGGTACCACGACATGTCCTCGGTCCAGGAAGCGGGGCCCTGTGTGCGCAGCAACCAGCTGGATTTCGACGACGAAGTGGTGTTCCACGCCCAGCGTTACCTTTACAACCAGGCCCGCACCCGCGACGAGCGCCCATTCTGCCTGACCGTCTCCATGACCCATCCCCACGATCCCTATACCATCGGCGAGGAATACTGGAACCGTTATTCGGACGACGAGATTCCCATGCCGTCGGTGCGTCTGGGCGATGCCGAGCGCGATCCCCATTCCAAACGTCTGCGGGCGTTGTACCAGGCCGATACCGCCGAGTTTTCCGAGCAGGACATCCGCCGCGCCCGGCGCGCCTATTTCGGCGCCATCAGCTACGTGGACGACCAGATCGGCAAGCTGATCAACACCCTCAGGGAGACCGGTCTGGACGAGAACACCATCATCGTGTTCTCCGGCGATCACGGTGACATGCTTGGCGAGCGCGATCTCTGGTACAAGATGAGCTGGTTCGAGTGGTCGGCGCGGGTGCCTTTGATCGTGCACGCCCCAGAGCGTTTCAAACCCGGCCGGGTCAGCCAGAGCGTGTCCACCATGGATCTGCTGCCCACCTTCGTGGACATGGCGAGCGGCGGCGACTATGGGCAATATGCGGTGCCGTTGGACGGCCGCAGCCTCATGCCGCACCTGCAGCGTGAGGGCGGGCACGACGAGGTGACTGGCGAGTACATGGGCGAGGGTACCGTGGCGCCGTTGATGATGATCCGCCGCGGCGACTACAAATACGTGTGCTGCCCGAGCGATCCGGACCAGTTGTTCGACCTGGCCCGTGACCCGCAGGAGCGGACCAATCTGGCCGATGATCCGGCCTACGCTGAGACCCTGCAATCCCTGCGCGCGGAAGCGGCGGAACGCTGGGACATGGACGCCATCCACCAGGATGTGCTGGAAAGCCAGCGTCGGCGCCGGCTGGTGGCCAGTGCCCTGAGCAAGGGACGGATCACCCCCTGGGATCACCAGCCCTGGGTCGATGCCAGCGTCCAGTACATGCGCAACACCCTGGACCTGGGGGATCTGGAAGCCCGTTCGCGGTTTCCCCGGGTCAAATGAGGCAGGCCGGCCTCGCGCCGGATCGTGAGCGACACACGACCGGGAACGGCTCGGAATCGATAACGATACAGAACGGATAACGAGACAGACCTGATAACGACACAGATAAAGGAGTCATGGGCACGATGACCAATTCCCCGAAGCGACTGACCACATTCCTGCTGGCCGGCGTCTGCGCCGCAGCGACCTCCGCCCAGGCGGCGGTTCCCGAGCAATGCCGGACCGTGCAGTTCAGCGATCCCGGCTGGACCGACATCAACGTCACCAACGCCATTACCACCACGCTGCTGCAGGGGCTGGGCTACGACACCCAGGTGGACCTGCTGTCGGTGCCCATTGGCTTTAAATCCCTGAAGAGCGAGGACGTTGACGTGTTCCTGGGCAACTGGATGCCGGCCCAGGATAACTTCGCCAAGCAGTACGAGGGGGGCTACGAGAAAGTCCGGGCCAACCTGGAGGGGGCCAAGTTCACCCTGGCGGTACCGGCCTACGTCAAGGAACAGACCGGTGTCAGTAGCTTCGCCGACCTGGATGAACATGCCGAGGCCTTCGATCATCGCATCTACGGCATCGAACCCGGTGCGGCGGGCAACAACCTGATCCAGAAGATGATCGACGAGGACGCCTATGGGCTGGGTGACTGGAAGCTGGTGGAATCCAGCGAGCAGGGCATGCTCAGCCAGGTCAGCCGCGCCGAGCGCCGCGACAAGCCGGTGGTGTTCCTGGCCTGGGAACCACACCCCATGAACCTGGGGCGCGATCTGGTGTATCTGTCCGGCGCCGATGATTACTTCGGCCCCAACTACGGCGGCGCCACCGTCTATACCCTGACCCGCAACGGTTACAGTGACGAGTGCGCCAACGTGGGCCAGTTGCTGGGCAACCTGCAGTTCACCCTGGACATGGAGAGCGGCATCATGGGTGCCGTGCTCAATGACGGTGAGGACGCGGGCGACGCGGCCAGCGCCTACCTGAAATCCAACCCCGGGGTACTGACCGAATGGCTGGACGGTGTGACCACCGTCGATGGCCAGCCGGGGCTTCCGGCGGTACGCGATTCGCTGGGGTTATAAACGCCCGGTTGGGAAAGCGGGCCCCGCTATCGGGGCCCGGCGTCGTGCAGGCGGATTGGCTAGAAATTAAAGCCGATACCGGCGCTGTAGGCCCAGGCGCCGTCGTCGAAGTTGTCGTCGGCGTCGCTGGCGCTATCGAAGAAGACCTGATACTCGGTCTGGAAGGTGATGAACGTCTTGGGTTTGACGTAGTACTTCACCCCCGCTTCCGGGCCGGCAAAGAACGTCTCGTCCACATCGTCCCCGTAGATCCCGCCGAAATTGGCGCCCACGAACGGCTGCCATTCATCAGCATCGAAATGGTAGTCGGCGAACAGCCGGGTGGCCCCGCTCCAGCTTGAGTTGTCCGACGTATCGGAGAAGCCGACGCTTTGACGCAGGCCCATGGCGGTGTTGTCGGTGAAGAATTGACCGAGGTCGAAGCTGAAGGCCGCGGTATTGTTGTCGAAGTCTGTATCGCTGGAACCGGAACCGGTCAGCGTAAACAGGCGGTCGCCGGTCTGCGGTTCGGCCAGCGCCAGGGTTGGCGCCAGACCCAGACACAAAACGACGATGGGAGTTTTCCACTGCATGGCGTTGTTCCTCCGGATGTTGGCGAGCGGCGATTCACCGCGTTGCGGCAACGTTTTCTCTCCCGGCGAACCGGGTACAACACCGTTGCTTTCCTACGCTGAGCGTAGGTCAGCCTGGCGGGAATATTAATGTAACCTCCACAGCTGTAATCCGCGCCGTTGCGCGTGTTGTGCCCTGGCGTGCGCGTGTCCGGATACGGTCGGGTCAACCTGTCACGTTTTACGGATACGGCCGTGCTGTCGGGCCTGGCGTGAGGCGAGAGCGCCAAGTACGGGGAGTCTTGGGAAAAGTCGGTATCCGCCCAGGCGACCGATCGTGAAGATCCGTTGCCTGAGTGGACAGGTTGGCTCGATATGGGGCTGACGGAGATAACCGACTGTCACGTTTGGGGTGAGGGGCCGTTGTCGTTCTCGACGGTCGACCGGGTTACGAAAATTTAATCCCCGCCCGTGCGGTCCCGGCGCTGTCCCGGTTGGGGCGCGCTTCGTCGCAGTCCCAGTTCGCAGGCGTACAGGATGTTGCCCAATCCCATCACCACGTTGGCGGTGTTGATCCGGGGTGGCGGCGCGTCCGGTTCGGGCTCGCTGTCCGCGCCCTGCAGGCGGCGCAACAGATCGCACAGGCTGATCAGCAGATCCAGGGCGCCGGTGGCCTGGGGCGGCTGGGCCATGGCGTCGCGCACGTAGTGCAGGGCACCCTCGACGATGGCCGCCTGGTGGCGCGTCAGGCCGTCGGTGGTCAGTGCCCGTAGCCCCTCGAAGCGCCGCTGCCGGTCCAGGCGGATGGCTTCCAGGCAGGTGTCCTCGGCGCTGGCCCCGGCGCGTGACAGCCCGGCCAGCCGTAGATCGACCGAGCCGCCCGGGTGGTCGGCCGCGGAGCGCACCTGCTGGCGCGCCTCGGGCAGGAAACGGTTGATGGCCTGGCGTCTGGTGCGGGCCAGCTCCTCGCGGGCGGTCTCGTTGACCAGCAGGGTCAGCAACTGGGCGCACTGGACCAGGTCGGGCCAGAGTTCGGAATCCACCGCCTCGGGCCGCTCTGGCAGCAGGCGGGCGATGGAGCGGGCTTCGAAGTAGAGGCTGGTGACGTCGTGTTGGTCGAGACTGGCGTGGGCGATGACGTTGCGCAGACCGAGCCGCTCGATGTCCTGGATCAGGCTGGGAAGCAGTAGCAGCAGGTAATGCCGGGCGCCGTGGGAGAGAACGCTATCGGAGCCGGATTCGCTGGAAAGGACCGCCATGGCAACTCCATGAGTGATGGGCCTGCCTTTAACCATAGCAGGCAGGCCCTGGGGTTGCCGGGTCACCTCAGATGTCGTCTTCCAGTGTCGTCGCCGGAGCCTGGGCCTGGCGGGCGAAATCGTAGATGCGGAAAGCGAAGATGGTGTACAGCGAGCTGAGTACCGAGAAGGCCATGCTCAGGACGGTGCTGACCAGGGTATAGAGCGGCTCGTGTCCGATCACCAGTGAGCCGATGATGTAGTAGGGCGTGTAGATGGCCAGGGAGATGAGGGCGAAGCCGCCCAGCAGGATCCAGAAATAGCCGGCGGTTTGCCCCCAGCTGTTCTTCAGGGCGTCCAGGGGCTTGTCGCCATCGAGCAGCAGGTCGAACTCGGCGAAGGCGTACTTGATCGCCACAATGATGGCCGGAATGACCATCAGGATCAGGCCGGCCACCACGGCGGCACCCAGGATTGCGCTGAGGACGGCGAAAGGCACCCAGTACTTCAGACCCAGTTGCCAGAGTGTCCGGGTGTCTTTCGGTTCGCCGTGGATAACGCCGTGGATGTAGAACACCACCGCCACCGCATAGACCGGGTAGGCCGCAAACGCGACGATCAGCGGCAGCGCCTGCTCCGACAGCACGAAGGTGTCGCTGGCCAGCATGCTGTTGTACAGGGCGTGGAACAGGTCGATGGGAATAACGATGGGCAGGATGATCAGCGCCAGCGCCACATAGTGACGCTTGAAGAACACCCAGGTGTCGTGCAGTGCGGTTTTCAGCATGTCGTGCGGGTCCGTTGCGGTTGTCCGGTGTGCGCTATGGGTCTGTTCACTACTTGTTGCCCCAGATGCGGGCCACCGCGGCATCGCTGCCGACCCAGCCCACCACCGCACAGACCAGGCTGACGCCGAAGAAGAACAGGATCGGGATCAGTGCCGCTGGCGAGCCGGCGAGAACCGCAAAGAACACCGAGCCCGCCGACAGGATGAAGAACAGCAGGCCCATCACCAGCAGGATCTTGCGGTGGGACGGCCGATAGTTGTGCGGTTGCTGGCCGTTGTCCATGGCGTTCAGCAGCGGCGAGAACAGCGCTCTTACCCGATCTTTCATGACACCTTTTCCGGATTTCCTCGAATTTCCCTTAATGTCCCCTAATTGCCGTCATGGCTCAAGGCCGTTGTGCTCCACGCAGCGTCCGGATCACCTCGTAGCAGGCGCCCATGGTGTGGTAGTCGGTCTTGCCGGCGGGGCTCTTCTCGTCCGAGTAGGCGCGGTTGTCGCGTGTGAGGATCCGATACCAGGCGCCGTATTCATGGTCGATGAAGTGTGCCCAGGCGTAGGCCCAGATGCGCTCGTACCAGGCCCAGTAGGCGTCGTCACCGGTGGTTTCGGCCAGCAGCGCCGCCGCGGCGAAGGTTTCCGCCTGGACCCAGAAGTACTTGTCGCCGTCGCACACCGAACCGTCCGGCGCGAAGCCGTAGACGATGCCGCCGTGAGCCTCGTCCCAGGACACCGCCAGGGCGCGATCGAACAGCTCGCGGGCACGTTCCACCATCCACGCCTCGGGACGGTGGCGATGCAGAATCAGCAGCAGCTTGGACCACTCGGTCTGGTGGCCCGGCTGAAAGCCCCAGGGGCGGAACAGGTGGCGCGGGTCGTCGCGGTTGTAGTCCCAGTCGATGCGCCACTGGGCGTCGTAGTGCTCCCAGATCAGTCCGTCCCCCTGGGCGGCCTGGCGTTGGCAGATGTTGCGGGCCAGGGTATGGGCGCGGTCCAGGAAACGGGCCTCGCCGGTGGCCTCATAGGCGGCCAGCATGGCTTCGCAGGTGTGCATGTTGGCGTTCTGGCCGCGATAGGGTGAGAGGGTGGACCAGTCGGCGCTGGCTTCGTCGGCGTAGAGGCCGTCGTCCGGCAACCAGAAGCGCTTTTCCATCAGGTCATAGGCTTTGTCGATGCCGGCGCGGGCGTCCTCTATGCCGCACGCGTAGGCGGTGGCGTAGGCCAGCAGCACAAAGGCCATGCCGTAGCAGTGGCGGGTGCTGTCTTCCGGCCGATGGTGGTCGAGGGTCCACGCATAGCCCTGGTTTACCGGGTCCCAGTGTGCCTGCTCCAGATAAGCCAGACCGTGCCGCGCCCGCTCCAGGTAGGCCGGATTGTTAAAGAAGTGGCCGGCCATGGCGTAGTTGAAAACGAAGCGCGTCGAGCTGACCAGGTGGCGGTGGTGGCGGTTGTAGACCTGGCCGTCGTCGCGGAAATACTGGAAGAAGCCGCCGTCAGGATCCTGGCAGCGGTCTTCGTAGAAGGCGAGGGTGTCGCGGATGTGGTCGATGAGAAAGTCGGCAGAGCGGAAATCGGGTGTTGGGGGCATGCTGTGTGCTTCCTGGCGGTCTTTTTGTTGGTTTGCGTTGCGGACGGCGGAACGTCCACAGCCATGGTAACGGATGATGGCCGGGCACGGGGCCGGCCTTTGACTCAGGTCAGCTATCGTGCCGGCCCATCGGGCACCCGGTCGCTCAGACCAGGTGGTGCTCGGCGAAGTAGCGGCTGGCGAAATCGACGAACGCCCGCAGTTTCGGGGCGGTATGCCGGGACCGGGGGTATTGCAGGTTGACGCTGCCCTGGTAGCGGCCTTCCACGTTCCAGTCCTCCAGCACCGTCACCACTGTGCCCTTGCGCAGTTGGGTGTTGACCGTGAACTCCGGGAAGATGCCGATGCCGAAGCCGTTGAGCACGGCGTCCATGCGGATCTCCGTGTGGTTGACGATGTAGCGGCCGCGGGTTTCCACGGTCACGGTTTCGTCGCCCTGGCTGAACGTCCAGACGTTGTCGTTGACGGTTTCCCCCAGGGCCAGGCATTCGAAGCGCTCCAGGTCGGCGGGATGCTCCGGCACGCCGTGCTCGGCGAGGTACTCCGGTGTGGCGCACAGCAACGAACGCACGTAGCCCAGCCGCGCCGCCACCAACCCCTCAATGGGGGAGTCGGTGATGGTGACCACGGCGTCCACGTCATCGTAATGGGGGTCCAGGGTGCGGTCGGTCACGACCAGTTGCACCTCCACGTCCGGGTATTCGCGCAGGAACGGCGGCACGCAATGGCGCAGTACCTGGGCGCAGAAGGCCTTGGGCACGCCTATCTTGAGCCGGCCGTGGGGCACGCCGTGGGCCTGCTCGGCGATGTCCAGCACGTCGTGGGCGGAATCCAGCACCGCCTTGCAGTGATCGAACACCTTTTCGCCGGTGGCGTTCAGGCGCAGGCTGCGGGTGGAGCGCTCCAGCAGCTTGAGCTGCAGCGCATCCTCCAGCCGGGTGACCTGACGGCTGACCGCCGATGGCGTGGAGCCCAGCTTCTGGGCGGCGGAAGTGAAGGACCCGGTTTCCACCACCGTCACGAACACCACCACGTCCTGCATGATCGACATCACTCGATTTGCACTCACTGCGCACAACTCCTTTACCGCGATCCGGGCTAATCCGCGCCCACCCCGTTAGTTAGCATACAAGTATCCAATAACACCATGAAATTCATACGGGGATGTATCACCGATGAAAAACCTGCGTAGCGTAATGGATCTGGATTTTGTGTGTGAACGGGTCGACCACGTGGTCACCCTCTTCAGCGGCGGGCTGGACAGCACTTACCTGCTCAAGCTGCTGCGCGATCGCGGTGTGTCCGTCACCGCTGTGGCCATCGACCTGGGGGACGAGGTCGATATTGCCGCCCTGCACCATGTGGCCAAGACCTTCAACGCCAAACTGCGCATCGTCGACCTCAAGCGCACCTTTGCGCGGGACGCCCTGCTGCCGGCGATCCGGGCCCAGGCCCGCTACCTCAATACCTTCCCGGTCAGCTCGTCCCTGTCGAGGCCGTTCATCGCCCGGGCCGCGGTGGACATTGCCGAATCGGTGGGAGCGGGCGCCATCGTACACACCGCCACTCAGTCCCAGAACAGCCTGCGCCGGCTTAACGGAGCCATTGAGCAGCTCGGCTTCAACGGCTATTACGGTTCGCCCTATGAATACAGCGCCATCAGTCGCGCCGACAAGAGTCGGGTACTCAAGTCGGTGGGGCTGATGTCCTTCGAGCAGCGCATCGTCAGCGGCGATTCCAATCTCTGGTGCCGCGAATTCGAGTCCGGTGTGCTGGAAAACCCGGAAGACTTCTCCGTTCCCGAGCATCTCTATCACTGGACCCGCCGCGACCGTGAGCGCCAGCTTGAAAGCAGCGACCACCGCCTGTCGATCACCTTCGACGGTGGCGTGCCGGTCGCGGTCAATGACGGCAGCATGGACCCGGTGGCCTTGATCAGCCACCTCAACCAGGTGGTGGGCGCCTATGGCATCGGCCGGTTCTCGGGGCTGGAGCACCTGCGCGGCGGCGAGAAAGTGCTGGAAGTGCGCGAGGCGCCGGCGGCCCAGACCCTGATGGACGCCTATCGGCACCTGGAGTCGGCCGTACACGGCTATGAACTGCTGCGCGAGAAGACCTCGCTCGAGCAGCTCTGGGTACGCGAGGCGGTGGAAGGCCGCTGGTTCGGCACCCTGCGTGCGGCCATCGACCAGTTCATGCTGCGCAGTGCCCAGAACGTTTCCGGCAAGGTGCGCTACAACCTGAGCGCCGGCGCCCTGACTGTGGAATCCATCGAAGCGGTCTGCCCGCTTTACCTGACCGAGCGCGACAGCTGGGAACAGCAGACCGCCGCCACCCAGAGTGCCCGCTCGCTGCGCGACGCCGAGCCGGAGACCGAGGAACTGCCGGAAGCCACACGACTGGCAATGGGAGCGTGATCCTATGACCGCGCATCAGATTCAACCGCCCCTGGCGCAACCGACTATCGTTACCGAAGCCTCCGCCGCTGACCTGATCGCCCAGGACTACGCGGTGATTCCCGGCCGGGTCCTGGGCAGCGTGCTGGGCGTCTACGACACCGCCGCCGAGAACGATGCCGAATGGCAGAGCTTCGCCGCCTGCTGGGACCGGCTCACGCAGGATACCTATATGGGGGACAACGGCCGTTATCGCTACCGGCGATACGGCCGCTTCGAATACCGGGCGGAGGATGACAGCCTGCACCTGCTGCCGCACCAGCCGTACATGCAGCCGTTGAGCGTCAACAGCCTTAACGGCGGATTCCAGCGGTACTTCGATCCGCTTGAGCAGACGTTCGTCGCAAGCCCGATTCTGGAGCGCCTGCTGCTGACCATGGCGCGGATCTACGCCGCTGCCGACGGTTACGAGTCCAACTGGTGCATCCGCCTGCATCCCTACCGCATTACCGGGTCCAACGGTATTCCCGGCAAGCCGACACCGGAAGGGCTGCACCGGGACGGCGTTACCTACATCGCTTCGATGATGGTGGCCCGGCGCAACATCGCCGGGGGGACCACCCGGCTGACCACCAACGACGGCGAGACCCTGGCGTCGGTGATGCTGACTGACGCCATGGACATGGTGCTCTCCGATGACGAGCGCACCATGCACGAGGTCTCGGAAATATACGCACTGGATAACGAACGGCCGTCCTACCGCGACGTGCTCGTCATTGCATTCGAGCGCATGGAGGCGTTCGGCTAACAGGGGAAGGAACTCACCATGTCCACAACCAAGCGCGGTCTACCCGTCGCTGAGGGCCTGCTGTTGCTGGTCGCAGCGTTTTGGGGAACCAGTTACGGCCTGTCGAAACAGGCTCTGTTGTTCTACTCTGTGATGGGCTTTATCGCCATCCGCTTCCTCGCCACCTTCCTGACCCTGCTGCCGGTGTTCATCCGGGAATACCGCAGCGGTGGCGGGCGCGACTGGCGGGTGGGGCTGCCGACCGGGGCGATCCTGTTCCTCGTGTTCATCTGCGAAACCTACGGCGTGGCCCACACCTCGGCGGCCAACGCCGCGTTCCTGATCAGTCTGTGCGTGCTGTTCACGCCATTCACCGAGTGGCTCGTATTCGGTCGGCGACCGGCGGGGGACAATTTCCTGCTGGCGGGGCTGTCGTTCATCGGCGTGGCGATGCTCACCACCGGCAGCGACGTGGCTTTCAACCTGGGTGATCTGTTGATCCTGGGCGCCGCCATCCTGCGTGCCTTCATGGTGACGGTCACCAAGAAGGTCACCGCTGGCAAGCAGATCTCCACTCTCAGCCTGACCGGTATCCAGTCCGGCGTAGTGGGCTTCGGCGCCCTGGCCATCCTGCTGGCGTTCGACCCCGGCGAGGTAGGCGGGCTGCCCATGACCACGGATTTCTGGCTGATCGTCGGTTACCTGGTGCTGTTCTGCACCGTGTTCGCCTTCTTCGCCCAGAACTATGGCGCCCGCAATATCGCGCCCACGCGGGTGTCGTTGCTGATGGGGACTGAACCGGCATTCGGGGCGCTTTTCGCGGTCTGGTGGCTGGGGGAAAGCATCGCTGTGTCCGGCTGGATCGGTGGAGGCCTGATCATCTTCTCCGCCCTGTACTCGATCCTGCCGCGAACCCGCCGCTCCCCGCGTGCGGTTATGGCAGGGCTCAACTCGACGACCGGCTGACCGGCATCTGGCCTGCAATAAAAAACGGCGCCGCCGGGTAACCGGGGGCGCCGTTTTTCATGGAGTGATCGTCAGGCTGCGGGTTCTGATGCCGTATCGCCGGTCTCGTCGCGGATCGGTCGGCGTTTCCAGAAACCGGCCAGCACCGAGCCCGACACGTTGTGCCAGATCGAGAACAGGGCGCCCGGCAGCGCCGCGGTGGCGGTGAAGAACTGGTTGGCCAGGGCGACGGCCAGACCGGAGTTCTGCATGCCCACCTCGATGGCGATGGTCCGCGCCACCCGCTGATCGAAGCCCAGACCGCGGCCCACGGCGTAGCCGCCGGCCAGGCCGATGAAGTTGTGCAGCACCACCGCCACAATGACCAGGGGGCCCAGCGTGGACAGTTTGTCGGCGTTGAGGGCCACCACGATGGCAATGATAAACACGATGGCGGCCATGGCCAGTGTCGCCAGGGCCGGTTCCACCTGTTTGATCTGCCGCCCCAGGAAGTGGTGGATGATCACGCCCAGCGCGATCGGGGCGATCACCAACTGCGCGATGCTCATGAACATGCCGGCGACCGGCACGTCCACCGTATGCCCGACCAGCAGGGCCGTGAGCAGCGGCGTGGCGGCCACCGATATGAGCGTGGAGGTCAGGGTCATGGACACCGACAGCGCCACATGGCCGTTGGCCAGCCAGGTGATCACGTTGGACGCGGTGCCGCCGGCCGTGGCGCCCACCAGGACCATGCCGATGGTCAGCTCCGGCGACAGGCGTAGGAACCAGGACACGAACAGCGCGGCCAGGGGCATCACCGTAAACTGCAGGATCACGCCGATACCGATGGGTAGCGGAGCGCGCAAGACGCCGAGGAAGTCGTGTTTGGACAGCGTCAGCCCCATGGCAAACATGATGATGGCCAGCAGGGTCTTGATCAGGAAGGCAAAATCGGCGAACAAGCTGGGCTGCCAGGCGGCCAGAGCGGCCAGCAGAATGGCCCAGATGGGGAACAGTTGGTTGATGCGTTCGAATATTGGCATGACGAATCCTGGTTTGTCGCGGAAGATAGCGCCGCTTGAGAGCGGTTCTTCCCGCCCGGTAGCGGTTCTGATTGTGGGCGACAGGGTACGACAGATGCGGGGGCAAGGTCTGCCCCGATAGTTCATTTTCCTCATGATTGGTCGCTGAGCGCCGAAACGCGGTGTTATTCCGCCGACTCGGCCATCAGATCGAGCTGGAGTTGGCGAGCGGACAACAGGTCTTCCTTGGGCAGTGTGATGGTGTCCATATCGAGGCGCTCGCGAAAGGCCTGGTGCATTCGCTCGAGCGTGCCGTCCTCCTGCAACTCGGTCATGACCCGCGCCACCTGGGGCACCAGGGCTTCATGTCGCTGGTGGAGGAAATGGTAGACATCAATCCGTCGCAGCGGCGTGGTCACGATACGCAGGTTCGCCAGATGGTCCTCGCGAATGACATGTGCGCCGACCACGTCGACATCAAGGGCCAGATCCACGCGCGCCTTGTCGGCCATCGCCATTAACTGGCGACTGGTGTGTGCTTCAACCGGGTGGAGGTGCGCTGCGGTGTTCATGTGAGGCGGCAGGCCCAGGAGCAGGCCGACGCGCAGGGGCATGGTCGAGGCGGTCTGCAATCGAGCGAGACGGTCAGCCCGGGCAAAGCCTACCACCTGGACTTGGGACAGCCGTACCGGCACCGGGACGGCCACGTCCACCCGTGTTTCGAAGCCTTCCGGGCGCGCCAGCGAGCCATCGAGATGCCCCTGTCGCAAGAGGGTCAGGGCCCGTGCCGGCGGGATGTCCAGGATCTCCACTTCGATATCGAGCTGGTCGTAAATGGTGCGGATCAACAGGACGCCGACTTCGTCCAGCGGGTTGTCTGGAATCGAGGCAAAGCGAAGCGTTTTCACACCCTGGAGTGCGGCCGGGGCGAGGGTGGCCTGGAACAGCAGCGTGCCCAACAGCATCAGGAGTTGAAAGCAGCGGATCAGCGCCATGATGGACGACCTCCACAACGTAGGCTCTGGCGCTTCAGGATGATGTCCCGGCAGCGAGGCATTCTTACAGCATAGTACGCCAGGGGCGACCTGACAGGCTGTCGGTATGCCCGCCGGACTCGCGCTGTCGGACAGTCGCCGCTACCATTTGCAACCCGTACACAGAGGTCAGAGGGCAATGGCGATGGCAGAGCAGGCAACGGCGACAGGGCCGCGAACATTCAGCAGTGATAAACCGGTCGTTCTGGTCACCGGCGGTGCCCAGGGCATTGGCCAGGGCGTGGCGGGCGAGCTGCTGGCCCGTGGCTGGCGGGTGGTGATCTGTGACGTGGATGAAACCGCGGCAACCGCTTTCGCGTCGCAGTCAGAGTCGTCGGAGCTGCTGGCGCTCGAGGCCGACGTGGCCAGCGAGAGCGACGTCGCGCGAGTGATACGCGAAACCGTGGCCTGGGGTGGCCGGCTGGATGCGCTGGTCAATAACGCCGGCATCGCCGACCCGTTCAGCGGATCGATCGAGACGCTGGCGCTGGCGGACTGGCAGCGGCGCATCGACGTGAACCTGACCGGCGCCTTCCTGACCGCCAAGCACGCGGTGCCTCACTTGCGAAAAGCCGGGGGTGCCATCGTCAACATGGCCTCCACCCGGGCCCTGCAGTCGGAGCCTGATTGCGAAGCCTACGCCGCGAGCAAGGGTGGCCTGGTTGCCCTGACCCACGCCCTGGCGGTCAGCCTGGGGCCGGACGTGCGGGTCAATGCCGTCAGTCCGGGCTGGATCGACGTGCGTGGGCAGCAGACCGGCGCACCGGATGCGCTGGAGCCGCTGAGTGACGCCGATCACCGCCAGCATCCGGTCGGTCGAGTGGGGCATGCCGGCGACATTGCCGCGGCCGTGGCCTACCTCATTTCGTCGGAGGCCGGCTTCGTCACCGGCCAGAACCTGGTGATCGACGGCGGCATGACCCGCAGGATGATCTACGAGGAGTGACCCTGGCGCCTCGTCACGGCGCCAGGCTGCACTCCTGGCACAGGGGCAGCGGCAGCACCTCGCGGATCTCCTCGCTGGGCCAGTCCAGCGCCAGCAGGAAATGCAGCTTGGCGAAGGCGGCTTCCGGGGTGAGGTCGTGTCCGGGCACCACACCAAGCCGGTTGAGCGTTGCCCCGGTGGCGTAGGCGCCCTGGCACACCGGGCCCTGCTGGCACTGGGTCAGGTTGACCACGATCACGCCCCGCTCGATGGCGCGGCCCAGCGCCGCCATCAGCGCCTCGTCGCCGTCCGGCGGATTGCCCACCCCGTAACTCACCAGGATCAGACCCCGCACGCGCGGGTCGTCCAGGGCGGCTTCCACCAGCCGGGCCGGAATGCCCGGATAAAGACCCAGCATCACCACGGCGGCCGGATCGAACGTCGGCACGCGGAAATCCGGTTGTCCCGGCGCCAGCAGCAGGTCGTCACGCAGGGTCAGTTCGATGCCCAACTGCCCGAGTGGCGGCGCGTTGGGGGAGTCAAACGCCTCGAACGCGGTGCTGTTGACCTTGCGCGCCCGGTTGCCCCGCAGCAGTTTGCCGCGGAAATAGATGCAGACTTCGGCGATGGCGGGGTTGGCGGCCAGCATCAGGGCGGACGTCAGGTTGTCCAGGGCGTCGTTGCGCGGCTGACCGAGTGGAATTTGCGAGCCGGTCAGGATCACCGGTTTGTCCGCCCCCAGCAGCATGTAGGACAGCGCTGCTGCGGTGTAGGCCATGGTGTCGGTGCCGTGCAGCAGCACGAAACCGTCGTAGCCTGCCCAGTGTGCCAGCAACATGCCGGCAATGCCGGACCAGTCCTGGGGTGTCAGGTTGGCGCTGTCGATCAGCTGGTCCAGCTCGAACAGATCGTAGTCCGGCAGCTGGCCGGCGACGCCCGACAGCTCGGCCCGCACCCGATCGCCGAAGCCAGCCTGGGGCACATAGCCTTCCAGCGACGGCACCATACCGATGGTGCCCCCGCAGTAAAGCACCAGTACCCGGCGGCTCATGACGTCACCGCAGCCGGAGACAGCATGGCCTGGGGGCTGAGCAGCCGGTCCAGAGTGGTCTCGTCCAGCAACTCCTCGCCCAGCACCAGCTCGCGCACCGTGGTGCCCGTATGCAGCGCCTGGGAGGCGATGCGGGTGGCGTTGGCGTAGCCGATGTGCGGCACCAGCGCGGTGATGATGCCGATGCTGTTGTCCACGTGGCGGGCGCATTGATCGACGTTGGCCTCGATGCCCTGGATGCAGCGTTCGTCGAGCATGGTGCACGCGGCTTCCAGCATCTTCATGGCGTTGAGCAGGTTGTAGACGATCATCGGCTCCATGGCGTTGAGCTGGAGCTGGCCCGCCTCGGCCGCCAGGGTTACCGCCAGGTCGCTGGCGATCACCTGGTAGGCGGTCTGGTTGACCGCTTCCGGGATCACCGGGTTGACCTTGCCCGGCATGATCGACGAGCCGGGCTGGCGCGGCGGCAGGCGGATCTCGCCCAGGCCGGTGCGCGGGCCGCTGGAGAGCAGGCGCAGGTCGTTGCACATCTTGCCCAGCTTCACGGCGAAGCGCTTGAGGATGCCGGAGAAGAGCACGAAAGCGCCCATGTCCGAGGAAGCTTCCACCAGATTGCTGGCGGAGACGATGGGCTTGCCGGACACCTCGGCCAGATAGTTCACCGCCAGCGCCTGGTAGCGCGGGTGGGTGTTGATGCCGGTGCCGATGGCGGTGCCGCCCAGGTTCACCTCGCACAGCAGCTGGCAGACTTCGTGCAGCCGGTCCACATCCTCGCCCAGGTTGACGGCGAAGGCTTCGAACTCCTGGCCCAGGGTCATGGGCACTGCGTCCTGCAACTGGGTGCGGCCCATCTTGACGATGTCGGCGAACGCGCGGCCTTTCGCTTCCAGCGACGATTTCAGGCGCAGGATCGCCCGCTCCAGCGGTTCGGCGGAGAACTGCACCGCCAGGCACACGGCGGTGGGGTAGGCGTCGTTGGTGGACTGGGAGCGGTTGACGTCGTCGTTGGGATGCAGGTGATGGTACTCGCCCCGGGCGTGACCGAGCTTGGCCAGGGCCAGGTTGGCGATCACCTCGTTGGCGTTCATGTTGGTCGAGGTGCCGGCGCCGCCCTGGATCAGATCCACCACGAACTGGTCGTGCAGCTCGCCGGCGATGATGTCGTCGCAGGCGGCGACAATGGCGTCGGCTTTCACTTCGGCCAGGGCGCCCAGGTCCCGGTTGGCCAGGGCGGCGGCCTTTTTCACCATCGCCAGGGCGCGGATGAACGCCGGGAAATGGCTGATGGGCACGCCGGTGATGGCAAAGTTGTCGAGGGCGCGCTGGGTCTGGATGCCGTACCAGGCCTCGGCCGGGACGGCCAGGTCCCCCAGCAGGTCGTGTTCAATGCGCGTCGTCATGGCGGTTTGTATCCTTGCGGAATCACGGGGAGGGGAAAGGGCCCGCCGGGCGGGCCCGGACAATCAGCTGGACGCTTCGCTGGGCGCGGCGCTGCCGCCTCGCTGGCGAACCCGTTCCACGTCTTCGGGTTCCAGGTCCCAGGCGCGGGTGTCCACGTTCATGTCGGCAAATTTTGAGGCCTCGAACACCGGCTGTTCAATACCGTCGGCCAACTGTCGGTCGAAATCACGCAGGATGCGCAGCCCCGGCTTGAACAGGGCGATCAGGGCGATCAGGTTGACCAGCGCCAGCAGGCCCATGGTCACGTCGGCAAAGCCGAACACCGTGCCCAGGTCGGTGGTGGCGCCCCAGCAGACCAGGGCGATCACCGCCACCCGGAAGCCGTTGGCCAGCGCGCGATTGGCGGTGCTCAGGAAGTTCACGCTGTTTTCGCCCAGGTAGTAGTTGTAGAGGATGGTACTGAACCCGAACAGCAGCAGCGCGATGCTGACGAAGCTCCGGCCCCAGTCGCCCACGTGACTCGCCAGGGCGGCCTGGGTCAGCGGCACGCCCTCCACGTCGCCCATGCCGGCCGGATCGTAGATGCCGCTGAGCAGGATGATGAACGCGGTCGCCGAGCAGATGATCACGGTATCGATGAAGACGGAGAACGCCTGCACGATGCCCTGGTTGGCCGGGTGCGGCACATAGGCCACCGCCGCCACGTTGGGGGCGCTGCCCAGGCCGGCTTCGTTGGAGAACAGGCCGCGTTTGACGCCCATCATGATCGCTGCGCCAATGCCGCCGCCGACGGCCGGCTCCAGGCCGAAGGCGCTATTGACGATCAGCATCACCACGTCGGGAATGCGCTCGATGTTGAGGCCCAGCACGATCAGGGCGACGGCCAGGTAGCCCACCGCCATCACCGGCACCAGCACTTCCGACACCCGCGCGATGCGCTTGACGCCGCCGAAGATGATCAGCGCCACGATCGCCGCCAGGGCGAGGCCGGTGTAGAGCACCGGGATGCTGAAGGCGTCGTTGACCGAGGTGGCCACCGCGTAGGACTGCAGCGCGGTGAAGCCGAATCCGAAGGTGGCCAGCAGCAGGATCGAGTAGAGACCGGCCATCCAGCCCCATTTTTTGCCCAGGCCGCGGGCGATGTAGAACGCCGGGCCGCCGCGGTAGGTGCCGTCCGGCTCCGATTGCTTGTAGGTCTGGGCCAGGGTGCACTCGAGGAAGCTGGTGGCCATGCCCATCAGGCCCACCACCCACATCCAGAACACGGCACCCGGGCCGCCCAGGGTAATGGCCACCGCCACGCCGGCGATGTTGCCGCCACCGACGCGCCCGGCGACCGACAGCAGCAGCGCCTGGAACGAGCTCAGGTGGCCGTGGCGATCTTTCTGGAACGCCTGACTGGCGCCCAGGATACGGAACATGCGGCCGAAATAGCGGAACTGGACAAAGCGCGATGCGACGCTGAAGCCGATACCGACGGTAAGCAGCAGGGCGATGAGTACCTTGCCCCACAGCAGATCATTGAGGAATTCCAACATAGTGCCTCTCCGGAGATTGTTCTTGTAACAGCGGTTGCATTTAAACAACCCCGCCGGGCTGATAGAATTTTGCGATCTGGCGGCACTGTGGCGCACTTTGGCGCGATACTCGCACCGGATTGCGCCAGTGCGGTCTGGTGCGGTGCGCCGGTCAGCGGCGCCGACTCATTGACGGACAGGCAAGGGTGGCGGGTATGAACGAAGCGGGTCTTCACGAGGATTTCGCGCAGAACCTGCGCCTGTTGTGCAGCTACTACAAGTCGATTGCCGAAGTCTGTCGCCGTCTCAATCTCAACCGCCCCCAGTTCAATCGCTACCTGAGCGGCCAGCACATGCCCTCGGCGAACACCCTGCGCCGGCTGTGCGAGTTCTTCGGGGTGGACGTGGCAGACATCCAGTTGCCACACCACCAGTTCGAACGCCTCGTGCAGGTGCGGCCGCGCGCCGGGCAGCGCAAGGCCGAGGTGTCGACGGTCAGCGATCACCTGGAGCGGCTGGGGGAGGCCAATCGCGACGATCTGAGCCGCTACCTGGGCTACTACTTCGAGTACTACCTGTCCATGTCGGCGCCGGGCAAGCTACTGCGTAACCTGGTCTGCCTGGAGGCGAAGGACGGCCAGGTGGTGTTCCAGCGTACCGAGCGGATGCAGCCGAGGGCCGGGGAGCCGCCGTGCCACAACCGCTACCAGGGCGTGGCGCACCTGCTCACCGACCGGCTGTTCCTGGTGGACTACGAAACCCTCAATCGCCACGAGATCACCCAGACCATCCTCTTTCCCAGTTTCCGCAACCGGGTCACTCGCCTGACCGGGGTGAAGATCGGCGTGTCCGACAACAGCGAGCGCATGCCCTGTTGTGCGCGGGTGCTCTACGAGTACCTGGGCCCCAACGTGGCACTGCGCAGCGCCCTGCGCCTGTGCGGTCTGTACGACATCGCAAGCCCGGCCATCGACCAATCCATCCTGGACGCCGTCGACAATACCATGGCGCCGGGGGAGACCCTGTTCCGCGCCCGTCATTAGAGGCGCGCTCAATCGTATCCGCGATTAACGAACGGTAGTGTTGGCGTCACGGCGCAGCCGTTAAAATGGCGGCTTTCAATAACCCACAAGACTGTAGACACCATGCCTTTGAAACCTCTTTCCCTGGCGCTGGCCAGCGCCCTGGCCCTGACCGCGTGCGGCGGTCCGGAAACGCCACAGGAAGTCAGCGACGCGTTCTGGCAATCCGTCCAGGACGGCGATGCCGGCGACGTGGCCGAGTGGTCCACGCTGCAGGACGAGAGCGCCTTCGATGGCTTCGGCGAGGACTGGCAGGGCGTCGTCGTGACCCGGGGCCGTGTGGTGATCGACGGCGACGAAGCCCGCATCGTCACCCGTTTCGAGGGTCTGGAAACCGGCCGCGACGAGCCGCTGGAGAGCACCACCTTCCTCGTGCGCCGCGACGGCGACTGGCGCGTGGACTATGCCGAAACCGAAGAGTCTCTGACCGAGCGCCCGGTGTTCGACCAGATGATGCGCAGTCTCGAAGACATCGGCGAGCGCTTCCGCTCCAGTTTCTCGGAATCCTCGGACCAGGCGGCCGCCGATATCGAGCGGATGTCCAGGCAACTGGAACAGCGCATGGCCGACGCGGACGAGGCTTTTGACGACCAGATGGAAGCCTTCGCCGAGCAACTGGAAGAGGCGATGGACGCCCTGTCCGAGTCCCTCAACGACGCGCTGGAGGATAATCCGTCCGCCTCACCGCAGGACCGTCGCACCCTGAACGAAGCGGTGATCCGGCTGGAAGAGAACCGCGAGCGTCTCGACGACGAGCCGAATGCCCGGGCCGTGGCCGACGGCAGCAAGGCGCTGGCGGAAGTGCAGATGCAGTTGCACCGGCTGGGGCAGGCTTTTGAGCGCTACCAGAAAGAGTGGGGCGAGCAGGTCGAGGATGTGGAAAAGAAAATGTCCCGGCTGACCCGGGAAATCTGATCCGGTAAGCGGACGGCGCCTTAGGGGCGCCGTCCTGCGGTTCCGGTAGCCGCTTACGCCTTTTCCGCTTCTTCCGGGTTCAGCTTGTCCTGGGTGCGGGTCTGGAAGTCCTCCGCCGCATGCCGTTCGTGCAACTGCTGGCTGGGCTCGCCCCAGGTGCGGTTCACCATGCGCCCGCGCCGGACCGCCGGGCGCTGCGCGATCTGGTCCGCCCAGCGCACCACGTGGGTGTAGCTGCCGGCATCGAGGAACTCCGCCGCATCGTACACCTTGTTCTTCACCAGGGCGCCGTACCAGGGCCAGATCGCCATGTCCGCAATGGTGTACTCCTCGCCGGCAATGTAGGTGTGTTTGGCGAGCTGGCGGTCGAGCACGTCCAACTGGCGCTTCACCTCCATGGTGTAGCGGTTGATCGGGTATTCCAGCTTCTCCGGCGCGTAAGCGTAGAAGTGGCCGAAGCCGCCGCCCAGCAGGGGCGCGCTGCCCATCTGCCAGAACAGCCAGGACAGGCACTCGGTGCGCCCGGCCACGTCTTCAGGGATGAACGCGCCGAACTTGTCCGCCAGGTACAGCAGGATGCTGCCCGACTCGAAGACCCGCAGCGGCGGGGCCATGCTGTGGTCCACCAGGGCGGGGATCTTGGAGTTCGGGTTGGCGTCGACGAAGCCGCTGCCGAACTGGTCGCCCTCCATGATGCGGATCGGATAGGCGTCGTACTCCGCGCCGGCGATGCCCCGCTCCAGCAGCTCCTCCAGCATCACCGTCACCTTCACGCCGTTGGGCGTGGCCAGTGAATACAACTGCAACGGATGTTGGCCGACGGGCAGGTCTTTGTCGTGGGTCGGGCCGGCGATGGGGCGATTGATGCTGGTGAACTTGCCACCGCTCTGGTTTTCCCAGCTCCAGACTTTCGGGGGCGTGTAGGCGTTGTCGCTCATAGGTCGTCTCGCGTTCGTTAAAGGCCTCATGGTGCCCATGAAAGGGTGAAAGGCACAAGTTGCTGATTTGACGATGAAGGGATACGAACGATGGAGCCCGGTCGTTCACGATGTGGACGGCGGGACGAACCGGAATCCGGCGGGATAGCGATGCAGGCCGTCGAAGTCGCCCTTGCCCAGGGGCACGCCATGCAGCCGCGCGATGGCGTAGACCATACTCAGGTGAAAATAGACATTGGGAAGGATGTAGCTGTGGATAAAGGCCGGCTGGGGCAGGGTGATGTCCTCCAGGCCGGCGCGATCGGTCAACTGGATGGCACGGTCGAGGGTGGTGACATCCGGCTGGCTGGCGAGGTACTCGAGGGTGTCATGGAGTTGTTTGCGGATCTCCGCCTTGCTTTCGCCCGCGCTGCCAAAATCCGGTATCGCCTGGCCCACCAGCGGGCAGTAGCCTCGCAGGCTGAAGTTGGCGCTAATCCGGGCGTTCATCCCCAGCGAGAACATATCTTCCGCCAGGCGCTTGTGGAAAACCGGTTCCGGTACCCGTTCCAGTATCCCGTCCAGTCGCTCCAGAGAGTCCCGGAGCAGCTGTTTCAGATCGATATCCATGCTCGTTGGTGCTCCTTTTTCAGGCCATTGTGGCCCGGTGCGAGCGGTTTTGCACAGTTTCAGTGGATAACATTGTGAGCAAGGCGAGGAGATGTCGTGCCGGGCGGCCTGGCATCCGGCTTACTCAGGACTGGTTAAAAAATGATCAGACTTGTGGTGCGGTGAGGTGTCTCGCCTCAGTCGCACGCGACGTACGGCACGGCGTGGTTGCCTAATCCCGGGGGCTGGCCTTAAATCAAGAGACCCCCTTCTCAAAAGCCTGCAGCCGGTGACCGACACCGGCAGGGACACGGGTCATGAGCGATATCCTGATCGGCTCGGCGGACGGTCAGCAGCAGCGGCTGCTCGGCGCCATGGCCAACCGCCACGGTCTGGTGGCCGGAGCGACCGGTACCGGCAAGACCGTCACCCTGCAGGTGCTGGCCGAGGGCTTCTCGCGGCTTGGTGTGCCCGTATTCAGCGCTGATATCAAGGGCGACCTGAGCGGCATTTCCGCGCCCGGATCCCGTAACGTCCATGTGGACGATCGCCTCCAGCGCATCGGCATCGACGACTGGGCGCCGGACGGTGCGCCCACACGCCTCTGGGACATCTTCGGCGAGAGCGGCCAGCCGGTGCGCACCACGGTGGCGGACATGGGGCCGGCCCTGCTGGCGAACCTGCTGGAACTGAACGATACCCAGACTGGCCTGCTGCACCTGGCCTTCGATTACGCGGACAAGCAATCACTGCCGTTGCTGGACCTGCCGGATCTGGAAGCGGTGCTGAACTGGATGCTGGAACACCGGCGCTCCCTCAGCAGTGAATACGGCAGTCTGTCGCCCCAGAGCCTGGGGGCGATCGTGCGCCGTGTGCTGGTACTGAAAACGGATGGCGGTGAGGTGTTCTTCGGCGAGCCGGCGCTGGACATCCATGACCTGATGGCTCAGTCCGGCGGGTGGGGTGTGGTGAACCTGCTCGACGGTCGTCGGCTCATGATGCAGCCGCGGGTCTACACGACCTTCCTGCTGTGGCTGCTGGCGGAGTTGTTCGAGCAGCTTCCCGAGCGTGGCGACCAGCCCCTGCCGCTGCTGGTGTTTTTCTTCGACGAATCCCACCTGCTGTTCGATAACGCACCGCCGGCGTTACTGGAAAAGTTGGAGCAGACCGTGCGGCTGATCCGCTCCAAGGGCGTTGGCATCTATTTCGTCACCCAGTCGCCGGCGGATATTCCGGACAGCGTGCTGGGCCAGCTCGGCAACCGCATCCAGCACGCGCTGCGCGCCTACACGCCCCGGGATCAGAAAGCGGTCAAAGCCGCGGCCCAGACGTTCCGTGCCAACCCGGCGCTGGACACCGAGCGGGTGATCACGGAACTGGGCGTGGGGGAGGCCTTGGTGTCCATGCTCGACGAGCAGGGCGTGCCTGCGGTGGTGCAGAAAACGTTGATCGCCCCGCCGCGCAGCCGGATCGGCCCGGTGGACGATGCAGCCCTGGCGGCGTTGCGCGATGGGTCGCCACTGGCGTCGAAGTATGGCGAGGCTGTCGATCGCGACAGCGCTCACGAGCGCCTGAAAAAGCGCCGTGAGACCCTGGCCAAGGAGACCTCGGGCAAAGCGGAGCCGGAGAAAGAGGCCAGCCTGAAACGCAGTCGCCGGCAGAGTCCGGCCGAGGCCTTCACCAAGAGTTTCCTGCGCAGCTTCGCCACTCAGTTCAGCCGTTTCCTGGTGCAGTTCCTGAAGCAGATGCTGAAGACCCGGCGCTGATCAGTGTCGTTGGGTGTGTGGAGGCCGGCCCCGAGCCCTAGCTGGCTGGTGCGGATGCCTCATCCTCGGCGGCCCCCTGCATTTCGTTCATCAGCCATTCCTTGAAGGCCTTCATGCCGGTGGTGAGCGGGCGGTGTTTGCGGTAGACCAGATAGAACGCCTTGTGGGTGTCGAGCTTGATGTCGAATGGGACGACCAAGCGCCCCTGCTTGATTTCCCGCGAGGTGAGCGTGCTGTCCGCCAGGGCGACGCCAAGTCCCTCCTGGGCCGCGGCCGTGGCGAGTTGCCCGCTGGACATCTGCAGGCTGCCCTTGGGGGTAAGGAACTCCACGCCCGCCTGTTGCAGCCAGTCCTCCCATTCCCAGGTGCGCTTGCTGACCGAGATCAGCGTGTGGTGACGCAGGTCGCCCGGTGTCGCCAGGGGAAAGCGGCCGTTCGCCAGATTCGGGCTGCACACCGGCATCAGCATGACCTTGCGCAGGAAGTGCACCTCGATGTCGTTCCACTCGCCGTTGCCGAAGTAGACCGCCATATCCGTGCTGGTGCGGTTGAAGTCCAGCAGACCCATCGACGCGTTGATCTGCAGTTCGATATCCGGGTACAGCTCCTGGAAGCGGGTCATGCGCGGCATCAGCCAGCGGGTCAGGAAGTTGGGCGCCACGCTGATCCGCACCACGTTGGTCTCGTCGCTGGCGGTCACCCGTTGGGTGGCCATCTCGATTTCGTCCAGTGCGTGCTTGATGGAGGTCAGGTACTGCTCGCCGGCGGGAGTGAGCTCCACCTTGCGCTTGCTCCGGCTGAACAGTGAGACACCCAAATATTCTTCAAGCGTCTTGATCTGGTGGGAAACCGCTGATGCGGTTACGAACAATTCCTCCGCAGCCCCAGCAAAACTGCGGTTTCTAGCGGAAGCCTCGAACATTCTCAGAGCATTCAGTGGGGGCAGTCGGCGCATACGGGATACTACTAATCATGAGATATATTCAGCATTCTGCTTAGAAAGGATCGCTTTTGCAAGTGCGCCGGGATCCTTAACATACCCAGTATAGAGATTGACCCATTTCCCAAAGGAGGAAACAACACCATGTCCGAGCACGACGTTAAAATCGACGCCTATGGCAACATCGACGTAGACCACTACATCCGTCAGGCACACAAAGAGCGTAGCGAATACGTGGCCAAGCTGGGTTCTTCCCTGAAAGCCAAGATCAAGTCCGTATTCCGCGTCGAGCCCTCCAAGCTGTCTCCGAGCCACTGAGGGCTCCCGTATAGTTGCGCAGCGATTGGCGGGCCAGGCGTAAGCCTGGTCACCAAGCGCGCGGCGCAAGCGATTGATTTCCTACCGCTGTACCTCTTTTCTCCGACGTTTCCGTTTTTCTTCGTTTTCTTCTCTTCGTTTTCCGCCTCACGGCATTGTCCTGAAGTTACCGCCCGGTTCAGAATGGAAGGGTTTCAATGACCGGAGGGCAAGCGACATGCCATTGACTGGATGGTTTTTTCTGGTTCTCGCCATCGTCCTGGTGGTCGGTGGACTCCTGATCCTGCGCGACAACGCCCGTAATTCGTCGATCCCTGAGGACAAGCTTGAAGCCGTTCGCAAGCGCAAGGCGGAGATGGAAGCCAAGGACAAGGCGGAAGAGGACGACTGGTAACGCCTCAGTCATTCTCTTCGGTCAGCCGCTTTGGCCAGCGAGGTAAAGATCCGGCACCCGTCGAGGATCCCTGCCGGATTAAAGTGTCAGCCCGCTTTACAAACTCCTTGCGCCAGGCGCCGTAACCTTTTGAATGGTTGGGGGTGGCGCACGGATTGCTGCAGAAAGTGCGTTGTCTTCGTCGGAATAAGACATGGACGTGCTGAGAATCGTATTACCGGTTGGCGTTGAGTGACCTGCCGGATCCAGCCCGCTGTTTGTTCAGGTTCCGAAACACCAACCACCCGGCCTGTCCGCGCACCCAGGCCCGTCGCCCTGTCGCCAGAGAAGGTGACTGGAGAGCACCATGAAAACAATACTCATCCTGTTGGTCATGCTCGCGCCCGCAGCGGCTAGCGCCTCGCTCATCACCTACGCCTACACCAGCCGAATCGAAAACCCGACCGAGTCCCATGAGGCGGTCGGGTTGTTCACAGTTGACGACCAGCGGCGTGGGCTGGTGTCGGCCTCCTTCGTCAGTGAACCAGTCAATTTCGAGTGGGAAGGGTTTGTGCCGCTGATGTATGAGCAGCCGGTATCAAGCGTTGGCCAGCTGTACGAGAATGGCTTCCACCGCTTCGAGTCAGGCCGTGCCGCCTGTTTTCTCTACCTGGACCTGTTTTTCCTGGATGCCGGTGAAGACATTTTCCACAACCTGGACAGGACGGCGCCATTCGAGGGGGCCAATGTTGAGAATCTCGATACGGGTACGACCTACTGGTTTATTGCGGGATTGACCAAGGTGCGTACGGTTGATGTGCCAGAGCCTTCCCCGTTGCTGCTTTCGCTGTTGGGGGTGGTCGCGTTGGCCACGCGTAAGGTGCTTCTGCGTCGGCGTAAGGCCTAACGAAAAAGACCCGGAAGCGCTGCGTCAGACACAGCGGCTTCCGGGTCTCCTGTCACACGTTGTCCCGGCCGCTACGGTGTAGCGACCGGGTATCGCTTGACCCGATCAGGCGAGGTCGAAGCGGTCCGCGTTCATCACCTTGGTCCAGGCTGCGACGAAATCCTTCACGAACTTCTCCTTGGCATCGTCCTGGGCATAGACTTCGCTCAGGGCGCGCAGCTGGGAGTTCGATCCGAAGATCAGGTCCACCCGGGTACCGGTGTACTTCACGTCGCCGGTCTTGACGTCACGGCCTTCGAAGACGTCCTCGTCAGTGGGGGACACTTTCCATTCCAGGTTCATGTCCGTCACGTTGACGAAGAAGTCGTTGGTCAGCGAGCCGACCTTGTCGGTGAACACGCCGTGCTTGGAGTCGCCGTAGTTGGCACCCAGCACCCGCAGGCCACCGATCAGCACGGTCAGTTCCGGTGCGGTCAACTGAAGCAGCTGGGCGCGATCGACCAGCATGTCTTCATCGGACACCGAGAACTTGGTGCGACGGTAGTTGCGGAAGCCATCGGCCTGCGGCTCCAGCGGCTCGAAGGACTCGACGTCGGTCTGGTCCTGGCTGGCGTCGGTGCGACCCGGTGCGAACGGTACCTCGATGCTGAAGCCGGCATCCTTCGCGGCCTTCTCGACGGCGGCGCTCCCGCCCAGGACGATCAGGTCCGCCAGGGAGACCTTCTTGTTGCCGGACTGGGCATCGTTGAAGGACTTCTGGACGCCTTCCAGCTTGTTCAGCACGTCGGCCAGCTTGCTCGGCTCGTTGACCGCCCAGTCTTTCTGCGGGGCCAGACGAATGCGGGCACCGTTGGCACCGCCGCGCATGTCAGAGCCGCGGAAGGTGGACGCAGAGCCCCACGCGGTGGAGATCAGGTCGGCCGGCGCGATGCCGGAGTCCAGCAGCTTGCTCTTGAGGCTGGCGATGTCCTGATCGTTGATCAGCTCGTGATCCACAGCCGGTACCGGATCCTGCCAGATCAGATCTTCCGCCGGAACTTCCGGACCCAGGTAACGGGCTTTCGGGCCCATGTCACGGTGGGTCAGTTTGAACCAGGCGCGGGCGAAGGCGTCGGCGAACTGGTCCGGGTTTTCCATGAAGCGGCGTGAGATCTTCTCGTATTCCGGGTCGTAGCGCAGCGACAGGTCGGTGACCAGCATGGTCGGCGCGCGACGCGGAGAGCTGTCTTCCGGCCCCGGCATTTCGTCGCCCGTGGCGCCCTTGGCCACGAACTGCTTGGCGCCGGCCGGGCTGGTGGTCAGTTCCCACTCATAGCCGAACAGGTTCTCGAAGAAGTAGTTGCTCCACTGGGTCGGGGTCTGGGTCCAGATGACTTCCGGGCCACCGCCCATGGTGTCTTCACCTTTACCCTTGCCGTAGCTGCTTTTCCAGCCCATGCCCATCATTTCGATCGGCGCGGCTTCCGGGTCCGGGCCCATCTGCTCTTCGCTGCCGGCACCGTGGGTCTTGCCGAAGGTGTGACCACCGGCGATCAGGGCCACGGTTTCCTCGTCGTTCATCGCCATCCGCTTGAAGGTTTCACGGATGTCGTGAGCCGCCTTGACCGGATCCGGCTCGCCTTCCGGGCCTTCCGGGTTGACGTAGATCAGACCCATGTGGGTCGCGCCCAGCGGGTTTTCCAGCTCGCGCTTTTCCTTGTCGACGATCCGGTCGTCGCTGCCCAGCCACTCCTTCTCGGAGCCCCAGTAGACGTCTTCTTCCGGCTCCCAGGTGTCTTCACGGCCGCCGGCGAAACCGAAGGTCTTGAAGCCCATGGATTCCAGGGCCACGTTACCGGCCAGGACGAACAGATCCGCCCAGGACAGTTTGTTGCCGTACTTCTTCTTGATTGGCCACAACAGACGACGCGCCTTGTCCAGGTTGACGTTGTCGGGCCAGCTGTTCAGCGGTGCGAAACGCTGCTGACCGCCGCCGGCGCCGCCACGGCCGTCGCCCAGACGGTAGGTGCCGGCACTGTGCCAGGCCATACGGATCATCAGACCGCCGTAGTGACCAAAGTCAGCCGGCCACCAGTCCTGGGAGTCGGTCATCAGCATGGTCAGGTCCTGCTTGACCGCTTTCAGGTCGAGCTTTTTGAACTCTTCGGCGTAGTTGAAGTCCTCGCCCATGGGGTTGGACTTGTTGGAATGCTGGTGGAGGATGGCGAGGTTAAGCTGGTTGGGCCACCAGTCCTTGTTGTACATACCTTTGTCCTCCAGACGGGTATGCGCCCCATGCATCACGGGACAACCGCCGGCGGCCGCTTGAGCTTTTTTGTCTTCGCTCATTGCTGTCTCTCTCCTTTACTTGCTGCGTTAATCGAACGACTTTCCAGTTTTTGACAGCGGGCCCAGTCGCAAATTCAGACCGCTGTTTTTCCGATGCACTGAATACCTGCTGAAACCATCGTGCTTGGCGTTGCCAGGTCATCTACAAACGTAGCAACAGTCTTTGATAGGACAAATTTGCTTTTATTTAAGTTAGCGATAGTCTCAGACTGTCTACGGAGTCCCGCTTTCTTCGGATTCTTCTGGAGGCGGGTAGCGCGTGGTGGCAACCCCAACAGTGTAGACCAGTCGTTTTGACGGGGCGGCTTCATGGACGTCTTGTCACGCCGTGATGAACTGGTTCAAGTCGTGTCCGGGAGGTGGAGGGCAGGGTGCATTGACGGACGTTTGTGCCCTTCGTGGGCAGCAGGGATGCAGGCGTCTCCCGTCGCTAAAGCTTCGATTGCTATCTCTACCTTCGGATAAAGAACCAAATCGTTTAACCAAATGGTTGAGTTATCGGGTCGTCTGATTAATATTTAACCTCATGGTTGAATCAGAGCAAATTCCGTTGAACACCGTGTTCCATGCCCTGGGTGATGCGACGCGGCGCAGCATGCTGGCGGCGCTCACCGAACGGGAGCAAACCGTCAGCGAGCTGGCTGAGCCTTTTGCCATGTCGCTGGCGGCGGCGTCAAAACACATCAAGGTGCTGGAAAAAGCCGGCCTGATCCGGCGTGAGGTGCGTTGGCGGGAGCGTGTCTGCTACCTCAACCCCGGACCACTCGCGCGCGCTCACGAGTGGTTGGCGCAGTATGAGCGCTTCTGGAATCGGCGCCTGGATGCCCTTGAGAGTCTCCTGCGGGATGCAGATGAGGCGTCCGGGGCGCCACAACGGGAAGGAGACGACCCATGAGCGAAACGGCAACCCAGAGCGGGTACGACCCATACGGCACGCTGATCGATGGCAACACCCTGCGGATCCAGCGTCTGCTGCCCGGTCCGATCGAACGGATCTGGGACTACCTCACCGACAGCGAACTGCGCCGCCAGTGGCTGGCGGCAGGCGAAATGACACTGGCGGTCGGCGAGGCTTTCGAGTTTGTCTGGCGCAACGATGAACTGACCGATCCGCCGGGTCGGCGGCCGGACGGCTACGGCGAGGAACACCGGATGCTCAGCCGGATCACCGAACTGGAGCCGCCTCGCAGGCTGGCGATCGAGTGGGGCCGTACCGGCGGTGTGACCTTTGAACTGGAGCCCCGCGGAAGTGAGGTGCTGCTGACCCTGACTCATCACCGGGTGCCGGACCGATCCACGTTGCTCAGTGTCAGCAGCGGCTGGCATGCCCACCTCGATGTGCTGGTGGCGCGCGCCCAGGGCCGTCGACCGGAACCCTTCTGGGATTGTGTGGAGGCACTGAAAGAGGCCTACGAGCAGCGGCTTCCGGCCTGAGAGAGCGTTTGCCTGGTTGGCCGTACCATCACTCCTGCACGTTCATGAAACGGTGCGCCCACTCGCGGTTTTCGTCGAAGGTGGAGTAACGCTTGGAGAGTTCCGTGGCGTTGAGGGTGCCTTCGGCGATGCCGCGCTGTTCGCGCAGGCAGTCGTAGGTGGCCTTGATGGCGGCGAAGTAGGCGGCGTGGCCATTCACCACGATGCGTACGCCGTTGGCGGCCAGGCGTTCGCGGTCGTTCAGTTCCGGATTGTCGTAGGCTACCAGCATCAGCGGGACGGTAATGTGCCGACTGATCGCTTCCAGGTGGTCGAAGTCGGCGATGCCCACCATGCAGATGCCGTCCGCGCCTGCGGTCTGGTAAGCCTTGACCCGTTCAATGGTTTCTTCGGTGCTGAGCTGCCCGGCGTTGGTTCGGGCGATGATCGCCATGGCCGGGTCAATGCGGGCGTCCAGGGCCGCCTCGATCTTGCCGATGGCTTCCTCAACCGGAATCAGGTCCGTGGACTTATGCCCGTACTTGGGCGGCAACAGTGTGTCCTCGATGGTCAGTGCCGCCACACCGGCCCGTTCAAGCTCGGTAATGGTGCGGATCACGTTCAGGGCGTTGCCGTAGCCGTGGTCGGCGTCGGCAATGATGGGCAGGCGGGCGACCCGGCCGATGCGCGTGGCCTGCTCGACGAATTCGCTGAGGGTGATCAGGGCGAAATCGGGTGCGGCCAGCACCTGCAGCGAGGCTACCGAGCCGCCGAGGATGCCCACTTCAAAGCCCAGGTCTTCGGCGATGCGGGCCGACATGGGGTCGAAGGTGGATGCCGTGTAGTAGCAGCGATCGCTGTCGAGCAGGGCACGGAAGTCCTTGCGGAGATCGTGTTGGGACGGGGTTGCCATGGGCCTTTACTCCTTGAAAAAGGTCAGCAGCTTATCGGTGAGTGATGAAAGGAATATGTCTGTCCGGCCGGGCAGTAATGCACAGAGCGTGCCCGCGCAGCGCGTTGGCGAAACGGGGCGCGCGGACTCCGACCTTGCCGGCTCTGAGGCGCCGAGGCGTTTCCGGCACGGTCTGACAGAACCGCCAGGCGGAGAGAGCTCGGGGCGCCCGCGAGCGGCCGTTGGGTCATGATCGGCCTGAATGGATGCGCGCAGGTTACTGGATACGTCCGACGTGATCCAGATGGGCAGTTGAGCTGGAGCGGGTGGCAACCGGTATCCACAGAAACTGTGGATAACTGGGTGAGTAGTGCGGTGAAGAGCGGTTGGGAACGCCGCGCCCCAAGGCTTGCGCCGGTGTGCCCGCAAATTGATCAGCACGGGACGATCGTCTCCAGATCACAGGCCCTGGGCACCACGGCGCAGCCAGTTGTGGGCAAAGGCCAGTTTGCCTCGGGTGGCATCGGACAGCACGAAGGGATAGAGGTCCGACAGACCCATCGCGCGGTTGACGTGGTTGATCGCCATGGCCAGCGATGCGGCGACATGGATCAGCCGAGCGGGGTCGGGTTCGGCGTAGGGATCCCAGTTGGGACCGGGCACCTCCGGTGAGGACAGACCGGCGGCGATGACGCTGTCGGTGATGTCGGTCAGGTGCAGCAGGTGGGCAACGGTCTCGGCCCAGTCCTCGTGGGGGTGCGCCGAGGCGTAGCTGGTGATGAAATGCTGGCGCCAGTCGCCGGGTGGGCCGGTTTCGTAATGGCTTTGCAAGGCCGCGGTGTAATCCGAGCGTTCATCGCCGAACATGGCCCGGAAGGCTTCCAGAAAGTCTTCCCGTAAATGCAGCCGCCACCAGAGCATGTGCGCGATCTCGTGACGCATGTGCCCGATCATGGTCCGGTAGGGTTCCTGCAGGGCCTCGCGACGGCTGGTGCGCACCACGGGGTCGGCTTCGGCAACACTGATCGTGACCACGCCTTCCACGTGTCCCATGTACACCGGCGTCAGGCCCTCGGCCAGCAGGCGGAACATCGGTCGAACGCCGGGGTCTTCCGGCCGGAACCAGTGCCAGCGACCCAGGTTGTCCAGCACCCAGCGTTTGGCGGCTTCGGTCAGTGCCCAGTTGGCCATGGCCCCTTCGATCGACGGATCGGGCGCCAGCACGGTCATGGCGCAGGAACGACAGAAGGCGCCTTCTTCGGGGGCGATCCAGTTACAACCGATCACCTCGCGGTTGGCACAGAACGGCGGCATGGGCAAAAAGGCACGGGCCTGTGGATCGTAGGCGACGGGTGTGCCGTCGGCCGTGGCCAGATTGTCGAACCAGAGTGAGCCCGGACCGACCGGATTGGCGAAAACACGCATGGCGAAAGGCTTCCCGGAGAGATGTGAGTTCAGTATAGGAAGGGCTTTGGCTGTGTGTCCAAGGTATGTAAGAGAGAGGGCGGGACGCTTGTGGCTACAATCTATGGCTGAAATCTATGGCTGCAAAAATGGCCACAAAAAAAGGCAGCCGAAGCTGCCTTTTTCTTGAGCGAAGGTCGGCGGCTTACAGCGCGACGACGTTCTCCGCCTGCGGGCCTTTCTGGCCCTGGGTCACGGTGAACTCGACCTGCTGGCCTTCAGCCAGAGTCTTGAAACCGCCGCCCTGAATGGCGCTGTAGTGAACGAAAACGTCCGGGCCGCCTTCGCGAGTGATGAAGCCGAAGCCTTTGGTTTCGTTGAAGAACTTAACGGTACCGGTAGTGGTGGACATAATAATCTTTCCTGAAATCAATAAAAGTTTTGGTTGCTGGACATGGTCTCAATGACGATGCAGCGGGGTGCGGGAAATAATGAACACGCGGGATCAGAAACAGGACGACACACTACTACTAGGACACGTCTTATTCTTGAACGGCTTTGCTTACTCTTTCCTACGTCACGCACTGTAACCCGCTGTTTGCGAAATAGCCAACCTTTTCTTGCAACCCAGCGGCAAATCCCTATACCCGATCTGGCGTCGCTCCCGGCGGGCCCGTTCGCCGCGTAGCCTGCCGGGCGAGCGTGGGGGTGGGTTTCGCGTTAGACTCGGGGGTTTCCCGAATCGGAGGCCCCATGGAGCTGGTTACCTGGCTGACCTATGTCGGCGTGATCACCGCACTCATTGCGTTCCCGGGCCCGGTAGCCCTGCTGTGCGCCAGCCATGGCCTGCAACACGGGCACCGGCGGGCGTTTTCCACCGTGCTCGGCGGTGCGCTGGCGGCGTTGATTATGATGAGCGCGTCTGCCCTGGGGCTGGGGGCGATTCTGGCCACCTCGGAAACCGCCTTCCTGGCGCTGAAGTTCGTTGGCGGTGCCTACCTGATTTTCCTGGGCATCCAGAGCTGGCGAGCGCCCGCCGAGGCGCCGCAGTGGCAGGTGGGGGCCGAGTCCGCAACACCGCCTTCCCGTCAGTCCCATGGACAGCTTTTCCGCAGCGGCTTTACCGTGGGGATCAGTAACCCCAAGGATCTGCTGTTCTTCGGAGCTCTGTTTCCCGGCTTTATCGCCCTGGATCAGCCCCAGGGCTGGCAGTTCGCCATCCTGGCGCTGACCTGGCTAGTGATCGATACCACCCTGATGTCCGCCTACAGCACGCTCGGTTCGCGGATGGGGCGCTGGTTCAGTAAGGCCCGGCACGTGCGCTGGTTCAATCGCGTGACCGGCAGCCTGTTCATTGGTGCCGGAGGGGCGCTGTTGCGTCTGCCACGCTGAGCTGAGCGCTCTTCAGGCGGGAGTGCCGGAAAAGCGCTAGCCGCTACCACGGGCCCACCACATACCCGAGCTGCTCGGGCAGCCACAGGGCAATGCCCGGCACCAGCATCACCAGCAGCAGGCTGACGGCCATGGCGGCGATGAATACCAACGCCCAACCCAGGGTGTGCTCCAGGCGGATGTTGGCGACACGGGTGGTCACCATCAGGTTGACCGCCACCGGCGGGGTGAACTGGCCGATGGCGATGTTCATGGCGAGCAGGATGCCGAACCAGATGGGGTTCCAGCCAAAGTGGTTCATCAGCGGCAGCACGATGGGGATCAGGATCAGGTAGATGGACACCGCGTCCAGCAGCATCCCCGCGATCAGCACCAGTACCATGACCAGCCCCAGCAGTACCCAGCCATTGTCGGACAGTGACAGCAGCGCGTCGGCCAGATGCTGGAACGTACCCAGCGTCGTCCCGGCCCAGGCGAAGATGCCGGCCAGGGCGATGATGAACATCACCACGCCGGAGGTGACGGCCGCTTCGCTGATCAGCCCGAACAGGTTCTTCAGGCTCAGGTTGCGGTAGATCAGGGTGCCGACCAGCACGCCGTAGGCCACGGCAACCACCGCGGCCTCGGTGGGCGTGAACAGGCCGGAGCGCAGCCCGCCGAGGATGATGACCGGCGCAAACAGTGCCGGAATCGCCGCCTTGAAGCTGGGCCAGAAGGGCGGGCGCTCGACGGTTTCGGGATCTTCCCAGCGATGCCGGCGGGCAAAATACAGCGCCGGTGCCAGCAGCGACACCCCGGCCAGGATGCCGGGGAACAGGCCCGCCGCGAACAGGGCGCGCAGGTCCACGCCGGGCACCACGATGGAGTAGAGGATCAGGGCGATGGACGGCGGAATCAGGATCGCGGTGGACGACGACGCGGCGATCAGCGAGGCCGAGAACGGCTGTGGATAACCCGCCTTGCGCATGCTCGGAAGCATCACCATGGCCACGGCCGCCGCATCCGCCGGTCCGGAACCGCTCATGCCGCCCATGATCAGACACACCAGCACCGCGACGACCGTCAGGCCGCCGTGGCGCGGACCGATGATGGCCTGGGCGAAACGCACCAGGCTGGCGGCCACGCCGGCGCGCTCGAAGATCAGCCCGGTCAGGATGAACAGCGGGATGGCGATCAACGGGTATTTGGCGACGCTGTTGTAGGTGTTGGTGCCGAAGGTGCCCAGCATGTCCGCGGGCAGGCCGGCGAGGATGCCGACGGCGCCACCCAGACCCAGTGCAATCGCCACCGGCATGCCCAGCAGCAGGGCCAGCAGAAAGCTGCCGATCATCAGCCAGTCAGGACTCATGGATCACCTCCGGGTCTTCTTTGCCGCGCAGGCGATCGATCAGGTTCTGGGTGGTGCGGATCAGGATCGCCAGCGACAGTACGGGCAGCCAGACCACGTAGATCCAGTTGGGCAGCCCCAGCCCCGGCGAGAGGGATTCCCACTGGTATTCCTGCAGGGCAAAGGTGCTGCCGTACCAGGTCATCAGGCCCAGCACGACCACGCTGGCCAGCCACTGCAGCACAAACACCGGCTTGCGGGCCCAGGCGGGCAGGGCGTGCTCGATCAGCTCGATGCGAATGTGCTGGTTGTGTCGGGCGGCCACGGCAGCGCCGGCGAAGGTCAGCAGCACCAGGCAGAACACGGAAAATTCTTCGGTGAAGGCAAAGGACGCATCCGTGGCGTAGCGCACGATGACGTTGCCCAGGCTGATCACGCAGATGGCGGTCAGGGCGAGGGTGGCCAGCCAGGCTTCGGGCCGGAACTTGGGACGACGGGACGGCATGATGACTCCGGTTCAGGGAGGGCGCCCGCCACAACGACGGGCGCCGGACGAGCTTCCGACAGCGGCTTTACTGGGGGCGGTTGGCGACCGCGTCCTGAGCCTGTTGCACCAGGTCCTCGCCGATACGCGGCGTCCACTTTTCGTAGACCGACTGGGTCGCCTCCACGAAGGCGGCGTGTTGCTCCGGCGTCAGCTCGGTGACGGTTACACCACGCTCCTTGATCGCGGCCAGGGTATCGTCGATTTCAGAGCGGGATTTCTCGATTTCCCACTGACCGGCGTCAATGGCGGCCTGCTTCAGCAGTTGCTGGTCTTCCGGGCTGAACGTTCCCCAGACCCGGTTGCTGACGGCAAACACCAGTGGATCGGCCATGTAGTGCCACAAGGTCAGATGGGTCTGGCCCACCTGGTCGATGCGCGCCACATCGAACACCGACAGCGGGTTTTCCTGACCGTCCACAGCACCGGTGGTCAGCGCCGGCTTGGCATCGGCCCAGCTCATCTGGGTGGGGTTGGCGCCCAGCGCGGTGAAGGTGTCCTGGAACAGGGGCGAACCCACCACGCGGATTTTCAGTCCGTCCAGGTCCGCCGGCGCGTCGATCGCCAGCTTGGAGTTGGACAGCTCGCGGAAACCGTTCTCGCCCCAGGCCAACGGGGTGACGCCGCGCTTCTTGATGGCGGCGAAGACGGCCTCACCGGCCTCGCCCTGGGTAATGGCGTCGATGGCGGCGTGGTCCGGCATCAGGAACGGCAGGGAAAACAGGTTCAGTTGCGGGACCTGCGGCGACCAGTTGATGGTGGAGCCCACGGCCATGTCGATCAGCCCCGAGCGCATGGCGGAGAACTCCTTGGTCTGGTCGCCGGAGACCAGCTGCGAGTTACTGTAGACCTTCAAATTGATGCGACCGTCGGAACGCTCGCGAACCAGCTCGACCCACTTGTCGGCGGCCTGGCCCCAGGGAAAGGCGGAAGGCAGCACGGTGGACACCGTGTATTCGTCCTTGTACTGGGCCGCAGCCCCGGCACTGAACAGCAGGGAGGCGGCAGCGGCCGCCAGGAGGGAGCAACGCTTGAGCATGTTGTTTTCCTTTTTGTTGGTGTCGGAACAGCCGGCGTGCGGCGATCCGTTTTCAGCGACGACAGGCGATTATAGAAAGCGGGCCGGGGGGACGCAAAAGCGCGGGTTAGTGCATGAGTAAGTGAATTAAATGCATCGTTTCGGTGATTGGGCGTGGTCCCGACAGCTCGCGACATTCATCCACAAAAACTGTGGATAACTCCGTGGGTCAGTGCAGGAAGAACGTCTGAAAGCCTTGCGAGTCGCCGCGTGAGGGCGTTCGAGCGCATTATGACCAGGTCATGGCCGGGCGCTGGTCCGTCAATCTGTACCACTCTCTGTAGCCTGTACCGCTCTTTGTTGCCGGTACCACTCTCAGCAGCCTGTACCATACTCAGCAGCAAGACCCTTCCCGACTGGAGAGGTTTCGACCATGGAGCAGGTGGCCAGCCAGTTTCTCTCCGACAACATCACCGCCGTGCACCTGTTGGTGGCGCTAATGCTGGGCATGCTGGTGGGCCTGGAGCGGGGCTGGAGTGCGCGGGACAAGGACGCCGGCCAGCGTGTGGCCGGTATCCGCACCTTCGCGCTGACCGGCCTGCTCGGCGGCATCGCGGCGTTGCTGTCGGAGGCACTGTCATCGTGGATTTTCCCGGTGGTTTTCCTGAGCGTGTCCGGCTTGTGCGCGGTGGCTTACTGGCGGCGTAACCAGAGCCATCCGGATTACAGCATCACCGGCCTGGTGGGCCTGTTGCTCACCTTCTGTTTTGGCGGGATGGCGGTGGCGGTGGACGTGACCCTGGCGACGGCTTCGGCGGTAGTCACCGCGCTGGTGCTGGACAACAAGCGGGAGATCCACGACCTGCTGCTCAAGCTCCAGGCCAGCGAACTGGACGCGGCGCTCAAGCTCCTGCTGATCAGCGTGGTGATGCTGCCGCTGCTGCCCAACCGCTCCATGGGGCCGGGCGGGGCGCTCAACCCATACGAAATCTGGTGGATGGTGGTGCTGATCGCCTCCATCTCCTTCGTGGGGTACTTCGCGGTGCGGGTCGCCGGCACCGGCCGGGGAATCCTGTTCACCAGCCTGTTTGCGGGGCTGAGTTTGTCCACGGCACTGACCCTGCATTTTTCCCGCCAGTCGCGGGACAATGCCTCCCTCTCGCCGCAGCTGGCGTCGGGCATACTCATCGCCTGCGGCACCATGTTCCCCCGAATCCTGATCTACTGTCTGGTGATCAGTCCGGCACTGTTGGCCAGCCTGACGCTGCCGGTGGCGGTGATGGCGATCTCGCTGTATGTGCCGGCCGCGGTGATCTGGGTGCGCAACCGCCAGCGCCTGACCGTGGATCAGCCCGAATTGCACATGAACCCGCTTGATCTCAAGTCGGCGCTGTTCTTTGGCGCTCTGCTGACGGCGATCCTGCTGGTCGGCACCTGGCTGCAGGACTGGTTTGGCGATGCCGGTGTGTACCTGCTCGCGGCGACCTCGGGTGTGGCGGACGTGGACGCCATCACGCTGTCGCTGACGCGGATGTCGCAGTCGTCGATCACGGCGCAGACGGCGGTGATTGGCATTGTTCTGGCCTCGGCGGTGAACAATCTGGTGAAGTCCGCAATGGCCGCGCTGATCGGTACGCGGGCGCTGGCGCTCAGGGTGGGGCTGCCCATGTTGATGTCGTTGCTGCTGGGGCTGGTGGCGGCCCTGGTGTTTCGGGGGTGAGGCTCGTGAGGTCCGGCGCGCCCCTTGGGCGGCTCGATCTGGTATGCTCGCAACCGCATCCCGTGGTCCGGAGAACAGCATGTACATCGAGTCGGAACAGCAGCTCAGGGAGCTTTACGGCTTCCCCAAGGAAAAAGCGGTCCAGAAGCAGATTGGGACGCTGGAAAAGCACAGCATTCGCTTCATCGAGCGCGCGCCGTTCCTGGTCATTGCCTCCCGCGACCGTTCCGACGCCATGGATTGCTCGCCCCGGGGCGGCGAGCCGGGATTTGTCCGGGTGCTGGACAACAACACCATGCTGATCCCTGATGCGGCCGGTAACAAACGACTCGACAGCCTGGTGAACATTCTCGATACCGGCGACATCGGCTGCATCTTCATGATTCCCGGCATCAACGAAACCGTGCGGGTCAACGGAACCGCCCGCATCTCCGTGGCCGATGAGCATCTCCGCCACTTCCCTGCCGTGGACGGCGCCGGCAATCCGGCCAAGGCCTGCATCGAGGTGACCGTGAAGGAAGTGTTCCTGCACTGCGCCCGGGCCTTCCTCAAATCCGGACTGTGGGACCAAGCGACCCATGAAGACCGTTCGATGTTCCCGGGCATGCTGGAAATGATCAACGACCAGATCGCCGCCGATCGCGCCAACGAACCGGAATAGACGGGGAGACGGGAGCGGCCGCGCGCTCCCTCCCTGGTTACTGTGTTTGTTGGACGCTGGCTGCGGTAAACGCGGGATAACCGCCCGGTCTTGCCTCATTGAGGTTGCCCAGGAAATTGTCGTCCCGCATCGGCACGCTGGCTGAGCCGTAGTCGAAGCTGTTCAGGTTGTTGCGCAGGGTTGCGTTGGCAACGCCGTCGCCGGTCATGGTGTACCAACTGGTGATCACCGGAGTGACGAACGAACCGTAGGGATTCTCCGCCGCTTCGTCGGTCTTGGCGAAGCGCAGTGCGTGGGTGGCCACGCCGTCCTTGTGATAGACGATCTTCAGGTGCCCGTTCTGTTGCGGCAGGTTGGCAATGGCGTCGGTGGTCATGTCGCCGTGGGCGCTGTAGCTGCCGTGGGTGACGACGCCGTTGGTGGTCCAGACCGCGGCATGCTCCCAGTCGTGGCGATGGCCGCTCTGGATGCCGGCGAGGATCTGGTCCTTGAGGAAATACAGGCTGAAGAAATGCCCGCAGTACTCCGAGCCGCCACTGGTGATGCAAGCATAGCGGTGCAGGGTGTTCGAGGTATCCAGGAAGTTGTTGTCGCGGCAGCCGCCGGTCAGGCTGCCGGATGGATTCAGGCCACCGTTTTGCGCCCCACTGCGGCTGATGCCGGCGCTGGGCAGGCAGCCGTCGGTATCGAAATCGAACACCGGGGCGATGCGGGCGGCATCCGCCCCGCCGGGCAGCGCCTGGTCGAGGGCGATGAAGCTATCCGCCGATGCGAGCGGTGACAGAGCCAGGGCGGGTACCAGGAACCCAAAGCGAATCGATGACATGGTCAAGCCTCCTCCGTGATATGGCGATCAATCCCACGAAGAAGGGTAGCAATGGCGTGTAACGATCCGGTTTCAGGCGGATGGCATCCGATCAGTGGGTCGGACTGTCCGGCACGTCCTCGGAGAAATAGGTACGCATCCAGTCGAACAGGGTATCCACCGTCACGTCCGTGAACGGCATGTGCTCGAACTCGTTACCGGCTTCCTCCTCCAGGGTGGAGAACTGGTAGAGCAGCAGCCCCGGCTTTTCATCGTGGAGGATGAGGTTGATGCGCCGGCGGGTGCGCAGGCAGTCGATGGTCATGGCGTCGGCGGGAATGCCCATCTCGCGCATACCGCGACGCACGCCCACCACCGGGTTGATGGTCTGGTACGCCTGCTGGATGCGGGCGTGGGCCTCGCTGGCCATATCGGACAGGGATTTCAGGGCGGCTTCGGACATTGCACTCTCCTTTAACGGCAGCCGGCAGGGTAACAGAACCGCTCACCGATCGAGAGTGAGGTCACCATTGATCCGGTAGACGTAGCGGATGTCTTCCAGAGTGGTTCCGTCAATCTCGAAGGTGCCACGCGTTGCCGGTTCCGCCACGAAACCCGCCCGGGAATAGAACCGGATCGCCCGTTCATTGCCGGCAATCACCCACAGACTGACCGAGCGGTAGCCACTGCCCCGCAGCCGCTTGAGGGCCGCCAGCCACAGCCGTCGACCGGCGCCGGACGACCAGGCGCCGGGGTGGACATAGATCGACCAGATCTCGGCGCGGTCGCCGGGTGCGCCCTGATCCCGGCAGGGGCCATAGGCAATGAACCCCAGGATCCGCGCGTCTCGGCGGGCCACCAGCAGTTGCCCGGGAAAACGGGTCAGGAAATCCTGCCACTGGCCGGCCCGCTTCTCGACGGACAGGGACGCGAGGTAGGCGGCAGGTAGAAACGCCTGATAGGCCACCTGCCAGGTCTCGACATGGACGGCCGCGATGGCGTGGCAATCGTTCAGGGTGGCGGATTCGATACGCATGGGCGCTCGCGAAAGGGGTGAGGAAGTCATTCGTCCGCGACGACGATCATTCCCGAGGTGGCCGTAGGCTCCATTCGGGGCAGGACCGTCTCTTTCAACGTTATCGGGGCTGGCGCGGAAAGCCAAATGGAACAAGTCAAAAAGATGCGTGTCACAACGACTGCTTGCGTGGTCCGGCGGACGTGAGGTGAGCCTGAAATGGCTATCCCGGTGCCGGAACAACATATTTCTCAGCTGAAGGATAAGCCGATGAACGTTAACCGTAGCGCCTCCTCCTCGCATAAACGCCTTTCCGGATCCCTGATGTCACGAGTCAACGCCTCGCTGGGTGCGCTGGTGCTGGGAGCCGCCATGCCGGCGGCTGCCGAAACCACGGAAACGCCCGAATATGGCGGTGAGCTGGAAGGCTTTGAGTATCCCTATCCGGTGAAACGGTTCCAGTTCACCTCCCAGCGCCAGGATCTGCAGATGGCCTACCAGGATGTTGCGGCGGAGGACCCGAACGGCCGCACCGTGGTACTGCTGCATGGCAAGAACTTTTGCGCCGCCACCTGGGAAGACTCCATCGAGCGGCTGACGGATGCCGGCTATCGGGTGATCGCCCCCGACCAGATCGGCTTCTGCAAATCCACCAAACCCGAGGCCTACCAGTTCAGCTTCCACCAGCTGGCGTCCAACACCCACGCGCTGCTGGACAGCCTCGACATCGACAACGTCACCATCATGGGGCACTCCATGGGCGGTATGCTGGCCAGCCGTTACGCCCTGATGTATCCGGAGCAGACCGAACAGCTGGTGATGGTGAACCCCATTGGCCTGGAGGACTGGAAGGCCAAGGGCGTGCCCTACCAGCCCATCGACGAGGGCTATGCGGCGGAGAAGAAGAAAGACGCCGAGGGCATCCGCAACTATCAGCGTTCCACCTATTACGTCGGCCACTGGGAGCCGGGCTACGATCGCTGGGTCAATATGCTGGCGGGGATGTACGCCGGCGAGGACGGCGACCGCGTCGCCTGGAACCAGACCCTGACCTCCGACATGGTGTTTACCCAGCCGGTGGTGCACGAGTTCGACCGGATCCAGGTGCCGACGCTGTTGCTGATCGGCGAGAAAGACAACACCGCGATCGGTAAGGGGCGCGCGTCCGATGCGGTCCGCCAGACCCTGGGGCGCTATGAGGTACTGGGCGAGCGGGCGGCCGAACGCATTCCGGATGCGACCCTGGTGGAGTGGCCGGACCTGGGGCACTCGCCGCACATCCAGAAGCCGGACCTGTTCCACGAAGCGCTGCTGGAAGGCCTGGCCGAGGTGGATACGACGCATTAACGCCGCATGAATGCCCGGACGGTCTACCGGGGAAGCAGACCGTCCGGGCGCCCGAAAAATCGGCTTATTCCTGTTTTTCCACCGACAGGGCCACCGCCGCGGTCGTCCGGATCACCACTTCCCGACCCACCTGATCGTCGCTCAGCGCCACATCCGGGCGCACGGGAACCTCGGCCTCCGTGCCATCCGGAAACATCAGCGTGGCGGTGTGGTTGGCCAGGTCGACACCGGTGACCAGCGCGGTAATCTCGGTGGTCGCGCCGGCGAAGCCGGCTGGTGTCCCGCCTTCCTCGGCACGGGTGGCAAGGCCGGCGGCGCCGTCGTTGGCCATCTCGCCCAGCTCGCGCAGGAAGACCACGGTTTCCTCGGCATACTCCACGTTGACCTGGTCGCCTTTTTCCACCTGATTGAAGTTCACCGCTTCCGGGCCGATGGTGATGGTCTTTTCTCCCCCGTTGTCATCCACCAGGGTGACGCTGCGTTCGCTGTAATCGATGGCTTTCACGGTCGCGCTGATGCGGGCCGTTCGGCGTTGTATGCCGCCGGGTACGCCTGGCTCGGTGACGACCGATTCTTCCACGTCGGCGGTCATGGGTTTGGGCGGTTCGTCCGGCGTGCCGGCGCAGGCCGCGAGCAGTATGGCAGTGCAGGCGACCGTGGCGCCCCGCGTCGCTCGAAGGGTGTGGCTGGGCATGGTGAGTCTCCCGTTATAAGGATCCATTGGCGGTCTGGGGCGTCCATTCGCTGACAGGCAGAACGGCGACACGGCGGGAGTCATGAAGCGTCAGCAAATTCAGTATAGGTGCCCTGCGGGAGGGATGCCCGGGGAGCCTACAGACTCGATGTGACGTCGTGCAGGGCCCGGTCCAGGCGCTCGACGATGGTGTCGATCTCCTGCTCCGAAGCCGTCAGGGCCGGGCTGAAGTTCAGCACGTTGTTGAAGCCGGGCACGCAGCGGTTGGTGCGGCCGATCAGCAGGCCGTGCGCCTTGCAGCTGGCGACAATCGCCATGGGGATGGCTTCGTCCACCGGTTGCCTGGAGTGCCGGTCCGACACCAGCTCGATGCCCTGGAACAGCCCCTTGCCGCGCACGTCGCCAATCAACGGATAGCGGCCGGCCAGGTCCAGGAATCCGGCCATCAGCCGTTCGCCCCGGCGGGCGCTGTTCTCCACCAGCCCCTCGCGTTCGATGATCGACAGGTTGGCCAGGGCGGCGGCCTGGGAGGCGAGGCAGCCGCCAAAAGTGGAAATGTCGCGGAAGTAGCCCAGGTGATCGCCTTCGGCTTCCCGCAACAGCTCGTAGACGCGCTCGGTGGTGACCGTGCAGGAAATCGCCGCGTAGCCGGACGCCACGCCCTTGGCCATGGTGACGATGTCTGGCGTGATGCCGTCGTGCTGGTAACCGAACCAGGCGCCGGTACGGCCCATGCCGCAGACCACCTCGTCCAGGATCAGCAGGACGCCGTGGCGGTCGCAGATATCACGCACGGCCTGCAGGTAGCCGGCCGGCGGGGGAATGACGCCGCCGCCGGCGGTGATGGGCTCGATGATCACCGCGCCCACTGTATCCGGCCCCTCCCGCAGGATGACGTCTTCCAGGGCCTGGGCGGCCCGCGCCCCAAAGTCCTCGACCTCGCCGTAGGGATTGCGGTACTCGCAGCAGTGGGGGAACTCCACGAAGCCCGGCACGAAGGGGCCGAAGTGTTCGCGGCGTTCCAGCTGACCGGTGGCGCTGAGAGCGGCCAGGGTGGTGCCGTGGTAATCGCGCTCGCGATAGAGGATCTTGTGCTTGCGACCGCCGTAGTGCTTGTGGGCGATCTGTCGCACCATCTTGAAGGCTTTCTCGTTGGCCTCCGAGCCGGAGCTGGAATAGTAGACGCGGCTCATGCCCGGCATCTTGTCCAGCAGCCGTCCGGCGAACGCCGACGCAGGTTTGCTGGCCATGGAGCCGGCGAAATAGTTGAGCTCCAGGAGTTGCTGGTGGACCGCGTCGGCGATCTCGCGCCGGCCGTAGCCGACGTTGGTTACCCACACGCCGCCGGATGTGGCGTCCAGGTAGGCCTTGCCGTCACTGTCCCAGAGCGTCAGCCCCTCGCCGCGGACAAACATCGTCAGCCCCGAGTCCGCGGCCTGCCCGGGCGTCATGTGGTGCCAGACGTGGGTCCTGTCCCAGGTTTTCAGAGCTTCGACATCCTGATCGAAGGTAGTCATGGTTCCATGCTCCGTTGGGCCGGTCGCGGGGCGGCCGGGTCAGTGCAGTTGGCGGCCGTCGTCCAGGCTGATTCCCAGCGCCCGCAGTTGCTTGGCCAGACGCTCGTCGCCGGAGGTCAGCCATTGCCGGTAAAGCGTCAGCACGTCCCGGGCACTGCGGCCCGGATGGCGGGTACAGGCGCGGGCGGCAAGATCGAGAAAGGCGGCGAAGCGTTCCGACAGTTCGGCGAATACATGGCGGCCGCTGGCGGCGTTGTCGGCCAGGTAGTCGTAGGCGCCACCGCCCATGCCTACGAAATAATCCTGCCGGAAGCCCTTGCGGGCGTAGCGTTCCGGGAACAGCGCGCCGATGAACAGGGCCTGGTCGCCCAGTTGGCGCAGGATCAGGCAGCGCTCGTGATCCGCGGCGGCTTCGTGAGCGTCCTTGTACAGCAGCGCCAGGGGACGCAAGCCCAGCTGGCCCTCCTCGTAGCTGAACAACTGGCGGCTATCGCCCAGGCGAGCCAGAACCGAGCCCACGTACCAGAGGGTGTCTTCCTCGGGACGAGGTTCCAGGGCGTCGGCGCAATCGGTCAGCCGTTCCCGGAAGTAGTCTCCCAGTGTGCGCTCGAAGGTTTGTTCGGCCGGTTCCCGCATATCGACACCTCCCGCCGGTTGGCCTCTCTTTGACTATAAAACAGCCAATGGCCAATTCAAGGCATAAACGACACGGCGGATAGAGAAAAACGGTTTAAACATCCCTGGTCGTCGCCTCTTGAAAGCGGCTCCGCTGCACCTATTTTGCGATTCGATGGGCGGCGATTGCGCCGATCCCGGCAACGCTGTTTTCAGGGGCTGGCCCGCCCTGGAACGGGCCACTGTTCAGGAGGAAGAGTCAATGCAGATCAGACCGCTCTATGACCGGGTGGTTGTTCGTCGACTGGAAGCCGAAACCCTCAGCCGAGGCGGGATACTGATCCCGGAAAGGTCGGCTGAGAAGCCCACCCAGGGCGAAGTGCTGGCCGTGGGAGAGGGCGCGTTGCTGGACAATGGCGAACGCCAGCCAATGACCGTCAAGGTGGGTGACCGCGTGCTGTTTGCGAAGTTCGCCGGAACCGGGATCACGTTGGACGACGACACCTGCCTGGTCGTTCGCGAATCCGACATTCTCGCTGTGATTGAAGACGCGCAGGCGCAGGAGCACGCGGCATGACCACGAAAACCATCAAATTTTCGCAAAGCGCCCGCGAGCGCATGCTGGCGGGTGTGAACACTCTGGCGGACGCGGTGAAGGTCACCATGGGGCCGAAAGGTCGCAATGTGATTCTCGACAAGGGATACGGCGCGCCCCGGGTGACCAAGGATGGCGTGTCGGTGGCCAGGGACATCCAGCTCAAGGACAAGTTCGAGAACATGGGCGCCCAGATGGTCAAGGAAGTGGCCTCGAAAACCGCCGAACTGGCGGGCGACGGCACGACCACCGCGACCCTGCTGGCCCAGGCCATCGTGCGCGAAGGGCATAAGGCGGTCGCCGCCGGCATGAACCCGATGGATCTGAAACGCGGTATCGACCTGGCCGCGGTTGCGGCCGTGGAGGAACTCAAGCAGCTCGCCCGGCCCTGCAGCGACAGCAAGGCCATCGGCCAGGTGGCCACGGTCTCCGCCAACTGGGACACCGCCATCGGCGACATCCTGGCGAAGGCCATGGATCAGGTCGGCCGCGGTGGCGTGATTACGGTGGAAGAGGGCAAATCCCTGGACAACGAGCTGGACGTGGTGGAGGGCATGCAGTTCGACCGTGGCTACCTGTCCCCCTACTTCATCACCAGCCAGGACCGTATGCAGGCGGAACTGGACAGCCCCTACGTGCTGCTGTTCGACAGGAAGATCGGCAACATCCGCGACCTCTTGCCGATCCTGGAAGCCGTCGCCAAGGCGGGCAAACCGCTGCTGCTGATCGCTGAAGACGTCGAGGGCGAAGCCCTGGCCACGCTGGTGGTGAACAACCTGCGTGGCATCCTCAAGACCGCCGCGGTGAAAGCGCCGGGCTTCGGCGACCGGCGCAAGGCAATGCTGCAGGATATAGCCACGCTCACCGGCGGTGAAGTGATCTCCGAGGACGTCGGCCTGTCGCTGGAACAGGTCCAGTTGGACCAGCTCGGCTCGGCCAAGCGCGTGGTGATCACCAAGGAGCACACCATCATCGTCGACGGCGCCGGCAGCAAGCCGGACATCGAGGCCCGCGTGACCCAGATCCGCAAGGAGATCGAGGCCTCCAAATCCGACTATGACCGGGAGAAGCTGCAGGAACGCGTGGCCAAGCTGTCCGGCGGGGTGGCGGTGATCAAGGTGGGGGCTGCCACGGAAATGGAAATGAAGGAGAAAAAGGATCTTGTGGACGACGCCCTGCACGCCACCCGAGCCGCCGTGGAGGAAGGCATCGTCCCGGGCGGAGGCACCGCGCTGATCCGGGCCGCGGATGCGGTGCGCAAGGCCGGACTCAACGCCGTCAACGAAGACCAGAGGGCCGGTATCCGCATCGCCCTGCGGGCCATGGAAGAGCCGTTCCGCCAGATCGTGGTGAACGCCGGCGTGGACGCCAGCGTGGTGCTGGACAAAGTGCGCGCCAACGACAGCGTGAGTTGGGGCTACAACGCCCAGACCGAAGACTACGGCGACATGCTCGCCATGGGCATCCTCGACCCGGCCAAGGTCACCCGCACCGCGCTGCAGAACGCCGCGTCCGTGGCTGGCATGATGCTGACCACCGAAGCGATGGTCAGCGACGCCCAGGAGGAGAAAAAGGCATCCCGTGCTCATGAGATGCCGGACTACGATTTCTAGTCGCAGCCGCAAAACAGTTTTCAAGGGGCTCTCTGAGCCCCTTTTTTTGTTGTTGCCGCCAGGTTTCGGTTTCCCCCGCCTGCCCCTTGGCAGGCAGCTTGTGTAGACTCGTCCCCGCCAAGGATCCAGAACCGATAAGGAAATCAGGAAGATGACAAGGAAGACGTCCGTTGGCGTCCTGCTGGCCGTTGTCGTAGCGGTTGGCGTGGGGGCGCTTGTGTATTGGCAAAGCCGCGAGAGACTGACCTTCAGCCCCGACATCGGGGAAGCCCACTCCTACAGCCTTCATTACCAGCTTGATCTGGCGCCGGAGCGCTCGGGTGCGCGTCTGCCTGTCGGTGACATGACGCTGGACGCCTCGTCCCGCAGTACCGTGACCGGGCGGAATGGGGAGACTTTCGTGGTCGAGACCGGACTGGAAACCCTGGTCTTCCGGAATGACGGGCGTGAGGTACTGAATACCAGTGATTTCGATCATGACTCGGGTCGTCGGGGAGCGTTCGTTCGCCTGCTGAAGAGCGGATTGCGGGAGACTGTTGATCAACGCGGTGTCGCGCGTGATACGGAGTTTGTCGACACCGAGGCCTTCGAGTCGATTAAGGGCGAGGTTCCGGCCGATGCGCTTGTTCAACTGAAACAGAGCATGGCGCAAATGGAGCTGGTTCATGGTGGACTGCCGGAACAGCCATTGAAGGCCGGTTTGCAATGGCAGGCGCCGGCGGTGACCGGCAACGCCGACAGCGTCGCCATACCCGCCATGACGTTCACCGTGGCTGACGTCGGAGAAGATGCCATTACCGTGAACGCCACCACTCAGGCCGAAGGCGGTAAGGCGGAGCCGGCTGGTTACATTGTCTTCGAGCGTCATTCCGGCTGGCCTTTGCAGGCCACGCTCGATTTCTCTGTACGGACGCATCTTATGGAGGAGCCGGTCAACGCACACACGCGAATCGAGCTCAACCGCGATGACCAGCCGTCTTCACGGGCCGACTTTGAATACGAACACTTCGTGCGCACGGGACTGCTGGGCTTCCCGATGGATCTGCGTGATGAGGGTGCCCGTCGCTATTTCCTGCCCCCCTACGATGTCAAATCGCCTGACGACGTGCTCGATCGGGTGAACCATGAACTGATGTGGTTCCCGCCGGAGGACGGCGAAGCGAGAGGTCTGGACGTGCCGTCGGAGTTACTTTTGCAGAACATGGTCGAGCCCCTGCGGGTAACGGCCCTGAGTCTGCTGGACAGCGATGGCGAGCCAGTCAGCGATCAGGCCACGCCGAACGAGCGCTTCGATCTGCGGAGCCATGTCTATTCAAGCTGGTCGTCCACCGGGGAGTCATCGGCGCCGTTATTGGCTCATCCGTTGGCCGACGATCAGCTCCAGGCCCTTGATCGCATCAGGATGGAGGTTGAGGTCGACGTGCCCGGGAAGGTCATCGAAGCGGTCCTCAAACCCAGCGATGCCGCCGTGTCACTGGGCGACGGCGTGACTGTGGCCGTGGAAAACTGGCAGCCCAACCAGGTGGTGCTGCGGGTATCGCGCCCAGACGGCTTCCCGGTACTGGACTGGGCGTTTCTGGCGGCGGTTCCCGTCGATGGCGCGGGTACGGATATCCCGAGCTTCCAGTATACGTCGTCCAATACCGTGCTCGAGCGACTGCGAGCCTCGCCGGCGTTTGTCGACCGCGAGGCGGACGAAGACCTGGTGGTGGACATGGTCGACGCGCTGCGGCTGAAAAGTCCGGTCGCCCGTCACGGTGACAAGCTGATTACCATCGACGCGCCGTCGCCGGTCGCCTCGGTTCGGCTGTTGCGATCCCCGCACGAAACCCGATCCCAGACCTGGATTGCCCGCAATGGCAGTTTCATCTCGAGTGGCGGCCCCGTGGTGGGGCAGCGCACGGTGCCCGAGGAACAGGTATCGGGTCATGCGTTCCCGGAGCTGGACATGCAGGATGCTGCGATCGATGGTGTCGCCCGCCATCAGCTCATGCTGAAGGTGCCTGGCGATGATCCCGCCCGCTGTGAGGCTCGGGTTGAAGCGCCCGATCGTTATCGCGGTCACACCCTGTCACTGGATCGGCGCGGCTATGGCCCGAACCTCCAACTGACCACGGACAACGGTCTGCTGTTCTTCTATGACCTGTCTGTGGAAGTCAGTCTTCGCTGCGTGACGCGGATCGAGATGGCGACACTCGACGTCGATGGAAGCGATCTGATCGAGCGTGTTGGTCCCAGCACCGTCAAGCTCACCAACGCGGCAAGCCGCCAGTTTGATCGCATTGCGAGGATGTCCGGGGTGCGGGTCGCGCCGGTGGGGCGCAATGCCAATGGCGAGGCGCTGCAGCCGTTGGAGCCGGTCGAAGCTGGGCAGCTGCGTTTCTGGGGGGAGGTTAAGACCCTGACCCTGCCGCAGGTCCGGGCCAGCGAAAGCCGTACCCTCCAGGCAACTTTCGAACCTCTGCCGTAACCCCGAACATGATGGAAAGGACGCAATCATGCGATTACTGCTTCTGCTTCTGACATTGGCCTTTGCGCTGCCGGCCTTGGCCGGCCAGCGGGTCTGGCTCAATGCATCCGAAGACTTCTACGACCCGGCCGATCCCAATGACCGGCAGGTCTACTACATCACGCTGCCGCTGGAAAAAGCGGCGGACGGTGAGAAATACACCGTGGCGATGTATCACGCCAACGGCGCACTGGCCATGGAGGGCTTTGCGCCCGATCCCGAGTGGACCAACCGGGCGCTGATCGGTGCATTCCAGACCTACTACGACGATGGCTCACCGGGGGCGTCCGGTCGCTACAAGCCGCAGCAGCAGGACTGCGGCTGCGGGCATCGTCACTCCGTCCAGGACGGACGCTTCGCCGCCTACTACCAGAACGGTCAGGTCCAGTACGACAGAACCTACGTGGATGGCGTCCTGCAGGACGGTGACTACCAGGAGTTTGACGAGCAGGGCCGGGTCACCCGGGAGTACACCTACCGCAATGGCGGCTATGACGGCGTGGTCAAGGAGTATGAGCAGGGTCGGCTTGTCCAGGAAACCCATTACCAGGATGGCCAGCGTGAAGGGCTGCTGGTTCGTTACGAGGCGGGTGAGCCGGTGTTCCGCAAGATGTATCGGAACAACAAGGCCAATGGCGAAGAGGTCAGCTTGAAGGATGGCCGTAAGCGCCGGGTGTATCAGTACGTCGACGGCCTCAAGCGGGGCGTCCAGAAGGAGTATCACGCCAACGGCGTGCTCAAGGAAATCTGGGTCGCCGGTGAGCGGTCGCTGCCGGTGGGGGAGCATGCCTTCTACAACGAGCAGGGCGTGCGCACTCGCCTGATCGACACCAAACGCAATGAGCGCGGAGACGAACTGGCCGAAACGGATCTGCAGTACGACGACCAGGGCCGTCTTACCTATCGACGGGTGGAGCGGGACGATTATCGCCTGACGGAAAAGTACGACGAGGCGGGCGAGCTCGTCGAACGTTCCGAGCGGGATGAGAACGGGCGCCAGGGGCTATACCTGCGCGACGGTTACGGCCATATCCGCGCTCATTACGTCGACAGCGAGTTGCATGGAGCGTATCGGGAAATGTCCAGTAATGGCGCGACCACGGAGGGTCACTACGTCCATGACAGGAAAAATGGCCTCTGGGTGGATGAGCGGGCTGACGGCTCCCGAGTCGAGACCCACTACCGCATGGGCGTGAAGCACGGTGCTTACGCGGTCTATGACGCCGACGGCAAGCGGGTCCAGCACGCGAATTACGTCGACGGCGAGCTGGATGGGAACGTGGATATCGTCAGCGGTTACGGTCGTCGCGTGGTGGCGGGATTCAGGCAAGGCGAGCGGCATGGTGACTTCCGGGCCTACACCGACGATGGCCGCCTGATCGAGAAAGGCCATTACGTCAACGGCGAGCCGGACGGAGCCCTTTACTCCTTCAGCCGCGATGGCCGGATGGAAAAGAAAGAGTCCTACAGCAACGGGACGCCGGACGGTGAGTGGCTGCAGACCAGCTACGACGGCGCCATCGCCAGCCGCAAGGTCTACCGTCAGGGCGACCTCGTCACCGAGATGACGCGCGAAGACAGGGGCCGGTCGTCGAGCCTCTTCTGAGGCCCACGGCATCACTGCAAACAGGGACTGGCCGTGCAGCCCGGGCGGGCGCATGGCTCATGCATCAGGAAGACGTGCTTTTCATGAAATCAAGAATCTGGATGACCGCATTACTGGCCCTGCTCGTCGCCGCGCTGATCGGCGGACTGGGCTACCGGGCCTACGTTGACGCCAACCGGCCCCAATTGACGTTTCAGGAGCGCCTGCGTGCCGGCGTCGACGGGGCGCAGGCGTACATGTTCTTCGACATCGATGATGCCGGCGGCGTGGTGGTGGCCGTGGGCGAGGCCGGACAGGTCCGGCGCTCCACCGATCAGGGCAAGACCTGGCAGGCTGTGGCCACCCCGACCGAGTCGACGCTCGCCGCGGTTACCTTCGCTGACCCGCAAACGGTCTGGGCTGCGGGCCATCAGGGAACCATTCTGCGGTCCAGCGACGCCGGCCTGAACTGGAAACCGGTCACCGTATCGGCTGAGCTGCCCGAGGGCTTCGTGGCGTTCGACGTGCTGTTTACGTCGCCCGACACGGGGTACATCGCCGGGTCCGAAGGCACCCTGCTGACAACCACCGATGGAGGCGATCAGTGGGCGGAGGTCCCGTTGACGTACCGCCAGTCCGATGGCCACTTCTACAGACTGCATCAACTCAGCTCGGGCGACATTGTCATTACCACGGCAGGCGGCTCCCTGCTCCGTCGCTCGGCGGATACGGGAGAGTGGGCTCTTGAGAGCGTGGGCTGGTCCCGAGAACCCCTGTATGGGGTGCTTGAGCTGGGCGACGGCTCATTGATGGCCTACGGCACCGGGGGCGTTGTCTTCCAGCGGCTGGCCGACAGCGATGACTGGGAGAAGCTCGAAGTGACCAGCGAAGCCGATTTCTACAGCGGCTTTGTCACCGGGGATGGCACCGTCGCACTGGCGGGAAATCGCGGCGTCATCATGCGCCGGATGGCCGGTGCCAAGGCCTTTTATGCGGATCCGGACCTGCCCCGGGGGGCCATTCTGGCAACGGACCGGCTGGCTGACGGGACGCTCTTGCTGGCCGGCCGCGCCGGGCTGGGGCGCCGCACGACCGAGGGCTATGAGTTCGTTGGCCAGGAGGCCGGCAGTGTCGGCCAGTTCCGCAAGCGGCAGCTCCGGGCCATGCCGCTGACCGGTCATCTGCTGAGCCTGGAGGCGCATCGACCGAGCTACTGGGGGCGGCCCCGGGAACAGGCATCCGAGGTGCGCTGGTTTCAGTGGCAACTGGCCATGCGGTCCTCCGATGAGGACAGGACGTCGGCGTCGGATCTGCTGACGCCGGGGATCTACCAGCAGGTGGCGTCGTTCCAGGAAGACCTGGCACAACGACTGGATATCCGTCCCTCCAGGGCTCAGTCGGTCTGGTCGGGGAGCCTGGAGATGCGCCTCATGGCTGGGCGCTATCGCCGAGGCATCCTGCACGTGACGGCGGATACCGCCCGCTACGATGAACTCGGCGAGCCTGAGCGCCTGGCGCTGGTGCGTCGCATCGAGGAGGGCGGTTACCAGGGGATTTACACCAGCCTGGACTACACGACCGCGTCGTTTGTGGTGGACGAAACCGATATCCGGGATCGGGTGACACCGGAAAACGCCGTCGAGCTGGCCGGCCAGGTGAACGCCCTGGCCTCCAGCGACGCGCCCTTCGAGGTAACCGGCGCGCAGCGTTTCCGTTTGCGAGTCGTTGACGCGGAACCGCAGCCCGAGAGTGCGGACGCTGCCTCAGCAAACGACGGGCCGGCTATTCAGGCGTACAGCGTGACTCTGGATCCTGAAATACGGCGCTGTGAGAGTGGACCGGTCGTGTCCGCCGCCATGGCGTTGCAGGCGCCGGTATCGGCGCTTGAAGGCACGGGGACGACATTGTCTGTTGCCGATCAGGCGAGCTGGATCCGCGCCAGTGAGGAAGAGGGCAGCTGGAAGTGGTTCGCGCCGGGCGCCACGCCGCGTTACAGCTCGGCATCCTACGGCCACTGGGGGGACGATGAATGCCCCAGTGTGGTGATGCTGGTCTACCCGAAACCCGGCTCCAGGGACCTGCGCCCGGCGCTTGCTGATGCCATCGACAAGACGCTGGCGAGTGCGGATTCCGGCCTGACGCCGAAGGATCTGGTGATCAAGGCGTACGCCCTGGAGCGCACGGCTTTCCCCGCCCAGCCGTGAGCGGACGGGCCCGCCTTTCGGGCGGGCCATTGGCTACTTTGTGGGGGCGTGCTGAAGCCGGGCTTCAGCGCACCGCCGAGTAGGGATCCTGGGCCAGGATGTAAGCACGCAGGTCGGCCCTGTTAGCGTTATTGCGCAGCCACTCACGGACGTCGCGGGCCTTGCGGTAGTCGTCTTCGCCAAACCGCTCCTGATAGATGTCCTCAAAGGTTTCCCGGGCGCTTTGCGTGCGAATGGCCTGCTGCCACTGGTCGGTGAAAATCCGGTTCAGGGAGCCGGCCAGGTTGGCCAGTTTGAGGTAGGTCCACTCGCCCTTGTCCATCCAGATACCACCAACCCTGGGGCTGTAGTCCAGCTTGTGGTCGCTGTCGTTGGCGATGTGGTACTTGTGCATGATGGCGCCGGTGGCCGGGCACAGCAGCGCGTGCTGGGTATCTTCAATCTCGAAGTCGGCGTGCTCAGCGACCGTGAACTCCGGATTGTTTTCCTTCCAGGCCACGTAATCCTCGACCAGCAGCCAGTCGCCGCCGCAGTGATTGCAGGCGCGGGCTCTCAGTTGGGGCTCCAGAAAGTTCGGGATCAGTTTGCCCTGTTTGCAGCTTGTGCAGTTCATGGCGGGTTCCTTGTTGTTGCGGCTCATCGTCCTTGGCAGGTTCGGTGGCGGCGTCGCGCGCCGCCGGTATTCATGCTATCCAAAGGCTGCGCTGCCCGCCCGGCCGACCCTGTAAACATTTGTTATGGATCGGTCCCGGACAGGGGGCGAGTCAAAAGCTCATCTCATCCTGCAGGTCTTTCTTCACATCCTCCGGCTCGGCAATCCACAGGGTGCCGTCGTTGCCCGGAAACACGCCGATCTCCAGGCCGTCCCGGGTCAGACCGGGGACCCATTTCCTGAAAAATTCAGGCAGGGACAGGCTTTTCGGGACAAGTCCGTCGGAACCCGCGGCATAGTCGGCGGCAAAGGCTTCGCTCGGCCAGACCGGCAGGTAGGCGACGCCGTCCTCGTCGGACACGATTTTCAGGAACTGGTTGTCGCCGTTGACGAGGATCCAGATTTCCCGCTCTTCCATGACGGTGTCGAGGAAGTAGTCGAAACGTTCCTCGCCGTCGAGTTCGAGGATGGTCTGTCGGGGTTCTTGATTCATGGGGAGACTCTCTCGTCGGTCGGGTCGGTGCGTGACGTAATATACCACGGCACGGGGGCGCCGGGCCCGGGATCAGTGGGCGCTGTGCAGGCGTCGATGCAGATCGCGGACGGCCTCGGCCAGTGCCGGCTCCGGCCCATCCGTCGTCACGCCCGGCACGATGTCGCCGATCGGCAGGGGGCGCACCGGCGCGGTGGCCACGCCGAGTTCGGTCAGCCACTCGGTCAGCTGGGCGGAGGAACTGGCGTAGACAATCCGGCCCAGGCCGACCCAGCCGTGGGCTGCCGCGCACATGGGGCAGTGTTCGCCGGAAGTGTAGACCGTGGCTCGCGCCCGCTCCGCCGGCGCCAGATGCGCCGCCGCCCAGCGGGCGATCTCGAATTCCGGGTGGCGCGTGTGATCGCCCGAGGCCACGTGGTTGTGGTCCTCGAACAGAACTTCACCATCGCCGGAGACCAGCACCGAGCCGAAGGGCTCGTCGCCGGCTTCCAGGGCCTGGGTGGCCAGTTCCACGCAACGGCGCAGATGTGCTTTGTCGGTGTCGTCGATCATGCGTTCTCCTGTTGAAGGGGCTCCGGCATGAGTAGTGCTCTGTGCAGAATGCATGGATGTAAGCGAATGCTTACGGACCACCGGAGATTTTTTGAGTTCTAAATAATTCTGGCATGCCAAGGGTGCTATAAGCACGCTTTTCGCGATAGTGATCACTTGCTTTTTTGTGGTTTTTGGCGTCTAAATGTTGCCATCCGCTTGCATCTTGATGAGAAATGCTTAACCTTGGTCGCGAACTTTTGCGAAAGGCATTTGCTTTGAGGCTTAAAAAACCTCCAACACTTCCCTCCCTGTTTCCGATCGTTTAACGATCAGGGTCCGTCTGTCGGGCCTGTCATCCTGTGTTATCCCGAAGCACCTGAAAACCGATTAAAAAGTCCCTAAAACTTCCAAATAAGGATCAAGCTATGCGTAAGCTGACTCAAGCGGCTTTGCTGTGCGCGGCTGCTCTTCCCACGATTGCACTTCCGTCCCTGGCGCAAGCCGATGAGTGCGGTGAAGTTTCCATCACCCAGATGAACTGGGCCTCCAACGAGGTGGTCACCAACGTGGCCAAGTTCCTCATGGAGCAGGGCTACGGTTGCGATGTGTCGGTGGTTCCGTCCGACACCGTGCCGGCCATCACCTCCGTCGCCGAGAACGGCGAGCCGGACATCGTCACCGAACTGTGGGTCAACTCCACGGGCAAGGTCTTCGACCGTCTGGAATCCGAAGGCAAGATCGAGCGTCTGGGCAAGGTCCTGCGCCCGGGTGGTGTTGAAGGCTGGTGGATCCCGACCTACCTGGCCGAAGAGCATCCCGAGCTGAAAACCATCGAAGGCGTGATGGCGAACCCGGAGCTGGTGGGTAACCGTTTCAACAACTGCCCGGACGGCTGGGGCTGCCGTGTGGTCAGCGACAACCTGATCCGCGCCCTGGACCTCGAGTCCTCCGGCATCGAAGTGTTCAACCACGGTTCCGGTGAAACCCTGGCGTCCTCCATGGGCTCCGCCTACGAGAACCAGGAACCCTGGTTCGGCTACTACTGGGGCCCGACCGTGCCGCTGGGCAAGTACGACATGACCAAAGTGGACATGGGCGAGTACAAGCCGGACGTGCACGAAGCCAACCAGACGCCGGATGCCGAGAATCCGGGTGTCTCCGCGTTCCCGGCGGCGCCGGTCCTGACCGCCGTCACCACCGACTTCAAGGAGCGTGAGCCGGCCGTTGCCGATATGCTGAGCAAGCTGCACTTCAAGACCAGTGAGATGAGTGCCCTGCTGGCCTGGAAGGATGCCAACAGCGCGTCTGGCGAGGAAGCGGCTGTGTACTTCCTGCAGAACAACCCGGACACCTGGTCCAAGTGGCTGAACGATTCCGCACGCGAGAATCTGTCGGCCCTGCTGAACAACTGATCAGGCTGGTTCGACCGGGTGGGAGCCTTTGCTCCCGCCCGATCTCCTCTCTTTCCCCTATCCATCATCTGGCGGCTTCGTCCGCGGACATAACACCATGGCAACCTACGATTTTCTCTTCTCGTCTCTCGGGCTCAGCGAGTGGTGTTCCGAGAGTGAGAGCAGCGCGCCGACCTCCATGGCGGACCTGCTCTCCAAAACCCAGGGCAAGGAAGCCGCGACCGACACCAGCATCTGGGACCTGCCGTTCCCGTCCATGGATGCGCTCAACAAATCCTGTTCCGCCTTTCCCCAGTCCCGGGATCTGACCCAGGGCCTGGAGCAGGGCTTCCTGAATATCAAGGACGGTCTCAGCGTCGTGCTGGACCCCATCACCCAGCCGTTGAGCTGGGCCCTGGACGGCGCCCTCTACGGCATGCTGCACACTCCCTGGTGGATCGTCATTCCGGTGCTGATGGCCATCGTTTTCGTGGTCACCCGTTCCTGGAAACTGGTGTCGCTGGTGGCCGGGAGCATCATGCTGCTGTCGTTCATCGACTACTACGACTACGCCATGCAGACGCTCTCCATTATCTTCGTCTGCGCGTTCATCTGTGTGCTCATCGGTATTCCCATCGGCATCGCCATGTCCCGCAGCAACATGATGCAGCGGCTGACGATCCCGGTACTGGACATGCTCCAGACCCTGCCGCCGTTCGTGTACCTGATTCCGCTGATCTTCCTGTTCAGCGTGACCGAGTCCAAGCTCTACGGCATCGCCATCATTCTTTATGCCATCGTCCCGGTGGTGCGCCTGACCAACCTGGGCATCCGCCTGGTGGACACCGATGTGATCGAGGCTGCCGATGCCTTCGGCATGACCCCGCGGCAGAAGCTGTTCAAGGTGCAGATCCCGCTGGCGCTGCCCAACATCATGGCCGGCGTGAACCAGACCATCATGATGAGCCTGGCGATGGTGGTCATCGCTTCGCTGGTGTCCGCACCGGGCCTGGGCGTGCTGGTCCTGCGCGGTATCCGCAACCTGGAACTGGGTGTGGGGCTGGTGTCCGGCCTGGGCATCGTGATCCTGGCGGTGATCCTGGACCGGGTGACCAAGGCATCTCTGGCGCGCATCAACGCCGCCCAGTCGCAGTAGGGAGGAATCATCGTGTCAGAGAACATCAAGATCTCGATCAAGAACCTGTACAAGATCTTCGGCGCCGAGCCGGAGCTGGCCCTGGAGCACGTCAAGAAGGGCATGGGCAAGGCCGAACTGCAGGAACGCTTCAATCACGTGCTGGGTCTGCGCGACATCAACATCGATATGCGCGAAGGCGAGATCACCGTGATCATGGGGCTGTCCGGGTCCGGTAAATCGACCCTGATCCGCCACGTCAACCGGCTGATCGAGCCCACCGCCGGCCAGATCGTCGCGGACGGCCAGGACGTGCTGCAGAAAAGCCAGGACGAGCTGCGCCAGATGCGCCGCGAACACATGTCGATGGTGTTCCAGAAGTTCGGTCTGCTGCCGCACCGGACCGTGCTGGAGAACGCCGGCATGGCGATGGATGTGCGCGGCGTGACCACCCGCGACTTCGAGGCGGATGCCCGCCACTGGCTGGCCCGGGTGGGGCTGGAAGGCAACGAGGAGCAGTACCCGCACCAGCTTTCGGGTGGCATGCAGCAGCGTGTCGGCATTGCCCGGGCGCTGGTCTCCAACGCGCCCATCATGCTGATGGACGAGGCTTTCTCGGCGCTGGACCCGCTGATCCGGTCGGACATGCAGGACCTGCTGCTGGAACTGCAGGAAGAGCTGCACAAGACCATCGTGTTCATCACCCACGATCTGGACGAGGCGCTCAAGCTGGCGGACCACCTGGTGATCCTCAAGGACGGCGAGGTGGTGCAGCAGGGCGATCCGCAGCACATCCTGATGAACCCGAACGATCCCTACATCGTCGACTTCATCTCCGACATCAATCGCGCCCGCGTGCTGCGCGTGCGTTCGGTGATGACACCGGGGCTGCCTGCCGGCGATGGCTTTGCCGGCGACCTGGTCGAGACCGACAACCTGGAGTCCGTGCTGGGCCGTTCCGGCGGTGACACCAGCCTGAGCTTCCGGGTGGTGCGGGACGGCGAGCCGGTCGGCACCCTCGATATGAAGGACCTCACCCGGGCGCTGGTGCCCACCTCCGCTTCGGAGGAACGCACCCAGGCCCGATAGGGGCGAGCGACGGCCGGTTCGTCCGATCGCGGCCGTGTGGCGCGGCCATCAAAGCCCGTAGCGTGCCTCGATCGCCTGGACGGTGCCGTCCTGGCGAGCGTCGTCCAGGGCTTCCTGCAGGCGGGCGACCCGGGCTGGGTCCGTCTGCTTGCTGATGGCGAGATAGAAAGGCGTCTCGCCGAACGACAGCACTGGCCGGAGCCCGGTGATGCCCGCTTCCTGTTCGGCAATCAGCGGGCCGGTCAAACCATCGGTGGCCCAGAGGTCGATCTGGCCCTGGGCCAGCCGCAACGGGTTCTGGCGGTCGATACCCGAGGTGATCACGTCCAGGCCCTGCTCCGACAGGTACTTGCTGATAATCCCGCCCTTGTAGCCTCCGATCTTCAGCCCGCGGGCGTTGTCCAGCGTGGCCAGGGTCCGCGTCGAATCGGGCGCGGCAAACAGCGTCCAGCGCATTTGCGCCAGCGGGCCGACCCACTGGAAGCTGTCCTCGCGCTCGGCGTTGCGGGCGGTGCAGAACAGGGCGTGGTCGGCGTGTTCCTGGACCCACTTGTAGCCGAAGTTCCACTCGCGGATCTTCATGGCGTAGCTGTAACCGGCTCGCGCCATGATGACTTTGACGATATCCGTACACAGCCCGCCGATGTCCTCCGCCTTGTGGGCGTAACTCTGACCGGACTGGGAAATGCTGTAGGGCGGGTAGTTGTCGGTGAAGATGTGGAAATCCACGGCCGCCCGGGTGGGCGAGGCCGCCAACAGGGCCAGCAGCAGGGAAGCCGGCCGCAGCCAGCGGGACAGACGTGTCGCGGCGGGGCGGTACGTCGCTTTGGGCATGGGTGTGTTCCTCCGGGTCGGGCTTGTCGAATCCGTTTCGACCGACCGCCGGCGCCGCCGACGATCGGATGACCGTATCGTTTCCTGGTTGCTCAGGGAGCGGATGAAAGGGGCCTCCTCAGGTCCTGAAGCGCTGCACCAGGCCGTTGAGCTCGTCGGACAGCGTGGTCAGGCTTCTGGCATCGCCGCTGGTGGCCTGGGCCAGTTCGGCCACCTGCTGGGCATCGCCGTGGATGTGGCTGATGTGCTGGTTGATGTCTTCCGCCACCTGATGCTGCTCCTCCGCCGCCGTGGCGATCTGGGTGTTCATGTCCCGGATCACGTCCACCGATTCGCGGATGCGCTCGAAGCTCTCGCGGGTGAGGTTGATCTGGCTGACCGTTTCCCGGGACACATCCAGGCTGGCGTCCATTTGTTGGGCCATGTCGTGGGTGCGCGCGAGCAGGTTGCCCAGCAGGGTGTCGATTTCGGTGGTGGAGTCCGAGGTGCGTGCTGCCAAAGAGCGAACCTCCTCGGCCACCACGGCAAAGCCGCGCCCCTGCTCGCCGGCCCGGGCGGCCTCGATGGCCGCGTTCAGGGCCAGCAGATTGGTCTGTTCGGCGATGCCGCGAATGGTGTCGAGGATGGACTGGATCGCGCTGCTCTCATTGGCCAGTTGGCGCATGGACTCCGCGGAGCTCTCGATTTCGCCGCTGAGCCGGTCGACGCTGCTGACCGCCGCGTCGATCTGGCGCTGGCCGTCGTGGGCCTGACTCTGGCCGGTTTCGGCCGAGGTGGCGGCCTGGGTGCAGGACTTGGCCACTTCGTTGGAGGTGGCGACCATCTCGTGGAAAGCCGTGGACACCATCTCCACCGCTTCGCGCTGACGTGAGGCGGCTTCGGCCATCTTCACCGAGACGCCGGTGGAGTGATCCGAGGTGCTGTTGATCTGCGCGGCCGCGTGGCCGATGCGTTGCACCAGATCCCGGATGGAGCCCAGGAACTGGTTGAACCAGCCCGCCAGATTGGCGGTTTCGTCGCGTCCACGCACGGGCAGGTCGGTGGTCAGGTCGCCTTCGCCCTGGGCAATGCCCTCCAGTCCCTGGGTCACCGCGCGGATCGGCCGCACGATCATATTGGCGAAGAAGGCGCCGACCACCGCAAACAGCAACGCCAGACCCGCCGCCATGCCGACGATCAGCCAGGTCAGGTGGGTCGCGCTGCTCATCACCTCATCCTGCTGGATCAGTCCGATAAAACGCCAGCCGAGGGCGTCCGACGACCAGACGTTGGCCATGTAACGCTCGCCGTCGATCTCCAGCGACACCAGGCCCGGTTTGGCGTCCACCAGGGGCGCGTAATCGTCGCCGATGGCTCCGAGCTGCTTGAAGTTGTGGTCCGGCTCGCGCGGATCCACCAGTACGTTGCCGTTGCCCTCCACCAGCATCAGGTAGCCGCTCTCGCCCAGCCTGATCTGCTTGACGATGTCGGTGAGCTGTTTGAGGGAGACATCGATGTTGACCACGCCCCCGTTGTGCCCGAGATCGTTGCCGAAGGTGCGTACCGTGCTGATCAGCGACACGTCATCCGCCGCCCAGTAGTAAGCGTTGGTGCGGAAGGTTTCACCGGGTTTGGCCATGGCGCTCTGGTACCAGGGGCGTGAGCGCGGATCGTAGTCGCTGAGCTCGCCACCCGGCCAGAACAGGTAGCCACCATCCCTGACGCCCAGCTGGATGTAGGCGTACGCCGGATGGCTCTGCGCCAGCTCGTCGAACAGTTGGAAGATGTCGGCGTCCTGTTCGCCTGGAGGCCGCTGCGCGGCGTCCTTGTCGAGGTAACGCTTGAGGCCGCCTTCATGGATGTTTTCCAGCAACGGATGCTGGGCGAGGTAGTTCACATTCTGTTCGATAGCCTGGAAGAACAACGTCATGGCGTTGTCCACTTGCCGGATCTCCCGGCTGCTGCTATCGAGGAAACCCTGCCGCGCCTCGTCGCGCAGGCTCATCACAATCAATACGGCCACCAGGATCAACGGCACACAGGCGATCACCGAGAAGGCCAGGGTCAGTTTCTGCTTGATATTCATTATTCACGCTTCTCCAGCACGACAACACAACGCTCAAGAGAGACTACAGCTATTACGGTAATATGGTATACCAAAAATGTTGACAATATGTATCGAAATTAGCGGGGCTGTTGAAGTCAGGCTGTGATGGGCGTTCTGAACATGGCGGCGGGCGTCCCGGACGGGTCAGTCCCGGGACAGTACCGGTAGGCTTGGGGAATAGCCCGAGGCCGCGTCCTGGCGGCTCCGGGGTTCGAAAGCTGTCTTAGCTCAGGTGTTCGGCGAAGAAGTCCAGCGTCCGCGACCAGGCCAGCTCCGCTTCCTCTTGCGAATAGCGGGCGGTGGAGTCGTTGTGGAAGCCGTGGTTGACGCCGTCGTAGGTGTGCGCGGTGTAGTCCACGCCATGAGTCTTCAGGTTGGCTTCGTAATCCGGCCAGGTGGCGTTGACCCGATTGTCGAGGCCGGCGAAGTGCAGCATCAGCGGGGCGCGGATTCCGCTTTGCAGGGAGGCGTCGGCGGGGGTGCCGTAGAAGGGAACGGCGGCGTCCAGGTCGTCGCCCAGGGTGGCGGCGAGCATGTTGGAGATGTAACCGCCGAAACAGAAGCCGACAGCGCCCAGCTTGCCGTTGCTGAGTTCATGGGCCCTGAGGAAGCGGGCTGCGGCGATGAAGTCTTCCTCGATCCTGGCCCGGTCGAGGCTTGCCTGCAGGGCGCGCCCTTCGTCGTCGTTTCCCGGGTAGCCGCCGACCGGATACAGCGCATCCGGCGCGAAAGCCACATAGCCCTTGATGGCCAGGCGCCGCGCCACGTCCTCGATGTATGGATTCAGGCCCCGGTTCTCGTGGGCCACCAGCACCACCGGCGCCGTTCCCGCGAGAGCCTCGGGCACTACGAGGTAGCCGCGCCCCTCACCATGGCCCAGCGGCGACGGGAACAGGGTGTAGGTCGCGGTGATCCGGTCGTCGTTGAACGACACCTGTTCCGCCTCAGCGTAGTTGGGCATCAGCGCCGAGGTCAGCGCGCTCATGCTGAAGCCCAGCGCCGTCAGGGTACCGAGCTTGTTGATGAAGGTCCGGCGATCCATCAGCCCGTGGGCATAGGCGTCGTACCAATCGAAGGCTTCCTGCGGAATAGGGCGGGGGCCTTTGGCGGAAGGCGAATGCCGGGTTGTCATGATTCCTTTCTCCATGCGGACCGGGGGGAATGCCGTCAAGCGCGGCTTCTTCAGTGTAGGTGCAAACCGGGTGGTTATGGGGCGCTAGTCGCCGTGCACCAGAATATTAACCAGCCGCCCGAACGGATCGCGGACAAAGAACCGGCGCACGCCCCAGGGTTCGCTAACCGGGCCGTATTCGATGGGCACATCGGCGGCCTGGAATCGGGCCCGGGCGGTGTCGAGGTCGTCCACTTCGATGGACAGGTCCGGCACCGGCGTGCCCGAACCGCCTTCACGGCCGAAGCTGAGCTGAACCATCATCTTTTCCTGTGATCCATAGGTCTGGAACCAGCCGTGATCCATCAGCCGTTCCAGCCCCAGGATGTCGCCGTAGAAGGCCTGGGCGGCGTCGAAGTCCGCTGTGGTGATGTTGGCCATGATGCGTCGGACTTTCATTCGTTCCTCCCTGAGCGATCGTTCTGTTGATGGATCTCCCCGGCAGTGTAGACGAGCAACACTCGTTGCCAATGGCCATCAGCTACCGCGGGGAGCAAACATGATGATGGCCATCCCGAGTAGCGCGACGGCGGAACCCACCAGATCCCAGACCGTCGGGCGAATGCCGTCCACCGCCCACAGCCACAGGATAGCCATGAAAATGTAGACGCCGCCGTAGGCCGCGTAGACCCGTCCCGCCGCGGTCGGATGCAGTGACAGCAGCCAGGCGAAGGCCGCCAGGCTGAGGGCGCCCGGTACCAGCAGCCAGATGCTCCGGCCTTCGCGCAGCCAGAGGTAGGGCAGGTAGCAGCCAACAATTTCGGCCAGGGCGGTGACCAGGAACAGGGCGAGGGTTTTCAGTTCAGGCAACGGCGGATCTCCGGGTTCGGGCGAGCGTCATGCGGTTGAGCATACACGATGGTGCCGGCTCTATGATTTTCCCCGTGATGCTGCTAGTAATGGCTGACGCCCAAATCCGAAGACAGAATAAGGACGTTAGAATGCGACGAGTTCCGGGAAAATGGATTGCCACACTCCTGTTGTTGGGCACGACCACCGCGATCCAGGCGGGCCCTCTGTGCGACGCCAGGGAGGCCAACGTACAGAGCCAGCTGGACGCCGCCCGGCAGCAGGGCAACGCTCACCGCATCGACGGCCTGGAGCAGGCGCTGGCGAGCATCCAGACGCATTGCCGCGACCAGGATCTCCTGGAAGATGCCGAGGACGAACTCCGCGAGAGCATGGACGAAGTGGACGAGCGTCAGCGGGAGCTGGAAGAGGCCCTGGAAGAGGGCGACCGCGACAAGATCGAAAAACGCCGCGACAAACTGCAGGAAGCGACCGCGGAGCTTGAGGCGCATACGCGGGAACTGGAGGCGCTGCGGGGCAAACTGTAATGTCAGTCGGGCGTTGAGCGTTGTTCAGCGCCGCGGTCCAGCCGCTGTCGATTCCCCGCCAGAAATCCCAGCCCTTCCCCGTCGGGTGCCGGGCACGACTGCGCATCCGGCCGGCCGAGATGCGCCTGAAACGCCGCCGTCAGGTACACCGTCAACTCACATTGGACACCGCCGGATTGGTGCCGGTAGCCGGCCGCCATGTCCGGCGGCTGACCGGCCTGCCGGTAGACAGCGGACAGCGTCTCCTCCAGCTCGCTCAAACGCGGCTGGGCCAGCAGGGCGTCCCCCAGGGGGATGGCGTACCAGTCGGTCACGGGCCTCTCCTTCGGTCGGTGTTGCTTCTGTCTACTCACGCCACAGCGAATGCTTGTTCAGTTTGCGCTGCAGGGTGCGGCGATGCATGTTCAGCGCGCGGGCGGTGGCCGAGACGTTGCCCTGGTTGGCGTTCAGCACGCGCTGGATGTGCTCCCACTCCATCTCCTGGATCGATGGCGGCAGGTCGCGCAGGGGGCGCGGTGCCTTGAGTTCGTCGAAGCCGGCGATCAGTTGCGTGGCGGTTACCGGCTTGCACAGGTAGTTGACGGCGCCGCGCCGGATGGCCTCGACCGCCGTGGCAATACTCCCGTAACCGGTCAGCACCAGCACTTTCATGCGCGGATTGCGCGACAGCAGTTCCGGCAACAGGCGCAGGCCACTCTCGCCGGCCAGGTTCAGGTCCAGGACGCACCGGGTGAAGGCGTGCTCCGCCGTTTTCACGATGGCAGCGTCCGGCGTGTGCGCGATGGCGCTGTTCACGCCGTGGCGTTTCAGTGAGCGCTGCAGCACCTGCAGGAAAGCGTCGTCGTCATCGACGAGCAGCCAGTTGGGGGATTCGTCCATTCAGTCTCCGTGCGGCGCGTGGGGCAGTTCGATGATCATGGTTGTACCCCGGGGTGTCGATATGGCCTTGAGGGTTCCCCCCAGACGCTGGATGGTGGCGTTGGAGAGGAGCAGCCCCACCCCCAGGCCCTGCTCGGACCGGACGACATCGTTGCCCAGGCCGGCCTCATCCAGCCGGTCCGATCCGCTGCCCCGGTCCTCCACCACGATCGCCACCGCCGATTCCCCGGTTTCCCGAACACTGACCGCGACCCAGTCGGGGCTGGCGGAAAGCGCATTGTCCACCAGGTTGAGTATGGCCTGATCGAGCGTCGCGTCCACGGCAATCGCCGTCGTCGGGAAGGGGCGACGCCACTCAATGGTGCCGGAGGGCCACAGCAGGGTGGCGGATTCCATCAGCCGGGCCATCCAGCGATCAGCGCCGATGCGTTCCGTGCGGGCCGAGCGGACCTGCACGGCGGCGTCGGAAAGCTGTTGGAGGTGATCGCAGCACAGGTTGATCTGCTGTTCCATGAGGTCCAGGTCTTCGCGGTCGCTGTGCGGGGGCCGGTTGGCACGCATTTCCTCAATCAGCAGCGCGACGGTGTTCAACGGAGTGCCCAGACGATGGGCCACGCCGGCGGCGGAAAGCCCCAGCGCGATGACCTGCTCGTCTCGAAGCCGCGCTTCACGGGTGCGGGACAGCTGAGTCTGCTGCTCCCGGATCTGCCGGACCAGGGCGCCCACCACCAGCAGCAGGATCACGGCGGTCAGCGCGAACGCCACGCCCATACCCAACAGGTGCAACTGCGCCAGATCGCCGCTGTGATGGTGCCCGGCCATTGATGACGGCCAGCGCATCTGCACCGCGTAGGCGAGGATGCCGATCAGGGTCAGACCGATACCCTGGCGCAGGGGCAGCAGCACGATGCCCACGGCGATGGGGAGCAGCAGCAGGGACGTCAGGGGATTGGCGTAGCCACCGGTGAGCAACAGCCAGCCGGCGATCAGCGCCAGATCGGTCACCAGGGATGCGCCGACAACCCAGGCGGTGGTGGGCGGGCGCCGCACGAACCAGGTGTAGCTCAGCGCCGAGAACGCCGCGTAGAGCGCACACAGCATCAGCGCCGACAGGGTGAAGTAGCGCGGCACGACGGTGTGCGTCACGACCAGGGTGACCAGTTGCATCCCCACCACCGACAGACGCATGGCCAGGAGGTAACGGGAGGCGCGCCGGTAGCCGCTTTGCGATTGAGTGAGCCATTCCATGGCCGGCATTCTAGCCGGTTTGCGCGGTCAGGGGCGCGTCCGGTGTTGGCCCCGCGCGCGACATGATGTCGCAGGCGCGCTGGAGCGGTTGTGCCCGGGAGATCCGGATATTCATCCGCCGACAGCGCTGCCTTAGCCGTGGAGGGCGGACCCGGGCCCTGTGGTCCGGCCATTGGCCTCACATGTCGGCGGGGGAGACGGCTTCGAAGGTGACCGGCATGGCCGGGTGCTGCTCGAACTCGAGCGTGATGGTGACCTGTTCGCCGATGGCCAGCGGCGCCGAGCGTTTCATGAGCATCAGGTGGTAGCCGGACGGGGCAAAGTCGATGTCTTCGCCGGCCGCGACCTCGAGGCTGGGCACGGCGTGCATGTGCGCCATGCCGTCCTTCTCCATGCTCTTGTGCATCATCACCTGTCCGAAGGCGTCGCTGGACGCGCCCACCAGGGTGACGGTGCGGTCCGAGCCATTATGCAGACTGAAATACCCCGCGCTTGGCACGTCCCCTGGCAGCAGTCGCACCCGGGCGTCGGATACGTCGATGTCGCCGGCGTGGGCGAGCGGCGAGAGCAGGGCAAAGGCGGTGGCGCCTGCCAGCAGGGTTCTGGAGAGACGGTGCATTGCGGGCTCCTTGATTCGGGCTTTGGGGCGCCGGGCCCCGGACATTCAACGCCCAATCTAATGCCTTGCCCCGGCGACGCCCATGCGGTGCGACATTATGTCCCAGGCGCCGTTCGCTTCTCACCGTCAGCCACCGGGGCGTCAATCTCGCGTGGGGTCCGTATCCGCTGGTTCCGGAGCTTGCGGTTCCTCATCCGCCGGATGCTCCTCAAAATCGGGATTGCGCGGGTCCAGGTCGGCCATGGCGATGGCCACCTCCGGCGTGGTCATGTAGTAGTGCTCCTGCTCATCGACGCTTGGATGCCTGCGGCGACCCGGGCCGACGACCATGAACAGCATCAACAGCCCCAGGATCGTCGCGTTGCTGATGAACAGGCCCGCCGGCCCCAGCCACTCCATGGCCATGGAGCTGACCACCGGCCCGATGCAGCTGCCGATGCCGTAGCTGAGCAGCAGGGCTGTGCTGGCGGCGGTGATCTGGTGGCTGTCCATCAGGTCGTTGCTGATGGCGACAGCGATGGGGTAGAGCGTGGCGCTGATGCCCATGTACAGCCCCACGATGATCACCAGCAGCCAGGCGTTCAGCCCGCCGATCAGCGCCACGGCAAGGCTGCAACCGGCGGCCACCAACGCCGTCACCAGCATCACCCGGTAGCGGTCGAAGTGATCGCACAGCCGCCCCACGGGCCAGGCCAGGATCATGGCCGCGACAATGGCCGAGGCCATGAAGTCGGAGACCTGGCTCACATTGAGCCCGATTCGGTTGGCATATACCGGTCCCATGGCGTAGAAAGCGCTGATCAGCAACCCCGCTACCAGCGATCCCAGGGTGCCCACCGGCGATTTGCCGTAAAGTCGCCGGAGTGACATGCGATCGCCCCGGACCACCGTCGGTGACTCCCGACGCGTAAGTGACAGCGGAACCACCGCCAGGGCCACCAGGATGGCCGCCAGGGAAAACGGAATATAGCCGGCCGGATCGCCGACCCGGATCAGCACCTGGCCGCCGGCGGTCGAGAGAAAAAAGACGATCTGGTACACGGCAAACAGGCTGGCCCGGTTGCGGTTGTCCGCCTTGCTGCTGAACCAGCTTTCCATGACGATCATCAGCCCGGCCATGACAAAGCCGCCGACCGCCCGCAGTCCGCCCCACAGGCCGGCCTGCACCGCCATCGGATAGATCAGCACGGACGCCGCCAGGATTGCCGCGAACACCGCGAACGCGCGAACGTGCCCGACGCGTTCGATGATGCGCCCGGCAAACAGCGTCCCGGCGACGAAACCGAACGAATAGAACACCAGAATCCAGCCGATCACCCCGGGGCTGATGCCCTCGATACTCAGTCGCAGGCCGAGCAGCGTCATCAGGAAGGCGTTGCCGCCGATCAGCAGGATGATGCTGAAAATAAGCGAAGACAGGGTCTTTGCCGTTCGGGTCATCGAGACTCCCCTGGCCGGTCTGGTGAATGAAATCGGTCGCTACCCCAGTATGGTAAAGGCCGCCAGGCCTGCCACGGCAATCCGTGATAACGGGTATGTCGCCCGCGCATTCACGGAAACAGGCGCGCGTTCCGAGTGCGGCGATTTCCCACCTGTCTCTCATGTGCGTTTTTAATTCATTGAATATGCGAATAAATCCAGGTCAAGCCTCGCTTCAAACTGACGCGTAACTGCAACCTGCCCGTCATCATTCGCCGCCTAGGATAGCGCCTCCTGCCCCGAACCCTGCGTGTCGTGTCTGACGCCAAATCGCCAAGAAACGGTCATGAAACTGTCATTGATGTCCTCAATATTAGACCGGTCTGTTATAGACGCCAATCAAGCGATTATGGAGTACACGACAATGCAAAAGAAGCTGCTAGCCTTGGCTGTAGGTTCATTCATCACCTTTCCCGCGGTCGCGCTGGCTGACAACGGTCCGATTGTCTACGGCAAAGTGAACGTCAGCTACGAGAACATCGACGACGGCACTGCCGACGACTGGGAGCTGCGTAGCAACGCCTCGCGCCTGGGCGTAAAGGGCGATCTCGACCTGGACGTAAATGACCTGAAGGCGGTGTACAAGGCGGAATTCGAGATTTCCGTCGATGACGGTGACAAGGACGGAGAAACCTTCAGCCAGCGCAACATCTACGGCGGTTTTGCCCATGCCAGGCTGGGTACGCTGATTGCCGGTAAGTTTGATTCCCCGCTCAAGGCGGCCCAGGGCGACGTCGATCAGTTCGGCGACCTGGAAGGCGACCTGAAAAACATCATGGGTGGTGACGAGCGCCTGAGTAACATCGTGCAGTACTCCACACCAGAATTCGCGGATGCGATCACGGTCAACGTGGCGGTCATTCCTGGCGAGGAAGCCGGCACCGAAGACGAGGACGGCCCGGCCGATTCGGTCTCCAGCTCCATCGTGTTCGACAACGACATGCTGTACGCCGCCCTGGCATACGACTCCGAAGTCGAGACCACGCTGTACGACTACGGCGACGACGTGAAAGCCGATACCCTGCGCGCCGCCGCCGGCCTGAAGATGGACGCATTCGAACTGGGTGCCCTGTTCCAGCAGTCCGAAAGCTCCGACGACATCGGTGGCGTGTCCTATGAGGACACCGCGTACCTGGTCAGCGGTGCCTACAAGATCAACCGCCTCAAGCTCAAGGCCCAGTACGGTATGAACGACCTGGACCAGACCGACGACGAGCTGACCCTGATGGCTTTGGGTGCCGACTACAAGGTCGGTGATGGCAGCAAGGTCTTCGCTTACTACTCCAAGGTGGAAGCCGACGACAGTGATCTGGAAGACACCGCCTTCGGTGTGGGCTTCCAGCACAAGTTCTCGATGTAACCATCGGTTCCGTATCTTGAGTTAACTCTTTGCCGGGGCTCTTGTCCCGGCTTTTTGTTATGTGATCAATCATCCACAGACCGGGTGGTGGTCCGGCAACGCCGGGGCATGCGCCATCGCCGGACCTACAGTAACCGTGCGGGCAGCCGATAACCGATTAAACTCCACGGGAGCATCAAGGATGAGCATCGACGCCCTCACTTCGATCCTGGGAACGCAGAAGCTGTTCGACAACGGCCAGGCGCGTGTCGCCGAGACGGGAAATATCGACACGGAGCAGGTGGCGGAGCAGGTTGCTGCGGCGATCTATCACAAACAGGATCCGGAGATGCCGGATACCTACGACAAGCCTCAGATGAAGGTGTACATATCTGAATCGCCCGAGGCCATGAATGCGCGCTACAACCGACTGATGGAACTCTATGGGCATGGCATCGCGGCCGTTTCGGTGGATCTGGAAGCCGGCTACCTGGACGCGATGGAGCGTATGCCGGAAGCCGTCAGGGACCTGGATTGGGGATTCTCGTTGCGTGACGGCAGGCTGGAAATCATGGAAGGCTCGGATTCATTGACGACGGGAGAGCGCATCCAGATCCACGCCGCGTTGAGGGACGCCGGCGTCGAGTATGCGGCGCAGCCCGTTGCCGATGCGGTCATCGAAATGATCGAGGTTGAGCGCGGCCTGTCCGGGCTGAGTAAGGGCATTGGCCAGTACGATGTGAACCCCTCCAATTTTTCCGAGATCGTGGATCTGCGTCGCTACGTGGAGGAACACCTGCCGGGCGGCAAGTACGGGAAGGGGCGGGTCAATCCCTTTGACGTCGAAGGGCGCTATTTCCTGGGCGGGCATGCCATGATGGATCAGATCGTTGTGAAGGCTGACAGTACGTATTTCGGCGACCAGAGTGTCCTCATCAGGGATTACGGCGAGGAAGCTGGCGATTCTCCGCCCTGACCGATATCGCCCAGGCGGCTGGGAGAGCCGGAACGGCTGGCGAGCCGGCCGCTTGTTGGCTGGGTTGATGGTGTGATCACTGGCTCAAGCCGCCAGCACTGCCCTGCAAATCGCCTCCACATGCCGCTGGTCGGTACCGCAGCAGCCGCCGAACACATTGAGATTGGGCAGCAGGCGGCGCACGTCACTGTATTGCCGGGCCAGTTCTTCCGGATGGCCTTCGTCCAGTGCCGTTGCCTCGTCGAGTTCGGCGTGGCTCTTGGCCGACGCGTTGGCGCGCAGGCCGCGAAGGCGGGACCGCCAGCCGCCTCCGGTTTCCAGAGTGGTCATGAAATGCGTGGGATGGGCGCAGTTGATCATGTAGTAGATGGGCCCGTTCCCGGTGGCCTCGTCCACTTCTTCGATGGCTTCACCCAGGGGTTTGCCGCTGGGCAGTTTCCCGTCCGTTTCCACAGTGAATGACAACACCACCGGCATACCCACGGCCATTGCGCCTCGGGCGATGCCGATGGCTTCGCCGGTGTGGGTCATGGTGATGCCGGTCACCAGGTCGGCGCCGGCATCCCGGAAGACGGTGATCTGGGGCAGGTGGTAGGTCTTCGCCTCGCTGTCGGTCATGAACGCATCGGGGCTGTAACCGTCGCCCCGAGGGCCAACGCAGCCACTGATCACGATCGGCGTCTGTCGGGTCTCATACGTTTGCCGCACCTCATACAGCAGGGCAATGGCCTGGCTGTTGGCCTCAGCGAGTTGTTCGGCGGAGTAACCGAGCCTGTCGCCCCAGTCCGAGCTGGCCCGCCAGGTGGCGCTCTCGAGGATGCAGCCGACGTCGTACTTGCGGGCCAGCGCGGCGTAGGTCTCGAAATAGCGGCGCAGGGCGGCTTTGCCCTGGGGCGATTGCAGCAGGTCGAAGGCGGCGAAGCAGGGCAGTTCCAGCCCGTCGTGGAAAATGAGCGTGGTCTCGATGCCGCCGTCGGTCAGGAACACGTCGCCGGAAAGCTGGGGCAGGGCGTTGAGGTATTTGGCCATGGTCACCTCCGTTCCCGGTAACCGGTGACTCTGAATCGTTTGCCCGTCCCTGTGCGTGAGTGCCTGCAATCCCGCGCCTTCCTGGCAGTATCAGCACTCGTGATCCGCAGGGGAAATAACTTGGAGGCGTAAGTCGCAGCTTTGTTATAGGAATACGCTTCCAAATGGCGGAGGAGCGCACGCTGACGTTCTTCGTGACGATCCAGGCGTCGCGGCGCGTCGATTGCAGCGTCGCTCCTGATGGCGCCTCCAGCATTGCGCATCGACCAGATTGCACTACTCTGGAATGCGAGACCTGCAAGTGTTTCTTGAGGAACCGTTTCACCCCGGTTTCGATCCGGCAGTTGTAGTTGTAGTTGTAGTTGTTGCCAGTGACTGGCTCGAGCCGTTGCCTGTCGAACGTCTTCGAGGAAAGGCCTTTCGGTGGGCACAACGGTTTGGGCGCTCGCTGTTCCTGCCCGTCTGGGCGTCCAGCCCAACCGTGTTTCACCCGCGTATTTTCCGGTCGTTGCCCAGGGCGCATGATTCCCGTCAGCGCCCCGGCGACGGTCGGGACGGATGCGAGGGCCTGTCTTGCAGCACGACCTGGCTGAGCCAGGTGCCATGATATAGCGGCCGAGGGAGCAGTTCGCGCCGTCTTCACAACGAAAGTTGGAGGCGTTATGAATCTGTACTTAGGGAAGGGCCGGGAACGCGTGTGGACGATGATCGCCGCGTTGCTGATCCTGGGAAGCGGGACAGCCTTCGCGGCGCAGCAGGAGAAACCGAATATCCTTGTGCTGTGGGGCGACGACATTGGCTACTGGAACATCAGCCATAACAGCCACGGCATGATGGGCTATCCGACGCCCAACATCGACCGCATTGCCGACGAAGGCATTGCTTTTACGGACTACTACGGCCAGCAGAGCTGCACCGCTGGCCGCGCCGCGTTCATTGGCGGTAACGTGCCGGTACGGACCGGCATGACCAAGGTTGGTCTGCCGGGCGCGAAAGAGGGCTGGCAGAAGACCGACGTGACGATGGCCACGGTGCTCAAGAGCCAGGGCTACGCCACCGGCCAGTTCGGCAAGAACCACCAGGGTGACCGCAACGAGCACCTGCCCACCGTGCACGGGTTCGATGAGTTCTTCGGCAACCTCTATCACCTGAACGCCGAGGAGGAGCCGGAACACGAGGACTATCCCGGCGACATGAAACTCGCCAACGGCAAAACCTTCCGTGAACAGTTTGGTCCGCGCGGTGTGCTGCACTGCTACGCCACCGAGGAAACCAACAACACCGAAGATCCCCGTTTTGGTGTTTGGGGCAAACAGACCTGCGAGGATACCGGGCCGCTGACCCGCAAGCGCATGGAAACCGTCGACGACGAGACCTCCGAGCGCGCCATGGAGTTCATCAAGGAAAAGACCAGCGCCGGCGAACCCTGGTTCGTGTGGTGGAACGGTACGCGTATGCACTTCCGCACCCACGTCCGGGAGGAGCACCGCCACAAAGGGAACGACGAGTACACTGACGGCATGATCGAGCACGACGCCACCGTCGGCCAGTTCCTGACCCTGCTGGACGAGCTGGACATCGCCGACAACACCATCGTGTTCTACTCCACCGACAACGGCCCGCACTTCAACACCTGGCCGGACGCCGGCAACACGCCGTTCCGGGGTGAGAAGAACTCCAACTGGGAGGGCGCCTACCGGGTGCCGGCCTTCGTACGCTGGCCCGCCGAGTTTCAGGAGGGCGTCACCCTTAACGGCCTGGTCTCCCACGAAGACTGGTTGCCCACCTTTGCCGCTGCGGCCGGCGCCGCGGACATCAAGGAACAGCTGCGTGACGGCGTCACCCTGGACGGGCGCGACTACAAGAACTACATCGACGGCTACAACATGCTCGACTACTTTAGCGGCAACGCCGAGGCATCGCCGCGCTCGGAGTTCTGGTACGTCAATGACGACGGCAACGTGGTGGCGGCCCGCTACGACGACTGGAAAGTCGTTTTCCTGGAAAACCGGGGTGAGGCCTTCGGCGTCTGGCAGGAGCCGTTTGTCGAGCTCCGCGTACCGCAGATCTTCAACCTTCGTCGGGACCCGTTCGAAAAGGCCCAGCACAACGCCAACGTCTATTACGACTGGCTGCTGGACCACGCGTTCGTCATCGTGCCGATCCAGGGCCTGGCGGCGGAGTTCCTGAAAACCATGCAGGAATTCCCGCCCAGCCAGTCGCCGGGCTCGTTCAACCTGAGCTCGATCGAGGAGAAACTGAGCAGCATGCAGGGCTCGCACTAGATCGGCGGTCGATGCGGACGGGCTTGTGGCCGCAGTCGCCCAGGCCCGTCCTGCACGCCGTGTATCAGCGGGTGAGGGGCGTGCTATCCCGGCGCTATCCAAGCGTTTCCGAAAGCCCCCCATCACGGGATCCGGGCACGGTCGAACGCGTGGGGTCAGACGGCTGTGTGTAAACACAAACGGTAACGGCCGGGATCGTCATGGAGTCAACCATCCGTCGAGACCGTCAGATCTTCCCAGGCGTCGATTTCCTGTGCCATGCCGGCCAGTCGATCCCGTACCAGTTTGAGCGCGTCACTTCCCAGCAGCAGGTGAGTGGGAGGGGCGTCGGATTCAATGATATCCAGCATGGCTTTTGCGGCTTTGTTTGGATTGCCGAGCTGCTGGCCGCTTTTCTCCAGGCGGGCCTGGCGGACGGGATCAAACAGCTCATCGTAATCGGCAATCAGCCGCGGAGAGCGGCGCATGGAACGGCCTGCCCAATCGGTCCGGAAGGAGCCGGGCGCCACGGCGGTGACGTGGATGTTGAACGGTGCCAGCTCCTTGCTCAGGGTGTCTGAAATACCCTCAAGCGCGAACTTGCTCCCGCAGTAGTAGGCGATGCCGGGCATGGTGATGTACCCGCCCATCGAAGTGATGTTTATGACGTGCCCGGCCCGGCGCTGACGGAAGAAGGGAAGCAGTGCCTGGGTCAGCTCGACTGCGCCGAACACGTTTACCTCGAACTGTCGGCGCATCTCGTCGGTCGGCGATTCTTCCAGGATGCCTTCGTGACCATAGCCCGCGTTGTTGACCAGAACGTCAACGGGCCCGAGGGTGGTTTCGATGTCTTCCGCGACCCGGGCGATGGCCGGAGTGTCGGTCAGGTCAAGCTGACGGGCATAGGCGTTGCCCGATTCGTGGGCCTCGAAGGCCGCAACGGCGCTGGCCTGGCGCGCGGTGCCAATGACCCGGTGTCCGGCGGCCAATGCCGCCTCGGCCAGGGCCTGGCCGAACCCACTGCTGATACCGGTGATGAGAATCGTCTTGCTCTGTTGCATCGCTCTGTTCTCTGTTTGGATGGTCCGTTTCTCCCTTCCGGGAACTGGGGGCATCCTAGAGCGGCGGGTACCGCTATCGAACGCGAGATCTTCTGAGTTTGTTGCCTATTCCTATGAGCGGATTGCCTCCCGGCCCGAAAGGCCCAGAATGAGGGCACAGAACAATCAGGAGGCAATGTGCATGAACATCGAGCCGGCTGTTGGCGACTCGCGTGCGCGACGTATGGCGTCGCTGCTCGAGTCTATGGCCCCTCGGGAAGGTTACAATCTGACGGCATTGCCCGACGTGCGGTTCCTGCGTTCGAACCGCCCTCTGAACAGAACGCCGGTGCTTTACGATCCGGGCATCGTCATCGTCTGCCAGGGGCGGAAGCGCGGCTATTGGGGAGACAAGACCTACGTCTACGATGCCCAGCACTATCTGGCCGTGTCGATTCCAGTCCCGTTCACGATGGAGACCGACGCCAGTGCCGAGAAGCCGTTGCTGGCCATCTACCTGCACCTCAACATACCGCTGGCCGCAGAGCTGCTGCTCGAGTTGGAGGAAGCCGGGATACCCGCTTCGACGGCGCCCTGCGGCATAGTGTCATCAGAGATGGAACCGGCGTTGGAAGCCACCGTGGAGCGCTTTCTGGAAATCATGACCACGCCCGACGACGGCCGGATTCTGGGTCCGGCGATGGTGCGTGAGATCTACTTCCGGGTGCTCACCGGCGCCCAGGGCGGGGCGATGCGGGCGGCGTTGGATATGGACGGCAACTTCGGGCGTATCTCCCGCGCTATCCGCCGTATCCACGCAGGCTATGCGACCACCCTGGACGTTCATCAGCTGGCCCAGGAAGCCCGTATGAGCGTGCCGAGCTTCCACGCGCACTTCAGGCAGGTGACGCAGACGTCGCCCATGCAGTATGTGAAGAGCGTCCGGCTGCATCAAGCCAGACTCCTGATGTTCCGGAACGGAATGACCGCAGCGGCGGCATCGGTGAGTGTGGGCTACGAGAGTTCGTCGCAGTTCAGCCGGGAGTTCAGGCGCCTTTTTGGACGGTCGCCGCGAGAAGAGGTGTCCTGGATGCGTTCATCCTTCGAGCTGCCGCCGCCGGAGTCGCCGTCCATCTACGTATCGTCTCACTGATCCGGCTGTCAGGGGCGACCCCATGGACCCTGGCTGCCTACAGCTTCTTCAACCGCTGCTCAGCCCGCTTCGACGCCTTCATCTTCTCGGGCCGCTTCATGGATTTCCAATGGCGAATCTCGTCCCTGGTGCGACCGCAGCCGGTACAGAGTCCGCCCTTCAGCTGGCACAGGGACTGGCAGGGGTTGTCGATCTTGCTGGCCATTCAGTGCTTCACCGGCCTGGCCTCTAGGCGGCGCTCCCAGTTGCCGCCGTGCACACGCTGACAGGCCTCTTCGCTGTCGAGATCGACGTGGCGCGCGATGTCGGTCACGTCCACGCCGGCTTCGTCCAGGGCGTCGGCGGTGAGCTGGTGTATGCGCTGTTCGGCGTCGCTCTTCAGTGCGCTGGCCAGGTTGGCATCGTTGTCGAACACCCAGGTCACCACCAGGCTGTCGGGAAAATGCTGGTAATCGACGCTGTGGGTCAGCCAGCAAAAGCCCGGGAGCAGCGGCTTGGCGTCTTCGCAGGCGTGGGTGAGCGATGCGATCAGGCGTCGCTCCATCCGGCCCTGTTCGCGCTTGCTGATCATGATTGCGCCGGTGCCGTCTGGCTGGATACGGAAGCCCGGCCCGGCACGCCCTGTACGCTCACCCCGCCATCGTCCGCGACCGCTTGCAGCCCCTCGTAGCTTGCGATGGCCGGGTGCTGGCCCGGCGTCGGGTGACTCTGGACGGCGGTGACCACCACGACGCTGGCCCCGGCCGCCACGCCGGCGTCGATGCCGGCCGGGGCGTCCTCGAACACCAGGCAATCGCCGGCGTCGACCCGCAGGCGCCCGGCGGCGATGTGGTAGGCGTCCGGCGCCGGTTTGCTGCGTTCCACATCCTCGGCGGTGATCAGCACCGAGGGCAGGGGCAGTCCGGCGGCGGCCAGGCGGCTTTCCGCCAGCGCCCGGGGCGCGGACGTGACGATGGCCCAGCGCTCGGCGGGCAGGTTGTCGAGGAAGGCGGCGGCTCCGGCGATGGCTTCGACGTCCTGCACGTTCTCGATTTCCGCCCGGGTGATGCGCGCGGCTTCGGCGACGGGGTCGACGCCCGGCAGGGCCAGGCGCCGGATCGTCTCAACGGCCTGGATACCGTGGATGGTCGGCAGGAAAGCGTCCACATCGAGGCCGTGTTCCCGCGCCCATTCAGCCCAGACGCGTTCGGCGGAGGCAATGGAGCTCAGTAGTGTGCCATCCATATCGAAGAGGAAGGCGGCATAGCGTTTTGCCGCCAGATCGGCGTGTGTCATTGGAGGTGCCTCGGCAGTTATGGCTGGATGGCGGTCATGCTACGCAGGATGGATTGCAATATCGATAACGTTCATGGGCCCCGAAAGCGATCGGGGCCCACCCGCAAAGGTCATGCTACAGGGCGTACTCCACCGCCTTGCGGGCATGGATCGCCGTGGTATCGAACAGCCGGACCCCGGTATCTTCCTGACTGACCAGCATGCCAATCTCGGTACAGCCAAGAATCACGGCCTCCGCGCCCCGGTCCGCAAGCCGGTCGATGATGCGCAGGTACTCGGCTTTCGACTCAGGCTTGATCGTTCCGAGACAGAGCTCTTCGTAAATGATCCTGTGGACAGTCCGACGGTCGTCTTCGTCCGGGATCTGAACGTTGAGTCCGTGGTTTTCGCTCAGCCGGCCCTTGTAGAAATCCTGTTCCATGGTGAATGCGGTGCCCAGGAGGCCCACCGTCTTGATGCCGTCCTGTACCAGCGCCTCTGCCGTCGCATCGGCGATATGGAGCAGCGGGATGTCGATGGCCTGTTCGATCTGCGGGGCAACCTTGTGCATCGTGTTCGTGCCGATGAGCAGGAAGTCGGCGCCGGCGGCCTGCACGCGCCGGGCCGCGTCTGCGAGGATCGTCGCTGTGCCGTCCCAGTCTCCCTCGTGCTGCAGCTTCTCGATGGGCTCGAAATCGACGCTGTACAGGGCGATCCGGGCGGAGTGCAGACCACCCAGAGCGTTTTTGACGCCCTCGTTGATGGCGCGGTAGTAGCCTTCCGTGCTCTCCCAGCTCATGCCGCCGAGCAGACCGATTGTTTTCATGTGACCTCCTTGTTTGGGTGGGTGCAAAACACCGGGGCGTCTGGATGCGGATGGTCTCAAGGTACCTTGGCTCCAACGGCATGGGAAGCCGGTGGATGCGCCATGACGACGTGCAGGTCGTGTGTTGCCTGCTGGCACCGCCAGGCTCTCGGAGCAACCTGCGGGTGCATTATCCCCGCGAGCGTCTGATGTGGCCGTGACGGGCCAGCTCGTCCAGAATGCCGGCGCACTTTTCCCTCAGCCGGTCCCTCAGCAAACGCACGGCCGGCGTGATGGACTGGCGACTGGGACAGATTAGCCAGAGTTCGGTCATGCGGGTCTGGTATTCCGGCATGATGCTGATGACGCGGCCTGCCAGCAGGTCGTCTGACATGTCGAGACAGGATTTGACCGCGATGCCCAATCCTGCCACACACCATCGACGCACCAGGTCGCCGTCATTGGACGAGCGGTTGCCGTGCATGCGCACCTTGAACCGCTGGCCCTCCCGGGTAAACGTCCAAGTATCGTGGGGGATGTCCTGCAACTGATAGAACAACCCGTTGTGGGGCGCCAGGTCGTGAGGGTGTCCGGGCCAGCCGTGCTGGTCGAGGTAGGCCTGCGTTGCGCACAACACGCCGTAGATGTCGCAGATCTTGAAGCCGAACAGGCTCGCGTCGTCCGGCGAGCCGTAACGCAGCGCCATGTCCACCGAATCCCGATAGAAATCGATGTTGCTGTCGCTGACATTCACCCGCAAGCTGAGATCGGGCTGCTCCGCCATTAGCTCGTCCAGCCAGGGAATGACCAGATTACGCCCCAGGTCTGATGATACGGCCAGCCGCAGTTCCCCCTCCACCGTCTCCCGATCATCCCGGATGTTGTGGCGTGCCAGCTCAAGCATGTGCAGCGCCTGTTCGCACTGTGGCAGATATTTCTCGCCGGCGCCTGAGAGGCGCAGTTGGCGCGTGGTGCGCACGAACAGCTCGGCCCCGAGAGCTTTTTCCACCCGTTTGACGGCCGCGCTGGCGGTGGCTGTTCGCATGTCCAGACTGATGGCTGCCGCGGTGATACTGCGGAATTCGGCGACTTTGAGTACGACCTGTAAGTCTTCGAGCGTCATATTGTCAAAAAATTTTAGAGAATGTTTCAGTGATTCGGCTGTTTTTGAAAGTCTAATCCAGCGCCACACTGACGACCATCGATTCCTCGAACACTCGCGACCAAACAGGAGGTCACCCGATGAAAGCGATTGGCTATACCCAGGCACTGCCGATTACCGAGGCGGAATCGCTGCTTGATATTGAGCTGCCCCAGCCCTTGGCCGAGGGCCGTGATTTACTGGTTCAGGTGAAGGCGATTGCCGTCAATCCGGTGGATTACAAGATCCGCCAGAGAGCGCCGGCCGAGGAGGGACAGTACAAGGTGATCGGTTGGGACGCGGTGGGTGAGGTGGTGGCCACCGGACCTGACGTCACCGGGTTCCAGCCGGGGGACACGGTGTACTACGCCGGCGACGTGACTCGTCCCGGCTGCAACGCCGAGTATCAGCTCGTTGACGAGCGCATCGTCGGCCACAAACCGAAGAGCCTGTCTGATGCCGATGCCGCGGCTCTGCCGCTGACCACCATTACCGCGTGGGAGTTGCTGTTCGAACACCTGGAACTGGCACGGCAGGCGCCCGGCGCCTCGGCGAGCTCGGACGACGTCCTTCTGGTCGTGGGCGCGGCCGGTGGCGTCGGCTCCATATTGATCCAACTGGCCAAGACGCTGACCGGAGCCACCGTCATTGCCACGGCCTCACGGGAAGCATCCCGCAACTGGGTCAAAGACCTGGGAGCGGATGTCGTCGTGGATCATGGCGAGCCGCTGAAACCGCAGATCGATGCCCTGATCGACGCCGGCAGGATCGAGGCCGTGACGCATGTGGCGAGTCTCAACGCCACCGATCGGTACTTTGAGAGCTACGTGGATGTGCTCGTACCGTTTGGGCGCATCGCCTTTATCGACGACCCGGCTGCGCTGGACGTCATGAAGATCAAACCCAAGAGCCTCTCGCTGCATATCGAGTTCATGTTTGCCCGCTCCATGCATCAGTCCCGCGACATGCAGGCCCAGCACGAGCTGCTTGAACAGGTCGCGGATCTGGTGGACCGGGGTTACATCCGGACCACGACCGGCAAGCACCTGGGCCGGATCAATGCTGAGAACCTCAAGGCCGCACACGCCGAACTGGAGTCCGGGCGTGCGGTGGGCAAGATCGTGTTGGAGGGATTCTAGACGTCGATCGTCGGGGCGCCCCCGGGGGAAGGGACCGGGGGCGCCTCGGACCTCACCCTTTCATGTGGGCGCGGTACTCTCCCTGACGTTCCAGCATCCAGCCCGGATATTCCGCTGGCAAGCGGCTGACCTCATCCAGGGCGGCCAGTTCGTCGTCGGAGAAGCGAATCTGCGCCGCGCGGATGTTGTCCTGCAGTTGATCCACCCGCTTGGCGCCGACGATGACGCTGCTCACCGCGTTCTGGTGGAGCAGCCAGGCGAGGGCGGTCTGCGCCACACTGACCGACTGCCCGCCCAGGGTTTTGCCGGCGGCGATCTCGCGCAGGACCGCGATGATCTCGCTACCGCGCTCCCGGTTCACCGGTGGGAAGTCGAACTTGGCGCGGCGGTTTTCCGCGGAGGCGTCTGGCCCCTCGTATTTGCCGGACAGGTAACCACCGGCCAGCGGGCTCCACACCATCAGGCCGATGTTCTCGGATTCCAGCATGGGAATCACTTCCCGCTCCAGGTCCCGACCCACCAGGGTGTAATAGGCCTGCAGCGACAGGATCGGACAAAGCTGGCGGGCCCGGGCGATGCCCACGGCTTTCATCACCTGCCAGGCGGCCCAGTTCGACAGGCCGATGTAGCGGATATGGCCGTGCCGGACCAGGGTGTCCAGCGCCTCCAGGGTTTCCTCGATGGGCGTGGCCGGGTCAAAACCGTGGATCTGGTACAGGTCAATGTAGTCGGTCTGCAGGCGCTGCAGGCTGGCCTTGCACTCGTTCATGATATGGCCGCGGGACGCGCCCCGGGCGTTGGGGCCGGCGCCCATCGGGCCCAGCACCTTGGTCGCCAGGACCACGTCCTCGCGACGCACCCCGAGGTTCTTCAGCGACTGGCCGACGATGCGCTCGCTGTTGCCGCCGCCGTAGACGTTGGCGGTGTCGATGAAGTTGATGCCCGCCTCCAGGGCGGTTTTCACCAGCTCGTCGGCGGGCTCCTGTTCCAGCTGACCGATCAGCCCCCACATGTCGTCGCCGCCGCCGAAGGTCATGGTGCCCAGGCACAGTTCCGAAACAAACAGGCCCGAGTGGCCCAGCGTGCGCAGGCGCAGGGGCGCGTCATCGGTGGATCCGGGAATATTGGGTGTCGTCATAACCATTCACCTCATCGTTGTGAAAGAGCCGGCTTTGCGGAATAACCTGCCGGAGCAGGGCAGTGGGTCCATGCTACGGTGAACCGGGCCGGGTCGGGCTGGCGGAAACTCGCAGGCGATTGCCCGATCCTATCAAGGTGGCCGCAAACAAGGGTGCCCATGCTGCAGCGACGTGCCGGAACGCCTATCATCGAACCAGCAAAGGAGACGCCCATGACCGCCCAGCCCAATGTCATTTCGATGCAACCGGACAATCCCGCCCTGACGCAGCTCCGTGATCTTGTGGAGCGGCAATGGCTGGCCCAGGGTCCGGAAACCGCGATCGACGGCTTGCGCCTGACCCGTGCCGAACAGCCCAGCGGTACCATTCGCGCCCTGTACCAGACCTCGTTCTGTATCGTGCTGCAGGGGGCCAAGGTGACGGCCATCGGGGAGACGGCGTATCACTATCGCCTGGGCGAGTGTCTGTTCGCCTCCGTCAACCTGCCGGTGAATTCCCGCATCGTGGAGGCCGCGCCCGACAAGCCGTATCTGGCGCTCAGCCTGTCCATCGATCCGGCCATGATGGCCGAGCTGTTGGTGGCCCACCCGGAAGTGGCTTACCGGGGGCCGAAACAGGCGGCACTGGTGACCGCCCCGGTGCCGGACGACCTGTACGATCCTGTCACCCGCCTGCTCCGTTTGCTGGATGAACCGGAGGATCGCGAGGTCATGGAGCCCCTGATCCGCCGGGAGATTGGCTGGCGTCTGCTGCGCTCACCGCTGGGGCCGGCCCTGCAGCAAGTCGGCATGAAAGACAGTGACACCGCCCGCATTGGACGGGTGACCGCCTGGATGCACGCTAACTACCAGCAGCCCTTCAAAGTGGCGGAGCTGGCGGCGATGGCGAGCATGAGTCCGGCGTCGTTCCACCGGCATTTCAAAGCCATGACCCAGCTCACGCCGGTGCAATTCCAGAAGCGGGTGCGCCTGCAGGAGGCCCGGCGCCTTCTGCTCAGCGCCCATGAGGTGGCCAGTGTCGGCTACCAGGTTGGCTACGAAAGCCCGTCCCAGTTCAGTCGCGACTACCGCAAGCTGTTTGGCGCACCGCCGGGACGGGACAAGGCGGTGATGCGGTCGAACGTGGCGATTGAGAGCGAGGGGTAAGGCGGGGCCCGGTCCCTGCCGGCGCGGCCTCTTGTTCGCCTGGCCGGTCAGGCCAACCGGCTGCTCCGGCTCTCCGAATTGAGAAGTTGCCAACTGATCAGATAAACAATTAGTTCGACAACAATGAAGCTCAGGAAGACCACGAGCAGGAAATCCAGGTTGGCGAATGCCACGTCGATGGACGAGTAGAACAGCGTGGTGAAAAACAGTGAGGTCGCGACCGCTACATTTATGGATTTTGATTGAGAGTGATGGATGAAGTAAGCCCGGAACGCCGCCCTGAAGATAATGAATACGGGAACCAGACAGACGCCGGCCAGGGTCGCATGCCTCGATAAGGCCGAATGGAATATTTCGTCCAGCGGCAGTGTCAGCAACAGAACCCTGGACAGGAGAAGGAACGACACCGGGAATACGACGATCAAGGCCAGTATGAACAGGCCGCAGACCCGGACGCTGATGCTTTCGTGAAAGGCTTTGATCAGAATGTTTTCAAGGTCAATCAGCCCGGCGTATGAGAACGTGATGATCGAGAAGATGGCTGGCCACCAAAACAGGGCGTCATCGCCCCGTCCCGAAAAGTGGACGCAAACCACCACCAGAAAGTTGGCCGTCAAGGTGGCTGCAAATATCAGAAAGGAAGCGTAGTAGGGCCTGAAAAGTTCACTCCATGACAAACGCCGGGGCTCGAAGAACGAAAGAGCGCTGAACCGGGTTGATAGGATCAGGACGAAGGCCTCAACGTAGGCTCCCAGCACCAGGGCATAGATTGCGGCCCACTCCTCCGTGATGCCATTGACGATAAACAGATAGCAGCCAATGGTTGAGAAAAGAATCCGAATCGCGGACGCGCCAAAGATAATCCGGGTGTTGTTCTCCAGGATGCAGACGCCCTGAAAATACCGTCTTGCGCCAACGGCCAGAAGCGATAATGAAAAGAAATGCATCAACTCCAGGAAGGCCGGAGACCTCGCGGCATAGAAGAGCTCAAGCGCCAGGTTGAAGATGGCAAAAACCAGGAGCGTTACGATGGCGGCCAGAGCAAAGGACTGGGCGGATTTGTTGGTTTTGATGACCACCGTGCAAAGCGGGAACACGAACGAATTGGCGAACATGAAGATCCCCAGGGCGACCGCGTAGTCGGCGGAGGACTCCGGGCGGAAATAGGAAAGTGTCGCCGCAATAATGGGAAGTTCGATGCTTAACAGCGCACTGCTGAGTGCGCTGGGAAGCCATAGGCGGAACAGGCCGAGGGTATTCAAGATTCTGTACCGTGAGCCAGGACCGGTTCGATCGAAACGGGGGCGACCGGCTCCTGGCGATAGGGCCGGTACTGATCACGAAGCCAGAAAAAATCCCGTCTGAGATGGGTCAGGTCGTCGTTCCATAAGAGAATGCCCCCCACTTTATCCCGTATGCTTGCGGGACGAGTTTGGGCCGATGCCTCACTCACGTCCCAGGCCACCTGGTAAGGGCTTTCTATCTCGAGCGGATGGCTCGCATCGAGCCTGACACCCTCAATTTTCGGGTACCACATCCAGGCGGCATACAGCCCGTCTATACAGTCCGGCGCTTCATACACGCCCATCTGGGCCCTGAAGTGCTGTTCTTCGATGTTGTTTCCCGTTCGCTTGTGGTGCATTTGAGGGATCCATCCCCCGGGGGCTCTCGCCGCAATTTCCAGGAAAACGAGTTCGTCATTCAGTGTGACGAAAACTTCCAGGTGAGTGGCGCCAGAAGGAGCGCCCCCCAGGGCTTCAACAACTCGGGCGTTGAACGCGACCAGCCGCGCATACATGTCCGAGTCTGAAGCGATGGGGATGCTGCCCATGGGCAGCCCTTCCAGGAAGCAGGCATTGGGGTAGGCGTTCTCGCTCACGAAGATTTCCCGGCTCTGGCCACCGACATTAACCGCGTCGATGTGGTACAGGGTGCCCTGGAGGAACTCGTCGAGTTCGTAGTTCTCCGTTGTTGCGTGCTCGCTCAGCCACGCCTCCAGCTCGGGCCTCGAGTCCAGCTTCCTGACCCCTTCGCTGCCTGCGGAATCGACGGGTTTTGCGAATACGGGATAACCCAGTTTCGCCTCGATGTGCCGCGTGTATGCAGCCGGCGATGCCTTGTACGTGACCGGATCAAAAGCCAGGTAGTGAGGCAGGCGAATCCCGGACGCGGCAAGCGACTTCTTCATGTCCAGCTTGTTGGTGTAGAGACGGATCGTGTCCGGTAACGCGCCGGTGATGCCGAAATGTTGCCGGAGGTGTGCAGCCGTGCCGAGGTGATACTCGTCGTTGCACAGAATCCGGACGTCATTCAGGTCGTTTACCGTTTTGATCGTCAGATAGCGGTGGATCTCTTCGGTGATAGACCGGAAGTCGAACGGGTCTGTGACGACGATATCGGCGAAGAACTTCTTCTGGTCATTGCCGAGATTCGACAGACCCAGCTCCCCGGTAATCAGGACTAGATCGTGCCGCGCCTCATTCGCAAGGTTCTTGAAGTCCGACCTGAACGTGACGATGTTCTGGAGAACAAAATAGAGTGGTTTCAATGTCCTTTCCCTTGAGCAATTTCATTCCAGTCGGATGTTGTAACGCGCTTGCCTTTGAAGTCGGACACGCTGCCCGAGTCGTAGGACCAGTGGTTACTCGGCACAACGACTTTGCCCGATGCGCCCGGTATGTCGATGACGTGTTGCGGAAAGGCGAGGCCTGACAGCTGATTTCTCAGGTCGGTCATGATGTTGACCTCATCGTCAAGGTCCATGACGAAACGTCGGGTCGATGTGACTTCCTGGCCGTGATAGATGTAATAGGGGCGAACGCCCAGTTCGAACAGTTTCAGGAACAGGTCTTTCAGTGTCTCCACCGAGTCATTGATGCCTTTGAGGAAAACTGTTTGGGTGATCATGATGTAACCCATGGCTTTGAGTTCCGCGATAAGCTTGATGGCTTTTGGCGTCAGCTCGTCAGGGTGGTCAATGTGTAGACTGAAATAGACCGCTTCCCGGAGCTGACTCAAATCTGCCATCAGCTTCAGGTCGACCTTGTCCGGATTCTGGAGCGGAAACCGTGTGTGGATGCGGAGCACCTTGACATGCTCGAGCTTGCTTAATTCCTCGAACAGATAACGAAGGCCTTTGGGGTTTGTGAGCGGATCGCCACCGCTTGCGATGACTTCATAAATCGTTTCGTCGCCGGCAACGTAATCGATGATGTTGTCGATTTTTTCCTTGGTCAGTCGGCCCGCAGAATCCAGACCAACCCCGACTCGATCCTGACGTTCGCAATACCGGCAGTTGGATACACAGGTGTAAGACAGCAGAGCCAGAAGTTGTCCCTCGTACTTCTTGACGGTTCCAAAGACCGGGGTCGATGTCTTTTCATTGAGAAGGTCAACGCTGGTATCGGCTTCCAGGTTCTCCAGCTCGGGATTGAGCTGGTACATCTCCCGAATGGCCTCACTGCTCTCCATCAAATCGCGTAAGTAAGGAGTTACTTTCTCGGCAAACCTGGATTCTGTGGAGTCCTGTTCTGCTGTTGTCGCTATAACGTCCATATCATAGTCTCTCTTCCGAAGTGTACAGGTGGATCGGTCGACTGCTGTTAACGAGGTTTCTGGTGGGTTTGTTGGAAAGCAGGGACAGAGCCATCTGGGCGGATTTCGTTCTCATCTCCAGAAAGGACTCTTCCGAATAGAAGGCGGAGTGGGGCGTCAGTAGAACCCGAGGATTCGATCGGAAACTGTCGGGAATGTCGGGCTCTGACTCGAGAACATCGAGGCCGGCGTAGGCAACCTTGTTCTGCCGGATGCCTTGCAACAGATCGTCGGAATTTATGATGGCCCCTCGGGCGGTGTTAATGAGGATGACGCCGTCGGGCATGACCTGAAAGGTGGCGTCATTGATCAGGTTCTGTGAGCTGGCGTTGAGCGAACTGTTCACCGACACGATGTCGGATACCCGGGCCAGGTCATCCAGGCTTTCAAACCGAAGGACGCCCTGGGATTTTTCAACGCCGCTGGGCAGGTACGGGTCATAGAAACCGACGTTCAAACCGAACGGTTGAGCGCGTCTCGCAACGGCCTGCCCGATCCGGCCAAAGCCAACGATGCCAAGGTTGCATCCTCTGAGCCGCTTGATGGGTTTACTGACGGCCCAGTCCCATCCACCTGCACGGACATGCTCGTTTAACTCGGCGATTTTTCTGGACAGTGAGAGGAGTATCGCCATCGTATGATCGGCGACTTCCTCGGTCCCGTAATCGGGCGTGTTGAAAACCGGAATGTTCAGTTGGCGCGCCGCCTCGATATCGATGTTGTCGAAGCCCACTGCGGCCTTGATGATGCCTTTGCAGTTCGTGAATTCTGACAGCACCGCTTTATCAAAGTAGAGGGTGTCGAAGGTTGCCCAGATGATGACCGCATCGGCGGCACGCATCAGCTCGTGACGGATGTCCCCGATGTGCGCTATCTGGATATGGACGATGTTGCAGCCCGCCAGGACGGAGCGCTCGACATCGGGTTCGGCAAAATGGTTTTCAGGAACTGAATCAATGATCAGAACGTTCGGAGTTTGCACATCAAATCCTTTTTAGTGCTCGTTTCAGAGGTTTGATTTCCTGCTGAGTGACGCGGTCAACTGCAGGTGACCGGCACATACTGCTGCAACTTTTCAAAGTCCGATCGCAGGATGTCGGGGTTGTCGTTGAAGGCCATCAGAACGCCGGCCGAGTCGACAAGCGAGCGCGATGTCACTTCCATGCCTTCCTTCACGTACCAGTCGATGGTGAAGCGGCTGGCGATGTCCGGGGAATTCAGGGCCCGGATGGTCCCATTGCCGACGGGCAGCAGCGCGGAGATGACGTTGTTCCTCATGTCGGGAACGATGGTGCGGGGGATATCCCGGCCAATGGCCAGCAGCAGGTTCGCGTCGATGAGGTTGATGCTGCTGTTGGCGGCGTGGTAGGGCACGCCCAGCCCGCCGGGAACCCGGGCCGCGATCTCAAGGAAAATCAGGCTGCCGTCGCTTTTCTGGAAGATTTCATGGTGCGTCGAGCCGTTCGCGAAACCCAGCGCGCTGATGATGTCCTGGTTGAACGCGAAGAGCCGATCGTAGAGCGCCTGGGAGGTGACGGGGTAGACCGACAGCGGCTTGCCCTGCACAAAATCAAAATTGGAGCAGCCGAGTTCAAGGATGCCCGAGAAATAAACCTTCCCATCAATCACGAGCGAATCGCACTGATACATTTTGCCGTCAATGAACTCGTTCACCTCGTACTCGAAGTCGTGCGATTCCTCATTGATCAGCGTCCAGGCGTGCAGGAAGTCGTCAAAGCTCTCGACAATGCTGACGTTGAAACTGCCCGCGGCAGAGGTCGGCTTGATGACGAACTTGTCGCCAAAATGCGTGTGGAGCAGCTCAAAGTAGCGTGCCGGGTCCGCGCGGCATAACTCCTGATTGAACGGTGCATAGGCCGGTAAGGCTTCCGGGCGGTGCTGAGAGACCCGATCCTTCATCACGAGCTTGTTCCTGAACGCCGATACGAGGCCGGGACGATCGCCGGGGATGCCAAGCTCCTCCCGGATGAGCGCAGCCAGTTCCACGTTGTCTTCCTGCTGGCAGAAAATCCGGATGCGATCCGGGCCGCCGTGTTTGTCGGCGTAGCCGGAGACCAGCGCTTTGACCTCGTTGTGGGACAGTGCGGGCCTGAGACTCAGGTTGAGACTGCCGGGGACATGATGGACGGCCTTGATAAAGGGCTTCAGGAAAGGATCGACGGTCTCGCTGTCATGGAGGATCAGCACGGTTTCCGTGAGATCGCTGATCATTTCCAGCGTCTGACGGGTGGCAAACTGCAGGTATGATTGAGAGATAAAAATGATGGCATCAGCCATGGCTCACTCCCGTATAGTCCAGGTTCATTCTCCAGAGGATTCTGGCTTGCTCTGGATCCGTCGTTAGGTTGGAGACGTTGCCTTTATGAATGAGGGAGGCGTTGTCCCAGATGACCAGATCGCCGGGCTCGTATCGGTGCTCGATGAAATTGGCGTTGTTGACGACGAGATCCTCGAGTTCGTCGAGGAGGTCCGCGCCAGCCTGACGGTCACCGTCGAGCAGGTGCATGGCGCTGCCGGCGATCGCGAACAGTGAATCGACTCCCGATACCGCATGACGTCTGACCAGTGGATGCACGGTGCCGCCGACGTCCCGTTTGCGATCGTCGGAGAGCGGTTGCTCGGCCTGGTTGGCCTGTCGGGCCTTGCGGCGATTTCCGAACGCGTGTACGACGGCGGTCTGCGCGATGCTGGACCCGGCTTCGCTCTCGATTCGGTCCAGCAGTGGCGGAGTGTTTTGCAGGATGTTCCAGCCGTCCTGCAGGTCAATGAAGTAGGTGCTGGAACTGGCCTCGCTGGCATTGACGGCGTACAGCGCGGTCAGGATGTTGGGCCTCGGGTAATACGCCATATCCGAGTGCCAGAACGAACCGCCATCGGTGATGCCGCCGGTGTTGCCCCGGGCGTCGATATGATCCGAGAGCGTCACGATGTTCCGGTGACCCGGAAGCGAGTATTCCTCCAGCACGTGAGGCACGGGGCTGCCCATGAGCCGCATCCGGGATTCATACCCGGCCGCGTCAAACTGCTGGTTTTTAACGATAACGACGCGTTTACGGAACACCAGATCCCTGATCTGCCGCTGCTGTGTCTCGCTGGCGGTTCTCAGATCGACGCCGTCCACGACGCACCCAAAGTCCCGCGCATGCAGGTTTCTGATCTTCATGCGCTGTACCTCGGGCTCACCATGGTGTTGACGGAACGGAAGTCGGCGGCACTGCCGACCCAGTAGATGCCCCGTTTTGTGGCTGGGTCACGGTCGTCCTCGTGGGCATCAATGGAAAAGGGGCGCGATGGTTCCGTGCCGATGGCCGTCACAAAAAGGGTATCCGCGCGGCTGAACGAACGCGTTAAACGGCGGGTGCCGCAAGCCGCCGTGTTGGCCATCGTCGCCTCCGCGATATGGACGTTGTTGTCGGTCCGGTCGATCTCGAACACGATGTCGTCGCCCGATCGCCACAGGTTGTTGTAGATGCTGAAGGAAATGCCCGGCGACGTTCGCTCGGTCTGTGACTTCCAGATCTTCTCGACGGTTGCCTGCGATTGGGCGCGCAGTGCGAACCGGTCCGTGGTTTCGATGGGGTAAATCCCCGGGTAGGTTCTCGCGAGAATGTGCGCGTTGTAGCCCGTAGACATTGCCAGCAGGGCAATCTGAAAGGCCGAGTTCCCACTCCCGATAATGACGACATCCGTTTCGGTCGGTGGGCGGGCCGACGGGTCGGAAAAGTGGTGGTAGGCGTCCAGGCAGGCCATCGTGCGGCAACCCGCCAGACAGGTGGTCCGGAAGGGTTTGGGTTTGATGCCGGTGGCAGCCACGATGTGCCGCGCTTTCAGCGCGTGCTTCCCGTGTCGCTGCAGGTCGCATGAATAGTGCGTGCCATCAAAGGACACGGCGGTCACGGTGTCGGTGATTTTGTCGACGGGCAGGCTATCGGCGTAGTGCCGAAGATACTGCATGTAATGGCTGGCACGCGGAGACAGCGTCTTCTCCGTCATGAAATGGGCGAGGGGAACCGGGCTCCCCGGGAGCTCAAGTTCGCTGCAATAGGATTGCAGGTAGTGATCGCCCATGCACTCCATCACGCCGCCCCACTGGGGTGAAATCAATGAGACGCGCTTTCCCATGGCGCTCAAGCGGTGTGCTTCCATCAAGCCGGCCGGGCCGGCTCCCGCAACAAGGTAGTCCATTTTGCCAAAGCTCCTTTTCTCAAATATCGCGCGGCATATCCTTTAGGCGATTCGTGGCGCAAGTCATGACGTCGTCGGAAACGGAGAAGGAAAACCGAAGCCATTTTTCGGCGTTATCCTGAAAGAATGGATCGAGAGGTAACGGTGTGACCCCGATTTTCCGGGTCAGGAAGATGCACTGCTCCTCGGCGCTCAGCCTGAGCAGTGCGTCGTGCCTTGCCATAATGAAGTGGCCGGCGCTGGGCAATACGGTGTCGTAGCCCGCATGCGTCAGGGCCTCGAAGAGCCTGTCCCGCCGGTCTTGATAGCGGCGCCGCAACGGCTGCTGTTCGTCCCGGATGCGTTGGCTGACCGTAACGACGGCGTTATCGATGATGGCCGGCGTGCAGTTGGACAGATGCATCCGAATGCTCCGGCATTCCTCGATGAGCGGCTCAGGCCCTATGAGCCAACCGGCCCGGACGCCGGCGGCAAGAAACGATTTCGACCACGAGGATGCGATGAGTATCCCCGCCCTGAATAGGCGGTCATAGTCCAGGATGGCCCCGTCGTAGTTGAAGTCTCTGTAGACCTCATCAATGACCGCATGGCATCCGGCCTGTGCGATCAAATCGCAGAGGTGGTGCTGGTCTGCAACCGACAAGGCGTGGCCGGACGGGTTGTGTGGGGTATTGATGATGAGCGCCGTATGCGAATCGGGGCGCAGCGCCAGGATGGATTCCCAATCGATGCGGCCGTTTCTGACGTCCATTCGAACCGGCTGGAATTCGAGTCCCGCGATGTCACAAAAGCCGGGGTAGTAGGCGTAGAACGGCTCCAGTGAAATGGCCCGGGTGACGCCTCTCGCCCTGAATGCCAGAAGCGCGCAGACGAGGGACTCCGTGCAGCCTGATGTGATGGCCACGGCGGTTTCACAGGACGTGTCATACTGTTGCCTGACGCTGGACTTGAGCGCCTCTGATCCGCCCGGGCTGGTGTACTGCCAGTTGACATCACACTGTGTTGTGACGGCCTTGAGCCAGTCAGAATCATAGTCGTTAACCGGTATACCCTGAGACAGATTGGCCGCACCCTCTCGATTGGCGAGGTCGGTCATCTCGTGAAAAATCAGCTGCTTTTTCATATCTCCCCCGGGAACCCGGATAACGACTATGAACGTGCTGTGAGTCCGCCTGTGGTGCTAGGCGATCTTCAGGGCTTCGTCTTTCTGAGTGGCACCGAGTGCGATGCGATTGAGGCCTTCCCAGAATTGCTGGAGCGATTGCAGTACCTGGTCCGCACCGGACAGAACCTGGGCCGCGGATTCGTCGTCGGTGACGGCGGCCTGGACGGCATCCTGGATCCAGTCGACGTGGTTGCTCTCAATCAGGATGTGGAGGTAGAAGTAGTTGTAGTCTTCATGTTCCCAGCCCTCGTAGCGCCGGAAGCCCTCGTACAGGTTCACGATCATGGGGAAGCCGAACTCCTCGATGACGTAGTGCGCGCCGATGGCGTAGTTGGGGTGTTCCGACAGGAACAGGCGTTCAAGGTCCTGCACCAGTTGGCGGGCTTCAGGGCAGTGTTCGACCGTGTCGATGTCTTCGAGCGTGACCCCGAGGCTGCTCAGGGAATCGGTGAACATCTTGAAATGAGGATCGCCGTGCCCGTCCCCCAGCTCGGAGACCACCGTGCGGCAGATTTTCAGTCGAATCACTTCGTCATCGACCCGTGGCGCCAGGCCGGACAGGATTTGCGGAAAGGTACGGATGTAGTAGTAATACTGCTGAAAGACGTCTTTCAGCGTCGGCTTGTCCAGGGTTGTGCTTCTGAACGTCTGGTAGAACGGATTGTGGTTGATTCCCGACTGCTCAACTTTCTGTTGGATCTGGTTTACAACCTTGTCGCCAAGTTCGACGGAATCGATTTGCTGCGTCATCTTGAACTCCCTTCTTCTCTTAGTTGAGTTTCGACCGGTCCTGGTCGATCACTGTGATTCAGCCAAACGTTTGAAATGATGACTGAAAGACAGACCATTAAGACGAGAATTGGCGTGGTGATATGGCCCCATGGGTTGATGACGAATTCCGCCGCCAACGCCAGGGCGGGGACCAGAGGGGTCATGACAGACACCCGGCTGGCCCCGAGATTCTTGATGGAGGTCTGGAGAAACAGTACCGGCAGAACGACGATCGACAGCGCCAGGAACATCAGCTTCCAGGCCAGCCCGTTTTCGTTGGATACCACCAGTGCGAATTGTTCATGCCCCAGGAAACCGGTCACGACCAGTAGCAGGACGAACCGGGTGGTCAGCACCTGGAGCAGGGTGGCGCCCCACTGGCGATGGGCCGCCCCCGTGACATGGACGTAGAGGCCGGCGGTGGCACCGGCGATGAGGGCGAGCGCGATCCCCTGGATGATTGTTGAGGTGTGGCTGCTCTCCATGCCGGCGAGGGAAAAGCGGGATTCCGCGAGCAAGGTCAGAAACAGCAGCGTCAAAGCGGGGCCCAGGGCGCGTTTGAGCGTGATCCCCTGGGCCCGGGCCGAGCAGACCAGCACCGTCATCGGGATGATTCCCTGATAGAGGGCCGACTCAACGGACGCCTCCACTTTCTGTAGGGCGAGAAACATGAAGTACCAACTGAACAGGGTCAGGACATTGGACTTCACGATCAGGGATTTATTGTCCAGCACGAAAAGGAGGATGTTTTCCTTCTTCAGGAACGCGCACGAGAGGAAAAAGAGCTGGGCAACGAGCAGCGTGGTAAACGTCAGCGTGGCGCCGTCGATCCTGGTGAAGCTTTCCGACACCCAGACCGCTGCGAAAGCAGTGAGCAGACAGTAGGCCGTGATGCAGAGCCATCCAAGGGTATTGGCCGACACAATGGCGTTGGGGAGCTCGTCCAGAGCGTGAGTCTGATTTTCGTCCATAAATAACCTGATCATACGTCCTTGTATGACGTGAATGAGTCGCTGACTGGTTAGATCGATTCTTGTTATGGGCCGCTTGCGGCAGAACGCGCGCAGCCGATTATCAAGGCCGTGAGGGAGGACCTGTCGCCTTCATCCCTGGCGAGATCCGTTTTTATTCTGGCCTTTGACCCAGGCTGTGATCCGTTCAGCCCGGGCTTTCTTCTGGGGTTGGCACTGCAGAGGTGTTGAGTAGCGAGCTGGCTGAGCGTTGCTCCACCTAAACGGCTCTTCGTACACGCGGAACGATGTGCCGTCGAATCGCTCTCAATCGGTTTTCATTCAGACTAGGGGGAGTCTCTGCCGAGATAAAGCGCATCCAAGAAAAGGACTTGTTCCCGTAAGACGGTAATCGAACAGGCGGCCCGCGACCTGTGTTCGGGAGGCCGCAAAGGGCCTGCCGACCCGGTACCGGGCAGGATGACGCACGCGGCAATCGCTTCGAATTCAAACGGTCGTTTGCCAATACGTTGCCTGACGCGTTAGGTTATTGAACACACGTTCAATACAAGGAAGCTTATGACACACCTCATTCGACACGCCTCCGCCCTCGCTCTGGCAGTGGGTCTTGCCGCACCGGTGACGAGTCAGGCCGACGCCCTCGAACGCCAGCTCGATGCCCTGCAGGACTTCCAGGTCATTGCTCATCGCGGCGCCAGCGGCTATGCCCCGGAGCATACCTGGCCGGCGTACGAGCAGGCGCTGGACATGGGCGCCGACTACCTGGAACTGGATCTGCACATGAGCGCCGACGGCGAGTTGGTGGTGATCCACGACGACACCCTGGACCGCACTACCGACGGCGAAGGCAAGGTCAAGGATCAGGATCTCGCGGCCCTGAAGGCCCTGGACGCCGGCAGCTGGTTCAACGCGGCGCACCCCGAGCACGCCGACGACGCCTATGCCGGCGCCCGGCTGCTGACCCTGGATGAGGTGATCGATCGCTACGGCGATGACGTGCGCTATTACATCGAGACCAAGTCGCCCGAGCGCTATCCGGACCTGCAACGGGCGCTGGTGGAGACGCTTGAAACTAACGGTCTGATCAAGTCCGGGTCAGTGGTGATCCAGTCATTCAGCCGGGACAGCCTGCAGCAGGTGCACGCACTGAACGCCGAGATCCCACTGGTGCAGCTCGTGTGGTATTCCCCAGCCGAGGATGGCAGCGGCCTGACCGAGTGGACGGGCGTTACCCCGGCACCGTCCGAAATCACCGACGCCGACTTCCAGGCCATTGCCGACTATGCGGTGGGCGTCGGACCCAACGTGACCTACGACGGCGACGACGTCATCGACGTCAGCTTCGTCGAACAGGCCCACGCCAACGGCTTGCTGGTGCACACCTACACCATCAACGAGCCCGACCAGATGCGCCGACTGCTGGACTGGGGCGTGGACGGCATGTTCACCAACTTTCCGGATCGGCTGGTCGAGATTGCCGATTAATCCCGCCGTTGCTTAACCCGCCCGCCGGAGGAAATCGCGGGCGACGGTTTTCTCCGGCGGGGCGCCGTCACACGTAAGGGCACGCCACCCGATGGCGGTGATCGCCCTCCAGTTGCGGAACCTGCTCGGCGCAGGCGTCCCGGGCGACCGGGCAGCGCGTGCGGAAGACGCAGCCCGAGGGTGGGTCGATCGGGGACGGCAGTTCCCCCTCCAGCAACTGGATGGCCTTGTTGCGCTCGATGTCCGGGTCGGGAATCGGCACCGCCGACATCAGGGCGCGGGTGTAGGGATGCCGAGGTGCGGCGTACAGGGCCGTACCGTCTCCCGCTTCGACCGGATGGCCCAGATACATCACCATGACCCGATCGCTGATGTGCTTGACCACCGACAGGTCGTGGGCGATGAAGATCAGCGATAGACCCATCTCCTTTTGCAGGGACTTGAGCAGGTTGACCACTTGGGCCTGGATGGAGACGTCCAGCGCCGAGACGGGCTCGTCGCAGATCACCAGCTTTGGCTCCACGATCAGCGCCCGGGCAATGCCGATGCGCTGACACTGGCCACCGGAAAACTCGTGGGGATAGCGGTTGATGACGTTCGGCAGCAGGCCCACCTTGAGCATGATCGCCCGGACCTTGTCCGAGATCGCCTGCCGGCTCATACCGGGATAGAAGCTCCTGAGCGGCTCGGCGATGATGTCGCCCACCGTCATGCGCGGGTCGAGGGACGCCAGCGGGTCCTGAAAGATCATCTGGATGTCCTGGCGCACGTTGCGCCAGCCCGTCTCATCCCGGCCCACCAGCTCCAGGCCCTGCCAGCGGATGCTGCCCGCCCGGGACGTCACCAGCCCGATCAGCGCCCGGGCCAGGGTGGATTTGCCGCAGCCGGATTCGCCCACCACACCCAGCGTCTCACCGGCGTGCAGGTCCAGGCTGATGCCGTCGACGGCCTTCAGGGTCTGGGGTTTCGACCAGGGCCAGCGTCGCTCGCCGCGCACGTTGAAATAGACCTTGAGGTCGCGGACCTGAAGAATCGGTTGGTTCATGCGGTCAGCTCCTTCTCCGGGTGCCAGTGGCAGGCCCGCTGGCGCCGGCCCTGCGTCATCAGGGGCGGTTCGTCACGCCGGCAGACGTCCATCACCTCGGGGCAGCGGTCCTGGAACGGGCAGCCTGGCGGCAGGTTGAGCAGGTTCGGCGGGTTGCCCGGAATGGTCGGCAGATCCCCGACCTGGTCGGTGTCCAGCCGTGGGATGGCGGACAGCAGGCCCCGGGTGTAAGGGTGGGTCGGCTCGTGGAATATCTGGCGGGCCGTGCCGTACTCCATGGTCCGGCCCGCGTACATCACCAGCACGTTGTCGCAGACGCCGGCCACGACGCCGAGATCGTGGGTGATCATGATGATGGCGGTGTTGAAATCCCGCTTGAGGTCACCGAGCAACGCCATGATCTGGGCCTGCACGGTGACGTCCAGGGCTGTTGTGGGCTCGTCGGCGATCAGCAGGCTGGGCCGGCACAGCAGCGCCATGGCGATCATCACCCGCTGGCGCATGCCGCCGGAGAATTCGTGGGGGTACATCGTCATGCGTTTGCGGGCTTCCGGCATTTTCACCGCATCCAGCATCCGCACCGACTCCTCGAAGGCCGCCTTGCGGCCCATGCCCTTGTGCAGCCGCAGTACCTCCGTCAACTGCTCGCCGACCCGCATGTAGGGATTGAGCGAGGTCATGGGGTCCTGGAAGATCATCGCGATTTTTTCGGCGCAGATCCGGTTCATGGCCTTCTGGTCCAGGCCCAGTATCGATTGGCCTTCGAACACGGCCTCGCCGTCCACCCGGCCGTTCCTGGCCAGCAGCCCCATCAGGGCGAACGCCGTCTGGCTCTTGCCGGACCCCGACTCACCCACGATCCCCAGGGTTTCGCCCGCCTCAAGGGCAAAGCTCAGCCGGTTGACGGCGGTTACGTCGCCCTCGGGAGTGGCGAAATGCACTTGCAGGTCATTAACGCTTAACAGACTCATAATGCTTGGACTCCTTTCCACATCGCGATGGCCGACCGGCCACGTCGCAAAGGATTACCGGTCTTTCGGATCCAGGGCGTCGCGCAGGCCATCGCCGAGAAAGTTGAAACAGAACAGCGTCGTCACCAGGAAGCCCGCCGGGAACAGCAGTTGCCAGATCGCCACATCCATGGTCTTGGAGCCTTCGTTGAGCAACGCGCCCCAGCTGGTCATGGGCTCCTGCACGCCGAGGCCGAGATAGCTCAGGAACGACTCGAACAGAATCATGCTGGGCACCAGCAGGGTGGCGTAGACCACCACGATGCCGAGGACGTTGGGCACGATGTGGCGCACGATGATCATCCGGGAACGGACGCCACTGACGTGGGCCGCCTCGATGAATTCCTTGCTCTTCAGGCTCAGGGTCTGGCCCCGGACGATCCGGGCCATGTCGAGCCAGGACACCGCGCCGATGGCGATGAAGATCAGCAGGATATTGCGCCCGAAAAAGGTCACCAGCAGGATCACGAAGAACATGAACGGGAACGAGTTGAGGATCTCCAGGGTGCGCATCATCACCGCGTCGACGCGACCGCCCAGGTAGCCCGCCGTGGCGCCGTAAAGCGTGCCGATCACGATGGCCACCAGGGCCCCGAGAACCCCCACCATCAGCGAGATCTGCCCGCCTACCAGGGTGCGGATGAAGAGGTCCCGGCCCAGGCTGTCGGTGCCGAAGTAATGCCCGTTGTCCAGCGCCGGGGGCATCTGCATGTTGTTCCAGTCGATGTCGGCGTAGGCATAGTCGGTCAGCAAGTGTCCCAGCAGGCAGAGCGCCGCCAGGGCGCAGAGGATGATCAGGCTGGCGATGGCGGCCCGGTTGCGCATGAAGCGGCGGCGGGCGTCCTGCCAGAGACTGCGGCCCTTGATGTCCTCCGCCGCGTGCAGCTGCTCGGCGAACCGGCCGACCGCCCGGCTGTTTTGATGGTTAGGATGCATAGGCGAACACTCAGTAGCGGATCTTGGGGTCGATGTAGGCGTAGAGGATGTCGACAATGGCGTTGAAGGCGATGGTCAGCGCCCCGATCAGCACCGTGATGCCCAGCACCATGGAGTAGTCGCGGTTGAGCGAGCCATTGACGAACAGCTGGCCAATGCCGGGCAGGCCGAAGATGGTTTCGATCACCACGGAGCCGGTGATGATGCCCACGAACGCGGGACCCAGGTAGGAAATGACGGGCAGCAGCGCCGGGCGCAGCGCATGGCGCCAGACGATGTAACGGGCCGGCAGCCCTTTGGCGCGCGCGGTGCGGATAAAGTTGGAGTGCATCACCTCGATCAGGCTGCCCCGCATGATGCGGGCGATCGAGGACACATAATGCGCCGCCATGGCCAGCACCGGCAGGACCAGGAACATCCACTGGCCGCCCTGCCATCCCCCGGCCGGCAGCCACTGGTAGTGCACCGCAAAGATCAGGATCAGCAGGGGCGCCAGCACGAAGCTTGGGATGACCACGCCCGTCATCGCCAGGGACATCACGCCATAGTCCATCCAGGTATTCTGGCGCAGGGCAGCGATCGTGCCGAACAGCACGCCCAGGAACAGGGCCGTCAGAAACGCCCAGAGACCGATCTCCGCCGAGACGGGGAACCCCTGTCCGACCAGCTCATTGACGGTGAAATCCTTGTACTTGAACGACGGCCCTAGGTCGCCCTGGAGCAGGTCGCCGAGGTAACTGAAATACTGGACGTAGAGCGGTTGATCCAGTCCGTACTTGGCCTCGATGTTGGCCATGATCTCCGGCGGGATATTCCGTTCTCCGGAGAACGGGCTGCCGGGCGCGGCGTGCATTAGCACGAATGAGACCGTGATCAGAATCAGCAGGGTCGGGATCGACTCGAGCAGGCGCTTGAAAACAAAACGTATCATCGATGGCCACCTCAAAGACCGGCCGGCTCACGCGAGGTGAGACCCGACCGGCCCTCTTGTCGTCATGGAAGACAATCAACTTCACGGAATACAACGAAACCCCGGCCGGATGCGGACCCGACCGGGCACAACGCGCGGAGGCGCCTAGTGTTTCGTGATGTACATATTCTTGAAGTAGAAGATGTCTTCCGGGTTGGCTTCGGGATAGCCGCCCACGTAGGGCTTCACCAGACGGGTGGTGGAATACTGGAAGATTGGCGCCACCGGCATGTCCCGGCTGAGCATGGCGTCGGCCCGGGCGTAGAGATTGTTGCGCTTGCCCTCGTCGACGATGGTCTTGGATCGCGCCATCAACTGGTCGTATTCGGGATTGTGATACTGCGGGTAGTTGTTGCCGTTGGCGGTGGTCAGCAGGTCAAGCATCGTCGAGGCTTCGTTGTAGTCGCCGACCCAGCCGGCGCGGGCCACATCGAAGTCGCCGGCGCGCTCGGTGGCCAGGTAGGTTTTCCACTCCTGGTTGATCAGGTCGACGTTCACGCCCAGCACCTGCTTCCACATGGCGGCAATCGCAATGGCGATCTTCTTGTGGTTGTCCGAGGTGTTGTACAGCAGTTCCACGTCGAGTGGGTGGTCGGGGCCGTAGCCGGCGGCTTTCATCAGCGCCCGGGCTTTCTCGTTGCGCTCGCCCTGGCTGAGCTTGGCCCACTCCGGTTCCTGCGGCGTGAAGCCGGCGGTGATGTCGGGCACGAACGAGTAGGCGGGGATTTCGCCCTGGCCGGTGATCTTGTCGGTGATCACTTCCCGGTTGATCGCGTAGCTCAACGCCTTGCGCAGGCGCACGTCGTCAAACGGCGCCTTCTGGTTGTTGAACGAGTAGTAATAGGTGCCCACCTGACCGGTGGTGTGGATCTGCTCGGGAATGTCCTTCTTGAGCTGGCGGTAGTGTTCGATGGCCAGTGGCGTACTGCCTCCGGTGAGATCGACTTCGCCGGCCTTGTAGCGGGACAGCTCCGCATTCTCCGAGGCGACCGGCAGGATGGTGACCTTGTCCAGCACCGTATCCTCGTTATCCCAGTAGGCGGTGTTGCGCTTGAGCACGATGCGCTCGTTGACCACCCAATCGGTCAGTCGGTAGGCGCCGTTGGACACCATATGATCCGGTCGGGTCCAGCCGTCGCCGTACTGTTCGACCACCTTGCGGGGCGCGGGCATCATCGTGGTGTGGCCCAGCATGCGGATGAAGTACGGGATGGGCTGATCCAGCTCGACCTTGAGCGTGTGGTCATCGACGGCCGTCACGCCCAACTCGCTGGGTGGCTTGTCGCCTTTGACGATGGCCGCCGCGTTTTTCATGGTGGACATCTCGATGTACCAGGAATAGGGCGATGCGGTTTCCGGGTCCACCGCACGCTGCCAGCCATATACGAAATCGCCGGCGGTCACCGGGTCCCCGTTGGACCACTGGGCATCGCGCAGGTGGAACGTGAACACCGTGTTGTCGTCGTTCACGTCCCAGCTCTTGGCCACGCCCGGCAGAATGTTGCCTTCGTCGTCCTGAATCACCAGGCCTTCAAACAATTGCCGCGCGACCCGGGAGCCCGGCACCCCCTCGATTTTCTGGGGATCCAGCGTGGCCGGCTCGGACTGGTTGTTGAACACCACGTCCTGCTCGGCCGCCAGGGCGGTGCCTTCCGGCACGTTGGCCGCTGAGACGGCGCCGCTGAAACCCGCGCCCAGGAGAATGGCCATGGCCAGGCCGTATCGGTTCAATCGCATCATATGCCCTCGCATCCTTTCCTTTGCTTATTGTCCTTCGTGCTAAGACGAAGTGTCGTATGACAGATCCGATCTGTCAGGGGAGAGACCCGGATGGAAATCATCTAAATCAACTCATCCCGGGCCCCGGTAATGCCGCAGCGAGAACGCAGGTTTTATGCCAATAGGTCGGCAGGGTGTTGATCTGAGTGTGGTTTGTCTGTCGTAAGGGCGCCGGCCGACGATGTGTCCGCTATCGGCGCCGGGCGGCTCGCCCCGTTCGTATCCACCCGCCACGCTTGCCGGCTTTTCAGGAAAGGGCGAGCGCCCCGTAACGAAACATCAGTCCTCGTGACCGGATGGGAGTGGCCCGTTTTTGGGCGCCCGGCAGGCCCCGGACTCCGTTCCGGGGTGGTGTTCGAAAGCGCTCAGGCCCGCTCCTGCGATGCCAGGCTGACACGCAGGCGCCCGGCGCTGAGCAGTATGGCCAGCATCGACGCCGCGACCGCAAACCAGAGGCCCAGATGCACCGCCTGGACCGGCATTAATGAGTGGTGGGAGGTCGGGGTGTCGGCGTCGGACAGGTGAGCCGCCAGGGACAGGGTGACACCGATGATCGCCGCGCCAAGGCTCTGCCCGAACGTTCGCGCGATCGCCAGCACGCCCGACGCGTAGCTGCTGTGTTCGCGTGAGGCGTTGCCCATGATCTCGCGGTTGTTGGGGCTCTGGAACAGCCCGAAACCGAGACCGCAGATCAGGCTGCGCAGCGCGATATCCCAGGTTGCCGGTGCATCCGGCAGGAACGCCAGCAGGATCAGGCCGACCGCAAACACCGCCAGCCCCAGGGTGGAAATCAGGGCCGGAGCGACCCTGTCGGCCAGGCGGCCGGCGTAGGGCGCCGCCAGGATGATGCCGATCGGCCAGGGCGTAAACAGCAGTGCCGACACGAACGCGCTGTACCCGTAAACGCTTTCGTACAGAAACGGCAAGGCAATGAAGGTCAGCCCCTGCGCGACAAAGGCGCTCATGGACGTGGCCGCCGCGAGGGAGAAGCGGCGATTGGCGAATATCTCCAGCGGAAGCAGCGGTTCGGGGGCCCGTTGCTGTCGCCGGACAAAGGCCCAGCCGCCGGTCAGCGCGACCAGACCGTAGAGCAGGGCAAAGGACGCGCTGCCCGCATCGCCCTGTTTCGAAAAGGTGTTGGCGCACATGATCATCGCACCCAGCATTACCGCTGAAAGCACGGCGCCGGATTTATCGAAGGCCGCTGCGGTGCGCCGTTCCGGCGTTGGCAGGCAGCGTATCGCCAGAACCACCGCCAGCACGCCCAGCGGCAGGTTGATGGCAAACAGCCAGGGCCAGCCCAGCACGGACAGCAGCGAGCCGCTCATGACCGGCGCAACACCGGTGCAGGTGGCAATCAGCACAGCGTTGATGCCCAGCACCCGTCCCAGCAACCGGTTGGGGAAGATGTGTCGCAGCAGGGCCGGGGCGATGCTCAGTGTCGCCGCGCCCCCGATTCCCTGGATCACCCGCATGCAGACCAGCATCGGCAGTGACGTCGATAACGCACAACCGGCGGACGCCAGCGTGAACACGATCAGCCCGCCGGCAAACTGGGTGCGGAAACCAATGCGCGTGGCCAGCGCCGAGAAAATGGCCAGCGACATGGCCACCGCCAGCAGGTAGCCATTGGCCACCCAGACCGCATTCGATGCCGACACTCCCAGGTTGGCGGCGATTCCCGGCAGGGCGATGTTGATCATCGAGCCGTCGAGCACGTTCATGGTGGTGGTGATCATGACCGCCAGCATGGCCGGCAAGCGGGCTTTCCCAGGCAATCCGTCATCGCCGGGCTGTTGCGAGAATAACGCCATCGATAACCTCCTGATTCGCAATGCGTGAAGGATAAAGCGCTAGAATGGATGGCGGAAGACGCACCGTTTGCACTTTATGGTTGCGGCAAACGCCTTATCTGAGTGAAAGCGTACCGGCGCGTCATTGGGGAATCGGAGAAGCCATGAACCAGCCGGATATGAACCTGTTGACCGCGCTCGATGTGCTGCTGGCGGAGCAGAGTGTTGCCGGGGCCGCGCGTCGCCTGGACCTGAGCACGTCCGCCATGAGCCGGACCCTGGCCCGTCTGCGCCAGGTGACCGGCGACCCCCTGCTGGTCCGGGCCGGACGCCGGATGGTGCTGACCCCTTACGCCGAGTCCATCCGCGAGCGCACGCGCGACACGGTTTTCGACGCCCTGGGTATTCTCCAGCCCGACACCCGCGTCCTGGATCCGGCCACCCTGCAACGCACCTTCACCCTGCGCGCCAACGACGGCTTCGTTGACGTCTTCGCCGCCAGCCTGATTGCCCGCGTCGCCGCGCTCGCGCCCAACGTGCGGCTGTGCTTTGTGCCCAAACCGGAAAAAAGCGCCGACGCGCTCCGGGACGGGCGGGTCGATCTGGACATCGGCGTCGTCGGCAACATGGGGCCGGAAATCCGCGTCAAGGCACTGTTCCGCGACCGGTTTGTCGGTGTGGTGAGAAAGGGCCACCCGCTGGCTCGGGGGCAGGGCGTTACGGTGGCGCAGTACGTGCAATGGGGCCACATCGTGGCGTCCCGCTCCGGTCGTCCGGCGGGGCCGGTGGATGAGGTGCTGCATGGGCTGGGCCTGGAGCGCCACGTCGCCGCGACGGTGCCGAGCTTTCCCGCCGCGCTCTCCGTCGCTCGCGCTTCGGACCTGATCGCCCTGGTGCCGGCGTCGTTCCTGATCCGCGAACGCGACGACGATGCCACCGCCGCCCTGTGGGTGTTTGAGTTGCCGGTCAAAACCGACGGGATCACCATTTCCCAGATGTGGCATCCGCGACAGCAGATGGACGCCGCCCACCGCTGGCTGAGAGGCCAGGTGGAAGACGTGTGCCGGAATGAGGTGATGGAGGGCGGTCTCAAAGACGGCTGAGACGGAACGCGGCTAGGCCAGTTCTTCGTACAACTGCCGGATCGAGGCCGCCGGCCTGATGGAAATAGTCCCCCAGACCCTTGTCGTTCAGGTACTCGTAATCTTCCATCCTAAAACGGCTATGACGCCCCTGCGCTGGACCGTCCGGAGGGGTTCATGAGTGTCCATAAAATAGATCGGTTCTGCTGTTTGCACACGAAGGCGAGCAGGGGCATCCGGTGTGGCCGGCGTCGATGTTTCGCTGGCCGTCGACCACACCGTCTGCCAGCCCGTCAGGCTTTCAGGTGTTTATCCAGGAATGCCCGAATCGCCGGGATGATCACATCACCATGGGTTTCCAGGGCGAAATGCCCGGTGTCGTAAAAGCGAATGTCGGCCTCCGGTATATCCCGCTTCCACGCCTCGGCACCGGGTGGCAGGAAGAACGGGTCGTGTTCCCCCCAGACCGCGAGCAAGGGCGGTTGGTGTTCCCGGAAGTAGGCCTGAAATTCCGGGTACTTCGCCACATTGGTTGCGTAATCCAGCAGCAAGTCGAGTTGAATGTCCGCCATGCCGGGGCGCGAAATATGCGCGCCTTCCAGCGTGTAGGCGTCCGGCGCCACGGCGCTGGTATCGCTGACTCCTTCCTCGTACTGCCATCGGATGGACGCCGGCGTCGGGAAGTCGCTGAGGGCTTCACGGTTCTCCGGCGTCGGGTTGTTCCAGTACGCCCGGATGGGGTCCCACCCTTCTGAAAGGCCTTCTTCATAGGCATTGCCGTTCTGCGAAACGATCGCCGTCACCTTGGACGGGTGGGCCAGGGCCAAACGCCATCCCACCGGCGCGCCGTAGTCATGAACCGCAATGGCGTAACGGTCGAGCTTTAGCTGGTCAGTAAACTGATCGATCGTCTTTGTAAGACCGGCGAAGGTGTATTCGTACAGGCCGCGTTCCGGCGCCTCCGTGTAGCCAAAGGCCGGCAAATCCGGGGCAACCACGTGATAGCTGTCGGCGAGGGCTTCGATCACATCGCGCCACATGTACGACGAGGCCGCGAACCCGTGCAACAGCAGAATCGTCGGTGCTGCCGGGTCTCCGGCTTCCCGGTAGAACACGTTGACATCGCCTACGCTCGCGTAGCGGTAGTGGGTCTGCGCTGTTGCCCGTGAGTGGGCATCGTCAGCCTGTTTGCGCCCGGTTGGCAGGGCTTCGGCGGAACGGGTGGACGTCGTCAGGTCGTCGTGGGTCATGAGCGCTCTCCTTGGTAACCGTTAATGAGTGTTTTTGCAGGTTATGAGGTTTCAGGGTAACCTGTCAAATATCAAATTAAAGGTTACTGGGTATGTCATCAGGAATTACGCCGCCGTTTGTCGCAAGCAACCTCGCTCTCGATTTCATCAACACGCAGTTCGGCGTAGGGGCCGAGCGGCGTGATTGCCTGGATGACGACGGCAGTGTCGTCGAGTGGTTACGGCAGGCCCATGCGTTAACCGACGAACTGGAAAGCCCGCCTGAGGGGCTGGTGCAACTCGCCCGGGCATTGCGTGACAACATGAAGGCGTTGATTGCTTCCGCCAAAGACGGTCAAGTGGCGGATCCCGGCACGGTCAACCGGGTGCTGGAACGGGGGCGCCCCATCGAGAGGATCGAATGGGAACCAACGGACGCCGTGTTTGAGAGAAAGGAGTACCCGCGCGACCAGCAGAGCGAAAGCCTGTTGCAACCTGTGGCGCGGGCTCTGGTCGAGTTACTGACGGAGGAAGACCTGCAGCTTGTGAAGGAGTGCGAAGCCTCCGACTGCGTCCTGCTGTTCCACGATCAAACCAAATCGCACCGTCGTCGCTGGTGCAGCATGGCCACCTGCGGCAACCGGATGAAGGCCGCCGCGCATCGGGCCAGAAAACACGCCAGGTAGCGCGTTCGACGGCTGCCGGAAGCCGTACACCTGGACAACCTGTATCCGCATCAATAAGGACTCATCGATGCATTCCCGCACTTCCATTCTGACTCGTACCGCGTTGGGGCTTGCCCTCGGGCTGTGCATGACGACCGCCGCTGTAGCAAAGACCTCTCTGGAACGCCTTTCCGATACCGTCGAGAAGGTTGAAAACCAACTCGACGCCCGGGTTGGCCTCTCGCTTGTGGACACGGGCTCGGATTTTTCCTGGTCACACCGCGCGGACGAGCGTTTCCTGATGAACAGCACGATCAAAGTGCTGATTTGCGGAGCCGTACTGGCGCGGGTGGATGAGGGCGCGATGTCACTTGCGGACCCGCTGCCGGTTCGCCAGGACGACATCCTGTCTTACGCGCCGGTCACCAAGGAGCAGGTGGGGCAGGACATGACCCTCGGCGAGCTGTGCTACGCCGCGCTGGACATGAGCGACAACACCGCCGCCAACCTGCTGCTCGAACACCTGGGCGGCCCGGCGTCGGTCACCCGGTTCCTGCGCCGCATCGGTGATTCGGTATCCCGCTCAGACCGCTACGAGCCTGCGCTGAACACCGGTGCACCGGGCGACCCCCAGGATACGACCCGGCCCGTTGCCATGTCCGACACCCTGAGCAAGCTGTTGCTGGGGGAGGCCTTGACCGCCGACTCCCGCGACCAACTGGTGGCGTGGATGAGTCACGGCGGCGTGACCGGTGCGCTGCTTCGCGACGACGCACCCGCAAGCTGGCACATCGCCGACAAGTCCGGCAGCGGCGACACCACCCGCAACATCGTGGCGCTGATCACCCCGGACGACGGCGCCCCGCGCATCGTCACCCTCTACATCTCGGATGCCGACGCCGACTTCAAGACCCGCAATGCCGCCCTGAAAGAACTGGGGGCCGCGGTGATCGGGGTGATCGAAAGTCATCAACCGGCGCCATGAGCGGCGAGGTCGCGATACTGCCCTTTGAAATACAGCAAGGGCTGCGTAGCGGCCGTTTCCTGCCGGTTCAACGCTTTCACTTCACCAATCACGATCAGGTGATCGCCGACCGCGTGTTCGGCGTGAATCTGGCAGTCGAGCCAGTGCAGGCTGCCGCCGATGATCGGATTACGCAGCGGCGATGCCTGCCATTCGACGCCGAGCCACTTGTCCGCGCCTTGCCGGGCGAACTGATTGGAAAGCCGGGCCTGTTCATCGGACAGGATATTGACGGCGAATCGACCCGCCCGGCGAATTTTGGGGTAGCTGTACGAACTCGACATCACGCTGAACGATACCAGCGGCGGGTTGGTCGACACGCTGTAGAACGACTGGCACGTGAAGCCAATCGGCTCGTCATCAACGAGTGAGGTGATCACCGTGACGCCGGACGCGAAGTGCCCGAGCGCCTCGCGGAAGCGCAGTGGATCGATAGCCGAATGAGGAGGTGACATAGTGGTTCCAGAAAATCAGTGATTCCAGAAAGTCGGTGATTCCAGGCAATCGTGTACCGCTCGGACGTCTTATCAGGTTCCGAGTGTTTTGCGGGCTTGAAAAGCCCAGCGGTCCTGGCCGTTGGCTGGCGTCAGCCTTGTTCAGCCCGGCTGGGTGAGCTCTTTCCGGACGATGGCGGCACCCGCACTCAAGGCGCTCAACTTGCCTCTCGCGAGCTGGCGGGGCAAGGGCGCCATACCGCAGTTGGTGCAGGGATAGAGCTTGTCGGCATCGACAAACTGGAGCGCTCGTCGCAGCGTATCGGCGACGTCCTCCGGTGTCTCAATGGCATGGGTGGCGACATCGATCGCCCCCACCATCACTTTCTTGCCGCGAATGAGCTCGATCAGATCCATCGGCACATGCGAGTTGTGGCATTCCAGTGAGACGATATCGATGGCGGAAGCCTGCAGCTTGGGGAAGGTCTCTTCATATTGCCGCCACTCCGCGCCCAGCGTCTTTTTCCAATCCGTATTGGCCTTGATGCCATAGCCGTAGCAAATATGGACGGCGGTTTCGCACTTGAGCCCTTCAATGGCTCTTTCCAGCGTGGCCACGCCCCAGTCGTTGACCTCGTCGAAGAAGACATTGAACGCGGGCTCGTCAAACTGAATGATGTCCACGCCGGCCGCTTCCAGCTCTTTGGCTTCCTGGTTGAGGATTCCGGCGAATTCCCAGGCCAGTTTTTCACGGCTTTTGTAATGGGCATCGTACAGCGTATCGATCATCGTCATCGGGCCTGGCAGGGCCCATTTGATGGGCTGCCGGGTTTGCTGGCGCAAGAAACGGGCATCGTCCACGAAAACCGGCTTCTGGCGGCTGACCGCGCCAACGACCGTCGGCACGCTCGCGTCATAGCGATCACGGATCTTAACGGTTTCGCGCTTCTCGAAATCAACGCCGTCGAGGTGCTCGATAAACGTGGTGACAAAGTGCTGCCGCGTCTGCTCGCCATCGCTGACAATATCGATGCCCGCCAACTGCTGTTCGAGCAGGGACACACGCAAGGCATCCTGTTTGCCCTCCGTCAAAGCCTCACCTTGCAGCTTCCAGGGGGACCAGAGTTTCTCGGGCTCTGCCAGCCAGGCGGGTTTGGGTAAGCTGCCCGCCGTCGAAGTCGGTAGTAATGTTTTCATAGTCAATACGGTCGCCTGCTGTGGTTCGTTAAAGAGCGTCATGGGCCGCCCACCGCTCAAGGACATCCCGGTAGGGTTCGATAAGGTATTCTTCAGTGAACTGGCCCTGCTTGACCGCGAGCTGACTGCGCTCCTCTCGATCATAGCTGATCCGTGTCCACGAATAGTCGGAGTGCTTCAGGCTCGGCGTAAAGCATTTGCCCGCCTCGGAGTTGGCGTTGTAAATCTCGGGCCGATAGATTCTCTGGAACGTCTCCATGGTGCTGATCGTGCTAATCAGCTCCAGATTCGTGTAATCGTTAAGCAGATCGCCAAAGAAGAAAAAGGCCAAAGGCGCCACGCTGTTCGGCGGCATGAAATAGCGGACATTCAGCCCCATTTTCCGGAAGTAGCGCTCGGTCAGCGACGATTCGTTCGGCCGGTACTCAAAGCCCAGGACAGGGTGCTGGTTGTCCGTGCGGAAATAGGTCTTGTTCTCCGACACGCTGATGCATATGACGGGCGGCTTGGAGAAGTTTTCTGTGTAAGCACTGGAGTTCACGAAGTGCTTGAAAAGCTTGCCATGCAAATCGCCAAAATTAGCTGGAACGCTGAACTCTGGCTGATCCTTGTTGTGGTTCCGCAGTGCGATGCTGAAATCGTAATCCCGCACATAGGATGAAAAGTTATTCCCGACAATGCCTTCAATGTGCTGGTTGGTTGTGCGATCAAACACCGTCGTTTGCAGTATCTCGATCGTCGGGAAGGTATCGCCATTGCCTTCAATGTCCAGGTCGACGGACACGATGTCATGCCGCACGGAATAACGGCCACCGTTTGGGTTGTCCCAGTGCGCGAGGGCATTAAACCGGTTGTCGATCATCGTCAACGTGTCGCGCAGGTTCTCCTGGCGCCTGTCTCCCCGGGCGAGGTTGGCAAAATTGGTGGTGATGCGCGTGCTGTCCGATGGGCGATAGTGCTCATCGAAACCAATACGCTTGATGGCGAACGTGAACTCGTGACTCATGGCGACCCGGTATCCTGATTCCTGAGATATAACCTGAACTCTTTTCCTGTCTTGCGGTGTTCCGCGTTTCCCGCTCAGTAGCCTTCGTGATGTCGGCTATTGAGAACAGTGGCTATCTTATGTCGGGCTACCGATGAGTAAAAATGAATTAACTTCAGTTATCCATTAGATCTGATCATGGACTGTTCGAGCGCGACGTCCTTTGCGGCTTGCCGCGCTTTGGGGCCGTTTAGGTCCTGGAGCGATGGAAACCATCGACATCATGCTGCCGGTGGGGAGTGGAGGGTGGGGTTGTGACGCGGCCCGGGTGAGGAAGACTGTGGCGGCGTCTCGTCACTGCGCGATACCGGCAGGGATCGAGGCCGCGTAGATCAAGATTGCATGTCGCACGCTAAATCGAATGAGATCTTTACCTGATTCGAGCCAACAAAAACGATGACCTTAACCCCGTGGCCCTTAAGTAGCTCAAGATTGTTTGGCTGGACGTTTTCGAGATCAATCAGTACGCAGTTGGTTTTCAATAATATTTCCTCGCGGCCTTGCTCTTCGCCTTAATGGGTTAAATTGTCGAACACAGTAGCTGCGGTGGCGTAGATAAAGAAAGTTGCGACCACGATCGCTCCGATTTCCTGTATGTGGACGAACCGTTTCGGCACTCGCTCAGAGGGTGAAGTCTTCTGGAAGGTCTTAAGAGCGCAAAAGTAGGCAATAAATAGATAAAGTAGCGCTGCGAATACACCACCGCCCATCGTGAAGAATAAATACTCGGGTTCTTTCGACGATCTGGCGACGTAGAGTTTGTAGACTTCAACCCCCGCACAGAGCCAAAACAGCCCCACCAAAGCTTGTGCCAGAATCGTGAGCGGGCGTTCAACCTGCTTGAGGCGAACAACGCTATTGCGCAACATTTGTATTCACGCCTGGAGTTCTCCAGTCAGGAACTGCGCACGCCCTTGCCCGAAAGACCAGTCGGCGTCGGTGTTCTCGACAACGGAGACAATGAGGTCATCAGGAGAAACGCCACAGCTTGCTTCCAGTTTTTGGGCCAACAGCTTATAGAACCTGATCTTCTGGGGTTGAGGGCGAGGTCGGGAAACGACGCTTAGCAACACGACAGCGTTTGTTCTCCTATAGCCCAGCCCAGTGTCTTCGAGAATGAGTTCGCCGGGGCGGTGCTGAGTAACGGACTGATAGCGATCACTCGAAGGCACCTCGAATGCCTGGACCATCGATTCGTGGGCAGCGTCCAGGAGTTGGCGCACTTCTTCTTCACTGCGCCCTTCGATGAGGTCGAACTTGAGTAGTGGCATGTACGTGTCTCCTTGTGTGCAGGTGAGTGTCTGGTGCCCGGGACGCGTTCGCTGGTAGATGAAATCGATCTTGCAGGACCGTTTATAGACGAAGACTTATGAGCGTTGCGATGACCAGGGCAACGGCGGCGGACAGCAAGGCGCTGGCGAAGGTGTGGCTCAGCGCATACAGACTGTCCGCCAGGAGCGGCCCGATGATCTGACCGAGGCCGTAAGCCAGTGTCATCGTCGCCAGCAGGTTGGCGCCGGACTGACGCGCCGCACGTTGCGCTGCAGGCATGGCGATGGTCACTGTGCCCATGAACGTGCCGCCAACTAACAGGGCGCTCAGGAGATAGCCGGCCCCCGAGTCCAAAACAACAGGCAGGGCGACACCACATGCCTGGACGATAAGGTTAAGGCGCAGGGTATGACGGGTTCCCAGCCGTTCGTGAGCGCGATGCCAGAGATAGCAGGACGGTGCCGCGCCCAGTCCGAATACGGCCCAGACGTGAGCCGGGTCCAGATCGGGGAATGCGGTTTTGACCAGTGTCGGGAGATAGGTGGCGGTGACGATATAGCCCAGGCCGGCGAGACCATAAATCAGGACGAGCGGCCAGGCTGCAACGACGGTTGTATCGGTGTTCGAAGGCGTCGTTTCACGTAAGCCCTGGCGTGTGTTGTTACCACGATCGCCTGTCAGGAAGGCCGGCGCAGCCGCCAGGCCCATGATCAGTGCCGCGAAGCCCAGTATCAGCCACATACCGGCGCTGGCCAGGCCGAACGATTCTGCCACTACCAGCAACTCCGCCGACAAGGCAATTCCGACGCCCACACCAGCATAGAGCAGCGGAGCACCCCATGAATGACCTCGGTGCTCAAGCAGCCACAGAGAGGCAGCGACCATGGACAGTGCACTGAACAGGCCAGCCACGCCACGTACCGCGACAATTGCTCCGGTCGAAGTCAGCAGCGCGAGCACTGCCAGGCAGAGGGCGGTGCCCAGGGTCGACAGTTGGCAAAACCAGTGGGCTTTGTGGGCACGAAGGCGAACGGCGAGCAGGGCGCCCAGCAGATAGCCAGCGTAATTGGCGGAGGCTGCCAAACTGCCACCGCGCAGGCTGAGTACCCCTTCGTCCACCATGTGTGGGTAAATCGCCGTAAAGGCAAAGCGGCCGAAGCCCATGCCAATGGTCAGAACCATGGACGCCTGGATGGCAGATTTCCAGTCGGAACGTTGGGCCGATTGCACGGTGGACGATGTGTTCACGGACGCACACCGTCCAGTTGCTGCATCAGATGCTGAAAAGCGGGAACGTTATAGCCCTCTCGCCAGACAAGCAGGGTGTCGGCATGGCCTGCTGGCAGCGTTTTGCAGTCGGACGGCGTACTTGTCAGCTTCAGCACACTCTCGGGTAGTAGCGCCACGCTAGCCCCTGCTGCAACGCAAGCCGTTATCGCATGATAGGAGGCCATTTCCTGGACTTTCCAGGACGTCGAACCGGCCATTCCGAGCAGATGCTCGGCTATGCTGCGGTAGGTGCAGCCTTGGGGAAAGGCGGCCAGTGAGCGCGTCTGAATGTCGGCGACCTGATCGCAACTGGATTCATGAGCGGGCAGCAGTAGTCGAAGATCTTCACACCACAGGGTTAGGGATGTCAGTCCCAGGTCGTCCAGCGCCGAAGCGTTCTCAAAGGATTGCGGAAGCGCGATAAAGGCGCAATCAAGCTGGCCGGCACGCACCTTCTCAAGCAGCGGGCGCGATGGACCGGTGGTCAGTTCCAGGCGTGTCTCCGGGAAACCGGCGTGGTAGCCGGCCAGCACCGAAGGCAACCGGCTCGCCGCCGTGCTCTCCATGCTGCCGATGCGCAGGGTACCGCCGTTCACGCCTCCAGAGACGACATGCCGGGCCTCATCTTCAAGGGCCATCATGCGTTTCGCATAGCCGAGAAAATCCTCGCCCGCGGCGGACAGCGACAATCGCTTTCCGATCCGCACGAACAGATCCGCGCCTAAATCCGCTTCCAGTTGCTGGATACGAGTGGTCACGTTGGACGGGGCCCGCCCCAGCCGGTTGGCGGCATGGGTGATGCTCAACTCGCTAGCCACAGTGCAGAAGATTCGGAGTGATTCGGAATCCATGCTTTTCCTCTTGAGAGAATCTTTTCTGTCAAATATTCTGTTTTAGGAAATATATCATCTAGTTTGTTCTCAAATCCAGAAGGAAAAGCCATGAACGTCGATCAGGAACTTGTCGCCAGACTCGGCATCCGCCTTCCGATTGTCCAGGCGCCGATGGCCGGGGTGTCAACGCCTCAGCTTGCCGCGGCCGTCTCCAACGCGGGCGGCCTGGGATCGATTGGGATCGGTGCCGTTTCAGCCGACCAGGGGCGTCAACAAATCGAAGTGACACGTGCTTTGACGGACCGCCCCTTCAACGTCAACGTGTTTTGCCACGCCCCCGCCCAACGCGACCCGGAACGCGAAGCCGCCTGGCTGGAGCATCTGGTTCCGCTGTTCGCAGAGGCCGACGCTGAACCCCCTGCGGCGCTCAGTGAGATCTACACGTCCTTCCTGGAAGACGAAGACGTATTCGACATGCTGCTTGAGCAGCGCCCACCGGTGGTCAGTTTTCACTTCGGATTGCCATCGCCCGAACGGGTCCAGGCCCTGGGGCAGGCTGGCATCTACACGATGGCGACCGCGACCCATTTGTACGAAGCCGATCTCATTGAGAAGGCCGGCATCGATGCCATAGTGGCGCAGGGGATAGAGGCTGGCGGACATCGTGGCATATTTGATCCGGACGCCAACGATGAGGGGCTGGCCACGTCCGTACTCGTCCGGATGCTGGTAAAAAGGGCCCGGCGGCCCGTGATCGCCGCAGGCGGGATCATGGATGGGCAGGGCATTCGATCCGTGCTCGACCTGGGCGCGTCTGCCGCGCAGTTGGGCACGGCGTTTATTATGTGCCCGGAGTCTTCCGCCAACGAGCACTATCGTCAGAATCTCAAGAGCACCCGGGCTGCGACAACCCGGCTGACCCGAGTGCTTTCCGGCCGTCCGGCCCGGGGCCTCGTCAACCGGTTGGTGCGATACGGCGAGGCGGCTGGCAGCCCGGAGCCGCCCGCCTACCCCGTTGCCTATGACGCGGCCAAACAATTGGCGGCCGCTGCAGCCAAGCTGGGTAATACCGAGTTTGCTGCGCAATGGGCGGGGCAGGGCGCTCCACTAGCCCGCGCACGGCCGGCCGCAGAGCTTGTTGAAACGCTGGCTCTCGAGCTGGTGGGGAACTGAGCCGTCGCATAGTTCCACGGTATCTTGAGTTGTGCTGGCGCCGCGAGCGATGAACACGCGGAGAGTGGGCCGTTTCTGTGTTTTTTTGATATTCACTGTATCAATGGTGAGGCATGCCGATTATCCATTAGACAGATTTTTATGGCATGGCAATGCTAAATGGGACCTTTTAACCGGAGTGATCCCATGTCTAAAACACTTGTTCTGGCTTTTCATCCTGATATCGCGCGTTCTCGTGCCAATGCTGGTCTCTTGTCTGCCATTCACGGCATCGACGGTGTTGAAATTGTCGATGTACAGCGCATCTATCCCGGTGGCGATATCGACACTGACGTCGAAGTAAATCGGTTGCTGGCCGCGGACCGGCTTGTTCTGCAATATCCGATGCAGTGGTACGCGACCCCGGCGATATTGCAGGCATGGCTGGATGCTGTGTTAACGCACATGTTCTACATCAGCTACGAGTCGGAGGGACGCAGGCTGCAAGGCCTGCCTGTAATGATCTCGGTAACAGCCGGCAACACGCCAGAGGCCTACCGTAAAAACGGACGTAATATGTTCACCATGCTCGAATTGCTGGCGCCACTTCGAGCCATGGCTCACCGGTGTGGCTTGGCTTGGAGTTCTCCCTTTATCGTATACCGGGCCAACGGGCTGTCTCCACGTGAGCTCAAACACGAGGGAAGCCGCTATGCGCAGCAGTTAAAAAACTGGATTGTGTCGTCTGAGCCCCAGTCGGTTTGAGCGATCGGGGGCGTTAAACGTCGTCTGTCCGGGGCGGTGAATTAAACCCGGTTTGCAGCTCTTCAGGCTGCAAACCAAGATTGGAGAAAAACGTGGATAGTCACCCAGATTCAAACACAGCGCTTCTCTTGATTGATGTCCAGGAAGGTTTTGACGACCCTTCCTGGGGGACAAGGAATAACCCAAATGCGGAAGCCAATATATCTCGCCTGCTTTGTCTCTGGCGGAAGCGCAAGCGTCCCGTGATTCACGTCCAGCACTGCTCTCTGGAAGCGAACTCTCCGTTACGCCCGGATCAGTCCGGAGTGGCCTTCAAGCGGCAGGTCGAGCCTTGCGAGGGCGAAGTGGTCTTTCAGAAGTCTGTGAACAGTGCTTTTATTGGGACGAATCTGGAATCACACCTCAGATCTGAACGCATTGAAAATCTGGTTATTGTTGGTTTGACGACCGATCACTGTGTATCAACAACCACCCGTATGGCCGGAAATCTTGGTTTTAAGGCGTTGCTGGTGTCCGACGCCACAGCAACGTTCAACAGGGTGGGACCGGATGGTCGTGAGTACAGCGCTGAAGAGATTGGCGCCATCCATTTAGCCAGCTTGCACAATGAGTTCTGTAAGGTGGTGACGACGGAGCAGCTGCTGGGTGAGTAACGGAGACCCAATGCGGTTTGCCGTTGTCTGTTGGGGGATCGCTTAACGATCTCCTTCGCTACCGGATCAAGTCCCCGGTGGCTCCTAGCCAGTAATTCATGTCCGCTTTTTCAAGCGTGTTTATAGCCAGGGGCCTGAAGTATTCCTTCAGCTCTAAAGAGACCTTGCAGCGTCTTGATCACATGCTGAACGACTGGATCGCCGTCTCGTCGCGTATGCCAGGCCAAGTGCAGGCTAAAGCCGGGAACCTTGATCGGTGGGTCAAAGATAGCCAGAGATTCAGGGGCGGAGAGGCAATTCACGGGGGCCGTGGCAATCATATCGGATGCTTTTATCAGAGGTTCGACCATCGTGAAGCTGGGGACAACGGCACCAACGTGGCGTGTTTGTCCCTGCTGAGCGAGAATTTCTTCCAGTGACCCACGAACACTGCCTTTTCCTGAAACAACAACGTGCGGCCAGGCCAACCACTTTTCCATGTTGAATGCCTGACTGGCAGGATGCTCGGCACGCATGGCGACCACATAGTCCTGTTGTCCAATAGTTATGCGATGAAACTTTGGCGGTAAGGCGGAGAACGTCGAAATAGCAATATCAGCCTCGCCACTTTCCAGGCGATGAAGGGCATCCTGACTGCCGTGCCAAGGGAGTAACGCGAGGTTTACCAACGGAGCACTGCTGTTCAGCCGGGATAGAAGGCTTGTTATGACAGTCAGGCCTGGCTGATCCGCCATGACCAGGCGCACTGTCTGACGAATCTGGGATAGTTTGATTTCGGGCGCTTCCACAACGGCCGATATCGCAGCTAATGCTTGGGATAGGGGCTCTTGCAGAGATCTGGCCTTGGCGGTCAGTCGCATCTCGCCGGCGACGCGTTCCAGCAATGGGTCATTGAAAATATGTCGGCACCTTTCCAGGGCATTACTGGTGGCAGGTTGCGACAGTGCCAGGCGTCGTGCTGCCCGTGTGACGTGTTGCTCATCGAGCAGAGCATGCAGGACGACCAACAGGTTAAGGTCCAGGGATCGTAGATTGGCCATGTTATTTCCCAGGCTTGTAGGGTGCAGGTCACGATTTACCTGTCAGGCACCGTTGGATTGAATGAATCCACGAAACAGTCATCGTGTCAGAGGTTAACCTGACTCATCGTTGGGCTGGAATGGAGGAGGCCGGACGATGAATGATCGCCAACGTCAGGTGGTGCCCGCGTGCCGGAGTGGAAAGGCCGGTTATTCAGACCCGCTTTCCCGTCCGCTGGCTTGCTGCCAGATGACGTAGCTGTCTCCCCACTCTTTCATTGCCTCAAGTACCGGGGCAAGCGTCAGTCCAATGTCCGTGAGCGAATATTCGACGCGAGGCGGTACTTCCGCAAACACCTCGCGGGAAACGATGCCATGAGTCTCAAGTTCTCGAAGCTGCAACGTCAGCGACCGCTGGCTCACTCCGCCAATGAGCTTGCGAAGCTCACCAAATCGTTTGGTTCCGCTTAACAAGTAGTAAATGATCAGCGGTTTCCATTTGCCACCCGCCACGGCAACCGTCGCTTCCACGGTGCATCGGTATCCTGCTGCTTCCTGTTTTTTCATGTTTGGCTAGCTTCATTAGTATATATATTATCCCTATATAACAGTAATGTGCCTACTTATCAATAAATATGCAGCAGCATAAAATGACTTATAAGCGCGGTTCGTGCCAGGGCCGTGCACATTCATCGCATTGGGAGTAGAAGGAGAATTTTATGAAAGCCGCCTATTATGAGGCTCAGGGCAACGCCCGTGACGTTCTGGTTGTCGGTGAATCATCCATGCCAGAACCAGGTCCGAATGAGGTGCGCATACGGGTTCACGTATCCGGAATAAATCCGACCGATGTTAAGGCGAGAACCGGCTTCTCTGCGGGAATGCCTTACCCGCGGATCATTCCCCATCAGGATGGCGCCGGCGTGATTGACGCGATCGGCGAAGGCGTCTCGTCCGATAGACTGGGTGAGCGGGTTTGGGTCTACGAGGCCCAGTTTGGCCGGTCGATGGGGACGGCGGCCGAGTTCGTCGTAGTGCCTTCCGATCAGGCCGTTCACTTGCCCCATACGACGACTTTTGAGGTTGGGGCCTCGTTGGGGATTCCCGCGCTTACAGCCCACCGTTGTCTGTTTGCCGATGGCAACCTTAAAGACCGCCACGTACTGGTTCACGGCGGTGCCGGGGTCGTCGGAACAGCTGCGATTCAGTTGGCGAAGTGGGCGGGGGCGTGGGTCGCAACAACGGTGATGAGCGATGAGCAGGCTGCTATCGCTGAGGCGAATGGCGCGGATGTGGTCCTCCGCAGACAGTCGGACGATGTTGCGAGCCGGATTATGGACGCAGCGGGAGGGCTGGGCGTTGACCGCATTGTCGATGTCGCTCTGAAGTCCAATCTCGACGTGAACCTCGCCTGCCTGTCCCAAGGTGGTGTTATTAGTGCCTATGCAACAGGGAGTGCGACGGATGAACTTCCTGTCCCATTGCTAAAGGCCATGATGCATGGTTGTGTTTTCCGTTTCGTCTACATCTATAACGTACCCAAGGAGGTTAAGCAGAGCGCGATAGTGGATATCAACGCATGCCTTGAGGCCGGAGCCTACTCGCCGCATATCGGCCTGAGCAATCCTCTGGATGACATTGTCGAGGCTCACGAGGCGTTGGAGTTCTCCAGGGTTATCGGGAAAGTCCTCGTGCGGCCTTGATTCGATGTAGTCGCCCGGACTTGTGTTGTCCGGCGTGATTGCGGTGATCACAGCGGTAAGTGATTCTTTGCCGAAGGCCCCAAGCTGAGGTGTCTCACTTTGCGAGCAGAGTCGGCCAGCCCGCACCTGTTTGGTTTTCGATGATGAGCGGGGGCTATGTCAGCGTCGTGCGTCGTTGAAAGGAAAACCGGGACAGAAATATTTTGCCGGGTTGGCAGTCCAAACCCGAGCACTAGAAGAAATCTGTCCGTTTTCGTGCGATGCCTTGACTCAGGCAGGCTAATGAGGCTCCGGTTTCCGGTCCGCGCGATCGCCGGCAAGCGCCTGGGCACCATCATCGCCGATAACCTCAAGGTGGCACACGCGGAGCCGGACCCCGGGCGCATGGTGGGCAAAGCCGTGCTTGAGGGATTCCAGGTGCTGGTGTTCTGAAATGTTCGAGGCAACCAGGGTAGGGGCGCATTCATTGGATATCGCCACGGTTGTCTCGTCGACTGTTAGAGATCAAGAGCGACCCGGCCGAAAAGGCCGAGACCGATTGGTATGTTTATTTACTCAGACCCCTTTAGATCCCTATCAGACCGTGCTTTCCACCTGCCAGTGAATGGGTACCTCCGCAATCGCGGCGCTGGGCGGTAGCTCAAGTACCAGCCTGACGACCTGCGCTACTTCATCGGGGCGAGTAATGTGGTCGCCATCCAGACCGCCTTCGATGGCCATATCGGTAGCGACCGGGCCCGGGCAGATGGCCGTGGCGCGCACTCGCGTGTCGGCGCTGCATTGGCGAAGACCATGAACAAAGGCCTGGGCGGCGAACTTGCTCATGGCGTAGAGTCCGGAAGCCGCCGATTTCACCCGCTTGCCAGACAACGACGTGATTGTGACCACTTTGCCCTGGGGCGCTTCGATTAAGTGGGGCCAGGCGTGCTGGGTCAGCAGCATCGGTGCCTTGGCGTTCACCGCCATGATGCGGTCGAATTCATCGCCGCTGGCTTCGAGCACGGACGAACGACTTAGAATGCCGGCGTTGTTGACCACTGCATCGATCCGGCCAAAGGCAGATATGGTCGAGTCGACCCAGGCGCGGCCGCTGTCGTCGTCCAGCGCGTCGTAGTGAAAAACACGGCACTGATCGTCATCAGGCGGCGAAGAGGGCGGCGTGCGGCAGCCGAGGCTGACCCGCCAACCGGCGGCGTGCAGAGTGTCGGCGATGACAGCGCCCATGCCGCGGTTGGCGCCACTGATCATGACGACAGGTGCATTCGTGTCCATGCGGGTCTCCAGGCAGGGAATGGACCTGCCATCGTGGACCAGCGATGGTTGCTCGGCAAGTGACCCAGGCAAACGACGGCACGCCCTTCGCGAAGGTGTATCGTTCTCCAGAATGGTGCCCGCCCCGGAGCTTTGCGCTGACCCAGAGTCGACTAAGCGAATACTTCCTTGCCCAATAGTACATCCACGCGATAAACCTGTGCCGGATAGGCGAGGATGACATTCATCCGCTCCACGTCCCGAAAGATATCGCCCCCACCACCATCCACATGGGCCTGACGGCCAGCCAGATCCGGAAAAACCTCAAAAATCCCGAAGGTCGACCGGGAATAACGCACGGCATACCAGGGACCGGTTGCGGGTTCATCCTGCACGCAGTGAAGAATGTCCTCTAACATCCGGACCACATCGGACTCCATGCCGGGGAGCGCTTCGATATGGATATAGAAGGCTTTACGGCCCTCATCGCCGTGGTCTCCGAGAACCTCGACGCCCCGGTGTGGGCGAGCCGGTTGAGCCGGAGACGGATGCGGGATTGGATCCGGGCGACGGGCATTTTTTTGTGTTTCTGAATCTCGGGTGTCTTTCATGGTCTTCCTCCTATGATGAGGTTCCCACTCTAGTGACAGCGACCGGACGCAGGGTGCCTGAAGCTCGTTCTGTTTTGCCTGATTGTCCACTTTCGGTTTACGCCGCTGTGGGTTTGCGGCAAGAATCGGACATGACAACTTCTCTGCTCCAGATCGTTCACAGCTATACCCGAAAGCATGCCGATGGCACTGGCATTGCCATGACATCTGTACCCGGTTTGCACCTGGTGGAGGGCACGTCGCCGACAGAGCTTGAACACGCCATCGTCAAGCCGCTGTTGTGCCTTGTGCTCCAGGGTGCCAAGCGCGTATCGATCGGCGGCCGGGACCATGCATTTACGGCCGGGGATTCGATGATCGTCACCACCAGCGCGCCGACTGTGAGCCGAATCAGCGAAGCGACCATTGCAAAACCTTACCTCGCGGTGGCCTTGGTGCTGGAACCCACGGTGATAGCCGACCTGAACAGGGTAATAGCCACAACCACAACGCGGTCGAAGAACAGCGGTGAATCTCCCGATGCCGATCTTGAGCAGGCCGTGTTTCGACTGGTTAAACTGCTGGATCGGCCTGACTCCCTGGCCGTGCTGCAACACCAATTGGTGCGTGAGATCCATTATTGGCTGCTGATGGGGAAGCATGGGCGGGCGATTGGCGAGTTGGGCCTACCGGACGGCCAGGTCCGACGGATTGGCCGCGCTATCGCTCTTCTGCACCGGGCATATGCCGATCACCTCTCGATTGATCAACTCGCCGCTGAGGCTGGTATGGGGCGATCCGCGTTCCACAGGCATTTCCGAGCCGTTACCTCTGTCACGCCATTGCAGTTCCAGAAACAGCTGCGACTGATCGAGGCGCGGCGACAGATGTTGGAAAAAGGCAAAACGGCAAGCCGGGCGGCCTTTGACGTAGGGTACCAGAGCGTCTCCCAATTCAGCCGGGAATACGCCCGAATGTTTGGACGTCCGCCGGTGAGTGATCGCAATGCCGCCAGCCGTGAGCGTGTAGGGAGTGCCGGGACCACTGACTATTTCGAGACTACTGATTACTGAGGGAGCCGGGACGTGAGCCCCGCTGCTCTCTTGATTTGTCTGGCAGCGTTCCGGGTACGTGTAGTCGCTGTTTGTCGCCGGCTGACCCGTCCTGCTCGCACTAATACCGCCGGATACTCTGCGCGTACTCCCCCGCGAGGCTTTCGAAGGATTCGGGCGGCGGAAATGCCTCAAAACTATGGGTAGCCGGAGTGCTCGTCCAGGGCAATTTCTCGGAGGTGTAGGTTTCGATAAACGGAACGAACCAACTGCAGTCATCCAGCAGGGTCGGGCGGACGTTCACGAAGGGCAGGGCGGCATCGAGCCGGGTGAACATCCAGGTCATGCAATCCGGGCAGAAGAAGTGCCGGGCATCCGGGCCGCGGAGGCCGCCGATGACGGGATCGCCGCGTGTCACGGAAAACGCATCGCGAGGAATGGCCGCCGTCAGCGAGTACGCGCTGGCACTCATCTTCTGGCACCCGGTGCAATGGCAGGCCATGGTCAGGATCGGCGGCGCATCGACACGGATGCCCACCTTGCCGCATCGGCATTCGCCTTCGAGAGGTAGTAAGTGCTCCATCAACGTTGAGCCCTCCTTGTGGGGTAGTGGTTGGGTGGTTATCTGGCCTCGAATCACTCGTGGCTGATCAAAGTTAATGCACTCTGAAAGTTAATGCACCCTGACCCCTTTAATCACCCCGGACGGGAACACCAGATTACTGGTGCCCCGTATCCCGCGCACGGTGTGTCGCAACAGGCGCATGCTCGGCCATCAGGTCGGCGACCCAGTCGATGAACACCCGCAGCTTCGTACTGATGTACCGGTTGGACGGAAACGCCACGTACAGCGTGATCGGGTCCATGTGCCAGCCATCGAATAACCGCACCAGTTCGCCCCGCGAGACGGGGTCCCGGGCCATGTAGTCCGGCAACCACAGTACCCCGAGGCCGGCCACACCGGCGGCCAGGTAGGCGTTGCCGTCGTCGACGGCGACAGCGTGATGCCCCTGGGTTTTGACCACTTCGCCGTCGCGACGCATCACCGAGGGAAAGAAGCCGGTGGAGGTCCAGGTGAACCCCACGGTGTAGTGATCGGGCGTCGCCAGATCCTGCGGGTGTTCAGGCGCCCCGGCGCTTTCCAGATAGCTCGGCGCCGCGTAAACGCCGATCGGCAATTCGCCCACCCGGCGGGCCACCAGCGAGGCCTCGGTGATCTCCCCGCCCCGGACGACGCAGTCCACCCCGTCCTCAATCAGATCCACCACCCGGTCACTGACGCCCAGTTCCAGCTGGATGTCCGGGTACTGCGCACGGAACCCGGGCAGTGCCGGAATCAGGATCAGGCGGGCCAGGGGGCTGGGCACGTCCACGCGCAGCCGGCCCCGGGGCAGCGCCGAGGCGTTGGACAGGCCGGTTTCGGCGTCGTCCAGGTCGGCCAGCAGCTTGACCACCCGGTCGTAATAGGTGGCACCGGCGGCCGTCACGTTCACCTTGCGCGTGGTGCGGTTGAGCAGCTTCACCCGCAGCCGTGCCTCCAGGTACTGCACGTGCTGCGTCACGCTGGTCTTGCTCATGTGGAGCGTGTCCGCGGCCCTGGTAAAGCTGCCCGTTTCCACAACCCGGACAAAGGCCCGCATGGCATTGAGCCGATCCATTGTTCTTCCTGCGTACCACGATTGTTTGTTTTCAGCAAACAGTGTGTGTCGGAAAACGCCGTTTATCCACCCATAGCGGATGGATAAAGTTTTCCCAGGATCTATTCAGGGTCGGGATCGACCCACCACAGGAGCATTTTGACATGACCCAACGTGAAACCATTTACCCGGCCGGTCGGCATGACCTTTACAACAAGCATGGTTATTCAGCCGCGATCAAATCCGGCGATCTGCTGTTCGTCTCCGGGCAGGTCGGCAGCCGCAGCGACGCCTCACCGGAGCCGGACTTCGAAGCCCAGGTCTGTCTCGCTTTCGACAATCTCAAGGCGACCCTGAAAGCGGCGGGATGCGGGTTGGAGGACATCGTCGACCTGACAACCTTCCACACCGATCCGGAAAACCAGTTCGACACAGTCATGGCCGTGAAAGGCGATATTTTTCCGGAAGCACCGTACCCAAACTGGACCGCGCTCGGCGTGAACTGGCTCGCGGGGTTCGACTTCGAGATCAAGGTGATTGCTCGTATTCCTGGGTGAAGCGTGGATCCTGAAGTTGCTTTGGCGGGGTGCCGCTGAGTGGGGAAGTCGGGGGCCGGTGAGGTGGTGTCTGGCTCCGGTTTTTTAAGGGAGCTTTTATCCCTCAGCGGGGTCAGGTCTTGTCTATTGCTACCTGCATTGCCGGGGCAAAACACAAGACCTGCCCGTGAGCCTCATGGACTGTCTGTTAGTGAAGGATGGAAACGCCTTCCTGTTCTGCCACGGTTTGGGCATCCGCTCGCTCAATGATTTTCACAAGAGCCGACAGAATCGCCTCGTCCTCCCGGACATCCTTGCCGCTCACGAAGGTCTGCTTCTGGGGTTCGGCGTTCTCTTCAGCGATAAATGAGATGACGACTTCCGATGCCCGATCCGGCGTTTCTCCAAAGTACTCCAGTGAAATCAACGGGTAGCCATGGAAGCCTTTCTTGACCTGCTTTGCGATACGCTTCTTAGCTTTATCCACATTCATGGTGAGCGCCCGGTGGTGAGGAGGTTGGAAAAGAGCGGACGGCTGCAACGCGTGAACTGAGATAACGGACGGCCGCTCAACCAGTGCCCCATGTGGGACAACGTATCCTATAACGAGAGCGGCGGCTACCGGACCCGCCTCCGTTCGTTTAGCGCCTTTCATTCAACCCATAGCCCGCGCGCGCCTAGCCGCCGGGAGGCTGGCTACACAAACTCTCTGCTGAGAAATTAATGCACTCTGACCCCTTTAATCCAGAAATCAATGCACTCTGCCCCTTTAACCGGAAAGGCCTCCGGGGGGATAAGGGACAGGGTTGACGAATTTTTAACCAGATCTAATCTGTTTATGTGGTGTTTTCCTAAAGCATAAAAACAGCACGGATGGTCCAACAATCATGAAAAAATCCTCCTCCATACGTTATGTGGGTGTCGTGGCAGCCTCGTCGGTGTTGTTCGGTTTGCCGATGAGCCTACAGGCCCAGGCGCCCCAAATCAGCCAGACTGTGTTCATGGAAGGCCTCGAAAACCCCTGGGATATGGCCTTCCTGTCCGATGGAACCATGTTTTTTACTGAAAAGTGTAAAGGCCTCTCGGTCCGACTCCCGGATGGCACGGTCAATAACCTGCTAGGCATGGGAGGCACCGAGGGCTATTCCGTGACCGCCGACGATCTGTTCTGTAACGGACAAGCGGGCATGAATGGTGTGGCTCTCGACCCCAACTTCGACAGCAACAGAACTGTCTTTGTTTATTCCGCCTCCCGTATGGGCGACGATCCTGCAACGAACCGTGTGGTACGACTGTCTGTCAGCGATGATTTTTCCAGTGTCTCTAACCGTACAGACATCGTTGAGAACATTCCGTATAAGCAGGCTCCCACCGATCACCCCTTCGGTGACGCCGGAGCCCATAATGGAGGGCGCATCCGCTTTAATCCGGGTGATGGTTTCCTCTACGTGACCACAGGTGACAACCACAACAGCAGCCTGCCGCAATTCGGAGACAATCTTGGCTCCAAGGTTCTGCGCATTGACCGTGATGGCAAGGCAGCTCCGATGAATGTTGACGCGTTACCTGATGGGTTCGACGCTCGCACTTTCACCTACGGCCACCGCAACGTTCAGGGCATTGCATTTCATCCGCAAACTCATCAGCCAATTATCACCGAGCATGGTCCATGGCATACCGATGAAGTAAATGCCCTGGTGCCCGGTGGAAATAGTGGGTGGGACCCCCGACCTAACATGGCGGGGCGTGATGATTGTCCTGACAACTACTGTGGCTATCAGCCAAACCAGAACGAAGGCATGGACCCTGAAGAAAGAAGGAAATACATGCCGATGACCGATTATGAAACCTACCCGGATGCCATGAGGCCACTGTGGACCAACGACAATTACTCTCAGGGCATCAGCAGTGCGGCTTTCCTGGAGGGTGAGCAGTGGGGTGACTGGAATGGTCGCCTGGTTGTCAGTTTCCTGGGCATTGGCTTTGGTGGTACGCCGGTGGGCCAGCGTATTAACGTCATCGACCTGATGCCATGGGGGCCAACCATCATGGATAACAAAGAGATGCCTCTTTCAGCCGGCCCGGCCCGTTTCCGTAGCTTGGTGATGGGGCCGGACGGTTCTCTCTATGCCGCGGTTGATGAAGGTCAGATTCATCGTTTTACCGCAGAGTAAACGGGCACCCGCACTGCCACGGGGCAGTGCGGGTGCCACAAAATATGTGAGGAAAAACCGTGGTACGTATTGTGACGTGTGCGATGACCATATCGTTGCTCTGCACACCTCTGCAGGCGGCGGACCAAGAGGCAGGCAAAACATTGTATTCGAATAATTGTGCCCAGTGTCACGGCCCCACGGCCAAAGGCATGGCCAGTTTTCCATCCCTTACAGGTCGTGACGCGAACTACCTTAAATCCCGTCTTGAAACCTACAGAGCCGGCGAGAGGGTGGGCGCAAACTCCGCGCTGATGATTCCGAATGCGCGAGATTTGAGTGATGAGGATATAGCTAACCTTTCAGAATTCATTTCCCAGAACTTTGAGTAGGCAACTGGAATGCCCAGGGTCAGGTCTTGCCTTTTGCTATCCGTATGGCAGGGGCAAAACGCAAGACCTGACCCCGAGTCTTGTGCAAGACCTGACCCCGAGTCTTGTGACCCCGAGTCTTGGGACTAGTTCAGTTGATCAAAGTTAATGCGCTCTGACCCTTCTTTTGATTCCAGGCTAAGTGACCGTTTCCTGGGCGACGACGTCGCCCGATTTCCCATTGCCATCCTGGTGCGACATATTTTGAGGCGCACTAGCCGATCAATCACCCTGCGCCTTCACGAAATCGATAAATGCGCGAAGGGGCGCTGGCACGAGACGGTGACCGGGATAGTAGAGGTAAGGCCCGGAAAAACGCTGCCACCAGGGTTCAAGGATCGGCTCGAGGGCGCCGCTCTCGAGGTGCGGTTGCAGCCACTGCTCGAATAACTGGATGACCCCCGTTCCGGCGATCGCTGCCTGTACCGAGAGTTCGACGGCGCTCCCGATGCTTACGGTCAGGGGGCCCCGGGGCTCGATCATCACGGTTTCGCCGTCTCGCTCGAACTCCCAGGGATGCGAGATGCCGGAGCTGAAGCGACCCGTCAGGCAGGGGAGGTCGAGCAAGTCCCGCGGGTGATCCGGTCGACCAACGCGATCCAGGAGTGCCGGGGCGGCGGCGGTTGCGAAGCGCTGGGTGCGCGGTCCTATGGGGACGGCGATCATGTCCTGCTCTAGGCGTTCGTCGTAGCGGATGCCGGCGTCGCACCCTGCGGCAATGACATCGACCACAGTGCTCTCGGCAACGATTTCCAGTTGGATACCCGGATATGCCGCCAGGAAAGACGGTACGATGGCCGGCAATACCAGTCGCGCGGCGCTGACGGGAACGTTTAGCCGCAGTGTTCCGCTGGGTTTGTCCCGGAATTGGTTCAGCGTATCCAGCGCCGTCTCGATCTCGCTCATTGCCGGCCCGAGCCGGGATAGCAGCATTGCACCTGCCTCTGTCGGCACCACACTGCGCGTCGACCGGTTAAAGAGTCGAATACCCAGGGACGACTCCATCCGCCGCACCGCATCGCTCAATCGGGAAGGGCTGCTACCCGTTACCCGCGCTGCCTGCCGAAAGCCGCCCGCCCTTGCCACGGCCACCACAACGCCCAGATCACTCAAGTCGGTCTTCATTGTTCGTATATCCGTACAGCCCGTACTGATTTCGCCCGATTGTCGCACACCTCGCCCCTTTTTAGACTTGTAACAGGTTTATCGGCAGGAGAGTCCTAATGCGTTCTATTCATCGTGAAGCGTCCAATTTGAGTTACAGCAGCGAGTTCAGGCTGGGCGAGCGCCCTGTTAAACGGTTGGGGTACGGCGCCATGCAATTGGCTGGGCCTGGCGTATTCGGTCCGCCGGAAGATCCAGAGGCAGCAAAAGCTGTGCTCCGCGAAGTGACTGCCAATGGCGTGAACCACATCGATACGTCCGACTTCTACGGACCGCACGTCACCAACCGGCTCATTCGCGAGGCACTGCATCCTTACACAGACGATCTGACAATCGTCACCAAGGTGGGCGCGCGCCGCGACGCCGAAGGCCAGTGGCTGCCGGCTTTTTCCCGGGAGGAACTGGTCCAGGCGGTGCACGACAACCTGGAGAACCTTGGCGTCGACACCCTGGACGTGGTCAACCTGCGTGCGATGTTTTCCGCACAAGGGCCGGCCGAGGGATCGCTGGAGGCGCCGTTCACCGTGCTGGCGGAATTGCAGCAGCAGGGATTGATCCGCCACTTGGGACTGAGCAACGTCACGCCGGGGCAGGTGGAAGAAGCGCGCCGCATTGCACCCATCGTCTGTGTGCAGAACCACTACAACCTAGCGCACCGGGATGACGATGGGCTGATCGATACCCTCGCGAGCGAGCAGATCGCCTACGTGCCCTTTTTCCCCTTAGGCGGCTTCTCGCCCCTGCAGTCATCCATTCTCGATGACGTCGCAACAAGCCTGGATGCCAAGCCCATGCAGGTTGCGCTAGCCTGGCTGCTGCGCCGTTCGCCAAACATCCTGCTGATTCCCGGGACCTCATCGGTCGCCCACCTGCGGGAGAACCTGGCGGCTGCAGAACTGACGTTGCCGGAATCAGCCATGGCTGAGCTGGAGCTGGTGGTAATGTGAGCCCAGCCAAACGGATCGGATTCCTGCGGAACGGCTGAGTCACTTTGCGGAGCCGGTCAGGAGAACCCGCGCAACGCGGTCCCTGTCTGCCTTCCTAGGAATGCCCAGGGTTACAGGAATGCCCAGGGTCACAGGAATGCCCAGGGTCAGGTCTTGCCTTTTGCTATCTGTATGGCAGGGGCAAAACGCAAGACCTGACTCCGAGTCTAGACTTTGACTCCGAGTCTAGACTTTCGGATCGCTTCCTTAATGTCCATATCTTCACGCATAACAGTTGTATATGCATCACCATGATCAATGTCCCAGTGACACATATTCCATAACTGATGGTCGGTCCAAAATTAGTCCGCACCCCTTGGTACGTCAACGTTCCCGACAGATAGCTGTGACTGCGCGCCCGAACAAAACGCTCAGGGCGATTGATATTTCCAAAATCACCGGCTCACGTAATCAGCTGTTTCAGAGAGGAAAATCAGAGGAGATGAGCGGCAGGCCAAGATAACGGTCACAGTGATCATTCTTCCAGAAGGGGAGGGCTGACGATTGTCGTTCGAGAAAATGGGTGCGCGGAGTCTGCTCTGTTAACCCGCCGCCCGAGCCCCAACAATCCGCGTCCTCTGAGGCCGAAACCCCGCCGTTGCAATCAACGCCAGCACTCCCGTCACCCCCACCAACACCCCAAACGCCACCGAGTTCCACTGCAAATACAGCGCAAACCGAATCGCCTCAACCGCGTGGGTAAACGGGTTGATCTGGCAGATCCAGTACAGCACCGGGCTGGCGTCCTGCATCTTCCACAGCGGATACAGCGCCGAGGACAAGAAGAACATGGGGAAGATGACGAAGTTCATCACGCCGGCGAAGTTTTCCAGTTGTTTCACCCAGGTGGCGATGATGAGGCCGAGGGCGCCGAGCATGAGGGCGGTGAGCAGCAGGGCGGGGAAGACGGCGAGGTAGCCCAGGGGCGGGGGCTCGACGTCGAAAAAGTAAGCGATAAACAGGAACACGTAGACCTGTCCGATGGACACCACGCCCATGGCCAGCAGTTTGGTAACCAGCAGGAAGGGCCGGGGCAGGGGGCTCATGAGCAGCACGCGCATGCTGCCCAGTTCCCGGTCGTACACCATGGACAGGGCGCCCTGCATGGAGTTGAACAGGATGATCATGCCGCACAGGCCAGGGGCGATGTAGGTCTCGTAGGTGATGTAGGTGGCGTAGGGCGGGATGATGGACACGCCCAGTACGGCCCGGAAGCCGGCGGCGAACACGACGAGCCACAGCAGCGGGCGCACCAGGGCGCTGGCGAAGCGGGTGCGTTGCTGCCAGAAGCGCAGCCATTCGCGCACTTGAATGCCGAGGAAACAATGCCAGTACTGGGCCAGTCTCATATCAACGCGCTCTCATGGTTGGCTGGCGCCGGTGAGCGCCTGAAACGTGTCCGCCAGGGTGGGCTGGCCCTGGGCCTCGCAGATCGCGTCGCCGTGGCCGTCCGCCAGGAGCTGGCCCTGGTGCAGGATGAGGATGCGGTCGTCCCGCTCCACTTCCTCGATCAGGTGGGTGGCCCAGAGCACGGTGAGGCCGTCGTCGTCACACAGCCGGCGCACGTGGGCGTTGAGCGCCTTGCGGCTGGGGATGTCGAGGCCGGCGGTGGGCTCGTCCAGCAGCAGGATGCCGGGGCGGTGCAGCAGGGCGCGGGCGATTTCCACGCGTCGGCGGTGGCCGCCGTTGAGCTGGCGCACGGCGTCGTTGCCGCGTTCGGTCAGCTCGAAGCGGGCCAGTTCCTCGTCGCAGCGTTGGCGGGCGGTTTTACGGGAGAGGCCATGCAGCGCGGCGTGGTACATCAGGTTCTGGCGCACGGTCAGGTCCATGTCCAGCGCATTCTGCTGGAACACCACGCCGATGGCCTGCATGGCGGCGGCGGGCTGCTTGCGCAGGGAGCGGCCGCGCAGCCTGATGTCGCCGGACTGCAGGGCCAGCAGGCGGGTGATCAGGCCGAACAGGGTGGTCTTGCCCGCGCCGTTGGGCCCGAGCATGGCGTGGAAGGCGCCGGGCGTGAGGTCGAAGCTGACCTCGCGTAACACCGGCCGGCGCCCGTACTGGAAACTGACGCGATCCACTTCGATGGTCATGCTTCCGGCGCGTCTCCTTCCGCTTCGGGGGTGACCACCACGCCCCAGGGGTAGCGGCCCACCTTGATGGATTTGACGACCTTGAGGTCGGCCACGTCGATCACCGACACGTCCCCGGTGACGCCGTTGGTGGTCAGCAGCAGGGACTCGTCGGCGCTTAGGTCCATGTGCCAGACGCGCCCGCCCACCAGCAGGTAGTCGAGGATCTCGAAGGTCTGGGCGTCCACCACCGCCACGTGGTTGGCCGGGCCCAGGGCGACGAAAGCGTAGCGGCCGTCACTCGTGAGTTTGACGCCCACCGGCTGCACCTTGTCCGGATGCACGCCGCGAATCTCGAAGGTCAGGGTCTTGAGGATGTCGCGGCTGGCGACGTCCACCACGGTGACGGTGCCGCCGATCTCCGACGAGGCCCACACGCGGCTACCGTTGTCGGTGAACTCCACGTGCCGGGGGCGCTGGTCGACCATGGTGTTGTCGGCCAGCTGCATGGTCTCGGTGTCGATCCAGTGCAGCATGTTGGAGGTCTCGGTGGTGTTGATCGCCCACTTGCCATCCGGGCTGACCGCCATGCCTTCCGGTTCCACGCCCACCTCGATCTGCGCCAGCACTTCCTTGGTCTGCACGTCGACGATGGTGACGATGGCGTCGTCTTCATTGGAGATATAAAGATGGCGGTTGTTGGGATGCAGCGCAAACTGCTCCGGGTCCTCGCCGGAGGGCAGGGTGTCGATGATCTTGCGGGTGGCCAGGTCCAGCACCTGCACCGTGTCGTCGTCGCTGGCGCAGATGTACAGCAGCGTGCGGTCTTTAGACATGAGGATGCCCCGTGGGCGCTGGCCCACGTCGATGGTCTCCACCACTTCCAGGCTGGTCATGTCGATCACCGACAGGGTGTTGTCCTTCTCGTTGGAGACGTAGGCCAGGTCCGCGAGGGCGGCGGGGGCCAGCAAGGCGGCGGTCAGGCCGAGGGTGAGTTCCAGCAGGCGTCGGGTTGGGTTCATGGTGGTGTACCTCTTGTTGTTCGTGTTGGGGCGGTGTTAATCGGCGATCCGGCAGCGGCTTTCGGGCGCGTCGTAGCCGAGGGTGTCCAGTTCGGTGTTGGGGTGCAGGAAGCCTGCCTGCGGCGACAGCGACACCAGCCCGCGCGGGTGCACCAGCAGGATCGGCTGGCGCAGTTGCCCGTTCCAGCGGCGGAAGGTGAGCTTGCGACCCTTGAAGCCGCCGAGCTGGAAGTCGTCGGACAGCAGGTAGCGGCGCAGCTCGCCGGCGCTCGCCTGCTGGGTGCGGATCACGCCCTCGCCGATGGCGCGCACGGCGGCCCAGGCGGCGTAGTCGTCGCTGATCATGGAGCGGCCGGTGAGCGCCTCGAAGCGGCTCTGCAACTGGCCGGCGCCCCAGTTCTCGATGGACCGGTGCCAGGCCTCCGGGCTCATGCCCTGGGTGCCCACCACCGGGCGCGGCAGCCAGGTGTTGAAGGGCACGTACTCGCCGAAATCGCCGCGCTCGTCGGCGACCACCACCACGTCGTAGTCGTCCCCCTGGGTGAAGCGGGGCAGCTCGGCGGAGGCGGTGCGGCGCAGGTCGGCGTCGAAGGTCCAGGGCTTCTCGTCCACGATCTTCAGGCCGAAGCGTTGGGCGGCGCGCTCGAAGGCGGCGGTCCAGGCCCGGTCGGCGTCGGTGGGGCCGGGAATCACGAACACCTCGCGCCACTGGCGTTTGCTCAGCCACTGGCCCAGGGCGTCGGTGAGCATGGCGCGGCTGGGCACGGTGTGCAGCAGGTTGGCGGGGCACTCGGCGGTGCGCAGGGCGTCGTCCCGGGCGCCGGCGTTGAACACCAGGGCGTCGTCGCCGGCGGCGTCGGCCAGCGAGCGCAGCAGGTCGGCGGGCACGTTGAGCACGAACAGCCCGGTGCCGGCGGCGGCCATGTCGGCCAGGGCCTGGCGGGCCGCCTCGGGCGAGTCGGCCACCACGCTGTCCAGGGTGTAGTGCTGGTCCATGAAGCGGCCGGTGGAATTGTTGTCGGCGATGCCCAGTTCCGCGCCGCGCAGGCCGGCGTCGTCGGGGGCGTGCAGGGTGGTGGAGAGCACCGGGCCCGGGTCGGGCTGCCATTCGATGTAGCCAACCCGAACGTCCAGGGCCCAGGCCGATGCAACGGGGCCGGCCAGCAGCAAGGCCAGGATCAGCAGGGAGGTAAGCGGCCGTGTCGGGGTAGTAACGGGCATGCGGGGCTCAATCGATGTTGGGTTTGTTTCCAGAGTAGGTAAGCGCGGCGGGCCGGGAAATATTCGGAAAGTCGCAAATAGGCGGTACGAAGGTCGTAATAACGCTGCGATTTCCGCTTGGACAGACCAAAGCGCGCCGCTCTGATTACGACCAAGGAACTAGGCCAAAGCCCCCAAAGTGGCATTCGGATGGTGTGGCCGGGTTCATAGACTGGAATCAACAAGCCGGCCATCCAAACACAATTCGGGCCGGCGGCATCTGTTGATCGAGGTACGCACTATGGCTCTTTCTTTTCCTTTTACCGGCCGGGCACTCGTCGCGACGGGGCTGATCCTGGGCTCGGCGGTCGCGCTCGGCCACGGCGATGTGACGCCCCAGCCCGTGGACACCGGCCCGCTGCCCGACCTGGGCAAGGACGCCCTGGTGGAGAACCCGTTCCGCGAGGGCAACGAGTACGGCCAGCTCAATGCCGACGCGGTCCGGATCGGCAAGGCCGGCTATGCCGGTAACTGCGCGGTCTGCCACGGCATCGAGGCCATGTCCGGCGGCCTGACCCCGGACCTGCGCGAGCTGACCGAGTGGGATGACGAGTACTTCATCGGCCGGGTCATGAACGGCACCGAGCGCGGCATGCCGTCGTTCAAGTCCAACCTGGACCAGACCGCCATCTGGGCAATCAAGACCTACATCGAATCCGTGCCGCAGCCTGAGTGACGGGCATCGGCCGGGCAGCGTAAGGAGGGCGTATGGTCTGGGCGCGCATCGCGATTGCCGTGGTTGTTTGCGGGGTGGCCCTGGTCGCCCGGGCGGAATCCCCCATTGCCCAGGCGCCGGAGCGGACCTACGACAAGGTGATCGAGTCCGGCTATCTGCGGGTGGGCGTGTACGAGAATTTCCCGCCGTATTCTTACCGGCAGGACGGCGAGCCCGCCGGCGTGGACGTGGACCTGGGGCGGCGCATCGCCGAGGCGCTGGGCGTCGAGTTCCAGGTGCACTGGATCATTCCCGACGAAACCCTGGAAGACGACCTGCGCAACAACGTCTGGAAGGGCCACTACCTGGCCAAGCGCCGCATCGCCGACGTCATGCTGCGGGTGCCGTACGACACCGACTACGCCTATATGACCGAATCCACCGGGGAAATGGTCAACGAGGGCGTGGTGATGTTCGGCCCCTACCAGAAGGAGACGTGGCAGATCGCCTACGACCCGGACGACCTGGAGGGCGGCGTGCCCACGGTGGCGGTGTTCCAGTACAACCCCATCGGTGTGGAAATTGACAGCCTGCCGGACTTCTACCTCACCTCCGCCTTTGGCGGGCGCATGCGCGACCAGACCCAGCACTACCGCAACGTGGGCGCGGCCTTTGACGCCATGGTGGCCGAGGAGGTGACGGCGATCATGGGCATGCGGGGGGAAGTGGACTTCCTGCTGGCCACCGATCCCGACCACCGCTTCGCCTTGGCGGAGAACGGCTTTCCCGGCATTGCCCGGCAGCAGTGGGACATCGGCATGGCGGTGCGCCACACCCACCGGCAGCTCAAGTACGCCATCGAGGCGATCGTCGACCGCATGGTGCGCAATGGCGAGATCGCGGCGATCTACGAGCGCTACGGCCTGCGCTACAGCCAGCCGGCCTACTACGACGCCATCCTCGGCGACAGCGGAGGTTAGGCATGCGCGGCGGGATCTGTTTTCTGGCTTTGGTGATGCCCGCCCTGGCGGCGGCCTATCCCGACGATCCCTACCGGTCGCCCATGTGGGACTACAACCTGGACCGCTACCTGGGGGAAGGAGCCGAGGTGGTGCTGGACGAGCGGATCGACCTCAAGGTGCCGCCGTTCGCCGAGGACTCCGCCCAGGTGCCGCTGACGGTGGATCTGTCCGCCTTCGACCGGCCGGTGCAGACCGTCATCACCTGGGTCGATCTCAACCCCATTCCGCATCTGTTCACCGTCGAGCCGAATACGCGGGTGAGCGTGGTGTCCCTCAACTTCCGGGTGCAGCAGGCCACGACGGTGCGCGCGGCGGTGCAGGATAGCGACGGCGTCTGGCACGTCGGCAGCGCCCACGTGGATGCCGCCGGTGGGGGCTGTACGGCGCCCAGCGTGGCGTCGGCCAACCCGGACTGGGAGGCGACCTTCGGCGAGATCCGCGGCGGCGCCTTCTCGCCGGCGGACCGGTCGCGGCTGAAGGTGTCCGTCCGGCATCCGATGGATTCGGGCATGGTGGGCAATATTCCCGCCTTCCACATCGAGCGGCTGGAACTGCGGGCCGGGCGGGGCGAGGCCAACCTGCTCACCATGACCCTGTCCGAATCCGCCGCCGAGAATCCGGTGTTCGTGTTCGAACTGCCCGACGCGCCGCCGGTGTACGACGTCTGGATGCGCGACAACAACGGCAATCAGTTCGAACGCATCGTGGACAATGGAGGGGCGCGATGATCCGCCTGCTGGAGAGCCTCCTGCTGCTGTTGCTGGCTGCGCCGACGAACGCCGACTTGCGCTATCAACTGACGCCCCGGCAGATCGCACCGGACACCTGGCTGGTGGAAGGCGCCACGGAGAATTTCTCCCGCGCGAACGGCGGCGACATCGTCAACACGGCGTTTGTCGTTACGGACGCCGGGGTGGTGGTGATCGACACCGGCCCGTCGCTGCAGTACGGCGATGCCCTGCACGACGCCATTCGCGCGATCACCGACCAGCCGGTTGTCGAGGTGTGGCTGACCCATCATCACCCGGACCACACGTTCGGCAACCAGGCGTTCCCGGAAAGGGCGCTGGCGGCCTTGCCGGAGACGACGGAGATGCTGGCCGAGCAGGGCGACGCCTTCGCCGACAATATGTATCGGCTGGTGGGCGATTGGATGCGAGGCACCGAGGTGACCCTGCCCACCCGGGCGCTGGAGCCCGGTCCGCTGACCGTGGGCCATCACGACTTCCGGCTGTACCGGTTCACCGGCCACACCGGCGCCGATCTGGTGATTCTCGATGAGACCACCGGCACGCTGTTTGCCGGCGATATGGTGTTCTTCAAGCGTGCGCTGACCACACCCCAGACGCCCGGGCTCACGGTCTGGCAGGACGAGCTGGACCGGCTGGCGGCCATCCCGTTCAGGCAACTGGTACCCGGGCACGGGCCGCCCGTCTCCGACCACCGCGCGTTCGACCAGATGCACGCCTACATTGACTGGCTCGACGACCTGCTCCGCGACAGCGCCGCCCAGGGCCGAACGGCCAATGAGGTCATGACCACGCCGGTTCCCGAGCGTTTTGCCGACGTGGACGAGGCCGCCTACGAGCTGATCCGCACGACGACGCACCTGTATCCCCGCTATGAGCAGGCGGCGTTGCGTCTGTTGCCGGGGGAGTAGCTAAAGCGGTGTCCTGTGGTCCGCCCTGATTCCGCAGGACACCCGTTGAGGCGGGGGCCCGTCACGTTATACCCGGCTATCATCGTCGGGCTTTTTTGCTCAGAGCTGCCGACTACATTGGGACCGCTTACCCAAGAGGCGTTCAGCCGGGTCTTACTACCAAGTGATGAGACAACCGGCACTGCCGGTCAATTGTTGCTCTGTACCTCGCAACCAAGAATGTGGAAAGAGGCGGGAAACGATCCCGGTTCGCCGCAGAAACTGACAACAAGAGACTTGGAGAGCGCAACATGAATGCAACACGACTGGGGAAACGGTTTGCGGCCAGTGCGCTGGCCCTGGCGGTTTCCATGAGCGCCTACGCGGTTAACGACGACGATATTCTCAACGATCAGGACACCGTCGATGACGTGGTGACCTACGGTATGGGCGTCCAGGGCCAGCGCTTCAGCCCGATGAACGACCTCAACACCGACAACGTCAAATCCCTGCAGCCCGTCTGGGCTTTCTCCTTCGGCGGCGAGAAGCAGCGCGGCCAGGAATCCCAGCCGCTGGTGAAGGACGGCGTGATGTACGTGTCCGCGTCCTATTCCCGCGTCTACGCCATCGACGTCACCAACGGCGAGGAACTCTGGCAGTACGACGCGCGCCTGCCCGACGGCATCATGCCCTGCTGTGACGTTGTCAACCGGGGCGTGGCCCTGTACGGCGACAAGGTCATCTTCGGCACCCTGGACGCCAAGCTGGTGGCCCTCAACAAGGACACCGGCAAGGTCCAGTGGATCAAGAAAGTGGCCGACTACCAGGCCGGCTACGCCATCACCGCCGCGCCGATTGTGGTCAAAGGCAAGGTGATCACCGGCGTTTCCGGCGGTGAATTCGGCATCGTCGGCAAGGTGGAAGCCTACGACGCCAACACCGGCGAAATCGTCTGGACGCGCCCGACCGTGGAAGGCCACATGGGCTACGTCTACGAGGACGGCAAGAAGGTCGAGGCGGGTATCTCCGGCGGCGAAGCCGGCCAGACCTGGCCCGGCGACATGTGGAAGAACGGCGGCGCCGCCACTTGGCTGGGCGGCACCTACGATCCTGAGACCGACAGCCTGTTCTTCGGCACCGGTAACCCCGCCCCGTGGAACTCCCATCTGCGCCCCGGCGATAACCTGTTCTCTTCCTCCCGTCTGGCCATCGACCCGGACGACGGCCGCATCAAGTGGCATTTCCAGACCACCCCGCACGACGGCTGGGACTACGATGGCGTCAACGAGCTGATTTCCTTCGACCTGAACGAGAATGGCGAGACCGTCAAAGCCGCCGCCACGGCGGATCGCAACGGTTTCATGTACGTACTGAACCGGGAGAGCGGCGAGTTCATCCGTGGCTTCCCGTTCGTGGACAAGATCACCTGGGCTGAGGGGCTGGACGACAACGGCCGGCCGATCTTCACTGACGGTGGCCGCCCGGGTAACCCGGCAGACATGAGCGGCGACAAGGGCGATGTGGTGGTGGCCCAGCCGGCCTTCCTGGGCGGCAAGAACTGGATGCCCATGGCCTACAACCCGGAGACCGAGTTGTTCTACGTGCCCTCCAACGAGTGGTCCATGGACATCTGGAACGAGCCGGTGTCCTACAAGAAGGGCGCGGCCTATCTGGGCGCGGGCTTCACCATCAAGCCGGCGAACGAGGATTACATCGGCGTACTGCGGGCGATGGACCCCAAAACCGGCGAGGAAGTCTGGCGCTACGAGAACACCGCGCCGCTGTGGGGCGGGGTGATGACCACCGCCGGCAACCTGGTGTTCACCGGCACGCCGGAAGGCTACCTGAAGGCGTTCGACGCCCGGACCGGCGAGGAGCTGTACCGCTTCAACACCGGCACGGGCATCGTCGGTACGCCGATCACCTGGAAGATGGGCGGTGAGCAGTACGTTTCGATCAGCACCGGCTGGGGCGGTGCGGTGCCGCTCTGGGGCGGTGAAGTGGCCAAGGTGGTGAAAGATTTCAATCAGGGCGGAACTGTTTGGACCTTCAAGCTGCCTAACGGCAACGTCGCCAGCCGTTGAGTGTCGGCAACGACCCGGAAAGGGCCGCGCGGCGGCCCTTTTCCGTTTCTGAAATCCATTCTTGGAACAGGTCGCTCGGCGCTTGCGTAACGGTGGTTTTTCACCTACTACCAAATGACGAGACGGACGCATCGAAGGGACCATTTTTAAGCCAACAGGTGGTCGCTAGAGTGAAATCGTAAAGGCAGTTACCGCGCCCGTCGCGGTCCAATAACGCCGTCGCGGTCAATAACAAGAGAGGTCACTATCATGATTTACGCACAACCCGGCAAGGAAGGCTCCGTCGTCTCCTTCAAACCCCGCTATGAAAACTACATCGGTGGCGAATGGGTCGCCCCGGTGAAAGGTCAGTACTTCGACAACATCACCCCGATTACCGGCGATGTGATCTGTGAAATCCCGCGCTCCACCGCCGAAGACGTCGACGTCGCGCTGGACGCCGCCCACAAGGCCGCGCCGGCCTGGGGCCAGACCTCCGCCACCGAGCGCTCCAACATCCTGCTGAAGATCGCCGATCGCATCGAGCAGAACCTGGAGCTGCTGGCCGTGGCCGAGACCTGGGACAACGGCAAGGCGGTGCGCGAGACCCTGAACGCCGACATCCCGCTGGCGGTGGACCATTTCCGCTACTTCGCCGGCTGCATCCGCGCCCAGGAAGGCCATCTGGGTGAGATCGACGGCAACACCATCGCCTACCACTTCCACGAGCCGCTGGGTGTGGTGGGGCAGATCATTCCCTGGAATTTCCCGATCCTGATGGCCGCCTGGAAGCTCGCGCCGTGCCTGGCCGCCGGCAACTGCACCGTGCTCAAGCCGGCCGAGCAGACCCCGGCGTCCATCCTGCTGGTCATGGAGCTGATCGGTGACCTGCTGCCCCCGGGCGTGATCAACATCGTCAACGGTTACGGCAGCGAAGCCGGCCAGGCCCTGGCCAGCAGCAAGCGTATTGCCAAGATCGCCTTCACCGGCTCCACCCCGGTGGGCTCGCACATCATGAAGTGCGCCGCCGAGAACATCATCCCGTCCACCGTGGAGCTGGGCGGCAAGTCCCCCAACATCTACTTCTCCGACATCATGCAGGGCGAACCGGAGTTCATCGACAAGTGTGTCGAGGGCCTGGTGCTGGCGTTCTTCAACCAGGGCGAAGTCTGCACCTGCCCGTCCCGGGCGCTGGTGCAGGAGGACATCTACGACGAGTTCATGGCCAAGGTGGTCGAGCGCACCAAGACCATCAAGCGCGGCAACCCGCTGGACACCGACGTGCAGGTGGGCGCCCAGGCCAGTAAGGAACAGTTCGACAAGATCATGTCCTACCTGGAAATCGGCAAGCAGGAAGGCGCCGAAGTGCTGACCGGTGGCGGCAAGGAAGAGCTGGATATGGAGTTCAACAACGGCTTCTACATCCAGCCGACCCTGTTCAAGGGCGACAACAAGATGCGCGTCTTCCAGGAAGAGATCTTCGGCCCGGTGGTGGGTGTCACCACCTTCAAGGACGAAGCCGAAGCCCTGGCCATCGCCAACGACACCGAGTTTGGTCTCGGCGCCGGCGTCTGGACCCGCGACACAAACCGCCAGTACCGCATGGGCCGCGCCATCCAGGCCGGTCGGGTGTGGATGAACTGCTATCACGCCTATCCGGCGCACGCCGCCTTCGGCGGTTACAAGAAATCCGGTGTCGGCCGCGAGACCCACAAGCTGGCGCTCGAACACTATCAGCAGACCAAGAACATGCTGATCAGTTACGACACCAACCCGCTGGGCTTCTTCTGAGGCCCGGCAAGCCCCGAATCTGGCTGAGAAGTCAGTAGACGAGGCGAGGTGACACAGGGACGTGTCGGCCCTGACGCCCGGAAGAGTCGCCGGGCGATGTCAGGTTGCGTCTGTGTCCTCCTGCCATTTTAGCGGCCCCTCCGGGCCGCTTTTTTGTGGGTGTCGAAAAGTGCTGTCGCCGGAGGTATCCCGGAAAATGTAGCCGAAGCTTCAGCTTCGGAGCAGGGGCCAACCTGCCGGTACACCTCGGGAATTGAGGGAATCAGGGCGCCTGACGGCGCCTCCGAAGCTGAAGCGTCGGCTACGTGCCCGAGTTGACGGCTAACTGCGCGTCTCCCTGTCGTTCTTTGCGGTCCCTGCAGGCTGCTTTTCAAGGGTGCTGTAGCCGAAGGTATCCCGGAAAATGTAGCCGAAGCTTCAGCTTCGGAGCAGGCGTCAGCCTGCCGATACACCCGGGGAATTGAGGGAATCAGGGCGCCTGACGGCGCCTCCGAAGCTGAAACGTCGGCTACACGAGCGTGCCAACGCCTCGGTCCCTACGATTCCTGAAACTTCGCATACATGTGCCAGGCCCGGTTGAGGTGCTGGTGCATCATGGTTCGCGCGGCTTCGCCATCGCGGGCGAGGATGGCGTCGAGAATGGCCGCGTGCTCATCCTCGACGCGGCTCAGGTACTTGTCGGTGGCCGAGGTGTTGATCTCGATGCTCATCAGCTTGGCTCGGGGAATAACGCTCTGGCTGAGCTGCTCGTAGAGCGACTTGAAAAACGGGTTGTGGGTCGCGGAAGCGATGGCGTGGTGGAACTCGTAGTCCTCGGTGCGCGCCTGGGAATGCTCGGCGCGGGCCCGGATGAAGGCTTCGTGCCTGTCGCGCAGGATGCGCCGGTCCTCGTCATTATGACGCAACGCCGCCAGCTCGGCGGCGGCCGGTTCCAGGTTCAGGCGCAATTCGAGCACATGCAGGATGTCCTCCACGGTGGTCGGGCAGATCCGGTTGGCAGGCATGGCCTCGAGGGCGGTATTGCGCAACACGGTAGTGCCCACGCCCCGCCGCGTGGCAACCAGCCCCAGTGACTTGAGGTGGGTTATCGCCTCGCGGATGACCGTCCGGCTGACCCCGAAGGAGTCGCACAGCCCGCTTTCCGTGGGCAGCTTCTCGCCGACGGGGATCTCGCCGTTGACGATCAGCGCTTCCAACTGGTCCGCCACGTGTATCGATAGGCTGCCTGGTCGCGAGACGCTTTGTACGTTCAGCGCCCACAAGCCATTTGTCACGTCACTCTTGCCTGTCATATCGGACTCCACCAAGCCACGGTGCGATGTGCATTCAGCTCATTCCCGGGTATCGGCGAGGTCCGCCGATCGGCCCAGGCCATCAGTTCTCCCGACCTTCCAGAAGCCGGAGTAAGTCGTCGTGAAGCGCCTTGGGAATCGTAACGCCCTCCGCCAGGCTGCGCCTTCTGGCCGCATGGCGACGTTGGGACGGCAAGCGGGCACCCTGGTCGAGGACACCGGCAAACAGTGTCTCGGCCCGTTGCAGGTGGGCCTCGGTATCCGCTCCGAGAAAGGCGTGCGGGTCCAGCGCCAGAATGAATTCCCCGTGCTGCGGCTTGCCGTCGCCATTGGCATTCGCTGGCTGCGTCTGGTGCCCCAGGCGGTCGCCGATGAGCGGGCCGGCCAACAGCTCGATCATGATCGACAGGACGGTGCCCTTGTGCCCGCCGAAAGGCAGCAGCGCCCCGGCCAGGGCGGCCGTCGGATCGGTTGTGGGCTGGCCGGCCTCATCGAGTGCCCAGCCTTCGGTGAGCGGTTTCCCGGCCCGACGATGCAGTTCGATCTCGCCACGCGCGACGGCACTGGTGGCGAAATCGAACACGAACGGCAGGCCGTCCGGCCGGGGCCAGGCGAACGCGATGGGGTTGGTGCCCAGCAGCGGCGAATGCCCGCCGGCCGGTGCCACATACGCGTGACTCGGCGTCATCGCCAGCGCCGCCAGCCCCTGTTCCGCCAGGGATTCCACTTCGGGCCACAGTGCCGAGAAGTGAAAGGCGTTGTTGATGGCCAGCACCGCCACACCCTGGCTGCGGGCCTTATCGACCAGTGCCTGGCGCGCCGTCTCGAAAGCCAGCAGCGAGCAGCCGCCGGCGGCGTCGACGTTGACCACCCCGGGGGCCCGGTCGGATACCTGTGGCACCGCCCGGGGATCAACGCCTCCGTGACGGACCGTGCGCACGCAGTCCAGCAACCGGTAAAGCCCGTGCGAATGGCACTCGTCGCGTTGGGCCGCCACCATGCTCCGGGCGATCGCAGCGGCGTGTTCGTTCGAGAAGCCATGATGCTCAAGGACCTCAACGCTCAACTGCCAGGCTTCATCGAGCGACAGTCTGGTGTGTTCCGTCATGGAGATCGCTCCTGTGCCGGGACGTGTTGCCTGACTTAGCCGTTGTCGTCCGGATGACCGGCCGCAACGAACTTGCCGCCCTGGTAGACGACTGCCGGGTCGCGCGGGTCGATGTCGTTGTCCTGCGCCTCGACTTCCGCCCGCCAGGGCTCGGAGCTGTCCTGCGGGACCCAGCCGAGGAAGGCCGACTTGCTGTTGTCCCACCACAGCTCTGTATTGGCGGAGGCACCATAGATGACGGTGTAGCCGAGTTTGGGCGCCACGAAGGCTCGCTTCATCAGGCGCATGAAGTCCTCCACACTCAGCCAGGTGGCCATCATTCGCGTGTCTTTCGGCTGGGGAAAACAGGAGCCAATGCGCACGCTGAGGGTCTCCATGCCGAACTTGTCGTGATACAGGCTTGCCAGATCCTCGCCGAAGCATTTGGACAGGCCGTACAGGGAGTCCGGCCGGCGCGGCACCTCGGTATCGATGCGCGTGGTGCGCGGGTAATAGCCGATGGTGTGGTTGGAGCTGGCGAACACGATGCGCGGCTTGCCCAGGTGACGGGCCGCTTCATACAGGTTGTAGGCGCCGATGATGTTGGCCTGGAGGATGCTGTTCCAGGGCTGCTCCACCGACACACCGCCCAGGTGGATGATGCCGTCGCAGTCCCTGACCAGTTCACGGACGGCCTGGGCATCGGCGAGGTCACAGGGGACCAGTTCTTCATGGGCGGCGGCTTCGCCGAGATCGGCGATATCGGACAGGCGCACGGTCTCGGCCAGTTTGTTCAGGTGCGGGCGAATCGCGGAACCCACGCCACCGGCGGCGCCGGTCACCAATAAACGCTTGAGCATGGTTTTGTCTCCTTACTTTGCCGGCCAGCGTGGTTGGCACGCTGGCATCGCGTGATGGATGTCGGTTTCGACTCAGAAGCCGTAAAGCCTCGCCGGGTTGTCGACCAGAATCTTCTGTTGCTGCTCCGGAGTCGCCCAGTCGAGCAGCACGTCGAGCTGGTCGGCGTCGCTGGGGTAGTTGTCCCGGGAAACGCCGACGTGGGGCCAGTTGGTGCCCCAGATGATGCGCTCGGGCGCATGGGCGATGACGCGCCTCGCAATCGCTCCGACATCGGCGTATTCGGGGGCGCTGGTCAGGCTGGCTTCATAGCCGGCGCAGATCTTGAACCAGGCGTTGCCGCGATCGAGCAGCCGCAGGATGTCGTCGACCCGGGCATCGTCCGCCGGCACCGGGGGCATGAATTTGCCGATGTGGTCGATGATGTATTCGCTTTCGAGGCGCTGCAGGTTGTCGATATAGTCGTTCAGCTGGCAGCCGTTGAACTGCACCATCAGGTGCCAGCCCAGCGGGCGGATGCGCTTCTCGACGGCAAGCATGTCCGCATGGGTGACCGCACCGCCAGGCAGGTTCATGATCCGCGCCCCGCGAATGCCTCTGTCGTGCCAGGCCTGCAGGTCGCGGTCCGGTGTGTCGGGCGTCACCGCCGCCACACCGCGGGCGGTGTCGGGGCCCAGCTGTTCCAGGGCTGCAAGCAGGGCGCGGTTGTCCCGCTGGTAGGCGTTGGGCTGGGTGACCACGACACGCTCGAGCGACAGCCATTGCTGGAGCTTGCGATAGTCCTCGACCGTGGCCAGCTCGGGAATCTTCGGTCCGCCGGGTTGGGCCTCGTAGCCCGGCAGGTACAGGTGAATGTGGCAGTCGGTGGCTCCGGCCGGCGCCTTGAGTCTGGGCGCCGGACCTTCGAGCGGGCGGGTGTTGGCGGGAATCTCTGACACGCTTATGCCTCCTTCAAAGCGAACTGGCGCAGGGCATCGCGGTTGATCTCGATGCCCAGGCCGGGACCGTCCGGGATCGGCACCACGCCCTGGCTGTGTTCGATGGGCGTTTGCACGACAGCCTGACGGAAGGGGTTCTTGGTGCGATCGAATTCCATGATCGGCTCGATCGGGTTGCGCCGGGGCGGGTTGGGCGGCAGCGCCGCCATAACTTGCAGGCTGGCTGCCAGACAGACCGCCGTGCCCCACACGTGCGGTACCAGGCGCACTCCGAATAGGGCCGCCATGTCGACCACCCGGCGCATTTCCGAGAACCCGCCTACGCCACAGACATCGGGCTGGACGATATCCACCGCGCGGGTCGAGAGCGGTTCGAGCATGGCGTAGCGACCGTGCCAGTTCTCGCCACTGGCCACCGGTAAGGGCTGGCCATCGCGGACCGCACGGTAGGTGGCTATCTGCTCGGGCAGGACCGGTTCCTCGAACCAGTCGATCCGGTAGCGCTCGGCGCGTTTGCCGACCTCGAGCGCCTCCAGCAGGTCGTAACCGTGGTTGGCGTCGATCATCAGGCGCCGCTCGGGGCCGATGGCGTCGCGCGCGGCGGCGATGGCGCGCAGGTCTTCCTCGACGTCGAAGCCGATCTTGATCTTGACGCCGTGGAAGCCTTCGCGGGCGTAGCCGGCTACTTCATCGGCGACATCCTGCACCCGGTCGACGCCTTCGCGGCGGAACGAGCCCGTGGCATAGGCCCGTACGCTGTCCCGGAAGCGCCCGCCCAACAGCTCGCTGACCGGCGCACCGTAGTGCTTGCCCTTGATGTCCCACAGCGCGATATCGATCCCGCTCAGGGCGGTGACGGTCAGCCCGCGCTGGCCCTGGTCGCGCAGGCGGTTGTAGAGGTCGAGCCAGAGTTTTTCGGTTTCCAGCGGATTGCGGCCGATCAGGGCGGCGGCGTAGGTGTCGACGACGGCGGCGTTGGGTTTCGCTGGGCCCAGGCACTCGCCCCAGCCCACCGTGCCGTCGTCGCAGACCACTTCCACCAGACAGTGCTGGCGTCTTTCGAAGCGCATCGACGCGCTTTCGAAGGCCTGCTCGAGTTTGTAGTCGAGAATGTGCGTGTGTATGCGTTCAATCTTCATGTCGGTTAGCCCATGAACGAATAGAGGAAACTCACTGCTCGAGGAAGCCGGGCAGCGTCAGCGAGATCGCCGGTACGTAGGTCACCAGCATCAGCACCGCGAACAGCGCCAGGTAGAACGGCCAGATGGTGCGCACCGCCTGCTCGATCTTGATCTTGCCGATCACACTGCCAACGAACAGGCAGGAGCCGACCGGCGGTGTGCACAGGCCCAGGCCAAGGTTCATCATCATGATGATGCCGAACTGGATCGGGTCCATGCCGAACTGCGCGGCCACGGGCAGGAAGATCGGCGTGCAGATCAGGATCAGCGCCGCCATGTCCATGATCATCCCCAGCCCCAGCAGCAACAGGTTGAGCATCAGCAGGATGACGTAAGGGTTGTCGGAGATGCCCAGCAGGGTGTCCGTCAGCAGTTCCGGCACGCTGTACAGCGCCAGCAGGTAGGAAAACGCCGAGGCGCAACCCACCAGGATCATCACCAGCGACGTGGTGCGTACCGCCTGGTAGACCGCCCGCTTGAAGGATTCCCAGCGCAGCTCGCGGTAGACCAGCCCGGTCACCACGATGGCGTAGATGGCTCCGAAGGCGCCGGACTCGGTCACGGTCAGGACGCCCGACAGCACCCCGCCGACGATGATCACCGCGGTCATCAGCCCGGGAATCGCCGCCGCGAAGCTGATAATCAGCGCCGACCAACCGGGGAACGGCTCGCCCTGATAGCCCCGCTTCACCGCGACCACGTAAGCGGCCACCGCCAACGCCAGACACATCAGGATGCCCGGTACGATGCCGGCGATGAACAGCTGGGTGATCGAGATGCCGCCGCCCGCCGCCACCGCATAGAGAATCATGTTGTGGCTGGGCGGAATCACCACCCCGGCGACCGACGAGGTGACGGTTACGTTGACCGAGTAGTCGGCGTCATAGCCTTTTTCTTTCATCACCGGAATGAGCAGCGAGCCCAGCGCCGAAGTGTCGGCCACCGCCGAACCCGAGATGCCGCCGAACAGCATGGACGAGCTGACATTGACCATGCCCAGCCCTCCGCGCACGCGACCCACCGCCGCCGACGCCAGACGTACCAGACGCGTGGAAATACCGCCGTGCAGCATCAGCTCGCCGGCGAAGATGAAGAAGGGAATGGCCAGCAGCGAAAACACGGAAATGCCGGAGAGAATCCGCTGGAACCCGACGAACAGAGGCAGCCCCTCGTAGAGAAACGTCCCCACTGCGGCCATGCCGACCGCAAAGGCCACCGGCGCGCCGACCACGAGACCCAGGAAAAACAGACCGAACAGGATCATCAGTCCCATGGCGTCAAACCTCCCTCAACTTGAACAGGCGCTGGACGATGTTCACGCCCGAGAACAGCACCATCAGCGCGCCACAGATCACCAGTGGCGCCGCCCGCCAGCTTTCGGAGATACCGATCATGGGCACCGGGCGGTCCAGGTTTTCCAGGACCAGGTAGCCGCCCTGCCAGGCCATAAAAACGCCGAAGCAGGCGACGAACAGATCCGACAGGTAACGCATGATGGTGCGGGGAACGCGTGGTAACGCTTCGCGCACGAAGTCGATGCTCAGGTGGCTGTTGTTGCGGACGCCCGCCGCCGCCCCGAGGCAAGTGATGTAGACGACGATCACCAGGGAGGACTGCTCCACCCAGGTGGGCGTGTCGTTGAGCACATAGCGGCCGAACACCAGCCAGCCGAACGTCATGATCAGGAAGACCATCAGCACGCCCGCCACGATGATGCAGAGATGGGCGAGCCCATCCAGCGAGCGATCGAGCAGCGCCTTGCGCCCGGTGTCGGCCATCGGCGTTTCGGCCACCGGCTCGTTGAGTTGATCGGAGTAGGAATTCACGGTAGCTCACCCTTCCTCAACGCTCCGGTGCACTGCCGGGCCGGAGCGTTGAGGGACTGTTGTGATGATGGTGCCAGGGGTTACTGCGCCGCCTGAATGTCTTTGACGAGCGATTCAAGCTGCGGGTTCTGGGCGATGAAGTCATCGTAGATGGGCTGCATCTTGTCCTGGAAGGCGGACTTGTCGGCCACGTCGTTGATCTTCACGCCCGCATCCAGGACGGTCTGCCGACTCTTCTCGACGCGCTCCGCCCAGAGCTGCCGCTGCGTTTTAGCGGCGTTCTCGGCGGCCTGGCGAACCGCCTGCTGGTCCTCCGCGCTGAGTTCCTCCCAACTGGATTTGGCGATGCACAGGCACTCCGGCAGGATCAGGTGCTCGGTCAGCGAGTAGTACTGGGCGACTTCGTAGTGGCCGCTGGTTTCGTAGGACGGGTAGTTGTTCTCCGCGCCGTCGATGACGCCGGTCTTCAGCGACTGGTAGACCTCGCTGTAGGCCATCGGCGTGGCGTTGCCGCCCAGGTTGTCGATCATGTCCACGTACAGGTCGTTGTTCATGACCCGCACCTTGATGCCCTGGACGTCAGCCGGCGTATTGACCGCATGGTCGGTGTTGTACAGGCTGCGAGCCCCGGAGCCGAACCAGGACAGGGCGATCAGGTTCTTCTCGGCGAGGGCATCGGCAAAGCGCTGGCCGATCTCGCCGTCCATGATCCGGTACATATCGTCGACGCTGTTGAAGATGAACGGCAGGGACAGCACGTTGGTCGCCGGCACGATCGGGCCCATCGGCCCCATGTTGAAGTTGGCGAAATCCAGTGCGCCGCTGCGGGTCTGCTCGATGGCGTCGGGCTGATCGCCCAGCACCGCGTTGTGATAGACCTTGGGCTCGACGCGCCCGTCGGTTTTCTCGGCGACTTCCTCAGCGAAGCTTTCCAGGGCCTCGCTGTTCGGGTAGCCCGGCGGGTGGATGTTCCAGCCGCGCCACTGTTCAGCCTGGACCGGCAGGGTCATGGCGCTGAGGGCGCCTGCCATCGCCGTGATTTTCAGACAACCGGTGACAGAAAAGCGCTTTGTTGTAGGCATGATATGGCTCCTGTTGAGTTGTTTGTTTTGTCGTTACAGGTGTTGGGCGGTATCGATCAGTCCCTTGAGTTGTTGCCGCTCGTCCGCGGTTGGCATCACCAGCGGCGGGCGGACGTGTCCGGCGGGTTTGCCGATGAGGGCGGCGCCTTCCTTGATCAGGCTGACCGCATAGCCCTTCCGGTTTTCTCGCAGTTCGACGAAGGGAATGAAGAACCGCCGGGTTATCTCGCCGACCACCTCTCGGTTGCCGTTCCTGAGGGCCCGGTAGAACGTCAGCGCCATGTCCGGCACGACGTTGAAGACCGCCGAGGAATAGGTGGTCACGCCGATGGAGAGATAGGCTTCGGCGAGGATCTCCGCCGTGGGAACACCGCCAATGTAGATCAGCCGGTCGCCGACGGTCTTGATGATCCGGTTGAGCGCCTGGATATCGCCGTTGCCATCTTTCAGGCCGATCAGGTTGGGGCAGGTTTCGGCCAGGTGTTTGACCGACGCGGCGTTGAGGATGCCGTTGCCGCGGTTGTAGTAGATCACGTTGATGGAGGTGGCCTCGCAAATCTGCCGGGCGTACTCCACCAGGCCGTCCTGCGGGCACTCGGTGAGGTAGGGCGGCATCAGCAGAATGCCGTCGGCGCCGGCCTCTTCGGCGGCCCGGGCATACGCCTGACCGGCCCGGACGCTCAGCCCGGCGCTGGCAATCACCGGCACCCGGCCGCCCACCGTATCAACGGCCAGGGCAACGATCTGGCGGTACTCGTCCAGTGTCAGGCTGAAGAACTCACCGGTTCCGCCGGCCACGAATACCGCGGAGATATCGTGACTGACAAACCATTCCAGGCGTTGGCGGTAGCTTTCGGCGTCGAACTGGCCGTTGGCGTCGAAGTCGGTAACGGGAAACGAAAGCAGGCCGTCCCCGACCGCGTTAATGACATCGCGTTGAGATAAGTTCACTGGTCATCCTTGTTCCGGTTTCTTGTTTTTGACGTTATCGCGGCATGACGTTGGTGACTGACTCAGGACAACCGTGTCGAATCCTGCGAGGTGGCTGTCTGTTGTCATACATCATACATATGTGAGGCTAGAAGCCGTTTGCGGAGCTGGCAATGTCGACATTGGTCGATAAGACTAAAGGCTAAGTCATTTGACCGACACCAAGGCGTTTTTAATTTTAAGCCAATGAAATATAAGACTTTAATCTGGAGTGGCGTGTTCGGATTTCCTGTCGATGATGGCCGGGACGGTGATTGACCGGTCGCTGGCGAGTCCGTGGACGGAGAGGCGGTGACCGCCGCTTGCCCCGGTATCATCTGATGCTCCGGCAGCTCCGTAAATACCGAAAGAAACCCCGTTAATCCGGGCGTTCGACGTCGTGCGGGCATGCGGTGGTGGCGTATTCGGTGTATTATGTTAGCAAGCAAACGATATAGTCGGCCCGCCGGGTCCGGCGCCGTCTTGCTTCCTGGAATGACACCCATTGCACGCAAGGAGGGAACGATCCCTACGAAGTTCGTTCCAAAGTATCATGTTGACCCTGCGCGATTCCTTCTAGGATCGAAGAGTGGCATTCATTCACCCGCAACAGGTAAGAGGTAACGTCTATGTGGACCAAGCCCGCGTTTGAAGACATGCGCATCGGTTTCGAAGTCACTATGTACTTCGCCAACCGTTGAAGTTTCAGCTGCGTAAGCAGATTGATTGAACGGCCGGCTCCCACAGCCGGCCGTTTGCGTTCCGGAGATCCCCCATGCAGATTCATGTTCTCGGTTCCGCTGCCGGTGGGGGCTTCCCCCAGTGGAACTGCAATTGCACCAACTGCCAGGGCCTGCGCGACGGCACCCTCAATGCCCGTGCGCGCACCCAGTCGTCGATCGTGATCAGCGAAGACGGCGAGCGCTGGATCCTGTGCAATGCCTCCCCCGATATCCGCGCCCAGCTGGCGGCGTTTGCCCCCTTGCAGCCGGCCCGCGCCGTGCGTGACACGGGTATCGATGCGGTGCTGTTGATGGACAGCCAGATCGACCACACCACCGGCCTGCTGACCCTGCGTGAGGGCTGCCCGCTGGACGTCTGGTGCACGCCCCAGGTCCATGAGGACCTGTCCACCGGTTTCCCGCTGTTCACCATGCTGGAGCACTGGAACGGCGGCCTGAACTGGCACGATATGCCCTATGGCGACGAGACCGTGTTCACGATGCCCGCCGCGCCGTCCCTGCGCCTGACGGCCCTGCCGCTGCTGAGCAACGCGCCGCCGTATTCACCACGGCGCGGCAAGACCATCCCGGGGGACAACGTGGGCCTGTTCATCGAGGACACCCGCAGCGGCACCACGGTGCTTTACGCGCCGGGCTTGGGCCGGCCGGACGACCGTCTGAAAGCCTGGATGCGCCGCGCCGACATCTTGCTGGTGGACGGCACCGTGTGGGACGACGATGAAATGAAACGCCGCGGCGTGGGCACCAAGACCGGTCAGGAGATGGGACACCTGGCCCAGAATGGCCCGGGCGGCATGATCGAGCTGCTCGATACGATGCCCGCGCGGCGCAAGATCCTGATTCACATCAACAACACCAACCCGATCCTGGACGAGGATTCCCCGGAGCGCGCGATCCTCGACCGCCACGGCATCGAAGTGGCCTGGGACGGGATGCATCTGGACCTGGAACGGGAGGGGGGAGCCGAATGAGCCGCATTGAACAGCCGCTGGACCGGGCCGCCTTTGAGCAGGCCCTGCGCGACAAAGGCCAGTACTACCATATCCACCACCCATACCACCGGGCCATGTACGCCGGGGAATGCACCCGCGAACAGATCCAGGGCTGGGTGGCGAACCGCTACTACTACCAGGTGAACATCCCGCGCAAGGATGCCGCCATCATGGCCAACTGCCCGGATGCCTCAGTGCGGCGCCAGTGGCTGCAGCGGGTGCTCGATCACGACGGCGCCGAAGGCGAGGACGGCGGCATCGAAGCCTGGCTGGGGCTGGCCGAAGCGGTCGGCCTGAGCCGGGACGAGGTGATTGATCAGCGCCACGTGCTGCCCGGAGTGCGCTTTGCGGTGGACGCCTACTACCACTTCGCGCGGCGGGCGACCTGGCAGGAGGCGGCCTGCTCGTCACTGACCGAGCTGTTCGCGCCGGAGATCCACCAGTCGCGGCTGGACAGCTGGCCGCAGCACTACCCCTGGATCGAGGACAACGGCTACGGCTACTTCCGCAAGCGCCTGGGCGAGGCCCGCCGCGACGTGGAACACGGCCTGACCATCACCCTGGATCATTTCACCACGGCGGAACAGCAGCAGCGGGCGCTGGACATCCTGCAGTTCAAACTGGACATCCTCTGGAGCCTGCTCGACGCGCTGACCATGGCCTACGTCCACAAGACGCCGCCGTACCATACCGTGACGGATGCCCAGGTCTGGCATCGGGGACTCGATCGATGAAAACGCAAACGCCGAAACTGCGCCCGGGTTTCCGCTACCAGTGGGAACCGGCCCAGGAGGCCTACGTGCTGCTGTACCCGGAGGGCATGGTCAAGCTCAACGGGAGCGCCGGTGCTATTCTTGGGGAAGTGAATGGTGAGCAAACCGTCGGCCAGATCATCGACAGCCTGCAGGCCCGATTCCCCGACGCCGGTGACCTGTCCGAGGACATCTGCCAGTTCCTGGAGGAAGCCCGTGAGCGACACTGGATCATCCTTGAGTAACCCCCGGCCGGGACCGCCGTTCTGGCTGCTGGCGGAACTGACCTACCGCTGTCCGCTGCAGTGTCCGTACTGCTCCAACCCGCTGGATTTCGCCCAGCAGGGGCAGGAGCTGGACACCGAGGCCTGGATCCGCGTGTTGCGCGAAGCCCGGGCCATGGGCGCGGCCCAACTGGGTTTCTCCGGCGGTGAGCCGCTGGTGCGCCCGGACCTGCCCGAGCTGATCGCCGAAGCGCGCCAGCTGGGCTTCTACACCAATCTCATCACCTCCGGCATCGGCCTGACCGAAGGCAAGGTCAAACAGTTCCGCGAGGCGGGGCTGGACCACATCCAGGTCAGTTTCCAGGCCTCCGACCCGGAACTGAACAACGCCGTCGCGGGCTCGCGCAAAGCGTTCGACAGCAAGCTGGCCATGGCCCGGGCAGTGCACGCCGAGGGCTATCCGATGGTCCTCAACTTCGTCATCCATCGCCACAACATCCACCAGATGGACGACATCATCCGCCTGTGTGAAGAGCTGGGCGCGGACTACGTCGAACTGGCCACCTGCCAGTACTACGGCTGGGCTTTCGAGAACCGCGAGGGGCTGATGCCGTCGGCGGCGCAACTGGCCACCGCCGAGAAGACGGTCAACGAACACCGCGAGCGACTGCAGGCGGCCGGCTCGGCCATGCAGCTGATCTTCGTCACCCCGGACTATTACGAAGAGCGCCCCAAGGCCTGCATGAACGGCTGGGGCAGCATCTTCCTGACCGTCACGCCGGACGGTACCGCGCTGCCGTGCCACAGCGCCCGCATCTTGCCGATCGAGTTTCCCAACGTGCAGGAATACGCCCTGCAGTCGATCTGGTATGACAGCCCCGGCTTCAACCATTACCGCGGCGACGCCTGGATGCCCGAGCCCTGCCGCTCCTGCGACGAGAAGCACAAGGACTTCGGCGGCTGCCGCTGCCAGGCCTACCTGCTGACCGGCGACGCCGACAACGCGGACCCGGTGTGCGACAAGTCGCCCCATCACGAACGCGTGCTGGCGGCCCGGCGCGCGGCGGACCACGCCACCGCCGGCCTGGCGGACCTGACCTACCGCAACGCCCGCAATTCGCGGGTGATCGTCAAGGCCTGACTCTCTGGTGGCCGCTCTTTCCGCGCACGCCGCCGTGGGTGCCTACGCCCAGCGCGACAACCTGCGCTGCGCCGAGGGCGGCGTGTTCTGGCTGGAGAGCGATCCGGCCACCGGGCTGGTGGGTCTGCACGCCTGGCGTGACGGCGAAGCCCGCCGGCTGACGCCCCGCGAGTTCGGCGTGCGCAGCCAGGTCAACGGCTACGGGGGCGGCGCGTTCTGCGTGCTGCAGGGCGCCGTTTACCTGGTCAGCGGCGGCGACCAGCAAATTTATCGCTTCGACCTGGACAGCGGCGCGCTCGGCGCCGTGAGCGACCAACCAGAGTGTCGTTTTGGCGGTTTGGTGGCGGACCCGCGCCGCGGCCGCATCCTGGCGGTGTGCGAACACCTGGACGACGGCTTCGGGGTGGGGCAGAGCTTGGTGGCGCTGGACGTGGAGACCGGTGCCCTGCTGACGCTGGCCGGGGCCGAGCGCGGGCCGATCAATATGGGCTGCCCCACGCTGTCGGCCGACGGCCGCCTGCTGGCCTGGGTCGAGTGGACCTTGCCGGCGATGCCCTGGGAGCAGACCCGGCTGCGGCGGGCAGTACTGGACCGTTCCGGCCAGGTGGCGGCGGTGGAAGACTGCTCCGCCCCGGCACCGGCGTCGATCCAGCAGCCGCGCTATGTCGGCGATGCCCTCTACGCGCTGTCGGACCACGGTGGCTGGTGGCAGCCTTACCGGGTGGATGACGGCAACGGCTGGCGGATACTGTCGCGGGATCGCTGCGATCACGCCAACGCCCCCTGGCAGTTGGATGAGCGCCATGACGCCTGGCTGGACGGCGAGCGCTGGGCGCGCGTCCAGTACCAGTCCGGCCTGGGCTCACTGGTGCTGGTGGACGAGCAGGGGCGGCGGCAGCAGCGGCTGGCGGAGGCGTACACCGATTTCCGCCACCTGCAGGTGATGGATCGGCGGATCCATGCGATTGCCCGCAGCCCTTACCGGCTCGACAGCATCGTGCGCATCGACCCGGAAACCGGCGACTGTGAGACGTTGGCGGGCGGTGAGCAGACGCCCGCCTGCCAGGAAATGGCGCCGCCGGAGCCCTTCAGCTTCGATGCCCGCGACGGTCAGCCGGTGCACGGCTTCCTGTACCGGCCGATGGTGGAGGCGAGCCAACCGCCGCCGGTGGTCATGCGTGTCCACGGCGGGCCCACGTCCGCCGCCTATCCGGTGTTCGATCCGCAGGTGGCCTTCTGGACATCCCACGGCTTTGCGGTGGCGGACGTCAATCACCGCGGCAGCACCGGCTACGGCCGGGCGTTCCGCATGGCGCTGCAGGGCCGTTGGGGGGCGTCCGATCACGAGGACATCTGCGACGGCGTCAGCCACCTGGCGCGGGAACAGCTGGTGGACGGCGAGCGGGCCTTCATCATGGGGCGCAGCGCCGGTGGGTTTACGGTGCTCAATGCGCTGATCCATAGCCCGGTGTTCCGCGCCGGCGCCAGCCTGTTCGGGGTGAGCGACCCGGAGTCCCTGCGCCACATGACCCATCGCTTTGAATCCGGTTACCTGGACTGGTTGCTGGGCGATCCGGACACCGAGCGGGTGACCTGGCAGCAGCGTACGCCGCTGTTCTGGGCCGACCGCATCACCTGCCCGGTGATTTTCTTCCAGGGCGAGCAGGACGCGGTGGTGGTGCCGGAGCAGACCGAGTCCATGGCCCACGTGCTGCGTCGCTGCGGCGTGCCGGTGGAGGTGGTGCGTTTCGCCGACGAGGGCCACGGCTTCCGTCATGCGGAGAATCAGGTCACGGTGATGGAGCGGACGTTACGCTTCTTCCGACAGGCGCTGGAGGAGGGCTGACCGACCGCCCGAGGTCGATCCGGAATAGGGCGGAACCGTCGGTCTTCCGTTAAACTGGGTAAGCGCTCAAGCGCATTCGACACGACACAATAATAATGAGATCGACCATGGCTCACGACGTCACGAACCTGCGCAAGTTCGTTGCTCCCGAAATCGTCTTTGGCGCCGGATCCCGCAAGGCGGTCGCCAACTTTGCCAGCCACTTCGGCGCGCGCCGGGTGCTGCTGGTGTCCGACGCCGGCGTGGCCGCCGCCGGCTGGGTCTCCGAGGTCGAGGCCCTGCTGCTGGAAGCGGGTTTCGCCGTCACCGTCTTTACCGGCGTGTCCCCCAATCCCCGGGTTGCGGAGGTGATGCACGGCGCGGAACTCTACAGGTCGGCGGGCTGTGACGTGATCGTCGCTATCGGCGGCGGCAGCCCGATGGATTGCGCCAAGGGCATCGGCATCGTCAGCGCCCATGGGCGCAGCATTCTCGACTTCGAGGGCGTCGACACCATCACCCTGCCGTCGCCGCCGCTGATCCTGATTCCGACCACCGCCGGCACCTCGGCGGACGTGTCCCAGTTCGCGATCATTTCCGACCCGGACCGGCGCTTCAAGTTTTCCATCATTTCCAAGGCGGTGGTGCCCGACGTGGCGCTGATCGACCCGGAAGTGACCCAGACCATGGACGTGTTCCTGACCGCCTGCACCGGCGTGGACGCCTTGGTGCACGCCGTCGAGGCGTTCGTCTCCACCGGCAGCGGCCCGCTGACCGACTCCCACGCGCTGGAGGCGATCCACCTGATCAACACCCACCTGGAGCCGCTGGTGGCCAACCCGTCCGACGCCCACCTGCGCGAGCAGGTGATGCTGGGCTCAATGCAGGCCGGTCTGGCGTTTTCCAACGCCATCCTGGGGGCGGTGCACGCCATGTCTCACAGTCTGGGCGGCTTCCTGGACCTGCCCCATGGCCTGTGCAACGCGATGCTGCTGGACCACGTGGTGGCCTACAACTACAGCGCCTGCGAGGACCGCTTCAAGCGCATTGCCGAGACGCTGGGCATCGACACCCGGGGTATGACCACGGCCACCGTGCGCCAGCGCCTGCTGGGCCGGATCGCCGAACTCAAACGCAACGTGGGGCTGGAGAAACGCCTCGGCGAGCTGGGCGTGCGCGTGGACGACATTCCGTCCCTGTCCGGTTTCGCCCTGCAGGACCCGTGCATCCTGACCAACCCGCGCAAGTCGTCCCGGCGGGACGTTGAAGTGGTGTATGAAGAAGCCCTCTGATACCCCCGGTCGCGATGACGGCGGTGCCGGCGACTACAACGTCGAAGACCTGCTCGGCCTGGGCAGCCATTCGGCGCGCAAGAGCTATTACCCGGCGCTGCTGGAGCGGATCGCCGACCTGGAAGCCGAGCGCAACCGCTACAAGTGGCTGTTCGACAACGCCCTGCACGGCATTTTCCAGGGCAACCTGCGCGGCGGCCTGATTTCCTGCAACCCGGCGATGGCGGACATTTGCGGCTACGCATCACCGGCTGCGCTGACCGGGGCCATCGTGCGCCTGCGTGAGCAGCTGTTTGCCAGCGTGCGGGATTTCGACCACGTGCGCCTGACGCTGCTGTCCGACGGCCAGGTGCGTGCCCGCGAGCTGCGCCTGATGCGCCGCGACGGCGGGCAGGTGGACGCGGCGCTGACCCTGCTGTGGCGCCCGGATCTGGGGCCCGAAGTGGTGGAGGCGTTCGTGGCGGACATCACCGAGCGCCAGCAGGCCCGGGCGCGGCTGGAACAGGTCAACAGCGAACTGGAGCTGCGGGTCAAGGAACGCACCGCTGCGCTGCGCGACGCCAACAGCGGCCTGCGCCGGGAGATTGGCGAGCGCGAGAAAATCGAGGCGGAGCTGGTGGTGGCGATCCAGGCCGCCGAGGAAGCCAACCGCAGCAAGGACAAGTACCTGGCGGCGGCCAGTCACGACCTGATGCAGCCGCTCAACGCCGCCCGGTTGCTGGTCTCGACGCTGCAGGACCGGGCCCTGCCGAACGCCGAGGCGCAACTGGTCGATCGTGTGCACCGGGCGCTGGAAGGCGCCGAAGACCTGCTGGCGGACCTGCTGGACATCTCCAAGCTGGACCAGCAGGCGATCCAGCCCGACCGCACCTACCTGGACATCGACGACCTCATCCAGGCCCTGGCCGGCGAGTTCGAACCGGTGGCGGAAAACGCCCACCTGCGGCTGAAAGTCCGGTCCCGGCCGGGCATCGTCCACACCGACGCCCGCATGATGACCCGCATCCTGCGTAACCTGCTCACCAACGCGTTCCGTTACACCCAGGAGGGCGGCGTGCTGCTGAACGTTCGCCGCCGCACGGACGACCTGCATATCGAAGTCTGGGATACGGGCGTGGGCATTCCCGACGACCGGCTGGAGGATATCTTCCGTGAGTTCCATCAGCTCAGCGCCCCCCACACGGGCGGACGTAAGGGGGTGGGGCTGGGGTTGGCCATTGTCGACCGCATGGTGCGCATGCTGGACCATCGCATCGAGGTGCACTCCCGCCCCGGCGTCGGTTCGCGCTTCAGTGTGATCCTGCCGCTGGCACATCCCCGGCCGGCGGCCGCAGGGGCCGGCCAGGCGATGCCGGAGCCGCATTCCCTGGCGGGGCGGCGTATCCTGGTGATCGACAACGAGCCGGACATCCTGGCGAGCATGGAGGCCCTGCTGGCACAGTGGGGCTGCGAGGTGTCCTGCGTCGCCGACGCGCAGGTCGCGCTGCGGGGCCTTGAAAACGGGACAGTAACCGTGCCCGAAGCGATCCTGGCGGATTACCACCTGGACGAGGGGCGTACCGGCTGCGAGGCGATCTACGCCATCCGGCGGGCTGTGGGGCGGGATATTCCCGCCGCCATCATCACCGCCGACCGCAGCGACGCCTGCCGGCGTTTCCTGAAAACCCAGTATTTCCCGGTGCTTAACAAGCCCGTCAAACCCAACCGCCTGCGCGCCCTGCTGACCAGCCTGTTTGCCTGAGTCCGGACCGGCCAGCCCTCCGAACGTCCTACATCGTCGCCGGCAAACCTGACTACACTTCTGGAATGGACGTCACCGTCTGGAAGGGGAGTGCCCGGCGAGCCCGCCGGGTTCCGGGAATCGGTTGAAAGCGAGGTGAAAACAATGCAAACCACCGAAAACGCTCTGACCAACCACGAAGTGACCGTGTGTCTCAGCGGCGGCGCGGTCCTGGGGCCGTTTAATGCCACCTGGTCGCAGGACTCCGGAGGCGACGTGCGTGAACTGGTCCGGGAATACGATGCGTATCTCCAGGGCGAGCCGCAGAAACGGTTCAAGTTTCACCTGCACGACACGTACACCAACACGGTCCACACCCTGATCCTGAACTTTTCTCAAGTGACCGGGGTCTGTGATCATGTGAGGCTCAGGCATAATCCAGAGGGCTGATGGCCGGTTGGGCCAGGCTCAGGTCGTGTCGTCAGCGCTCTGTCACGCCACTCTCTTACGCCACTCTTTCATGCCATAGTCATAGGCTTCATGTTCAGGTAAAGGAGGCTGCCATGAGTGAATTCCGGGTCGAAAAGGATAGCCTGGGCGACGTCAAAGTGCCGGCTGACGCGCTTTGGGGCGCGCAAACCCAGCGTGCCGTCGACAATTTCCCGATCAGCGGCCGTCCCATGCCGCCGGCGTTCATTGAGGCGGTGGTGCGGGTCAAGCGTGCGGCGGCCCAGGCCAACGCCAAGCTGGGGCTGCTGCAGGATGCGCACCGGGACGCGATCCTCAAGGCCTGCGACACCTTGTTGTGGGGCGAGCACCGCGACCAGTTCCCGATCGATGTCTATCAGACCGGATCGGGCACCAGCACCAACATGAACGTCAACGAGGTGATTGCCCGCCTGGCGCGGATGGACGGCGATGACGTGCATCCCAACGACCACGTCAACATGAGCCAGAGCTCCAACGACGTGATACCCACCGCCATCCACGTCAGTGCCGTCACCCAGGCCCAGGCGGTGCTGGTCCCGGCGCTGTCGCACCTGCAGGGGGCCATCTACGAGCGCGAAGCGGAACTGGCGGAGACCGTCAAGACCGGGCGCACCCACCTGATGGACGCCATGCCGGTCACCCTGGGGCAGGAACTGCAGACCTGGCGCGAGCAACTGGCCGCCGCCCAGAAGCGGGTGGAGTGGGCCTGCGACGACCTGCTGGGGCTGCCCCAGGGCGGCACCGCCGTGGGCACTGGCGTGAACGCACACAGCCAGTTCGCCGAGCGTTTCATCGCCGCGCTGAACGACGATACCGGCCTGCACTTCCGGTCCCTGGATCACAAGTTCGTCGGTCAGAGTGCGGTGGACGCTCCGGTGAATTTCTCCGCCCAGCTGCGTGGCGTGGCGGTGGTGCTGATGAAGATCGCCAACGATCTGCGCTGGATGAACAGCGGTCCCATCCACGGCCTGGCCGAGATCAGTCTGCCGGCCCTGCAGCCGGGCAGCAGCATCATGCCGGGTAAGGTGAACCCGGTGATTCCCGAATCCACCGCCATGGTGGCGGTGCAGGTGATGGGACTCGACAGCACCGTCGCCATGGCCGGGCAGTCCGGCAACTTCCAGCTCAACGTCATGCTGCCGCTGGTGGGCGCCAACCTGGTGGACATGCTGCAGTTGCTGAGCAATGCCTCCCGGGGGCTGGCGGATAAGGCCATCGCCGGCTTTACCGTCAACGCCGACCACCTGGCCGAAGCGGTGGGGCGCAATCCGGTGCTGGTCACCGCCCTCAACCCGGAAATCGGCTACAGCCGGGCGGCGGAGATCGCCAAGGAAGCCTACGCCAGCGGCCGCTCGATCCTGGACGTGGCGGAGGAACGCACGGATCTGTCCCGCAGCCAACTGGAGGCCATTCTCGATCCCCTGAAACTGACCCACGGGGGGCTGGAAAGCTGACCCGTGTCGTTTGAACTGACCGTCCAGCTGTTGCTGCTCCTGCTGGCGGCCAACGGGTCGCCGGTGCTGGGGCGTTACCTGCTGGGGCGCCACGGCGCGCAGCCGGTCGACGGCGGCCGGCTATGGCGCGATGGCGAACGCCTGCTGGGGGACAGCAAGACCTGGCGTGGCCTCATCATCGGCGTTACGGCCTGCACGGTGGTGAGCCTGTTGTTGGGGCTGGGTGGTCCGTTCGGCGTGATGTTTGGCGCGCTGGCGTTGCTGGGGGATCTGTTCAGCAGCTTCATCAAGCGCCGCCGGCATCTGCGCTCCAGCTCCCGCGCCACCGGGCTGGATCAGCTTCCCGAAGCGATCCTGCCGGTGGGCATGGGGGCATTCTGGCTGGACTACAACTGGCAGGAGGTGGCCGTCACCGTGCTGCTGTTCATGCTGGCGGACATGCTGCTCTCGCCGCTGCTGTATCGGCTGGGCATCCGCCGGCAGCCGCATTGAGGGGGCGGTTGCGGATCTTGAGGTTTGCGGCGGGCCACCTGCGGCGACCTCGGAAGCTAAAGCTTCCGCTACATTTTCGCGGTTTCCCAGGCCCCATGTAGCCGAAGCTTCAGCTTCGGAGCAGCTCGCCGGGCGGCCGAGGTTAACGGGCATATTGTTCGAATCCATGAGAGGGGGGCGGGTGCTTCGGAAGCGAGAGCGTCCGCCACATCCAGCGGGTACCCGGGGCTCATGTAGCCGAAGCTCCAGCTTCGGAGCAGCCCGCCGGGCGGCCAAGGTTAACGGGCATATTGTTCGAATCCATGAGAGGGGCCCGGGTGCTTCGGAAGCGAGAGCGTCCGCCACATTCTGCGAGTACCCGGGGCTCATGTAGCCGAAGCTTCAGCTTCGGAGCAGCCTGCCGGGCTGCCGGGGATCGCGAGGGCCCGTCCGGATTCCTAAACTTTTAGCCCGTCCCCCGCGTCAACGTATGCAGATTCACCTCCGGCGGGCAGTTCAGCCGCGCGTGAACCATGGACGTCCCCGCACCGCAGGACGTATAGCCCTGCATTCCCGCATGTTGCCACGGCCCCTTGCCGACGAAGCGCGGGCAATCCGCATCCAGTAGCACCGGAATCCCGCCCGGCAGGCAGATCTGGCCGCCGTGGGTATGGCCGCACAGGAACAGGTCGTAGCCGGCGTGGGCCGCCTGCCGCCAGATTTCGGGAGTGTGACTGAGCAACAGGGTGGCCTTGCCGTTGGGGATGCCCTCGGCGGCGCGCTGCAGGTTGTCCACCTTGTAGAAGTGAGCGTCGTCCACGCCGGCCACGTAGAGATGGCTGCCGTCGCGCTCGATGGCGGTGTGCTCGTTGAGCAGCACCTGGTAGCCCATGTCCTCGAGCGGCGGCAGCATGCGGATGCTGTCGTGGTTGCCCAGTACCGCCAGGGGCGTGCCGCGCAGCACGCGGCGCAGGCGTCGCATGCCTTCCAGGCTGGCCTCGATCGGACCCCAGGTGAGCTTGCGGTAGTCACCGGTCAGCACGCACAGGTCGTAGTCGATGCCCTCGACGTGCTTGATGATGGCCTCCAGCATGGGCGCGTCCATGTCCACGTGCAGGTCGGTCAGGTGCAGGATGCGGAAGCCTTCGAAGGCTTCGGGCAGGTGGGGGACCACAAAGCGATGCTCGACCGTGCGCATGCGCCGGGCGTTGTTCTGGGCGCGTCCGAGCAGACCGCTCAGGCGCAGGCAGCCGCGAATCAGGCCGTGCAGGGAATACCACTTTTCCACATGGCAGAAATGACCGCCGGGGTCGACCAGGCGGGATTCGAACTCGCGTTCGATCCCCAATCGCTGGCGGGCGTGGACCGGGCCCAGGCGCAGGGCGAGCCGGTATTCAAGCAATTCATCGTCGTGTTGCGGTTTCGGTGCAACATGGGTCATTGTCCGCTCCTTGCATCCTGCCGCTTCTGGGATGGCGCATGGACGCGATGGACACGCTGAAAGGTGACGGGATTCTGCTTTCAGTATGGCCCCAAGCCGATGGGTCGTAAACGTGGAACCGTTACCGACGGCTCATGTCGGATGCAGGACACGAGGCAATGGGTGACATCCGCGATTGGTAAATGCCTGTGGATATCGACAAAATGAGAGTTTACGAAGGGTAATGCGACCTCAGGAGGAATCATGAGCCAGTCCTGTGACCTGCCGGGCATGAGCGTGCCCCGCAGCCGGTTCCCGGCACCGGACAACGACCTGGAGCTGCCCGCCGACGCCGGCGAGCAGCGCGCGGTACTCGGTGGCGGCTGTTTCTGGTGCACCGAAGCCGTCTATCTGGCGCTGGATGGCGTTACCGCCGTGACCTCCGGCTATGCCGGCGGCAGTGCGGACACCGCCAACTACGATGCCGTCTGCACTGGCACCACCGACCACGCGGAGGTGATCGAAGTGCGTTACGACCCGGCGCGGACCAGCTACGGTGAGCTGCTGCGGATTTTCTTCTCGGTGGCCCACGACCCGACCCAACTCAACCGTCAGGGCAACGATCGTGGCACCCAGTACCGCTCCTCGGTGTTCTACGAGAACGAGGATCAGAAGCGGGTGGCCGAGGCCTATATCCGCAAGCTGGATGAAGCGGGGGTCTACGAGGCACCGGTGGTCACCACCCTGGAGCCGCTCGACGCCTTCTACCCGGCGGAAGACTACCACCAGAATTTTGCTGCGCGGAATCCGTTCCAGCCCTATGTGATGGCGGCTGCGGCGCCCAAGGTGGAAAAACTTCGGGATCAGTTCGGTGACCGACTGAAACCCGAATTCAACGATGATCAGGCATGAGGAGTAAGACCATGTCCCAATCCGAAGCGGGTTACGACCTGACCCCGCTGACTGCGGAAGAAATCGAGCAGAAGGCCGCCGGCCTGACCGAGGAAGAGCGCACCGTGCTGCTGGACCACGGCACCGAACAGCCGTTCTGCGGCACCCTGCTCGACAACAAGATGGACGGCGTCTACCACTGCCGGCTGTGCGACCTGCCGCTGTTCACGTCCGAGCACAAGTTCGACTCCGGCACCGGTTGGCCCAGCTTTTTCTCGCCGTTCGATCCGGACCACATCCGCTATCTGGAAGACACCAGCCTGGGCCGCGTGCGCACGGAAATCCGCTGTCCGCGCTGCGACAGTCACCTGGGGCACGTGTTTCCGGACGGTCCGCCGCCCACCGGCCAGCGCTACTGCCTGAACTCCGTCGCCATGGAGTTCCGCCAGAAGCAGGCCTGAGTCCCTGGAGCCCCTTAACAGGCGGAATGTTGGTTAAGGGGCACTAGCCCGGGCTGTTCCCGGCCCGGGCGATGGCGTCCGACCCGATCATTTCCAGGGCGCCGGGGCGCGACACGCTGTCGATCATGCAGGCGGCGATGTCGCGGGCCCTGACCGGTCGATAGCGGGCCGGTATCACTGAGCCCAGACGCCGGCTCAGCATCAGCCCCAGGTCCTCTCCCAGCCGCTTTTCTTCCCGACGCGCGTCGATCAACGACGGCCGTACCAGCACCAGTCGATCAAACCCCATGGTCTGCAGCGCCTGCTCCACCTCGCCTTTCGTTCGCAGGTAGAAGCTGAGGCTGCGAGCGTTCGCGCCCATCGACGAATTGAGCACCATGACCGGCGTTCCGGCATCGTGGGCGCGCTGGGCCACGGCCAGCACCAGGTCGTGGTCGATGGCGTGAAAACCGGCCTTGCCACCAGCCTGTTTCAGCGTGGTGCCCAGGCAGCAGATCAGGGCATCGGCGCGCCACCAGTCGGCATCGGGCAGCGGCGAGCGGAAATCCTGCACCGGATTGTCCAGTTTGTCGTGTGGCGCCAGAGGCCGGCGCGTGGGAGCCGTGATCCGTCGGATCCCGGGCGTATCGAGGGCCTGTTGCAGCACCTGACGGCCCACCGCACCGGTGGCACCAAACAGTAGCAGTTCCATGGGCGTGTCCTTGCGCATCGTCGTTGGCGACTGAAACGGAACCGGGAGTATGGCACAGGACGGGAACGACATTGTCATGCGACTGTCATGGGAATGACCGACACTGCTCAGTACAGCGACTGCATCGTGTTGTTGAATAGCGCGGTACCAACCGTTGTGGCCAAAACGGTAGCAGGAAGCAGGATCGCATCAGGGAGGATGCATTTTTTTCCCACCGCCGTGATGGCCAGCGCCGTTCGACGCGTTCAGATCGGCTCCGGTCACCCGGGCCACGTACTGCGCCACCGCATCGATTTCCGCCTCCGACAGACTCTCTTCGAACGCCGGCATAATCCCGACACCGTAGCGTACCGCGGTGACCACCTGTTCCGCCGTGGGTTTGAGCTGGTCCAGATCGGGGCCGATCTCGGCGCTCGAGCCGGCATCCGCGAGGGTGTGGCACAGGGCGCAGGCGGGCTGTGCCGTCTGGGTGAACACGATCCGGCCCGGATCCTGTGCAAATACCTCGGCAGCCGCCAGGCCCAGAGCTAGCAGCAGGATTCTCAGCATCGCGCGCGTCCCGTCAGCTCACCGTGACGGTGACGCCGTGGTCTTCCCAGCCGTTGTGGCCGTATCCGCGTTCGTTGTCGGGCCGTTCACGGGGCTGGCTGTTGCCCTTGGCGTCGGTGGCGCGACTGACCATTCGGTACTCGCCGGCGGACAGGTCCGCCGCGAGGACGAAGGGACGCCAGGCGAACGGGCCCAGATCGGGACCGATGAATGGCGCCGCCCGCCAGTTTTCGCCGTTATCCAGCGACACCTCGACCCCGTGCAGCGATTCAGTGCCGCCGAACGCGACGCCATGGATCAGGTTGCGCCCGGCCGGGGCGGTGTCCAGCGGGCCGGTAATCCAGGATTTCACATTCATCGCCCACATCGACGGCTGTTTCGGCGCGCCTTTCTCGCCCACCGGGCGGACGCGGTAGCCGGACGCCTGGATCTTGGCGTCGGACTGCGTCCTGGTCAGGGCGACGTGCTTGACATACTTCACGTTGTTCACGCCGTAGTAGCCCGGGATCACCATGCGCAGCGGACCGCCGTGGGTCAGTGGCAGGGGTTCGCCGTTCATCTCGTAGGCCAACAGGGCCTGTTCCATGGCATCCAGCGGCACCGAACGTTCCACCACCACGCTCTTTTCGTCCAGGCCTTCGGGCAGCTCCTCGCCACCGGTGCTGGTCAGGTACTGGGCGCCGGATTCGGGGCCGCCCAGGGCTCTGATAACCTCGCGCATGGGCACACCCGTCCAGATCACGCAGCCGGCGGCGCCGACGCTCCACTGGGAGCCGCTGGCGCCGTGGGGGAAGAAGGCGCGTCCGTTGCCTGAGCACTGCAATACGGTGGCGACGGTTTCCACGCCGAGTGTCTTGAGCTCACCCAGGGTCATCGAGCGCGGCGCGGTGACGCCGCTGAACGCCACTTCCCAGGCGTCACGGTCGGCGACGATGGTCTCGGGCGGCGTGGGCAGGTTGTTGCGCACGAACAGGATGTCACTGGGGGTCACCACGCCGGTGCCGATGGCGCCGCGACGGGTCTCCATGGTCTTGTTGCTGTGGACGATCAGGGCGTCGGTGCGTTTCCACTTGATGAAGTCCGGAATGGGGAGGGCGTCCTGGCCGCGGGCCAGCGGTGTCAGGCCCAGCAGGCTGACGGAGGCCAGGGTGCCGGCTCCGCCGATCAGGATCTGGCGTCGACTGAGAGTCGGCGCGTCACGTCGGGTAGGGTGTTGAGGCATGGTTCTTCTCCTTATTCTTGTCGCGAAGACGCGCTGTCTCGTCAGCGTGTTGTCAGGACAAACCATGTTGCTGTTTTGAATGGCGATGAGTGACGTTGCTCATGGCGACTGCATGACGCGCACCTATACATTTCCTTTAGACGGGCGGGGAGGGGTGATCAAGCTCAGGCTTAGACTGTTCCGCTATTTTTCGAAGCGCTAATATGGCGGCTTTTTGCCGGCCTGGAGCCGTGCAGCGACGAAGGAAGTAGACGTATGATCCGGCTGACGGTGAATCCGATCGTGGAGTCCGCCACGTTAATGCGGCGCGTGATGGTTGTTCTGGGCTCGATCGGGGTGACGTCGCTGTATTCCTCGCTGATCCTGGTGCGGGCCCTGCTGGGGCGGCTGACACGGGAACGGGTGGATCGCTACACGCGGGACTGGTCGGCGTTGCTGCTGCGTCTGGTGCGGGTGAACCTGAACGTGGAGGGGCGCATCCCGGATTTCGAGGATGGCCGGCGCTACCTCATCCTATGCAGCCACGCCAGTCACTATGACATTCCCCTGAGTTTCGTAGCGCTGCCGGGTTCGATCCGCATGCTGGCCAAGAAAGAGCTGTTCCGGATCCCGCTGCTGGGCCCGGCCATGCGGGCGGGGGAATTTCCCTCGATCGATCGCTCCAACCACCAGCGTGCGCTGGAGGACCTGCAGACGGCCCGCGACATGATGGAGAGCGGCATCGTGCTCTGGGCCGCACCGGAAGGCACGCGCTCGGCCGACGGCTCGCTGGGCACGTTCAAGAAGGGCTGTTTCCACCTGGCGCTGGATACGCAGGCGGTGATCGTGCCGGTAGGCATTCGCGGCAACGAGAAAGTGCTGCCGGCGCGGACCTGCCAGATCAACCTGGGACAGCCGGTGGATTTTGTGGTGGGTGAACCGCTGGACACGGCCGGCTACGGTCGTGAGCAGCTGCCGGAACTGATGGAAGCGGTGCGCGGCAGCATCGAGCGGGCCCGGGGGGAGCGCTAGCCTCCACCTCCGGGCCTGGGCTTCAGAGCAAGAAACCCAGCGCGTAGACCCCGGCGTAACCGATGGTATAGGCCACCAGTAGGAAGGCGCTGTAGCGCAGGTAGCTGGCAAAGGTGAGTCCCGGGATCTTGCTCATGGCGACGATACCGGCGGCAGAGCCGATCACCAGCAGCGAGCCGCCCACGCCGACCGCATAGGTCAGCCCCAACCACTCGCCCGGCGTCATGTCGATACCGGCCTTCAGCAGCGCGGCGGTCAGCGGCACGTTGTCGATCAGCGAGGAGAAGATGCCCATCAGGTAGTTGGCGGCGATCGGGGGCAACACCTGGTACACGTCGACAAACGCACCCAGCGCCTGGATTTCCTTGAGCATGCCCACAATCAGCAGGATGCCCAGGAAGAAGAACAGGGTGTCGAACTCGATGGTGCGCACGTACTCGATGATCGGGTCCAGGTCGGAGTCCGTACTCAGGAACCGCGAGGTCAGGAACATCATCGACAGCCCGAACAGGAAGGTGAGCACCGGCGGAATCTCGAACAGCACGTTGCACACGATCGTACCGATGATGGTGGCCAGGAACAGGCAGGCAATGACGATGTCCACCCGGCGCACCTCGTTACGGTCGTGCACCAGTTCCACCTCGCCTTTCATGCCGCGGGACAGCAGCAGCGCCAGGAAGAAGACACCACAGGCGGCGGGTACCGAGAGGGCCAGCAGCGTGAGGATTTCCACCTTGTCGGCAAGGAAGATCATCAACGTGGTGACATCACCGGTGATCAGCGACACCCCGCCGGAGTTGACCGCGAACACCACCAGCGTGATGAACCGCACCTGTTTCTTGCGCTCCAGGTGCAGCGACAGGATCAGCGCGCAGGACACCAGGGTGGCGGTGATGTTGTCGGCCAGGGACGAGAAGATGAAGCAGAACAGCCCCACCAGCAGTAACAGCTGGTTTTCCCTGATGCGTTTGGGCATGACCAGGTAGATCAGGTTCTCGATCATGCCTTTCTTGTTCAGGTAGGCCACGAAGGTCATTGCCGCCACCAGGAACAGCCACAAAGAAGCGATCTCGGAAATGCTGTCTTCCAGGCCTTGCTGCACCAGCTCGGTATGAGAGCGGGAACCGCTGGTCACGAACAGCAGGATCCAGGAAAGGGTGCCGAAGAAGAGCGTGACCTTGGCTTTGTTGACGTGTGTGACTTCTTCGAAGATGACGCCGAGCAACGCGAGCACGGCAAACGAGATCAGGACAATATCCAACCAGTGCATATAGGACAAACCACCCGCGGGCTGTTTTTGTATCGGACGTTATTTGTTGCTGTTATTGGTGGCCGCGGGCGAAGCAATAGGGGCGCTACGTGCGGCAAAGCGGCGATTTTACGCGTACCGGCGTTGATCGACCACCGGTTTCATTGCCCTGATCATGCTAGATTCGTACCTATTGCCTTATTCAATTTCATATTGCGGCAAAAAAACGGATAATCACCCCCTCATAAAAACTATGAATCGTTTCGATCACATCAGATTGAAGGTAGCAAGCTAATGACTGCAAGACAGGCAGATGTCGTGCTAGTCGGCGGTGGCGTCATGAGCGCCACGCTCGGCATGATGCTCAGGCAGCTTGATCCGTCCCTGGACATCGTCATGGTGGAACGTCTTGATCACGTGGCCCATGAAAGCACCGACGGATGGAATAACGCAGGTACCGGTCACGCCGGCTACTGCGAGCTGAACTACACGCCGGAAACCGCTGACGGCGGGATTCAGATTCAACGGGCTCTGAACATCAACGCGGCTTTCGAACTCTCCCTCCAGTTCTGGTCCCATCTCGTGGAGCAGGGCATCCTCCCCGAACCCCAGAAGTTCATCAACGCGACACCGCACCAGAGCTTTGTCTGGGGCGAGGAGAACGTGGCCTTCCTGCGCAAGCGTCACGAACTGCTCAGCCAGCACCATCTGTTCAAGGAGATGGAGTTTACCGACTCGCCGGAGGTGCTCCGCGACTGGATGCCGCTGATCATGAGCAGCCGGGACACCAGCCAGCCGGTGGCGGCGACCCGTGTGACCCACGGCTCCGACGTGGATTTCGGCTCGCTCACCCGCAACATGATCGATTACCTGGCCAAGCAGCCCAACTTCGAGTTGCTGCTGAACCACCCGGTGAAAACCCTGGCCCAGCGCGACAACGGTCGCTGGAAAGTGCGTGTGCGCGACGAGAAAACCGGCGAGACCAAGAAGATCGAAGCCGGTTTCGTGTTCCTCGGCGCCGGTGGCGGGGCGTTGCCGCTGCTGCAGAAGTCCGAGATCGAGGAAAGCAAGGGCTACGGCGGTTTCCCGGTCAGCGGGCAGTGGCTGGTGTGCCAGAAGCCCGACGTGGTCAAGCGTCACCACTCGAAGGTCTACGGCAAGGCACCGATGGGCGCGCCGCCCATGTCCGTACCCCACCTGGACACGCGCATCATCAACGGCGAACCGGCGCTGCTGTTCGGTCCGTTTGCCGGGTTCACCACCAAGTTCCTGAAGCAGGGTTCGGTATTCGACCTGTTCTCGTCTGTGCGCGGTGGCAACATCATGCCGATGATGCAGGTGGGCAAGGGCAACATGGACCTGACCCGCTACCTGATCAAGGAAGTGTTCCAGTCCCATCAGGCCCGGATCGAGTCGCTGCGTGACTTCTTCCCGGATGCCCAGGAGCAGAACTGGAAGCTGCAGAATGCCGGCCAGCGGGTGCAGATCATCAAGAAATCCGCTGATGGTCGTGGCAAGCTGGAATTCGGCACTGAAATCGTGGCAGCAAAAGACGGCTCCCTGGCCGCCCTGTTGGGCGCGTCACCGGGGGCGTCGACCGCCGTCAGCGCGATGGTTGATGTCCTGGAGCGTTGCTTCGCCGACCGGGTCAAGTCGCCGGAGTGGCAGGCCCGCATCCGCGAACTGATCCCATCTTACGGCCAGTCCCTGGTGGACGACGCCGAGCTGCTGGAGCAGGTGCGCAACCGCACCCTGTCCACGCTGCAGCTGGACAAGACCCGCGAGCCGTCCTGATCGCTCGCGGCCGTCCGGCCGGTCCGGTTACGCCTGGCGCGTGGCCGGACGCCTCTCCTCCTCAAGTGCATCCAGCATTTCTGTCTTCCGGTGTGTCGCAAAACGCATCATTACGCCCCGCTATCAGTGAGTTCCTCCTGTCGTCTACGCCGTGAATTGGCGGCGCATGGCTGTTGCCCCCGTGAGGCCTGCATCTGACATTGGTCACGGACACCCGGATTCCGCTGAATCTGTGGTGGGTGTTCTCCCAACAAAGACAACAAGCGCCTCCCTTCGGAGGTCGGCAAGGAGATAACAATGCAACACGCCAAATACGGGCTGCCATGGCTGGCGGCCGCTCTGCTGTTTTTCGGTGCGCAATCCCAGGCCCAGGCCGGGGTCTTCGTGCATCTGTTCGAATGGTCCTGGGACGATGTCGCCCAGGAATGCGAAAACTTCCTCGGCCCGAAGGGCTTTTCCGCGGTCCAGGTCTCGCCGCCCCAGGAACACATCCAGGGCAGTGAATGGTGGACCCGCTACCAGCCGGTCAGTTACACGCTGAACAGCCGCAGTGGTGATGCCGCCGCCTTCGCCAACATGGTGTCCCGTTGTAATGCGGTGGGCGTGGACGTCTACGCCGACGCGGTCATCAACCACATGGCCAACGGCTCGGGCACCGGCACCGCTGGCTCTTCCTACGACAGCTCAAGCATGAGCTACCCCATCTACAGCAGTAACGATTTCCACAGCGTCTGCACGATCAACAGCGGTGATTACAGCAGCGATGCCGGGCGCGTGCGTAACTGCCAGCTGGTGGGGTTGCCGGACCTGGATACCTCCGCTGAGTATGTCCAGCAGACCATTGCCGACTACATCAACGGCATGATCAACCTGGGCGTGAAGGGCATGCGGGTGGATGCCGCCAAGCACATGGCACCATCCGACATCGCCGGCATCCTGGGGCGCATCAACGGCGATTTCTACACGTTCCAGGAAGTGATCGACCTGGGCGGTGAGGCCATCAGCTCGACCGAGTATACCGGGCAGGGCGATGTCACCGAGTTCAAGTACAGCGCCAACATCGGCGATGTGTTCAAGAACCAGCAGCTCAGTTACCTGAGCAACTTCGGCGAGGACTGGGGCTTTATCGGCGGCACCAACGCCGTGGTCTTCACCGATAACCACGACAACCAGCGCGGCCACGGCGCCGGCGGCAGCAACGTGCTGACCTACCAGGATGGCTCCCTGTACAACCTGGCCAATGTGTTCATGCTGGCCTGGCCCTACGGCTATCCCAAGGTGATGTCGAGCTACGCCTTTTCCGACAGCGACCAGGGCCCGCCCTCCAGTGCCGTCTACCAGAACGGCGAGGCCCAGTGCGGCAGCGACTGGATCTGCGAGCATCGCTGGTCGTCCATCGCCAACATGGTGGCTTTCCGCAACGAAACCGACGGCACCGGCGTTAACAACTGGTGGGACAACGGCAACAATCAGATCGCCTTCGGTCGCGGCGCCAAGGGTTTTGTGGTGATCAACCGGGAAGGCGCTGCCCTGAGCCGCACGTTCAGCACCAACCTGCCGGACGGCAGCTACCGCAATGTGGCGGGCGACAGCAGCTGTGCGACCGTCTCCGGCGGCCAGGTGACCCTGGATGTGGCCGCCATGGAGGCCGCCGCGCTGCACACCGCCGCGCCCTGTGACGGCAGCGGCGACGACGATTCCGGCTCCGGCGGCGACACCGGCACTGACGTGACCGTGACCTTCGAATGCCAGAACGGCACCACCGTCAGCGGCCAGAGCGTCTACGTGACCGGCAGCGTTGCCGCGCTGGGCAACTGGGATCCGGCCTCGGCGGTGATCCTGTCGCCGGACAATTACCCCACCTGGCAGGGTGACGTGGCGATTCCCGCCGATACCGCCGTTGAGTGGAAGTGCATCAAGCGGGATGAAACCGATCCGACCGCCGATCTGGTCTGGCAAAGCGGCAGCAACAACGCGCTGGCGGGGCAGAGCGCCGGGTCGTCGGTAACGGCGACGGCGAGTTTTTAAATCGAAGACTTGGGCGTATAGCTCAAAGCAAACGCCAAAAAAAGGGGCCTCCGCGGAGGCCCCTTTTCCGTTTCATGGCGTCCAGCCGATCAATGCGACTCGGCCGGTTCTCCTCCCGCTTTGGCCGCCTCGTCCTGGCTGGCGTTGTGGTCCTTGGCCAACAACACGTAGAACGCCGGCAGCACGAACAGCGTGAAGAAGGTGCCGATGCCCAGGCCGGTGGCGATGGTCAGGCCGATGGCAAAGCGGCTCTGCGCCCCCGGGCCGACGGCGATCAGCAACGGCACCATGGCCACGATCAGGGCCAGGGAGGTCATGATGATCGGCCGCAGGCGGATGGCCGAGGCCTCGATCACCGCGTCCAGCTTGTTCAGTCCCTTTTCGTGCTGGAGCTGGTTGGCGAACTCCACGATCAGGATACCGTTCTTCGACACCACGCCGATCAGAGTGATCAGCCCCACCTGGGTGTAGATGTTCATGGTGGTGAAGCCGGTCACCATGAACGCCATGGCCCCGGCCACCGACATGGGGACCGACACCAGGATGATCAGCGGGTCACGCCAGCTTTCGAACTGGGCGGCCAGCACCAGGTAGATCACCAGCAGCGACAGGAAGAAAGTCACCGCCAGGGCGCTACCCTGCTGCACGTACTGGCGCGAGTCCCCCATGAAGTCGTAGGTGAAGCCCTGCGGGAACAGTTCGTCCGCCGTCTGGGTGATGAAGTTGATGGCTTCGCCCTGAGGTACCAGCGGGATCCCCTGAATGGTCAGTGAATTCTGCTGGTTGAACTGGGTTCGCTGGGATGGCTCCACCGCGTGGCTGAAGCTTACGACGCTGCTCAGCGGTACCAGCTCGCCGGAGTCGGCCCGGATGTAGTAGTCGTTCAGCGCCTCGACGTTCTTGCGGGCGTAGCGCTCCACCTGCGGGATGACCTGGTAGGACCGGCCTTCCATATTGAAGCGGTTGATGTAGCCGCCACCCAGCATACTCGACATGGCCTGCCCGACGTCCTGCATGGACAGCCCCAGGTCGGCGACCCGGTCCCGGTCCACATGGATCGTGGAGATGGGGCGGTCGATCTCGATGGACTTCTGCAGGAACATGAAGTTGCCGCTCTGCTGCGCCTTGGCCATCAGGTCGTCGGCCACGGCGTTGAGCTCTTCGTAGCTGTTGCCGGTGGTGATGACGAACTGGAACGGCAGACCGCCGCTGGAGCCGGGCAGGGACGGAATGGCGAACACCGCCGTCTGCAAGCCGGTGATGCCGGCCATGCGCTGCTGCAGGATCGGCTGGACCTCGAACTGGGAAATGTCCCGCTCACTCCAGGACTTCATCTTGAAGCCGCCAAACGCCTCGTTGGGGTTGGTAATCCCCAGCAGCATGAAGCTCTGGTCGTAGCCCGGTACCTGCTCGAATTCCTCCTGCATCTGGGCGCCGTATTTCTGCAGGTAGTCCAGGGTCGAGGTCTGCGGTCCCTTGCCCTGGAACAACAGGATGCCCTGGTCTTCCTCCGGCGCCAGCTCGCTCTGGCTCAGCATCACCATGCCGCCGATGGACAGCAGGACGATCAGCGCGAAGAAAATGGTCACCGACTTGGTTTCCAGGGAGGAGGCCAGCCCACGGCTGTAAAGGCTGGACAGCCCATTGAAGAAGTTCTCCACCTTGGTTTCGAACCTGGTGGGTTTGCCGTGGGGCTTGAGCACCTTGCCGGACAGCATCGGTGACAGGGTCAGGGCCACGATCCCGGAAATCACCACCGTACCGGCCAGGGTGAAGGCGAACTCCGTGAACAGCGCGCCGACAAGGCCGCCCATAAAGCCGATCGGCGCGTACACGGCCACCAGGGTGGTGGTCATGGCAATGATCGGGGTGGCCATCTCCCGGGCGCCGTTGAGGGCGGCGTTGAACTTCGTTTCCCCTTCCTCGATGTGCCGGTGCACGTTCTCCACCACGATGATGGCGTCATCCACCACCAACCCGATGGCCAGCACCAGCGACAGCAGCGTCAGCAGGTTCAGCGAGTAGCCCAGCGCCAGCATGATGAAGGCGCCGCCGATGATCGACAGCGGCACCGCCACCGACGGCACGATCGCCGCCCGCAGTGAGCCCAGGCACAGGAAGACCACCACCAGGACGATCAGAACCGCTTCCCAGAGGGTCTGGATGACCTCGTCGATGGAGTCCTCGATGAACTCGGAGGCGTCGTAGGGCAGGTCCACTTTCAGCTCGGACGGCAGCTGCGCCTCAATGCCCGGCAGCTCGTCCTTGACCAGCTCGGCCACGGTCAGCGGGTTGGCGCCGGGAGACATCTCGATGGCCACGTAGGTGGAGGGCTTGCCCTTGTACAGGGCCAGGTTTTCGTAGCTTTCCGAACCCAGTTCGACCCGCGCGATGTCCTGCAGGCGGATCAGCGAGCCTTCGTACTCCTTGATGACCAGGTCCCGGAACTGGTTGGGATCGCCCACGTCGGTATCGCTGGTCAGGCTGATCTTGACCAGGTCGCCCTTGGTGTTGCCGACTGCGGCCTGGTAGTTGTTCTGGACCAGTACCTGCACCACCTCGGTGGGTGTCATGTCGATCGCGGCGAGACGCTCCGGATCCAGCCAGACCCGCAGGGCAAAGGTCCGCCCCAGCAGGTCCGCCTTGCCCACGCCGGACAGGGCCTGGAGCTTGGGCTGAACGACCCGTGTCAGGTAGTCGGTGATCTGCGGCACCGGCATGGTGTCGCTGTAGAAGGCGATGTACATCAGCGCCGTGCTGTCACCGGTGGTAGAGGTGATGACCGGATCTTCCGAGTCCTGGGGCAGCACGTTGCGCTGGCTCGCCACCTTGGCCTGGATTTCCGCCAGCGCCGCGTTGGCGTCGTAGTTCAGCTCCATGTGGGCTTCGATGGTGGAGGTGCCCTGGGTGCTGGTGGAGGTCAGGTAGTCGATGCCGTTGGCCTCGGCGATGGCCTGCTGCAACGGCGTGGTGATAAAGCCTTTGACCAGGTCGGAGCTGGCGCCGGGGTAGGCGGTGGTGACGGTCACCGTGGTGCTTTCCAGCAATGGATATTCCCGCACCTCCATTTCCATGGCCGAGCGTACGCCCAGCAGCAGGATCAGCAGGCTGACGACCGTCGACAGGACCGGCCTGTGAACGAATATGTCGGTGAAGCGCATTATTCGCCGGCCTCCGTGCCGCTGGTGGTGTCCGCCGTATCCGCGGAGTCAGACGACTGGGATGGATCCTCGATCTGGACTCGCTGGCCGGCGCGCAGCCTCAGCAACCCGGTGGCGACGATCCGCTCACCGACGTCCAGGTTACTGGTCACTTCCACCAGACCGTCGCGGCTGGAGCCGGTCTCGACCGTGCGGCGTTCGGTCACCAGTTCACCGTCATCGTTTTCGGTGATGACATAGACGAAATCGCCGTAGGTGTTGAACGAGATCGACGTGCGCGGCACCGCGACGACGTCGCGCTGGTCCGGACGCAGGGTGTGGACGGTGGCGAACATCCCCGGTCGCAGTTCCCGCTCGGGGTTCCGCAGGGTGGCGCGCACACGCACGGTCCGGCTCTCCGGGTTGACCGAGCTGTTGATGGCGCTGATCTGCCCTTCGAACTCTTTATCCGGGATCGCCGCCACGGTGACCCGGACCCGGTGGCCCACGTCGATGCTGGCCAGCTCTTTCTCGGACACGGTGTAATCCACGTAGATCGGGTCGAGCATGTTGATTTCAACAATGGAGGTGCCGGCCGCCAGATACTGGCCCTGATCCACCAGACGCAGACCCAGGGTGCCGGCGAAAGGCGCCTTGAGGACCTTCTTCTCCAGCGTCGCCTGGGCCTCGTTGGTGCGGGCGTTGGCCGCTTCCAGGTTGGCCTGGGCTTCGTCGTATTCCGCCTGGGAGATGGCCTTGCGCGGCAGCAGGTCGGCGGTGCGCTTGAACTGCTGTTCCGCCAGCTTGGCTTCGGCGCGCTGGGTGCGCAGGGCGGCCTCGTCGGTCGCGCTGTCCAGGCGTAGCAGGATGTCGCCCCGTTCCACCCGGTCACCGGATTCGAAGCGCAGTTCCTCGATCACCCCGGCGACCTCGTTGGCGATTTCGATGCCGTTGACGGCGGTCACGCTGCCCACGGCCTTGATTGACTGCGTCCAGGACGCCTGCTCGGCGGTTGTCGCCTCGATGATGGCTGGCGGCTGCGGTTGCGAAAACTGCTTCTGCATTTCGCCGAAGCGATAGAAGGTATAGCCAAAAATGCCGCCGAGTACGACCAGCAGGGCAATAATGACAACGGCAAAGCGTGAGGCGGTGCGCATGAGAAAGTCCTGATTTTCAACACATGGTCACGGGTTTAGTCCACCAGACCAGCGTCACGACATGATGACACTGCCCCGCAGGCATTGTCGTACAGGCATGGTCGCGACGCTGTTGGTGGACCGCTCGGGCCTTCCTGATCGATGGCCGGCTGCGAGGCATCGTCGCCCTCATGGACCGTCCCGGCGAAGCGGGTTGGGCGAGGGAATGTTAATGGTCACAATCGGGCACCATCCAAGACGATACGGGTGGTTGATTTTGCCACCCACTAGGATAGGCAAAAAGGTGCATTGCGATCAATTTGTTACGCTTTTGCGACCGATCCGGACGCCATTCCGTGCCGCAGGGAAGCGTGACGCTTGGTAGGGGCTCTTCTAGTATGAAGGAATAATAAAGAACGAACGTCTAAAAATAACAGTGCGCTGGAATGGCTGGAGGGGACAAGGTGCAGACGGGGCGTCGATTCACGTGTGCGCTACTGGTGGGTGTGGTGCTGATGTCAGCCGGTCTGGCTGGGGCTGAAGAGGTCGAGCAGGAAGGGATTGAAGTGCATCATCCCTGGGCCCGACCCACGCCGCCGGTATCGCCCATCAACGGAGCTGTCTATTTTTCGGTGACCAACCATCGCGATGAGCCCATTCGGCTGGAGGCGGTTCAGGCACCCTGGACGGCTCACGCCAGCCTGCACCAGAGCCGCCAGAAAGGTGGCACCGTCCGTATGGAAGTCGTGGATGGTGGGGTTCTGATCGGGCCCGGTGAAACCATGCGGTTCGAGCCCAACGGCTATCACGTCATGCTGATGGATTTGACCGATCCCCTGAAAGAGGGGGACCGCTTCCCCATGACGCTCGAATTCCGCGGTGAGAGCGTTGATATCGAGGTCCAGGTCCGGCAGGTGCCCGCTCGCGAATCCGAAGCGGACGAGCCGTCTCAAAACTGACGGTGGCCGACCCCGTCTCAGAACCAGTCCTCGTTCAGCATCAGCACCAGGCTGCCGCCCCGCAGCACGCTGCCATAATTGAAATTGATGCCAATGCCGATGTTGTCGAGGAAAGGCACGCGGCTGCCGGTCCGCAGCAGCCACGCCAGACCCGCTTCGTAGTAATGATCGTTGCCCAACTGATCGCCGATATCGCCGCCTACGTCCACCCGCGCCAGTCGGAACCAGATGTTCTGCCCCGGTAGCCAGCGCGAGAACAGGGGGTCGCGAATCTTGAAGCCGTTGAACCAGTACCAGGCTTCCGGCTTGGCCTCGTGGGCGTTGCGATCGGTGTTGATGGTGGTGCCGAACAGGTAGTGGTAATCGCTGAAGAAATGCCAGCGGGCGCCCAGCATGGGCAGTGTGTGGGTCACCTGCAGTCGCGGCTCGGCGAGCACGGCGTCGACCTTGATGTTGGTCAGCAGGCCGTCCAGCTCGGACTGCACCTCGCGGGAAGCTTCTGTACGGTAGTTCGTATCGTTCCGGTAGCGCACCCAGCTCAGCGAGGATCCAACGGTTACATCCGTCCGGTCGCCTATGTGGTGGCGAAAGCCGGCACCAACGCCTGCGAATAGCAGGGTTTCCTCCAGCTTGTCGGTACCGGACTCGTCGGACACGACCAGTTTCACATCTTGGGACTGGGAGATGTACGCCAGGTGCGCCGAAAGCAGGATCTGGTCGTCCGTATCGCGAAACGGGTAGGTCCAGTTAAAGGGCAGGCTGGCGGTGGCGATGCTCTGTCGCAGTTGGGCGGAGTCGGTGTTGCCGAACTCGTCGTTATCCAGCTCGAAGACGTCGTTGGGATTGAAGTCCCAGAAGCCGAAACGGACGGCTTCGCCGTTGGTCAGCAGGGCGCCCAGGGTATAGTTGGCAGACAGAACGTTCTGGGTGGCTCGGTCGATGTCGCTGTCGGCATGGGCATGACTGCTGAGGCAGAAGAGCGCCACCATCGGCCAGCAGAAACGGATCGCCCTCGGCATGCAAGAAATCTCCCGTTTGATGGTCGACACGTGCAGTTTAGCCAACTCCGGGTGGCGTGTTGGCGGCGGGTAGTTTTTTGTAGTCGGCTTTACCGAAAGTAATGGCCGGGAATCAATGGCAACCTGCCGGGCTGGCGATGAGACGATACACGCAATGTTTCATCGTGGGCATGGAGTTGATTGCTCACGTAATTTTATGGAAATGTCGAGAAAACAATCAGCTACGAAAGTACAAAATGTGAAATCCAGAAAACAATTGCATTTCAAAACGCTACACTATCGCTTATGGCGGCATGGCACACTGGCTTTATAACGGTGACATCAACACTGGGAGGGCCGAATGCCGGTTACCGTGCTGAAGAACGAAGATGGCTACAAGCTGATGAAGGTGTCCCACAGCGGTGAGGACGGAAGCGTCATCCGCGAGCATCACGTCATTGTGGACCCGGACGGTGAGCTGGTGCAGGTGGGCATGACCCGCCCCCAGGCCGACGCACTGCTGCGCGCTCTGACCGTCGACATCGAGGCGCGCCAGATGGGGGCATCGCCGGTGGCGGTTGGGCAGTGATGTGTTAAGTTCGAAGACATAAAAAAAGCCGCTCGATTGAGCGGCTTTTTTCTGGGTGTTTGGTGGAGACGGCGGGGATCGAACCCGCGTCCGCCAGCACTCAGCCTTGAGATCTACATGCTTAGTTTCCTTCTATTCGTTTAACCTCAAACGACCCGAAGGTCAGGGTGTAAGAGGCGAGCTCTTTATATCTTAGCTATCAGCCAGTGAGCTCTGACGGATAGAGCGTCCTACTAATGATGACGTCCTGAGGTGTTGCTTCTGGGTAGTAGGCACCCCAGTCAGGACGACTGGAACGGCTTACGCCGCCAGTGCGTAGTTTTCGTCGTTTGCGACTATTTTAAAGCAGCTTTGGATTAACGAGATTGGCTGCCATCTCGACATGCACCCAAGGGTTCGTCACCGGCGTCGAAGCCATATCGTCCCCTTGCACAACAAGTATATGGGGCCGGTCCCGGTGACTTCAAGGATTATCGACCGGGCCGGCATGGTTATTTCTGCTTAGAACGAGGACGCCTTGCGGCGCTCCACCGCGCGTCGTTCCACTTGTGGATACGTGCCGGGTGTGCCGGCCACCTCGGCCAGGTCGTAGAAGCTCGTCTCGAAGGCGTCCATCACCCGCTGCGGATCCACCGCCAGCTTCTTGTCCACAATGATCCCGAACAGCACCCGGTCGGCATAGCTGAAGATGCTCATGCCGATGCCGATGCCGCCCGTCTGGGGCACCCAGAACATGGGCGTCGACAGACGGGCGCCGGCCAGGTACACCGGGCGCCGCGGGCCGGGCACGTTGGTCAGCACCGCAGAGGCCTTGCGGCTGAGCAGTCGCAGGGCGCGGCGTTCGAGAATATCGGGGCCGCGTCCGAAGAGATCCAGCAGGCTGTAGGTGACTTGCGCCTGCCAGCTTCGCTTGAGGCGGTTCATGTGGTTCTGCACCTGGCGGAAGCGCATGCGCGGGCAGTCCACGTCCACCGGCAGCGGCACCAGCACCAGGCCGAACTGGTTGCCCAGGGTTTCGATGGGCTGCTGCAACGGACGCAGGTTAAATGGCACGGCCACGCGGATGCCGCAGTCGGGCGGGGTTTCCTGTTGATCGGTCAGGTACTGATGGATGGCACCGGTGGCAGCGGTCATCAAGACGTCGTTGACCGTGCCCTTGAGGGCCCGTGCGGTGGTCTTGACGTCCTTGAGGGGCAGGTTGGCCCAGGCCACCTGTTTGCGGCCGCCCAGGTCGCCCTTGAGCAGGGTGGGTGGGTCGGATGGTGTCAGTCCCAGTTTGAGGCACTCCAGGCCCACCTCCCCGCCGGTGCGCATCAGTTCGAGCGGGTAGGTGGGTTTTTTCCAGACGTTGTGGCCGAAGTGGCGCAGTTGCTCGATGCCGGCGCCGGCGCTGTGCTTGAGTTCCCTGGCCTTGCGCCCCAAGCGCTCCCAGCGCGACTCATCGTAGCGTGGGGTGGCCGGGACGGTATGCAGGTGTCGGTGCGGCTTGTTGTCGGTCAGTGCCAGCAGGACGCGCACCAGTGAAATGCCGTCAGCGATGCAGTGGTGGATGCGGGCGATGAGCGCGCTGCCGCCCTGATAGTTCTCGATGTAATGCACCTGCCACAGTGGTCTGCTGGGGCTCAGGGGCGTGCTGTTGAGGTCGCTGGCCAGGTCCTGCAGGGCATCCTGGCCAGCGCCGCCGGGCAGGGCGACAACGTGCAGGTGGTTGTCCAGGTCGAAGGTGGGGTCGTCCCGCCAGTAGGTTTTGTCGCCGCGGTGTTCGACGATCTGCCGGAAGCGGCGGAAACGGAGGAAGCGTTCTTCCAGGACCTGCCGAAAGCGCGTCAGATCGAGCGCCTCGTCAAAAATCAGTACGGCCCCGATCATCATCGGGCTTTCCTGGGATTCCATGCGCAGCCACGCGCGGTCAACGGCTGTCATGGGCGTTCGAGTGCGAGTCATTGAGAGCCTCTCTTCTGTCCGTGTGGAGAGGATGGGGATGTCGCCGGCTTTGCTGCGACGGCGATTCCACCCGGACAAGTCAGTATAGACCCAGATTTTGTCCGCTCGGAAGAACGTAAAAATTAAGAAGGATTAAACGTCAGCCCTGATTGACTTCACGCAAGATCCGCTGCTTTTGACGGTTCCAGTCGCGCTCTTTTTCAGTCTGGCGTTTGTCGTACTGCTTCTTGCCTTTCACCAGCGCGATTTCGCATTTGACCATGTTCTTCTTCCAGTACAGGGCCAGCGGGATGCAGGTGTGGCCCTGTTGCTGGGTGACGCCGATCAGTTTGGCGATTTCCTTGGCGTGCAGCAGCAGCTTGCGGGTCCGTATCGGGTCGCAGATAACGTGGGTGGACGCGGTGTTGAGCGGGGTGATGTGCGCGCCCAGCAGGAAGGCTTCACCGCCCTTGAGCAGGACGTACGCATCCACCAGCTGTGCCTTGCCCGCACGCAGGGATTTGACCTCCCAGCCCTGTAACGCGAGCCCGGCCTCGAAGCGTTCCTCGATGTGGTATTCGTGTTTGGCCTTCTTGTTCAGCGCGATGGTGCTGCTGGTCGGTTTGCCCGGTTTCTTCTTGCTCATGGATGCGTGGTTTGTCCTCGAAAAAGCCTTGGTGGAGCGTTGGCGCCGTCCGGTCTGTCCAGTTGCGGCAGCCGATGCCCGCCCCGGCGAAACGACGCATTGTAGCCCAGTAATGTCAAACGGGTCACGGGGCAGTCCGGCGCAGGTGAATGGTTTTGCGGGTTTCCGCTACAATGCCGCCCAGCAATGGACGCCTGGAAGCCCTGGGGACTGGATGGTTTGGGACGGCTTCGTCGGCATTGGAATTCAGGGGCGGCATGTCGTTCCCCTGGTCTTAACTGAGGAACGAGTCAGAGGCTCCTTGAATGCGGGGACGTTATCAAACACCAGTCGGTTCCTGGACCCACCGAACCACTTTCTTTTGGGCCACCACCGGGGCGACCGTCGGGCTGAGCGACATCTGGACCTTTCCGGCGATGGCGGGTGACAACGGCGGCGGAGTTTTCATCCTGGTCTACCTGTTTTGCCTGTTGGGGCTGATTGTTCCCCTGATGCTGACCGAGTCGGTGATCGGGCGCGGAGCCCGGCATGGGGTGGTGTTGTCCATCGATGCCCTGCGACGTGAGGCCGGAGCGCCGACCCGCTGGGTCTGGAGTGGGCGGTTGAGTGTGCTGGCCGGTTTTCTGGTCCTGTCCTTCTACGCCGTGATCGGCGGTATCTGCCTGGCCTATGTGTTTTACGCGGCCTACGGTCAGCTCACCGATGCGGCGCCGGCGGCGCTGGCGTCCAACCTGAGTTCGCTGGTCCAGCAGGCCGATGGGTACCGGGCGTTCATGGGGTGGCATGCGGCTTTCCTGGTGATGGTTCTGGTGGTCTCCGGACAGGGGGTCGTCAACGGCCTGGAGCGGGCGATGCGCGTGGTGCTGCCGTTGTTCATGGTGCTGCTGTTGGCACTGCTTTATTACAGCGCCGTCTTCGGCAACCTGCCGGCCGCTGTGGATTTCCTGCTGCGCATGCGTCCCGAGGACGTCACCCTGGATGGGGTGCGCATGGCGTTGACCCATGCGTTCTACACCCTTTCGCTGGGAACCGGCATCCTGATCGTTTTCGGTGCCTATTCGGCACCCACGACGCCGATCAAGCGCTCCGTGTTTGCGGTCGCGTTGGTGGACACTCTCATTGCCATGCTGGCGGGTCTGGTCATCTATGCCCTGGTTTTTTCCGGAACCGCCAGCCTGCCGGGGGCTGTGCAGGGCTTCAGTCTGGTGTTCCTGTCCCTGCCGGAAAGCCTGTCCATGCTGCCCGGTGGTCAGTTCGTGGCGACCGCGTTCTTTGTGTTGATCGTGCTGGTGGCGTGGAGCTCGTCGCTGGCGTTGCTGGAGCCGGCGGTGAGTTGGTTGCAGGAGCGGCTGGCGGCGCCGCGGGGCTGGAGTGTGCTGCTGGTCGGCGTAGCGGCCTGGCTTGTCGGTCTGCTGAGCCTGTTTTCGTTCAACATCTGGTCCGAGGCGAGCATCCTCGGCGGGACCGCCTATCGCTGGATCGAATTGCTGACCAGCACGGTCCTGATCCCGGTGGTCAGTCTGCTGCTGGCGTTCTTCGTTGGCTGGGCGCTGCCGGAAGTCGTGACCGACAGGCTGATCGGCAGAGCGCCCCGACTGTTCAAGGGGCTCTGGCTGTGGACCATCCGTCTGGTTCTGCCGGTGATCATCCTGTACGTGGGCATCCATTACGCCATGCAGTCCGGTTCTTCACTGTGTTCCGGGAACCACAAGCTGTTCTGGTGCGCGCCGGCTGCCGGGCCTGATGCAATGCCCGCTGAGGGCGCCGGGGAGCCGGCCTCGCCGGCACGCTCCGATACTCCCTCGCTGGAACCGACATCGGAGCCGGAGGTCTTGCCGGACGCGTCCGGCGAAGGCGAGGCCGGTTTGAGACCGCTGGAGCAGGCGGCTCCTTCCGGGGCGGGGCAGGAGGCGGCCCCATCGAGCGATGATTTGCTTTATCATAGTGTCTGACGCCGTTGGCAGGTCGCCCGCGTCCTGCTTCGCAGGTCCTTTTTTGTTCAACCGGAAAGTTGTAGTTCACGCATGGCTCAAGTGATCGAGAAATCAGCACTGGTCTGGCATTCCGCCGAGCAGATGTACGCCCTGGTCAATGATATTGATCGTTACCCGGAATTCCTGCCCTGGTGTGCCGGCACGGAGATCCACCAGGCGGACGATCAGGAAATCGTGGCGTCCATCGAGGTGGCCAAGTCCGGTGTGCGCCATCGGCTGACCACCCGCAACAGCCTTGAGGCGCCCCGTGCGATCCATATGTCCCTGGTGGAAGGGCCATTCAGCAACCTCGGCGGATCCTGGGAGTTCATCGCCCTGGAGGACAGGGCCTGTAAAGTGGTGCTGCGACTGCAATTCGAGCCCAATAGCTCGCTGGCTCGCATGACCCTGAACGCCATTGTCAGCCAGGCCGCCAATACCATGGTGGATGCGTTCTGTCAGCGGGCCCTGGCTGTGTATGGGGAGGCGACGGCGTGAGCTCGTTGATTCGCGTGGAAGTGGCTTATGCCACGCCGGAGCGTCAGGAAATTCGTCCGGTGGACGTGCCGGAGGGGACGTCTGCGTTCGACGCGGTGATGGCATCGGACATCCAGACCGTGTTTCCGGAGATTGATGCGGAAAGCGCCGACATGGGGATTTTCGGCAAGGTCATCAAAGCGCCCAGGAGCCATCCGTTGCGGGCGGGCGACCGGGTGGAGATCTACCGGCCGCTGCAGATCGATCCCAAGCAGGCCCGGCTGAACCGGGCACGCAAAAAAAGTTAAATATCCTCGATTAAGAGGTTCAATATGCGGGGGTTTCTTCGAGCATCTGAGCTTCGAAGTGATCGTACGAATCCCCCTCGTAATAGACGATCACCCGCTGCTCCTGAATGTCCCCTCCAGCCTCCTGGAAGGTGTACAGGTAGTACTCCCTCGAATCGTCCACCGCGTTAAGCATGATGGGGGTTCCGAGGATGGCGTGGACCTGGTTTCGGGGCATCCCTTTTTCCAGTTGAGCCAGGGATTCGTCGTCCACGATGTTGCCCTGCTGGACGTTGATTTTATACACGCCAGGGAACGCACAGCCGGCACTCAGAATGGCTGTCAGGACAAGGGAGAGTAAGGCGGCGGGCTTTTGCATCAGGGGGTGAAATCCTCTATCTTGAGATGCTTACAGGGGCGGCCCTGGAAATGGCCGGTAACCGTCTGGCTGGCTATCATAACGGAAGCAGACACATCACCAAAGAGCGAAACACCAGCATGTCATCCGAAAACGCTGAATTACGCAAGGTTGGCCTCAAGGTGACCCTGCCTCGGGTCAAGATTTTCAACATCCTTGAGAAAGCATCCGATGAACATCATCTCAGTGCAGAAGATGTTTACAAGAAACTTCTCGAAGCCGGTGATGACGTCGGTCTGGCGACCGTTTATCGAGTCCTGACCCAGTTTGAGGCGGCGGGCCTCGTCCTGCGGCACAATTTCGAGGGCGGTCACGCCGTGTTCGAAATTGCGCGGGAAGATCACCACGACCATATGGTCTGTACCGAAAGTGGTGAAGTGGTCGAATTTGTTGATCAGGTCATCGAGGAACGGCAGCGCAAGATCGCCGAAGAGCACGGGTACGAGCTTGTTGATCACAGTCTGATCCTGTACGTAAAACCGGCCAAGAAGAGCTGATCAGCGCTTCCGGTTTCCGTGTCAGGCATGCCAGCGCCCCTGAAGTTCCGCTTCGGGGGCGTTTTTGTTTCAGTCATCGGGACGTGCAATAAAAAAAAGAGGCAGGAAAACCTGCCTCGGAATCCGCTCGGGGTTGAGCGTGGGGGAAATGTCAGTGTGAGCGCCGTGGTGCTGCGGGCGCCACAGTGCCGCTATCAGTTCCTGTTTGGGTCAAGCCGTTCCGTTCAGTGGTGAACGGCCTGCCCCTTCTGGAACATCTCCTGGGCGTGGGCCAGGGTCTGGTCGGTCATGTCCACGCCACCCAGCATGCGGGCGACCTCACGGACGCGACCGTCGTCGTTGAGTGTTTCAATACGTGAGAAGGTGGCGTCCCGCTCGCTGAACTTGCTGACGAACAGGTGCTGGTGAGCCTGTGCGGCCACCTGGGGCAAGTGGGTCACGCACAGGACCTGGCCGTTGGTGCCGAGCTGTCGCAGCAGGAGGCCTACCACTTCGGCGGTGCCGCCGCCGATACCCACGTCGACTTCGTCGAAGACCAGGGTGGGGATTGTTGAGGTCTGGGCCACGACGACCTGGATGGCCAGGCTGATCCGGGACAGTTCGCCGCCCGAGGCCACCTTGCTCAGTGACCGTGCGGGCTGCCCCGGGTTGGCGCTGATCAGGAATTCGATGTCCTCGTTGCCAACCGCGGCTGGGGTGTCCGATTCCTGGCGCGCGAGCCGGGTGACGAACTGCACCGAGGGCATGCTCAGCGACGCCAGTTCCTCGGCAATGCGTGTGTCCAGCCGTGCGGCCGCGTCTTCGCGTTTTGCGGTCAGCGCGTCCGCCTGTTCCTGCCAGGTCTGCCGGAACGCGTCGACTTCAGCTTCCAACTGCTCCAGGCTGCCTTCGCCGCCGTCCAGTTGCGCGAGTTCCTCCTGCAGTTGCCGGTGCAGTTCCAGCAGCTGCTCGGGGCCGACCCGGTGTTTGCGGGCCAGTTCGTAGACCGTGCTCAGGCGACCTTCCACCTCTTCCAGGCGAGCCGGGTCGGCGTCGTAATCTTCCACGAAATGCTGCAGGTTGTTACCTGCCTCGTTAATCTGGATCTGGGCTTCGTTGAGCATCTGCAGGGTGTCGGCCAGAGCCGGGACGTCCACCGGAAGCTGCTCCAGTTGCTGCAGGGCCTGCTGAATCAGTGACGCTGCGCTGGGCTCTTCTTCGCTGCACAGCTGGGCGGCCTGATGGCAGTTGCGCAGAACCGTTTCGGAGTGGGCCAGCCGGGCCTGTTCCGCCTCCAGATCGTCGAGCTCGCCTTCGGCCAGCGCCAGACGGTCCAGCTCTTCCACCTGATAGCGAAGCAATTGCAGTTTTGCCTCATTCTCGTCGCGGTTGCTGCGCAGTTCGGTGAGCCGCTGCCGGCTTTTTTGCCAGGCTTTCCAGGCGTCTCGCGTGGACTCGGCAAGCTTCTCGGCGCCGGCGAACTCATCCAGCAGTTTGCGGTGGGTGTCTTTCTGCAGCAGGGATTGATGCTGATGCTGACTGTGGATGTCCATCAGCATGCCGCCAAGCTGGCGCAGGTCGGCCAGCGGGCAGGGCTGGCCATTGATATAGGCACGTGAGCGACCGTCCTTGCTGATCACGCGGCGCAGGATGCACTCATGCTCGTCGTCCAGGTCGTGGGCTTCCAGCCAGTCGGTGGCTTCGGGAATCCGGCTGACGTCGAAGCGGGCGGTGATGTCGGCCCGCTTGGCTCCGTGCCGCACGGCGCCCGCGTCTGCGCGGCCGCCGAGGACCAGGCCGAGGGCGTCAAGGACGATGGACTTGCCCGCCCCGGTTTCTCCCGTCAGCGTGGTCATGCCCTGGCGGAACCGCAGTTCAACGCGCTCGGCAATGGCGTAGTTGGCGACGATCAGTTGGTTCAGCATGAAGCCCTCCCGGATCGTGTGCGCCCTGAATGGCGCGGTGAAGTCTGGTTGGATGCGTTGTCACTGTTAATTCATACAGTGACTGTGAATATATACAGTGTTTGTTCAGTCTGCAAGTAATCTCGCCAAAGTGGTTGAAGTCCTCACGGGTGATCCCCATATCCCCGGCAAGCTAGTCAAGAAGGGCGGCATGCCGCCATTTTGCAGATAGATCAGGAGTGACTGATGAGCGCAGATGAATCCCGCAACGAGCAGGTTGAGGAAGAGCTGAACGAGGCACCCGAGGCGACTGAAGCGCCGACCGAAGAGCCCGTCGCCGAGGGGCAGGGCGAGGTTGAAGCCCTTCAGGCCCAGCTTTCCGAGCAGAAGGACCTGGTCCTGCGCACCCAGGCGGAAATGCAGAATGTGCGTCGTCGCGCGGACATCGATGTGGAGAAGGCGCGCAAGTTCGCGCTGGAGAAGTTCGTCAAGGAACTGCTGCCGGTGATCGACAGCCTGGAAAAGGCCGTCGAGAGCACCGAGGGCAAGTCGGCATCGGACGACGTGGTTGCCTCCATTCGCGAGGGGGCGGAAATGACCCTGAGTCTGTTCCGCAGCAGTCTCGAGAAGTTCAACGTGCAGGCCGTTGATCCCGTTGGCGAGCCGTTCGATCCGCAGCTCCACGAAGCCATGTCCATGGTGCCCGCGCCGGATGCGGAGCCCAACAGCGTGGTGTCCTGCATCCAGAAGGGGTACACCCTGAACGATCGTCTGGTGCGCCCGGCCATGGTGGTCGTGGCACGTCCTGACGACAGCGCAAAAATCGACGAGCAGGCTTGAAAACGCGCTTACCGAGCCAATATAGGCAGTAAACGCTCGACAAGCCGAGCCAAAGACAGAATGAACCATTGCGAATCAGGCAGATTCGGCAACTAAAGGAACTGGAGTCAATCAATGAGCAAAGTTATTGGTATCGACCTGGGGACCACGAACTCCTGTGTAGCCATCATGGATGGTGACAAGGTCAAGGTCATCGAGAACGCGGAAGGCGATCGCACCACGCCGTCCATCATCGCTTACACCGAAGACGGTGAAACGCTGGTCGGCCAGTCAGCCAAGCGTCAGGCCGTCACCAATCCGGACAACACCCTGTATGCCATCAAGCGACTGATCGGTCGTCGCTTCGAGGACAACGTTGTCCAGAAAGACATCAAGATGGTGCCCTACAAGATCGCCAAGGCCGACAACGGTGACGCCTGGGTTGAGGTGAAGGGCAAGAAGATGGCACCGCCGCAGGTTTCCGCGGAAGTGCTGAAGAAGATGAAGAAGACCGCCGAAGACTACCTCGGCGAAGAAGTCACCGAAGCGGTCATCACCGTTCCGGCCTACTTCAACGACAGTCAGCGTCAGGCCACCAAGGACGCCGGCAAGATCGCCGGTCTGGACGTCAAGCGGATCATCAACGAGCCGACCGCGGCGGCCCTGGCCTACGGCCTGGACAAGAAGGGCGGTGATCGCACGGTTGCTGTCTACGACCTGGGTGGCGGTACCTTCGATATCTCCATCATCGAAATCGCCGATGTCGACGGTGAGCACCAGTTCGAAGTGCTGGCCACCAACGGTGACACCTTCCTGGGTGGTGAAGACTTTGACCTGAAAGTCATCGAGTACCTGGCGGATCAGTTCAAGAAGGACAGCGGTATCGATCTGCGCGGCGATTCCCTGGCCATGCAGCGTCTGAAGGAAGCGGCCGAGAAAGCCAAGATCGAGCTGTCCAGCAGTCAACAGACCGACGTTAACCTGCCGTACATCACGGCGGACCAGAGCGGTCCCAAGCACCTCAACCTGAAGCTGACCCGCGCCAAGCTGGAAGCGCTGGTGGAAGACCTGGTCGACCGCAGCCTCGAGCCGTGCAAGGTCGCGCTGAAGGATTCCGGTGTGGACGCTTCCGAGATCGACGAAGTGATTCTGGTGGGCGGTCAGACCCGTATGCCGAAAGTCCAGGAGAAGGTTAAGAGCTTCTTCAACAAGGACGCGCGCAAGGACGTGAACCCGGACGAAGCGGTTGCCATGGGCGCGGCCATCCAGGCGGCGGTTCTGTCCGGTGACGTGAAAGACGTTCTGCTGCTGGACGTGACCCCGCTGACCCTGGGTATCGAAACCATGGGTGGTGTGGCCACGCCGCTGATCGAGAAGAACACCACGATCCCGACCAAGAAGTCGCAGACCTTCTCGACCGCCGATGACAACCAGACCGCCGTGACCATCCACGTGGTTCAGGGTGAGCGCAAGCAGGCGACCCAGAACAAGTCGCTGGGCCGTTTCGATCTGGCCGACATTCCGCCGGCGCCGCGCGGTGTGCCGCAGATCGAGGTCACTTTCGACATCGACGCCAATGGCATCCTGAACGTGTCCGCCAAGGACAAGGCCACCGGTAAAGAGCAGTCCATCGTGATCAAGGCCTCTTCCGGCCTGAGCGAGGACGAGATCGATCAGATGGTCCACGACGCTGAGGCGAACGCCGAAGAGGATCGCAAGTTCGAGGAGCTGATCCAGGCTCGCAACCAGGGCGACGGCATGGTTCACGCCGTACGCAAGACCCTGAGCGAAGCCGGCGACAAGGTCGACGAGCAGGAAAAAGAGTCCATCGAAACCGCGATCAGCGAGCTGGAAGAGGCGCTGAAGGGTGACGACAAGGACGACATCGAGGCCAAGACCCAGAAGCTGACCGAGGTCTCTTCTGAACTGGCCCAGAAGATGTACGCCGACCAGGCCGCTCAGGAAGGTGCCGAAGGCGCCGCCCAGGGTGAGCAGGCCCAGTCCAGCGGCGACGACGCCGTCGACGCTGAGTTCGAAGAAGTGAAAGATGAAGACAAGCGCTAAGCGCAACGTCTTCCGCTAGCCGCAAAACGCGGGGATTCATCTCCCCGCGTTTTGCGCGTTTGAAGGTTTGAGAAATTGTGCCCGGTGGCCAGCGTGCGCCGGGGGCAATGGGAATAGGCAGTCACAAGATCCCGGTGAGGCCGGGGTCTGCAACAGGTATCAGTCATGGCCAAACGCGATTATTACGAAGTTCTCGGAGTTTCCCGGGATGCGGACGACAAGGAAATAAAGCGCGCGTATCGTAAGCTTGCGATGAAATACCATCCGGACCGTAATCCGGATGACACGGAGGCCGAGAACAAGTTCAAGGAAGCCAGCGAAGCCTATGAAGTGCTGGCCGATGCGGGCAAGCGCAGCGCGTATGACCAGTTCGGCCACGCCGGTGTGGACGGCCAGGCCGGTGGTGGCGGCTTCGGCGGCGGTGGCGCCAGCTTCTCTGATATCTTTGGTGACGTCTTTGGCGATATCTTCGGGGGCGGCCGCGGTCGCAGCAACCGTGGGGCGGACCTGCGCTATACCCTGGAGCTGGATCTGGAAGAGGCGGTGAAAGGCACCACCGTGCAGATCAATGTGCCGGGACACGTCGAATGCGACGAGTGTGATGGCTCCGGCGCCGAGAAAGGCAGTCAGCCGGAAACCTGCGGTACCTGCGGTGGTATCGGTCAGGTGCGCATGCAGCAGGGATTCTTCGCGGTCCAGCAGGCCTGTCCGACCTGTCGGGGGTCGGGCAAGGTTATCAAGAATCCGTGCAAGAAGTGCCGGGGCGCCGGCCGTCTCGAGCAACCCAAGACCCTGTCGGTAAAAGTGCCGCCGGGTGTCGACACCGGCGACCGTATCCGTTTGTCCGGTGAGGGCGAAATGGGCATTGACGGTAGTCCGGCCGGCGACCTTTATGTCCAGGTCTCCGTGCGCGAGCATTCCATTTTCACCCGCGACGGTCGTAATCTGTACTGCGAGGTGCCGATCAGTATCGTGGATGCGTCCCTAGGTGGGGAGCTGGAAGTGCCCACGCTGGATGGTCGGGTCAAACTCAAGATCCCGCCGGAGACGCAAACCGGCAAACTGTTCCGCTTGCGCAACAAGGGCGTCACTCCGGTGCGCGGCGGGCCGGCCGGCGATTTGCTGTGCCGGGTGATCCTGGAGACGCCGGTCAAGCTGACCAAGCGCCAGAAAGAGTTGCTTGAGGAGTTCCAGCAGACCCTGGACGGGCAGAGTGGCAGCAACCACGCGCCGCGCAAGACCTCCTGGTTCGAGGGTGTGAAGAGCTTCTTTGACGAAATGAAATTCTAGGGAAAGGCAGCATGAAGGTAGCAATCATCGGCGCCGCCGGGCGCATGGGGAAAGTCCTGATCGAGGCGGTCGATGAGGCGGACGGCCTGGAGCTGGGGGCGGCGATCGTCGATCCGGCCAGCAGCCTGGTGGGCGCCGATGCCGGCGAAGTGGCCGGTATTGGTCGCAACGGCGTGGCGCTGGCGTCCAGTCTGGCCGACGTCCGGGATGCCTTCGATCTGCTGGTGGATTTCACCTTCCCGGATCTGACGCTGGACAACGCCCGCTTCTGCAATGAGCACGGCAAGACGATGGTGATCGGCACCACGGGCATGACCGAGGCCGAGCGGGCCGAGCTGGCCCAGGCGGCGGACGCCATTCCGGTGGTGTTTGCGCCCAACATGAGCGTGGGTGTGAACGTCGTGCTCAACCTGCTGCGGACCGCGGCCCAGGCTCTCGGTGACGACTACGATGTGGAAATCATCGAGGCGCATCATCGGCACAAGAAAGATTCCCCGTCCGGCACCGCGGTGCGTATGGGGGAAGTGGTGGCCGATGCGCTGGGGCGCGATCTGAAGGAATGCGCCGTCTACGGCCGTGAAGGTTTCGTCGGCGAGCGCCCGCGTCACGAGATCGGCTTCGAGACCATTCGCGGTGGCGATGTGGTCGGGGATCACACGGTCCTGTTTGCCGGTATCGGTGAGCGAGTCGAGGTGACCCACAAGGCCAGCAGCCGTATGACGTTCGCCAAGGGCGCGGTGCGGGCGGCCCAGTGGCTCCAGGATCGCCCGGCCGGTCTGTACGACATGCAGGACGTGCTGGGCCTGAAGGGGTCCTGAAGGGAGTGTGGCTGAACGAGACGGGTGCCGGTTATCACGGATGCCTGTCGACCTGGTGTCGGGGCGTCCGGTGGTGCTTTTCAATGGACATTGAGGTGCCCGGATTTTATAATAAGGCGGTTTAGCTGCACCAAGCGTAATTTTTAAAGAGCCAGGGAAGCGCACGCCATCTTCACTGGCAGACAAAGAAGCGGGACGGAGTGCTATCTCCCTCTCGCTTTTTTGCGACCTGAATTTGCGCTTGCGTTCCTGTTCGTGACGTTGGGGTCGTCGCTCTTGCCCGCGAGAGGGTCAGACCTGATCCGGAACTTACGATACGCCACTCGATGAGGATACAAGCCTTGAGTACACCAGCAATCCTTGCCCTCGCAGACGGAAGCCTGTTCAAAGGAATCGCCATCGGCGCCGATGGTGAAACCAGTGGCGAGGTCGTCTTCAATACGGCCATGACCGGGTACCAGGAGATTCTTACCGATCCGTCCTATGCCCGCCAGATTGTCACCCTGACCTATCCCCACATCGGCAACACCGGTGTCAACGAAGAAGACATCGAATCCGCCGACATCCAGGCCGCCGGCCTGATTATCCGGGATCTTCCGCTCCTCGCTTCCAACTGGCGCCAGACCAAGACCCTGGACCAGTACCTGAAGGACAGCAACCGCATCGGAATCGCCGGCATCGATACCCGCCGACTGACCCGCATCCTGCGTGACAAGGGTTCCCAGAACGGCGCCATCGTCGCCGGCGAGAACGCGAGCGAAGAGCGAGCGCTGGAGCTGGCCAGGGCGTTTCCGGGGCTCAAGGGCATGGATCTGGCCAAGGAAGTGGGCAGCACCACCTCCTACAAGTGGAGTCAGACGGACTGGACCCTGGCGGATGGCTACGGTGAGCAGGGCGCATCGCGGTTCAAGGTTGTCGCCTACGATTACGGCATCAAGTACAACATCCTGCGCATGCTGGCCAGCCGGGGTTGTGATATCACGGTTGTGCCGCCGCAGACGCCGGCCGCCGAGGTGCTGGCGATGAAGCCGGACGGCGTGTTCCTGTCCAATGGCCCGGGCGACCCGGAGCCCTGCGACTACGCCATCGAGGCGATCCGCGAGATTCTCGAAACCGAGCTGCCGGTGTTCGGCATCTGTCTCGGTCATCAGTTGCTGGCTTTGGCCAGCGGTGCCAAGACCCTGAAAATGGGCCACGGCCATCACGGCGCCAACCATCCGGTGCAGAACCTGGAGGACGGTACGGTGATGATCACCAGCCAGAACCACGGGTTTGCGGTGGACGAGTCCACCTTGCCGGACAACCTGGTGATGACCCACAAATCCCTGTTCGACGGCACCTTGCAGGGCATTCGCCGGACCGATCGTCCGGCCTTCAGCTTCCAGGGGCACCCGGAAGCCAGCCCGGGGCCGCATGATGTGGCGCCGCTGTTCGATGCCTTTATCCGCCTGATGGATCAGAGGGCAGCCACGCAGGGCTCCTGAAGCACCTGCCATGCCGCGCCGGCGGGCGCGGCCCTCGCTGAAGACTGAATCAAGCTGCTGACGGGTTTACTGAGAAATGCCAAAACGTACTGACATCAAGAGCATTCTGATCCTGGGCGCCGGACCCATTGTTATCGGGCAGGCGTGCGAATTCGACTATTCCGGGGCGCAAGCCTGCAAGGCGCTGCGAGAAGAGGGTTACCGGGTCATCCTGGTGAACTCCAACCCGGCCACGATCATGACCGACCCGGCCATGGCCGACGCCACCTACATCGAGCCGATTACCTGGAAGACGGTCGCCAAGATCATTGAGAAAGAGCGCCCCGACGCCCTGCTGCCGACCATGGGCGGCCAGACCGCGCTCAACTGCGCTCTGGACCTGGAAAAGCACGGCGTGCTGGAAGAGCTTGGCGTGGAAATGATCGGTGCCAACGCCGACACCATCGACAAGGCTGAGGACCGCGACCGTTTCGACAAGGCCATGAAGTCCATCGGCCTGGAGTGCCCGCGAGCGTCCATGGCTCACTCCATGGAAGAAGCCTTCCAGGTGCTGGACAACATTGGCTTCCCCTGCATCATCCGTCCGTCTTTCACCATGGGCGGCTCCGGCGGCGGTATTGCCTACAACCGCGAGGAATTCGAGGAGATCTGCGAACGCGGTCTTGACCTGTCTCCCACCAACGAGCTGCTGATCGACGAATCGCTGATCGGCTGGAAGGAATACGAGATGGAGGTCGTTCGGGACAAGAACGACAACTGCATTATCGTGTGTGCCATCGAAAACTTCGACGCCATGGGCGTGCACACTGGCGATTCCATCACTGTCGCGCCGGCCCAGACGCTGACCGACAAGGAATACCAGATCATGCGGAACGCCTCCCTGGCGGTCCTGCGTGAGATCGGCGTGGAAACCGGCGGCTCCAACGTCCAGTTCGGTATTCACCCGGACACCGGCCGCATGGTGGTGATCGAGATGAACCCCCGGGTGTCCCGTTCCTCCGCGCTGGCGTCCAAGGCGACCGGCTTCCCGATCGCCAAGATCGCCGCCAAGCTGGCGGTCGGCTACAGCCTGGACGAGCTGCAGAACGACATCACCGGCGGTGTGACGCCGGCGTCGTTCGAGCCGAGCATCGACTACGTCGTTACCAAGATTCCGCGCTTCACCTTCGAGAAGTTCCCCCAGGCCGACGCCCGCCTGACCACCCAGATGAAGTCCGTGGGTGAGGTCATGGCCATCGGTCGGACCTTCCAGGAGTCCATGCAGAAAGCGCTGCGCGGTCTGGAAGTGGGTTCCGAAGGCTTCGAGGAAATGGTCGATGTTGAGACCGAAGACGGTCGTGAGACCCTGATCCAGGAAATGAACGTGCCCGGTGCCCAGCGTATCTGGTACATCGGCGATGCGTTCCGTGCCGGCATGACCGTGGAAGAGGTCTATCGCCATACGCATGTGGATCCCTGGTACCTGGTCCAGATTGAAGACCTGGTCAAGGAGGAGGCCGCGCTCAAGACCGCCGGCAAGACCGATATCGACCACGCCACCCTGTTCCGTCTCAAGCGTAAGGGCTTCTCCGACTCGCGTCTGGCCAAGCTGCTGGGCATTTCCGAGGTGAGCCTGCGCAAGCATCGGCACGATCTGGACATCCGCCCGGTCTACAAGCGGGTCGATACCTGTGCGGCGGAGTTCGCGTCCGATACCGCCTACATGTACTCCACTTACGAGGAGGAGTGCGAGGCCGAAGCATCCGACCGCAAGAAGATCGTCGTGATCGGTGGCGGCCCGAACCGCATCGGTCAGGGCATCGAGTTTGATTACTGCTGCGTCCATGCCGCCTTCGCCATGCGCGATGACGGCTATGAGACCATCATGATCAACTGCAACCCGGAAACCGTGTCCACCGACTACGACACTTCCGATCGCCTCTACTTTGAGCCGATCACCCTGGAAGATGTACTCGAGATCGTGAACATCGAGAAGCCGGCGGGCGTGATCGTCCAGTTCGGCGGCCAGACGCCGCTGAAGCTGGCGCGTGGCCTGGAAGCGGCCGGCGTGCCGATTATCGGCACCACCCCGGACGCCATCGACCGTGCCGAGGACCGTGAGCGCTTCCAGCAGATGATTGGCCGCCTGAACCTGCGACAGCCCAGGAACGCCACCGTGCGCAGTCACGAGGAAGGCGTCATGGCAGCACGTGAAATCGGCTATCCGCTGGTGGTGCGCCCGTCCTACGTGCTGGGCGGCCGGGCGATGGAAATCGTCTACGACGAGGAAGAGCTGGTGCGCTACATGCGCAACGCCGTTCTGGTCTCCAACGACAGCCCGGTATTGCTGGATCACTTCCTCAACGCGGCCATCGAGGTGGATATCGACGCGGTATCCGACGGCAAGGACGTGGTGATCGGCGGCATCATGCAGCACATCGAGCAGGCCGGCGTACACTCCGGCGATTCCGCCTGTTCGCTGCCGCCCTACACGCTGCCCAAGGACGTCCAGGACGAGATGCGCGAAACCGTCAAGCGCATGGCCATCGAACTGGAAGTGGTGGGTCTGATGAACGTCCAGTTGGCCTGGCAGGACGATACCATCTACGTGATCGAAGTGAACCCGCGGGCCTCGCGCACCGTGCCGTTTGTGTCCAAGGCGATCGGTGTTTCGCTGGCCAAGGTGGCGGCCCGTTGCATGGCCGGTGTCAGCCTGCAGGAGCAGGGCTTCACGGAAGAGGTGGTGCCCACGTATTATGCCGTGAAGGAGTCGGTCTTCCCGTTCAACAAGTTCCCGTCGGTCGACCCGATCCTGGGGCCGGAAATGAAGTCCACCGGTGAGGTGATGGGTCTGGGTGACAGCTTCGATGAGGCCTTCGCCAAGGCGTCTCTGGCGTCCGGCACCCAGTTGCCCGCCAAGGGTACCGCGTTTATCTCCGTGCGCGATGTCGACAAGGCCGGAGCCGCGGCGGTGGCCCGGGACCTGATCGACGCCGGTTTCCGTCTCGTGGCCACGACCGGAACCGCCAAGGCGCTGGCTGAAGCTGGCATCGACGTTGAGCGGGTCAACAAGGTGCGCGAAGGCCGTCCGCACATTGTCGACGCCATCAAGAACGATCAGATCCAGTTGATCATCAACACAACCGAAGGGCGCAAGGCGATTTCCGATTCCGCCCAGATCCGCCAGTCTGCGTTGCAGCACAAGGTGACCTACACCACGACCCTGGCGGGTGGCGAAGCCTTCTGTCGCGCCATTAAATTCGGACCGGAGCGGACTGTGCGTCGGCTCCAGGACTTACACGCAGGAATTTGAAGATTATGAACAACCGAGTGCCGATGACCGTCAATGGCGAGGAGCGTCTCCGGGAGGAGCTGCAGAAGCTCAAGTCCGAAGATCGTCCCCGTGTGATCGAGGCCATTGCCGAAGCGCGTGAGCACGGCGACCTGAAAGAGAACGCCGAATATCACGCCGCGCGAGAGCAGCAGAGCTTCATTGAGGGCCGGATCCAGGAAATCGAATCCAAGCTGTCTGCCGCCCAGATCATCGATGTAACCAAGCTGGATAACACCGGCAAGGTGATCTTTGGTGTCACTGTGCAGCTGGTCAATGTGGAGACCGAGGAAGAGGTTCGCTACCAGATCTGTGGCGAGGATGAGGCGGATATCAAGGCCGGCAAGCTGTCAGTGACCTCGCCGATTGCGCGTGCCCTGATCGGGAAGAACGAGGGGGACGTGGTTGCGGTACGCGTGCCTTCCGGCACGGTCGAGTACGAAATCGAAGGTGTCGAGCACCTCTGATCCGTACCCGCCACACCCAAAAAAGCCGGCGACATGCCGGCTTTTTTGATTCCGCCTGGCGCTTGTAGAGGCGCGCCGGGGCGCCTTAGTTTTTGTGGCGCTGGAGGTTGGACAGCTTGGGGTTCGGCTTGGCCGCGCGGCGGAGAATGACGGCAATCTTGCCGATCATCTGCACCAGTTCGGCGCCCGACTCCTGGCACAGCGCTTCGATGGCTTCGCGGCGCTCGTCACGGTCCGGGCTGGCGATTTTGACCTTGATCAGTTCATGGTCGTCCAGGGCGCGCTCCAGTTCCTGCTGCAAGCCTTCGCTCAATCCCTTGTCGCCAATCATGACAACAGGCTTGAGATGGTGGGCAATGGCGCGGTACTCCCGGCGCTGTTCGGGCGACAGGCTCATAATTCAGTCTCTTTATGAATGCGATTTAAAATTCTCGGGCGGCATGGGCTGGGCCGATCCCGTATAATCCTGAAAGTGTACCAGTCCGTCCAAGGGCGGTGAATCGCCGTCACTACGTATTATGAATCAGGGCCGTCTCGGGCATGTTAGCGCTCGTAAAGGTTCCGGTGTCGGCTTTCGGAGGTCAGGTTTGGCGCGTTCCAAGTCCAGCAAGCGCTGGTTGAAAGAGCATTTTGATGACGAGTACGTCAAGCGTTCCCAGGTGGACGGTTATCGCTCCAGGGCCAGCTACAAGCTGATCGAACTTGACGACAAGGACCGCTTTTTCAAGCCGGGTCAGATGGTTGTCGACCTGGGGGCGGCGCCGGGCGGGTGGTCCCAGGTGGCCATGGAGCGGGTCGGCCACAATGGCCGTGTGCTGGCCAGCGATATACTGGAGATGAATCCGGTCGCCGGTGTTGAGTTTGTTCAGGGCGATTTCACCGAGCAGTCGGTGCTGGACGAGTTGCTCGATCGCCTCGGGGATGCGCGCGCCGACGTTGTAATTTCCGATATGGCCCCCAATATGAGTGGTATGCCGGCCGTGGATATTCCCAAAGCCATGGATTTGGTGGAACTGGCCCTGGACATGGCCAAGCAGGTGCTGCGGCCGGATGGCGTGTTTGTCGCCAAGGTTTTTCAGGGGGAGGGTTTCGACGCCCTTCTCAAGGATATGAAGGATAATTTCGGCTCTGTTGTGAGTCGTAAGCCGGGGGCGTCACGTTCACGCTCCCGGGAGGTCTATCAGGTCTGTCGCGGTTTTCGCGGCGGATGAGGACGGCTGAGCGGTTTTGCCGTCCGGACCGCCTCGACGCAGCTCCATTCCTAGTGAAGGGGCGTACAATTGATGTAAGGTTGAGGTAAAAGGGAGTGCTTGGCCATGAGTCTGGCTTCTTCCCCAGGGATCGCGCTGCGGGGCGGTCCAAACATTCACAGGTGACGATCCTTGAACGATATGGCTAAAAATCTGGTTCTCTGGCTGATCATAGCGGCCGTCTTGCTGATGGTTTTCCAAAACTTTTCGCCGACGACGAGTGGTCAGCAGGTAAATTATTCCCAGTTCGTGCAAATGGTGCAGCAGGGACAAGTCAAGCAGGTCACGGTGGATGGCTTGGAGATCCAGGGGGTGCGCGAGGATAACTCCCGGTTCCAGACAATCCGTCCGCAGGTGCCTGACAACAAGCTGATGGATGATCTGTTGGCCAACAACGTCGAGATCGTGGGTAAGGAGCCTGACCGCCAGAGCATCTGGACCCAGTTGCTGGTAGCGTCTTTCCCGATCCTCATCATCATCGCCCTGTTCGTGTTCTTCATGCGACAGATGCAGGGTGGCGGAGGCGGCAAGGGCCCCATGTCCTTCGGCAAGAGCAAGGCCCGCCTGATGAGCGAGGACCAGATCAAGACCACCTTCGGCGACGTGGCCGGTTGCGACGAAGCCAAGGAAGACGTCAAAGAACTGGTCGACTTCCTGCGTGATCCCAGCAAGTTCCAGCGCCTGGGTGGCAGCATTCCCAAAGGCGTGTTGATGGTGGGCCCGCCGGGTACCGGTAAGACCCTGCTGGCCAAGGCCATTGCCGGTGAGGCCAAGGTGCCGTTCTTCTCCATCTCCGGTTCCGACTTCGTGGAAATGTTCGTTGGTGTCGGCGCGTCCCGTGTCCGCGACATGTTCGAGCAGGCCAAGAAGCAGAGCCCGTGCATCATCTTTATCGATGAGATCGATGCCGTCGGTCGCCATCGTGGCGCCGGCCTGGGTGGCGGTCACGATGAGCGCGAGCAGACCCTGAACCAGCTGCTGGTTGAGATGGATGGTTTTGAGGGCAACGAGGGCGTTATCGTCATCGCCGCCACCAACCGTCCGGACGTTCTCGACCCGGCGCTGTTGCGACCGGGCCGTTTCGACCGCCAGGTGGTGGTCAACCTGCCCGACATCATTGGCCGGGAGCAGGTGCTTAAAGTGCACCTCAAGAAGGTGCCGCTGGCCGACGATATCGATCCGAAGGTCATTGCTCGCGGTACGCCGGGCTTCTCTGGCGCCGATCTGGCCAATCTGGTGAACGAGGCCGCCCTGTTTGCGGCGCGTCGTAACCAGCGTCTGGTTTCCATGGAGGAGCTGGAGCTGGCCAAGGACAAGATCATGATGGGCGCCGAGCGCAAGTCCATGGTGATGAACGAGAAAGAGAAGCTGAATACGGCCTTTCACGAGTCCGGTCATGCGATTGTCGGGCGTCTGATGCCCGAGCACGACCCGGTCTACAAAGTGACGATTATTCCGCGTGGCCGCGCGCTGGGTGTGACCATGTTCCTGCCTGAAGAGGACAAGTACAGTCACTCCAAGCGCTACCTGATCAGCTCGATCTGTAGCCTGTTCGGTGGCCGTATCGCCGAGGAGCTGACGCTGGGCTTTGACGGCGTCACCACCGGCGCCTCCAACGACATTGAGCGGGCCACGAGTCTGGCGCGCAACATGGTGACCCGCTGGGGGCTGTCCGAGAAGCTGGGGCCGCTGCAGTACGATACTGACAGCGAAGAGCCGTTCCTGGGCCGCTCGGCCGGCCAGAGTCAGACGGTTTACTCGCCGGAGACGGCGCAGCGTATCGATGAGGAAGTACGTTCGATCATTGATGACTGCTACGAAACGGCGCGTAATATCCTGATCGAAAACCGCGACAAGCTGGAAATGATGGCTGATGCACTGATGCGCTACGAAACCATCGATCGCTTCCAGATCGATGACATCATGGCTGGCAAGACGCCGCGGCCGCCGCAGGGCTGGAATGGCCCGGGTGCCGGTGGCAATGCCTCGGACGACGATGTGGCACCGGCTTCGAGCCCGTCTTCCGATTCGGGCAACGGGCGTCGCCCCGGCGAAGGCATCGGAGGTCCGGCCGGCGAGCACTGAGACGCTTGCCGCCCCGGCTGACTCCGGTCGCCAAAGCAGTTGCAAACGCCGTCCCGCGGGACGGCGTTTTTGTTTTACGTGCCCGCTCACGGGCATGGGTCCCACCAGAAGAGGAGTATCCCTGTGAAGATGAATTTCGCCGGTCATGAGCTCGACCTTTCCCAGTCGCATGTGATGGGGATCGTCAATATGACGCCGGACTCCTTTTCCGATGGTGGTAATTACAATCGCCTTGATGCGGCGCTGGTTCGGGCCGAGAGCTTCGTTCGTGACGGTGCCACGTTTATCGATATCGGCGGCGAGTCCACCCGCCCCGGCGCGGCGGACGTGTCCGTGCAGGAGGAGTTGGACCGTGTGTGCCCCCTGGTCGAGGCGATCCGTGAGCGTCTGGATGTGGCGATCTCCGTCGACACGAGTCAGCCGGAGGTGATCCGCGAGTCCGCCGCCCGCGGGGCCGGGTTGATCAACGATGTGCGGGCCTTACAGCTGGATGGCGCCCTGGAGGCAGCGGCTGAAATCGGATTGCCCGTGTGTCTGATGCACATGAAGGGCCAGCCGCGCTCGATGCAGGCGCAGCCCCATTACGATAACGTGGTGGCGGACGTGAGCGCGTTCCTGATGGATCGGGTGGCCGAGGCCAAGGCGGCGGGGGTTCGGGGAGAGAATATTATCCTCGACCCGGGGTTCGGTTTCGGCAAGACCCTGGAGCACAACCTGCAGCTGCTGGCCGGGCTGGAGCAGATGAACGCGCTGGGCTATCCGCTGTTGGTGGGCATGTCCAGAAAGACCATGTTGGGCGATATTACCGGACGGGACGTGAGTGAGCGGTTGCCTGCCAGTCTCGCAGTCGCGACAATATCCGCCATGTCGGGCTCCGCGATTATACGTGTACATGATGTCAGGGAAACCGTGGATGCCGTTAAAGTGGTCACCGCACTGAGGAACGTCGCTCAATGACGGAACGCAAATATTTTGGAACGGACGGGATCCGCGGGCGTGTGGGCGATGGCCCCATTACCCCGGACTTCATGCTTAAACTGGGTTGGGCTGCCGGGCAGGTCTTCAAGAAGCAGGGGCAGCGCAATCGTGTGCTGATCGGCAAGGACACCCGTTTGTCGGGCTATATGTTCGAGTCCGCCCTGGAGGCGGGGTTGTCGGCCGCGGGCGTCGACGTGTCGCTGCTGGGCCCCATGCCAACGCCGGCCATCGCCTACCTGACACGAACGTTCCGGGCGTCCGCCGGTATCGTCATCAGCGCGTCGCACAATCCCCACGAGGATAACGGCATCAAGTTCTTCTCCGCCGAAGGCGTTAAGTTGAGTGATGACGTCGAAGAGGCTATCGAAACCTGGCTCGACCGGGCGATCGAGGTGTGTGAGCCGGAAGAGCTGGGTAAGGCGTCCCGGATTGACGATGCCCCGGGGCGCTATGTCGAATTCTGCAAAAGCACGGTGCCCAATGCGTTTACCCTGGAAGGGCTGCGTGTGGTGCTGGATTGTGCCCACGGTGCGACCTACCACGTGGCTCCCAAAGTCTTCCGGGAGTTGGGGGCGTCCATCAGCGTTATGGCAAACCAGCCTGATGGGCTCAACATCAACCTGAACGTAGGTTCCACGCACATGGACGCGCTGCGGGAGAAGGTTCAGGCCGAACAGGCTGATATTGGCATTGCCTTTGACGGCGACGGTGACAGGGTCATGATGGTGGATCATGACGGCAGCGTGATCGACGGCGATGAACTGCTCTTTATCATCGCTTCCCAGCGGCAGGCTGAAGGCCGGCTGCGCGGTGGTGTCGTCGGTACCCTGATGACCAACCTTGGCGTCGAACTCGCGCTGAAGGATCGTGGTATTCCGTTCGAGCGGGCCAAGGTGGGCGACCGTTACGTCATGGAGCGTCTGGTGGCGAACGACTGGCAGCTCGGGGGCGAAGGTTCCGGGCATCTGGTGGTGCGCGATTGCACGTCCACCGGCGACGGCATCGTGTCTGCGCTGCAGGTGTTGCTCGCGGCCTGGCGGTCTGGCCGGTCCGTAGCCGAGCTGCGTCGGGAGATGACCCGTCTGCCCCAGGTGTTGATCAACGTCCGCGTCGACGAGCGTTTCGACCCCTTGTCCCGGCCGGCGATCGTGGATGCTGTCGCCGAGGCTGAGGCGGCCATGGGGGGAACCGGCCGCGTGCTGCTGCGGGCCTCGGGGACCGAGCCGTTGATTCGGGTGATGACCGAAGGGCAGGATGAGGCTCAAATGCGGCAGTGGGCCGAGAAGCTCGCCGATGTGGTGAGGCAGGCGCCCGCCGCCTGAAAATGCAAATGAGGGTGTCACTCGGTTGTGTCCGTTATAGGACTCCTGTATAGTGCGCCCTCCCTTGGAATGAGGGATGTTCATGCGACGTAAGATCGTAGCCGCCAACTGGAAAATGAACGGTTCGCGGACGTTGGCCAAAGAATTGGTCGGCGAGGTGCGGCAGGGTTTGTCCGCGCTTGATAATGGCGTTGAGGTTGTTATTATTCCTCCCGCTCTGTACGTCACTGACGTGCAGTCGCTTCTTCAGGGAAGCGCGCCGGTTGGGGTGCAGAATATTGCGCCCTGGTCTGAAGGGGCCTACACCGGTGAGCTGTCCGGGCGCATGGCGGCGGATGTCGGGTGTCAATACGCTATTGTGGGTCATTCCGAACGTCGCGAGTTGTTCGCTGAAACCGATGCGGTTATTGCGGACAAGATCGTCCAGGGGGTTGAGAGCGGTATTGCCCTGATCCTGTGTGTCGGTGAGACCCTGGAGCAGCGGGAAGCCGGGCTTGCAGTTGATGTGGTGAGCGCGCAGCTGAAAGAAGCGCTCAAGTCCGTCAGCGGCGAGCAGTGGAATCAGATCGTTGTCGCATACGAGCCCGTCTGGGCCATTGGTACCGGTAAGACAGCGACAGCGGAAGATGCCCAGGGCGTGCACCAGGCGATGCGCAAAGTGCTCGCGGAACTGGGGGCGCCGGCCGATGAGCTGAGCCTGTTATATGGGGGCAGCGTCAAGCCGGCAAATGCAGCGGAATTGTTTGCCCAGCCAGACATTGATGGCGGATTGATTGGCGGCGCTTCCCTGAAAGCGCAGGATTTTCTGGCCATCTGTAAGGCGGTTTAAGAGAGTTTGATATGGATTGGATGGAAACGCTGGTTGTCGTTGCGCACGTCGTAATTGCTGTGGCGCTGGTGGGTCTTGTTCTGATTCAGCAGGGCAAGGGCGCCGACGCGGGTGCAGCGTTTGGTGGCGGCGCATCGCAGACCGTGTTCGGCAGTCAGGGCAGTGGTAGCTTCCTGACCCGTGTGACCACGTTTCTCGCGATCCTGTTTTTTGTAACGAGTTTTACGTTGGCGGTGTTTGCCAAGCAGCGGGCCGAAGTGGCCGGCGAAGCGGGTATTCCGACCGTCCAGCAGGCGCCGGCCGCGGAGCAGTCTGACGACAGCGACGCAGCAGCCTCCGATGAGGCCCCGGCGCTGGAAGACTCCCAGCCTTCTGAAGGCGCGGGTGAAGATCAGTCTGAAGCCGGGAGCGAGTCCTCGCTTCCCGAGCTTGAGTAAGGTTGTTGCCGAAGTGGTGGAACTGGTAGACACGCTATCTTGAGGGGGTAGTGGCGCAAGCCGTGCCGGTTCGAGTCCGGCCTTCGGCACCATTTTAGAAAACGGCTTGGAGTTCCAAGCCGTTTTTTTTGGTCAGTCCTTGACCAGTGTTGTCGGCGTCCTTATACTCCGGCGATTATTGCAGTGGGTATCGGCAGCGCCGTGCCCGCTCAGGCAGGCCAGGTGTCTGTCGGCAGAGGGCGCGGGTGAAGTCGTCCTCTGGCACGTAATGACTTCAGAAGGCCCCGGTGTCGTGATGGGGCTTCTTGGTTCAGGGGCCTGGCGCAAGGCCCGATTGCACGAAAAAGGGCTGAATAACAGGCCCTTTTTTTGTTTGTGCCGAACGAAAACGAGTGGAGATGACAACAGCTTGTCAGCCAAAGTAAAGCAACTCGAAAGTATCCTGCGTCCCGTGATTGAAGGGCTTGGCTACGATTTCTGGGGCCTTGAATTCCGCTCCCAGGGCCACAAGTCCATGCTCCGGATCTTTATAGATGACGCGGAAAACGGCGTCAGCGTGGACGACTGCGAAACCGTCAGTCGCCAGGTCAGCGGCGTCATGGACGTTGAGGACCCTATCCAGACGGAATACACGCTGGAAGTGTCGTCGCCGGGCATGGACCGGCCTCTGTTCCGGCTCGAACAGTACGAAGCCTGGGCCGGGCACAATGTCAAAATCCGCCTGCGCATGGCCTTTGAGGGACGCCGCAAGTTTGAAGGCCTTCTCAAAGGTGTCGAGGGCAGTGACGTCATCGTGATCGTGGACGATCACGAATATCTGCTTCCGATCGACAGTATCGAAAAAGCCAACATCGTTCCGGTTTTTAAATAATTCGTTTGACTGCAAGTCTAAGGGTTAAGGGCAGGGCAATCTGATGAGTAAAGAGATCTTGCTGGTAGTTGAAGCCGTCTCCAACGAGAAGGGTGTGGAAAAAGAGGTCATTTTCGAGGCCATCGAACTTGCCCTGGCGACAGCAGCCAAGAAACGCTACGAAGACGAGGAAGCGGACATCCGCGTCGAAATCGATCGTCGCACCGGTGACTATGAAACTTTCCGGCGCTGGCTGGTGGTGGACAACGAGGCCGTTCCCGCACTGGGTACCGAGCTGACCATGCAGGAGGCCGAGGAGATCGATACCAGCCTCCAGCCGGGCGATGTCCATGAAGAGAAGGTCGAATCCGTGGCCTTTGGCCGGATCGGCGCGCAGGCGGCCAAGCAGATTATTTTCCAGAAGGTGCGTGAAGCCGAGCGTACCAAGATCGTCGACAGCTACCGCGACCGGGTCGGCGAGCTGATTTCCGGTACCGTCAAGAAAGTAACCCGTGACAACGTGATTGTGGACCTCGGTGCTAACGCCGAAGCCCTGCTCCCGCGCGATCAGTTGATTCCGCGGGAGACCTTCCGTATGGGCGATCGCGTTCGCGCGCTGCTGCTCGAGATCCGGACCGACCACCGTGGGCCGCAACTGATCCTGAGCCGTACCAACCCGGCCATGCTGATCGAGCTGTTCCGCATCGAGGTGCCGGAGATTGCCGAGGACCTGATCGAAATCCGTGGCGCCGCCCGCGATCCCGGCTCCCGCGCCAAGATTGCGGTCAAGACCAACGACCGCCGTATCGATCCGGTTGGCGCCTGTGTGGGCATGCGGGGTTCACGTGTCCAGGCCGTATCCAATGAACTGGGCGGCGAGCGCGTTGATATCGTGCTGTGGGACGACAACCCGGCACAGCTGGTGATCAATGCCATGGCGCCGGCGGAAGTGGCGTCCATCGTTATGGACGAGGATCGCCAGACCATGGAAGTGGCGGTCGCCGAGGACAACCTGGCCCAGGCCATCGGTCGCAACGGGCAGAACGTGCGCCTGGCGAGCGAGCTGACCGGCTGGACCCTCAATGTCATGACCGAGGAAGAGGCCGGCGAGCGCCAGGAGCAGGAATACAACCGCCTGCTGAACCATTTCACCGAGAACCTCGATGTCGACGAGGAATTGGCCGGGGTCCTGATCGAAGAAGGCTTTACCACCCTGGAAGAAGTGGCTTATGTACCGATGGACGAGATGCTCGCCATCGATGGATTCGATGAGGATATGGTCAGCGAGCTCCGTACTCGCGCCAAGGACCGCCTGCTCAATCAGGCTCTGGCCAGCGAAGAGGCCCTGGAGGGCAACGAGCCGGCTGAAGATCTGCTGACGATGGACGGCATGGACCGTGCGCTGGCATTCAAGCTGGCCGGTATGGGCGTGCGGACCATGGACGATCTGGCAGAGCAGTCCGTGGATGACCTGCTGGACATCGAAGGTATGGACGAAGAGCGTGCGGGCCAGTTGATCATGACCGCACGTGCGCCCTGGTTCCAGGACCAGGAATAATCGGGAGAGGAGGACCAGATGGCTGAAGTAACCGTAAAACAGCTGGCCGATGATGTAGGCGCTCCCGTGGACCGCTTGCTGCGCCAGATCGTAGAGGCTGGCCTGAAAGCCCGTTCTGAGAATGACGCTGTCAGCAGTGATGAGAAGCAGCAACTGCTGGCTTTCCTGCGCAAGACCCACGGCGAAGCCAACGCCGAGCCGCGCAAGATCACGCTCAAGCGCAAGACCACCACCACCCTGAAAACCGGTGGCAGTGGCGCTACACGCGGCAAGACGGTCAACGTAGAGGTTCGCAAGAAGCGCACATACATCAAGCGCACTGAAACGCAGCAGCCGGAGCAGGAAGACGCGCCGGTGGCAGAGGAAACGCCCCAGGCGGCTCCGGAAGCCCCTGTAGAAACGCCGGTCGCCGAGCAGGAACGTCCTGCTGAAGCCCCGGCTGCAGAGGAACAGGCGCCGGCCGAGCCGGAACAGCCGGAAGCAGAGGAGCCTGAGGTGGACGCCGAGGCGCCGGTGCCTGTCGAGGATGTGCCGGTACCGCCGGTCGACGCTGATGGTGGCAAAGACCGCAAGGCGAAGAAGAAAAAGGATAAATCTCGCGAACGCGCCGATGACAGCGACGATGGCAAGCCGAAGAAGAAATCGGCGGGCCACCGTGGACCGCGTAACCGTCCGGCCGAGCCGGTGTCCTTCAGTGAGGACGACGACGGTGGCGCGCGTAAACCGCTGCGGGCGAAAAAGAAACCCAAACAGAAGAGGCATGGTTTCGAGAAACCGACCAAACCCATGGTGCGTGAAGTAGAGATTCCGGAAACCATTACGGTGGGTGACCTGGCCCAGCGTATGGCCGTAAAAGCGGCCGATGTTATCAAGACGCTGATGGGGATGGGGGTCATGACCACCATCAACCAGCCTCTGGATCAGGAAACCGCTGTGCTCGTGACTGAAGAGCTCGGTCACAAGCCCAAGACCACCAGCGAGGATGCTTTCGAGGAAGAAGTCCTGAGCGAAATTTCCTTTGAGGGTGAGAAGGTCAAACGGGCCCCGGTCATCAGTGTGATGGGCCACGTCGACCACGGTAAGACTTCTCTGCTGGATCACATCCGCCGCACCAAGGTGGCGGCTGGCGAGTCCGGTGGTATTACCCAGCACATTGGTGCCTACCACGTGGAAACCGACCAGGGCATGGTCACCTTCCTCGACACCCCGGGCCACGCGGCGTTTACCGCCATGCGGGCGCGCGGTGCCCAGAGCACCGATATCGTTATCCTGGTTGTGGCGGCCGATGACGGCGTGATGCCGCAGACCAAGGAAGCCGTGGATCACGCCCGTTCCGCGGGTGTTCCGATTGTTGTGGCCATCAACAAGATGGACAAGGAACAGGCGGACCCGGACCGGATCAAGACCGAGCTGGCCGGTATGGACGTGATTCCGGAAGACTGGGGCGGCGACGTACAGTTCGTGCCCGTGTCCGCGCATTCCGGTCAGGGCATTGATGATCTGCTCGAAGCGGTTCTGCTGCAGTCCGAGATTCTCGAGCTGGAGGCCGTGCCGACCGCACCGGGTGCGGGTGTGGTTGTTGAGTCCAGCCTGGAAAAAGGTCGCGGCTCTGTGGCGACTATCCTGGTCCAGAACGGTACCGTCCGTCAGGGCGACATGATCGTGGCCGGAGCCTACTTCGGTAAGGTCCGGGCGATGATGAACGAGACCGGCGACCAGGTGAAGGAAGCGGGTCCGTCCATTCCGGTCGAGATCCTGGGCCTGAACGGAACACCGGACGCCGGCGACGAGTTCTTCGTGGTAGCGGACGAGCGCAAGGCGAAGGAACTGGCCGAGTTCCGCCAGAAGCGCGAGCGTGAGCAGCGTTTGCAGCGCCAGCAGGCGGCCAAGCTGGAGAACCTGTTCGAGAACATGGGCAAAGACGAGGTCAAGACCCTCAACGTTGTCCTCAAGACCGACGTGCGCGGTTCCCTGGAAGCCATCACCAAGGCTCTGCAGGAAATCGGCAACGAAGAAGTCCAGGTCAAGATCGTGTCCTCCGGCGTGGGCGGGATTGCCGAAACCGACGTCAGCCTGGCACTGGCCACCGACTCCGTACTCTTCGGTTTCAACGTCCGTGCCGATGCCTCCGCCAAGCGACTGGTGGAACAGGAAGGCGTCGACCTGCGCTACTACAGCATCATCTACAACATGATCGATGATGTGCGCGCAGCGCTGACCGGCATGCTGGCACCGGAGTTCCGCGAGGACATCGTGGGCATCGCCGATGTGCGCGATGTGTTCCGCTCGCCGAAGTTCGGTCAGGTGGCCGGCTGTATGGTCACCGAGGGCACCGTCTACCGTAACAAGCCGATCCGGGTCCTGCGTGACAACGTGGTGATCTTCGAAGGCGAACTCGAATCCCTGCGCCGCTTCAAGGACGATGTCCAGGAAGTGAAGAAGGGCATCGAGTGTGGTATCGGTGTTAAGGGCTACGACGTCAAGGTCGGTGACCAGATCGAGGTCTTCGACCGGGTCAGGGTCGAGCGTCAGCTGGAAAGCTGATCGCCGGACCGGTTAGACACTAGCTCAGATTGGCGCCCCGGACTCCGGGGCGCCGTGCATTCAGAGGGGCCTTGAGCCGCTCGCAAAAGGCACCTCAGGTTTGTGGTGGTGCCGAAACGACAGGGCGTAACCATGCCAAAAGAATTCAGCCGGGTTGACCGGGTTGCGGACCAGATCCAGAAAGAACTGGCCGTTATGGTCCAGCGTGAGATCAAGGATCCGCGTCTGGGCATGGTCACCATCAATGCCGTCAAGGTCAGCCGGGACCTGGGCTATGCCGACGTTTACATTTCGCTGCTGACCGCCGACGAGGTCACGGAAGACGATGAAAGCGTGCAGGATTCGCTCAAGGTTCTGCGTAAGGCGGCGGGCTTCCTGCGCAGCCAGCTCGGACGGGCGATGAAGCTGCGGGTGGTTCCCCAGCTGCGCTTCCACTTCGACACGCTGGGTGGTCAGAGCCGTCATATCGACAGCCTGATCGACCAGGCCATGGGCAAGAAGCCGGCGGTCGGACCGTCCGACGACGCCGACGAGGAGAGCCGGGATTGAGCCGGCGTCGTCGAGGCCGTGAGGTGAACGGCATCCTGGTGATCGACAAGCCCCAGGGTGTCACCTCCAACGGCGTTCTGCAGCAGGTCAAGCGGTTGTATGGCGCCGCCAAAGCCGGCCACACCGGCAGTCTGGACCCGTTGGCGACCGGGGTGCTGCCGCTTTGCTTCGGCGAAGCCACCAAGTTTTCCCAGCTGATGCTCGACAGCGATAAAGCCTACGTCGCCACAGGGCAACTTGGCGTGATCACCGACAGCGGCGACAGCGACGGCGCGGTGATGGCCGAGCGGGCGCTACCCGAAGGGCTGTCGCAGGCGGATCTGGACGCGGTGCTGCCGCGTTTCCGGGGGGCGATCGAACAGGTCCCGTCGATGTACTCGGCACTCAAGCACAAGGGGCGCCCGCTGTACGAGTATGCTCGCGAAGGCATCGAGATTGAGCGACCGGCACGGCCGGTGACCATCCATTCCCTGGAGCTGCTGTCGTTCGACGGCCGCCACTTCGACATTGCCGTGTCCTGCAGCAAGGGCACCTACATCCGCTCGCTGGTGGAGGACATTGGCGAGGCCCTGGGCTGCGGGGCGCACGTCACAAGCTTGCGTCGTACCGGCGCCGCGGGTTTCGGGCTTGATCAGGCGCACGACGTCGCCGAGCTGGAACGGATGCGCGAGGAAGGCCAGTCGCTGGACCCGCTGCTGGTTCCGGTGGACGCCGCGCTGGAAGCCTTCCCGAAAATAATGCTTCAGGATGAGCAGATTGTATCGATATTGAACGGACAACCCGTTAAAATGTCGGGTCACCCGCCGGGATGGGTTCGCCTCTACGGAGACGAGCGTTTTCTCGGATTGGGCGAGCAGTTGCCGGATGGTCGGGTTAGCCCGCGTCGTCTGGTGAAGCAGGCCTGAACGCCGTTAACGCTGTGTAGCGGGCGTCAGGTTTAGCCGGGCTGTAGAGATGCGCGGTTCGGCCGAATACGAAAGGCATCGCAAACCAAGAGGTGAGTTATGGCACTGTCTGCCGCAGAGAAGTCACAGATCGTCACTGATTTTCAGCAAGGTGAAGGCGACACCGGTTCCCCGGAAGTGCAGGTTGCACTGCTGAGCGCCAACATCGACAAGCTGCAGAATCACTTCAAGGCCAACAAGCAGGATCACCATTCCCGCCGTGGCCTGATTCGGATGGTTAACCAGCGTCGTAAGCTGCTGGACTACCTGAAGAAGAAGAACGCCGATCGCTACCTGGACCTGATCCAGCGTCTCGGTCTGCGTCGCTAAGAGACGACTGAGTCTTTGTCTGAAACGGCAGTGCGTCCCGGCCTCCGTTGTCTTGCAGCTCAGGCGTCCGCAAGGGTGCCGATGCTGAAAAGATGGAACCGGGTCCCTGCCGGTTCTGCCCGGAGAGCTCTGCTCTCCCGGCAGTCTATCTCGCCTTTCACGCTGCGCCGCAGCGAACACCGGATTCGGGGCTTTGGCCCGGGGATCCGGCGCAATGCCGACGCTGTCGGTCCTTGCCATGGGCCCGTCACGAACGACCGCCCTGTCGAGTATCGCCAGTCCCGCCGGCACAATTCGGTTATCGCAGGACATCCAGAGCTGTTTCCGACACCGGTCGGTGATGAAAGCCCGAACAATAGCAGGTTGTTGAAAGGCGCCGGCACTCTGGCGACGTTTTTCAACAGCCTGTTAGCTTTCAGTCCGGTAAGTCCCGACACTCTGACCCGCGAAGCCTCTGAGGGGAAAACGCCGCGTTTTCCGGAAATATGATTGAAAGTGAAGGAGTTACCGTGAATCCGGTAAAGAAATCATTTGAACTCGGTGGCAAGACAGTCACCCTGGAAACTGGACGCATCGCACGCCAGGCCACTGGCTCCGTGCTGGTCACTATCGACGACATCTCCGTGCTGGGCACGGTCGTGGCCCAGAAAGAGCCCAAGCCGGGCCAGCCGTTCTTCCCGCTGACCGTCAACTACAGCGAGAAGACCTACGCGGTGGGTAAGATCCCGGGTGGCTTCTTCAAGCGTGAAGGTCGTCCTTCCGAGAAGGAAACCCTGACGTCCCGCCTGATCGACCGTCCGATCCGTCCGCTGTTCCCGAAAGGCTTCATGAACGAAGTGCAGGTCATCTGTACCGTCATGTCCTCCAGCAAGACCCAGGATCCGGACATCGCCGGCATGCTGGCCGCCTCCGCTGCACTGGCCCTCTCCGGCGTGCCGTTTGAAGGCCCGGTGGGCGCGTCCCGTGTGGGTTACACCGACGAGGACGGTTACTTCCTGAACCCCACGTTCGAACAGTTGGAAACGTCCAAGCTGGACATGGTCGTGGCCGGTACCCAGGACGCGGTGCTCATGGTTGAGTCCGAGGCCCAGGGCCTGACCGAAGACCAGATGCTGGGCGCGGTCCTGTTCGCGCACGACGCCATGCAGACCGCCGTTACCGCTATCAAGGAACTGGCTGCCGAAGCCGGTCAACCGCGCTGGGAGTGGACGCCGGCCGAGGTCAACACCTCCCTGGCGGACGCGCTGGAGTCCGGCTTCAGCGACGCCGTCACCGAAGCCTACGGCATTCGCGACAAGATGGAGCGTTACAAGCGTCTGGGCGAAGTTCGCAACGACGCCGTCGAGAAGCTGGCCGGCGAAGAGGAAGGCCAGCCGTCCGAGGACGAGGTTAAGGCCTACTTCGGCAAACTGGAAAAGACCATCGTTCGTCGCCAGGTCATTGAAGGCAAGCCGCGTATCGACGGTCGTGACAACAAGACCGTGCGTCCGATCGAAGTGGAAGTGGGCGTGCTGCCGAGCACCCACGGTTCCGCCCTGTTCACCCGTGGCGAGACCCAGGCCATCGTGACCACCACCCTGGGCACCGCGCGCGACATGCAGATCATCGACGCGCTGGAAGGTGAGCGTAAGGATCCGTTCCTGTTCCACTACAACTTCCCGCCGTTCAGTGTTGGCGAGACCGGCCGCGTAGGCGCTCCGGGCCGTCGTGAAATCGGTCACGGTCGTCTGGCCAAGCGTGGTGTGGCGGCGGTCATGCCGACCGTTGAAGAGTTCCCGTACACCATCCGTGCGGTTTCCGAGATCACCGAATCCAACGGTTCCAGCTCCATGGCCTCGGTCTGTGGTTCCAGTCTGGCGCTGATGGACGCGGGTGTCCCCATCAAGGCACCGGTGGCCGGTATCGCCATGGGTCTGGTCAAGGAAGGCGAGCAGTTCGCGGTCCTGACCGACATCCTGGGTGACGAAGACCACCTGGGCGACATGGACTTCAAGGTCGCGGGTACCGCCGAGGGCATCACCGCCCTGCAGATGGACATCAAGATCACCGGCATTACCGAAGAGATCATGGAAATCGCCCTGGAGCAGGCGCACTCTGCGCGTCAGCATATCCTGGGTGAAATGGCCAAGGTCATCTCCGAGCCGCGCTCCACGCTGTCCGACCGTGCCCCAAGCATCACCAGCATGAAGATCCACCCGGACAAGATCCGTGACGTGATCGGCAAGGGCGGTTCCGTGATCCGCTCAATCTGCGACGACACCGGCGCCTCCATCGACCTGGACGACGACGGCAACGTCAAGATCTACGCCGACAACCAGGCCGCCGCCCAGGCCGCGCAGAAGCGCGTCATGGAGATCACCGCCGAAATCGAAGTCGGTGCGATCTACAAGGGCAAGGTTGAGCGCATTGTGGACTTCGGCGCCTTCGTCAACATCCTGCCGGGCAAGGATGGTCTGGTGCACATTTCCCAGATCGCCGAGCGTCGCATTGAGAACGTCACTGACGAGCTCAGCGAAGGCCAGGAAGTACTGGTCAAGGTGCTGGATGTGGACAACCGCGGTCGCGTGAAGCTGTCCATGAAAGAAGTGAAGGAAGGCGAGCAGCCGACCGAATTCGGCGCCTGATCCAGGCCCTGAATGAGAGAGCCGCCCCACGGGGCGGCTTTTTTGTGCCTGAAATCTACTGCCTCACCTGATCCAGGGGCGCAATAAACGTTCTTGCCCAGGTGCCTCGGCGTGGCCGCCGGGCCTCTACTCGCCTGAAGTGGTGCTTTCCTCGTTCGAAGCGGCCTCCTCAAGAAACGCCACCACCGCCTCCCGGTAGGCCGGGATCACAAACGTCGACGCGTGGGGCGTGTTGGTCTGCAGGAATTCCTTGGGCTGCTTCGCGGCCGTGTAGAGCGATGTGCCGTTGTGGAAGGGGATAATGCCGTCGCGCAGGCTGTGGATCACCATGACCGGCACCGGGCTGATTCGGTCGATGTGATCGACGCCTTCGTAGTCCCCCGGGATGGTCCAGCTCAGCGGCACCTGGAACAGCCAGGTGAGCCAGAAACTGTCGAGCTTTTCCCGGGCGATGGCGCGGAAACCGGCGAAGGTGCTGTCCAGCACGACCGCGGTCAAGGGCGGCTGTTCACCCCGGTCTTGCCATTCCGCGGCCAGCATCAGCCCCAGGCCGCCACCCAGGCTCTGTCCCAGCAGATAATAGGGCCCGGTGTCCGGTTGTTGCACCAGCCAGCGAAAGCCGGTCTCTGAGTCCGTCAGGGCACCCTCGATATCCGGTGCGCCGGTGGACTGGCCGTAGCCGCGATAATCGATCAGGAAGACGTTGTAGGCCTCCTTGGGCATCCAGGCCACGTTGAGCAGGTGGCTGCTCATGTTCTGGGCGTTGCCGTGCAGGAAGTAGACGGTACCGTGAGGTTCTCCCTGCGCCGGAAGCCACCAGCCGTGGAGCCGCTCGCCGTCGACCGTGTCCAGGTAAACGTCCCGGTACTCCAGGTTTAACTGGTCCGGCGTGATGTAGACCGTCTTGTCCGGATAGAAGAACAGACTCGAACAGCCGCCCAGCATCAGCAGCGGCAGGGCCAGCGAGAGCGTTAGAAGTACACGTGCAGTCCGGCGTGCCATTGGGTTTCATACCTGTCGAAGTGGTGTTTGCGCTGCCAGCCGGCGGTGAGACTGGCGGACGGATCCAGGTGCCAGGAAACGCTCGCGTAGCCGATGTCCTCGCGATGATGATCGCCGATCAGCCACGCCTTGCTTTTAACGCCTCCCATGATGCTTAACCGATGCCCCTGGTAGAGCCAGCCGAGATCGGCGCCGGGTGCTGTGTCGTAGCCCTTGTCCAGGTCATTGTCGATCTCCAGGTCGGCCGTTCCCATGGCGTAGAGCTGGCTGTTGGATGAAGTCGCCCAGCCGAAGCCGGCGCCGCCGTCCAGGTAGGGGGTGAAGACGCGCTTGCCCGATTCAATTTCCGTCCGCCGTCCGCCGAAGCCCACCTGCCAGGACAGTGGCGAAAAGAAGCGGTCGCGGACCGACAGCGAGCGGATTTCCACACCCACGAGTTGCTCCAGTTGTACTTCGTCATTGTCCGTGTAGTAACGGGTATCGAGCCGCAGGAACTGCAACTGGGCGCCCTGACGATAGCCTTCCGGTGGATCCAGCAGGTCGTGGTAGGCCGGCCGCAGGCTCAACTGAATGTAGTCGCGGTCTCCCTGCTGGCCAGCGGTCAGGCCGGCCCGGAACGTGTCGTGACCCTGGTCGTCGCGAATGGGCGGCTCGGCCGGCTGCTCCAGTGGAGGCGCGTCGTTGATCCGGCTGCGGGCCTTGAGCAGGTCGTAGGACAGGGGGGCGGCCCGGTCCCGGGGCCAGTCTTCTTCCTGCGCCTGATAGCGTACGTAGTCGTAGGTGGCGTCCAGCACGTGGGCCCGTGACTCGTCGGGCAGGGACTGGATGGCCGGTGCCGCCACAGTGCGCTCGCCGTCGGCCAGGTCAGCGGCCAGATCCCTTTCATCCGGGGGGAGCTGTTCCAGGTAGTGTTCGACGACGGTGGCGGAAGAAGGCCGGTAGTGGATCGACGCCACCAGATCGTGGTCGACCACCCAGCGTACCGTGTCGGAGGGAATGGCATGGGTGCCGACTTCGTCGAGCAGGTTGGTGCCGGGCCGGGCGACGTCGATCAGCGCCAGCAGGCGATAGGCGCAGTTCTCGTCGAAGAAGTAGTAGTCGAAATTCTTCTCGCGGATCTCCCACGCGTGGGCCAGCAGCATGTCGGTTTCTTCCGGCGTCAGGTTGAGCCGGTATTCCCACAGGTCCCGGTTCTCGATGTCCGAGTACAGGCGGATCTTTTCGTAATAGGGCTTCACCGAGGTGATGCCCGGATAGCCGCCGAAAATACCCCGGTAGGCGAACATGATCTCGCTGTCGTGGGCGGCGGCGTCCGCGGCGTAGGAAATGGTGCTGGCCAGCAACAGGTCCGCCTCTTCGTCGTTTTCCGTGCCGGGCGGATCCAGCCGCAGGAAGGTGTGCCCGAACATCGACGATGGACTGTTGAGGTAGGACGCGGCGAACACCAGGGTCACGGTTTCGGTGTTCAGTTCCTGGCGCCAGGTGTCGAAGGCCGGGCAGTCCGGCGTGTTCTGTGGCAGGTCCAGTTGCTGGCGAAGCCAGCGGTCCCTGGCCGGGAAGCGGCAGCGGGCGTGCTGGTCACCGTCGCCGGGTTGCTGGATGGCCGCCAAAGTGGCGCGCAGTTCGGCCTCCGGGGAATCCTTGCCGTCGACGCTGAGAAAAAAGCCGGCGTCATCGGCCTGGGAGGTGTAGCCGCTGCCCAGGGTGTCGGGGCGGTAATGGCCCAGGGTGAGCCAGGCCGGATCCTGGGCGAGTTGATCAAGGGGCGGAGCGGCCAGGGCAGACGAAGCCAGAAAGGCCGTTGCGATCAGGGCCAACAAACGGGGCCGTGGCCCCGACAGCGAATGTCGTTGCATGCGATCTCGGATCGGTGGTGCTTGGGAAATAGCTGTGCTGTGCGCCGTCCCTGGCGCGAAGGGCTATCCCTGCAGGTCAGGATCAGGCGATGTACTTGCCGAGGGTCTCATGCGACTCCAGCAAGGCCACGATGGCGGACACCGCTTCATCCGAGGTGGTATCGGAAGATGGGAAAATGGTGGCGAAGTTGTCCTGCATCAGTTGGCGGAAGGCCGGACGATCGGCTTCGTCGACTTTCAACAGAACCGCCAGGGTATCGAGGTTTTCGCCTTCGCCCCGGGACATGTCACGGGCAATCTTGTCGATGTTGTTATCCATGTACATGGCCATCGACTGAACCGATTCGTTGGTGTTACAGCCCAGGGTTCCGGTGGTCATGCCGAAGGTCTGGTTACCGAGCGTGCCGTTGGTGGTCGCCGCGAGAATGTGCGGGGCCATCCCCGACTGCCCCTTCCAGATCATGGCGCCGACACCACAGCCCGGCTGTGCGAAAGCGAGGCTGGAAGCGCCCAGAAGCATGGCTCCTGCGATAATTTTTTTCATGGTCCAACTCCTTGTCGTGCTTGCATCGATGTGAAAACAACGTAACGGCCCTGACGTGGTTCTCCTGACGTTGTGCCTTTGCGGGCAACGTCGTGCTCGTCCCGGTTCTCGAACGCCGGGGCTCGGCCTGACCGTTCAACAGAGTATAGACAAGTTTTGGTAGACAGCGACCCGTCCGGGCCTCAATTGACTGATTGTTCAGATAAAAAATGAACACAGTGATAACATATATTCCAAAAAGATCTAAAAACTAACTTTATATTTATTATTTGTAATATGGGTGTCACTCATTTATAGTTGCGCCCGCCACGATGGCTCACATATCACACACGGAGAGAAGTAGTCGTGAAAAAAGTACTGATCGCTTCAAGCCTGGTTCTGGCAGGCGCACTGTCTGGTTGTAGCTCCATGAACGTCAGCTCCAACCCGGTTCCCCTGTCCGGACACGTAGACACTGACCTGAAAGCTGACATTGATGTTGGCGAGAAGATCACTGGCCATTCCTCTGCGACCAAGATCCTGTTCTTCACCGTTGGTGGTGAATCCGAATACGCCGACGGCGTTGCATACGGCGCCGGCGCTGGTGGCGGTTCTCCGCTGGCCATGCTGGACGCGGTTGCTCCGGTTAAGGCCGCTGCGGCCTACAACGCCATCAAGTCTTCCGGTGCCGACGTGATCGTGGCTCCGCGTTACACCGTCAAGAAGACGGACTACCTGGTTTACGGCACCATTGACGTAACCGTTGAAGGCTACAAGGGCACCATCAAGAGCGTTCAATAAGCGCGGGTGTCTTCCTTCATGAAAAAGCCGGGCCCAAGGGCCCGGCTTTTTTGTGCCTGACGATCACGGCGCCCGGAGGGGCGCCGGCGGGTTCTAGCCGCCCAGATAGGCTTTCTGCACGTCTTCGTTGGCGAGCAGGTTGGCGCCGGAGTCTTCCAGCCGGATACGGCCCGTCTCCAGCACATAGCCGCGGTCGGCCAGCTTCAGGGCCTGCTTGGCGTTCTGCTCCACCAGGAAGACGGTGATGCCTTCATCGCGCAGGGTGCTGATGATGTCGAAGATCTGCTTGATGATCAGCGGCGCCAACCCCAGGGAGGGCTCGTCCAGGATGATCATGCGGGGTTTCGACATCAGGGCGCGGCCGATGGCCAGCATCTGCTGCTCGCCGCCGGACATGGTGCCGGCGCGCTGGTTGCGGCGTTCCTTTAGGCGCGGGAAAAGCTCGAACACGTGGTCCTGGCTCTTGCGGATCTCCGCCTTGGTATTGAAGAAGCCCCCCATATGCAGGTTCTCTTCCACCGTCAGACCGGGGAACACCCGGCGGCCTTCCGGCACAATGGCGATGCCCGACCGCATGATGTCGGAGGTGGGCTTGTGGGTGATGTCCTCGCCCCGGAACAACACGCGCCCCGAGCTGGCCTGCGGATCGCCACAGACAGTCATCAGCAGCGTCGTTTTGCCCGCCCCGTTGGCACCGATCAGGGAGACGATCTCGCCTTCCTTGACCTCCACCGAGACGCCGTGCAGCGCCTCGATCTTGCCGTAGTGGGTATGGATGTTTTCAAGTACCAGCATGGTTGATCCTTTTACTCCTCGCCCAGGTAGGCCTTGATCACGTCGTCGTTCTGCCGGATTTCCTCGGGCGTCCCACTGGCCAGCGGTCGGCCCTGGTTGATGACGTTGATGCGGTCGGAAATACCCATGACGAGGCTCATGTCGTGCTCGATCAGGACCACGGAGACGCAGTAGTCTTCCTTGAGGCTGATGATCAGCTCGTTGAGTTGCCGGGTTTCGTTGGGATTGAGTCCGGCGGCCGGCTCGTCGAGCATCAGCAGCTCCGGCTCGGTCACCATGCAGCGGGCAATCTCCAGGCGGCGCTGCTGGCCGTAGGCCAGGTTGCCGGCATCGCGGTTGGCCATCTCCGTCAGGCCGACCCGCTCGAGCCAGTAGGCGGCTCGCTCCAGTGATTTCTCTTCACGCTTGCGGTAGTCCGGTGTTTTCACCAGGCCGGCAAACAGGTTGGTGTTCAGGTGACGGTGCTGGGCGACCAGAAGGTTTTCCACCACCGTCATTTTGCTGAACAGCCGCACGTGCTGGAACGTGCGAACCATGCCCATCCGCGAGATCTTGTAATCCGGCTTGCCCTGGATCTCGCGCTCCTTGAACTTGATGGTGCCGCCGGTGGGGCGATAGAACCCGCTCAGGCAGTTAAACACCGTCGTTTTGCCGGCCCCATTGGGGCCGATGATGGACACGATCTCGCGGTCACCCACGTCCAGGGACACCTGGTCGACGGCCAACAGGCCGCCGAAACGCATCGACAGGTCGCGTACTTCAAGCATGGTCAGTCACTCCCGCTTCCTGCTGTTTGAGTTTGATGTGGACCCGGGTCATGGGCAGCAGGCCCTGCGGGCGCCAGACCATCATCAGCACCATGGCGGCGCCGAAGATCAGCATGCGGTATTCGGAGAATTCCCGTGCCAGCTCGGGCAGGATGGTGACCGCGATCGCGGCGAGGATAACCCCGAGCTGCGATCCCATGCCGCCCAGCACCACGATCGCCAGAATGATGGCGGATTCGAGGAACACGAAGGACTCCGGACTGATAAAGCCCTGCTTGGACGCGAAGATGGTACCGGCGAAGCCGGCAAAGAAGGCGCCGATGGTGAAGGCGGAGAGCTTGACCGCGGTACGGCTCAGCCCCAGGGAACGGGCGGCGATTTCGTCTTCGCGCAGGGCTTCCCAGGAACGGCCCACCGGCATGCGGATCAGGCGGCGGATGACCACCAGCGTGACGACGGCGAGGATCAGTGTGATCAGGTACAGGTAGATCACCTTGTCCATGCTGTCATAGGGTAGGTTGAACACTTCATGGAACGAGGTGTTGCCTTCCTCCTTGACGCGCCGGCCGAACTCCATGCCGAACAGCGTCGGGTCGGGGATGCCGCCGATCCCGTCCGGTCCGTTGGTCAGGTCGGTCAGGTTGTTCAGCAGGATACGGATGATCTCCCCGAAGCCCAGGGTCACGATGGCGAGGTAGTCACCCCGCAGGCGCAACACGGGGAAACCCAGCACGAAACCGAAGGCCGCCGCCAGGATTGCGCCGAGGGGCAGCGCCATCCAGAAGGAAAAGCCGTAGTACTGGGACAGCAAGGCAAAGGTGTAGGCGCCCACCGCGTAGAAAGCGACGTAGCCCAGGTCCAGCAGGCCCGCCAGGCCCACGACCACGTTCAGGCCGAGGCCCAGGATGATGTAGATCAGCACCAGCGTGGCGAGGTCGACGGCGCCGCGGGAGGCGATAAACGGCCAGGCCATGGCGCCCAGCACGATCACGATCAGGGCAATGCGCTCGATCGTCAGTTTCTTTTCCTGGGGCATCGGCGCGCGGCCGGCCATCGGGTTGATCGCCTTGGCCTGGCCCAGGGCTCCCATAATCGCAGGACGAAACAGCTGGAACAGGAAGACAATCAGCACCGCGATGGCGATGCCGATGTAGGTCTGGGTTTCGGCACCGGTCAGCTTAACGCTGATGCCCTGTGCCTCCAGGTTCAGGCCCAGGATGGGATAGGAAATAATCAGGGTAATGAATGCGCAGAACAGCGCATGGCGGAAATTCTGTGCAACCATCAGATCTTCTCCACTTCCGGTTTGCCGAGAAGGCCTGTGGGCCGGAACAGGAGGATGAGGATCAGCAGCCCGAACGACACCACGTCTTTGTACTCACCGCTCAGGTAGCCGGACGTGAAACTCTCGCCCACGCCCAGTATCAGCCCGCCGAGCATGGCCCCGGGAATACTGCCGATGCCGCCGAGTACAGCGGCGGTGAACGCCTTCAGGCCGGCAATGAAACCAAACAGCGGGTCGATCGACCCGTAATACATGCCCAGCAACAGACCGGCCACGGCGGCCAGAGAGGCCCCGATCACGAAGGTGGCGGCGATGATGCGGTTGGTGTCGATGCCCAGCAGGTTGGACATCTTGCGGTCCTGGGACACGGCGCGACAGGCGCGGCCGATGCGGGACCGGGAGATGAACAGGGACAGCCCGGTCATGCAGACCAGGGTCACCACGAAGATGGTGAGCTGCATGTAGGTCAGTGTGGCCTGGAAACCGTCCTCGCTGCCGCCCAGGGTGACGCCGCCTTCGATCAGCAGGGGGAAGCCGATGTTGCGCGAGCCCTGGGCCAGGTGAACGTAGTTCTGCAGGAAGATGGACATGCCGATGGCGGAAATCAGCGGAATCAGGCGGTGTTGGCCGCGGACGGGGCGGTAGGCGACGCGTTCGACGGCCCAGCCCATGGAGCTGGAGACGATGATGGCGCAGATCAGGGCAACGAGCAGGACCAGGGGAATCCAGGCGGGGCTGGTGACCGCCAGGCCGGTGATGACGATCAGCGAGACGTAAGCGCCGATCATGTAAATCTCACCGTGGGCGAAGTTGATCATGCCGATAATGCCGTAAACCATCGTGTAGCCGATGGCGATCAGGGCATACGCGCTTCCTACCGTCAGCCCGTTGATGAGCTGCTGGAGAAAGTACAGAACGTCGTGCATTTTTTTGAAACTCCGAAAATGAAAAACCCCGGTTGGCGATCACGCGACGCAAAAGCCCCTGTTGCCACAGGGCTTGCGGCCATCACGTCCATGTATCGCAGGTCACTGGCTGGCGTCGCCGGCGACTTCCCAAACCGGGGTTCCAAAAAAACACCTTCCCCCTCGTGAGGGGAAGGTGTCCTCAGAGAGGCGTGACCATTCGGGTCGTCCTCTCTTGCTCACAACTATTACCGATTTTTAATCGTTAGTTATTCTACCGGAGTTTTGCTGCCATCTGAATGCCATTCGTAGACCACGAAGTCGAATGACTTCAGATCACCGGCCTGATCGTATTCGACTGTACCGATGGGGGTCTCGTAGCTGCCGGAGCGCAGGGCCTCGGCAACGTCAAACGGATCCGTGGAGTCGGCCTGCTCGATGCCATCGGCAATCAGCTGAACGGCCGCGTAGGAGGTGAGGACGAACGGGCCGGAGGGATCTTCGCCCTTGTCCTGGAAGGCTTTGACCAGCGCCTGGTTCTCGGCCTTTTCGTCGAAGCTCGGGGGCAGGGTCACCAGCAGGCCTTCGGCGGCGTCGCCGGCGATGGTGTTGATGTCCTTGTTACCCACGCCTTCAGGGCCCATGAACTGGGCGTCGAGGCTGGCCTGCTGCGCCTGGCGCAGGATCAGGCCCAGCTCCGGGTGGTAGCCGCCGTAGTAGACGAAGTCGACGTTGGCCTGCTTCAGTTTGGTGACCAGGGAAGAGAAGTCTTTCTGGCCGGCAGTGATGCCTTCGTACATCACCACGTTGACGCCGTCGTCCTCCAGGGTGGATTTGACCGCGCTGGCGATGCCTTCACCATACTGCTGCTTGTCGTGGATGACCGCGACGCGCTCCGGGCTCTGGCTGGCGATGTAGTTGGCCGCAACCGGCCCCTGCATGCTATCCAGGCCAATGGTGCGGAACACCAGTTCGTAGCCGCGCTCGGTGATGGCCGGGCTGGTGGAAGCCGGGGTCACCATGAGGATGCCTTCGTCCTCATAAATGTCGGACGCCGGCTGGGTGGAGCTGGAGCACAGGTGGCCAACCACGAAGCGCACGCCTTCGTTGACCATGTTGTTGGCGACGGTGACGGCCTGTTTCGGGTCGCAGACGTCGTCCTGCTCAACGGCGACCAGTTCCTCGCCGTTGACGCCGCCGTTGGCGTTGATCTGCTCGATCGCCATACGCGCGCCGGAGAATTGCATGTCGCCGTACTGGGCAACGGCGCCGGTCATCGGGCCGGCGATGCCGATCTTGATTTCCGCGTTGGCGGCTCCGGTGGCCATCATGGCGAGTGAAGCGCTAACCCCGACCGCAAGTTTACTCAGCTTGGTTTTCATTTTGGTCTGTCCTGCCTTGCTTTCTGAGAACATTTTTTTGGTGTTTTTTCAGCCGTGCCGAGCCATTGGGAGCACGGCGATGCAACAAACAAACACCACCCGTTCTTCGTTGTCAAGAAATGGAGCGGGTCGCCGAAAAAGCCGGAACCGGCAGCGACCCGGGCGTGAAGTCCTGACAAGTGGTCGGGATCATAAGGCAGGGTTCATGCCAGGATTCAGGACTCGGTCGGACCGCTCTCCGATTCCTCCATATCCTCGGGGTGGACCAACTGGCGGAACTGGTCGAAATCGTGGAGCGGCGCAAAGCTCGGGTCGACCGAGGCGTCGTCCCGGTAGGCCTCGGAAATGTCGATGGCGGCGGACAGGCTCTTGATGGCGTCCTCCCAGCGGCCGATCTCGGCATAGGCGCAGGCCAACTGGTAATGCGGGTGGCCGTTGTCCGGCGCCAGCTTGAGTGCCCGCAGACAGAGGCTGATGGCCCACAGCGGCTCGTTCAACTCGAGCACGGCGTCGGCCTTGTAGCTCAGGGCTTCCACATCGTCTGGTCGTAGATCGAGAATCTGGTCGTAGACCGCAATCTTGTTCTGCTGGGAGGTTTCCTGACTGGCTTTCAGCCACAACGAATGCACTTCGTTGGTGCGTTCGATCTCTTCCTGGTTGCGGTTGATGATGTCCGATTTCTGCTGCAGCTGCTCTTCGATGAATTTGAGTCGCTGCTCGTATTCCACCACCAGCTCATTGACCCGCTTCTCGGCCACGCTGGCCAACTGGTTGCGCATATCCCGGATGGAGTTCCACCCGATGACCACCAGAATGGAGGTGGCGCCGGCGATCAGGTAGAAGAAGTAGGTCACCGTGTCGGTGGCGTAGGACATGGTCTTGTCGGCGACGGTGAGTTCCTTGTCCACCACCTTCTCGATGAGTTCGGCCCGGGTGCTCTGGATCTCGGTACGCAGGGTCTTTACTTCATCCAGCAGGTAACGCTCGACGAATGGGTTGTAGAGGGGCTCTTCCAACTGGTCGATGCGTTGCCGAACGTCGTCCGCGTCGGCGCCGGTCGGGCCCTGGACCTGGTTCGCGCCATTGCCGGCCGGAGGCGTCATGTCCTGCGCCTGGATAGGGCCCGCCGTCAGTGTGAGGGCCAGGGCGAATAGCCGGCCGAGTGCGCTCCTGGTGAGGCGTGACAGCACCGCGTAGGACGGCAAATGGCTGCGAGTGCGATTGTTTTGAAGCATAAAGGTTTCTAATCCCTGCGGTCTTGTTTGCTTACGGGCTTCGCGTTGAGTCCGGGCAACCGAATAGTGCCTCACGACGGGGCTTGAGGCAAAGGTTCGCGTCATGAGTGATTAGACTTTAAGCGGTCAAATAGTTAGAGTTATAAGTATTGAAGAGCGGCCAGCCTCAACCCTGAAACCGAATCTCTGGCGTTTTAGGGCTCTGTAGGGCAGAACGGGCGTTGCCATTCTCTTCATATCGTTTTTGCAGAGCCGGCGATGTAGTGGAAATGTCTGATATAAAAGCTTTGTACTCGAAAAACATGGAGCACTATAATTTCGGCCTCGCCGAATCGGCAGCGTGGGAAATCTTCATGAACAACTACGAGCAGGTGCTAGTCGCTCTTCGGCGCGTGATTCGCGCGACCGATCTCCACTCCAAGCGCCTCAGCAAAAACGCCGGATTGACGGCGCCGCAACTTCTGATCATGCGGACGATCCGCGATCTGGGGCAGGTCACTATTGGCACCATCGCCGACAAGGTTAGCCTCAGTCAGGCCACCGTGACCACCATCCTCGACCGTCTGGAGCATCGCAAGCTGGTGTACCGGGTGCGCAGCACCGCGGACAAGCGCAAGGTCCATGCCCACCTGACCGAAGACGGTGCCGAATTGCTGGCCCAGGCTCCCCAGCCGCTGCAGGAAGACTTCATCCAGAAGTTCCAGAGCCTGCACGAATGGGAGCAGAGCATGATCGTGGCGTCCCTGCAGCGGGTCGCCAGCATGATGGACGCCGACGAGATCGACGCCTCCCCGGTGCTTGATGTCGGGCCGATCAACCGTGAAGACGGGTGGAAGGCCAAAAAAAAGCAGTCGGCCAGCTAATCTAATCCGTATGGTTGCCGATACGAGGGGAAAGCGTATCGGCCCCGCCTCTCTCTTCCTGCAACAAGAACCCTGAGCGGGTCGTGCTGTTCGTGGCCGAGCCTTCAGCCGCTACCAGCTCGGCGTCCCGATACGCCATCCATAAACCGGAACTGCGGAAACACCCCTGGCCAACGTCTATAGTGGCTACACAGGTACCGATGGATCCGTACTTGGCGTAACGTCAGAAGGACATGAACTCCTATGCGAAAGAATCTCCCTGTCACCCAGCGTGAAGTCCGCATGTCGGACGGTGGTCGCCTGATCACCACCACCAATGCCAAAGGGGTTATCACCTACTGCAACGACGAGTTCGTCGACATCAGCGGCTTTTCCCGGGAAGAGCTGGTGGGGCAGGCCCACAACATCATCCGCCACCCGGATATGCCGCCCTCCGTGTTCAAGCATATGTGGGACACCCTGAAGGCCGGCCGCGCCTGGATGGGCGTGGTCAAGAACCGGTGCAGGAACGGCGACCACTACTGGGTCAGCGCCTACGTCACACCGGTGCGTGAAAATGGTCAGATGGTGGGGTACGAGTCCGTGCGCACCGCACCCACCGAGGACCAGAAGCGTCGAGCCGAGGAGCTCTATCGCAAGCTCAACGCTGGCAAGAACGGCGTGATCAAAATGGCCAACCTGCGCAACGTGTTCATCGTGGCGCTGCCATTGCTGGTCTCCCTGATCGCCAGTGTGGCGGCTCTGCACTGGGCATCGCCGGGCTGGGCCACGGCGGTGGTGATTATCGGTCACCTGACGGCCGGCTTTACCCTGCGCGGCATGATCGATAACCGGATGAAGTCCCTGGTCGATCTGCGCGATGATGCCTTCACTGACCCGCTCATCGCCATGACCTACACCGACCAGCGCGGCCGTTTTGGCGAGCTGGCGATGCTGCTGATCAGCGAGGAAGCACGGCTACGCACCGCTCTGGCCCGGATCGAGGACCAGGCCGGCATCCTGGCCGGCCATGCCTCCACCAGCCACAAGGCCATCAGTGAGGGTTCCGAGTACATCGCCAGGCAGCGTTCGGAAACCGACCAGACGGCCTCGGCCATCAACGAGATGACCGCATCGATTCACGAAGTCTCGGAAAACGTCACCCGCAATGCCCGGGAGGCGGAGTCTGCCAATGAGCATGCGGCGCAGGGTGCGGAGTTGTCGCGCCAGGCCCTGCAGGCGATCGAGAGCCTGGTCGAGCGGGTCCACGAAGTGGGCAACGCGGTGGAGAAGCTGGGTCAGTCCACCGACAGCATCGGTGAGGCCGCTGACCTGATCAGTGACATTGCCGAGCAGACCAACCTGCTGGCGCTGAACGCCGCCATCGAGGCAGCCCGCGCCGGTGAGCAGGGCCGCGGCTTTGCGGTGGTTGCTGACGAAGTGCGTTCGCTGGCGGGCCGCACGCGGGAGAGCACGACGCGCATCCACAGCGTCATCGAGGATTTCCGCAAACAGGTCGGCACCGCGGTGAGCGCCGCGCGCGACGGCGAGGTCGTGGCCGGTTCCGGTTTGGACAGGGTGCGCGAGGCGGAGCGTGCGCTGGGTGAGATCGTCGATGGCATCGGGCGCATCACCGATCGCTTCCTGCAGATGTCGGCGGCGGTAGAGCAGCAAAGCCAGGTGTCTGAGGAGATCAACCGGCAGGTGGTGAACATCGCCGAGCTGGCGGACAGCAGTACCGATCGGGCGCAGACGGCGGACAAGGTGAGCGAGGAGCTGATGCGTTTCTCGGGCGGTCTGCGCGATCTGGTGGCGCGTTTTATCGGGCGCCGGTAAGGCGTTCGGGGTCCCGGCACTGAACGGGGCCTTTCCCTTCTGTCTTTTCGTTCTGGAGGATCATCGGCCCGGGTGTCGGGGCGTGATTTGTCTCCGGCCACACCTTTTCTTTGGGCATAAAAAAAGGCGCCTAAACCAGGCGCCTAATGGGCTCTTCTCAGATGACAGGAATTCGACGCGAATGCGATGAATCCAATGATTAGAAGTATAGGTATGTGCCCCGTTTTGAACCATAGTGGATTGCGCGTACGGGTGTTCCGACTCCGTGTAACCCACTATTCATGCGGTCTGAGGGGGAGCGATCCATATCAGTGCACGCTCGCGCCGCGACGAGGCTTGTGTGCAAAACAAATCGAGTAGACATCGGAGAAATGTTTCGCGAAATGCACATTGAGCCCCTCCTGCAAATAGTCCGGTAGCTCCTCGTAATCGCCCCGGTTGGCTTCCGGCAAAATCAGGGTGCTGATCTTCTGGCGCCGGGCCGCGATGACCTTCTCGCGGATACCGCCCACCGGCAGCACCTGACCGGTCAGGGTCAGCTCGCCGGTCATCGCCAGACCCGCCTGGGGCGCCTCGCCCCGGGCGATGGACAGCAGGGCGGTGGCCATGGTGATGCCGGCGCTGGGGCCATCCTTGGGGGTGGCGCCCTCGGGCACGTGCAGGTGCACGAAGGACTTGTCGAAGAACGCCGGGTCGCCTTTGTAACGTTTCAGGTTCGAGGAGACGTAGCTGTAGGCGATCTCCGCCGACTCGCGCATCACGTCACCCAGTTGGCCCGTCAGCTTGAAGCCACGCTGGCTGCTGTGGATGCGCGAGGCCTCGATGCTGAGTGTCGCCCCGCCCATCGCGGTCCAGGCGAGGCCGGTGACCACGCCTGTGCCCTTGAGCGCCTTTTCGCGTTTGAAGTGGGGCTGGCCCAGGAAATCAGGCAGGTCGCTGACGCCCACCTTCACCGGCTGGTCCGGCTCGTCGAGCAGCCTGACGATGCCCTTGCGCACGATCTTGTGCAGCTGTTTCTCCAGGTTGCGCACCCCCGCTTCCCGGGCGTAGCCCTCGACCACCTGGCGGATGGCCGCGTCGCTGATGTTGAGCTGCTTCTTCTTCAGGTCCGAGCGCTTGAGCAGCCGCGGCAACAGGTGGTGCTTGGCGATCAGCACTTTCTCCTCGGTGATGTAGCCGGACAGGCGGATGACGTCCATACGGTCGAGCAGCGGCCGCGGAATGGTGTCCAGCTGGTTGGCGGTGCAGATGAACAGGGTCTTGGACAGATCCATGCGCACATCGAGGTAGTGGTCGAGGAAATCCTTGTTCTGCTCCGGGTCCAGGGTTTCCAGCAGGGCCGATGCCGGATCCCCCTGGAAAGACGCGCCCACCTTGTCGATCTCGTCGAGCATGATCACCGGGTTGTCCACGCCGGTGTCTTTCAGGGCCTGCACCAGCTTGCCGGGCATGGCGCCGATGTAGGTGCGCCGGTGTCCCTTGATTTCCGCCTCGTCACGCATGCCGCCCAGGCTGAAGCGATAGAACTGTCGCCCCAGTGCGTCGGCGACCGAACGTCCGATGGAGGTCTTGCCCACGCCGGGCGGCCCCACCAGCAGGACGATCGAGCCGGCGACCGAGTTGCGGAAGGTGCCCTCGGCCAGGAACTCGACGATGCGGTCCTTCACGTCTTCCAGGCCATCGTGGTCGCGGTCCAGGATCTTGCGGGCGCGGTCCAGGTCAAAGTGATCCTCCGACGACTGGCCCCAGGGCACCTGGGTCAGCCAGTCCAGGTAGTTGCGGGTGACGCCGTACTCCGGCGAGCCCTGTTCCAGCACCGACAGTTTCTGCAGCTCGTCGTCGAAGCGTTCCCGCACATGCTCGGGCGGGTTCAGCTCGTCCATGCGCGCCTGGAAACGCTCCACATCGGCGGTCTTGTCGTCCTTGGCCATCCCCAGTTCACGCTGGATGACCTTGAGCTGCTCACGCAGGAAGAACTCGCGCTGGTGCTTCTGGACTTTAGTGTTCACCTCTTCGTTGATTTCCGCCTGCAGGCGCGCGACCTCCTGCTCCTTGCGCATCAGCAGCAGCACTTTCTCCATGCGTCGCAGGAGGGGCACGGTGTCGAGCACGTCCTGCAGCTCCGGACCCTTGGCGCTGGTCATGGACGCGCCGAAGTCGGCCAGTGGTGAGCTGTCGTCCGGCCCGAAGCGGGACAGGTACTGCTTGACCTCCTCGCCGTAAAGCGGGTTGCTGCGCAGCAGCTCCTTGATGGCACTGATGATCGCGAGGGTATAGGCCTTGAGTTCGTCGGCCTCTTCCTCCGGCTCCTGTGGGTAACTGACTTCCACCAGGAACGGCGGTTTGCGCCGTAGCCACTGGACGATGCGGAAACGCTGCAGGCCCTGGGCGATGAACTGCACCTTGCCGCCTTCGTGCTGAACCTGGTGGGTGCGCACCGCGCAGCCCATGATTTCCAGGTCATCGCTGTCGGGAATGTTCGCTGACTCATCGGAGTCGACAAAGCAGAGGCCCAGAACCTGGTGGTCCGTCTCCTTGACCCGCTTGAGGGTTTCCTGCCAGGGATCCTGATTGACCACGACCGGTTGCACCTGGGCGGGGAAGAACGGGCGATTCTGGACCGGCAGCAGGTACATGCGCTTGGGCATGACCTGTTGGGTCAGGGCAAGGCTCTGTCGGTTCTCGTCCTTGCCGATGTACTCCATGCTCTCTTCCTCGTGGTGGCTATCGGTCTTGATCACGCTGCATCCTCGTGTGATTGGCTTCAGGACTCTTGCCAAATGGCTTATTCTCCGTATGTAACGGCGTCTGCCGGAAATTCAAGCAGGTTTGCGGTAATCGCCGGTTGCGAGGTGGCTGCGTCTTGAATTCGCGCTGCTGAACACCATAGTAGACATCTGTCGCCAATACCCCTGATATCGATCGAACACCGGAACAAGGTTTTCCTATGAGTGAGTCGCCCTACGTTTTCGAAGCCACCCTCGACAATTTCCAGGACAAGGTCATGCAGGCCTCCGCGCAGACGCCGGTGCTGGTGGACGTGTGGGCCGAGTGGTGCGCGCCGTGCAAACAGTTGATGCCGGTGCTGGAAAAGCTGGCGGAAGAGTTCAAGGGCGCCTTCACCCTGGCCAAGGTCAACGCCGATGAGCAGCAGGAGCTGACCGGTCACCTGGGCGTGCGCAGTCTGCCCACGGTGCTGCTGGTCAAGGACGGCCAGGCGGTGGATGGCTTCAACGGGGCGCTGCCGGAAAGCGAAATCCGCAAGGTGCTGGAGAAGCACGTGGACGCGCCTGAGGAAAATCCCCATGACAAGGCCAACCGGCTGTGGGAAGAGGGCGACCTGGATAGCGCGCTGGCGATCCTCACCGAGATGAACCAGGCCGATCCGGAAGACACCGCGGTACTGATTGATCTGGCGCAGATCAAGGCGGAACTGGGCGATACCGACACCGCCCAGCAGATCCTCGACAGCCTGGCGCCGGAAGACAAGATGCAGCCCCACGCCCGGCAACTGGCGGCGCGTCTGAAGTTCATGGAGCAGGCGGGACAACTGCCGCCGGTGGCGGAACTGGAAAAGCGTCTGGAGGCTGATCCCAGGGACTGCGACGCCCTGCACCAGCTGGCGCTGCAGCACGTGATCAAGGAAAACAACGCCGCGGCCATGGACCTGCTGGTGCGGCTGATGCAGGCCGACGCCGGCTACAAGGACGGCATCGCCAAGACGACACTGGTGGAGCTGTTCGACAAGCTCGGCAATGCCAACCCGGACGTGCGTACCTACCGCCGCAAACTCTACACCCTGATGCACTGAGTCGTCGGGGCGCAGCGGCTGGCCCGTCATGCTGAAACTGCCCCCGCAACCGGACTGCTGTGAGCTGTGCGACCGCCCGGTCGCCCAGCTCACGCGTCACCACCTCATCCCCCGTCGCCTTCACGGCAAGAAGCGTTTCCAGAAACTGTTCAGCCGCGAAGACATGATCACCCGCACCCTCTGGGTCTGTCGCCCCTGCCACAACGCGATCCACGGCGCCTGTTCCGAGCACGAGCTGGGTATGCACTACAACACCCGCAACAAGCTGATGCAGTTGGATGAGTTACGCACCTTCGTCGACTGGCTGAAGGACAAGCCGGAAGGATTTGTACCCAAGCGCCAGCGGCGGGGTTAAGGCTTGAGAATCCCGCAGACCCTGTAGCCTGAATGGGCTTTTCACATCGGCCGCCCACAAAAAAGCCGGGCACAGGGCCCGGCTTTCGGAGCGCGCGGCGAACGGCTTAACCGTTGCCCTTGCGCATCGCCTCGTACTCGTCCTCGAAGAAGAATTTCTCCTCCCCGAAGGCCGGCTCCAGCTCGTGCAGCCAGGTGGCGGTATCGCTGTACTTGGCGAAGAACGGGCGCTGTACCCAGTCCGGGTTGCGGCCCTGCAGGAAACGCAGCACGAACACCTTTTCGCCGTGGATCTCGGCAATGCCCTGGACTTCCACCTTGCCCGGGCCCGCGCTCATGGAGGGGCCGCGCGCGGTGCGGCCCAGGCCGGACACGTTCTTCATGGCTTCGCGATAGATCTCGTAGGCTTCCGCCAGTGGCAGTTCGAAGTAGTTCTTGGCGCCGGTGTCCCGCTCCACGAACATGTAGTAGGGGATGATGCCCAGCTGCACCTGTTTCTTCCACATCCTGGCCCAGGCATCGGCGTCGTCGTTGACGTGCTTGATGATCGGGCCCTGGGCGCGAATCTCGGCACCGGTGGCGCGGATGCGGCGAATTGCTTCCTCGGCGATGTCGGTGGTGATTTCCTGCCAGTGGTTGTAGTGGGCCATGACCGCCACGTGTTTGCCGTTCTCGACCAGGCGCGCGAACAGGTCGATCAGCTCGGCGGCGTCCTTGTCGGTCACGAAGCGGTACGGCCAGAAGGTCAGGGCCTTGGTGCCGATGCGGATGGTCTGGATGTGATCGAACTCCGGCTCCAGCAGGGGCTCCAGATACTGCACCAGGTTCTTGGTCTTCATCACCATCGGGTCGCCGCCGGTCATCAGCAGGTCGGTGACCTCGGTGTGCTCGCGCAGGTAACCGTGCAGTTTCTCGGCGTCGGTGCTGGCCATTTTCAGGTCCTTGTCACCGACAAACTGCGCCCAGCGGAAGCAGAAGGTGCAGTAGGAATGGCAGGTCTGGCCCTGGGACGGGAAGAACAGCACGGTCTCGCGGTACTTGTGCTGCAGGCCTTCGAGGGCCTCACCGTCCAGCTCCGGCTGATTCATCTGCATCTGGCCGGCCGGGTGCGGGTTCAGGTCGTCGCGGATTTCCTTGGCGACCGCCTGGATCTCTTTCTTGTCGGCGCCGCTGCGGTGCATCTCCGCCATGCGCTCGTAGTGCTCGGGCTTGAGCATCTCGCGCTGGGGAAAGACCAGCTGGTAGAGCGGATCATTGGGCACCTTGTCCCAGTTGATCAGCTCGTTGATCACGTACTCGTTGACCCGGAAAGGCAGGACGCTGGAGACGACCTTCATCTCGAACAGGGTGTCTTCCGGCAGGGACTGGATGGCTTCGATTTTGTCCAGTTGGCGGTCGGTGTAGACCTGGAAGCGGCGCTCCTCGAATTCCACCGTGGGAATGCGGGCGGAGAATGTTTCAGGGGCGTTTACAACGGAGTTCATAGGCCTCCCTCTCTCGTATTGGATCGATTCCGGTGCTTCTGCGGCGCCGGTCATGACAATTCAGGGCAGGGAGGGGCGTGAACGCGGATGGGTGCGTCCCCGTGACGTGGTATTCCTGTTGTTGGTAACCCCTCCTTTTGCCCCGCCTGAAAATCGGGGAGCGGAGTATAACCAATCGGGATTTTATTTTCAGGTCTAATTAAATTGCGCGTGCAAACAGGTGCTTGGCGGCATGCTCTGTTCTCAATTCAATGGAAAGGCCGCGAAATTGCAGGTATGTGACAGGAAGGTGTTCGCACTTCAATATTTAGAGTGGCGATGAATTCGGGCCTCAACGGCACAGGAAGACGATCAGCTCCTTGGGGCCGTGGGCGCCGTAGGCCAGGGTCTGCTGAATGTCGGCTGTCTTGGACGGGCCGGAGATGAAGATCAGGTTGGTGGGCAGGCCGCTGTGGCTGTAGTTGGCCAGGGCCTTCGCCATGTCCGGGTAGACGGTCCGTTCGCGCACCACGACCACGTGTACCGGTGGCACCAGTGACAGGGTCCGGGGCGTTTCGGGCCGGCTTTCCACGATCAGGGTGCCGGTTTCAGCGATCCCGCCCTGGGCCAGGCTCAGGGCGACCGGAGCCTCGCGAAACAGCGCGTCTTTCTGCGTCGTCCAGTCGTCGAACACGGTGACCTGGGGGGCGGACGCATGCTGCTGCCAGGTCTGTGCGACTTCGTCGCGACCCACCCACCAGTGCTGCCAGCTCCGTTCGGCGGCCATGGCGGCGAGCCGGTCCGGCCACTGGCTTTCCTCGATCCGGATGACCTCCGCGTGAGCCGCGCCCAGAGCCTCGATCATGGGCTCCAGGTCTGGTTGGGTGACCGCCGGCGGCGGCGACTCCGGGGGCGTCATGGGCGCTGCCGGGGAGGCGGTGCGCCCGTGACGCAGGCGGGCGAGGATACGATCTCTCGACTTCATGGGCGCGGTTCCGTCTGGCGGCGTTGGGCCATCTGTTCGTGGAAGCTGCGTGGCGCCGGCTCAAGGCGCGCGCGCCGGGCGGTCCAGGCTCGGGGCAGGGGCGGAAGCAGGCGGCGTGACCGGGTGGCCAGCCGGGTCACCAGACGGTAGAGCCGCGGATGGGCGTGGATCGTGGCCCAGACCCGCCAGATCAGGGCTTCACTGGCCTGACGCTGGCGGCCATGACCGCGTACCGGGCTGGCGGGATCGTCGGTGACGCCTTCGTGGCGCAGGCGGCGGATCAGGTCGGGCAGCGGAATGCGGACCGGGCAGGCCTCGCCGCAGGCACCGTTGAGGCTGCACGCCTGGGTCAGCTTGCCGGCCTTGTCGAGCCCGAACAGCTGCGGCATCACCACCTGGCCGATGGGACCGGGATAGACCGTGCCGTAAGCGTGCCCGCCCAGACGTTCGTACACCGGGCAGTGGTTCATGCAGGCGCCACAGCGGATGCAGCGTAGAGTGGCGCGCAACTCGCGGTCGGCGTAGATACGGCTGCGGCCGTTGTCCACCAGCACCAGGTGCACCTGACGCGGCCCGTCGCATTCGTCGTCCCGGCGCGGTCCGCTGATCAGATTGATGTAGGTGGTGATGGCCTGGCCGGTGGCGGAGCGTGGCAGCAGGCGCATCAGGTCCGGCAGGTCGGCCAGCTTTTCGATGACTTTCTCGATGCCCATGACGGCGATGTGGGTGTCCGGCACGGTGGTGGACATCCGGCCATTGCCTTCGTTCTCCACCAGGCACAGGGTGCCGGTTTCGGCGATGGCGAAATTCACCCCGGAGATGCCCACATCCGCATGGGCAAAGGCCTGGCGCAATACCCGTCGGCCGGTGCCGATCAGTTCGTCCACGTCCTCGGTGTAGGGGGTGTCCGGGATCTGGTCGGCGAACTGGCGAGCGATGCTGGCCTTGTTGCGGTGGATCGCCGGCATGATGATGTGGGACGGCGTCTCGCCCGCCTGCTGGACGATGTACTCGCCCATGTCCGATTCCAGGCAGGTGAAGCCGGCGGCCTCCAGCGCGGTGTTCAGGCCGATTTCTTCGGTTGCCATGGACTTGCCCTTGACGATGCGCTGGCCATGCACCGACTGGATCAGCCCGGTGATGATGGCGTTGGCCTCGTCACTGGTCTCGGCCCAATGCACCTGGATGCCGTTGTGGCGGCAGCGGTCTTCCAACTGCTCAAGCAGATCCGGCAGCTTGGCCAGGGCCCGGTCGCGGATGGCGGCGCCACTGTCGCGCAGGTTCTCGAGGGCATCGGGATCCGGAAACTGGCTGCGCCGTTTCTCCCGCAGGAAGGTCATGGCGCCGTGGAAGCTCTCGCGCAGCTCGGCGTCCTCCAGAGCTTCGTGGATGCGGACGCCGAAGTCCTGGTCCGGCTGGCTGGTGAAGCCGCTCATGATGCGCCTCCGGTGCGTTCCCAGAGAAAGGTGGCCAGGTGATGGGCGGGCAGGGCATTGCCCTGTTTGCGCAGCATGCCGTCGATGTTGAGCAGGCAGCCGCAGTCGCTGCTGAGCAACTGATCGGCGCCGCTGGCGCGCACGGCCTGGCACTTGTCGCTGGCCATGGCGACCGAGATCTCCGGCATCTTCACCGCGAAGGTGCCGCCGAAGCCACAGCATGCCTCGGCGTTTTCCGGCTCGCACACGGTCACGTTGGCCAGTTGTCCCAGCAGCGCCAGGCCGTCTTCCCGCACGCCCATTTCCCGGCGTGCGCTGCACGCAGTGTGCATGACCACCGTCACCGGCTCACCGTGGTCTTCCAGTTTCACGGCCAGAATACGGTGCAGAAACTCGTGCAGTTCGTAGGTGCGGGCGGCCAGGTCGCGGGCGGCGTCGGCCAGGGGATCGTCGGCCAGCAGATCGGGGTAGTGGTGGCGCAGCATGCCGGCGCAGGAGCCGGATGGCACGATCACAGGGATGGGCTCGGCGAAGCGTTCCACCACCTGGCGCGCCACGGTGCGGGCCTGGTCATCGTAGCCGGAATTGTAGGGGGGCTGCCCGCAGCAGGTCTGCTCCGGCGGGAAGATCACCTCGACACCTTCCCGCTCCAGCAGCCGGACTGTGGCCATGCCCGCTTCCGGATGGAACACATCGATCAGGCAGGTGCCGAACAGGTACACGCGATCAACAGCAGCTTTGGTCATTGGACTCCCCGAGCCGGTGACGGGCCCCGCGTTGATCAGGGGCTCACTACTCACTAGTAGACTAGTGTGAGATATCGGGCAGTACGAGCCCTGCGCTGTTCAGACATTGGTCGCAGGCGGCTTGTCGGAGGCGGGGCCAGCGACCACGCTGAGGGTTTCCCCGGGCCTTGGGTCCGGTTCATCGGTTTGTTCGGGAACTCTGACAACATCTGCCGACAAACCCATGACCCGGGCGATCCTGTTCTATGCTTACTGGAACCTTTTGTGAGCCCGTTTGGGCCAGAACGCTGTGATTTCGGCTCGGCGCGAACCGCCAGTCGGCCACGACAAACGTCTTCCGCATTGCCAACATGATGCTTGATGAGGAGGGTCGGATGTATCAGGACGAAGATCCTATCGAAACCCAGGAGTGGATGGAGGCTCTGGATTCCCTGATCGACAACGAGGGGATCGACCGCGCCAAGTTCATCCTGGAACGCCTGTCCGAGCGCGCCAGCCGCGAAGGCACCCAGTTGCCATATTCCATCACCACGCCGTTCCGCAACACCATTCCGCTGAAGCAGGAAGCCCGGATGCCCGGTGACCTGTTCATGGAGCGCCGCATCCGTTCGCTGATCCGCTGGAATGCCATGGCCATGGTACTGCGGGCCAACCAGCGACCGGGGGAGCTGGGCGGTCACATCTCCAGCTTCTCGTCGGCGGCGACCCTCTACGACGTGGGCTTCAACTACTTCTTCAATGCCGGTAACGAGAAACAGGAATCGGATCTGGTCTATTTCCAGGGGCACTCGGCGCCTGGTATCTACGCCCGTTCCTACCTGGAAGGGCGCCTGGAGGAAGAACATCTGGACAAGTACCGCGAGGAAGTCGACGGCAACGGTCTGTCGTCCTACCCGCACCCCTGGCTGATGCCGGATTACTGGCAGTTCCCCACCGTGTCCATGGGGCTGGGGCCGATCCAGGCGATCTACCAGGCCCATGTGATGAAGTACCTGCACAGCCGCGAGCTGGTGGATATGGGCGATCGTCACGTGTGGTGCTTCGTCGGCGATGGCGAATGCGATGAGCCGGAAACCCTGGGCTCGATCTCCATGGCCGGGCGCGAGAAACTGGACAACCTCATTTTCGTGGTCAACTGCAACCTGCAGCGTCTCGATGGCCCGGTGCGAGGCAACGGCAAGATCATCCAGGAACTGGAAGGCGTCTTCCGCGGCGCCAACTGGAACGTGCTCAAGGTGGTCTGGGGGCGCATGTGGGACCCGCTGTTCGACCAGGATCAGGACGGTCTGATGCAGCGCGCCATGGACGAATCCTGCGACGGCGACCTGCAGAACTACAAGAGCAACGGCCCGGCCTACACCCGCAAGAACTTCTTCGGCCGCTACCCGGAGCTGGCCAAGATGGTCGAGCACCTGACCGACGACGACATCAACAAGCTCAACCGTGGCGGGCACGATCCCTACAAGGTCTACGCGGCCTACCACAATGCGGTGCACCACAAGGGGCAGCCCACGGTGATCCTGGCCCACACCATCAAGGGCTACGGCTTCGGCGATGCCGGTGAAGCCCAGAACACCACCCACTCCCTGAAGAAGCTGGACATCGACCAGCTCAAGCGCTTCCGTGACCGTTTTGCGGTGCCATTGAAAGACGAGGAGCTGGAAAAGGTGCCCTACTACCGGCCGGCTCCGGACAGCCCGGAAATGGTCTACATGAAGAAACGCCGGCAGGAGCTGGGCGGCTTCCTGCCCAAGCGCCGCAAGGACAGTCAGCCGCTGAAAGTGCCCGGGCTGGATATCTTCAAGAATCTGCTGGAGGGCTCCGGCGACCGCAAGATCTCCACCACCATGGCGTTCGTCAGGCTGCTCACGTCCCTCACCAAGGACAAGCGCGTGGGCAAACGGGTGGTACCGATCGTGCCGGACGAGGCGCGTACCTTCGGCATGGAAGGCATGTTCCGGCAATTGGGGATCTACACCTCCGAGGGGCAGAAATACACGCCCCAGGACCGCGACCAGATCATGTACTACAAGGAGGACAAGAAGGGCCAGATCCTGGAAGAGGGCATCAATGAGGACGGTTCCATGGCCGCCTGGATGGCCTGCGCCACGTCTTACAGCACCAACGATTTCCCGCTGATCCCGTTCTACTGTTTCTACTCCATGTTCGGCTTCCAGCGGGTCGGTGACCTGGCCTGGGCCTCCGGTGACATCCAGGCGCGGGGCTTTCTGGTGGGTGGCACCGCCGGGCGCACCACGCTCAACGGCGAGGGCCTGCAGCACCAGGACGGTCACAGCCTGATCCTGGCCCAGACCATTCCCAACTGCGTGGCGTACGATCCGGCCTACGCCTACGAGATGGCCGTGGTGGTGCAGGACGGCATGCGGCGCATGTACGAAGAGAACGAGAACGTCTTCTACTACGTCACCATGATGAACGAGAACTACGAGCAGCCAGCCATGCCCAAGGGCGCCGAGGACGGCATCATCAAGGGGATGTACAAGTTCGGTGCGGTGGATACCAAGGGCCGCAAGAAGAAGCCGCGGGTTCAACTGCTCGGCGCCGGTACCATCCTCAACGAGGTCCGGGCGGCGGCCGAGCTGCTCCGGGACGACTACGGCGTGGCCAGCGACATCTGGAGCGTCACCAGCTTCAACGAACTGGCCCGGGACGGCCAGCACGTGGACCGCTGGAACAAGCTGCACCCGGACGACAAACCCAAGCAGCCATACGTGACCCAGTGCCTGCAGAAGCAGATCGGGCCGGTGGTGGCGTCCACCGACTACATGAAACTCTACGCCGACCAGGTTCGCGCCTGGGTGCCCAAGCACTATGAGGTCCTGGGGACCGACGGGTTTGGCCGCAGCGACACCCGAGAGCGTCTGCGCAGCTTCTTCGAAGTGGATCGCTACCACGTGGTGGTGGCGGCGCTCCGGGCCCTGGCCGCGGATGGTGAGATGGAACAGAAACAGGTGCTGGAGGCGATGCGTAAGTACAACATCGACCGCAACAAGCCGAATCCGGTGAAGAGCTGAGGAGACCGCCATGAGTGAGCAGGAGATCAAGGTACCCGATCTTGGCGGCGCGGATGAGGTGGAAATCATCGAAATCGCTGTCAGCGCGGGGGATACGGTCGAGGAGGAGGATCCGATCCTGACCGTGGAGTCCGACAAGGCGTCGGTGGACCTGCCGTCGCCAATGGCCGGCAAGATCACCAAAATTACCGTGTCCGTGGGAGACTCGGTCAAGGAAGGTGACGTGGTCGGGCTGATCGACGCCGACGCTGCGGCGGCGGATGAAACGCCCGATGACGACACGCCGGACGAACCGTCTGAGGACGCCTCTGAGGACACGTCTGAGGACGCCTCTGAGGACACGTCTGAGGACAAAGCGGACGACAAGCCCGCCAAACCGGCAGCATCGACTGCCGGCGGCTCGCGCACGGAGACGGTCACCGTTCCTGATCTGGACGGGGCGGAAGACGTGCCTGTCCTTGAGATCAACGTGAAAGAAGGGGACGACGTGGCCGCGGATGATCCGCTGGTGACGGTGGAGTCCGACAAGGCGACCTTCGAAATTCCGTCACCCTTCGCCGGCAAGGTCGGCAAGCTGCTGGTCAAGGAGGGGGACAAGCTCTCCGCCGGCGACAAGCTGCTGGAGATGACGGTCAGCGGCGGTGAGAGCGACGGCGAGGAGAAAGAAGCGCCAGCAAAGGCCAGCGAGGCATCGGCGGAATCGTCGTCGGAAAGCGCGCCCAAACCGCAGAAGAAAGCCTCCGGCGGTTCACGCAAGGAAACCGTCAAGGTGCCCAACATGGATGGCGCCGAAGGTGTGCCGGTTCTGGAAATCAACGTCAGCGCCGGCGATGAAGTGGCTGAGGAAGATCCTCTGGTGACGGTGGAGTCGGACAAGGCAACGTTCGAGATTCCGTCGCCCTATGCGGGCAAGGTGGACAAGGTTCTGGTCAGCCAGGGCGACAAGCTTTCCGAAGGCGACAACCTGCTGGAAATGACCGTCGCCGGTGACGGTGAGGCGGCGGACAAGGGGGCTGACGAAGCCCCGGCTGCGGAGGAGAACAAGCCGTCCCGGGCGGAAGGGGAGCAAGCGTCCCCGGCCGCGGAGTCCGTCTCTGACGAACCAAAAACCTCCGGCAAGGTGCACGCCGGCCCCGCCGTACGCAAGCTGGCGCGGGAACTCGGCGTGGACATGGCGCGCATCCGGGGCAGCGGGCCCAAGAGCCGCATCCTCAAGGACGACGTCCAGGCCTACGTCAAAGGCGAGCTGCAGAAAACCCAGGAAGGGAGCGCTCCGGCCGCTGCGGGCGGCGCCGGCATCCCCGGCGTCAAGCTGCCGGATTTCAGCCAGTTCGGCGACATCGAGCGCGAGAGCATGTCGCGCATCCAGGTGGCCACTGCCAACAACATGCAGCGCAACTGGCTCAATGTGCCTCATGTGACCCAGCACGACGCGGCGGACATCACCGACATGGAGGCCTTCCGCAAGAGCCTCAAAGCGGAGGGCGAAAAACGCGGCGTGAAGATGACGCCCCTGGCGTTCCTGCTCAAGGCCAGTGCCCATGCGCTGCTGGAACTGCCGCAGTTCAACGTGTCGCTGGATATGGAGCGCCGGGAGGTGATCCGCAAACGCTACATCCACATCGGCATTGCGGTGGACACGCCCAACGGGCTGATGGTGCCGGTGATCCGGGATGTGGATAAGAAAGGACTCTGGGAGCTGGCGGAGGAAGCCTCCGAAATGGCGGCCAAGGCGCGGGACAAGAAGCTCAAGCCCAATGAGATGCAGGGCGGGTGCTTCTCTATCACCAGCCTGGGCGGTATTGGCGGTACGGCGTTCACGCCCATTGTCAGCACGCCGGAAGTGGCGATTCTCGGTGTGTCCAGGGCGTCGATGCAACCGGTGTGGGACGGTGGCGCTTTCCAGCCCCGGCTGATGATGCCGCTGTCCCTGTCCTATGACCATCGGGCTGTAAATGGCGCCGATGCGGCACGCTTCACGACGTTGCTGGGGCAAATGCTGGGGGACGTTCGACGGTTACTGCTCTGAGGTGAAGGCGATCCAGGAAAAGCGGGCTTCGGCCCGCTTTTTCGTAATGGGTAGTCGGGCCGTTCAATGTAGCCGAAGCTTGAGCGTCGGAGGAGCCGTAAGGCTCCCCACGAGATCACTCTCGATTTCTGTCGGGGCCCGTCGGGCCCACCGAAGCTAAAGCTCCGGCTACACCAGACGGGACACTAGTTGGCAAAGTACATCCAGTCGAAATAGTCGTGCAGGTCGTCCATTACGGCGGCCTCGAACGGGTGGGTCAGTTCAAACAGAACGCTTTGGTCGTCAGTCCGTTTCATGGTCAAACCCTCGTCTTCGAAATGGACCGGGTCATGCCCGGTAAGGGCGATGCAGCACAGGGCGTGCCATGGGCAGGGGCAGGCGGGAAATCAGTCGGTTCGAAGATCGGGTTTGTCAGATCGGGCCAGGTGCGCGAGGTGTGCTGCGCCAAACCGTTGCCCGGTGAGCGATCGCGGTGCCACAAAAAAGCCCCGGCCATGGCGACCGGGGCTTCCTGTGGCGCGCTTCGTCAGAAGTTGTACTGGCTGGCAAACAGGATGCGGCTGGCGTCGCCGTCATCGCCGTTTACTTTGTCCACCATGAAGTAGGCGTATTCCACGCCCATGGTGACGTTTTCCACCGGGCTCCACTGGTAGTTGATCATCGCGTTGCTGTTGGTTTCGTGTTTCTCGCCGACGTTGGCCGTTCCAAGATCGTCCTCGGCATCGTCCCAGTCGTTGGTGGCAAAGCCGTAGCCGGCGTTAATGGAACCGGGGCCGACATCCACGCCCACACCGACCGTGCCGCCGTAGCCGCTGATGGTTTCCAGATCGCCGTTGGCGTCGACGTAGGCGTCCTCGGCGGCAAAGTTGTCGCCGGAGCGATACAGGTAGGCGTTACCGCCGTCGCTGTAGACCAGCGCCCCCTGCAGGCTGATCGTGTCGGTCAGCGCGAACTTGGCCGCGCCGAAAACCGCAAAACCGACGGCGCTGTCGTCTTCGGTGCCTGTGTCGTACTCGACCTGCTGCGCCAGGGCGGCGGCCGAGAACGACAGTGGCCCGGAGGCACTCTCGAAGCGGGCGGTCAACGTGGGCAGGCTGTGCTTATCGTCCACACCACCAACGGAGTAGACGGAGCTGATATTTTCCTCCAGCGACACCGACAAGGGCCCGGAGGTGTACCGGCCCTGGGCCACGCGACCCTGAAGACCGGCGTTCCCGGCCAGGGCGTCGAAATCGAGCACCGAGGTGTTGCCGACGAAACTGTTGAAGTTGGACCAGGTCTGGCCCAGCAGAACGCCCATATATTCGCCATAGGCATGACGCAGTCGCAGGTCGCCGCCGCCGTTGCCGCGGAAGTCGCCTTCCACGACGACTTGCAGGCCCTGTTCGGTCATGACCTTGACACCCAAGCGGCTCTGGACCGCGTCGGCGTCGAAGTGACCGGTCACTTCATCGTCTTCCGCCGCCCCGGTATTCACTTCGTCGAAGGAACCGGCCTGGGTGGAAATACCGATGTCTTCGTCAATGTCATAGACGGCGTTGAGGCGGGCGTAACCGTAGAGCTCGGCTTCGATTGAGCCGGGGTTGAGCTCGATGGCGCTGGCCTGACCGGCCAAGCCGAGGATAAAGGCAGAGGTTGTAGCCTGAACTGCGATTGTTATTTTGTTGCGGTTCATCCTGGTGTTCTCCGTGCGTTATTGTTGTGTTGCGTCAAATTCAACCTAGTTACGGTAATGTGACAATACAAAGTAAATTGATCAAAAATTATACTAAGGTCTAATCTTCAAATTCCCTTTGGAATCGCGGTCCAGTGGCGATTTATTCACGTAGAGGATAAACATGACTGAGACTGCGGCTTTTCTCGATTCTGCGACGCTGGCATTCATCGATCTGGAAACCACCGGCGGCAATTCCGCGGCGGATCGCATCACCGAGATCGGTATTCGCTTCTGGCACGATGGCGAGGTCATCGACGAGTGGCAGACCCTGCTCAACCCCCAGACCCGCATCTCCCCGTTCATCGAGCGGTTCACCGGCATCAGTAACGAGATGGTTGCGGACGCACCGCTGTTCGAGGACATCGCCGACACCCTGCGAGACAAACTGGACGGCTGCGTGTTCGTGGCCCACAACGCGCGCTTCGACTATGGCTTCATCAAGGCGGAATTCCGCCGGCTGGGGCAGGCGTTCTCGGCGCGGGTGCTGTGTACGGTGAAGCTGTCGCGGCGTCTGTATCCGCAGCATCGGCGCCACAATATGGACACGCTGATTGCCCGGCACGGCCTGCCCACCGTGCAGCGTCACCGTGCCATGGGGGATGTGGAAGCCATGCTGGCGTTCTTCGAAACGACGCTGACGGACAAGGGCGGAGAGGCGGTCGAAGCGGCGGTGCGTCATTTGCTGCGCCGACCGAGCGTGCCCTCGCACCTGCCCACGGACATCCTCGATACCCTGCCGCAGGCACCTGGGGTCTACCGGTTCTACGGTGAGAACGACGTGCTGCTGTATGTGGGCAAGAGCACCAACATCCTGCAGCGGGTGGCTTCGCATTTTTCCGGCGACCACAACTCCCACCGCGGGGTACGTATGTCCCAGAGCCTGCGCCATGTGGACTGGACCGAAACCGCCGGCGAGCTGGGCGCGATGCTGCTGGAGCTGCGTCAGATCAAGACCCTCAACCCGCTCTACAACCGGCGCTCGCGAGCGGCCAAGACGCTGGTCAGCATCGAACTGGCCGAGAGCGAGACCGGCTACCTGCAGGCGCGACTGGTGCGTGAAATCGAGCCGCACAGGCTGGGGGATTACTTCGGGCTGTTCCGCAGCGTGAAGGACGCCCAGCGGGCCCTGCAGGGCATCGCCGCCAGGAATGAGCTATGTAACCGGCTGCTGGGGCTGGAGCCCGACAACGACGGCCACTGCTTTCAGCGCACCCTGGGGCGTTGCCAGGGTGCCTGCGAGGGCGAGGAAGACGTCACCCGCTACAACCTGCGCATGCAGATCGGCTTCCACGGCCTGCGCCTGACCACCTGGCCCTGGCCTGGGCCGGTGGGGGTGGTTGAGTACAACCGGGAGCGCGACCGCACCGACATTCTCATCATCTACAACTGGATGCACGTGGCGACGGTCCACGACGAAGCCGAACTGGCGGATCTGTCCCTGTCGTCCGGGAGTGTCACCTTCGACCTTGATTCCTATAAACTGGTGGTGAAGGCGCTGATGGCGCGCGATGGCCACAAGCGACGGATCATCGAGCTGCCGGCGGTCGGGTCGCCCGATGTGCTGATGCCGGACGCCGACGCCTGAACGAATCCACGCCGGGGCACCGGGCTGTTTGAGGGGTATCACTTGTCACTGAATGTCGGTTTGCTGCTGCTGCCCGGCGCCTCCGCGCTGACCTACGCCGCAGCGGTCGAACCTTTGCTGGCGGCCAACCGTCTGCTGGGCGAAACCTGCTTTGCCATCCATCACTTCGGCGAAGGTGGCGCGCTCGGCGCTGGCCTGCCCCTGCCGCAAACCGCACTGCAGGATGACGACACACCGCTGCACTGGTTGTTGGTGATCGGCGGTCACGCCCCGCCCCGTTCGCTGCCGGAGAGTTTGCCGGACCAGCTGCGGGCCCGCGCACCCGCCCTGAAACTGATCGGCGGTCTGGCCAGCGGCAGTCTGGTGCTGGCGGAGGCGGGGTTGCTCGATGGCTACCGCGCCGCCCTGCACGGTCTGCCGGCGGCGGAGCGTCGCCGTCGTTACGCCGGCATCCGCCAGAGCGATGACGTTTTCTGCGTTGACCGCAACCGCGTTACCTGTCGCGGCGCCACCGCCGCCCAGGACCTGATGATCTGGACCATCGGCCGCGAACTGGGGCGCGACGTGGCCGAGGCCCTGGCCCAGTGGTTCGTCCGCGAGCGGGTGGGGGAACCGGATCTGGGCGGCGGGACCGAACTCGACCAGGCGACCCGCCAGGAACAGCCGGCGCTGGCGGAGGCGGTGGACCTGATGTTCGCCAACATCGAGGAACCCCTGTCCGGGGACGACATTGCCGGCCACGTAAACCTGTCCCGGCGGCAGCTCGAGCGACTGTTCCGCAAGCATCTCGATACCGTTCCCTCACGCTACTACCTCAAGCTGCGGCTGGACCGTGCCCGCGAACTGGTGCGCAACAGTGGCCTGAGCCTGACCGAGATCGCGCTGTCCTGCGGCTTTTCGTCGGGGGCGCACTTCAGCACCACCTACCGCAATGCGTTCGGGTTGACGCCGTCGGAGGACCGGGAGGTCTGAGGCGAGCGAGTGGCGGATGTGGCCGTCGTGAATGTTCCCGTCGCGGATGTAGCCGGAACGTCAGTTTCGGAGCAGGCCGAAGGCCTGCCGATATAGCCCCGGGCCCTTCCGAATCTGACGTTCCGGCCGTCGACGCGGGAGCGACCATCTCACCCGCCCCAGGTCGCAATCCTGTAACGTCCGGGTCGCAATCCTGAAAGCGACATCCACAGCACCTTCATAGAATCGTGGCAGTTTCTGACAACACGATAACGAGGATGCTATGACAACACCTTCCATTACCCGCGAAATGTTTGATGACGTGATGGTCCCCAACTACGCGCCGGGCAAGATCATCCCGGTCCGCGGCGAAGGCTCGCGCGTCTGGGATCAGGAAGGCAAGGAGTACATCGACCTGGCCGGCGGTATCGCCGTCACCGCGCTGGGCCACGCTCACCCGGGGCTGCTGGGCGCCCTGACCAGCCAGGCCGAGAAGATCTGGCATCTGTCCAACGTCATGACCAACGAGCCGGCGATCCACCTGGCCAGGACCCTGTGCGACCTGACTTTTGCCGAGCGCGTATTCTTCGCCAACTCCGGCGGCGAAGCCAACGAAGCGGCCTTCAAGCTGGCGCGCCGTTACGCCTGGCAGCACCACGGCGGTGACAAGAACGAGATCATCTCCTTCAGGAACAGCTTCCACGGTCGCACCCTGTTTACCGTAAGCGTCGGCGGCCAGCCCAAGTACCTGGAAGGGTTTGAGCCGGCGCCGCAAGGCATTCACCACGCCGACTTCAACGACCTGGCCAGCGTCGAGGCCCTGATCTCCGACAAGACCTGCGCCATCGTGGTCGAGCCGATCCAGGGCGAGGGCGGCATTCTGCCGGGCGAGCAGGCGTTCCTGGAAGGCCTGCGTGAGCTGTGCGACAAGCACAACGCCCTGCTGGTGTTCGACGAAGTGCAGACCGGCGTGGGCCGCACCGGCCACCTCTACGCCTACCAGATGTACGGCGTGACTCCGGATATCCTGTCCACCGCCAAATCCCTGGGCGGTGGCTTCCCGGTCGGCGCCATGCTGACCACCGCCAAAATCGCCGAGAGCCTGGGCGTGGGCACCCACGGCAGCACCTACGGCGGCAACCCGCTGGCCTGCGCCGTGGCCCAGCGCGTGATCGACATCGTCAGCCAGCCGGAAGTGCTCAAAGGCGTCGAAGCGCGTTCCAAACGCCTGCGCGAAGGTATGGAGAAAATCGGCCAGAAGTACGGCGTGTTCGAGCAGGTTCGCGGCGCCGGCCTGCTGCTTGGTGGTGTGCTGACCGATGAGTGGAAGGGCAAGGCCAAGGAATTCCTCAACGCCGGCCTGGAAGAGGGTGTGATGGTGCTGGTCGCCGGGGCCAACGTAGTCCGCCTGGCCCCGTCGCTGATCATCCCCGAGTCTGACATCGACGAGGCCCTGGAGCGCTTCGAGCGCGCCGTTGCCAAGGTGGCCGGTTAACGCCGGGCTTGTGCGGGCCCGATGATCGGGCCCGCGATTCGCACGACTCACAGGAGAAACGGATCCATGTGGATTGTCCGACCCGCACGACACGAAGACCTGGCCGGCATTGAAAAGCTGGCCACCGGTCACGGTGCCCGTGTTTCCACCTTGCCCCAGTCCCGGGACAAGCTGAGCGAGAAGATCGACCATTCCCTGCGGTCGCTGGCGGGAGATCCCGCGCTGGCGGACCGCGAGCGGTTCCTGTTTGTGCTGGAAGATTCCGAGACCGGCCGCATCCACGGCAGCGCCGGCATCGACGCCCGCGCCGGCAACGGCCAGCCGTTCTACAACTACCGCCGCGACGAGCTGATTCACGCGTCCCACGAGCTGGACGTGTCCAAGCGCGTGTCGGTGCTGTACCCGACCCACGAGCTGACCGGCAAAAGCCTGCTGTGCTCCTTCACCATCGACCCGGACCTGCGCGACGGCGAGGCGTTTGAGCTGCTGTCCCGCGCCCGCCTGCTGTTCATCGACCGGCACCGGGAACGCTTCACCGATGAGCTGGTGGTGGAGATCCAGGGCGTGCAGACCGACGAGGGCAACGCGCCCTTCTGGGACAGTCTGGGCCGGCATTTCTTCCATATGGACTTTGCCACCGCCGACTACTACTCCGGCGTCAAGAGCAAGACCTTCATCGCCGAGCTGATGCCGCCCAACCCGATCTACGAGACGTTGTTGTCGGAACCGGCCCAGGCCGCGATCAGTCAGCCCCACGACGCCGCGGCGCGCACCTGCCAGTTGCTGGAGCGGGAAGGCTTCCGCGTCGGCAAGCACATCGACATTTTCGATGGTGGCCCGGTGCTGGAGGCCCGCACCGATGCGCTCAACACCATCACCAGCCGCCGCACCAAGAACGTCCGGCGGGGCGAGGGCAGCCGGGGCGTGCGCTACCTGGTGGCCAATGGTGAAAGCGAACAGTTCCGCTGCACCCTGACCAACGTCAGCGATGGCCTGGGCGACGTGGTGCGTCTCAATACCGCCGTGGCCGATGTGCTGGCTGTGTCCGACGGCGACGATCTGGCTCTGGTGGCCCTCTAGCCCTGAAAGGAGACGTAGAATGCTTTTGATTCGACCCGTCAACCAGGGCGACCTGGAAGACCTGCTGGAGATGGCGCACGGCGCGGGCAAGGGCCTGACCTCCCTGCCGCCCAACCGCGACCTGCTGGCCAGCAAGATTGCCCGCGCCGAAGAGACTTTCAACGAGCGCTGTGAACCCGAGGCGGGCATGTACCTGTTCGCCCTGGAAGACACCGAGCAGAAGAAGTGCGTCGGGATCAGCGGCATCGAGGCCCGCGTCGGCCTGGACGAGGTCTGGTACAACTACCGTCTGTCCACCACGGTCAACGCGTCGCGGGAACTGGGTGTCCACGTGCGCACGCCCACCCTGCACCTGACCAACGACATGACCGACACCAGCGAGATCTGTTCGTTGCTGCTGTCCGACACCCACCGCCAGGGCGGGAACGGCCTGCTGCTGTCCCGCAGCCGGTTCCTGTACATGGCCGACTTCCGCGAGCTGTTCTCCGATAAAGTGTTCGCCGAGATGCGCGGTGTGTCCGACGCCGATGGCCGCAGCCCGCTGTGGGACGCCCTGGGCCGGCGCTTCTTCGACATGGATTTCAGCGAAGCGGACTTCCTGTCCGGCATGGGCAACAAGTCGTTCATCGCCGAGCTGATGCCCAAATACCCGATCTATGTCCCGCTGCTGCCGCCGGCGGCGCGCGAGGTGCTGAGCGAGGTGCACGACAACACCAAACCGGCGTTGCGCATGCTCCAGGCCGAAGGCTTCAACTTTAACGGGCTGGTGGACATCTTCGACGGCGGCCCGGTGGTGGAAGCGTTCATCCACAACGTCCGCGCCGTGCGCGAGAGCATGAAACGCCACGTGCTGGTGACGCGCCAGCCGGTGAACCTGGACGTGCCGCCCGAGGAGCGCGCCATGGTGTCCAACCGCTCGTTCCGGGATTTCCGCGTCACCACACTGCCGCTGAGCTGCATCAAACCGGACACCGTCAGCATGCCGGCGGAAGTGGCCGACGCCCTGCAGGTGACCTCCGGCGATCTGGTGCGACTGTCGCCCCTGAAAGACGGCAACCGCACCCGCGCGGCCCAGAACCACTGACCCCGGCGGCTGACAATACGAATTCCCGTGCAGGCGTTCGCGACTGCACGCCACAGAATGACAGGAGTGAGATATGACCATTGAACTGACCGGCGAACTGCTGATCGACGGCAAATGGCTGACCGGCCACGGCCCGGCTCTGGAATCCATCCAGCCGGTGACCGGCGATGCGGTCTGGCAGGGCCAGAGCGCCGATGTAGAAGACGTGGACGCCGCCGTACGTGCGGCCCGCAAAGCATTCCCGGCCTGGCGCCGCAAGTCGTTCGAGGAGCGCCTGGCGATCGTCGAAGCTTTCGCCAAGGAGCTGGAAGCCAACAAGGAAGCGCTGGCCCACACCATCGGTGAAGAGACCGGCAAGCCGATGTGGGAGTCCCGCACCGAAGTGGGCGCCATGATCGGCAAGATCGGCATCTCCAGGAAAGCCTACGAAGACCGCACCGGCTACAGCGCCAACGAAGTGGCCGGCGGCCAGGCGGTCCTGCGCCATCGCCCCCACGGCGTGGTGGCGGTGTTCGGCCCTTACAACTTCCCGGGCCACCTGCCTAACGGTCACCTGGTGCCGGCGCTGCTGGCGGGCAACACGGCCCTGTTCAAGCCCAGCGAAATCGCCCCGGCCACGGCCGAACTGACCCTGCGCCTGTGGCTCAAGGCGGGTCTGCCGGACGGCGTGATCAACCTGGTTCAGGGTGAGAAAGACACCGGCGTGGCCCTGGCCAATCATCCGGGCATCGACGGCCTGTTCTTCACTGGCAGCTCCAACGTCGGCCACCTGCTGCACAAGCAGTTCGGCGGCCAGCCGGAGAAGATCCTGGCACTGGAGATGGGCGGCAACAACCCGCTGATCGTGCAGGACGTTTCCGACCTGGACGGCGCCGTCCACCACGCGATCCAGTCTGCGTTTCTGTCCGCCGGTCAGCGCTGCACCTGCGCCCGCCGCATGCTGGTACCGGAAGGCGAGGCCGGCGACCGCTTTATCGATCGGGTCGTCGAGGTGGCCAGCAAGATCCAGGTCGGTCGCTTCGACGCCGATCCGCAGCCGTTCATGGGCGGTGTGGTCTCGGTCGCGGCAGCGGATGCGCTGCTCAACGCCCAGGCCAGCCTGTTCGAGAAAGGCGGCAAGTCGCTGCTGGAGATGCGCCGCCTGGAAGAGAACACGTCCCTGCTGTCTCCGGCCATCATCGACGTGACCGACGTGAAGGACGGCGTGGATGAAGAGTTCTTCGGCCCGCTGCTGACCGTGATCCGTTACCGGGATTTCGACCAGGCCCTGGAAATCGCCAACGACACCCGTTACGGCCTGTCCGCCGGCATCCTCACCGACGACCGCTCCCTGTACGAGCGCCTGACCGAAGAGGTCCGCGCCGGCATCGTCAACTGGAACCGGCCCCTGACCGGCGCCAGCAGTGCGGCTCCGTTCGGCGGCGTGGGCGCCAGCGGCAACCACCGCCCCAGCGCCTACTACGCGGCGGACTACTGTGCCTGGCCGATGGCGTCGCTGGAGTCCGAGAAGAGCGCCATGCCGGACGCCCTGGCGCCGGGCCTGAGCTTCGACTGAGGCGATGAGTACGTGTCGCCGACGCATGAGCTTCGGAGCAGGCGCAAGCCTGCCGGGAAATATCGGGGGATGTGCAGTCCCCTCCGAAACTGAAGCTTCGGCTACATTGGACTGAGCAGTGCCGGGCCACCGGTCCGGTATCTCCACGAGGATCTTGAGTGAGGTTGTCATGACCCAACACGCCACAGAAGCGAATTTCGACGGTCTGGTTGGACCGACCCACAACTACGCGGGCCTGTCCTGGGGGAACGTGGCCTCCAAGTCCAACGTCAGCGCGGTCTCCAACCCCAAGGAAGCGGCCCTGCAGGGCCTGGCCAAGATGAAGGCCCTGGCCGACCGGGGATTTGTGCAGGGCATCCTGCCGCCCCACGAGCGCCCGCACATTCCCACGCTGCGCAAGCTGGGTTACAGCGGCAGCGACGCGGACGTGCTGGCGGCCGCCGCCAAAGACAATCCGGTGGTGCTGGCGGCGGCGTCCTCCGCCTCCTGCATGTGGACGGCCAACGCGGCGACGGTGTCTCCCAGCGCCGATACCGCGGATCACCGGGTGCATTTCACCCCGGCCAACCTGAACGCCAAGTTCCACCGCTCCATCGAGCACGAGGTGACCGGTAGGGCGTTGAAGTCCATGTTCTCCGACGACGCCTACTTCGCCCACCATCCGGCCCTGCCGGCGGTGAGCCAGTTCGGCGACGAAGGTGCGGCCAACCACACCCGCCTGTGCGGCGCCTATGGCGACCCCGGGGTGGAGCTGTTCGTGTTCGGGCAGTCGGCGTTTGATGAGACCGCGCCGGCGCCCCAGCGCTTCCCGGCGCGCCAGACCCTGGAGGCGTCCCGCGCCATTGCCCGACTGCACGGGCTGAGCGACGCCCACTCGGTCTTTGCCCAGCAGAATCCGCACGCCATCGACGCCGGCGTGTTCCACAACGACGTGATCGCGGTGGGCAACGGCAACGTTCTGTTCTACCACGACATGGCGTTCCTCAATGAAGACCAGGTCCTGACCGACGTGCGGGCTCGCCTGAAGGGCACCGAACTGCAGCCGGTGCGGGTCAGCTCCGATGAGGTGCCGATTGCCGATGCGGTCAGTTCCTACCTGTTCAACAGCCAGCTGCTGACCCGCCAGGACGGTTCCATGCTGCTGGCGGTGCCGGGCGAATGCCGCGAGATCGAGTCGGTGAGCCGCTATCTGGACAAGCTGGTGGCCCAGGGCGGGCCCATCGCCGCGGTGGAGGTGTTCGACGTCAAGCAGTCGATGCGCAACGGCGGCGGGCCCGCGTGCCTGCGTCTGCGCGTCGTGCTGACCGACGACGAGCTCAAGGCCATGCACGACGGCGTGCTGATGAACGACGCCCTCTACGAGCGCCTGTGCACCTGGGTGGAAGGCCATTACCGCAGCGAGCTGACCCAGGCGGATCTGGCCGACCCGATGCTGCTGGACGAGAGCCGGCATGCGCTGGACGAGCTGACCGGGATTCTGGGATTGGGCTCGATCTACGATTTCCAGCGGTAATCATGGCTTGGACAAAAAAGGGCGCTTCGGCGCCCTTTTTTGTTGCTGACCCCGGCGTGTTGAACGCTATGCCTTGATGGAGCGCAGCAGCATCTCCATGGTGTGCCGGATCAGCGCGTCGCCCGGGTAGGTCGCCAGCGGCCCGTCGTCGCCCATTTCCTGCTGGCACATCATGATGACCCCGTGCAGCGCGCCGCGCAGATAGAGCGCGGTCTGGAAACTGTCGCTGACCTGTTGCGCATCGACGCTGCCGTCGGCGATGCCCATATCCAGCGCCTGCACCATCAACTGCATGGTTTCCATCTCGCAGCCGACCATGACCTGCGTTTCCTCGGCCTCGGCCTCCTGCATGGCGGTGGTGGCCTTGGTCAGCGCCGCAAAGTAGTCCGGCTCCTCCTGCCAGAAGTGGTAGTAGGCTGTGCCGATGGCCTGGATCTTGTCCAGCCCGGTGGCGCCCGTCTCCAGCGCCGCCCGGAAGCGTTCCCGCAAGCGTTCGGCGGCACGCAGCATGATGCCCCGCTGGATCGCCGCCTTGTCCTTGAAATAGACGTAAAGCAGGGCGCGGCTGAGGCTGGCGGTCCGCGCGATGTCGTCCATCGAGGTGCGGTCGTAGCCTTTCTCCGCGAACATGGTTTCGGCCGCGTCGAGAATCGATAACTGACGTTGCTGTTTTTCCCGTTCCCGACGTTCCTGCAGGTTGCTCATACTTCCGACCTTTCCGATTGCTTGAGGACCATCTTACTGGGCTGGCAAGCCATCCCGCGAATTTATGTGCGCTCCAGTCATTGACAATGTGTCAAAGAGTGACATGATGTCGAAATAGTCGTTCAGTTACTGAACTAATGCAAGGGCGGCGACGCTGCCCGAATGATCCGGATCGCGTCAGAACGCAGGTGAACGCCATGATCTCCGCTCCCCGAAGTGCTCGTTCCGTTGTCCTTTCAGGATGTCTTGTGTGGCTGGTGGCCGTTCTCTCCGGCTGCTCGGAATCCGTCAGTGCACCGGCGGCCATGAACACCGCGGTCAGTGTGCGTACCGCACCAGTGCAGCTCGGCGGTGAGCGCAGTGAACCGCTGCGCTTTGCAGGCATCGTCCAGGCGCGTCAGCGCGCCACCCTGACGTTCCAGGTCAGCGGCACGCTGCGGGAACGCCCGGTGGAGCTGGGGGAGCGGGTGGCTGACGGCCAGACGCTGGCCCGACTGTACAACCCGGGGCTGGAGCCGGCCCGGGATTCTGCCCGGGCCCGCCTGCAGGAGCTGCGGACCCAGCTCGACCAGGCCGGGCGTGAGTGGCGACGCTCGCAAAGCCTGTTCGAGCGGGGCGTGGTGTCGGAGCAGTCGCTGGAGCAACTGGCGGCGCGGCGTGATGCGCTGCAGGCCAGCGTGTCCACTGCCCGGGCCTCCCTGGCCGAGGCTGAACGCATGGTGGCGGAAAGCACGCTTAAAGCGCCATTCAGCGGCCGCATCGAGGCGCTGCTCGTGGAGTCGGGCGAGTTCGTCTCCGCCGGCCAGCCGGTGGCGCGTCTGTCCTCACCCAGCGGGCAGGAAGTTGAAGTGCGGGTACCGGCGTACTTGCTGGGCCAGGTCCGCCTGGGGGATGCGGTCGAGGTCTGGTCCGTGCAGGCGCGAGAGCAGGCGCCGGTGACCGGCACGGTGGTGGAAATCGCACAGCCCAGCGGTCTGCGCGGCGAGCTGCATGCGGTGCTGGTGAACCTGCCGGAGCACACGCTCGACGCCGGCGTGCCGGTGGAAGTGGGGATCGCGGCTTCGGACCGGACGACCCTGTCGGTGCCGTTGCTGTCGGTCATGCGTTCGCCTTCGGGCACCAGCGTGTTTCGTGTGGCGGCGGACGGTGACCGGCCCACGGCGGAACGGGTGGACGTGGCCGTCCGCCGCATCGTGGGCGAGCAGGCGCTGCTCGAGGAAGGAGGGCTGCAGCGGGGCGATCGCGTGGTCTACGCCGGCATGACCCGGGTCACGCCTGGAGACGCGCTGGAGGTCCTGCCATGATCGGCAAACTGATGCGCTGCCGGCGCCTGTTGGGCATGGTGGTGGTCATGCTATGCCTGCTGGGGGCCGCCGCCTACAACACCATGCCGCGCCAGGAGGATCCGTCGTTTCCCTACCGGGCCGGGCTGTTGACCGTGTCCTATCCGGGCGCCAACGCCGACACGGTGGAGCGCCTGGTGCTTGATCCGCTGGCGGACGAGCTGCGCCAGGTGGAGGAAGTGGATTTCAGTACCGGCACCGCGCGCACCGGCGTGGCGGTGGTCAATATCCGTCTGAACGACACCCTCTACGATACGGATGCCGCCTGGGACCGGGTGCGTCAGGCGCTGGATCGGGCCCGGCTGGAGTTTCCCGACGGCGTGGGGCCACTGCGGCTGGACGACCGCCTGATCGATATCCCGGCGGTGGTACTGGCGGTGGGCGGTTCACCGTCGGTCACGGCGCTGACGGAGCAGGCCGAACGCCTGAAGGACAACCTGCTGGATCTCCCCGGCGTGTCCCGCATCGAGGTGGACGGTGATGTGGACGAACAGATCACCCTGGCCCTGGACGACGCCGCGCTGTACCGGCTGGGCATCTCGCCGTCGCGGGTGCTGGATACCCTGGCCCAGCGCAATCAGGTGATTCCCGGCGGCTTCCTGGTGGTCGACGGCCAGCGCCTGTCGGTGTTGCCCAACAGCGAATTCACCGACATCGATGCCATTCGCGCCACGCCCATCGCCCTGCCGGACGGTTCCCAGGTGCCGCTGGCCGCCGCCGCTGACATCTGGCGCGGACCGGAAGAACCGCGCCAGCCGGAAACCTGGAAAGACGGCGAGCGGGTGGTGCTGGTGTCGCTGATCCTGGAAGAGGGCACCACCGACGCCATTCGCTTCGGCCAGCGCGTGCGGGAACGGGTGGCGCAGATCGCGCCCGATTTTGCCCCTTACACCATCGAGGAAATGTTCTTCCAGCCCGACAAGGTGGAGGCGCGCCTGGACAACCTGGCCTGGAGCCTGCTGTTTTCCGTGCTGATCATCATCGCCGTGGTGTTTACCGGCATGGGGCTGCGTATGGGCCTGCTGGTGGCGACGATCCTGCCCATGGTCACGCTGATCAGCATCGGGCTTTACGATCTCGGCGGCGGCGTCCTGCACCAGATTGCGGTGATCGGCATGGTCATCTCACTGGGGATTCTGATCGACAACGCCATCGTGATCGTCGAGAACATCCAGAGCCGGCTGGACCAGGGAGCGGCCCGGCGCGAGGCGCTGGTGCAGTCGGTGAAGTCGCTGGCCGGGCCGCTGGGCGCGTCCACCGGCACCACGCTGGCGGCGTTTGCACCGCTGCTGCTGTCCAAGGGCGGGACGGCGGATTTCACCCGGGGCATTCCGGTGATGATCATGCTTACCCTGTCCATCAGCTATCTGCTGGCGATTTCCGCAGTGCCGCTGCTGGCGTCCCGTTTTCTCAAGCCGCGGCGTCGTGTAAACGTCGATCCCCTGGCGGGGCTGGCGCGCCGGCTGGGCAGCCTGGTCGCCCGGATGCCGGGTCTGCTGGTCGGCCTGGGAGTGGTGATGGTCGTCGCCAGTGTCGCGCTGACGCCGTTCCTCAAGCAGCAGTTTTTCCCCAACGCCGACCGGCCGCGGGTGGTGGTGGAGCTTTACATGCCGGAGGGCACCGACCAGGCGCGCACCGCCATGGTGGCGGCAGAGCTGGAGCGGGCCCTGCGTACACGCCCGGAAACGGTCAACGTGCACCGCTTCGTCGGTTTTACCGGGCCGAGTTTCTACTACAACCTGAGCCGCGCGCCGCAGGCGCCCAACCGGGGCCGGCTGGTGGTCAGGACGCATAACCTGTCGGAGACCACGGCCCTGGTGCACTGGGTGCGCGAATACGCCGCCGAGGCCCTGCCCGAAGCGGACCTGACCGTGGGCATTCTGGGGCAGGGTCCGCCGCGGGTAGCGCCGGTGGAAGTGCGTCTGTACCACCCGGACGATGCGATCCGCGCGCAGGCGGTGGAGACGGTCTATGCTGGCCTGCGGCGGGCCCCGGGAGCGGTGGACGTGCGCCACGACCTGGACCCCGGCGTGCCCAGCGTGCGCGTCAATGTGGACGATGCCATCGCCGCCCGCTATGGCGTGACCCGTGCCGATGTGGCGCGCAGCCTCTACGGACAGAGCTTCGGTATGGTCGCTGAGCAGTACCGTCGCGAGGATGATCCCATTCCGCTGGTGCTGCGTTCCCGGGACGGCACGGACCTGTCCCTGTCGCGCCTGCTGTCGATCAACGTCTACACCAACGACGGCCGCGCCGTGCCGCTGTCTGCCGTGGCCACCGTGGAGACCACCTGGGAGCCGGCCGCGCGCTACCTGCGTAACGGCGTTCGGGTAAACACCGTGACGGCCAATCTGGAAACCGGCTACAGCTTCAGCCAGGCCCTGGACGGGCTGGGCGCCTATCTGACAGAGCATCCGTTGCCGCCGGGCGCACGCCTGGAATACGGCGGCGACGCGGAGGGCTCCAGCGACGCCAACAACGCAATCCTGACCACCGCGCCCATCGGCGTGTTGCTGCTGATGTTCTTCCTGTTGCTGCAGTTCAACTCGTTCAAGCGGGTCGGAATCATCCTGCTCACGGTGCCGTTGGCGACGGTAGGGATTTTCCCGGGACTGGTGCTGTCCGGGTCGCCGTTCGGTTTCCAGTCGCTGTTGGGCGTGATCGCGTTGGTGGGGATAGTGGTGAACAACGCCATCGTCCTGCTGGATGTGATGGATCGTCAGTTGGAAACGGGAGCCGATATTCGTGACGCCGTGCGCGAGGCGGTCGAGCAGCGCACGCGACCGATCCTCCTGACCACGGCGACCACGGTGGCGGGCCTGCTGCCGCTGGCGTTCTCCAGCTCGACCCTCTGGCCGCCCATGGCCTGGGCGATCATTTCCGGACTGTTGGCTTCGACGGTGCTGACGCTGCTGGTGGTGCCGGCGCTGTGCGTGAAGGTGATTCGCGGGCCGGTGGTGGAGATGGCGCCGGACGCGGCCTGAAGGATGCGAGGCAGGGCCTGAAATGTAGCCGAAACTTCAGTTTCGGAGGGGCCGTCCAGGCCCCGGCGCAAGACGACGGCAGGCCGGCGGCCTGCTCCGAAGCTAAAGCTCCGGCTACAGGCAGGCAAGGTGAGCCTCGTGAAAAAGACCGTCAGGCCTTCTCCCGCACCAGCAGCCCCACCCGCTGCCCGACAGGCACGTTGCGGTTGGGGAAGACGATGGCCTCCGGCCTGTCGCCCACCCTGTACTGCGTTTCGTCGTCTTCCCAGATCACGGTGCCCGGTTTGTAGGGCGTGAAGTTGGAGACGTCGTCCGGCACGTGGAAGCGGAACCGGTCGCCGGTGTTGAGGATCTCGTGGACCACTTCGAACACGGTCAGCTCATCCGAGTCGCGGGGTGGCGGTGTTGGCTCGTCGGCGATCAGGCGGCGCAGGGCGTTTTCGATGCCCTTGAAGCGCAGCAGGTCGTTCTGACCGAATGGCCGCACCTTGCCCAGCTCGATGGTGAAGCTTTCCGCACCCAGGTGGCTGGACGAGAACGATGAGAAGGTCGTGCCCGCCTTGTGTTGCAGCAGCAGCGTATGGACGTCCGCTTCCAGCAGGAAGTCGCACTGGCTCTGCGGCACCTGGCGACCCGCGACGAACGGGTAGAGGGCGAACTTCTCCCGCAGGGAGGGGCGGATGGCCGTGTGCAGGTCGTAGTGGACCACGTCCTGGGCGTTGCCAGCGAAGTCCCGGCAAGCCTGCTCCAACTGAGCGGCGCGGGTCGCCTCATCGCTGCCGGCATACTCCGCTTTGGCGTGGGCGCCGCTGAACAGCCGGTTCATGTTGTGTTCGACGAAACGGTCGCCGGCGACCATGGACGGCGGGTTGCCCAGAATCAGCAGGGTGCGCCGGCCCAACGCCCAGCGGCCGTCGATCAGCTCGTTGAGCAGTCCGTTGACCACTTCGATGGGGGCGGTTTCGTTGCCGTGCACACCGGCGGAAATGATCAGGCGGCGATCGTCGGCGTCGGCCGGAATCAGGTCCAGCAGGCCGGTGTCCAGGCGTCGGATCACGGTGCCGTCGGCCAGTTTGACTTCGGCCGGCGCCGAGGATTCACTGGCGTGGGCCAGGGTGTGGGCGAGCCAGTCCGGCTCGCCCTCAAACAGGATGGTACGGATAAACATGTCTCAGGCCCTTAACTCAGCGGCTTGAGGTGGCGCAGCATTCGCTTCTCCAGCAGGCGGAAGCAGAACACGATGGTAAAGGTCAGGGCCATGTAGATCAGGGCCACGGCGATGAAGGCATCAAACGGCGCGTAGAAGCGGGAGTAGATGTCACGCGCGGCGCCGGTCAGGTCCACGATGGTCACCACGCTGGCGATGGCACTGGCGTGCAGCATGAAGATCACTTCGTTGGAATAGGCCTGCAGGGCACGGCGGGCGGCGCTGGGCAGGATGATCCGCTGCATGCGTTTCATCCAGGACATGCCGTAAGCCTTGGCCGCTTCCACCTCGCCATAGGGCGTGGCTTCCAGGGCGCCGCGGATGATCTCCGTGGTGTAGGCCGCGGTGTTCAGCACGAACGCCAGCAGGGCCGGGTAGAACGGATCCTTGAAGATCACCCACCAGAAGGTGTCCTGGATGCCCTCAATCTGGGCGATGCCGTAGTAGATGATGTAAAGCTGGATCAGCAGCGGCGTGCCGCGGAACAGGTAGGTGTAGAGCCATACCGGGCCGGACACGAACGGGTTATGCACAGTGCGCATCACCGCCAGCGGAACGGAAAGCACCAGGCCGATGACCAGCGACAGGAAAACCAGTTGTACGGTAGTCACCAGGCCATCCCAGTAATGCAGCATGGTGGTGGCGGTGAACACCTGGTTCTGGTTGAGAAGCTCGGTAATGAATTCTGGCATTTGCTCAGTCCCCCTTGACGATACCGACGCTGACCCGGGAATTGAGCCACTTGATAAAGAGTTCGGACACGGCCGTCAGCAGCAGGTACATGATCGCTACCGGCACAAAGAACTTGAAGGGCGCGTGTTCGGCCTTGCTGGCCTGTTCGGCGATGCGGACCATGTCGGTCAGGCCGATGATGGAGACCAGGGCCGTGGTCTTGAGCAGCACCTGCCAGTTGTTGCCGATACCGGGCAGGGCGTGGCGCAGCATCTGCGGGAACATGATGCGGCGGAAGGTGTGCCAGCGGCTGAAGCCGTACGCCTTGCCTGCTTCAATCTGACCGCTCTCAACGGCCAGGAAGGCACCGCGGAAGGTTTCGGTCATGTAGGCGCCGAAGATCAGGCCGATGGTAAGCACACCGGATATGAACGGATCGAACTGGATAAACCAGTCGATTTCGAATTCGTAGTAGAGAAAGTCGGACAGGCTGTTCACCATGACCTGGCCGCCGTAGTACAGCAGCAGCATCATGACCAGATCCGGTACGCCGCGGATAACGGTGGTGTAGAAGGTCGCGCCAGCGTACAGGCCGCGATTGCCGGAAAGCTTGGACGAGGCGCCGATCAGTCCGAGGACTACCGCAAGCACCAGCGACAACAACGCCAGTTCAGCGGTAACCACTGCGCCTTTCATTAATGAAGGGCCGTAGCCGTGCAGGTCGAGCATGGATAGGTCCGTGTTGGGGACAGGCCGCCGGCAGCGTTGCCGGCGGCCGTGCCGGGTTTACATCTTGATGTCGTAGGAGAAGTACTTCTTCATGATGGTGTCGTAAGTGCCATCATTTTTCAGAGTCTCCAGGGCGGCGTTGATCTGCTCGGCCAGATCCGCGTCGCGTTTGCGCATGGCAACGCCCACGCCTTCACCCAGCTTCACCGGCTCGCCGATTTCGTGGAAACCTTCACGGCCCAGCAGAGTCTGCTCGCCCACCGGGTAGTCGACGAAGACCATGTCCAGGCGCTCGCCTTCCAGGTCCAGGACCATGTCGTCGGCGGTGGTGTAACGCTTGATTTCCACGGTGCCGCTCATGTTCTCGGTGACGTAGGTGTCCATGGTGGTACCGCGCTGGACGCCGACGATCTTGCCTTTCATGGCGTCCATGTCAGACGGGTCGGTGTTTTCGTCGTTCTTGGCGAACCAGCCACCCGGGGTGATGTAGTACGGCTCGGAGAACAGCACCTTCTCGGCGCGCTCCGGGGTGATGGACATGGAAGACATGATGGCGTCGAACTTGCGCGCCAGCAGCCCCGGGATCATGCCGTCCCAGGACTGGATGACGAAGTCACAGTTGGCTTCCAGTTCCTTACACATGGCTTCGGCCAGTTCCACTTCGAAACCGGTCAGGGTGCCATCCGGGTTTTTGTATTCGAACGGCTCGTAGGGCACGTCGAATGCAATGCGAATGTCTTTCCAGTCGCGTGCCTGGACGGAGCCCGCTGCGACGGCCAGGGCACAGGTTGCTGCAACAATCAGCTTTTTCATGAGTCGCTTCTCCATTGTTTTGCCTTTTTATCCAGTGATTCGGGATCACTGTTTTCTCTTTTTTCTGAACGCTTTCCGGCGGGCCAATCCCGCCGTGGTTGGAACAGAACGGGTGATCAGAACTTGGGCGCCAGGAACTGCTTCATGCGCTCCGAGTCCGGATTGTCGAAGACTTTTTCCGGCGTCCCCTGTTCTTCAATGCGGCCCTGATGCAAGAACAGGACCTGGGACGACACATCACGGGCAAACGCCATCTCGTGGGTCACGACGATCATGGTGCGGCCTTCCTCGGCCAGGCTCTGCATAACGCGCAGCACCTCGCCGACCAGTTCAGGGTCGAGGGCGGAAGTGGGTTCGTCAAAGAGCATGACTTCCGGCTCCATGGCCAGGGCCCGGGCGATGGCCGCGCGCTGCTGCTGGCCGCCGGACATCTGCGACGGATAATAGTCCTTGCGCTCGTAGATGCCGACCTTGTGCAGGTAGGCTTCGGCGCGCTCGATGGCCTCTTTCTTGGGTACCTTGAGCACGTTGATCGGGGCTTCAATGATGTTCTCGAGCACTGTCATGTGGGACCAGAGGTTGAAGCTCTGGAAGACCATCGACAGCTTGGCGCGCATCAGTTCCACCTGCTTGTTATCGGCGGGAATGCGGACACCCTTGCGGTTGGTTTTGAACCGGATTGGTTCACCGTGGACGATGACGTCCCCGGAGGTGGGCGTTTCCAGCATGTTGATACAACGCAGGAAAGTACTCTTGCCGGAGCCGGAACTGCCGATCAGCGACACCACATCGCCTTTGCGGGTTTCCAGGGAGATTCCCTTGAGAACTTCGTTGTCATTGAAGGTTTTGTGGATGTCTTTGCAGATCAAGGGCGCATTGTCCGCCATGAATGACTCCTGGGCCTGTCGGTAACGATCGATATCTGAGTTGGACCGATATCTGAAGTAAAGATAGTCGCATTCGAGTGGCTGCACTAACCCGCGGAAACACGAGCACGCGTGACGATTGGGCTGGCATCCGAAGCAGTCGGGAAAGGGGGAGATCTACTCGTCGAGGACCTTGGCGAGGACGAGCTTGGCCACGGGCGATTGGCCGATGAGGGCTGCCGGCTGGAGTCGCGGGCGAATCACCGTGGGGATTGTCGATGGGTCTGTCGTCATCTGAAGGCTTTGCATCTGCTTTTTCCAGCAGCCGCGACCGGGATCGCCGGCGGGCCGCATTGCCCTTCTCTTTTTTGGACCGTCTTGCCCCGGCCTGGGTCAGCGGCTCTTTTAAAGCGCGTGGCTGACACCGATTGCTTACCGGGAGTGCGGTTGAATAGCGCCAAGTTTTACGGACTGTTGCGATAAAAATCAATAGTTGGCCTGTTCGGCGTCAACATGCTTCGCGATGCGATGTATCACGGGCATCCTGAAAAGCATCGCTACATGAGCGGGTTAGGGACTCCCGAAGCGGCGCGGAGTGCTTCCGCCCGGTGACAAAAAATAACCGATTCGATGGGCCAACCTGTTAAGGTGGAAAGCTGGCGTTTTAAGGTAAAACGTTGGTGTTGATCGGCCGTTTACGGCCGGACAGGGATGAAGCAGACGTGTAAGGGAGTACCCCAAAGAACAAGAACGGGTACACGTTGAATGGTTTTTTCCGATAACGATGTCTTGCTTGAGCGCGGCCTGCTGCGGGTGACGGCGAGGGCCTGCGATCCCGACGAGTCGGTGACCCGGCGTGCCTATGATGTGGAAATCGCCGGGCAGGAGATTCTCAAGACGTTCCCCACCTTTGACGAGGCACGCCAGTTCCTCGATATGGTGGCGCCGGCCCCGGATGACTCCTGAAGGCCCGCGCCCGCGCTCCTGCTATTTTTCGCCCAGGATCGACAGCAGACTCTGGGCATGCTCTGCCGCCTCGATGCCCAGTTGGGTCAGATAGCCGCCGTCTTTCTGGGTGGTGAGGCCTTTATCGTACAGGCGCTCGGCCGCCGCGACCGCATCGAAGGTCGCCTCGTGACTGTGAACCTTGATACCTTCGCGGGTGGAATGCAGATTGAACAGGGTCAACAGGTTGAGTTCATGCAATTGGTCGGATGTGAAGGCCATGGCGTGTCCTTGTATTGTTGTTGACTCTATCCATAGTTGTAACTGACTGGCGCGGCTTCGCAAGTCTTTGCGGGCCTGACAGCTTGCCGCCGGTCCCGACCTTGCCGATTCAGGGAGAGAAAACCATGACCCCATCGATTAACTCTGTGCGCCGATCCTATGCGGCCGTCCTGGTACTGCTGGCGCTGGTGCTGGTCGGCGGCTGCAGCTCGATGTATTACGACGCCATGGAGCAGTTGGGGTTCGAGAAGCGGGATATCCTGGTCGACCGGGTGGAAGAGGCGCGAGATGCCCAGGGCGAGGCGCAGGAGACCTTCCGTTCCTCGCTGGAGCGCTTCCAGAGTGTGGTCAATACGCCGGATACCGATCTCAAGGCGAAGTACGAGGAGATCCGCGATGCTTATGAAGACAGCGAAGCGGTGGCCGCCGACGTGCGCGACCGGATCGACGCCGTGGAAGACGTTTCCGGGGCGCTGTTCGAGGAGTGGGAGGACGAGCTGGATCGCTATGAAAGCGCGTCGCTGCGCCGTTCCAGCGAGCGTCAGTTGCAGGAAACCCAGCAGCGCTATGCCCAGCTCATTGACCGGATGCATCAGGCCGAATCGCGCATGGGCCCGGTGCTGGAAGCGTTCGAGGACCAGGTACTGTTCCTCAAGCACAACCTCAATGCCCAGGCCATTGGTTCCCTGGAAAGCGAACTGGGCCGCATCCAGCAGGATGTGGACGCGCTGATCCAGAACATGGAAGCCGCCATTGCCGAGTCCCAGTCCTTTATCGACAGCTTCCAGACAGCGCAGTAAACGGCGCTCCCGGTCCCGGTCAGCCGCTGGCCGGGATCGTCTGGCTCTCGCGCAAACTCTTGTAGGCGTTCAGGTCGAAGAAAGACACGTGCACGATGTGCCGGGTCGGGATGACGATGCGGAAATCCGACAGCCCGGCCATCCGCGCGCCTTCCTCCAGCAGTCCCTTTTCCTCGTAGTGGTGGTAGTAGTTGCGCAGCAGCACCAGCTCCAGATCGTCGTCGCGCCGGTAGCCACTCAGGGTGGGGATGATGGAAATGGAGTCCAGTAGCGACGCCTCCGTGTGCACGTGGGTCACCAGCCCGATGTAGCACTTGCGGGTGTCCAGGGTCAGGGAGACCCACTGCTCGCCGCGCACGGCGTCGAGGAAAATGCCTTCCAGCTCATCCCCCAGACAGGCCTTGCGCAGCTTCTTCAGGCGCACGGCCGGGTGTCGGGTGCGGCGCTTGCTCGCGTAGCCGCTGACGGTGGCCAGGAAAAAGGCGAGCAGGGCGATCAGCAACTCCCGGGGCGTGATGGCCTGGCTGGTGTAGTCGCCGATGTTGCGGGTCAGATGATCCAGTGTGATGTCCAGGAGGGGCAGGGCGCCGGAGGGCAGGTCGAATGCGTCGATGAGCAGGACGATCAGGGTCGCCAGGATAACAAAGACAAACCCGTACAGGGCCACCGAGAAATAGCTTTCCCAGCCGGAAAGGCGCTTTTGCTGGTAGCGTGCCGGCAGGTGCAGGGACGTGAAGATGAAACCGCAGACGAGGACAAACGCAACGTAAAGGACGCCCATGCGCTTCAGGCGGTTTTGCGGTCGGGTTCGAAATCCTTGAGGCTTTGGAGTTGGGCGCGAATGGAGCGGACGACCTCTTCGTTTTCGAGGTTCAGTTTGACATTGCCATCACGATCCACGCGATAGCGGCCGGCATCCTTACCGCTGCTGTCTTTCCCTTTTTTCCAAAATCCGAAGAATCCCACGGACATAAGAAACGTCTCCTGACTGATGATGGCAGCATAGCGAATGGGGCGCGGCGTTGTCTATTCCATGACCGGTACGCAACGTCGACCGTCAATCTGTTGCGAAGAGTCTTCACTGGCCAGTTTTTTCTTTTCATGGCAGATCAAAAGGCTAGGACTGGATGCGGGAATCCTTGCCGCGTCTTCATGAATTTCGGGTTGCACCCGGGTTGATCAGTTCTTAAGCTGTTTTTCCCCATGGAGGGATGATCAGAACAGAGAGGAATAAGGCGAGCGCCAAACCGAACAATACGAAAAACGTGCGGCCAGCACGGAGGCACCACCCATGCTCGAACATTACCTCTGCAGTACCCTCCATTTGTCGCCCGGTCACCAACTCCGACCGGTTGAACCCGAAACCATGATGACCCGTTTGCCGGACGCCCCGGCGGGCAAGTGTCAGCACTTCTGCCTTCGTGACGACAGCAACCGTATCATCGCCCTTTTCGATGCACGACGGATGGCTGGCGGTTATTTCGGTTACCACAGGTATCACCCGGACGGCACGCACCTGTTGCATCGACTGTTTCGCATGAAGCAGCCGGTGGAGTATGAATTCCCGGTCTAGATCGATCTGGAGATCGGACTGGATAGCGGCCGGTTTTGAGGGGCGACGATGTGTCGGCCCGCTGCCGCCGGTTGATATAAAAAGCGCCTGCTCCGGCCGGGTCATTATGTCGGGGCAGTGGTTGAGATCAGGGACGATCTGGAACTCGATTGAACGTTCATAGTGAGTCCTATGCGATCCGTGATTCTCGAACATTTCTGTGTACAACTCGTCCAGGAAAAGCGTCAGGACGACGTTCCCCTCTACAGCATTGAGGTGGAAGGCGAAGGCTCGCTCTACAGCCATGTCAGCTTCGAGGCTGTCATGCACTATTTTGAGATGCTGGTTCACCCCGCCGATACCGGAACCGTGGCCTGAGCTTCCTGGCTTCACGCAAATGAAACACGACTGCGCCAGGATGGATCCTGCATCTGGTTGATCCCTGTTTGGCCTGGACCGGGAGGTCAGGGCTGAACGATTGTGGCCGGCGATTCTGCCGGCTTTTTGTCATCCAGCTGTCATCATCTGTCAGTAGCTTTATTCAGCAGTGCCAAGAGCCTCTGAAAAAGTTCAGTGCTCAGACTCTTCTGGAGTGGACATCGTTGCTTGCCAGGCTTTTGCCTGGCTTTTTTATGTCTGCTTGAGGCCCTTTTCGCTCTGTAGCCATCGGCTGTGGTCCACTGACCCGAATAGCGTTGGCCATTTTCCTACATCCGCCTCATCCATTTCGTCTCAAACCCGGTTCGTGTTGTCGTTATTCTGGTGACGTCTCTAATGGATGGATTGCGTGTAACACACCGACCAGAGAGATTGGTCTGTCGAGCCTGTCCGTATAGCAGTCGGACTTTTTTCATGGGTCGTTGATGCCCTGGGCCTGCCGGAGTCCCCCCGGAGGTCACGTGAAAGGGCATCCTTTTTCTTCCCCGCACGTTCGAACGAAACCTTTTCCAGCCTGAGCGATTCTCCCCCGTTTCCTGGCATCTTCCCTTCCGGCGGCTGTTCCCGTTGCTGAGCCAGCCTTGCCCTTCGCCCGGCTTGTGGGTTGGTCGTGCTCCGGCCGTCATAAAAGTGTCATCGCATTGCCATTTGCCCAAAGCTACCCTATGAAGCGCTGGCAGGAGAGCGTTCGCCACCCAGACAGATCCATGGACCATGGCCATGTGGCTGTGGCGCCCCGCATTTCACTGATGAACATCGGAGGCAAGCATGATCGAAGAGCACCTGCGCGACTGTATCTATATTCCCCAAGGGCATCGGCTGGTCCGCCAGGCGGCGGATGCTGCAGAGGCCGACGAGGACCGGGTATCAACCTGTCAGAGCGAACGGTTCCAACTGCTGGACGCCAGGGACAACCTGGTGTGCCGCTACAAGGCCTGGCAGGTCGACAACGACTTCTTCGGATACTTCGAATACGACACCGACGACACGCTGGTCGATCGCAAGACCGTGACCCTCTGACGCGTGCTGGCCACATGGCGCACCCGGCGCATCGTGGTAACCACGTACCCCGGCGTGGCCCTGTTTCACCGGATTGTCACGCAGCGTCGTTTTAATGCACCTGGTTTCGGCTTATCTGTCGGTCGAAACGAACGTGTTGCCAATGAACGATGCTGGATGGCATCGACTGGACAGCCACGGATGGCTGGCTTTTTCAGCGATTCCGAACAGGTGCCCCATGCGATCCGTACTGCACGATCACGACGTGGTCCGATTGATCAAAGACGAAACCAATGCCAGTGAAACCCTCTACCGGGTCGAGGTGGAAGGTGAAGGCACGCTCTATTCGGCCGCCAGTTTCGACGCCGCCCTGCATTACCTCGACATGCTCATGCACCCGCTGATCGTTGAACCCGCCGCCTGAAACGCTGTCTGAATGCTTCGGGTTTCTGCGTTACCCACCCATCTGTCTTCTTCCAAAACGTTGCTGTGAACGGGGCCGGCCCCGTTGCGCGGTAACCATAGAGGGAAAGGGAGTCCGATCGTGAAAGCGCTGATAACGCACCTGCGCGAGAAACTGGAACTCAAACCAAGACAGACGCTCGTGGAAATGGATCGGATGCGAACGTCGGACGGTTCAGCGCGATTTCGCAAGAAAATGTTCGAACTCCGCGAAGATGGCGACCGGGTCATCGCGCTCTATGATGCCTGGATGATCGAAGAGCGCGGCAACGGCTTCTTCGGCTACTTCCGGTACAACGCGGATGGCGACCTGATGGGGCGCCGGACATTCATCATCCGCCGACGCCGGAAGCCGACGCGCACTGGGCCCGAAACCGAATCGTCCGGACACTGAATATGACACTTTGTTCACTTGTAAGGGCTGCCGAAATCCAGACAATACCCCGCTTTTGCTCGACCGAACGGGGACTTACGGGTGAAGTGGATAGTAGTTCTGGCGATGCTGCCAGCGATAGTGTGGGCTGACTACGGCAGCGTGCGGGTGGACGAAGTGGTGCGGGTCTACGACGGCGACACCATCACCGTGAACGTCGGCGAGTGGCCGGCGCTGCTGGGTCATGAGATCGGCGTGCGCGTGAACGGCATCGACACCCCGGAAATCCGCGGCCGCTGCGAGAGCGAAAAGGCCCTGGCCTATGAAGCTCGCGACCTGGTCCGCCGCATCCTCGCGACCGCCCGCGACATCGAACTGCGCAACCTCGACCGCGGCAAGTACTTCCGCGTGGTGGCCGACGTCTACGTCGACGGCCAGAACCTCGCCTCCCACGTGCTGGCGGCGAAGCTGGCTTATCCATACGACGGCGGAACCAAGCAGGGGTGGTGTGGCGCCTGACCGGGAAAGGATCGAAAGCGCTTAGTAGGTCACCTGAATGCCCCGCTTCCGGATAAAACCGTCCGAGACAAACACACCGACAATCCCACCCACCGAAACCGCAAACGTGGCGATGAAAAGCGCGGGCAGGGCCAGCGGTCCGCTCAGCCAGCCATCGCCGAACAGGTAGAGCAGGGACGAGAGAATCGCCACCGCAAACGCCCACTTGTTCGTCAGGAAAAAGAACCCAATCTCGAAGGCCCAGACCGACTCCCGGGCCTTGTAGCGCGACAGTCCGAACGCCACGTAAGCAGCGGTGGCCAGCAAGGCCAGTCCGGCCACCACGAGTGTGTCCGGATTCAGCGGTGCCGCGACGAGCCAGACGTAGCCGATGCGTAGCGACAGCCCGGCCACGGCCAGCCAGAATAAAAACAGCGGACCCAGGATCAGTCCCATCCTTTCCTCCCTGAAGGCGCAATCCCTGATGAGCCGGTAAGCGTATCAGGCTCGCGCCTCCGTTACCGCGTTGGGCACATCAATTTCGTTCAATACCGCGTCCGGCCGTTATCGCATCCTGCGGCAACCTTTCATGCATGAAGAGAGCGACCATGACTGTTTCGATCCTGCTGATGATGTCCGCCTTCGCGCTCGCCGCGTCCATTTCGCCGGGGCCGGTGAACCTGGTGTGCCTGAGCAGTGGCACCCGTTACCCGATTTCCCAGGGCCTGATTTTTGTCACCGGCGCGACCCTGGGGTTCATTGCGCTGTTTATCGGCGTCGGGTTGGGGCTCTATTCCGTGCTGGCGCTGGTGCCTTGGCTGGAGGAGGCCTTGCGGTGGGGCGGGATTGGGTTCCTGCTGTACCTGAGCCTGCGCCTGTTTCTCGACGATGGCCGGTTGCCGGACCGGGAGGCGCGCGCCGCGCCGGGGTTCATGACCGGGGCGCTGATGCAGTGGCTCAACCCCAAGGCCTGGCTGGCGTCCGCCTCGGGCATCGGTGCCTACACCAACGGCAGCGAGCTGGACCAGGTGATCGTTTTCGCCGCGCTGTACCTGCCGATCTGCTGGCTGTCCCTGGGCAGTTGGGTCTACGCCGGCGCCTTCCTGCGGCGCCATATCCAGCGTCCGGTGGTGCTGGTTACGATCAACCGGGTGTTGGCGTTACTGCTGGCGGCGACCTGCCTGTACCTGTTGTTCGAGTAGGGGCTGGCGGTACTGGTTCGGCGTGGCCGCCATCAGTCGCTTGAAGGTGCGCTGGAAGTGGGCCTGGTCGGTGAAACCGGCGTCCAGGGCGGCCTCGGCAATCGGACGGCCGCGTTTGAGGGCCTGCTGACCGAGCTGGACGCGGCAGTTGATCTGGTAGGCGTGCGGAGGCAGGCCAAAGTGCTGCTTGAAGGCGCGCACCAGGTGCCCCGAGCTGTATCCCGAACGCGCGCACAACTCGTCGAGCGACACCTCATCCGCCGCCCGCGCCTTCAGGTAGGCGGCCAGATCCTGCAACACCTCGGGTGCCTGGGCTACTGGCTCATCGGGCCGCTCTGCCAGAGCCTGCATCAATGCCGTCAGGTATTCGACCAGCATCGTCTGCTTGTCCAGCAACGCCCGCTGCGAGTCCAGCAGGCACGCGGCCAGACGAACGTACCCGTCGTACCAGAGCGGATCCCTGAGCACGGCGGTGGCCATGTCCTGCCACTGCGGCGCGTCGAGCAACCCGGCGTCATAGCGCAGCGCCGTCAGCCAGTCCGTATCGACGTACATCATGAAATAGGCCCAGGGCCGGTTGTCGATCGGATTGCAGGCGTGGACCCAGTTGGGGTTCATCAGCACCAGTGTGCCGGCGTCGATGCGGTAAGTGTCCTTGCGGTAGAGAAAGGTGCTGAAGCCGTCAGTGATGGCGCCCAGCGACCACTGGGTGTGGCTGTGCGGCGCGTAACAGACCTGGCGACCGTCCTCGACCTTGCGCAGCTCCACGTGGGGCATGCGGTCATCGCGCCAGAATACTGGCCGGCAGGGATCCGTCTTCATCGGTGGGCACCTCGCTGCGGGATTGTTGTGTCGATTCATGCCGCGACTGACAGGTTAGCATAGCTTCGTCTGGCAATAGCCGGTGCAGTAAACTGATCGAAACCCGGAATGGTTGTTCACAGAAGCTCAGGGAGGACTGATGTCGGTGACGGAAGAGTATAAAGAAGTAGACCGCGTGTTGTATGGGCATATTCTCAGCTTTCTCGGAGCGTTAACCGCGTTCGCCACCGCTGTTGTATTGCTGGTCGTGCAGGGAAGTGTTTCGGCGGGCCGGGGATTCGGTTTGATGGGTGTCATCATGCTCGTATTGGCGATTCCCTTCTGCTTTGCCGCGTTTGTTCTTAATCTGAAGTTGCTCCGGCGTGATCGAGTTCATCCGAAAAGCATCAAAGCAGTCGATAACTTCACCACGACGGCGATGTCGTTCGGGGTTGTCGGATTCTGGGGCATTATCGGTGCCTGGACCACCTTGCTGGGGCTCGTTTTTACTGCTGCTGTATTCGTTGCATTTGGGGCGACAGTCTTCGTCGCTCGGCGGTTTGATCGACTGAACCCGAGGGACGATGAATAACTGTAGTAACTGCTCCGAAAGGCATTTTTCGTCACAATTCCTGCCGAATGTCGTCGAGATCCGGTCGGTGTCCCGACGATAGCCTTGTTCCTGTACCCGGACAATACAGGAGCGTTTATGTCTTCGGATTCCATAGCAAAGCAGTGGCTGGAGCTTTGCGACCAGGCCAACCAGGCGGAAACAAAGTATGCGTTTGAGCGGACCTTCCAGAATCTCAGGGAGATGCGGCGGATTCAGAAGGAGCGGGATCGGGTGGGGCGTCAGTTGGCGCGCTGCTGCCCGGCCCAGTGAGGCGCGGGCCTTGCCAAAACAGAGGGCCAGAAACGAAAAAAGCCGCTCGATTGAGCGGCTTTTCAGAATGATGGTGCCCGGAGGCGGAATCGAACCACCGACACGGGGATTTTCAATCCCCTGCTCTACCGACTGAGCTATCCGGGCAACGGGGGCGTATTAAACCGGTTTCGATGGGTTGAGTCAAGGCTGTTTTGCAGAAAAATTCCCAGACTTTTCAGGGGTGCTCAAACCTTGCGCAACCTGCCGGTTTATTGCTCTTCCGGCGGCACAAAACCTTCGGCTTGCTCGAAGGGTTCGTTGTCGAGGAACTTCTCCATCTGAGCCTTGAGGTACTTCCGTGCGAACGGGTCCATCATGTTCAGGTGCTTTTCGTTGATCAGCATGGTCTGCTGGTTCTGCCACTCCTGCCAGGCCTGCTTGGAGACGCTGTCGTAGAGTTCCTGGCCCTTGGCGCCGGGCATGGGCGGGAAGTCCAGGCCTTCCATCTCTTTCTGGTATTTGCGGCAGAATACGGTGCGGCTCATGAGGGCTCCTGTATTGGGCGTTCCGGATTGGGATTGATGGTAACAGATCCGTCGGGTCTGGATCAGATCAGCTGAGGCTGTTCGGGACGCGTCAGCAACTTGCGGATGGGGCTGGGAATGCCCAGCGTTGGCGCTTCTTCCCGACGTTGCCAGGCGAAGCTGTCGCCGTCCTGCACGGTGGTTTCGCCCAGGTGGCGCAGGCGCACCGGGTGGATGTGCAGGTGGTAGTGGCTGAAGGTGTGGCGGAAGCCTTCCAGCGGTTCGGCGTCGCCGCAGCGCACGCCCAGTTCCCGCTCGGCCACTTCCGGCAGTTCGTCCAGGGTGATGGCGGTATCCAGTTCGGGCAGGCTCCATAGGCCGCCCCAGATGCCGCTGGGCGGGCGCCGTTCCATCAGCAGGTTACCGGCGTCGTCCTCGATCATCAGCAGCCAGGCCTCTTTCTCGGGCTTGGCTTTCTTGGGTTTGGATTCGGGCAGGGCGTCGGTCAGACCTTCGGCCAGGGCATCGCAGTCGCTGGAGACCGGACAGGCGCCGCAGTCCGGTCTGCGCCGGGTGCAGAGCAGGGCGCCCAGGTCCATGATGCCCTGGGTGTAGTCCCGCACGCGCTCGTGGGGCGTATGCCGCTCGGCGTGGGTCCAGAGTTCGCGCAGCACAGCGGTCTGCCCCGGCCAGCCGCGCACGGCGTGGTAGCGGGCCAGCACACGTTTGACGTTGCCGTCGAGGATGGCGGCGCGGATGCCGTGGGCCTGGGCCAGTATGGCGGCGGCGGTGGAGCGGCCGATGCCGGGCAGGGCCTCAAGCTGCTCCTGTTCTTGCGGGAACTCGCCGTCGTGGTCGCGAACCACCGCCTGCGCCGCTTTCTGCAGGTTGCGGGCGCGGGCGTAGTAGCCCAGGCCCGACCAGTGCCGCAGCACGTCGTCCACCGGCGCCTCCGCCAGGCTTTGCACGTCCGGGAAGCGGGCCATGAACGCCTGGTAGTAGGGGATGACGGTGGTCACCTGGGTCTGCTGCAGCATGATCTCGGACACCCACACGCGGTAGGGCGTCCGGTTCTCGTGCCAGGGCAGGGCCTTGCGGCCGTGGTCGTCGTACCAGGCGAGCAGCAGATCGGCGAAACGGTCTGACATCAGTTGAACAGCCCTTTCAGCGCGTCCTTGATCTTGTCGCTGCTTTCCTTGTCCAGCTTCTCGTCCAGTTTTTCGCCGAGCTTCTCGTCGATGGCCTTGTTCACTTCTTTGGTCGCCTTTTTCTTGGCGGCGCTGGCGGCCATGTCCTTGAGGTTGTCGCGGAAACGCGAGCCGTCGAAGGAGCAGAGCTTGGCCGGTTCGCCGGAAATGTCGCCGCGGCATTCTACCGGAATCACCACGCCTTCCACATACTCGGTCACGCGGCAGGCTTCATCCCGGTGGATCTCGCCGACGATGCGCAGGCCCAGTTCGTAGTCCAGATTGCTCGCCGCCAGGTCCACATTGCCATCGCCATTGAGCTGCATGCCGGCCAGGGCGGCGGTGAGGTCGGTGTTGGTGATGGTGTTGCCGTCGATCTTGAGTACGCCGTGCATGTCGTTGAACGGCGTGGTGGTGCCCCAGTCGCTGGTGGACAGGCTTTCCTGGTTGGCCAGGGCAATGCCCTGGCAGGCCATGCGGGTCAGGTTCATGTCGTTGAAGCTGCCCTCGGCCAGGTTGAACTTGATCTCGCCCTTGGCGTTGTTGCGCAGGGCGGACATGCGGTTGCCCTGCGTCGTGATGTCGGCGGTCAGGTTGGCGCCGCCGGACAGCATTTTCATGTCGGCCAGATCGGTGAGCAGATCCAGGGTCTGGATGTTGTTGGCGCGTTCGCTGATTTTCCAGGTGGGGTTGTCCTTGCGCGCATCCAGGGTGGCGGTGACGTTGAAGTCGCCGTCGTAGAGTTTGCCGGCAAACGGGTCCAGCTTGATCAGTCCGTTCCTGGCGGACACCTTGGACTGGATCTCGGTGATGGTCAGGTTGCTGGCGATGAGCTGGTCCAGGCCCAGGTCGATGTCCAGGTCCAGGCCGCGCAGTGTGTCCAGCGGCAGCAGATCGGATTCCTCACCCGCCGCGGCCGCCGTCGAGCCGGACGGTTGCTCGCCGCCGGACTCGCCGGCATCCGCGCTGCCGGCGTCGCCTTCTTCCGCCTCCGGGGGCAGGTAGCGGTCGACGTTGATCGCGTCGCCCTGCAGCTTAAGGTCGATGGCGGTGTTGGCCAGGCCCAGGCCGAAGTTGCCGTTGAAGGTGGTGTCGTCCAGCACCAGTTTCAGGTTGCTGAGGTTGACCTGGCCGCCTTCGCCGCCGATGTCGGTGGAGAACGAGGCTTTCTTGAGCACGTCCGGATCGCGGGTCTCGATGGCCGGCTGGCCCAGGGTGCTGAGCAGGTCGCGGATGGAGAATTCGGCCAGGGCCAGGTTGCCGTCCAGCTTGGGCTGGTCGCCGAAGCCGGCCACGTCGACGTTGGCGGTCAGTTCCAGGCCGGCCAGGGTGGCAACGAAGTCGGACAGGGACGCGGTTTCGTTCTCCAGGTTGGCAGCGGCGTTGCCGGTGAAGCCCGCATTGACGGTCTTGCCGCCCACCGCTTCGCCGCTCAGCTCGAAGGTGCTGTCCAGGTCCTGCATCTGGAACTGGTTGAGGGCTTCGTTAGCGGTGAGTTGGGCGGAGAGCTGCGCGTTCACCGCCAGTTCCGGCGCGTTGGTGGTAAAGCGGAAGCCCAGGTCGAGCGGGAAGGTCTGGCCCAGGGCGATGTCCTGGGCGGTCAGGGAGAAGTCCTCCAGGGTGACGGACTGGCCGCTGGCCTCGTCGCTGTAGTGCACCTGGGCGTTGGTGATGGCCACTTCCTCGACGTTGAACTTGAGCGGCTCGCTGTCGCCGGTGGCGGCTTCTTGCGTTGGTTCTTCGGCGGGGGCCGGTTCGGTCGGCGCGGTCTCTTGCGCCGGCTCACCTTCCGGCATGATGCGCTCCCAGTTGCCCTGACCCTGGGCGTTCTTCACCAGCCGGGCGTCGAGGCCATCGAGGGTGAACACGTCCACCGCCGGCGCCATGGTGATCAGCGACCAGAAGTCCACTTCCGCCTGCAGCCGGTCCAGCCTGACCAGGCGCTGGCCTTCCAGCTGCGCTTCCACGTCGTTCACTTCCAGGCCGATGGGAATGAACGACCAGCTGATGTCGCCGTTCAGGGACAGGTCGAGGTTGGTCCGGCTCTCGACGGCTTTCTCGATCTGGGGCTTGTAGGCGTTGGGATCGATGATCGTGGTGGCGACCACAATGGCCAGGGCCATCAGCACAATGATGGCAATCACGGCGATCAGGAGATAGCGAAGCGCTTTCATGGCGGCAGTATCCTTACGGCTCGAATGGGTTGTCGGCAAGGGTCCGGGCGCGGACAGCAAAGCGCCCATAACGAAACTTTGTCAATTTTGCCATACGTTTAGCATACGATAGGGGATGCAATCCGCCCACTTCAGCGGCCCAATCAGCGGCGAATCTTTCCGAATGTTCATTTAATCGGCAAACCCGTTAAACTGTCGATCATCGGGCAGGGCCGTTACAGGTCTGCTGTCTCGGCGAGTAGCACGGTCGGTGCGACCGGTCCGGCATAATAAAGACAAATCAACGAAAGGAGTTTCGGGTGGCCATTACCATTGCGATCGAACTGAACCGCGAGATCGATATTCCAGGCAGCTACGACGAGGTTTTCGAACTGCTGGCGGACGTGCCGCGCTCGGCCAGCCACTTCCCCAAGGTCGATCAGTTGGTGGACCTGGGCAACAACACCTACCGCTGGGAAATGGAGAAGATCGGCATCGACAAGCACTCCATCCAGTCGGTCTACGCCAGCCAGTACCAGTCCGACAAAGAGGCCGGCAGGATCACCTGGACGCCGGTCAAGGGCGAGGGCAACGGCGTGGTGCAGGGATCCTGGACGCTCACTGCCAAGGGCGACGACGTCACCCGCGCCAGCTTCCAGACGACAGCGGAACTGACCCTGCCCCTGCCCGGCCTGCTCAAACTGGCCATCAGCCCGGTGGTGAAGCACGAGTTCAACGGGTTGGTGGATACCTACATGAACAACCTCAGGAAAGCGTTCTAGACCGCTCCGGATCTCACCGTTCCAAAGAGTTCCCGGGCGCGGTTCCGGCAATCGCGTTGATAGACGCAATGTGGTGTCAATCAAGTGAGATTGACACCGTAACGCGGTATACTCTGCCCTGTTCATTTTGACGGCTTTTCTTGATGGAGTCCCCATGGCCGAACGCAAGGCGCGGGTAGAGCGCAATACCCTCGAAACCCAGATCACTGTTTCCGTAAATCTCGACGGCACCGGCGAATCCCATTTCGACACCGGCGTGCCTTTCCTGGAACACATGATGGACCAGATTGCCCGTCATGGTCTGGTGGATCTGGAAATCGTAGCCAAGGGCGACCTGCACATCGACGACCACCACACGGTTGAGGACATCGGCATCACCCTGGGCCAGGCCTTCACCAAGGCCGTGGGCGACAAGAAGGGCATCCGCCGCTACGGTCACGCCTACGTGCCGCTGGATGAAGCCCTGTCGCGGGTGGTGATCGACCTGTCCGGCCGTCCCGGCCTGACCATGGAAGTGCCGTATACCCGGGCCAGCGTCGGTGGCTTCGACGTGGACCTGTTCGAGGAATTCTTCCACGGTTTCGTCAACCACTCGATGGTGACGCTGCACATCGACAACCTGCGCGGCAAGAACTCCCATCACCAGATCGAGACCGTCTTCAAGGCGTTCGGTCGCGCCCTGCGCATGGCCATCGAACCGGATGAGCGCATGGCGGGCGTCATCGCCTCCACCAAGGGTTCTCTCTAACCGCGTTTCCAATGATTCCGGCCGCGGCCCGATCGGACGGCGGCGGCCCTTCCTCTCCGGAGTTGTCCTGACTATGAAGTCCGTTGCCATTATCGACTACGGTATGGGTAACCTGCACTCGGCCAGCAAGGCCGTGGAACACGTGGCGCCGGACATGCGCGTCCACGTCACCGACGATGAAGCCGTTATCCGTGAAGCCGACCGCGTGATCCTGCCGGGTGTCGGCGCGATCCGCGACTGCATGGCCGAGATCCGCCGCCAGGGGGTGGATACCCTGGTCCGGGATCTGGTCGACGAGGGCCGCCCGCTGCTGGGGATCTGCGTCGGCATGCAGGCGCTGATGGCCCGCAGCGAGGAAAACAACGGCGTGGAGGGCATTGGCCTGTTCCCGTCGGAAGTCCGCTACTTCGGTGACGACCTCAGCGAGGCCGGTGAGCGTCCGGGCGAGCGTCTGCGTCTGAAGGTGCCGCACATGGGCTGGAACCAGGTCTGGCAGACCCAGGACCACCCGATCTGGCACGGCATCGAGGACGGTGACCGCTTCTACTTCGTGCACAGCTACTACGCCGAGGCCGAGGGCAATGCCGACATCGCCGGGCGCACCCGCTACGGCGTGGACCTGGCCGCCGCGGTGGCCCGCAATAATGTCTTCGCCACGCAGTTCCACCCGGAGAAGAGTCATCGGGCCGGCCTGCAGCTGTTGAAAAACTTCGTACAATGGTCCGGCCGCTGACACCGGCCCCACAACCCGAACTGGATTGATACCACCATGCTGATTATTCCCGCCATCGACCTGAAAGACGGCAAATGCGTGCGCCTGCGCCAGGGCCGCATGGACGATTCCACGATCTTCTCCGAGAACCCGGTGGACGTGGCGGCCCGCTGGGTCGACGCCGGTGCCCGTCGCCTGCATCTGGTGGACCTGAACGGCGCCTTTGCGGGTGAGCCGGTCAACGGCGAGATCGTCAACGCCATTGCCAAGCGCTTCCCGGACCTGCCGATCCAGATTGGCGGCGGCATCCGCTCGGCGGAGACCATCGAGGCCTACCTCAAGGCGGGCGTGCAGTGGGTCATCATCGGCACCAAGGCGGTGAAAGAGCCCGAGTTCGTCACCGAGATGTGCAAGCGCTTCCCGGGCCACATCATCGTCGGCCTGGACGCCAAAGACGGCCTGGTGGCCACCGATGGCTGGGCGGAGGTATCTGAAGTCAAAGCCACCGACCTGGCAAAGCAGTTCGCCAACGACGGCGTCGACAGCATCGTCTACACCGACATCAGCCGCGACGGCATGATGCAGGGCGTCAACGTCGAGCAGACCGCACACCTGGCGGAATCCTGCGGCATTCCGGTGATCGCCTCCGGCGGCGTCACCAACATGGACGACATCCAGCGCCTGTCCGCCGAGGCGGACCGCGGCATCCTGGGGGCCATCACCGGCCGGGCCATCTATGAAGGCACCCTGGACGTGGCCGAAGCCCAGGCCTGGTGCGACCAGCAGGAGCAATAATCATGTCCCTGGCCAAACGCATCATCCCATGCCTGGACGTGGATAAGGGCCGCGTGGTGAAAGGCGTGAACTTCGTCGATATCCGCGACGCCGGCGACCCGGTGGAAGTGGCCCGCAAGTACAACGAGCAGGGCGCCGACGAGATCACCTTCCTCGACATCACCGCCAGCCACGAAAGCCGTGACACCACCTACGAAACGGTGGAACGCATGGCCAGCCAGGTGTTTATCCCGCTGACCGTGGGTGGCGGCGTGCGCACGGTGGACGATATCCGCAAGCTGCTCAACGCCGGGGCCGACAAGGTCAGCATCAACACCGCGGCGGTGTTCAACCCGGACTTCGTGCGCGAGGCGGCCGAGCGTTTTGGCCGTCAGTGCATCGTGGTGGCGATCGACGCCAAGCGCGTCAGCGAGGAGGGCGAGGCGCCGCGCTGGGAGATCTTCACCCACGGCGGCCGCAAGCCCACTGGGCTGGACGCGGTGGAATGGGCGAAGAAAATGGTCGACCTGGGCGCCGGCGAGCTGCTGCTGACCAGCATGGACCGGGACGGCACCAAGGTCGGCTTCGATCTGGGCCTGACCCGTGCGGTGAGCGATGCGGTGAGCGTGCCGGTGATCGCCTCCGGCGGTGTCGGCGAGCTGCAGCACCTGGCGGACGGTGTCACCGAGGGCGGTGCCGACGCGGTGCTGGCGGCGTCGATCTTCCACTTCGGGCAGCACACCATTCCCGAGGCGAAACAGTTCATGCAGGCGCAGGGCATCGAAGTCCGGCTCTGAGGCCTTGTGCGTACCCGGAGGGCGCCCGCTCTCCGGGCTTTCCCCTGAATTCTCCGTCTATTCCCCGTCGACCTTTCTCTTCGCCAGCGGTAGATGCACCGGCTGCTTGATGTCCACAAACATCGGCGCGTTATTGTGGCGCATGGCCCACAGGCCGCTGACCGTGGCCACGGCGATGCCCTGTTCGTCCAGTTCCGGCAAGTGCTTGACCAGATAGTCCACCGTCACCTTGTGCGGGTGGCCGATGGCGATGGCGGTGCCCTTGCGGCGGGCAATGTCGATCAGGTGTTTGAACTGCTTATCGACGAAGGCCTCGGTCTGCTTGTGGTCCAGGAACACGTCCCGGCTCAGGTTGGGCACCTGTGCGCGCTGGGCGCTGTCTGCAGCCACGGTGGAGGCGATGGTGCGGCTGTCGACGAAGTACAGCGGGTACTGGAACAGCTCGCCCATGACCCAGTCCATGTGATCCCGGTTCTGGGTCAGCAGGCTGCCCATGTGGTTGTTGACGCCCTGCACGTAGGGAATGGACTTCAGCGCCCGGCGCAGGGTCTGCACGGTGGTGCGCTGGTCCATGTCGGCGTAGAGCCCGCCGCCGCCGAGACCGATATGGTGGGTGTTGGCCATGGGCGCGTGCAGCATGATTTCCTTGCCGCGGGCGTGGGCCGATTCCGCCAGGTCGTGGGTGTACGGCCGGTAGGGCAGGAAGGCCAGGGTGATCGGCTGATCCAGATCGATCAGGCGCTGGCCCTGGATGCGGTCGTGCCCCATGTCATCGATGATGATGGCGATGGTGGGCGGCGGCTGCTCGCCCGACGCCGAGGCATCGGCGAACGGTAGCAGGGTGGTGCCGACAACGGTCAGCAGGGCGCCGAGCAGGCGTCGATGACGTCCTTTCAAACTCACTCCTTGATGGCTTTGCTCTGATCGAGGATTTTCAGGCCCTTGAGCAGGTTGAGGCTGGTCCGCAGCTGGTAGTCGCGGGACACCAGTTCGTCCCGCGCCGGAGCATCGCCGTTGTCCTCGCTCTCGCCTTCGCCGTTTTCCAGGTGCCCGCTGAGGTCCGCTTCCGTAAAGAAGGGCTGGTTCTCGACTTCGGTCAGCCGGCCCTGGCGCACGACGATGTCCGGGTGGATACCCTTGGCCTGGATGGAGCGCCCGCTGGGCGTGTAATAGCGGGCCGTGGTCAGTTTGATGGCGTGGGTCTCGTCCAGTGGAACGACCGTCTGCACGGAGCCCTTGCCAAAGGATTCGGTGCCCATGACCACGGCGCGGTGGTGGTCCTGCAGGGCGCCGGCGAGAATCTCCGAAGCGGAGGCCGAACCGCCGTTGATCAGCACCACGATGGGGGCGCCGTCGGTTTCGTCCCCCGGTTGGGCGGAGAAGCGCAATTTGGAGCTCTGGATGCGCCCCTCGGTGTAGACGATCAGGCCCTCGTCCATAACCGCGTCCGCCGCTTCCACCGCCGCTTGCAGGACGCCGCCGGGGTTGTTGCGCAGGTCGATGATCAGGCCGTTCAGGGAGCCGCCGTTCCTGTCTTCGAGGCGGTTGATGGCATCGACGAACTCGCGTCCGGTTTCCGCCTGGAACTGGGTGAGGCGCAGGTAGCCGTAGCCAGGCTCGAGCATCCGGCTCTTGACGCTGGTGACCTTGATGATCGCCCGCTCGACGTCGATTTCGATGGGCGCGCCGCCCTCGTCATCACGGACGATGGTCAGTGTGAGGGTGGTGCCCGGTTCCCCGCGCATCAGCGACACGGCTTCTTCCAGCGTCATGCCTTTGACCGGCTGGTCGCCCAGCTTGATGATGACGTCGCCGGCCTGCACGCCGGCTTTCTGGGCCGGAGTGTCGTCGATGGGCGAGATCACCCGGATGAAACCGTCTTCCATACCCACTTCGATGCCCAGTCCGCCGAACTCGCCGCTGGTGCTTTCTTCCAGTTCTTCGTAGGCCTGGGGTTCCAGGTAGGCGGAATGCGGGTCGAGGCCGGACAGCATGCCCTTGATGGCGTTCTCCAGCAGGGTCTTGTCGTCGACTTCCTCCACATACGCCTCACGGATACGCCCGAACACCTCGGTGAACTTGCGCAGCTCGTCCAGCGGGAGCTGTTTTTCCGGATTGGGCAGGCGAACCGTGACGTCCTTGCCATCGATTTCGCCCGGCAGCAGGGTCTCGCCCGTTTCCGGATCCGTGTCGCCCAGGGCCAATGCCGGCAGGACCAGCAGGCAGGCGGCAAATGCCAGAACGGTCGGGGCGTTGCGTCTAGCCAGTTTCATGCAGTCATTCCTGTACTCGCAGCGATTTATTATGGAGGACCGGGCGCCTGCGCAACAGTCGTCACGGCAGACACAGTCGCCTTATTGATGGGCAAGCCACTTCCGGGGATTCTGTGGCGTGCCGTTGTGCCGGATCTCGAAGTAGAGTTGTGAGTGCGAGTCCGTGCCGCTCTCTCCGGCAATGGCGATGGTCTCGCCGGCCCTGACCCAATCGCCCGGGCTCTTGAGCAGGCTGGAGTTGTGACCGTAGAGGCTCATGTAACCATCACCATGATCAATAATGGTCAGAAGCCCGAAGCCGCGCAACCAGTTGGCAAAAACCACGCGTCCGTAATGCACCGCTTTGACGTCGGCTTCCGGCTGGGTGGCGATCAACAGGCCGTTGTGACGCAGGCGGCCGTTGCGCAGGCTTTCGCCGTAGCCAACAGTGACCTTACCACGCGCCGGCCAGGGCAGTTTAGCGCGCAGCGAGGCGAACGGCTGCGACTCGTCGGGGGTGGGGATATCGGCGATGGCCGCTTCCACTTCCTTGAGGAGTTTTTCCAGTCGCTCCCGGTCGGCAACCAGGTCTTCCCGCTGTGAGCGCTTGTCCGAGATGTCGGATTTGAGCAGGGCCAGGGTGCGCTGGCGGGTCTGGCGCTGGTCCTCCAGCTTGTCCTGGCGTTCGGCCACCGAGGCTTCGGTTTTCCTGAGATCCAGGCGGGCGGCGACGACCTGTTCGCGGGTGTCCTTGAGCTGGTTGAGGGTGCGGTGAAAAGCTTCCAGCTGGCTGACGGTGTGCTGGCTGAGGTATTCGTGATAGGTCATGATCCGCGCCAGTTTCTGCGGATCGATCTCGTTGAGCAGCACTTTCAGAGCCGGGGCGTCGCCGGCCATCCAGGCAGCGCGGATCTGGGCCTCCAGGGCGCTGCGCTTGGACGCCAGCTCCCGTTCCAGCTTGGCCTGTTGCGCGCTCAGCTCCTCCAGCCGGGCCTGTTGCTGTGCTGCCTTCTGCTGGAGGGCGCGGCGCTCTTTCTTGAGCTGCCCGATCTGCCGTTCGGTGCGCGCCAGGGTCTGCTCCAGCTCGCCCTGATCGTCCTCGGCGTCTTCCAGCCAGTCGTCGATATCCGCGATCTGTTCCTTGAGCTCTTCCACCTGTTCGCGCGAGACGTCGTCGTCCTGGGCGCTGGCGGGAAGTGGAAGCGCGCTCAGCAGTAGCAGGCCGAGCATGCCTGAGCGCAGGACGCGCAAGCGCTGGCACCGCGGTGGCTGCTGTTCGTTTACCGGGAGCGCGGGCGCCCAGCGACGAAACCGGCGAGCCGCGCTGCGAAGTGAAAGCAGGCGGCAGGCCGGTCGGATCGTGGGCAAAGCGTCCAGCGCTTGAGCTACAACGGACACCGGGGGCGCGCGTCTTGAACGGCGTTTACGGCAGTTCGACCAGCGAGTGGCCGGTCATTTCCGCCGGCTGCTCCAGTGCCATCAGCGTCAGCAGGGAAGGCGCCACGTCGCTCAGGGCGCCGTCGTCCTTCAGCGCGATAGCGCGGCTGCCCATGTACACCAGCGGCACCGGGCCGGTGGTGTGGGCGGTGTGCACCTGGCCGGACTCGGGGTCGGTCATCTGCTCGCAGTTGCCGTGGTCGGCGGTGATCAGGGCCTCGCCGTTGACGTCTTTCAGCGCGGCGTCGATCTTCGTCAGGCACTGATCGATGCACTCGGCGGCCTTGATCGCGGCTTCGTAACTGCCGGTGTGGCCGACCATGTCGCCGTTGGCGTAGTTGCAGATCACCAGGTCGTACTTGCCGCTGCGGATGGCCTCGCACAGCTTGTCGGTCACCTCCGGTGCGCTCATTTCCGGCTGCAGGTCGTAGGTGGCGACGTTCGGCGACGGCACCAGGATGCGGTCCTCGCCCTGGTAGGGCTCTTCACGGCCACCGCTGAAGAAGAAGGTGACGTGGGCGTATTTTTCGGTCTCGGCGATGCGCAGCTGGGTCTTGTCCAGCTTTTCCATGTACTCGCCCAGGCTGTTGACCAGCTCTTCGGGCGGGTAGGCGCAGGACGTCTTGATGGTGGCGGCGTACTCGGTGAGCATGACGAAGTCCGCCAGGGCCGGGCGTTGCTTGCGCTCGAAACCGTCGAAATCGTCTTCCACGAAGGCGCGGGTCATTTCCCGGGCGCGGTCGGCGCGGAAGTTCATGAAGATCACGCTGTCGCCGTCCTGGACGAACGCGTCCGGCTCGCCGGCGGCCTGGATGCGGGTGGCCTTGACGAACTCGTCGTTCTCGCCGCGCTCGTAGGCTTCGTGCAGACCTTCCACCGGGGTATCGGTGACGAACTCGGCCTCACCGGAGGTGATCAGGTTGTAAGCGGCTTCGACGCGGTCCCAGCGATTGTCCCGGTCCATGGCAAAGTAGCGGCCGACGATGGAAGCGATGCGGCCCACGCCCATCTCGCGCAGCTTGCCGTCGACTTTTTTCAGGGACGGCTCGGCGCTGCGTGGCGGCATGTCGCGGCCGTCCAGGAAGGCGTGGATGTAAACGGTCTTGGCGCCGCGCGAGCGGGCGACTTCGGCGGCGGCGAGGATATGGTCCTCGTGGGCGTGGACGCCGCCCGGCGACAGCAGGCCCATCAGGTGGACGGCCTTGCCGGCGTCCACGGCCGTGTCGATGGCGCCGGTGATGACCGGATTGTCGGCGAAGGCGCCGTCGCTGATGTCTTTATCGATGCGGGTCAGGCTCTGGTAGACGACGCGACCGGCCCCGAGGTTCATGTGTCCGACCTCGGAGTTCCCCATCTGGCCCTTGGGCAGGCCCACGAACATGCCGGAGGTGTTGATCAGCGTCTGCGGCTGTTCCTGCATGAGCTTGTCCCAGAACGGGGTGTTGGCGTTGCTGATGGCATTATCGTCAGACGGGTCGCGGTGGCCCCAGCCGTCGAGAATAATCAGTGCAGTCGTCTTTCGCATAGCGTTGATTGCCTGGTCGTCCTGAATGGAGTTTGGAGTGCCGAGTCTACCTGTTTTCGGCGGGGCAGGCTAATGGCGGCGCCTTCTGTCGCCGCCTGCGGGTGTGTATAATCGCGCATCAATTCGTCCGCTGGCTTCGGCAGGTAGTATTAATGGAAAGAGTCTTTGAATTCGTCGTCAATCACTACATTCTCGCCTCCATCTTTGTGGTGCTGCTGATTGCACTGCTGCTTCTGGAAACCCGTCGCGGGGGCAAGAAGGTCAACGCCCAGGCGCTCATTAATCTGCTCAACAAGGATCAGGCCGTGGTCGTCGATATCCGCGACCGCAAGGACTTCGCCAACGGCCATATCTCCGGGTCGATCCACATGCCGCTGAACAACCTCAAGGATCGCGCCGCCGAGCTCAAGAAACACGAAGGCAAGCAGGTGGTGATCGTCGACAAGATGGGCCAGCACTCGGCGTCCGCTGTGCGTCAGCTCAACGCCGAAGGTTATACCGATGTGGTACGCCTGGGTGGCGGCATTGCCGACTGGCAGGGCAACAACCTGCCGCTGAAGAAAAAGAAGAAGTAAGCAGGAAAAACAAGCCGGTGCGTGGCCGTGGGCAGCCAGTTGAATTTGCTGCCCGGTTGGCGCACTGTTGCACTCGACATCAACGGGCCGCGGCCCGCCGGGGCATCTTCGGATCCTAATGGCGGACGCACACGATAACGAGAGCGGAGCGGCGTCACGGCTGACTCCGGACAAGAACCGAAAGGAAGAAAGATGGCTGAAAACGATCAGGCCGCAGGCAGCGCCAACACCAACGAGAACCAGCCCCAGTTCGCACTGCAGCGGATCTACATCAAGGATCTGTCGTTCGAGTCCCCCAATTCGCCGACCCTGTTCCAGGAGCAGTGGCAGCCGCAGGTCAACCTGGACCTGAACACCGCCCATACCCAGGTCAGCGACACCCAGTACGAAGTGGTGCTGTCCATGACCGTGACCGCCAAGGTGGGTGAGAAGGTGGCCTACATCGTCGAAATCCAGCAGGCCGGCGTATTCATGGTCAAGGGTATCGAGGGGCCGCAACTGGGTCAGATGCTGGGTGCCTACTGCCCGAATATCCTGTTCCCGTATGCGCGTGAGTCCATCGACAACATCGTGGGCAAGGGCAGCTTCCCGGCCCTGATGCTGGCCCCGGTGAACTTCGACGCCATCTACGCCCAGGCGCTCAAGCGCCAGCAGGACGAAGCAGCGGGCGAAGCCGCTGAAGAGCAGAAGCACTGATCCTGACCTCGGGGCCGGCTTTCAGCTGGCCCCAGGCTTCTTTTGCGCCTTCCTCGCGCGTTTTCCTCTTTCCCGTTCGTGTCCGCAATTAAAGAGCCAGCCGTTCCCGTAGCGGGGATGTTGGCGTATTGTTGAGCCTTCCTGTTTAACCCGGCCGTCGAGCCCGACAGCAAACACCTCCGAGTCGTCATGTTCCATATCGTCCTGCACGAACCCCAGATTGCCCCCAATACCGGCAATATCATCCGTCTGGCCGCCAATACCGGCTTCCGGCTGCACCTGATCGAGCCGTTGGGGTTTGATTTCGAGGAGCGCAAGCTCAGGCGGGCGGGGCTGGACTATCACGATCTGGCGAATGTCAGTCGCTACCGGGATTTCGAGGACTTTCTGGCGCAGCATCCGGGCAAGCGGATCTTTGCCATGACCACCAAGGCCAGCGCGCACTACAGTGAGGTGACGTTCAGGGAAGGGGATTGCCTGCTGTTTGGCAGCGAAACCACCGGGTTGCCCGCGGACATCCGCGGCGGTTCCGCCATTGAGCAGGCCTTGCGCCTGCCCATGTGCAACACCTCCCGCAGTCTGAACCTGTCCAACGCCGTGTCCGTCGTGTGTTACGAGGCCTGGCGTCAGGTGGGGTTCAAGGGAGGTGTCTGAGACCTCCGTGTGAGAACGGCCGCGTTCGCGACGTTCTCACACGATCTCTTCCAATAGGCGGCGTTATCAGTCGCCTGAGGTCAGGTTGCTGAGCAGACGGCTGGTGCTTTCGTGCGCATCGCCGAACAGCATCTGCGTGTTCTCCTTGAAGAACAGCGGGTTTTCCACACCGGAGTAGCCGGCGGACATGCCGCGCTTGAGCACTACCACCTGACGCGCTTTCCAGACTTCCAGCACCGGCATGCCGGCAATCGGGCTGCCCGGGTCTTCCGAGGCGCTCGGGTTGACGGTGTCGTTGGCGCCGATGACCAGGACCACGTCGGTCTCCGGGAAGTCGTCGTTGATCTCATCCATTTCCAGCACGATGTCATAGGGCACGTGGGCCTCGGCCAGAAGCACGTTCATATGCCCCGGCAGACGTCCGGCAACCGGATGGATCGCGAAGCGCACGTTGGTGCCCCGCTTGCGCAGGAACTGGGTGATCTCGCTGACCGCGTTCTGGGCCTGGGCGACGGCCATGCCGTAACCCGGGGCGATGATTACCGAATCGGCGTTGCGCAGCTCGTCGGCGACTTCATCGATGGAGGTTTCGTTGATGGTCAGGTCGCCGTCCACTGCAGCGGAGCTGGAACTGGTCTGACCGAAGCCGCCGAGGATGACGCTCACGAACGAGCGGTTCATCGCCTTACACATGATGTAGCTCAGGATCGCGCCGCTGCTGCCCACCAGGGCGCCGGTGACGATCAGCAGGTCGTTGCCCAGCATGAAGCCGATGGCCGCGGCGGCCCAGCCGGAGTAGCTGTTGAGCATGGACACCACGACCGGCATATCGGCGCCGCCGATGGCCATGATCAGGTGGATGCCCAGGATGGCGGCCAGAGCCGTCATGATGGCCAGGGCCAGCAAGCCTTCGATCATGCTGTTGGTGGTCAGGAACCAGCCTCCCAGGCCAACGCACGCGGCGATGATGAGCAGGTTCATGACGTGGCGGCCCGGCAGGGTCAGCGCCTTGCTGGCGATGCGGCCGTCAAGCTTGCCGCAGGCGACCAGCGAGCCGGTGAAGGTCACGGCACCGATGAAGATGCCCAGGAACACTTCCACCAGTTTGATGGTGTGCTCGGCGCCGTGGGTGTCCACCAGCGGCTCGACATAGCCGGCAAAGCCGACCAGCACCGCCGCCAGGCCCACGAAGCTGTGCAGCAGGGCCACCAGTTGGGGCATCTGGGTCATTTCCACCCGGTTGGCGATGACGATGCCAATGGCGGCGCCGATGGTGATGGCGATCAGGGTGGTGACCCAGCCATCGCTCATGCCGCCGACGGTGGCGGCTATGGCGATGAGGATACCGGCGATGCCGTAGACGTTACCGCGACGGGCGGTTTCCTGGTGGCTCAGGCCGCCCAGGCTCAGGATAAACAGAATGCTTGCGCCCACGTAGGCGACTGTGATCAATCCTTGTGACATGGACGCTCTCCTTACCGATGGAACATCTTGAGCATGCGATAGGTGACCCGGAAGCCACCCCCGATGTTGATACAGGCAATCAGGACCGCGACGAACGCGATAATGCCGATCACCAGATTCTGCGCCTGGGCCAGGTGCAGGATCGCGCCCAGCACGATGATGCCGCTGATGGCGTTGGTCACACTCATGAGAGGGGTATGAAGCGAGGCGGTCACGTTCCAGATCACCTGCCAGCCGACGAAGCAGGCCAGCACGAAGACCGTGAAGTGTGACAGGAAGGACTTCGGTGCATAGGCACCGATGCCGTACAGGGCGGCGACGGTGGCCACCAGCAGGGCGCCTTTCCAGAATGCCTTGGCGCCGGACTTGCCGCTGTCGGCGTCCTCGGCTGCCGGCTGTGCGGCGGCTTGCGGCTGGGCCGGTTTAGGCGCGGGTTTCTCCGGCTGCGGTGCCGGCCAGGTCACCTTGCCTTCGTGGGTGACGGCCACGCCGCGGATGACGGTGTCTTCCATGTCGACCTGGATCTCGCCGTCTTTCTCTGGCGTCAGCTCGCTCAGCAGGTGCCAGAGGTTGGTGGCGTAGAGGTCGGAGGAGACGCTGGCCATGCGGCTCGGCAGGTCGGTGTAGCCGACGATGCTGACGCCGTTCTCGATCGCCACTTCACCCGGCTGGGTCAGTTCGCAGTTGCCACCTTGTTCAGCCGCAAGATCCACGATTACGCCGCCCGGCTTCATGGCGCGAACCATGTCCGCGGTAATCAGGCGCGGGGCCGGCTTGCCCGGGATCAGGGCGGTGGTGATGATGATGTCGACTTCCTTGGCCTGTTCCATGAACAGGGCCATTTCCGCCTCGATGAACTCCTTGCTCATCTGCTTGGCATAGCCGCCGCTGCCGCTGCCGTCTTCCTCGAAGTCCAGCTCCAGGAAGTCGGCGCCCATGCTTTCCACCTGCTCTTTCACTTCCAGGCGGGTGTCGAAGGCGCGCACGATGGCGCCCATGCTGCGGGCCGCACCGATGGCTGCCAGACCGGCGACACCGGCACCGATGACCATGACCTTGGCGGGCGGCACCTTACCGGCCGCGGTGACCTGACCGGTGAAGAAGCGGCCAAAGCGGTTGGAGGCTTCCACGACCGCGCGGTAGCCGGCAATGTTGCCCATCGCGCTCAGGGCGTCCATCTTCTGGGCGCGGCTGATGCGGGGCAGGGCGTCGATGGAGAAGGCGGTGACGTTCCTGGACGCCAGTGTCTCCAGCAGCTCGGGGTTCTGGGCCGGCCACAGGAAACTCAGCAGGTAGCTGTCGTCCTTGAGCAGGCTGGTCTCGTCCAGGTCGGCCTGCTCGTTGAAGCGGGGCCCGCGGACTTTCAGGATGAACTCGGCGGCGGACCAGAGGTCCTGCGCGTTATCTGCGATCTCGGCCCCTGCCTGGCGATAGGCGTCGTCATGATACGTCGCAGCGGCGCCTGCGCCGGTCTCCACGACGACCGTATGGCCAAGCTTGATCAGCTTGCCGACGGAGGCCGGTGTGGCCGCCACCCGGTTTTCGCCGGGGTAGCACTCTTTGGGGATGCCAATTTTCATGTGCAAACCTCTTTATGACTGTCTGTTACCGGTGCCCGTTTTTTGTTCGGCCGTAAAGCCCGTGCGAGGCTGGCCGGGTGTCTTTCATTTCAGGTTATTGTTTTTATGTTGTTTTTGTTCTTGTGGTCGATCCGGCAGCGCTGGGCATTTGCGTCGCTCGCCGGGCTCGTTCGTCTGACGAGGGGGTGCGTTTGTACCACATACCGGTAACTACGCATAGACATAAATCGACCGCGCTGCCCTCTTTTGGGGCGGAATGTCGATTATGGGCGAAAGGCTGACGCGCGTGGATAGCCCGTCTGACGTGGGGAGGCGGTTAATTCGGAGAAGGCGGGAAAAAAGCCGGCGGCGGGCGCGCCGCCGGCCCTCCGGGGTTAGCGTTCGACCGCCAGCGCAACGCCCATGCCGCCGCCGATGCACAGGGTCGCGAGGCCTTTTTTCGCATCACGACGCTGCATTTCGTGCAGCAGGGTGACCAGGATGCGGCAGCCGGAGGCGCCGATCGGGTGGCCCAGGGCGATGGCGCCGCCGTTGACGTTGACCTTGTCGGTGTCCCAGCCCAGGTCGCGGTTGACCGACAGGGCCTGGGCGGCGAAGGCTTCGTTGGCCTCGATCAGGTCCAGCTCGTCGACGCCCCAGCCGGCGCGCTCCAGGCAGCGGCGTGTGGCCGGAATGGGGCCGGTGCCCATGATCTGCGGGTCGACGCCGGCGCTGGCGTGGGCGCGAATGGTGGCCAGCGGTGTGAGGCCTAGTGCCTGGGCCTTCTCGGCGCTGCACACCACCACGGCGGCGGCGCCGTCGTTGATGGACGAGGCGTTGCCGGCGGTCACGCTGCCGTCTTTCTTGAAAGCGGGCTTGAGTTTGCCCAGGCCTTCGCCGGTGACGCCATCACGCGGGCCTTCGTCGCGATCCACCACCAGCGGGTCGCCCTTGCGCTGGGGCACGCTGATGGGCACGATCTGGCCGTCGAAATAGCCGGCTTCACGTGCGGCCACGGCTTTCTGCTGGGAGGCTGCGGCAAACGCGTCCTGCTCTTCCCGGGTCAGCCCGTATTTCTCCACGATGTTCTCGGCGGTCACACCCATGTGGTAGCCGTTGAAGGCGTCCCAGAGGCCGTCGTTGACCATGGTGTCCACCAGTTTCCAGTCGCCCATGCGCTGGCCGTTGCGACTGTTGGGCAGCACGTGGGGCGCCTGGCTCATGCTTTCCTGGCCCCCGGCGAGAATCACGTCCGCGTCGCCGCAGCGGATGGCCTGGACGGCCATGTGGACCGCTTTCAGACCGGACCCGCACACCTTGTTGATGGTCATGGCGGGCACGTGGTCGGGCAGACCGGCGTGGATGGCGGCCTGGCGCGCCGGGTTCTGGCCGCAGCCGGCGGTCAGAACCTGTCCCAGGATGACTTCGTCCACCTGATCGCCGGCGATCCCGGTCTCGTCCAGCAGGGCCTTGATGACGGCCGAGCCCAGTTGATCCGCCCGCAGGCTGGCGAGTCCGCCGCCGAACGTGCCGATCGGGGTACGGCGGGCTGCCGCGATGACTACGTCGCGCATGGTGCTCTCTCCTCAGGGAAATGTGTTGGCATTCTATCTGAAATTGTGACGGTTGCGACTAATCGTATGGTGACGACCCGTCCGGCGATGGCGCCGCCGGATCGTTGGCTGCCGGCGGCGCCAGCACCTGCCGGATGCGCTCCAGCCGGGTCTGGCGAATGGCCTCACCCAGGGCCTTGCCGGTGTAGCCTTCCGCCATCAACGCCTGGGGATCCACGGTCTTGGCCTGTCGCAGGGCGATTTCGACAGGGCCCCGGTCCAGCACCTGGCCGCGGGCCTGGCCCAGCGCTTCGGCGGCGTCCAGCAGGTCGGCGAAACGTTCCGGACGGCGCCAGGCGTCGGTCCGGTCGAGCAGGGCCATCAGCAGGTCGGCATCGCGCGGGGCGTCTTCCAGCAGATCGTCGACGGTGTCGGCCAGCAGGCGTGCCAGGTCGCGACAGTCGTTGGGCGTCTTGAGGCGTTCGGAGAGGGTGTCGACGAGATTGCCGTCGCCCAGCCCTGCCACCAGGGCCGCATAGCGCACAGCGATGCGATCCCCGTGACGGCTGGCGGCGTCCAGCGCCTGCAGGGTAGTGGGACGGCGCTGGCTGCCCAGCGCATCGGCCAGGGGCGGCATCAGCGTCTCCAGGGCGCCGCATTGCTGCAGGACCCGGAAGAAGACGCCGGGGTCCGCCTCCAGCAGGGCGCGCTGGATTTCCTGCCAGACCCGTTCAGCCACCAGATGCTCGACTTCGCCGGCCTCGGCCATGCTGCGCATCAGTGCCAGGGTGTCGTCCGCCACGCGGAAGCCCAGCGGCGCCAGGCGAGCGGCAAAGCGGGCGACGCGCAGGATGCGCAGCGGGTCCTCGGCAAAAGCCGGCGAGACGTGCCGCAAGCGGCGCGCTTCCAGATCCTGCCGGCCATTGAAGGGATCGATAATCTGTCCGTCCCCGGCCTGGGCCATGGCGTTGATGGTCAGGTCCCGGCGGCGCAGGTCGTCTTCCAGGGTGACGTCCGGTTCGCTGTGGACGACAAAACCGTGGTAGCCCTGTCCCTGTTTGCGTTCGGTGCGGGCCAGGGCGTATTCCTCCCCGGTTTCCGGATGGAGGAAGACCGGAAAATCCGCGCCTACCTGCTTGAAGCCCCAGTCGAGCATTTCCTGTGGAGTGGCGCCCACGACGACCCAGTCGCGATCCTTGACCGGGCGGCCGAGCAATTGGTCCCGGACGGCTCCCCCCACGAGATAGATATCCATAGCGCATCCCGCAATAACGATAGGGCGATTATCGGGATCATCGAACGAGGGGGCAACCCGTTCGCGGGATTGGCCGGACTGGCGGCGTGGGGCGTGACGACTGCTGGAGGCCCCTTAGCTAGAAGGCGGCCCCCAGCTCCACGGCGGCGCCGACCTCGGTGTCGCTGACCAGGCCGGACAGCTCCAGGTGAGCGCCATAGGGCGAGAAACCCAGGCCGAATGTGTACAGGGTGTCTTCTTCGACGCCGCTGTTGTCGTCGTTGCTGGCCAGATTGTGGCGGAGGCCGGCGCGCAGCTGTACGGCGCGGAATACGTCCAGCTCGCCGCCCAGGGCGGCCCACTGGGTGTCGTCACCGAAACCGAAGGCTTCCGCCTCGGTCAGATCGATCTCGGCGGTGACCGCATGGATGTCGCCATGATGGGCGATGCCCGCGGTGACGCGGGGATCGAGCTCGAAGGTTCGGCCGGAGCGGGAATCCAGGTCCATGGGGATGATGTTGCGTACCGACAGGCCGGCGGTCCACGCCTGACTCTCGCCGAAGCGGTAAGCGGCGCCGAGGTCGGCGTTGAAGCCGCTCTTGTCGGTCTCGTTCTCGTCGGCATCGAAGTCGTCGTCTTCAAAGTCGCTGACCCGCCGGCTGTACTCGTAGGTCCGCAACTGGACGTACTTGGGCGACAGGCCGAAGGCGAGCTGGTTGTCGTCGCTCATCTGGAAAGCCTTGGCGAAACTGACCCCGACTTCCCCGACCGCGGCGGCATAGGCGGTGCCCTCGGAGGTGAGGATGTCGCCAATGTCGGTGATGGTGGTGGCCAGTGCCGGATTGTTCTGAATGGCTTCCAGCAGCGCCAGGTCGCTGTCGGATACGTCGCCGCGACCGGTGGCGCGTACGCTGGCGTTGGTGAATACGCCGACCGAGACGCCCGAGGTCGGCAACGCCAGGCTCAGGCCGACGCCGGCGTCGGCGCGCATGGTGTCCCGGTTAAGCGCTTCGAGCTGGGATTGCAGGCGCCCGGCGCTGTCGGAAATGGCTGCGGTGTCCAGGGTGTCGATCTGTGCGTTGATGGTGTCGATGGTGTCCTGAATGTCGTCGATCTGGTCGATCACCTCTTCGTCGTCCGCCAGTCGGGCGTTGATTGACGGCAGGATGAGCCCGAATTCGTCGGCCCAGTCGTGTTGGCCCATGGCCAGCATGGCGGGGTTGGCGGTATTGGCCGAGGCGGGGTGGGCGACGGCGACACCGGTGCCGCCCATGGCGAACGAGCGGGCGGTGGTGAAACTCTGTGGCGCGGCCACGGCGCCGGTGGTGGTGGTGGCAAGGCTGACGGCCAGGGCGATGCGGCGATGGATCATGGAAGATCTCCGGATTGTCTGAGTCGAGCTTCCTCCGGGCGGAGTGGCGGACTATAGACCAGGCTCCGGCGCCGGAATGTGGTCACATGGTTACGTCGCGTGGCTTTTCGCTTCGTCTTACGATAGACCATCCGGCCGGCTGCCGCGTCGGCTGCGGAGAGTTTTTGCCGCCTGCCGTCCCGGAGTGTCCGGGCTCTCCGGGATTATGGTTTCATGATAGGGAGTTAGCGTTCCTGGCGTGATTCTTTCATGGCAGGGATGAAAATGCGTTTTTGCCGGAGAAAGACATGAAGCGTTTTGTAACCAGCCTGTGCCTGGCTGCGATCGGCCTGACCGGTTGTGCGTCCTCGTCGACGGAGGACCGACAGAGGGCGATCGCCGCCGAGCGACTGGAGCCGATCGTGGTCCGGGTCAGTGGATTCGGCACCTACGCGGATGCCACCAACGACCGCCTGGACACCCGCAAGCGGCTGCTGGCACGGCGCGCCTCCAAGCTGGATGCCTACCGGGCGCTGGCGGAGCGGGTCTACGGCACGGTGATCTACGGTAGCTCGACAGTGAACGACTTTGTCCTCAACAACGACAACTTCCGCTCCTACGTGGACAGCTACATTCGCGGCGCCAAGCTGGTGGCGGTCAACGAACACAGCGATGGCGTGGTGGAGTCGGTGATGGAGCTCAAGCTGGAGTCCCGCTTCCGCGCCTGCGTGGCCCTGTCCGAAGACCGCGAGGTGCCTGAGCGCTGCCCGATTCCCATGCCCATGGGCAACGACAGTCGCGGTGATGTGCACGCCGAGACGGTCGATTCGCTGTACTACCTGGAATGAGTCGGAAGTCTGGAATGAGACGAGCGGTTGCAAAGAGGCCGGCTGGAATGAAGCGGATGAGTCGTTGGTTTGCCATTATCTCGGGCCTGCTGCTGAGCGGCAGTGTTGCCGCCGCCTGGGTGCAGGGCACCGGACAGGCCGTGATTGTTGGTGATGACGTGGGTGCCGCCCGGGAACAGGCGCGCAACGCCGCCCTGCGTGACGCGGCCCTGCGCTACGACGCGCGGGTGGCCAGCGAGGACACCATGCACAACGGCGTGCTGACCGATTCCCGCCTGAGTGTGGCGTCGCAGGCGCGAGCCCGTCAGGTGCGGGTGCTGGAGGAGAATCGCCGCGGCAACCTGCTGCGCATGACCATCGAGGCGGACATGAGCGCCGACCAGGCTTGCCAGGCCCGGGATGCGGCCCGCTTGCGCAAGCGGGTGGCGATTACCGGATTCCCGATTGCCGATACCGATCACACCCGTATGGGGCGCGTGGCCGATGCCAGCGAGGTCCTGCCGCGGCAGTTGCAGGAGCGCCTGCAGGCGGATGGTCAGGTGCAGGTATTCGGTGCGACCGGTGTGCAGATGTTCCCGGACGTGCCCAATGCGCCGACCCGGCAGCGCTTCGACAACAGCCTGACCAACGTGATCCAGCTGGCGCGGGAACTGGATGTGCAGTTTGTCGTTACCGGTGTGATCCGCGACATGCGTCTGTCCGATCCGGAAGCCTGGGGAACCTCGATTCTCGATCGCATGCAGCGTGGTCTGGGGGTGGCGAACCAGGAGCGGCAATTCGTCGCCGATCTGATGGTGTACGACGGCTACAGCGGCTCGCCGGTGTTCCAGAAGCGTTTCGCGACGAGTGGCACCTGGGATGCGGATATGACCGACAATACCGGCTTCGGTTCGACCGCTTTCCGGGCCACCGATTACGGGCAGGCCGTGGAGCGGACTCTGGGGCAGATGGAACAGGCGGTGAACGCCGCCCTGGCGTGCCAGCCGTTCATTACCCGCATCAGCCGGGTCGACGGCCAGAAGGTCTACCTGGCGTCCGGCGCCACGGCGGGGCTGCGCCCGGGCGATCAGCTTCAGCTCTACCGCAGTTTCCGCTTCTTCGACGCACCGGACTCAACGCCCGAGTTGACCGACTCCGGTATGACCATGACCGTCAATCACGTGCATCCGGATTTCAGCAGCGGTCTGATGCCGGATGTCGGTGCCGTGCACAACCTGCAGCGGGATGATATTGCGATTATCTGGTGAGGGCGGCGTTGCTGAGGGGTATTAGAGGCGTCATGTCGCCGGGGCTTTAGGTTCGGAACAGGCTTGTGGCCAGCCAGAGGTTGCCCGGGGCCCTTTTACGGGCCCTCCGAAGCTGCAGCTTCGGCGACATTGGAGATGCGGTCGAGCGTGGGAATCAGACCCCGGCCGCTTCCTTCGCCGCAATGTCCCGGATCTTGCCGACCATGGCGCGCAGGCCGTTGCCGCGGGTCGGGGAGATGTGGCGGAACAGGTCGAGACGTTCGAACAGCTCGTCCACGTCCACCGACAGCAGGTCGCGCGGGGACTGGGCGTTCAGGGCGATGAGGATGATGGCGGCAAGACCGCGTACGATCATGGCGTCGCTGTCGATCAGCAGGAACAGGCGGCCGCTGTCCGGATCCGTGTAGTGGATCAGCCACACCTGGCTCTGGCAGCCGTGCACGTAGTTTTCCTCGACCCGCTCCTCATTCGGGAACGCCGGCAGCTGGCGGCCCAGGTCGATGATGTAGGCGTAGCGCTCTTCCCAGTCGTCGAGGAATTCGAACGCCTCATGGACGTCCTCCAGGGTGACTTTCTGGCCCAGGGGGTTGTCGAGGAACGATTGCTTGGCTGCTGTCATAGGTATCGGGTGTAGCGTTGTCAGGATTTGCAGAGAGTGAACCGCATCGGGGTGGATGGCGCAAGGGGAGGCCTTACAGCATCCCCAGTTCGAGTTTGGCTTCGTCCGACAGCATGTCGTTGTTCCAGGGCGGGTCGAAGGTCAGCTCCACGGTGACCTTGTCCACGTTGGGCACGTGTTCCACCTTGCGTTTGACGTCGTCGGTGATTACCGGACCCATGCCGCAGCCGGCAGCGGTCAGGGTCATCCGGATGTAGACCTGGTTGCCCTCGTCGGTCCCGTTAGTGATCTGGCAATCGTAGATCAGCCCCAGCTCCACCACGTTGACCGGAATCTCCGGATCGTAGCAGCTGCGCATGGCCTCCCACACCTGATTCTCGTTCACCGAACCGTCTTCCGGCGTGTCGTAGCTGCTCTGCGGCGGTTCCTTGCCCAGGGCGTCGGCGTCGTGACCTTCCACCCGCGCCAGGTTGCCGTTGACCGCCACCGTGAACGTGCCGCCCAGGGACTGGGTGATGGTCACAAAGGTATCCGACGGAATCATGATCTCCGTGCCGGACGGCACCAGTCGGGCTTCCACTTCGCGCTTGGTCAGGACAACTTCGCGTTCGGCCATGGGGGAATGTCGCCTCGCTTATCGGTGAATCAGGAGATGGAGAAGCTTTCGCCGCAACCGCACTCGGCGGTGGCGTTGGGATTGCGGAAATGGAACATGGAGTTCAGTCCTTCCCGAATGAAGTCGATCTCGGTGCCGTTGACGACCGCCAGGTGCTTGCGCTCGACGTAGACGTCCACATCATCGACGGTGAAGATGGCGTCGTCCTCACCCTGTTCGGTGACCCATTCGGTCTCGTACATGAAACCCGAGCAGCCGCTCTTGCGGACGGCCAGGCGGATGCCGCGGGCCTCCGGGTGCTTCTCAAGCTGCTTGCGCACGTGTGACACCGCGGCGGGTGTCAGGGTCACGCCCACGCTGGGGGTAAAGGTTTCAGCCGTCATCGATTCGCCTCCCGATCAATCCGTTATTCAGCGAACAGTCGCTGGATCTTCTGCAGCGCTGCGAACAGTTGCTCCACTTCATCCAGCGTGTTGTAGAACGCAAACGAAGCCCGCGCCGTCCCCGGTACGCCGTAATACGCCATCAGCGGCATGGCGCAGTGGTGGCCGGTGCGGATCGCGATGCCCTGCTGGTCGAGCAGGGTGCCTATATCACTGGGGTGCAGTCCGTCGATTTTAAAGGACATGACCGGCACTTTGTCAGTGGCGGTGCCGATCACGGTCATGCCCGGGACCGTTTCCACCAGCTCGTTGGCCCGCTGCAACAGCGCCTGCTCGGCGGTTTCCAGGGCGTTGCGGCCCAGGCCTTCGACGTAGTCGATGGCCGCGCCCAGACCGACCGCCTCGGCGATCGGCGGGGTGCCGGCTTCGAACTTGTAGGGCAGCACGTTCCAGGTGGTCTTCTCGAAGGTCACCCGCTCGATCATCTCGCCGCCGCCCATAAAGGGCTCCATATCCTGCAACAGCGCTTCGCGGCCGTAGAGCACGCCGATGCCGGTGGGGCCGAACAGCTTGTGGCCGGAGAAGGCGTAAAAGTCGCAGTCCAGTGCCTGGACATCGGGGCGGTAGTGGGGCACCGCCTGGGCGCCGTCGATCACCGTGTACAGGCCTTTCGACTTCGCCTTGGCCACCAGCTCGCGCACCGGGTTGACCGTGCCCAGCACGTTGGAGACGTGGGCCACCGCCAGTACGCGGGCGCGGCCGCTATCGAGTAGCGTGTCCAGTTCCGGCATGTCCAGCTCGCCCGCCGGCGTGACGGGGATCGGCACGACTTTCGCGCCGATGCGCTGGGCCACCATCTGCCAGGGCACGATGTTGGCGTGGTGCTCCATGGTGCTGACGAGGATCTCGTCGCCGGCCCGCAGCCGCTGGCCGAGGCTGTTGGCGACGGTGTTGATGGCCTCGGTGGTGCCGCGCGTCCAGATCACCTCTTTGGTGCTGGCGGCGTTGAGGAACTGACGAACCGTCTCGCGGGCGCCCTCGAAGGCGGCGGTGGCCCGGTCCCCCAGGGTATGGGCGCCACGGTGCACGTTGGAGTGGCTGTGCCGGAAGTAGGCGTCCATGGCGTCCAACACGGCGACCGGCTTGTGGGCGGAGGCGCCGTTGTCCAGGTACACCAAGGGCTTGCCGTTCACTGTCTCGGACAGGATCGGGAAGTCCCGGCGGACGCGGTCTACGTCCAGGGCTTTTCGGGCTGCCGCAAGATCGGTCATGTCGCTCAGGCTCCCTCGAACGCTTGTTCGATAAACCGGTTCAGACGCGCCTGTACGGTTTCCCGCACCGCCTCGACCGGAATCTGCTCGATCAGTTCGTTGATGAACGCCATGGAGAGCAGGGTGTTGGCCTCGCGCCGGTCGATGCCGCGGGACACCAGGTAGAACAGGGCGGTGTCGTCCAGCTGGCCGACGGTGGCGCCGTGGGCGCATTTGACGTCGTCGGCGTAGATTTCCAGCTCCGGCTTGGTGTCGATTTCCGCACCGGTGGAGAGCAGCAGGTTCTTGTTGCTCATGTTGGCGTTCGACTTCTGCGCATCCGGGTGAATGTGGATGCGGCCATTGAAGATGGCGTGGGACTCGTCCGCGGCGATGTTGCGATAGGTTTCCTCGCTGTCGCAGTGGGCGGCCACGTGTTCAATGGTGGTGTGGTTGTCGAAATGCTGTTTGCCCTGGGTCACGGCGACGCCGTTGAGGCGGCAGTTGGCGCCGGACTCTTCCAGGCGCACCTGCAGGTCGTGCCGGCGCAGCGGGCCGCCGAAGCCGACGCAATGGCTGTCCAGGCGGGCGTGGCCGAGCAGGCGCACGCCGGTGGCGCCGATGTGGTAGGTGTTCTCACCTTCCAGGGCCAGACGCACGCTGGTGATGTTGGCGCCGTCCGCCAGGCTGAATTCGGTGACGGTGTCCACCAGGGCCGGTTGTTCGCCGGTGGAGATGTATTCCTCGACCAGGGTCATCTGGCTGTTGGCGCCGGCGTCCACGTAGATGCGCGGGTAGACGGAGCCGGACGCTTCGGCGTCGGTCTCGGCGATCACGAACAGCGGACGGTCGAGCACCGCGCCCTGGCGCAGGCGGATGAACAGGCCGTCCTCGAAACGGGCGGTGTTCAGGCGCGCCATCTGCACGGCCTTGCTGTCCAGGGTGTTGTCCAGGCGCTCGGCCAGGGACTGGGCGGTGACTTCGTCCAGATCGGCGAAGCTGCGGATCTCGATGCCGTCCACGTCCGGGAAATCACTCGCTTCCGGCACCACCACGCCGTTGTGAATGACCACGTGGTAGCCGTCCATCGCCAGGGCCGGGCCGGCCTTGTAACCGGACGGCAGGTTGGCCGCGAGGGTGTCGTCCAGCTTCAGGTAACGGCTGGAGTACTTCCAGTTCTCGGTCCTGCGCGTCGGTAGCGGCATGTCCACCAGGGCGCTCCCGCGCTGTTCACGCAGCTTGCGCAGCGGTTCCGGCAGCTTGGCGCCGGACGCCTCGAGAAACGCGCCGGAAAGGGTCGGTGCTGCTTTCATCATAACCAACCTCCTTAGCCGGCCTCGACTTCGTCTGCGTCCTTGATACCGAGCCAGCCGTAGCCGCGCTCTTCCAGTTCCAGAGCCAGCTCGCGACCGCCGGACTTGACGATCTTGCCGGCGGCCAGCACGTGCACGTAGTCCGGCACGATGTGGTTCAGCAGACGCTGATAATGCGTGACCATCAGTACGGCGCGCTCCGGGGAGCGCAGGGCGTTGACGCCGTCGGCGACCACCTTGAGGGCGTCGATGTCCAGGCCGGAGTCGGTTTCGTCGAGGATCGCCAGACGCGGCTGCAGCAGCAGGGCCTGGAGGATCTCGTTGCGCTTCTTCTCACCGCCGGAGAAGCCTTCGTTGACGCCGCGCTTGAGGAACGCCGGGTCCAGGTCCACCTGCTTGGTGGTTTCCTTGGCCAGCTTCATGAAATCGACCGCGCTGAGCTCTTCCTCGCCGTGATGGGCGCGCATGGCGTTGACCGCGGTGCGCAGGAACTGCAGGTTGCTGACGCCGGGGATTTCCACCGGGTACTGGAACGCCAGGAAGATGCCTTCGCGGGCGCGCTCCTCGGTTTCCAGTTCCAGCAGGTCCTTGCCGTCGAGCGTGATTTCGCCGCCGGTGACCTCGTAGGCTTCGTTGCCGGCCAGGATCGCGGACAGGGTGCTCTTGCCGGAGCCGTTGGGGCCCATGATGGCGTGAACTTCACCCGGTTTGATGTCCAGGTCGATGCCCTTGAGGATTTCCTTGCCGTCGACGGCGGCGTGCAGGTTACGAATGCTCAGCATGGATTGTGATCTCTCTCTGAATTCCTGAATTCTGTGTGCGTGGTCGTTCGCAGGCCGTTAAGCCGGGCCCGTTAACCGACGGACCCTTCAAGGCTGACTTCCAGCAGCTTGCCGGCTTCCACGGCGAATTCCATCGGCAGCTCCTTGAAGACTTCCTTACAGAAGCCGTTGACGATCATGGACACCGCCTGTTCCGGATCGATGCCGCGCTGGCGGCACAGGAACATCTGCTCGTCGCTGACCTTGGAGGTGGTGGCCTCGTGCTCGACGATCGCGCCCTTGTTCTTGCTCTCGATGTACGGGAACGTGTGGGCGGCGCACTGGTCGCCGATCAGCAGGGAGTCGCACTGGGTAAAGTTGCGCGCGCCTTCCGCGCCCGGGCCGAACTTGACCAGCCCGCGATAGGCGTTGCTGGATCGCCCGGCGGAAATGCCCTTGGAGATGATGGTGCTGGACGTGTTCTTGCCCAGGTGGATCATCTTGGTGCCGGTATCGGCCTGCTGGTAGTTGTTGGTCAGCGCCACGGAGTAGAACTCGCCCACGCTGTTCTCGCCGCGCAGGATGCAGCTCGGGTACTTCCAGGTCACGGCGGAGCCGGTTTCGACCTGGGTCCAGGAGATCTTGGAGTTCTTGCCGATGCAGGCGCCGCGCTTGGTGACGAAGTTGAAGATGCCGCCTTTACCTTCCTCGTCGCCCGGGTACCAGTTCTGCACGGTGGAGTACTTGATCTGGGCATCGCCCAGCGCCACCAGCTCGACCACGGCCGCGTGCAGCTGGTTCTCATCGCGCATCGGCGCGGTGCAGCCTTCCAGGTAGCTGACGTAGCTGCCTTCGTCGGCGATGATCAGGGTACGCTCGAACTGGCCGGTGTTGGCCGCGTTGATGCGGAAGTAGGTGGACAGCTCCAGCGGGCAGCGTACGCCCTTGGGAATGTAGACGAACGAGCCGTCGGAGAAGACCGCGGAGTTCAGCGCCGCGAAGAAGTTGTCACCGGCCGGCACCACGCTGCCCAGGTACTTCTCGACGAGTTCCGGGTATTTCTGGACCGCCTCGGAAATCGGGCAGAAGATCACGCCGGCTTCGGCCAGCTGATCCTTGAAGGTGGTGGCGACGGAGACCGAGTCGAACACGGCATCGACGGCCACGCCGGCCAGTTTTTCGCGCTCGTGCAGGGGGATGCCCAGCTTCTCGTAGGTGCGCAGCAGCTCCGGATCCACTTCATCCAGGCTCTGCGGCATGTCTTCTTTCTTCTTCGGCGCCGAGTAGTAGGAGATGCTCTGGAAATCCACCTTCGGGTAGTTGACGTGAGCCCAGTCCGGCTCGTCCATTTCCAGCCAGCGACGGTAGGCTTTCAGGCGCCAATCCAGCATGAATTGAGGCTCTTGCTTGATCTCTGACAGGCGCTGAATGACCTCTTCATCCAGGCCCGGCTCGAAGGTATCGGCTTCGATTTCGGTTACGAACCCGTGTTCGTATTCCCGTTTGATCAGCTCGTTCACCTGCTTGTCGGTGTTCGCCATGATCGTCGCTCCGTCTCTCTCAGGTGCGGTCTTCGGTTGCGAGCCCGCAGACTCTGTTAACTGTTGCGAGCGCCGCGATGTAAAGGCGCCCTCGTAATCAATTGGCCCAATGGCTCGGGCGCAATGACGCCGGGGATTTGTCTCTCACCGTGCGGCACTGGGCCCTTATCGTTCTTATGGGGTGGTCTTCTGGGGGAGGATTGTACAATATCAGAGTAAAATAGTCAGGTATTAAATGGTCGTACCGGCATGGCCGCTCCCGGAAGCCCGCCGACGCTGCCAGACCTTCCGAAGGCCGCGTATTATAACGCAGTTTGAGCCAATTGGTTACTTTCTGGCTGATGCGGTCAGCGCATGATCCGGATGCGGCTAATCAGGGGGATAAAGGAATTCAATGTTAGTGGCCGGGAGGTCTGGTGTCCTGTCTGGTCAATTCGCGTATTTGCTCTATCCTGTGTCACCCGTTGACGCTGTGCTGTGAATGACGGTTCCTTCCGAGAACGCCGCCGGGTGGGAAGGGCTTTTGCGGCCTTGACTGTTTTTTTGAATCCGAGGAGTTGCCCGTCCCATGGCCGTTGTCCTGTCCCTGTTCGTCAAACTCCTGCCGCTCTACATCACGGTCCTGCTGGGCTGGATCGCCGGGCGCTATCTCGAAGCCAGCGGGCGTCACATCGCCGGCATCATGCTCTACATCGTGACCCCGTCGGTGATCTTCTCCGGGGTGATGGCCGCGCCGCTGACGCCGGAAGTGCTGCTGATGCCGGCCATCGTGTTCGCGTTCTGCGTGCTGGTCAGCCTGCCGCACATGGCCGTCGGCCGGCGCCTGCTCAAAGACGGCAGCGCCAACATCGTGCCGCTGGCGGTGGGCACCGGCAATACTGGTTACTTCGGCATTCCCGTGGCCTTGCTGCTGTTCGGGGAAGAGGGCGTGGCGCTCTACATCGTCTGCATGCTGGGCACCACGCTGTTCGAGAATTCGGTGGGCTACTATCTGGCCGGCCGCGGCCGCTACAGCGCGCGGGACTGCCTGGTCCGGGTGGTCCGGCTGCCGGCGATCTACGCCTTTGCCCTGGGGGTGGTGCTTAACCTGAGTGGCTTTGCCATACCGGACGTGTTCGTGCCGCTGTTCGATAACTTGCGCGGCGCCTACAGTATCCTGGGCATGATGATCGTGGGCATGAGCATCCTCAATTTCCGTGGCCTGATGGGCAACGTGCGGTTCACCGGGCTGGCGTTCTTCGGCAAGTTCGTGGTCTGGCCGCTGGCGGCCCTGGCGTTCTGGTTTGTCGACAGCCACTGGCTCGGTTTCTACGATGACGCGGTCTATCGCGCCATCTTCCTGGTATCCATCACGCCCATGGCGGCCAACACCGTGGTCATCGCCACCCTGCTGGATGCCTCGCCCCGTCAGGCGGCGGGCACCACGCTGCTGAGTACCCTGTTTGCGCTGATCTATATCCCGGTGATGGTGGCGATCTTTCTGAGTTAGTCGAACAGAGACAGCTGGTTGTCGCCGGCGCCGGCTTTGCCGCGAACCTTCGGGCGGCTCTGGCGGGGTCCCTTGCGGCTGCTGTGGCGTTCGAGCACCCGGTCGGTTTCCTGCTGCGTGACGTGCTCACGGCGGAATTCGGCCACCGCCAGCCGTGCGCTGCGGGCGGCCAGGTCATGGTCGCACACCGGCTCCGGATAACGCTCGCCCCCGTAGAGACCGTGCTGATGCGCGGTCATGTGCCAGGGGCTGTGGATGAAGTCGTCGGGCACGCCTTCCAGTTCCGGGATCCAGCGCCGGATGAAGGTGCCCTGCGGGTCCAGCTTGCGGGACTGCAGTTCCGGGTTGTAGATGCGCAGGGCGTTGATGCCGGTCAGGCCACTCTGCATCTGGGCCTGCGGGTAGTGGATGCCCGCTTCGAAATCGGTGAACAGGCGCGCCAGGTGCAGGGCCGGATCGCGCCAGTGCAGCCACAACTGGTAGCTGGCGACGGCCATCAGCATGGCGCGCATGCGGAAGTTGATCCAGCCGGTTGCCTGCAGCGCCCGCATGCAGGCGTCCACCAGCGGCCAGCCGGTTTCGCCCCGGGCCCAGCGGTCCAGCCGTTCCCGGTCGTTGGGGCCGGACTTCAGGTTCTCCAGCTCGCGATGGATGGCGCGGAATTCCAGCTCCGGCTCGTCCTCCAGCTTCTGGATGAAATGGCAGTGCCAGTGCAGCCGTGAGCGGAAGCTGCGCAGGCTGCGCTGACGGCGGGGCAGGCTGGACGGGTGCTCGCCGTTGTCGCGGCTGGCCTGATAGATCTGACGCAGGCTCAGCGTGCCGTAGGCGATGTGCGGGCTTAGCCGGGAGCAACCACTGACGGCGCTGTTGGGGCTGGAGATGTTGTACTGATAGCCGATACAGCGGCGATTGAGAAAGGATGTGAGTAACCGCTCACCCGCCTCGCTGCCACCGGCCTGGCGGTCCGGGCAGTCGCTTTCGTCGGCGCAGGGCGGTGGGGTCAGATCGAGCGCGCCCGGCTCGTCGTTGCCCGCGGCCATCAGCCGCTCCGGGCTGACGACCGGTTCGCTCCGCATCAGCCCGTTCCACGCCTGGTCCCAGAGATCCCGGTCCGGCAGGCGCCGTACCACGCCAAACTGGGACCATTCGCGGAATGCGATGCCGCGTTCCGTGCACCAGTCGATCACCCGCCTGTCGCGCCGGAAAGTCCAGTCGTTGCCGGTTTCCTCGTGGGCCAGGACCCGTTTGATGCCGTGGGTCTGATGGAGTCGCTCAAAGACCGCCGTCACCTCGCCGCGCTCGACCCGCAGCGGCGCGCCCAGCCGCGTCAGTTGGCGATGCAGCGATGCCAGACTGTCGGCGATGAAGGCCCACTGGCGCCGGCTGGTGTCGGGCAACTGCCAGTAGTCCGGTTCGACCACGTACAGCGGCAAGACCGGCTCGCCGTATTCGGCGGCGGCCGCCAGCGGGGCGTGATCCTGAATCCGCAGGTCGCGCTTGAACCAGACCAGCGTTGTCATGACGCGGTATTCCGCAAGTGGCCGCGTTGGCGACGACAGCGTTCGCTGCAGTAGCGCACGCGCTCCCAGTCCCGCGCCCATTTGCGGCGCCAGGCAAAGGGGCGCTCGCACACGGGGCAGATTTTCTCAGGCAGATGGGGCTTACTGTGCATCGCAACTAACCTGTGACGACGTATCCTGAAGTGGAACGGTAACCCGGAATACGCGACGCTGCCCGGTCCGGATTGATCCATTCTGACTGAACTTTCAGGCCGGCAACGGGACTATGGCTGAGAAGGGCGAACAGGCGCGGGGAGGCGATATGCGAGGTGTGATTGTCTTGTTCCTGATGTGGGCGCTGCCCTGGACGGGCGAGGCGGCTTTTCGCTGCGGCACCAGCCTGGTCGATGAGGGCGACTGGCCGGTCGAGGTCCGCGAGAAATGCGGTGAACCGGATTACGTGGCGATCTACCCCCAGGCGGCGCTGCCCGGCATCGGTATCGTCCAGACCGTCGAGCACTGGTATTACAACCCGGGACCACGGAGCTTCGTGCGCCGGCTGATTTTCCGCAACGGCAAGCTACGCCAGGAAGAGAGCCTGGGCTACGGTTTCCTGCCCGGTGCTCCGGGCAACTGCTCGCCGCGGATGCTGCGCGAGGGCATGAACGAGTTCGAGATCGTCCGCCGCTGCGGCGAGCCGCTGTCCAAGCGCGTCGAGTGGGTTCTGCCCCGGCGTCGCGTGGATCACTACAGCGGGTACTCGGCCTATCCCCAGGAGGAATGGCTGTACGAATTCGGCCCCAACGAGTTCCGCCGCGTCGTCACCTTCCGCGAAGGCCGTCTCATCCGGGTGGAGACGGCGGGCAAGCCCGGCCAATAGCGTCTATTTTTTCTGCTAGCAACACCCTCTTTAGGATGCGATACCGCAACCGCTGACGGGAGAGACGCCTGTGCAGAGCGATGATCGGGGCCTGCATGAGACGGGCCTGACCCTACCCCGCGCCCTGTTGTTCGACTGGCACGGCACGCTGGTGGATACCCATGACGCTATGTTCAGCGCCATGGAGGAGATGCTGCCGCAGTTGGAGGATCTCGGGTTGGTGGATCAGCTGTTGCCGGAAGAACAGTGCAACACGCCGGAAGACGCCCGCCTGGTGCGTTACATCCGCATCTTCCGACGCTTGCACCCGCGCATCCTGGCGGAGCGGCGGGTGTCCCGCACCGACATTTTCAACGCGATCTTCGGCGACAACCGCGACGCCAAGTCGATCGCGCACCACGCCTACAACCAGTGCTACCGCCAGTATTTCGGTCAGGTGAAGCCGTTTCAGGAAGGGGTGCAGGCTTACATGGAGGCCTGCCGCAAGCTGGGCATCAAGCTGGTGGTGGCCACCAACCGCAACCGCGAGTTCCTCGATACCGAGCTGGCCACGCTGGAGGAGGGCCGCTGGCGGGACCTGTTCGATGCCACCGTCTGCGCCGACGACGTGGTGCACTACAAGCCTGACCCGGAGATGATCTACAGCGCCGCGCAAAAGCTGGGCATGCCCGTCGGCAAGGACATCTGGTACGTGGGCGACGGCTATACCGATATGGTGACCGCCAACAACGCCGGCGTGACGCCGATTTTCTACAATGGCGCTGCCTGGGAAACCGAGCGTATCGCCGGCTGGTTCCGGCGCCAGGATCGTCCGGCGCGGGTGCTGGAGAGCTTCGAGTCGCTGATGGACGAGCTGGCCGCGTTCCCCGGCGATACCTTCGCCTGTGAGGTGGCCGACGTACGCCCACCCGCTTACCCGCCGCCGCAGCCGCCGGAGCGGCGGGTGGAGCCGGACTGGCACCCGGCCGTCGCCAAGCTGATCCGCCCACAGGTGATCCTGTTCGACTGGCACGCCACGCTGGTGGATACGCTCGACGCCATGTACCACGCGGTGGACGACATGCTGCCGGAGTTTCACGCGCTGGGTCTGATGGGGCGCATGCTGGAGCCGGAAGACAGCAAGACGCCGGAAGACGCCAAGCTGGTGGCCTACGTACGGGAGTTCGCGCGCCTGCATCCCAAGGTACGTGCTGATCGCAAGATCTCCCGCACCGACATTTTCGAGGTGCTGTTCGGTGAGGACCAGGACGCCAAGGACATCGCCCACGCGGCCTTCAATCGCCACTACCGCAATCACTACGGCACGGTGGACGCGTTCGAGCCCAAAGTGAGCGACATGCTGGCCAGTCTCCGCAACCTGGGTATCCGTGTGGGCGTGATCACCAACCGCGATCGCGAGTTCTTCGAACACGAGCTGGCGGCGGTGGAAGGCACTGGCTGGCGGCACCTGTTTGATACCGAGGTCTGCGGCGACGACACGCCGCTGCGCAAGCCGCATCCGGACCAGTTGATCCTGGCGGCGGAGAAGCTGGACTACCCGGTTGGCCCCAGTATCTGGTACGTGGGCGATAGCACCACCGACATCATCGCCGCCAAGCGCGCCGGGGTGACCGGGGTCTTCTTCAACGGCGCCCTGTGGGACCTGCCCTGGCTGCACAGCATTTTTCCCGGCACCCACGGCCATCCCCACAAGCCGGACGTGGTGGTCAATGATTTCTCGGAATTCTGGGCGCTGGTGCTGGCCTGCGAGGTGGGGCCGCCGTGACGGGTGTTGTTCATGGATCCCGGGTCAGGGCCCATTCGATGTCGATGCCCAGCGCCACGGCGCCCAGCAGGTCATCGCTTTGCGGATCATGCAGGGCCCGGGACACGATCACCTGGAAGTGGTTTGAGGACGCGTCATAGCGCACCGGGCCCAGGTAGAGCTGATCACCCGGTTCGACGGCCACCCGACGGAACTTGTCCTCGTCGCCCTGCCAGTAATCGCTGGTGAGCTGGCTCATGGCCACCAGCGCGCCCTGGGCGTCCATCACCAGAATCTCCGACACCAGTCCGTCCTGCTGTTCCTGCCATTGCTGCAGCGCCCGGGACAGGGGCCGCTGCTCAATGTCCCGGGCCAGGTCGCTGGAACCGACCGGCTGGGCGGCGCGCCATTGCTCGTCCAGCTGCAGGATGGCGGCCAGCGTCTGGCCTGAACGCCGGTCATAGGTCGCGCTGATCACGTCCACCTCGGCATGCAGCTGGTTGAAGAGCCGTACGGCCAGGTCCCGGATGCGGCGGGCCTCGTCGGCCTCCAACTGAAAACCAGCGGTGACGCAGTCCTCGAGGTTGGCGTTGAAGCGGGACAGGAAGTTCGGGTTGGCCTGCAGGAAAGCCTGGTTGAAATAGGTGCCCAGCGGTGCAAAGCGTATGAAGCGGCTGGTCAGTCTGGGTAGGGGCGTGCCTTCGGGATGGCGGTCGCGCCAGTCATCCATGATGCGCTGGTCCACCACCAATGCGTCGATGCGGCCGCGGTTGACCAGGGCCACCAGTTGATTCAGTGACGCTACCTGCATGGTCACGTTGTAGCCCCGGTCCTGTATCCAGTGGGCCTCGTTGCTGCCGGCAATGGCACCCAGCCGTGCATCGTCCAGAGCCACATCACCGAGGGCGTAGAGGTACCATTTTTCCAGGGCGAGCGGTGCGGACAGGGTGGCAACGGGGTCCAGGGTGTCGGACGAACTGATACCCAGGTACCCGTCAATCAGGCCTTTTTGGAGGGCGTGAATGGCCCGGCGCTGGGGCACCATGCGGATACTTGGACGCCACCGGGTTTCACCCAGAGCGCAGCGCAGGGCTTCGATGGTGGTGCCATGAACGGTGCCGTCAATGGCGTACTGGTAGGGAGGTGCGGCCGAGGCAAAAAGCTGCAGGGTCTGCTGGGCCAGCGCCGCGGCGGGGCCGAACAGGCAAACGAGTGTGATGGCCAGAACCTGATGCTTCAACCTCATACCCTGTCCCTGGCGTTCGAGCGTCCTCAACAAGGGGGCTGTCAGTAGCGTAGCACTGGTACGTTTGTTCTGCTTTGAAGCGCCTGTTATCAGTTTAGCCGTTCAACGGCTCGCAGCGTGGTCAGAGCCTGTCCAGATGGGCCAGAATCCAGTCCGCCCGTTGCAGGATGGCTTCACGCCGTTCCGGCTTCTGCCGATCCCAGTTGCGGTACATCATGCCCATGCGCGGGTTACTGCGGAACGCCTCGCGGTGCCGGTCGATAAAGTGCCAGTACAGGGCGTTGAAGGGACAGGCGTCGTCTTCGGTGGCGCGGCTCACATTGTAGCGGCAGTCGCTGCAGTGGTTGGACATGCGCTGGATGTACTTGCCGCTGGCAGCGTAGGGCTTGGAGCCCAGGTAGCCGCCGTCGGCGTGCATCACCATGCCCAGGGTGTTGGGCAGTTCCACCCAGTCGTAGGCGTCGGCGTAGACCGCCAGGTACCAGTCGCAGATGTCCTCCGGTTTGACGCCGGCCAGCAGGGCGAAGTTGCCCGTCACCATCAGCCGCTGGATGTGGTGGGCGTAGGCGTTGCGCCGGGTGGCGTCGATGGCCTTGTGCATGCAGCGCATGCCGGTGTCCCCGGTCCAGTAGAACCAGGGCAGGTCGCGGGTGTTGCCGAGTCTGTTTTCAGTGGCGTAGTCGGGCATCAGCAGCCAGTAGATGCCGCGCACGAACTCGCGCCAGCCGATGATCTGACGCACGAACCCTTCCACCGCGTTGAGCGGCGCCTGGCCGCTGTAGTAGTGCTGGACCGCCGCTTCGCACACGCCCAGCGGGTCGAGCAGGCCGCAGTTGATGTAGGGCGAAAGCACCGAATGGAACAGCCAGTCCTCGTCGTCGGCCATGGCGTCCTGGTAATCACCGAAGCAGGGCAGGGCGAAGTCGAGAAAGTGGGCCAGGGCTTCTTCCGCGTCGGCGGCGGTTACCGCGAAGTGGAAATCCTCGGCGCTGCCGAAATGGTCGGCAAACTCGCGCTCCACCAGGTCGATCACCTCGCGGGTGATGGCGTCCGGGGCCACCCGGAACGGCCCCGGTGCGGGTGGCTTGCCGTTCCATTTCTTGCGGTTGTCGGCGTCGAAGTTCCACTGGTCGCCCTCGGGGCCGCCCTCCGGCGTCATCAGCAGGCCGGTCTTCTTGCGCATTTCCCGGTAGAAGAACTCCATGCGCAGCTGCTTGCGGCCCTCCGCCCAGCGGGCGAATTCGTCCTTGGTGGCGATGAAGCGGTCATCGGGGCGGATTTCCACGGGAATTCCCAGTCTCTTATGCCATTGGCAAATATCGTCGTGCAGGCGCCATTCGCCGCACTCGGTGGTGATCAGTTTGTCCGGACGATGGGCTTCCACCTGTTCGGCCACCACGTCGCGCAGCGAGTCGTGTGAACTGTCCGAATCATAGGCGTGGTAATGAATGTCCCAGCCGGCATCCTGCAATTCCCGGGCGAAATGCCGCATGGCGCTGAACAGCAGGATGATCTTCTTCTTGTGGTGATTGGTGTAGCTGGCCTCGTCCCGGACCTCAGCCATGACGATGCGATCCTGCTGCGGGTCGGCATCCTGCAGGGCGCTGATGTCAGGGGTGAGCTGATCGCCCAGGATCAGGATCAGGTGGCGCATGGACATCTCCTTTCGATTCGCCTTTGAGTACGCCCGAAAGGCCTTTCCGGTTCAGGGCTGATCCAGGTCAAGGTGGCGACAATGTGACCCGATACACTGTGCCCAGACTTCGCATTCCGGTACCTCCCATGTCGACGCATCCCCCACTCAAGCTCGTTCCATCGACGCCCGGCACCGCCCGGCCAGCCTGGGACGACCAACTGATCCAGCGCTACGATCTCAGCGGCCCTCGCTATACCTCATACCCGACGGCGGTGGAGTTCAGCGACGCGTTTACAGCGACGGACATGGCGGATGCCGCCCGGGGCAGTGCCGATAACGGCGGCCCGCTGTCGCTTTATGTGCACGTGCCGTTCTGCGCGCGACTTTGTTACTACTGCGCCTGCAACAAGGTGCTGACCCGGCGCCGGGAAGCGGCCGAACCCTACGTGACGCGGCTGCTGAAGGAAGCCCGGATGCAGGCGGACCTGTTCGGGGCCGGGCGCCGGGTCCAGCAGTTGCACTGGGGCGGCGGCACGCCGACGTTCCTGCCGCCCGACCAGATGGGGCGCCTGATGGCGGGACTGCGCGACATCTTCGACCTGGAGCTGGGCGACGGGCGCGATTTCAGCATCGAAATCGACCCGCGCGAGCTGACCGACACCTCGCTGGCGCAACTGCATGCCCTGGGCTTCAATCGCATCAGCCTCGGCGTGCAGGACTTCAACGCACGGGTGCAGAAAGCGGTGAACCGGCTTCAGCCGCGCCGCATGGTGGAGGACATCCTGTGTGAGTCCCGGTCACAGGGCTTTCGCTCGATCAATTTCGACCTGATCTATGGCCTGCCGCACCAGACGCCCGACACCTTTGCCCGCACCGTCGATGAGGTGTTGGCGATGCGTCCGGACCGGCTGTCCATCTTCAGCTACGCGCACCTGCCGCAGCGCTTCTTCTCGCAGACCCGGATTCGCAGTGAAGACCTGCCGTCGCCGGCGGACAAACTGGCGATTCTGCACCAGACCATCGACACCCTGATCGGCGCCGGCTACCAGTACATCGGCATGGATCATTTTGCCCTGCCGGACGATCCGCTGGCCGTGGCCCAGCGCGAGGGCCGCCTGCACCGCAACTTCCAGGGTTACACCACCCACGGGGACTGCGACCTGGTGGCGCTAGGGGTCTCGGCCATCGGCCAGACCACCGACGCCTACTTCCAGAACGCGCACGATCTCGACGCCTGGGAGCAGAGGATCGATGCCGGTGAGTTGGCGACGATCCGGGGTGTGGCGCTGACGAACGACGACCGCATCCGGCGCTGGGTGATCGGCCAACTGATTTGCCAGTTCCGGCTGGACTACGCTGAATTCGAGGCGCGCTGGCAGCGGCCGTTCGGGCTCTGTTTCGTCGAGGCCCTGCACCGGCTGCGGGAGATGGAAGCCGATGGCCTGGTGACCATCGGCGGTGAGTCGTTGGAGGTGAAAGCGCCGGGGCGCCTGCTGATCCGCGCCATCTGCCAGCTGTTCGACGCCTACCGGGTGGAAGACGCGGGGCAGCGGTTTTCGCGGATTATTTAGGTGGCTTAAGGCCCCCCTCTCCCCCGGCCCACTCCCGCCAAGGGAGAGGGGAGCTTCTCAGCTAACTCGGGGTAAAACTCCCTCTCCCCTGGCGGGAGAGGGTTGGGGAAAGGGGGCGGTGTGCCCCCCAAGGATTCAGGCCAATCAAACCGCCTGCGCCTCCAGCTTCACCCGCACCCGGTCCGGCAGTGAGTAGTGGGCAATGCGCTTGAGCACGGTCCAGTACTGCTTGCCGAAGCTCCCGGTGTTGTACTTCAGCCCGTACTTCCTGCAGACCGCTTCCACCCGCGGCGCAATCTCGCGGTAGCGGTGCGCCGGGATGTCCGGGAACACATGGTGCTCGATCTGGTGACTCAGGTGGCCGCTGAGGATGTGCACCCACTTGCCGCCGGTGAAATTGCTGGAACCGGTCAACTGGCGCAGGTACCACTGGCCCCGTGACTCGTTCTCGATGGACGCTTCACTGAAGGTTTCCGCATCTTCCGTGAAGTGGCCGCAGAAGATCACCGTCGACGACCACAGGTTGCGGACCAGGTTGGCGCACACGTTGCCGGCCAGCACGATGGGAAACACCGGGAAGGTCAGCGCCGGGAAGAACACGTAGTCCTTGAACGCCTGGCGCCCGCCCTTGCGGAAGAAGTCCCGCAGGAACGCCTTCTTGTCCGACAGCTTGATTTCGCGGCGGCGGATGCGTTCGCTCTCCAGCTCGTGCAGGCCCACGCCCCACTGGAAGAATACGGTCAGCATCAGGTAGTTGATGAACTGCAGCAGGTGCCAGGGCTTCCACTTCTCGTCATCGCTCAGGCGCAGCACCGCGTAGCCGTAGTCCCGGTCCTTGCCGATCACGTTGGTGTAGGTGTGGTGCTCGTAGTTGTGGGTCTGGCGCCAGGAGTCGCCGGTGCACACGGTGTCCCACTCGTAGGTCTGGGAATGCAGCGACGGATCGTTCATCCAGTCGTACTGGCCATGCATCACGTTGTGGCCGATCTCCATGTTCTCGATGATCTTGGCGACGCCCAGCGACGCTACACCGGCGACGAACACCGGCGGGATAAAGCCGAAGGGCATCAGCACCCGGCCGCCGATTTCCAGCGTGCGGTGCAGGCGGATGATGCGACGGATGTAGCGGGCATCGCGCTCGCCCAGGTCGGCCCGCACCTCATCACGGATGGCGTCCAGGTCCCGGGCCAGGTCGTCCAGTTGGCTTTGGGTCAGTTGCGTTGTCATATCTCGCTCCTTGCCGGCTTTGTGCCGGTCGCTTGATTCGCTGTGAAGGCGTGCCGGTGGCGATCAAAGGTCCACGGTGACCGGACCCTGGGGCACGGAAATGCACAGCTGGATGGTTTCCTCGCCGGGGCCGGAGGCCTTGCCGGTGAGGCGGTTGACGACGGTGCCCTCGGTCTTGCGGCAACTGCACTGGTGGCAGATGCCCATGCGGCAACCGTAGGCCGGGTTCAGCTCGGCGGCTTCGGCGATCTCCAGCAGCGGGGCGTCGCCGTCGGAATCCACGTGAATGTCGCTGCGGGCGAAGGTGACCGCGCCGCCCAGGGGCGTGTCGGCGGCCACCGCGGTCGGCGCGCTGAAGAAGGTGCAGCGGATTTGCTCTTCCTGCACGCCGTAACGCGCCAGCAGCGCGTTGGCCCGATCCATCAGGCCGGGCGGTCCACACAGGTAAGCGTCGCGAGCCGCGAAGCCGGGCACCGCGTCCAGGTGCTGCTCGTTGAGCAGCGCCGCCTCGCCCTGCTCCTCGGTGGCGAACACATGCAGGCTCAGCGCCGGCCAGCGGGCCGCGAGAGCGTAGAGGGTTTCGGCACCGATCACGTCGGCCTGGGTGCGTACGTAGTAGAGCAGGGTAACCGGCGCCCGGTAGTCCCGCTCCGCCAGGCTCACCAGGTGGCTCAGGGCCGGGGTGACGCCACTGCCGCCCATGATGTAGAGCAGCGGTTTCGGTTGCCCGGATGGGGGCAGATCGAACTCGCCGAACGCCTGGCTGATGCCCAGGATCGTGCCGGGGCGCAGGTGGTCGTGCATCCAGTGGGTCACGTGGCCGCCCGGATGGCGCTTGACGGTCAGCGTCAGGGTGCCGTCGGTGCGCCACTGGCTGGGCGCGCTGGAGATGGTGAAGGTGCGGTGCTGGCGCACCCCGTCCACATCCACGATCACGTTGACGTGCTGGCCGGCGCGGAAGCCCTGCCAGCGCGCCGACGGGCGCAGGCGGAAGGTTCGGGTGTCCGCCGTCTCGTCGATCACATCCAGCAGCCTGGCGGGCACGAAACCGCGTACCCACATGGGGTTGAGCACCGCCAGCAGCGGGTCGAAAAACGCGCCCGGATCGTCGCGGTTGAACAGTTGCCGGCCGAGCCAGTGCAGGGCGCCTTGGGATCGGATGGTCGACAGCATCGTGGCTTCCTCCTGAAGGAATCGTTTATCGCTGTGTACAAGTGTTCACAAGTTGTGAACGACTGTACACATGGCGATCTTGAGCTGTCAATTGCCGAATGGATCAAGGGCGGTGCGGCTCTGGGGTGCTTAATGCGTTGTTTTCCCGGGTATTGTCGCCAGGTGTCTGAATCGCCGAAATAATCGGAATCGATGAATGGCCCCAAATGACAGTGCCGGTTTCTGTCGTGGGTGAGAAATGTGTACACTCGTTTTTTCGGGTCGCGGTGGCCCGGCAGTCAGGACACGGCAGGCATGACCCAGAAACCACGACGCAAACCGGGCGAGACCCGCGATAAACTGATGGAGGCGGCCCTCACGCTCGTCGGCAAGGGGCGGCATTTCGCCAGCCTCGGGATTCGCGAAGTGACGCGCCAGGCGGGGGTGGTGCCCACGTCCTTCTACCGCCACTTCCGCAACATGGACGATCTGGGACTGCAGCTGGTGGACCAGCTCGGCCTGGTGCTGCGCCGCATGATGCGCGAGGCCCGGGGCAACGTGCTGCAGGCGGACCGGCTGATCGACGAGTCGGTGGGAATTTTCATCAGCCACGTGGAGGCCAACCGCAGCTTCTTCTTTTTCATGGCCCAGGGGCTGGCGGGGGAGAGCCGCGCCGTGCAGGACGCCATCCGCAGCGAGATGCGTTTCTTCGCCAGCGAATTGGCCAACGATCTGCGTCGCATGCGGCTGGCGGAGCACCTCAGCGACGGCGACCTGGAGATGACCTGCGACCTGGTTGTGCGCACCGTGGCCTTCACCCTGACCGATCTGCTGGGCGTCTCCCCGGACGACGACTATCAGGTGGACCAGATCCGCCAGCGCACCACCCGCTTCCTGCAGCTGATCTTCACCGGCGCTGCCCACTGGCAGAGCCGCGCGCCGGGAGACGCGTCGTGATCCCCTGGCGCCGGTTCCTCGGGACCCTCGTGGCCCTGGGCGGGGTGGGGCTCTGGTTCGTGTTCTTTGCGCCGCAGAGCGGCCCGGAGCTGGATCAGACGCAACGCCTCAACGCGTTTTCCCACCTGCTGGACGGCGTCTCTCATGACTGGTCGATGACGGACCTGCAGCGTCTGCAGCATCCGGCGGTCGCCGATGCCATCGATGATCGCCAGTTGGTCGAGACGGGGCAGTCGCTGGGGCGCTTCGTCGGCTGCGGCCGGCTGGGCCTGGGTGATTTCGCCGACGACGCCCTCGACCAGCTACCCCTGAACCGCCTCGACGCCGCGACCGTCCACCAGGGCAACGGCCTCTGCGCCTTCGAGTATGGGGAGGCGCAGGTGTTGCTGGGGTACGTGATGACGCAGGAGCGGCCGCAGCTGGTTTTGCTGGAGATCAGCGATGTGCGGCTATTTGGAGACACCCGCTGAGGACTTGCGTGTTCGCTTCGTGGCGGGTTTGCGTCGTGACGCCCTTTTGCCTGGCGTGGCGGGGTTGATCGATTGTTCCAGCTCCTCCAGAGCCTCCCCCGTATAGACCGCCAGTTTCTGCATGCTCGGCAGGGTATCCCGGCACCCGGTGAACCCGAAGTTCAGTGATCCCGCGTAGCTCAGGCAGGTGATGTTCAGCGCGCCGCCGTGGGCGATCAGGGATACCGGGTACATGGCTTCCAGCTTGGCGCCTTCGTAGTACAGCGGCTGCTCCGGCCCCGGCACGTTGGAGATGGTGATGTTGAACGCCGGGCGCATGCGGCCGCCCAGGCCGGTCATCAGTTGCAGGATATAGGGCGACATCAGCAGCATGGTGTACTGGTTCAGCACCGCGCGCGGCAGGCTCTGCAGGTGGGCCTTGGCGCTCGCGGTGGAGGCTTTGATGGCGGCGAGTCGGTCGCCGGGGTCGGCCTCGTTCGTGCCCAGGCTGGCGATCATGAAACTGATGGCGGTGCCGGTGCCTTCGTCGTCGGCGGGGCGGATGTTCACCGGGATGCCGGCGGTCAGTGGCTGATCCGGCAGGACGGCCTGCTCCAGCAGGAAGCGTCGCATGGCCGTGCCACACAGGTAGAGCACGATGTCGTTCAGGGAGGCGTCGGCCTGCTTGGCGAGGGTCTTCAGGCGCTCCAGGTCATACTGCTGGGTGGCAAAGCGGCGCTGGCCGGTGACGCGGCCATTGAGCAGGGAGCTGGGGCCCACGAACGGCGGCGTGAGGCGGTCGTCGGAATGCCGGGCGGCGTGCACCAGGCGACCCAGGGCGCCGATCAGTTTCGGCGTACTGTCCACCTGGATTTTCAGGGCTTCCAGCGCTTCGTTGAAGGCCCAGTTCAGCGTCGCGGTGCGGTCGCTGGTCTGGCGTCGGCCGCGCTCGGGGCGTACCGCCCAGGGCACCCGCATGTTGGTGTCATCAGGACTCTTCGACAGCACCCGTTGCATCAGGCGCACGCCACTGATGCCGTCGATCATGGAGTGGTGCATCTTGGTGTAGAGGCCGAACCGGTTGTTCTCCAGCCCCTCGATGATGTGGCACTCCCAAAGCGGCCGCGAGAAATCCAGCGGGTGGGAATGCAGTCGCGACACCAGCACCCCCAGCTCCCTTTCGCCGCCCGGTTTGGGCAGGGCGGAATGGCGCACGTGGTAATCCAGATCGATGTGGCGGTCGGTGATCCAGTAGGGCGCCACCAGCCGGCCCAAGGCGCCGGTGTAGGCGAGCTTCTGGCTCCACGGCGGCGCCACCTCACAGTCGCTTTTCATGCGCGCCACGGTGTCCCGCAGGAAGGTTTCGGGGGCGTTTTCCGGTAACGAGAAGATCTGCAGGGTGCCCACGTGCATGGGGGTGTCGTCGGATTCCACCGCCAGCCAGGCGGCGTCGAGGGTATTCACGCGCTTCATGTTGATCCTTGTTCGTCTGGGGTGCCGCGTGCGGCTGTTTTTGTTGGTATGGCGGGAGTATAGCGGGCGTGGCCGGCCGGTGCAGCGAGTGGGATCAAATTTGGTTTCGGTAGGCCGGGGAAGGTGAAAAGGGCAAAAAAAAGCCCGGTGACTGCGGGCCGACGGTCAGGGTGGGGACGGTCGGTGCAGCTCCGGGCAGCAGGTTGGAGACGCAACTGGGCGAGCCGTGCGGGGCTCGCCCCCGGGCGTCGCATCGGCGCCCGGCGACATCGGAGGACGGGGGTCCCGATGTCGAATTAAGTTCACCCTAACGCGCTCAATCCATGTCCGCACGTTAAAATCCGTTAAGTGACAGCATCTTAAGATTCATGTCACCTCCGGGTACGGATATGGCCGGTGAGCCCTGGGCGGTCTACTCCTCCATGGCCGCTTTGTAGAGGGACTTGCGCGGCTTGGCGAATACCCGGCGCACCATCGGCGCGAAATAGCTCAACGGTAAGGTTTCCGCTTCCGGATCGAAGGCCGGTGAGTCGTACTTGCTGACGAACTCGAGCGTGCGCTTGTAATGCGGGTGATCGAGGAAGTTGTCGCGCAGGTTGCGGTCCATCCCCAGGTGATGGAAGAAGTAGTAGCCCTGGAAAATCGCATGGTGCTTGACCATCCAGTGGTTTGCTTCGCTGACAAAGGGTTCCAGCAGCACCGCAGCCACATCAGCGTGGTTGTATGTGCCCAGCGTGTCGCCGATGTCGTGCAGCAGGGCGCAGACCACGTATTCCTCGTCCTTGCCGTCGTGGTGGGCGAGGGTAGCGGTCTGCAGACAGTGGGTCATGCGATCCACCTGGAAGCCGCCGAAGTCGCCTTCCAGCAGTGTCAGGTGATTCATGATCCGGTCCGGCAGGGATTGTGCGAAATCGCCGAAGGACGCGGCGATGGTGTGCCAGTCCTCGGCGGTGCCGTCCTTCATGTGGGTGAACTGCGCGCGGGCGTCGGTTGTTGTGCTCATGGGGCTCTCCTGGCTCAGTCGCGGTAGCTGGGATCGATGCGGTCGAGCTTGCGCAGTAGCCCGGGCCAGGCCAGCTGTCCGCCCATGCCCCTGGTCACTTGCGCGGCCTGCTGTTTGATGGTGTCGACGATGCCGCCGGGGATGGGCGTCAGCTCGCGGTTGCCGGCCAGGGCGCCGATCTGGATCTCGCAGGCCCGCTGCAGGATAAACATGCCCAGGAACGCGTCGGCGATGGAGCTGCCCACGGTGAGCAGACCGTGGTTGCGCAGGATCATGAAGCTGGCTGCGCCCAGGTCCGCCTGCAGCCGCGCCTTCTCATCCTCGCGCAGGGCCACGCCTTCATAGTCGTGATAGGCCAGGCTGGCGAGGGGGAACAGGCTCTGCTGGGACAGCGGCAGCAGGCCGTCCGTCTGTGCGGAGACGGCCACGCCGGCGGAGGTGTGGGTGTGCATGACGCAGGCGGCGTCCTCGCGTACGGCGTGGATGGCGCTGTGGATGGTGAAACCGGCAGGGTTGATGTCGTGATCGTCGGGATCGAGCTTGTTGGCCTCCTGGTCCACCCGGACCAGGCTGGAGGCGGTGATTTCCTCGAACATCAGGCCGTAGGGGTTAATCAGGAAGTGGTGCTCGTCTCCGGGAATGCGGGCGGAAATGTGGGTGAAAATCAGGTCGTCCCAGCCGTACAGGGCAACCAGCCGGTAGGCGGCGGCCAGGTCGACGCGCAGCTGCCATTCCTCGGCGCTGACCTTGTCCTGCTTGGATTGGAATGCCAGTGATGCGGACATAATGGACCTCTCTCGTTGTTGGACTTGTTCTGAGTCTGTCCTGCGAGTGTAGGTCGTTGCCGGCGGCCAATTCTGTCAATCGGTTTACATTCGGCGGCACCGGGTTGCGGTGTTTTCAGTCCATCTCAGGCGTGAGCTTGGTTTACACTGGGCGGATGACCGATATCCGCCACGCCATCCGCCAGTGCCCGATTTTCTCCGGCTTCCCCGACCACGCCATCGAGGAGGCGGCCCGTCATGCCCGGGTCCGTTCGTTCCGAACGGACGAGCAGATCTACGAAAAAGGCTCCCTGCAGTCGGGCCTCTGCGTGATCGCCGAAGGCAGCGTGCGCATCTGTTCGGTCAACGCCGAGGGCCGTGAAGCGGTGTTGATGATCTTCGATCACGGCAGCTGGTTCGGCGACACCGTGTTTTCCCCCAACACGCCCCGGGTTTACGGTGCGCGCGCCCACGAGTCGGCGGTGATTGTGGATCTGGACGGCGAGCGTTTTCACGATCTGATGCGGCGTTACCCGCAAAGCTACCCAGTGGTGCTCGACCTGCTCAGCCAGCGTCTGTGGGCCACCATGTCGCTGATCGAGGACGACGCCCTGCGCGGAATGCCCGCCCGCGTCGGTCGGCGGTTGCTGTTCCTGGCGCAGATGCACGATGGCAACCGCATCCGCTCCGATGCGGTCAGTTTCCGCCTGACCCGGGAACACCTGGCCAGCATGATGGGCATGACCCGCCAGGGGGTGCACAAGGTGCTCAAGGACTTTGCCGGCGAGGGACTGATCGAGTTCCGCTATGGGCGGGTCACCGTGACCAACCCCCTGGCTCTGGAGCGTTATCTGACCGGCCTGGGATGAGGGTTCCGGGCTGTAACCAAGCGAAACAGCCTGCCGCTTTCATTCGCAATGCAAAACAGTGAAGATTTGACACTGACAAAAACGACCAGATGGATTGGCCATTTCGCTCATGGTGGAGCTCGTTCGGCCGGCCGTTTTCTGTCGACCCCAAAAGGTCGTCAACGACCGCTAATAACATCATCCTTCGCGGATAGAGGACTCTTCGCAATGCACCAACCATCCGGTTCCGGCACGTCCGGATCCATCTCCGGCCGCCTGCTGCTGGCGCTGTCGGGGCTGCTGTTGACCCTGTTCATCGCTTCCGCCGCCCACGCGGAAGGCCCCTTCCGGATCTTTACCGAGAACTACCCGCCCTATAACGCCTCCACCACCGGCCAGAGCTTCGCCCACAACGAAGATGACATCACCGGTATCTGCACCGATATGGTCAAGGCCATGATGGCCAACACCGATATCGACTATGAAATGAAGATGCGCGACTGGAGCTTCGCCTATAAGTGGGTCCAGGAGCACGCCAACCACGGTCTGTTCTGCACCGCCCGCACCGACGAGCGTGAGGACGACTTCCAGTGGGTGGGCCCGCTCGCCTCGATTCGCTGGACGCTGTTCGCCGCACCGGATTCCGACATCGAGCTGGATTCGCTGGACGACGCCCGACAGTACCGAATTGCTGGCTACAAGGGCGACGTCATGTCCGATTACCTGATCGAGCAGGGCATGGATGTGCTGACCTCGCGCAACAGCAACCAGAATCCCCAGCGTCTGGCGCTGGGGCAGGTCGACCTGTGGGTCACCGACGGGTTGGTGGGGCCGTTGATCGCCGAGGAACAGGCAGACATTACCGGACTGCGGCCGGTTCTGGTGTTCCGTGAGACCCCCATGTACCTGGCGGTCAGCAACCAGACCGACCCGGCCGTAGTGGCTGAACTGCAGGCGGCGCTCGACAAAGCCCGCGATGATGGCACCATCGATGCCATCGAGAAGCGCTACCGGTAATGCTCCTGGCGGGCGCTTCAGGCGTCCGCCGAGATGGGGGGCAGTCGAGACGGGGTCAATCGAGATAGTACTCAACCGTCGATACGACGCGGACGACCTTTGCCGGCTGCTGCTCCTCGGTAATGCCGGGCGCCTGGTCCCGGGGCAGGATCTGGAACACGCCCTGATTGGCGCGACGCAGGTCGCCCAGTTCGGTCCCGGCGTCCCGGGCGAACTGCTGGGCGGCTTCCCGCGCCGAGGCGGTGGCTTCGGCGATCATCGCCGGTTTGATGGTGTTGAGATCGTTGAACAGGTAGGTGGGGCCGGCGGGCCCGTAATCGCTGGAGAGCACCACGCCCGAATCCACCAGGTCGCTCACCGCCTGGCCGGCCTGGCGCACCTTGTCGATGTCGGTTGTGCGCACCATCAACGTCTGGTTGATGATGAAGCGTTTGCCGCTGCTGTTGTTCTGGTAGGGGTTGGCCTGGGTGTCGGTGACGTCCAGCCGCTGCAGTTCCACGGCTTCGGCATCGATGGCCTGGAGCTTGAGGAAGGCGACGATGGTCTCGCGGCTCTGGCGGGCCTGTTGCTGGGCATCGGCAAGGGTGTCGCCGGTGGCGATGAAGCGGATCGGCCAGAGCGCCAGGTCGGCTTCGACTTCCTTCTCAGCCACGCCCTTGACCGTGACAAAACGGTCGCCGGTGTGCATTTCCCGCAGGCCGTCGGCCCCGATGGCCGCGGCAATGATCAGCGCCACGCCGATCACGATACTGGATGTCAGCTTCAACTGGATGGCTCCCTGTAGCGTAGCCGGTTAGCCCGGCTGTCAGGCTAACCAACTGAGTGGCAGCCGTTTTTTCGACTCCTTGCGGCGACGCCGGGGTGGAGTCGCAAGGCCTAGACTGCTATAACCGTCTGGAGCATGCAATTGAATCCGGTCATGCGTGTGCGGTCCCTCCAGGGTACCGTTAACCGGCTGCGTCAGAGGGGAGTTGTCCAGCGCATGTCTGTCGAACCAGAACGAAGCAGAATCCTGATCGTCGATGACGACCCGGATACCATCCAACTGCTCAGCAGCATTCTCAGCGACCAGGCGGAGATCCTGTTTGCCACCTCCGGTAGCGAAGGCGTGACCCTGGCGGAAAAGCACCAGCCCGATGTGATCCTGCTGGACCAGCAGATGCCGGGACAGAGCGGTTACGACACCTGCCAGATCCTGACTGGCAACCCGCTTACCCGGGACTGCCCGATTGTTTTCGTCACCGCCCAGAATCATGCCGGTGACGAGGTCAAGGCGTTCGAACTGGGTGCCCGGGACTTCATCAGCAAACCTTTCAAGCCTGTTGTCGTCAGCGCCCGGGTGCGCAACCAGCTTGTGCTTAAACGGCAGGCCGATGCCCTGCGCATGATGCTCAACCACGACGGCCTGACCGGCGTTTTCAACCGCCGTTACTTCGACCAGCAGTTCGACACCGAGATTCGCCGACACCAGCGACAGGGGCTATCCTTGGGACTGGCGCTTATCGATGTCGACCACTTCAAGCTCTTCAATGACCACTATGGCCATTTGGCCGGCGATGACTGCCTGCATTCGGTGGCCCAGGCCCTGGAGCGGGCCGTCCGGCGCCCGGGTGAATTCGCCGCGCGCTACGGCGGCGAGGAATTCGCGTTGGTGCTGCCGCATCTGCCGGCTGGCGACATGGCCATTGTCGGAGAGCGGATCTGTAACGCGGTGCGCGGTTTGAAGGTGCCGCACTCGAAATCGGGGGCGGCCGATCACGTGACCGTCAGCGTCGGACTGGTCGCCGGCGTGCCGCCGGACATCCAGACCCGGGACTACATCCGGGCGGGCGACGAAGCGCTATACGAGGCAAAGGGGGCCGGTCGCAACGGCTACCGGATCCGCGAGTTGTAAGAGCTTTAGATCGATAGAAGAAACGGTCCGTACGGAAACATGCCGCAGAAACGGAGTTCATGGATGTTGAGCAGTCTGTTGACAGGCCAAGAGGAGATCCGGTCCCGCCCCGCGCGCTGGCTGCTTGGCATGGCCCTGACGGCCGTCTACGTGCTGGTGGCCTATCTGAGCCTCAAACTGGCGTTCCAGAACACCAACGTCTCGCCTATCTGGCCGCCTACAGGGATTGCCGTGGCGGCGTTGCTGCTGGGCGGTATGCGCCTGTGGCCGGCCATCGCCGCCGGCGCATTTATCGCCAACCTGATCAGCTTTCCAACCCTCGAAAGTGCCCCCCAGCTGACAATCATCACGTCGTTGACTATCGCTGCCGGCAATACCCTGGAAGCCCTCTTCGCGGCTTACGTGATCCGACGTCTGGCCGGAGGCGGCGTGTCGTTCGACCGGCTCCTGCACGTGTTCCGTTTTATCATGATCGCCGCTGCGGCCTGCCTGATCAGCGCGGTGGTAGGCGTGACCTCGCTGTTCATGGCGGGGTTCCTGTCCGGCCCGTCGTTCCTGGAGGCTCTGGGCACCTGGTGGCTGGGCGATACCGTGGGGCTGCTGGTGCTGGTACCGCTGGCGGTATCCCTGTTCCGGACCCAGGATGCCGAGAGCGGCCCTTTCGCCTGGAACGCCGGCATTGGTCTGGTACTGGCGTGCAGCGCGATCAGCCTGATGGTCTTCTGGCCGGTTCCCGGAGGCAGCGAGTTCCAGGCGCTGGCGGCGTTTCTCTACATTCCCTGTCTGGGCGTGGCGGCCTACTACTTCGGCCTGCGTGGCGTCTCGTTGTTGACGCTCGCCATTGGGGCTCTCGCCGTGGCCGGGACGTTGAATGGATTGGGTCCGTTTCACTTCCGCACGCCGCACGCCTCACTGGTGGCCCTCGACGGATTTATGCTGCTGTGGACCATCACCGGCATGCTGCTGTCGTCGGATCTGGCCGAGCGGGGCCACAGCCGCAATCGTCGGGTTCGGGATTTTCTGCAACCCTGGATTGCCCTGATGGTGGCCCTGGCCCTGACCATCTTTGCCTGGCGATCGATTACCGACAGCGTTGAAGAAGACGCTTCGGCCCGGTTCGCGAGCCTGACCGCCGACATTGAGGCGCGTATTCTGGAGCGCCTACGCGATTGTCAGCAGGTGCTGCGGGGAGCGGCCGGCCTGTTCTACGGCTCGGAGTCGGTGACCGCCGACGACTGGCGTCGCTATGTCCGTGAGCTGCGCCTGACGGAAAGCTATCCTGGCATCCAGGGCGTCGGGTTTGCCCGCTACGTGAACGGTCCACAGGCGCTGCAGCGGTTCGAGGAACGACTGCGCCGACAGGGATTTGAGCAGTTCCGGGTGCATCCGGAAGGGCCTCGCCAGGTTTACGTGCCGGTCACCTTCCTGGAACCGATGGATTGGCGCAACCAGCGCGCCCACGGCTACGACATGTTTTCCGAGGACAACCGGCGCTGGGCCCTGGTGCGGGCCCGGGACAGCGGCGAGGTCAGCGTGTCGCGCCGGATCACCCTGGTGCAGGAAACCGACGTCGGCGTGCAGGCCGGTTTCCTTATGTATGCGCCCATCTACCATGGGTTTCGAGTTCCCGGCTCCCAGGAGGCGCGGCGCCAGAGCATCATCGGCTATACCTATAGCCCCTTCCGCATGAACGATCTCGTCGAGGGCATCCTGCGCGACGACTTTCCCACCGTTGCGGTGGAAGTCTTCGACGGTACCCAGATCGACTCCGCGCACCTGATGTATCGGGACGCCCGGCTGGATGAGGCCGTCTCCGGCAACGGCGAGCGGACCAGCCTGGACACCCTTCCGGCGGGCAACCGGCAATGGACCCTGCGGGTGACCACGCTACCGGCGTTCCTCAAGGCGACGGATTACGGAAAGGGGCACATCGTGCTGGCCGGCGGCATCCTGATCAGCCTGCTGCTGTTTTCGTTCATACGAACCCTGGCACTGACCCGCGCCCGCGCACTGAGCCTGTCCCGGGAAATGAACGAGGCGTTCCGGGAATCCGAAAGCAAGTTTGCCTCCCTGGCGGAAAGCGCCAACGCCGGCATCTTCATTGTTAACGAACGCGGCATCGTACAGTCCTGGAACCGGGCCGCTACGATCATCTTTGGTTTATCCGAACAGCAGGTGGTGGGGCGTCACTGTCTGCGACTGGTCCCACCTGCCGAGCGGCCCCGGCTGTTGATGCAAATAGGCGGGCTGCTGGAGCGTGACGACGCCGAGCTGGCCGGCGAGCAACTGGAACTGGCTTGCCTGCGCAGCGACGGCGAGACCTTCCCGGCGGAGATTTCCGTGGGGCAGTGGCGGACGCCGGCGGAAGCCTATTTCGGGGTCGTCCTGCGGGACATTACCGAGTACCGGCTGGCCCAGCGCCGCCTGGAGGACGCCCGAACGGTGGCTGAGGCGGCGAGCCGCGCCAAGACCGAATTCGTCGCCAACATGAGTCACGAAATCCGCACCCCCATGAACGCCATGCTGGGAATGGCCCAGATCCTGGCCAAGACCCGCCTCAGTGCGGATCAGCAGCGTTACGTCAACATGATCCACAGCGCCGGGCGGTCGCTGCTGGCGATCCTTAACGACATACTGGATTTTTCCAAGATCGAAGCCGGTCGCATGGAAATCACGCACGAAGCCTTCAATGTCGAGGAGATGGCCGCCAGTCTGGCTTCCATCATGACGCTGGATGCAGCCGGCAAGCGGCTGGAGCTGGCCATCGGTATCGAACCGGATGTACCTCGCGAGGTGTTGGGCGACGAGCTGCGCGTGCGCCAGGTGTTGATCAACCTGCTGTCCAACGCGATCAAGTTCACCGAGCAGGGGGAAGTGTCCCTGTTGGTGCAGGTGCTGGAGCGGACGGACCGGCAGGCCCGGGTCGAGTTCGTGGTGCGGGACACCGGGATTGGTATGTCGGAATCCCAGTTGGAGCGGTTGTTCCAGGCCTTCACCCAGGCCGACTCGTCGATGACGCGGCGCTTTGGCGGCACCGGCCTGGGGCTCACCATCACTCGCAAGCTGGTCTACCTGATGGGCGGCGACATCCGGGTCAGCAGTGAGCAGGGCAAAGGCAGCGAGTTTGTGGTGGAGTTGCCGCTGGAACTCGCGCGATCCGGGCAGGCCCCCACCTTGCCCCGGGGCCTGGGAGACCTGAAAGTGTTGATCGTTGACGACAACGACACCTCGCGGGAATACCTGGACAAGACCCTGCGTGGCTGGAAATGGAACGTGGATACGCTGGACCAGCCGCGCTCCCTGGCCGAGCAGCTGGAGAGCGGTGTGGACAACCTGTCGCAGTACGACGTCTTCCTGCTGGACTGGCAGATGCCGGCGATGAGCGGCCTGGAGCTGGCCCGCGTGATACGGCGCATTCCCACCTACAACAACGCCATCATCCTGCTGATGGTCAATGCGTTTGCCGAGGAATCGCTCAGCGCCTCCAGTGAAGCTGAGTTGGTGGACGCGGTGATACTCAAGCCGATCACCGGCTCCCACCTGTACGACCGGTTGCATGAAGTCATCGCCGCTCGCGCCGGCCAGGATGGCCTGCTGCCACCTATGGACGATGCCCTGCAGGGGCGCCTGGAGGGCGTCCGGATCCTGCTGGTGGAAGACAATCCTCTCAACCAGACCGTGGCGGCGGGCTTTCTGGAGTACGCCGGCGCGCGTGTCGCCGTTGCTGCCAACGGCCAGCTCGCGCTGGACCATTTGCGCCACGAGGCCGCCCATTACGACCTGGTTCTGATGGACGTGCAGATGCCGGTCATGGACGGCATTGCCGCCACCCGCGAGATTCGTGGCCAGCTTGGCTTGACCTTGCCGATTGTGGCCATGTCCGCTGGGGTGCTGGAGTCGGAGCAGGCGGTCTGCCGCGAGGCGGGCATGGACGGCTTCATTGGCAAGCCGGTGGATGAGGCGGAACTGATCCGGGTGGTCGGCGAGCATCTGGGGCTGGATTCGCCCCGCGAGGCGCCGCCAGAAGCTGCCAGGGAGGATGAAGCGACGGACGAAGACGCCGCCGTGGATTTCTCCAGCCTGGACGCGCTGATCGCCGCCAATCCTGCCGGTGCCCAGGCCTTGTGTGGGGTGGTCGGTGCCGTAGTGGAGCGGGGGGCAGCGCCCCTTAGTGAAGCTCATACCCTGTGGCAACAGCAAGCCAATGACGATGCCGCCCGAATCCTGCACACCTTGCGAGGCTCTATCGGTACGTTGGGGGCCACTGTGTTCCCGGGGCTGGCTATGGCTCTGGAGCAGAACCTGCGTTCGGCACCGGAAGACGTGACATCGTCCCAATGGGATGAGCTGGCGCAGGAACACGCCCGGGTGGTAGTGGCTGCCGAACATTGGCTGGCCCGTCACAGCGGCCCTGGACAGCCGCAGGACCATACCGCGCCACTGGATCGGGCTGTGCTCGATGAATTGCTGAGGCTGCTGGAAGAGAAAAACCTGCGAGCCCAGGCGCTGTTTATGGAACATCGCGCGGCACTGGCCGATATGATGGCGCCGTCGTCCATGGCCGAAGCGGAAGCCGCCATGAAACGACTGGATTTCGAATGGGTCAAATCGGTACTGGAAGAGATCCGGAGCCCTGAATAGCCTGGCTCGGCGATGGCCGGACCAAGAGGAACCGCAATGAAGACCATCGGCCTTCTCGGCGGCATGAGCTGGGAGTCCACCGCCAGTTACTACCGCGCCCTGAACGAAGGGGTGAAATCAGCCCTGGGCGGCCTGCATTCGGCCCGGATTGTCCTCTACAGCGTCGACTTTGCCGAGATCGAGGCCATGCAGGCCCGCGATGACTGGGAGGGCGCCGCCCGGCTCCTGTCACAAGCGGCCCGGGGCGTGCAGGCCGCCGGTGCCGATTTCCTGATGATCGGCACCAACACCATGCACCGGGTGGCGACCGATATCGAAGCCGCCGTCGACATTCCCCTGCTGCACATCGCCGACGCCACGGCGGAGCGGCTGATGGCGGATGACGTTGAACGGGTGGGGTTGCTGGGCACTCGCTACACCATGGTCCAGGATTTCTACAAGGGCCGCATGACGGACCAATACGGTCTGGATGTGCTGGTGCCGCCGGAGGATGAACAGGACGAGATCCACCGAATCATCTTCGAGGAGTTGTGCCTGGGCCGGATTCGGGAGGCGTCGCGGCTGAGCTTACTGTCCAGCATCCAGGCCCTGTACGAGCGTGGCGCCCGGGCGGTGATCCTCGGTTGCACCGAGATTGCGCTGCTGGTGCGTCAGGGTGACACCGGCGTACGCCTCTACGACACCACCGCGATCCACGCCGAACGGGCCATCGAATGGGCCCTGTCCGACGTTAAGGTCTGAGCGCCGCAGCGTTTGCCGGGCTCATCGGCCCCATGGCCGGACATCCCTGTTTTCCCCGACACCGATCTCTTCGACCGGCATTGGCCAGGCAGCGCCTCAATGCGGGACGGCGTGCCGGTCGTGGAGCACTTCGCGGTAGCGCTGGTAGATGTCGTCGTAGCGGCGGCGGTTGTCGGCGTCGGGGACGCAGTGAGTCGCGCTGTCCAGCTTGACCAGCCGTCGGCACAGATCGGACAGCGGCGTGCCCGGTCCGCGCTCTGAAGCATCGCACCAGGCGGCCTGGATAGCGGCGCCCAGGGCCGCGGATTCGCTGATTTCCGGGCACACCACCTCGGCACCCAGGGTGTCGGCGACGATCTGGCGCCACACTGGGCTGCGGGCGCCGCCACCGGTCAGGCGGATCTGGCTGGCGTTGCGGGCCAGGCCGCCCAGATGTTCCAGGCCGTAACGCAGTCCGAAGGTGGCGCCTTCCACCACAGCCCGGCACAGATTGGCCGGCGAGGTATTGAGGCTGGTCAGGCCGACGAAGCTGGCGCTGGCATGGGGCAGCATGGGCACCCGCTCGCCGTTGAAGAAGGGCAGGATGGTGACGCCTTCGGCGCCGATCGGCGCCGCCGCCACGTGGTCGCTGAAGTGGGCCAGGTCCAGTTTGAGCAGCTTGCGCACGAGGGTTGTGGCCGAGGTGACGTTCATGGTGCAGGCCAGTGGCAGCCAGCCGTCGCAGCTGGCGCAGAAGTTGGCCACCATGGCGCTGTCGCTGTGCACCGGTTCCGGGGAATAGGCGTAGACCGTGCCGGAGGTGCCCAGGCTGACGGTCACCAGCCCCGGTTCGATGTTGCCGGTGCCGATCGCCCCCATCATGTTGTCGCCGCCGCCGCTGGATACCAGCACATCCCCGGCCAGGCCCAGCTTGGCGGCCATCTCCGGGCGCACGGTGCCGGCGGGTTCCCGGGCGCCGATCAGTCGCGGCAACACTCGCTCCGGGTCCAGCTCCGGGGCAATGATTTCCAGCACGTCGTGACGCCACTGGCGGGTGCGGGTATCGAAATAACCGGTACCGGAGGCATCGCCGGCCTCGGCCACCCGCTCGCCGGTGAGGCGGAAATTCAGGTAGTCGTGGGGCAGCAGCAGGGTGTCGATGCGGCGGTAGGCGTCGGGGTGGGTTTCCCGCAGCCAGGCCAGTTTGGAGGCGGTGTAGCCGGTCTGCAGCACCAGCCCCAGCCGGTCGATGCAGCCGGCTTCGCCGCCCAGCAGCTCGATCAGGCGTGCGTTCTGGGGCGCGGTTTCGGTGTCGCACCAGAGTTTGGCGGGGTGCACCGGCTCGCCGCTGGCGTCCAGCGCGACCAGGCCATGCTGCTGTCCGGAAATGCCGATGGCCCGGATCGAGCGCGGATTCACCCGGGCCCGCTCGACCGCCTCGCCGAAGGCTTCCACGAACGCCTGCTCCCAGTCGGCGGGCGCCTGCTCGCGGCGCCCGTTCTCGCCTTCCTCCAGTCGATGGGGCCGGCTGGCTTCCCCCAGGATGCGGCCGTTGTCCACGTCCACCACAACGACTTTGGTGCTCTGGGTACCGCAATCGACGCCTACGTACATGTCATGCTCCTGTCCTCGCTGTCCGCACTGTATCGGGACTTCCAAGGATAGACCACAGCGCCGGTTGGGAGTGTCCGTCGAGCGATCACAGATCACCCCGCACCAGCGCTTCCACCGTGGATCGTGCGCCGTCGCTGTGCAGTCTGTTGAGAGCGGCCAGGTAGGCGTCGCGGAAGCGTGGCTCGCCGGCCAGGTCGCCGAACAGTTCCCGGTTCTCGATGAACGCCGTGGGGTGTTTGCGGTTGTCGGCGGCGATGGCCATCAGGCTGGCCTTGAGCGGGTCAACGACGTCGATGGGCTGGCCCGATTCGTCGGTGCCCTCGGCGTAGCGCGCCCAGCTGGCCACCACGGCGGCCGCCCGGTGCATGTCGCCGCCGGATTCCAGCTGGTGGCGGATCACCGGCAGCAGCCATTTGGGAATGCGGTCGGAGCTTTCCGCGCAGAGTCTGGCCAGGGTGTCCTTGATCTCCGGGTTGGCGAAGCGTTCGATCAGCGTGCGGCGGTACTGCGCCAGATCCACGCCGGGCACATCCGCCAGGGTGGGGCTGCCTTCCTGTTCCATGTAGGCCATCAGGAAGTCGACGAACAGCGGGTCCTGACACACCTCGTGGGCGTAACGGTAGCCCGCCAGGTAGCCGAAATAACACAGCGCCTGGTGGCTGGCGTTGAGCAGACGCAGCTTCATCAGCTCGTAGGGCTCGACGTCGGCCACCACCTGCACGCCGGCCTCTTCCAGCGGTGGGCGGCCGTCGACAAAGCGGTCTTCCAGCACCCACTGGGTAAAGGGTTCGCACACCACCGGCCAGTGGTCCTCCAGGTCGAAGCGGTCGCGCAGCTCGGCGATATCGGCGTCGGTGGTGACCGGGGTGATGCGGTCCACCATGGAATTGGGGAAGGGCACCGTCTGCTCGATCCAGTCCGCCAGCTCCGGGTCGCGCAGGCGGGCGTAGGCGGTGAACATGCGGTGGGCCACTTCGCCGTTGCCCTGGATGTTATCGCAGGACATGACGGTGAACGGCGGCAACTGGCGCTCCCGGCGCCGGCGCAGGGCTTCGGTGATCAAGCCGAACGCGGTTTTCGGGCGGGCCGGGTTGTCCAGGTCGTGCAGGATGTCGGGATGGCTGCGGTTGAAGTCGCCGGACACCGGATGCACGTTGTAGCCGCCCTCGGTGACGGTCAGCGAGACAATCCGAATGGCCGGGTCCACCATGCGTTCGATCACCGCGTCGGGATCGTCCGGGGCAAACAGGTAGTCCAGCATGCTGCCGATCACGCGGGCGTCGTAATGGCCGTCCGGATGCTTGACCACCAGGGTGTAGAGGTGGTCCTGGGTGGCCAGGGCGTCCTGCATGCGCCGGTCGCCGGGCATCACGCCGACGCCGACGATGCCCCAGTCCAGCGCCTGGCCCTGGTTCATCAGACTGTCCAGGTACATGGCCTGATGGGCGCGGTGAAAGCCGCCCACCCCGAAGTGGACGATCCCCGCCGAGACGGCGCTGCGGTCGTACCCGGGGACGGCGACGCCGGCGGCCAGTTCGTTGAGTGTGCTTTGGGACAGTCGGGTCATCGTTGCCTCCATGGATAGCGGCGTTAGTCGGGGCTCAGGTGGCGACGCGGGTGTCCGTGTTGGACCAGCGGATGTCCGGTTCAATGGACTCACGCTTGATCAGCGCCGCGTTGAGCATGTCCTTGTTGTGAGTGCGGTCGAGGGCGCCTGCTTCGTCCTGACCCATTTCCAGCCAGCGTTCGATCAGCCGGGTGACCAGTTCCCCGTCCGGCACGTCCAGGAACAGGGTCAGGTCGAACAAAGCGTGCAGAGGGCGCCAGGCGGGCTGGTCCAGCAGCAGATAGTTGCCCTCCACGATCACCACCCGGTGCTCCGGTGTGACGATGCGGGCGCCGGCCCGTGCCAGGTCCAGCGGCCGGTCGAATACCGGCACTGCGACGGGCGCCCGGGCCTGCCGGATACGCGCCAGGTCGTGATGCAGGCTGTCCGGGTCGAAGGTTTCCGGAGCGCCCTTGATGGCCAGTTGCCCGCGCGGCGCCAGCACCGCGTTGTCGAAGTGGTAGCCGTCCATCGGTACCACCACTGCGCAGTCGGCTTCCTGGGCGTTGAGCGTTTCCGCCAGCCGTTCCGACAGCAGGGATTTGCCCGCCGCCGGCGGTCCGGCCAGGGCGACGATCAACCGGCCTTTCTCCACGCAGGCGGCGCGGATGGTCTGGGCGATTTCGGCGATACTGGGTGTCATCGTTCGGTCTCCGGCAGGGGGATGGGGCCGGCTGGGCCCGCATCCGCGCTGCCTCAGCTCATCCAGTTGCCGCCATCCACATTCAGTGTCTGGGATACAACATAGTCGCTGTCGGCGCTGGCGAGGAATACCGCCGCGCCGGCATGATCCTCGGGCCGGCCCATCCGCCCGTAGGGCACCGCTTCGCCCACCAGGCGTTTCTTCTCGCCCAGGGGGCGGTTCTCGTATCGGGCGAACAGGGCGTCCACTTCATCCCACATGGGCGTGTCCACCACGCCGGGGGCGATGCCGTTGACGTTGATGCCGTACTGGATCAGGTCCAGCCCGCAGGACTGGGTGAGGCTGATCACCGCCGCCTTGGAGGCGCAGTACAGGCTCACCAGCGGCTCGCCGCGGCGGCCGGCCTGGCTTGCCATGTTGACGATCTTGCCGCCTTTGCCCCGCTCGACCATGGCCCGGGCCACCGCCTGCAGGGTGAAGAACAGGCCCTTTACGTTGACGCTGAACTGGCGGTCGTAGCTGTCCTCGGTCACCTCCAGCACGGGCGCCATGTCGAACACCGCGGCGTTGTTGACGAGGATGTCGATGCCGCCCCAGCGGTCGGTGACGGCCTTGATCATGCTGTCGATGGAGGTTCGGTCGCAGACATTCAGGGTCTGGCCCATCAGGAGTACCGCGTCGCCCCGTTCGCGTTTGAGGTCGGCCAGGGTGTCGTCGATGGCCTGGCGGTCGATGTCCGCCACGACCACGCGGGCGCCTTCGTCGAGGTAGCGTTCGACGATGGCCCGGCCAATACCGCGTGCGCCGCCGGTGATGACGGCCACCTTGTCCTGCAGTTTCATGGGCGTTGCTCCTCCGGTGCCGGGCCGTTGTCGCCCCGTTGCCGGCGCCATTCCGCCAACAGTTGGGGCAGGCCGGCCATGGCCGGCAGGGTGCGCCAGGCGCCGGCGCTTTCCAGGTGTTCGTGGTGGCCGTCCTCGATGTGGCTGGCACCGGTGAAGCCGATCACGGTCATGCCGGCGCCGCTGGCGGCGGTGACGCCGGAGACGCTGTCCTCCACCACCAGGCAGTCCTCCGGCGCAATCCCCAGTTCGCGGGCGGCCAGCAGATAGACCGCCGGGTCCGGTTTTGGCAGCGGCACCTGCTCGGCGGTGAACAGCGGCGCCTGTCCCAGCCAGGCGTCCAGGCCGGTGGTGCGCAGGGAGTTGCGGACCCGGAAACGGGTGGAGTTGGAGACGATCGCCAGCGGCAGGTCCAGCCGCGACACCACATCGGCCACGCCATGGATCGGCTGCAGCGACTGGCCCAACCGACCCTCGATGGCCGCATCGATGCGCGGCAGGGCATCGTCCGGCAGGGTGTGGACGCTAAGCTGCTCCAGGTGGCGCAGGATGTTGCCGGTGGTCATGCCCAGGGCGTTGCGCAGCACCGTGTCGGGTGCCAGGTCCGGCAGCCAGTCCCGCAGCATATCCACCAGGGTGGCTTCGGCGATCACCTCGCTGTCCACCAGCACGCCGTCGCAGTCAAAAATCAGGGTTTCCATGGGCGTCTCGCTTATGGGTTGCCGGAATCGGAAGGCGCCCGATTGGCCTGGCGATCAATGGCGGTCAGTGGGTGCTGCTCCAGGCTGGTCAGGGCCAGGCCGTCGTCGCGGAACAAATGGCCGCGGAAGGGCTGGAAGCCGAAACGGACGACGTCGCCCACCTTGTGTTCGATGTCGCCGTCGGCCACCACGGTGACAATGCCCTGTTCCATCTGGACGTACAGGGAGGTGGCTCCACCCAGCCGTTCGATCACCTGGATGCGTCCGCTCAGGGGGCCGTCGTCCGCCAGGCTCAGGTGTTCCGGGCGGATGCCCAACTCCAGCGACGCGCCGTCGGCCAGGTCGCTGCCGTCCACCGGAATCCGGCAGCTGGCGCCGCCGGGCAGTTCCACGTTGACTCCCTCGGCGTTGCTGTCGCGATAGGTGACGGCCATGAAATTCATGGTGGGCGAGCCGATGAACCCGGCTACAAACCGGTTGCGGGGGTGGTGGTAGAGCGCCATCGGGGAGCCGATCTGCTCCACGATCCCGCCCTGCAGCACCACGATCTTGTCGGCCATGGTCATGGCCTCGATCTGGTCGTGGGTGACGTAGATCATGGTGGCGTCCAGCTCTTCGTGCAGGCGGGCGAGTTCCACCCGCATCTGCACCCGCAGGGCGGCGTCCAGGTTCGAGAGCGGCTCATCGAACAGGAAGATGCTGGGGTTGCGCACGATGGCGCGGCCAATGGCCACCCGCTGGCGCTGGCCGCCGGACAGGGCGCGCGGCTTGCGTTCCAGCAGGTTCTCCAGTTGCAGGATGCGGGCGGCGTCCAGCACCTTCTGCTTGCGCTCAGTCTTGGGAATGCCCGCCAGGCGCAGGCTGAAGCCCATGTTGTCCTCCACCGTCATGTGCGGGTAGAGGGCGTAGCTCTGGAATACCATGGCCAGGCCGCGCTCGGCCGGGCCCACCTCGTTCATGCGCTGGCCGTCGATGAGGATGTCGCCGTCGCTGGTGCTCTCCAGCCCGGCGATCATACGCAGCAGGGTGGATTTTCCGCAGCCGGACGGTCCGACAAAAACGACGAATTCCCTGTCCTTTACCTCCAGGTCCACGCCCTTGATGACGTGGGTTTCGCCGAATTCCTTGATCACGTTTTTCAGTTGAAGCGTTGCCATGTTGAAACCTTTTTGTGCAGAACGGCTCTTGAAAACGGGCGCCGGAAGCCGCCTATTTGACCGCGCCGAATGTCAGGCCGCGGACCATCTGTTTCTGGGTCAGCCAGCCGAACACCAGGATTGGCGCGATGGCCATGGTGGACGCGGCGGAGAGCTTGGCCCAGAACAGCCCCTCGGGACTGGAGAACGAGGCGATGTAGGCGGTCAGCGGTGCCGCCTGGGACGAGGTCAGGTTGAGACTCCAGAAGGCCTCGTTCCAGCTCAGGATGACCGACAGCAGACCGGTGGAGGCGATGCCCGGCACGGTCAGCGGCAGCAGCAGGTGCCACACCTCCTGGAAGGTGGAGGCGCCGTCCATGCGACCGGCTTCGAGGATGTCCTTGGGCAGATCCTTGAAGAAGGTGTAGAGCATCCACACCACGATCGGCAGGTTCATCAGGGTATAGACGATGGTCAGCCCCAGCTTGGTGTCCAGCAGCCCGGTGTCCCGGAACAGCAGGTAGATGGGTACCAGCACGCCCACCGGTGGCAGCATCTTGGTGGATAGCATCCACAGCAGCGTGCCCTTGGTGCGCTTGGTAGGCAGGAACGACATCGAATAGGCCGACGGGATCGCGATGATCAGCGCCAGCAGGGTGGAGCCGAAGGCGACGACCACACTGTTCCAGGCGAATTTGAAGTAGTCCGCCCGCTGTTGCACCTCGGCGTAGCTGTCCAGCGTCGGTGAGAAAATCAGCGAGGGATCGGCCACCGCCTCGGTTTCCGTCTTGAAGCCGGTCAGCACCATCCAGAAGATCGGGAAGAAGATCACGAAGGCGATGACCCAGGCCAGCAGGCCGATGGCGAAGCGTTTTACGGTTGGATTGGTCATGATGCGCGCCTCACTCGTCCAGGTTCTTGGCCACCATCCGCACCAGGAAGATGGCAACGATGTTGGCCAGGATGATGGCGACCACGCCGCCGGCGGAGGCCATGCCTACGTCGAAATCCAGCAGGGCGCGGATGTAGATCAGGTAGGCCAGGTTGGTGGTGGCCAGGCCCGGTCCGCCGGAGGTGGTGACGAAGATCTCCGCGAACACGGTGAGCAGGAAAATCATCTCGATCATGATCACCACGCTGATGGCGCGCTTGAGGTGCGGCAGCGTGATGAAGAAAAAGATCGCCACCGGCCCGGCGCCGTCCATACGGGCGGCTTCCACCTGATCGTCGTCCAGCGACTGCATGGCGGTGAGCAGGATCAGCAGGGCGAACGGCAGCCACTGCCAGGCCACGATGATCACGATCGAGGTCATCGGCAGGGACGAGAACCAGTCCACCGGCTCGGCGCCGAACACACCCGCCAGCCAGGCCAGCACGCCGTTGGCCGGGTGCATCATCAGGTTCTTCCACACCAGCGCGCTGACCGTGGGCATGACGAAGAAGGGCGAGATCACCAGCACCCGGGCGATGCCGCGACCAAAGAATTCCTGCTGGAACAGCACCGCCAGCAGCGTTCCGCCGACCACGGTGATGACCAGCACCCAGCCGACCAGCAGCAGGGTGTTGAGCATGGCCGTCCACAGGGCCGGGTCGGTGAACAGGTATTCGTAGTTCTCCAGCCCGGCGAAGCCGGTCATGCCGGGCATCAGCAGGTTGTAGCGCTGGAACGAGAACCAGACGGTCATCGCCAGCGGTACGATCATCCACAGGAACAGCAGGGTGACCGCGGGCCCTTGCAGCGCCAATGGCCGCAGCCCGCCGACCGTGCGTCCGGCAGCTCGGGGTTTGTTCATGGTGGTATCCGGCTCGTTGCTGGGGCCGGGAAGCCCGGCCCGGGAGTTCAGGGTTCGATGCGGACCGGGAGACGCGGGCGCGCCTCCCGGGCGGCAGGGTCTACTTGATGTAGCCCGCACGCTCCATGGTGCGGCGGGTGGCCCGCTGAGCGTTGCTCAGGGCCTGCTCCACCGACATCTCGCCGGTCAGGGCGGCGGCGATCATCTGGCCCACCTGGGTGCCGACCGACTGGAACTCGGGAATGCTCACGATCTGCACCCCGGTGTAGGGCACCGGCTTGAGGGTGGCGTCGGTGGGGTCGGCCTCCTCGATGGCGTCCAGCACGAAGTCGGCAAAGGGTGCCGCTTCCTGGTAATGATCGTTCTTGTAAGTGGACTGGCGGGTCCCCGGCGGTACGCTGGTCCAGCCTTCCTTCTCGCCGACCATCGAGATGTACTCCTGGGATGTGGCCCAGGTGACGAACTCACGCGCCGCGTCCTTGGCGTCGGAGGACGACGGAATCGCCAGCGCCCAGGACCAGAGCCAGTGGGAGCCTTTCGGGGTCTGTGCCACCGGGGCCGGTGCGAAGCCGAGCTTGCTGGCGACGTCGGATTCGTCCGGATTGTAGAGCTTGCCGGCGGCGGAGGTGGCGTCCACCCACATACCGCAGTTGCCGCGGGAGAACAGTGCCAGGTTCTCGTTGAAGCCGTTGGAACTGGCACCGGCGGGACCGTAGTCGTTGAGCAGGTCGACGTAGAAGGTGATGGCCTCGTTCCAGGCCTTGGAATCGATCTCCGGATTCCAGTCCATATCGAACCAGCGGCCGCCGTACGTGTTCACCAGGGTGGTGACGAACGCCATGTTCTCGCCCCAGCCGGGCTTGCCGCGCAGGCAGATGCCCGCCACGTCGTTGTCGGGATCGTTGATCTTGCTGGCCCAGTCACGCACCTCGGTCCAGGTGGGCTGGTCGGTCATCTCGATGCCGGCCTTCTCGAACAGGTCCTTGCGGTAGTACATCATCGAGCTTTCGGCATAGAACGGCAGGGCGTAGGGTTTGCCGTCGTAGCTCAGGCCGTCGAGCACGGGCTTGATCAGATCGTCCGGCTTGTAGGCTTCGGGCAGGTCCTGGAGCGGTTCCAGCCAGCCGCGCTCGGCCCAGATGGGGGCCTCGTAGGTGCCGATGGTCATCACGTCGAACTGGCCGCCGTTGGTGGCGATGTCGGTGGTCAGGCGCTGGCGCAGTACGTTTTCTTCCAGCACCACCCATTCCAGGTCGATGTCCGGATGCGCTTCTTCGAAGGCGCTGGAGAGGCGCTGCATGATGACCATGTCATTGTTGTTGACCGTCGCCACGGTCAGGGTTTCGGCCTGGGCCGCGAGCGTTGAGAAAGCCGCAATGCCGGCGAGGGGCAGGGCGTGTTTGAGCTTCATGGCTTGCTCCTTGTGTGGGAGATCTTGGAATTGTTGTGTGAAGCCTGTGCTTGCGCGTTGTTTTGATCAATTGAATCTAGATCCGATCAAATGATCGGTCAAGAGCAAAAAAAATACAACCCGCGGGAAGGATGTCGGCCGGACCGGGGTCATTCCCTGACCTCCTGGTTGGTGATGCCCCGGTCGACGCCGTGCTCGACAACATAGCGGGCGGCGGTCTCGTCCGTGATCAGCCCCCGGATCCAGCGGCCGCGCAACGCCGCGAGAATGGCCGGTCCTTTCTCGTCGCCTCCGGCCAGCGCCACCAGACGCTGCTTGCACAGGGTTTCCAGCGCGGGGCTGGTGATGCGTCGGGTGATGGAACAGTCCACCAGGTGGCCCTGTCGGTCCAGGGGCCAGCCCAGCAGCTCGCCGACGGCGTTGCAGCCCAGCAGTTCGTCCAGCTCCGCTTCGTTGATGAAGTGGTCCTGGAACAGGGTGGCGTGGCGGTTGATCGGCCCCACCCCGATGAAGCCCACCTCGGCCTCGACGGCCACCTGGGCGATGGCATGGAACAGCCGCTGATGCAGCAGGGCGTCGCGCTCCTCCACCGATCCGGCCACCACCGGCGCCGGCAGCAGGAAGCGCTCGCTGGCGGTCTTGTCGGCCAGTGCCGTGACGCCGTCGTAGCGGTTGGATGAGCCATCCCGGGCGACATTGCCCACCAGCGACACAAAGCGGTGCTGGGGGCGCTCCATGCGGCTGACCGCTTCCACCATGGCACGCACGGTCCGGCCCGACCCCAGCGACAGGGTCAGCGGATCGCTGCGTTCCAGGTAGCGGGAGAGCCGGTCGCAGCCGGCCACCGCGATGTAGCGGGCGCTGCTGTGGTCCTCGCCGGGATCGGACGGCACCACGTCGCAGAACTCCAGGCCGAACTGGTCGCGGATCGCCTGGGACAGGATCATGCAGTTGGAGATCGGGTGATCGATGTGGACCTTGACCAGCCCTTCCTGGCGGGCCAGGGCGAGCAGGCGCTGCACCCCGGGACGGGACACCCCGAGCTGGGCGGCAATCTCGTCCTGGGTGCGGCCGCCGACGTAGGACAGCCAGGCGGCACGGGCGGCCTGGTCGAGTCTCAGTTCGAATTTATCCATCGCGGTTTTCGGGTTCCTTGATGCGCTTTAACGCCCGATCATGGCAAGGGCGCCGGCAATTCACAATACGGCGGGCCGGGGAAATCCACTAGGTGTGAGATGGGAGCGGGAAGCACATTGAGCCGGCAAACCCTGTACAATGCCGGCTTTTCCACGCCGGCGTCCGCTTTCGGTGGCGCCCTGTTTCTGCAGGTTTCCATGATTTCCACCGCCAACATCACCATGCAATTCGGGGCCAGGCCCCTGTTTGAGAACGTGTCCGTCAAATTCGGCAACGGCAACCGCTACGGGTTGATCGGTGCCAACGGCTGCGGCAAATCCACCTTCATGAAGATCCTCGGGGGCGATCTGGAACCCTCGGTGGGCCAGGTCATGCTCGAGCCCAACACGCGGCTGGGCAAGCTGCGCCAGGACCAGTTCGCCTACGAAGACTGCACGGTGATGGACACCGTCATCATGGGCCACGAGGAACTCTGGCACGTGAAGGCCGAGCGTGACCGCATCTATTCGCTGCCGGAAATGAGCGAGGAAGACGGCATGGCCGTGGCGGACCTGGAAGTCCAGTTCGCGGAGATGGACGGCTACACCGCCGAAGCCCGCGCCGGCGAACTGCTGCTGGGCCTGGATATTCCCATGGATCAGCACAACGGGCCGATGAGCGCCCTGGCGCCGGGCTGGAAGCTGCGTGTGCTGCTGGCGCAGGCGCTGTTCTCCGATCCCGACGTGCTGCTGCTGGACGAGCCCACCAACCACCTGGACATCAACACCATCCGCTGGCTGGAGAGCATCCTGGTGGCGCGGGACAGCACCATGATCATCATTTCCCACGACCGCCACTTCCTCAACAGCGTCTGCACCCACATGGCGGACCTGGATTACGGCGAGCTGCGCCTGTTCCCGGGCAACTACGACGAGTACATGACCGCGGCCACCCAGGCGCGCGAGCGCATGCTGGCGGACAACGCCAAGAAGAAGGCGCAGATCGCCGAACTGCAGCAGTTCGTCAGCCGCTTCTCCGCCAATGCCTCCAAGGCCAAGCAGGCCACCTCCCGCGCCCGCCAGATCGACAAGATCCAGCTGGAAGAGGTCAAGCCGTCCAGCCGGGTCAGCCCGTTCATCCGCTTCGAGCAGGAAAAGAAGCTGCACCGCCAGGCCGTCACCCTGAAGGATCTGACCAAGGGCTTTGACGACACGCAGCTGTTCTCCAAGCTCAACCTGCAGGTCGAGGCTGGCGAGCGCGTGGCGATCATCGGCCCCAACGGCATCGGCAAGACCACCCTGCTGCAGTGCCTGGCCGGCAAGCTGACGCTGGACGACGGCGAGGTGAAATGGACCGACAGCGCCCAGGTGGGCTACTTCGCCCAGGATCACGCCGCTGACTTTGCTGAGGACGTGACGCTCACCGAATGGATGGCCCAGTGGACCGATGGCGGCGATCAACTGGTGCGGGGCACCCTGGGCCGGATGCTGTTCTCCGGCGACGATATCGGCAAGTCGGTGAAGGTGATTTCCGGGGGAGAGGAAGGCCGTATGCTGTTCGGCAAGCTGATCCTGCAGCGGCCCAACGTGCTGCTGATGGACGAGCCCACCAACCACCTGGACATGGAATCCATCGAAGCCCTGAACCTGGCGCTGGAGAACTATCCGGGCACGCTGATCTTTGTCAGCCACGACCGGGAATTCGTGTCCTCACTGGCGACCCGCATCGTGGAACTGCGCGCCGACGGCGTGACCGACTTCAGCGGCAGCTACGACGACTACCTGCGTAGCCAGGGCGTCTACTGAGGGGGATCGGAGCGGCGCGCTAGAGCGTGCCGCCGGTCTCGATGCGATAGCTCAGGTCGATGATGCGCTCGCCCACGTCCGCGCCCTGCAGACGGGCCAGCAGCGTCTCGGCCGCGCGCCGGCCGATGGCTTCCCGAGGAGTGACCACACTGGCCAGGCGTGGCGTCATGACCTGACCCACGTCGTGGCCGTGGAAACCGGCGATGGCCATGCGCCCGGGCACGTCGATCTGGCGGCGTTGGCATTCGAAGAAGGCACCGATGGCCACGTCGTCGTTGGTGCAGAAGATGCCGTCGGCGTCCGGATAGTCCCGCAGAACGTCCCCCATCAGGGTCGCCCCGACCGTGAACGACGAGCGCTGTTCGAAGCGCAGGATCACCGGCTCCAGACCGTGTTCCGTCATGGCGCGGGTGTAGCCTTCCTGACGCTGGATGGTCCGTGTATCCAGCCGCACCCCCAGATAGACCACCTGTTTCCGGCCGCGCCGGATCATCTCGCAGACCATGTCGTAGGCGGCCTGCACGTTGTCGAAGCCGACCGCCTGTTCGATGGGCGGCAGGTGGGTATCCATGACCTCGATCGTGGGAATGCCGGCGGTTTCCAGCATGCGCCGGGAGCGCTGGGTGTGCTGGCTTTCCGACAGCACCACCGCGTCCACGTTGTAGGACAGCAGCGAGGCCAGGCTGCGTTCTTCCACGTCCGGGCTGTAGCCGTAGTGGGACAGCATCAGGTGGTAACCGGCCGGCTCCGTCACGCTCTCGATGCCCTTGATCACGTCCGCGAACACCTGGTTGGTCAGTGACGGCAGCAGTACGCCGATGGCCCGGCTGGTGGCCTTGGAGAGAATGTCCGGCGCCCGGTTGGGGATGTAGCCCAGTTCCTCGGCCACTGCGAAGATGCGCTCGCGCATGGGCTCGGAGACATTGTCCGCGCCGCGCAGGCAACGGCTGACCGTCATCTTGGTTGCGCCGACCCGGTCGGCGATGTCCTGCAGTGTGGGGCGTCTTTTCTTGGGCATTGTCGTCACGTCCTGTTCGGGCGGCGCCTATGATATGCGTTATCTCTCGGATTGAAAGCCGGTGGGGCCGGTTCGACCGGGACCGCCTGAGGCCAGGGATGGCCTCAGGCGAGCGTACAGGGACGTATTTACAGCGTGTCCCGGGTGAACCGGACCCGCCGGCTATTCCCGGGGGTCAGTCCCGTTCGGCGATGGCCTCCTGGCACTGTCTCAGAATTGCCTCCGGCGTCTGGTCGATGTCCACCACGATGGCCTCGTCGGCACCGGGCTCCTCCAGCGCGGCGAACTGGCTTTCCAACATCGCCTGGCCGTTGAAGTAGTGATCCTGGCGCCGGGAATGGCGCGACCAGATGGTGTCGAAGTCGCCCTTGAGGTAGACGAACTGCAGCGCCGGATCGCCGGCCCGCAGCTGGTCCCGGTAGACCCGCTTGAGGGCCGAGCAGGCCAGCACCAGGCCGTCGTTGTCGCGGATCAGCGCCGCCAGATCCGACAGCCACTCGCGACGGTCGTCGTCGTTCAGCGGAATGCCGTTGGCCATCTTTTTCACGTTGGCCGGGCTGTGATAGTCGTCGGCGTCGAAGAACGGCACCCCGAGCTGCTGGCCCAGTCGTTGACCGACCAGGCTCTTGCCACTGCCCGAGACGCCCATCACGACGATCTTGGGATGTGTCATCTTACTGCCACCATAGAGCCAGTTGCGGGAAGGCGATCAGCAGACCCAGTGCCAGCACCTGCAGGGCAATGAACGGCAGCAGGGAACGGAAAATCTCGCCCAGTGAAATGTCCGGCGGCGTGACCGTCTTCAGGTAGAACGCGGCCGGGCCGAACGGCGGTGACAGGAACGACACCTGCATGTTCATGCAGAACACCACGCCGAACCAGATCGGGCTGTAGCCCAGCTCGGTGACGATCGGCACGAAGATCGGCATGGTCAGCAGGGCCACGCCCACCCAGTCCAGGAACATGCCCAGCACCAGCAGGATCAGCATCATGAACAGGATGGTCATCAGGCCATCGCCGCCGCTCACGGTGAACACCATGTCGCGCACGAAGTCGATGCCGCCCATCAGGTTGTAGACGCCCACCAGCGCGGTGGCGCCGATGCCGATCCAGATGATCATGCCGCATACCCGCAGGGTGCTGATGGTGGCCTTGCGCACCATCGCCAGGTTCAGCTCGCCGCGGATCGCGGTGGAAATCGCAATGCCCAGCACGCCCAGCGCGGAGGCCTCGGTGACCGACGCCACGCCGCCATAGATGCTGCCCAGCACCACGACCACCGACAGGATCGGGAAGAACAGCGCCTTGAAGAAATTGGGCGCCGGCGTCTCCGGCTCGTCGGAATCGGACGGCACCGGGGCCATCTGCGGATTGAGCCAGACGCGGATCAGCACGTAGCCCATGTAGAACAGCGCCAGGATCAGGGCCGGCAGGAAGGCGCCCTTGAACAGCTCGCCGATGGACACGTTGGCGGTCAGGCCGTAGATGATCAGCACGATGCTGGGCGGCAGCATGGTGCCCAGTGCGCCGCCGGCACAGGTGGTGCCGATGGCCAGGCGCCGGTCGTAGCCCAGGCGCAGCATCTGCGGCAGGGCGAGGATGCCCAGCAGCACGGTTTCACCGCCGATGACGCCGGACATGGACGCCAGGATGATGGCCACGATCAGGGTCTGGATGGCAACGCCGCCACGCAGCTTGCGGCCCACGCGGGCCATGGCGTCGAACAGGTCCTTGGCGATGCCCGAGTGATCCAGTAACGACGCCATCAACACGAACATCGGCACCGCCAGGAACACGTAGGAGCCGATAAACGAATAGAGACGACTGCTGACAATCGGCAGCGCGTCGGGGCCGAACCAGCCGATGGCAAACACCAGTGCCACCAGGCCGGTGGCGAAGGCCAGCTGCATGCCGGTCAGCAGGAGCAGGACCAGCAGCACCAGCATCAGCAGGCTGCCGTAGCCGATCCCAATGGAAGCGAGTTCAAACATCAGGCATCACCTCCCTGGAACACCCGGCGCAGGTCGCGGATCAGGTGCAGGATGAATTGCAGGGTCAGCACCGCAACGGCGACCAGGATGATCACCTTGAGGTAGGCCGGGAAGGGCGGGTTCCAGGCGGAGCCGGAGGTCTCCAGTCGCCAGGCGCCCCAGGGCGCGCGTACCGCGTCCTTGGCCATGAACCAGCTGCCATAGAGCAGCATGCTGCAGAAGGCCAGGCCCAGCAGCTGGTGCAGCACGTCCAGCCAGCGCTTCACTTTGGCCGGGACCGCGTCGTAGATCAGCACCACCCGAACGTGACGGTTGGTGGCGAACGCATACAGGCCGCCCAGCACGAACAGCGTCGCGCCCATGAAGGTGACCGTTTCATGGACCCACAGGGTGGGCGAGTCGAAGAGGTAGCGGCGTGCAATCTCGTAGGCCGAGATCGCCACAATCACGGCAAAGATCAGGCTCAGCTTCTTGCCCAGCCAGACGATGCCGCGGTCAAGCCAGGTGGAGCCGATATCGGTGTCGCTGTCGTCCGGCACCAGGTCGGTGTCGGGATGATCTGCGTCCGGCGCCTGGCCCGTCGGGTGGTGTTGATCAGACATAGGAGGACTCCATACCGGCTCTCACAGGGTCGCTGCGAGAGCCGGTCAATCTCATGGGAGTTACGGGAACGTGCGGTTTACAGGAGGCCCTGGGATTCCAGGTAGCTGGTCACGGACTTGTAGACCTTCTCCGCGTTGGGAGACTGCTCAGCGTAGGTTTCCCACTGGTCGCGGGCGATGCTGCGGAACTTGCGGCGCTCCTCGGCGGACCAGTCGTGGATCGTGATGTTCGGATCCTGGCGCGCTTCCTTGACCGCTTTCAGGTCGGCCATGGCCAGCTGGGTGCTGATGTCCTGGGCGAAGTCGCGGGCGGAAACGGTCATGATCGCCTGGATGTCTTCCGGCAGCTCGTTCCACTCCTTCAGGTTCATCGCGATTTCCAGCAGCGGCAGCGAGTGGAAACCGGGGTAGACCGGGTTGTTGGCGATCTCGTTCAGACCGGCTTCCTGGTTGGTGGAAAACACCGTGTAGTCGGCCGCGTCGATCACGCCCTTGCTCAGCGCGGTGTAGACCTCGGAGCCCGGCAGGTTGACCGGGGAGGCGCCCGCGGCGGCAAAGACGGACTGCACCAGGCCTTCCGGTGCACGCATCTTCAGACCCTTGAGGTCATCCACGCCATCCAGCGGCTTCTTGGACACGAACGATTCCAGACCGGTGGCAGCACCGCCGACGAACTTCACGCCGTAGGGCTTGTAGAGCTCGTTCATCAGCTCGTAGCCACCGCCGTAGTAGATGTAGTCGATCAGCTGATCCGGGCTGGACCAGGCGCCGACGGTGTTGCCGATCAGGCCGAAGGCGGGGTCCTTGCCGGAGAAGTAACCGGTGACCGAGATATGGCCGTCGAGCACGCCCATCTTCATGGCGCCGAGGGTCTCGGTGTGGCCGACCACACTGCCCACCGGCAGGATCTCGATGTTGACGCGACCGCCGGTCATGGTTTCGACGCGCTCGGCCCATTCCTGCTGGATCTCATAGTTCTTTACGCCGGACGGATCGGACGACTGGAACTTGAAGTTGAAATCGGCTGCGTAGGTGTTGAGGGCGAAAGTGGCGGTCAGGACACCGGCCACGAGTTTCAGCGGGGACATAGTTCAGCTCCTGGGCTTTTTGTTTTTACGGTAAATGTTACCGGTAACATTTGCGGAGTCTATTGCATGGAAATTGGGCGCGCAAGGGGATTATTTGATCGTAATGACTGCCGGTGGTGCAGATGGGGAGGCGGTCTGAGTGGAAGTGGCTGGTTAGCGGGGAAATTCCCGGCCGCGTGAGCGGCCGGAGACAGAGACGAGGTCAACCGGCAGATCGGGGCGACAAACCCGAGTCCTGCGCGAAGCGAATGGGCGTCCTTGCCGGAGCGGGGACAGGGATGTCCTGATCGCCATGATGGCCAGGGACGGCCATTAATAGCCACGTAGGCAAGGGCGCCATTCGCTTCTGACTCGATAACCCCGTCTTACAGGATCGGCATTCTCCTAGGCGCTCCGGGCATGGCGCGTCATGATCAGCGCATCCAGCACCAGGAACAGGGCCAGACTGACGCCCATCACCGGCAACGCCCAGCCCAAAGCGACCGTGACCGCCAGGATCAGCAGGCGCGCCGGCAGCGGTGCCCGCAGCCAGTGGGTGGTCAGGCGTCGGGCCTGGGCCGCCCGGTGGTTGCCGGGCAGTGGGCGACGCACCCACCACATCCGGTAGCCCCACACGATCATGGTGCACAGCCCCAGCGCCAGGGCGAACATCAGCACCTGGTTGGCCACGCCGAACAGCGTCCCCATGTGGATATCGATGCCCCAGCGGGTCAGCTTGGCGGCGATCGGGAAATCCTCGAAGTTGGCCTGGTCCACGACCTCGAGCGAATAGGGATCGACGGCGACGGAGTCGACCTGCGTGGGCCAGGTCCGGTCGATTTCCCGCACCTTCCAGGCCCGGTCCGGCGCGTTGCCGGGACGGATCTCCAGCTTGCCCGCATCGATGCCCGCCGCCCGCGCGCTGGCCAGCACCTCATCGTATAACCTGTCGGCGCTGGGCTGCTGGCCCGGCTCGACCCCATTGGGCGCCGCGATCTGTGTGCTCACCCCGGGCGTGCCCCAGCCGAACGCCGCGCGCATATCGGCGATGTTGCCGCCGGCCCACCTGGACCAGGTCAGGCCCGTCACCGACAGGAACAGGAAACCCAGTAATAGCGTCAGCCCCAGCACCGCGTGGCGGGACCGGCGCCGGCCGTTGGGCGTGGCGTCCTGGGCTTTGAGACCGGGACTCCGGCGCCGCTTGCGTCGACCGATGCACCACAGGGTCAGCCCGCCCAGCGCCGCGATCCAGAGCCAGGACGCGGCCAGCTCACTGTAGATCCGGCCGGTCTCACCCAGCAGCAGGTTGCGGTGCAGGAAGTCGATCCAGATGCGCAGCGGCAGGGCGCCGCTGGTGCCGTAGACGGCCAGGTCACCGGTGGGTTCCAGCGTCACCGGATCGACAAAAATCGCCCGGTGCTGGTACTGGCCCAGGCTCGGGTCGTTGAACATCACTCGGGTGGTCAGGCCGGGTTCCGGCGCTGGCCGCACCGCGGCCAGCGTCAGATCCGCCGGCACTTCCCGGCGGGCCACAGCGATCTGCTCGGCCAGGGAGTGTGGCGTGCCGGAGGCGCTGCCATTGAGCGCATCGGCGTAGATGGCATTCTCGATCTGCGGCGAAATGGCGTAAAGACCGCCGGAAAGGGCGGCCACGAGAATGAACGGGCCGACCAGCAGGCCGACGTAAAAATGCAGCCGCAGCAGCAGCGGGTAGAACCAGCTGGCCACGCCGGAGCGGGCGTCGCTGGTGGCTTCGCCCGAATCGGGGGCGAGCGTGGAGGATTCAGACATGGATCACCTGATGGCAAATAGGCTCACGACGTCGTCCCGTCACCCGGTTCGGCAACGCGGACGGACTGTTGTTATGGCGTGGTGGTTCAGGCAATCGACGCGGGCGGGGCGCGGCTCTGGGCGAGACTGTAGCGGAGCGGGCGCGCCTGGGCGGCGCGGGTGGTCAGGGTGTCTCCCGGGCGCGCCCACAGCAGCGGTGCTGTGATCAGGGGGGCGACAAGGGAGATCGGGGAAACGTGGGTCAGCAGGACGCAGTAACCACACTCGGCGTGGTCAAACGACAGGCTATCCGAGTGATGATCATGGCCGGCGGGCATCCCCGCCATGGCGGATTCGCCGCCGTGGTGTGCCTGGCTGGCGTGGTGCTGGTGATCGCCGTGCCCGGCATGGTGCCCGGACACCAGCGCCATGGATTTGGAATAGAGCGGTGCGGCGAAGATCAGCGCCATCGCCAGCAGCGCCAGCCAGGCACCGGCGCGCTGCCGGCGCTGACCCTGCCCGGCCAGACTCAGCATTGGCGCCGGCCACCGCTCCTGTCGCATGGTCAGGCGCTCGACGGAGACGGCGGACTGAGCTGGGAGCGCAGGGCTTCGGCTTCCACGAAGATCCGCTTTGCCTGCGGGTACTCGGCCTTGATGCGGCCGTCCAGGTCGGCGATGACCCGCTCCAGGTCCGCCACGCTCTGCTGGGGGCGGAACTTCACGCTCAGGTTTACGAGGATAAAGTCCGGGCCCATGTGCATGGTCAGGCACTCGTTCACGTCGTCGATCTGCGGTGTTTCGACGGCGATCTTGCGAATGCCGGCGATCACCGACTTGTTGGCGGCCTCGCCGATCAGCAGGCCCTTGGTCTCGTAAGCCAGCCAGATGGCGGTGCCGCCCAGGATCAGGCCGATGATCACCGAGGCCACACCGTCCAGCCAGTACAGCCCGAAGGTGTCGGCCAGGAAAATACCGGCGATGGCCACCAGCAGGCCGATGATAGCGGCGGAATCCTCGAACAGCACCACGAACATGGTCGGGTCCTTCCCTCGCTGAACGGCTTCCACGTAGCCCCACTTGCCTTTCGAGCGGGAAAACTCGGTGAACGCGAAGTACCAGGCGGCGCCTTCGAACAGGATGCCCAGCCCCAGCACGATGTAGTTGATCATGGGGTTTTCGATGGGCGACGGGTTGAGGATGTGGTGCACGCCCTCGTAGATGGACACGCCGGAGCCCACGGCGAAAATCAGGATCGCCACCACGAAGCTCCAGAAATACACTTCCTTGCCGTGCCCGAAAGGGAAACGCTTGTCCGCCGGCCGTGCCGATCGCTTGAGGCCGTAGAGCAGCAACACCTGGTTGCCGGTGTCCACCAGTGAGTGCACGCCCTCGGAAAACATCGCCGAGCTGCCGGTGACCACGGCGGCCACGAACTTGGTGCAGGCGATCAGGAAATTGCCCGCCAGGGCGGCGAAAATCACTTTTTTGCTGGATCCGGCCATGGATGCCTCGGTCGTCCTTCATCGTCGATAAGTAGCGGCCAAGAATATCACAGGCGTGAAGACGCCCGGCTACGCGTTTTCCGGCGTCTTGAACTGCAGTTCCGCCAGCCGCGCGTACAGCGGGTCACTGTGGATGAGCTCCTGATGAGTACCGATGCCGTGCAGCTCCCCCTGATCCAGCACTGCGATCCGGTCGGCGTGCTTGACCGTGGCCAGCCGGTGGGCGATCACCAGGGTGGTGCGATCGGCCATTAGCTCCGGCAGCGCCTGCTGGATCAGGTGCTCGCTCTGGGCATCAAGGGCGCTGGTGGCTTCGTCCAGCAGCAGGATGGGCGCGTCCATGATCAAGGCCCGGGCGATGGCGATGCGCTGCTTCTGGCCGCCGGATAACCCCAGCCCGGCGTCCCCCAGGCGGGTGTCGTAGCCCTGGGGTAGTCCGCGGATGAACTCGTCGGCGTGGGCGACGCGGGCGGCGGCTTCCACCTCGGTGTCGCTGGCGTCCGGGCGGCCGTAGCGGATGTTGTCCGCCACCGATCCATAGAACAGCGCCGGATTCTGGGAGACCAGCGCGAAGCAGCGACGCAGCTCGGCCGGGTCCAGATCGCGGATGTCGACGCCGTCCACGCGAATGCAGCCGGCGACCGGATCGAAGAAGCGCAGCAGCAGGTCGAACAGGGTCGACTTGCCTGCGCCCGACGGCCCCACCAAAGCCAGCGTCTGCCCCGCCGGAATCGCCAGATCCATGCCCCGGATGACCTCGACATCCGGCCGTCCCGGGTAGGCGAATCGCACCTGCTCCAGATCGATGCGCCCTTGCACCGGGCGTGGCAGGGGTTCCGGCTGCAGCGGCGGCGGGGTGATCTCGCTTTCCGTCTGCAGCAGCTCGACGATCCGCGCCGCGGCCCCGGCGGCCCGCTGCAGCTCGCCGATCACCTCGCTGAGCGAGCCGACCGATCCACCCACGATCATGCTGTAGAACACAAAGGCAGCCAGCTCGCCGCCGGAGATTTCGCCGGCGATCACGTCCTGGCCGCCGACCCAGATCATGATGCCCACGGCACCCAGGATCAGCAGGATCACCACCGCGATCAGCCAGGCGCGTTGGCGGATGCGTTGACGGGCGACGTCGAAGGCCTGTTCCACCACCTCGCCGAAGCGGGCCTGGTCCTGGGGCTGATGGTTGTAGGCCTGGACGATCTTGATCTGGCCCAGGATCTCGCCCACGTAGCTGCCCACGTCCGCCACCCGGTCCTGGCTCTGGCGCGACAGGCGCCGCACCCGCCGCCCGAAAATCAGGATCGGCGCGACCACTAACGGCACCGCCAGCATGACGATGCTGGTCAGCTTGGCGTTGGTGACGAACAGCAGGATGATGCCGCCAATCAGCATGAACAGGTTGCGCAGGGCCACCGAGATGGTGGAGCCGATCACCGATTGCAGCACAGTGGTATCGGTGGTCAGGCGCGACTGGATTTCCAGGCCGCGGTTGGTTTCGAAGAAGCCGGGGTGCAGGTCGATCAGGTGGTTGAACACCTGCTTGCGGATGTCCGCCACCACCCGCTCACCGATCCAGGACACCAGGTAGAAACGCGCGAAGGTGCCCACCGCCAGGCAGCCGATGAGCACGAAGAACAATAGCACCGTCTGGTTGAGCAGTTCCGGCGAGCCGGTGACGAAACCCTGGTCCACCAGCAGCCGGATGCCCTGGCCCAGGGACAGGGTGATGCCGGCGGTGAACACCAGGGCAGTAAAGGCACCGATCAGCGCCTTGCGGTAGGGGGCGACAAAGTCGATGGCCAGTTGCAGGGCCTTGCGGCGGTCCGAACGCATGGTGGGCTCGCAGTCAGGAGAATGGAACGAGTATAGGGTACGTGCGCCGGACGGTAACGGGCCAACCTCAGGGTCAGCCCGTTGTCTTCGATTGTTTGGGGGAACGGAACACCAGCAGCAGCGGAATCGACGCCAGCGTCACCCATGCCATCAGGCGAAAGTCGTTGAGATAGCTGATGGCGCCGGCCTGGGCGGTGACCATGTCATTGAGCAGACTCAGCCCGGTTGTGCTGTCCCGGGCGATGCCCCCGGGCAGCGTCAACGCGTCGAACGCCGGGCGGAACGGGTTGAGGTATTCGCCGAGGGTGGCGTGGTTGATCTGCGTGTTGCGTGCCACCAGGGTCACCATCACCGAGATGCCGATGGAGCTGCCGATGTTGCGCATCAGGCTGAACATGGCGGTCGCTTCGGTGCGGTAACGGGGCTGCAGGGTGGCGAAGGTGATGGTGCTCAGGGGCACGAACACCAGGCCCAGCCCCATGCCCTGGACAATGCCGGTCACCACCAGGCGCAGCACGGATACCTCGGTGTTGAAGTTGGCCATCTCGAACAGGCTCGCCGTGATCAGGATCAGCCCGGTCAGGATCAGCAGGCGGATGTCCACCCGGTTCACCAGACGGCCCACCAGCATCATCGAGAACATGCTGCCCAGCCCACGTGGCGCCAGCACCAGGCCGGTCATGATCACCGGATAGTTCATCAGGTTCTGCAGGAACGGAGGCAGCAATGACAGCGTCGCCAGCAGGATGATGCCGACAATGAAGATGAACACCAGCCCCGTGGCCAGGTTGCGGTCCCGGAACAGGCCCGGTTCCACGAACGGCTCGCGGTGGGTGAACATGTGCACCAGGAACATCAGGAAGGCGCAGGCGGCCACGGCGGTCTCGATCTGGATCTCCAGGGACGAGAACCAGTCCTCGCTCTGGCCCCGGTCCAGCAGCAGCTGCAGCGCGCCGATGGCGATCCCCAGCAGGGCAAAGCCGAACAGGTCGAAGCGGCGCTTCATGCGCTCGGTTTCCGGCACGAACGCGAGGATGCCCAGCAGCGACAGGATGCCGAAGGGCAGGTTGATGAAGAACACCCAGCGCCAGTTCAGATACTCGGTGAGGTAGCCACCCAGGGTCGGCCCCAGGATCGGTCCGACCATCACGCCCATGCCCCACATGGCCATGGCGGAACCGTGCTTTTCCTTGGGGTAGGTGTCCAGCAATACCGCCTGGGACAGCGGCACCAGGCCGGCGCCGAAGATGCCCTGGAGCAGGCGGAACAGCACGATCTCCTCCAGGTTGGCGGCGATCCCGCACAGCACCGAGGCGAGGGTAAAGCCGATCACCGACACGATAAACAGGCGCCGCCGGCCCAGTCGTCCCGACAGGAAACCGGTCAGTGGCGTGGCGATGGCGGCGGCCACGATGTAGGACGTCAGCACCCAGGAAATCTGTTCCTCGGTGGCCGACATGCTGCCTTTCATGTTGGGCAGGGCCACGTTGGCGATGGTGGTGTCCAGCGCCTGCATGATCGTCGCCAACATGATGGAGATGGTAATCCAGCCCCGTTTCAGGCCGCCCTCGTCGGCGGCCGGGGTCGCCGTGGCGGTGGTCATTCAGTCGGGCTCTCGGCCGCGTTGGCTTCACCGACCAGGCCCCGCAGCCAGCCGACCAGCGGCAGGTCGGAGGTGGGGTAGCCCGTGTCGATGTCGACAACGGTACTCATGCCCGCGCGCAGGCCGTCGTCCGGTCCGGCGTCGTCAAAACGGATGCGCACCGGGATACGCTGGACCACCTTGACCCAGTTGCCGGTGGCGTTCTGGGCCGGCAGCACCGAGAACTCGGCGCCGGTGGCCTGGGCGATGCTGGCCACGTGGCCGTGGAATTCCCGGTCGGGGTAGGTGTCCACTTCGATGTTGACCGACTGCCCCGGGTGCACGCGGGTGAGGGCGGTTTCCTTGAAGTTGGCGTCGATCCACAGATCGCCGTTGCCCACCAGGCTCATCAGTGGCGAGCTGACGGTGGCGTAGGCACCGGGGTCCGGTGTGTTGGCGGCGATGCCGTCGAACGGGGCGGTGATGCGGGTGTGGGCCAGGTCCAGTCGGGCCTGCTCCAGGCTGGCGGCGGCGGCCTGATAGTCCGGGTATTGCTCCACCGGCAGGTTCAGGTCGCCACCCAGGCTGGCGGCGATGCGTTTCAGCTCGCGTTTGTTGGCATCGCGCTGGCGCACGGCGGAGGTGTAATCGTGCTGGTACTGGGACAGCTCCGATTGCGACGCCAGATTGCGTTTGGCCAGGGCCTGCTGGCGCGCCAGTTCGCGCTTGGCGAAGTCGACGTCTTCTTCGGTTTTGGCGAGCTGCTCCTGGGCGGTGGCGTAGCTGGCCTTGAGACTGTTGATGGCATTGGCGGCCTGCCTGAGTTGCGCTTCGGCGCGGGCGACTTCGATCCGGTACGGCGCCGGATCGATCTGCAGCATCAGATCGCCCTGGCTGACCGCTTCGTTGTCGTCGACCAGCACGCGGGTGATCGGGCCGCTCACCTGGGGTGCGATGTTCACCAGCGGTGAGCCGATGTAGGCGTTTTCGGTGGATACGTAGCGTCCACCAAAGAGGCTGATCAGCCCGCCGACGACAACGGCGGTCAGCGGAATGCCGATCAGCAGGACACGCCGGATTTTCGATGTCCGGGCCGGCTGTGGCGCGGGCTCGGACGCCTGGTCGGTATTGCTCATGGGTGTTGTCTCCACTGTCTTTATGTCGGGCAGCTGTATGCCGGGCAGGCGGTGCGATGGATGCGTCCTGCTGTCGTCTGTTGCGTCCGCAAAGGGCCTATGGCGGCGGCCGGTTGCGCTGGAATCGCAGGAAGGGTCCCATGTCTTCTTGGGGGTGTTGGCGGAACTCCTTCGGGATCGAAACTATATAGGTTGCTAACTATGTAGAACGAGACATCCCGTGGGAATAGCGGAATTCCCGACGGCATTGCCTGATGAATTGGGCTCTATTGACCCAAAGCCATCGCCGGGGGCTGTCGAGGTTAAGACATGGACCCGGGTGGCCAGCTAGAGCATGATACGCAGCTGTTCCGGAATTAGTTGGAAGTCGACCGGTTTGAGTTGAGATGGATCAAGATCGACGTCTCAAGGGTTGTCCTGGCGGTCGACGATTAGGCTGGAGAGCGTCAGCGACTGGGCGTATCGTCGAGGTTAGGGACGGTTCTGTCCGATAAGGGAAACAAAATCATGACAACGGTTGTCGGGATTTACCTGTTTGATGATGTGGAGCTGCTGGACTTTGCCGGGCCCTACGAAGTGTTCACCACCGCGTCGCGGGTCTATCGACGTGAGCATCCGGTGGGGCCGGAGCCTTTCTCGGTGATGACCGTGTCCCAGCACGATGAGCCGGTCCGTGTCCGGGCGGGGCTCAAGGTCAACGCGGATTGCACCATCGCCGATCACCCGGACATCGATCTGCTGCTGGTGCCGGGCGGCGTGGTGACCGAGGAGTTGGAGAAGGCCTCGGTGATCCGCTGGATCGAGGCAACCGCCGACCAGGCCAACCTGACGGCGTCGGTCTGCACCGGCGCTTTCCTGCTGGCGGCCGCCGGGTTGCTCAATGGCCGCACCGCCACCACCCACTGGGAGGATATGGACGACCTGCGCCACCAGTTCCCGGCCATCAAGGTGCTGCCGGGCCGGCGCTGGATCGACCAGGGCGACGTCATCTCTTCGGGCGGCATCTCCGCCGGCATCGATATGAGCCTGCACATCGTCGAGCGCATCGCCGGACGCGAGCTGGCGCTGAAAACCGCTCGGCAGATGGAATTCAACTGGACGGAAAATGGCTGACAACCCCCCGATCGCAACCACGCCGGAGCCGCCTTACTATGCGGTGATATTCACCTCGCTGCGCACCGCTGGCGACGAAGGCTACGGTGAGATGGCCCAGGCCATGGTGGCGCTGGCGTCGCAGCAGCCGGGTTTTCTCGGTGTCGAGTCCGCCCGGGAGGATGTGGGCATCACCGTGTCCTACTGGTCCGACCTGGACTCGATCCGCGACTGGAAGCGCCAGGCTGACCATCGCCTGGCCCAGCGGCTGGGGCGTGAGCGCTGGTACCAGGAATACACCGTGCGCATCGCCCGGGTGGAACGGGCCTACGCATTCGCGATGGATACGGAGGTGCCGGATGGCGTTCTGGCTGGTCAAGAGTGAACCGGACGAGTGCGGCATCGATGACTTTGCCGCCGATCCCGAAAAACGGATTCCCTGGGATGGCGTGCGCAACTACCAGGCGCGTAACTTCCTGGCGTCGATGGCGCCCGGCGATCGCGTACTGCTCTATCACTCCAGTTGCAAACTGATCGGCGTGGCGGGCGTCGTCCGCGTGGTGAGTGAGCCCTATCCCGACCGGCTCCAGTTCGATCCGGAATCGGATTACTACGACCCCAAAAGCCCGCAGGACAAGCCGCGCTGGCAGGCGGTGGACATGGTCTTCGAGCAACGCTTCCAACACGTGATTCCGCTCAAGGCGTTGAAGGAGGCGTCGGAACTGTCGGAGATGCCGCTGGTGCAGCGCGGAGCGCGGTTGTCGGTGATGCCCGTGACCGAGGCCCAGTGGCGCCACATCCTGTCAATGGCCGACTGACCGGGTTTAACCGGCGGGTGCCCTTTCAGCGATCCGGCATTCGGTGAATCCGATTGACGTCGGCCTTCGTAGAGGTTTGCTGGAGCGTGGCCGGTTCCCGCTGCGCGCTTCCGCAGACAAATGCACACGGCATGGACGCGTTGTTGGAGTCCTGACTCTATGAGTTCGTCGGAGAACAAGCCGATCCAGTCCCGCAAACCTTCCCAGGAACGCAGCCGGCAGCGGGTCGCGCAGATGATGGCCGCGGCCGAGGCGCTGTTGCTTGAGAATGGCCCGGAGCAACTGTCTATCCCTGAGGTGGCCAAGGCATCCGGATTGAGCCGCTCGTCGGTCTATCAGTTCTTCCCCAGCAAGTACGCCCTGCTGCTGGCCCTGACCGCCCGGCACCTGGACACGGTTGCCCAGCAGTTGGCCCGGCTGCTGGATCTGGTGGGGGACGTCAGCGTCGACGATATGCTGGGTTCGGCGTTGCGGGTGGTGGCGGACTATTACAACGAGCACCGGGCGGCGCGGATCCTGATCCTCGGTGGCCCCATGAGCCGTGAAGGTTTCCAGTCCCTCGAATTCAACCACCAGGATATCGGCAAACACCTGCGCTACTGGCTTGAGCGGCACCAGCCGGACGTGCGCCCGCCCACCGAGCCGGACGTCATGACCCTGGCGGTGGACATCGGTGCGGCCTGTCTGCGCCACGGCTACTTCCGCGAGGATCTGATCAGCGACGCCATCGTGGAGCAGGCGCGCCGGGCCATGCTGGCCTATTTGCGCTCGGTGGCCGCCGTTCGCTAGCCGGTTGCCCGGTCCCGAATGCCCTTACAGCCACCCCGGCGATACCGCCCGCAGCCAATCCACCAGCCACGGCAGGAACACCGACGTGGCGAACGCCGACAGCGCCATGGCCAGCCCGGAGAAGGCACCCATCATGGGGCTGATCTGGAACGCCCGGGCGGTGCCGATGCCGTGGGCCGCCACGCCCATGGCGATACCGCGCACGCTGTCATCGCGAATCCGCAGGGAAGCGAACAGCCGCGTGCCGATCAGCGCGCCGATGATGCCGGTGACCACCACCAGCACCGCCGTCAGCGAGGGAATGCCACCGATCTCGTCCGAGATACCCATCGCCACCGGCGCGGTCACCGACTTGGGCGCCAGTGACAGCTGGGTTTCCGGGGAGGCGCCGAAGGCCCAGGCGATGATGATGGAGCTCGCCGCGCCGACGATCACCCCGATCAGCAGCGCCACGATGACCGGCACCAGCACCGCCCGTAGCCGGGAGAACTGCTGGTACAGCGGGATCGCCAGCGCCACGGTGGCCGGTCCCAACAGGAAGTGGACGAACTGGGCGCCGTCGAAGTAGGTCTGGTAGCTGGTGCCGGTGAGCTTGAGGAACAGGATCAGCGCCAGGATGGCGGTGATCACCGGGTTCAGCAGCGGGTTGCTGTTGCAGCGCAGGTAAAGACGGTGCGCGAGAAGATAGGCCACCAGCGTGAGCGTCAGTCCCAGCAGCGGCGAGGCGGACAGGTACACCCAGATGCGGGTCAGGTCGGTCTCAGCCATCGTTGCCTTCCTTCCTGGCCAGCAGTCGCTGGGTGGCGACCATCGCACCGGCGGTGGCCGCCATGGTGATTGCGGTACTCAGCACCAGCGCCAGGGCAATCGGCAGCCACTCGTCGAGGATCCGGCTGAAGTACACCATCATTCCCACGCCGGCGGGGATGAACAGCAGCGATAAGTGGCTGAGCAGCCCCCGGGCGGCGGTGTCCATCGATGGGTCCACCTTGCCGCGCAGCAGCAGCGACAGGAACAGCAGGAGCATGCCCATCACCGGTCCGGGAATGGGCAGATCGAACAGGCGGACGATCACTTCGCCCACCAACTGGTAGACCAGCAGGATGGTGATGCCGTTGAGGAATTGCATGGGGTCTCGCAATGCAGGATGTCAAAACGTGCGCGGGACGCTGGTCCCGTACGGTTAATGAAAGCATTGCTGACCGGGAAAGTCACCCCGTCTGCATGAGGTGGACAGACGGGGCGGGTGGTTACATGGCTCGGCAACCCGTTGGAAGCGGTTTGCCTTCATAGCAGCTTGCTATCGGCGGCAGTATCAGTCGCGGTCGACTTCGATCACGCCCAGGTCACTGCGCTGCAGGGTGATCTCCAGCTCATGGCCCTGCTCGTCGCGGCCTTCCAGTTGGATGCGGTCGTGGTCCTCGTGCAGGTCCATTTCCTCGATCTGTGCCAGCCCTTCGCCACGGGCCACCTCAGCGGCTTCACGCACACGTTCGGCGTCGAGCCCACGAGGGCCGTTGTCACGCCGTTCACGCTTCTCGTGGCGGGCTTCGCCGTCCCGGCTGAATTCCACCTTGGTGCGCCACTGGTTGTCGAGCCAGCCTTCCAGCTCGAAGCCGTGCCGATCGTCCAGGTCGATTTCCTCGTAGTGGGTGAACCCGTGGGCGGAGCCGGCGGCGAGCGCGTCGTCCAGATTGACGGATGCGCCGGTGGAAGCGTTGGCGGCGAAGGCGGCGGGGGCCACGAGGCTGGCCAGGGTGGTGCCGAGAATGAGGTTGCGAATGGTCATGTGGCTACTCCTTGAGTTGATTGAAGCGTGTTGATTGAATCGTGTCGGTTGATTCGGTCGTGGCCATCCGTCGGGGAGGCCATGGCATACTGTTGTACCGGAAGCGGCCTGACCCGGGGCTGAGCGATCCGTTCATGTTCCGTTCATCTCGCGTTTGCCACACTTGTTGGCATGAGGATCAGACTGATGACAAAACAGCTCGCGTTGATGATGGCCGTGCCCCTGCTTTTGCTGGGATGGACTGCGGGTCTGCATGCCGATGATGATGAGTGGCGCCGCCTGCACCGGGAGGTCGAGGCTGGCCGTGTGCAGCCTCTGCAATCCGTGCTCGACCACCTGGAAGAACGCTACCGGGGCCAGGTGGTGGAAGTGGAGTTCGAACGCGACGACGGCGAATCCATCTACGAGATCGAGATGCTGGGGCCGGATGGCCAGATCGTCGAGTTCGAGGTGGATGCCGCCACGGGCGAGGTGATCGGCATCGAAGGGCGCGGCATCGAGAGCATGGAGCGTCGATGAAAGTATTGCTGATCGAGGACGACCAGGCGCTGGCGGGGACGCTGGCGAGGTCACTGCGCGAGGCCGAGGTGCTGGTGGAAACGGCAGCCAGCGGTGGCGACGGCGATTTCCTTCTCAAGACCGAGCGCTACGACGTGGTCATCCTGGACCTGGGGCTGCCCGACGGCAATGGGACCCACTGGCTGGCGCGCTGGCGGGATGAGGGCATCGACCTGCCGGTGCTGGTGCTCACCGCCCGCGAGCGCTGGTCCGACAAGGCCGCCGGCTTTTCCGCCGGCGCTGACGATTACGTCACCAAACCTTTCGAGACGGCCGAGGTGCTGTTCCGCCTGCGGGCCCTGGTGCGGCGCAGTCACGGCCATGCCCATCCGGTGCTCAGTATCGGCGATCTGGCCTACGACACCCACGTGGGGCAGGTTACCCTGGCCGGGATGCCGGTCTCGCTGACCGCCCAGGAAACCCGGCTGCTGGGCTACCTGATGCATGCCGCGCCGCGGCTTGTCAGCCGGATCGAGCTGGCCGAGCACGTCTACGACCGGGACCAGGAACCCGACTCCAACGTCATCGACGTGCAGATCAGCCGGCTGCGCCGCAAGCTGGGCAGTCACCGTATCGAAACCGTGCGGGGCCAGGGCTATCGCATCCTGGGCGGCGAATGACGCCGGCCCCGCGCAGTCTCTCGATCAACACCCGCCTGCTGGTGGCCGCACTGGTGCTGGTCCTGTTGGCGCTGCCGCTGGCCGGTGTGTTGCTGCGCTATAACTTCGAGCAGTCGGTCACCACCGCCTTCGACCAGCGCCTGCGTTCGCTGCTCAACGTACTGGTGGCGGGGGTGGAATACGACCCGGCCAGCGGTGATCTGTCGATGGCGCGCAGCCTGGGGGATCCGCGCTTCGAGCAGGTGTTCTCCGGCTGGTACTGGCAGGTGTCGGACGGCAACGGTTTGGCTCTGACGTCCCGCTCCCTGTGGGACCAGCGACTGGCCACGGCGGATCGCTCCGGCCTGCACATCGGTGATCGCAACGGTCCCCGGAACCAGCGTCTGCGGGTCGTCGAGCGGGACGTCGAACTGCCCAACCTGCCTGCCACCCTGCACCTGGCGGTGGCGGCCAGCCGCGAAGATCTGGACGCCGAAGTCACCCGCTTCGGCCGTCTGCTGTGGTGGTCCCTGGCCGGCCTGGGGGGATTGTTGCTGGCGGGGTTGGCCCTGCAGATCCGCTGGGGGCTGTCGCCGCTGCGCCGCATCCACGCCAATCTGCGGCGGGTGGAAACCGGCGAGGACGAACGTCTGGAAACTGGCTTTGCCACCGAACTCAACGACCTGGCCGAGGCCATGAACGGGGTACTGGAGCGTGACCGCCAGTTGATCGAGCGCGGTCGCACCGCGGCCGGCAACCTGGCCCACGCCCTGAAGACGCCGAGTTCGGTACTGCGCGCCTACTGCGAACGTCTGCCGGAATCTGAGGCCCGACCGTTACTGACGGAACTGGACCGCCTCGATGCGGCGGTCCGGCACCATCTGGCGCGGGCGTCGGCGGCGGGCGGCGCGTCCCTCTCCCGGGTGGCCCGGGTGGATGAGACCCTGGCGCCAGTCTTGACCGGGATCGGTCGCATGGCGGAGCGGCAGGGCCTGGCCTGTCGAGCCGCGCCGATGCCGCAGGGTCGGGTTCGTATGGACCCGCAGGACCTGCAGGAAATTGCCGGAAACCTGCTGGAAAATGCCCTGAAATGGGCAAGTTCTGCGCTTTTTTTCAGGGTCTCGCTGAAGGAAGAGCGGTTGACGATGCGGGTGGCCGACGACGGCCCGGGAATGACACCGGAGCAGTGCGCCGAGGCGCTGGAGCGGGGGCGACGGCTGGATGAGTCGCGTGCTGGTTCCGGCCTTGGGCTGGCGATTGTCACCGAACTGGTGGCGCTGTATGGCGGCGATGTGCAACTCGGTCGCGCCGACGAAGGTGGCCTGCAGGTTGAGGTCTCCCTGCCGGTCGCCCGGGGCAACCCGGGCCCGGAGGGACGGCGCCTGTCAGCGGATTGAGCGGACCGGCGCAGGTGTCCGGTCGTTGACCAGGATGCCTCAGTCGTCGTCCAGATGGTGGGGCGGGCAGTGGAATTCTTCCACCACAGTACCGTCGTCGACGCTCTCCAGATGCACATCGAACCCCCACAGCCGGTGAGTGTGACGCAGCACTTCGCTGGTGCTCTCGCCCAGGGGGATACCGTCGGCCGGCACGTGGCGCAGGGTCAGCGAACGATCGCCGCGCAGGTCCACGTTCCACACCTGGATGTTGGGCTCGCGGTAGCTCAGGTTGTACTGGCGCGCCAGCTTCTCCCGCAGGGCGCGGTAGCCCATCTCGTCGTGGATCGCGGTGATGCGGTAGACGTCCTCATCCTCCTCGCTGGAAATGGCGAACAGTTTGAGATCCCGCATCACCTTGGGTGACAGGAACTGCTGGATGAAGCTCTCATCCTTGAAGTTCCTCATGGCGAAATGCAGGGTTTCCACCCAGTCGGAGCCGGCGATGTCCGGGAACCAGGCGCGATCCTCGTCCGTCGGCTCCTCGCAGATCCGGCGCAGGTCCGTGTAGATGGAAAAGCCCAGGGTGTACGGGTTGATGCCCGAATACCACGGGCTGTCGAACGGCGGTTGATAGATCACCGCCGTGTGGCTCTGCAGGAATTCCAGCATGAAGCCGTCGGTCACCAGACCTTTCTCGTACATCCGGTGCAGCAGGGTGTAGTGCCAGAAGCTGGCCCAGCCCTCGTTCATCACCTGGGTCTGGCGCTGGGGATAGAAGTACTGGCCCAGTTTGCGCACGATACGGATCAGCTCGCGCTGCCAGGGTTCCAGCAGCGGCGCGTTTTTCTCGATGAAGTAGAGCAGGTTCTCCTGCGGGTCTGCCGGGTAGCGGCTGCGCTTGCGCTCGTCGCTGTCTTCTTCGGCGCCCATGCGGGGAATGGTGCGCCAGAGGTCGTTGATCTGGCGCTGCATGTACTCTTCGCGCTCCTTCTGACGGCGCTGCTCCTCGGCCGCGGAGATGGGGGAGGGGCGCTTGTAGCGGTCCACGCCGTAGTTCATCAGGGCGTGGCAGGAATCCAGGATCTGTTCCACCGCATCCAGGCCGTGGCGCTCTTCGCACTCGGCCACGTAGTGCCGGGCGAAGACCAGATAGTCGATGATGGCGCTGGCGTCGGTCCAGGTGCGGAACAGGTAGTTGCCCTTGAAGAAGGAGTTGTGACCGTAGCAGGCGTGGGCGATCACCAGCGCCTGCATGGGCAGGGTGTTCTCTTCCATCAGGTAGGCAATGCAGGGATCGGAGTTGATCACGATCTCGTAGGCCAGCCCCATCTGCCCGCGCTTATAGCCCTTGGAGGTGTTCAGGAACTGCTTGCCGAACGACCAGTGGTGGTAGCCCACCGGCATTCCCACCGAGCTGTAGGCGTCCATCATCTGCTCGGCGCTGATCACCTCGATCTGGTTGGGGTAGGTGTCCAGGCCGAATTCCTCGGCGCATCGGGCGATTTCGTCGTTGTATTGCCGGATCAGGTCGAACGTCCACTCCGATGTGGTGGAGATCGGCTGCCGGGTTTCTGGCGGTCTGTCGACGGTTCCGGTCATGCGGCTTTCCTCTCGAACAACTGGCGGAAGACCGGGTAGATGTCGCCCGGGTCCGCGATCTGCTGCATGGCAAAGCTGTTGGGGTCCTGCTCCAGGATCTTCTCGTACTCGTACCAGAGCATCTGGTGATCCTGGGGCGTGATCTCGACATAGGCGTAGTACTGCACCAGCGGCAGGATCTGGTCGGCCAGGATCTTGCCGCAGATGGGCGAATCGTCGTTCCAGTTATCGCCGTCCGAGGCCTGGGCGGCGTAGATGTTCCACTCCGAGGGCGAGTAGCGGGCGTCGACGATCTGCTTCATCAGCTTGAGCGCGCTGGACACGATGGTGCCGCCCGTTTCCCGGGAGTAGAAGAACTCTTCCTCGTCCACTTCCTTGGCGCTGGTGTGGTGGCGGATAAACACCACCTCGATGCGCTTGTAGTTCTTCTTCAGGAACAGGTACAGCAGGATGAAGAAGCGCTTGGCGATGTCCTTGTGCACCTGCGTCATCGAGCCGGACACGTCCATCAGGCAGAACATCACCGCACTGGTGGCCGGCTTGGGCTTCTTCACATGCTGGCGATAGCGCAGGTCGATTTCGTCGATCCAGGGGATGCGGCGCAGATTGCCTTTCAGGCGTTTGATCTCCGCTTCCAGGGCGTCGATCTGGTCCTGTGGGCTGAACGCCGGATCCGGTTCGTGCGGATGGGCCTTGAGCTCGGCCAGTTGCGCTTCCAGCTCCCGCAGCTTGCGCTTGCGGGCGCCGCCCAGACCCAGTCGGCGAGCGTGGGCGCCGCGCAGGGAGCGCACCACGTCCAGCTTGGCGGGGATGCCCTGGGACGTGAAGCCGGCTCGTTCGTACTTGAAGGCCTCGGTGTCCTTGAGTTTCTTGCGGGCCAGGTTGGGCAGTTCCAGGTCGTCGAACAGGAAATCCAGGAATTCGTCCTGGGTGATCTGGAAGGCGAATTCGTCCATGCCTTCCCCGTCCGGGCTGGCGCCGCCCTGGCCCTGGCCGCCACCGCCGCCCTGGGGTTTGGGCACGGTGTCGCCGGCGACGAATTCCTTGTTGCCGGGATGCACTATTTCCCGGTGTCCGCCCTGGCCGTGGTGGAATATGGGTTCGTCGATGTCTTTCGAAGGAATACTGACGTTTTCGCCGCGCTCGATGTCGGTGATTGAGCGGCGCTGGACCGCGTCCGCCACCGCCTTCTTGATGTGATGGCGGTAGCGGCGCAGGAAGCGTTCGCGGTTCACGGCGCTCTTGTTCTTGCCGTTCAGGCGGCGGTCGACGATATGGGTCATCCCCATAAATATCTCCAGTTGTCGGTGGAGGTCGCCCTGGCCACATGAATTGCGGCGTTGCGCGGTGCGCACCAGCTCACCTACCCGGCAGGTATGCCTCGCTGGCTGTGCTCCGTGCGCCTTGCACTTCATGCATCCAGGCGCGCCCCGGAACTCTCGAAGTCAATTTAAAGGAGCCTTGTTCCTCTGTTCCCGACTCCCAACCTGGTTCAGGGTCGTGGCCGCGCTCAGGCGGCCAGCGGCCGTTCCGTTACTGGGACTTCCTGACCCGCAGGTACCACTCGGCCAGCAGGCGGACCTGCTTCTCGGTGTACCCGCGCTCGACCATCCGTTCGACGAACTGTTTGTGTTTCTTCTGGTCTTCCTGCGAGGCCTTCGGGTTGAAGGAGATGACCGGAAGCAGGTCCTCGGTGTTGGAGAACATCTTCTTCTCGATCACGCTGCGCAGCTTCTCGTAACTGAGCCAGGATGGATTCTGGCCCTGGTTGTTGGCTCGGGCCCGCAGGACGAAGTTGACCACCTCGTTGCGGAAATCCTTCGGGTTGCTGATGCCGGCCGGCTTCTCGATTTTCTCCAGCTCGTCGTTGATGGCGGAGCGGTTGAGAATCTCGCCGGTCTCGGGGTCGCGGTACTCCTGGTCCTGGATCCAGAAGTCGGCGTAGGTGACGTAGCGGTCGAACAGGTTCTGGCCGTACTCGCTGTAGCTCTCCAGGTAGGCGGTCTGGATTTCCTTGCCGATGAACTCGACGTAGTGCGGCGCCAGGTATTCCTTGATAAAGCGCAGGTAGCGTTCCTGCACCTCGTTGGGGAATTGTTCCTGTTCGATCTGCTTCTCCAGCACGTAGAGCAGGTGCACCGGGTTGGCGGCGATTTCCGTGGTGTCGAAGTTGAACACCTTGGACAGGATCTTGAACGAGAAGCGGGTGGACAGGCCGTCCATGCCCTCGTTGACGCCGGCGGTGTCGCGGTACTCCTGGATCGACTTGGCCTTGGGATCGGTGTCCTTGATGTTCTGGCCGTCGTAGACCCGCATCTTCGAGTAGATGCTGGAGTTCTCGGGTTCTTTCAGGCGCGACAGCACCGTGAACTGGGCCAGCATGTCCAGGGTGTCCGGCGCGCAGGGCGCCCCCTGCAGGGAGCTGTGGCGCAGCAGCTTGCGGTAGATGTCGATTTCCTCGCTCACCCGCAGGCAGTAGGGCACCTTGACGATGTAGACCCGGTCGAGGAACGCCTCGTTATGCTTGTTGTTGCGGAAGGTCTGCCACTCGGATTCGTTGGAGTGGGCCAGGATGATGCCGTCGAACGGCACTGAGCCCATGCCCTCGGTGGTGTTGTAGTTGCCTTCCTGGGTGGCGGTGAGCAGCGGGTGCAGAACCTTGATGGGCGCCTTGAACATCTCGACGAATTCCATCAGGCCCTGGTTGGCCTTGCTCAGACCACCGGAAAAGCTGTAGGCATCCGGATCGTCCTGGGAGAACTCTTCCAGCATGCGGATGTTGACCTTGCCCACCAGGGCGGAGATGTCCTGGTTGTTGTCGTCGCCGGGCTCGGTCTTGGACACACCGATCTGATCGAGAATCGACGGGTAGCGCTTGACCACGCGGAATTGGGAAATGTCACCGTTAAACTCGTGCAGCCGTTTCACCGCCCAGGGCGACATGATCGGCTTGAGGTAACGGGTGGGAATGTTGAACTCTTCTTCGAGGATCGGGCCGTCCTCGTCCGGATCGAACAGGCCCAGCGGCGATTCGTTCACCGGTGAACCCTTGATGGCGTAGAAGGGCACCTTCTGCATCAGCTGCTTGAGCTTTTCCGCCAGGGACGATTTACCGCCGCCGACCGGGCCCAGCAGGTAGAGGATCTGCTTCTTCTCTTCCAGGCCCTGGGCCGCGTGCTTGAAGAAGGAGACGATGTTCTCGACGGCGTCTTCCATGCCGTAGAACTCGTCGAATTCGGGATAACGCTTGATGACCTTGTTGGAGAAGATCCGTGACAGGCGTGGATCGCGGGAGGTATCTATCTTTTCCGGCTCGCCGATAGCCAGCAACATCCGCTCGGCTGCCGTGGCATAGGCCGACGGGTCGCGTTTGCAGATCTCCAGGTATTCCTCAAGGGAAAACTCTTCCTCCTGAGTTGATTCATACCGGTCTTTGAAATGCTGCAGAATGCTCATATAGGACCCTCGCTCGCAATGTTGGACGCACAACTACACGTTTCTGTTCCCCGATTCGTATCGTCAGGATCGCCAATTCACCGGCGCCCCAGAGGTGGATGGATAATAAGGAAATGGGAGTCGCAGACCCGGAATGCGCCGGTGGTCGGATTCCGGTCTGGCTGATTTCAGCTTAGTTCAGCTCTGGCCACTTGGACAGTTACGAATCTTTTTTGTTTCAGGATTGTTGCTCCCTTTCCCGCACCTTGATGACGCAGGCTCCAATCGGGGTTTTCGCGGTTTTTATTCGGCCATTTTCAGCGTAGACGCGATGTCGTCGGTGCGGAGATAGAACCTCTCAATCACCGCTATAAGGGACCGGCGACCCATTGTCCCGTGGATGGGCGTCGGCGCTGTGAAGGGCGCATCCGTCCGGATTTGTCTTGCCTTCGTCATTCGGTGACTTAGACTGAAATCGGGTTCGTATAGACAGACCGATACTCACGTTCCCATCCCGGCAAAACGAGACGCCAGAGAAATGAAAAGAAGCCATGACGCCAGAGAAATGAAAAGAAGCCATAAGGAGAGCCCAGTGTCCCTGATCCCGCGAATCCGCCAGACCCTGGCGGTGCTGTTGCTGTGCATGTCCGGCCCGGTCCTGGCGGCCGATCCGGTAGTGGTGTCCTCCAAGATCGATACCGAAGGTTCGGTGCTGGGGCAGATGATCCTGCAGAGCCTGGAGCGCGCGGGCATCCCGGTGGAAAACCGCATCCAGCTCGGCGCCACCAACATCGTGCGCAACGCCATCAAGGCGGGTGAGATCGATATTTACCCGGAGTACACCGGCAACGCCGGTTTCTTCTACGACATGGCCGACAGCGATGTGTGGAAGGACGCCGACAAAGCCTATGAGATGGCCGGCAAGCTTGACTACGACGCCGAGAAAATCGTCTGGCTGACGCCCGCCGACGCCAACAACACCTGGGCCATGAGCGTGCGCGGCGACCTCGCCCGGGAAGCGGGCCTGACCACCCTTGATGACCTGGCCGCCTACATCAACGACGGCGGCGACTTCCGGTTCGCCGCCAGCGCCGAATTCGTTGAGTCCGCCAGTGCGTTGCCGGCGTTCCAGCAGGCCTATGGCTTCAAGCTCGACGCCGACCAGCTGTTGGTGCTCTCCGGCGGAAACACCGCCGCCACCATGCGCGCCGCAGCGCTCAACGACAACGACGTCAACGGCGCCATGACCTACGGCACCGACGGCGGCCTCAACGCCCTCGACCTGAAAGTGCTGACCGACACCCGCGGCGTACAGCCGGTTTACCAGCCGGCGCCGATCGTGCGCGAGGCGGTGCTGGAGGCCTACCCCGGAATCCGTGACGCGCTCCGGCCGGTGTTCGAGTCGCTCGACCTGGAAACCCTGCAGCGCCTGAATGGCGAGGTGGCGGTGAACGGCGCACCGGCGGCCGACGTGGCTCGCCAGTACCTGGATTCCCTGAAACAGGATTGACCTTGTCCCATCCGGATAAACGGCCCAGCCGGGTGCTGCCGGTGCTGGGCCTGATGGCGCTCATTCTCGTCTGGTCGCTGGATCTGGGCAGTATCCAGCCCAACCGGATCGTGCCGGGGACCGGCTATGGCCTCTTCAGTGCGGTGGGCTTGAGCGGCGCCGCTGTGGTTACCCTGTTCCTGCTGGCGGTTGTGGCCCTGGCCATACTGTCCGTGCGGCGGCGTTCGCTGATGCTTTCGTTGGGGCTGGTTTTGGCCCTTGCCGCCCTCCCGCTGCTGCTGATCCGCTTCACCGGCCTGCACCTGCCGGCGGATGCACCCTACGCCCGCAGTGCCATCGGTGCCGGCTTCTGGGCATTGCTGTTCCTGCTGGTGCTGATGCTGATTGAGGTGCTGGGCCGGCGGGGCAGCGGCCGATGGAGCCAACTGGCGGTACTGGGCCTGATTCTCGGGGCGTGGGGCTGGCTGTTCAGCCGTCCGGCGTTGTCGAGCCTGTCGCTGGTGCGCGAGTTCGACAACCGGCCGGATCAGTTCGTCCAGGCTCTCTGGGCCCACCTCGGGCTGGCCCTGGGCGCGGTGGCGATCAGCTTCGTGCTGGCCTTCGCCCTGGCGCTGAAAATGATGCGCAACGAGCGTTGGCGCCGCCCGGTCATGTCCCTGGCCAGTTTCCTGCAGACCATTCCCAGCCTGGCGTTGTTCGGCCTGCTGATCGCGCCGCTCAGCGCCCTCAGCTCGGCCTTGCCCTGGCTGCAGGAGCTGGGCGTGCGCGGTATTGGCTGGGCGCCGGCGCTGCTGGCCCTGATTGCCTATAGCCTGCTGCCGATGGTGCGCAACACCTATGTGGCGCTGACCGAGGTGCCCGGATCGGTGCTGGAAGCCGGGCAGGGGATGGGCATGAACCCGCGCCAGTTGTTCCTGCAGGTGCGTCTGCCGCTGGCGCTGCCGGTCATCGTTGAAGGCGTGCGCATCACCACCATTCAGGCCATGGGGCTGACCGCCGTCGCGGCGCTGGTTGGCGCGGGTGGTTTCGGAACCTTTATCTTCCAGGGACTGGGGCAGGCGGCCATGGACCTGGTGCTGCTTGGCGCGCTGCCGACCATTGCCCTGGCGCTGGCCGCCGATGCCATGCTGTCGGCCCTGGCGGCCGCCCTGCAGGCCCGCCCCGTGCCCGCATGAGTGTTGACGTAGAGCCGCAGGAGCGTTGCTGAAGAGGGATGAGAGTGTTGAGGAGTTCACCGCAATGATCGAACTGAAGAACGTCACCCGCCGTTTCGGCGACACGGTTGCGGTCGATCACATCGACCTGACCATCGAGACCGGCGAGGTGTGCGTGCTGGTGGGCAGCTCCGGGTGTGGCAAGTCCACCACCCTGAAGATGATCAACCGCCTGTTGCCCCACAGCAGCGGCGAGATCCTGATCGATGGCGAGGACATCAACGCGGTGGACCCGGACCGGTTGCGCATCAATATGGGCTACGCGATCCAGGGCACCGGGCTGTTCCCGCACTGGAGCGTGGCGCGCAACATCGCCCTGGTGCCCAACCTGCTGGACTGGCCCCGGGAGCGCATCGACGCCCGCGTCGCCGAGCTGCTCAGTCTGTTCGGGCTGGACCCGGCCGGGTTCGCCCACAAATACCCGCACCAGCTGTCCGGCGGCCAGGCCCAGCGGGTAGGCGTGGCCCGGGCGCTGGCGGCGGACCCCAATATCCTGCTGATGGACGAGCCATTTGGGGCGCTCGACGCCATTACCCGCGAGAGCCTGCAGCAGGAAATGCTGCGCCTGCAGCGCCAGCTCAAGAAAACCACGGTGTTCGTCACCCACGACATCGACGAGGCCCTGCGCCTGGCCACCCGCATCGCGGTCATGGACCAGGGGCGCATTGTCCAGCACGACACACCGGAGAACATCCTGCGCCGGCCGGCCTCGGACTTCGTCGAGAGCCTGGTGGGCAAGCAGGATCGGGGCTTGCGCCTGCTTGCCCTGCGTCCGGTGCGCGACCTGATGATCCCTCACGCCAAGCCGCGGCCGGCGGAGCCCGGGCAGGATGGCCTGCGCGAGGACGACAACCTGCGCCTGGCGCTGTCGGTGATGATGTGGCAGGACCTGCCGCAGGTGTCCGTGTTCGACGCCCAGGGCTTTGAGACCGGCGTGCTCAGCCGGGAACGGCTGATGGCGGTGGCGGCCTGATGCGGCACTGGCTGGCCCCCGTACTCTGGATGCTGCTCCTGCTCGCCCTGACGCTCGGGATGCCGTTGCTGGAGCCGGTCTTCCGCTGGTTGCAGCCGGATACGGCTAACGTGATCTACGACCGCTCGTCGTTCCTGTCGCTGCTGGGTAACCACGGTCTGCTGGTGCTGGTGTCGGCGCTGGTGGGCACCGTCGCGGCGGTGTCCGGCGGCCTCTTCGTGACCCGTTCGTCGGGGCGGGATTTTCTGCCCCTGGTGAGCCAGATCGCCGCCATAGGCCAGACGTTCCCGCCGGTGGCGGTGCTGGCGCTGGCGGTGCCGGCACTGGGCTTCGGCGAGGGGCCCACCCTGGTGGCGTTGATTCTCTACGGCTTGTTGCCGATCCTGCGCAATACCCTGGCCGGCATCGATGGTATTGATCCCACCGTCATCCAGGCGGCCCGCGGCATGGGGATGTCCGCCCGACAGGTGCTGCTGCAGGTGGAGTTGCCCCTGGCCGGACGGGTGATCCTGGCCGGCATCCGCACCTCGGTCACCATCAACATCGCCACGGCGGCCATCGGCTCCACCGTCGGTGCCCGGACCCTGGGCGATCCGGTGATCGCCGGACTGGTCAACGGCAATACCGCCTTCGTGCTGCAGGGAGCGATCCTGATTGGCTTGCTGGCGCTGGCTACCGACAGTGTGTTCGAGGCGCTGGAGCGGAACTGGGAACGGCACTACGGTATTCGCTATGCTCCGGCCTGAACGACGACATTTCCAGTATCGCGGCCGGTGACTACCATGACATCGTCAACCGGCTGGAGAGGCCCATGAAGTACATTTTCGAAGTCACCGTCAAAGATGGCCACACCGCTGAGGAATACGCCGACGCCTGGGTGCGCGCCAGCGAGCTGATCCAGCAGGCGCCGGGCGCACGGGGCACCGAACTGCACCGGATGATCGGCGATCCCCGGCGTCTGATCGCCATCGCCCACTGGGACACCAAGGCCAATCGCGATGCCATGGAATCGAAGCCCAACGAGGAGATCAAGGCGATCATCCGCAGCGCCGCCCCGTTCGTGGAGATTCGCCGCGTGGGCGAATTCGAGGAGCCGGAATGGGTGGTCATTCCTGACCCGGATCGGCAATGAGTGCGGATGGCATAGGTGTAATGTGCCCGGGTAGTTTCTAAGTTAAACTAAAAGTCGGTCATCGCGAGAACGGCGTCGAGTCCCCGATAACGGAGAGCCATCGATGGAAATCAAGACGTTCGAAGATCTGATCGACTGGGCGCGGCAGCTCCACGCCCACCTGTCCAGCAGCCTGGAAGACTCGGCCGGGCGCAACGAGGACGAGCGCGCCAGCGCGCTGCTGCAATATCTTGCGACGCACGAGTCGGAACTGGAACGCATTACCCGCGAGTTCGAAAAGCAGGCGGACCCCAATGTGTTGCAAACCTGCCTGTACGATTTCTTCAACCTTCACCCGTTCGAAACGCGGCGCAAGACCGATACCCACTACGCCAGCCTGAACTTCGAGGAGATTGCCCGGGAAGTCTTCGAGTTCCATGACGAGCTGATCGCGCTCTACGAGAGCCTGATCCGCAAGGCCGAGATCCCCGAGGTGTCCGAGTTGATGGAGGAGCTGCTGGCGATGGAGAAGAACGAATCTATGCGCCTGGCGCGCCAGATCCGCAGCATGGACGACGTCTGACAGCCGTCGTATCCCGACATCCTGCGGGATCAAGGCGGGGGCCGGCGTGGCGGCCCCCGTTTCTGGTTCAGATGTGGGCGCCCAGGAAATCCAGCACCGGGGCGACGACGGTGTCATGCCACAGAATCCGGTGGTGGCCGAGACCCTGTGTGCGCAACACCTGCGATGTTTCCCAGAGACGTCCGACCTGCTCGCTGTGACCGGGCGCGACGGCGCGATCGGTGCTGTCGACCACCACCAGGCCCTGGGCCGGCAGGGTCGGCGCCAGCCGCGACAGCGACAGCTCGTCCCAGACGCGACGGCCGAACCGCTCCGCCATCAGACGCCGGTGTACGTCCAGGGTCTTTTCCGGGATGCCCAGATCGACGCCCAGTCGATCCACCACCGACGCCAGGTCCAGCGGCGGGGCCAGCAATACCAGTCGTTGCGTGCCAAGGCCGTCGGCAATGGCCCGCGCCGCCGCCAGAGTCCCGAGAGAATGGGCCAGCACCCCGTAGACGCCCCCCACGCTGTCCGCCACATGCCGCACGACGGCGCTCATCTCGTACAGGTCCGTCTGGCGACCCTGGGCCCGGCCATGGGCCGGCGCGTCGAACAGCACCACCCGGAAGCCGGCGGCCACCAGCGGCTCGACGTAGGCGCCGAACTGGATGCCGGCGCCGGACCAGCCGTGGACGCCCAGAATCACGGGCCCGCTTCCCCAGCTGTACACCGGAAGCGTATTGGCGCCCTGATGCAGTTGGGTATGGGCCTCTGCCCGGTCGAGCAGGGGCTCGTAGCGCGACGGCATGGGCAACCGTCCGGGCCGGAAGAAACGCTGGTGTACCAGACGGCCGGCGGCTTCCGGAGACAGGCGGTCGTAGATTGTCAGCGCCTTGTGTGTGGCGACCTGGCGCCAGGATTTCCGGGCCGGCGCCGGTTGGGGAACGGCATCGGCAATCGATTTCATGTGGATGGTCATAGCGAGTCTCCCAGTGGATGCTGCTGTGAACGACAGGCTCAGGTTAGGGCTTGTGCGGCCGACGTCGGAGTGTCATATTTGACATTAAAGGTGCGAAAAGGGACATATCGATGATTCGTGTTGCCGTGCTTGCCCAGCCGGACTGCCACGCGTCCGGCATCCACGGGGTGATGGACTTCTTCACCGTCGCCCACTATTGCGCGCGGATGGACGCCGCCGCGACCGGCTTCGAATGCCATATCGTCACCGTCGACGATCAGCCGGTACGCGGCTACAGCGGTGCCCTGGTCACACCCACCTGCGACCGGGCCGCGATCCAGCCGGATCTGATCGTGATCGGCTCGGCCATCGAGGCGGCGCTGGTGGATCGGGGGCTGGAGCGCTCGCTGGCGGCGGCCGAGCCGGTGTTCGGCTGGTTACGAGCGGCCCGCGAGCGTGGCGCGATGCTGGCGAGTGTCTGCACCGGCAGCTTCATTCTGGCGGCGGCGGGGTTGCTTGATGGCTGCGTGGCCACCACCCACTGGCGGGCGGCGGCGCTGTTCCGTCGGCGTTTCCCGGCGGTGCGGCTGGAGGAAAGCGAGCTGGTGGTGGACAACGGGCAGGTGGTTTGTGCCGGGGGCGCCACGGCGTTCGTCGATCTGTGTCTCTACCTGGTCGAACGGCTGGCGTCGCCGGCGGTGGCGCTGGCCTGCAGTAAGCTGCTGGTGCTGGACAACCGGCGCCAGGAGCAGACGCCCTACATGAGTTTCTACGGCCACAAGGCCCACACCGACGCGGCCATCCATAAGGCCCAGACCTGGCTGGAGGCCCACTACGCCGGGCCGGTAGCGATGGATGAGGTGGCTGCGGTGGCGGGGTTGGGCGCGCGGACCTTCAAGCGCCGCTTCAAGGAGGCCACCGGCGAGACGCCCCTTGGCTACCTGCAGCATGTGCGCATCGAGGCAGCCAAGCATCTGCTGGAATCCAGTGGTCGGCAGACCTCGCAGGTGATCTGGGCGGTGGGCTACGAGGATGCCAGCTCTTTCCGCCGTCTGTTCAAGCGCACGGTGGGCTGCACCATGGAACAATATCGCCGGCGCTTCAGCTACGTGGTGCCGTCGGCGGGACGGCGGCAGCCCCGTCCCGCGGAGGTGTAAATCAACCGGGATCGGCGTCACTTGTGCCGGATGCGAAGGCGACCTAATCTGCCAGGACAGGCAGCGAGGAAGTGGCCTGTGGAACCACCGTCATGCGGTGGACAATCTCTATGCGGTAGACATCCTCCACGGAAAAGGAGTCGTTGCCATGCCCGACGTACCCGTTACATCCATCCTGGTGATCGCATCCACCTCCACAGCGGCGAATGCGGATTCCAACATGTTCATCGAAGTGCTCATTCCCCAGGTTGCGGGGTCGGAAGCCGCCCTGCCGGGCCCTCAGGGCTCCACCCAGGTGGTGACCATCCCCGCCTCCGGCACCAAGACCATGAGCCAGATCACCCCCGCGGACATTACCATCAGCACCGAGCCGCCCAACCAGGGCAACGCCTGGTTGCCGTCGGCGTTCTACGTGCTGGGCAAGGGCGATTCGTCGGATTACGAGGTGATCTGCGCGATTCCCGAGTGGCCCACGGATGTGTGGCTCAGCGAAGATCCCAATGACCCGAACTCGTTTCCGGCGATCTCGCTGGATCAGGTGCTGAGCCACGTCTGAACCGGGCGTGGCGTGCCCGGACTCAGGTCTTGCGGCGTAGCCTGAAGACGCTTTCCGAGCCGTGTTCCAGCCCCTTTCGCTTGGCGAACGGATGATCCTTCTCAAGCGGGTTGGTAAGGACGCAGTCGATGTCGAAGTCGTCGCCGAACAGTTCCGCCACCTCCGCCGGGCTCACATTGAACGGAGGCGGGGTGGTGGCGCCCGTTTCGTAGTCCAGGGTGATCAGCAGGATGGACGCCTCCTCCGGCAGGATGGCTTCCAGGTGATCGGCGTATTCCCGGCGCATGTTCGGCGGCAGGGCAATCAGGGCGGCGCGGTCGTAGACCTGGCGCACATGGCGCACGTCGTCCGGCACCAGTTGGAAGAAGTCGCCGCACCAGAGGCTGAGTTCCTCGTGGGTGTAGCGGGTGAACGGCTGGTCGGGATGCACCCTGGCCTTGGCTTCGGCCTCCTCGAAAAAATCCTTGCAGGCCACCGGGCTCAGTTCCACGCCGATCACCGGATGCCCGCGGTCGTGCAGCCACCACATGTCCTTTGACTTGCCGCACAGCGGAACCAGCACCGTTTCGTTGCCGGTGTGGACCATGTCCGGCCAGTGGTCGTGGAGATAACGGTTCACCGTACCCTCGTGGAAACCGATTTCCTGCTTCTCCCAGCGGGCGTGCCAGAATTCGTGGTCCATCGACCGACCTCCTTTGCTGTCGCTTTGCGTTCAATCCAGTATGGACTCGGAGTCGGCAGGCTGTCAGCTTCTTCGCCGCTTCCTGTCATCTCCGTCATCTGGCACCCGTGATGCGGTCCGCTTCAGCGTGTAAGCTGGAGGGATTCCAGACCTTTACCGCCAGGGAACGATCATGATGAAAGCCGTTTTCCTCGATGCCGCCACCCTCGGTCACGATGTGGACCTGACGCCCATTCATAATGCGGTGGATGAACTGGTCCTGCACCAGAGCACGGCACCGGAGCAGGTGAATGACCGCATTGCCGGGTTCGAGACCGTCATCACCAACAAGGTGGTGATCGGCGCCGAGCACTTCGATGCCCACCCCGGCCTCCGCCAGGTTGTCGTCACCGCCACCGGCACCAACAACATCGACCTGGAGGCCGCCAGGGCTCGCGGCATCAAGGTGGTGAACGCCATCCGCTACGGCCGCGCCTCGGTCACCCAGCACACCATGACCCTGATCCTGGCGCTGGCCACGCGTCTGGTCGACTACCACGAGGACGTGGGCGCCGGCTGCTGGGAGCAGAGCAGCCAGTTCTGCCTGATGGACCATCCGATCATGGAGCTGGAAGGGCGCACCATTGGCATCGTCGGCTACGGCGATCTGGGGCAGGGCGTTGCCCGGTTGGCGTCGGCTTTCGGCATGAAAGTGCTGCTGGGCGCACGGCCGGGACAGGAAGCCGGCGACGTGGACGGTTATCCTCGCATTCCGCTGGACGAGCTGCTGCCACAGGTGGACGTGTTGTCGCTGCATTGCCTGCTGACCGAAGACACTCGCAACCTGATCGACGCCGACGCCCTGGCGAAGATGCAGAAGCACGCGCTGCTGATCAACACCAGCCGCGGCGGCCTGGTGGACGAGAAAGCCCTGGCCGACGCCCTGCGCAAGGGCCGCATTGGTGGTGCCGGTTTCGACGTGCTCACCGAGGAGCCGCCGGCCAATGGCAACGTGCTGTTGTCGCCGGACATCCCCAACCTGCTCGTCACGCCCCACTGCGCCTGGGCCAGCAAGGAGGCACGGCAGCGCATGGTGCAGCTCACCGCAACGAACCTTGAGGGTATCCGCAACGGCACCCAGGAGCGCTGGGTGGTGTAATTGCGGTTCACTCCACGCTCGCAGGGCCGACGGCGGGGCGTCTGGCCCGCCTACGCCCGCTGACTCCCCCCTGAAAAGTCCGCCCCGGAAGGACGCCGGTCCTGTCGTCGCCGCCATACACTGGCCGCCATGCGCACTGCGAAGGTGCGTAACGACGACAATAACAAGACCGGTGTGTCCGGGAATGCCCGCCACACCGCGGCCGCCGTTGTACCGGGGACGGGCGCGATCTCCACTCCAGCCCTTTCCGCGTTCGTGCAATGGCGTTGCCGGCAACCGGTGGAGTCTCGCCCATGCGAATCCCGAGCATTCGATGTGCCCGTGTTCTGTTCCTTGGCCTGTCGCTGATGCTGACAGTGCCAACCGTCCTCGCCGTGGAGCGCGGCAAACTGCATGTCTGGATCAACAACGACAAGGGCTTTAACGGCCTGGCCGATGTTGGCCGTCGGTTCGAAGCCGACACCGGCGTGCCGGTGGTGGTGGAAACCCCGACAGACCTGACCAGCAAGTTCGATCACGCCGGCTATACCCGCGAGGCGCCGGACATCATCATCTGGCCCCACGACCGTTTCGGCTCCTGGATCAACGAGGGCCTGCTGGAGACCGTGGAACCGTCGCCCGGCGTGCGGCAGGCCTTGGCGCCGTTTTCGTGGGACGCGGTCACGGTGGGCGACAGCGTTTATGGCTATCCCATCGCCACCGAAGTGGTCAGCCTGATCTACAACCGTGAACTGGTCAGTCAGCCGCCGCGCACCCTGGAGCAGGTCGCTGAGCTGGATGCCAGGCTGAGAGCCCATGGCAAGCGGGCCATTGCCTGGGACTACAGGAACCTTTACTTCTCCTGGCCGGTGATTGCCGGCGCCGGCGGCTTCAGCTTCGGCAAGACCGACGGTCATTATGACCTCACCCAGGTTGGCGTCGATACACCCGGTGCCGTGGCCGCCGTCGAGGCGATGCGCGAGTTGCTGCGCCGCGGCGTGATCGAAGAGAGCGACGACTACGGTCGCATGATGGACGGTTTCAAGGCGGGCACCACCGCCATGATCATCAACGGCCCCTGGGCCTGGAGTGAATTGCGCGAGGCGGGCATCGACATCGGCATTGCCGACGTGCCCGGCATCGACGCGGCGCACCCGGGCAAACCTTTCGTCGGCGTGCTGGCGGCCGGGATCAGCGCCGCCTCGCCGAACACCCGGCACGCCCAGCGGTTTATCGAGGACTACCTGCTTACCCGCGATGGCCTCAACGCGGTCAACGACGACAAGCCGCTGGGCGCCGTTACCCACCTGGCACTGGAGCAGACCCTGGCGGACGATCCGTTTATTCGCCACACCTTCGCGTCAGCCAGCACCGGCGAGATGATGCCCAACGTCCCGGAGATGACCCGCTTCTGGGACCTGCTCACCCGCCGCTTCGCCGACATGCTGGCGGGCGAGAAGCCGATCCGTCCCACCCTGGAACACGCCGGCAAGCTGCTGCGACGCCTCGATTCGATGCGTGGCTGGAACCGCCGTCATTACCTGGTGCAATAACCCGTCCGCGCCGTCGTGCCAAGGAGTCATCCCATGCGTTTTCCCGTTATCCGCACCCTGACCATCCGTGCCAAGGTGATCGGCCTGTTTGCCCTGCTGACGGCGATTGCGGTGGGCGCCTCGTGCCTGGTGATCCAGCGGATCGATACCATCGGCCAGAGCGTCGACCGCCAGCAGGCCAGCATCGATCGCCAGCTCTCGGCCACCCGCCACCAGGCCGAACTGATCCGCCAGCAACGGCAACTGGCGCAGCGGGCCCGGGGCGTCAATGTCGCGCAACGCCAGTTGGAGGCGTTGCAGTACTGGTACTCCCACGCGGCGCTCAACGCCGATCCCGAATCCCTGGACAAGGCCCGTGCCGCGGATGATGCCCTGGTGGACGCACTCGACGCGCTGGTCGCCGCCCATTCCGGTCTGGCCGACCGGGTCGCGTCGATGAAAAAGACGTTGAAAGAATACCGAATGCTCGGCGACAAGATGTTCAGCTACTTCGAGGACTCCATGATGCTGATGGGGCGTTCGATGGGCGAGGCCGCGCGCGACCGGGCGGTGACCCTGACCCGACAACTGGAGGCCATACGCGAGGATTACCGCCAGCAGGAACAGGCGCTGGGCGATGGCGTTCTGGAAGCGGGCGATGCGGTGTCGGCCGCCAGCGGTGCGGTGGCCGATTCGGTGGCGGCTATCCGCAGCGACGTCGACCGGGCCACTGGCGTCAGTCTGGGCATGATGGCGGCGATGGCCGGGGTGGCCGTGCTGTTCGGCGGCATTTTCCTGCGTTCCGTGCTGCGGCCGATTCGTGCCCTGGGCCGGCGGATAGACCAGATCCAGACCCACAACGACCTGACCGCCAGTCTCGATTACCGGCGTGACGACGAACTGCAGGTGATCAGCCAGGCCTTCGACGGCATGCTGGCCCGCTTCCGCGCCTTGATTAGTCAGTTGGGCCTGTCTACCGCCGAGCTCGGCGATGTGGCGACCCACGGGCGTGAAGGCAGTGGTGCGCTGACTCGTCAGGTGGACCGGCAACTTCAGGAAACCAGCCTGGTGGCCACTGCCACCAACCAGATGACGGCCGCCGCTGACGGTATCCAGGCCAGTACCGGTGAGGCCGCCCGCCTGGCGGAGGAAGTCAGCGAGCTGACGGCGCAGGGCGGTATGGCGGCGGAGGCATCGGTGCGCGCGATGGAGTCCCTGACCGGTCGCATCGACACCGCCAGTCAGGTAATCCATCAACTGGCCGAGCGCAGCGACGCCATCGGCACCGTGCTGGACGTGATCCGGGAAATCGCTGAGCAGACCAACCTGCTGGCGCTGAACGCGGCGATTGAAGCGGCCCGGGCGGGGGAGTCCGGACGCGGCTTTGCGGTGGTGGCCGACGAAGTGCGCGGCCTGGCTGGCCGTACCGGCGACTCCACCGTGGAAATCCGCAGCCTGGTGGAGAACCTGCAGGCTGACGCCCGGCGGGCGGTGGCGGAAATCCGCGACAGCCTGGACGAGAGCCGCGAGACCGTGGAGGCGATCCGCCGCTGCCGTGGCAGCCTGATGGATATCGAAGCCAAGGCTGGCCAGATGCAGCACATCAACCAGCAGGTGGCCCAGGCCACAACGGAGCAGGGAGATGCCATCCAGAGCATCGACCGCAACCTCACCAACCTCACCCGCCAGATCGAGGCGATCAACGAACACGCGTCGGAAACGGGTCGCCGTACCGAACGATTGGCGGCGATGGGAAATGAGCTACAGGGGGCGGTATCGCAGTTCAGGTATTGAGAATATGGAGTAGGTCGTCTTCCCCCTCTCCCCTGGTGGATGAGGGTTGGGGAGAGGAGGGAGAAGCCGACTGATCAGGTGCGGCTGGTCACTTCCAGCAGGTGATAGCCAAACTGGGTCTGGATCGGGCCCTGGACCTGGTTGACCTCACCGTTGAACACGGCCTTGTCGAACTCCGGTACCATCTGGCCCGGGCCGAAGGTGCCCAGGTCGCCGCCATTGCGGCCGGACGGGCAGGAGGAATGCTGACGCGCCAGTTCGGCGAAGTCCGCACCGTTTTCAATCTGTTGCTTGAGCTCTTCGCACTTTGCTTCAGTGTCGACCAGGATGTGACGTGCGGTTGCCTGTGCCATGATAGTAGTCCTTGCGTTTACCGGGTGGATAGACCGGGAATGCTGCCCGTGCGCGCCGCCGGAGGCAAGTTTTTTGTGAACCAAAAGGACGTGTGGCCTGTCAGTAGGAACGGATGAGGCCGGCCCGCTGGACCATGGAATTCCGGAAGTACACTCAATGACGTCACGATCCCGATGGCAGGCTGTCACCGTACTGGGTGTCGCCCTGAGCCTGTGCGGTTGCTCCGTGTTCCAGCAGCGGGACCGGATGGCCCAGTTCAACAGTGCCTACAGCCAGGGCCAGTACGCCCGGGCGGCGGGGGCGATGCAATTCGACGCCGCCAAGGGGCAGAGCGGCGGTGGCAGCCACGTGCTGGAACTGCTGCACCAGGGCGAAGCCTACCGGCTGGAAGGCGATTTCAAAGACGCCATCGACGCCTTCGACCGGGCCGAGGACGGCATGAAATACCTGGACACCGAAGGCTTCGCCTCGGCGGCGTCCGAGAACGTCATGTCGGTGCTGGTCAATGAATCCACCCGGGATTATCGGGCCCTGATGTCCGAGGCGATTCTGGTGAACACCTACAAGGGCCTGTCGTTCCTGGCGTTGGGCGATACCGGCAACGCCCGGGTGGAGTTCAACCGTGCCGACGACCGCACCCGCCGGGCCGTGGATTTCTTCTCCGAGGAAATCGCCGAGCAGAAACGCGCCCTGCGCAACGATCCCGCCAACGCCCGCATGGTCCAGCAGAGCATCGACAGCGGCAGCATGCGTTCGGTGCTGAGTTCCCATTACGGCGATCCCGGCGGCTGGAGCGTCTACCCGGATTACATCGTGCCGGCCAGCACCTACCTGCACGGTCTCTACTTCCTGGCCACGGGCCAGGGCAACTCCGACATCGAGCGGGCCGCCACATCACTGCAGCGCGTGGCGCAGATGGCGCCGGGCAACGCCACGCTGAAAGCGGATGCGACGCTGGCGCAGGCTCTTGCTGCCGGCAAACGCTCCCGGGCGGACCTGCCGCCGCAGGTCTGGGTGGTCTACGAGAATGGTCTGGGGCCGGTGCTGGAAGAGGTGCGCTTTGACGTGCCCCTGTTCTATTCCCACCGCGGCAATGCCTCGATGATCCTGACCGGCATCGCGCTGCCGCGTTACCGGGACCGGGCTTCGGTCGCCGGACACGTACAGGCGAGCACGCCCACGATTCAGGCGGCGACGGACGATTTCGCCAGCATGGGCAAGGTCATTCGCACCGAAATGCAGGCGCGCTTCCCCAGTATCCTGACCCGGGCCATCTCCGCGGCCGTGGTCAAGGGCGCGATGCAGTACCAGGCAACCGAGTCCTTTGGCATCGCCGGTCAGTTGGGCTCGATCATCTATTCCCTGGCCACAACCCAGGCGGACCTGCGCGGTTGGCAGGCGATGCCGAATCACTGGGAAGTGACGCGCCTGGAACGTCCGGCCGATGGCAAGGTCGAACTGTCCGACTCCGTGCGCGGGCGGCTGGGGACGCTGGATGTCCCGGATCAACCCTTTACGCTGATTTACGTGAAACGGCCTACCGCCGCCGGACCCGCTACAGTAATGTTACTGGACCTGCAGGGAAGGCGGCCGGGCCAGTGCCTGGTGTTGGCCGGCGGCGGGGCGGATCCCCGGTCGTGCGGCGGTACTTGATGGAGGAAACCATGATCCGAATGAAGTCTTGGCTGGTGCTGTTTGGATGGCTGACGTTGTTGACCGGCTGTGCGCTGGTCCAGCCGGAGCGGGAATACACCCAGCGGGATGACCTCAAGGTCGACCCGGAAATTCGCCAGTCCCTGGTGGTCCAGGAACTGCTCGATCAGCGGGTAAGCACGCCCAACGGCAGCCTGCTGCGCATCCAGTTCTCGGTCCAGGCCTATCAGGACACCGACATGGAGTGGGCGGTGACCTGGTTCGACGACGATGGCATGGTGGTCCGGGGCGTTGGCGAAGGCTATCGCCCCGCGCGTATTCTGCGGGACCAGACCCGTTTCTTTACCGCGACAGCGCCCCAGGAACGGGCTGTCAGCTTCCAGTTGCATCTACGTGAGGACCGTCAGCCATGAGTTTGAAAGGCATTTCCCGATCCATACTGGCCCTGGGCGCGGCCAGCGTTCTGCTGGCCGGTTGCGCCACGCCGACCCGCTACGTCGATCCGGCCGCGGACGACGGCCCGGTGGCCATGACCCTCGATTACCGCGACTTCGAGCGTGCGGCCGACGACGCCGTGCAGGACCTGCTGGCCAGCGGCGCCGTGGACAAGCCCGGTGGCGATCGGTACATCATGGTGGTCAGCCGCATCACCAACGACACCATGCAGCGCATCGACACCGACCAGCTCACCAAGAAGATCCGGGTGGCGCTGCTGCGCTCCGGCAAGGTGGTTACGACCACCGCGGTGGGCGTCGATGGACCCGAGGACGAGATGAACATGCAGGCCCGGGAACTGCGCAACAACGAGGAATTCGACCAGTCCGGCGTGCAGCAGAAAGGCACGCTGCAGGCACCGGATCTGAGCCTGTCCGGCAAGATCATCCAGCGCAACCACAAGGTCGAGGACGAACAGCAGGTGGAATACTACTTCCAGCTCAGCCTGACCGATCTTCGCAGCGGGTTGGCCACCTGGGAAAACGAAACACCGATCATCAAGCGCGGGTCCAACGATACCGTGGCCTGGTAAACCGGGGCTCAGGCCGGCGTCAGTACGAAGCCGGCCTGGGGCACGTGAATGTGGACGCGGCCAACGCGGTCGTGGTCGTGGGCGACGACCCAGCGTTGACCGTCGTCCGCGAGCAGTTGGCCGGTGACCGGGATCCGGCCGTAGTCGTTCGGCGTGATGCTCACGGGGCTGCCCAGTTGGGGATGATCCCGGCCGTCCGGCAGAGGGCGCGGTTCGCTGTCCCGGGCCGCCTGCAGAGCCTGCCCGGCGGTGATGGGCCGCACCTCGCCGTGTCCGAAGGCACGCATGCGGGCCATCCAGGCGCGTACCCGCGGAGCCTCCTTCAGCACCGGCTTGCCCGCCAGGTCCGCCACGAACCAGAGGCCGTGGTAAGCGGAAAAATCCGCCACGCAGGGGCGGTCGCCGAACAGGAAATCCGCCTCCAGCCGTTTCTCCAGATCCTCGACGTGCGTCGCGACCCGGCGGCGCGCCTGCTTGGGCCCCATGGCCGCCACCCGGGCCTGGCGCCCCATCTGGATGCGGTCCTTGAGAAACCGGTAGGTGTGCAGGATCGAGGTGCTGCGCACCAGCTTGAACAGCAAACTGCCGCCGCTGGCCGACAGGACGCAGGCCAGGAACACTTCCAGATCCAGCGTTTGCACGAAGTCCTGCACCGGCTGTGGCTGGCGATCTGGGTCCAGTTCGGAGCGTCCGCTCAGGTGCGTGATTTCCCGGGCGATGGTGCGGGTGTCACAGAACACATCGGCGCCCAACTGCGCCACCGGGATCTTGCGGTAGCCGGAGGCCAGTGGTGCCAGCTCCGGTCGCGGCGGCATTTCCTGCACATCCACCGCCTGCCACGGCAGCTCGGCGTAGCCCAGCATGGCGCGGATTTTCTCGGAGAAGGGGGACAGGGCGTACTGGTGCAGGATCAGGTCAGACATGGGGTCTCCGTGACAAAGACAGGGCTCTCGACCATACAGGCTGCCTTCGCCACCGTCAGCCTCAATCGCCTGGCCGAGGGATTCTGGCCCGCAGGGCCAGGCATGATCAACGTCACCGGCGACTCGAGGTGGACGTCAAAAGCCTGCGGCCAAGGCTGCTATAGTGGGCGGAAACTCAGGCCCACGGAGAGGCCGAATCGCTGATCAAGCAGGAGTAGAAACATGTACATCGCCATGAACCGTTTCCGTATTGCACCGGGCAAGGAAGAGGCCTTCATCGAGATCTGGCGCAACCGGGAAACCTATCTCGACGAGGTGCCGGGCTTCCAGTCGTTCACGCTGCTGCAGGGACCCAGCTACGAGGATCACACGCTGTTCTCGTCCCACAGCGTGTGGGAGTCCGAGGAAGCCTTCGTCAACTGGACCAAGTCCGAGGCGTTCCGTAAGGCCCACGCCAACGCCAAGCCGGCCAAGGACATCTACCTGGGCCCACCCCAGTTCGAGGGCTTCCAGTCAGTCCTGTAAATCGGTACACACTCAGCATTGCCGTGCCGGGAAGTCTGTTCCCGGCACGGCACCTCCCGGCTGATGGCCGTGGCCGTTTCCCGCCCCTCACGACGTAACCCTTCTCTGACGCCCTCCCGATTGCGCTCCGGCTGGTTCTGACTGGCCTTGGTGGCGCCTTCCAGGCGGTCGACGGTGATCTCCAGGCCGACCAGGGCGTTGGTCATTCGCTCGATGTAGTCCGCCGGGGCGTCATCCACCTGCCAGGCTTGCGGGCGCCCGCCTTCGTTGTCGTGGGTCAGTCGGTCCAGGTGTTGCCGCAGCCAGTCCCGATCCTGTACCACCACGGCGTTTCCGTGGGCGTGGATGACCTGGTAGTTCCAGGTGGGCACGGCCTTGCCGGTTTCCTGCTTGGTGGCGTACCAGTTGGGGGAAATGTAGGCGTCGGGGCCGTGGAAGATCACCAACACGCGCGATGACCGCTGGAGCTGTTGCCACACCGGGTTGGCCCGCGCCACGTGGCACTGGAGATGGCCGGCGTCGTCCAGGTGAAAGGGCAGATGGTTGGCGACCGGCCCCTCCGGTCCCGAGGTGACCAGGGTGCCGAACCCGCGCTCACGGATCAGCGCCCGCATCCGCTGTTCATCCTGCTCGGCAAAGTGCTTGGGCACGTGCATCGTCAACTCCCGGTTGATGGCTGACGGATCAGTATAGGCGGGCCGGGAGGCAGGATGAAGGTACAGGCGGCGGGCGTGACGACCGGAACAGTCAGGCCGCCGCGCTGTGCCGGGCCAGGGTCTGGGAAGGGCGCTCGCCAAACAGCTGCTTGTAGTCGGACGAGAACTGGCTCAGGTGATAGAAGCCGTTGTAACCGGCGGCATCCGAGACCGACGGGGCGTCGCCGTTGCTGAGCATCCGCTTGACCCGGTTGAGCCGGGTGACGCGCAGGAACTGCAGGGGGCTGATGCCCAGAATGCTCTCGAAGCTGTATTGCAGGGTGCGACGGCTGACGCAGGCCAGCTCGCACAGCTCCGCCATGGTGACCGGCAGGTCGCCGGCGTTTTCCACGTAATCCTTGATGCGCTCCACCACCGCCTTGCGATGCTGGTAGCTGGGCGCGACCGACGCGTTGGGGGTTTCCCGTTCCAGGGTTTCCAGCAGGGCCATCATCAGCAGGTCGTGGTGGATGCTGCCGTCCAGGTTGCCGGCGTCGGCCTGCACGATGCGGGTGATCAGGTAGCGCACGTTGCGCAGGGTTTCTTCCGGCAGGGTGAGCCGGGCCACGCGGCGGGCGTCTTCGGTGGAGATGGCCACGCCCTGCGAGTCGGCGGCGTCCAGCAGTGCCGTCTCCCGTACCACGATGCCCAGCATGTCAAAGCCGGCCGGGGTCACCAGTTCGAACTGGGTGCTGCCCGGGCGGCACAGGATGTCGGTGGCATCCAGCGTCTGGCCATTGACCCGGCAGTCCTGCCAGTTGCTGGGCAGCCCGAACCAGATGGCGTCGGGCCAGACCAGACACTGCTGGCGCAGGGCGTGGCTGCTGTGTTCGTTGTACACCTGCATGCCGTCCAGGTGCAGCTCGTCGATGCGGCCGTAGAAGCGTCCGGCGCTGAGCTGGTCGTATTCCTGATGCCAGTTGGTCAGGTTGTCGGCCTGTTCGTGGGCGTCATCCGTAATGGATGTGCACCGGGTTGGTGCGCTGCGCGGTTTTTTCTGGTGCACGATCGCCTCCGACGTTTCGGCCGATCTCTCCATCATGGTCGCCATATCCTGCCTTTGCCACTGAGCTTTAGTGCCTAATCCCGTAGCACTTTCGTCTCGTTTCAGGTTTGCCAATTTTCGATAACCCGGCTCACGGGGCGGCGTTACAGTGGAATAACAGAGCAATATCCGTTCCCCGCGCCTGGCGTCGGGGCAGAAAAGGCAGGACCGCGTATGCAACAACGATACTCCTACACCCTGGGCGGCCGGACCTGGCGCTTCCGGAACCTGGCGGATCTGATGGCCAAGGCCACGCCGGCCCGGTCCGGAGACCGGCTGGCGGGCGTGATGGCGGACTCGGACGAAGAGCGGGTGGTGGCCCAGATGTGCCTGGCGGAGGTGCCGCTCAAGACCTTCCTGAACGAGGCCCTGGTGCCCTACGAGGAGGACGAGATCACCCGGCTGATCCTGGACAGCCATGACCGCAGCGCCTTCGAACCGGTCAGCCACCTGACGGTGGGCGATTTCCGCAACTGGCTGCTGGGGGACGCGGCGTCCAGCGACATGTTGGCCCGCATCCGGCCCGGCCTGACCCCGGAGATGGTGGCCGCGGTCAGCAAGATCATGCGCAACCAGGACCTCATTCTGGTCGCCCGCAAGTGTCGGGTGGAAACCGCGTTTCGCAACACCATTGGCCTGGAAGGGCGCCTGTCCACACGGCTGCAACCCAATCACCCCACCGATGACGCCACCGGGATCGCCGCCAGCATCCTCGACGGCCTGCTCTACGGCAGCGGCGACGCGGTCATTGGCATCAACCCGGCCACCGACAACGTGGCCCAGGCCAAACAGCTGATGCAGCTGATGGACGAGGTGATCCGCAAGTACGAGATTCCCACCCAGTCCTGCGTACTGACCCATGTGACCAACACGCTGGAAGCGATCGAGCAGGGCGCGCCGGTGGATCTGGTGTTCCAGTCGATCGGTGGCACCGAGGCCACCAACCGCAGCTTCGGTTTCGGCCTGTCGACGCTGAAGGAAGCGCGGGACGCGGCACTGTCCCTCAATCGCGGCAGCGTCGGCCAGAACGTCATGTACTTCGAGACCGGGCAGGGCAGTGCGCTGTCCGCCAACGCCCACCATGGCCTGGACCAGCAGACCTGCGAGGCGCGCAGCTACGCCGTGGCCCGCGAATTCAAACCGCTGCTGGTGAATACGGTGGTGGGCTTTATCGGCCCGGAATACCTATTCGACGGCAAGGAAATCATTCGCGCCGGACTGGAAGACCATTTCTGCGGCAAGTTGCTGGGCGTGCCCATGGGCTGCGACATCTGCTACACCAACCACGCCGAGGCCGACCAGAACGACATGGACAACCTGCTGACCCTGCTGGGGGTGGCCGGTTGCACCTTCATCATGGGCATCCCGGGCTCCGACGACATCATGCTCAACTACCAGACCACCTCCTTCCACGATGCCCTCTACGCCCGTCGCGTGCTGGGGCTGAGTCCGGCGCCAGAGTTCGAGGCCTGGCTGGAGCGCATGGGCGTGTTCGACGACGTGCGCCGCCACGAACCGGCGGCGACCCTGCCGGGTCTGTTCGGCCCCAGTCTCAAGCGCATTACCGGAGATGCGTCATGAGCGATCGCAACAAACCCCCGGTGATCGACAACCCCTGGCGCGCCCTGCGCCAGTACACGGACGCCCGTATTGGTCTGGGCCGCGCCGGCATCAGCCTGCCCACCTCGGAGATGCTCGAATTCCAGCTGGCCCATGCCCGCGCCCGGGATGCGGTGCACTTCCCGCTCGACGTGGATCGCTTGCTGGAGGAACTGGCGGCACTCGACAGCCCGCTGCTGAGCGGCGTGGCGCCGCTGCGGCTCCACAGCCAGGCCGATGACCGGGCGACGTACCTGCAGCGGCCCGACCTGGGGCGGGAGCTGTCTTCGGCGTCCAGCGAAAAACTGGCTGAACCCGATCTGGCCACGGACGGCTACGACCTGGCGCTGGTGGTGGTCGACGGCCTGTCTTCCTCGGCGGTGCAGGCCAACGCCGTGCCGTTTCTAAGTGCTTTCCTGCAGGACCTGGCGCAGGAGCGCGACGACTGGCGTCTGGCGCCGCTCACCGTGGTGGAGCAGGGCCGCGTGGCCATTGGCGATGCCGTGGGCGCGGCGCTCAAGGCCCGGGTGGTGGCGGTGCTGATCGGCGAGCGGCCCGGGCTCAGTTCGCCGGACAGCCTGGGGCTGTACCTCACCTGGAATCCGCGGCCCGGGCTCAACGACGCCGACCGCAACTGCGTGTCCAACGTGCGGCCCGCCGGGCTGCCGGTGGAGCAGGCGAGCCAGCGGCTGCTGTATCTATTGCGCGAAGCCTTCCGCCTGAAACTGTCGGGCGTGGGGCTCAAGGACCGTACCGAGGAAGTGGTGGTCGATGCTTCGTCGGATAACAGGAATTTCCTCACTCACTAAAACCATAACGATTCAAAAAACCACAACGATTCCATAAAACGAAGGCTCTTCTGGAGAACGCAATGACGACACACAACGTGGATGACGAGTACCTGGCCAAGCGCCAGTTAAAAAAGGGAACCGCCGGCTGGGTGCTGCTGGCGGGGCTGGGGGTGTCCTATGTGATTTCCGGCGATTTCGCCGGCTGGAACTTCGGGATCGGTGAGGCTGGCTGGGGCGGGTTTGCCGTGGCCATGGCGCTGATGGCGCTGATGTACTTCGCGCTGGTGCTGTCCCTGGCGGAGATGTCCGCCGCGATTCCCGCGGCCGGCGGCGGCTACAGCTTCGCCCGCCATGCCATGGGGGCGACCGGCGGCTATCTGACCGGGCTGGCGGTGCTGATCGAGTACGCCCTGGCGCCGGCGGCCATCGTGATCTTTATCGGCGCCGCCGTGGAAGAGCTGCTCGGGGTGAACGGGCCCTGGGTCTACGCCCTGTTCTACGCCGTATTCGTGGGCATTCACCTGGCCGGCGTCGGCGAGGCGCTCAAGGTGATGATGGTGATCAGCGGCCTGGCGGTGTTCGCCATCCTGGCCACGGCGATTGCGCTGGTGGGGGATTTCGATGCCGCCAACCTGTTCGACATCGCCCCGTCGGCAGCGTCCGGCGCCAGCGAATTCCTGCCGTTCGGCTGGTATGGCGTGTGGGCGGCGCTGCCGTTCGCCATGTGGCTGTTCCTGGCGGTGGAAGGCGTGCCCCTGGCGGCTGAGGAATCCAAGAACCCGGCCCGGGACATGCCCAAGGGCATCATCGGCGCCATGGTGTTCCTGCTGTTCACCGCCGTGCTGGTGGTCTTCCTGCTGGCGGGTGCCGCCGGTGCGGAGATGATCGGCGCCAGTGGCGTGCCGCTGGTGGACGCCCTGAAAGCCACGGATCAGGCGACCCTGGCCACGGTGATCAACGTGCTGGGGCTGGCCGGCCTGATCGCCTCGTTCTTCTCGATCATCTTCGGCTACAGCCGCCTGGTGTTCGCCCTGTCCCGGGCCGGCTACCTGCCCAAGGCCCTGTCCCTGACCAGTAAGCGCAAGGCGCCGGTGTGGGCCCTGGTGGTGCCGGGCGTATTCGGTTTCCTGGTGTCGCTGACCGGCGAGGGCGACCTGATCCTGGGTATGGCGGTGGTTGGTGCCACCATCTCCTACGCGTTAATGGCCGGCAGTCACATCCTGCTGCGCCTGCGCCAGCCGCACCTGGCGCGCCCCTATAAGACGCCGGGTGGCATGGTCACGTCGGTGATTGCGCTGGTGCTGTCCCTGGTCGCCATGACCGGCGTCTACGCCTTCGACCCGCGGGCGTTCAACTACACCATCGTGCTGTTCGTGATCGGCGCGGTGTACTACTTCGCCTACGGCAAGAACCACCTGGTGGCCAAGACCGCCGAGGAAGAGCTGGCCCTGGTGCTGGATGCCGAGCATTCGCTGGATGATGAGGACGAGGCGTCCACGGAAGCGCGGCCTGCCCAGGCCTGATTCGAAAGAGGGTAAAGAAAAGGCCGGCAGGGAAACCTGCCGGCCTTTTTGTTTGGGGCGTCATGTAGCCGAAGCTTCAGCTTCGGAGAACCCGCAAGGGTTCCCTGTGTCGGGATAAACCCGTGACCATCGGCCGTCCCGTCGGGGCGGCTCGGAAGCTAAAACGTCCGCTACATAGACATCGCGGACGAGTCGCGGCTCAAGCCGGTCCGTCCGACGCCGCCGGTGCTTTTGACGCGGTGGCCTGTTCGCTTTTCCCGGGTGCGCCCGCCAGTGCCCGATACAGATTCACCATGGCCAACACCGATGCGGTCCGGCCCTGTTCCAGGGCGTTCTCGCTGTCCAGTTGCTCGCGTTCGGCATCCAGCACTTCGAAGTAGCCGATGTAACCCTGCTCATAGCGGGTGCGGGCCAGTTCGGCGGCCTCGCGGGCCGCCCGGGCGCTGGCTTGCAGGCGCTCGGTGCGCTCCTGGGCGCGGGCGTAGCGGACCAGGCGGTTCTCGGTTTCCTCCAGCGCGTCGAGAATGGCCTGGCGGTAGTTGGCCAGGGCCGCCTGGGCGTCCGCATCCGCGGCGTCGATCCGTGAGCGGACGCGGCCAAAGTTGAGGAACGACCAGTCGATGCCCAGGCCCACGGCCCGGGACTCGGCGCCGGCACTGAACAGATCGCCGCCGTCCACCGCCACGCTGCCCAGCAGGGCGTCGAGGCTGAAGCGCGGGTACAGATCCGCGGTGGCGACGCCAATGTCCGCCGTCGCGGCCGCCAACTGGCGCTCCGCGGCCAGGATGTCCGGCCGGCGGCGCAGCACGTCGCCCGGCGTCCCCGCAGGAATCAGCGGCAGGGCGGACGGCAGCGGTTCGGCTTCGGACAGCCGTGGGATCAGCTCACCGGGTGCCCGGCCAGACAGCACGGCGATGCGATGCATCCGCACCCGCACGTCCGCTTCCAGTTGCGGCAGGGCCGCGCGGGTGCGCTCCAGTTGGGCTTCGGCGCGGCGTTCGTCGAAGCGGGTGCTGCGACCGGCGTCCAGGCGTGAGCGCACGATGTCGAGGGACTCGCGCTGGATGCGGACGTTGTTGCGGGCGACGTCCAGCTGCTGCTGCAGGCCGCGCAGCTCGAAGTAGCTGGCGGCCACCTCGCCGGCGAGCGAGACGCGCAGGGCGTCCAGCTCGGCGCCGGCCGCCTGCAGGCGCGCGGCCTGGGCTTCGCTGGCCCGGCGCAGACGCCCGAACAGGTCCAGCTCCCAGCTGGCGTTGGCGCTGACGCGATAGACGTCCACGTCGGCGTCACCGGTATCGGCCGATGTGCGCTCCGCTTCCGCCAGATGCTGGGAGCGGGCGGAGGCGCTGGCGCCGATGGTGGGCATCCGGTCGGCCCGGGCGCCGCGCAGCAGGGCGTCGGCGCGCTCGAAGCGGGCCAGGGCGGCCTGCAGGGTCTGGTTGTCGGTCATGACGTCGTCGATCAGGTCCGCCAGTACCGGATCGTTGAACCCACCCCAGAAGCGAGCTTCGTCCGCGGCGGAGAAGGGCGCGCTGTCGCGCGCCTCGCTGAACTGCTCCGGCGCCTGCACATCCGGCGCCTGATAGTCGGGGCCGACGGCGCACCCTGCCAGCAGCAGGGGCGCCAGGGCCAGGTAACGTTTACGCATGTTGGTCTCCGGTCTGGTTTTCCAGGGCGACGGTAGCGGTCTTGTCCAGGGACTTGCCGCTGATCAGACGCAGGGCCACATAGAACACCGGCGTCAGCAGCAGGCCGAACAGGGTCACGCCGATCATGCCGCTGAATACGGTGATGCCCATGGCGTTGCGCACTTCGCTGCCGGCACCGGAGGCCAGCACCAGCGGGACCACGCCGGCGATGAACGCCACCGAGGTCATGATGATCGGGCGCAGACGCAGGCGGCACGCTTCCAGGGCGGCGGCGATGGTGTCCATGCCTTCCATCTCCTTCTCCCGGGCGAACTCGACGATCAGTATCGCGTTCTTGCAGGCCAGCCCCATCAGGACCACCAGCCCCACCTGGACGAAGACGTTGTTGTCACCGCCGGTGAGCCAGACGCCGAACAGCGCCGCCAGCAGACACATGGGCACGATTAGGATCACCGCCAGCGGCAGCACCCAGCTCTCGTAGAGCGCGGCCAGCACCAGGAACACCAGCAGCACGGCCAGCGGGAAGACCACCATGGCGGCGTTGCCCTGGGTGATCTGCTGGAAGCTGAGGTCGGTCCAGGCGATGTCCATGCCGCGCGGCAGCGTCTGTTCCGCCACCTCGGCGACTTTGTTCAGGGCCTCGCCGGAAGACAGCACGGCCGGGTCGGACTGGCCGATCAGGTCCGCCGCCGGATAGCCGTTGAAGCGGATCACAGGGTCCGGGCCGAAGCTGCGCTCCAGGGTGACCATGGAGCTGAGCGGCACCATTTCGCCCTGGTTGTTGCGCACGAACAGGTGCTCCAGATCGCTGACGTCGTCCCGGTAGGGCGCGTCGGCCTGGGCGACCACCTGATAGGTGCGGCCGAAGCGGTTGAAGTCGTTGATGTACAGCGACCCGAAGTAGAACTGCAGGGTGCCGAACAGGTCATCCAGGGCAACCCCTTGCGCCTTGGCCTGGCGTCGGTCCACGTCCGCATCCAGCTGCGGCACGTTGGCCTGGTAGGAGCTGAACGGGTAACTCATGCCGTCCTGCTGGCTGAGCGCGCCGGCGAGCTGGTTGGTGGCATTCTGCAGCACCCCGTAACCCGCGCCGGTCTTGTCCTGCACGTAGAGCGAGTAGCCGGAGCCCGCGCCCAGACCGAAGATCGGTGGCGGCATGAAGGAAATGGCAAAGCCTTCCTTGATGCCGGCCAGCTTGCCGTTGATCTCGCCCATGATCTCCTGGGCTGTGCGGTCGCGTTCCTTGAAGTCGTCGAACAGGATGAACACCGTGCCGATGTTGGGCGTGTTGGTGCCCTGCAGCGCGTTGTAGCCGACAAAGGCGGCGGCATCGGCCACGCCGTCGGTGTCCAGAGCGATGTCGCTGACGCTGCGGGCCACGTCTTCGGTGCGGTCGAGCGAGGCGCCTTCCGGCAGGCGGATGCTGCCCACCAGATACGTTTTGTCCTGGGTGGGGATGAAGCCGCCCGGCACCTGGTCGAACAGGAACACCGTGCCGCCCAGCATGGCGGCGTAGATCAGGAACACGACGCCACGGGTGCGCAGGCTGCGACGGACGAACCCTTCGTAGCCCTTGGCGCTGCGATCGAAGAACCGGTTGAACGGCCGGAACAGCCAGCCGAACAGCCGGTCGATCAGACGCGCGGGCAGGTCCTTGGGTGCGTCGTGGCCCTTGAGCAGGGTGGCGGCCAGGGCCGGCGACAGGGTCAGCGAGTTGATCGCCGAGATCACCGTGGCGATGGCGATGGACGCCGCGAACTGGCGGTAGAACTGGCCGGTGATGCCATCCAGGAAGGCCATGGGCACGAACACCGCGCACAGCACCAGGCAGATGGCGACGATCGGCCCGCTCACTTCGCGCATAGCCTGGTGGGCGGCGGCCAGGGGTTTGAGGCCTTCCTCGATATTCCGTTCGACGTTCTCCACCACCACGATGGCGTCGTCCACCACGATGCCGATAGCCAGCACCATGCCGAACAGGGTCAGCGTATTGATGGAGAAACCCAGCACCGACAGCACCGCGAAGGTGCCCACGATGGAGACCGGCACCGCCAGCAGCGGAATCAGCGAGGCGCGCCAGGTCTGCAGGAACAGGATTACCACCAGCACCACCAGGGCGACCGCTTCCAGCAGGGTCGAGATGACCGCGTCGATGGAGCTGCTGACGAACACGGTCGGGTCGTAGGCCACTTCCCAGGTCAGGCCGTCGGGGAAGTTGTCGTCCAGTTCGTCCATCTTGGCGCGCACGGCGGCAGAAACGTCCAGGGAGTTGGAACCCGGCGACTGGAAGATGGGGATGGCCACCGCCTGCTTGTTGTTCAGCAGGGCACGCAGGGCGTCCTCGGAGGCGGCCAGCTCGGCGCGGCCGATGTCGCCCAGGCGGGTGATTTCGCCGTCGTCGCCGGTTTTGACGACGATGTTCTCGAACTCCTCGGCGGTTTCCAGACGGCCGCGGGCGTTGATGGAAATCAGGAAGTCGTTCTTCTCCGGCATGGGCTGCGCGCCGATCTGGCCGGCCGATACCTGGATGTTCTGCTCACGCACCGCGCGGGAGACGTCGCTGGCGGTGATGCCGTGGGAGGCGGCTTTCTGCGGATCGATCCACAGGCGCATGGCGTAGTCGCCGGCGCCGAACAGGCCGGCCTGACCCACGCCGGGCAGGCGCGCCAGTTCGTCACGGATGTGCAGTACCGCGTAGTTGCGGATGTAGGTGGCGTCGTAGGTATCGTCCGGCGACAGCAGGTGCACCGCCATGGTCAGGTTGGGCGACTGCTTCTGGGTCGTCACGCCCTGGCGCTGCACATCTTCCGGCAGGCGCGGCAGGGCCTGGGTGACCCGGTTCTGGACCTGCACCTGGGCGCGATCCGGATCGGTGCCCAGCTTGAAGGTGACGGTCAGGGCCAGGGTGCCGTCACTGCCGGCGACGGATTTCATGTAGATCATGTCCTCCACGCCGTTGATGGATTCCTCCAGCGGTGTGGCGACGGTCTCAGAGATGGTTTTGGGGTTGGCCCCCGGATAGCTGGCCGTGACCTGGACGCTGGGTGGAACGACGTCCGGGTACTCGCTGACCGGCAGTCCGGGAATGCTGATCAACCCCACCACGAAGATGATGATGGACAGAACCGACGCGAAGATCGGCCTGTCGACGAAGAATCGGGAAAAATTCATGCAAAGGCTCCCTGGGCGTGGCCCGTTCGGGCCACGCCGGATTCAGTAATCGGAGATCGGGAAGTCGGGTTTACTGGGCGCGTGCGACGCGCTGGCTCTCGCGCTGGGCCGGCCGCATGGCCACCTGCTCGGGATGGACCTGCATGCCCGGCATCAGGATTTTCTGCAGCCCATTGACCACCACGCGGTCGCCGGCTTCCAGACCGTTCTCGACCACCAGCAGCTCGCCGGAGCGACGGCCAGGCTCGATGTTGCGGCGGCTGACCGTGTCGTCTTCGCCCACCACGTAGACGTAGCGGCGGTCCTGGTCGGTCAGCACGGCTTTCTGGTCCACCATCAGGGCGTGCTCCAGCCGGCTGACCGGCATGCTGACGCGAGCGAACTGACCGGGACGGAAGCGGCCGTCGGGATTGGCCATGACCGCTCGGTACTGCAGGGTGCCGGTGCTGGCGTCCAACTGGTTGTCGATGAAGTCGACGACGGCGTCGTGGGCGTAGTCGGCCTCGCCGGCCAGGCGCACGCGCACCTGGGGGTTGGAGCCCGCGTCCAGGCGGTTCAGCGCTTCCAGGGCGGTTTCCTCATCGCCTTCGAAATAGACGTACAGCGGGTCCACCGACACCACGCGGGTCAGCAGGGTCTGGTCGCTGGTGGCCAGGTTGCCGCGGGTCACCATGGCGCGACTGACGCGTCCGTCGATGGGTGAGCGGATGTGGGTGTATTCCAGATCCAGCTGGGCGCTGTCCAGTTCGGCACGGGCCGCGGCGACGCTGGCGCGGGCTTCATTGAGGGTGGCCTGGCGCTGGTCGAACTCCTCGCGGGAGATGGCGCGGCTCTCCATCAGGTGCCGCGCGCGTTCGGCTTCGCTGCCGGCCAGCGATAGCTGGCTCTGGGCGCGGGCCAGTTGCGCCTTGGCGGCATCCACATGGGCTTCGTAGGGGCGCGGGTCGATCTGGAACAGCAGGTCGCCCTGCTTCACCAGCTCGCCTTCCTCAAAGGCGACTTCGTCGATGTAGCCGCTCACGCGCGGGCGCAGGTCAACGCTCTCGGGGGCGGCAATACGGCCGGTGAAACCGTCCCAAAGGGTGACGGCATCGGACTCGACCTGGGCGACATCCACCGCCGGCGGTGGCGGCGCGGCGGCGGCTTCCTCGCTGTGGGCCTCGCAGCCGACCAGTCCCACGGCGGTGGCGAACAACAGCGTCAATGTCAGAAGCGGGGTACGTATTCCTTGCAGATGGGCGTCCATCGGATGCGTTCTCCTGGTCAAATATCGGATATCCAGCAAACAGTTCGGCTTGGCACGGTCTGACGCGGGGCCGCTCTCCGTTCTGGTTGGTTGCCGGGGACGGCGGGGGAGCTGCGGCGTTTCGCTGTGCGTCGATAACGTGTGACTAATCTAATGGTTGTCCCGCGAACGGCGGTATCCGGTTTCTCTGTGAAGGTTGCCTGATTCTCTAGAAAGGCTTGAAAGGAATTCTGGGCGTGTGGTTTCGGAAGTGTCGCAAAGGCGGGCTGCTCGATCGTTTATTCAGTTTGTCATGTAATCGTAATGCTCCGTATATAAAGCATTTTTCTTCCGTGTTTCGAGAATTGCCGCGCCGGGAGCAGAGGGGTAAAGCGCTTGTGAGTGGAAGCGCTCAGGAGAATTGGATTATCCATTAATCCAGCCGGGATCGTTGCCTGTTACTGTCCGGTGATTGCCTAATCCTGTCGAATTGGGTCAACATGAACCCAGTGGGCCATTTTCCATGCGTATACTGGTCACCGTTTTGATAGCCGTGGCGACTCCATCGTCCCGGCCATGCCCCAGGAGACCTCACTGTGCCTGAACCTCATACCCCCATCGTTGAGCAGAAACCGTTTGCCCGAGCGCACGGCCGCGTCGCCGTCCAGCACGGTCCGGACAAGTCCCCTCTTGCCGGCGCGGGTGTTCGTGCCGAGCAGGAATCGGACAGCGCTCTGGAACCCCTGCGCCAGGAGCTGGCGGGGCGGGTCCGGCGCAGTGCCCTGGAGCAGCAGCAAATCAACGCGACCGCGATTCCAGGCCTGGAAACGTTCCGTTCGGAAACTTCCACCAGTTGTGTGTCGACCGTTTACACACCGTCGCTCGCGTTTATTGTTCAGGGCGCCAAATCGGTGAACTTCGGCGATCGCGAGTTGACTTACGGGCCGCTGTCCTACCTGGTGTCATCCGTACACATGCCGGTGCTGGGTCGAATCGTGCACGCCTCGTCTGACGAGCCCTACCTGGCCCTGAAGGTGGATGTGGATCCGCAGGAAGTAAGCAACCTCGTGCTGGAGCTGGGCAGCCAGCTGCCGCTGGATGCCGCTGAAGCGGAAGCCTGCCCGGAAGCCAGCTGTGGCCTGTGCCTCGCGCGGATGGATCGCGGCATGCTCGATGCCGTCAACCGGCTGATGAGTCTGCTGGATTCACCGCGGGATGTGCCGATTCTGGCGCCGCTGGCCCGGCGTGAGATCATCTATCGGGCGCTGATCGGTGAGATGGGCGCGCGCATGCGCAAGTTTGCCGTGGCGGATTCCCAGGTGCACCGGGTGTCCCGTGTCATTGCGGTGCTCAAGGACCGCTACACGGACAGCCTGCGGGTGAAGGATCTGGCTGAAGAGGTGAACATGAGCGAATCCGCGCTGTTCCACACCTTCAAGCAGGTGACGCGGATGTCGCCGCTGCAGTTCCAGAAAAAGCTGCGCCTGCACGAAGCCCGGCGCCTGATGCTTTCGGAAGGACTGGAGGCGGCGACCGCCAGTTACCGGGTTGGTTACGAGAGCCCGTCCCACTTCAGCCGCGAGTACAGTCGCCTGTTTGGCGCGCCGCCCCGGGCGGACGTGATCAAGTTACGCGGCGAGCAGTCGGTGTCCGCCTGAAGCGATCAGGCGGGTGAGGTCTCGATGCGGTCTTCGGCGATCTCCCGGAAGCTGGCGATGAGGGTCGCCGGTTCCTGGGCGCCGGAGATCAGGTAGCGCTGGTTGACGATGAGCGCCGGCACACTCTGAATGCCCGCCATCTGGTATCGCTTTTCCTCGGCGCGTACCGCCACGGCGTAGCGGTTTGAGTCCAGCACCTGGCGCGCGGCTTCGCCGTCCAGTCCTGAGGCTTCCACGCAGCGACACAGCACCGCCGGGTCCGAGATGTTGGCTGCCTCGCCGAAGTAGGCGTCGAAAAAGGCCAGCTTGAGGTCCGTCTGCCGGTTCTGTTCCTTGGCCCACTGCAATAGCCGGTGGGCGTCGAAGGTATTGCGCGAATAGCGTTTCTGCAGTCCATCGAAATTCAGGCCCAGTTCCCGGGCGATGACCATCATGTTGGCCTGGTTGGCTTCCATTTCAGCGGGACTGCGGCCGTACTTGCGGCTGAGATGTTCCAGAATCGGCTCACCGTCGAGGGACATGTCCGGGTTGAGCTCGAACGCATGCCAGTCGATGGTGAACGCCAGTTCGTTTTCCAGTGCCTTCATGGCTTGCCTGAGGCGTGCATAACCAATGGCGCACCACGGACACGCAACATCCGACACGATGTCGATCCGCAACGTTTTCATGGTGATACTCCTGATGCCTGAGGCGACGGATAAGGATGCACTGCCCCATGATGATACCGGGAAGTGGCCGTTTGTTCATCTTTCAGGCCGATCCTCGCCACCGTCCGGGTCCAGCAGGCGGGGACCGGCGCCGTCTTCCGCCAACTGATCGCCCGGGTTTCTCAGCCGGCAGGCGTCCACCGACAGGCAGCCACAACCGATGCAGTCGCCGAGCTGGTCGCGCAGTTGGGTCAGTTGCTCAATGCGTTCGGTCAACTCCTCGTGCCACTGGTTTGAAAGTTGCTTCCAGTCTTCGGCGGTCAGGCTGCGGTTGGCGGGCAGGGCGTCCATGGCCCGACCGATCCCGGCGAGGGGGATGCCGAGCTTCTGGGCCACCTTGATCACCGCGAGGCGACGCAGAACATCGCGGTGAAACCGTCGTTGGTTACCTTCGGTGCGCCAACTCCGCACCAGGCCCTTGTGCTCATAGAAATGGATCGCGGACACGGCCACGCCGCTGCGCCGGCTGACCTCGCCGATGGTGAGCGGCTTGTGTCGATCCACGGATTTTATTGTGGTCATTGAATTCTCCAATGATAGCCGTAATTGACCTCAAGTTTAGTTGAGGTTCTAGGCTACCCGTCAATCCTGGACACACCAGGGACATCGAGACGAGGGAGAATGCCATGAGGAAACCAATACGCATCGGGCTGGTCATGGGTAGAGTCCGGGAGGGACGTCTTTGCGACACGGTGAGCGCCTGGGTCATGCGAACACTGCAGGGGAACGGTGATCTGTCGCTGCGGGTGATCGACCCGCTGCGGCTGGGTAGCGCCGATGCCGAGCATCGGTTAGGGCAGCAACTGGACGCCGTGGACGGTTTTATCGTGGTGACGCCGGAGTACAACCACAGCTTTCCCGGGCCGTTGAAACAGCTGATCGACACGTTCTTCCATGAGTGGCAGGCCAAGCCGGTGGCCTTCGTCAGTTACGGCGGACTCTCCGGGGGCATTCGTGCGGTGGAGCAGCTGCGGCTGGTGTTCGCCGAACTCCACGCGGTCACACTGCGCGATGCGGTGGCCCTGCCGCAGGTCTGGGATCGCTTCGATGCGTTCGGGGAATTGAACGATGCCGGCCGGACCACCGCCACGCTGGAGCGCATGGCGTCGCGGCTGGCCTGGTGGGCACGGGCCATGCAACGGGCCCGGGCGGAAGAACCTTATGACCAGGCGGTGTGAGGCGCGGGTGTCTCGCATGGCTGGCGATCGAATTCGAAAGGAAAACAGGTAACGGGGAACCGTAAATGGATGAATCCTATCTGTACTGGGTGACACCGGCGACGCAGTGGAGCGCTATTTGCCGTGGCAGCGGTCAGTCCGGCACTGGGCCCACCGTCATCGAGCTTTGCCGCCGCCAGGCGGTGGAGTCGCAAACGGTCCGGCAATTCCGGCCCGGTGACTTTCCCGTCGCCGTGGCGCTGGATCGCGCGGCGCTGGAACGCCGCCGGCCGGAACTTGCACTCGCCTCGGGTCCGTTTACCTGGCCCCACGGGCTCGAACGGGAATGGATCGCCGGGGTCCACATCCTGCTGCTGGAGGAGCGCGACGGGGTTTTGTCCTGTCGCATGAAGGCCGAGCCCATGGCGCGTCCGTCTCGAAAGGGCACGCGCCGCCAGGGATCTGTCGAGCCCGGCTGCGCAGGTCGGAGCGACATATCCGCCCGCTGCGTTTGCTGACACAATAGCCGACTTTGTGCGGACAATCGGACGGCAAGGCCTGCAGCCGGTCGCCGTCCGGTTTCCGGGAACGTCAGGACGACGCCGCTGGACGCTGTCTGCTGTGCCACGGCCAGCGGTGTCCCGAATCAGGGATGCGCATGCAGCACAAGGTCTGGATCGACTATCTCCGCGTCATCGCCATCGTGGCGGTGATTGCCATACACGTCAGTACCGTTTTCTATAAACAGCTCGGCGAGATCAGTGGCTTCGACTGGTGGTTCGCCAACCTGCTGGATTCCGCCAGCAGGTTCTCCGTGCCGTTGTTTGTCATGGCCTCCGGTGCCGTGCTGCTGGGTCGCGAGATCAGCCCCGGGACCTTCCTGCAGAAACGCGCCTGGCGTCTGCTGCCGCCACTGATTCTGTGGAATCTGGTGTACCTGGTGGCGGGGTATTTCCTGTGGAACCCGGACCAGCGTTCGCTGCTGGACATGACGCTCACCATGGTCCGTGCCGGACATGCCTACGGGCATCTCTGGTACCTCACCATGTTCACCTGCCTGATGCTGTTCGCGCCCTTCGTCAACCAGTACCTGCGCGGCGAGGCGCCGCGCGGCGTCGATCTGCTCTGGCTGGCAGGGCTGTTCGTGCTGTTTGCGCTGATGACCCAGGGCTCCGTGCTGGTCAGATATGTGGCCGACTCGGAGATCAAGTGGTTCGCGGTCTTCCCGCTGTACCTGCTGTATTTCGTCGGTGGCTACGCGCTGGACCGCTACGACGACCGGCTGCGATGTCCCGCTGCCGTGCTGGTGGGGATCGTGATCGCGACGGTTCTGGTGGGCGCCCTGGGCAACTGGCTGCTGTTCCGCCACACCGGGCTCGACGAGGACTTCCTGGTGCTCAGTAATCGTGGTCTGCTGGTGATTGCCTGCACCTTCGCCATCTTCCGGCTGCTGCGCCAGAATGCCCATCGGCTGAAGCCCCGGGCGTCGATCAGTGCCTGGTCCGATGCCAGTTTTGGCATTTACCTGATCCACCCGCTGATCATCTTCGCCACCCTGCCTCTGAGTCGCTACTTCGATGGCATGCTGGCGCTGTTCATGGTGCTGGACGTGGCAGCGGTAGCGCTGGTCTCGTTCCTGATCGTGCGGCTGATGCGTCGTTTTGCCTGGTTCCGGCGGGTGAGCTGATCGCACGCGGCGGACGTACCACTCCCGTCCGCTGCATCATTTGCGGCCCAACCTTTATAATGACGGCGTGCGGGCGCCGGTCCGTCGCCTGTTTAACCGTCAGCAGAAGGATTGCCCATGCCCTCATCGCCGGGTCGCCCGCGTTCGCTGTTCACCGTCGTACTCCTGTTACTGACGGCGATGTTCGTCTATGCCTGCAGTCAGGTGCCCACCTACGATAACCCGCAGCCGCTGGTGTCCCTGAATCAGACCTACGACTATCAGCAGGACATCCGGCCCATCTTCGAGGCCAAGTGCATTGCCTGCCACGGCTGCTACGACGCCCCCTGCCAGCTCAAGCTGACCAGCGCCGACGGCCTGCTGCGAGGTGCCTCGACGTTACCGGTCTACGATGGCGGACGACTCGAAAACATGACGCCGACGCGTCTCGGCGTGGACGCCCAGACGCCGGCTGAATGGCGCCAGAAAGGCTTTTTCTCGGTACTGCATGGGGATGTGGGCGACGTCGAGTCGGCGTTGGACGGGCGCGACACCTCGGTGCTCTATCAGATGCTCGCCCTGGGCCGTCAGAACCCGTTGCCGGCCAACAGCCGGATTCCGGACGACGTCAACATGGGTATGGCGCGTCCGCAGAGCTGCCCGTCGCTGGTGAACTTCGAGGACTATGCCGCAGGGCACCCCTTCGGCGGTATGCCATTCGCCAGCGCTGGCCTGACCGAGCAGGAGTTCCGGACCCTGGAAACCTGGATCGCCGAAGGCGCGGTGACCGAGCCGGCCGCCTACGAGCCGGGCGACGCCGAGCGCCAGGCCGTGCAGCGCTGGGAGGATTTCTTCAACGCCGGAGGCGAGCGCCATCGACTGGTGTCGCGCTACCTGTTCGAGCACCTGTTCGCCGCGCATCTGAATTTCCCGGACATCGACGGCGCCCATTTCTACGAGCTGGTGCGCTCCTGGACACCGCCGGGCGAGCGTATTCTGCCGGTGGCGACGGTACGCCCCAACGACGACCCGAAGGGCCGTTTCTATTACCGCCTGCAACCGATCACCCGCACCATCGTCGAGAAGACCCACATCACGTACGATCTGGGCGAGACCCGCATGCGGCGCTTCCAGTCCCTGTTCTTCGAGCCGGAGTGGCAGGTGGGCGAGCCGCCGGGATACGGCTATGAGGCGCGCGCCAACCCGTTCCAGACTTTCGCCGCGATCCCGGCCAGATCCCGCTACCAGTTCATGCTGGATGACGCCGAATACTTCGTGCGCAATTTCATTCGCGGCCCGGTGTGCCGGGGACAGGTGGCCACCGACGTGATCCGTGACCAGTTCTGGACGGTGTTCGAGGACCCGGACCAGGAAGCCTACGTCAACGACGCTGCCTATCGCGACAGCGTCACGCCGCTGCTGGGTTTGCCGGGGCAGGATAGCGACCTGCTGGCGCTGGGCTCCGAGTGGCTGGGCTATAAGCACAAGCGCAACGACTATCTGGAAAAGCGTGAGGCCCACTACGCCCAGCGCAAACCGGACGGCGCGACCCTGGACGAGATCTGGGACGGCGACGGCTGGAACCGGGACGCGCTGCTGACCATCTTCCGTCACCATGACAGCGCGTCGGTGCGGCGCGGTCTGCACGGGCAGGTGCCGCGCACCATCTGGGTCATGGATTATCCGTTGCTCGAGCGCACCTATTACGAGCTGGTGGTAAATTTCAATGTGTTCGGCAGCGTGTCGCACCAGGCGCAGACGCGGCTCTACTTCGACCTGATCCGCAACGGCTCTGAGCACAATTTCCTCCGCTACATGCCGGCCGACGCCCGCCAGCCGATCTACGATCACTGGTACCAGGGGGCCGCGGCGATCAAGAACGCCATCACCTACACCGACCTGGATCGGCAGACGCCGTCCACCCTGGATTTTTCCAGCCTCGGCCAGCGGCCGGACGAGCGCGCCCTGATGACCCGTTTCAGTGAACTGCTGACCCAGCGCGCTGCGGACGTGGCCGGCCCGCCGGATACTCTCAACCGCTGCAGCGGATCCGGTTGCGACCGGCCGGGCATCAGTGTCGCGCAACGCCAGGTTGAGGCGATCCTGCGGCCTTTGACCGGGGAAACCGGCGCCACCCTGCCGGCGATCAAGCAGCTTCCCGAAGTCACCTTCCTGCGGATCACCGACGGCGATCAGCGCTGGGTGTACACGCTGGTCCATAACCGGCTGCATGAGAACGTGGCCTTCATGTTTGCCGAAGACAGCCGGCTCACGCCGGAGGAGGACACGGTAACCGTGATGGAGGGAACGCTCGGCAGCTACCCGAATTTCAGCTTTGATATCCCGCTCGAGGACCTGGATGTGTTTGTCTCGGCCCTGTGCCGGGTGGATAGCCGCGATGGATTGCACGATCTGGCCGCGCGCTGGGGCGTACGACGAACCAGCCCGCAGTTCTGGTCGATCCTGGCGGATTTCAGGCGCTACGTGGAGGACACCGATCCGGAGCAGGCGGGGATTTTCGACGTGAACCGATACGAGAATCTCTGATGCTCTGCAAGCAGGTGCTCTGAAAACATTGGAGTGCGGCAGGGCCTGCTGGCCCCGCCGCTTCGGTTTGCCAGGCCGCTATCGAGTGGCCATCGAGTCGCTCTCGGCCGCGCTGACCTGGAACTGACTGGTCAGCTGCTTGAGTTTATGGGCGGCGCTGTGGGTGGTCTCCGAACTGGCGTTGAGCTCGGCGATGAGCCGGTTCATCAGGGTGGCGCCTTCGGCCACGCCGGACGTCTGCTGGCTCTGGGACTGGTTGGTCTGCTCGATCCGGGCGATGGCGCCGAACAGGGCCTCCACCATCTGATGCAGGGCGTCGTTGTCCTCGGCGGCGGTCTCGGCCTGTTGCAGTCGTTGCTCCATCTCGCTCATGCCGCTTTCCATGGTGGTCACCGCCTGGCGGGTGTCCTCCTGCACCCGTTGTAGCCGTTCCTCAATGTCCTGGGTTGCCTTGGTGGTACGACTGGCGAGTTGCCGCACCTCGTCGGCGACCACCGCAAAGCCGTTGCCGTGTTCCCCGGCCCGGGCCGCCTCGATGGCTGCGTTCAGCGCCAGCAGGTTGGTCTGCTCGGCGATGGCGCTGATCTCCGCCGCGGTGCGGGTGATTTCCTCGGTGCTGTCGCTGGCGCTGCGGATGCTGCCGGCGGATTTGCTGACAACGTCACGGATACCCTGGGCCTCGCGGTTGATCATGCCCAACTGGTCCCGCGCCCGGGCCACCACGCTCTCCATGCTGGTGCGCATCTGCTGGGCGGTTTCCGAGGCGTTCTCGATCTCGTGTTGCTGCTGGCGGGCGCCGTCCACCATGCGTTCGATGTCCTGCATCACCTGCTGGATGTTGTCGTCGGCCACCCGATTCTGGTCAAGCAGGTCGTTGCTGGCGGAGCGGGAGTCCGTGGCCAGGGCGATGACCTGACCGACCATACCGTCCAGGCTGTCGATAAAACTGTTGATCCAGCGCGCCAGGTCGCCGGTCTCGTCCCGCTTCATGGCGGTCACGTCCAGTCGCTGGCGCAGATTGCCGCCGCCTTCGGCGATGTTGCGGATCACGTCCGCCATCGACGCCATGCGATGGGCCAGCGGGCGCGCACTGGTCAGCCGGAACACGCCGATGCCCAGCAGGGTCAGGCCGACCTGGGCGGCGACGTTGATCCAGAAGCCGACGCCGGTAGACAGCAGGGCGACCTGCACCAGGCACAACAGCGTGGCGAACAGGCCGAAGCTCCGGGTCAGTTGATAGGACACCGAGCGGCGCCGGTAGACTTCCTCCAGATCACCCTCGCACATCATGCCCCAGCGGTCCGGCGACCCCGGCAACTGGAAGGTCACGCCCTTGCCGATGACCGGGAAGTGGCGGTAGTCGGAGTAGCCCGGGTATTTGACGTAGAGGTTGTCGCCCCGGGCGATGGTCTCACGTACGCCCGGGTGCAGCTGGCCGGTGGCCGGGTCGGTGAAGCGGATCTCGAACTCGGTGTGCTCGCGGATACTGACCACGCCGAAGCCGGTGTCGATCCCGTCCTTGAGGTTGTCGCCGTGGCTGAAGGTGGCGTCTTCGAAGCGTGAGCGGGACAGGGCCGCGCCCTGGGGAATCGACGGATCGAACTGACTGTCGATCATGAAGATGTAGTTGTCGCCGGATTCCTCAAACACGTGGCCCGCTTCGCGCTGGATCAGGTCGCTCATCACGTCGTTGGGAATGCGGGCGCACAGCGCGCCGCGTTCGCCGTTGGGTCCGGTCAGCGGCTGGTAGAACATCAGCGTTACCGCGTCGTGGAAACGGGATGAGGTGGGGCCCAGCTCCAGGGTCACCGGGTCGCGGTAGGGGCCGTGCAGGAAGCGGTCGTTCAACCCCTTGCTGACCGCCTTTTCGTTCAGGTCCCGGGCGCCGCAGCGGCGTTCGGTGGTGGACGCGATGACCCGGCCACTGTCATCAATGACGAACAGTTCGGACACCTCGCCCAGGCGGGCGGCGGCGCCCGCGAGGATGTCTCCGGTGGCATCGGGGAAGCGGGGCTCCAGGCGCTCCCGGAAACTGTCGAGGAAACTCCACTGACTGTCGGCCCAGCGCTGCAAAGCATTGACCCGGGTCGTGGCGATGCCCTGGAAGACCCGTTCGTTGTTGGCGTATCGGTCCCGGTTGAGGAAACAGGACCAGCCCATGGCCAGTTTGCCCATGCCGCCAAACCATGGCAGCCAGCGGCGCTCCTGGGTTGTCAGGTGCATGGTGTCACTTTTCAGAGTCATCGTGAGATTCGCCTCCCGTACAGCGGACTCGCCGTGGCACCACAATAGGGCGAGCCGGAAAAACATCGTGTCGTCGTTGTCGTGGCTGCAAGCGCCGGCATTCGGGCGTGTCCTGCAACATGTGAGGCTTTTGCAAACTTCAGGCCGGCCGGAGGATGGCGAAAAATAACGTGACACTCGTCACAAAAATGGGTGTCGAGATCTATGATGGTGCGATCGGCTAATAAAGAAACATTGCGTGATTTATTTTGGTGCGATGGATTGGGGCCGCGGAGGTTGGCCTCGCTCCCGGCATCCGCCAGAATAGCGGGAACGCGAAAGGATTACGGAAAATCACGCCATTTCGCGTATTTGAGGTCGATGTCCGCCGAATCATCCATACTGGTAGGGCGGTCGACCGCCTGCCCGGCGGTCCCGACAGCTGTTGCAAACCGGAATCAAGAGAGCGCGTGTGACTTCCTCCCAGATCAAGGAACGTATCGAGGCCCTGGAACAGTGGGTCCTGGCCAACCCCAATCCGCCCAGGCACTGGCCCTGGACCTGGCTTTATCGCGCCGGGCGGACCGTTTACGCCGTGGCCCGGGACGTGATCAACGGCCAGCTCACCCTGCACGCCATGAGCCTGGTGTACACCACACTGCTCAGTATCGTGCCCCTGCTGGCGCTGAGTTTCTCCGTGCTCAAGGCCATGGACGTGCACCAGCGCATCCAGCCGTTGCTGTTCCAATTCTTCGAGCCGATGGGGCCGAAAGGCATCGAGCTGGCGCAGCAGATCCTGGATTTCGTCGATAACATCAAGGTGGGGGTGCTCGGTTCGGTGGGCCTGGCGTTGCTGGTCTACACCGTGATTTCGCTGGTGCAGAAGATCGAGCGCTCCTTCAACATGATCTGGCGGGTGCCGCAGATGCGCTCCATGGCCCAGCGCTTCAGCAACTACCTCAGCGTGATCATGGTGGGGCCGCTGTTGATGGTCAGTGCCATCGGCATCTCGGCGGCGATCTTCTCGTCCACGGTGGTCCAGAGCCTGATGGCGGTTGAGCCGCTGGGGTCGGTGGTGGTTTTCCTGAGCCGCTTCACACCGTTCTTTCTGGTGGTGATTGCGTTCACCTTCACCTACGTGTTCATGCCCAACACCCGCGTGCGGGTACGCTATGCGCTGGTGGGCGGGCTGCTGGCCGGCATCGCCTGGCAGGCCGGGGGTTTCCTGTTCGCTTCGTTCGTGGCGGGGTCGGCCAAGTACGCGGCCATTTACTCGAGTTTTGCCATCGGTATCGTGCTGCTGATCTGGCTGTACCTGAACTGGCTGATCCTGCTGATCGGCGCCAGCGTGGTGTTCTACCTGCAGAACCCCGGTTCGGTGTCCAAGCGTTACCGGGTGCGGTTCTCTCCGGAACTGCAGGAGCAGGTGGCGCTGGTGATGATGTGGATGGTGTGCAAGCCGTTCAGCGAGGGGCGGTCGGCGCCGCAGCAGGAGGCACTGGAACAGCAGATGGGCGTGCCCGCGGAAGTGACCCGCCGGGTCAGTGACAAGCTGATTCGCGGCGGCGTGCTCAACCTCGCGGGCGCCGGTGGCGACGGCCTGGTGCCCGCCAAGGACCTGGACCTGATCACCGTTGACGAGATCCTGCATGTGGTGCGGGCCGACGAGGAACACCTGGTGCGGCGCCTGCCCCGGGTTTTGCCCGAATCCCTGAAGGCCCGCGTCAGCCGGGATGCCCGTACCATGTCCGAATTGGTGAAGGGCCCGCCGGCCTGACGTCCGGCTTCAGGTGCGCTGGGCGTCGCGCAGCATGTTGAGGAGGAGGGCGCGGATGCGCTCGAACTCGTCCGGCGCGAGGGCGAGCGCCTCGACCAGGACGTCCTCCGGCAGGTTGCGCTGGTGGGCATCGCGCAGTACCTCCCGGGTCCCCAGGATCATGCCGTCGTTGAGCGGTGTGTGGGTGCGGCCCCGCACCGGGCGCTCGGTGCTCAGCAGGTGGGCCTGGTAGCGCGGCGGCAGGTTCCAGGCCACCGCCAGCAGGCGAGTCACGGTCCAGTCGTTGGCGCGCAGCGCGGCGTGGATCACGGCCGGCTCCGGCGCGGCGCCGTCCTGGCGCTCGCGGTAGAGCCGCACCACTTCCCGGTACAGGGTCAGGTGGGCCATGGCCGGAATCAACCCCACCAGGAAGAAGGCGTTGCCGTCGTCGCCCCGGGCGTTGGCGATCAGTTCCGCCGAACGCGCGCAAGCCAGGCCCCAGCGCCAGACGCGCTGGGCGAACAGCGCCTCGTGACTGTTGCGGGCGGTCATCATCGGGCGCATCACCGCCGCTGCAGCGACGCTGCGCACGCCGTCCAGCCCCAGCCGGAAGATGGCCTGCTCCACGGTTTCGATGAGGTGTTCGCCGGGCCGAAAAAACGGGCTGTTGGACATGTGCAGCAGCTGGTCGGTCAGCGCCGGATCCGCCAGGATGATCTCCGCCAGTTCCTTGCGACTGACGTCCTCGTGGGTCAGCGCCCGCAGCAGCATGGGCAGCACGTTGGGCTGACGCGGCAGTTCGTTGAGGGCGCCGCTGCGTAACTGGTCCGCGAGAGCGGTGAGGACGACCGGCGTCATCGGTGTGTCGCGCTCGATCGTGGCGGGTCCGGCGTCCAGCAGCCAGCAGAAGAGGTGGTTTTCCAGTTGATCCAGGGCGCTGTGGGAAGGCTGGTTGTCCGGGTCGGGCCCGTCCGGTGCGTCGGGCTTTGTATCGAGAGGCGGCGCGGTTTCAGGAACCGACGCCGGGATCTTGGGTTTCAGCCAGTTGAACAGGCGCCACATTCGTTGGACCTCGGAAGCCTTTATTGCTCTTGTCAGCCACTGGTCGGCAACCGCCAGCCGCTGTTTTCAGGATAGCATCGCGAACGATTCGAATCGTCACAGTCCGTCAAATAGTGCGACAGATTCTGCGTGCGAACAATGCGGCTTCCGGCTAATCGCGCCCACTCAGAATCCGGCCAGGCGCTCCCCGAAGACAAACACGAACTGAGCCACACCCGCCGCAAAACCCAGGGCGGCCCCCACCAGGATCAGCTTGATCTCGTCTTCCTGGAAGCAGGGCCGCAGCAGGTCCTGGAACTCTTCCGAGCTGAGCGCCACCATGCGCTCGACCATGATGCTCTCCACCGCCTCGGCGCGGTCTTTCTCGAACACCGGGTTGTGGAAGGAGGTGGCGGAAATCTGCAGCGCCTTTTCACCCACCTGCTGCTTGAGGGTGGCGAAGCCGGTGGGCCCGAAGGCCATCTGGGTCAGGGCTTTGCCCATGCCGGCGGTTTCGTCCACCAGCGGCTTGATGTGCTTCTTCACCATGTTCTGGGCGCGTGCGCCGTTGGGGCCGTTGAGCACGGCGTTGATGATGTTGCCCACGGTCAGGATTTCATGGGTGACGATGTGGCAGAAGGAATCGGCCACTTCGCGCTGGCGCTTGAGGAACAGCCCCTGGATCCGCACCGGCCCCACGGTGTGCTCATGCAGGGGGCGGAAGATCACGTTCAACGCAATCCAGTTGGTGGCCCAGCCCACCAGCAGACCGAAGAACGGGAGCACCCACCAGGCCTGGTAGACGTACCACACGGCCATCTGCACCAGGCCGAAGAGGAAACCGAAGTAGAGGCCTGAATTGACGATGAAGCGGAACTCCTTCTCGCCGCACTCGAGGAAGATGCGGTTGAGCAGGCGCTTGTCCCGGGCCAACTGGTCGATGACCATCCCCTTGATGTCCAGCAGCCCCTCGATGTTGGCGGAGAGGTCGTCCACCAGGTTGCCGACCAGGCCGGGAATGGCCTTGCGCACCCGCTCGTACACCATGTTGCGGGCGGACTGGGGCAGATTCTCCCAGAAGGTGGGGTACTCCCGCAGCATGAGCTCGTCGACGTATTCCTCGGTGCGCGGTTCGACGGTCTGGATCACGTACTCGCCCAGCACTTCCGGGTCGATCTGCTGGAAGATCTCCTGCACCGTGCCGATCTTGGAGATGGTCGCGTCCACGCTCTTGGCGGCCATCTTGCGCGCCTTGGAGGGGATGATGCCCTGCCAGCCCCAGATGGGCCGCGCGCCGACGAATTCCAGCGGGTAGAAGGTCATCTTGATGGCCAGCCAGTTGGTGACCCAGCCGATCAGCGCGGCAATCACGGGAATGCTGAGGTATTGCCAGAACTCGGGGCGGTGCAGCAGGTCGGTCATGTAGCGTCTCGTCGGTCCGTGATCGTTCTGTCTCTTTGCGTTCTTCTGGTTCGGCGCCGCATCGTTGTAGCTGCGCAGCCTGGGCCGGAATCATCTTCTGTGGCCCCCGGGCCGGTGTCAATGACGCTGCCGCGTCGCATGCCGGTCAGCAGGATCAGTGGCCGGAGGGCGACTCCGCTGCCGCGTCCCGCCGCAGGCGCGCGGTAGCGCTCTCGATCAGCGACAGCAGCACCGGCACCACCAGCAGGATTAGTACCGTGCCCACCGCCAGGCCGAAGGCGATGCTGACCGCCATGGGGATCAGGAACTGGGCCTGCAGGGAGGTTTCGAACAGCAATGGCAGCAAGCCGCCGATGGTGGTCAGGGATGTGAGCAGGACCGCGCGCAGGCGCTGGCAGGCGGCTTCCACCAGGGCTTCCCGCGCCGGCATGCCGCCCTCGCGCAGGGACTGGTAGAAGGTCACCAGGATGATGGAATCGTTGATGACGATACCCGACAGCCCGAACATGCCGAACAGAGACAGGATGGTCAGGTCGATACCCAGCAGCAGGTGGCCGAGAATGGCACCGCACAGACCAAAGGGAATGGCGATCATCACCGCCAGCGGCCAGCTGTAGGCTGAAAACACCCAGGCCAGGATGATGTAGATCAGCGCCAGCCCGATCGCCGCCCCGGACAGCATATCTTCACCCGTCTCCCGCTGTTCCTCGGCCTTGCCCTCGAAACGGGTAAGCACGCCGTAGCGACTTTGCAGTTCCGGGATCACGTCCGCCTGAAGGTCCGCCACCACCTGGTTGGCGTTGGTGACTTCCGGGTCCACATCGGCGGTGACGTGGACCCCGAGCTGGCCGTCGGTGTGCCGCAGCAGCGCCAGCCCGCGACGGGATTCCAGCCGGATGATGTTGGCCAGCGGCGTGGTGGCCCCGTCGGGCGTGACGATGGGCAGGGTGTCCAGGGTCTGCTGCAGATCGCGTTCCCGGCGCGGCAGCATGATGCGCACTTCCACCTCGTCGTGGCTGTCGTAAAACACCTGCAATAGCTGCCCGTCCAGCGCCGCGCGCATCTGGCGGCCCACATCGTCGACGGTCAGCCCCAGGGACTGGGCCAGCGGCGTCAGGGTGAAGACATACTGCTGTTTGCCCCACGGCAAATCATCGAGGATGTCGTTGAGACCGGAGTAGCCGCGCAGGGAGGATTTCAGGTCTTCCGCCGCCTGTTTCAGAGTGCTGGCGTCGGCACCGGTGATGAACACGTCCAGCGGCTTGCCCGGCGGGCCGCCCTGGGGGCTGGTGATCGACAGTTGCTCGATGCCCGCCCGCTGCGGAAGGGTTTCGCGCCAGGCGCCGATGAACTGCGGGTTGCGCACCTCGCGCGCATCCGGGGCGATCAGCTCGACGGATACCATGGCGTACTGCTCGCCGCGTTCGGTGCTGCGCCCGCCGTCAAAGGAACCGCGATTCATTTCCAGCACCGCCACCTTGACCAGATCGTCGTCCCGGTCGCGGCCCGTCTTGAGTCGTTCGTTGGTCTGCCAGAGAGCCTCTTCCATGCGCCGGCCGTAGGCTTTCACCTCGGAAGGCGGTGTGCCGGCGGCGAACTTCACGCTGGCGACGATGCGGGTGGATTCCGGCGTGGGGAAGAAGGTGAAGCGCACGTGGCCGGTGGCCACCACGGTCACACACAGTCCCAGTACACAGGCGGTGGCCACCAGCACGGTGAGGCGGTTGTTCAGGCTCCATTCGGCAAGCGGCCGGAACCGGTGGTCGCGGAAGCGGTTGAAGGCACGATCCAGGCGCTCGCGTAGCGGTTTGTCGCGGCGATGGTGGTGACGCTGGAAGGTCGCGCGCAGGTGGCCCGGCAGGATCAGGAAACTCTCGATCAGCGAGGCGATGATCACGCAGATCACCACGAACGGAATGTCCCGCAGGATCTGGCCGATGATGCCGCTGACCAGCATCAGCGGCAGAAAGGCGGCCACCGTGGTCAGCGACGAGCTCATCACCGGCACCAGCATCCGACGGGCGCCGCCCTCGGCGGCCTGCAGCGGGCCTTCGCCTTTCTGGTAGTGGGTCATGGCGTCTTCAGCCACCACGATGGCGTCGTCGACGATGATGCCCAGCGCCATGATCAGAGCAAACAGGCTGACCATGTTGATGCTGCCGCCGTTGAACCAGAGGATCGCCAGGGTGCCCATGAACGAGATGGGAATCCCCGCCGCCACCCAGAAGGCGATGCGCCCGTTGAGGAACACGAACAGGATGCCCACCACCAGGATCAGCCCACCGAGGCCGTTCTTGAGCAGCAGGTTGATGCGCTCGACGATCAGCTCGTAGTTCTCGTCGAACGTGATCAGCTGCACGCCCTCGGGCAGGTCGGGGCGGGTCTGGTCGAGCCAGTCGAGCATGGTGCCGGCGGAATCCAGGGCGTCGCTGGTCTCCGCTCGCTGCAGCTGCATCAGAACGGCGGGCTGGCCCTGGTAGAACAATTCCACCGCGTTATCCTTGGGCCGCAGCGTTACATCGGCGACGTCGCCCAGGGTCAGGCGTCGACCGTCGGCGGTGGTGATGATGGGCATGTCCAAAAACTGCGATGCCGTACGGCCTTTCTCCAGACTGCGGATCTCGCGGGCGGATTCCTCGTCGCCGACGGTGCCGGCGGGGATGTCCTGGCTCTGTCCCACCACGCGCTGGCCCAGCTGCGGCAGGGACAGCCCAAGATCGCCGATGGCGGCGCTGGGCACCTCGATGGCGATTTCCCGCTCCGGCAAGCCGGTCATCTCCACCTTGGCCACGCCCCGGTCGAGCAGCTCGTCCTCGAAGCGGTAGGCCAGCGGACGCAGGGCCTCCAGCCGCACCGGGCCGGTCAGGATTAGGCTGGCGATGGGCTCGTTGCGGATGTATTTGCTGACCTCCGGGCGCTCGGCGTCGCTGGGCAGGTTGCGGACCAGCCCGACGTGTTCGTTGACCTGATCCAGAGCGATGCCCATGTCCGAGTTTTCTTCATACTCGATCACGATGCTGCTGTAGCCCACCGACGAGGTGGAGCGCATTTCCTTGACGTTATCGAGGTTGCGCAGCTCCTGCTCCAGCGGTGTGGTGATCGACCGTGCCACGTCCTCGGCGCTGGCACCGGGCCAGACCACGCGCACGGTGATGAAGTCGGTGGCGAAGTTGGGGAAAAACTGGCGGTTGAGGCCCGTCAGCGCGTAGATGCCGGCCAGCAGCAGGATCAGCATCAGCAGGTTGGCGGCGACCCGGTGCTGGGCGAAACGGCCCAGCAGGTCGCGCCGGTGGAGGCCGTGCGGATCAGTCACCGTCCGTCTCCGGGGACCGCACATCCACCCGCAGCCCGCCGATGGCGTTGGGCAACTGGGTGGTGAGGATGCGGTCGCCGTCGGTCAGGTGCGACGAGCGTATCAGCAGGTGCTGGCGGTCGCTGTTGAAGTGGGTGCCGACGACCTCCACGTCCAGCGATTCCAGCCGTCCCTCCTGGATGCGGAACAGGGTGCGCTCGTCGTAGAGCGCCGCGACCGGCACCGAGAACAGGTCCGGCTGCGCGGGTAGCTCCAGGATCACGTCCAGGGTGCGGTTGAGGGCGGCGTCGGGCGTCTCGCCGCGAAAGCGGAACAGGGCGTCCACGCCGCCGGCACCGCGGTTGACCTGTCCGGACAGGCGTTGCAGCGTCAGGGGCCGCGTGTCGCCGCCCAGTTCGGTGGTGGCGCGCAGGGACTGCCCCGCAGCCAGGGCTGACTGGATCGGCCCGATGTGCGGCATGGGCACCTGGGCGCGGATTTCCAGGGCGTCGTCGGCGTAAAGACTCAGCAGCGGTTCGCCGGGCCGGACCCGTTCGCCGGGGCTGACGTCGATGGCGGTGATTACCCCGGCAAACGGGGCGCGAATGCGGGTGCGATCGAGATCCAGGCGGGCCTGTGACAGCAGCGCCTGGGCCCGCTCCAGCCGGGCCTGCAGGGCCTTGAGGCGGCTGTCGTGGTTGGCCACCGCGAGCTCGCGGTTAACCAGCGAGATCTCCGCCGCCTGCACCGCTTCCCGGGTCTGATCCATGCGCGCCTGGCTGTTCAGGTTGGACTCCGACAGTCGCTGTTCCCGCTCCAGCGAGCGTTGCGCCAGAGCCACCAGCGAGCGTTCCCGTTCCAGCAGGCGCTGGTCGGCCCGGTACTGGTTGCGTTCCTGCTCGATCTGGCTTTCCAGTTCCGCCACGTCGGCCTCGCGCTGGTCCACCAGCAGGCGCACTTCGGCGGCGTCCAGCTCGATCATGACGTCGCCCTGGGTCACGCGCTGGCCTTCCAGCCGGGGCAGCCGGGCGACGTCGGCGGTGACCGCCGCACTCAGGGTCGACTGGAACGGGGTTTCGATGCGGCCCAGCAGGCGCAGTTGGGGGGAGCGGGAAGCCGATTCGATGGTGGCGGCCTGGACTGGCCAGCTTTTTTCAGCGGCCGGCGTTTCCGGTGGCGAGGGGCGCGTGGCCACCAGCAGCGCGATCACGGCGCTGGCGATAACGACCAGCAGCAGGGGCAGCAGGTAACGCTTGCGGCCCGATGTACCCATGGACTGTCGCACGGACGGATCTCTCTGCAACGATGGCTGTGGCGCGGGTTGGAGGCCCGCCTTTTCTTGTTCGTTATGGTGGTTCTGGTGCGTTATTGTGGCCTGTTTTGGCGTGCCCGGTCAGGCACCCGGGGACTGGCCATCTCCCCAGAGCCAGTGACAGATGGCGAGGGCCGCCACCGGCGCGGTTTCAGTACGCAGGACCCTCGGGCCGAGCGCGGCGGGCAGGAAGCCGGCGTCTTCGGCGCGGGCAATTTCCTCGGCGCTGAGGCCGCCTTCCGGACCCACCAGCAAGGCCATCCGCTGCGGCGTATCGAGCCCGGCCAGGGACTTCTCGGTACGGTGGTGCAGCACCAGGCGCAGGTCGTCCTCGACGGTCTGGCGGAACCAGTCGTCGAGATTCGCCACCGGCTCGATGGTCGGTACCCGGGCCCGGCCGCATTGCTCGGCGGCGCTGATCGCCACCTGCTGCCAGTGGCGCAGGCGTTTGTCCTCGCGGTCGCCCTTGAGTTTCACCTCGCAGCGTTCGCTGACCAGCGGGGTAATGCGGGCCACGCCCATTTCCACACTTTTCTGGATAGCGAAGTCCATGCGATCCCCCCGCGACAACACCTGGCCCAGATGCACCTGCAGCGGCGACTCGCTGGCATTGGTCACCGGTTCGCCCAGCCGCGCCCGCACGTGCCTTTTGCCCACGTCCGTCAGGATTGCAGGATAGTCCCGACCGTCGCCGTTGAACAGTTCGATCGACTGCTCCGGCTGCATGCGCAGTACCCGGCCCACGTGGTTGGCGGCGTGATCGTCGAGCTCAATGTCCGCGCCGGCGGTCAGGGCCGCCGGGGTGTAGATCCTGGGAATGCGCATGGTGGTGTCCGGTCGGTCAGTCGCGCACCGCGATCTCGATGCCTTCGGTGGCGACCTGGGCCAGATGCCGGATCTGCTCCTCGGTAATGATGTATGGCGGCATAAAGTAGACCACGTTGCCTAGCGGCCGCAACAGGGCCTGGCGGGTGAGCGAGTGGCGGTAGACCCGGATGCCGCGCCGTTCCTGCCAGGGGAAGGGCGTCTTGCTGGCCTTGTCCTTGACCATCTCGATGCCCAGGGTCATGCCGTGCTGGCGGATATCGCCGACGTTGGGGTGGTCGGCCAGGTGCGCTACCGACTCGCCCATGCACCGGGCCAGGCGCTGGTTGTTCTCGATCACGTGGTCGTCGCGGAAGATGTCCAGCGTGGCCAGGGCCACCGCGCATCCGATGGGGTTGCCGGTGTAGCTGTGGGAGTGCAGGAAGGCCCGCATGGTCTCGTAGTCGTCGTAGAAGGCGTCGTAGACGTTGTCGGTGGTGAGCACCACGGACAGCGGCAGGTAGCCGGCGGTCAGGCCCTTGGAAAGACACATGAAGTCCGGGGTGATGCCGGACTGCTCGCAGGCGAACATCGTTCCGGTGCGGCCGAAGCCCACGGCGATCTCGTCGGCGATCAGGTGCACGCCGTACTTGTCACAGGCTTCGCGCAGTTTCTTGTGGTAGATGGCGTGGTGCATGCGCATGCCGCCGGCGCACTGGATCAGCGGCTCGACCACCACGGCGCAGATTTCCTCGTGCTGCTCGGCGAGGATCCTGTCCATCGCCTCGAACTGGCGCAGGGCGTAATCTTCCCAGCTTTCGCCCGGCTCGCGATTGAAGGCGTCCGGAGAGGGCGCGGTGATCACTTCCATCAGCAGTGGCTCGTAGGTGTCCTTGTACAGGGACACGTCGCCCAGGGCCAGGGCGCCCAGGGTTTCGCCGTGGTAGCTGTTGCCCAGGTTGACGAAGTTCTTCTTGCCCGGTTTGCCGTGGTTGCGCCAGTAGTGATAGCTCATCTTCAGCGCCGCTTCGATGGCGGAGGAGCCATTGTCGGCGTAGAAGCACTTGTTCAGCCCTTCCGGGGTGACTTCGATCAGGCGCTCGGACAGGCGAACCACCGGCTCGTGGCTGAACCCGGCCAGGATGACGTGTTCGAGCTGTTCGGTCTGCTCGCGGATGGCGGCGTTGATGCGCGGGTTGGCGTGGCCGAACAGGTTGACCCACCAGGAGCTGACCGCGTCGATGTAGCGGTTCTCTTCAAAGTCCTCCAGCCAGACCCCTTCGCCGCGCTTGATCGGGATCAGCGGCAGGCTTTCGTGGTCTTTCATCTGGGTGCAGGGGTGCCAGACGGATTTCAGGTCCCGCTTGACGAGATCGGCGTTGCGCATGGTGTTCTCCTCTGTCAGCCGGGCTCCGTAGCACCCGGACCATCAACCATATCAGGGCGCCATCATACTGGCCGGGATGGGGTATGCGCCAGAGGTTAACCAAAAAGGATGAGTTGGTTAACAGCATGGCCCTGTTGCCCAGGGGCGCCTCGACGGCGGCCAATGCCGAAAGCTCTGGATGCGGCGATGATGTCGAAAAACACCAACAACAAGGGAGGCACAGCATGAAGTTTGATGTGGTGCATCCGTACGAGGCTCGTCTCGATACGGTATTGGACGCATTTTTCGACGAGAATCACATTCGGGCCAAGAATGAACGTCTGGGCCATCGCAATGTGGCGGTGCGCGAGAACCAACGCGATGACAGCGCTGGCAAGCTGGTGGTGGAGCGGGAGATGACCACGTCGGTGAAGGTGCCGGGGGCGTTGTCGGCGTTTCATCGGGAATGGAACTCGGTGCGCCAGGAAGAGCACTGGTTCCGCAAGGATGCGACCGAGTGGCACTGTGAGTTCCGGGTCCGCATCGACGGGGTGCCGGCGAAGATTCACGGCAACATGCAGCTCAAGGGCAACGGCGCGGTGAGCGCCAATCACGTGTCTCTCGACGTGTATTGCGACGTGCCGTTCCTGGGCAAGAAAATCGCCCAGTTCCTGGTGGACGACATGCGCTACAAGCTGGAGCAGGAATACGACGCTACGCGCGGCTTATTGCGCTGAGCGTTGAGGCGAGGGAGTCCAATGTAGCCGGAGCTTTAGCTTCGGAGGCGCCGTTAATGGGCCCGTCTTTTTGATGAGTTTTGAACGCCTGCCGGAAGCGGCTGGCGGCTGGACGGAAGCGTGGGGAGGTATCGGCAGGCCTTTGGCCTGCTCCGAAGCTGAGGCTTCGGCTACGTGGGGCCATCGTCGGCGGAACCATCGTCGACGTGACGGTGGCCGCCAGACGAAAAAGGGAGCCCGACGGCTCCCTTTTTTGATGCGGCTCGAAGCAACGCATCAGTGCTTGAGGACCCGCGACAGGAACGACTGGGTCCGCTCGTTCTGCGGGTTGTCGAACACGTCCTGGGGCTTGCCTTCCTCGACGATCTGGCCGCCGTGGATGTAGATGACGCGGTCCGCCACTTCCCGGGCAAAGCCCATTTCATGGGTCACGACCATCATGGTCATCCCTTCCTTGGCCAGTTCCCGCATGACGTCCAGCACTTCGCCGATCATCTCCGGGTCCAGCGCCGAGGTCGGTTCGTCGAACAGCATCAGGCGCGGCTCCATGGCCAGTGCCCGGGCAATGGCCACACGTTGTTGCTGGCCGCCGGACAGCTGGGTTGGGTATTTCTCCGCCTGGTTGGCGATGCCCACCCGGTCCAGCAGCTTCATGGCGGTAGCCTCGGCGGCGCGCTTGTTGGTCTCCTTGACCTTCATCGGTGCCAGCATGATGTTCTGTTTCACCGTCAGGTGCGGGAACAGATTGAACTGCTGGAACACCATGCCCACTTCCTTGCGGATCGCGGCCAGGGATTTCTGGTTGCCGCCTTTCGGGGCCAGCGGTTGCTGGTCGACCACCAGCTCGCCGGATTCGTACTCCTCCAGTCCGTTGACGCAACGGATCAGGGTGGACTTGCCGGAGCCGCTGGCGCCGATGACGACCACGACTTCCCCCGGTTGCACCTCCAGATCAATGTCCTTGAGGACATGGTGCGAGCCGAAGAACTTGTTCAGGCGCTGCATGCGCACGATCTTTTCCATGGTCAGCCTCCGTCAGGTCGATGCCAGTCCGCGCCGCTCCGCAAGACGAAGCAGGAACGAGAGCGTCAGGGTGATGGCGAGATAGAGCAGGGCCACCATGAAGTACACCTCGAATGCGGTGAAGGTGGTGGCGATGTAGATCTGGCCCTGACGGACCAGCTCGCCCACGCCGATGACGGAGAACAGGGACGTGTCCTTGATGCTGACGATGGCCTGGTTACCCAGCGGCGGAATCATCCGGCGCAGGGCCTGAGGCCAGACGACCGACCAGAAGGTCTGCGAGCGGGACAGCCCCAGGGACAGGCCGGCTTCGCTCTGGCCCTTGTCGATGGACTGGACGCCGCCGCGAACGACTTCCGAAATGTAGGCGCCGGAGTTGAGCGCGATGGCGGCGATGCCTGCGGTCAGCGCGTTGATCGGGCCGCCGACGATGTCCGGCAGACCGTAGAAGATGAACAGGACCTGCACCAGGATAGGCGTGCCCCGGAAGATTTCGATGTAGGCGGTGGCGGGCCAGCGTAGCAGGCGATTGCGGCTGATACTGGCCAGACCCATGACAATCCCGATGGCGAAGCCGATCAGCAGGCCGCCAAAGGAAATGAGCAGGGTGTAGGGAATGCCTTTTAACAGATAGGGCACCGAGCCAATGGCGGCGCTCCAATCGAATTGAAAGCCGGATTCCACGATGATTTTCTCCAGTGCTTAAACAAAAAAACGCAGGGCACCTCGCGATACCCTGCGCCTGGTCGTGGGATTTACATGTCTTCCGGCATCGGGCCGAACCACTTCTCGTAAATCTCTTTGTAGGTGCCGTCCTCTTTCATGGCGGCCAGGGCGTCATTGACTTCGTCGAGCCACTCGCTGCCGCTCTTCAGGGCGATACCGTACTGCTGGCCTTCGTACAGCGGGCCGACGGTGGTGACGCGGTTCTTGCCTTTGGTGCGGGCGAAGTAGCCAACGTTCGGCGCGTCGTAGAAGACCGCGTCCACGCTGCCGGACATCAGGGCCATGTACATGTCGGCACTGCCCGGATACGGGGTAACGCCGTCATCGTCCTCGATGTTCTTGGTCAGGTAGTCGTAGCTGGTGCTGCCGATCTTGGTGCCGACCTTCTTGCCTTCCAGGTCGTCGACGGTCTTGATGGAGTCGTCGCTGCTCTTGACCAGCAGACGCAGGCCGGAGTCGTAGTACGGGTCGGAGAAGTCGACAATCTTCTCACGCTCTTCGGTGATGGTGATGCCGGCCAGGGCAATGTCGACGTTACCGGTTTGCAGGGCCGGGATAATACCGTTGAAGTCCATGGTGTTCAGCTCGTAGTCGAAGCCGGCGCGCTTGGCGACTTCGGCGAGGATGTCCATATCGAAACCGACCATCTCGCCGGATTCCTGGTCCATCATCTCAAAGGGTACGAAGCTCGGGTCGGTGACGGCCCGCAGGGTCTCTGCGCTGACCATTGTTGAGCCCAGGGTCAGGGCGACGGTTGCACTCACGGTCTTCAGCCATTTGGTGCTCATAGATCCTCCTGGTTTCTTTTTTTGAATGTCCGATCCTGCTTGTGGCAACGGCATCACGAGACCGCAAGTCCCATGATGGACGGGGATTTCTCCCGATCGAACTAGTTTAGACCATGAGGGGAAGTCGCATTAAAAGTCAATTTTGATGCTTTAGACAAAGGTCTAATGGCCAAGGATTCTGGCAAGGAAATTGCCCGGAGAAATGGATTCGTCCGGGCGAAAGGTGCTGGGTCGGGTCAGTCACTCAGAACGCGATCTTGTCGCGATCCGCCAGGCCCAGGTTGTTCCAGATGTTCACGCTGGCGGTGGCCTGGTTCAGTGTATAGAAGTGCAGGCCAGGCGCGCCGGCGTCGAGCAGCTTCTCGCACATGCGGGTAACGACTTCCTCGCCGAACTGGCGGATGCTGTCGCTGTCGTCGCCATAGGCTTCCAGCTGCTTGCGGATCCAGCGCGGGATTTCCGCGCCGCACATCTCGGAGAAACGCGCCAGGTTGGAGAAGTTGACGATGGGCATGATGCCCGGCACCACCGGAATGGTGATCCCCATCTTCTCCAGGCGGTCGATGAAGTAGAAATAGCTGTCGGCGTTGAAGAAGTACTGGGTGATGGCGCTGTTGGCACCGGCCTCCACCTTGCGTGCGAAGTTCTTCAGGTCATCCTCGGCGCTGGGGGCTTGCGGATGGAACTCCGGGTAGGCCGCTACTTCGATGTTGAAGGTGTCGCCGGTGTGCTCGCGGATGAAACTCACCAGCTCGTTGGCGTAACGCAGTTCGCCGGCTGCGCCCATGCCTGAGGGCAGGTCGCCGCGCAGGGCCACGATGCGGTTGACGCCGTTTTCCTTGTACAGGTCCAGCAGCTCGGCAATGCTCTCCCGGGTGCCGCCCACGCAGGACAGGTGCGGCGCCGTGGAGATGCCCTGTTTGTGCAGGCTCAGCACGGTGTCGATGGTGCGGTCGCGGGTGGAGCCGCCGGCACCGAAGGTCACGGAGAAGAAGTCCGGGTTCACTTCAGCCAGCTGGTTGCGGACCGTCTGCAGCTTTTCCTTGCCCTGGTCGGTCTTGGGTGGGAAAAACTCGAAGCTGAAGCGTCGTTTGAATTGTTTCTGGGATTCCATGGTTCTGCTCTGTTGCTGACGACACCGCCCTTGCGAGACAGGCGGTGCCGTACTTCAGGGTCAGGCGGCGCCGTGTGGACGCCGCCCCCGTCAGGGCCTCAGTACTTGTAGCTTTCCGGCTTGAACGGGCCTTCCACATCGACGCCGATGTACTTGGCCTGGTCCGGTGTCAGCTTGGTGATGGTGCCGCCGAAGCCTTCCACCATGGCGCGGGCCACTTCCTCGTCCAGCTGCTTGGGCAGGACCTGGACGTAGACGCCCTTGGCGCGGGCGTCTTCTGGCAGGTCGGCGAAGCGACGCTCGAACAGGTACATCTGTGCCAGCACCTGGTTGGCGAAAGAGCCGTCCATGATGCGCGACGGGTGACCAGTGGCGTTGCCCAGGTTCACCAGACGGCCCTCGGACAGCAGGATCAGGTAGTCGCCGGCGGCCTTGTCGCGGTGGATCAGGTGCACCTGCGGCTTGATCTCTTCCCATTCCCACTGCTTGCGCATGAAGGCGGTGTCGATTTCGTTGTCGAAGTGGCCGATATTGCAGACCACCGCGCCGGCCTTGAGGGCCTTGAGCATGTTGGCGTCGCACACGTTGACGTTACCGGTGGTGGTCACCAGCAGGTCGGTGTTGCCCAGCAGCTCGGCGTTGACGCCGGCTTCAGTGCCGGTGTTGACGCCGCCGTTGAACGGGGACACCACTTCGAAGCCATCCATGCAGGCCTGCATTGCGCAGATCGGATCCGCCTCGGTGACTTTCACGATCATGCCTTCCTGACGCAGGGACGCCGCGGACCCCTTGCCCACATCGCCGTAGCCGATAACCAGCGCCTTCTTGCCGGACAGCAGGTGGTCGGTGGCGCGCTTGATGGCGTCGTTCAGGCTGTGACGACAACCGTACTTGTTGTCGTTCTTGGACTTGGTGATGGAGTCGTTGACGTTGATCGCCGGGACTTTCAGGGTGCCTTCGCGCAGCATTTCCTGCAGGCGGTGCACGCCAGTGGTGGTTTCCTCGGTGACGCCGTGACAGTTGGCCAGGATTTCCGGGAACTTGTCGTGCAGCAGGGCGGTCAGGTCGCCGCCGTCGTCCAGTACCATGTTCGGCTCCCAGCCGTCCACGTCGGCGCCGACGGTGCGCTCCAGGCACCAGTCGTACTCTTCGTCGGTCTCACCCTTCCAGGCGAAGACCGGCACGCCCTGGTCGGCGATGGCCGCGGCGGCGTGATCCTGGGTGGAGAAGATGTTGCACGAGGACCAGCGCACTTCGGCGCCCAGCTCCACCAGTGTCTCGATCAGCACGGCGGTCTGGATGGTCATGTGGATACAGCCCATGATTTTGGCGCCCTTGAGCGGCTGTTCGCTCTTGTACTTGTGGCGCAAGGCCATCAGCGCGGGCATTTCGCTTTCGGCGATCATGATTTCCTTGCGGCCCCAGTCGGCCAGGGAAATGTCGCGAACCTTGTAGTCCGCTGCGCTGCTGAATTGTTCGGCCGGTGTGCTCATTGTCTGTGCTCCTGGTTCGGTTTGCGTTGCCGCGCCATTGGCCGCAACGCGAGGATTCGTTAATAGCTCCCCTCTCCCCAAACCCCTCTCCCGCAAGGGGCGAGGGGCGAGGGGCTTTAACAGGGTGTGGCTAAAGCGCCGGGAATCAGATGCCCGCGTCATCCTTCAGCGCCGCTGCCCTGTCCGTCTTCTCCCACGGGAAGGCGGTGAAGGTCTTGCCGCCGACGGTCATCTCGAACGGATCGCGACCGAAGTGGCCGTAGGCCGCGGTGGCGCGGTACATCGGATGCTGCAGGTCGAGCATGCGCGTGATGGCATACGGGCGCAGGTCGAAGTGCTGGCGCACCAGCTGGATGATCTTGTCGTCGGCGATCTTGCCGGTGCCGAACGTGTTCACCGAGATGGACGTCGGCTCGGCCACGCCGATGGCGTAGGACACCTGAACCTCGCAACGCTGGGCCAGGCCGGCGGCGACGATGTTCTTGGCAACGTAGCGGCCGGCGTAGGCGGCGGAGCGGTCGACCTTGGACGGGTCCTTGCCGGAGAAGGCGCCGCCGCCGTGGCGGGCCATACCGCCGTAGGTGTCGACGATGATCTTGCGGCCGGTCAGACCACAGTCACCCACCGGACCGCCGATCACGAACTTGCCGGTCGGGTTGATGTGGAACTTGGTGTGCTCGTCCAGCAGTTCCGCCGGAATGACGTTCTTGACGATCAGCTCCATGACGGCCTCTTTCAGGTCCGCCTGGCTGACGTTGGGATCGTGCTGGGTGGACAGGACGATGGCGTCGATGCCGGTGACACGGCCGTTCTCGTAGCGGCAGGTGACCTGGCTCTTGGCGTCCGGGCGCAGCCACGGCAGCAGGCCGTTCTTGCGCGCTTCCGCCTGGCGCTCCACCAGACGGTGGGCGTAGCAGATCGGCGCCGGCATCAGTACGTCGGTCTCGTCGCTGGCGTAGCCGAACATCAGGCCCTGGTCGCCGGCGCCCTGGTCTTCCGGCTTCTGGCGGTCCACGCCCTGGGCGATATCCACCGACTGCTTGCCGATGATGTTGATCACACCGCAGGTGTCGCCGTCGAAGCCGACGTCGGACGAGGTGTAGCCGATGTCCTTGATCACCGAGCGCACCAGATCTTCCAGATCGACCCAGGCGGAGGTGGTGATTTCGCCGCCGACGATCGCCACACCGGTCTTGACCATGGTTTCGCACGCCACGCGGGCATTGGGGTCCTCGGTCAGGATGGTGTCGAGTACGGCATCGGAAATCTGGTCGGCCAGTTTGTCCGGATGACCTTCGGATACAGACTCGGACGTGAAGATGCTGTAGTCAGACATGCTTGCGGGTTCCTTGTTGTCAGGCGGCGTTTCAGTCGCCGCAACCGGTTAATGGGTCAGTGTTGATGATCGTTCGGAATCCCCGTCGGGGCTTCGCTCATGAGTGTTTCCAGAATTCACGGACCTGGACCTGGAAACCGTTACGTAAACCGATAAAAAGCGTCTCACCGGTGCTCAGGCCGGCGTCTTCCGCCCAAGCGGTCAGTTCTTCCGGCTCGAAGCCCAGCCAGAGGTCGCCGCAGTTGGCCTTCGCCCAGTTCTGGTCGTGGCTGCACAGGTCGCTGATGATCAGGCAGCCGCCGTCGCGCATCAGCGCCGCCGCATCCTCGAAAATATCCGCCGGGTTGGGCACGTGGTGCAGCACCATATTGGCCACCACCAGTTGGAAGCGGCCGGCCTGGCCGCCCCGGATCAGGTCGGTGGTGCCTTCGATCAACTCGACGTTGTCCAGGCCGGCCTCGCCGCACGCGACCTTTGCCCGGGACAGCATGTCGCGGGAGTTGTCCACCGCCACCACCTGCCTGCTCGAACGGCTCAGTTCCGCCAGAAAGGCGCCTTCGCCGGGGCCGATTTCCAGGCTGTCCCGCCCACTCAGTTGGGCCGCCTTCTGACGCACCAGTTCCGCGACCGGCTCGGCGTAGTGCTCGAACGCGGCGATCAGTTCCTGTTGTTCGCGGAACTGCTCCGCATGGCGCGCGAAGAACGCCTGGGACTGATCGGCCCGCTGGTCACGTACTTCGCGGATGCGCGCGTTCAGGTGATCCGGCAGGGCCACCTGGTCCACCAGCGCAAACACCTGGCGCACGGCCTGATCGGTCAGTTCCTGGCTGCGGGCGCGCAGCGGGCGACGGTAGAAAATGGCATTGCCTTCGCGCTGGGGCTCAAGCAGGCCGGCCTTGGCCAGCACCTTCAGGTGGTGGCTCATGCCCGACTGGCGAACCCCGAAAATCTGGCTCAGCTCCATCACGCCGAAGGTGTCCCGCTGCAGCACGCGCAGAATTTCCAGGCGCAGCGGATCGCCGCTGGCCTTGAAGACCGGCGCCAGTTGATCCAGTGACGGCGACAGTTCGGAGTCGATGGAGGCAATACTGTTCATGGGGTGCAAGTGTAGGAAGGCTTCGGCGAGGAATCAATATCTATATCAAAAAACTTTGATATAGGTTGGTTGGATCGGGGGCGGGCGCCGGCAATACGCCTGAAAGGCATAACCGGACGGGTTTTATCGCGCATCGATTTAAGCGACAGGTCGTGCGGCTGCTAGATTAATGGGTGTGCGGGGCGTGTTCGAGTACATGCCGCTCAGATATACCCACGATGATTCACCGCTACACGGAATGCAGCGGGTTTGCCGACAGGAGGTCTGGTGCCTGCATCCATCCTCAGTTCCCTGACATCTCTGAGAATCGCCACGAGTGCCTGCGGGTTTGTTGCGCTGCTGGTCGTTTGTCCGGTCGCTGCGGCGGACTCTTCGCCATCGCCATCGCCATCGCCATCGCCGGACCGCGCCGGGGCGTCGATCCACATGTACTGGCCGGATAGCGAACGCGGCACCGATGAAGTCAGCGTGGGCTACGACGCTTTCTACGAACGGGATTGCAGCCGTTGGTGCGGCTACTGGCGCGTGCGGGCCTTTCACGAGGTGCTGGAGACGACCGATCGCGTGGTGTCCGATTTCTATCGCCGGGGGCTCGGCGGCGACCTGGGCCATGACTGGGCGCTGGGTCACGACGTCCGCGGTGGCGTGTTTGCCGGCCTGGGCTGGGTGAATAACGACGTAGTGCCCGACGCCGACGACAGCAACGACTGGTTCGGCTCCCTGGGGCTACAGGCCACCTCGCCCCGGCTGGGGGGCACCCGGTTGCGGGTGCGCGGCAGTCTGCGCGCCAATTACGACCACTACCAGGGCGGCGTGTTGGACTGGCAGGCCGGCTTAAGCGTGATGCTGCCTCTACGGTAGCTGTTTTTCGGGAAAGGAGTAGCAACGGCAAGGCGCAGGGAGGACGCGGATGCGAACCCGAACGTCATGGAAGGCCGTATGGGTACTGGGCGCGATGGTCTTGCTGGCCGGCTGCCTGGCAGAAGGAGAGGACCAGGATGCCGACGGCGTGCCCGGGCCCGACGATAACTGTTCGGCGATGGTCAACCCGGATCAGGCGGATATGGACGGGGACGGCATCGGCGATGCCTGCGATGCCGACCGCGACGGCGACCAGGTGCGTGACAGCGTCGACAACTGCCCGGATCTGGCCAACGCCCAACAGACCGACCTCGACGGCGACCGCATCGGCGACGCCTGCGATCCGTTGATCGACTCCGACGGCGACGGCGTGGCCGATGCCGCCGACAATTGCCCGGTCACCGCTAACAGCGACCAACAGGATTCCGATGGCGACGGTGCCGGCGATGCCTGCGATTCCGGGCGGGACCTGGACGCCGATGGCATCGACGACAGCGTGGACAATTGCCTGACCGTCAGCAACCCGGACCAGGCGGACCGGGACGGCGACGCCCTGGGCGATGCCTGCGATGCCGATCACGACAACGACGGGATCGACGACGGTGTCGACAATTGCCCGCTGATGTCGAATTCGGATCAGGTGGACCACGACGGCGACGGTCTGGGCGACGTGTGCGACGACGATCTGGATGGGGACGCCGTCGATAACGACGTGGACAACTGCCCGCGCCTGGCGAACGGCGACCAGCGGGACGACGATCTGGACGGTGTTGGAGACGCGTGCGACCTGTCTGTGGACAGCGACGGAGACGGCATCGCCAACGGCGTCGATAATTGTCCGCTCGATGCCAATGCTTTTCAGGAGGACGAGGACCTCGACGGCATTGGCGACGCCTGCGACCCGGACAGGGATAACGACGGCGTTTTCGACGATGTCGACAACTGCCCGCACGATCCCAACGACGACCAGCTCGATAGCGACGCCAACGGCATCGGCGACGTCTGCGAACCGCCGGCGCCGGCGGACAGTGACGGCGACGCGGTGCCGGATACGCTCGACAACTGCCCGGTCCAGGCCAACCCCGGCCAGTCGGATTTCGATGGTGACGATATCGGCGACGCCTGCGACGACGATGTCGACGGTGATGGGGTTCTGGACGTCGCCGACAACTGCCCCCACGTTGCCAATGCCTCGCAGGCCGATGCCGATGGCGACGGCGAGGGCGATGCCTGCGACCTGGGCCTGGATAGCGACGGCGACGGCCTGGACGACGAGGTGGATAACTGCCCCTCGATAGCCAACGCGGATCAGCTCGATGCAGACGGCGACGGCCAGGGCAATGCCTGCGACAGCGATCTCGACAACGACGCCGTGCTGAACGGCGCGGACAACTGCCCGTATATCGCCAACCCGGAACAGGGGGACCTGGACCTGGACGGCGACGGTGACGCCTGCGATACCGACGCCGACGGCGATGGCGTGGACAACCTGGGCGATAACTGCCCGACGCTCAGTAATCCGTCCCAGGAAGACAGTGACGGCGATGGTCTGGGCAACGTCTGCGATGCCGAATCGGACCAGGATGGTGATGGTGTCGATGACGGCGTGGACAATTGCCCGACGGTGGACAACGCCAATCAGCACGACTGGGACGGCGACGGTGTCGGGGATGCCTGCGATTCGGACCTCGACGGCGACGGCGTCCAGAACGACGCCGATAACTGCCCGTCGTTGATCAACCCCGATCAGGCGGACCTCGACGGTGATGGCGTCGGCGACGCGTGCGACTCCGACCGGGACGGCGATGCGGTGGCCGACGGTCTCGACAACTGCCCGACCGTCGCCAACCCGTTGCAGGCGGATCTCGACGGCGATGGAATCGGCGACGCCTGCGATGCCGACCGCGACGGTGACGGCATCGGTGCCGGCGATAACTGCCCGGTGGATGCCAATGCCGATCAGCTCGACTCGGATGGCGATGGCGCCGGCGATGCCTGCGACGACGACCGTGATGGGGATGGCCTCGCCAATGGGGTCGACAACTGTCCTTTGCTGGCCAACCCCGGGCAGGAGGATGACGATGGCGACGGTCATGGCGATGCCTGCGATGCGGATCGCGACGGTGATGGCGTGACCAACGGCATGGACAATTGTCCCGCGATGGCCAACGCGGGGCAGGAGGATCAGGATGGGGACCTGGTGGGCGACAGTTGCGATCCGGATCGCGATGGCGACGGCGTGGATGACGTAGGAGACAACTGCCCGGTCGACGCCAACCCGGGGCAGGGCGATGCCGATGGCGACGGCGAGGGGGATGCCTGCGACGCCAACACCGATTCCGACGGCGACGGCGTGTCCGACGGCGTCGATAACTGCCCGTCGGTGATCAACGCCGGGCAGGTGGATCTGGACGACGACGGCGTTGGTGATGCCTGCGATGCGGATGTCGATGGCGATGATGTGGCCAATGGAGCCGACAATTGTCCGGTCATGGCCAATCAGGACCAGTCCGACCTGGACGGCGACGGCCAGGGGGACGCCTGCGACGACGACCTCGACGGCGACGGCGTGAGTCAGGGCAGCGACAACTGCCCGCTGGTGGCGAATTCGGGGCAGGCGGATCTGGACGGCGACGGCCAGGGCGATGCGTGCGATACCGACGACGACGCCGACACCGTCGACGATGCCAGTGACAATTGCCCGACCGTGGCCAACATCGGGCAGGAAGATCGGGACCTGGATGGAGCGGGCGATGCCTGTGACGACGATGTCGACGGCGATGGCGTCGATGATGTCGCCGACAACTGCCCGCTGGTTGCCAACGCCTCGCAACAGGATACCGACGGCGACGGTCAGGGGGATGCCTGCGATACCGATATCGACGGCGATGCGGTGGCCAACGACAGCGACAATTGCCCGGTGGATGCCAACGCGGATCAGGCGGACCGGGATCTGGACGGTATCGGGGACGCCTGTGACCTGGTCAGCTCGGTCAGTTGCGGGCCGGATTCCCCCTTTATGCCTCTGGAAACGCCCGATGCCACCACGTCCGACGGCCTGTTCGGCTTGCTGTGCGCGCTGTGCGGCGTCTCCGACCCGGGCCTGGCAATCGACGCGGATGCGGACACGGCGGCCCGGATGACCAGTTCCGTCGGGCTGGCGGCGGGGTCCTACCTGCGCGTCAGCAGCCAGTCGCCGGCGGTCTTCAGTGCCACGCCGCCTGCGCCACGTACCCTGGGCCTGATGCTGTCGCGCCCCAATGCGCTGCTCACCCTGGACGCCCTCGGCGGCGTGGCCATCGTGACCCGACGCAACGGCGTGGAACAGGAGCGGGCGGCGGTGGGCACCCTGCTGGCTCTACAGCTGTTCAGTGTTCCGGAAAACGCCAATCGTTATTTCGTGAACTTCCAGGCCACCCAGGACTTCGACGCCGTTGAAGTCCGGTTCGGCGGCGTCGCCAACGTACTGAGCGACCTGCGTGTGCATCAGGCCTGCGTGGCTTATCCCTGAGAGATATCAGGGGCTTCGGCGCGGCGGCCCGGAGAAAGGGATGGCGGAAGCGGATGGGAGGGAGAGGATCTTGCGGATGGCATTTGCCCATTGATGTCCTAATCGGCGAAAATATGCGCCTTCTCGATTTCTGGCCGGTATTTTCGGGGGGGTTCGGACCCGGAATACCGCGTGAAAGCCGTCGCCTAAATGTGGAGATACACTCGATGCCGTCCCGTAAAGATCTTGCCAATGCCATCCGCGCCCTCAGCATGGATGCCGTCCAGAAGGCCAAATCCGGTCATCCCGGTGCACCGATGGGCATGGCAGATATCGCCGAAGTGCTCTGGAACGATTACCTGAGCCACAACCCGGCGGACCCGTCCTGGCCCAACCGTGACCGGTTTATCCTGTCCAACGGCCACGGTTCCATGCTGCAGTATTCCCTGCTGCACCTGAGCGGCTACGACGTCACCATCGACGACATCAAGAACTTCCGCCAACTGCACAGCAAAACGCCGGGCCACCCGGAATTCGGCTACACGCCGGGTGTTGAGACCACCACCGGCCCGCTGGGGCAGGGTATTGCCAATGCCGTGGGCTTTGCCGTGGCCGAGAAAACCCTGGCCGCGCAGTTCAACCGTGACGGTCACGACATCGTCGACCACTACACTTACGCGTTCCTGGGCGACGGCTGCCTGATGGAAGGCATCTCCCACGAAGTCTGCTCCCTGGCCGGCACCCTGGGCCTGGGTAAGCTGATCTTCTTCTACGACGACAACGGCATTTCCATCGACGGTGAAGTGGATGGCTGGTTCACCGACGACACGCCCAAGCGCTTCGACGCCTACGGCTGGCAGGTCATCCCGGACGTGGACGGCCACAACGCCGAGGAAGTGCGTCGTGCCATCGAACAGGCGCGTGCCAACACCGAGCAGCCGACACTCATCTGCTGCAAGACCATTATCGGCTTCGGCGCACCCAACAAGCAGGGCACCGAAAGCTGCCACGGCGCGGCCCTGGGCGAGGACGAAATCGTCGCCACCCGCGAGAACCTGGGCTGGAACCATCCTGCGTTCGAGGTGCCGGACGACATCTACGCCGCCTGGGACGGTCGCGAAAAAGGCGCTGCGGCCCAGAAGACCTGGAACGAGACCTTCGCGGCCTACAAGAGCGCCCACCCGGAGCTGGCGGCGGAGTTCGAACGCCGTATCCAGGGCGAACTGCCGGCTGACTTTGCGGACAAGGCGGACGCCTACATCCGCGAATGCCAGGAAAACGGCGAAACCGTGGCCAGCCGTAAGGCGTCCCAGAAGACCCTCAACGCCTTCGGCCCGATGCTGCCGGAACTGCTGGGTGGCTCCGCCGACCTGGCCGGTTCCAACCTGACCATCTGGGACGGCAGCAAGGGCATCAACAAGGACGACGCCAGCGGCAACTACCTCTATTACGGGGTGCGCGAGTTCGGCATGGCGGCGATCATGAACGGCATCGCCCTGCACGGCGGTTTCGTGCCCTACGGTGCGACCTTCCTGATCTTCATGGAATACTGCCGCAACGCCGTGCGCATGGCGGCACTGATGAAGCAGCGTTCCATCTTCGTGTTCACCCATGACTCCATCGGTCTGGGCGAGGACGGCCCGACCCACCAGCCGATCGAGCAGCTCACCGCCCTGCGCAGCACGCCGAACATGCACGTGTGGCGTCCGGCGGACGCGGTGGAATCGGCCGTGGCCTGGAAATCCGCGCTGGAGCGCAACGACGGCCCGTCTTCGCTGGTGTTCTCCCGCCAGGGGCTGCCGCACCAGGATCGCAGCGAGCAGCAGCTGGCTGACGTGAGCAAGGGCGCCTACGTTCTTTCCGACAGCGACGGCCACCCGGACCTGATCCTGATCGCCACCGGGTCCGAAGTCGGCCTGGCCCAGGACGCCGCCGCCCAGCTGCGCGAGCAGGGCAGCAAGGTGCGCGTCGTGTCCATGCCGTCGGCGGAAGTGTTCGAGGCCCAGGACGCCCAGTACAAGCAGACAGTGCTGCCGCTGGACGTGACCAACCGCGTGGCCGTCGAGGCGGCCTTCGAGGATTACTGGTACAAGTACGTCGGCCTGGACGGCCGCGTGGTGGGCATGAACAGCTTTGGTGAATCGGCGCCGGCCGGTGATCTGTTCAAGTTCTTCGGATTCACCGTGGACAATGTGGTCGCGGTGTCCCAGGAACTGCTCGAAAACTGAGTTCACGCTCAGCCCGATCTTCGGCCGCCGGGATGACCGGCGGCCGTCACTCCATCCGGGAGACGTTTCCGCCACATGGCATACCGTCTGGCAATCAATGGCTATGGCCGCATTGGTCAGTGCGTGCTGCGCGCGCTGTATGAAAACGGCTACCGCGACACGTTGCAGGTTGTGGCCATCAACGAGCTGTCCGATCTGGAAACCATCGCCCACCTGACCCGCTATGATTCCACCCACGGTCGTTTCCGGGGGGAAGTCACCACCACGGCCACTGGCATGCAGGTCAACGGCGATGACATCCAGGTGCTGCGTGCCAGCCAGCCGCAGGACCTGCCCTGGGCATCGCTGGACGTGGACCTGGTGCTGGAATGCACCGGTGCTTTCAGCGATCGTTCGACGGCGGAACAGCACCTGAACGCCGGCGCGCCGCGGCTGCTGTTCTCGCAGCCGGCGGAACCGGACGTGGACCGGACCGTGGTTTACGGCATCAACGAATCCGAGCTGACCGCGGACGACCGGGTCGTGTCCAACGCATCCTGCACCACCAACTGCGTGGTGCCGGTGATCCGTGAGCTGGACCGCGCCCTGGGCGTGGAGCAGGGCGCGATCACCACCATTCATGCGGCGATGAACGACCAGCCGGTCATCGACGCCTACCATCACCATGACCTGCGTCGCACCCGCAGCGCCCTGCACAATATCGTGCCGGTGGACACCGGGCTGGCGCGTGGAATTGAACGCCTGCTGCCGGCCATGAAAGGCCGCTTCAGCGCCGTGGCCATGCGCGTGCCGACGCTCAATGTGTCGGCCATCGACATGACCGTGAACGTCTCGAAAAACACCGACGTGGCGACCGTCAACCGCCTGATCCGCGACAGTGCGGACGGGCCCCTCAAAGGCATCGTCGGCTACACCGACGAGCCCCTGGCCAGCGCCGATTTCAACCACGACCCGCGCTCGGTGATCGTGGACGGCGGCCAGACCCGGGTCAGCGGCGGTCGCATGGTGAAAGTGCTGTGCTGGTTTGATAACGAATGGGGCTTTGCCAACCGGATGCTCGACGTCAGCCAGAGCTGGCTGTCCCGGTTTGTCGATTCTCACTGAATTCCCAAAAAATGCCTTGAAACCCTTATCAACGCTTTGAAAAAAGGAACGTTTCATGACGATCAAGAAAATGACCGAGCTGGACCTGGCGGGCAAGCGGGTTCTGATTCGTGAAGACCTGAACGTCCCGGTCAAGGACGGCAAGGTGACCAGCGACGCTCGCATCCGCGCTTCCCTGCCGACCATCAAGGCCGCCCGCGACGCCGGCGCCAAGGTCCTGCTGATGTCCCACCTGGGGCGTCCCGAAGAAGGCGTCTACGATGAGGCGTCCTCCATGAAGCCGGTCGCCGCGCACCTGGGCGAACTGCTGGGCCAGCCGGTACGTCTGGTCGAGGATTACCTGGACGGCGTCGACGTGGCCGAGGGTGAAGTGGTCCTGTGCGAGAACGTCCGCTTCAACAAGGGTGAGAAGAAAGACGACGAAGCCCTGTCCAAACGCTACGCCGCCCTGTGCGACGTGTACGTGATGGACGCCTTTGGCACCGCCCACCGCGCCCAGGCCTCCACCCACGGAGTGGCGAAATTCGCGCCGGAAGCCTGCGCCGGCCCGCTGCTGGCGGCGGAGCTGGAAGCCCTGAGCCAGGCGCTGGACAACCCGGCCAAGCCGGTGGTGGCCATCGTCGGCGGCTCCAAGGTGTCCACCAAACTGGACGTCCTCAACGCGCTGGAAAAGGTCTGCGACCAGATCATCGTGGGCGGTGGCATTGCCAACACCTTCCTGGCGGCGGCCGGTCACCCGGTGGGTAAATCCCTGTGCGAACACGACCTGATCGACACCGCCAAGGCCATCGCCGAGCGGGTTAAGATCCCGCTGCCGGAGGACGTGGTCGTTGCCGGCGAGTTCGCCGAGGACGCGGAAGCCACCACCAAGGCGATTGCCGACGTGGGTGAGGGCGACATGATTCTGGACGTCGGCCCGAAAACTGCAGCGCACTTCAGTGAACTGCTGAAGTCCGCCAAGACCATTCTGTGGAACGGTCCGGTGGGTGTTTTCGAATTCGACCAGTTTGGCGGCGGTACCCGCGCCTTGGCCGATGCCATCGCCGAGAGCGACGCTTTCTCGCTGGCCGGCGGCGGTGACACCGTGGCGGCCGTCGACAAATACGGCGTAAGCGATAAAATTTCCTATATATCGACGGGCGGTGGCGCCTTCCTGGAGTTTGTGGAAGGCAAAACCCTGCCCGCCGTCGCGGTGTTGGAAGAGCGCGGCGCATAGCGAGGAGCCCCTGGACGCGTCCTGAACACCTTCTGGCGCATACGCGCCCCTGCGGGCCAAGCCTGAGAACATCAGATGCAGCGTTGCGGCTTTTGCCAAGGGCTGTCCGCATGCGGCCCAGGCCATTGCCGGCAAGCCGCGCCTTGCATCTGATGCCCTCAGACTCGGCAGAAGGTATTCAGGACGCGTCCAGCGACTCCATGAATCCTGAACTGAATTTCCAAAGGAGATTTATCCAATGGCTCTTATTTCAATGCGCCAGCTGCTGGACCACGCCGCCGAGCATGGTTACGGCGTTCCCGCGTTCAACGTCAACAACCTGGAGCAGATGCGCGCCATTATGGAAGCGGCGGACAAGACCGACTCCCCGGTCATCGTCCAGGCCTCTGCCGGTGCACGTAAGTACGCCGGTGCACCGTTCCTGCGCCACCTGATCCTGGCGGCGGTCGAGGAATTCCCGCACATTCCGGTGGTCATGCACCAGGACCACGGCACCAGCCCGGCCGTATGCCAGCGCTCCATCCAGTTGGGTTTCAGCTCCGTGATGATGGACGGCTCCCTGGGTGAAGACGGTAAGACGCCGACCGATTATGAGTACAACGTCGACGTCACCCGTCGCACCGTGGAAATGGCGCATGCCTGCGGCGTGTCCGTGGAAGGCGAACTGGGCTGTCTGGGCTCCCTGGAAACCGGCCAGGCCGGTGAGGAAGACGGCATCGGCGCGGAAGGCACGCTGGACCACAGCCAGATGCTGACCGATCCGGAAGAAGCCGCCGGCTTCGTCAAGAAGACCCACGTGGACGCGCTGGCCATTGCCATCGGCACCAGCCACGGCGCCTACAAGTTCACCCGTCCGCCCACCGGCGACATCCTGGCCATCGACCAGATCAAGAAGATCCACGCCCGCATCCCGGACACCCATCTGGTCATGCACGGTTCCAGCTCCGTACCCCAGGACTGGCTGCAGATCATCAACGAATACGGTGGCGAGATCCCGGAAACCTACGGTGTCCCGGTCGAGGAAATCGTTGAAGGCATCAAGCACGGCGTGCGCAAGGTCAACATCGATACCGACCTGCGCCTGGCGTCCACCGGCGCGATCCGTCGCTTCCTGGCGAACAACACCGCCGAGTTCGACCCGCGTAAGTACCTGAAGGAATCGGTCAAAGCCATGAGCGAAGTGTGCATGGCCCGTTACGAAGCCTTTGGCACCGCCGGCAACGCCAGCAAGATCAAGCCGATCAACCTGGAGGACATGTTCGGGCGCTATGAGCGCGGCGAACTGGATCCGAAGGTCAACTGATCGCCTGCTGATCATCGTGTGAGCCCCGCCCGTCGCCAGACGCGCGGGGCTTTTTTGTGCCTTCGGGCCTTTTCCTTGACCCGCGTCAACGGCGACGATGATGCGGATTATTCCTCATTTCCCACCACTTGTATTACGCTGTTTCGGAACAATTATTGATCAATAAGTCGATAAACGTCGCCCGGTCCGAATGGGCGAGGAGACATCCGGAGGGTGTGCATCCATCATGGAATTCAAGGATTACTACGCGGCATTGGGCGTCAAAGAAGACGCGTCGCCCGACGAGATCAAGAAGGCCTATCGCAAGCTGGCGCGTAAGTATCATCCGGACATCAGCAAGGAAGACGACGCCGAGGATAAGTTCAAGGACGTCGGCGAAGCCTACGAGGTGCTGAAGGATCCAGAGAAGCGAGCCGAATACGACCAGCTGCGCACTTACGGCGCCGGACGCAGTGGCCATTTCGAGCCGCCGCCCGGCTGGGAGAGCGCCTCGCGCTTCGGCGGTGGTGGCTATACCGAGGCGGATGCGGGCCAGTTCAGCGATTTCTTCGAGTCCATTTTCGGCGGTGGTCGTCACGCTGGTTTTGGCGGCTTCCGCCAGAACATGCGCATGCGTGGTGAGGACGTGCATGCCCGCCTCGCGCTGTTCCTGGAGGAGGCCTACAGCGGTTGCGAGAAGCAGGTTCAGTTCGAGGTCACCGAGAACGATGCCCGCGGCCTGCCGAAGCGGCGTACCAAAACCCTTAAGGTCAAGATTCCCGCCGGGATGTCCCAGGGTCAGCACATTCGTCTGAAAGGACAGGGGGCGCCCGGGTTTGGCGGCGGCGAAGCCGGCGATCTCTTCATTGAGGTGGATCTGGCACCGCATCCGCTGTTTACCGTGGACGGTCGGGATGTGGTCATGACGTTGCCCGTCGCGCCCTGGGAAGCGGCGCTCGGGGCGGAGGTTACCGTGCCCACGCTGGGCAGCCGGCTCAAGGTCAAGGTGCCCAGGGGCGCCACCGGCGGCCAGAAGCTGCGACTGAAGGGCAAGGGCCTGCCCGGCAAAAAACCGGGGGATCAGATCGTGGTGCTGCAGATCGCGCTGCCGCGCAAACACGACGGTGACAGCGAAGCCCTGTACCGCAAACTGGCCGAGGCGGAGAAGGGATTCAATCCCCGCGCCCATCTGAACGTGTAACGGAGTGCGACGTGAAGACGGAAATCAGCTACCAGGTGGAAGTGCTCGACCAGCGCACCCGTTTCAGCCTGCGGGAGATCTGCGAACGCGGCGACGTGCCTGCCGAGTTCGTGATCAAACTGGTCAATCATGGCGTGATCACGCCAGTGGAAGACGGCCCGGTCAGCGGCTGGAGCTTCGATGCCGTGGCGCTGACCCGCCTGCGCAAGGCCCAGCGCCTGCAGCGTGATCTCAAGATCAACGTGCCGGGGCTGGCCATGTCGCTGGAACTGCTCGACGAGATGACCGAGCTGCGCCGGGAGGTGGAGCGGCTCCACCAGCAACTGCGTCAGTTCATGGAAGACTGAACGATCGGCACGGTGGGGATGTTCAGCCGCTAAAACAGCGTTCCTGAAGGCTGGCCATTGCGGCCCGGTATTCGTCGGCAAGGCGGCCCACCAGGTCGTCCACCGATACCACATCCCGAATTGCGCTGACGCCCTGGCCGGCGGACCAGACGGTCTTCCAGGCCTTGGCTTCGTCGTCGATGGGTTTGAGTTTTTCGCCGTAGTCGATGGCGCCGGGCTGGTTGAGCCTGTCCATCGGGTAGCCCGCCGCTTGCAGGCTCTGGCGCATGAAGTTGGCGGGAATGCCGGACACGGCGGGGGTGTGAACGATGTCGCCCGAGACGGCTTCGATGATCATCGTCTGATAGGCGCTGTCGGCCAGGGATTCCCGGGTGTTGATAAAGCGCGTTCCCATGTAGCCCAGGTCCGCTCCCATGGCCTGGGCGGCCAGCAGATCCTCACCGTTCGACAGGCAACCGGCCAGGATGATGGCGCCGTCGAACACTTCCCGGATTTCTTTGACCAACACCATCGGGCTGGTCGTACCCGCATGGCCGCCAGCGCCCGCCGCCACGGCAATGATGCCATCCACACCGGCTTCGGCGGCTTTGCGGGCGTGTTTCTGGTTGGTCACGTCGTGGAACACCAGGCCACCATAACCGTGAACGGTCTCCACCACATGGCTGGCCGCGCCCAGCGAGGTGATGACGATGGGCACCCGATATTTTTCGCACAGGGCCAGATCCGCCTGCCAGCGCGGGTTGGTCGGGTGCACGATCAGGTTGACGGCATAGGGGGCGACCGGGCTGTCGGGCGCCGCCTCTTCCAATTCAGTCAGGCCGGCCGTCATGGCCTGCAGCCAGGCCTCGAAGCCCTCGCTGGTGCGTTGGTTGAGCGCCGGGAAACTCCCCACGATCCCCTTGCGGCAGCAGGCCAGGGCCAGCTCCGGGCCGGAGATCAGGAACATCGGGGCGGCGATCAGCGGGAGAGTGAGGCGATCCTGCAGGGCGTGGGGAATGGGCATGAGGACTCCTTGGTTGTTGTGTTTCTTTTCCGGGCTGAATCATTGACCTCCAAAATTAACCGAGACCGCTTCGAACGTCTATTGCAGGCGCCCCGGGCTGGTGTAAGCTGCTCTGCGACAACGAATCACAAGACAGCCAAGCTATGAACAGGGAGTGATCGATATGGGCGAAGCCAAACGCCGACAGCATCGGGGCGGTTCCTCCGCGAAACTGGAGCGCATGCGCCGGCGGGTCCTGCTGGCGGGCGTGGCCGTGTTGGTGGCGACTTTCCTGGTCGCGGTGTTGTGGTGGGTTATCCAGCCGCCGCAGCCGACGTCGGATGCCCTGCCGGATGTTGCTGAAGGTGCGGACCCGTTCCCTGCCAACTTTGACAGCGTCGGTGTGTCCATCGGTGATCCCGATGCGCCGATCGTGGTGCGTGAGTTTGCTGACTACCAGTGCCCGGCCTGCGCCCGGTTCGCGCCTGCCTCCGAGAAGCTGCGTGAGACTTACGTGAAGGACGGCCAGGTGCGGCTGGTGTTCTTCGACCTGCCCCTGCGTCAACACGCCAATGCCCGCCCGGCGGCGCTGGCCGCACGCTGCGCCGCGGACCAGTCTGCCTTCTGGGGCATTCAGGATAGGCTTTACGAAAACCAGTCCGAGTGGTCCGGCCAGAGCGACCCGGTTCCCACATTTGCCCGCTACGCCGACGAACTGGGCCTGGACAGCCGCCGTCTGGAACGCTGCATCCGCACCGAACTGCACGGCGATGTTATTGCCCAGAGCGTAGGCGTGTCCCAGCAGCTGCAAGTTGCCAGCACACCGACGGTCTACGTCGACAACATCCGCCTGACTCGCCCCGGTTGGAGCCAAATGGATGCCGTGATCCAGCGTGAGCTGGCGGAGCAGCAATAACCTTTTCTCCCGGGGTCAGATTTCTCTGGGCCCGGTTTCTTCGCTTTTTCACATTCTTTTTCCGTAGCGAGTGGAGGGTTTCTTTACAGACCTTTACCATACATCGCTGTTTTTCATGAAGCGCACGGAGCTGCGTGAAGTGCAAAACATGGATCTAAAGAACTGGAAAAAACAGGGAATACTCATGAAAAAGCGCGTTGTTGCTGTGCTGCTGTCCGGCCTGGTTGCAGGTCCGGTCATGGCCGATGATTTCAAATCCCAGGCGTACGTGGGGCTGAACTATCTGGCCGGCCAGTATGAAGAAGATCAGATTTCCGAGGATTTCGATGCCGATGTCCTCTTTGCCCAACTCGGGGTACAGCTTAATCCATACCTGGCAGGGGAATTACGTGCCGGCACAGGCCTGTCCGATGATTCCGCCACAGTGAGTGGCGTCGATCTGGGGTTGGATATCAACAGCCTGTTTGGCGCCTACCTGAAAGCCGGGCTGCCCACTGAAACGATCCTCTATCCCTATGTGGTTGCCGGCGTCACCCGTATTGACGCTGAGGCAACGGCTTCTTTCGGAGGTCTCTCGGCTTCCGAGTCCGATTCGGACAGCAGCTTTTCCTACGGCGTTGGCCTCAACATCGAACTGACCGACCAGTTCGTGCTCAATGCAGAGGCCATGCAGTATTACGACAAGGACGATGCTGAGCTTGCCGGCATCTCCGTGGGCGGTCAGTTCCGTTTCTGACGGCGACCGACAAGACACCGGTCCCCGGATCGGTGTCTTCCGCAGATCCCTTCCTTTTGTCACCCGCCATTGGTTAAAATCCGCTCGTCCTGAGAAGCCGTTGCCTCGCGAGGGCTTCTTGTTTTGACCATGCTCCGGATTTACGGTCCGGCCCGCAGGAGAAAACCATGAAAGATGTCGTTGTCTGTGCGCTGTACAAGTTCACCGCACTGGAAGATTATGAGCGTCTGCGTGACCCGCTGCTGGCGCTGCTGAATGAATACGAAGTCCGCGGCACCCTGCTGCTGGCGCACGAGGGCATCAACGGCACCATCGCCGGTTCCCGCGACGGGGTTGATGCGGTCAAGGCGTGGCTGGCCGATGACAGCCGCTTCGACGGCATCGACTACAAGGAATCCTACGTCGATATACAGCCCTTCAAACGCACCAAGGTGAAGCTCAAGAAAGAGATCGTCACCATGGGTGTGGAAGACATCGATCCGCGCCGCACCGTGGGCACTTACGTCGATGCCAAGGCCTGGAACGATCTGATTTCCGACCCGGAGGTGCTGCTGATCGACACCCGCAACCAGTACGAAGTGGACGTCGGGACCTTCCAGAACGCGGTCAACCCGGCCACGGATACCTTCCGGGAATTCCCTGAGTACGTCGCTGAGCACCTGGACCCGTCCAAACACCGCAAGGTGGCCATGTTCTGCACCGGCGGCATCCGCTGTGAAAAGTCCACGGCTTTCCTCAAGGAGCAGGGCTTCGACGAGGTCTACCACCTCAAGGGTGGCATCCTCAAATACCTGGAGGATGTACCCGAGGAAGAGAGCTTGTGGCAGGGCGAGTGCTTTGTGTTCGACGACCGGGTCACCGTCAACCACAACCTGGAGCGCGGCGGTTACGACCAGTGCCACGCCTGCCGCCGGCCAATCACGGAAGCCGACAAGCAGCGCCCCGAATACGAGCGGGGTGTGAGCTGTCACCAGTGCATGGACCAACTGACCCCGGAACAGCGCGCCCGGTTTGCCGAGCGTGAAAAGCAGATTCGCCTGGCCCGTGAGCGTGGCGAATCGCATGTGGGCGGTGAGGCGGCGGCTGTGATCGCCGAGCGTAAGGCGGCCAAGAAGCAGGCTCGCGCCGAACAGGCCCGGCAAAGCCAGCAGGGCGAGGCCAAGGCTTAAGGGGCCGGCACGATCTTGATCCCGGCAACGCCATGATCTGGGTAAAGCCGGTGGTGATCTGACTTCTCTGACGCCCTGTACGTTCTATCGACTTTTCAGCCAGGCCATTTTTCGTGTTTGATAGGCACGCTTGGTGCATAGGCCAAATGAGTAAAGAACGACGCAGGGAGTCGGCATGCGAACGTACAGACAGATTCTTTGGGGCGGCCTGCTGGTCGCCTCGTCCCCTTTTGCCCTGGCCCAGGACGACGAGAGCAAGAACTGGACCGGTGAGGGTGAGCTGGGTGTGCTCGTCACCGAGGGCAACAGTGATTCCACGAACATCAATGCGCGCCTCGCTCTGAAGCACGAGGTGGAAAAGTGGCGCAACACCGCCGAGTTCCGTTCCGTTTTTGCCGAGTCGGAGGACGATGAAACCGGCGAGGATGAAACGACCTCCGAGAAGTACAACGCCCAGGCGGAAACCAACTACAAGTTCGACGAGCGCCAGTTCTGGTTCCTGCGTGGCGCCTACGAGGATGACCGGTTCTCGGGCTATGACTTCCAGTCATCGACCAGTACCGGTTACGGTAACCGTGTCTGGCAATCCGGTGAGCGCTCCTACCTGGAGCTCAAGGCGGGTGCCGGTTATCGCTACAACAAGCTGGAGGAACCGGGCGATGACGGCGACGATGTCGAGAAAGGCACGCTGCTGCGCTTTGCCGGAACCTTCAACTATGGTCTGTCCGACAATGCCCTGTTCATTCAGGAGCTGAGCACAGAAGTGGGCCTGCAGGACGGCAAAACCATTACCGAATCCTTCACCGGCCTGCAGTCCAACGTGGTGGGGGATGTCTCCATGAAACTGGGCTACCGGGTCAAGCACGAATCCGAAGTGCCCGCGGGCACAGAGAAGACCGATACCGAGATCTCCCTGGCCCTGCTCTACGGCTTCTGACTCGGACTATGATTCGATGCCGCCCGCCCGGGCGGCTTAAATACGGTTGCGCAGGCCCAGATCTTCCGGGTAGGGAGCCATGTACTCCTGCTGTTCCAGGTACGACACTGGCCGGCGGCGCTGGGCCATACGCAGCAGCGACATGGGCACCACCAGCGGCACTTCCTCGCGCTGGTAGGCGGCAATCTGTTCGCAGATGACGGCCCGGTCGCTGTCGGACAGGGCGTCCCGCAGGAACCCCATCATGTGCTGCATCACGTTGGCATGGGCGCCGCGGCGGATATGGACCTTCATGATCTCCATGAAACGCCCGAAGTAGCGTTCTGCCACGGTCTCCAGGGGCTCGTCCTTCTGGTTGGCGATCAGCCGCCCCAGCTCGCGATAGCCGGGCTCGTCGTGGGCCATGAGCTGGAACTTGTGGCGGGTGTGAAAGGCGACCAGTCCGGCACGGGTGAGGCCGTTTTCGTTGAGGCGCATCCAGTCGTCGTAGGCATAGACGCGCTCGATGAAATTCTCCCGCAGGTGGCTGTCATTGAGTCGGCCCTCTTCCTCTACCGGCAGCAGGGGGTAGGCCCGCATCAGGGCGTCGGCAAACAGCCCGCGACCGTCCCGGTGTATCGTGCGGCCCTTCTCGTTGTGGACCTTGATCCGTTCCATGCCGCAACTCGGGGACTTGGCCATCAGGATATAGCCCCGCAAGTGTTCCAGCCCCGGCAGCGCGCCGTCGATCCAGTGCGTCATCTCATCGGTATAGTCCCGCTCTCCCTTCGACTCCATCAGCCGGACGGCCTCGCCCTGCTGGCGTAGCTGGATGGCCGGTCGCGGTACACCGAAGCCGGCTTCCAGCTCCGGGCAGACCGGGTGGTAGTCGAAGTAGCGCGAAAGCTGGCCGGTGCAGAAACGGGAGTGTTTGTGCCCGCCGTCGTGGCGGACGTTCTTGCCGAGCAGGCAGGTGCTGATGCCGACGGGAATCTTGGCCATGGGAAACGGAACCTCGTCTTCGCTGGATCGTCTCCGTGCATACGCGGCGGCCGCGCTATCCGATCAGGCGGTTGCCGTTATTCTTCCCGACGCTTGTGATAATCGGCCAGCACGGTGGCGTAGATGTTCTCCACGTCCCGGGCGAAATGGTCGATGGAGAAATCCCGGGCGAAGGCCAGGGCGTTGTCCGCCAGTTCGCGGTGCAGGGCCTCGTCGTCCATGATGCGTTGCACCGCCTGGCGCCAGCGCTCCAGGTTCTTGGGCGTCTTGAAGCCGTTATGGCCTTCGCGCACCACGTCGTCAATGCCGCTGGAGCGCACCGCCACCACCGGCAGACCCGCGGCCATGGCCTCCAGGATGACCATGCCCTGGGTTTCGGATACCGAAGCGAACAGGAACGTATCGCCCGCTTTGTAGTAGGTGGCCATGTCGTCGGGCGGGACCGCACCGATCAGCATAAACACATCGGTCAGGCCCAGGTCGTCGATTTTTCCCTGCAAGCGCTCGCGCTCGTGACCGTCACCGATCATCAGGAAGCGGAAGGGGCGGTCGGTCTGCTCCTTGAGCCCGGCGATGGCCTCGATCATGAAATCGATGTTCTTTTCTGTGGATAGCCGCGACACGCTGACGAACACGTGCTCGTCGTCGCGGATGCCCAGTTTTTCCCGCAGGGCCTCCACGTCGGCGTCGGAGACCGACTGGAAGCGGTCGAACTCGATGCCGGTGGGCTGCACGAAGGCCAGGGATTTCACCCCGATCATGCGCAGGTATTCCTCCGCCGAGTAGGTGGGCACGATCACGCCGTCGCACTTGTTGGCGAAATGCTTGATCAGCGCGTGGGAGATCAGGTTGCGGAAGATCAGGCCCGGTAGCGGCACGAAGTGGGCATAGTGCTCCAGCCGCGTGTGGTAGGTGTAGACCGCCGGCACCTTCAGCCGGCGCGCCATCCACAGCCCCAGGGAACCCAGCCAGAAAGGGTGATGGACGTGGATGATGTCCGGCTTGAAGGTGCGGATGGCCTGCCGGATGCGCGGCAGGAAAATATTGGCGATGCGGAACTCCCGCTGGGCGCCCAGGCTCACCAGGGACGGCACCCGCACCACGTGGGGTTCGTTGTTGGCCTGGTCCCGGTAGCGCGGGGCGACGATGCGGACCTGGTGAGCAAGCGCCTCCAGCCCCTGGCGCAGCCGTTCGATCGACAGCGGCACCCCGCCGATAAAGGGCAGGTAGTTGTTGGTGAACATGGCCACCCGCAGTTGCTTTTCCCGCCAGGGAGTGGGGTCCAGGTCAAAGTCCGGGTAATAGTCCCGGTCGACGAAAATCAGCGAGTAGAGCTTGATGGCGACCAGCCCCAGAATCCCCAGGATCAGGATGAAGTTGACGTAGCCCACGTAGAACAGCGAATGGATGAAGAACCAGAAGCTCTCCAGCTGCTTGAAGACCGGGTGCTGGCCGATGTTGAGCCGTTCCAGCGTGGTGCTGACGCCGTCCTTGCCCACGTCGACGCGGACGAAGTGATAGAAGCTGGTGTCGTTGTTCAGCACCAGTCCGCCGGCACCGCCGGTGACAATGTAGCGTGTGCCATGCGCCTGCTGTTCGGCATAGAACGGCAGGTTGGCGGAGAAGACCGCGTCCACGTTGTACTGCTGGAACAGGTCGATCAGGCCATCGCGGAATCTGGGATTCTGCAGGTACTCGTCCTCATCGTCGAACAGGGTGTCCTGATCCACGTGCCTGAGCGGCTCGCCGATGAACACGAAACGATGCTGGCTTTCGTCCTGGCGCATCAGGTCCGAAAGCCAGCGCAGTTGCCAGCGATAGGGCGTCTTGCCGGTGGCGTCGAGGAACACGAACAGGCTGTCGCCGGTGCGGAACGAGTAGAAGTAGGGGCCGTAGTGCTCGTAGAAGCGGAAGCTGCCGAAGTTGCTGAATTCGTTGTCGCCGAACGTCAGCAGATAGGGCACCTGCAGTTGGCTCATGGTCCGGTACAGGGCCCGGTATTTGTCCTCGCCGCCGCTGCTGACCGCGTTGCCCGCAGAAATCACGAAGTCCACGTCGGCGCCATTGAGCATCGGGATGATCTTGCGCTCGAACACCCCCACCGAATTATTGATGTTGCCGACCACGGCGAAACTGTATTGGTCGCTGTCGTCGAGGGCCTGATGAATGCGATCGATCTGCTCGGTGTGCACCGCTTCGTAATCCGGCTCGAAGAAGTCCAGATAGATCTTGTAGCCGATCAGCAGGAGGACGATCAGCAAACACAGGTAGAACAGTGCCTTGAGCGGTTTACGTCGGATCATCGCCGGTCCTTGCGACTTGCCGGGTCAGGGCCTCGCGTTTCTGTCGGCGGTCGCCGGACAGTTCCACCTGGGTCATCACCAGGCCCACGATCATGCCCAGGTAGATGGTGAGGAAGCGCCAGGCGACCGTGACCAGTACCAGATGCCCCGGGCCGAGAATCGGGCTGAAGAAGGTGCCGAACACCCCTTCGGAAATCCCCGAAGCCCCCGGCGTGGGCGCGAAGTACATGACGAAGGTGGTGACGAACAGCAGGCCCAGCACCATCAGGTAATCCACATCGTAACCCAGCGCCTGCATCAGCAGGGCAGGGAAGCTGAACAGCGAAACCAGGAACAACAGGGTGAACAGGATCGACAGAGCGATGTAGCGCCGGGGGCCGCGCCGATAGACGGTGAAGGCGCGGGAAAAGCGGGTCATCTCCCGCTTCATGCGGAACTGCCAGCGTTTGTGGCGCGCCGGACCGATCAGGCGGGCCCGGCGAACCGCCTGCAACAGCCCCGTCAGCAGCATGATCAGCCAGTGGGTACGCCACAGCACCACCGCAAAGAAGCCCAGGTAGAGCACGATGAACACCGCCAGCAGCTCGGCAATGCGGCCGATGATGGCGCGCCCTTGCAGGGCATCCATCCAGATCAGGCAGGCGGGAGTGACAGTAAAGATAAACGCCACCGCCAGCACGGTGCGCAGGGTGGTTGCGGCCGTGGCCGTCCCCAGCCGCACACCGTGGCGTCGCAGGTACCAGATCTGTGCCACACCACCGCCGGTGGCCATGGGCGTGACGTTGGAGAAGAAAATGTTGATGAACACCAGCCGGAACATATCCCGGAACGGCACGCGATGCCCCAGTGCCCGCAGCGTGTAATACAGCCGCAGGCCGTCGGACAGGAAGTAGATCAGCAGCAGGACCACGGCGCCGGCGAGGAAGCCGGGATGCAGCAAACGGTCGTCGAAACTGAAATTGCGCTCGGCGAACTGGGAATAAATGGTCCAGGTGCCGGCGGCGCTCAGCAGCAGGAACAGGAGGGAAAACAGGACCAGGCGTCGTCCGGGCGTTGCCGAGGTGTGTTCGTTAGACGATTGCTGACCGGCCATGTGGGCTCTCTTGATGGGTGCTGCGGCAGTGTACTGCGATCCTGGGGGGCGCTGGCAAGACCTGCCGTGGTCGTTTATAGGGTCGCTCTGGCCAATCGTTGGCTGCCCTTTGAGTCGGCGCAGGCGGCGGACTGGCGTCGATGGTGCATTGCCGGTGCCCGCGTGTGCCGCGCTATCGTCGATGCCGGCCCAACAATCAGCAGGTTACGGAACTGTCAGACAAGGTGGCGCTCCCCTTGCATAGGTCGCTAAGGGAGCGGTGGGGAACCACCGCGGGATCTGCGGATCATCAATGGATGCGACGACGTACTTCCTGGGCGTCAAACAGGGGGAAAGCCCATGACAAGGCTGGTTATCTTTACCGACCTGGACGGCACCTTACTCGATCACTACTCCTACTCGGCCGAGCCGGCGCGTCAGGCATGGGAAGCCGCCCGCGCCGGCGGCGTGCCCTGTATTTTCAATACCAGCAAGACCCGCGCTGAAGTGGAGCAGCTGCAGCAGAAACTCGGCATCGACGGCCCCTACATCGTCGAGAATGGCGCATCGGTGTGGTTTCCCGGCGACACCGATCTGCCGTTACCGCCGGATGTCCAGTCCGCGGGGGACAGTTACTGCAAGCTGCTGTCCGTGCCGCGCGGGGAAATTCTCGACGTACTCAAGCCGTTACGCCATGAATTCAGTTTCCGGTCGCTGTCCGACATGAGCGTGGCGGAGCTGATGGAACGCACGGGTTTGGAGCGCCAGCAGGCGGTACTGGCCGCCAACCGTGAATTCAGTGAACCACTGGTGTGGCAGGATACCGAGGATGCACTAAAAGAGTGCGAAAAGAGGCTGGCCCGGCACAACCTGCACCTGGTGCGCGGCGGTCGTTTTCATCACGTGATCGGCGCCTGTGACAAGGGCCAGGCCATGAGCTGGTTGCTGGCGGTCTACCAGAAGGCCTTCGGGGACGCCATCACGTCCGTGGCGCTGGGGGACAGCGATAACGATGTGGACATGTTGTCCGCCGCGGATATCCCGGTTGTGGTGCGCTCGCCGGCCCATGCACCACCGGCGATCCCGAATCGGCCCGAAGTGTGCATTACCTCTTCCTGTGGCCCCGAAGGCTGGTCGGAAGCGGTGACTTCCATACTGGTCCGGGAGGGGATAACGGCGCCTCAATAACAAACCGGCAGGCGCCCCGGCAGAGAGGAACCAAGCAATGGGTGATTTTTATCAGAACGGCATTGTGACAACCCTGCACAACCTGTCACGTCGCCCACTGGAAGAGCTGGAAGCGGAGCTGGTCACGTTCTCGAAAACGCGGCCGATGGCCCTGATCCTGCCCTGTCTCTACTCGGAACTGGAAACCGAGGCGATGCCCCGGATCCTGGAGCACCTCAAGCAGGTGCCCTATCTGAGCGAGATCGTGATCGGCCTGGACCGTGCCAACGAGGAGCAGTACCACCACGCCCTGACGTTCTTCTCGCAACTGCCCCAGCGCCACCGTGTGCTGTGGAACGACGGCCCGCGGCTGCGCCAGATCGACAAGGAACTCAAGGGCGAGGAACTGGCGCCCACCGAGCCGGGCAAGGGCCGCAACGTCTGGTTCTGCATGGGCTACGTACTGGCCTCCGGTCGTGCTGAATCCATCGCCCTGCACGACTGCGACATCGTAACCTACGACCGGGAGATGCTGGCCCGGCTGATTTATCCGGTCGCCAACCCCAATTTCAACTACGAATTCTGCAAGGGCTTCTACGCCCGGGTCGCCAACCAGAAACTCAACGGCCGCGTCAGCCGGCTGCTGGTGACTCCATTGCTGCGGGCGCTCAAGAAAACCCTGGGCAACCTGGACTATCTGGATTACCTGGACAGCTACCGCTACCCGTTGTCCGGCGAGTTTTCCTTCCGCAAGGACGTGATGACCGACATCCGCATTCCCAGCGACTGGGGTCTGGAAATCGGCGTGCTCAGTGAAATGAAGCGCAACTACAGCACCAACCGGCTGTGCCAGGTGGACATCGCCGACTGCTACGATCACAAGCACCAGAACCTGTCCCCGGACGACGACAGCGGCGGGCTGTCCAAGATGTCCATCGACATCGCCAAGGCCATCTTCCGCAAGCTCGCCACCAACGGCATCGTTTTCAACCAGGAGTCCTTCCGCACCATCAAGGCGACCTACTTCCGCATCGCCCTGGATTTCGTCGAGACTTACCGCAACGACGCCGAGATCAACGGCCTCAAGTTCGACGTCCACCAGGAAGAGCAGGCGGTGGAGCTGTTTGCCCGCAACATCATGAAAGCCGGGATCTACTTCCTGGAGAACCCCATGGAGGCACCGTTCATCTCCTGCTGGAACCGGGTGGCCAGTGCCTTCCCGGGCGTGATGCAGCAGCTGCACGACGCGGTCGAGCAGGACCTGGAAGAGCACGTGCCCAAGAGCGTCGCCAAGCGCGGCTGATTTCACTCACCGATGCGTGCAGAAGGATGGATCGCATGACCGAGCCCGAGGCCCTACCGTCACTGGAGCTGCGTGTGAAGGCGCATCTGCAGTGCCTCTATCCCCACGAAGACATCGACGCACTGGCGGCGCGCTGCCTGGAAACGTTCGGGGTGACGCCGGACGCGCCGACGCCGGGGCCCCATCGCAACAATTGGGGGCCGGGCAGCGCCATGCTGATCACCTACGGCGACTCGGTGCGCCGGGACGGTGAGGAACCGCTGCATACGCTGACCGGGTTCTGCAAGGCGCACTTCAGCGGCATGATCTCCACCGTCCACGTGCTGCCGTTCTTCCCCTACAGTTCGGACGATGGCTTCGCGGTGATGGACTACACCACCGTCAACCCGTCCCTGGGGGACTGGGACGACCTGACCGAGCTGTCCCGGCACTTCCAGGTGATGACGGATCTGGTGATCAACCACTGCTCGAGCCGCAGCCTCTGGTTCGAGAACTACAAGGCGGGCAAGGCCCCGGGACATCGCTATTTCATCGAGATGTCGCCGGACGAGGATCTGTCCGGCGTGGTGCGTCCGCGTACGTCGCCGTTGCTGCGGGCGGTGGAAACGGTGGAGGGCGAGAAGCACGTCTGGTGCACCTTCAGTCACGATCAGGTGGATCTGGATTTCGCCAACCCGGACGTGCTGCTGGAATTCCTGGGCATCATCAAACTGTACATGGACCGCGGCATGCGCTGGTTCCGGCTCGACGCCGTGGCGTTTCTCTGGAAGATCCTGGGCACGCCGTGCATCAACCTGCCGGAGACCCACGAGGTGATCCGCCTGATCCGGCTGATGATTGAGCACCGCGACCCGGAAGCGGTGATCATCACCGAAACCAACATCCCCAACCAGGAGAACCTGACCTACTTCGGCAACGCCAACGAAGCCCACATGATCTACAACTTCTCGTTGCCGCCGCTGCTGCTGCACGCCATGCTCAGTGGCAACGCCCAGCACCTCAAGCACTGGCTGATGACCATGCCGCCGGCGCAGCAGGGCACCGCCTACCTGAACTTCATCGCGTCTCACGACGGCATTGGACTACGGCCGGTCGAGGGCCTGCTGAGCGATGACGAGATCGATCGCATGATCGAGGCGCTGGTCGATTCCGGCGCTCGCATCACGGCCCGCACCGCGGCCAACGGCGACGTGCGTCCCTACGAGATCAACATCAGCCTGTGGAACGCCATGGCGCGGACGGAGACTTCCGGCGACAACGACGGCCTGCAATTCCACCGGTTCATTTGTGCCCACGCGGTGATGATGGCGCTGGAAGGGGTGCCGGCGTTCTACATCCACAGTCTGCTGGCCACGGAGAACGACGAAGCGCGGGTCGAGCACACCGGCCAGAACCGCTCCATCAACCGCCACGTGTGGGACGCCGATCAACTGGACGATCTGCTGGAAGGCGCCACGCACCACCGCGCGGTGTTCAGTGCCCTGCGCCGATTGTTGGCGATCCGCACGCGGCAGGCCGCCTTCCACCCCAACGCCACCCAGTACACGCTGCACCTGGGGGACGGCCTGTTCGCCTTCTGGCGCCAGAGCATCGATCGCCGCCAGAGCATCTTCGCCATCCACAACATCAGCGGTGAAGAGCAGGTGTTCAATCTGTCGGAGCTGAACCTGATCGTCACCGATCAGTGGATGGACCTGGTCAGCGGACGGCCGTTCGAGGACCGCATGAAGCCGGTGACCCTGGAGCCCTATCAGTTCATCTGGCTGACCAATCGCTGGTGAGATGACGCTTGCACCGGTGGCGAAGCGATAGCGGATGTAGCCGAAGATTTATCTTCGGAGCAGACCGGCGGTCTGCCGGCCGATTGCGGTGAGTTCCGCCGGTCCCCTCAGATCCCCGGCGCCGAGCCTTCCGGCAGATAACGGGCGATGATCTCGTCGAGCGTGCCGGAGCGGCGCAGATCCGTCAGCGTTCTGTTGAAACCGTCCATCAGCGGTGCCCACTTGGGCGCGAACATCAGCCGATACTCGGTCACGTCCAGCGCCACCGGCTCGATGCGGAAGCGGGACTGCCAGCCGTGCTGGCGGATGATCCATTGCGCTGCCCGTCGGTTGGCCACGCCGCCCTGCAGGTGCTGGCCGTTATGCAGTCGCTGCAACATGTTCAGGGTGTTGGGCACGTCGATGCGCCTGATCCGGCCCGACGCAAAGCGGCTTTCCAGTCTGGGGTGGTGATAGCCCAGGTTGGTCAGCAGGATCGTGCCCTCCAGGTCGTCCAGCGTGCGCGAGTGCAATGGGCTGTCAGCGCGGCGGAAGATGCTATCGCGGGCCTTGAGAATGCCGTCGGTAAACACGAAAGCGTCCGGTTGGTCGGTCCATTCCCTTGCACGCATCGTCACATCCAGCTCATCGCGTAGCAGGAAGCCGTCGACCCGCTTGGTGGGTATCTGCTGCACCTCCAGTTGGTAATCGTGCTGCCGGGCCAGGATCACCATCACATCCCAGAAAATGCCCGAGACCGAGCCGTCGTCGTGAACCATCGTGTAGGGCGGGTAGCCTCCCGGCGATACGTTGAAGCGAATGGGACCCTCGGGCAGGCGCGTGTCGGTCCCGGCATCGACCGGGGCGGCCAACACGGCCGGAACGACAATCAACAACAGCAACAGCGTTTTCAGGGGCATGGGCAGATACTTCTCGCAATGCGTCCGCTTTCGGGGCCCCGCCTGGGTTTCCGTAGTGCAGTCGGGGACTCAGGTTTAATATAGCGGATAGGGGGCAGATGCGTTGATCCGGAGCGGTGGATTGCCCGAAAAATCATCCGGCGCGGGTCCGCGGACGTATCCCGGGAAAAAGGGAGAGGCGAGATGAGCGTGACACGCCGATTCAGATCCTGTCGATCCGGCGCCCGCAGGTGGGCGCTGTTGATGTGCCTGGTATTCAGCAGTCCGTTGGCGGCCGACGACCGAGCGCCGACGGACGCCGTGGAAACGGTGATCCGAGCCCAACTGGAAGCCTTTTCCGAAGACAACGACGAAGCCGCCTTCAGCTATGCCTCGCCTGCCATCCAGCGAGGGTTCGCCAGCGCCCGGGAGTTCGCCAACATGGTGCGCAGTCGCTACCCGGCGGTATACGAGGCCGCCACCGTGCGTTTCCGCGAGCAGGTGCCCCATCCCGGGTTCGTGGTGCAGCGGGTGCAACTGCTGGGGCCCAACGGCCTTTACTGGGACGCTTACTATCGCATGGAGCGGGAAGGGGAGGAGTGGCGCATCGGCGGTGTGGTGCTGGAGGAAGTTGCCGGCGGTATCTGACCGGCCGGCCTTCCCGTCATGACGTTGCGTCGAGCGCCTGGCGGATCAGCGCCTTCTGGTGCTCGGCGAAGCCAACAATCTGCGTTTCGGCGGCATCGGCATCCCGCGCCAGCACCGCTTCGGTGAGCCGCGCGAAAAACGCGGCGGTGCGGTCGAGGTCCTGCTGGTATCGATCGGCGCAGAAATAGTAGGTTCGGCTCACGGCCGGCTTGAAGTTGGCCAGCGTCTCACTCAGGTACGGATTGCCCACCACCCCGGCACACTGATCCAGTACCTCGAAACTGGCCTGCACCACGGCCAGGATGTCCGGCGGCCGGGCGTAAAGTTGCCCCGTAACCCGCTTGATGGCCTCCAGCATGGGCGCCCGGTCGGCTTCCTCCCAGCGTTCGCAGAGACGACGCGCCAGCATGATCAGCAGGTGCATGTAGATGTCGTAGAGCTCTGCGGCGTAGGTGGCGTTCAACTGCGTTGCCCGCGCGCCCTTGCGCGGCGTGATCTCCACCAGGTGCCAGCGGGTCAGGGTATACAGCGCTTCCTTAACCGACGCCCGGCTGACGTCCAGTTCGCCGGCAATCGTGGCTTCGTGCAGTCGTTCCCCCGGTTTGATCTCGCCAGTCATCACGCGTTCGGCCAGATAGTTGGCGATCTGCTCGGCCAGCGTGTTGGGCGTCTGGAAGTCCATAAAGTCCTGCCTGTTCTGAAGATTTCAACCCGACCCGCCGGATCGCGCCGCTTTGCATCCTAGCACAGTGGTTATGGGCCAGTGGCTTGGCCGCTGGGGCCGTCTTTCCAACAACGTTTGATTTTTGATTTATTGTCCTACAATGTATCAAAATGATTTGGCGCCATCGGGCCGGGACGCGAGCATCGCCCCGACCGCAACGCCAAAGAACGAACGTGAGACGTCACAACAGCAACAACAAGAGGTATTCCCGTGAACCCACAGCAACGCACCCTGGACCTGACCGACGCGCGCCGCCGCATTCTGCTGCGCCTCAAGAAATACAGTTTCCTGATCGCCCTGCTGCCGCTGGCGCTGCCACTGCTCCTGCTTCGGGCCGGTGAGGCAACCGGCTGGATCAATCTGTTTGCCTGGGGCGTGCCGGTGGTGGTGTTTGGCATCATCCCGCTGCTGGACCTGATGCTGGGGCAGGACGCCATGAACCCCGACGAGGAGGTCGACGTACCCCGCATGAACCTCGAACGCTTCTACCGCGCATTGACGCTCGGCTGGGTGGCGGCGTTCACCGGACTGCTGGTGTGGGGCCTGTTCGTTCTGGCCGACGGTCGGTTCTCACCGCTGGGAGGCGTCGGATGGGTGTTCTCCATCGGCATCGTCGGCGGGTTGGGGATTAACGTGGCTCACGAACTGATTCACAAGGACGGCCGCCTGGAAACCTGGGCCGGCGGCTGGCTGCTGGCGCTGGTGGGCTACGGCGGCTTCAAGGTGGAACACATCCGCGGTCACCATGTGCACGTCTCGACGCCGGAGGACGCCTCGTCGTCCCGCTACAACCAGAGCCTCTACCAGTTCCTGCCCCAGGCCTACCGGCGCAATTTCATGAACGCCTGGCGCCTGGAAGCCCAGAAGCTGACGCGTAAGGGCCATTCGCCGCTGAGCTGGCGCAACGAGTTGATCTGGTGGTACGGCATCACAGTGTTGGCGCTGGTGGCGTGCACGCTGGGCTTTGGCTGGCTGGGAGCCGCGTACTTCCTGGGGCAGTGTTTTGTCGCCTTTACCCTGCTGGAAATCGTCAACTACCTGGAGCATTACGGCCTGCATCGCCGCAAGCTGGAAAACGGCCGTTACGAGCGGACCACGCCGGCCCACAGCTGGAATTCCAACTACTTCCTGACCAATGTGTTCCTGTTCCACCTGCAACGCCACAGCGACCATCACGCCTACGCCAAGCGCCGTTACCAGGTGCTGCGCCACCACAACGTCGCGCCACAGCTACCGGCGGGTTACGCCACCATGGTGGTGCTGGCGCTGGTTCCGCCGCTGTGGATGCGGATCATGAATCCGCGGGTGGAGGCGTATTATCAGGGGGAAGAACACCAGTTGGTGTGAAAACACACTGCGAGCATTGAGCGCTCCTTGTAAGGGAGCGGCCCACTGCCATGTAGCCGAAGCTTTAGCTTCGGAGGGCCCGGTAGGGCCCCTTATCGCTCTGGAGTTTCTCGATCATTGCGGCCACCCAGCGGGCGGCTCGGAAGCTAAAGCTTCCGCTACATTTCAAATGCTCACCCCTCGCGGCGCTCCTCCTGATCCTCCTCGAACAACCGCGTGAGCTCCTCGGCGGCGTCCCGGGAAGACTGGAGGATCTTGGCCGCATCGTGATGCAATCCTTTCTCGTGCTGACGGGCCAGGTTGCGCTGGTCGGTCTCCTGGAAGAGTTTGACCAGATCCTGTGCCTCGTCCCGTTCGCGGCCCAGGCTGACGAGCATCTCTTCGGCCATCAGCAGGGCTGAGTGGTAGGTTTCCCGCACCAGCCAGCGCACGCCGGCATCCATCAGCATGTGGGCGTGCCGGCGGTTGCGGGCGCGGGCGAGGATGCGCACGTCCGGGAAATACTTGCGCACCAGGTTAACCGTGCGCAGGGACGCGTCGATGTCGTCGATGGCCAGGATGAACACCTTCGCCTCACCCACGCGGGCGGCCCGCAGCACGTCCAGTTGCGACGCGTCGCCATAATGCACCTTGTTGCCGAACCGGCGCACCACATCCACCTGATCCGGGTTCACGTCCAGGGCGGTGAACGGCACGTTCAGGGAGCGCAGCAGACGCCCGCTGATCTGGCCGAAGCGCCCGAAGCCGGCGATGACCGCCCCGGTGCGGCCGTCCTCGATGGTGTCGAAGGGCGGCTTCTCCTCGCCGCCAAGCCGGGCGACGATCCGCTCGAATACCGTCAGTGCGAGCGGCGTCAGCACCATGGAAATGGTCACCACCGCAATCAGCTGCTCGTGCAGGGTGCGATCGATCAGTGCCAGTTGCGTGGCCAGGGAAAAGATCACGAAACCGAACTCACCGCCCTGGCTGAGCAGCAACCCCAGGCGCAGGGCACTGATGCCGCCCAGCTTGCCACCCCAGTGACCGATGGCGGCGATCAACAAAGCCTTGATCAGCATCAGCCCGGCGGCGCCGGCGATCAGGATCAGCGGATCGGCCAATACGGCCCCCAGGTTCAGCGTCATACCCACGGAGATGAAGAACAGACCGAGCAGCAGGCCCTTGAACGGCTCGATGTCCGCCTCAAGCTGGTGACGGAACTCCGAATCGGCCAGCAGCACACCCGCCACGAAAGCGCCCAGGGCCATCGACAGGCCCACCGACTCCATCAGGTAGGCGGTGCCGGTGACGACCAGCAGGGCGGCGGCGATGGACACCTCGCGCACGCGGGTGGCGTGGATGAAGCGCAGGGCGTGGCGCAGCAGGTAGCGACCGGCGATCACGATGATGGCGAAAGTCACCGCCACCTGGCCGATGCCCAGCAGAATCTCCGTCCAGTTGGTCGCCTCTTCCGCGTCGCCGGACACCAGAAAGGGGATGAACGCCAGCATGGGCACGGCGGCCATGTCCTGGAACAGCAGGATGGTGAACGCCAGCCGGCCATGACCGGTAGCCAGTTCCTTCTTCTCGGCCAGCAGTTGCAGCACGAACGCTGTTGAAGACAGGGCCAGGCCGCATCCCAGAACGATGGCCAGGGCGATGTCGCGGCCCGTCAGGACAACCAGCCCGCCGATGATCAGCATCGCCGTCAGCACCTGCAGGGAGCCCAGTCCGAAAATGGGTTTGCGCAGGGCGCGCAAACGGGAGAACTGCAGCTCCAGGCCGATCACGAACATCAGCAGCACCACGCCGAATTCGGAAATGTGCAGCATGTTGTCCACATCGCCCACCACGCCGATTCCGTGTGGACCGATCAGCATGCCGGCGGCGATATAGCCGAGCAGGGCGCCAAGGCCCGCGCGCTTGAACAGGGGCACGGCGATGACCGCGACAAGGAAGAGAACGACGAGCTGGCCTAAGGGGTTCATGGGTGTCCTTACTGGCTGAAATCACGGGCATGCATCGAGCTAATGCCTTGAAAGTTTAGCCGATGCGCCCCATCGTTAATGTAGTGGTAAACCTCCGCGCTTTGAATGCCAGGCAGGGAGCCCCCGAAAAAACGGCGGCCCCGCAGGCGCTGCCCGCGGCCAACGTTCTCACCGACTTTTCCCGAAGGTCCCCGGCGAATAGCGGGGATCCGATGACTGCATCAACACAGGAGCCAAGACATGTCGCCCCATTTTGAGGAAGCCCCCGGTCTGTCGGAAGACATCGATCCGGCAACGGACGGTTACGTCTTCAACCAGACCATGATGCGCATCAAGGACCCCAAGCGCAGCCTGGATTTTTACTCCCGGGTACTGGGCATGCGATTGATCCGCAAACTGGATTTCCCGGAAATGAAGTTTACCCTCTATTTCCTGGGCTACCTGGACGACCGCCAGGCCACCACCGTGCCGTCCGATGACGGCCACCGGACCACCTACATCTTCGCCCGCGAGGCGATGCTGGAGCTGACCCACAACTGGGGTACCGAAGACCAGGACGACTTCGAATACCACAACGGCAACGACGAGCCCCAGGGCTTCGGCCACATCGGTATCGCAGTGCCTGACGTTTACCAGGCCGCCGAGCGTTTCGAGTCCCTGGGCGTGCCGTTCCAGAAGCGACCGGACGACGGCAAGATGAAGGGCCTCGCCTTCATCCGCGACCCGGACGGCTACTGGATCGAGATCCTCCAGCCCAACATGCTGGAGCGCCAGCGTAAGGAAGAGCAGGCGTAAGGGCTCTGGAGGCAGACGAGAAGGCCGGGTTATCCCGGCCTTTTTTGTGTCTTGAATGCGATGAAGTGGCGGGATGCGCCTCAAAATGTAGCAGAAGCTTCAGCTTCTGAGGCGCCGAAGGTGCTCCAGTGGCCATTCGGCAGGCCCGTGGCCTGCTCCGAAGCTAAAGCGTCGGCTACATTGGATGGTGCCATCCAGAGTCCCTGCGGATGCCGGCCTTCCCCGGCTTGCTCCGATACGGTCGTCGCTACTGCGACGTCTCGTCGGCGTCCCTCCGCCGCGCCGCCGACCCGCTACGCGATGCCACCAACACGGACACCGTCAGCACCACGGCACCGATCACGCCCAGCAATCCCAGCGCCTCTCCAAGGATCATCCACGCCAGTAGCGCCGCGAACAGCGGCTCCAGGGTCACGATGATGCTGGAGGTGGTGGCCGGTGTGCTCTGCATGCCCTTGAAGAAACACACATAGCCCACGCAGGTGGGCACGATGCCGATGTAGGCGATCAGCAGCCAGTCGAGACCATCCAGTTGGGGCAGAATATCCAGTGCACCGGTGCCGGCCGCGATTGGGGCCAGCGCAACGGCGCCGGTGGTGAAACAGATAAAGGCGGTGGTGAATACCGAGCCGCCACCGGACACGTGCCGGCTGGTCAGCGTGAACGCCGCATAGACCGCCGCAGCGGCCACGGCGATGAAGATGCCGCCTAGCCGGGCTGCGTCAGGATTGCGGACGTCGCCGGACACCAGCAACAGGGTACCGGCGATGGCACTGATCAGGGCGATGACCGTGGTGCGGTTGGGTTTTTCGCCGAGCAGCGGTGCGGCGGCGATGGCCACAAACACCGGCGCGAGGCAGAGCGTGATCAGGGTCGCGATGCCGGCGCCGGTCAGATCCACCGCCCAGAGATAGGTGCCCTGGTAGGCCGCCTGCAACAGCCCCAGGCCCATCAGGCCGATCACCAGGCCGCGGCTGATCCGGTTCGTGGTGTTACGGCGATCACGCCACATCAGCAGGCCGAAGAACGGGCAGGCGATGCAGAGCCGGAAGAACGCCAGGGCGATGGGCTCCAGCTCGCTGTGGTTGAACAGGGTCTTGGCCGCAATGCTGGTGGTGGCCCACAGGGCGGCGGCGATAGCAATCAGGATGGCGCCGCGCAGGGCGTCATGGGAACGCAATGATGTGGTCATGGAAAATCTCTTGTCCGGTTAAACAAAACGCTGAAACGGGAATAGAAGCGACGACCGGACAGGCAGGCGCGATCACTCAGGCCGGGGTGGCCAGAGCATGACGAGTCCGTATCCGGTTCAGGACCGGACGGGCGGGGGTGTGCGTTTTCCGAAAAGGACAGTTGAATCAATCATGCGGCGAGATTAGCTGGAAATCGTGAGGGAGGCAACCTGCGGGCGGCGCCCGCAGGAACGCCGCTTACTGGACGGTGATGTGATCGCGGTTGGCGTCCAGCGTCAGTTGGCCGATGCCGTTGACCTTGTCCAGGTCGGACACGCTGGCGAACGGGCCATTGCTGTCGCGGTAATCGATGATGGCCTGGGCTTTGACGTCGCCGACGCCGTCCAGCTGACTGGAAAGGGTCTTGGCGTCCGCGGTGTTGATGTTGACCTGAGTGGGAGCCGCTTCCTGCGCCGGCTGGGTGTCAGCGGCGACGGCAACGTTGGACAGCGCGGTGGCCAGAACGAAAAAGGCGGTGATCAGTGCTTTCATCTGAGACTACTCCTACAACGGTTGTTTTTGCGTTATCGCAAGGACCGACTGCGGATTGTCAACGCCTGGTGGCCGTGGCCGGGAATGCAGCGCACGACGGCGCCAGAAACAGACAAATGGAGAGCAAGACTTCCGGATCGACGATATAAACAGACCGTTGGCCCGATCAGGCCCAAGCCGACCGCTGGGGATCAAGGGATAACGAAATGGCTGAAACAAGAATGGTCGAGCTGATGTGAAAGACGAAAAGTCACGGAATACGGGCCCACAAATCCCTGTGCACCCGTTCCGTGGCTTAAATTTGCCCTGTCCGCGGGCTGTACGTCCCTATAGGCCTGATCCTTCAGGCGAGTCATCCTTGCGCCGCCCAATCCGTTGGGCTGATCTTTCCCTGTCCGCCTGTTCCATCAGGCGAGATACGTCCCTGTCCTGCATCCATGCAGTTCTGCGTCCTTGCTGAAAACAAGTTTACTGGATTGGCGAATTCGGCAAATCGGACATTCCCGCTGCGCGTTGTAGGAAATGGATTACACCGGCGTAATCATCCGGAAAGATGATGTGTCAGCAGGCGTTATTCAGGGCTTCCGGGGCGGCTTCCAGCGCCTGCAGAAGGCGGTCGCCGGACCACTGGCCGCCCGGTTCCCGTTCGGCCTGGCGAATCAGTGCCACGAGCCGGCGATTGACTGGCGCGTCCCGTCCCAGCGATTGCGCCAGCTGCACCACCTCGCCATTGATCCAGTCCACCTCCGTACGCCGTCCGGCTTGCAGATCCTCCCACATGGATGAACGCGCCAGCGGGTCGATGGCGAGCATCGTGCGGGCAAGATGGCGGAACAGCCAGTCCGGCAAGCCCAGAAGTGTGGGCAGCAGGCCCATCGGCAGCCCGGTGAGTTTAACCGTGGCGATGTCGGCCTCCCGCAGCAGTGTCAGCGTTTCGCGCTGGGCCATGGCCAGGCAGCGCCGGTACGCGCGCTGCGACAGTTCGGTCTTGAGCGGCAGGCCGGACAGGGCGTTGATCGGGTTGTTCAGGTTCAGCAGCAGTTTGGACCAGAGCACCGAATCCATGTCGTCGCGCACGTCCAGCGGCAGCCCGGCGCGGGCGAACGTTTCCAGCAGCGCCGGCGATAGGCTGGCATCCCGGGCCGTCATGAGATGGCCTTCGGTGCCTTGATGGAAGTGACCCGGGGCTCGCTGCAATACATTGAACGGCACCATGCCCGCCAGTACGACCTGTTCGGGGAGCAGAGGTGCGAGGCGCCGGGCGTTGCTGATGCCGTTCTGCAGGCTGATCACCGGGATACCCGGGCGCAGGTGCGGCGCCATGGCGCGGGCGGCGTCTTCGGTGGCGGCGGACTTGACCGTAAGCAGTACCAGGTCGGCGTCGGCGAGGGCGGCCGGATCGGTGGTGTACTCCGTGTCCGAAAGCTGGATCGAGGCATCCAGCCCCTGGTAGTCGCTGACCCGCAACGGTGTGCTGGTCAGCAAGGCCTGGAGCCTCGGGCGCCCGATCATGATGACGTCGGCGCCGGTGGCGAGCAGGCGTCCGCCCAGGTAGCAGCCAATACTCCCGGCGCCAAAAAGGGCGATGCGTGGCATCTCTTGCATGGTGTCGTGTCCGGTTTGTTGTTGTGAGGCGGCGGTTGCGGGCCAATGTCGCGTGCCCCCGGATGAACGATAGCGCCATCGGCCGTGGCAGTCTGTCAACGAGTGGACAGTTTATTCCCTCGCCCCAGATGTTGCGTTTTCTGCCGGTGCCACGCCGGATGCCCGGTTTCCGTTATGACGGTCCACGGAGGGGGCGCTCCGTTCATGCCCGGTATGGAGGTGGCGCGACGGCCGATGGCTGGTCCCGGTGCGAAATTGGGGAGGCTATGTCCGCACTGTCGATGAGCAGCCGATGTGACGCAGCGCCAATTGAGTGCATGTCTGGGCGAGGAAGCCGGCTGTTTCTATGAGGATGCGTAACATTTTGCTTTGTCGTTACTTTTTCCGGCGTGCGAATTGTCTCACGGGCACCTGTTTGGGGCACTGTTTTGGTGCGAAGAAAGAGCGGGTGTCTTGTATTTGGGCGTGGCCGCCAGCGAATGGCGCACTATTTGTTGTCCAGTTGGTCAAATAAGGCAATGAAAAATAAGAAAAAAACGGGGAGTGGAATGCACGATGCACTGATCGGTTGGCGTTTTGAAACATTGGAAACTCAACCAGGTACAAAGGACGCACACTCCATGAAGATCAAAAAGCAAATAAAAGCAGGACTCTCTGCGCTGGCTCTCTCCATCTCTGTATCCGTCACCGCATCCGCGGCGGACGAAGGCCCGATTAAAGTAGGCATCCTCCATTCCCTGTCCGGCACCATGGCAATCAGTGAATCCACCCTGAAAGACACCATGCTCATGCTGATCGAAAAGCAGAATGAGGAAGGCGGTCTGCTGGGTCGCGAGCTGGAGCCGGTGGTGGTGGACCCGGCGTCCAACTGGCCGCTGTTCGCCGAGAAGGCCCGCGAACTGCTGGCCAAGGACAAAGTCGACGTCATCTTCGGTAACTGGACGTCCGTCTCCCGTAAATCCGTGCTGCCGGTGGTCGAGGAACTGAACGGCCTGCTGTTCTACCCGGTCCAGTACGAAGGTGAAGAATCCTCCGAGAACGTGTTCTACACCGGCGCGGCGCCCAACCAGCAGGCGATCCCGGCGGTGGATTACCTGATGAACGAAGTCGGCGTTGAGCGCTGGGTGCTGGCGGGCACCGACTACGTCTACCCGCGCACCACCAACAAGATCCTTGATGCGTACCTGAAAGATCACGGTGTGGCCGATGCCGACATCATGATCAACTACACGCCGTTCGGTCATTCCAACTGGCAGTCCATCGTCTCCGACATCAAGGCGTTCGGCAGCCAGGGCAAGAAAACCGCCGTGGTCTCCACCATCAACGGCGACGCCAACGTGCCGTTCTACCGCGAGCTGGCCAACCAGGGCATCAAGGCCGAAGACATCCCGGTCGTGGCCTTCTCCGTGGGTGAGCAGGAGCTGTCCGGCATCGACACCGGCCCGCTGGTCGGTCACCTGGCCGCGTGGAACTACTTCATGAGCGTCGACACCGACGCCAACTACGACTTCATCGACCAGTGGATCGACTACACCGGTAACGAGGAAGCTGTCACCAACGATCCGATGGAAGCGCACTACATCGGCTTCAACATGTGGAAGGAAGCGGTCAAAAAAGCCGGCACCGCCGACGTGGATGCGGTCAAGGACGCCATCATCGGGGTGTCCGTGCCCAACCTGACCGGCGGCTACGCCACCATGATGCCCAACCACCACATCACCAAGCCGGTGCTGATCGGCGAGATCCAGGACAACGGCCAGTTCTCTGTGGTCTGGCAGACCCCGTCCACGGTCGCCGGCGATGCCTGGTCTGACTTCCTGCCGGGCTCCAAGGATCTGATCAGTGACTGGCGCAAGCCGCTCAAGTGCGGCAACTACAACGTCGTCACCAAGTCCTGCGGCGGCGCTGCCGAAGAGGCCGCCGAGTAAGGCTGTACCACAAGGTGCGGGTGCCTGCGGGCATCCGCACCGCTCCGGACTCCCTGAACAACCCGAACCCAACAACAGGACGGATGCTTCGGAAAGGAACCGCCAGCGCGCTTGTTTTCCGAAGCGTCCGCCCGGAAAGGATTCACCTTGGATAGGACGCAACCATGAGCATCCGTCGATCGCTCACACAGCTGCTTATTGCCTGCCTGCTGTCGTTGCCCGTGCTGGTTCATGCACAGGCCAATGACGAGCAGGCTCAGTCGTTACTGGCCCAGTTGGCCGACGGCTCCTACTCGCAGAAAGCCGGGATTGTCGGCGAGATCGCCCGCAGCGGCGACGACCGCGCCCGCGGCTGGCTGGAAGCCTTCTCCGACGGCAAACTGGCCCGCATCGACCCTTCCAGCGATGACGCTGAGGGCTCTCGCGACTTCGTGATCGTTCTCTCGAACCGCGGCCGCAACTGGAAAGTCCAGGACGCCCTGACCGGCGAGGACCTGGGTGAGATGTCCCGGCGCGACCTGGACACCATCCGCGTCAACAACTCCCTGCGCAGCGAGATCGACAGCATCCTGTCGGTGATCGACCTCACCGTCGACGACGCCGACCAGCGCCTGGACGCAGCGCGCGGCCTGCGTGGCAGCGTCGACGAAGCCATGGCGGCGAAACTGGCCGAGCTGATGGCCGACGAAGACGACGCCGCCGTCCGCGCCACCCTGCAAGAGGCCATCGCCATCCACCGGGTCGAGGATCTGGGTGACGTGGACGCCGTGGCGACGCTGTCCGGCAGCCTCAACTCGGAAGCCCGCGCGGCCCTCAACACCGCCACCTACAGCGACGATCCGGCCCTCAAGGCCGCCGCCGAAGACGCGCTGGCGACCATCGAAACCAAACTCAAGTGGAACCGCGCCGCCGAAACCCTGTACTTCGGCCTGTCGCTGGGTTCCGTGCTGGTGCTGGCGGCCATTGGCCTGGCCATTACCTTCGGCGTCATGGGCGTCATCAACATGGCGCACGGCGAGCTGATCATGCTCGGCGCCTACACCACCTGGGGCATGCAGCAACTGCTGCCGGGCCAGCCGGGTCTGGCGCTGCTGCTGTCGATTCCCGCCGGCTTCCTGGTGGCGGCCCTGGCAGGCGTGGCCATTGAGCGCAGCGTGATCCAGTTCCTCAAGGGGCGCCCGCTGGAAACCCTGCTGGCCACGTTCGGCATCAGCCTGATCCTGCAGCAGCTGGTGCGCACCGTGATTTCCCCGCTCAACCGCACGGTCATCACGCCGGAGTGGATGAGCGGCTCGATCATGGTCAACGAGGCCCTGTCCCTCACGCTCAACCGGCTCTACATCATCGGCTTCGCGCTGATCGTGTTCGCCGGGCTGATGCTGATCATGCGCAAGACCCGGCTGGGTCTGGAAGTGCGCGCCGTCACCCAGAACCGCGCCATGGCCCGTTCCATGGGCATCAAGGCCACCAAGGTGGACATCATGACCTTCGCCCTGGGCTCCGGAGTGGCCGGACTAGCGGGCGTGGCCCTGTCGCAGATCACAAACGTCGGCCCCAACCTGGGCCAGAACTACATCATCGACTCCTTCATGGTGGTGGTTTTCGGCGGCGTCGGTAACCTCTGGGGCACCCTGGTCGCCGGCCTGTCCCTGGGCACCATCAACCAGCTGCTGGAGCCCTGGGCGGGCGCCGTGCTGGCCAAGATCGTGGTGCTGGTCTTCATCATCCTGTTCATCCAGAAACGCCCGCGCGGATTGTTCCCGCAGAAGGGCCGTGCCGCGGAGGGCTAAGAAATGCTTCAGTCCAAACCCTGGCTGGTACGCCCCTTCACCGAGCGTTCCACCCAACTGTTCCTGGGCGTGCTGTTCCTGGCGATGATCGTGGTGTCCGTGCTGCACCTGGTCATGCCGGAAGGCAGCGCCCTGTACGTGAGTTCCTACACCGTCACCCTGCTGGGCAAGTACCTGTGCTACGCACTGCTGGCGGTGGCCGTCGATCTGGTCTGGGGCTACCTCGGTATCCTCAGCCTGGGCCACGGCGCCTTCTTTGCCCTGGGCGGCTACGCCATGGGCATGTACCTGATGCGCCAGATCGGCGATCGCGGCGTCTACGGTGACCCGGTCCTGCCGGACTTCATGGTGTTCCTGAACTGGGACGCGCTGCCCTGGTACTGGCACGGCTTCGACATGGCCTGGTTCGCCTTCATCATGGTGCTGCTGGCCCCGGGCCTGCTCGCGCTGGTGTTCGGCTTCCTCGCCTTCCGGTCGCGGGTGACCGGCGTATACCTGTCGATCATCACCCAGGCGTTGACCTTCGCGTTGATGCTGGCCTTCTTCCGCAACGAGATGGGCTTCGGCGGCAACAACGGGCTGACCGACTTCAAGGACATCCTCGACTTTGACCTGCGCACCGACGGCGCCCGCCTCGGGCTGTTCATCGCCACCGGCATCGCCCTGGCGCTGGGCTACGTCATCTGCCGCGCCATCGTCACCTCCAAGCTGGGCCGCGTCAGCGTGGCCTGCCGCGACGCTGAGGCGCGCACGCGCTTCATCGGTTACCGGGTCGAGCGGGTGCAGCTGTTCGTGTTCACCGTCTCCGCCATGCTGGCGGGTGTGGCCGGGGCGCTCTACGTGCCGCAGGTGGGCATCATCAACCCCAGCGAATTCTCGCCGCTGTTCTCCATCGAGATCGTGGTGTGGGTGGCCCTGGGCGGGCGGGCGACGCTCTACGGGGCGGTTATCGGCGCCATCATCGTCAACTACGCCAAGACCGTGTTCACCGGCATCATGCCGGACGCGTGGCTGTTCGCCCTGGGCGCGCTGTTCGTGCTGGTCACCGTGTTCCTGCCCAAGGGCATTGCCGGCCTGCTGCCGGGGAACCGCAAGAAAGCGGACGATGACGCCGCCGACCCACCCACCAGCGCCAAGGAGGCCACGGCATGAGCATTATGACGGAGCTGGCCCAGCGCGACCGGGTCTTCGATTTCCTGACCCCGACGGCGTCCCCGGTGGACGTCCGCCACGGGCCGATCCTGTACCTTGAAGACGTCACCGTCAGCTTTGACGGCTTCAGGGCCATCAACAACCTGAACCTGACCATCGACGACGGCGAACTGCGCTGCATCATCGGCCCCAACGGTGCGGGCAAGACCACGATGATGGACATCATCACCGGCAAGACCCGCCCGGACGTGGGCTCGGTCTGGTTTGGCAGCCGCCACAACCTGCTGACCCTGAACGAGCCGGACATCGCCACCCTCGGCATCGGCCGCAAGTTCCAGAAGCCCACCGTGTTCGAAGCCCTGACCGTGTTCGAGAACCTCGAACTGGCCATGGCCACCGACAAGCGGGTGCTGCCGACGCTGACCGCCAGACTCACCGGCGAGGCCAGGGACCGCATCGGCGAGGTGCTGGAAACCATCGGCCTCACCAGCCTGCGCCACCGCGAGGCGGGCATTCTCTCCCACGGCCAGAAACAGTGGCTGGAGATCGGCATGCTGCTGATGCAGAAGCCGCGCCTGCTGCTGGTGGACGAACCCGTCGCCGGCATGACCGAACAGGAAATGGAGCGTACCGCCGAACTGCTCACCAGCCTGGCAGGCAAGCAGTCCGTGGTGGTGGTGGAGCACGACATGGGCTTCGTCCGCTCCATCGCCCGCACCGTGACCGTCCTGCACCAGGGCAGCGTGCTGGCGGAAGGTTCCATGGACGACGTGTCCAACGATCCCAAGGTGATCGAAGTCTATCTGGGGGAGGGCGCCTGATGCTCAAGATCGAAAAGCTCAACCAGTTCTACGGCGAGAGCCACACCCTCTGGGACCTCGACCTCGACGTGCCCCAGGGCCAGTGCACCTGCGTGATGGGGCGCAACGGTGTGGGCAAGACCACGCTGATGAAATGCGTGATGGGTGAGGAAAGCGTTAAGGACGGCCGCATGCTGTTCGCCGGCGACGTGGAATTGACCCAACGCAAGATCGAAGACCGATCCCGGCTCGGCATCGGCTATGTTCCCCAGGGGCGGCAGATTTTCCCGCTGCTGACCGTCGAGGAAAACCTGCGCACCGGCCTCGCCGTGCGGCAGGACGGGCTCAAAAGCATTCCCGACCGGGTCTACGAACTGTTCCCGGTACTCAGGGAAATGAAGAACCGCCGCGGCGGCGATCTCTCCGGCGGCCAGCAACAGCAACTGGCCATCGGCCGCGCGCTGGTGATAGAGCCGCGTCTGCTGATCCTCGACGAACCGGGCGAGGGCATCCAGCCCAACATCGTCGCCCAGATCGGCGAGGTCATCCGAAAGCTGATTGAAGAAGACGGTCTGACCGTGCTGCTGGTGGAACAGAAACTGCCGTTCGCCCGCAAGTACGCCGACCGTTTCGCCATCATGGACCGGGGCCGTCGCGTGGCGGAGGGCGAGATCGCCGAACTGTCCGACGCACTCATCAAGCAGCACCTGACCGTATGACGATTTTTGCACCCCTGAACACGCCGCTGCCCAACGACCGCGCGTCCGCCAACGACTCCGGCCACCGCTTCGATACCGGGCGGCGTTGGGCGGCGTCCATCGAACTGGGCTTCGAGGCCCGGCGCGAGTCGCTGCAGCGCATCACCCGACTGGTCCGCCGCCGCCACGTCGGCCCGCTGCGGGTCCAGAAACCCTTCTACCCGGAAGGCCGCGACGGCTGCTGCCACGTCTACCTGCTGCACCCGCCGGGCGGGCTGGTCAGCGGCGACGCGCTGTCGATCAGCGCCTCCCTGGGGGAAGGGTCGCACGCGCTGCTGACCACCCCGGCCGCCGCCAAACTCTACAAGGCCGACAGCCACGGCGTCGGCTGGGGCCAGCACACCCATCTCAGCGTTGCCGACGGCGCCACCCTGGAATGGTTGCCCCAGGAAACCCTCGCCTTCGATGGCTCTCGAGGCGAACAGACCACCACCATCGACCTCGCCGGTTCGGCCCGCTGCATCGGTTGGGAAGTGCTGGCCCTCGGCCGCCCGGTGGGGGATCTACCGTTCGTCAGCGGCCACCTGGAACAACGCTTCCGCCTGACCCGCGACGGCCGCCCCCTGTGGATCGAACGCCAGCCCATGGACCCGACGCACCCCCGGTTCAAGGGCCACTGGGGGCAGGGCGGCAGCACCGTTCAGGCCACGCTGTGGGCGGTGGGGCTGGAGGATGAAAACGAGGCCATCGAAGCCCTGCGCGAGCAGATCACCGCGTCCCCGCGATGGGCGGTCACCCGCCGCCGGGGCGTGTTGCTGCTGCGCTACATCGGCCACGAACGCAACGAAGCCTGGGCCATTTGCCAGCAGGCGTGGGAGATTCTGAGGCCGAGACTGACCGGCCAGGAGGCGCATATACCGCGCATCTGGCTCACATAGATGCACGAATCAATGTAGCCGATGCTTCAGCTTCGTAGGCGTCGCCAGACGCCCGGCCAACACCCGGCGGCCCTGCGGCCCGCCCCGAAGCTAAAGCGTCGGCTACGAAAGACCCGGACCTGAATCCCGGGGGCAACAGGAAGCACGAACAATGTAGCCGACGCTTCAGCTTCGGAGGCGTCGCCAGACGCCCGGGCCAACACCCGGCAGCCCTACGGCCTGCACCGAAGCTAAAGCGTCGGCTACGAAAGACATAAGAACATCGCAAACAACGGAGTTACGACGATGGAACTCACCCCCAGAGACAAAGACAAGCTGATGCTGTTCACCGCAGCACTGCTCGCCGAGCGCCGCAAGGCCAAGGGCCTCAAGCTCAACTACCCGGAATCCGTGGCCCTGATCAGCGCCGAAATCCTCGAGGGCGCCCGCGAAGGCCGCACCGTCGCCGAACTCATGAGCCTGGGCACCGAAGTGCTGACCCGGGACGACGTGATGGAAGGCGTCGCGGAAATGGTCGACGAAGTGCAGGTGGAAGCGACGTTCCCTGATGGAACGAAGCTAGTCACTGTTCATAACCCGATAGTTTGAGGAGCCCGCAGATGATTCCCGGCGAATACCAGATCAAGGACGGCGACATCGAACTCTGTGCCGGCCGTGAACGCATCACCGTCGAGGTGGGCAACACCGGCGACCGCCCGGTGCAGATCGGCTCCCACTACCACTTTGCCGAAGCCAACCCGGCGCTCACCTTCGACCGCAAGAAAGCCACCGGCTACCGGCTGGACATCGCCGCCGGCACCGCGATCCGCTTCGAGCCGGGCCAGACCCGCGAAGTCACCCTGATTCCCTACGCGGGCAAGCGCGAGATCTACGGCTTCCGGGGTGAGGTCATGGGCAAGGTCGACGATAAGGCATGAGCTATAGAGACGGGCGGGCAGTGGTGATCGGGACCGTCGGCAGCAGGGATGCTGCCGTCGAGCGTCCAGGGATGGACTTGCAGCGTGTCCCGAGCACCACTGACCGCACGGCTCCGGCACAAGTTTCAAGGATACGAGGCAGACAATGAAAATCAGCAGACAAGCCTACGCCGACATGTACGGCCCCACCGTGGGCGACCGCGTGCGGCTCGGGGACACCGAACTCTGGATCGAGGTCGAGAAGGACCACACCCACTACGGCGACGAGGTTAAATTCGGCGGCGGCAAAGTCATCCGCGACGGCATGGGTCAGAGCCAGCGCTGCGATGACGCCGTCATGGACACCGTCATCACCAACGCCCTGATCCTCGACTGGTGGGGCGTCGTCAAGGCCGACGTGGGCATCCAGAAAGGCCGCATCGCCGCCATCGGCAAGGCCGGTAACCCGGACACCCAGCCGGACGTCGAGATCGTCATCGGCCCGGGCACCGAAATCATCGCCGGTGAGGGCAAGATCCTCACCGCCGGCGGCATCGACCCGCACATCCACTTCATCTGCCCGCAGCAGGTGGAAGAAGCCCTGATGAGCGGCATCACCACCATGCTCGGCGGCGGCACCGGGCCGGCCACCGGCACCAACGCCACCACCTGCACGCCGGGCCCGTGGCACATTGGCAAGATGCTGCAGGCGGTGGACACCCTGCCCATGAACATCGGCTTCCTCGGCAAGGGCAACGCCTCCCTGCCGGAAGCGCTGGAATTGCAGGTGGAAGCGGGCGTGATCGGCCTCAAGCTGCACGAAGACTGGGGCACAACGCCGGCCAGCATCGACAACTGCCTGACCGTCGCCGACAAGTACGACGTGCAGGTGGCCATTCACACCGACACCCTGAACGAATCCGGCTTCGTGGAAGACACCCTGGCCGCGTTCAAAGATCGCTGCATCCACACCTTCCACACCGAAGGGGCGGGCGGTGGCCACGCGCCGGACATCATCACCGCGTGCTCGAAGACCAACGTGCTGCCGTCGTCCACCAACCCGACGCGGCCCTACACGGTGAACACCATCGACGAGCATCTGGACATGCTGATGGTCTGCCACCACCTGGACCCGAACATTCCGGAAGACGTGGCCTTCGCCGACTCCCGCATCCGCCGCGAGACCATCGCCGCCGAGGACATCCTCCACGATATGGGCGTGATCTCCATGATCTCCTCCGACTCCCAGGCCATGGGCCGGGTGGGCGAGGTTATCTGCCGCACCTGGCAGACCGCCCACAAGATGAAAGTCCAGCGTGGCCTGCTGCCGGAAGATCAGGAGCTGGGCGCCGACAACTTCCGCGCCAAGCGCTACATCGCCAAGTACACCATCAACTCCGCCATCACCCACGGCATCGCGCACGACGTGGGCTCGGTGGAAGTGGGCAAGCTGGCGGACCTGGTGCTGTGGAGCCCGGCCTTCTTCGGCGTGAAGCCCGCCACCATCCTCAAGGGCGGCATGATCGCCGCGGCGCCGATGGGCGACCCGAACGCCTCCATCCCCACGCCGCAGCCGGTGCACTACCGCCCCATGTTCGGCGCCTACGGCAAGGCCGCCAGTGCCACCCGCCTGACCTTTGTCAGCCAGGCCGCACTGGACGCCGGCATCGACAAGGCACTGGGGCTGGACAGCCCGCTGTCCGCCTGCAAGGGCGTGCGCCAGGTGCGCAAGGGCGACATGAAACTCAACGACGCCTGCCCGACGCTGACCGTCGACCCGCAGACCTACGAGGTCCACGCCGACGGCGAACTGCTCACCTGCGAGCCGGCCACCGAGCTGCCGCTGGCCCAGCGTTATCACCTGTTCTGAGGACGCCCGTATGATTGAACTGACACAACGCATCGCCCCGGTCGAATCGGCGGAAATCTTCGACAGCCTGACCCTGCCGTTCGAGCTGCGCATCCGCGGCCGCCTGCGGGCGACCACCGACAACGGCACCGACGTGGGCCTGTTCCTGGACCGCGGCCCGGTGCTGCGGGACGGCGACTGCCTGCAATCCGCCGGCGGCGAAGTGGTCCGCATCCGCGCCGCCGACGAACCGGTGGTGACCGCCCAGATCCCGGCGGGCCTACCGTTGGCGCGCCTGTGCTACCACCTGGGCAACCGCCATGTGCAACTGGCCATCGGCTCGATTGATGAGACGCTCGATGGGGGCTCTGGGCAGTCCGGCTGGGTCCGCTTCCCGCCGGATCACGTGCTGGAAGAACTGGCCGAACGCCTCGGCGCCACCCTGAAACACCACCAGGCCCCGTTCGATCCCGAGCCGGGCGCCTATTCCCAGGCGGGGCATTCGCACGGTCATAGCCACGGCCATTCCCACGATCACGACCATGGCCACGACCACCCGCACAGCCACGGACACGGGAGCGACCATGTCCACTGAGGCATCGCCCCTGGCGGATCTCAGCCTGCTCGGCCTGCTGCAACTGGTCAGCCCGGCGCTGCCCATCGGGGCCTTTGCCTGGTCCCAGGGGCTGGAAAGCGCCTTCGAGCTGGACTGGGTGCGCAACGAGGACGACCTGGGCCAGTGGCTGGCGGGCGTGCTGGACGACGGCCTGACCCGCTGCGAACTGCCCGTGCTGGCACGCCAGCAACAGGCCTGGGCCGACGGCGACGCCGCGACACTGGCGCAGTGGAACGACTGGCTCCACGCCACCCGGGAAACCGCCGAGCTGAGCGACGAGGACATCCGCCTGGGCTCCGCCCTCACGCGCCTGCTCACCAGCCTGGAACTGATGCCGGAAGACGGCCAGATGCCCCACGAGCCGGGCTACGTCACCGTCTTCGCCTGGGCCGCGCACCAGCGCCACGTGCCCGTGCGCCAGACGCTGCTCGGCTTCGCCTGGGCGTGGATGGAAAACCAGCTCGCCGTGGCCTGCAAGGCGCTGCCCCTCGGGCACACCGCCGCCCAGCGGCTGACCGAACAACTGCGCCCGGCACTGGTGAGTGCCGTGGATAGCGCATTGGTGCTGGAAGACGACGAACTGGGCCCGATCCTGCCTGGCCTCGCGCTCGCCAGCGCCCATCACGAAACACAGTATTCCCGTTTATTTCGAAGCTAATGCGCTCGCCAACGCGCACCCACAAACAACGATGAGGAACACACCATGAAACATTGTCTGCGAGTCGGGGTCGGTGGCCCTGTCGGTTCCGGTAAAACCGCCCTGCTGCGCCAGCTCTGCCTGGCCCTGCGCGACCACTACAACATCGCCGTGGTCACCAACGACATCTACACCCGGGAAGACGCCGACTTCCTCCTGCGCCACGAAGCGCTGGAAGCCGACCGCATCCTCGGCGTGGAAACCGGCGGCTGCCCGCACACCGCTATCCGCGAGGACGCCTCCATGAACCTGGCGGCCATCGACGACCTCCAGTCCCGCCATCCGGACCTGGAGCTGGTGCTGGTGGAATCCGGCGGCGACAACCTCTCCGCCACCTTCAGCCCGGAACTGTCGGACCTCACCCTGTACGTCATCGACGTCTCCGCCGGCGACAAGATCCCCCGCAAGGGCGGGCCGGGCATCACCAAATCCGACATGCTGATCATCAACAAGATCGACATCGCCGAACAGGTTCACGCCTCACTGGACGTGATGGATCGGGATTCCAAAAAGATGCGCGGCGAGCGGCCGTTTGTGTTCACCAACCTGTACGACGGGGTAGGGCTGGACACCATCATCAGCTTCATTCTGGAACGCGGGATGTTGCCGGAACGTCGCCCCGAGAAAATCGAAGCGTCAGCCTGAGATCGGCCCAAACCAAACGAATTGGATTGCAGTTAAACGGAGATAACCATGACACGACTCACCAAAACCCTGCTCACCGCCGGCCTCATGCTGACTGCCACTGCGGCCTCCGCCCACCCGGGCCACGGCCAGGGCGGCTTCACCAGCGGCCTGCTGCACCCCATGCTGGGCCTCGACCACCTGCTGGCCATGGCCGCCATCGGCTTCTGGAGTATGCGCCAGAGCGGCTGGATGAAACGCGGTACGCCGCTGTTCATGATCGGCGGCATGTTCCTGGGCGCGGGACTGGCCTTCGCGGGCCTGAGCATCCCCGGCGTTGAAACCGGCATTGCCCTGACCGTCATGCTGGCGGGCGTGCTGATTGCCACACTGGCCAAACTGCCGACCGCCGTGGGCGGTTCGCTGGTCGCCGCCTTCATGGTGTTCCACGGCTTCGCCCATGGCGCCGAAATGCCGGCAGGCTCACACTTCATGGCGTACATGGCCGGCTTCGGCATCGCCACGCTGATCATTGCCTTTGCTGGTCGTGGTCTGGGTGCGCTGCTGATGAAGACCGACAATCGCGTATCCCAGGTCGTTGGTGCCGCCCTGGCAGCTACTGGAGCGTTTCTAGTCGCGTAACACGCGCTAGGAAGCCTCTCTCCCCTGCGCGGGAGAGAGGTTTGGAGAGAGGGGGAGCAGGCGCCAGCCTGCCAATGAATCCTCAAGACAAGGGCGCGACCTTCAACACTCTCGCCCTTTCCATTTGCCCCAAATCAATTCCCCGGCCATCGCCCCTCACAAAACCTGCAGCAATAAGCTACCCTTCTAAAATCATCCAATTAGCTCCCAACCTTGTTTCACATCATTTTTCAGACGTGAGCGCCAAAGGTGTTTTAGGGTGAAACAGACGAGGCACGGAGTGCCCGCTGTCTGAGGATAATAAAAATGGACTTTGCTCCCGTCATACAACCGTTAATCCACGCCCTCTGGTACCTCATCCCGCTGGCCATCCTCGGCGGCATTATCCAATCGCCACAGTTCAAAGGCTGGGTCGGCGAAAGCCTGGTTAACCTCTCGGCACGCCTCTTCCTCGACAAGAACACCTACCACCTGATCCGCAACGTCACCCTGCCCACCGAAGACGGCACCACCCAGATCGATCACATCATCGTCTCGCCCTTCGGCGTGTTCGTGGTGGAAACCAAGAACATGCAAGGGTGGATTTTCGGGAGTGCCAGGCAGCGGTATTGGACGCAGAAGATCTATAAGCATTCGCAGAAGTTTCAGAATCCGCTGCATCAGAACTACAAGCACGTCAAAACGCTTCAGGCACTGCTGGGGCTGAGTGATACGCAGGTGCATTCGGTGGTGGTGTTTGTGGGAGATGCGACGTTCAAGACGGAGATGCCGGGGAATGTGACGCGAGGCGGCGGGTATTTGCGGTTTATCAAATCCCATCAGGACATTGTGCTGAGTGCAGAAGAAGTCAGCGAGATTGTGGAGAAGATCGCTTCGGGGCGCCTGAAAGCTTCATTCAAGACGCATCGGGAGCATGTGAAGCACGTCCAAAGCATTGTTGAAGAGAAAGAGAATGCGGTTCGCTGCCCGAAGTGCCAGGGCGATATGGTTCGGCGCGTTGTGAAACGTGGCGAGAACGTTGGGAAGGAATTTTGGGGGTGTTCAGCGTTTCCGAGGTGTCGGGGAATGCTGAGTCTTCAACCGGAGTAACGAGAATTGGATCCAGTTTCTTATTTGTTTACCGCTTACCTGAATACGGTACAGACCAATGTTCAGGAGCATTTTGCTGAACGGTACGGCACCCAGATTACGCCGGTCGAGATTCAATACGAGGGCGTCGAAGTGGCGTTTCAGCACCAACTCTGGCGCATTCGGGAAAAGAGCGTTTGCGGCAATGTCAGTCATAACCTGCAAGCGTTTTCTGAATGCACGCTGAAGGCGAAAGAACTCTTTGGCGAGCTTTGTTCCGAACTTTCCAAAGCGCCGCAGCAGAACTGGAAGCATGGGAAGTTTCGGACGATGTATTGCAATGCATCGGTGTCGTTTAGACCGACGGTTGCGCGCGTGAGTGCTAGTACGGAAGAGACTGAGCTGGCGAAGGCGAGGCAGGCTTGTAATGCGGCTACGGTGGCGGCTATGGGGAATCGGGAGCCTGAGGTTTTGCGGGAGAAGCGGGAGTTGTGTGGGGCGTACGAGGAGCTCAAGTCAGTGAAATAAATCTGTCCCCGTTATTGCAGATATTGGTTTCATTCAGTCCAATTTAAAATGTTTTATTTAGTAAATATTATGTATTATTAATATTGAATCGAGTTTTAATATATTATGCTTGTTTTACGTTAGCTTGTTTAGGTGCGGTGGCGATTAATGGCTTGACGATTTCAGGATGCTGTTTGTTGGGCGGTATTATTTTCTGGCAATATAAGCAATATTAACAAATTAATAAAGGTTATAAGTATGTCTTTTAAAGTAATCGGGAAAGCAAAAGATCTAAAGAGCGGAGCGGAGATTATATATTGTCAGGCTTCGCCCGATCAATATTTAAAAATCGTTGGAAACAATTTTGGTGAGTTTACTATACAAAGGCGGCGTGAGAGCCACAAGGCGTATAGACGACTTAAGGCCGACATTCTTGAGGGAGCTTTGCTGCCATCTATTACCCTCGCGGTGAAGCCGCATCTCGTCAGCGATATTATCTCAGTTCGAGACGATTGGGAGGCACTTTCAGAAAAGCTAAATAAGAGCGGAACAGTCGACATTCTGGACGGGCTCCAAAGAACATATATATTGTCAGATATAAAGAGTGAAGAGAGTGAATTTAAAGAAGGGCAGGAATTATTACTTGAGTTTTGGTTAGAGTCAGATATAAGTAAGCTGATATATAGAATGATTGTTCTCAATTCAGGTCAGAAGGCAATGTCGATGCGCCATCAAGTCGAGTTGTTGTTTATGTCGCTAAAGGAAACAATTGAAAGTCAAGTAAAAGGCATAGAGTTGATTCGCGAAAAAGATGCCAAAAGAAGAACCCAGCCTTCAAAATACTCGTTAAACAATATTGCTTCATCTTACCAATCTTTCATTACTGCGTCGCCGGAGAACGATAAAGAAAATATGGTGGCTCAGAAGCTAATTGACGAAGATGCATTCGATTCTTCTGAGGAAGAATTGAATCAAAAGTTTGGCGACTTTATTTTTTACCTGAACAAATTTTATGAACTGGATCAGATATGTTGGGAGGTGTACTCCTCGTCAAAGCTCGAAAGACAGAGGCTCGATCTAAGCAGCGAGAATGTGACAGAAGAAGACATCAAGCGAGACGGAAAGTTGGCAATTCTCGAGGAATCTGCGGGTTGGCTTGGATCTGAAAATACCATGCAATCGTTTTTTAGTGCAGTTGCTCAATATATTAATTTAGATCGTAGGGATCGAGTAAACCGGGCGCTGGACTCGCTTTTAGAAATCTCCAAAGTAGCTAATGAAGATCCCCTTGGAATGTTTAGTTACACCAAGGTGAAATCTGGACTCAATCCAAGAAAACAAAATGTTGGATATGCAACTCGTAGATTAATTGCAAATGGCTTCAAAGAGTTCTTTAGGGAAGAAGGGGCATTGAGTCTAAATGATTGTTGGCCTCAGGCGGCGGAGTAGTTTAAATGCCTGAATTAGAGAATTTTATTTTACCTGATGAAGTAAAAGAATTTATTATTCGAAATACAGATTTTGGGTCTGAAGATATCATAGTACAGGAAGATGAAAAGGGTACGCTGGTCTGTGGTAACTATATTATTCCAATATATGCGCTGGATGCATCCTACGATTCTTCAGAGGACGTCGAAGTTATTGACGAAGAACAATCTGTATTGGGGGTTCTTTGTCCAGTTCAAGGTATAACTGGCGATATTTCTAGCATGACGGAATCGAGAGTTTTGTCGTGGATATTTGAAAATATAAAACTTGGTTTGAACTTTGAAATAGGTGATACTTATCGATTTTCAAGAAGCTATTTGTCCTTGAGCAAGGATTTCAAGGACAAATATTTTTCGGATTATTATTTCAGTGCGCCCATCTGGGGTGGTTTTAGTCATATTGAAAATTTAACTCCTTTTAAAAAACAAGGTATTCCGAGAGTTCAAGCAATCTCTGGCGTCAAAATTCCAAAAGACAGAAGTTTAGATCATCTGAATTTGGCATTAATGTCTAGCAATTCTTTCGATAGGTTTCTTAAGTATTATCATCAGATTGAGATGATATTTGATTTTGTGTTTGTTAGGAAAATAAAAAAACTTGATGACTCTACTTTAGATGGCTATCGAGATATAATTAAGTCGCTCGCAAGAAAAGAGCTAGACATTCTTTGTCAAATTTTAAAAGATTATGTCGAAGATTTGAGTGGATCGATAGAGATAATAAATGGTCTTGATGTAAATTCTCATCGGCAACTGATCTTCGAAGTTTTTCAAAATAATGATAAAGAGGGGAATCCTTTAAGCAAAAAATCTCATGCTCACGCGTGGGGTCGTGTCGTTGAATTCATTGAGCTAGGTACCTTTTCCGAAGAAAAAATTAATGAAATATTTTCAAATTCGACAGATCCCAGGGATAAAATAATAAATATTTTGGCCTATTGGGTATATCGGATTAGATGCTCCATTGCACATAATAAAATTAGTGAGTTTGCATTTTCGATGGGGGATGAAAGATTTGTCTGCGAGTTCGGAGAACCACTAATTAAGGAGGTGGTCTTGCAAGTTTTCAGAAGTGAGAGATTTAAAGCGATACTTAGCGATTAGGACCAAAAGGATAATGATGAGAGAGCGGCGTGATTAATGGGGTCAGAGCGCATATTTATTGATCAACTCTGACGCCTTGGCTCCAGTGCGTTAGACTCCCCGAAGCCAAAGGAATTGGCTTCAAAGCGGATCAGAACACGGACGTTGCAATGCCCAGGAAGACACGGATGTATCTCCCCGGCGTTCCGGTGCACGTTGTCCAGCGTGGACACAACCGGGATGCCTGTTTCTTTGCGGATGAGGATTTTCGCTACTACCAACACCTGCTCGCCGAAGGCATGAAACGGTATGGTGCCGAGCTCCATGCCTATTGCCTGGTGACCAACCAATGATAGGGGTTAGTTCAATCTGCCCCCCCGGGCTCGACCGAAATCGGCCATTAAATTTGCTCCCCCTGATCCTAGCTGGCTTCTACCGTATCGTTGGTGTAACCCCCATCCACTGAGGAGATGACCATGACTATCCGACTCACAACCCAATGCGCTGATAAGGCACTCCGATCGACCAGTGCGGTCTACTACATTGCTAAGGCGACAGGGTTACACGGCGACGAAGCGGTGATTAACGCAATGGCCAGACGTGAACGAGACTCCAGTGGCGTAGGATATGGTGAGGCTGTGACCCTGGCCGCCTTACGGCATAAAGAAATCATGTCTCTGTCTGAAAAAGCCGCCGAGTACAAAGGGCTCAGTGAAGAGCTTTCTCGAAATGAGGGGACAACTGAGGGGGCAATCCCAAGCCCGCTGCTAGCGTAAGGATGGAACCATGAATAACACCCTCAATGAATGCGAGGTTGCTGCTCTGAGATCAGCCCTCAAGCACTCAACCGATCCACTGAGTGCCGAGGCCTTATTGGGCGAGGGAGAGATTGAGTTCCGGACCCTTAAAAGACGATGGGTCGGAGCTCCGTGCAGGGGTACCGCAGAGTTCATTGTTCACATGCTACTCGATGACGACGCAAGGAAGATCGTTTTTGTCTCACCATATGAGCTGGGCAACCAAGACGTGATCGACGAAAATGCGCTCAGCGAACGACGCCTGATTGAATACTTGGAAACATTGAGAGATGGCGCTGGCATCGTAGGTATCGAAGATGTTCTCAAGGATCTCAAGAAAAAGGTGCTGGATCTAACGGGACGAAAATACAGATCCTACACCAGCAAGGACGATGGGACACCAGCTGACCGAGTGGCTCGTTCGTATGCCATCAAAGCGTTGAGCACCCTCTATCGCTATCGCAATTGGGAGCCGAAGATTTTTAGCCGGTTTGCGATCCCCCAAAAGTCGAACAACTTTAATCTGGAACTGCGCGATGCCTTCCCGCTGGACTGGACTGATGATTCGGCGAAAACAGGTGTGGCTCTGTACTCTGACCTGAAGCAAAGCCTAACTTTCGGTATGAGTAAAGAGGAGATTAACACCATCTTGCCAGCGATGGGGGAGGTCTCCGATCGTTTCGCCGGCAGTTCGTGCGCATCCTCACTGGCGATCTCAGTGCTTGCATCTAAGCCGGATGCTGATCTCAGCTTCATTAGTGAAGAGGATGTCCGTGAAGCACTTAAACCGGAGCATCCACCAAGCGAAGACGAGAGGTCCAATCGACTTGATATTGATTTGTACATTGGCCTGACACTTCGAGAAGTCGAGCTCCGCCTTCTCGGCAAGGACTTCCTCAATCGTTTTCTAGCCTCGGAAAAGGCAGGCGTCCCAGCGTTAGAGGGACGATCGAGCGATAACGTGCTGATGGTGCTCGAAGCCATGCAGTCAGGGGATTCTCAGAATTTTGCGGAGATGTTGAGTCACCTGCTGGGCTATAACGTGTCGAAAATGACTCTTGAGCAGGCTATCTACCATTCAGCAAGACTTGCCCGGGTCGTCAAAATGTCATCAGGGCTGGCTAACCTTGCTCAGGCTGAGAATGGATCACCAGCCTTAACTAACCTCGAACGGCTGGCCGCCGTCATCGCTTGTCTTAGTGAAGCGGAAAATCCAGTTCGGACAAAAGCATACTGGTACGGTAAGAAAAACTCTTCCAGCAATCCACTGTTCTATCTCGACAAGATCGAAGACATTTCCAGCCAGAAAAAAATTCCGGAACACTATCTGGAGTACTGGTTTCGCAGGTTCACGCTGGTACTGTATCGACTGGCGGGGCAGGAAGCTCTTTGGCACAGCCAAAACACTCTCGAGCAGTTGGAGGGTGAGCTGGTGACCCACTTGTTTCGAACTCGTGACGTGACGACGGCAGCGGACGTGGTCACTGGTTACTTCTCCGATTTCCCCGATGTGCGGGCTATGAGTAGGTCTGCAGAGGTAATCTTGCCAATCAGGCTCACTCTGTCACCGCCCTGAGGCAGTAATTAAGAGACGACGGCGTCAGAGTTAAAGGGGTCACCCATTAGCCAGCCGGGGTCAATAGGCAATAGCAAGCCCGCATTATTAATGTGTTTCATTAATGGAGTCGGAGCGCATAGTTATTGACCAACTCTGACGCCCAATCCACAGTGCGCTAGAATCCGCGAAGCCAAAGGATTTGGCTTCAAAGTGGATCAAAACACGGATGTCGCAATGCCCAGGAAGACACGGACGTATCTCCCCGGCGTTCCCGTGCACGTTGTCCAGCGTGGCCACAATCGGGATGCCTGTTTCTTTGCGGATGAGGATTTCCGCTACTACCAACACCTGATCGCCGAAGGCATGAAACGGTATGGCGCCGATCTCCATGCCTATTGCCTGATGACCAACCACGTTCATCTGCTATTCACGCCCCACCAGCCCGACAGCCTCTCCCGGCTGATGCAGCATGTGGGCAGCTTGTACGTCCGCTATATCAACCGCACTTATCGTCGATCAGGCACGTTGTGGGAAGGCCGGCACTAGGGCAGTCTGGTGGATGTGGAAAGCTATCTGATCAGTTGTTATTGCTACATCGCGCTGAATTCAAACGCCTTGGATGAAACCTGCGTATATGTTCCCTTGAGCGGCATAATGACTCGTGCGGAGTGGTTAGATCAGAAGCTGTGAGCTTGCCTTTCCGCCCAAGTTAACTTATTGGAAACGTATTTAAATCAGAAGATTACAGAAAACCCGATGTCGATCGGGCACGATTCCCTTACGACGTCCATTTGCAGGAGAAGGCAATGAGCAGTACGAAGAAAATCGTTCAGGAGAAGGGCGGTTATGCGGTTGTAAAGATTACTGAGTTGGATGAAGAGGGTAACGCTATTGGCGTGTCTTATGTGATCGTTGACCCTAGCGGTCGGGTGGTCGAGTCGGGTCTTTCATATGATGATGCGTTGAGACGACTCGAAGAGCTAGGCGAAGATTTTGAACCACCTACGCCGGGCCCCAGTATGGGCATGTAGTGTTTACGGGGAGGGAGGCATTGCCTCCCTCCTTAGATTACGGGCGTAGAAAACGGGATTTATAGTAATTAATGGATTAGAGCACATATTTATTAAAGAGTGGTCGGGCGGTTGCTTTAATGAATGGTTATGGAATTTTTATGGATCCTATTCAAGCAGGTATTTTTGAAGTAGAAAGACAGGCAAAGAAAGCGAAGTTTAATGTATCCGTGTTCTGCGCCTCGATGAGGGAAAGTTCAAGGAGTTTTTCTAAGATTCGAGAAGATGACATGGATTTTGATCGTAAGCTTAAAGATAAGATAGGCCAAGCTCTGTCGGAACAGAGCGGGGATGAAGCCTCTCCCTCTTATTGGGCTTTTTGCGCCGATTCTCACGCTATATCTATGGGAACGTTTAGCAAGCTCTATTCCGTAATGATTGCGGCTCTGGGCTTGTCGTGCACATATCTTTTTGCGAATGATCATGTGCCGCTCTTTGTCGTCTCTGTGATTTTTTTATTTATTTTAACGAAAGCGAAATGGGGTATCGATAAATATTGTGAAACTTTAAATAGAATTTCGCTTGCTTTGGCAAATTTAAAAAGATAACAAGTACGTACGCGGGGTCAGGTCTTGCGTTTTGCCCCGCCTTGCCATTTCGTTGTGATGACCGCAGTCTGTTCTCGCCCAAAGTAGAACCACGGAAGGAGCCAAAGTACGTACGCGGGGTCAGGTCTTGCGTTTTGCCCCGCCTTGCCATTTCGTTGTGATGACCGCAGTCTGTTCTCGCCCAAAGTAGAACCACGGAAGGAGCCAAGGAATGGCCAGACCTTTGCGACTGGAATTTGCCGGCGCGTTGTATCACGTGACGTCTCGCGGAAACCGGCGGGAGATGGTTTACGAATCAGACGACGACCGCCGCGCCTGGTTGTCGATCCTCGATGAGGTTTGCGAGATCTTCAACTGGGTATGCCACGCCTATTGTTTGATGGGCAATCACTACCACCTGCTGATCGAAACGCCGGAAGGCAATCTATCGAAAGGCATGCGCCAACTGAACGGCGTCTATACGCAGGTTTTCAATCGGCACCATGGCCGGGTAGGGCACGTTTTCCAGGGGCGTTATAAAGCGATTCTGGTTGAGAAGGACAGCTACCTGTTGGAGCTGTGCCGCTATATCGTGCTGAACCCTGTTCGTGCTGCGATGGTTCGATCGGCAGTGGAATGGCCTTGGAGCAGTTACCGCGCGACGGCGGGTTATGAGCGGGATTTAAAGGCACTCGATGTTGATTGGATTCTAGCTGCCTTTGCTGAGCGGCGGGATAGAGCCGTTGAGAGTTACGAGCAATTTGTTGCTGACGGCAAGAACCAGCCGTCTCCTTGGGAAAGCTTGAAGAACCAGGTCTATCTAGGGAGCGATCAATTCGTTGATGACATGCAGAGGCGAATTGAGGGGGCTGAACGTCTCAGTGAAATCCCCATGAATCAGCACCGCCCCTTGGCCAAACCACTACAGTTCTATGTGGACTCTGCGTCGTCCCGAAACGAAGCTATCCGTTTGGCGTATGCAAGTGGCGGGTACGGCCTGAAAGACATAGGTGATTTCTTTGGGCTTCACTACTCGCGCGTCAGCCGAATTATCCGAGAGGCAAAACGCAAGACCTGACCCCGCGCATGTGACCCCGCGCATGTGACCCCGCGCATGAGACCGACCCCGCGCATGTGCGTAGATCTAGATCAGCTCGAGTGCTCTGAAATACTCCACGCAGCCTGCGTTCGTTTCGAGGTTGATTTCTTTAAAAAGACTTCGAAACTGAGAAATCCAGCTGTTGAAATGATGCTTAGACGTATCCCATTCTTTCTGGAGTCGTTTGCGGTCTTGTTCGCTGGTTTCGCGAGAATCTACGATCGATTGAACGTCATGCTCTGCCCTTTCTGCAGCTTTGGTTAGTTCACTAATCGCTATGGAGAGCGAGTCTACAATCAAAATTGGCTTGATTTTTTCATGTTCAATTTTGTCCTTTAAGCTGAATACCCAGGCTCTTATCGCCTGTACGTGCAGAGGATCCAATGCGGTGAAAGGAACAGGTTGTCTGCATGCGCGCTGAGCAACATAAAAGGGGCTGTAGATACAAGAGTCGCTCAAGATATTTGAGGCTTCATTTAAGAAAGACCGAAGTTGTAAAGCTTGATTGTTAGTGAGCTTTGGAGGGTTAAATCGCGCTCGAAACCAACTTTTTATATGGGCTATTTCGGCTAATAGCAACGATAATCCCGCAATTATCGTCACTGCCACTGCGACGGTGGGCGACCACTCAGGCATACCGGGTGCGAAGGCTGAGATTGCGGCAAGAACAATGGCACCCAATTGGGTAATGTGGTTCTGGAGAGATCTTTTCAATTCGCTCACAGTATCAATGACCAGTAGATTTTTTGGAAGCTATAGTAACTCTGGATGCTTTTGTCGGTTGGTTTTCTGAATTAATAAGTTCAGAGTAAACCAACTCCAGGCCTGCGCCCCTTCACCAAGCTCCAAAGGTGTGAAATGATCCTCAAAGACCGCTGAGTATTAAGAGCTAGGAAGATGATGAAATGGAATAGACGTTAGCTCGTGCAGGCTGCTTAATTGTTGGAGAGGCGCCTTTATCTGCTTCTGGTATAGCAAAATAACCGCGCGGCAGTCCAGACAGTGACTCAACTTCTTTCGCAGGCAGCCCAATTTCGTAAAGAGCCTCGGACTTTGAGACCAAGTTATTTTCGTTTAGTAGTTGGAAAGCGCGAGACAAAAGTTTTGGTGACTCAAACGTAAAATCAGAGTCTAATGGCTCACCTTTTGACCACCCCCGTGCCGAACGCCCTTTAAACAAGCGCATCTTATCGTAATCATCAATAATTCCAAGCTGGTAACTGCGCATAATCATTGCCGCAACAGATACTTTCCAACGCCTCTTTATAGTCAAGAAGGAATCCAAAGCAGGAATACCAATATCGGAGGAAAAGCTTTCGGCTGGCAAGAGAAAAGCACCCGCAAAATAGTCTGCTTGGCGCTCAATTTCTTTATAATATTTTTTGAAAGTTGAGGCGTCGACGTTCTGATGCATAATCACGTGCCCAAGTTCATGGGCTGCATCGAAGCGATTTCTTATCGGGTTTGCTTTATCCCTTCCAACAAAAACGTAGGGCCTATTGGTCAGGTCACTCCACAAAGAAACACCATCCATATTGGCAAAACCAAGCTCATCAGTTGCGCAGAGGATACCTGAGCTTTCCAAGGCCAGAAGAACATCTTTTATAGGACCTCGACCGAGCCCCATTTTATTTCTTGCTTCGGCAGCAAGAATTTCAATGTCATGATTGTTAATTGATAAAAAGTTTTCGAATTGAACCTTTGGAAGCTTCAATTGAGGCCAGTCGACCCAAGTCTCTAGATATTTTGAGATCTCAGCCACCCAATCCAATTTCACTTTGGCAGTCTGCCTGGCCAGCTTGGTTGCGTTCGCCATAGAGCGATAAAACGCTTGTTTTTCTGACGAGCGAGGTAGAGGCTTGAGAAAGAAGCGGTCTTTAACACCGAAAAAAAGGCTCAGTGCGTGGAGCTTCTCAATCGTAGGTAATTGTTGGCCAGACTCCCATTTGCTCAACGTGGCAGGAGACACGCCAAGAGCACTAGCGATATTGGTTTTCGTCACTCCCGCATGTTCTCTAATTTGAGCAAGTCTAAGTGGTTGAAATTCCGTAACTCCTACTCTCATGGTGACTAACCTACTCTCGACCTTCAGCTTTGCGAAGGGCGATCTTAAGGCTTGGCCAGGCGGTGTCAACTTGATTGGACTCTTCTTCCATGTCGAAGAACGGATATACCTCTTGCAGGGGAACATCCAGATGATTGCCTGACCAATCAGTAAAAGGCACGGTAAGGCTCAATAGGGCTGGCCGTTGTTGAGCGCTATCCTTGGGGTTAGGGTGAATCACCGTAGCGACAACGTGTAGGGAGTCTTCCAAATCCGGTGGCGACGGCTTCCAAAAATCAAAATTCTGAGGCTCTAAAACCGCATTTCTCAAGCTAATCAGTTTACGATGCTTCGCTGCTCGGGGCTTCGAAGACGCATGCAATTCAATGTGAGAAAGCGTGATATTGCCAGAACAAAGCAAAATGTAATGCTCACCTCTGGGTTCTGTTGCATGCACTTGAGACCGGTATCGGCTTCCCAGTGCAGCCAGAGCTTCATCAATAAGGTAACGACGAACTTGAGATCTGTAACGAGATTTTGGCGTGTGCTTAATCCTGCGCTCCGTGTCTTCGTGAGCAGCCTTATATGCCGACAACACAGAGTCTTCCACGGCAAGTAACAACTCTCGATCCAAGTGAAACGCGATATATTTGAGCAGCCGCTCTTGAAGCTCGGTCATGAAAACCCCTATTAATTTTCCTTATTCGGATTTTATCATGGATTTTTTAACTTAAGGAAGTAGGGGAGGTGGATTTCTTAACTTGCTCGCGAGTCGAAGCAAGTCGCGGGATCAGTGGGGGCAGAGAAACTAAAGGCAAACGGAGAAGAAAACCGGGACAGATTTATTTTTCGTAGCTCGCGTCCAAGTCCCTGCCTCCTCTGGTATTGCTCAGGGGCCAGCCGAAAGGCGTGACGCCTAATCCCTGTTCCGAATGGCTCGCCGCCCGCGCAAATTCCGGCTGGCCGGACCCGCTAAATCCGGTACCCTTGAGGCATCAACCATTCCCCGCCAGGGACGACGTCGAGCCATGTGCGAACTGCTGGCCATGAGCGCCAATACCCCCACCGATCTGTGTTTCAGTTTCACCGGCCTGACCCGTCGTGGCGGGGCCACCGGTCCCCATAAGGACGGCTGGGGTGTCGCCTTCTACGAGGGCAAGGGCGTTCGGGCTTTCCACGATGTCGATGCCAGTGCCAATTCCCGCATCGCTGAGGTGGTCCAGACCAGCCCGATCAAGAGTGAGGTGGCCATTTGCCACATCCGGCAGGCCAATGTGGGGGAGATCTGTCTGGCCAACACGCACCCGTTTATCCGCGAACTCTGGGGGCGGTACTGGGTCTGTGCCCATAATGGCCAGATTACGGGCTTCCGACCGGCGCCGGGTTACTACGAGCCGGTTGGCAGCACCGACAGTGAGGCGCTGTTCTGCGATATTCTGAATGATCTGCGGCGCGACTGTGACCGCGACACCGCCACCGAGGTGATTGTCGGCCGGCTGGTGGAACTGGCCCGTGGTTATGCCCGTCAGGGGGTGTTCAACCTCCTGCTCAGCAACGGGGACTGGCTCTTTACCTACTGCAGCACCAAGATGGCGAGCATCACCCGCCGCGCGCCCTTTGGCCCCGCGCGACTGAAAGACGCCGATGTCATTGTCGATTTCGAGTCGGAAACCACCCCTGACGACGTGGTCAGTGTGATTGTGACCGAACCCCTGACCACGGATGAGATCTGGGACATCTACCAGCCCGGTGAGTGGCGCCTCTGGCGCCAGGGCGAAGTCATCATGCAGGGAAGCGCAGGCCCCAACTGAGAGAAGGCCTGAAAAGAATGCCCGGGAGAACCGGTTATGTGTCCGCGGTTGTGTCCGGTGGCGATTGAACCGGCAAGCCCGCAACAGCCGAGCTTACCCGTCAACACACCACCGAGCTGCCTATTCCGGCTTACCGGATAACCTAGTTATCCATGGTCAGTTTCATGGATTGGGCTATGACTTTGGGATCGACGGGGCTGCCGTCCCGGTAGGTGACTCCGTTCAGCCAGGTCGCCACGGCATCCGGATGTCGGTGCATCCAGTAGCGAGCGGCCCGGTCCTGAGGAACAAACTCGTTCAGGATCATGTCCATCACCTGTCCTTCCATCGACAGTGAGAACTGCAGGTTGTCCAGAAGTTGCGCGACGTTCGTGCATTCTTCGGAGAATCCGGCGCGGGTGTTGGTGTAAACCGTTGCACCGCCCTGGTTGGGGCCAAAATAGTCGTCGCCACCGTCCAGGTAGGCGATATCAAATCGCTCGTTCATGGGGTGAGGCGCCCAGGCCAGGAAGACGATCCACTTGTTATCGCGGATTTTGCCATTCACCTGAGCCAGCATGATGCGTTCCGATGTTTCAACCAGATCGAACTGGCCCAAACCAAAGGCGTTGGTATCGATCATGTCGAGAATCAGCTTGTTGCCGTCGTTGCCTTTTTCAATCCCGTATATGCGGTCTTCAAACTTGTCAGCAAACTTGGCGATATCGGAGAAGTTTTTGACCCCGGCGTCATAGACCGATTGCGGTACCGCCAGCGTGTATTTTGCGCCTTCGAGGTTGGGGCCCAGCCGGGCTACCTTCTGGTCTTCGATCAGCGGATCCGCTATGGGGGCCATACTGGGCATCCAGTTGCCCAGGAAGACGTCGATATCGCCGTTCGCCAGAGCGTCGTACGTATCCACGACGGAGTGATCGGAAATATCCACGTCGTAGTCAAGCGCCTTCAACAGTTCAGACGCCACAGCGGTGGTCGCCTTTACATCGGTCCAATCGACAATGCCGAATTGTATTTGGTTACACGCTTCGGCTGCATAGGCCTTATGCCCAGCCATAACCGACGCAAAAATCGCCAGGAAGAATAGAGATCGCATGCCGCACCCGCACTCGTTGAATGAACGTTCAATCAATGGAAATTTGAGGCGAGAGTTTACCCAAAGCGGAGCCATGTTGAAATTAGCAGCGTCGTCAATACACGAGGTTTTGCGTTTTGCCCGGCCTTGCTCTGGTGACCTGATCAGCGCCGTTGTTCCCGTCTCATACCAGAACCTCGGAAGGCGCAAAGGGAATAGTCAGGGAAGGGCGAGGCCGCCGCGACTGGCGTGTGCCGGGGCGTTGTATCACGCAACGTCTTGGGAAAGTCGCCGGAGAGGATTACGCATCAGAAGATGACTGGCACGCCTGGTTATCGTGCCTTGATGAGGTTTGAGAGATCTTTGGCTGGGTATGTCTCGCCGACTGTTTGATGCTCTCTCAAAAGACATGCGCCCGTTGAGCGGTGTCTACACGCAACGGGCGAAAAATAAAGATGTACCGGTTTTCTCAATTAGAAAACGTAAATCAGACCGATACCGACCTCAGCCTCATAGTTGTTTCGAGACACTGGGCTATCCGCGATATCGTCGCCGTAGTGCTCGTAGAGTACTTCGCCGAACAGTTGCCAATGCTCGGTAAAGTTGTATCGGTAGTTGTAGTTGACGCCGATCGATCGGAATCCGCTATCAAGATCGGTAGGGGGGAGACCCGAGGCGGCCGATTGGGTTGTATCAACGCCAAAATCACTGTTGGCCTGGTCACTGTCCTGAAACACCGCGACAATACCAATTTCCGAGCCGGTTCCGTCCGTCTGTGTTCCGAATCGATGACCGTATCCGATCAAGGCTCGATTTCCGTTTGGGCCGAATATCAGACGGCCGTCTATCCAATCGCGCCACTCACCGCTGAGATCACGACGGACCTGCAGTACGACTTCGGCTCCGTCATCCTGGTCTCCGAACCCATCTAAATCCCCGTCGTCCGAGTCGGATTCCTGCCGTCCTTCGTCAAATCCCAGCGATGCCTCCAGCAACCAGGGGTCGGACACGAGCCCACGCCAACCAATGGCTTCTCCCGCAAAGTAGTAGATGTGATTGCCCCTACGCCACTGCAGCGCACCCGCAGGGTCGAATTCAAAATCGAAGTCGTCGGAACCTTCATACTCAGATTCATATTCAACGCCGACGCCCAATCCGATACCCCAGCCATCACCGTCTGTAAAGTCGTCCAGGGAAGGAAGAGGGACCAACACCGATCGGCTCTCGTCAGCCAATACGTTGTTTGTATAGGAAAATGCCAATAGGGGCACGGTTAACCAAAGAGCATTGGGTAACTTCATTGGGGTGCCCTCCGATAGAGGCGAAGTCGCACCAATAAGTATAGCTTTTCTAATTAGTTTGAGGGTATTGAGGTGCCTGTTTTTTGACCAGATCTGACGCCGCAGTGGACTTCTCCCAGTCGAGTGGGCACGCCTCGCGGGGAAATCCAGAAGTCCACTAAGCAGTAAACGGTTCGATGATTGGGGACAGGTCACCCCGTCCACTGAAAAAAAACGAGAACGCCACCAGATCGCCGAAAACATAACCATCACGCGGTTCGGAAGGCGATAGATCAGTGCCGAAGCGGGAGCCCGGCTGGTATTGGGGCTGGCGGTACGATCGTCCGCTTTATCCTGGCTCGCAGGCAACGGCAACAACATTTGCTAGTATGACTGCCCCCTCATTCCCAAAACGATCAAACCCTGAAGCATGAACGCTCCCTTCAAACTGCGTCCCTACCAACAGGAAGCGGTCGATGCCACCCTGCGGCACTTCCGCCGATCCGACGAGTCGGCTGTGATCGTGCTGCCGACCGGAGCGGGGAAGAGTCTGGTCATCGCCGAGCTGGCCCGTCTGGCCCGGCGCAAGATTCTGGTGCTGACCCACGTCAAGGAGCTGGTGGAGCAGAATCACGCCAAATACGAGAGCTATGGGTTAACGGGCGGTATCTTCGCGGCCGGGCTGAAGCGCAAGGAAAGCCGGCATCAGGTGACCTTTGCCAGCGTGCAGTCCGTGGCGGCGAACCTGGATCAGTTCCGGGATGCGTATTCGCTGGTCATCATCGATGAGTGCCATCGGGTCAGCGGGGACGACACCAGCCAGTATCAACGGATCGTCGAACTGCTGCGGCAGCAGAATGATGCCCTCAAAGTGCTCGGGCTGACCGCCACACCCTATCGTCTGGCCATGGGCTGGATCTATCGCTATCACTACCGGGGCTTTGTCCGTGGCAGCCTCGATGGGCAGGACAAGCCCTTCCAGCACTGCATCTACGAACTGCCGCTGCGCTACATGATCAATCGGGGGTACCTCACCAAGCCCGAGCTGGTGAACGCGGCGGTGGCGCAATACGATTTCTCCGCGCTGCCGCAAGACCGTTTTGGCGAGTACGCCGAGAAGGACGTCAACCAGCTGCTGAGCAAGCATCAACGCGTGACCCGGGCCATTATCGAGCAGGTGATGGAGCTGGCCGGGGATCGCCAGGGCGTCATGATCTTCGCGGCCACCGTGGATCACGCGCGGGAGATCACCGGCTACCTGCCGGAAAGCGAAACCGCCCTGGTGACCGGCGCCACCGATCTGACCGAACGGGCATCGCTGATCCAGCGCTTCAAGCAGCGGGAGTTGAAGTACCTGGTGAACGTGTCCGTGCTCACCACCGGGTTTGATGCGCCTCACGTGGACTTCATCGCCATCCTGCGCCCGACCCAGTCCGTCAGCTTGTATCAGCAGATCGTGGGCCGTGGGCTGCGTCTGGATGAAGGCAAGCAGGATTGTCTGGTGATCGATTACGCCGGCAACCACGTGAACCTGCATCACCCGGAGGTGGGGGAGCCGAAACGGAACCCCGACAGCGAGCCGGTGCAGGTGTTCTGCCCGGGCTGTGGTTTCGCCAACATCTTCTGGGGCAAGACAGACGGTGACGGCCATGTGATCGAGCACTACGGCCGCCGCTGTCAGGGCCTGCTTGGGGCCGCGGACGGGGATGACGCTGCAGCGTTGGACACACGCCCGCAACAGTGCGATTACCGTTTCCGGTTCAAGGAGTGCCCCCACTGCGCCGGCGAGAACGACATTGCGGCCCGTCGCTGTGGGCAGTGCCAGAAAGCCATCATCGATCCGGACGATCAGCTGCGGGATGCCCTGAAGCTTAAGGACGCCATGGTGATCCGCTGCGCCGGGATCACGCTGAGCGCCCAGAACGGCAAGAGCGAGGGCAAACTGAAGATCACCTACCACGGTGAAGATGGGGAAGAACTCAGCGAATCGTTCGACTTCAGCAAGCCGCCCCAGCGCCACGTTTTCAACAAACTGTTCGGGCGTCGTTTGGCCGATAGCCGGGCCCCGAAAGTGTTCCGTCGTGCTGATGAAGTGCTGGATATCGAAGCCTTGCTGCCATCCCCGGATTTTGTCATCGCCCGCCAGCAGAAGCACTACTGGCAGGTGCAGGAGCGGATCTTTGATTATCAGGGGAATTATCGTAAGGCGAATGAGGTGTGAGGTTTGCAAAATGTGCGGTTTGCAAAAAAAGGAAGCGGTACGTCGTTGCGAATTCCTGTGAGGCCCCGGTGCTGCTTGCCTACGCCAAACAATAATTTCCTACTTTGTATATGATGTAGGTTCGACGTTGGTGAATCGGTCAGCGTTTAGTCGGGAGACGATGATGAACAAGAAAACCGTAAAAGCGACGTTAACGAGCGCCATGATTGAGGCGCAGACGACTGCTTTCCTGAAGTCCGGCGGGACGGTTGAGTATGTCGAAAAGGGTAAAAGCGGGCGATTCGACGCTAAAGGATCAAAGCAGATTGATCTGAAGGCCAGCTGATCATCGCGGGGCGGGTCGATGCATTGAATCCGACCGGAGCACGAATAACCTTCCTTGGCATTCCCGTTCACAATGTCCGGCGCGGGCATGACCGAGAGGTCTGTTTCCTGATGGCCAGCCCTATGTTCTAGGGGCTTTTGATGTAGAAAATATTCTTATCCCGGACGCTTATCTCAAACAGTTCACTGGCTCGGATGAGATCGCTCAGCTTTTTGTACCCGTAGTTTACCGGGGAGAAGGAGCTGTTGTTGGAAATGTACTGACCCACCTTGCCGAGATGAGCCCAGCCATCGTCATCAGCCGTCTGTTCCACGGCGGTCCTGAGCGTCCGCACCAGAACGGAGTCACCTCGAAGTTGGTTGCGCCCCCATTTGGTTTCCACCGTTGATTTGGGAATACCGTCGACGTTGACTTGATCGGGTTCTTCGATGTCTTCGCGCAAATTCTCCGTGTAGATGAATTGCGAACAGGCGTTAACAAAGGGCATGGGCGTTTTGCGTTCACCGAAGCCAAACACGGGGAGCCCGGCTTCAAGAATGCGCATCACTAGTGGCGTAAAATCGGAGTCACTGGTCATCAATGCGAAGGCATCGACGTTGCCGCTGTAGAGCAGGTCCATGGCATCGATGATCATTGACGCGTCCGTGGCGTTTTTGCCGGATGTGTAGGCAAATTGCTGAATGGGGCGAATGGCGTTGGCGTGCAGCTTGTCGATCCAGCCACTCAGTTGTGGTCCATTCCAGTTCCCATGGGCATGGCGCACGTTCACTGCACCATACTTGGCAAGCTCCTGAAGTACTCCTTCGATTGATTGATGGCTGACGTTGTCACAGTCGATCAGGAGGGCCATTTTGTAGTTATTGTTCATATTCCCTGAGCTTTCCTTATCTCGGATGGCGTGAGTGCATGTTAGCACGTGTTATCTGCGTCGGCGGCTGGAATCCACTCCGGCGCAGGCTACAATAGCGCTCCCGAAAACCGTCGCGGAGTACCTCTATGCCAATCGAAAAGAACCAGGTGGTCCTGTTCCACTACAGTGTCAGTGATGAACAGGGCAACGTCGTCGAAACCTCCCGAGACGGCGAACCGAACGCCTACCTGCACGGTCACGGGGGCATTATCCAGGGCCTGGAAGAAGCCCTGGAAGGTCGCGAGACGGGCGACACCTTCAGCGTCACCGTTCCCCCGGAGAAAGGCTACGGCCCGCGCAACCCCGACGCCATGCAGCGCGTGCCGATGAAACACCTGCGCGGTGCCAAACGCTGGAAGCCGGGGATGATCGCCCAGGTGCAGACCGAGCAGGGCCCGCGCCACGTGGTGGTTGTTAAGGTCGGCCACAAGTTCGTCGACGTCGATACCAACCATCCGATGGCTGGCCGAACCCTAACCTTCGATATCGAAATCATCGATGTACGCGACGCCGACCCGGAGGAGATCGCGCACGGCCACGCGCATGGGCCGGGAGGGCATCACTGAGCGAGTCACGCCTTCTCCCCATGCCCACCACAGCACTCGCCCCAGCCACGCTGGCGTGAGGTGTGCCCGATCCCGGGGTTGAAGCTGTTGGTCGGGTCCAGATCGCGGTAGAAACCGGCCAGTGCGGGCTTGGCGACGTAGAGATGGCCCACGTTGTGCTCGGCGGGGTATTCGGCGCGGCGCTCGTCCAGCAGTGCCCACATGCGGTGCTCCATGGCGAGCGGGTCGACGCCCTTGCGCACGATGTAGTCCTGATGGAAGACGTGGCAGAAGAAGTGCCCGTAGTACAGCTTGTGCACCATGCCCTGTTCCAGCTCGGCGGGCAGGGTTTCGACCCAGTCGCGGTCGTTGCGGCGTAGGGCGATGTCCAGCGCCACGATGTCTTCCACCTCACGACGGTGCACTTCGCGGTAACGGATGGCTGCGCCGGCGATGGCAAAGCGATGCAGGAAGGCGCGGCGCCCTTCGTCCTCGTCGCACTCGAAGAAATGGTCGCCGTCCCGCCCGGCGAAGAAGCGGGCGAGGTGTTCGCGTGTCTGGGCGGCGGTGTCGTCCGCCACGCGCAGCAGCAGGTGATGCTCGAAACGATCGCGGTAGTCGCGCATGCGTTCGGGCAGGTGGCTGGGCAGGCGGTCCATGACTTTCTGGATCAGCCGGTCGCTGACACCACGCAGGCCCAGGCGCTCGAACAGGCCATCGATCCGGCTCTTGAGCGCGAAGGCGGTGGGTACGCGGGCGGTGCCGAAATGGTCGATGATCAGGTAGGTGTCCTTGCCGTAGCGCTCGCCGATGTCGAACGCGGTGCGGTGAATGTATTCGCCGGCAATGGGCAGGCTCGGCAGGTGGGTCAACAGGTGACGGCGAAGCTCGGTCAAATCCTGCGGATCGTTGGTGCCGATGTAGAACACGGTGCTGGTCTCCTTGACGAAGGTATCCAGCCGCACGGCAAACAGGCACAGTTTGCCGGCCGAGCCCGAGGCCTCGAACAGCCGTGACGGGTCGGCGTTGAAGCGCGCGGGGGTATCGGCGTCCACGTCACGCACGTGCTCGGCGTAGCCCGCGTCCGAGGCGTTGGCGGCCTCGTTGCGCACGGCGTCGGGGCAGTAGTCGCCGGTTTGCAGGCGGGTGAGAATTTCTTCCGGGCTGTCACCCAGTTCGATCCCCAGGTGATTCACCAGCGTCAGGCGGCCATCGGCCTGCACCTGGGCGTAGAGCGCCAGTTCGGTGTAGGCCGGACCACGCCGCACCAGCGCCCCACCGGAGTTGTTGCAGACGCCGCCCAGCACCGAGGCGCCGATGCAGGAGGATCCGATCACCGAATGCGGCTCGCGGCCCAGCGGCGCCAGCTCACGTTCCAGGCGGTCGAGGGTGGCGCCGGGCAGGCAGACCACCTGCTCGCCCTGGTTGATCAGTTGCACGCCGTCCATGCGTCGGGTGCTGATCAGCACGATATCGCGGTCGTAGTCGTCGCCATCCGGGGTGGAGCCGCCGGTCAGGCCGGTATTGGCGGCCTGCATGATGACGATGCAATCCGCCGCCACCGCCGCCTGCAACACCTGCCACTGCTCCAGCAGGGTGCCGGGCCTGACCACGGCCAGTACCTTGCCCTCGCCGGTACGGATGCCCTTGCGAAAGTGCCGGGTCGGCTGATCGCCGGTCAGCACATGGCGCCGTCCGACCAGCCCGCGCAGCCGGTCCAGCAGCGTACGGCGTTGATTGCGGTCAGCCACACTCATGCTTCGGACACCAGCAGGTCGGCGTTGATCTCGCTGATCGACTTGGCGCCGGTCAGCACCATGGCGACGCGCATTTCCTTCTCGATCAACTCAAGCAGGTTGCTGACACCGGCCTGGCCACCGGCCGCCAGTGCGTAGACAAAGGCGCGGCCGAGCATGGTGCAGTCGGCACCCAGCGCCAGCATGCGCACCACGTCCAGGCCGGTGCGGATGCCGGAGTCGACCAGGATCTTCAGGTCGCCCTTGACCGCATCGGCAATGGCCGGCAATGCGCGGGCGCTGGACGGGACACCGTCGAGCTGGCGGCCGCCGTGGTTGGACACCACGATGCCGTCGGCGCCGAAGCGCACGGCATCGCGGGCGTCCTCCGGGTCCAGAATGCCCTTGATCACCATCGGCCCGTCCCAGAAATCGCGAATCCACTCCAGATCCTTCCACGAGATCGAGGCATCGAAGTTGGCGCCCAGCCAGCCCATGTAGTCCTCCAGTCCGGTCGGGTGGCCGCGATAGGCGGAGATATTGCCCAGATCGTGCGGCTTGCCGCGCAGACCCACGTCAAAGGCCCAATGCGGATGCGTCACCGCCTGCAGGTATCGGCGCATGGCCGCGTTGGGACCGCTCATGCCGGAGTGCGCATCCCGGTAGCGGGCACCCGGCACCGGCATGTCGACGGTGAACACCAGGGTGGTGACGCCGGCGGCCTTGGCGCGCTCCAGCGCATTCTTCATAAAGCCGCGGTCTTTCAATACATAGAGCTGGAACCACATGGGGCGGCCGATCGCCGGTGCAACCTCCTCGATCGGGCAGACCGAGACGGTGGAGAGGGTGAAGGGTACGCCCTTGTCCGCCGCCGCGCGCGCCGCCTGTACTTCGCCCCGGCGGGCGTACATGCCGGTCAGGCCCACCGGCGACAGGGCCACCGGCATGTCCAGGGTTTCGTCGAACAGCCGGGTTTCCAGGCTCAGGTCCTCCATGTTTTTCAGCACCCGCTGGCGCAGGGCAATGTCGGCCAGATCCGCGACGTTGCGCTCGAGCGTGCGCTCGGCGTAGGCACCCCCATCGATGTAATGGAACAGGAAGGGCGGCAGGCGGCGCCGGGCGGCGGCGCGATAGTCGGTCGAGGCGGAAATGATCATCAAGGAATTCCCATCGGTTCTTGAACGAATTACGCCCCGGCGCGCAGGCCGGGGCGCATGCAGTCACGGCATCAGCCGGCCATCAGCGGATCGCTGACGCCCAGCACATAGGCGGCGAAGAGCGCAATCAGGCCCGTTGCCAGCACATAGTAAAGGGTCGGCCAGACGGTGCGGCGCAGCGTGGTCCCTTCGCGCCCCAGCAGGCCCACCGTGGCCGAGGCCGCCACCACGTTGTGGATGGACACCATGTTGCCGGCTGCGGCGCCGATGGCCTGCACCGACACGATCAACGCGGTGGACAGCCCCAGGTTGCTCGCGACGCCGAACTGGAACTGGCTGAACATCATGTTGGAGACGGTGTTGGAACCGGCCAGAAAAGCACCCAGTGCGCCGATGGTTGGCGCCAGCAGCGGGTAGATGCCGCCGACGCTGTCGGCAACGTAGCGCGCCATGACAATCGGCATGCTGGGCAGGTCGCCCGCGTTGATGCCGGAGTTGATCAGGATGCGCACCATCGGCACGGTAAACAACAGCACGAAGCCCGCGCTCAGCAGCACGCCCCAGGATTCACTCGCCGCTTTGCCCAGCTCGCTGATTTTCATGCGGTGCAGGAAGAAAGTGGCCAGCACCACCATGACCAGGATACCGCCCGGCAGGTACAGCGGCTGGAGGCCGGCGCTGATACCCGTCTCGCCCAGAATGTCGGTGAAGCTGACGGCCACCGACTTGAATGCGGCGGTGACCTCCGGGAACACCCGGCTGATGACCAGCAGCACCCCCACCAGCAAGTAGGGCAACCAGGCGCGCACGCTGCTCATGGGGCGGGCGGTGAGTTCGTCCAGCTTCATCTCGATTGAGCCCATCCAGGCCGCCGGCCAATGCTCGCTCGGGGCAAAGTCCCACTGGCGCTTGGGCACCAGGAAGCCGAAACGCGCGGCGGTGGTGACAATCGCCAGCCCGGCCAGGCCGCCGATCAGGGAAGGGAATTCCGGGCCCAGGAAGATGCCGCCCAGCACATAGGGAATGGTCATGGAGACCCCGGCAAACAGTGCGAAGGGCAGCACCTCGACCACCGCGCGCCAGCTTTTGTCCCGGCCGAAGAAGCGCACCAGCATGATGACCATGATCAGCGGCATCGCCGTGCCGACCAGCGCATGCACGATAGCGACCTGGCTGGTGATCAGTTGCAGGTAGGCGTCCCAGCTGGAGCCGTTGGCGGCCAGCTGCTCGCCGATGACCGCGTGATCCAGGCCGGTGTTGACCCCTACGATGATCGGCGTACCCACCGCACCAAAGGACACCGGCGTGCTTTGTACCAGCATACCCATCAGCACGGCCGCCAGGGCCGGGAAGCCGATGGCCACCAGCAGCGGCGCGGCAATGGCCGCCGGGGTGCCGAAGCCGGACGCGCCCTCGATAAAGCAGCCGAACAGCCAGGCGATGATGATTGCCTGGATGCGACGGTCCGGGCTGATGGTGGTAAAGCCGGCGCGGATGGCCGTGATGCCGCCCGAGTGCTTGAGCGTGTTGAGCAGGAAGATGGCGCCGAAGATGATCCACAACACGCCGACGGTCACCAGCAGCCCCTGCAGGGTCGAGGCCAGTACGCGGTTGAAACTCATATCCCAGACGAACAGCGCGATGCCTGCGCTGAGCAGATACACCAGTGGCATGGCACGGCGTGCCGGCCAACGCAAACCGATCAGCAGCACCCCGGCAAGCAGAATCGGGGTGAATGCCATCAGGGCAAGAAAACCGGAAGACATGGAACGCTCCTGTATTTGTTATTGATGTACGAGCATAAATTGGTAATACCAATTTACAAAATTGTGAGCGGGTAGATTAGAAAAGCATCAACGGCATGTCAAACCTGCGTCTTTGGACGTTCGGAACAGAGACGAGTATTCGGGTTGATCGTGCGACGGCCTCTGGTTACTCTTTCGTATAAATTGGTAAGACCAAAAGGATCAGGAATGGAATTGGGGCAGATTCGCCAGCACCGACTCTCCGACAACATCGTCGAGCAGCTGGAAACCATGATTCTGGAAGGCACGCTGCAACCGGGGCAGCGACTGCCCGCCGAGCGTGCGCTGGCCGAGCGGTTTGGCGTCTCGCGACCGTCGCTGCGTGAGGCGGTACAAAAACTCGTGGCCAGGGGGCTGCTGATCAGCCGTCAGGGCGGCGGTAACTACGTCAGCGAGTCGCTGGGCTCGAGCTTTAGCGACCCGTTGCTGAGCCTGCTCGAAGGGCGTCCCGAAGCCCAGCGCGACCTGCTGGAGTTTCGCCATACGCTGGAGGCGGACTGTGCCTACTACGCCGCCCGGCGCGCCACGGAGCTTGACCGTCAGCAATTGCAGTCGGCCTATGACGCGTTGCAGGCCTGCTACGCCCGCGAGGGCAAGGCGACCCGTGCCGAAGAAGGCGCCGCCGATGCGCGCTTCCATCTGGCGATTGCCGAGGCCAGCCACAATCTGGTGCTGCTGCACACCATTCGCGGTCTGTTCGACCTGCTCAAGCGCAATGTGGTGACCAATATCGGCGGCATGTATGCGCTGCGCAGCGAGACCCGGCACATGCTGGTCGCGCAGCATCGGGAACTGTTCGACGCCATCATGGAGGGCCGCGCCGAGGATGCCCGGCGCATCGCCGGCGAGCACATCAGTTACGTGCAGGACGTACTGGAAGAGAGCGAGGAAGAAAGCCGCCGACTGGCCCGCGCCCAACGGCGCGAGCAGCCGGGCAGTCGCTGATCAGGCTGGCGGCCTGCACGGTATCCTCGTGCAGGCACCTGTCGCGGTCTGGCCAGTGCCGCTTGCTGACTACCCTGACGCCGCAGCAGGAAGCTGCCCGCAAGCCCTTCTATGGATCACGTCCACTGATCCCTTCTGAAGCCAAAGCCCCGATGGGTTAGAATCCGTCGGGCCAAAGGATCTGGCTGGAGAGAAAAAGGTTCAGGTGGTCCCTGATTAACCCATTCCAGTCGTCCTCCACCCACGACCATCACAGAGGGTTTTCAGTCTATGTCCCTGCGCGTTATCCAATACGAAGCCGCTGTCGAACGCTTATCCTGGCGCGATGCCATTGATGCACTGCGTGCGGGGCACCGGGCGGAAAAGGCCGACGTCGACGATATTTTTCTGGGGCCGGCCAAAGGCACGCTGCTGAACCGTGCGGCCTATCTTCCAGGGCAGGGCTATGGTGTGAAGGCGGTGACGGTTTTTGACGAGAACCCGTCCCACGGGCTCGATACCGTCCAGGGTGCCATGATGGTCTTCGAACCCGAGCACGGCGCGTTGAGTGCCATTATCGAAAGTCGCCTGGTCACCGAATACAAAACCGCGGGGGACTCTGTTCTCGGCGCCCAGTTGCTGGCCCGGCCGGACAGTCGCCATCTGGTCATCGCCGGTGCAGGGACGCTGGCGCGCAGCCTGATCCGGGCCTACACCGTGGGGATGCCGTCGCTGGAACGGATCTCGGTGTGGGCGCGCCGGCCCGAACAGGCGCAGCAGCTCGCCGATGAGATGAGCGATCACTCGATCGAAGTCGTGGCCGCTGCGGATCTTGAGGCCGCCGTCGCCACCGCCGATATCGTGTCTACCGCCACCATGGCCCGCAGCCCCATTCTTAAGGGCGCCTGGGTCCGTCCGGGCACCCATGTGGATCTGATCGGCGCCTACAAGGCCGACATGCGTGAAGCCGACGACGCGCTGATCGCCGACCATTCACTGTTCGTGGACAGCCGTGATACGACTCTCGGACACATCGGCGAGCTGAAAATCCCCATCGCTAACGGCGTGATCACGGCGGACGATGTCAAAGGGGATCTGTACGACATGATTCAGAACGGCATCGGTCGTGAGTCCGATCAGGAAGTGACCGTGTACAAGAACGGCGGCGGTGCCCATCTGGACACCATGATCGGGATGTACATTGCGAGCGTCATGAAGTAGCGCTGAGGGCAGGCCGCTCGACCCGGACGCCAGAACCGGGGACGAGCTGTTTCCAGCCACGCGCGACGAGGCACAAAGCGAGGTCAGCGGCAGGTATGCGAATTGGCGTTATCGCGGACACCCACAGCAAAATGCGTCCCGAAGCCCTGGAGGCTCTGCAAGGCTCGGACGTGATTCTTCACGCCGGCGACGTGGGTCGGGATGACGTTCTGGAAGCACTGGAGAACATCGCGCCGGTGGTGGCGATTCGCGGCAATATCGACAAGACCGGCCGCGCCGCGGATCTGCCCGATGTGCTGGAACTGGATTTCCTCGGGCACGCGTTCTACATGCTCCACGACGTCAAAACCCTCGACCTGGACCCACGCGACCGTTATCGCGTAGTGATTGCCGGCCACTCCCACAAGCCGCGTAACGAGTGGATCGACGGTGTACTCTATTTCAATCCCGGCGGCGCCGGGCCCCGGCGATTTACGCTGCCGATTACGGTGGGGCGGTTGGAGGTGACGGCAGATGACGTCGTTGGGGACATCATCGACCTGGCGGTCTGAGCTGGACGGAGTGCCATCGTGGCCGATCCCGCTTTGGGGCGAGCCGGACTCGCTTTGCCGTTGCCTTGGCCCAGCCAGTCCCGGTTGCAGAGACATGAGGCATTCAGGTGCGACCAGACCATTGTCATCGGTGTTCACCGTTATGACCGCCCTCGGCCGAGTGGCCTCCTGAACGAGAGGGCGGCCCTGGAGGTGAGCTTACGGCATCGCGCTCAGTCCACGATATAAAATCCTGTGAAATCTTCCCGCCGCCTTGCCAGATACTTTTTAAAAAGTGAGATAATTCCGCGCCTTAAATCCTTCCAGAATGAAGTTACAAGGAGTGTATATGTCTGAAGCCCGTTTCAAGGAATACAAGATGGTCCACATCGCCGAAGGCGGTTGCGGGACGCTGCTGCTCGGGTCTTCCGGTTTGCCGTTGAAGAAAATTGAGGCCGAGCTGAACCGTCTGGCTGCCGAGGGCTGGCAGGTGGTTTTCCAGGTGCTGGAAATGAAGCGGTTTTGGCTGTTCTGGCAGCGTGAAGCGGTCATCGTGACTCTGGGGCGCTGATTTGATCGGCAAGTTCCTTGCCCTCCGGGCCATCGGTTTTTACCGGCGTACAGGCGGTGGAAGCCGATGGTTCGGGATTGACTGCAATTTCGAGCCGACCTGCTCGGCCTACGCTGAGACGGCGATTGAGCGGTTTGGGCTGTTCCGGGGACTGCCGTTGGTCCTGGGGCGCTTGAAGCGATGCAATCGGAGCGACTGCATCTGCAAATGCATTGAGCCGGTACCACGGAGCCTGTCGAATGCTGAAACAGAGTGATGTTGATTCAGAAGAGGAACGGTTGCGAAACCTCGCCGGCAAGCTGCCAGACGAAAGCCGGAAGGCCCTGTTTGGCGAACTCCGGGGGCAGATAAAAGATCCCGATACCTACGCCGTGCTGAACTGGTTTTTCCCCATCGGAATCCATCATCTTTATCTCAGAAGATGGTTCAGTGCGCTGGCGGATATCGGGCTGATCGCTATCGGCATCGTATTGCTGGTGCTGGATTTTCTTTGGGCCGGCGTCATTCTGATTGGTGTGGTTTCCGCCTGGGAGCTGTGGGCCCTGTTCAGGTCGCAGATTATCGTCCAGGACTGGAATAACCAGGCCTATCGATCCCTTCTTGAGAAGTATGGCGCGTAGGGCGAGCAGAGCACGCTGAAGCATACAGCGCGTTGAGAACGCGTGGCGCGGACTGAACATCAGGCACCGCGAGCTCCGGCAGCCGTTTTCTCCCCATATTCCCCATAAAGTCAGTTATCGAAGCCAACCTCTTCCGTCTGACGAAGAGGCTGGCTGCAGACTCCTCGTCTTATCCTCTCGTTCTCAAAACCCGCTTAACCGTCAGCCCCTGCACCAGGATTGAAAACACCACGACCACGTAGGTCATCGGCAGGATCAGGTCCCGTTCCTCGCTCATCGGCAGTGACAGGGCCAGCGCTACTGAAATGCCGCCTTTCAGGCCGCCCCAGGTCAGGGCCTTGATGGGGTTGGGCCTGAAGTCCCGGAAAGGCTGCAGCGCGACGACGGGGATCCCCGCCGAAACGAACCGCACCAGGAGCACCAGCGGCACCGCGATGATCCCGGCCCAGAGCGAGGGCAGCTCGAACGTGATGATCATCAGCTCAAGGCCGATCAGCAGGAACAGGACCGCGTTCAGGACCTCGTCGACCATTTCCCAGAAGGTATCGAGCTGCTCCTCCGTCTTCTTGGACATGGCGAATGCCCGTCCGTGGTTCCCGATCATCAGACCGGCGACGACAACCGCGAGCGGGCCGGAGGTGTGCAGCCGACTGGCCAGGGCGTAACCTCCGGCGACGAGGGCCACGGTGATGAGGACTTCAACCTGATAGTTGTCCAGGTTCTTGAGCAGGTGATAGCCCAGCAGCCCCAGCAGGAAGCCCAGCACGAGGCCGCCGACGGCTTCATGCAGGAACAGCATGCCAATGTTCTCGAAGGACGCCTCATGCCGGCCTTGGGCGATCCCCAGAATGGCGATGAACATCACGACCGCGACGCCATCGTTGAACAGGGACTCGCCGGCGATTTTGGTGGAGAGACTGGCCGGCGCGTTCAGCGATTTGAGGATTGCCATCACGGCCACGGGATCGGTTGGCGCGACCAGGGCGCCAAACAGGAGGCAATAAATGAAGGGCAATGGACTGCCCAGCCACTGCAGCACATACCACATCGCCCCGCCTACCAGGAACGTCGTGAGGACCACGCCCACGGTGGCCAGTAAGGCGACCAGCCATTTCTGATCGGCGAGTTCGTCCAGGTTCACGTGCAGGGCGCCGGCGAATAGCAGGAAACTCAGCAGGCCGTTGAGCAGGGTAGGGCCGAGATCGGCGCCGCCAACCAGTTGCTCGGCCCAGTCGGCCAGGCCGGTCACACCCAACGGTTTCAGCCCGAGCAATATCAGGGAAAACGCCAGCGAAAAGGCCATGACAGCAATGCTGTTGGGCAAGCCAATGAAACGGGCATTGATATAGCTGAACAGTGCCGACAGGCACAGCAGAATAGCGATGATTTCAAAGAGAGACATGCGTTCCTTTACGTCCATGTAGCGGTGGAGAAAGGCCGTTGTGTGAGCGTTCCGGTCGGTCCTGTGTTCGTCCGGTCAGACTCGTGTCGGCCTGGGCGGGCTATTCTCGCACAGTGTTGGGACGGAGTTTCAGAAGAAATAAGCGGCGCCGAGGCGGCATGGAGCCGGTTTGTCGGTTCGACGCCGCGGCCAGGAACTCCTGTCTGGATTGACCGAACGCTCCAATGCTTCCCAGTTGATTTATATCACCAGTCCGACGATCTCTCGCTTGACCCTACACACTATCTCGCGCAAGCATGTTCGTATAATTAACTAATGTTCGCATTGCGAACAAATCAGATGATGAGACCCTTTCGACCATGCAAGCTGTGACCAACTTTTCTGTGCGCGTCGTCCAGCGCTATCTGCCCAGCGCGTTCGTGCTGGCGATCCTGCTGACGGCGATCGTTTTCTTCCTCGGTGTTACGCTCACCGACAGTTCCCCAATGGACATGGCCAACTATTGGGGCGGTGGCTTCTCCAAGCTGTTCAAGTTTGGCATGCAGATGACCCTGGTGCTGCTGACCGGCTACGTGCTGGCTCTGACACCGGTCGTGCAGACCTTGCTCTCCGGCATGACACGGCACGCCAGCACGCCCAGGCAGGCGATGGTGCTGACCATCGTGGTGAGCTTCGTCTGCTACTACCTGAACTGGGGCTTCGGCATGGTGACCGGCGCCATCCTGGCCCGGGAGATGGGGGCCCGAATCAAGGGGCTGCATTTCCCGCTGATCGTGGCCGCCGCATACGGGGGCGAGCTGGTCCGGGGACCGTCGTCGTCGATTCCCCTGGTCATCGCCACGCCGGGCCATTTCATGGAAGACAGCATCGGGATTGTGCCGGTCACCGAGACTTTATACTCGCCCTGGAACATCGCCCTGACCCTGGGCCTGCTGGCGCTGCTGATTGCCTTCTTCATGATGCAGAAACAGCCCGATCGCATCGTGGAGCTGCGTGCCGGCGACGAGCAGCCAGACGATGAGACCCTCGACAAGGCCTCGATGAGCCCGTCCGACCGCCTGGAGAACAGCCGCTGGCCGACGTTCCTGCTGGGTGTGCTGGCGGCCACTTTCCTGGTGGGGCAGGCTATCGACAAGGGCTTCAGCATCAACCTGAACACCATCATCCTGATCTTCCTGGCGTTGGGTCTGCTGCTGCACCGGAGTCCGGCGGCTTACCTGAAAGCGGCGGAAAAGGCGGTCAACGCCGCGCGTGGCATTATCGTGCAGTTCCCTCTGTATGCGGGGATCGCCGGCATGATGACCAGCGCCGGCCTGGTGACGCAGTTCAGTGAGGCGATCATTTCCGTCGCCACGCCGACCAGCTTCCCGATCCTGACCTTCCTGTCTGCGGGCATCGTCAACTTCTTCATTCCATCGGGCGGCGGTCAGTGGGCCATCCAGGGACCGATCATGATGGAAGCGGCGGCCGCCATCGGCGCGGATCCGGCGCAAACCATCATGGCCTTTGCCTGGGGCGATGGCTGGACCAACCAGATCCAGCCCTTCTGGGCTCTGCCGCTGCTGGGCGTGGCGGGGCTCTCGGCTCGCGACATCATGGGCTACCTGCTGATCTGGCTGGTGATCGCCGGCGTCGCGATTGCCGGGACGTTTGTGGCGCTGTCCGTCTACGGCTGACGCCGCCTCGCGGAATGCCGATCTGGCGCCATGCCAGGCCGGCTCCCGCCCACGGCGAACCTATCCCGCCAGCGCCGCCCGCACTTTCTGGCTCAGGTGGCCCATGTCCACCCGGCCGGTGACCTGCGGGCGCAGGGCGTTCATGACTTTGCCCATGTCCTGCATGCCCTGGGCATCGGCGGTGCTGATCGCCTCGCGGATGAGGCCGTCCAGCTCGTCGTCGGTGAGGGCGGCGGGCATGAATTCCTCGATGATGACCATCTCCGCCCGTTCCTTGTCGGCCAGCTCCTGGCGACCGGCGTCGTCGTACTGACTGGCGGCATCGCGACGCTGCTTCAGCATCTTGTCCAGCACCTTCAGCACTTCGTCGTCGCTGAGATCGCGGCGTTCATCGATCTCGATCTGCTTGATCGCGGCCTGGGCCATGCGCAGGGTGACCAACCGGTCCTTGTCCTTGTTGCGCATCGCCTCCTTGACGGCTCCGGCCAGTGTTTCCTTGAGGGATGGGGCAGACATAGCGGATCTCCTGTGCGAGGTGTTGAGGATGGTACCTTAACCCAAAACGGACCCGGTAGGGACGAGTGCCGCCTGCGGTCGATTGCAGACGTACCGCGATTCGAGTGTTGGCTGTTTTCTGTCAGCCGTTACCCCATCAATCCCAACTGCACCACGACGGACACCGTCAGAGCCGAGGCAAAACCGAACACAAGGGCACTCTTCAAGTAGCGGGAGATGACGAGGAAAGTCACCAGCGAGAGGATAAGCGTCGCGGTGCCGACGTGGAACAGCGTGCTCTCATTGTTGAACAGGCTGAAGCCGTCGCCGAACGCGCCATAGATGGATATCAGCTGCAGGAACGCAATAAAAGCCAGGGCCGTGTTCTGTCGTTCGTTCTGTTTCTCGACCTTGTTGTTGTGGATGCGATCCTTGGCCTGCAGGTTCAGCTCTATGCTGTCCTTGACGTAGGCGACGTCGTCGTTGCAGTGCCAGCGCTCCATGAGTGCCGTCAGTTCCCGATGATACTTTGGGAACAGTCGATTCTTGTAACCCTTGAACTTTGCCAGCAGGTCGTAAAAGGCGAGCCGGACTTCCTCGGCGTCGTCTACTTCCTTTTCGCCAATGCCTGCTTTTCTTCGCAGCGTCATGTTGAGCTCATCGGCGAAGTAACTCTTCATGTAGCCCAGGCTGAAGAAGAAGGTCTGGGCACGGATCATCATGTGAAGGATGTTGACCAGCACTTCAAACGGGAAACCCACGGCGATGGTGTAATTCCAGCCGGGATGAAAAAAGGACCCCGGATAATCCTGACTCATCGACTGGCCATCAGTGATCTGGCCGACGGTTTCCTCGTTGGCAAAATGGGTTGGATTGATGTCGAAAGCATGCCCCGACATGAGTAGTGGAAGAGTTTTCTCCTCGGAGAACCCGATATCCTCCCCGGAAAAGGAACCTCCGGCCCCCGGCGGCGTTCCGAGAATCTGGATGACGTCGGCCGTCGCCCGTTTGAAGACGTCGTCCATGTACTGTTCGATGCCGAGATTTCTGAACGATGAGCGCTGGCGGAAAATATTCTCAATGATGCCCGTAGGCGGCGGGGCGGTGGTTTCCAGGCAGACTTCGGTGATCACCAGGAAGCAGGCGTGCGAATCGTACAGAAGGTGACTACGAACATCGCGCACGCCAACCGCGTCGATCCTGGGAGTGGTGAGCCTGGCTGGGTCGCCGTTGAAAGAAGCTACATGGCTCAACTTCAGTCCCCGGGCCTTGTCGATGGCTTCAAACGCGGTGACCTGGCAGGCGTCTGCTATATCATCAGTTTCGGAGTAGAAAACGTTGTGCCCTTCCAGCGTGCGATGCGCGCCATACGTGTCGGTCCCGAAGTGGCGGGACATCGATAGCATGGCGTCCACATACTGGGGACCCTGGCCATCGTGACTTCGGTAGTCTATGGATGAGAGCAGGAAAAGCTTGAGGTTGCCTGTCGATGTCATAGGTACGTTGCACCGTGTCCGCTCAGGTAATCGTCGGGAAGTGGTTCGCTTCGGTAGTCCAGCGTTAGCTCTTCTCCCTCCCGGATAAAGCGCAGCGTGACGATCCGGATCCGGTTGTCACCTAGCCGTTCCAGCTTAAGGTTAGGCGTACGAGCGTGATTGATGTAGAAGTACCTGGTTTTATAGGGGCGGACTAAAAGGCGGTTGCCCGGCAGCGCATTCCATTCGCTTGTCAGGTGTTGTGTTTCGTGCAGCGACCAGGGAACCACCTGGCCGTCCAGCTCCGCGATCGCCAGTCCGGCTTCGAGATCTGTGATACAGAACAGACCGTGACCATGAATGGTGCTGGATGCGATGCGCGTGTATCTGATGTTATCGATAACGTCCGAAAACAAGAAAGGTCCTTAGCGAGCCACAGTCTGAAACCGATGGCTTCATGCGGAGAGGTCACGCGGGCATTTTGTCTGTTTTCTGTCAGAAAATGAAGTTTTCAGATCAACCCCGACCGGATCATGTCGAACATATCGAGGATCCGCGCCACATACTGATCCTTGGGGCGGAAGCTGCTCTGTGTGCTGATGGAGACGTCTCGCTCCAGATGGTCCAGCAGCTTGTTCAGGCGTCGTCGATGCAGTCCCACCGCGGCCTGCACGGGGTCGAAGATAACGCCGGACAGGGCCGCCAGCGCCGCCAAGGCGGCCATGACCGCGACCATCACGCTGGCGGTGGTGGCCAGTGACGGCTCCGGTGGAAACCAGCTGTAGTACCAGCCGCCGATTGTCTCGCCCAGGATGAAGTCGCGGGCGGCCATAAACTTGGCGAGCATGGAGGCCAGCACCACGCCGAGCCCGATCCCGCCCGGCGTGAACTTCTGGAACGCAAAGGCCCCCAGCACCGTACAGGAAATGCTGTTGGTGATGTCGGCCGACGCTGTGCGGGTGACCCGGTACTGGCTGAGCGCGTCCGCGACCAGCGGCTCGATCAGCGTGCTGAAACGCTGATGGTCGACTGGCTCGAGGGCATGACGCGCATAGACCGATTCGAGGGATTCGATCAGGTAGTCTTCCAGCAGGGGCCCCGGCTGGCCATCGTTCAGCAGGTCGACCAGGATCAGGTCGGAGATGTGCTGCTGGACCTGGGTGGTGAAGCCGGCCGGCACCCGGTCCGCAAACTGGTGCAGCCACGCCAGCCGTGGTCGATTGCGAATCAGTATTTTCAGCAGGCACGCCAGGGCGTACACCGGCGCCCATAGCAGGTTGATCGGCGCCCGCAGCATGTCCCAGCCGAGTGCTTTGCGGTTGGTCTCGATCGCACCGGGATAGTGAAAGTGGCGATCGATAAAGCCCGGTATCCGTGTCCGGCAGTCGTTGAAATAGCGCGCAATGCCGGCGCGGATGGCCTGCTCGATCTCCGCTTCGGAGACGGGATGCTCGGGCGATGTGGCATTGGGCATGGTGAAAGGTGTATCAGCGGGTTTGTGAGTGGCCGGCACATTTAACCGTATTAGAGAAAGCCGGGACAATGTTCCTGGGGTAGCCTGCACAATCATACTGGCGGCGCGGCTTGCCGGCGACGCTCCGTTGATTGTTTCCGGGAAGCCCTTGCGGATTGAAACCGTACAGCACAACTCTTACCCTCACAGGCATTGTGATCCGCTGTGCGAGTAAGGGATCACAGTGTAACCGTGCCAGCTTGAGCTCTTCCCGGAGTGCTCGATAGTCGACGAATAGAGGGGGGCGCCATGAAGTCGTTATCGAGTACCGGTTTCGCGCTGTTCGGCGCTTCGCTGATCGCCATCAGCTACGGTCTGGCGCGCTTCGCCTTTGGTTTGTTCGTACCTCCCATCCGGGCCGATCTGGGCCTGACGCCCTACGTTATCGGTATTATCGGCGCGCTGCCGCTGATCAGCTTCCTGCTGGCCTCGTCGGTGGCCTCCTTTCTGGCGGTTCGTTTCGGCGCCCGTAACACGGCGGTGCTGTCCGGCGCGTTTGGCGTGGTCGGGCTGGCGCTGATCAGTCAGGCGTCCGGCGCGCTATCGCTGGGCGCGGGCGTGTTTGCCTGCGGCCTCTGCACCGGTCTGATGATGCCGGCGCTGACGGCGGCCATGCAGGTACTGGTCGACCGCTCCGTCCATGGCCGCGTGAGCGCAGTGATGAATGCGGGAACCAGCGTGGGCATCGCCGTTGCCGTACCCGCCGTGCTGTTTCTGGCGGGCATCTGGCGGTACGGGTACATGGCGTTTGCGATTCTGGCGGCCATCGGGATGTTGGCCGCCTGGTACGTGATTCCGTCGGTATCCCGGGTGACGCCGGCCAATGCGGCGCCGCCGCCTCCCATCAGCGCGTTGCAGTGGGCGCGCCTGTTCCGGCTATCGCTGTTTGCGTTTGCGATGGGCTTTGTGTCGTCCGCTTACTGGATCTTTGCGCCCGACCTGGTGGTGACCCTCGGCGAGTTGCCGCCGTCCGCGACCGGCTGGCTCTGGCTGGCGGTGGGGGTTGCCGGGCTGGGCGGTGCCGTCGTGGCGGATCTGGCCGACCGCAACAACCCGCCCATCACCCAGGCCCTGATGCTGATGATGCTGGCAGCGAGCCTGGCGCTGCTGGCGGCCAGCCCGGCGCAACTGGTGTTGGCGACCTTTTCCGCGCTGGTCTTCGGCCTGTCCTACATGAGCCTGACCGGGCTCTACCTGATGACCGGCATCCGCCTGTTACCGGGACGGCTGTCGCTGGGGCCGGTGCTGCCTTTCATGGCCGTCTCGCTCGGCCAGGCGTCGGGCTCGCCGATCCTCGGCATGCTGGTGAACCAGTTTGGCTACAGCGACGCGTTTGCCATGTTCGCCGCCATCGGCATTCTCGTGGCCATTCTGTCACCGCTGTACCCGCGCCACATCGATCACGCGGCCGAGGACGAAGCCGAAGAAGAAACCGGTCTCCAGGCGGCGTACGACTACCAGCTTCAGGACGAAGAGGGTGAGCCGTACACGTATGAGTCGTATGACGCGGATGAGGCCGAGCCGACGGAAAAGGGCGTTAGCGGTCCCCGGTAAACGGCCGGGGCGCTCTCCGTTCCCGCTATCGCTCGCGAACGTTCGCCTGGACCGCCTCCCGGATCGGCGTGGTGCCCTGGTTCAGTTCCAGAATACGCTGGCCCATGCGCGGCTCATGCAACAGGGTAGCGAGGGTTTCGGCGACATCTTCCCTCGCAACCTGTTCGTGAAACGCGGCCGGTCCGAGGGAAACGGTTCCCGCGCCCGGTTCGTCCACCAGCAGGGACGGGCGCAGGATCAGCCAGTCCAGGTCGCTGCGGCTGAGCGCAATATCGGCGCCTTTCTTCACGGCGAAGTAGTATTCCACGTCCTCGCCCAGTTCCCGCTCACGCCAGGACTCCGGCAGCACGGAGACCAGTGCAAAGCGCCGGACGCCCGCCCTGCGCGCTGCCTCGATGGCTTTGTCGACGCCGTCGCCATCGATGGCCCGGGTGACGTCCGGCCGGCCGCCGTTTGAACCGGCGGTGAAGACGATGGCGTCCGCATCGCCGATGGCCTCGACGAGTGCCTGTGTGTCCATGTGGGCCAGATCACCAACTTGTGAAGGCACGCCCTGGGCCTCAAGTTCGGCGTGCTGCTCCTGGCGGCGGACGAGTCCCCGGACGGTATCGCCCCGAGCCTGCAGTTGCCGGGTCAGCAGGCGTCCTATGCTGCCGCTGATGCCAATAATGAAGACGTTCATTTTCAGTGCTCCTTGGTTGCTCAGCGATTGCCCTTCCATCACGGTCGGGCTGCCGACGGGTTACGCCGAAGCCGGAATGCACCCGATGACGCTCGTCTCGAATCCAGACCGGCCAGCCCCGTCTCGCCCACGGTGTTAACGCAGCGGATCGCTCGGTATGGCTCTCGCCTTCCGCCGTCGCGGGTTCGTCGTTAAGATACGCGGCGTATGTCAATTAAATCTAACATACGCGCCGTATGTCAAAGGGCGTGCGAGCCGTATGTTGAATTGGTCTGTTGAGAGCAGGAGACATCCATGGCCGGGAAAAAACGGGTCCAGATGGTAGAGGAGACTCGCGCCAAGCTGATTCAGTCGGCCCGGGAGGCGTTCGCCGCCAAGGGCTATGCGGCGTCGTCGATGGACGATCTGACCGCCGCGGCGGGCCTGACGCGAGGCGCGCTCTATCACAATTTTGGCGACAAGAAGGGACTGTTGCAGGCGGTCATCGACCAGATCGATGCAGAAATGCTGGGGCGGATGAGCGCGGCTAAGGAAAAGGCCGGCAGCGTCTGGCAGGGATTCATGGAGGAGAGCATCGCCTACATGGAGATGTCTATGGAGCCGGAGATTCAGCGCATCGTGATGCTGGACGGCCCCGCCGTGCTGGGCGACCCCTCGCAATGGCCGAACCAGAGTGCGTGCCTGCGCACCACCATGAACACCATCCAGGCGCTGATGCAAGAAGGTACCGTACGACCGGTGGACCCCGAAGCGGCGGCCCGGATGCTCAACGGGGCGGCCCTCAACGCCTCTCTCTGGATTGCCTCCGCCGACGAACCCGAAGTCGTGCTGGGTAAGGCGGTGGATGCCTTTCGCTGCCTGGCAGAAGGGTTGCTGCAGAGGGACTGAGCCGAGGGCGCTTATCCGTATTCCACCTTCGCTTCGATCATGCGTCCCTTGACCCCAACGCAATCAGGCTTAGGGTTAAGAGGGATGGGCCGGTTTTCGGTATCCGGGAACCGGCGCGCGGGACAATCGACACTCACAGGACAGGCGAAAGGAGAACGCAATGGGCAACACGATCCAGGTGACATCGCCACTGGTCATCCTCCACGGCGACGAGATGGCCCAGGTGGCTTTCGAGGCGCTCCTGAAGACGTTTGTCACGTCGAGGCTGGATATCGAACTCAAGGAGATCGACCTGTCGGCGGAGAACCGTCTGGCCACCAACGGCCATGCGGTCACGGAGGCCATCGAGGCCATCAAAGAGTACGGCGTCGGCATCAAGAACGCGGGCATCACGGTCAACCGGACCCAGCTTGATGAACTCCTCAAGAAGTACCCGGACGTGGACGGCAACAACCTGGATCCATTGGCCACCAAATCCCCCAACGGGGCCATCCGCAAGGGCATTGGCGGTAACATCACCCGCGAGGACATCCAGTTCCGCAACCTCCGCGTGCGCCGGCCCGACTGGATCGGCCGCGACATCGACGTGATGACCATGGATGACGGCGGCATCAAGGACAGCTTCAACGAACTGGCTCGCGCCACCGGCATTATCAAACTGATGTTCGTGGGCAGCAGCGGTGACCCGGAGGAGCTGCATCGCCGGGAGATCCACAAGGGCGATCCACTGTTGCTGGCCACCAACGACATGGCGGATGTCGAGGACTGGGCCCGCCGGTTTTTCCAGCGCGCCCTGGACGAGAAGCGGGACATCTACCTGGGGCTGAAAGACACGGTGATTCCAGGCTACGACGGCGCCATGCGCACGGCCATTGAGACAATCTACAAAGATGAGTTCCAGGCACAGGTGGAAGCGGCGGGGCTCGACTTCCACTACGAGCTGATCGATGCCCAGGCGGCGCGGATCGTGTCCAACCCGCCGGAACGCGCGCTCTGGGGCGTGCCGGATAACACCACCGGTCGCAAGCTCTTCAAGCTGGTCAACCAGCTCAAGCGCTACGGCATTCCCGACAGGCACGTGCACGTGTCCATCTCCCGCATGAGTGCCGGCGGCGGTGACCAGTACGGCAGCTTCAACGCACCGGCGCGGGAGGACGGCATCGTCAAGGTGGTGGTGGACGGCGAGGAGCGCCACGCCCGGCACATCAGGAAGGGTGACCCGATGCTGCTGATGTCCAACGACCGCAAGGCCATCAAGGACTGGGTCAGCCAGGTATTCCGGGACGCGTCGCGCAAGGACAAGGAGGTCTACTTCGGCCTGAAGCGGGAGTACATGGAGTACGACGAAGTCTTCAGCGAGGTGATCACCGAAGTGCGTCGGGAGCTGGCCAAGGAGGACACCCCGCCGCCATCCTTCATGATCATGCGGCCGTCGCGGCAGCTGATCAAGATGATCACCGACCCGCCCCGCAACGCGCTCTACCCGTCACAGAATCTGGACGGCGATATTTTCTCGGACATCTCCGCCGCCCTGGGTGGCAGCCTGGCCACGGCCAGCTCCATTATCGAGAGCAAGGACGGCGCCATGCTGTTTGAAGCGCCCCACGGCACCGCCCATGACCTGTACGTGAAATACCAGGAAAGCGGCGGCAAAGAGGCGCATTTCAACCCGTCGGCGCTGATCTATGCACTCGGTAACGCCCTGGAAACCCTGGGCGAGCGGGACGGCAACCGGCCGCTGGCGGACTATGCGGGCCGGCTCAAGCAGGCGCTCAAGGACACGGTGGCCGATGGTTACATCACCGCGGACCTCAAGGGCAAGATCACCGATCCGGACGCCGAGAAAGTCGTGGACCTGTACGGGTTCATTGATGCCTTGCAGGAGCGGCTCTGACGGGCGGTCCGGACCAGGCGGGTCCATGTCGAAACCCGCGGCGCTGGTTCGACCAGGTAATGCCTTCCATTGAAAGGCGTTCCAAAACCTGATCAGGAGAACCGCTATGCCCGGCAACACGATCCGCCTGCACCGCATCCTGCGCGGCAGCCCCGAGCGTGTCTATCGCGCCTTTGTCGATCCCGATGCCCTGGTGAAGTGGCTTCCGCCCCACGGTTTCATCGGCCACATCGACGAGATGGACGCTTGCGAGGGCGGGGGCTACCGAATGTCCTTCACCAACTTCACGACCGGCAACAGGCACTCGTTCAGTGTGCGTTTTGACGAACTCAAGCCCGGCGAGCTGATCCGCCACACCGACCGTTTCGACGATCCCGGTCTGCCCGGTGACATGCAGGTGACCATCCGCCTGAGACCGGTGCTGTGCGGGACAGAACTGACCATCGAGCAGGCCGGCGTGCCCGAGGTGATTCCGGCGGAAATGTGTTACCAGGGCTGGCAGGAGTCGCTGAGTCTGCTGGCGTTGCTGGTGGAACCTGAAATCCCGGATGAGGTTTGATGCCGCATACGGGACACCCGGGCCAACCTCTGCCGCAGGCGCGTGGATCAGGCCTTGGCGGCCATCTGAGTGTCTGCCTGGGCGGCAATGCTGCCACGGATCAGCGGACTGATGCTCGACCCCTGCACGATGATCGAGAAAATCACCACGATGTAGGTGATTAACAGAATCAGCGCGTGCAGGTCCACGCCGTTGACGTAGGCCTGCCCGCTGGGAATCGACGCGGCCATGGCCAGCGCCAGGCCACCGCGCAGGCCGCCCCAGGTGAGAATCAGCACCGAGTGCTTGTCGTAGGTCCGGAAGCGCTGGAACACCGCGTAGGGCAGGCTGACGCTGATCAGCCGCGCCAGCAGGACGGCCGGAATGGCCAGGAGGCCGAGCAGGATCTGTTGCCCGGTGACCGGCAGTATGACCAGCAGCAGACCGATCAGCAGGAACAGGAAAGCGTTCAGAACGCCTTCCACCGCATGCCAGAAATTGCGGATGTTGCGAATGCTGCTCAGGCGGCCCATGGAGGCCGCCTTGGCACGGGTGACGTTGCCGATGAAAATGCCGCTGACCACCATCGCCAGCGCGCCGGATACGCCGATGATGTTCGCCAGGGCAAAACCGGCGGTCGGAATACAGAAGGTGAGCAGCAAGCGGATGTTGCCGTCGGTGCTCTTGGTCAGCAGGAAATGCCCTACAAGGGCCAGCAGCATGCCAAATGCGATGCCGCCGAGGGCTTCGGTCAGGAACAGTTCGGCGACGTTGCCAAAGGTGGGTTCGGCGCTGGTGAAGGCCAGGGCAAAGATCGTCGTGAACACCACCAGGCCGACGCCGTCGTTGAACAGGGATTCGCCTTCCACCTGGATGGATATGGAGGGTGGCGCCTTCATCTGTTTGATGATGGCCAGGACCGCAATCGGGTCGGTGGGGCTGATCAGCGCGCCGAACAGCAGGCAGTAGATAAACGGTACGGCCCAGCCCATCCATCCCAGCAACCAGAAAAGGAACAGGCCCACCAGGAAGGTGGATGCCAGGGTGCCGAACAACACCAGGATGGTGATTTCCCAGCGGCGCTTGCGCATCGCCCGCAGATCGATTTCAAGCGCCCCCGCGAACAGCAGGGGGCCGAGCATGCCCTCCAGCAATAACGATTTGAAATCCACACTGCCCAGCATGCCGGAGATGGCCGCGGCGGTCTGGTTGCCGAGCACTTTCCCCGACAGGATCAGCAGCAGCGACAGGACCACCGCGCCGGCCGTAATGGCGATGGTGGTTTGCATGTTGAGGAAAAACTGGTTGGCGAAGGCGACGAGTATCGCAATCGCGGAAAGGAAACACAGCAGATACCACGTATCCATCGACTCTCCCGGGCAAGACATCGGTTGAAAGCCAGACGCCGCCGTCTGGTGATTGAGTGTGATCTACAGCTTGGTATGAACGGGGCGACAGGGCGGGACCATCGGCGTCGTTGACGTGCAGCCGCAACGTGGGTTGCCAGCCACTCATTCATCAAGGAGCAGAACGTCGAGTCGGGAAACAGACCCGGCGTCTACAATGATAGCCAATTACCGGTTCCTTGCGGTCGTCAATGATGATCTGGCTAAACATCCAGCCGTTGCAGCCGATACATCTATTGTTGAGCGGCTGGGGTGTGGCGTGAACCACTGCCCACCTTGCCAGCCGACTCGTCGCGTGGATGAGTGAGGGGGATCTCCCGGCCGGCCAATGAGGGCCTTCATCTCTGTCGTCTTCTCCCATTACAGGACTGTTGTCGATGTTTGGAAACGAACTGCGAAAAGAAAACGCCGCCCTGAAGGAAGAGCTCTACATGCTGCGGCAGTTAGTCGCGGACATTTCGACGGAAGTGATGAAGCTGGAGCTGGATACCGGTGGGCGGATCATCTCCTGTAACGGGAATTTCGAGGCCGAGTTTGGCGGCGGCCTGTCCGCGTTGGACGGCCGACACGTCCGGGATCTGGTGCCGACCTACTTGCGTGACACCGAGCACTATCGCCGGATGATGGACGCGATTGATACCGGTGCGTTCTGGGTCGGAGCCTGGCAGGTGCAGAACCCGGCGGGGACGCATTTCTGGCTGCGCGCCTCGGTGTGCCCGATCAAGCGCAGCGATGGCAATCTGGATCACTTCACCATCTTCGCCAACAACCTGACCCGCACCATCGAATCCTCCCGCCAGCACGAGAACCTGATCCAGGCCATGCAACGTTCGACGGCCGTGATCGAGTTCGATATGGGCGGTCACGTACTCAACGCCAATAACCTGTTCCTGGACGCGATGGGCTATTCCCTGGAGGAGATCAAGGGCAAGCATCACCGCATGTTCTGTCCGCCCGAGGTCTACAACTCCAGCGACTACGAGCAGTTCTGGAACCGGCTGGGGCAAGGCGATTTTGTCGCCGACCGCTTCAAGCGGGTCGACCGCTACGGCCATGAAGTCTGGCTGGAGGCATCCTACAACCCGCTGACCGACTCGCGGGACGAGTACTACAAGGTGGTCAAGTTTGCGACGGTCATCACCGACAAGGTCAAGCAGGACCAGGAAGTGGCCAACACCGCCAGTGTCGCCTACGAAACCTCCCAGGACACCGACGCCAGTGCCAAGCGCGGCATGGAGGTGATGCAGAAGACCGCGGAGGTGATGCAGCAGCTCGCCGAACAGATGGAGAAAGCCGTCGACGGCATCGGCGAGCTGGACAAGCAGTCGCAGACCATCAATAGCATCATCCAGAACATCAGCGGCATTGCCGACCAGACCAACCTGCTGGCCCTCAACGCCGCCATCGAAGCGGCCCGCGCCGGTGATCAGGGCCGCGGCTTCGCGGTGGTGGCGGATGAAGTGCGCCAACTGGCCTCCCGGACCTCCGATGCGACCGAAGAGATCTTCGGTGTGGTCGGCAAGAACCAGACGCTCACCTCCGACGCCGTCCGCATCATCGAATCGGGCAAGACCCAGACCGAAGAGGTGAGGGGGCTGGTCAACGAAGCCAGCGGCGTGATAAACGACATTCAGGACGCGGCGCGTAAAGTGGTGGATGCGGTGTCGCAGTTCTCGAACCGGTTGGAGCGTTGACCCGGCGTCGGCCTTGCCTGATCTGATCCCATTGTCCCGGCGTAGCTCTCAGTCCAGTCATTCCGGAGTGGAGCGAGCCGATGCCCGAAGGCCCTGAAATCCGACGGATGGTCGATGACATCAGCCACGCCGTTGCCGGTCAGACGGCCGAGCGGGTCCTGTTCGCCTTCGACCGGTTCAAGCCCTTTGAAAGTTTGCTGAGGGGGCGGAGGGTGACCAGCGTCGAAGCCCGGGGCAAGGCGGTTCTGGTGTTTCTGGCCGCGACCGACGAGGACGGCCCCTGGTGCGTCTACAGCCACAACCAGTTGTACGGGAAGTGGCAGATTGGAACCCCGGAACGGGAACCCCAGACCCAACGCCAGCTCCGTTTCGCGGTATTCGGCCTGCGCAAGGCGGCCCGGCTGTATAGCGCGTCGGACATCCGCCTGGTGCGGCCGGACGAGTTGGATCAGGTGGACTACCTGACACGACTTGGCCCGGATCCGCTCAACCAGACCGTATCGGTCGAGGATTTGCTGGCGGTGTTCGACGATCAACGATTCCGCGGCCGCAATCTGGGCGGGTTGCTGCTCGACCAGGGTTTCGTCGCCGGCATTGGTAACTACCTGCGCTCCGAGATCCTGTTCGAGGCTCGTCTGGCGCCAATGCGACGCCCGAGGGAGCTGGACGACAGCGAGCGCCTCCGGTTGGCCGAGGCGATTCTGAAAATGATCGAACGCGCCTATCGCCTCAAGGGCATCACCAACGATCCGGAACGAGCCGAACGCCTGAAACACAACGGCTGGACCTATGGCCAGCGCCGCCACATGGTGTTCAATCGAGACGGTCAGGCCTGCCACGAGTGCGGTGGGGCTATCGTGAAGACAACCCGGGCGAGCCGCCGGTTGTACCATTGCCCCGGCTGTCAGGCACCGGAGGAATCGGCGAAGCACCCGCCGGTGCCTTGAAGATCGGCTCGCCCATGACCTTGTTCGCCACTCGTGCTAGCGTTCGTGCGTCGACTGGCGCTGGAGCGCCTCTATTCTTTTCTGACGAACCGGACCTTTACACGTGCTCGTTCTCGATCAGCCAACGGCCCAACGCATTGTCGAGCGGACAATGCTCGCGATTGGCCATTCCGTAAATGTAATGAGCCCGGACGGGGTGATTATTGCCTCCGGTGAACCACGCCGGGTCGGCAGCGTTCATGCTGCAGCGCGACTGGTTGCGCAGCGTTGCGAGCCACTGCTTATTGAGGCGGCCGATGTTCACGAGTATCCCGGGTCGAAGCCCGGGGTGAACCTGCCCGTCACGGTAGGCGGGCAGCTGGCGGCGGTCGTGGGTATTTCCGGCTCCCCCGGCGAGGTGTCACACCTTGCCGATCTGGTCTGCATGACGGCCGAGCTCATGCTGGAGCAGGCCGCGTTACTCGCTGCGGGTCAGCATCGTCGTCGGCAGATTGAAGAGACACTGCTGGCCGCTTGTGAGGGTAAGCCGGTCCCGGCCGTCTGGTTCGAACAACTGGGCATCGATATGAGCCGCCAGCGCGTTGCGCTGCTGGTTGAGGCGACCAGCCAAAAGTCTGTTGATCAGGTGCTGGCTCCCCTGTTGCCGGCAGTCGAACAGCGTCATAAAACGGCGCTGGCGATGCATCTGTCGCCCCGGCAACTATTGCTGTTCCTGGAAACCGAACAGCCACAGCCTGACCCCGAGGAGGTCCGACGACTACTGAACCTGCCGCTGCGGGATGACGTCATACTGGCCGTCGGGGCGACCTTCTCGACGCACTTCCAGATGGGCTATCAGTCGGCCCGGATGACCCTTGAGGTCGGCCGTCGTCAGGCACCTGACAAACGGGATCTCCACTACGCGGATTTCCACGTCGCTGTGCTCTGGCACAGCCTGGGGCCTGGCTGGCAGCAATCCCAGTTGCAAGCCGTCTTGGACGGCCTGCTCGACCATCGCCATGGGGCGCTCTATCTGCGGACACTAGAACGCTATATCGATTGCGATGGACAGATCCCGTACTGCGCGGAGCAACTCCATGTCCACCCCAACACGGTGCGCTATCGCCTGCACAAGGTTGAGTCGCTGACGGGCCTGTCGCCCTTTTCGATGCGGGATCTGCTGGTGCTGCAGTTGGCTCTGGTGACGCGCTGAGTTGTCCAGGTGAACAATTTTCTCGGTTTCAGAAAGCTGATTTCTGTTCTATTGGCTAACGACCTGTCCGGGCTCAGCTTCTAAACTGACGCACTGGACTCTGGCTCCACACCAATAACGCTCCATACCAACAACAATGTTTTCCAAAGGAGAGTATTCATGCACTTGGTTCTGATCCTGGTGGCGCTGATTGTGTTTATCGTCTTCGCGACCAGCAAGCTCAAGCTGAACCCCTTCATTACCCTGCTTCTGGCATCGTTCCTGGCGGCCTTTGCGTTCGGTTTGCCCCTCGACTCAATTGAGCAGACCATTCGCACCGGTTTCGGCAATATCCTCGGCTATATCGGGCTGGTTATCGTGCTCGGGACGATCATCGGGGTTATTCTCGAACGCACCGGTGCGGCGATTGTCATGGCGGAAACCATCATCAAGGCGTTGGGGCAGCGGTTCCCGTCGCTGACGATGTCCCTGGTCGGCTTTATCGTTTCCATACCGGTTTTCTGTGACTCGGGCTTCGTGATTCTGAACAGTCTGAAGCGCTCCATGGCCCGGACCCTTTCCGTGTCCCCCGTTGCCATGACCGTTGCCCTGTCCACCGGGCTGTTTGCGACCCATACCCTGGTTCCTCCGACACCGGGCCCCATTGCGGCAGCCGGCAACCTCGGCCTCGAGGACAGTCTCGGGCTGGTGATTGCCGTAGGCTTTGTATTTGCTGTTATCGCCGCGTTGGCCGGCCTGTTCTGGGCGTCTCGCTGCCGGAAGCTGGACAGCCGGGAGCTGGATCTGGCGGAAGAGGCATTCGAGGAAGCGAAGGAACACTACGGCGAGTTGCCGTCGGCCTGGGCGTCTTTTGCGCCGATCTTTGTGCCTATTGTCCTGATCTGCCTGGGATCGGTGGCCAACTATCCCACAGCGCCCCTGGGCGAGGGCGGTCTCTATGAAGCGCTGAACTTCCTGGGCAAACCGCTGAACGCTTTGATGATCGGTCTGGGGTTCGCCCTGTTGCTGTTGCAGGGGGACAAGAAACTGGAAGAGTTCGCCCGTCATACCCAGAAAGGGCTGGAAGTCTCCGCACCGATTATTCTGATTACGGGTGCCGGCGGTGCGTTCGGGACGGTCCTGGCGGCCACGCCGCTGGGTGAATATCTGGGTGACACGTTGTCGACACTGGGGCTGAGTGTGATTATGCCGTTCCTGGTGGCGGCGGCACTGAAGTCGGCGCAAGGTTCTTCGACCGTAGCCCTCGTCACAACCTCAGCCCTGGTCGCGCCTCTGCTGGGCCAGTTGGGTCTGGACTCCGAGTTTGGGCGTGTACTGACCGTCATGGCGATAGGTGCCGGTGCGATGACAGTCTCCCACGCGAACGACAGCTATTTCTGGGTCGTCTCCCAGTTCAGCAAGATGGACGTCGCTACGGCCTACAAGTCCCATACTGCCGCGACGTTGCTCATGGGGCTGGTCACGATCGTGTGCGTCTGGCTGGTTGCTCAGGTAGCACTCTGACATGCGCGTTGTTATCGCACCGGACTCGTTCAAGGAATGCCTGTCTGCTAACGCTGTGGCTGCAGCAATTGCGCGCGGCTGGAAGCGGGGCGCTCCGGGGGATGATGTCCTGGAAGTGCCCCTCGCCGATGGCGGTGAAGGCAGCACGCTTGCCCTGGTTGAATCGCAGGGTGGTGACTTGCACTCGGTGGAAGTAACGGGCCCGCTTGGCCGGCCCGTTCGCGCCTCGTACGGCCTGGTGAACCGGGGCCGCACCGCGATCGTTGAGGTCGCTGAGGCCAGTGGCCTGCACCGGGTGCCCGTGGCGGAGCGGGACGCTTTGTGCGCGACCAGTTACGGCACCGGTGAGCTGATCCGTGCGGCAATCGCCCATCGTCCCGAGAAACTGGTGCTGTGTCTGGGTGGAAGTGCCACGACGGACGGCGGGGCGGGTCTGCTCCAGGCACTGGGTGCAGAGCTGCTTGATGCGGCCGGTGACGATGTCTGTCCCGGTGGCGTGGGGCTGACTCAGCTCGCGCGTATCAATATGGTGCCGGCGCTTGAGAAACTGGCGGGCATCGAGCTGACAGCGGCTTGCGATGTGACGAATCCGCTGCTCGGACCAAACGGCGCAGCGGCTGTGTTCGGTCCGCAGAAAGGGGCGACGCCGGACATGGTTCGTACTCTGGACGCCGCATTGTCGCGCTTTTCCGATCTGGCCGGAGGCGCCGGGTTTGACATGCATTCTTTTGCCGGCAGCGGAGCCGCTGGCGGTATTGGTGGAATGCTGGGAGGCGTCCTCGGTGCCCGACTCCAATCGGGGATCGAATTGATCATGGAAACGGTGGGGCTGGAAGACCGGATTCGCGGTGCTGATCTGGTGATCACCGCCGAGGGGGCCATTGACAGCCAGAGTGCCCAGGGGAAAACGCCTGCGGGCGTTGCTTCCCTGGCGCTCAAGCATGGTGTTCCCGTCATAGGGCTGGGAGGCCGAGTCGGCAACGATCTCCAGGCGCTTCACGCTATCGGGCTGACGGCCGCTTTCCCGGTCGTCCAGGGACCTTCTTCCCTGGCCGATGCCATAGACGCGGCAGACGCAAACCTGGTTCAGTCCGCCGAACAACTGGCTCGTTTTGCCGGTGCCCTGGGCTCCCGCCGATAACGCGTTGCTACGGCCTGGCGCTGCATGATGTCAGGCGTGTACGGGGAGTGCGGCGGGAACCGGCGATGATTCCCGCCGGTTCCCGGTCATTGCAGGGGAACGATCAGAACCCGTAGGAACGTGAGATGGTGTCCTTGTCGCCGGACTGAACCAGTGCCCGATAGGCTTCGTTCAGTTCGTTCAGGATTTCCGGATCGGTGTTCTTGTTCACGGCCAGATACATCGGCGTTTCGCGGAACACCAGCACTCGCTTCAGGTTGGTGACGTCGGAGGCGTCGGCGGCGAGGTAGGGGCCGGCCAGGCCATCAGCCACCCACAGGTCGATCTGGTCTTCCACCAGGCGACGGGCGTTCAGGCCGTTGTTGCTGATAGCGGTGACGTCGAAGCCCTTTTCCGCCAGGTACGTCGTCATGACGTCGCCTTTGTAGCCGCCGATTTTGTACTTGCGGGCATCGTCCAGGTCATCGAGTTCAATCGAGGAGCCGGGCTTGGCGAACAGGGTCCACTCGATGGACGACAGCGGTCCCACCCAGTTGAAGAATGGTTCGCGCTCATCGGTCTTGGAGACGCAATAGATGGCGTGATTGGGATGCTGCTCGGTCCGGTTCATGCCGTAGGCGAGGTCACGCAGCTTGATGCTGTGTTCCAGGTCGGTCTTCGCCAGCATGGCTTTCAACACGTCCGTACACAGGCCGGTGATGTCTTCCGCCGAGTGGGCGAACGGCTGTCCGTTGGTGGTCATGTTATAGGGAGGATACTGCTCGGTGTATACCCGCAGCTCCTCGGTGGCAGTGGCGCAACCGGCCATCATCAGTAAGGCGCAAAGCAGCCCGACTTTTCCTTTCATGAACTCGCTCCATTCATTCCAATAAACGTGATCTGGGAGCGCGGCATGATATTGAACGTTTGTTCAGTGCAACAGGTCCGTTCTTTCTTCTTTACACTTTTGCAACATGTTGAAACGCAAGAAAAAGTCACTCTCAGGTGATGCGTTTTGGCAATTCGTAGAAACCGGAACAGATCCTGTTCGACGCGGCGGCGTCGGGTCGGCGCGAGGGGCTCCGGCACGTCCGGAGCCCGCTTCGGTTACTCGACCGGATCGGCTTCGGCCGTCCGTTCTATAGCCTGCTCGATCATTCCTCGCCATTCTGCCGTCACCGGCAGTCCGAAGGTGTCCCGCAGCACCTGCTCCAGACCCTCTGCATCCAGCTCCAGGCGGTGGGAGGTGCCATCCGGAAACTGCGTGGTGAGCCGGCCATTGAGCAGTTTGTAGCGAGCGTCGGGTGTGGTGCGTGCCACCATCAGGTGTGAGCGGAACGGCGACTGCGGGTAGGTCGATGTGTACCAGTTGGCCACTTCGTAGTCGCCGTTCAGCAACGGCTCGCCGGACAGCTCGTAAACCGGTCGCCAGTCTCCATCGATCTGCGCCTGCAGCAGCAAGCCCGGGCCGTAGGGAATGAGGCGGAAAGTCTCGTGCTGGGTGGGCTGAGGCTCGGTGGTGTCCATGCGCAACGGTGTGGTGAGGACGTTGCCGCCGAAGCCGACGTCCACCAGCCAGGGCCGGTGGTCGATCCAGACCTTCAGGGCCATGTGCGAGTGCGGCTGCGGCGCCGAGCCCGGTCTGGCCATCCAGCGCACGCGCGCGGTCAGGCCCTCCACGTGGAAGCCGAGCGCCTCCAGTACCCGTTTGAACAGCCCGTTGTGTTCAAAGCAGTAGCCGCCGCGGCCGGCGTGGATCAGCTTGTCCTCCACGGCTTTGGGCGAGATGTCCACGCCCCGGTCCAGCAACACGTCGATGGCTTCGAAGGCGATGGCGTCGGGGTGACGTGCATGCAGACCTTGCAGGGTCTCCAGCGTCGGGGTGAGCGGGCCGTGGTAGCCGATGCGCGCGCAGTAGGCGTCCAGGTCCGGGACAGGCGGTTGCTCCCGGTCCAGGGCAGCAATGATCTGGTGTGCGGCAAAGGGGGCGTAGGTATCGAGCAGGCGCACCCCGGGGTGGCGCTGGCGCAACCGGGCTTTCAGTGCGTCGCCGGCCTCACCCAGTAGCCCCCGGCCCAGGGCAATCAGGTCGAAATCCCGCGCGTCGAAGTGGTCCGCTGCGCTCTCTGGTGATGCCGTGCCCCGGGCCTCGATGCCAAACGCGGTCAGCTCATCCAGAACCGTTTGCAGGACGGCGTCCGAGCGCCCCAGAACCAGAACTTTCCTGGCCACTGGCGGTTGCTCGGTGGTGCCTGTTTCGGGCTTGATGTCCTGATTCATGAATCCGTTCTCCTTGTCGTGTTTTGGGGCTGGCCTGAGGTGATGGTCCACGAACATAGTTCCTCAAGTTAAGTTGAGGTCAAGGGTTTTGGCGTAACGAATGAAAACGACATTTGTACAGGAAACGGAGGCCCGCGGCTCCGGCGCCGGGTCAGTTGTAAAAGCGTGTAACAAATGAACCGTTTTTGGAAGCAACCTGATGTTTTTGCGATCAGTCGCCAGTACTATCGGGCGCTCGCGTCGATGCTCGGGAAGGAGCGTCACCGATTTCTCAAAGCGTGTCGACATCGGACGTCAGGAATGCTTTGCGCCTTAATGCGAGAGACAACCTCATGAAGCTCAAGTCGAAGTTGCTGGCGGCGCTTCTCGGAACCACCCTGATCCCGGTCCTGATCGTCTCGACGGTCACTGTGCGCAACGCCATCCAGCAGGCGCAGCAGGACTTTGTGGAGACCAGTACCACCAATATTTCCATCGTCGACGACTCGTTCAGCAACTTCCTGAACGTCATGGGCTACCAGGTGTCCTTCATGGCCGACGCCGCGGCCGTGAAGGACGCTCAGGCTGGTAAGCTGTCCACCTATTTCGGCGAGGCGCGCAAACCATCGCAGGTGGCCCGCGAGCAGGGCGGTCGGGAAGAAGCCATCTTCGATCTGTTCAGCAGCATCGGCGACAACAACCCCATGCTGGGTTACGTCTACATGGGCGACAAGCACGGCGGTTACGCCGAGTGGCCCGGAACCGCCGGCTATGGCGACTGGGACCCGCGCGCCAAGCCCTGGTTCGATATGGCGAAGGACGGCAACTACGACGTCGTCCGCCGGGACGGATACTACTGGGAGCCGGACGACGCCTTCTACGTGTCCATCCTGAAGGCGTTCAGGAACAACGCCGGCGACTTCGAGGGAGTGGTGGCCCTGGACGTGTCGCTCAAATCCCTGACCGAGATGGTCAAGAAGGTGCGTTTCGGTGACACCGGCTACCTGATGATCATCCAGGGGGACGGCAACATCCTGGTGGACGGTGGCCATCCGGAGAACAACTTCAAGCCGCTGGACGGCATGGAGGCGGGGTATTTCTCGCAGATCGCCGATACCGACAACGGCGTGATCGACGTCACCGTCGACGGTGTGGACTACATGGCCAACGTCTACGAATCGCCGGATCTGGGCTGGAAGTTCGTCGGCTTCAAGCAGAGCAGCGAAATCTTCGCCAGCGCCCGGGAAGTGGGTGTGAACACCGCGATCATCAGTGCGGTGTTGGTGATCCTGTTCGGGGCCATCGGCCTCTATATCGCCAACCGCATCGTGACACCGATCAACCAGGTGAAGGACAGCCTCAAGACCATCGCTGAGGGTGAAGGCGACCTGACCACCCGCATTGAGGTGTCCAGCAAGGACGAAGTCGGTGAGCTGGCGACGTGGTTCAACCAGTTCATCGAGTCGACCCGCGAGATGATCGATGCGATCAAGGAGACCTCGCGGAAAATGGAAGGCGTGTCCACCGAGACCAATTCCCGGTCCGTGGAACTGGCGGACAGTTCCACCAGGCAGCTGTCGTCCATCGAGCAGATCGTCACCGCGGTGACCGAAATGGCGGCGGCGGCCAACGAGGTGGCCACCAACTGCGTCGACACGGCGTCCATGTCCGAGAAAGGGCTGGAGGCGACCCTGGCCGGCAAGGACGTGATCAACCGCAGCGCGGCCAGCGTCAAGGAGCTGGGCGAGCGCATCGGTTCGTCCACCGATATGATCCGCGAGCTGGAGAAGGAAACCAGCAACATCAACAGCATCCTGACGGCCATCCGCGATATCGCCGAGCAGACCAACCTGCTGGCGCTCAACGCCGCTATCGAAGCGGCCAGGGCCGGCGAGCAGGGGCGGGGTTTCGCGGTGGTGGCGGATGAAGTCCGCAGTCTCGCCAAGCGTACCCAGGCGTCGACCGAGGAAATCAACGAGATCCTGGGCAACCTGGTCAACCGGACCCGGGACGTGTCCTCGGCCATGACGCAGAGCGCCGAGGAGTCGACCGCTGCGGTGACCGCCTCCGGCGAAGCGCTGGAAGCCTTCGATAACATTGAGAACGCCGTCGAGCGCATCCGCGACGTGTCCACCCAGACCGCCAGCGCGGCGGAAGAGCAGCATTCGGTGACCGAGGAGATCAATCGCAACATCGTCACCATCAACGACTCGGCCAATGACGTGACCGAGGTGTCCACCAAAGTGGACCAGCTCTGCTCCGACCAGGCGGATCTCAATCTGCGCCTGACGCAATTGGTGTCGCGCTTTAAGACCTGATGGCGTCGAACCCGGGAGGTGGCTGGCCTCCCGGGTTTATCCCGCTCTCCGTTTTTATAACCACCCGTTCCAATAAAAGGCAGAATTCGTCTAGGCAGGGCATTGTTGTTTTGCTAACGGTGTCTTATCGTTCTGGTTCTAAAAACACTTGTCACTTATTCTCAAGCTGAATATGTGAATGCTGTGCAATCAGGGAGCGCTGTCAGTCATGCCGAATGCTTTTTCATCCGTCTTCACATCCCGCAAGGGCCGGGCGCTGGGTGCCCTGGCGCTGGTTCTGTCGCTGGCCGGCCCGGCTTCGGCGGCGGATCGTCAACTGCTGAACTCGTCCTACGATATCGCGCGGGAACTGTTCGCCGACTACAACGAACTGTTTGCCAGGCACTGGCAGGAAGAGACCGGTGAAACCGTCGAGATCCAGCAGTCCCACGCTGGTTCCTCCAAGCAGGCGCGCGCCATCCTGCAGGGGCTCGACGCGGACGTCGTGACCTACAACCAGGTGACTGACGTGAACATCCTCGCCGAGCGCGGCCGCCTGATTCCCGAGGACTGGGCCTCGCGCCTGCCCAACAACAGCTCGCCGTACTACTCCACCATGGCGTTCCTGGTGCGCGACGGTAACCCCAAGAACATCGAGAACTGGGATGACCTGATCCGTGAGGACGTGGAGCTGATCATGCCCAACCCGAAGACGTCCGGTAACGGCCGCTACACGTACCTGGCGGCGCTGGGCTACGCCAAGGACAAGTACGGTGATGACCAGGATAAAATCGACGCTTTCATGAGCGAGCTGCTCGGCCACGTCAAGGTGTTCGACTCCGGCGGTCGTGGCGCCACCACCACCTTCGTTGAGCGCGGCCTGGGCGACGTATTGCTGACGTTCGAGTCCGAGGTTAACAACATCCCCGAGCTGAACCCGGACAAGCAGTTCGAAGTGGTGGTGCCGAAGGTCAGCTTCCTGGCCGAATTCCCGGTGGCGTGGATCGACAAGAACATCGAGAAGAAGGGCAACGAGAAGCTGGCCAAAGAGTACCTGGAATACCTCTACTCCGAGGATGCCCAGCGCCTGCTGGCGGGTTTCAACTATCGGGTCCACAACGAAACCGTGCAGAAAGAGATGGCGGACAAGTTCCCGGACCTCAAGCTGATGTCGATCCAGGAGATCGCTGGCAGCTGGGAAAGCGCCATGCAGACTCACTTCGCCAGCGGCGGCAAGCTCGACCAGCTGCAGCGTCAGCGCTAGGAACGTGCGTTGATCCATGGCGACCACTGATGTGCCCGCGCGGTCGGCTTCCCGCCTGACCGCGCCCAAATCCAAACGCGTGTTGCCGGGGTTCGGTCTAAGCCTCGGCATTTCGCTTTTCTTCATCAGCCTGGTGTTGCTGCTGCCGATCGCCGGTCTGGTGATCCGTGCCGGCGGCATGGGCTGGGACCAGTTCTGGTTCGTGATCACCGACCCGCGCGTGGTGGCTTCCTACAAGGTCACCGCGCTGGCGGCCTTGGGCGCGTCCCTGTTCAACTGCGTGTTCGGGCTGTTGATGGCCTGGGTACTGGTGCGTTATGACTTCCCGGGCAAACGCCTGCTGGACGCGATCATGGATCTGCCATTCGCGTTGCCCACGGCGGTGGCCGGCATCACCCTGGCGACGTTGTTCGCCGAGAACGGCTGGTACGGGCAGGTGCTGTCGTCGATGGGCATCGAAGTGGCCTACACGCCGCTGGGCATTGTGGTGGCCATGGCGTTCACCAGCGTGCCGTTCGTGGTGCGCACGGTGCAGCCGGTGCTGGAAGAGCTTGCACCGGAGGACGAAGAGGCGGCCATGAGCCTGGGCGCTTCGGATTTCACCGTGTTCCGCCGCATCCTGTTTCCCGCGCTCTGGCCGGCGGTGGTTACCGGCGGCGCCCTGTCGTTCGCGCGCAGTCTGGGTGAGTACGGCGCGGTGATTTTCATCGCCGGCAATTCCCCCTACGTCAGCGAAGTGATCAGCCTGATGATCTTCGTGCGGCTGGAGGAGTACGACTTCCCGGCCGCCAGCGCCATTGCGGCGGTGGTCATGACTGTGTCGCTGTTGCTGCTGCTGGCCATCAACATCTGGCAGGGGCGCTACCTCAAGCGCCTGCACGGAGGTTAGGGGATGAGTGCACCGAAACATCGTCGCGTTGGCGACGGCGCGCTGATTCGCCGTAGCCTGATCGGGTTGGCCGTGTTGCTGACCGTGCTGCTGCTGTTCATGCCGCTGGTGCTGATCTTCGTGCAGGCGTTTGCCGACGGCTGGGGCAGCTACATCGCCAATATCTTTGATCAGTACACGCTCCACGCTATCGGCCTGACCCTGTTCGTGGCCCTGCTGACGGTGCCGCTGAACATGGTGTTCGGCATCTTCCTGGCGTGGCTGGTGACCCGTTTCCGCTTCCCGGGGCGCAAGCTGCTGACCACGCTGATCGACATCCCGTTCGCCGTGTCGCCGGTGGTGGCCGGTTTGCTCTATCTGCTGCTCTACGGCAGCAATGGCTGGGTCGGCCAGTGGCTGGGGCAGTATGATATCCAGCTCATGTTCGCCTGGCCCGGTATCGTCATGGTGACGGTGTTCGTGACCTGCCCGTTCGTCGCCCGCGAGCTGATCCCGCTGATGCAGCAGCAGGGCCGCGAAGAGGAAGAGGCCGGCGTGGTGCTGGGCGCCTCCGGCTGGCAGTTGTTCCGCCGCATCACCCTGCCCAACATCCGCTGGGCGTTGATCTACGGGGTGATTCTCACCAACGCCCGGGCCGTGGGCGAGTTCGGCGCGGTGTCGGTGGTGTCCGGCAACATTCGCGGCGAGACCAACACCCTGCCGCTGCACGTGGAACTGCTGTACCAGGACTACAACATCGCCGGGGCGTTTGCGGCCTCGTCCCTGCTGGCGGGCATCGCGCTGATCACGCTGGTGGTGAAAGCCATCGTGGAATGGCGCCAGAGCCGAATTTAAGGGTTTTCCATGAGTATCGAAATCCAGGGCATCAACAAGTTCTTCGACCAGTTCCAGGCGCTGCACGACATTGACCTGACCATCCCCGATGGCCAGCTCACGGCGCTGCTGGGGCCGTCCGGTTCCGGCAAGACCACGCTGCTGCGCATCATCGCGGGCCTGGAAACTCCGGAGCGGGGCAGGATCCTGTTCAGCGGCCGTGACGTCACGCAACTGCACGTGCGCGACCGCCGCGTTGGCTTCGTGTTCCAGCACTACGCGCTGTTCCGCCACATGACCGTGGCCCAGAATGTGGCCTTCGGTCTGGATGTGCTGCCGCGTGGTGAGCGTCCGGGCAAGCCCGAGATCCGCAAGCGCGTCAAAGAGCTGCTGGAGATGGTCCAGCTCGACCACCTGGCCGGGCGTTACCCGGCGCAGCTGTCTGGTGGCCAGAAACAGCGCATCGCCCTGGCGCGCGCCATGGCCATGCGCCCGGAAATCCTGTTGCTGGACGAACCCTTCGGCGCGCTCGACGCCAAAGTGCGCAAGGACCTGCGCCGCTGGCTGCGCAATCTGCACGACGAGCTGCACTTCACCAGTGTGTTCGTCACCCATGACCAGGAAGAGGCGCTGGAGCTGTCCGACCAGGTGGTGGTGATGAGCAACGGTCGGGTGGAGCAGGTGGACTCGCCGCTGGAACTCTACGCTCGTCCGGACAGCCGTTTCGTGTTCGAATTCCTGGGGCAGGTCAACGTGCTGTCCGGCCGCATCAGCGACGGCGCCATCCGTCAGGGCGACGCCTGGGTGCGCCTGCCCGAGAGCTGCGACAACGACGACGCCCAGCTTTACCTGCGCCCCCACGAGGTACGCCTGACTCAGACACCGGGCGAGGACGCCCACCTGCCGTTCCGCATCGAGGCGATCAACGTGATCGGCGCCGAAGTCCGCATCGAACTCAAGCCCGATGGCTGGGCCTGCGACGAGCTCTGGGAAGTCGGCATCAGCCACACCGAGTTCAACGCCCGCCGGCCCCAGCGCGGCGACCGCTGCTACGCGGTGCCGGAAGTGGGCCACCTGTTCTGCGAACACGCCGAGGAGCCGCGCACCCTGGACTGGGCGCAGCGCCAGGATGCCGAGATGCATCAGACGTCGTAATCTCGGCGGGGCCCGTCACTGCTAAGCTGTTTGGGTCCGGTACGATGTCCGCCGGGCCCATCGAACCAGCAGGGCAGGACGCACCATGTTGACGAAATGGCTTGTCATTCCACTCCTTTCGCTGAGTGTCTATCTGCTTGCCGGCTGCAGCACGGCACCTCAATCCGGAGCGCCCGATCCCCGGCCTGATCCCGAAAACAACGCGGCAGCCGCCTCGGGTGCCTCCGGCGCGGTCGACGTGGTCCGGCGCTACTACGCGGCGCTCAGTGTCGGCGACTACGACACGGCCTATGAACTGTGGGGCGATTCCGGCCCGCCGAATCAGTCCTACGCAGACTTCGTCAGCGGCTACGATCGCACCAGACAAGTGGCGGTCGGCGTAACGGGCGATGTCCGGCTCGAAGGCGCCGCCGGTTCCCTCTACGCCACCGTGCCGGTGATCGTCCGGGCGACGCGGGACGACGGCCAGGCTCAGCGCTTCTCCGGTCACTACATCCTGCGCCGCGTCAACGACGTGCCCGGCGCATCCGCCGCGTCGCTGCGCTGGCATCTGTATGACGCGGACCTGCAGCCGGTACGCTGAAACGGATCTCAAGGAAGCCCCTGGGGGAGAGCCCTGTCATGAAACGTCTCACCCTGTGCGTGGTCACGCTGCTGCTTGTGGGCTGTTCCAGTCGCGGTACGTACGACAGCATTCAGGATAGCGGCAAGCGGGAATGCGCCCGACAGCCGCCGGGCGCTTACGAAAGCTGCATGGAGCGCTACGGGCTGGATTACGATGAGTATGAGCGGGAGCGGTCAGCGCTTTAGCCGCTTGTCTGGCCAGAATGAAGCCCAGCCGCCGCGCCTTGAGCAGCGCCCGGATCCGGTTGTCACCGTCGAACCGTGCCGGCATTTCCAGGGTGGCCTGCTGGCGCGGGTTTAAACTTCGCACGATATCCGTCGGGTGCTCATATTTCTAGTTGGGCAATCAGGCGGCCCGGCTCATCGGCCCTTCCCGGCACTCTCGTCGGCCGTTTGCCGTAACGCCCAGCGACAGAACTCATCCACCGGCATGGGCTTGGCAAACAGGTAGCCCTGCAGCCGGTGGCAGCCCAGCTCGTCGAGCTTCGCCACGGTGGACTGGTCCTCCACGCCTTCGGCCACGCTTTCCAGGTTGAGGGTGCGGGCCAGTTTCAGGGTGTTCTTGACGATTTCCAGGTCGTTGCGGTTGGAGCACATCTGGCTGATGAAGCAGCGGTCGATCTTCAGTTCGTGGATCGGCAGGCGGCTCAGGTACGCCAGTGACGAGTAGCCCGTGCCGAAATCGTCCAGCGCAATCCGGCAACCGCTGTCGGCGATGAGCAGCAGGGACCCAATGACCGACTCCATGTTGTGCATCATGGAGGTCTCGGTCACCTCGAAGATCACGCGATCCATGGGAATGCCATGTTCCCGAATGCCCTCGAGCGCGTCCGGGATGAAGTGGCGGTCGGTCAGGTTCTGAACCGACAGGTTAATGCTGCAGGTGATGTCCAGGTGGCGTTCGCGCAGGGCCTGCATGGTTCTCCAGGACTGCGCAACGACGTAGCGCGAGAGCAGGTCCATCAGGCCGGAATTCTCTGCAATCTCAATGATTTCCCAGGGTGGCACGGGGCCGAAGCGCGGGCTGTGCCAGCGCAACAGGACTTCCGCCCCGACGAGCTCGCGCCCCATATCGGTCATTTGTGGTTGCAGGTACAGCTCCAGTTCGCCGGCTTCGATGGCCGATGGCAGGGCCGTCAGCAGTTCCAGTCGGCGTCGGGCGAAGCCGGAAATGTCCTCACTGTACACTTGCACCGGCACCTTGCTGGCCGCACTGCTGTCCCGCGCGGCCGAGGCGTGCTGGTAGAGGATTTCCGTGCTGTCACCGTGTTCCGGGAAAATGGCTACGCCGCAGTGCAGGTTCATGAGCACGGGAAGCCGGACGGTGTGGAACGACACTTCATGGTGCCCGACCACCTGTTCGACGTATGGCCGCAGCCTGCCTTTCAGGTGTTCCAGTTCGACGATGAATGCCGCTGAACCGAACTCGGGGATCGCAATGTATGCCGGTTGTCTGGTTTCCAGGCAAATGGCGCCGCCGAGCATGGCGAGCGTGTGGTTCAGTTTCTTCGTCAACTGGCAGAACATTTCCTCCGCCAGATGGCGTCCCATGCTGGACGCTATGTCTTTGACCTGCGGGTAGTGGACCAGCACCAGAGCGACCGTTTGCTCCCGGCTGATGACCGTTTGCAGCTGTTGGTTGAGCATTGAGGTGTTGGGCAGGTTGGTGACCGGGTCATGCATGGCTTGCTCGAGACTCTGAATTTCCAGATCCCGAATCTGATTCTCGGCCAGTTGGTGTCTTTGCAGGGCCGCCAGTTTACGCGCCCGTTCGTCCTTGATGCGGTGGGCCAGGGCAAAGGAGAGCAGCAGCACCTCGGCGGCCGAGCCGGCCTGCATGGCATGGTTGGTGAGAGCGTTGACCGGCAGAAGATTGAAGACACTCAGCAGATACAGGGCGGCCCCCACGGCAAACGCGGCCCAGGCCAGTACGAAGTAGCGGGCGCTGGCGACGCCGTCCCTCAGGGCCGCGAGCCCAACGGAGATGACCAGCACGATCACCAGGGTACCCAGCAATCCGGCAAACAGGGCGCCGTTGGTGGGATCGAGCCAGGTATAGACGATCAGTATCCCGGCCAACCCGGCGGTGATGCCCAGGCTACGTTCCCAGCGATAGGAAATCTCCTCCCACTTCAGGAAACTGCGAGCAAACATCACGGCAAACAGGGACACCAGTGCGGTGCTGGTGGGGAGGGCATAGCGGGTCAGCAGAGGCTCCCCGCTCCAGATCCAGGCGCTGCCGGCCCCGGAAATGCAGAGCATCAGCAGGCTGATGGAGCCAATGTAGAGCACATAGTAGCCGTAGGCTGAGTCCCGTATCGAAAGAAACAGGAACAGGTTGTAGGTGGCCATGGCCGCCAGGATGCCGAAGTAGATGCCCCAATAGAGGCTTTCCCGGGAAAAGTGGTTCAGCAGACGATCCTCACTCCACAGTTCGACCGGCACCTGCAGGGATGTGGCGGAGCTGGCCCGCAGCACCAGGGTCACCTGGCCGCTCAGATCCCGGGGCAAGGGCAGCGCCACCTCGTAGCTGTGGGCCTGTTTGCGCTGGTTTTCGGTCTTCTCGCGACTGGTGTGGTAGCTCGCCGGTAATTGTCCGTTGGGCAGGATGAACAGGTCCACTTCCTCAAGCAGAGGGTAGGGGATGACCAGGAACCATTGCTGGCGTAGGGGGCCCGGGATGGTGAGGGAGGTCCGGATCCAGACCGATTGATCGGTGAATCCCAGGTTCAGCACCCGATCGTCGGACTTGGCCTGCCATGGCTCCTGCTGTACGACTTGCTCAAGAGGCCGGGTACCGTCCAGCCGGTATTCTATGCGGTCGTTGAGACGGAACTGGCCGCTGTCGCCGTCAATCGACAGCGTTTCGGCGAGGGCCGGCAGGGCGCACGCCAGCCACATGGCCACCATCACCCCCTTCCACATCGTCACCGGCCCGGTGGTCCATCTGCCGAGATGCATCATGGGATTATCCCGTCCGCTCTATTCATCCAGGGGCCTGACCAGGCGGCCGGTGAAACCGAGCCGCTCCGCCTGTCGGCAAAAATGGTCGAACCCGCCTTCCGCGATGTCCGGCTGGTTCAGCAGCACCAGGGCTTCCACGAGGCATCCCGGAATATCCCGGTTGTTCCAGTCCGGCATGCGCGGCCACATCATGAACTGATCGTGGGACAACACGATTTTCTCCACCTCGATCCGGTTTTCCTGCAGGCGTTCCCGGACTTTCAGGCTGATGCAGGGATGGGTGTCGTCGGCGATCATCGCGCCCGCTGGCATGTGGGTGTACAGGTCCAGCACGTCATCGCCGCGCTGGGTGAGGGCAATGTAGAGCGGCTGGTCGTGCAGGTGCTCCAGCGACGCGGTTTGCAGGACCGTGCCCTGGTCGGTGGTGATCTCGTTGTCCTCCTCGTAGCGGGGATCGAGGCCAATCACCCGGTCGTACAGGCTGGTGAGATCCTGGCACACGGCGTTGCCGATGCGTCCGGCCCCGCCCAGCACCACAATGCTGTTCTGCTCGCGGTACTGTGGCCGCTCACGCATTTGCCGGGCGATATCCCAGATCATGTAGCGGGTGCCCAGACTGCCTTCCACCAGGGGCGGGGCGATCTCTATGCCGGCCTTCTTGACGAAATTGGGCAGGCGCCCGACCAGCGCGATCCGCCGGGCTTCGGGGAAGTCCTGTTGCAGCCGCTCGATGTACAGGCGCACCTTGTCGGAGTCGGCCTGTAGCTCATCCTCCAGGAACTGCGGCGCGACCATCAGCCCGCGCATGTTCTCGTTGCGGATGAACCCCAGAAGCAGATTGAACGGCATGCGTCTGGCCATGGCCGGCGTGAAATAGGAGCGCACCTGCTTCTCGTTGCCGTACACCGCGAAGATGAATCTGGGCCTGACCAGGGCCAGTATGAGCGAGCGCAGATAGGTGTTGGCCGAGAATACGGCGAAGCGACGGCCCTGCTTCCACAGGGCGCGTCTGGTTCTGGTGCTCAGCCGTTGCCAGAGGGGCGCCACTTCGTAGAACGCCCGCAACTCCGGGCCCGTAAAGCGACGGTCGTAGAACTGCACACCGATATGGCTCTGGCCGGTATGCATCACCGTCGCCACGACCTTTGTGTCGGCCTTGTCGCGGAAGTGGATGTCGACCTTTTCGCCGGCGCGGATGAAGATTCCTTCCGGTCGTTTCAGGCGCAACCCGCTTACGGAGATGTCGAGGGTGCTGGTTTCGAACGCGTGATCGGCATAGCTCACCGTCACCGGTATTCGGATCCCTGACCGCAAATGCCGGCGATACTCCCCATGCATCCTTATCATGGCGATTCCTTTCCGCTCTTTCGAAAATGGAGCAACTGTCCCATTCACAGTCTGGGTCAATCTGCGACAGGTCGCCATTCGTAATCGGGGCCAATCTGTTTCCGCGGGTCCGTTTGAACCGATAATCGGAGAAGCGCGCTGCTATCGATGGCGCGTTGGGGCGCGTGAAGGGAGCCGGCTTGCCTATCGGTTTATCTCAAGTCGCAGCCATTCGGCCAGTCGTTCCCCCCGGCGATGGGACACGTAGTGCGGCAGCAGCAGGCACAGTCGTCCGCTGGTCTCAATCGATCCCCAGGGGGCCACCAGCCGTCCGCTGGCCAGGTCCCCCTCCACCAGCAGTCTGGGCGCGATGGCCACGCCCAGCCCGGCCAGGGCGGCTTCGATCAAATAGTAGAGGTGGTCGAAGCCCTGGCCGTTCCGCAGGGCCTGTTCCAGGCGTGATTCGTCCAGCCCTTGTGCGCGAGCCCATTGCGGCCAGGCCTGCGGGCGTGAGCGGGTGTGAAGCAGGGGGGCGGTGAAGATCGAGTCGGGGCGTTGCGGATCGAACGGGTGCGCCTGGGCAGGACTTGCCACCGCACAGATGTCTTCCGGCGCAAGCTCTATGGCCTCCATATCGGCGGGAAACGGGGGCTCGGAGAAGAGCAGGGCGGCACCGCCCTCGCTGCGCCTCGGGTCCAGTTCGCTGTCGCTGTCGCCGACCTGGAGCTTGATGTCGGGCAGTTCCCGCTGAAAGCGTTCCAGGCGCGGAATAAACCAGCGTGACAGGAGACTGCCGGGGCAGTTCAGCACGAACGGCGCCTCTTCGGTGGCGCGCTTGAGTTCCCCGCAACTTTCCCGCAGGCGGGCAAAGGCCTCGCCGACGCCGTTCTGCAACTGTCGGCCCTGTCTTGTGAGCCGGATGCCACGCCCGGCTTTGCTGAACAACGGAGCGCCGAAGTGTTCGTCGAGGCTGCGCAGCTGTCGACTGACGGCGCCGTGGGTCACGTGCAATTCGCGCGCAGCGGCGGTCACGCTGCCCAGCCGGGCGGTGGCCTCGAACGCGCGCAGTGCGCTCAATGGGGGCAGATCCTGGCTCATTATTCTGTGACTCCAGCTCACATATAGCTGCAATTCTATCGATTTTTTCCCGCCGTTGTCTTCGATAGCCTTTCGGTTAATCCAATTCCTTTCTTTCAGACAGGTGGCTTATGAAAGAGACATCCATGCAGCCTGACGCCGACGGGTTCTTCGGACCGTTCGGCGGCAGCTTTGTCGCCGAGACGCTGATGCCCCTGATCCAGGAGCTCCAGACCTGTTACCAGGAAGCACGTGACGACCGCGATTTCCAGGATCAGCTGGCGTACTTCCAGAGTGACTACGTGGGCCGGCCCAGTCCGCTTTACCGGGCCGACCGGCTGACCGAGCATTTCGGCGGCGCGACCATCTATCTCAAGCGCGAAGAGCTCAACCACACCGGCGCGCACAAGATCAACAACTGCATTGGCCAGATCCTGTTGGCCAAACGCATGGGCAAGAAACGCATCGTCGCCGAGACAGGCGCGGGCATGCACGGGGTCGCTACGGCCACAGTGGCGGCCCGGTTCGGCATGCCCTGCGTGGTCTACATGGGCCAGACCGACATGGAGCGCCAGCAGCCCAACGTGTTCCGGATGAAGCTGCTGGGCGCGGAAGTGATCCCGGTCAGCAGCGGCACCGGTACCCTCAAGGACGCCATGAACGAGGCGCTGCGCGACTGGGTGGCCCACGTGGACGATACCTTCTACATCATCGGCACCGTGGCCGGACCGCACCCGTACCCGGCCATGGTGCGTGACTTCCAGGCGGTGATCGGCCGTGAAACCCGGAGCCAGATCCTCGACAAGGAAGGGCGCCTGCCCGACTCGCTGGTGGCCTGTATCGGCGGCGGCTCCAACGCCATGGGGCTGTTCCATCCCTTCCTGGGTGATGGATCCGTGGAGATGGTCGGCGTGGAAGCCGGTGGCCTGGGCGTCGACAGCGGCAAGCACGCGGCGAGCCTTAACGGCGGCGTGCCGGGTGTGCTCCACGGCAACCGCACCTACCTGCTGCAGGACGACGACGGCCAGATCACCGACGCCCACTCGATTTCGGCCGGGCTGGATTACCCGGGCATCGGCCCCGAGCACGCCTGGCTGCACGAGCAGCAGCGCGTCGACTACGTCTCGGTGACCGATGATGAAGCCCTCGAAGCCTTCCAGCTGTGCTGTCGCCTGGAAGGCATCATTCCCGCGCTGGAATCCGCCCACGCCCTGGCGGAAGTGGCCAAACGGGCACCGAAGCTGCCACCGGAACACCTGATGGTGGTCAATCTCAGCGGTCGGGGTGACAAGGACATGATGAGCGTTGCCGACTATCTCGGCAGTAACCGACAAGGTGGCCACGATCACCAGCCAGCGGAAGAGGGGAACGCGTGATGAGCCAGGCAACCCGACTGGAAACCCGTTTTGCAGCCATTCGATCTGAAAACCGGCCGGCGCTGGTGACCTACGTGACCGCCGGCGATCCCGACCCGGACACGTCGCTCGACATTCTGCGCGGTCTGCCAGCGGCGGGCGCGGACGTGATCGAGCTGGGCATGCCCTTCACCGACCCCATGGCCGACGGCCCGGCAATCCAGAAGGCGGCGCAGCGGGCGTTGCGTAACGGTCAGACCCAGCGCAGAACGCTGGACATGGTGCGTCGGTTCCGCGAGGAAAACAGCGACACGCCGCTGGTGCTGATGGGGTACTACAACCCGATCTACCGCTATGGCGTCGAGCGCTTTCTGGCGGATGCGGCCGAGGCCGGGGTGGACGGGCTGATCATCGTCGACCTGCCGCCGGAGCATGACAGGGCGCTGTTCGCCTCGGCCACGGACCTGGGCATCGACCTGATCCGCCTGGTCACGCCGACGACCCACGGTGAACGGCTGGCCCGCGTGCTGGAGGGCGCCTCCGGGTTCGTTTACTACGTCTCCGTGGCCGGTGTGACCGGTGGCGCGTCAGCCAGCCTGGACAGCGTGGACAGCGCGCTGGCCCGTTTCCGCGAGCACACGGACCTGCCCATCGCGGTGGGATTCGGTATCCGCAACGCCGACCAGGCCGCCGCCATTGGCCGGATCAGCGACGCGGTGGTGGTGGGCTCGGCGCTGGTGGAGTGTATCGAGCGATCCAAGGATTCGGCCGGAGCTCGCGACGCGGTGCTGGGACTGACCCGCGAGCTGGCCGACGGGGTACGCCGGGCTCGCTAGCGGGCTGGGTTAAGACGCCACCTTGCCTTTGTGATACCGCGCGCCGGCTTCCCGAACCGCCGACGACATGGCCATGGCGTACATGGCCGCTCCGATCGCGGCGCCCAGTAGCCAGGCATAGCCGGACAGCTCGCTCATCTCCTCGACCCAGACGCTGGAGACCGAGAACACAGCACCGATGACAAAAGCAAACAGCGCCTTCTGGTTCCAGCCCGCTTCATAGGCGTAGGCACCCGCCGGGTCGGTGCTGTAGAGGTCCTGCAACTTGAGGCGCTGTTTCTTCACGATGAAGTAGTCCATCACCATGATGCCGTAGAGCGGTGCCAGGGTGGCGCCGAGGGTATTCACGAATCCGCTGATGCCGATGCGGCTGATGAAGCTGACCCAGAACCCGCCGATCACCAGGGCGAAGAGCGAGGTGATCCAGCCCGCGCGTTTGAAGTCGAGCCGTGCCGGGGCCATGTTGGCGATGCCGTTGACGGCGGGGATGAAATTGGCGACCAGGTTAATGCCCACGGTGGCGGCGAAGAAGGTGACGGCGGCAATCACGCTCAGCAGGGCGCTGTCGGTGCGCTCCACGATCTGTGACGGGTTGGTGATGTTCTCGCCGTATATGACCGCCGCACCGGCGGTGATTAGCAGCGCCAGGGCGGAAAACAGCACCATGTTCAGCGGCAGCCCCACCAGGTTGCCGAGTTTCATGGAACGGTGGCTGCGCGAATAGCGGGAGAAATCGCTGAAGTTGATCATCACCGCTGCGAAGTAGGCCACCATGGTGCCGACGATGGCGACAAAACCGTTGAACTCGCTGGTCCAGGTCGGGTTCTCCGGCGCGAAGATGGTCTGGGCGGCGTCCCACAGCTGGCCGTCGGACTTCTGCCAAAGCACCACCAGCAGGCCCAGCATCACCAGGTAGACGAACGGCCCGGCCAGGTTGAGGAAGGTGCCGACCCAGTTCATGCCCCGCGAGAAGATCGCAATCTGCAGCGCCCAGACGATCAGGAAGGATACCCAGCCCAGCGCCGACAGACCCATCCATTCGCTGGTGCTCTCATAGCCGGTAAGGGTCACCAGCAGCAGGTAGAGCGCGGTCGAGGCAAAATAGGTCTGGGCGCCGTACCAGAACACCGCCACCGTGGCGCGCAACACCGACGGGAGCTTGGCGCCTCGCACGCCCATACTGGCACGCGCCAGAACCGGGTAGGGAATGCCGTGCTCCACGCCCGGCTTGCCGGAAATATTGACCAGACACATCACCAGCAGACTGGCGGTCAGCAGCGCCAGAAACGCCGTCCAGCCGGTGACGCCGTAGGAGATGAACAGCGAGGCCACCAGGGAGTAGCCAAACAGGCTCTGGATGTCGTTGGCCCAGACGTTGAAGATCTCGAACCAACCCCACTTCTTCTCGTCCTTGGGCAGCGGGTGCAGCGAGTCGTTGTCCAGTTCGCCCGCTGCCCCCTCGGTGTGTCCGTGCATGCTCGCCATTGTCGCTTCCTCAGAGAAGGTTGTTTTTGGAACCTCGATGATCATACGAGTGAGCATGGACTGTGCCAGGGCCAAAAGGGGTGCTGTGAAAAGCACTGGTCATACCGGAATGGCTCAATTTGGTGCGGAGAGGCGTATCCACGGACCATGGCGCGCGATTCGGGGGCTAATGACCCATCCGGTCTGTTTTTCCGCTTCCAGTGACGGTTGTGTCCGGTGCGGCGACGGGAATGTCTGGACCGGATGGCCCCATTCGGATAGATTCCGCCCTTTCATTCGCCAGACAGGGAGTTAGCGAATATGAGCCAGCGCTTGCGGGACAAGTATGAGGACGTCGACCTGACGCCGGGTAATGGCAAGGGCAGTGCGACCGTGTCCATTTTCTTCGGGGCCATGTCGTTGTTGGGTGCCTTGTGCTTTCTGATGCCCGAACTGCTCACCATGCCCGAATTCCGCGCGGCCTATAACCCGGAGGTGATGCGCTATCTGCTGCAGTTGAGCATCGCCGTGAGTTTCGGTTTCGGACTGTTCGCCATGGCCCGACACGAATCGCCCGGATACGGCCTGACCGGGATGGGACTGGCGGTTGCGGCGGCCCTGCTGGCGTCGGGCCGGATTGAGGCGCCCAACATCGACAGCCGCGGGCTCTACGTGGGGCTGGACTACTTCATTCTCACCCTGGTGGTTCTGGCGCTGGTCTTTATTCCGTTGGAGCGTGCCTATCCGAAGGATTCCCGGCAGAGCATCCTGCGCAAGGGCTGGATCACCGATCTGAAGTATTTCATGGTGAGTCATATGGGCGTGCAGCTGATCAGTTTCTTCACGGTGATCCCGATCCAGGTCTTCCTGCACAGCGTGACCACCTGGGACCTGCAGCTCTGGGTCGCGGCCCAACCGGTGTGGCTGCAGTTCATTGAGATCCTGCTGGTGGTGGATCTGGGCACCTACTGGCTCCACCGGGCAATGCACGAAGTGCCGGCGCTGTGGAAATTCCACGCCATCCACCATTCCACCGAGCAGATGAACTGGCTGGCGTCGTCGCGTCTGCACCTGCTGGAAATCCTGGTGAACCGGTTTGCCGGCTACCTGCCGATCTTCGTGCTCGGGTTTGCTCCCTCGGCACTCTATGCCTACCTGATCTTCATCTCGTTCCACGCGATCTTTATCCATTCCAACGTGCGCTTCCGTTTCCCGGTGCTGCGCTGGATCCTGGCGACGCCGGAATACCATCACTGGCACCATTCCTCCGAAGACGCGGCCATCGATAAGAACTACGCCGGCTTCCTGCCGATCTACGACATACTGTTCCGCACCGTCTATTTGCCGAAGCATCTGGCCAGCCGTTACGGCACCGTCTCCGACGATATTCCGGACGGGATTGTGGGGCAGTTCCTGTTCCCGTTTCGTGGGTGGTTCCGCCGGGACTGAGGGAGGCCTGGACGGGATAGACCAAACGCGCGCGGTGTAGGCAATTTCCTACACGGATGTAGGTCATAGCGCATTCCGAAAGATTAACATTCTGTTAGGGTTGCGTGCCTGATCCAGCGATCTGGATCGTTATCTGGCCACGGTATAGAAACTCAAGGAATTTCAAGGATGAATACGCAGTCTGAGGCTTTTTCCGATACATCGACCGCCATCGAGGTCCGCAAGATCAAAGCGGGGCCGCCGCTGAGCTGGATCATCGATGCCTATCGCCTGATTCGTGCTCACTGGAAGACCATTGTTCCGGCTTATCTGATCGTGACGATTGGGACTGTCCTGATCCAGTTTGGCATGGTAGCGGCGCAGCCGCGTAATCCCGGCTTCGGAACGCTGGTGCTGATCATGGTGTGTATGTTCGTAGCCATGTTGCTGCAGTCGGGCATGATGGCCCTGTTCCATGGCACCGCCGAGCAGCAGCCCAGGATCAATGACGTATTCCGGGGCTTCCGGGGGCGCAGCATCCTGGGGATTTTCCTGCTGATCATCGCCATGCTGCTGGTGACGGCCGTTTACGGTCTGCTGGTTTACCTCGCCTTCGAACTCTTTGGCTCCAGCGATGCGATGATGGGCATTCTCAATCCCCACGGCAGCTACGACCGGATGATGGGCTCGATGATGGGTGGCACCAGCATCGTTTTTGCTCTGGTTCTCCTGGGGGTGGCGGTGGTCACGGCGCTGTTCTGCTACGCCATCCCGCTCATCATCGTGTCGGGCGCCGGCGTTATTTCCGCGCTGGCGAACAGCTTCCGGGCGAGCTTCAAGAATCTGTTCGTACTGTGCATTTTCGCCATGAACATCGGGGCCGTTTATTTCCTGGTGTTGCTGATCCCGATGATTGGCGGTGCGCTCAGCACCTCGATGGTGATCTTCCTGATCGTCATGGCGCTGGCCGTCTGGCTGTTCGCGCTGGTGATCAACGGCGCTTACTACCTCTCTTTCCGGGACGTGCTGCTGGCGGGCCGCGTTGATGAGGGCGTCGCTGTGGAGTGAGCTTCACGACCGAAATGATGAACGCCAGCAAAAGCCGCGCGGTAAAACGTGCGGCTTTTGTGTGTCTGGCGCCGGCGGCTGATCCGCATCCCGCCAATGGCGGCTATACTGAGAAAACCAGCGACCCACCCAGCGGGCAAACGTATGCGCGAGATCGATGCCCTGGAATTCTGGCAGGCGCAGGGATCCGCCTACTTTTGTGAACTCTCTACCTTCGGAGCGTTGCCGGAGACTGTGGTTCTGGAACTGTTGCAGGCAGGTCGCGTACTCGCGCTGGATGCGGGTGAGCACCTGTATGAAGTGGGCGAGCGGAGCGACGCTTTCTACATCGTGCTGACCGGCCAGATGAAAAGCTATATGCCCCGGAGCGACGGCGGTTGGACACTCGCACGCTGCCACGATCCGGGCGACGATATGGGGTTCGTACCCATGATCGCGCTACTGGCACGCCCGGCCTTCGCCATGGCCGTGGAGGACGCGGTGGTGCTTGAGATCACCTCCGGTCACTTCCTGGACCTTCAGCAGCAGAAACCGGACGCCTTTGGTCTGATGCTTCTCAACCTGGTGCGCGGCACAGCGCGGGCCTTCATCAACATGGCGAGCACGCTCGCGGAACAGGATTACGAGCTGCACCATAGCTACCAGAAGGGACACTAGCTCTCCGGCAGCCGCGAAGGGTCCACCAGCCAGTTGCGGAAATGACGCATGGCCGCTGTCATATGCCGGTGGGTCGGGGTGAACAGCGAGAGTGAGCCCTGACTGGGTAGCCGCTCGGGCAGCACCTGAACCAGGTTGCGTTGCTCCAGATCCTCCCGCAGCAATTTGGCCCAGCCGAGCGTAACACCTTGTCCGGCCAGCGCGCCGTTCATCAGCAACTGGTAACTGTTGGCCCGCAGCGTACGCTCGGGTGGGTGCCAGTCGAACCCCAGCGCTTCGAACCAGCCCTGCCAGGTGAGCCAGTCGTGGTAGTGATCTTCCACCACCATCAGCGTGTGATTGCGCAGCAGGTCCCCGGCATCTGCGGGCTTCCCGCTCTGGTCCAGGTACGATGGTGCGCAGACGGCGATCACGTCCTCGTTGGCGAAGATGGGTTCGCAGCTCAGCCCCGGCGGTTCCACTTCTCCGGGCACGTGGTAGTAGATGCCCAGATCGAACTCGGACAGGTCCAGACGATGCGGGTCCTCGACGGTCAGGATACGGATGGCGATGTCCGGGAACAGCGCCTGAAATTCCGGCAGCTGGCGGGCCAGCCAGATGGACGCGATGGTGGGGCTGGAGGCGATGGTCAGTCGGTCATCGTCGCCACGGGCGCGCAGATGGGTGGTTTCGTTGGCCAGCTCCCGCAGCAGGCGCTGGACCACGCGGAAGAAGTGTTCGCCGGTGGGCGTCAGGGTCAGGCCGTCGGCGCGGCGCTCGAACAGCGGGCGCCCCAGATCGTCCTCCAGCCGTTTGACCTGGCGGCTGATGGCGCTCTGGGTGAGGCTGAGTTCAGCGCCCGCCTGGGTGAAGTTGCAGTGACGCGCCGCCGCTTCGAACGCCTGGAGACAGGACAGCGGCGGCAGGGACGATCGGGACATGGCACGCTCCGGGAACATCGAGTGCCCCGGAGCATACCATGCGGAGCCGGCGCTGCGGCTCACACGGCGGTGCGCGGGATGACCCGTTCCCACGTCTTGTGGTGGACCAGTTCCCGCTCCTCGAACGCCTTCTGTTCCGCCTTGAGATAGAAGTTGTCGGCGTCGCAGGTCAGCCAGTGGTAGCTTTTCACGGTGACGTGGAATTGCCCGTCACCCTCGCTGCGGCCGGCTTCGTAGTGCCACTCGATCTCGGCGCGGGCCTTGTCGGCATCCTCGGGATCAGCGGTGTAGATCTCGCGGCAGTGCTGATCGACCCAGAGGCCGTGGTCGAGGAAGCGCATGGCGCCCAGGTCGTCCTCGATGATCACCGACACCTCGCCGCTGGCCACATCCTCGCGAACGGTGCGACGCGGGGCCCCGGCGCGTAGCGTCTCCAGCCGCGCCGGCTCGGCGGATTCCGCCGCTTCGAACGGGCAGTCGATGGCGTCGCCGGTGAAGACCGGCAGACTCAGGCGTTGCAGGCCCGCTTCCAGACGCAGGTCGGCGCGTTTGCGAGCCGGCCACAGCAGCGGGAAGTTGGCGGAGCTGACCGAGACCCGCAGCTTGTGCCCGGGCGGCAGGCGGTAGCCCACCATATCCAGCTTCAGGGTGACGTCCATCGGCTCACCCGGCACCGGCGGCTCGTAGGTGGCGCGGTCGTTGCGCAGCGCCAGGTTGAGCACCCCGTAGGTGACCATCGCCACCTTGCCGTCGGGGCCCACATCGTTGAGGCGCACGGTGAGCTGGCCGCAGTCTTCCGGGCTGGACAGCCGCAGGTTCACTTCCGGCTGGCCCAGGATCGGCAGCCAGTCGTCCGCCGCCTCGCTGTCGAAGGTCAGGGCACAGGCATCGTCCCGGCGCTGGTCGGTCGGCAGGTCCGGGCCGAACCAGATGGCGCAGTACTCGCCCTGGCCGGTGCCGGCGGTCAGCGGCGTGGTCATGGTCTGCGGCGCCGCCAGCGGGGATGCCTCTGATTGCAGACCGGATTCGGTCAGGAAGTACTCACGTGCGGCCACGGCCTCGCCCGGCCAGGCTTCGGTTTCCACCCAGGTGCCCGGGCGTTCGCTGTGCATGGCTTTGGGCGGCAGACCGTCCTGCAGGTAGAAGCGGGCCGGGGCCTCGTCCATCACGCCGGTGTCGATGTCCTTGAGCCAGTAGTCCCACCAGCGCAGCGCCTCCTGCAGGAAGCCGACGGACGGCTCGGGCAGGGCGAAGTGCGGGTACTTGTGGATCCACGGGCCGACCATGGCTTTCTTCGGTCCCGGAAGGTGTTCCATCAGGCGCGGGATGCTGTTCTTGTAGGCGTCGCCCCAGCCGCCGACGCAGTAGACCGCTGCTTGGATGTCGCGGTAGTCCTCGCACACTGAACCGTGACGCCAGTAGTCGTCGCGGGTGGGGTGGGACATCCAGGTCTCGGCCATCAGTGGCATGTTGTTCAGCCGGTGCTTCCACATCTCGCGCCACTGGTCGCCGACCAGCTGCGGGTCGGGCACGGCGGCGGAGAAGCTCAGCATGGTCGAGGCCCAGCCCAGGTTCTCGTTGAGCAGGTTGCCGCCCTTGTAGTGGATGTCGTCGGCGAAGCGGTCGTCGGTGGAACACAGGGTGATGATCGCTTTCAGCGGCTCCGGACGCAGGGCGGCCAGTTGCAGGGAATTAAAGCCACCCCAGGAGATACCCATCATGCCCACCTGGCCGCTGCACCAGGGCTGCGCCGCCAGCCAGGCGATGACTTCCAGGCCGTCCTTCTGCTCCTGCTCGGCGTACTCGTCCGCCATCAGGCCGTCGGACTCGCCGTTGCCGCGCATGTCCACCCGCAGGCAGGCGTAGCCGTGACCGGCGAAGTAGGGATGCGTCAGGGCGTCGCGCACGGCGGTGCCGTCGCGCTTGCGATATGGCAGGTACTCGAGGATGGCCGGCACCGGCTCCTCGGTATCCGGCCGCCACAGGCGGGCGGCCAGTTTGGTGCCGTCGGACAGCGGGATCGTGAAATGCGCCGTTTCGGTCACCGCATACGGAAAGTCGTGCTTGATGCTCATGGGGTGTCCTTGAGTCTTGATGGCTTTTGAAACTGGATTACTTGGGTTTGGATGGCGGCAACTGCAGCCGCTCCGGATGACGCAGCCAGATCCACAGTGCGCTGGTGGCCAGCAGGATGATCAGCATTGCCGGCAGGCCGCCCAGGTTGGAGAGCATCTTGACGCCGTCGACGCCGATGAAGCTCACCATCACCCAGGACACGATGCCGACGATCGCGCCCCACAGGACCTTCATTTTCAGGCCCGCGTTGAGGTCGGAGTCCGCGGTCAGGCCCCGGGTGCACAGGTTGCCGATGGCATCGGTATTGGAGTCCGCCGCCGTCACGTAGGAGATGTAGGCGATGAACAGCAGCAGCGGCACCCACAGCCCGGACAGCGGCAGCTCGCCAAACACGGTGTAGAGCACGTGTTCCACGCCCTGATCGTTCAGCACTGCGTACAGGTCCACGCCCGCTTCGCGCTGGAGGTAAAGGGCGGTGCCGGAGAAAATGATGATCCAGGTGCCGGAGAACGCGGCCGGGAACAGCAGGTTGATGCGGAGGAACTCGCGCACGGTATAGCCCCGCGAGATCTTGCCCAGGAACAGCGCGGAGACCGGCGCCCAGGCGAACCAGATGGCCCAGTAAAAGATCGACCAGCCGTAGGGCCAGTTGTCCTGTCCGGCGGCACCGGTGAACAGGCTCTTGGCGAAGAAGTCGTCCAGGTACACGCCCAGGGATTCGGTGCCCAGTTGCAGTATGAACACGGTCGGCCCGGCGATGAACACGAACAGCCCCAGCGCCAGCAGCAGCCAGGCGTTGAGCGCGGACAGTCGGGCAATGCCTTTCTTCAGGCCGCTGGCGGCGGAAATCACAAAGGTCACCACCACGATGGAAACCACAACGCCCAGACGCAGTGGCGAGGTATCCCCCGGCAGGTACTGGCCCACGCCGCCGGCCAGGGTCAGCGCACCGGTGCCCAGGGTGGACGCCATGCCGGCGACCAGCGAGTAGAGCGCGAGCGCATCGATCAGCCCGCTGAAGCGCTGGATGCGAGGGCCGACCAGCGGTTCGAGCATGCTGGAGATGGAGAAGCGCTGGCGACGGTTGTAGAAGGCCAGGGCGAAGATCAGCGCCGGTACCGCGTAGATGGCGTAGGGCGTGATGGTCCAATGCAGGAACATGGTGGACATGGCAAACAGCATGGCGTCGCCGGAGCCGGCTTCGATGCCGGACGAGCCGGGCGGGCCCATGAAATGATAGAGCGGTTCGGCGGTGGTCCAGAACAGCACGCCCACGGCGAGGGTCGTGCACAGGGTGATGGAAAACCAGCGCAGCCGGGAGAGCAGCGGCGTGGCGCCTTCCCCGCCGATGCGGATGCGGCCGATGGGGGAGAAGTAGACGATGACCGCAAGGATCACCAGGTAGAGACTGCCCAGGCTGAACAGCCAGGAAAAGTGGTCGAGAATCTCGCTGTTCAGTTCCTTGGTGACGGACAGGAACGCATCGAGGTCGACGTAGCTGGCCACAACGGCCGACATCAAAATGATGAATGTGGGCCAGAAGACCCCGTGTCGCAGAGAGCCCTGCATAAGTACCGCTCCGTTATCGTTATGTACAAAGAGTCGCTTATGGCGAGCTATTGTAGGGAGCGGGGGTAGGGGGCCGGCAAACGCTTTCTCGTCATTGGGGTATGCGCCTGGCGCATGGCTGTGGTCTTGCAGGGCCTGGAATCGGGCGCCGGTCGATGCTTGTGTTGCATGGGGTGGCGTTGCCTCTTCCGGACGGGGCCGGAAGGCCGGTTGTCGTTCCCCTCACCCGGGGCGGGCGAGGGGAGGCGATCCGGCTTTGGCGGTGGGCGTTACAGGCCGCCCAGGGTCAGCTTGGCCGGGTCCAGCAGGCGCTCCAGTTCCTCCCGGGACAGGTCGGTATTCTCCACTGCCACATCAATCACCGGGCGCCCTTCCTTGTAGGCCAGCTTGGCGATCTCCGCCGCTTTCAGGTAGCCGATGATCGGGTTCAGTGCCGTGACCAGGATCGGGTTGCGCGACAGCGCCTGCTTCAGGCTCGATTCATTCACGGTGAATGTGGCGATGGCCTTGTCGGCCAGCAGGCGCGAGACGTTGCCGATCAGCGTCATGCTCTCCAGCAGGTTGCGGGCCACCAGCGGCAGCATGACGTTCAGCTCGAAGTTGCCGGATTGCCCCGCCACGGTGATGGTGGTGTCGTTACCCATGACCTGAGCGGCCACCATGGCGGTGGCTTCCGGGATCACCGGATTGACCTTGCCCGGCATGATCGACGAGCCCGGCTGCAGGGCTTCCAGCTCGATTTCACTGAGACCGGCCAGCGGTCCCGAGTTCATCCAGCGCAGATCGTTGGCGATTTTCATCAGCGAGACGGCGGTCATCTTCAGCTGGCCGGACACCGATACGGCCACATCCTGGGTGCCGATGTGGGTGAACAGGTTGGCGGCCGGTGTGAAGCGGACGCCGGTCAGCTCCGTCAGCTGCTGATTGAAGTTTTCGGCGAATTCCGGGTGGGCGTTGATGCCGGTGCCCACCGCGGTGCCGCCCTGGGCGAGGCTTTGCAGCATGGGCTGGGTGTTCTTCAGGGCCTCGATGTTCTGGTCGATCTGGCTGGCCCAGCTGAGCAGGCTTTGGTCCAGGCGCACCGGCATGGCGTCCATAAGGTGGGTTCGCCCGGTCTTGACCTGATCCTTGACCGTTTCCGCCTTGGCCTTGATCGCGTCGGAGAGGTACGCCAGTGCCGGCAGCACCCGCTCGTTCAGCTCCAGCGCGGCGCTGATGTGAATGGTCGAGGGAATGATGTCGTTGCTGCTTTGGCCGTAGTTGACGTGATCGTTGGGGGAGATGGTCTCGCCGCTGTTGCGGCTGGCCAGGGTGGCCAGGACTTCGTTGGCGTTCATGTTGGAACTGGTGCCGGAACCGGTCTGGAACACGTCCACCGGGAAGTGTTGCATCAGGTTGTCCTGCGCCAGCAGATGATCCACCGCTTCGCCGATGGCCGCGCCCATGGTGGCGTCCAGCAGGTCAAGTCGCGCGTTCGCCTGGGCGGCGGCTTTCTTGGCCAGCAGCAGCGCGCGGATAAACGGCTCCGGCATAGGCCGGCCGCTGACCGGGAAATTGTTGATGGCGCGCTGGGTCTGGGCGGCGTAGAGCGCTTGTTCCGCTACTTCCAGTTCGCCCATGCTGTCGCGTTCGATACGTGTTGCCATGCTCGGTTCCTTAACGGTGTTGGTTGTGGGTGTGGGAAATCAGTCGGGGCGGGACAGGCTGGGGCAGAAGAAATGCGAGAGCGTGCTGATCTCCTGCAACAGGCCCTGGAGCTCTTCGTGCCGTTCGTCGCTGCCGGCCAGGCGTTGCAGGCAGCACAGTGGCCGCACCAGTTGGTCCAGACAGAAAACGCGCCAGTGGGAGGGGTTCAGCTCGTCGGTAAACGTTTCCAGAAGCAGGTCGACGGCGTCTCGATAACAGCGCCACTGCTGATCGCACGGGGAACCGGCGCACTGGTTATCCTCGAAGTCGAGCCACATCATGACCAGTGCCGGGTTGTCCGGTTCCAGGCCGTGGCGGATTCGGGTTCTGAGTCGCTGGGCAAAGGGCGTTGAGCCTGGCATATCGGTCCTTACTGGAAGCCGGCGGAATGACGCGCCAGCTTTCCTGATCCTCTTTAATGAGATTGATTTGCATTCTCTTTGTGTGGAGGCGCATCGTCAAGCTCGTTGAGGAGGCGGGTCATGCGGTTGCGGGATCGGTCGAGTGTCGTGGCAGGGTGGCTATCTTTGAGGATGGGGGACTGGTAGCCTCGGCAGTGAATCAAAAACTCCCAACGTTATCCCAATCGCCGGGCCACACTATGGATGTTGCTTCCATCGCCAGCTTCAGCACCCAGCTTAGCCAGAGTCAGCTCCGGGAGCAGGTGCAGATCAGCGTCCTGAAATCCGCCCAGGACATGGCCGCCAGTGGCGCGCTTCAACTCCTCGAAGGCGTGACCGAAGCGGCGCCGACCACGGCCACCAGTGCCAACCCCAACATCGGCAGCCAGATCGACGTCCGCGTCTGAACGCGCGGGCGTTTTCTCCCCGGATTAATCCGCCAGCCAATCCAGCCCCAGCACCAGGCGGGGCAAGCGGCTGGCGTCCGGCGAGCGGTGCACCAGCCCCCGGCCTTCGTTGCCGATCCAGGCTTCCCCTTTCAGAAGCGCCACCGCGCCGGGTGGAACCTGCTGGATCTCTCCTTCCCCTGGCGTCTGGTTGGGCAGAGGGTCGGCACCGACGCCCCGGGCGACGGCGGACTCGGGCAGCCACTCGGTCCCGGTTCCCCGGTAGGTGCATAGCAGGCGCACGGGAACGCGGTCGGTGTGGAAGCGCGGGCACATGGTGCCGTTGAGCGCGTGCAGGCGGACGCCCACCGCATCGGGCTCGAACAGGCAGCGATACATGTCGATGAGCTGATTGACATCATCCAGCCAGGCGGCCGCGCCATCGAGCTGGCGGGCCCAGTCCGGCAGCAGGGCGTTGGCCGGTTCCCCGGGACCGAGGTTGATGAAACGCTCCAGCTTGTTCGTGTGGGCAAACAGCGACTGGGCGAATGTCTGGGCGCCGGGGAGCGGCGGACGCTTCCAGACGGTCAGGTTGACGTCGTCCCGGAAAATTTCGGTCAGACATTCGGCTTGGGTGCTTTCAACGGCCAGTGGCTGGGAAATCGTTTCGGGGAAATGGGTCATGGTCGTCGCTCCAGGTATTTGATCAGGGCAAGTCATGACGCTTGCGTGATTGTGTTATTGTTATGTTATAACATGCTATTTGCAATGCATAGCGATGATGAAAACGCACACGACCTTTGCGGGCCGTGTCGCCGTTAATGCCTCTCGCCCTATAAAACATGAGGAGACCCACCATGCCTTTGTCCGCTGCGGATTTGCCCGTCACCGTGCTGTCCGGATTCCTGGGCGCCGGCAAGACCACCGTGCTCAACCACATACTGAACAACCGCGAAGGCCGTCGCGTGGCGGTCATCGTCAACGACATGAGCGAAGTGAACATCGACGCCGCCCAGGTCCAGCAGGAAGTGGAGCTCAATCGCGCCGAGGAGAAACTGGTGGAGATGAGCAACGGCTGCATCTGCTGCACCCTGCGCGAAGACCTGCTGGTCGAAGTGGGCCGCCTGGCTGCCGAGGGGCGCTTCGATTACCTGGTCATCGAGTCGACCGGCATTTCCGAGCCGCTGCCGGTGGCCGAGACCTTTACCTTTGCCGACGAGAACGGCGTGAGTCTGTCCGACGTTGCCCGGCTCGATACCATGGTGACCGTGGTCGACGCGGTGAATTTCCTGCGCGACTACGACGAGGCGCAATCCCTTCAGCAGACCGGCGAAAGTCTGGGGGAAGAAGATGAACGCAGCGTGGCGGACCTGTTGGTGGATCAGGTGGAGTTCAGTGATCTGCTGTTGATCAGCAAGACCGACCTGGTGGAGCCGGCGCAACTGGAACGACTCACCGGCGTGCTGCGCAGTCTGAACACCGAAGCCGGGATCCTGCCCATTCGCGACGGTGCGGTGCCGCTGGATAAAGTGCTGGGTACCGGCCGCTTCAGCTTCGAGCGCGCCCAGCAGGCGCCGGGCTGGTTGAAGGAAATGCGTGGCGAGCACGTGCCGGAAACCGAAGAGTACGGCATCGGCAGCTTTGTCTATCGCGCCCGCCGACCGTTCCATCCGGCCAAGTTCCACGACTTTCTTCATCAGCCGTGGCAGGGCGGCAAACTGATCCGCTCCAAGGGCTACTTCTGGCTGGCGTCACGACCGGAATTCGCGGGCCACTGGAGCCAGGCCGGTGGCATCGCGCGTCACGGCTTTGCCGGCACCTTCTGGAAAGCCGTGCCCGAGTCCAACTGGCCCGAGGATCCGGAGTTCCGCCGGATGATCATGGAAAGCTGGGAAGAGCCGTTCGGCGATATGCGCCAGGAGCTGGTCTTCATTGGTCAGGACCTGGACCGGGAGGCGGTCTGCCGGCAACTGGACGACTGCCTGCTGGACGACGAGCAGTTGATGGCGGGCCGCTCTTTCTGGCAGACCCTGAACGACCCGTTCCCGGCCTGGCAGTAAATCCGGGATGTCTGGAGGGCCCGTCTAGAACAGGCCCATCTGGGAGGTGTCGTCCACCAGGTCGAGGGTGTCCGCCTGCGGCAGGCGTTCGTTGAGCAGGGTGCTCCACAGCGAGGCCAGGGACAGCGCATCGCCGTTGTCCGGCATGTGCATGAACACGAACGGCCGCTGGCCGGCCTCGATCCAGCCGGCGACCCGCTCCACCCAGGGCGCGAGGAAGGGCCGGTTGGCCTCCAGGTCCGGGTGGCCGATGTAGCGCACGACCGGCGGGGCGTCGACCGGCAACAGGTGCACCGGCACCTGGGGTTTCTTGCGCTGGGCATCGACGGTGGCGTCGCAGTCCGGCACCGCTGAGAAGAGCCCGCGGCTGTCGAGGCAGACCCGCGCCACCTGACGTTCCCGCAGTCCGCGATTGAGCTGTTTCTCCGCTTCGCCCTTGCCGAAGAATGCGCTGTGCCGGACCTCGACCGTACAGCTCAGCGGCGCCGGCAGGGCCTCAATGAACCCCCACAGGTTACTCAGGTGCTCGGGGCCAAAGGCGGCCGGCAACTGGATCAGGAACGGCCCCAGCACGTCGTCGAGTGGGGAGAGGATCTCCAGGAAATCCCGCACCTGGGCGTCCACGCCGGTCAGCAGGCGGTCGTGGCTGATGGCGCGGGGAAACTTGAACAGGAAGCGGAAGTCAGCCGGCACCTGGCTGCGCCACTGGCGGCATTGCTCCTGGCTGGGTGTGGCGTAGAAGGTGGTGTTGCCTTCCACAGTGTTCATCACCTGGCTGTAGCGCTCCAGCGGGCTGCGGCCGGACGGAAGCTGGGTGTTCCACTTGGGATCGTGCCACTGAGGGCTGCCGAGAAAGTAGGGGCGGGTCATGGTCCAGTCGGGATTGTGGTGGATCGTCGCGTCTTGGGTTCGCCGCTTATTCTACCGATGTGTGTGCCCGGATCGAGCGTAAAAGTCGTGTTGCGCCAGCTCCTCACGAATCCGGCTCACCAGCCCGTTGCTCAGTTGGCGGTAGTCCGGGTAGGGCGTCAGCAGCAGGCGACGGTCGGGGTCGATGGCCACGCCGGGACAGCGATCGAGCGGTCGGGCGTTGTGACTCAGGCCCTCGAAGCGTTGCAGGTTGTCCTTGCCGCCGATCCAGTGCCAGCCGTCGATCTTCAGCAACTGCGGCGTAAAGCACAGGGCCGTCTGTCCGAACAGAGCGTCGTCCCGGAAACGGCGCCAGTCGTCCGCCGCCGGGCTGGTGATTTTCGACAGCAGTGTGACGATCTTGCGCCAGTGATTGGAGTTGGCGGCGACCAGGGCGTCCGCCCGGGGATCGTCTACAAGCTGCGCCAGGCCGTTCGGTCGGTGCGGCAGGTAGAGTGCCAGGCGGGGAGCGGCGGCGCCGAGGCTATCCGGCTGGGTTGAGGTGTCGGATGGTGGCATGGTCAGCTCCGATACGGCGCCCGCAGGCTGTCGATAAAGCGCGGCAGGCACGGATTGGGGTTGGCGTCGTTCCAGTAGACGCCCTGTTCCACGTCGGATGACTCCTCCAGCGGCAGGAACACGGCGCCGCGCAGCTGCATCCGGCGCATCGAATCCGGCACCAGCGCGACCCCGAGGCCCTGTGCCACCAGGTTGACGATGGTCTGCTGCAGGTGCGTCTCCACGCGGATGCTGGGATCGAAGTCGTACAGCCGGCAACAGGCGGTGACCGCCTCGTGCAGCGCCGGCGCCGTGCGGCTGGGGAAGGTGATGAACGGGTCCGACGCCAAGTCACCCACCGACACTTGACGCGCGCCGGCAAGCCGGTGCGTCTCCGGTAGGACCGCACAAAGCGGTTCCCGAAACAACGGGCGGTATTTCAGTGTATGCGCAAAGCGCAGCGGGAAACTGATGCCCACGTCTGCGGTACCCTGGATCAGGGCCTCATGCAGGTCCCGGGGCAGTGTTTCGTTAAGGCCTAGTGATACGTCGGGGTGTGTCTCCGAGAAGGCGGCGACCATCTCGGGCAGGGTATTCCACGCGGCGTACATGGTGAAGGCGATGGTCAGGGTGCCGCGTTCCCCCAGGGCCGCGGCCCGCGCCGAGGTCACGGCCACGTCCAGATCACCGAGTAGCCGGCCGACGTCCCTGCGGAACTGGTCGCCAGCGGGAGTCAGTTCCACGGCCCGGGAATGACGTCGGAACAGCGGTGTGCCCAGATCGGCTTCCAGGGCGGCGATCTGCCGGCTCAACGGTGGCTGGGTCATATTCAGGCGCTCGGCGGCCCGTCTGAAGTTCAGCGTTTCTGCCAGCACCAGGAAACTGCGCAGTTGGCGAAGGTCCATTTCATTGATGCGTATTGGGTATCGAAAGGTTATATATATAGCATTAGACGGTATCGGTGACCAAGGGTAGGCTGGCGCTTTCTATTCGGGCGTTTGAGTGGAGTCTGCCGATGATGGCTGTGGTGAATGTGTTGTTGCCGATCTTTGGGTTGATCCTGGCCGGTTACGTGTGCCGCCGGACCGGTCGCCTGGGAGACACCGCCGCCTCCGAACTCAACCGCTTCGTGGTCTGGCTGTGCCTGCCGGCACTGCTGTTCATGTCCACCGCAACCGCCTCCGCCGAGGAAATCTGGCATCCCGGTTTTATTGCGGTGGTGACCCTGGGAACGCTGCTGGTGTTCGCGATCACCGTTGGCTACCGCTGGCTGGTCCGGCGCGACCTGGCGGATGCGAGCATCGACGGCCTCAGTGCGTCCTACGCCAATACCGGTTATATCGGCATTCCGCTGTGCATTCTGGTGTTGGGGGATGACGGCCTTGAGCCCGCCCTGATCGCCACGCTGATCGTGGTGTGCCTGCTGTTTTCCATTGCCATCGTCTGCGTCGAGGTGGGCCTGCAAAACGAACCTTCGGCGCTGCGGGCCGTGCGCAAGGTGGTGGTGGCGCTGGCCCGCAATCCACTGGTGGTGTCGCCGATCCTGGGCGGCGCCTGGGCCCTGTCGGGATTGGAGCTGCCCCAGGCGGCGGGGCAGTTCCTCGACATGCTGGGCGCCGCCACCACGCCCTGCGCCCTGGTTTCCCTCGGTGCGTTCCTGGCCCAGCGCGAGCGCGGCCCGGCCAACGGCGCGCTGGGGCTGGTCGGTATCAAGCTGATCGTCCACCCGCTGCTGGTCTGGTGGTTGGCGGTCCACGTGTTCCACCTACCGCCGTTCTGGGCCAAGGCGGCCCTCCTGCTCAGCGCGCTGCCCACGGGCACCGGGCCGTTCATGCTGGCGGAATTCTATCGGCGCGAGGCGTCGGTGGTGGCCAGTTCGGTGTTGTTTTCGACGGTGGGGTCGCTGGTCACGTTGTCGTTTTGTCTTTACTGGATGGGGTGACGTCGCCGCCGATGAGGTGATCGATCAATGCCTGTGAAAACGGTGACAGGGTGGCCTTGGGATGGGTGCAGATCTTTAGATCACGCTGGGCCCAGTCTTCTTCCACTTCGATGACGGCGAGGGACTGGTTACCGGACTGCCTGAGCGCTTCTTTTGGCACCAGGCCAATGCCAACACCGGCGGCCACCATGCGGCATACCGCTTCAAAGCTTTTGACCTGAACTCGAACGTTCAGGTGTGCTCCCAGGCCAGACGCGGTATTCATGGTAAAGGTGTGAATGGCCGAGCCGGCATGAAGCATCACGAACGGCTCTGACAGGACGTCTGCGAAGGAAATCGACGCCGTACCGGCCAGGGCATGCCCTTCTTCGGTAATCAGCACCAGACGGTCCTCCCGGTAGGGTTGTAGCGTTACTTCCTGGTGGTCATCGTGCCCGGCTACGATCCCGATCTCTGCTTCTCCGCGGGCCACGCCGGCGAGAATGTCGGAGCTGGTCTGTTCCTCCAGGTTCACGCTGATCCGCGGGTTGTGACTGAGGAACGCTGCAAGATCGTTGGGTAAGTAGCTGTGAATGGCATGGGTGTTGGCCCAAAGCAGCACATGGCCCTGCACGCCATCGGCATAGGGGGCCAGATCGGAGTGCATCTGTTCCAGCTTGGCGAAAACCTGCCGGGCATGGCGCAGGAAAACCTCCCCGGCACGGGTGAGCTGAACGCCGCGGGCACGCCGTCGCAGCAGCGCAGTGCCCAGGGACGATTCCAGGATCTTGATTCGGTGACTTGCCGACGACGGAGCCAGAAATGCCCTTTCGGCACCGTGCGTCAGGCTCTGACATTCAGCGATGGCAATGAACAGACGTAAGTCGGTCAGATTGTATTTCATCGAGAGAATTCGTAAATAACGAACAGTGGTTTGGTGAAATAGCAATTCTAGCAGGCGTCTGTGGTTTATAGGATTCATATTATCGAATCCTTTATGATGAGTCCTCTCGATGCTCACCCAGATGTCTTCCCGGCAGTCCGGCATGGTACTCGCGGTACTGGCTGCCTTCGGTTTCTCTTTCAAGGCGATCTTCGTCAAGCTCGCCTACCAGGTGGCACCGGTCGATGCCGTAACCTTGTTGTCCCTGCGGATGATGTTCTCTTTGCCGTTGTTCGTTATCACGGGCTATGCCTACCTGCGCAGCGGGCCCGCTCTGGGCTGGAAGGATTGGCTGTTGCTGGTATTTCTCGGGCTAACCGGCTATTACGGTGCCTCGATACTGGATTTCATGGGGTTGCAGTACATTTCGGCGGGGCTGGAGCGGGTCATCCTGTTTACCTACCCGACCATCACGATTCTGATTGGCCTGCTGTTCCTCAACAAACCGCTCAGCGTCAGACTGAGCATTGCACTGGCGCTGTGTTATGCCGGCGTCAGCCTGGTTTTTATCAGCGACAGCCAGGTGTCAGAAGACAGTGCCGCCCCCTGGATTGGCGCGGGTTTGGTGTTTGCCTCAGCGGTGTCGTACGCGGCCTACAATGCTTTCTCGGAAGTTTCGATCAGCAAACTCGGAGCCGCCCGCTTCTCGGTTCTTGCCCTGGTGATTTCGATTGCCGCTGCGCAACTTCATTTCCTGGCGGTAAATCCGGTCAGCGACCTCGTTCAGCCGCTGCCGGTCTACGGGTATTGCGCCGCAATGGCTCTGTTCTCGACGGTGATGCCGATATTCTTTCAGTCAGGAGCGATCCAGCGCATTGGCGCGGGGCGGACCGTGCTTGTGGGCATGCTCGGTCCGGTCATGACGATCTTTTTCAGCTGGCTGATACTGGCTGAGCCGATGACCTGGGCGCAGCTGTGTGGAACGGCCCTGGTGCTGGCCGGCATCTATCAGGTCCGGCGGTCGTGACGGCCACCGCAAGTGCGTCAGCCGGGCCGGAGTCATTTTTCGCCGCGAAGAGCATAGACATGAGCTCGCGCGGGTTTGCGCTCCTTCAGGAGGATGATCGTCAGGGTGCGGGTATGGGGAGAGAGATCAAAGACGGTTCAGATTGAGTGGTGCCAGCACCTGCCGCTCGTCGGCTCCGAAGGTGTCGGTGAACAGGTCGTCGATCTGGCGCTGCTTGTCCTCATCAGGCAGGGCGGCGTCCAGAATGAGGCGCTTCTGTTCGAGGTAGCGGGTTCGCCGTTGAGGCCAGTTGTCTACCTCGATCAGGTCCGTTTGCAGGGTATTGTTGAGGGCCTTGCTGCGTTTGAGTTTTTCCTCGAGGTTCAGATCCGGATTCGCCTGCAGTCGGCGTGCGGCCAGCATGTATTCAAAGTGGGCGTCGGATGCGCGGAATAGCTGATTGGCGAGCTCTTCGCCGAGCTGGCTTACGCGTAATTGCTGCAAGCCTCGGTACCTCTGTTCGGGGGACGTCGGAGAGCGGCCATCCGCCCCGTTCGGGGCGGCCAGCGTTCGGCGCGCTTCGAGGAAACGGTAGTAGTCGCTGGCCAGCGTTGCGGTCTGTTCGCCGGCCGGGCCCGGCAGACCCGCCCGGATCAGCTCTGCCAGGTGGCCAAGCTGTTGCTCGGACAGCATCAGTGCTCCGTTATGGAAAATCCGTTCGAGAGCCTGACGGGCATTGTTATCGGGTACCAGATTACCGGTATCGTCCAGCCGCATGGCCTGAACAAGCTGGAAAACACCGTCCACAGTAAACGGGATGTCCGCAACCGGTTCACCAGACATTCCGTCGTCCCGACGTCCTTTTGCGACGGGCAGCGGTTTCCCGGGTCTCGGTTGTGGTATGGGGGAGGCCTCATGCTGCTCGGCCGGAAGCTCGCTTCCGCTTGCGTGGGCAGATGGTTTGGGCGACGGCTCTGGCCAGAACCAGACGCTGCCAGCGACGAGCAGTAGCAGCGTGGTCCCCAGCAGAGCCGCCCGCCGCGGGTTTGGCCGCCCATCGCTGTGACTCATACCGCCACCCGGCTTCCCAGCAGCGGCGCCACCAGTTCCAGGGCGGACTCGTCCACCAGCGGATGCAGGTACGGTGGCTGCAGGAACATGGCGGACGGGCTCATGCCGTTCACGGTCCGGTAGCAGCGCGACAGGTGTGCCGAGCTGGAAAAACCGGCGTACATGGCGGCGTCGGTCATCGAGTGGCCGAGAGCCATGAGGATGGTGCTGATCGAGACCCGGTAGCGGATGCGGTACTGGGTGATGGTCAGGCCCACCTGTTTCTTGAACAGCTTCTCCAGCCGCGAGCCGGACAGATGTACCGAGGCGGCCATTTCTGCCAGCGGGCACGGCGCGCCCAGGGATTCCCGGATGCGATGAGCCACGCGCACGATGCGGGCGTCGAAGCCGGGCAAATCGGCCTGGCGCGGGGTGTTGGGCAGAAGACGCCGACGCAGGCGCTGGCGTGCGGCATTGGGGCTGATGTCCGGGGCGTTACGGATGGCGATCAGCTCGCGGATCAGCGCCTCCTCGTCCGGATGCTGGTAATAGATGCCGGGGGAGGCTTCCCGCATCAGCCGGCCCAGGGAGGCGTAGTCCCGTGAGAAGGGTGGCAGGAAGAAAATCGCCACCACCGCCTTGCGGGTGTCGAGGACCGAATGGTCGAGCCAGAGACCGGCCGGGGTGAGACAGCTGCGCGTGGTGATGGGGGCGCCGTCGGCGCCGCGTAAGGTGAAGGTGCCGTTCAGGCACAGGGTCAGTCGTTCCTGGGTGGTTCGGTGCGGTTCCTGGCGGGCGTAATGCGTGCCGAGAAACACACCCTCCCGGTTCCACAGGCACAGTTTCGGGGATCGCAGGCTAACGGGGGCAAGGTTGTTTTTGTTGTCCATCGCGTGCTCCGGTTGGCGGAGTCCGTTGTCGGACCGTCCGTGTCCAGTGAACAGGTAGACCGGGCCACCCGGGCCCGGCCGTGGAAACGTCCTACGTCTCTTCGCAGCATAGACGGGTTTTCAACCGCGGTTCGCGGCATCGACCGTTTTTGCCGGCTAGTACGGGCAAGTGCCGCGATATTCGGAGATCCGATACTGGTCTTCATGGTCCGGGCCGCACAGGAACGGCGCGTAGCGGGTGTCCTGGTCGATGTGCAGTTTCATCCAGGAGACGCCGTACTTGCTGAGCACCGCGTTGTTGAGGTTGCCGCCGTTGGCGCAGAAGTGATCGCCGTTGTTGATCTCGAAGAAGGCCTTGGCGGTGGAGCCGGGAATGTCGTTGTAGAAAGGCGAGGCGTGGGAAGACACCGGCGCGACCACGTCGTTCTCGCAGGCGAAGATCAGCGTGGGTGTCTCGATCTCATCGAAATCGTTGAAGCTGGAGTTCCAGGGAGCCAGTGGGATGGCCGCGCTGAGTCGGTCGTCGGCGGCCAGCTGCAGCGTGCCGCCACCGCCCATGGACCAGCCCACGGCACCCAGGCGATTCGGATCCACCATGCCGCTGATGGCGCTGAAGGAGGAATCGCTGCGGTCGATCAGGTAATCCAGCGCGGCGTCGATCTGGTCACGGCGCGATCCCGGCTGATCGTAGATGGTGATGGTGTCGATGGTCATGACCACAAAACCGTGCGACGCCAGTTGCTCGCCCCACCATTCGATGGACGATTCGTAGGACACGTAGCCCGGAATCACGACGATGGCGCCCATCTGGCCGGTGGTGTCGGTCGGGTAGTGAATGGTGCCGCCGCCGAAGCCGCTGACCAGCGATGAAACGTTGACCGTGTCGACGTTATAGGGTCCGCTGCTGGCCTCCAGGTAGGCTTCCGTGGGATCCGGCCCTCGGGTGAAGTCGGCGGATGCGGTGCTGACGTGCAGCGACGCCGCGAACGGCAGCGCACAGACCAGCGCGTAGCTCAGCTTTTTCAATGTGTTCATGGCATTACCCCTGACTGATTGACGCTTGTTGTGATGTTGTTACCGCGTTGGCCGTCGTCGTCCGGACGACCGCCATCCAGGCCGACGCTACTGGATGATCCCGCCGACGGCTTTCACGATCTGGCACTTCCGGCGTTCTGCTGGTACTTCCCGGGGCTGGCGAGGGTCTTTGTTCGTTTTGTTGGGCCGTGTCTGGATCGGCTGCCTCCAAAAACACGGTTCGGCAGTAGTCACCTTGAGGCCGCTTCGAAGGACGCCGTGAAGCGCGCCGGCATTCCAACAAATATGCCCACATTCCAATGAACAAGGTGACGATATGGAACGCACGCACGTGTCTGGAAACGCAGAATGGCCGAAACGGACGCTTCTCGCCCTCGCCGTTTCGAGTCTGGCCCTGGGACTCTCCGGCTGCTGGCTGGACGATGATGACGACGACGATGATAGGGTGGGTGGCGGCGCGCCGGAATTCGCCGCGGCAACCGTCTACGTTGCCAGCAACAGTGGCGGCGGAGACACCAATGTCCGCGTTCGCGACGAAGACCTGGAACTGATGAACACCTACACCACCGGTGCCAATGAGGGCGTCCTGGTCAATGAGGCCGGCCACCTGGTGCAGGCCGGCGACCTGATGAGCACCGGCCGGCTGGTCACCGCCTGCAACGCCGAGACTCGCATGACGGGTGACGCCAGCTACGAAATCACCGGCGCCACCACCACCTTTTCCAGCCCCAAGGGCATTGCCCGAATTGCCAGTGAAGGCCTGATCGCGGTCGCGAACAACGGCGCCAGCACGGTGCTGCTGATGGGAGCGTCGGCCTCGGGCGATGTGGCCCCCGTGGCCACCGTCGCTCTCGCCGCCAACGCCTGGGACCTGGTCTATGACGACGCCTCCGACCGCCTGTTCGTAGCCCAGGTGGACGGCACCGTCGCGGTGTTCGACCGCTTTGCCCAGGATCAGGGCGTGGGCGGCGCCAACCGCACCTTCTCCATCGTCGACGGCGACGGGGAACCCTCGGTCAACCTGCACGGCATTGACTACGATGCCGACGGTGACCGCCTGGTGATCGGCGACGTCGGCGAGGCCGGCTCGGACGACGACGGTAAGCTGTACGTGGTCGACAGCGCCAGCACCGCCGACGGCCAGGTCATTGCCACCACCACGATCAAGGGTGACCAGACGCGCCTGGGCAATCCTGTGGACCTGCAACTGACCGGCACCGACGTGCGCATTGCCGAGAAGGCCAACGGCGGCGGCTCGGTGCTGGTCTACCAGAACATCTTCAGTCGTTCGGGCGGCAATGTGGCCGCCGATCGGGTGCTGGATACGCCGGCCCCCGAGTCGATCGAAGTGGTGCTGGAGACGGACCCGGCGCCCGGCGTGACCGATATCCTCGACCCGGACACCGCCTACCAGTTGCTGACCACCAGCAACCCGGCGACCGGTTCGGCCACGTCCGGTCAGTTGTTCACCAATGAATCGACGCTCGCCGCGGCGCCGGCGCTGGCGTTCGACGCCGGACTCGACAGCGTAGAGAACGTGACCCTGGATCGCGACGGCAACGCCTACATCACCTACGACGACGGCACCACCGCCAACAGCGGTATTGCGGTGATCGGCGCGATCGATGCGCGGGATAATTTCGACGGCAGCCGGGACCGGCTGATCACCGGCTCCAACACGCGGCTGATGTCGCCCAAGGGCATCGAACTGGCGGACGACCTGGGCCTGATGATCGTCGCGGAGCAGGCCGGTGCGGAAGTGCTGGTCTTCAGCGCCTGCGCCAGCGGAAACGCCACGCCGACGGTGGTCAGCACCGGTGGCGTCGCGCCCTGGGACAGCGACTACGACGCCGAGGGCGATGCGCTTTACGTGGCCCTGACCGATGGCACGGTAGCGGCCTACGACGACTTCTCCGCCGACCTTGGCGACGGCGGCCCGGACCGGCTCATCACGCCGGCCATGGGTGGTACTCCGTTCGCCGCGCCGACCAACATCCACGGCATTCGCTACGTGGCGTCGGACGACGTGCTGATTATCAGCGATGTGGGGTCCGGTGCGGCGGCTGACGATGGCGCGTTGATGACGATTCCCGACGCATCGTCTTCCGACGGCACCACCAACGTAGGCAAGCGCATCGCCAACCCGGGTGATGGCTCCGACCTGACGGGGCTGGGCAATCCGGTGGACATCGCGTTCGACGGCGCGGACCTGTACGTGGCGGAGAAGATCAACGGCCAGATCCAGGTCTGGCGTGATTTCCTCAGCGACGCCGCCCTGACCGGCAATGTGGCGCCGAGCGACAGCGTGGCGGCCACGGCACCGGAGTCGATCGTGCTGAAGCCGGAATAGACGACCGCGAAATGAAAAAGACCCGGGCCTGGCCCGGGTCTTTTTTTTCTGACGGACGTTAGCGGAACACTACAGCGCCACGGCCCGGCCGATGTACTCGATCGGCCCGGTGGGACGACCGATCGGCGAACCGCTGGCGTCTTCCAGGGTGATCTCGAACAGCTGGTTGGGCTGCAGCGGTGGCAGGTCGTTCAGGTTGATGCGCAGCGGCTGGCCGGGTTGCACCAGGCCCAGCGATACCGGGCCGCTCCAGTCGTCGGCCTTGGTCCAGAACTCCAGGGCCTTGCCCTGCGGCACGTCGAAATTGCCCAGTGCGGTCAGGGTCAGTGTCTGGCGATTGCTGGCTTCCACCACCCAGCCTGGCGCGTGACCATCCGGTGTGGCGAGCACCACCATGTAGTTGGGCTGCGGTTGCTGGAAAATCAGCCCGATGCCCATGAGCAGCGCCAGCGCGAAGCCGGCTGCCGTGAGGCCACGCCACAGGGCCAGGCTGTGCCACCAGCCATCCCGCTTCCGCCGTGGTGTGTGCAGTGGAGCCTGTGGTGACGGTGCCGGATCGCTGGCAATGCTGTCGCTGATGCGTTGCCAGACGCTGTCGGGGACCGGCATCGGGTCCACAGTGTCGCACAGCGGCACCAGACGGTTTTCCCAGTACGCTACCCAGCCTGCCAGCTCCTCATCGGTCTTCAGGCGTTCGATGACCTCTCGGCGCTCCGCTTCGGGCAGGGTGCCCAGGACGTACTCGCCGGCCAGCTCGAACAGCGGCTCCTGATCGCTGTGATCGGTCATGCGAGGCACTCCTTCAGCGCCACAAGACTGCGCTTGATCCAGGACTTCACGCTGCCCAGTGGGGCGCCCAGCAGGTCGCTGATCTCACTCTGGCTGTAGCCGTTGACGTAGGCGTGGTAGAGGCAGGTGCGACGCTCCGGCTCCAGCGCCATGATGCAGTCATGCACCCGATCGTTCTGCATGCCCCAGTGGCTGGTGTTGACGCGCTCGCACCACTGGCTGTCGCTGACGTCCGGCAGCTCGTCGGGGGATTGGTCCCGGGGTTCGCGGCGGCGTGAAAACCGGATGGCGTCGAGCGCCAAATGGCGGGCGATGGAATAGATCCAGCCGCGACCGGTACCGCGGGACGGATCAAAGGTGTGGGCTTTCTGCCAGATGCGCAGGAACAGGTCGTGGATCAGATCTTCGGCGGCGGCTCGATCCCGGACGATGTTGTAGATCACCCCCATCAGGCGGCTGGCTTCTTCCCGGTAAAGCGATCGCAGGGCCGTCTGGTTGCGGGCGGCGCAATCGCGCAAACAGGTCTCGTAGTCGAATGCATGGTTATCTTCTGGCACGCGTTCCCCATCAGCACAGCCGGGACCTGCCCGGCATCATCGTCGGTTTGGAAACCGTTCGGTTTTGAAACAGTGTAGATAGGTTACGCCCGGTTTGCGATTTGGATGCAGGTGCGGCGGGAAATGTTTGGAAATCCTCAGGAAAAGGGATGGCCGGCGCGCTCTGACGGGCGCGCCGGCGGGCCTCCGGAAGCGGCTTCCAGAGGCCTCAAACGGCTTCCGTGGTCCGTGCTTGTCGGCGCCGCCGAGCCTTCGCCGGTGCCGCCGCTTTCTGGCGTCGGGAGACGACGTGGTAGTCCTCCAGCCGGAACGTGCTGAGCCGCTGTTTCAGCCTGCCCAGCGACCAGGGCCAGGCGGCGAAGTTGCGGCCGTTCTGGTCCAGGTAGTAGCTGCTGCAGCCGCCGGCGTTGAACACGGTGGATTGCAGGTGTTTCTGCACCGTGCGGTTGTGACGGCGGACCACGGAAGGCTTCACCGCAAGTTTGCCGATGCGCCGGTCGCGGATCTTCTTCAGGCCGTCGATGATGTAGTCGAGCTGGGCTTCGGCCAGGCGAATGAAGGAATCGTAGACCAGCACGTTGGGGCCGAGGATCAGGAAGGCGTTGGGTACTTTCTCGATCGCTGTGCCCAGGTAGGCCTCGGGTGAGCTGTCCCGCCACAGGTCCGCGAGGCGCTCGCCGCGTTCGTTGAAGACCCGATTGCCGATCGGCGGATGCGACACGTCGAATCCGGTGCCCCAGATGATCACGTCCACCTCGCGGCGTTCGCCGTTGGCGGCGATCACTGTGTTGCCGTCCACTGCCACCAGGCCACTGGGGATCAGCGTGGTGTTGTCCGCCTGCAGCGCCGGGTAATAATCGTTGGCGAACAGGATGCGCTTGCAGCCCAGCAGGAAGTTGGGTGTCACCGCCTTGCGCAACTGCGGATTGCGGACCTGCAGCCGCAGCAGCTGTCTGGCGGCGGTGCTGACCGGTTTCAGGGCCACCGGATTACGCAGTCCGAAGTTGATCGCGTTCAACGAACCGGCCACCGCCGCGCGCCAGCCCTGCTGGATGGCGGGGAAGCGGTCGATCACTTTTTTGGCTGTGTCGTTGAGCGGCAGGTCCGGTTTGGGCAGCACCCAGGGGGCGGTGCGCTGGAACACATGCAGCTCGACGACTTTGGGCTGGATGCGCGGCACGAATTGGATGGCCGAAGCGCCGGTGCCGATCACCGCCACACGCTTGCCGCTCAGGTCGACATCGTGATGCCAGCGGGCGGAGTGGAACATCTCGCCGGTGAAGGTGTCGAGGCCGGGAATGGCCGGCGTCTGCGGCTCGGTGATGGGGCCGGTGGCGAAGACCACCGTGCGCGCCCGGTACAGGCCTCGCTCGGTCTCCAGCCGCCACAGCTGATCGGTGTCGTCCCAGCGGGCGCTTTCCAGCGCGTTGTTGAACTCGATCAGCGGGGTGATGCCGAAATCGTCGCTGACGGTTTCCAGGTAATCCAGAATCTCCGGCTGCTTGGCGAACAGGTGACTCCAGCGGCTGCTCGGCGCGAACGAGTAGGAATACAGCGCCGAGGGCACGTCGCAGCCGCAGCCGGGGTAGGTGTTCTCGCGCCAGGTGCCGCCGACTCGATCGGCTTTCTCGATGAGGGTGAAATGGTCGTAGCCGTTCTGTTTCAGCTTGATGGCCGTCGCCAGGCCGGAGATGCCGGCGCCCACGATCAGGGTGTCGTATATGGGGGCGGTGTTGTTTTTGGTGGAAGCTGCCATGGTGTTGCCTGCGGGGTCAATGGTCTGAAAAGCCGTTTACTTGAACAGCCGGTAGGAGAGGCCCAGGGCCTTGGCGTAGAGATTGGGCGAGGCCCGCTTCATCAGCCAGAACAGCTTGGCGTCCACCTGGGGCGTGGTGTAGAGGTGGCCGCTGTCGAGGCGGTTGAGGGTCAGCTTCGCCACGTCGTCGCTGGTGGTCAGGGCGTAGTTCATCAGGGCGTGGTCGGCGAGTTTGGCGTAGCGGCCGGGGAGGCGACCGTTCTTGATGATGTCCGTGGGCACCAGCGTCGGGCACAGTACGTTAACCCGGATACCATGCTTCCTGAGCTCCGCCGACAGGGTTTCCGACAGCGCCAGCACGCCCGCCTTGGTGACGTTGTAGGCGCTCATTTCCGGAGCCGCGGTGTAGGAGGCGGCCGACGCCACGTTAATGATGGCGCCGCGCCCCTGCTGCTTGAAGCGCGGCACGAACTCGTGGCAGCCATGGATGACGCCCCACAGGTTGATGCTCACGCACCACTGCCAGTCGTCCAGGGTCAGCTCGTCGAATTTGCCGCCCAGGCCCACCCCGGCGTTGTTGATGACCAGGGTCGGGGACTCGCCAAAGTACGCGTCCGCCTGCTCGGCCAATTGGCGGACCTGCTCCGCCTCGGCCACATCGCAGCGCACCGCCAGGCCGCTTGCGCCCAGTTGCTCGATGCGGGCGACCGTCTCCTGCGCCGCGGCCAGGTTGATGTCGGCGCAGACCACGGAACCGTGACGCTGCGCCAGCTCCAGCGCGAAGCTGCGGCCGATCCCGCTGCCGGCACCGGTGACCACGGCGCGGGCTTCGCGGCTTGGCAGCCCGTGCTTGCGTGAGAAGAATGGAACCATAATGCGTTTCCCGAAAGGATCGTTGTTGTATGTCCGGGCGCGCTCAGGCGCGCACCGGCGGCACCACTTCCTTGACCAGGTAGGGCGCCAGCAGCCCGGTCTCGGGGTTCAGCAGGCGCTCCTTGTAGTAGGCCAGGTACTCGGACGTATCGTGGTCGTTGGGGTGAAAGCCGGGGCGCAGGTAGTCGAAGACATGGCCCAGTGTGCTGCCGTAGATGCCGTTCCTGCGGCCGGCGATCAGCCCCACGCTGCGCCGGGCGTCGCGCCAGAAGCGGCGGCTGAACAGGTTGCGGGGCTTGCGCAGCAGGGGAATGCCGAGGCCGCCCAGCGCCACCAGGAACCAGATGGTAAACAGCGCCATGGCGAAGCCGCTGACGCGCAGCACGTAGTTGCCATTGAGCGTCTGGTAGACGTCGTAAGCGATGTCCTTGTGTTCCGATTCCTCCAGCATGTGCCACATCCAGAGGGCGCGCTGCTTTTCGTCGTCGGACTCGAAGAAATAGTCCTCGTGTTGCATGAAGAACTGCGCCAGCACCGCGGTGAAGTGCTCGATCCCCGCCATCAGCGACAGCTTCAGCGGCTGCGGGAAACGCAGGAAACCGTGTTCGAACACGTTCCGGGCCAGGAAGCGGTAGAAACTGACCGGGAAGCGATGCATTTCAAGAATGTCGTTCCACTCGTCGTGCACCTTGGAGTGCAGGGCCTCCTGGCCGATCAGCGCGGTGACCCGCTGTTTCAGCACCGGGTCCTTGAGGAAGTCCCGGTGGTAACGCGCGGTCTCGATGACCAGGTCCTCGCCGAACGTCAGGAAGATCGACAGGGCCGAGAAATAGCCGCTGGCCAGTTCGGTGTTCAGGTAGAAGTGAGTGTCGACGGACTTGGCGTCGAACTCGAACTTCATGTGCCGGATGGGAATGCCCGGCCGCCGGCTGTCGGAGTCGGTTGCGGCGCCTGTCGGCGCCTTCAATGCTGCGCTGTTCATGGTTTTCCCCGTTATCAATGCGAACGTGAAATGAGCGCTAACTCGTTGCTAACAGGTTAATTTTCGACATTGTTCGGATTCAATTCGGACCCTGGCGAGAACAGAGGGCGGCGGTGGGGCGGCGCGCCGCCGTCCGTAAGTGCGCCAATCAGCGGCTAAATTCGGACGCTGTGTCTGGCGGCGTCTTGTCCGGATTGGAGGCTGTGAAGGGAAGCGCTCGCCAAAGTGAGCGCTTGTTCGGGTTTTGACGTGCATCGGGCCGGCGCCGACTTTCGCATGCGCGCGGCATGCGCTAGCTTTCCTGTAAACGCCGCCGGTCGGGCAATGTCATGCTGGAATCCCTGGAAAGCGCTCTGCAGGCCTGGTTCCTGCCGGGTCTGACGGCACTGGCCGCGGTGGCCGCGACGTATGTGATCTACCGGCTCGCCCTGTGGCTGACCCGCCATGTCACCGACTCCCGCACGGTGCCGCGCCTGTTCCTCGACGCCGCCGCCCGTGCGCTCGGTGTGGTGTCCTGCCTGCTGGTGCTCAACGGGATGCTCAAGGCGGTGCCCGACGACCTCCCGTTGCTGGCACTCATCCAGCAAATTGCGACCCTCCTGCTGATCCTGGCGCTCACCTGGGCGGCGGTGCGCCTGACCTCGGCGATCGGCGAGGCGATCGTCCACCTGAACCCGGTTTTGGAAGGACAGTGGAAGCGGGCCCGCAAGGTCGAGACGCAAACGCGGTTCCTGGTGCGCTGCCTCAATGTGCTGATCGTCATTGTCGGCCTGGGTGCCGCCCTGATGACGTTCGAGTCCGTGCGCCAACTGGGCGCCAGCCTGCTGGCGTCGGCCGGCGTCGGCGGCATTATCCTGGGCTTTGCGGCGCGCCCGGTGCTGAGCAACCTGCTGGCGGGGATGCAGATCGCCCTGACCCAGCCGTTCCGGATCGACGATGTGCTCCACGTTCAGGGCGAATGGTGCTGGGTGGAGGAGGTGACGGCCACCTATGTGGTGCTGCGTGTATGGGATCTGCGGCGCCTGATCGTGCCGCTGCAGTGGTTTATCGAGAACCCGTTCCAGAACTGGTCCCGCAATACGGCGGAATTGCTGGGCACGGTGTTTCTCTGGGTCGACTACACCATGCCGGTGGCACCGCTGCGCGAGGAGTTCGGCCGCTTACTGCGTGACAGCCGGCAATGGGACGGTCAGGTGGAAACCGTGCAGGTCACCGATGCCAGCGATCAGGCGATCCAGATCCGCTTTCTGATGAGTGCGCCAGACTCAAGCCAGAGCTGGGACCTGCGCTGCGCGGTGCGTGAAGGCCTGGTGACGTATATCCAGCAGCATTACCCGGAGCAGTTGCCCCGCGTCCGGGCGCGGCTTTTGGAAGCCAACCGGGAAGATCCGGACAGGGACGGCGGGGCCGGCGCAGAGAGCGACTGACCCCCCGCGCTGGCCCGGCCTACATCAACGACGGCAGCCAGAGCACGGCCGCTGGCACCAGCACCAGGAACACCAGGCGGATACCGTCGGCCAGCAGGAACGGCAGGATGCCGCGGAAAATATCGGTGAGGGGGATCTCCGGCAACGTGGCTTTAAGGACGAAGCAATTCAGGCCAACCGGTGGGGTAATCATCGCCAGTTCGACGACGATGATGGTGATGACGCCCCACCAGATGGGGTCCATGCCCAGGCCGAGGATGACCGGCACCACCACGGGCACTGTCAGGAAGATCATGGCGAACCCGTCAAGGAACATACCCAGCACCAGATAGAACGCGAGGATCGCGAACACCACGGCAATCGGGCTCATGTGCATCGACTGGATGAAGTTGACCACGTCGGTGGGAATACCGGCCAGGTTCACGAACTGGTTGAGCACCATGGCGCCGGAGGCCACGAAATAGATCATGCCAGCGGTCTTGGCGGTGTCGGTGAGACACTCGACGAAAATCTTCCAGGTCATCTTGCGGCGCAGGATGGCGAACAGTAGCGCTCCGCCGGAGCCGATGCCGCCAGCTTCGGTGGTGGTGAACCAGCCGAAGAAGATGCCCAGCACGATCAGCATGAACAGGACCAGCACGCCCCAGACCGACTTGAGCGACGACAGGCGCGCACCCCAGCTGTATTTTTCACCGCGCGGCAGCCAGTTGGGCAGGAAAGCCGCTATCGCCGCGATCACGCCCATGTACACCACCACTTGCAGTGAGGCGGGCACCAGCGCCGCCATGAACAGGCCGTCAAGGTTGGTCTGGGTGAGGAGGCCATAGATGATGAGCGCGCCACTTGGGGGAATCATCAGGCCCAGGGTGCCGCCGGCGGCCACGGAGCCGGCGCTGAAACTGTCGTCATAGCCGTGCTTGCGCATCACCGGCAGGGCCAGGCGCCCCATGATGGCGACCGATGCGGCGGAATTGTGGGACAGGGACGAGAAGCCCGCGCAGGAGGCGATGGTGGCCATACCCAGACCGCCACGGAAACGGCCGAGCCAGCGATTGGCGGCCTCGAACAGGTCATCGGCGAGGCCGGCGCGGGCCACGAATACGCCCATCGCCAGGAACAGCGGCAGCACCGAGAACTGGTAATTCATGGCCAGTGCCACGATTTCGTTCTGGGCGACAGTGGCCGCAGCCGGCAGTCCGCGAGGGTGGATCCAGGCGATGCCGCCGATGCCGCACAGCATGAGATTGAACCCGAGCGGGATTCGGGTGAACACGATCAGCGCCATCAGCGCTACGATGACAGTCAGGACAACCACAGTTCCCAATCTCCGTTAGAGGCGTTTTGTCAGAGGCGTTGGTGCATTGCTTGCCGGATTTGCGGCGAGGCTTCAGGTGTCGTCGTCATGGATGCCGACCCGAAGCAGCCGGAAGAAACCGATTACGGTGGCGATCAGCGCCAGCACCGCGAACGCGTAGACGGAATACCCCAACTGGACTTCCAGGAACTTGGTCAGCATTTGGGCATCCAGCAGCTTCTGGGCCTTGACGAACATCAGCCAGGTGATGCCGACCATCGACAGGAACGACACGGCGGCGGTAAACACCCGTTCGACGACCCGGAGGCGGGCGGGATAGCGCGTCACCGCCAGGCCGGCGACGATGTGACTGTTGTTTCGAACCACCAGCGACATGCCGGCGAAGAAGGCGATGCCGAGCAGGGTGGAGATGAACTCCGCGGCGCCGGGCAGTGGCGTCGCAAAGTGACGGCCGGCTACGTCGACGAAGGTGACCACGATCATCGCGAACACCGAGACGCAGGCGATCACCTGCGCCAGCCGAAAAAGGCCGCTGTCGAGGCGGTCGACAGCGGCAGAGAAGGAGCGCAACGGGGTCATGATTATTCGGCTTCGTCCATGGTTGCCTGTGCGGTGGTATTCGCCGCCTTGAGTTGGCCGGCGTAGATGTCCTCCATGCGCGAGCGGTAAAACTCGAAGGCGTTGGCGGCATCGTCCAGGTGGCGTTTCTGGGCATCAGCGATCCATGCCTGCTTCATCGGCGCCAGTGCGTGCCGGAGCTTGTCGACGAAGGCGGGATCGGCATCCACGATATCCAGGTTCAGTTCCTTGAGCGCTCTGTCCTTGCGTTCGTCCATGGCGATGCCGGTACGGCGCGGCAGTCCGTCCGCGGCGCGCAGCACGGCGGCCTGCTGCTCAGCGTTGAGTTCGTTCCAGGCGTCCTGGTTCATCACCACAGCCCAGGTGGCGGAGCCCATGCCGCCCGGGAAGCGGGTCATGGCCTTGACGTGATCGCCCAGACTGGCGGCGAGGATGGTGCCGGTACCGATCATCGCGCCGTCGACCGTGCCCTTGGAGACGTATTCGAACAGTTGCGGGAAGTAGGAGTGCACGGGGACGGCGCCGACGGTTTCCAGTGCATCGGTCTGCTTGCCGGCGGTGGCCCATATTTTTTTGCCGTCGAAGTCGGCCATGCTGCGGATCGGCTGCTCCCGGCCCACGAAATTGACCCCCGGCAGCACGTGCATGGAAAGCAGTTTGACGTCGTTGAATTCGTTGACCTTATCGAAATACTTCTGCTGGGTTTCCCAGATCGCCACGGAGGCGGATTCACCCGACAGCGAATTGAACGGCATGTCCCCAAGCAGTGGCAGGCCGGTTTGGGCGCGGCTGGCGTAGACCGAAATCATGGCCATGTCGATGATGCGGTCCTTGACCGCACTCAACTGGCCGTCTGGTTTGGTGAGAGAGGAACCGGGTATGGTGATTTCGATGCTTCCACCGGATTCTTTCTCGATACGCCGGCTGAAGTCGTCGATCGACGTGCGACGCATGGGGTCGTGTTTGGGCAGGTAGGTGTTGTAGATGAGCTTGACCGGGTCGTCCGCCGCCTGGGCGCTCGAGACGCCGGCCAGCAGGGACAGGCCAAGTATGGCAGTGCAGGTAAGTCGCAGCATGATGTCTCCTCGGTCTTGTTGGTTATAAATGGAGAAAATCAGTTGTATGTGTGAGCCCTTGATGACGCGGGGCTTTACCAGCGAAGCCAGACAATTGCGCGTCTGATCGATGTGAAGGTGCCGTGGCTTGGTGGTTTCAGAAGTCATGATCCGGCCACGCGTTTCTTCTTATCGTCCTGATGCGTTGCCTCGGGCTTTACCTCCGGGTTCCGTCGCCCTGGGCAGGGGCGATTTTCAGCGTTGTTTCACCTCCTTTGTCCCGGCGCCTTTGCCTTCCACGCCGTTCTTCTCGTGAAGCTCTTATCTTTCTTTTTTCTTCATATTTAGATATATCGTAGTTCAAGATAGATCTAGAATTTGCAGGCAGCCATTAGACGAAGGTCTTAGGTCTTTGCTTTGATCACTTGCAGCCGATCCGGTGGATTCGTTAAGGCACGTCGGCGTCCAACAAGCCGTGTTGGGGACAGGAAAAGCGATTGAGGGTGAATGGCGTTGACAGTCGACTTCCCGTGGCTGCGGGCTGGCCTCTTGAGTTGGGAAAGGGAGTCACTCGCCGTGGCACGGGACGCTTTATTACGTTTTGGCAATGCTTGCGACAAGGCGTGGAGCCGGGACTAGATTTTTAGGGAAGTGTCTTTCGCAAGGAGGTCTCCGACCATGACACGTTCTCTCCCTTCTTTCCTTGCAGTTCCCCTTACGGCCCTGGTGTTCCTGATGATGTCGGCCGCCGCCCATGCGGGCAGCGATAGCGGTGTCTACGTCGGTGCGTCCGTGGGCCAGGCCCAGGTGGATTTCGACGATGAGTTGCCGGATGTCGGTGAAGTGGATTTTGACGACGACGATACCGCCTATAAGATCTTTGCCGGCTACAACTTCGGCCTGATTCCGCTCGTGGACCTGGCTGTGGAGGGCGCCTACGTCGATTTCGGCAAGTTCAAGGGCGACATCGGCAGCATCAGTGACCGGGACCTGGATGTCGACGGCTGGACGGCCGCCGGGCTCGCCGGTGTGAACCTCGGCCCCATCGGAGTGTTCGGCAAGGTGGGTGCCATCAACTGGGACAGCGATTTCGACGGTCTCGGTGACGAAGACGGTACCGATCCGTTCTACGGCGTGGGTGCGCGCTTCAGCCTGTTCTCGTTCCAGGTACGGGCCGAGTACGAGCGCTACGACCTGGACGATTTCGACATCGACTACTTCTCCGTAGGCGCGGCTTTCACCTTCTGAGCCACTCTTTCGGCAAACGCCATTCACCGGGCGGCTTACGCATTGTCGGTGGTCCCGGTCGCTTCTCCACAGACTGGCCGAAGCAATCCGCCAGACGGGACATTAGTTCCTTAGGAAGTCCAACACGGCCGCGCGTTCGGGGATCGATGCGGAGGCGCCGACCCGGGTAACGCACAGCGCCGCTGCGGCACTGCCCAGGCGCAGGGCTGTCTCGGGCTGCTCGCCGCCAGCCAGGGCCGCCAGGCAATAGCCGATGAACGTATCCCCCGCGGCGGTGGTGTCCACGGCGTCCACCGCAAAAGCGGCCACCCGGGAGCGCCCTTCCGGGCCGATATAGACCACGCCTTCACGCCCCAGAGTCAGGATCAGCGCCAGACCCGGATAATCCCGGTGCAGAGAGGCTTCGGCCTCGGTGACGCTGTCCACGCCAGCCAGATCCATGGCTTCGACTTCGTTGACGATCAGCAGGTCCACCCCGGCGAGCAGGGGAATGACCGAATCGCGGGTCATGGGCGCCGGATTGAAGGCCACGCGGATGCCCTGGCGGGCGGCCTGCGCCATGGCGTCGGCCAGACCGCTGGTTTCGTTTTGCAGCAACAGCCAGTCGTCCGGGCCAGCGGGTGCCAGTGCCCGCTCAATCTGCTGCCGGGTCACGTTGTGGTTGGTACCGGGATAGAACAGGATGGCGTTTTCTGCATCGTCGGTCAGTTGGATGATGGCGTGGCCGCTGGCCCCGTCCAGCGGAGTGATGGAAACGGTGTCGACGCCGGCCTCGGCCAGTTGGTCGAGCACCCAGGTGTCCGCCTGCCCGATGGCGCCGATATGCTGCACATGGGCACCGGCGCGGGCCAGGGCGATGGACTGGTTGGCCCCCTTGCCGCCAAGCACCGTGTGGTAATCGCTGGACGCCAGGGTTTCGCCGGGTCGCACGAAATGATCCACGCGGTAGACATGGTCGAGGTTGATCGAGCCCAGGTTGTAGATGGTCATGGCGGGCCTTGTGCTTTCCTTGTTGTCGTTAGCGGGGCCGCTTTCCGGCGGGCGAATGCATCGAGCCTAGCATGGAGAAGCCTGTGAAACACTCGCGCCGGGACGGCCTTCGTGGTATATCCGCAGCCCTGTCTTGCCAATCAATGGAATTCGAACCATGCCCAGAGCCAGCGAAATCAAGAAGAACTCCGCCGTCGAATACGAAGGTAACGTCTACTTCGTCAAGGACATCGAGCGTTCCGTGCCCCAGGGCCGGGCCGGCGGCAGTCTGTACCGGATGCGCATGTACGATGTGGTCACCGGTAACAAGATCGACCAGACCTTCAAGGATTCCGACATGCTGAACCTGGCGGACCTGGTGCGTCGTCCCGCGACTTTCTCGTACACGGATGGCGACGAGTACGTTTTCATGGACAGCGAGGACTTCACCCAGTACAGCCTGATGGGGGAGGCGATTGCCGACGAGCTGCTGTTCATCAACGAGGACACCCAGGGGGTGATGGTGATTCTGGTCAGCGACGCGCCGGTGTCCCTGGCCCTGCCGCCGACCGTGGACCTGACCATCGAGGAAACCGATCCTTCCGTCAAGGGTGGCTCGGCCACCGCGCGCACCAAGCCGGCGCGGTTGACCACCGGGCTGGTGGTGCAGGTGCCGGAGCACATCTCCTCCGGCGACCGTATCAAGATCAACGTGGAGGAGCGCAAGTTCCTCGGACGCGCCTGATCCGTTTGGCGCCGGTGGTCAGGCGCGGCCGGCCTGGGACGGACTGATACCGAACTGGCGCCGGAAGGCCGCGGTGAAGTTGTTCGGGTGGCCGTAGCCGGCCAACGCCGAGGCTTCGGTGATGCTGGCGCCGTCCTGTTGCAGCGCCCGATAGGCGTTTTGCAGCCGCCGTTGCCGCAGGAAGCGGCCCACGCCCATGCCGAGGCAGTCCCGGGCGTAACGCTGGAGCGTGGCGGGGCTCATTCCGAGTTGGTTGCCGATCTGACTCTGGGTCATGGCGAGCACCGTGTCGCTCTCCAGCAGCTCGAGGAACTGTCGGGCCTGGCGTCCGGTTAACCGGGACGCGGCAGCGCTGTCTGCCGGCAGCGTTTCCAGCCAGGCTGTCATCAGCGACAGGGCGAACCCCTCCCGCGCCAGCTGACCGATGCGGCCCGGGTCCGGGTGTTCGATCAGGTGCCGGGCCTGCATCCACAGGGACGGCGGCAGCGACCAGGGCGCCACCGACAGGTGCTGCTGCATTCGCCTCTTGAGCGGCTTCGAATCCAGCGCCTGCTGTTCAAACCACTCCGGTTCCACGGCAACGTAAAGCGCCGTGCGCTGTTCCCCTTCCGCGGTTTTCATACTGCAGCTTTCGGCATGGCTCAGTGTCATCACCTGGGCCTGCGCCGCCGATTCGTGCAACGCCATGTGGCGGTTGCCGAACTGGAATCGGGTCTGGCCTTCCAGGAACAGGGAGATCTTGAGGCTGGCGGACAACTCCGCGTCGAAGCCGATGTCCCGCTCCGCCCGGGCGTTGACGATATGGAAAGACAGCCCCGAGGCCAGCTTCTCGGTCAGCAGGGTGCCCCGCAGCATCGAGTGCCCCGCACTGGCCGGCGCCGGGCATTCACGCAGGCGGTAGCGGTTCAGGTGCCTGGCGTTGTGCTCCAGGTCTTCCGTATTCAACAGATGCGGGTTTTGCGGGGAAGGGCGGCTCATGAACATCCTCTGACGCCGTGGCATAAAGGGCAACTGTCATTGGCTTACGGGGGCAGTTGAGGCAAATCAATAGATGATTGATGTTTTTGCATCCGCAGCAGACAGGCACCTGTGGAATAATGCGTGCCAGCCAATCTAAATGCAAACGATTGTCGTTTGTGATTGTGGCGGCGCCGGGCTTTACCCGGTGTCGCAGCCGTAACCGCTGCACTGTTGCTGGAGACGTTCATCCATGTCCGATAAGAAAATCCGTTCCGCCATCCGTCAGGCCTGCCGTTCCCGTCAGGCGGTGACCGCTGTTTCATTGTCCCTTTTAGCCTGCGCCTTACCCGCATCCGCTGCCGAAGACACATCGGACGATGTTGCCCTGCCCACGCTCACGGTAGAAGGCAACCGTCTCTACGAGATGGCGCCCAGCGAGGAAGCCGGGGGTTACGGCGTCGAAGCCGCCACTGTCGGCACCAAGACGCCCGCCTCCCTGCGCGATATTCCCCAGTCCATCACCGTACTGACGCGGGATTACCTGGATGATCGCGGCGTCACCCACATCGACGACGCCGCCAAACTGACGCCGGGCCTGCGCACCCTGAGCAACGACAGTGGCCGCTCGTCCATCTATTCCCGCGGCTACGAATACGACGAACTCAACATCGACGGTCTGCCGGCGCCGCTGCAGAGCATCTTCGGCACGCTGCCGTCGCTGTCGGCGTTCGACCGCATGGAAGTCATGCGCGGGCCGTCCGGCCTGTTCAACAGCACCAGTGAACTGGGCGGCATCATCAATCTGGTGCGCAAGCGCGCCACCGTCGAAACCCAGGGTTCGCTCCAGGCCGGCTACGGCAGTTGGGACCGCAACCGGCTGTCGGCGGACGTGTCCGGTTCCCTCAACGAATCCGGATCCGTGCGTGGCCGGGTGGTGGCGTCCCGCGAGGATATGCCAAATGAGGTCGACGAGAATGAGAACGTCGATGAAAGCTACTACGGTACGCTGGATATCGACGTGACCGACGCCACCGAGCTGTCCCTGGCGGTGCTGCACCAGACCAAGGACATCACTCCGTCCAATGGTCTGCCCGCGTTTTCCGACGGCAGCCTGGCGGACTGGGATCGCTCCACCTTCCTGGGGGCCGACTGGAACAACTTCGAGAACGAAACCACGGACCTGTTCCTCGATCTGACCCACCAGTTCGACAACGGTGGCTACGGCCGCTTAGCGGTGCGCCAGTCCCATCGTGAAGGCGACTATTACTACGCCTTTACCGGCAGTGCGCTGGGGGACGACGGCAGCACCAGTCTGCGCACCACCCAGCGCGACTTCGAACAGGATGCGCTGTCCATGGACGCCAGCTACAGCCAGCCGTTCGAGGCCCTGGGCCACGTCAGCGAATTCGTGGTGGGTGCGGATTACAAGCACTACGACACCGACTACCTCAACGGCGCCTCCAATCTGGGCTCGATCAACGTCAACACCTTCGACGCCTCGTCGGTGACGTACAGCGATCCGACCTATTCCCAGCGCATCGAGAACGAGCTGACCGAGACCGGCGTCTACGGCAAGCTGACCTTCCGTCCGCTGGAAAACCTGGCTTTGATCGCCGGCAGCCGCTTCAGTTGGTATGACCTGAGTGCCGATACCACCGCGTTGTCCACCGACACCACCACGGAAAGCGACGGCGACGGTTCAGGCGAGTGGACCCCGTATGCCGGCGCGGTCCTGGATGTGGACGAGCACCACTCCCTCTACGCCAGCTACTCGGAAGTGTTCAATCCGCAGACCGAGACCGACGAGAACGGCGACCTGATCGATCCGCGCGAGGGCGAGCAGTACGAGATCGGCATCAAGGGCGCCTACGACAATGGTCGCCTCAACAGCCGGCTGTCCGTTTTCCAACTGACTGACAAGAACCGTGCCGCCACCCCCTACGATGAAGACGGCAATGCCATCAGCAGTTACTCCGAAGCCACCGGTGAAGCCCGGGTACGCGGTTTCGAAGCGGAGCTGAGCGGCCAGTACGGTCCCTGGGATCTGCTGGTGGGCTATACCTATATGGACACCGAGAAGCTGGCCGGCGATACCAACACCCTGTTCATGCTGATGCCGCATCACACCGTGAACGCCTGGTCCAAGTACACCTTCCACCAGAGTGGCCTGCTGAACCAGTTGAGTCTGGGCGCCGGCGTGACCGCCATGAGCGACTTCTACCTGGAGCGTGGCAGCACAAGCATCGAAGCGCCGGGCTACGCCGTGGTGGATGCTCTGATCAGCAAGCGTTTCACCGAAAACCTGTCCGCCTCGCTGAACGTCAACAACGTGTTCGACCGCAAGTACTACTCGCGGGTGGGCAGTGTGGCCACGTTCAACTTCTACGGCCCGTCGCGCAATGTGATGGCCAACGTGTCCTACGATTTCTGACCTGACGGGACACTGGAAGCCGGGCCCATGTGGCCCGGCAACCCCGCCTCGTAACGTCGTCCGGCGCACGACGCCCTTTCCGGCCAGGCCGAGTTGGCCTATCCTCGCCCGGAACCCTGATCGAAACCCGTGCCCGAGACCGCCGATGGATATCCGCCAACTGCAATACCTGGTCGCCCTGGATGAAGTGCGCCACTTCGGCGACGCCGCCGCCCGTTGCCACGTCACCCAGCCGGCACTGTCCATGCGCCTGCGCCAGTTGGAAGAGGAACTGGGGCTGACGCTGGTCACCCGTGGGCACCGGTTCGTGGGCTTCACCGCTGAAGGCGAACGCATCCTGGCCTGGGCGCGGGCAGTGCTGGCCGCCCACGACGGGTTGCACGCCGAGGCCTCGGTGTGTCGCGGCCAACTGGTGGGCACGCTGCGAGTGGGGATGGTGCCGCTGGCGGGCTTCGAGCCGATCCCGTTGCTGCAACAGTTCGCAGCCCAGCATGCGGACGTGCGTTTCGAGTTGAAGTCCCTGAGTAGCGAACAGATTCTGGAGGGACTGGACACCAACAAGCTGGACGCCGGGTTTGCCTACGCCGACGGGCGTCACGAGCGCAAGTACCGCTTGCTGGAGGTGGCCGACACCAGCATGGGGTTGCTGTTCAACCGCGAGCGCTGGTCCTTCGCCGCCGAGACGCTGGACTGGTCGGACCTGGAAAAACTGCCTCTGGGTATTCTCAGCAAGGGGATGCATTTCCGTCAGTCGGTGGACCACGCGCTGCAGAGTGCCGGCGTCGAAATCACGCCGTTGGTGGAAACCGACTCGGTGGAATTCCTGGTGCAGTCGGTCAGTGCCGGCCTGTGTTGTGCGGTCATGCCCATGGGCGGAGGCCTGGAACAGCGGGACGAGACGCTGGAGCTGCGCCCCATTGCCGGCAGCCACACCCTGGCGCCGCTGTGTCTGGCGACCCGACGCAGCGCGCCGGTGTCGGCGCTGGCCGAAGCGCTGCAGCAGTTCGTATGTGAGCGCCTGGCGTTGACGGATCAATAAGCACTGTTTATCAATGGATCTTTAATCGTGATTGGACGGTTATGATGTCCCGTCTTAACCTGTTGCTTATTTGCCCAACAGGTTTGCCCCATGACGCACGAATCCGCATCCGGCCACGCTCCCGTTCCCAGGTTTGAACCCTATAAAGGGCCTGCCGCCGGTTGGGGGGCGCTCAAGAGCGTCGCCGCCTTCTGGCTGGACAGCAAACAGCCGATCAGGAACATCCGTGCGCTGCTCAAAACCAACCAGAACGGCGGTTTCGACTGCCCGGGTTGTGCCTGGGGCGACGATCCCAATGGCGGGCGCGTCCAGTTCTGCGAGAACGGCGCCAAGGCGGTGAACTGGGAAGCCACCAAACGCCAGGTGGGTCGCGAGTTCTTTGCCCGTCACAGCGTGAACGAACTGCTCCAGCGCAGCGATCACTGGCTGGAGTACCAGGGCCGGCTGGTCGAACCGATGCGCTACGACGCCGCATCCGATCGCTACCTGCCCATCGGCTGGGACGACGCGTTCGCCCTGATTGCCGAACATCTCAACCGGCTCGACAGTCCGGACCAGGCCGAGTTCTACACCTCCGGTCGCGCCAGCAACGAGGCGGCGTTCCTCTACCAGCTGTTCGTGCGCACCTTCGGCACCAACAATTTCCCGGACTGCTCCAACATGTGCCACGAGGCCAGCGGGGTCGGGTTGTCCCAGACCATCGGTACGGGCAAGGGCACGGTCACTTTCGACGATTTCGCCGAGGCGGACGCCATCTTCGTGTTCGGCCAGAATCCGGGCACCAACCACCCGCGCATGCTGGCGCCGCTCTCCGAAGCGGTCCGTCGCGGGGCCCAGGTGGTCTGCTTCAACCCGCTCAAGGAGCGCGGACTGCAGCGTTTCCAGGATCCCCAGGCCATCCATGACATGCTCAGGAACGGCTCCGAGCCACTGAACACGGCCTACTTCCGGCCGGCGCTGGGCGGTGATATGGCGGCCGTGCGCGGCATGGTGAAGTGCCTGATCGAGTGGGATCGCGAAGCCCAGGAGCAGGGCCGGGCCGCAGTGCTGGACTGGCCGTTCATCGAGCAGCATACCCAGGGGCTGGACGCCTATATGGGGGTGGTCCGCGCGACGTCCTGGGAACAGATCGAGGCGCAGAGTGGCCTGAGCCGCGCCGACATCGAGGTCGCGGCGGACACCTACCGCAAGGCGGACAACGTCATGCTCTGCTGGGCCATGGGCATCACCCAGCACCGGCACTCGGTGCCCACAGTGCAGGAATTGGTGAACCTGCAGTTGCTGCGGGGGAACATCGGCCGCCCGGGCGCGGGCCTGTGTCCGGTGCGCGGTCACAGCAACGTGCAGGGCGACCGCACCATGGGCATCGACGAAAAAGCCCCGGCGCCGCTGCTGGATGCCCTGGAGCGGGAATTCGGCATCACCGCGCCGCGCCGGCCGGGTCACAACACCGTCGAAGCCATCGAGGCCATGGCCCGTGGCGACGCCCGGGTGTTCATCGGGCTGGGTGGCAATTTTGCCCAGGCTACCCCGGACAGCGAGCGGACCCATCAGGCCCTGGCCAACTGCGACCTGACCGTGCAGATCAGCACCAAGCTCAACCGCAGCCACCTGGTTACCGGGCGGGACGCCCTGATCCTGCCGTGCCTGGGACGCACCGACATCGACTGGCAGGCCGGCGGCCCCCAGGCGGTGACCGTGGAGGATTCCTTCAGCATGATCCACGCCTCTCACGGCCAGTTGCCGCCGCAGTCGGAGCGGATGAAATCCGAGCCGGCCATCATCGCCGGCATGGCCAGGGCGACCCTGGGCAACCGGCCCATTGACTGGGATGCGGTGATTGCGGATTACGACCGCATCCGCGACCTGATTGCTCGCACCATTCCCGGTTTTGACCAGTTCAACGACCGCCTCAAGCAGCCGCGCGGTTTCTACCTGGGCAACCCGGCCCGGGAGCGGCGCTGGAAAACGCCCGGCGGTCGAGCCGTTTTCTCGCCCAACGCGTTGCCGGATGACCTGTTGCACGACCGGATCAAGGCGACCGGGCAGACCCCGGACGTGATCCTGCAGACCCTGCGTTCCCACGATCAGTACAACACCACGATCTATGGTCTCAACGACCGCTACCGTGGCGTTAGCGGCCAGCGCCGGGTGCTTTTCATGAATGACGATGACATTCGCCGTCTGGGCCTGGAGGCGGGTGAGCGGGTCGACATCACGTCCCTGTGGGAAGATGGTCGGCGTCGCTCGGTCGGTGGCTTCAAGGTGCTGGCCTACGATGTGCCGGCGGGTCAGGCGGCGGCCTACTACCCGGAGACCAACCCGCTGGTGCCGCTGGAAAGCACCGGTACGGGCAGCCACACGCCCACGTCCAAATTCATCGCCATCAAACTGTCGAAGAGCGCGGAGCAGGACCACGACCGGGTGCTGGCCGCGGGCTGACCGGAGCGTCAAAGAACACGTGAGTGGCGCCGTGGGCGATCATCCCTGTTATGATGGCCCGCTTCCCGATTCTCAAGCCAGCCACCAGGAAGCCGTCATGACCGCTTTGCCACCTTGTCCCCAGTGCCAGTCCGAGTACACCTATGAGGACGGCATCCAGCTTGTCTGCCCCGAATGCGGCCACGAGTGGAGCGAAGCGGAGCAGTCGGCGGATGAGGCGGGCGCGGTGATCCGGGACGCCAACGGCAATGAACTGCAGGACGGCGACACGGTGACCGTGATCAAGGATCTCAAGGTCAAGGGCTCCAGCCTGGTCGTCAAGGTGGGCACCAAGGTCAAGAACATCCGCCTGGTGGACGGCGACCACGACATCGACTGCCGCATCGACGGGGTCGGGGCGATGAAACTGAAGTCCGAATTCGTCAAGAAAGCCTGAGGTCAGGTGGGTCGCCGGGTTCTGAGACCGGCGGACCCATTCCATAAGCAGCAGTGATCAATGCAGCGGCGGGCGTTCCACAGCGGCCTGTCGCAGGCACTGGATCATCTGGGTGCAGGTCGGCGTGCGGATGCGTCCACGCATGGTGATGATGCCCACCGGAGGTAGCTCCATGGGCAGTTCGATATCCAGCACCTTCAGAAACCCTTCCTTCTCGAAATGCATGCCCACGTCGCCGGCGAGGTAGCCGATAGCGTGCCGGTGGCGGACGAAGTTCAGGATGTTCAGGAACGACGCCGTCTCGATCAGGTCCACCGGCGGGTTCAGCCCGTGCTTGTAGAACATCTGGTTGAGCTTGACCCGTGACGATGCCCACGGCGGAGGCACCACCCAGGGCTGTCCAGCGAGGTCGGCCCAGTCGGGGTTGGCCTTGCTGGCCAGGGGGTGATCCGGGCTGGCCACCACGCACATTTTCTCGTTATAGAGCGCCTGGGTGTCCAGGTCCGGCGCGGCGTAGCCCGGTTCCAGTCTTCCCACCAGCAGATCCAGCTCGCCCATCCGTAAACGCGGCAACAGACGTTTCAGGTCGCCTTCCTCAACCATGACCGAGGTCAGAGCCGAGTGTTCCTTGAGCAGCGATACGGCACGCGTCATCCACACCGGCGTGGCCACCACCATCGCTCCGATGCTGACACGTCCGGCGGCTCCGGTGGCGACGGCGTCCAGCTCATCCCGGGTGCGACTGAAATCCGCCAGCACCGAGCGGGCAAAGCGCACCACCGACTCGCCGTAAGGCGTGGGTTCGGTGCCCCGGGTGGAGCGGGTAAACAGGTCCAGCTCAAACATCTTCTCGATTTCCGCCAGCATCTTGGATACGGCCGGCTGGGTGAGCGACAGGAATTCGGCGACGCGACCGATGTGGCGGAATTCGTCGAGCGCCACAAGCAGTTGCAGGTGGCGCAGTTTGAGGTTGGAGCGCAGGGCACGATCAATGACAGACATGGCTTTACATTACCTTAAGGTTATGAAGGCAGTCCATTGTTTCATTTTATCCTTATGATGGCGGGTCGCATACTCGGTTCAAACACAAATACAAACGACCATCACAAGTAAGCACCTATGGACCAGTCTGCATCCACATCGCCCCTGCTGCGCCTGCACGCCAACGACAATGTGCTGATCGCCCGTCGCCAGATTGGCCTCGGCGAAGAGCTCCCCGAGTTGGGGCTGCGCGCCCGGGCCCAGATTCCGGCCGGACACAAGATCGCGGCCAGAGACATCCCCGTCGACGAGCGGGTCAAGAAGTACGACACGGTGATCGGCGCCGCCGCCCGGGACATCAAGGGTGGCGAACACGTGCATACCCACAATCTGACCCTGATCGATTTCGACCGCGATCCGGCTTTTGGTCAGGACGTGCGGCCGGTGGACTACCTGCCGGAGGAGGAGCGGGCCACGTTCCAGGGGTATGTCCGACCGGACGGCCGCGTGGCGACTCGCAACTTCATCGGCATCCTGTCGTCGGTGAATTGCTCCGCCACGGTGATCAACCATATCGCTGAATACTTCACCCCGGAGCGACTGGCGGACTACCCCAATGTCGACGGTGTCGTCGCCTTTGCGCAGACCAGCGGCTGCGGCATGTCGTCTCCGAGCTATCACTTCGACATCCTGCGCCGTACCCTGGCCGGCTACGCCCGCCACCCGAACTTTGCCGGTGTGCTGATCGTCGGGCTCGGCTGCGAGCGCAACCAGGTCGATACGCTGGTGGAGTCTCAGGGCCTGGAAGTCGGGCACGGCGTTGAGACGCTGGTCATGCAGGATACCGGCGGTACCCGCGAGACCATCGAGGCGGGCATCCGCGCGGTGGAGTCCATGTTGCCCGAGGCCAATCGAGTGGAGCGTCAGCCGGTCAGTGCCAGGCACCTGAAAATCGGTCTGGAATGCGGCGGCTCGGATGGCTTCTCTGGCATCTCCGCCAACCCGGCGCTGGGCGCGGCCATGGACATCCTGGTGCGTCACGGCGGCACGGCCATTCTGTCGGAAACCCCGGAAATCCATGGCGTCGAGTTCATGCTCACGCGCCGCGCCGTTTCCCGGGATGTCGGGCAGAAGCTCCTGGACCGCCTGGCCTGGTGGGAGGACTACACCCGCGGGCACAGCGGCCAGTTCAACGGGGTGGTGGGCCCGGGCAACCAGGCTGGCGGCCTGGCCAACATCTTCGAGAAATCCCTGGGGTCCGCCATGAAGGGCGGAACGACGCCGCTGCAGGCTGTCTACGAATACGCCGAGCCTATCGACAGCAACGGGTTTGTCTTCATGGACTCGCCGGGTTATGACCCGGTGGCCGTGACCGGCCAGATCGCCAGCGGGGCCAACCTGATCTGCTTTACCACCGGGCGGGGGTCGATGTTCGGCTCCAAGCCGGCGCCGACCATCAAACTTGCTTCCAACACCCCCATGTACGACCGCCTGACCGAGGACATGGACATCAACTGTGGCCAGGTGATCGACGGTACCCTGGATATGGACGCCATGGGTCAGGCTATTTTCGAGCACATCCTGCGTGTCGCATCGGGTGAAGCCACGTGCAGCGAACGGCTGGGTTTGGGCGACCACGAGTTCGTGCCCTGGCACGTCGGCATTGTCAGCTAAGAGCCTGTCTTTCAAAGCATCGAATACCCAATAAGACCCGTTAAGAAAAGGAAATGACCATGTCTCTGACTCTCACGCGTGACGATTTGATCCGATCGCAGAACCTGATCGGCGGCGAATGGACGTCCGCGTTATCGGAAGTGGTCTTCCCGGTCCAGAACCCGGCCGATCTGGCTACGATCGCCCAGGTCCCTGACAGCGCCGCGGCCGATGCCCGAGCGGCCGTCGATGCGGCCCACGCCGCCTTCGCGGCCTGGCGCGAGATGCCCGCCAAGAGCCGGGGCCAGATCCTCAAGCGCTGGCACGCCCTGATCCTGGCGCATCAGGATGATCTGGGCACACTGGTGTCGCTGGAACAGGGCAAACCCCTGGCCGAAGGTCGGGGCGAGATTCTCTACGCCGCCAGTTATGTTGAGTGGTTTGCCGAAGAGGCCAGCCGCATCGACGGTGATGTGATCGCCTCGCCGGTTGCCGGTCGCCGTATGATGGCAGTCCGCGAACCGGTGGGTGTGGTGGCGGTGATCACCCCCTGGAATTTCCCGGCAGCGATGATCGCCCGCAAGATCGCGCCGGCCCTGGCGGCGGGCTGTACGGTGCTTGCCAAGCCGGCGGAAGACACGCCGCTGACCTCCCTCGCACTGATTCGCCTGGCGGAAGAGGCCGGGGTGCCGGCGGGGGTGATCAATGTGGTTTGCGCGTCCCGCGAGCAGACGCCTGAGGTGGTGGACGTCTGGCTGGCCGAATCTCGCGTGCGCAAAGTCAGCTTCACCGGCTCCACGCCCGTGGGCAAGCATCTGGCGCGGGCGTCAGCCGACACCTTGAAGAAGCTGTCCCTGGAGCTGGGGGGCAACGCGCCTTTCATTGTCTTCGACGACGCGGATCTGGATGCGGCCGTGGATGGCCTGATGGCGGCCAAGTTCCGCAACGGCGGCCAGACTTGCGTATGCCCCAACCGGGTGTATGTGCAGGCCGGTGTCTTCGAGGCGTTTGCCGAACGTCTGAGCCGCCGGGTGGAGGCCCTGAAAGTCGCGCCAGCGACGGATCCGGAGGCCGAGATCGGACCGATGATCAATGCCCGGGCGGTGGAGAAGATCCTGGCGCATATCGAGGATGCGGTGGCCAAGGGCGCGCGCGTCCTGGTGGGCGGACAGCGCCTTGAGGAACTGGGCCCGAACTATGTGGCGCCCACGATCCTGGCCGATGCCGGAGAGGACGCCGTGCTCTGTTGCGAGGAGACGTTCGGTCCGGTGGCGCCGCTGTTCCGTTTCGAATCGGAGGACGAGGTGATCGAGAAGGCCAACGACACGCCGTTCGGCCTGGCGGGCTACTTCTATTCAGAGAACGTCAGCCGCATCTGGCGTGTTGCCGATGCCCTGGAAACCGGCATTGTCGGCATCAACGAAGGTGCGGTGGCATCGGAGGCCGCGCCTTTCGGGGGCGTCAAGGAATCCGGTTACGGTCGGGAAGGCTCCAGGTACGGCCTGGAGGACTATATGCACATCAAATATCTCTGCCAGGGCAACCTGCGCCAAACCAGCGGAGGCTGAAAGATGCATCACACAGCGGTACCCGGCATGGTTCCGGGCAATCCCTTCAAGCGGGCGCTGGCCAACGGCGAGCCGCAGGTGGGCTTCTGGCTTTCCATGGGCAGCAGCTATTGCGCGGAGATGTGTGCGACCGCTGGATTCCAGTGGCTGCTCATTGATGGCGAGCACGCGCCTAACGATGTGAACAGCACCCTGGCCCAGCTCCAGGCGGTGGCGCCTTACGGTGGCCATCCGGTGGTGCGGGCGGTGCAGGGCGAACCGGCGCTGATCAAGCAGCTGCTGGATATCGGTGTGCAGACGCTGCTGGTGCCGATGGTGGATACCCCGGAGCAGGCGGCTGCGATGGTGGCGGCCACACGGTATCCGCCGGAAGGTATCCGGGGTGTGGGGGCGGCGGTGGCGCGGGCGTCACGCTGGAACGGTCGGGCCGATTACGTGCACCACGCCAATGAGGAAGTCTGCCTGCTGGTGCAGGCGGAAACCGTCACCGCCCTGGAGAACCTGGAGGCCATCTGCGCGGTGGATGGGATCGACGGGGTGTTTATCGGCCCGGCGGATCTGGCGGCGTCCATGGGCCACCTGGGTAACCCGGCACACCCGGAAGTGCAGGACGCTATCGATGAGGCCATCCGGCGCATCGTCGCCTCGGGCAAGGCGGCCGGCACATTGACCGGCGACATCGAGCAGGCGCGGCGCTTCCTGTCGTTGGGTGCCACCTTCGTCGCGGTCGGACTGGACGTGACCCTGCTGATGCAGTCGGTACGCCAGCGTGCCTTCGAGTTTGGCCTGCGGGCCAATCAACCCACGTCCGTCAAGGGACCCTATTGAAGTGAGGTATACGGGCCTGCGCCCGGAAACAGACTCCTACGGGAGCACTGAAGAGAGAGATCGCGAACCGGACGGGGCATCGGCGAATGCCCCGGGGCGGTTCGAAGACAGTCCGATCAACCAGAAATACGATCACTAACAAATATAAGGAAGCATCATGCACAAGCTGATAAAAACGTCCGTTCTGATGGCCGGTCTCCTGGGTGCGGGCCTGGCGTATGCCGAGTACCCCACCAAACCGATCACCATGGTCATCCCCTACAATGCCGGCGGCGGTACCGATGTGCTGGCGCGGGCCATGCAACCGGCGCTGGAAGAGTCGCTGGGGCAGACCATCATTGTCTCCAACGTCCCCGGTGGCGGTGGTATTCTGGGCTTTACCAAGGTGGCCAATGCCCGCGCCGACGGCTACACCGTCACCATCCCCAACAACGTGATCTTCGCCACCGAAGGTATGGGGAACGCAACCTACCACTCCGATGATTTCGACTATCTGGGCAACGTGCTGACCGACAATTACATGGTCGCGGTCCGTGCGGACGGTCCCTGGCAATCCTGGCAGGACCTCCTGGAGGATATGAAAGCCAACCCCAACAGTGTGAAATTCGGCTTCTCCGGCTACGGCGGCTCCACCCACGTGGCCAGCGAAATGCTCTCTGACAGCGCCGGTTACAAGGCCAAGCAAGTGCCTTACGACGGCTCGTCCAAGGCCGTGCTGGCGGCGATGGGGGACCACATCGACGCGCTGATGCTCAACGTGGGGGATCTCGCCGCGGGCCTGAAATCCGGCAAGCTGCGCCCCTTGATGATTCTTGGGGACAAGCGCCTGCAGGAATACCCGGAGGTCCCCACGGCGCAGGAAGAAGGCCTCAAGCTCTCCCTGACCAACTGGCGCGGTGTCGCGGCACCGGCGGGTGTGGATGATGAGGTCAGACAGGCCTGGGCCGAGGCGCTCAAGCAGGCGACCGCCGATCCGGCCTTCCGCAAGGCGATCGCAACCCAGGGCGCTGAGATCGAATACATCCCGCCGGGCGAAACGCTCGACGAGCGGATGGCCACCCTGGCGGAGTCGTTTATCCAGACGGCCCATAAGCTGAAACAATAAACGGCGATGCGGCTCCGCCGGACGGAGTCGCTCCCTCACGTTGCCATAGGGGGTGTCGCGATGTTGCGCATCAACGAACGACAGATTTTCTATGTCGTGCTGATTGTCGGGGCGGGGTTTTTCCTGAGTATGGCCAAGGCCATTCCGTCGTCGATGGGAATGCCGGGGGACCCCGGCGCCGGTTTCTTCGCCTTTTGGTCCTGCGTGATCATCATGGTGTTGCTGGGGTATCTGCTGGTGACCGAAACCTTCTTCCAGCGCGCGGACCGGGACACACCGGTTCGCATGACGCGGCACGAGCTGGTGGCCCTGGCGGTAACTATCGCGGCCATTGTGATCTATCTGTTGCTGCTGTCCTACGCGGGCTTTGTCATCAGCACTCTGTTCTTCCTGTTTGCCTTCCGGCAGATCATCGATCGACTGATCAAACACGAGCCGATGTCCGCCCGGTCTTTAATAGCCTCTGGCGTTTTCTCGGTGTTGGCCACCGGTTTTATCTATCTGGTGTTCTCGGTTCTGTTTGAACTGGCGATGCCCTGAGCAAGGTAGGGGATCCGATTATGCTTGCTAACTTTGCAGATGCAGCCAGCCTGTTTCTGGACGTCAATGTGTTCCTGGCGATTGCCTTCGGTACGGTCCTTGGTCTGATCTTCGGCGCGCTGCCGGGACTCACCGCGACCATGGGTATTGCCCTGTTGCTGCCGCTGACTTTCAGCATGGAGCCGGTGACCGGTATGGGCATGCTGCTGGGTGTCTACTGTGGTGCGATTTCCGGGGGCTCGATCCCGGCAGCCCTGCTGAACATTCCGGGCACGCCGTCGTCGGTGGCCACCACTCTGGACGCCTTCCCCATGGCCCGCAACGGCGAGCCCGGGCGGGCGTTGGGGCTGTGTATCGTGTCTTCCATGATCGGCGGCCTGATCAGCGTCGCCATCTTTGCCTTCCTGTCGCCGGTGATTGCCGACGTGGCGCTGGATTTCAGTGCGGTCGAGTATTTTTCTCTGGGATTGTTCGGGCTGACCATTATTGCGTCCGTATCAGGCCAGTCGATCATCAAGGGGATCGTAGCCGGTCTGATTGGCGTACTGATCTCCTTGATCGGGATTGATTCGCTGACCGGCGTAGTGCGCCTGACCGCGGGTATTCCCGACCTGGTCGGCGGTGTCGATCTGATGCCGGCCCTGATCGGCCTGTTCGCGCTGTCGCAAATCATCAGCGATGTCACCAACCTGTCGCCGCAGAGCCAGGCCGGTGCCCGGGTGCGGGTCAATAACGCCTATCCACGTTTCCGGGAAACCTTCCGCCACTGGAAGGTCTGGTCCAGCAGTTCGTTAATCGGTTCGCTGGTGGGGGCAATCCCCGGGGCCGGCGGCAGCATCGCGTCTTTTCTCGCCTATGACCAGTCCAAGCGCATGTCCAAGACCCCGGAGAAGTTCGGCACCGGCCACGACGAGGGGGTGATTTCCTGCGAGTCTGGCAACAACGGCATGACCGGCGGCGCACTGATTCCCATGATGACGCTGGGGATTCCGGGTGATGCGTCGGCGGCGATCCTGATGGGCGGTTTGCTGATCCATGGCCTGCAACCCGGTCCGATGCTGTTCCAGGATCAGGGCAACATCGCCTACGGCATCATCATCGCGTTCCTGGTGGCCAACATCTTCATGTTCTGTTTCCAGTCGGTGGGCATCAAGCTGTTCGTGCGCGTGTTGCAGATTCCGCGCTCCTATCTGCTGCCCTTCATTCTGGTTATGTGCATGGTCGGCGCCTATGGCATCAGCGGCACGTTGAGCTCGGCCTGGGTCCTGTTGTTCTTCGGGGTGTTCGGCTACTTCCTCAACCGCTACGGGTTCAGCTCGGCGCCGGTGGTTCTGGGCATGATTCTGGGGTACATGGTCGAATCCAATTTCCGCCGTGGTATGACCATGAACGACGGCGACTGGACCGTTTTCTTCACCCACCCCATTAGCCTGTGTTTCCTGCTGCTGTCGGTGGTCTCGGTGGTCCTGCCGATCATCCGCCATCGCCGTCAGGCCAGGCAGCGCCAGCAGGAAACGAACTCGAACCGGCCGCTGGAGTCGGCACGCTGAGGCATGCCGCTCCGGCGCAACACCAACCACGTGATGGACCTTGTGAATGACTGACTATCGGATTGCGCTGATACCGGGCGACGGTATTGGCGGTGAAGTAATGGACGCCGCCTGGCCGGTGCTGCAGACCCTGGCGGACCGGCACGGCTTCGGGCTGGATGGCGAATGGCTGCCCTGGTCCTGCGAGTACTACCTCAAACACAACGAAATGATGCCGGCCGATGGCGTGGAGCAATTGCGGCGCTTCGACGGCATTTACCTGGGCGCTGTGGGCCTGCCGGCCACGGTGCCGGACCACGTCTCGCTGCGTGGCCTGCTGCTGGCGATCCGCCAGGGCCTGGATCTGTCCGTGAACGAACGGCCGCACCGTTTGCTGGCCGGTGTCACTGGACCGCTGCGGACGGCTGAGCCGTTCGACATCCTGTGTGTACGGGAGAACACCGAGGGCGAATACAGCGGCGCGGGTGGCCGGGTGCACCACGGCGGCGATCGCGAAGTGGCGGTGGAAACCTCCATCTTTACCCGGGTGGGTGTGGAGCGGGTCCTGCGCTATGGTTTCGAGCAGGCGCGCCGGCGGCGGTGCAAACTGGCGTCGGTGACCAAGTCCAACGCCCAGCGTCATAGCATGGTGTTCTGGGACGAGATTACCCGGGAAGTCGCCAAAGACTATCCAGACGTGGAAGTCACTGCCTATCACGTGGATGCGATTGCGGCGCGGATGATCACGCATCCGCAGTCCCTCGATGTGGTCGTTGCCTCCAACCTGTTCGGCGACATCCTGACGGACATCGGTGCGGCCATCCAGGGAGGCCTGGGCTTCGCCGCGTCCGCCAACATCAATCCCCGGGGCACGGGGCCGGGGATGTTTGAACCGGTGCATGGCTCGGCGCCGGACATCATGGGCCGAGGGCTGGCCAATCCGCTCGCTACACTTTGGGCTGGTGCGCTGATGCTCCGGCATCTTGGGGAGACAGCGGCCGCGGATGCGCTGCTCGCTGCGATCGAGCAGGTGACGGCAGCCGGCCAGGGCACGCCCGATATGGGCGGCGAGCTGTCGACCCAGGCTCTCGCGGAAGCGGTGCGGGCGGCTCTCTGACAGGACGCATGGCCAGAAATCGTCCTGTCGCGGCCTGTTCTTCAGATGGGGTGGGCTGCGGCGCCCCATCAAAAGACTCTTGAGTATCGCTCCGGCTTCCCGGAGGATGGCGGACTGGCAGCGGCATGGCTGCGAGTCGCCAACCCCCGAAAGGGAACGTCTCAACGACCCGGGAGAACCGTCGTGAATACCCTCAAGTACCTTGCCTTTACGCTGGCGCTGGCCACGTCTTCCGCCGCCCTGGCGGATGCCGCTTCCACCGCCGAGGCGGAAAAACTGCTCGATGCGATCAACATGGAAGAGACCCTGGATCGTTCGATCAGCCAGATGCTGGATGTGCAACTGAACCAGCAGCCGTCCCTGAAACCCTACAAGGACGTGATGCTTCGCTTCTTCAGCAAGTACATGAGCTACGACAACATCAAACCGGACCTGGTCAGTATCTATGCCGATGCGTTCACGGCCGAGGAGTTGCGCGAGCTGAACGCGTTCTACACCACGGACATCGGCCAGAAGGCGATCCGCACCATGCCGGACCTGATGGCCAAGGGCGCGCAGATGGGCGCCCAGCGGGTCCAGGCCCACATCGGCGAACTGCGCACCATGATCGCCGAAGAGGCGGAGCGCCTCGAACAGCAACCCTGATCCTGCCGGGCGCCGTGCCAACCCGCGGCGCCTGCCCCGACCGCGCGGCCGGGCCCGGTCGCGTGCGCTATACTTCCTGAATCGGTTGTACCGGTTGCCTGCGCTGCCGCGTGTTGTCGTCTTTCCCTGGAATCGATCTGGAGGCGCCGGGCATGCATCGAATCGGGATTCTGGCCCTGTTACTGGTCGTGCCGATCCTCCCCGGAGTGGCACTGGCCGACCGCGCCGGCACCTGGGACTTTTCCGTCCAGATGGTCGGTAACCTGGACGAGACCAGCCGTGGCGATAACGACTCCCGACTGGATATCGACTCCGACCTTGGCCTGGCCTTCGGCGGGGCCTATCACGCCACCGAGCACCTCCAGTTCGGCGTCGACCTCACGTTCCTGAACCCGGATTACGAAGCCCGTTTCAATATCGACGGTGGCGGTACCCGCACCGTCAAGACCGAGCTGGACGTGTTCAATACCCACATCTACGGTGCCTGGAACTTCATGGAAGGCCCGCTGACGCCCTATGTGCGTGCCGGTCTGGGCTGGACCTACATCGATTCCAACATCATCTCCAGCGATGTGCCGGTCGGTGTGTGCTGGTGGGATCCGTGGCTGGGCTACGTCTGCTCCGCCACTTACAACACCTACGACGACACCCAGTTCAGCTATGGCGCCGGGGCCGGTGTGCGTTACGAGTTTGGCGAGCATTATTTCGTGCAGGCGGGCTTCGACCATTTCGAACTGACCGACGATGACCTGGGTGCCAGCCCGGATTTCGACGTCTGGCGAATCCAGTTCGGTTGGCGCGTGCGCTACTGGTAAACGACTGGCCGGATTGGTTTTTAAGCATTCGTTATTGCAAATTTGGGAAAGTCGTTTACCTGCTTCGGCGCAAGGTGATGTGATCGCGAAGTGATCTGATCCATTTGCATCGCGATCTATTGCCGGTATGACTCATCGTCCTTTCCATTCGGATCCCGTGGTTGTCGGGAGTCGATTCCCGGCGTTGATCGCGGTGTGATCTCCAGACCAACAAGAAAAACGTCAGTTGCGGACCCCAAGCCCTTGCACCCCGATCACGTCCACCGTGTGGCACCGTTCCTTAGCCAGGCCGGGCCGTCGCTCCGGGTGCTTGCCGGGTCCGCACCTCGTTGTTGCCAAGGCGCCCTGACGCCGCAATAAAAACAATGTTTCAACAGGAAAAATGCGATGAACCGGACTTTTTGTGCAGTACTGTGCGGCCTGCTGTTGCTGGCTCCCGTAACCGCTAGCGCGGAGCCCCAGAAGCTGATTTTCTCCTACGTCACCAGTAGCGATACCCCCACCGGCAAGCTGGTGGCGCTGTTCAAGAAACTCGTCGAGCGCAAGCTGGACGACCGATATACCATTGAGATCGTGCCCGAAGGCCGGCTCATGGACGACGCCCAGGCGGTTGACGCGGTGGCGTCCGGGGAGATCGCCTTTGCCGTGCCGCCCGTGTCGAAATTCGGCGATTACACCCAGCAGCTCAAGGTGTTCGACCTGCCATTCCTGTTCCCTGACATGGGCGCGGTCAACCGCTTTGAGCAGGGGCCAGTGGGGCAACAGCTGCTTGAGAGCATGAGCGGCAAAGGCATCGTCGGTCTGGGCTACCTGCATAACGGGGCCAAACAGCTGACCGCCAACCAACCGTTCCACACCCCGTCGGACCTGGCGGGGCTGAGTTTTCGCATCATGAATTCGGACGTGCTGCGCAAGCAGTTCGAACGTCTGGGTGCCACCCCGGTCCCGCTGCCGTTCCCCGAGGTCTACCAGGCGCTGGCGGATGACCGTATCCAGGGGCAGGAGAACACCTGGTCCAATATCTATTCCAAGCGCTTCTACGAGCATCAGCCCTACATGATGGAATCCAACCACGGCATGCTCGAAGGTATGCTGATCACCAACGCGGGCTTCTGGAACGGGCTGAGCGAAGAGGAGCGGCGCCACTTTCGTTACGCCGCGCATATGGCGTTGGAGTACGGCAACGCCATGTCCCTGGCCAAGGGCGCCAATGACCGGGAGGCGTTGCTCAGCATGAAATCGGTGGATATCTACCAGCCCGGCGCCACGGAGCTGGCGCAGTGGCGAGAGGTCATGGAGCCGCTTTGGGACGAGTACCGGTCCGCCGTCGGCGCCGATGTGCTCCAGGCCGCCCAGGCAGCCGGCAATTAGCCGTCATTCCGTGATGGGCGCCGCATCGAAGTGGTGTTGCGGCGCCCGGTTGCGGGCCGTGTGACGCACTGTTGGCCGGCCCATGACGGTCAGTTGCAGGATGCCGCTTGCGGGCGCTGGCTGAGTACCCCGGCCAGCGCCAGCAGCGACAGCGCCATCACGTAGAGGCCGTAGCCGTAGACGGTCGGCTCGAAACCATAGCGCTGGGAAGCCAGGCCCGCTGCCAGGGCCGGCAGGCTGGCAGACAGATAACTGACCACATAGATCACCGACATCAGCGACGAGCGTTCGCCGGCCGGCGCCAGGGCCATGATCGCGCGCATCGCGCCCATGAAGCCGGTACCGAAGCCCAGTCCGGCCACCGTGAATCCGGTCAGCAGCAGGGGCGTGGAGTGAGTGTAGACACTGCCCAGAATGATGGACATCCCCAGTGGGAGCAGGGTGCCCGAGAACATGAGGATCTGCCGGGTTGCCAGCACGCGCATGCGCCACACGCTGACGGCCCCCATGGTCGACAGCAGGCACACCATCAGGCCACCGATCATGGCATTGTCGAGACCGGTCACGTCCTTGGCCAGCATGGGGCCGAGCGACAGGCTGAAACCACCCAGTGACCAGGCGGCGATGTTGGCCGGAATCACGCGCAGAAAGGTGGGCAGCACGTTGGCGGGAATGTGCACCCGGGGACGCATGGCGGCCAGTGCACCGGCGCGGCGCTGGACGCTTTCCCGGGTGCTGCGCATACCGATCGACTGCCAGACGAAGATCGCGACCATGATCACGAACACCAGACGCATGGGGTAGGGGGCTTCGGCCACGAGTACGCTGGAGCCGAGCGCGCCCAGTCCCATGCCGATCATCGGCGCGACACTGGCCAGGATCGGACCATGCCGGTGGTCGCTGTCGATCAGCGCGGCGCCCAGGGCACTGGTGGCGATGCCGGTCGCCATGCCTTGCAAGGCCCGGGCGATGAACAGCCAGGTCAGGTCGTGGGCGCCCCAGAAGCAGAGCATGGCGCCGATTTCCAGGATCAGTGCCGTGGCGATCACCGGCCGTCGTCCCAGGTAGTCCGACAGCGGACCGGTGAACAGCAACGTCAGCAGCAGGGCAAACAGGTAGGTGGCGAACGCCAGGGTCAGCATGGGCGTGGAAAAATGCCAGGTCGCCTGGTACAGCGGATACAGCGGCGTGGGAACGCTGGAGGCCGCCAGGAACGCCACCACGACCAGCGTGTAAAACACCAGCTGGCGCGGGTTGGCGCCAGGCTCGGGAGTGGTGTGGACGGAAGCGGTCATGGAGGCTCCTTAAAGCAAAGACTTTGCGTTATGATGCGCAGTGTACGGTAAAGCAGACTTAAAGCAAATATTTTGCGTTTAGGGGTGGTATGGGATCCAGAAGCGATACGAGTTGCAAGCCAGCGGTCAGGCCCGGTGGCCGGAGTGCGCGGGTCCAGCAGGCGGTGCATGAGGCGGTTCGGGCATTGTGCGAGGAGGCCGGACGCGACGCCCTGACGGTGCCGCAGGTGGCCGAGAGGGCTGGCGTGACGCCGTCGACCATCTACCGCCGCTGGGGCAACCTTAAGGAGCTGATGGCCGATGTCGCCGCCGAGCGCCTGCAGCCGGACGCGCCACTGGCGGACACCGGCAGTCTGGAAGGCGACCTCATGGCCTGGGCCGGTGACTACATGGAGGAGATGGCTTCCGCACCCGGTCAGCAGGTCCTGGCGGACGCCCTGGGCAGCCACAACCTGGCGTTGCGTCAGCGTTGCTGGGCGTGGCAGCGCGACCAGATGGCGTTCATGCTGGAGCGGGCCCGGGCCCGCGGCGAGTCACCCCTGCCCACGATTGATGCCTTGCTCGACGGTATCATGGGCCCGCTGACATACCGCCTGAGCTACGCGCCGGATTCCCTGTCCCGGGACGGTCTGGCGCACTGGGTTCGCCGGTCACTCTCTGTGACCGCGATGGCCCCGGCATGACCGGAAACGGTGGCGATCATTCCGGTCTGACGTCGAGCCGCGGGGCGTGCTCGAACAGGTAGTCGAGAAAGGCGCTGACCTTGGAGGATCGCAGCCGGTTTTCCGGGTAGATCACATGGATGCCGTGGCGGGCCGGTTCGCCGGCTGATTCCCAGGCGTCCAGGATCGGTACCAGCGTTCCCTGCCGCAGGTGACCGTCGATCAGCCAGGTGGGGAACAGGATCAATCCCTGTCCCTGCAGGGCCGCTTCCACCAGGCATTCCGCGTTGTTGCTGCGCAGGTTTCCCCGTACCTCCACGACCCTGAATGTGGCTTCTCCCTCTCCCCGGAAATACCAGGGTTGCTCGCCCCGGGTGCCCTTGTAGACCAGGCAGTTATGTTCCTGCAGTGCTTCGGGCGTGTCGGGTTGGCCATGCCGGGACAGGTAGGCCGGCGCGGCGCACACCACGTGGTGCTGTTCGGCCAGTTGGCGACCGACCAGGCTGGAATCGGCCAGGGATCCGATACGGATGACCACGTCCGCGCCTTCCTGCACCGGATCGACGAAGGCGTCCGTGAGCGTCATGTCGACGTCAATGGCGGGGTAGCGGGACTGAAAGGCCGCCAGCAAAGGTGCGATGTGTCGGCGGCCAAACGCGACCGGCGCGTTGACGCGCAGTGTCCCCCGGGGCTGCCCGGCGGCGCCGGAAACCTGCTCCGCCGCCCGGTCCAGTTCATCCAGAAGGTCTCGCACCTGCAGGAAATAACGCTCCCCCACCTCCGTCAGGCGTACCGCGCGGGTGTGACGGTAGAGCAGCCGGTGGCCGAGCGCCTTTTCCAGGCGGGCGATGCGTCGCGACACGGATGAGGCCGGCAGGCCAAAGTGTCGGGCGGCTTCGGCAAAGCGACCGGAAGAGGCCACCCGCACGAACAGCCGCAGTGAAATCAGATCGATATCGTTGCTTTCCAAGCAATAAACCTTTGCTCATGTGTCGGGTTGTTCGTTCCTGAGCATGACTATAAATTGCCGGCCTTTCAATGACGACCAAACGGGGACGACATGCAATCGATACTGACGCTTTTCCTGGTCCTGTGCGCGGGCATGGGGCTGTCGGTGGAAGCGGGCTTGCTGGGGCCGCTCGGGGAAGAGGTGGGCCACCTGTCGGCCACGCTCTCCATTTTCATGGTGGGTGGCATGCTGCTGACCCTGGCCATGGTCTTCTTTGGCGCGCCGCTGGGGACGCTGTTCCGGCAACCGCGCTGGCTGCTGACCGGCGGTGTCCTGGGGCCGGTGTATGTGATCGTGCTGACGGTGACGACGCCGCTGGTGGGCGTGGGGATGACCATGGTCGGCATCCTCTGTGGTCAGGTTGCTGCAAGCCTTGCGATCGATCACTTCGGGCTGTTTGGCAGCGAGCGCCGGGCCATCGATGGTTACCGGGTGCTGGCCCTGGCGATGATTCTGATGGCTCTCTGGCTGATTTACTGAGGACGTATCCATGCTGATTTCACTGGTTTTTCCTTTGCTGCTCGTAGGTGGTGCGGTGCTCGCCGCGCAATCCTCCGTTAATGGCCGGCTGGGCTCGACCGTCGGCGTGCTGGCGAGTGCCTGGCTGACGTTTGCGATGGGGGCGGCTATTACCTTCCTGCTGGTGTTCTTCTTCGAACCGCCGCACGCCGAGTCGCTGTTCACGGTACCCAAGTGGCAGCTCACGGGAGCCCTGTTCGGCGTGGTGTACATGCTGGCGATTGTCTTTGCCGTCCCCCGGGTCGGTACAGCGGCGGCGACGGTCGCGGTGATCACCGGTCAGTTGCTGATGAGCCTGCTGGTGGACCACTTCGGCTGGCTGGGTAACACCCGCCTGCCGCTGGACGATTCGCGCATCGGCGCCATCGTGCTGCTGGCGGCCGCACTGGCCCTGATCTATCTGAGTAACGTGCGCCGGGAGAGGGCTTTGGCCACCGCCTGACGAGGCTGGCAGATCAATCCCCGGCAGCGCCAAGCGTTGCGTCCGGCGGCAGATTGTTTAAAAATGCGCCTCCGTCCTTTGGGTAGCTGCCTATGCAGTTGCCTGAACCGCGACATAGCGAATCGTTCTGCCACCGCCACGCCAAGGAATATCCATGTCTCACGCTGCCGAAGCCCAGGCCGCCAAACCTGTTTCATCCCGTTCGCTCCGCCAGTACCTGGCCATCCTGGGGCCCGGTATTCTGGGAGCGGCCGCGGCGATTGGTGGCTCGCATCTGGTGGCGTCCACCAAGGCGGGGGCCCTGTATGGCTGGCAGTTGGCCGGGCTGGTGGTGCTGGTCAATCTGCTGAAGTATCCGTTCTTCCAGATCGGCGCCCGCTACACCATGGCCGCCGACGAGTCTCTGATCCAGGGCTACGACCGCATCGGCCGCGGTTACCTGTACCTGTTTACGGCGCTCAACCTGTTCGCCTCGGTGGTCAGTACCGCCGGGGTGTCCATGTTGTGCGGCAGCATCCTGGGGCTGTTCGTTGGCGATAGCCTGAACGTGACCCAGCTCACCATCATCGTGCTGGCCGGCTCGCTGGCTTTCCTGATTTCCGGTCACTATCGGGTGCTGGACGGCGTGACCAAATGGATCATTGCCGGCCTTGCGGTGGCTACGGTGGCGGCGCTGGTGATTGCCCTGGACCGGGGCGGCGTGGCGCCGCCGGAGTTTGTGTCACCCAGTCCGTGGAATCTCGCGGCCATCGGCTTCCTGGTGGCGTTGATGGGCTGGATGCCGGCGCCCATCGAGCTGTCGACCTGGAACAGCGTCTGGTTGCGGCAGAAGCTCAAGGACCGGGGCGGTGACCTGACCTATCGCGACTCCATTGTCGACTTCAACGTGGGCTACGTTACGTCGACCGTGCTGGCATTGGCCTTCATGGGGCTGGGAGCGCTGGTGCTCCATGGCAGCGGCGTATCCCTGGCCGGTTCCGGCATCGCCTTTGCCCATCAGTTGGTGGATGTCTACGCCGGCGTGATCGGTGACTGGAGCCGCTGGCTCATCGCGGCCATCGCGTTCCTGTGCATGTTCTCGACCACGGTTACCGTGCTGGATGGCTACAGCCGGGCACTGAGCGAATGCTTTGTCCAGTTTGGCCAGCCGGCCGGCAGCCGCCCCACCGGCCACGGTGCCCGTTATACCTACCCGCTGATGGTGGTGATGGCGATTGTCGCGGCGCTGATTGTGATGTTTTTCAAGGGTGCGCTGCTGGCCATGTTGGAGTTCGCGATGATTTCCGCCTTTGTGGCGGCGCTGGTCTTTGCCTGGTTGAACTACCGGTTGATGGGGCTGGATTCGGTGCCGGCCGAGCACCGTCTGGGCAAGGGGATGGTGGTGCTGAGCTGGATCGGCATCGTGTTCTTCGCGTCGGTGAACGCGCTGCTGGCGTACTGGTATCTGTTCGTGAAGTGAGCCGTTCGCGGCCAATAAAAAACCCGGGGCTTCGGCCCCGGGTTTTCTGGTTCAGGCGCGGTCGCCGGTTTATTCGCCGACGCGACCGCCATCGGCTTTCTGGATCACCACGGTAGAGGCCCGCGGGCGCACGGTGCCGCTGGTCTCGACGGTGGCGTCGGAGCCGGAAGGCCAGTTGCCCGGGTGCTGCACGTTGATGAACAGCGCGGTCTTGTCCGGCGTCGCGAAGATGCCGGTGATTTCACAGTCGTTGGGGCCGACCGCAAAGCGTTTCAGGTTGCCCTGGTCCTGCATGTCGACCACCGACGGATCGTTGCTGTTGCCGGAGACGGTCGACGGCACCACGGCCAGGACCTGGTCGTTGGTGTAGTCCGCCACGTCGTTGCCGCCGTTGTCGGTTTCAATCCAGAGGATGCCCTGGTCGCCGTCGCGCTGGTCGTACCACAGGCCGTCCGGGCTGGCGAACTGGTTCAGCTCGGTCAGGCCGGACGGATTGTCGTTGCCGGTCACGGCGCCGCCGAAGACGAAAATCTCCCACTCGAAGGTGGTGGAGGAGGCGGTGCCTTCCTGCCAGCGGATGATCTGTCCGTTCTCGTTGGCGGCGCGCGGGTTGGCGTTGTTCACCGGTGCGGTGCTGTAGCCCACGCCCAGGTCCTCGATGGCGCTGCCGCTGTTGGTGTAGGTGGCGGCGGTGCCTTCCGCGGTGCGGTCCGAGTTGTTGGTCAGGGTCATGTAGACGTCGCCGGAGGCCGGGTCCACCGCGCCCCATTCGGGACGGTCCATCGGCGTGGCGCCCATGATGTCGGCGGCGTCGCAGGTGTTGATGATCACGCCCGCCAGATCGTCGGCGGCCAGCCCCAGGGCGTCGGCCAGGGTGCCGCCGTCCGGGGTTTCCGCGTCCGGAGTCAGCGCCAGCCACTCGCCGGTGCCGTCGTCGTTGAACTTGGCGACGTAGAGAGTGCCTTCGTCCATGTACTTGGCGCCCAGGGCCAGGCGGTCGTAGGTGCCGCCGGCCTGGTTGGCATCGCTGGCGCTCCAGACGGCGTCGGAGACGAACTTGTAGATGTACTCGTTGCGGGAGTCATGACCGGAGTAGAACACCACCGGCTCGCCTTCCACCAGTTTGCCCGGCCAGCAGCCTTCGTGACGGAAGCGGCCCAAGTGGGTGCGCTTGACGGCTTCGCCGGTGTACGGGTCGATTTCGACGATGTAGCCGAAGGTGCGCGGCTCGTTACGGTAGTCGTCCGCCGCGGTGGCGCCGGTTTCCGTGGCGTCGAAGCGGGCGAATTCCTCGTCAACCTCAGCGGCCGCCGGATCATCGGACGCGGTTTCCCAGCCATAACGACCGGTGCTGGAGCCAATCCCCAGGCGCAGGTCGTCGTCGCGCTGAGTGTCGGTCTTGATGAAGTAACCCGGCCAGTTCTCTTCGCAGGTCAGGTAGGTACCCCAGGGCGTGTAACCGCTGGCGCAGTTGTTGTTGGTGCCGCGGGTCATGGTGCCGTCGGTGGAGTACTTGGTGATGACGTAGTCGCTTTCGGCCACCGGGCCGGCCAGCGCCATCGGCGTGGCGGAGGTGATGCGGCGGTTGTAGGTGGAGTTTTTGACGTGGCCCCAGCTGCCGTCGGACTGCTTCTGCACTTCCACCAGGGTGACGCCGTGGGCGTTGATCTCGGTGCGCACTTCGTCCGCCAGTCGGTAGGCGTTGGAGGTGTCCGGCCCGCCCTGGGTTGACCAGAGGGCGCCCTGGTCGATGTACTCGTTGTTCAGCGCCAGGATGAAATGGGTGGACGCGGTGTCCTCGGCCAGCGGGAAATGGTACATGCCGTCGTGGTGCATGCCCACGGCGTTTTCCTGGATTTCCGGAGTGAAGGCCAGGGACTCATCCCACTCGGTGCCGGCGTCGCTCAGTGCGGTCCCCCAGGGGATCAGGATCTGCGCGGTGTAGCCGTCGGGCACGACGATGGCGTCGGTCAGCGAACCCAGCACGGCGTCGAAGCCGAGAGTTAGGGAAGTGTCGTTGTCGCTGTCGTTATCGTCGTCGTCATCATTCCAGTCGCAGCCGGCCAGGCTCATGCCGAAACCGCCCAGTACCGTGGCGGCGGCGACGTTGAGGCTGCCGCGCATGACGGAGCGGCGGCTGAGACGGCGTTCCATGATTTCCGAGAACGGCTCGTTGCCGCTCTGGTTGTAGATCTCGTGGCTCTCGATTTCCTTACTCATGTGTCCCTCTCTCATCGATTATTTGTCGGAATGGGCGTCAGTTCCTAAGCCGTCCGCAAGCCTATCGATACAAGGTGACAGGTCGGTTACCGAAATAAGACGAATCGGACGTTCATCAGAGCCGCCCTGACGCGTCGTTCTGGTACGCATTCCGGATTGATGACGCAGCGCGAAAAGGCGCGGAACCGGGCTGTCGCCGGCTTGATTCGAAGGCCTGAGCGGTTTCTACTGGGCGGCGCCCGCACGCATCGGATGCGGGAAAACATCGAAGGAGATGGCTTTGGCAGGACGAAGTAAGGGGCTGATTCCGGTATTGCTGGTGGTGGGGGCGTTTATCGCCAGTCTGGTTTGGCTGGTCGGGTGGGCGTCGTTGACGCCGGTGGTGCCGGCCATTTACGGGGTGGTCAGTGGCGTTCTCTTTCTCCTGTATGGTCTCGACAAACGGGCGGCCCGCCTCGATCGTCGCCGGGTGCCGGAGCGGCGTCTGCAGGCGCTGGCGCTGTTGGGCGGCTGGCCCGGTGCCCTGCTGGCCCAGCAGCTGTTCCGGCACAAGACCCGCAAGCTTCGTTTTCAGGTGGTCTTCTGGCTGATCGTACTGCTGCACCTCGTGGTGCTGGGGGCGCTGCTTCTGGCGCATGGCATCGAGGGGTGGCGGAATGAGCTGTGGCCGGAACTGTCGCGCCTGCTCGGCAACGGGTAGGGGGGCGGTCGACCGTCAGTGGTCGAAGGCAACCCGTCGAGAAAACCGGGAGCATCCCGCCCCCGGTTGTGTTGACCGGTATCCGGTGAGGTTTTACCAGGCGTACTTGAGGGTACCCAGCACGGTCCGGCCGTCGCCGTAGTAGTTGGTGCCGTAGTAGCTGGTCACCACGTACTCTTCGTCCAGCAGGTTGGTGGCGTTGACCGACAGGCCCAGCTTGGGGGTGATCTGGTAGCGCACCATGGCGTCGGCCACCGTGTAGGCGTCGACCGGAACGGTGTTGGCGTCATCGCCGTAGGTCGAGCCGACGTAGCGCACGCCGCCACCGATCGTGACATCGCCTCGCGCACCGTTGGCCGGGAAGGTGTGATCCACCCACGCCGAGGCCAGATGCTCGGGCACCGCGGACGGGCGGTTACCTTCGTTGCCGCCGATGCCGTCTTCCTCGATTTCCGCGTCCCAGTAAGAGTAGGCCAGGGTCATGTTGGTGTTGCGGGCGAGGGACATCTTGGCTTCGAACTCGGCGCCGCGGTTGCCGATCTTACCCACCTGACGCTGGATGACGGGAGTCACGTTGGTGGGCACGTTGGTCTGGGTCAGGTCGAACAGCGCCACGGTGAACAGCGCGTCGAGCGTGGCCGGCTGGTACTTCATGCCCACTTCGTATTGCGTGCCTTCCTGGGGCTCAAGCGAGCCTTCCACGGAGTAGCCGTTGGCGCTCGGTGCATACAGCGGCTGGAAGGACTCGGAGTAGTTGCCGTAAACCGACAGGCCGTCGGTGATCTTGTAGGTCAGGCCGGCGCGGGAGGTGAAGCTCTCGGCGGTGGTGCTTTCGTCGGTGTCGGTCGTGAAGTAGTGCACGTCGGCATCGAAGTAGTCGTAGCGTCCACCCAGCGTCAGGATCCAGCGATCGTTGAAGGTCAGCTCTTCCTGGGCGTAGACGCCGTAGGCGTTCTGTTCCGGTTCGTAGTCCTGGTAGACGGTGGACACATCGACGCAGGCACGGCCGCAGTAGACCGGGTCGTAGATGTCGATGCCCGGCGCCGACCCGAGCAGGGTGGTTTCCCGGTCCTTGTCGTAGGTGTAGTCCATGCCGAACAGGGTACGGCTGTCGATGGAGTCGGTCAGGGCGGTGTCGTACTGGAGCTGGTTGTCGATGCCGAAGCGGTCCGCCTCGCCGTCCACCGAAAAGGCGGTGCGGTCGACGCTGGGATCGGTGGTGCCGCCGTAGACCTGCTCGTAGTCCAGGTCGATGTGACTGTAGCGGGCGGTCTGGCGGAAGGTCAGCGCGTCCGAGAACTGGTGCGAGAACAGATAGCCGAGGGATGATTCGGTGGTGTCGAACCGGTTGAAGTCCGGCTCGCCCAGGAAGCTTTCCGGATCGATGTCGGCGTCGGCGGGGAAGCCATAACCGGCGTTGCTGTCGCGCTTGCTGAAGTTGGCCAGAAGGGTCAGCGAGGTTCTGTCGCTGGGCTGGTAGGTCACCGCTGGTGCGATGTAGAAACGGTCGTCGTTGGAGTAGTCCCGACCGTGGGTGCCGTCCTGCCACAGGCCGGTCAGACGATAGCTCCACTTGCCGTCGTCATCGACCGGGCCGCCGAAATCGGTACCGGCACTGAGGTGCTCATCGCCGCCGGTGACGAAAACTTCGCCGTGCTCGGTGGATTGCGGGCGTTTGGTAATGGCGTTGACCAGACCGCCGGGACCGTTCAGCCCGAACAGGCTGGAGGTGGAACCTTTCAGCACGTCGATCTGTTGCAGGCCGTACGGTTCGATCCGGGAGGTCGTGAAACTGGGAATGCGGCTGGGCAGGCCATCGCGATAGGTGCCCAGGGACATCTGGTTGAACCCGCGAATCCGGTAGAAATCGTAGCGGTCGTCCGAGCCGTAGGCATCCACCGAGACGCTGGAGGTGTAGGACAGCGCCTGCTGCAGGTCCTGGACGTTACGGGTTTCCAGTTCTTCTTCGGTGATGACCGAGACCGAGGCCGACGTATCGACAATCGGCGTGTCCATCTTGGTGCCGGTGGCGCTGCGGCTGTTGACCACACTGTCCGTCACCGGTCCCACCGCCGATTCCGCGCTGGCCTGGACCTGCAGTGGATCCAGCGGCGTGGCGTCATCGCTGACTTCCGCGGCGGCTTCCACCACGACGGTATTGGCGTCGGCCAGGCTGTAGCTCAGGCCGGAGCCCAGCAGCAGTTGGCCCAGGGCGTCGGCGTTGCTCAGGGTGCCGTTGACGGCGGGCGCCTGCAGGTCGCGCACCAGCGAGCCATCGACCGTAATCTGCAAGTCCGATTGCTGACCGAACAGGGCCAGGGCCGGTGTCATCGGCTGGGCCGGAATATTGAAGGTGTTTTCGGCCTGCAGTGCCGAGGCTGCCTGCTGGGTGCTGGTCTGGGCGTTGGCGCTGGCCGGCAGCAGCATGGGCGTCAGGCCGGTGGACAGCAGCAGGGCGCTGGCCAGGACGCGGCGGCGGTATCGGGTGGGGGAGTGGGTGGATGCCCCGGTTGTCATCGAGTGTCTCCGTTGGATGTTTGTCGTGCGTTAATGAGAATTTGAACGTTTCTCATTTGCGTGCTTGAGACAAAACGTCGGCCGGAGGACTTTTTTCAAAAATAATCTGAAATTGCCTCAAAAAACCTGAAATCGAACATTCGTGCGCGTTCAGGAGGCGGACACCAAGAGCAACCAGGGCGTGATTTCCCGCACCACGGCCTGTTGCGCCCGGGCAATGCCGCGCAGCGCGCCGACCGGATTCTTCAGGTTGTAGACGCCGGTGACGGGCTGCCCGGCGAGGGCGTCGTCGGTTACCACGATACGCCCGGGGAAATAGCGTCGTAGCCGGTCAACCACGTCGCCCAGGGGCTGGTCCTGGGCGATCAGCTGGTGTTGGCGCCAGGCGGCGATCTGACCGGTTGGGAGAGTGCCGCGCTCCACGCCTTGAGCGTCACGGACCGAGATTGTCTGTCCCGTCGTCAGCACTTCTGTGGCATCCGCCTGTAAGGTTGGATCGACCCGCACCCGGCCGTGCTCTACGGATACGGCGGTGCCCAGGTCCCGGCGCAGGACGTTGAAGCCGGTACCCAGGACCGTGACCTCCGTGTTGTGGGAGGACACCCGGAAGGGCCGTGTGGGCGCCGGCGTCACCTCGAAGAAGGCCTCGCCCCGCAATAGGTCGATATGGCGCTCGCCGTCACTGTAGTGAACGCTGATGGCGCTCTCCGGCGCCAGGGTGACGACGCTGTCGTCGCTCAACTGGATATCGCGCGTTTCCGCCGTATCCGTGGTGTAGTCCGCCCGCATGTGCAGGTAGGCGTGAGGGCCCACCACCAGCGCCAGCAGGCAGGCCGCTATCGCCAGGCCGGCGACACGCAGACGTCGGGGGCGCCGCTGTGCCGCGTGGGGCTGAGCCCCGGTGGGCGGCGCGTCGTTTGCTGCGAAGGCTGCATCGTGCTGGTGGCTGGTAGTCTGACCGCGCATCTCATCCAGCGCCGCCTGCCAGGATCGGGGCTCGGCCGGGGCCGCGGCCTCAATCAACAGGGCGGTATGCCGGGTCGCCGCCCAGGCGTCGGCGTGCTCGGGGCTGCGTTGCAACCACGTGTCGAAGGCCTGGCGGAGGTCGTCGTTCCCGGGCTCCTCCTGCAATCGGATCATCCAGTCGGTCGCTTCCCGGTCGATCCGGGCGCGGCTTGATTCGGTGTTCCCTGCCATTCCCGTGTCTATCCCTTTGCGGCTCGTTGAGTGCTGTTGTTATCGGGGCCGTCCTGCTGCCAACGCGGTGCCCTGATGACGAAACGTTCCGACACCGGCTTTTTCCAAAAAAACAGGTTCCAGGAAAACAGAGGTGCTGTTTGGCGTTGCATGGACACTAGGGACGCTCCAGACGCTCTTTGCAGTACTCGATGCCTTCAGCCACCAGCTTGTGGGCGAGGGCGACGGAAATATCGAGATAGGCGGCAATCTCCCGCAGCTTGGCGCCGCCGAAGCGGTTCATCTCCAGTGCGATCCGGGTGCGCTCGGGCAGCTCGTTCATGGCGGCCAGGACCCGCGCGTACTCGTCCCGGTAAAGGTTGACCGTTTCCGGGTTGCGGGCGGTATCGGCGGCATGTAGTGAGGCGTCGTCCTCCGGCGGCGGCACGGTCACCGGGGGCTCGCGGGTGGTGCGGCGACGGCTGTCCAGCGCCAGGTTGCGCACGATCCGGTAGAGGTAACCGGTGGCGTCATCCAGGAAGCGGCCCCGGGACGCCTCGTCGAAACGCAGCCAGGCCTCCTGCACCAGGTCCTCCGCGGTCACCCGGTTGCCGGTAATGCGGCTGGCATAGCTGACCAGCGCACTCCGGTGGCTGACGAACAGGTCGAGCGCGGATTGGGGATGGGACAAAGCGACTGCTTCCTCAGAAAACGACGCGGCCAGGGCATGGATCGCGGCGCCTATTGATACCAGAAAATGAGATTGATTATCAATTATTTCCCCGCCAGGCATCGTTGAGTGCCCTGAAGTGTACGACTTTTGTCTAATGGTTGGTGTGTATTTCTAGATATATCTTGCTATCAGATATATCGAAAATTACAAAAAAGATCGCACAATACCTATGGAAAACCACCCCGCAACCCGTTGCTTTCAGTGCCTTTGCCGTCCTCCGGTGGTGGCCTGCCACGCACGGCGAATGAAGAGGTGAAGCATGACGCACGTTGAAACCCGCGATGTGGAATATGTTCAGGACGACACCCGCATGCTCGGTTATTTCTGTTCGCCACGGGATGCGGCGCCCGGGAGCTGTCCCGGGGTGCTGGTCGTGCACGGCGCCGAAGGTATGACCAAGCACGTCATGGCCAGCGCCGAGCGGCTGGCGGCCCTGGGGTACGCCGCCCTCGCTGTGGACTTGTGGGGCGGGCGCAAGCGGCTCAACGGACCGGCTGAATTCGACGACATGATAGGGCTTTTTGCTGAAGACCGGACACTTTGGATGGGGCGCATGGAGGCGGCCCGCGAGACGCTCCGGGCGCAGTCGTCGACCCATCCCGGCAAGCTGGGCGGTCTCGGCTACTGTTTTGGCGGTTCCTCGGTGCTGGAGTTTGTTCGCAGCGGCGGTGAGTTGCAGGGCGTGGTGAGTTTCCACGGCGGTATCAACCTGGTCCACGACGACTGGTCGGATGCCTGCGGCGAGGCCCGGGCACTGATCTGCACCGGTGCCGACGACCCCATGGCCAATGCCGACGACCTGGCCCGTGTGCAGGAGGCCATGACCCAGGCCGGACTTGGTTGGGAGGTCAATCTGTACGGCCACACCAGGCATGCCTTTACCGAGGCCGACGGCCCCGGAACGCCCCCGTTTGCGGCCTACAGTGCCACCGCTGATTGCCGCTCTTGGCACGCCATGACGGGCTTCTTCGAGGATGTTTTCGGGCAGTGAGGGGCTGGGTGCCCCGTCACGCGACGACGCATGTCAGTAACAGGAGTGAATGATGGATCTTGGTATCGCCGGGCGCAGGGCCTTTATCTGCGGATCGTCCCAGGGGCTGGGGCTGGCTTGTGCCCGCTCCCTGCTGGGGGAAGGCGTGGCGGTGACTCTGAACGGCCGCGACGAGGACAAGCTGCGGACAGTGGTCGACACCCTGCGAAAGGATTTCCCCCAAGCCGAAATCGGTCATGTTGCGGCGGATCTCACCACCCGCGAGGGGCGCGCTGCGATCCTCAGGGCCGTGCCGGATGTGGACATCCTCGTCACCAATAACGCGGGCCCGGCGCCCGGCGCGTTGGAGGACTGGGACGAGCCGGCCCTGGATGCGGCCATGGAAGCCAATTTCATGCCCGCAGTGCAGTTAATCCGGGCCTACATCCCCGGCATGCGTCGCCGCGGTTTCGGCCGCGTCGTCAACATTACCTCGGCGATGGTGAAGTCCCCGCACTACATGATGGGGCTGTCCACTTCCGCCCGCGCCGCCCTGACGGCCATCAGCAAGGCCATCAGCCGAGAAGTGGCGGTGGACAACGTCACCCTCAACAACCTCCTGCCCGAGCGGGTGGATACCCCGCGCCAGGAATTCATGCTGCAGCGGCTGATGAAGAAGGAAGGAATCGGCCGGGACGAGGCACGGGAGCGCAACTGTCGCTCCATCGCCGCCGGCCGGTATGGCCGACCGGAGGAGTTCGGCGATGCCTGTGCATACCTGTGCAGCGCCCAGGCCGCGTTTATCTCCGGCCAGAACCTACAGCTCGACGGTGGTTCCTATGACGGCCTGGTCTGACCGGAGCGGGCGCGAACCGGAGGAGATAAGCGGTATGACGCGTGGGGAGCAGGACAGCCGACTGGCCATCCTGGAATTCGAGCGAGTTCGTCAGCGTGCCCTCACCGAGCCGGATCTGGGCGTGTTGGAAGGGCTGCTGGCCGACGACCTGGTGCATATTCACAGCACCGGCATGGTTCACGACAAGCCGGCTTTCCTCAACCACATCCGCAGGATGGGCGGCTTCGTCTCGATCGAGCGTGAGGTGCCCGAGATACGGGTCGAGGGACACCTGGCCGTCGTCACCGGCGTCACCATTAACACGGTGCGCTCGCTGGAAACCGGTGAGCGAATGGTCCGCCACGGATTCTCCACCCTGATTCTACGTCAGGTGGAGCAGCGCTGGGAGGTGGTGCTGTCCCAACTGACTCCGGTTCGCGACAGGTCCTGACCTGTCTGGACGTTCATTCGTGAAAGGAAAAACAAGATGAAACTGGTGCGATTTACGGAAAGCGGGACCACCCGTATCGGCAAGGTTGTGGGCGACCGGGTGGTGGACCTGTCCGGTGTGGCCGGCGTGGGGCACTCCATGCGGCAGTTGCTGGGCGACCTGCCGCAACTGCGCTCTGACCTGGAGGGCGTGGCCGAGCCGGCCTTTCCGATGGACAAGGTGCGCCTGGAGGCGCCGGTCAACGATCCGCAGAAGTTCCTGGGGATCGGGATGAACTATGCCAAACACGCCGAGGAGGCGCGCCAGGCCGGCATCAAAATTCCCGAGAGCCAGCTCTGGTTCAACAAGCAGGTCAGTTGCCTGAACGGGCCTTTCGATCCGGTGGTCAAGCCGCAGGAGTCGGACATGCTCGACTACGAGATCGAATTGGGCGTGGTCATCGGTCGCCGCTGCCGTCACGTGAAGGCGGATGGCGCACGTGCGGTGATCGCCGGTTACCTGATCGTCAACGATGTGTCCACCCGGGACTGGCTGCACAAGTCGCCCACGTTCACTCTCGGTAAGTCGTTCGACACGCACGGCCCTATCGGCCCCTGGCTGACCACCGATGATGAGATCGCCGACCCGCTGAACCTGGACATGAAACTGACGGTCAATGGCGAGGTGCGCCAGCATTCCCGCACCAACGACATGATCTATGACATCTACCAGCAGATCGAATACCTCTCCACGGTGATGACCCTGGAGCCCGGTGACATCCTGGCAACGGGCACGCCATCGGGTATCGGTGCACCCACAGGCAACTTCCTGGAGGAGGGCGACGTGGTGCGGCTGGACATTGAATCCTTGGGCTACATCGAGAACCGGGTGGTCGGTGACGGCCGGGGCTGACGCCGGTGTGTACACCGATCCGTTGATCTATCGAGGAGCAAATGGCATGGCCAGTGACGATTATCGTGACTACATCCTGCCGCCGGACACCTTTCGTATCCAGGCGGCGCGGGGGGTGGACCCCAAGACCTATACCGAGCGCATGCTCTCCAACGAGAAGGGCGCCAAGCTGCGCGACGAGTGGAAGGCCGCCCTTGATGAGCCCTTTCAGGGTGTCACGCCCGACGGCGAGGTGGAGCATGGTCTGTTTGATCTTGAGGATGAAGGCTTTGATGTGGCGCCTGCGGTGGCGGCGGCAGAGGCGTTCCTGGAGACGCTGGATGAGGCCCAGCGCAAGCAGGTCGGCTATCCGGTGGACGCCCCGGAATGGCGGGGCTGGTATAACCCGGAGATTCAGTTCAACGACAACGGTGTACGCCTGGAGAACATGTCGGAGGGTTCGCGCCAGGCGTTCCTGAAACTGCTGCAGGCGTTTACCAGCGAAAAGGGGTTCACCAAGATCCGGCGACTGATGGACGCCAACCACTTTCTGGGCGAACTGTACGACCTTAACAACATCATGAACCGGTGGAGCTATCACGTTCTGATGTTCGGCGAGCCGTCCACCACAAAGCCCTGGGGCTGGAGCCTGTACGGCCATCACGCTGCCATCTGCTGTTTCGTCGTGGGGCGTCAGTTGGTGATCTCGCCCACCTTTATGGGGGTGGAGCCCAAGCACATCGACCGCGGCGACGGAGAGGCTTTCACTCTGCTCACCGGCGAGGAGAGCCTGGGGCTGGCGCTGATGCAGTCGCTATCGCCGGCGCTGCGCGATCGGGCCACGATCTATGGGTTGATGGAAGATCCGGCCATGCCGGACTGGCGCTTCAACTTTGCCGACCAGCGCCACCTTGGCGGCGCCTGCCAGGACAACCGTGTGATTCCGCTTGAGGGCATACGTGCCTCGGAATTGGATCGATCCCAGCGCGCCAAACTGATGCAGGTGATCGAGACCTTCCTGGAATTTTTGCCCGACGGTCCGCGCGCGGCGCGTATGCGGCTCGTCGAGAGCCACCTGGACGACACCTGGTGGAACTGGATCGGCGGCTGCGGCGATGACGACGTTTTCTACTACCGCATCCAGAGCCCGGTGATCATGATCGAGTTCGACCATCACAGCGGCATGTGGCTGGGCAATGAGGAACCCGCCAAGTTCCACATCCACACCATCACTCGCATTCCCAACGGTAATGACTACGGCAAGGCCTTGCTGGATCAGTTCCAGAAGCATTGTGGATGCGGTGTTCATGGCCCCGATCGGGGGCCGGGGCAGGCGGGATAGCCGCTCCGTCCCCAGGTCGGTCACCTCGTTGTTGTGTCGGAGGTGACTTGCCCCGGTTGCTGCATCGGGAATGCATCCGGGGCCCTTTTAGCCGCTAGCGGGACCGTTATCTCAAGACTGAGCCTTTTCCCGGGCTGGCTGTACGCCGGGCCGTTGGGCCTGCCTTTGTCTGGAATACGGTCGCGAGCTGGTATCGATACACGCCGCGGAAGCGCGTCCGGGCGACGCGGAGGAGGGCATGACACGCCGCCGGAATTCCGGTCAGGCCCAGAAAAACAGCGCTTTTATTCCAATCCATAACAAGACAGAAGCACACGAGAGAACAAGAGGGGCAACACAATGACAATAAAGTTGATATCCAGGTTGGGCTCTTTCATCGTTTCGTTTTTCCTGCTGTTCAGTCCGGTCGGTCATGCGGCCGAGGCATCCGGGGAATCCGTGGATTCGCTCAACGACTGGCTGGCACAAGGGACGTTTTTCGGTGAGCTGAAAACGATGACCTTCTTCAAGACCTACGAAGGCATCATCGACGACAAACGGACCCATTCGTTCGGCGGCGAGTTTCAGTATCGCAGCGCCGATCTCCACGGTTTCAGTTTCGGCGTGGGTGAATACTCCGCCTACAATTTCGGCCTGAATCCGTCCAACCCGGACGAGACCGAGGGCTATGTGCCGTCCGACAACATCACCATGATCGGCAAGGCCTTCCTGCGCTACCGGGGCGCTGGTTTCGATCTCAAGGGCGGCCGCATCGGGCTGGATACACCCTTTGCCAACGAAGGTGACGGCCGCACCATGATCCCGGCGCTGTACGAAGGTTTCGGTGGCACTTACGCACTGCCGTTCAATCCCGACATCAAGGTGTACGGCTACCGCATTTTCCGCTTCAAGCCCTTCAGCGAAGACAGCTTCATCAAGGGGGACGCCGGTAATCCGGAGATCCCCGAAACCGACACGCCGCAGACGGACAGCAATGGCTTTGCCACTGCGGGTGTGCGCTGGGGACATCGCTACGGCGCCAATGCCGAGGCCTGGTACTACAACTTCGACAAGCGCCTGCAACTGGCCTATGCCGGTTTCCAGATGCCGCTGGATTCCCTGAAGATGGATTCCTGGACCCCCTTCTGGGCTCTGCAGTACGTCAAGGAATGGGACGTCTCCGATCAGGCGGCACCGTTTGAGAACGTGGACACGGACCTGTATTCCGGCCGTGTAGGCATCAATTCTCGCAACGACAAGATCTACCTCGCCGCGACCTATGTCCCCCACAAGGACGACGCTTTCCTCAGCGGCGCCTACGTCGCGCCCTACAGCTACGGTATCTACAACTCCACGCCGATCGAGGATGGCCAGCCGCTGGCGTCCATGGCCACCAAAGACCAGCCGGGGCGCTCCTATTCACTGCGCTATGTGCACCATGACGACAAGCTGCTGGCGGTTCTGGGCCTGACGCGCTTTGAACTGGAGGAATCGACCGGGATCAACTACCCGCTGGATGAATCCGAATTCAACGCCGGCTTCGTGATCCTGGGTTACAACGTCACCGATCGTTTCGGGCTGCAGTTCGAAGGGGATTACATCGACTCCGACTCCGACGTGACCGGCGCCTATCACGCCGAGCGTATCCGCATCACCTACAAACTGGGCAACGCGCCGGGGCACGGTTAGCCGCCTTTCGACAAGGGGCGCCCGCGGGTGCCGGCGCCCCGTTCTTCGCCAGCGAGGTCAAACCCATGCAGCGACGACAGAGCATCTATATCGACGGGTTCGCACACAGGAACCCCATTCCGGCAGCCTGCCGCGTGGACGGCATGCTTTATTCGGGCGTGATCTACGGGCGTGATCCCGCCACCGGAAAAATGGCCGACGGGCTGGAGTCGCAGTGCGCCCTAATGTTCGGGCATGTTCGCAGCATCCTTGAGGTGGCCGGCGGCAGCACCGCCGACATCATCAAGATGACCCTGTGGATGCAGGACAAGTCCCAGCGCGACGTGGTGAACCGACACTGGGAGCGGCTGTTCCCGGACCCGCAGTCGCGCCCGGCGCGTCACGCGCTGGATGGAAACTTCACCGGTAACATGCTGATCCAGTGCGATTTCGTGGCGGTACTGGCGAACCGCTGATCCCACCGTGACACCTGGTGTATACGCAGAGGACCTTTCCATGACGTTCGATAGCGGTAACCGCCGTCAGCGTGTACAGCTCATTGTGGTGCTGGGCATCCTCAGCGCGGCGTCCTCCCTGGGCACGGACATCTACTTGCCGGGGCTGCCGGCGCTGACCGAGGAGTTTCGGGCCGATCCGGCCGTTACCCAGTACAGCCTGAGTCTGTTCTTCATCGGCCTGGCGGTGGGTCAGTTTCTCTATGGTCCCATCGCCGATCGCTACGGCCGCAAGCCGGTGCTGTACTTCGGGTTCACGTTGTACCTGTTGGGCTGCGTGGCCGGTGCCCTGGCGGGGTCGGTCACCACGCTGATCCTGGCGCGGGCGCTGCAGGGCCTGGGGGCCGCCACGGGCCAGGTGATTCCCCGAGCCATCGTGCGTGATCGTTTCTCCGGTGCGCAGGCGGCCCGTGTGATTTCCTTCGTGATCATGGTGATGGCCATTGCCCCGCTGGTGGCCCCGCTGATTGGGAGCCTGGTGCTGAGTGTGGCGTCCTGGCGTGCGATTTTCTGGCTGTTGGCGGCCTACGCCACCCTTGGTTTGCTGGCTTCGGCGCTGTGGCTGGGCGAGTCCCACGGTGTCGACAAACGCGCGCGCCACGGTAGCCTGCCAGCCCAGTACCTGGGCTATTTCGAGCTGCTGCAGCGCGGACCTTTCCCGCTGTTCCTCGCGTGTGGGGTGCAGATGTTCGCCGTGCTGTTTGCCTTCGTCTCCGCCAGTTCCTTCATCTACATCGACCAGTTCGGCGTCGACGACTCCCTGTTTGGTTTCTACTTCAGCTTCAACATGATCGCGATGCTGTTGGGGAATCTGATTAATGGCCGGCTGGTCGTGCGCTACGGGTATCTGCCCATGCTGGGCATCGCCGTGAGCAACACCCTGATCTGGAGCATTGTCCTGCTCGTCATGGCCGTTACCGGCGTGGGTGGGCTCTGGGGCATCGTGATCCCGGCCTTCCTCATGTTGCTGACCGTCAGTATGGCCGGAGCCAATACCATCGCCGGGCTGCTGGATCTGGCACCGGATACCGCCGGCGCGGCTTCGGCGCTGTTCGGCGTGACCCAGTTCGGCTGCGCGGCGCTGGCGGCTTCCCTGGTCGGCGCACTGGGCAGTGACGCCGTGGCCATGGCCAGTGTGACCTGTGCCGCGGCGACTGGCGCAACACTGACCTACAGACTGTTGCGGCGCCGCTTGACCGGGACCGCAGTGGAAGAAGCGGCTTAATCGCTGTCCGAACCGGTCGCCCACTCCGGCCGGTGCCAGCATTGTTTGCATGTCAGGCGGATGCTATATTTCAGATATATCTAAAATTAAGTTATATGCGATGAGAGTGGAGTAGCCAGCTTGACCAGCTTGAAGAGTGCGGCGGGAAGTAACCCGAGAAAGAGTAGGGCAAAAGGTAACAAGCGTGATGATCGTTCTCCAGGCCATGACGGCGACAGGTCCGGTGACGCTGCCGGCTCGGGAAGCCGGGGCGGCCGACGCAGTGGCCGTTTGTTCGACTACGGCGAACTGCGACTGCTGGTCCTGACCATGCTCGCGGACCAGCCCAGCCACGGCTACGAGATCATCAAGCAGATCAAGGAGCGCTTCGGCGGCAACTACAAACCCAGCCCGGGCGTGATCTATCCCACGCTGACCTGGCTCTATGACAAGAACTACGCGGTCATCGACACCGAGGGTGGCGGCCGAAAACAGTACAGCATCACCTCGGAAGGCAAGGCGTTCCTGAAAGCGAACGAGGCGCAGGTAAAGCTCCTGATGTCACGGGTTGGACCGTCCGGCAAAGGCCGGCCGCCGGCGCAGATCGTCAACGCAATGGACCACCTCAAGTTCGCCCTGAGTCTGCGCATGAAGCGTGAACCGCTGGCGGAAAGCACCCTCGACAAGATCGCAGGGGTCATCGATGCGGCGGCCGATGAGGTCGAGGAACTAATGAACGAGCGGCCGGTGGCCGATACCAACGTCAAAAGCGTCGCCGTTGTCGAGACGCCGAATGCGGAGCGTTTCGTGCGCCGGTTGAGCAGTCACTTCCAGCACAAGACGCCGGTCACCGCCGGCGAGAACTCGGTCCAGATCCGTATGTCCCGGGGGGCTTGTTTCCTGGAGGCCGGGGAGCATGAACTCCGTGTCACCGTCATGTCGCCCGACGTCAAGCAGATGGGGGAACTCCAGGAGATCATCGTACGTCACCTGGAAGATGCCTCCGTCCGCGAAGAGCTGAGGTTCGACTGGCAGTCGGCCTGAGCCGGCTGTCAGCCGACACCCTGGAATGATCGGCGATATTTGGGGCCGGCGGACCATGGATGGGGTTCGTAGTCGCGCACTTGATACAACTGTTTGAACATGTTTTGAAAGAGGATGTCATACATGTCCACGCCGATTCTTTTCATCAAGCATCAATGTTCCAAGTCAGAACAGGAGATGCTGCGCGTGCTGCGGGCGATTCACGACCGTGCGGATCCCTTTCCGGGTATTGCCCCCCAGCTCGGCCATCAGGGCGTGTCGGAAACCGACATCATCGATCTGATCGAGGTCTTCCAGGCCCTGTTCCGGCAGTTTGGGCGGTTCGACATGCTGGGCCCCAAGTCTCCCTGTGTGTCGCGGGATGAGCTCGACCTGCTGGCGACGCTGAACTATTTTGCACGCTACCGCCTGCAGATGAATGGCGTTGATTACCCGGAAGAGTTCGGGCCATTCTACGACCTGCTCCAGGCCGGCGCCGCCCTGTTGGAGCGGGTCGGCGTCGCCTTTCGCCCACGTCCGATGCCGGAGACATTTGCCGGCTTCCGGCTGTAAGGCCAAAGCCTGCTGACTGGCCTTGACCACCCGGGATCCGGCGAGGAGGGGCAGGACCAAAAACGGGCCTGCCTGTGGGATTCAGGACGTACCGGCCCGGGGCGGTACTTTCTCCTTGAAGGCGCTGGCCAGTCGCGTACTTTCCTTGACCAGCAGGCCAACGTCGCTGCCCACGGCGACAAAGGTGGCGCCCAGTTCCAGGTAACGTTCCACCAGTTTGGCATCGGCAGACAGAATGCCGGCGGCCCTGCCGTGTGACTGGATGCGTTTGAGGGCGTCCTCGACCACGGCCTGGACCTCGGGTGCTCCCGGATTTCCCAGATAGCCCATATCGGCGGCAAGATCGGCAGGGCCGACGAAGACGCCGTCCACGCCTTCGGTGGTGGCGATGTCATCCAATGCCTCCAGGCCGGCCCGGTTTTCGATCTGCAGCAGCAGGCAGATCTCGTCGTTGGCGGTCTGCAGGTAATCCGGGATGCGGTTGAACGCCGACGCTCGCGCGAGGGCCGCGCCGACCCCCCGAATCCCCTGTGGTGGATAGCGTACCGCACGCACCATATCCCGGGCCTGGGCAGCGGATTCGATCATGGGCACCAGCAGTGTCTGGGCGCCGATGTCCAGGTATTGCTTGATCAGGGCCGGCTCGCCGATGGTGGCGCGAACCGCGGTATGACACGGCGAGGCCGCCAGGGCCTGGAGCTGCGCCATCATCAGGGGCACATCGTTGGGGGCGTGTTCGCCGTCGATCAAGAGCCAGTCGAAACCGGCGCCGCCGCAGATCTCGGCGGTATAGGGGCTGGCCAGGGCGACCCAGAGGCCGATCTGGGGACGCCGCTCCAGCAGCGCCTGTTTGAAAGTGTTACGCGGGGCAGGCATGGCATTCCTCACTCAAAGAAGCAGCTGACGGTGCCGTAGGGGCCGAAATCGCCGACGATGGTGTCACCGTGGCGGGCCTCGACCGGGCGGATGAAAGAACCGGACAGCACCACCTGACCGGCCTCGATGCGGTCGCCGTAACGGGCCAGGCGGCGGGCCAGCCAGGCGATGCCGCGCGCGGGATGATTGAGCACCCCGGCCCCCAGTCCGGTTTCCTCGACGGCGGCGTTGCGCGAGACGATGGCGCCGGTCCAGCGCATGTCGATCTCGTGGGCGCGCACGGCCCGGCCGCCAAGCACGATGCCGGCATTGGCCGCGTTGTCGGAGATGGTGTCGACGATGGTACGTGCCTGACCGGTTTCCGGGTCTTTGCGCAGAATGCGGGTGTCCAGGACCTCCAGCGATGGGGTCACGTAGTCGGTGGCGTTGATCACATCGAAGACAGTGACGTCGGGGCCGGACAGCGGGGCTTTCATGACGAAGGCCAGCTCGGCCTCAATGCGGGGCTGGATAAAACGGTCCGGCGGGATGCGGTTGCCGTCCTCGAACAGCATGTTGTCGAACAGCACGCCCGAGTCCGGTGTGTCGATGTTAAGGGCGTATTGCATGGCCTTGGAGGTCAGGCCGATTTTCCAGCCGATCACACGGCGGCCGGCGTCGATCTTGCGGTTGACCCAGGCGGTCTGGACGGCGTAGGCGTCGTCCAGAGTCATGCCCGGATGTTGCCGCGACAGGAGGCCGGTCTGCCGACGGGTTTTCTCGGCTTCGTCCAGGTCGGCGACGGCCTGCTGGATGGCGTTTGGGTCGAGCATGGTCTATCCCTCGTCTTCCACGATGTTGCGCAGCACGCCGATGCCTTCCGCCTCGACCTCAACCACATCGCCCGGCTGCAGCCAGAGCGGTGGCTCGAAACGGGCGCCGGCGCCGGTGGGGGTGCCGGTCACCAGAATGTCGCCGGGTTCCAGTGTGGTGAACGTGGATATGTAGGCGATGATCTCGCGAAAGGAGAAGAGCATCCGGCTGGTGCGGTCCTGCTGGCGAATCTCGCCATTGACGCGGGTCGTCAACTGGATATCGGCCAGTTGGGACGCGTCGGTAAAGGGCACCAGCCAGGGACCCATAGCGCCGCTGCTATCGAAGTTCTTGCCCTGGGTGACGTTGAACTTGGCGTGGCGAACCCAGTCGCGGATGGTGCCTTCGTTGCACAGCGTCAGGGCGGCGATGTGGTCCAGCGCTTTAGCCGCCGGGATGCGACGCCCCTTCTTTCCGATGACGATGGCGATCTCGCCTTCGTAGTCCAACTGCTCGCTTTCCGGCGGCCGTATCAGCGGCTGCAGGTGGCCGGTCAGGGAACCGGGAAAACGCACGAACAGGGAGGGCTTGGGCGGCGCGTCCTGATCGTCGCGGTACTCGGCATTGCGGTTGGGATAGTTGACCCCGACGCAAAGGATTTTGCCCGGTCTGGGCAGGGGAATCTCATAGGTAACGTCTTCGGGGCTGAAGTCGGGCTCGAGGTTGGTGACCTCTTCGGCGAGTGTGGCCAGCGCGTTGTCGGCGACCACCTCGTGCAGTGTCGGCCAGCGGGACGAGTAGCGGGCCGACAGGTCGATGATCCCGTGATCGGTGACCAGGCCGTAGAGGATACCCCGGGGCGACGATAGAGTTGCAAATCGGGCGTGTTTCAACTGAGCCTCCTGTTGTTGTTTGGACTCGAGTCAGTTTCAACGCGGTTCGCCCGAGAGGGCGGGCGAAAACAGGCCGCCATCGAGTATGGCGGCCGCGTTCCCGGTGTGGATGCCGGGGGATTTAGTCGAGGTTGATGTTGAACATACGGGCGGCGTTTCCACCCAGGAGGTTGGCCTTGTCTTCGTCGGTGACGTTCAGGGATTCGATGGTTTCGATGCCCTGGAAGAACCAGTCCTTGCGGATCGGGTAGGAGCTGCCGTACAGAATGTTCTTGCTACCGATGACGCTGACAGCCGCTTCGAGCTGGGCCTTGCCCCACTGCGGGGCGCCGGAGGTGTCGAAGAAGATGTTGTTGCTCAGCTGATCGCGCAGGTTGCTGGTGCCGGTCTGGAAGCGGTCCACGGCATCGTTGAACTTGTGCTGGGGCGGAACCAGCATGTCGGCGAAGGCGTAGAAGGCACCGCCCAGCATGGAGTGGATGAACTTCAGGTTGGGCAGCTCGTCGAACATGCCGCTGAACAGCTCGCGGCCGACCGCGGTGGCCTGGTCCACGCAGCGACCGAACTGGCGACGCTGGTTGGTGTACGGCAGTACCGAATGGTAATCCACCGGCAGCGGCGTGTGGTGGACCACCACCGGTACGTTCAGGTCATTGAGGAACTTCAGGTAGGGACGGAAGACCGGGTCGTCCAGGTAGATCTGGCCGTAGTGGGCCACCATCTGCACGCCCTTGAAGTCCAGTTCGTTCAGGCAGCGGTCGACTTCGCGCAGGCAGGCGTCGGTGCCCCAGGGCGGAACGACGGCGAGCGCGGTCATCTTGCCGCCACTGCGTTTGACGTATTCGGCCATACGGTCGTTGACCAGTTTGCAGGTTTCGATGTCGAGCCATTCCTGCCACACCGGCAGACGGAAGACCGCATGGTCCACGCCGGCTTTTTCCATGTCGGCCAGTTGGCTTTCCAGGGTGTACTGACCTTCGGCGTAGTTCAGGTTCACGTAGCCCTTGGGCTGTTCGATGATCAACTGCTGCAGGTCCTTGCCTTCGATCTGTTCGACCCGGGTGTGTACGCCATATTGGCGGGGGATGCAGTCGAGAAAGGAATTCAGCAGATTCTTGTCGGAGAACAGGTCGCCCGGCAGCCAGTGCATGTTAGCGTCGATGATTTTTCTGGAACTCATGGTTTTGGTCCTTGTTGTGGTTTCAGTCGTGTTTCTGATTGCTGTTGTGGATTCATGATTGCGCGCCATCGTGCGACGGCGAACGTTGGGCCGGACCGTTTCTTGCCGAACGTGCCCGGTCCCGGTTCGATTTCCTCAAGACGTGGAGAAAACCGATTTGTACTTCCCTGCCTCGCCGGCGCCCTCTTTTTTTCCGGGGATTTTCATCCCGGCCTTGGCGTGGTATTCGCTAAAGATGGAAAGCGCTTCTTCGTAGGGGAAGATCGTCTCGATATCGTCGAAGGGTTTGCCGCCACTGCGTTCCTCGACAATGCGGCGAACCACCTCCGGGCCTTCGCCACGGGAGGCCATGACCAGCCAGTTGACCTTTTCCCGGCGCTCCGCCTCGTATTGCCTGAGCGCCTCCGCCGGGTCGTCCACCGCGGCCAGTCGCTCGGCCAGCACGCGGGCGTCGACGAAGGCCTGGCAGACGCTGTTGCCGCCGCGTGGGTACATGGCGTGAGCCGCGTCGCCGAGTAGCGTGATGCGACCGAACGACCACTGGGGCAGTGGGTCGTGGTCGATCAGCGGGAACAGGTAGCATTCCCGCGCGTTGCGGATCATCTCGCCGACATCGAGGAAGTCCAGCTTGCAGTCGTCGAACACGTGTTCGATTTCCTGGATGCCCACTTCCTGATTCCAGTCTTCCTCGCTCTGGGGCTTCTCGTCCTGCTCGACCACCCAGTTGACCAACTGATTGCCCTGGCCATCGACGTTGTCCTGGATCGGGTAGACGATCAGGGTGCCCTGGCGGATCGGATCGCCGATGTGCAGGATGCTGCCGCCGGTCTTGATCGGCGGCATGACGGTAACGCCGCGGTAGAGGGTCAGGCCGGAGAAATGGGAGCGGTCGGATTCCGGCAGCAGTTTGCTGCGGATGACCGAGCGGATACCGTCGACACCGATCACCACATCGGCGCGGACCTGGCCAGGCTCACCCTCGAAAGTCAGGGTGACGCCGTCTGCATCCTGATCGATGTCCTTGCAGCGCGCGCCGAGCGTGATGGCATCCTCGCCCAGACGGTCCAATACGGCCTTGTAGAGCATCATCTGCATGTGGCCGCGATGAACGAAACGCTGGTCGTGGTCGTAGCCCATATGGCGGCCGCATTCCTCGCCGAAGATCTTCTGGCCGTAACCGGTGTAGAAGACGGATTCCCGGGCTTCGACGGAGATGTCGCGGAAGTCTTCATACAGTCCCAGTTCGGTGATTTCTTTCACCGCATAGGGCTTGATATCCACGCCCACGCCGAGCGGTTTCAGCTCCGGGGCGGCTTCGTAGATGTGTGGGCGAAAGCCCTGCTGGTGGAGTCGCAGCGCGGTGGCCAGGCCACCCGGGCCCGCGCCGATGATTGCAATGTCCAGCATGGTTCGTTTCCTCTTGTTGTTAGCGGTAGCTCCGTGCCGGAGCCGGTGTCGGATGATTGGTGGCTATTCGTTCACCAGCGCCAGGAATCGCTCCAGGGTCGGTGGGTCCACCTTGATGTTGGGCTCGCGCGGTTCGGTCCCCACGAAAGGACTCGCTTCGGCAAACCATTTCTTCTGCGCCGGGAACCCCCACTGATCGGCCCGTTTGGGGTCGGCCAGATCCCAGGCCAGTGGCGGCTCCAGGTCGATGTGCTGGTAGTGGGTGTTGAACAGCTCGACGCGGTGGCCGTCCGGGTCGCGGAAGTAGACGAACAGTGCGCCGCTGATGCCATGGCGCCCCGGGCCGCGCTCCAGACGGGTGGCATAGCCCAGGGATCCGGCCACGTCGCAGGCGCGGATCATGTCGTTGGTATCGGGGAGGGTGTAGGCGAAGTGGTGCAGGCGCGGTCCCAGCCCGTTGGTAAAGACGATGTCGTGCGGGTTGCCCTTGCGCTGCATCCAGACGCCCCACAGATTCTCGCCGCCATCCTCGCGCTTGGAAAAAGTGTACTCGCTGAGCCGGAATCCCAGCGGCTGGTAGAACTCATAAGCGCGGCGTACGTCGTGGGTCTGGATCTGGTAGTGATCGATGCGCTGGGCGCTGGCACCGCGGTAGTGGTTGTATTCCTTCATCATCCGCGGACGTCGCTCCATGGAAGACGTCAGCTCCAATGGCACACCGGTGCTGTCGGTGACGTGCAGGGTTGGGCCCTGGAAAGGCACGTCGACAAGCTGGCAGTCGATGCCGCGGCTGCCGAAGTAGTCCTGGGCGGCGTGGATGTCGTCGTCGGTCAGTACCCGCATGCCGATCCGGGCGCATTTGCCGGCGTTCGGCGACTTGTTAAGCACGAGGCTGTGGTGACCGTTCTCCTCCAGCCCTCGCAGGTAGACGCTGTTGGCGTCCTCATCGCTGACCACCAGCCCCACCAGTTCGGTATAGAAGTGTTTGCTGGCTTCCAGATCGCTCACATTGAGCACAACGTGACTGGTGCGGGTCACGTTGAAGGGTGGGTTCAGGACGAAATCATTCAGGCTCATTGTTGTTCTCCCTGTCGTTCGACGCGGCTCCGGACGGGCCGGCCTTTCACACTTTGGTGCGTCTTTCGATTGCGAGTGATTTGAATATTTCGATATATCTTAGAAAAAGATATATCTTAATTTTCCGATCAACGATTAGACAAAAGTCGTAGTTGAGGTGTTTGGTTTGGAGAAAAGGTGGGAGCTTTGCACCGAGCTGGTGCGCTTGGGCGTCGGTCGTGCGTCGGTCAGTTAGCCGAGGTGGGCGTTACTGTGATGAGCCCCGGGTAGAAGGCGTGCCGTTGCGAGGTGGCAGGCGCTGGTGAGGTCTGCGCCGCACCGGGCACGGATACTGCTCGTGTTGGGATGTTTCACACGTTGAGCGGAGGTTGCTGCCCATGCTACTCGTTGGCCGGCGGTGTCTCCGCATTGGGGAAAGAGCATGAAAGTATCCGTCATCGGCATGGGCAATGTCGGTTCGAGCCTGGCGTTTGTCCTGGCCATGAAACACATCGTCAAGGAACTGGTTCTGGTGGGGCGCAGCCGGGAATCGGTGTTGGGGGACGTCCTGGACCTGCGCCACGGCCAGCTGTTCGTCAGCACACCCACCCAGGTCAACGCCGGAACCCTGGCGGACACGGCCGGTTCCGACATCATCGCCATGTGCGCGTCGGTGCCCACGCCCAAGCATATGCGTAGCCGCATGGAGCTGGCCCAGGGCAACGTGGACCTGATGCGTGAGATCATGCCGGAACTGGCGCGTCTGTCGCCGGAAAGCACGATCGTGATGGTGTCCAACCCGGTGGACGTACTGGTCCACTATGCGCTGAAGTTTACCGGCTTCCGGCCCAACCAGGTGCTGGGCACGGGCACGCTGGTGGATTCCTCGCGTTTCCGTCAGTTGCTGGCGGAGGAGTTGCGGATCCACACCGAGGACATTCGCGCTTATATCCTGGGCGAGCACGGCGACAGCCAGTTTCCGGCCATGAGCTGCGCCGAGGCCGGTGGTGAGCCGCTGGACCCGACGCCGGGTCGTTTCGCCTTGTTCGAGAAGGCCTCGCGAGCCGGCTTCGAAGTGCTCAAACATAAGGGCTGCACCAACTACGCCATTGCCCTGGCCGCGGCCTTCATCATCGAGAGCATCGCTCTGGACGCCAAGCACACCATGCCGGTCAGCCTGCGGGTGGACGGTTTCCAGGGGGTAACGGACGTTTGCCTGAGCCTGCCGGCGGTGATTGGTGGCAACGGGATCGAACGGGTATTGCATCCCAGGCTGAACGAGCGTGAGCAGCAGGCTTTCCTGCACAGCGCGTCGACCGTGCGCAACGTCATCGAGTCGGTGGCTGGGGAAGCGGTGACTTAGTGTTTCCTGATACCTGCGTCCCATAACACCCGCGCCCCTTAACACGGGGGCCCCTCAACATCGGGGCCCGGCATTAAGCTTAGCCGGCCATATCCTTCACGTTCTCCATCACCACGAAAGTGCTGGTCTGGAGGACGTGGGGCAGGGCGGAGATCTGCTCGCCCAGGACCTGGCGGTACTCGGCCATGTTGCGGGTGCGGACCTTCAGTAAATAATCGAAGTTACCGGCAATCATGTGGCACTGCTCCACCGCCGAGATCTGGTTGATGGCGTCGTTGAAGGCGGCCAGGGCCTTGCTGCTGGTGTCGTTCAGGGTGACCTGGGCGAAGGCAATGTGACTCAGCCCCAGCTTGGTCTGGTTGATCAGTGCGGTGTAGCCGGTGATGTAGCCCTGCTCTTCCAGCCGGCGCATGCGGACCTGGCAAGGGGTTTTGGAGAGGCCGACCCGGGAGGCCAGCTCCGTAACGGTGACGCGCGCGTTCTTTTGCAGTTCGCGCATAATGGAGCGATCGATTCGGTCCAGTTCGACCATGGTTCGAATTCCCGGGAAGATTAATGGCTAATTGAGTCGTCAAATATAATCAGGTTGCCTTCGTTTTGAAACCGTATGGTCAAAGTGTCTTTCGAGGATTGGTTATACTGCGTGTACGATCCCATTTGCTGTGCCGTCGGCTTTATCCGGAGACGATTAATGACCGAATCCCACCCCTCGGACTCCAACGCCCTTCTGGAACAACTCGCGGACGCCATCCAGGCGGATGATCCCGACCAGACCCACCTGAGGGAAATCGTCAACCGGGTCATGGCCCAGTCGCAATCCTGGGAGAGCCACCTGCGCACCCAATTGATCGAGGCCTTCGGCGATGACCTGGGCGATCGGTATGCGCGCTCGTTCCGGAGCGCCTTCCCCAGCGGTTACCGTACCCGGTTTTCCGTGGCGGAAGCGGTCAGCGACCTGCGCCAGTTGCTGTCCATCGCTGTCAGCAGCGATGTGCCCATGCGTTTTTATCCAGTGGACGAACGCGACGGCCAGGTGCTGCGTTTCAAGCTCTACAGCCAGGGTAAGCCGGTTATCCTCTCGGACGTGATTCCCATGCTGGAAAACCTGGGCATGCGGGTTCTCGACGAGCACCCTTACCGCATCCAGCGCCAGGACGGGGAGACCTTCGGGGTCAGTGATTTCACCGTGGAGGTCCATTCCACCGGCAATCAGGCGGTGGCGGACAGCGTCATGTCGTTGCTGCAGGAGGCTTTCCGGGAAATCTGGAACGGCTTTGCCGAGAACGATGAACTGAACCGGCTGATCATGGTGTCCGGCCTGGGCTGGCGGGAGGTAAGCCTGCTGCGGGCCTATTCCCGCTACATCAAGCAACTGCGTTTCGGTTTTAGCCAGCCGTTCATTGCGGAGACCCTGGCCCGCCACGTAGAGATTACCCGGCGGCTGGTGGCCCTGTTCCAGGTGCGTTTTGATCCGGCGTTTGAACCGAATGGCACCCGGGCGGACGAGAGCGCCGCCGTTGAAGAGGCCATCCTGGCGGATCTGGAAGCGGTGGAGAGCCTGGATGATGACCGCATCCTGCGGCGCTTCTACCTGCTGATCAAGGCCACCTTGCGCACCAACTTTTTCCAGCGCTTCGAGGGGCAGTTCAAGAGCTACCTGTCCCTCAAGTTCGACCCCCAGTCGATCCCCGATATCCCCAAACCGAGACCCCGCTTCGAGGTGTTCGTCTATTCGCCCCGCGTTGAAGGGGTACACCTGCGGGCGGGACCGGTGGCTCGGGGCGGGCTGCGCTGGTCGGACCGGGCGGAGGACTACCGCACCGAGATCCTGGGTCTGGTGAAAGCCCAGCAGGTGAAGAACTCGGTGATCGTGCCGGTGGGCGCCAAGGGCGGCTTTATCGTCAAGCAGCCGCCCCGCGACGGTTCGCGTCAGGCGCTGCAGGAGGAGGGCGTGGCCTGCTATCGAATCTTTATTCGCGGCCTGCTGGATCTGACCGACAACCTGGAAGCCGGTCAGGTGGTGCCGCCGGCGGACGTCGTGCGTCACGATGACGACGATCCCTACCTGGTGGTGGCCGCCGACAAGGGCACGGCCACCTTCTCCGACATCGCCAATCGCCTGGCCGAGGAGTATGGCTTCTGGCTGGGGGATGCTTTTGCCTCCGGCGGCAGCGAAGGTTATGACCATAAGAAGATGGGTATCACCGCCCGCGGCGCCTGGGAATCGGTCAAGCGCCACTTCCTGGAAAAAGGCGTCGACACCCAGTCCGACGAGTTCACGGTGGTTGGCGTCGGCGACATGGGCGGCGACGTATTCGGCAACGGCATGTTGTTGTCGGACCGGATCCGGCTGGTGGGCGCGTTCAATCACCTGCACATCTTCATCGACCCCAAGCCCGACGCCGCAGCGGCGTTCCGCGAACGCCAGCGCCTGTTCGAGCAGCCCGGGTCCAGCTGGGCCGACTACGACCGCGAACTGATCAGCAAGGGCGGCGGCGTGTTTTCCCGTTCCCAGAAGTCGATTCCCATCAACGCCGCCATGCGCAAGGCCCTGGGCACCGACGCCAGGCGGTTGACGCCCAACGAGCTGATCAGCGCGCTGCTGCAGGCGCCGGTGGACATGATCTGGAACGGCGGCATTGGCACCTACGCCAAATCCCCGGCTGAGTCCCACGAGAGTGTCGGGGACAAGGCCAACGATCCGGTCCGTGTCGACAGTAACCAGTTGCGCTGCCGGGTGCTGGGAGAGGGCGGCAACCTGGGGTTCACCCAGCTGGCGCGGATCGGCTTCGCCCGCCGCGGCGGGGCGGCCAACACCGACTTCATCGACAATGCCGGCGGCGTGGACTGCTCGGACCACGAGGTCAACATCAAGATCCTGCTCAGCAAGGAGGTGCAGGAAGGTCGGTTATCGCTGGAGCAGCGCAATCGCCTGTTGCGGGAGATGACCGGCGAAGTGTCTGAATTGGTGCTCCAGAACAACTACCGCCAGGCCCTGGCGCTGAGTCTGGCCGAGTCCACGGCTGCTGCCAGTCTCGACGAGCATGAGCGCTTCATGCGTCGCCTGGAAGCGGAAGGCCGGCTGGACCGCGCGCTGGAATTCCTGCCCGGCGACGAGGCCTTGCAGGAGCGCAAGGAATCCCTGTCGGGCCTGACCCGACCGGAGCTGTCGGTGCTGGTGTCCTACGCCAAGATCGAGCTCAAGCAGTTGCTGCTGGCGTCGCCCCTGGTCCACGACGAGCGCTTCCGCGACGCGCTCTACTCGGCGTTTCCGGCGTCGCTGTTGCGGGCCTTCCCGGGCGCGGTGGAACAGCACCCGCTGCGGGCCGAGATCACCGCCACACAATTGGCCAATGACATGGTCAATCGCATGGGCATCACCTGGCTGGACAAGATCCGCCATGCTTCGCGCTCCGGTGCGGATGAGATCGCCGCGGCCTACCGCATCGCGGTGGATATCTACGATGTCGACGCACAATGGCGTGAGATCGAAGCGCTGGACGGTCAGATCGCTGCCGGCGTCCAGCTCGATCTGTTGCGCGATCTGACCCGGCTGGTGACACGCACCACCAACTGGTTGCTTCGCACACGGCCGCAGGATCTCGATGCAGTGGCCTGCCGCGAGCGTTACCAGCCACATCTGGTGCGGGTCATGAGCGCCACCGACAGCCTGCGCGGCGTGATTCCTGAAAGCCGCTGGAATGAGCGCTATGATTATTATGTGAGCAATTCGGTGCCGGAACGTCTGGCGGCCTGCTGCGCGTCCACAGAGAGCCGCTACTGGTTGATGGATATCATCGAGGTGGCGCTGCAGTTCGACGAGTCGCTGGAAGCGGTGGCCTGGGTGTACTTCTCGCTGGGCGAAAGCCTCAACCTGACCTGGCTCGACAGGCAGATGCGCCAGTTCCGGGCGCGGGGGCATTGGGAGGTGCTGGCCACCAGTCATTACCGCGACGATCTGGACTATCAGCTGCGTCACCTGACCTCCAGTGTGTTCCGTGTGGGGAACGGGAGCGAACAGGATGCGTCCGTGGGCGAAGTGCCGTCGAAAATGGCGCCCGAAACCTTGCTGGCGCAGTGGCGCGACGGCAAGCAGACGCAACTGGGCCGTTGGAAGCAGATGCTGGGAGACATGCAGACGGCGAAAAACATTGATTGTGCAGTGTTTTCTGTCGCTCACGGTGTCCTGAGGGAGCTGGCGGCAGAGGCGGGATGACTGCGAAATCGGGTTTCCCGTCGAACGGGTAAAGGTCATATTGCCTATATTTAACCCTTCGGAAAGGAAGGGCTCGGTTTTTGTTTGGCCAAAAAAGGTCTGATTGGTTGCTTTGGCCGGGGTAATAGGAAAATGGTCTTTGTCTGTCTCGGTAAAATGCGACCAGAGAGACAAACAACGACGAGGTGACAACTATGAAACCGCAGCAGTCAGTGACTCCTGAACTAATCGACTCCCGCCAGGCCGTCCGCGATTACTATCTGGCCGACGAATACAAGGTGATTCACGAGCTGATTGCTGACGCCCAGTTGTCCAAGGCTGAGCGTGAAGCGATTTCAGCGCGTGCGGCAGACCTGGTGCGCAGCGTCCGCAGTAACGCCAAGCCGACCATCATGGAGAAGTTCCTGTCGGAATACGGCCTGACCACCAAGGAGGGCGTGGCCCTCATGTGCCTGGCTGAGGCCCTGCTGCGCGTGCCGGACAACACCACGATCCACGCGCTGATCGAAGACAAGATCACCTCCGGAAACTGGGGCGCCCACGTGGGCAAAGCCACCTCTTCCCTGATCAACTCCACCACGCTGGCCCTGCTGATGACCAGCAACCTGCTCAAGGACTCCGAGCGCCAGAGCGTGGGCGAGACCCTGCGCAAGCTGATCAAGCGTATGGGCGAGCCGGTGGTGCGGACCGTGGCCGGTCAGGCCATGAAGGAAATGGGGCGCCAGTTTGTCCTGGGCCGTGACATCGAGGAAGCCCAGGAGCGCGGCAAGAGCAACATGAGTCGCGGTTATACCTACTCCTACGACATGCTGGGCGAAGCCGCCCGGACCGATGCCGACGCGCTGCGCTACTACAAGGCCTACGCTGACGCCATCGACAGCATCAGCAAGAACTGCGCGGGCGACGTGCGCACCAACCCGGGCATCTCCGTCAAACTGTCCGCCCTGCTGGCCCGCTACGAGTACGGCCACAAAGAGCGCGTGATGGAAGAGCTGGTGCCCCGTGCGCTGGATCTGGCGAAGAAAGCCGCCAAAGCCAATATGGGCTTTAACATCGACGCGGAAGAGGCGGATCGCCTGGACCTGTCCCTGGACGTGATCGAAGCGATCCTGGCAGATCCCGAACTGGCCCATTGGGACGGTTTCGGCGTGGTCGTGCAGGCTTTCGGCAAGCGTGCGTCCCACGTCCTGAACTGGCTCTACGCCCTGTCCAACAAGCTGGATCGCCGCATCATGGTGCGTCTGGTGAAGGGTGCCTACTGGGACGCCGAGATCAAGCGCGCCCAGGTGATGGGCCTGAGCGATTTCCCGGTGTTCACCCGCAAGGCCTGCAGTGACGTGTCCTACCTGGCCTGCGCCAAGCAACTGCTGGGCATGACCGACCGCATCTATCCGCAGTTTGCCACCCACAACGCCCACTCGGTGTCGGCGGTGCTGGAACTGGCCAAGAACGTCGACCGCAACCTGTTTGAATTCCAGCGTCTGCACGGCATGGGCGAGTCCCTGCACGATCAGGTGATCCGCGACAGCGGCGTGCCCTGCCGCATCTACGCGCCGGTCGGCAAGCACAGCGACCTGCTGGCGTACCTGGTGCGCCGTCTGCTGGAGAACGGCGCCAACAGCTCGTTCGTGAACCAGATCGTCGACACCAGCATCACCCCGGAAGAGATTGCCAAGGATCCCATCGACGCGGTGCTGGCCCTGGGCGACGGCATTTCCAGCAAGGCCATTGTGCGTCCGGCCGACCTGTTCGGCGCCAACCGCCGCAACTCCAAGGGCTGGGACCTGACCGATCCGGTCACCATCGCGCAGATCGACGAGGGCCGCGGCGCTTACCGCACCCATCGCTGGAAGGGCGGTCCGGTCATGGCGGTGGACGCCGTGGGTGCGGAAGTCCAGGTGGTGCGTAATCCGGCCGATCCGGACGACGTGGTGGGTGAAGTCACCCAGGCCTCCGACGCCGATATCGACGCCGCCATCACGGCCGGCGAAGAGGGCTTCCGGACCTGGTCCGCGATGCCCGCCGAAGAGCGCGCCGAGTGCCTGCGCAAGATCGGCAAGCTGTACGAGGACAACGTCGACGAGCTGTTCGCACTGACCTGCCGCGAGGCCGGCAAGTCCTTGTTCGACGCCGTCGCCGAAATCCGCGAAGCGGTGGATTTCTGTGAGTTCTACGCCAACGAAGGCATTCGCTACAAAGACAGTGGCGACGCCCGCGGTGTGATGTGCTGTATTTCGCCGTGGAACTTCCCGCTGGCGATCTTCACCGGCCAGATCGCGGCCAACCTGGCGGCCGGCAACGCCGTCATCGCCAAGCCGGCGGAGCAGACCGCACTGCTGGCGGCCCGGGCCGTTGAACTGATGCACGAGGCCGGCGTCCCCAAAGGCGCCGTGCAGCTGGTGCCGGGCACCGGCGCTACCGTCGGTGCCGCGCTGACGTCCGATCCGCGTATGGCGGGCGTCTGCTTCACCGGCTCCACCGCAACGGCCCAGCGCATCAACAAGGTCATGACCGAGAAGATGGCGCCGGACGCCCCGCTGGTAGCGGAAACCGGTGGCCTGAACGCCATGATCGTGGATTCCACCGCGCTGCCGGAGCAGGTGGTGCGCGACGTCCTGGCCTCGTCCTTCCAGAGTGCCGGCCAGCGCTGCTCCGCGCTGCGCATGCTGTACGTGCAGAAAGACATCGCTGACCACCTGCTGGAAATGCTGTTCGGCGCCATGGAGGAGCTGGGCATCGGCAACCCGTGGGACCTGTCCACGGACGTGGGCCCGGTCATCGACCAGACCGCCAAGGACCGCATCGTCAGCCACTGTGAGAAATATGAGAAGCGCGGCAAGGTGCTGAAGAAGCTGTCGGTACCGGAGAAAGGTCTGTTCGTGTCGCCAACCGTTATCCAGGTCAGCGGCATCGAGGAGCTGGAAGAGGAAATCTTCGGGCCGGTCCTGCACGTGGCAACCTTTGAGGCGGCGGATATCGACAAAGTGATCGACGCGGTCAACGACAAGGGCTACGGCCTGACCTTCGGCATCCACAGCCGGGTGGACCGTCGCGTCGAGCGGATCTCCAGCCGCATCAAGGTGGGCAACACCTATGTCAACAGGAACCAGATCGGCGCCATCGTCGGCTCCCAGCCGTTCGGCGGTGAGGGCCTGTCCGGTACCGGTCCCAAGGCGGGTGGTCCGCACTACGTGCGTCGTTTCATGAAGGGCGAGAGCATCGAGGTGCCGGCCCAGTCCGCCGGCAAGCAGATCGGTGCCGAGCGCCTGCAGAAGCTGATCGACAAGGCGCAGGGGCTGCAGCCGCAGGCTCCGGAAAGCCGTATCCAGGCCATGCGCCCGATCTTCGGCGAGGTGCCCGAGGCCCTGGACGCGCATCCGGAAGACATGCCGGGACCCACTGGCGAGCTCAACCGTCTGTCCAACCACGCCCGCGGCCTGGTGGTGTGCCTGGGGCCGGACGGCGAGTCTGCGCTCAAGCAGGCGGCCAGCGCCCTGTCCCAGGGTAACCGGGTGGTGGTCGTGGCGCCGAACGTCGAGAAGACTGTCAGCCAGGCGGCCAAGGCCGGCCTGCCGATCGTTGGCGTTGACGGTGTGCTGGACCCGGTTGCCTTGACCCAGGCTCACGGCTTTGAAGCGGTGACCAGCGTTGCCGAGCGCTCGCTGCTGCGCGAGTACCGGGATGCCTTGGCCAAGCGCGACGGCGCGCTGATCCAGTTGATCACCGAGCCAACCCTGACCCAGCGCTTCGTGGTAGAGCGGCACCTGTGTGTCGACACCACGGCAGCCGGTGGTAACGCGAGCTTGATCGCCGCGTCCGAATAAGCCCTCAACGAGGCTTCGGTTCCGACAACGCCCGGATGGTTCCGCCATCCGGGCGTTTTTCGTTGGGGCGCTGGGGTTCCCGCAGGATGCTTCCCAAAAATGAATACGGTTTTGCAACCAATCAATTAGGGGCCTAGCAAACGGGCTGCTAGGTTGGTGTCGGTTCCGTCGCGTTCCTTCCTTCTGCGTGGCGGGGCCAGGGAGCCTGATCAGAGGTTCCTGAACTCAGGTCTATCAAAAACAACGACAACACAGGGATCGTGGCGTCCGTTTTCTCAAAACCATAACAACATTGGGAGAAGCCATGCTGAAACAATGCCTGACGGCTGCGTTGCTGATGTTTGCCCTGGCCTCGAGCGCCATGGCGCAGGACAACAGCACTTTCCGGGTCACCCTGCTGGGCACCGGTACTCCAAACCCCAATCCCGATCGTTTCGGCCCCAGCACCCTGGTGCAGGCCGGCAACCTGAACCTGCTGTTTGATGCCGGGCGCGGCAATACCATCCGCCTGTGGCAGTTGAAGGTGCCGCTGGGCAGTCTCGATGAAGTCTTCCTGACGCACTATCACTCGGATCACGTCAACGGTCTGGCGGATCTTTGGATGACCGGCTGGCTGCCGCCGGTATACGCCGGGCGCAAGCAGCCGTTCAACATCACCGGCCCGACCGGTCTGCAGGCACTGACCGATGGTCTGGTCAGTGCGTTTGAGAACAACGCCAAGGTGCGTATTGCCGATGAGAAGCTGCCGCCGGAAGCCAACCGCTTCAACGTCACCGAGTTTGACGAGCAGGTCGGTGGCGTGGTCTATGAAAAGAACGGCGTCAGAGTCACGGCGTTTTCCAACTTGCACGGCGACCTGATTCATCCGTCGGTCGGCTACCGCATTGACTATCAGGGCAAGTCGGTGGTGATTTCCGGGGATACCCGCAAATCGAAGACGGTGGTTGAGCATTCACGTGGCGTTGACCTGCTGATCCACGAAGTCGCTGCTGCCCGACCGGAGCTGCTAGAGGCGCTGCCGCGTCTGCAGCCGATCATGAATCATCACACCACGCCGCAGGAGGCGGGTGAGGTGTTCAGCGAAGCCAAGCCAAAGATGGCGGCCTTCACGCATTTCGTGCTGCTGGCAAACCAGGATTACCCGCCGATGACGCCTGCGGAAATCGAGACGGCAACGCGGGAAACCTACGATGGGCCCCTAGCTATGGGGCAGGATCTCATGGCGTTCGATCTGTCCGGCGATAAGGTCAGGGTGATTCCCTGGAACAGCGATCGATAGATCCCCTCGGGGGTTGCCCTTCCGTGACGCCCACCCGGGCGTCACGCATCTTTCTCCAGCCACGCGCAGTGCACTCCGATAACGAACCGGAACGATCCATCGGACATCCGGTAGGGCGCCAGAGCCCGCTCAGCGGCCGCGCTCACTCGCTCGTGTTGATCGGCCGTTACCCGGACACCGGCAAACGGAAACCAGCCGTCCACATCGGCCCGGATCAGATCGGTGATGGTCGGGAAGATGACACTTTCCTCCAGACGTTCCACCTCGACCTCCGCCAGGCCGGCTTCGGCAAAGGTATTCTCGATGATCGAGCGTTGGCCCATGGCGAAGGGCGCGCGCAAAAGGTCGCCGACCGACGGGCTGATCAGTTCCCCATAGAGACCTGACAGAGTCTGGTATACCGGTTGTCGGATCAGCTCATCGAAAACCAGAACCACCAGTCGACCGCCGGGCTCCAGCACCCGGTGCATTTCCCGCAGCGCCTGCACGGGATCGTCAAACAGCATCAGGCCGAACTGGCAGGTGACGGCGTCGAAGGTGTCTTCGTCGAAAGGCAGATTGCCGGCGTGACTTTCCACCCAGCGGATGGTTTCGGATTTTTCCCGGGCCACGGCCAGCATGCCGGGGTTCAGGTCCAGTCCGGTCACGAGGCCATCGGGCTGGACCCGCTGCTGGGCCGACAGGGCCAGTTCACCGGTCCCGCAGGCCACGTCCAGGAGATGCTGGCCGGGCTGTATTCGGGAGCGGTCGAGTGTATGGGGAATCCAGGGCGCGAAGAGTGCGGGCATCAGCCACCGGTCATAGGCCCGGGCGGTGTCGGCGAGCGTTTCCTCGGTGATATCGGTCATGGTTTTCCTCCTTCCGGACAACCGACTCGGGGATGTCATTGGGCAGAGGTGGAGCGGGACACTCGCTCCATTGGCTACCATAGCGCGCCGGCGCAGAAAGGTCATTCGGGATGTGCGTCATGCCGCTGTGGCGGATAGGTAGCGGTGTAGCGGGCGCAGCTCAGCGGAATTACGGTCGTGCAACCTTCCCGCAATGAATATCGGGCGGAGTGCCGTGCCGGCGTTCCCGCAGCAGCACGCGGAATGCGATATAAGTCAGCGTGTTAGGTCGGGTCAGGGAATGCCGGATTTGGCCTAAATTGACATGCGCGTCATCTTGCCGGTGCGAGATATCGCACGAGCAGCATGTGCTTTGACGGCTCCGAACGGCCCATCCTCCCGGGCTACTTTCGGCTCCCATCCTTACTCGGCATGACGCAAGGAGTCGCGAGATGAGTCAGTTCCCGGAGGCGACGGATCCGGTGCTCCGTAACCTGAAGCACGATGTTCCCGCAGGCATTGCGGTCTTTCTGGTAGCCATCCCGTTGTGTCTCGGCATTGCCCTGGCGTCGGGCGCACCCCCCCTGTCCGGTCTGCTGGCCGGTATTATCGGTGGGCTGGTGGTGTCGCTGGTCAGTGGTTCGGCGTTGAGCGTGAGCGGTCCCGCCGCCGGGCTGGTCGTGGTGGTTCTGTCCGCCATCGAGGCGATTGGCTTTGCCGGGTTGCTGATGGCGACGGCGCTGAGTGGGTTGCTGCAGATGCTGTTCGGTTTCCTGCGCCTGGGCCGGATCGGGGCGTTCGTACCCAGCTCGGTGATCAAGGGAATGCTGGCGGCGATCGGTCTGATCCTGGTGATTAACCAGTTGCCGATGCTGGCGGGTATGGCGGACTGGCCGGCCCTGGAGGATTGGGGCTCACGGGCCTTGTCGGCGCAGTTCAGTGGGCTGGCGTTGCTGATTGCCCTGGTCTCCTTCGCGGTTTTGCTGCTGTGGGACCGTCCCGTGATCAAACGGAGTGTGCTCGGCAACCTGCCGGGGCCGCTGGTGGTGGTTATCGTCGCGGTGTTGCTCGACCGGCTGGTCCCGTCCGCCTGGCTTTCCCCGTTAACCGGCGCCCATCGGATTGAGCTTCCGATCGACGCCATGGGCGTGGCCGGGATCGGCGAGTTCCTGGCCCAGTTGCATCTCCCGTCGCTGACGTCGCTGGCCGATCCCCAGGTCTATGTTTTTGCCCTGACACTGGCGCTGGTAGCCAGCCTGGAAACGCTGCTCTCCCTGGAAGCGGTGGACAAGATCGACCCGCTCAAGCGCCACTCGCCGCCGCATCGGGAACTCAAGGCCCAGGGTCTGGGCAACCTGCTCAGTGGTCTGGTGGGCGGCCTGCCGATCACGGCGGTGATCGTACGCAGCTCGGCCAACGTGCAGGCCGGGGGACGTTCCCGGACGTCGAGTTTCGTTCACGGGGCGCTCCTGTTGGTGACCGTGGCCTGCCTGGCGCCGGTGCTGGAGCAGATGCCCCTGGCGTGCCTGGCGGCGATCCTGATCCATACCGGCTTCAAACTGGCGAGCCCGAGGCTGTGGGTCGAACAGTACCGCAAGGGATTGAATCGACTGGTGCCGTTTGCGGCGACCCTGACGTCGGTGGTGGTGATCGACCTGCTGAAAGGGGTGCTGGTGGGCATGTTCTGCGGGCTGTGTTTCATGATACGGGCCAACTTCCGGCGCGCGGTATCGTTCCGCCAGGAGGGGCAGCGGGCCTGGATGCGCTTCCTGACGGACGTGTCTTTCCTCAATCGCGAAGAGGTGCGCAGCAAGCTGGAAAACCTGAAACCGGGCACGCACCTGGTCATAGACGGCCAACTGGCGGCGCATGTGGACCCGGACATCCGTGATGATATCGAGGCCTACGCACGCAATGCGCCCGACCATGGCATCAGCGTGCAGGTGCGCGACCTGCGGGGCTTCAGTGGACACTTCCCGGCGTCGCGGACCATCGACGAGGGCGAGTCTCTCGCGGCCCCCGGGCGACAGGTGTTTGGCTAGGGCGACGAGCGTGGCTGCGGGTTGCGCTTCAGCGGTGGCCCGCCAGGAGGCCCTCGGCTTCCAGCTCTCGCAACTGGGCAACCATCCAGGGGCTGAAAGCCCAGGGAGTGGCGGTCACCGCCTTGATCAGGTCCGCGGGACGGACCCAGCGGCAGTCCATGACTTCGCTCGGTCGCGGCTCCGGTTGGCTGACGCAGCGTGCTGAGAACACGGGGCAGAACTCGTTCTCGACGATGCCGGAGGCGTCTTGCGCCCGGTAGCTGAATTCCGGCAGTCGCAGTTCGACGTCCTGGATATCGACGCCCAGTTCGTAGCGGCAGCGGCGTTTCACGGCATCGGCCGGGGTTTCGCCGGGCAGGGGGTGGCCGCAGGCCGAGTTGGTCCAGACGCCGGGCCAGGCCACCTTGGTCAGGGCGCGCCGGGTCAGTAAGAGCTCACCTTCCGCGTTGAAGAGATAGCAGGAGAACGCCAGATGCAGCGGCGTGTTGCGGTCGTGCACGGTCGCCTTCGGCGCGGTTCCCGCGGGCTGGTTGTGGCGGTCCAGCAGGACGACCCGTTCCTCGTCGACGGTCATGTTTCCTCCAACTTACAGAGCGTCTGGCCTTATCCGGTAGACAGTAATCGGTTGCGACAGTTGCCGGTATCGTGGGTTTTGCCTGTTCATTACCGCAATCCATCGATGCCATTGATTCGCGCATCCGCCGGTGAGTGTTCCCCGACCGGGTCGCGGCCTATACTGGCGCCGCAAGACGATCCGCGCACCCGGGCCCGACGTAAATACGGGTCGAAGACAACACCGAGAGGCCTTCGTGAATACGCTTTACTGGTTCACCCGCGATCTCCGCCTGCATGACAACGCGGCCCTGCTGGCGGCCTCGAAATCCGACAGCCTGCTGTGCGTCTACGTGGTGGATCCGCGCTGGTTCACTCCCGGCCGGTTCCAGAGTCGATCGATGGGAACGCATCGCTGGCGTTTTCTGTGGCAAAGCCTGATGGCGCTGGAGCGGCATCTTCGCCCATTGGGCCAGCGATTGCATCTCGCGTTCGGTGTTCCGGAGCAGGTCATTCCGGCGCTGGTCCGGGCCCACGGTATCGATCACATGATCCGTTCACGTCAGCCGGGTACGGAAGAAGCCGGCCAGTGGCGGGCTATCCGGGAAGCGGTGCCCGCGACCCTATGTCGGGAGTTCGAGACGCTGAGCCTGTTTACCGAGGGCTCCCTGCCCATGCCCCTCGACGAACTGCCGGCCACCTTTTCCCAGTTTCGCAAACAGGTTGAAGTCGCTGGTGGGCATCATACCGATGCTCTGCGCATTCGGACGCTGTCGGCCCTGCCGCCGCCTCCCGGTTTCGCGCAGGACAACCGCGGCGACTGCCCGCCCATCAGCGAGCCGGGGCAAGCTCCGCGATTTACCGGTGGTGAGCGTGCCGGGCTCGAACAGCTGCAGGCGTTCATTTTCGACAGCCACCGTATTGCGCGCTACAAGGACACCCGTAACGCGCTGGACGACTGGGACGCCTCTTCCAAATTTTCGCCGTGGCTGGCCAACGGCAGTCTGTCGGTGAGGGAGGTGGCTGAGAGCATCGCCGAATACGAGCGTGCCGAAACCCGCAACGAATCCACCTACTGGCTGTGGTTCGAACTGCTGTGGCGGGAATATTTTTACTGGTCTGCACTGCGCCATGGCGTCGACCTGTTCCGGCGTGACGGTGTCCAGTGCAAACGGCGACCGGTGACATTCTACCCTCACCGATTCAAGGCTTGGTGTGAGGGCACCACCGAGTACCCGCTGGTTAATGCCGCCATGAACCAGCTCCGCCAGACCGGCTACATCAGCAACCGCGCCCGGCAGTTGGCGGCCAGTTGCTTCGTCAACGAGCTGGAGCTGGACTGGCGTTACGGGGCGGCCTGGTTCGAGCAGCAGCTGGTCGACTATGACGTGGGCAGCAACTACGGCAACTGGCAGTACCTGGCGGGTGTCGGCGCCGATCCCCGGGGACAGCGGCAGTTCAACCTGGAGAAACAGGCGCAGACCTACGATCCGGATGGCGCGTTCGTCGCCCGTTGGCAGGGTGAGGCGAATCAGCCGGTGGGGCGCCACACGGTCGATGCGGCGTACTGGCCGTTATCCTGAGGCGCCGGCCACCGTGCGCCGGTACTCGTCCGGGGTCACGCCCATCAGCCTTCGGAACATGGCGATAAAAGCCGAGGCACTGGCGTAGCCCAGCTCCAGGGCGATGGCCTCGACCTTGTCGCCCGCTTCCAGACGCGGCATCGCCTTTACCACCCGCAGCCGTTGGCGCCATTCCGCGAGCGACATGCCCAGGTCCCGCTGACTGCGGCGCATCAGGGTGCGCTCGGTGGAATGGACTGCCCTGGCCAGTTCCGGCAGGGAGCGGCTGTCGCCGGGGTCCCGTTCGAGGATGCCCATCACCCGCGAGAGCACCGGGTCATTGGATGTGGGCAGGTAGCTGCCCATGCATTCGGCGTCGGCCAGTTGGTCCACCAGCACCCGCAGCAGGCGCGTATCGGTCTCGGAGTAGGGCGGTGTCAGGTTCTGCTGGCGCAAATGCTCCAGCAGTTCCCGCACCAGCGGGCTGACGGCAAGGGCACAGGTCTGCTCCGGCAGCGCGTCGCTGAACGGGGCAGAGACATAGAGCGAACCGTGGCAGGCTTCGTAGCGGTTCAGGCCCTGATGTTCCACCCCCGGCGGTAGCCAGAGGCCATACTGCGAGGGGGCCAGATACTGGCGATCGCCCACCTTCACTTCCATGACGCCGCTGAAGGAATAGACGAACTCGCCCCAGGCGTGGCTGTGAACCGGGTACGCCGCCTCCGCTGGCACGCAGGCGCTGCGGAACAGCACCGGTTCCGGCAACCGGTCGCTGAACGGCGGTATCTGCAGGTTCTTGCCGGGAAGACTCATGGTGCACTGTCCGATTAACCGTTTCGACTGTCCATTTTGCGCTATATCCTCCAAACATGACAGCCCGACAATAGACGCTTCCTGTTCATTCCTGCCGAAGGAGCGTTGCCATGAGTACCCGCAAGACTCTCGATGCACAGGCCTCGGGCCTGATGGTTCTGTTCTGTCTGTGTCTCGGCATGCAGCAGGTGGCATTGAAGGCGACCGGCGGCGACATCGCGCCGGTCCTGCAGATTGCCCTGCGCTCCGGCGCCGGTGCCCTGTTGGTTGGGCTGGTGATGTGGTGGCAGCGTGAGCGCCTGAGTTTTGCCGATGGCAACTGGCGTCCCGGTTTGTTGGTGGGGCTGCTGTTTGCGGCGGAGTACTTTTTCCTCGGCGAAGCCCTGCGCTTCACCTCGGCGTCCCACGCGGTAATCTTTCTCTACACGTCGCCGATTTTTTCCGCCCTGATCCTGCATTTCCGGGTATCCGCCGAACGCATGGGAGCGGTGCAGTGGTCGGGTATCCTGCTGGCCTTTGCCGGTATTGCGGTGGCGTTCCTGGCACAGGAGTCCGGGGATGAGGACGTGGTCAGTGATGTGCTGCTCGGCGACGTTCTCGCCCTGCTGGGCGGTCTGTGCTGGGGCATCACGACGGTGGTGATCCGGTCTTCCAGCCTGTCGGAAATCTCACCGCGCCAGACGCTGCTCTATCAGTTGGTGGCTGGCTTCGTGCTGCTGCTCATCGGGGCGGCGGTGAGCAATCAGTTGGCCTTTAATCCCACGCCGCTGGCCCTGGCCAGTCTGGGGTTCCAGTCGGTGATTGTCTCCTTCGGCGCGTTCATGATCTGGTTCTGGCTGCTGCGCCATTATGTCGCTTCCCAGGTGGGTGTGTTGTCCTTCATGACGCCCCTGTTCGGCGTAGCGCTGGGCGGTTGGTTGCTCGACGAGCCCATTACGCCGGGATTCCTGTTCGGCTCGCTGCTGGTGATTGCCGGTTTGTTGCTGGTGAGCGGGCAGGGCTGGTTCCGTCAGCGCTTCCTGGCGCGGCGACCGGCCGTGGATGAGGCATGATGGTTTCCGGATGGCCCCGGCAGACATAAAAAAGCCCCGGCTGGGAGCCCGGCCGGGGCAAAACGTCAGACCAAAGCGGCCGACAGACAGATCGAAGGAAGAATCAGACCAGTCCCAGTGCCAGTGCCGGGAAGGCAATCAACAGGGCCAGCCGGAAGATGTCCGACATCACGAACGGCAGTACGCCCTTGAAGATGGACTGCAACGGCACGTCTTTCGCCACGCTCTTTATGACGAACACGTTCATACCCACGGGCGGGGTGATCAGCCCCATTTCCACGGTGATCACCGCCACAATGCCGAACCAGACCGGATCGAAACCGGCGCTCTGGACCAGCGGCAGCACCACCGGCACCGTCAGCAGCAGCATCGCAATGCTGTCCATGACACAGCCCAGCACGATGAACAGGGCCAGCACCGCAAACAGCACACCGTAGGGCGGCCAGCCCAGTTGCCCGATCACGTCGGTCAGGTAGAAGGAAATCCGTGAGACTGACAGGAAGTAGCCGAAGATTTCCGCGCCCACCAGCATGAAGAAAATCATCACCGACAGTGCGAGCGTCTCTTCCACCGCGCCCATCAGGTCACGGAACGTCATACCGCGGAAGAAGGCGATGATCATGGTGATGAAGGCGCCAATGGCGGCGGCTTCGGTGGGCGTGAACAGACCGCTGTAGATGCCGCCGATGATCAGCAGGAACACGCACATGAAAGGCATGAAGCCGCGCATGCCCAGGATCTTGTCCTTGATGGTGTTGGCTTCGCCGGGCCTGGCGAGTTCCGGTTTGAAATGCACCAGCAGGGCAATGGTGATGCAGTAGAACACCAGCCCCAGGATGCCGGGGATCAGGCCGGCGATGAACATATCGCCCACCGACTGCTCGGTGATCAGCGCGTACAGCAGCAGGGCGATGCTGGGCGGAATCATGATGCCCAGCGTACCGCCGGCGGCGAGGGTGCCGGTGGCCAGGGAGTCGGCGTAGCCCAGCTTCTTCATTTCCGGCAGCGCCACCCGGGACATGCTGGCGGCGGTAGCCACCGACGAACCGGAAATGGCGGAGAAGGTACCGCAGGCGGAGACCGCGGCCAGGGCCATACCACCGCGCCAGGCGCCGAACAGGGAGCGGGCGGCGTCGAACAGCTCGTTGGACATGCGTGCCTTGGAGGCCAGAACCCCCATCAGCAGGAACATTGGAATGGGGCTGAAGCTGTAGTTGCTCAGGGTCTCGAACGGGCTGGTTTCCATGATCGCCAGGGCCGGATCGATGGCCACGATGGCGGTAAAGCCGATCACGCCGACACCGGCCATGGCCAGGGCGATGGGCAGGCGCACCGCGATCATCAACAGCATCAGGGCCACCAGCAGTAGCCCGATTACGGGTGCGCTCATTGGGAAACCTCCTTGCCGGTGGCCAGTCCGGCCAGGCCGACGCTGACGCCACGCAGGGCCATCAGCCCCAGCGGAATGGTCGCCAGAAAGTAAATGTTGCTCAGGGGAATCAGCAGGTCCTGGGTCAGTTCCTGGCTCATCTGGGCGTTATGCCAGGCGTCGACGAAGCGCCAGCACAGCAGGCCGCCGAAGACTCCAAAGACCATGGTGTAGAAACTGTCGATACGCACGATCGTTGTGGGGGACATCTTCTGGGTGAAAAGATCGACGATCAGCTGACCCTTGTCGATGGCGTACGGAAAAGCCAGCAGGATGGCGAACAGCAATCCGTACTTGACCAGCTCGATACCGCCGGGGAACGTCAGGTCGATGGCACCGCCCGTAGCCGAAAAAATGGCTCGCGCCGCCACATCGAGGACGACGCAAACCATGATGGCCAGTAGGAGGATGCCGCCTGCGCGATAGAGGATCAGACAGATTCGATCTATAAGCTTGCAGACAGACATGCAGTACTACCTCTGGGATTGAATCAGGCGTTTACGAGCCGCACTCGCTCGTCAGCGCCTTGGCCTGTGAATAAACATCTTCAGCAGGCAATCCCTTCTGCTTCAGCTCTTCCAGGTAATCGTTGGTGGTCTTTTCGAACAGCTCCTTCCAGGCCGCCATCTTGTCGGTGCCCTTGATTTCCGTGATCTGGTCACCGGCCTCGACGGCTTCGGCGCGGCCCTTGTCGTCCAGTTCGTCGAACAGCACGCCGAAGTGCTTGGCCTGGGCCAGGCCGGAGTGATCGTCGATCACTTTCTGCAGGTCCGCCGGCAGCTTGTTGTAGACGTCCTTGTTCATGGTCATGACGAAGGCCAGGGAGTACAGGCCGATCTCGGAGTGGTAGCCGGTCTGCTCGGCCAGGCGGAAGCTCTTCACGCCTTCCCAGGGCATGGCAACGCCGTCCAGTACGCCGCGCTGCAGGGCCGGGTAGGTGTCCGGTGCGGGCATGCCAACCGGCTGGGCGCCCTGGCCTTCCAGCATCTCGCCGACCACCGTGGTCGGGCGGCGGACCTTGAGGCCGGCCAGGTCTTGCGGTGTGTTGACCGGCGTTTCCCGGGTGTGGATGTGGCCGGGGCCATGCATGAACAGGAACAGCGGATGGGTTTCATCCAGTTCCTTGCTGATCAGCTTCTCGTCGTACAGGGATTGCAGCATGCAGGAGCCCTGTTTGGCGCTGTCGATCAGGCCCGGCAGCTCGGACACTTCAGTGAGCGGGAAACGGTTGGCGGTGTAGCCGGGAATCACGGTGGAGATATCGGTGATGCCGTAGCGCACCGAATCCCAGCTCTGGGTGGCCTTGGTCAGGGTCTGGGACGGGAAGATCTGGATCTCCAGCCGGTGGTTGGAGTCTTCCTCGATGGACTCGGCCCAGGCTTTGACGGTCTGGTTGAACTCGGAGTTGGCCGGCCACCAGTGGGCCAGGCGCAGGGTGTGTTCCGCCGCCTGGGCAGCCGGTTGAACGAACAGCAGGGTGGCGGCGCAGACAGCGGCCGCCCGATTCAGTTTGAACATGGTCGTTCCTTGTTGTTGTGTGGACTTTGGTTATGTGGACTGGCGTGTTGTGAAAACGCGGGGCCCGGAGGCCCCGTCCCCTTACTTTTTGCCGACCGAGTACTGGATCGACACGTTGCGGCTCTTCTGGAAGGTTTCCATGTCTTCGCCGCGCATGCTGGCGTAGATCTCGGGATTGGATACCCCAATCACCGCGCCCATCTTCTCCAGCATGAAAAAGATCACCCCGTAGCGGATCATCTCGATCCACTTGCGGCCGCGGATCAGGTCGCGCTCCTCCTCGGTGAGTTCGAATTCCTCGAACAGCACTTCCGGCTCCTCCAGGAAGCGCTGGCGGTGGGCCGGCTCGATCAGCCGGTGCAGGAAGTCGTTGATCCGGTAGGCCCGGTGGCTGGTTTCCAGGTCAAACAGATAGGTGCCCGGGAGTTTTTCCATACCGTCCAGCTCGTGGGTGAGCTGCTTGCGGTGGGCGTCCAGTTCGGACTCGGCCGGGCGTTCGCCCTGGTCCTCGAAGATGACCGTGGCGATGTTGGTCATCGACGGCAGGTAGCTGGTGGAGTGCACCCGCTTGACGGTGTCCGACAGCGCGCCGCGCATGATCAGCCACATGATCACCTCGGAGCCTTCGGCACCGCCGAGTTCGGCGTATTCGGCGATGGTCATGTTGGTCAGGACCTGGGGATCTTTTTCCAGCAGGTCGACGAAGCGCACGTCCCACTCTTCGTTGTTGAAGCCGCAGCGCTCACCATGCACCTGGTGTGACAGGCCGCCGGTCGCCGCGATGGCCACGCGCAGATCTTCCGGGTAGGACTCGATGGCGCGGCGCAGGGCCTGCCCCATCCTGAAGCAGCGCTTGGCGGTCGGAATCGGGAACTGCAGAACGCCCACCTGCAGCGGCACGATGGTGCCGCGCCAGCCATCGGCGTCCGGCGAGATCATCGACAGCGGCGAGAAACAACCGTGATCCAGCGGCTTCTTCTGGAAGACCGACAGGTCGAACTCGTCGTTCATCAGCGACTGGGCAATGTGACGCGACAGCGCGGCGTGGCCCTTGGTGGGTGGGTAGTCCCGGGCACCGCCCCCTTCGTCAGCGGTGCGGTAAACGTCATCGACACCCAGCGCGAACGGTGAGTAGTGATCGAAGAAAAAAGAGGTGATGTGATCGTTGAAAATCATGAACAGGACGTCAATGTCCTGATCGTCGACCCACTGCTGAACGTGCCGGAAGCCTTCAAAGATCGGCGACCAGGCGGGGTCTTCAGACTTGTTGGTGTCTTTCGCGAAACCAATCGTGGGGGAGTGGGATGCGCCGATCCCACCGATAATTCTGGCCATGCTAGCTCTCCCTTGTACGGGTCTTGTAATCGTTTCAGAGCTGTTGAATCCGATTCAGTTGCTCACGCGTTTCGTACGCGACCTTGGTAACGACCTTCAAAGCTATTCCTTGCGCGATAAAGAAACAATGGGTCATGATGGGAACGAATCGTTTCTTTTTGGAAACGAACAATCCGATGCCTGAATGTCGTGGGAGGTGCAGCGTGCGCTGGTATATCGATGACGTGCCGGTCTTTGTGGCGGTGGTGGAAACCCAGAGCGTGACCCAGGCTGCGCAGCAGTTGGGTATCTCCAAATCCAAGGTCAGCAAGACGCTGAGTCGCCTTGAGGAGGGGCTGGGGGTACGCCTGCTCAAGCGCAATTCCCGCAACATCCATGTCACCAGCGAGGGCGAGACGTTCTACCGCCATGCCATTCCCATCCTTGAGCAGGTGAGCGAGGCGGACAACATCATGGCGGGGCTCACAGCGGTCCCCAGCGGACGTCTGGTGGCGGCGTTACCAGTGGCGTTCGCCCGGGAGTTCGTGGCGCCGCGCCTGGTGGAGTTCCGGGAGCGCTTCCCGGGCATCGAGCTGGAGCTGATCATGGCCAGTCATTCGGTGGACATCATCCGCGACCAGATCGACGTGGCGGTGGTGATCGGCGCGCTGGCGGATTCCGAGCTGGTGTCGCGCCCGCTTTACCAGGGCAACCTGATCTGGGTCACGACGCCGGCGTACGCCGCAAAACACGCCATCGACCCGGAGTCGACCGACCCGGTGCCCCATGTCCAGATCTGCGAGAAGCGCTACGGCATCCGGCAGTTTCCGGTGCACCTGCCGGGCGGGCCCGGGACGCTGGATCTGGCACACGGTCTCATCCACGCCAACGACCCGCTGGTGGTGCGGGAGTTCGTGCTCAATGGCGGCGGCGTGTCCTGTGTGCCCGACCAGTATTGCCGCAAATACCTGGAGGACGGCCGCCTGGTCCAGGTGTTCGAGCAGGTGCGCTTCCAGGAGTCGGCGTCGATCCTTTCGGCGATCTATCCCGGGCGGCGGTTGATGTCCGGCAAGATTCGCGCGTTTCTCGATTTTCTCAATGAAGTGGCGGAAACCATTCGCGCCGACAACCCCGGCAGCCGTGTTCCCGAAGTGCATGCGGGACGGCGCCCGGGAACCGGGTTTCTCTAAATTGAATATCCGGGTGTCTAAATTGGAATAGCCATGAAAGTGGTGGTGGGTCATAAATTGAGGTAATGGAAGGCGGCTTTGCCCCGGGCCGGCCCAAAGGGCTCGAACAGCCTGCCTTTGCCAATAACAAATCCCCCCAATGGAGCTGCCGCAATGATTATCGACTGTCACGGCCACTACACCACCACGCCACCCCAGGTGGGCGACTATCGCGAGAAACAGAAGGAAGCCCTGGCCCGGGATCCCGAGCACGTCGGCGAGAAAGGCCGCATCGTCATCAGCGACGATGAAATCCGCGAGAGCATCGAGGGCAACCAGCTGCGCCTGCAGCAGGAGCGCGGGACCGACCTGACCATTTTCTCACCGCGGGCAAGCTGGATGGGGCACCACATCGGCAACGCCCATACCAGCCGTTTCTGGACCGAGCACCAGAACGATCTGATTCGCCGGGTGTGCGACCTGTTTCCCGAGAACTTCGTGCCGGTGGCGCAACTGCCGCAGTCCCCCGGCGTCGATCCCACCGGCTGCGTGGCGGAAATCGACCGGACCGTGGGCGAAATGGGCTTTATCGGGATCAACCTGAATCCGGATCCGTCCGGCGGTCACTGGACCGGTCCGTCACTGGGCGACCGCGCCTTCTATCCGGTCTACGAGAAAATGGTGGAATACGACGTGCCTGCGATGATCCACGTCAGTGCCGCCTGCAACCCGTGCTTCCACACCACCGGCTCCCATTACCTGGGTGCCGACACCACCGGTTTCCAGCAGTTGATGATGTCCGACGTGTTCAAGGACTTCCCGTCGCTGAAAGTCATCATCCCTCATGGCGGCGGCGCCGTGCCCTATCACTGGGGCCGCTTCCGCGGGCTGGCGCAGGACAAGGGCCTGGGAACGCTCGACGAGCTGGTGCTCAGGAACATCTTCTTCGACACCTGCGTCTACCACCAGCAGGGCATCGACCTCCTGCTGAAGGTGATTCCCGAGGAGAACATCCTGTTCGCGTCCGAGATGATCGGGGCGGTACGCGGCATCGATCCGGAATCGGGGCATCATTTCGATGATACCCGCCGCTACATCGACAACAGTCCACACGTGGACGCGGCCGGCCGCCAGAAGATTTTCGAGGGCAACGCCCGTCGCGTGTTCAGTCGCCTGGACTCGCTGCTGGCCAGGAAGGAGGCAAGCGCATGAAAGAGACCATCGTCGTACAGAACATTGAGCGCGCCGACGAAGCGGTGATCCAGGGGCTGGCTGAATGCGGCGTGGCGACCATCCACGAGGCCCAGGGCCGTATCGGCCTGCTGGCCGATTACATGACGCCCATCCAGCAGGATCGCTGCGTGGCGGGTTCGGCGCTGACCATCAGCGGCGCCGCCGGTGACAACTGGATGATGCACGTGGCGATCGAGCAGGCCCAACCCGGCGACATGCTGGTGTTCGCACCGACGTCCCCGTCCAATCACGGGTTCTTCGGCGATTTGCTGGCCACCTCCGCCCAGGTGCGCGGCGTGGTGGGCCTGGTGATTGACGGCGGCGTGCGCGACACCCGCGACCTGCGCGAGATGAACTTCCCGGTCTGGTCCCGCTATGTGCACTCCCAGGGCACGATCAAGGAGACCGTGGGCTCGGTGAACGTGCCGCTGGTCTGCGCCGAGGCGCTGATCCATCCGGGGGATGTGATTGTGGCGGACGATGACGGCGTCGTGGTGGTGCGCCGGGAGAAGGCGGCCGAGGTGCTGGAGCTGTCCCGGGCCCGTATGGCCCGGGAAGAGGAAAAGCGGGTGCGCCTGGCCAACGGTGAACTGGGCCTGGACATCTACGACATGCGTCCGCGCCTGAAGAAAAAAGGGCTCAAGTATGTCTGACGGCGTGCGCTGCATGTGGATGCGCGGCGGGACGTCCAAGGGCGGTTACTTCCTGGAGGACGATCTTCCGGCCGACAGCGCGGCCCGCGATGCCCTGTTGCTGCGTGTGATGGGCTCCCCCGACCCGCGCCAGATCGACGGCATGGGCGGCGCGGACCCGCTGACCTCCAAGGTGGCGGTGGTGCGTCCCTCACAGCGTGACGATGCCGACGTGGACTACCTGTTCCTGCAGGTGTTCGTGGATCAGGCGTTGGTCACCGATGCCCAGAACTGCGGCAATATCCTGGCCGGCGTGGGCCCGTTTGCGCTGGAGAGGGGGTTGGTGCAAGCGCAGGGTGAGGTCACCGACGTGCGCATCTTCATGCGCAACACCGGGCAGGTCGTGACGGCCCGGGTCGCCACGCCCAATGGCCGGGTCAGCTACGAAGGCGACGCCCGCATCGACGGCGTGCCCGGCTCCGGCGCGCCGATCCCGGTCACCTTCCACGACACGGCCGGCTCCAGCTGCGGGGCCCTGCTGCCCACGGGGCAGGTGCGCGATGTGATCGACGGTGTCGACGTCACGCTGATCGACAACGGCATGCCGGTGGTGGTCATGCGCGCCAGCGATCTGGGTATTCGCGGTGACGAGCGTCGCGACGAGCTGGAGGCCAACAGCGCCTTGCGTAAACGGCTCGAGTCGATCCGCCTGCAGGCCGGCCCCCTGATGAACCTGGGGGATGTGACGGAAAAATCGGTGCCGAAGATGACCCTGGTCAGCGAGCCCAGGGCGGGCGGTGCCATTGCCACGCGGACGTTCATTCCGCATCGGTGCCACGCCTCAATTGGCGTGCTGGGCGCGGTCAGCGTGGCGTCGGCAGCGGTGTTGCCCGGCTCGCCGGCGGCTGAGGTGGCGCAGATCCCGCCCACCGGGGACGCCGGCCTGGTGCTGGATGTGGAGCATCCCACCGGCTCAATGGGCGTTACCCTGACGCTCGATGCCGCCGGTCAGCCCATCGCAGCCGGCCTGTTGCGGACCGCTCGCAAGCTGTTCGACGGTCAGGTGTTCTGACCGTCGAACGACGATGTCGACGGTTGCCGCGTTTCAGCTGGCGCCGTCGCTATGCTTCTGGTCGCGAAAGCGGCTGAGCTCCAGCCCGGTGCCCACCGGCAACAGCACGCTGGTCATGCCTTCTTTGGCACGGACCGCCCGACCATAGGCCTGCACGTTTTCTCCGCCCGGGCGAATCATGTTATCCGCTACGATCATCGCGCCCGGCTTCAGCTTGGGATAGAAGGCTTCCAGGCAGGGCACGTACAGATCTTTCCAAAGATCCAGCAGCACGAAATCGATGCCTTCATCCAGATCGTTGATCATGGCGACCGCGTCGCCCACGCGGAAGTCGATGAAGTCGGCAAGGCCCGCCTTGGTGGCCATTTCCCGGGCGAACTCCGATTTGTGCGCTTCCTGCTCCATGGTGATCACCCGGCCACCGCTGGCCCGTGCGGCGTCGGCCAGCCAGATGCCGGAGTAGCCCATCGACGTGCCCAGTTCGAGAATGCGGGGGCGATCGAGGCTGCGCACCAGGGTGTTGAGCAGCTGTCCGGTTTCCGGGCCGACGGCCATGAAGCGATGGGCACGATCCTGTCGCTCCGGATCACGCGGTTTGTCCCGCTCCTGTCGAATCAAGTCGTGATAGTGGTCGATGACGGCCTGAACCTGAGTGTCCATAGTGAGTTCCGTTCGCAAAACTGAATGAAATGACGGGCGATCGAACGAGCGCTTCGCCCGGCCGGTCCGCGCATTACGGCACAGCCCGGCGGTCCCTTCAAGCCACGCCTGATACGAAATCATGCTCTTCGTCACATGGCTTCGGGGTGAGCCCGATTTCCGCAGTCGTCAATTTCTCCGCCTCCTTCGCAACGTGTCATGGCGGTCGCTTCATTACGGCTGGAGAGGCTGCTGCGCGTGGGTGATTCACAAAAAAGAATGGCGCTTCATAAAATCCGATTTCTCCGCTCCGATTTGGTTTGGTTCTCTAGTCTTGCCTTTTTTGAATCGATAGAGAGAACAAAGAATTTCCAACGGAACCATTAAAAACTGAAGATTTTTCTAACTGCTAGCCGCAGTTGGTATTCGCGGCCGATTCCCGGAATTGGGTCGCTTGCCAAATAAAAACAATGTTTTATTGCAGGAGCGACAACTAGATGAATAAGAACGTGCTGAGCCTGTTGGTTGCAGGCGCAATGACCGTCCCCATGGCCGCTCAGGCCGAGATGAACTTCGACGTTGATGCTGATCTTTATGGCTCCATCCGTGCTGGCGTGAATGATTTCAGCGGCGAAGACGCTGAGTTCACCGACGAGCTGTCCCGTCTCGGGGTCAAGGGTGAAGTGGATATGGGCCTGGATGACGTGAAGGGGATCTTCCACTACGAGGGCCGTCTGCGGGTGGACACCGGTGAATTCGCCGGCTCCGGCGAAGACAATGCCCGTCTCGCCTACGCCGGCGCGAAAGGTAGCTGGGGTACCGTGCAGGGTGGCCGTATGTGGCTGCCGGGCGCCATCTGGACCCACCTGATGGCCGGCGGCGGTTTCAACGACGTCCAGATCAACGACTCCCACAACGTGCATCACCGCATGCCCAACGCCATCACTTACATCTCGCCGAACCTGGGCGGTCTCCAGGCCTCCGCATCGGCGGTGCTGGGCGGTTCCGGCGGGCGTATCGGTGATTCCATCTTCGGCACCGTGGATTCCAGCAATTTCGACGACAACGACGAAAACATGGACATCTACGCGGTGGCGTTGCAGTACAACATCGGCGGCTTCCACGTCGGTGCCACACGTACCTCCACCAAGCTTGACGATTACGAGGGCGATTACGACGTCAACACCGTCGCGGCGACCTACAAGTTCGACAGCGGCATCTCGCTGGGCGGCCTGTACCAGGACGAGAGCAACGACACCGGTCAGGGTTCCTTCGAGGACGTGGAGATCTACAACGGCTCGGTCCAGTATGCCTACAAGGATACTTCCGTGCGTGCCATGTACACCCACCAGGACGTTGACGATGCCGAGAACAACCGGGTATCCCTCGGCGTTCAGCAGATTTTCGGCAAGACCCGTCTGTGGCTCGAATACGCCGATGTCGATAGCGACAACGGCCTGAAGTACAGTCTGGCCAGTTCCGATCTGATCAGCCTGGGTTTCCGGGTCGATTTCTGATGCGGTCAGCGGGAGGGTCCCGGACCCTCCCGCACTTCCTTCCTGTTTGCTGTCCTTTCCTTCCCGTCCGTGACGCGCGGCCTTAGCCAAACGGCTTGTCTTCGTGGCATCGGTTTACCCGCCTAACGGGCAATCCTGGCGCGAAAGCGTTTCTTGGCGTCCTTGATCTGCCGATCGATCTCGGTGGCCTGGGTTTTCAGGGTGTCGATGAAAACCTGCTGGGTCCGGGTGGGGCGCCAGTCCTTGCGCAGGGTGATGCCGATGGGGCGGCTGTTGCCTTCCAGTTCATAGGGCAGTACCCGCAGCGCGCCTTCGTTCAGCTCGCGCTGGATCTGGTGGACGGAAATCAGCGTCAGCCGGTCGCTGTCCTCGAGTATCGCCCGGCTCAGGTTCTGGGAGCCGGACTCGATCAGCTGTCCGGGGACCGGTTTGCCGTGATCGGTGAAGATCTTCTCGAAGATGCGTCGGGTGGGCGTGCCTGGCCGGCCGATGACCCAGCCGGATGCCGCCAGGTCGTCGAGGGACAGTGGGCCGCTGGAGAAATAGGGGTGATCGGGCCGGGCGACAATGACCAGCTCCGACTGGAAGAGCTCGACCTGCACCACGTCGTCGCTAGGCAGCGGTGAGCGCAGGGCGCCGACGATCAGGTCAATCTCCGCATGGCGCAGGTGATTGAGCAGGTCGTCGTAGTTGCCGTCGAAAATGCTGATGCGGAAATCCGGATAATGACTGGAAAAGGCGTTGATGGAGCGGGGCAGCACCGCCGCCCGCGCCAGCGCCATGCTGCCGATGTGCAGATGACCCACTTCCCGGTTCTGCAGGGACTGGATTTCGTCGCGACCCTGGGCCACTTCCGAGAAGCCGATCTTGGCGGCACGGATCAGTGACAGCGCGGCCTTGGAAGGTGTGATGCCGGTACTGGTTTTCTCCAGCAGCTTGATTTCCAGCAGGCTTTCCAGATCCCGTGACGACCGGTACAGCGACGATTGCGACACGCCCAGGTTGCGACCCGCCAGGCTGAAGCTGCGTGCCGCCGATACGGTGACCAGGGCCCGCAGCTGGGTCGTCGTCAGCAGGTTTATCAACTGACTGGCCCGGGCTCCGGAGCGGTCGCCGCCGATGCGCAGGGCTTCGCGCAGGCCGTCCTGGATGGTTTCCAGAGCCCGTCGGACCCGCTCGGCAAAAACCTCCCCGGTGGCGGTGAGGTACATGCCATCGCTCTTGCGGTCGAACAGCCGGGTCTCGAAGCTGGTTTCCAGCTTGGACAGAGCCTGGGTAATCGCCGGTTGGGAGAGATAGACCTGGTTCGTGGCCTTGCTGATGCTCTGGCATTCGGCAACCGCAAGGAAGGCTCTTAAATGTCTGATGTTGGGGGAATTATTATTCATTGAAGTCTCTTCGAACATCTTTGCCCAATATAAGGGAAGGGCAGGGGGCGTTCAATAGAGGCCATTGACCGCGGCGGTCTTGATGGGGGCCATCGATTACGGCCAACGTCAGGTGGTGACTGGCTTGTGCCGGGACGAATCCCTAGAATAATCGCTCGGGTGAGCCTTCCACTCGCAATCCGTTTGATTTGACTATCCTTTCGGTCAGGTTGGTCGCAAAACGACAGGATTTTCATGCTGCACGAACTGGGATTTGGCGGACTGCTGTTCAGTCCATTGGTGGTGTTGGTGCCCCTGGCCTTTCTGATGGCCTTTGTTACCCGCCTGGCACTGCACCAATTGAACCTGCGACACCTGATCTGGAAAGAAGCCTGGTTCGATGTGGGACTCTTCGTGTGCTATCTGGCACTGGTGATCTATTGGCTGGGGGATTGAGCCGACTCATGGGCAAGCTTTTACGCATTGGTTTGACGCTGGTTGTGGTTGCGGTGGCGATTCTTGCCGGAACCTGGGTCTGGAACCACTACCTGTATTCGCCCTGGACCCGTGATGGCCGCATCCGGGCCGATGTGATCACCATTTCCCCGGACGTCTCCGGCTGGGTGACGAATCTGGCGGTGGCCAACAACCGGCCGGTGGCGCAGGGGGATCTGTTGTTCACCATCGACAACACCCGCTACCAGGCCCAGATTGCCGAGGATGAGGCCCAACTGGCCCAGAAGCGCGCTGCCTGGGAGCTGGCCAAGCACCAGTACCAACGGCGCCAGCGGCTGACCGACCGCCAGGCTATCAGCGAGGAAGACCTGGAAACCTACCGCATCAACACCGAGTCGGCGAAGGCGAGCTTTGAGCTGGCCCAGGCCGAGCTGGACTCGGCGCGCATCGATCTGCAACGCACCGAAGTGCATGCGCCGGAGTCCGGTACGGTCAATAACCTGTCATTGCGGCAGGGCAACTACGTGAGCAAGGGAACGCCGGTGCTCTCCCTGGTGCGGCAGGGCTCCTTCTACGTGACCGGCTACTTCGAGGAAACCAAGATCCAGATGATCCACGAAGGCCAGCACGCGAAGATCCGCCTGATGGGCGGCGACCGCACCCTGACCGGCGAGGTGGTCAGCATCGCCAAAGGCGTGGCCGATACCAACACCAGCAGCAATGAGCAGTTGCTGCCCCAGGTTCAGCAAACCTTCAACTGGGTGCGCCTGGCGCAGCGGATCCCGGTGGACATCAAGCTGGATCCACTGCCCGACGACGTTAACGTCAGCGCCGGCATGACCGTCTCCATCTATCTGGACAGCGACGGGTAAGCCGCGCCCATGACGCTCCATCCCGCCTTCGCGCAACTGCTGATGCCGCAACGGAGTGCGGTCATCTATGCCTTCAAGGGGGTGATCTCCATGGCGCTGGCCCTGTTTGTGGCCATGTACCTGGAGCTGGACCGTCCATACTGGGCACTGGTGTCCGCGGTGTTCCTGCAGGTGCGTCCGGAAAGCGGACTGGTCATCGAGAAGGCGATCTGCCAGATCTTCGGGTCCGCCATTGGCGGGGTGGTGGGCATCCTGATCCTGGCCTACCTGATGCCGTACCCGATGCTGGCGCTGGGCTGCCTGACCCTGTGGATCGGCCTTAACTCCGCCGCCGGCACCATGATGCACAGCACCAACTTCATCTACGCCTTTGCCATGGCGGGCATGACCGCGGCGCTGGTGGTGATTCTGGTGATGGTCAATGCCAGCACCGCCAGTAGCCAGTCGGTCTTCGAGATCGCCCAGGCGCGCATCAGTGAGATCACCGTGGGGGCCATCTGCGCGATGCTGGTGAGCCAGCTGCTGTGGCCGGTCAAGGTCAAGGACGGGCTGCGTGGGCATGCCCGCAACGTCATCAACAAATCCCTCGATTACCTGGCCCTGGAGCTGGATCCGGAAGGCTCTCACGACGACCGCCACCAGCATGCCGATGAGATTCTCGAGACCCTGATGTTGCTGACCGACGACTCCAGCGCCGTCGTCTACGAGGGGCCCGAAGGACCGGGACGGGCGCGGGCCTCGAACCTGCTGTGCAACAAAGTGATGTCGCTGCTGGCGGTGGTACAGATCCTGGGGCGTTTCCAGCGGAATCACGCCGAACTGATGACGCCGGCCTTCCGTGAACTGCTGGCCCGGGTGCGTGAACAGTTCCAGGCCATCGCCGCGACCGACAGCTACGAAGAAGGCTACCGGCTGGCCCAGGCCCTGCGCCGGCGCCTGCTCCAGTATCGCAGTGACCATGAGGCCAGCTCGCCGATCGAATCGCGCATGACCCAGGCGGCGCTGGAGCTGGTGGCCGACCTGGTGCTGGTGCTGCGCGCCTACAACGCGCTGGAGAATCGTGACAATACGCTGTTGAAGGCGGCCAAACTCAAGCCCCACCGGGACCTGCTGCTGGGCGCCACCAACGGTTTTCGCACTGCGCTGGTGTTCCTGATCGGCGCCTTCGTCTGGATGCAGACGGCCAGCTCGGCGGCGCTGATGCTGATGATCCTGCCGGTGGTGTTTTCCATCATGTTTGCCCGGTTGCCCCAGGGGATCCAGTCGTTCGTACTCAAGCGGCTGCTGGTCGGGGTCATGTGGGCGATCCCGGTGTCGCTGTTTTTCGCCCTGGGGCTGCTGGCCCAGAGCAGCGGTGACTTCGAGATTCTGGTGCTGGTGCTGGCCGGACCCTATTTTGCCGGCCTGTTGCTGCTGGCTGAACGACCCACGCTGCCCTACGGGCTGGGCTTCTGTATCCCGTTCACCATCATCACCCAGCCGGCCAACAACATGAGTTTCAGCATCGACACCTCGGTCAGCACCGCACTCGGGCTGTTTGTCGGGGTCAGCGTGCTGTTCTGGGTGTTCCGTCTGGTGACACCGCCGGACAGCCTGCTGATGCAACGCCGACTGCTCAAGGCCACCGCTGCCGACCTGAAAGACATCGACCGGCATGACCAGCCGGAAGACTGGTTCAACGGCCGCATGGGGGACAGGCTGCTGAAACTGGCGAACTACGACCAGGGGACCGGCACCCGTGACCGTTACATGACGGATCTGGGGTTCACCGGGCTGAACCTGGGGCACGTCTCCATCCGGTTGCGCCGCCTGATTGAGGGGCGGCGCACACCCCAAGTGGAAACGCGTTTGCGGCGTTGGCAGATGGTCCTGGCCGACACCTACCTGCTCAGCGCCCGGGGAGAGGTCAGTTCCGACTTTCGCGAGGCCAGTCACGCACTTTTGCGGGCCCTGCACGGCGATGCCGAGGCGGACCCGCAGATCGCCAACGTCGAGGGGATGTTCGAGCGCCTGGCGCTGACCTTCGAACGCACCGCTCACACCATTGCCGAGGCCACCGGCAAGCGGCTTCCCGCAAACGAACCCGTCGAGGGTAACGCCGCAGCGTCCTGACAGGGGCAGTCGATGCCCCTGCCATGTTTCCCCGGCATCGGTGATGCCTCTGTACATTCATGCCTTCGTCTTGCCCTCCTTTAACTTGCCCTGAAATCGCCTCGACGTATTGGGTGACAATGTGACCGCTTTATCTATTGATTGGTTGTTTTATTGTCATGGATTGCGTGCCGATCATCGTCCTTGAATATGTTTTTTATATGTCAGATATACGCTTTATGAATGCTTGATAGGAGTATTCGCATATTGCCGGTGACCGAAAATGATTTATCTTTGACGGGTGTTTGACACCAATTTGATGTTTGCGGATTTGCCCCGGGATTTTCGGATCATTCCGATGCATTGATCCGGGAACGGCGCCGCCTGGCGCCACATCCAGTCGCTATCCCAACCACCTTCATGCCCTGGTGCATGGCCTTGCGCCGTTGTCGGGCCGGTTCGCTGTATTGGAAAAGCTGATGAAAGAAAACTGGAAAATCATTTATGCCGCTTTGGCGCGTTTTATTCTGGTAGCCGTAGGCTTTGCGGCGTTATTGGGAATACTGCTTTTTGATATTGTTGTCTTGGGAAACGATATTCCTGAAATATCAGCCACGGAAATATCCCAGGAGTTATTATTGGGGGCCACGGCGATTCTGTTTCTGATGCTTGGTCGTCACTATCCAGCGCGTCGTGGCTTATACGTCCTGGTGGCCGGGTTCTTTGCAGCCTTTCTGATACGCGAGCTGGATGCGCTGTTTGATCTGGTCTATCACGGTTTCTGGAAAGTCCCGGCGCTGGCCGTCACCCTGGGCGCGATTGCCTACGCCCGTCGCCAAAAGGGAACGACGCTCAAGCCTCTGGCTGACTTTGTGCGCTCGCCAGAGTTCACAACCATCGCCTACGGCCTGGCCATCGTGTTCGTTTTCAGCCGCCTGTTCGGCATGGGTTTCCTGTGGGAGAACGTGATGGGGGCTGGCTTCCAGCGTATCGTCAAGAACGTGGCTGAGGAGGGGGTCGAACTGCTGGGCTATGGTTTCGTGTTCAGCGGTGCGTTGCGTTATTACCTGTTGAGCCGGAACCCCGGCCAGACCGCGACGGTGTCGCAGGAGCGTGTCGTGATCGATCTCTACAGCGCCTCCGAGGCTGACCACCAGGCAGCCTGACCGCGCGTTTCATGCGCGTTGTCCGGGGCTCGTCGTTGCCGGCGGGCCCCACTTTCCCTCCAGAACCTCTGTCCGGCTTCCTGTCGGCCTGTTCCTGCGTCTTCATCTTGAATGTGTGATGTTTGCAGTTGTTAATAAGAATATTTAACATCTGCGGCTCTTCCGTGATCCGGCTGGTTGGGCCCGCACGTTGGATTGCGACATTCCCATAACGACGTATCCCATGACGACGTTCCCCATAAAAAAGGAATCCGACAGACATGATTGCTGTACCCAAACGACGTGCCCTATGGCTGGCACCGTTCCTGTCCGGCGCGGTATTGCCCGGCGTTGCTTCCTCCAACACCAACACGAACACGGACGAGCTGGCGCCTTTGGTGGTCTCCGCCACCCGTAACAAGAGCGTGGAAGGGGAGACGCCTCAGAAAGTCACCGTCATCACCCGTGAGCAGATCGAGCAACAACTGGCCATCACCAATGACCCCGGCCAGGTGCTGAGCAACCTGATCCCGTCCTATTCACCCAGCCGGCAAAAGCTATCGAACGCCGGCGAGACCTTTCGCGGCCGTTCCGCGCTGTTCCTGATTGACGGTGTTCCCCAGACCAATCCGCTGCGTGACAGTGCCCGGGACAGCTATACCATCGACCTGAGCATGGTTGAACGCATCGAGGTCATCCACGGCGCCAGTGCGGAGCACGGCCTGGGGGCGACCGGCGGTATCATCAACTTCGTGACCAAGCGCGCGGAAAGCGGGTCATTCAACCAGTCCGCCGGTGTGCAGCTGACCTCGGATGACGACTTCGAGTCCGACGGCCTGGGTTACAAGGCGAATTATCAGGCCAGCGGCCAGAGCGGCCAGTGGGATTACCTGGCGGGCGGGACCTTCCAGGAGCGGGGCGTTTTCTACGGCGGCGACGACGAGCGCATCGGTGTGGCCTATCCCGGCGAAATACAGAACTCCACCAGCTACGATGTGATGGCCAAGCTGGGCTATTGGATCGACGACAACCAGAATGTCGAGTTTTCGGTGAACCGCTTCGATCTGGAAGGCAACGGCGACTACGTGCCCGTCTCCGGCGACCGCGATGCGGGCATTCCGACCACCGCGGAGAAAGGCGACCCCGACGGCGATCCCGGCTACAACGAGGTGACCACCGCGAGCCTGTCCTACGCCCACGGCGACTGGCTGGGTAATCAGGTGGACGCCAAGCTCTACAGCCAGACCTTCCGCGCGCGCTTTGCCACTACCCCGTACTTCCCGTACGACGACGGCAACGGCAACACGCTTTACGACCAGACCCGCAATGAGTCGGACAAGCTGGGCGGCAAGTTCACGCTGGTGCGCGACGGGCTGTTCAACGACCGCCTGAAGCTGACCACCGGGGTGGACGTGCTGCAGGACGAAACCCGACAGGAGCTGGTGCACACCGGTCGCACGTACGTGCCGGAATCCACCTTCCGTAACTACGCCGCGTTCCTGCAGGGCGACCTGTCGATCACCAATGATCTGACGCTGCACGGCGGCGCTCGGTACGAGTACGCCGAACTGAACGTCGACACCTACCAGACCATCGACCGCAGCAACGTCACCCAGGACAACGTGACCGTCGATGGCGGCAACCCGGACTTCGACGAGACCCTGTTCAACGTCGGCCTGGTCTACAACCTGACCGACTGGGCGCAGGTCTACGGCAACTACTCGGAAGGTTTCGGTATGCCGGACGTGGGCCGGGTGCTGCGCGGTATCAGCGATCCGGGGCAAGACGTGGACACCCTGCTGACGCTGCAGCCGATTGTCACCGACAATCGCGAGATCGGCACCCGCTTCAACTGGGACCGTTATGAGCTGGAAATCAGCTACTACGAATCCGACTCCGACTACGGCGAGCGCCTGACCGAAGTGAACGGCGTCTGGGTCGGTAATCGGGAGAAGACCGAAATCCAGGGTGTGGAAGTCAGCGGCGCCATGCAGGTCAACGACGCCCACCGCGTGACCTTGAGCTACGCACACTCCGAGGGGGAGTCGGACACCGACGGTGATGGCGACGTGGATACCGAGCTGACCGGCATCAACATCGCACCGGACACCTTCCGTCTGGGCTGGAGCAGCACCTGGACCGAGCGTCTGACCACCCGCTTCCAGGCATTCCACTACCTGGATCGCAACGTCGATAACGACGAGCTGGACTTCGACGGTTACACGCTGGTGGACGCGGCCGTGGGCTACCGCCTGCCGAAGGGGCGCATCAGCCTGGGTATCGAGAACCTGACTGACGAAGACTATGTCACCTACTACTCCCAGGCGGCACGGGTCAGCGACGACTACTACTTCAAGGGACGCGGACGCACCGTGACCCTTGGCTACGCCGTCAACTTCTGATCAGGATGATTCGGATTCAGGGATGAATAGCTCGCAGTAACGAACAGGCCGGTCTGTTCGGGCCCCCAGGGCGGACCGGCTCTTTCCTCTTTCTCCTGCCTCAGCGCCGCAGTCGATAGAGCTGATAGACGAACCAGGGCGCGCCAATCCCCGCGACAAACACCCCGGCCGGCAAATCCCGCGGCAGGAAACCAATCCGACCCACCAGATCCGCAAACAGCAGGATCAACCCGCCGATCAAGGCAGCGGCCAACGCGATTGCCGCGCTGCCCGAGCGCAGCAGGTTGCGCGCCATGTGCGGCGCCACCAGACCCAGGAAGCTCAGGCCGCCGGCAAAGGCCACCGCCGAGCCGGCCAGGGCCACCGCTGCCAGCAGCAGGATCAGGCGGTTTCGTTGCAGGGCGCTGCCCAGCCCCGTGGCCATGTCGTCGCCCATGGCCATCACGTCCAGGTGCCGGGCGCTCCCCAGGGCCAGCGGCAGGAAAACCACCAGCCAGGGCAGCAGCCCCAGCACGTCGCCCCACTGGGCCGCGTAGAGGCTGCCGGTCAGCCACAGGTAGGCGTTCATGGCGGTGGTGTCCGGGCTCATCACCAGCATCAGGGTGATCAGCGCGCCCATCGCCGCGGCAATGCCCACGCCCACCAGAATCAGCCGTCCCGGCGACATGTGTCGCTCCCAGGCCAGTGCCAGGATCACCAGCGCAACGACGAAGGCGCCGGCAATTGCACCGGCCGGCAACAGCGGGCTGCCCTGGGGGGCGATGCCGAGGGTGAGCAGCAGCACCGCAGCGGCCGAAGCGCCGGTGGTGATGCCGATCACGTCGGGAGAGGCGAGAGGGTTGCGCACCAGGCCCTGCAGCAGCAGGCCGGCGATCCCCAGCGCCGCGCCGACCATCATGGCGAGCAGCACCCGGGGCAGGCGGATTTCCCGAACGATCAGGGACAGCTCGGTATCGCCGGTGAGGGCCTGCCACACCGCCAATGGCGAGGTGTCGCGCGTACCCAGGCTCAGCGACACAAAAGCGCTGACGGCCAGGAACAGGGTCAGGCCCGCGATGGTTGTGAGCGTGCGCAGCGGCAGTTTCAGGGCCAGGCGTTCGCCAGCGGTTCTCAGGACCAACGTTTTGCTCATGGCGTACCCCGTGTCATAGCGCGTGTTTTTGTCGGCTGGCCAGGAACAGGAACAGCGGTGTGCCCAGCAGGGCCGTCATCACGCCTACAGGGATTTCCTGTGGCGGGATGATCAGCCGCGCCGCCGTGTCGGCCAGCAGCAACAGGGCCGCGCCCAGCAGGGCGCAGGCCGGCAGCAGCCACCGGTGATCGCGGCCGAAGAGACCACGCGCCAGGTGGGGCACGATCAGGCCAATGAAGCCGATCATGCCGGCCAGGGCCACTGATGCTCCGGCCAGCAGGATGACAATCACGCCCACACCCAGTCGCACCAGCCCGGTTCGTTGGCCCAGCGCGCGGACCAGCTCGTCGTCCAGCCCCAGGATGTTGAGCTGGCGGGTGAGCAGCAGGCACAGCACCAGCGCCGTCAGGAACAGGGGAAGCAGGGACCGCACGGTCTCCAGATCGCGGCCCGATACCGAGCCGGCCAGCCAGAACAGCAGGCTGCCGAAGCGTTCCTGGTTGATCACCAGCAGTCCCTGGGCGAACGACACAAACAGGGCCGTCACGGCAACGCCGGCCAGCACCGTGCGCAGCGGGGAGATGCCGCTGCCGGGCTGGCGGCCCAGCGCGTAGACCAGCGCCGCGGCGACGGCGGCTCCGAGAAACGCGGCCCACACCAGCGTCTGCGGGGCGGAGGTCTGCAGCAGCGCGGCGCTGACCACCACAAACAGCATGGCGCCGGCGTTGATGCCGAGGATGCCTGGTGAGGCCAGGGGGTTGCGGGTCAGCGACTGCATCAGCGCACCGGACACCGCCAGGCTGGCGCCCACCAGCATCGCCAGAACCGCCCGGGGCAGGCGCTCAGCGGTGATGATCAGGTGGCTGGTGGACGCCGGATCAAATGCAACCAGTGCATCGATCACTACGGCCGGAGCCGTGTGGAAGGTGCCCAGCGCCAGGCTGCCGGCAAAACCGGCCAGTACCAGAACCAGGGCGCACAGCAGTCCGGCCAGCTTGCCGGCGCGGGAAGTCAGCACGATGGGCACTCCCTGGCGCTGTCGTCCTCGCCGTCGAACGGCGTCAGGTCGTAGTGGGCGTAGAGGTCGTCCAGCATGCGATTGGCCGCGAGGTAGCCGCCGCCCATGTTCCAGGTCACCGGATCGACGCGGAACACGTCGTGATGTCTGGCGGCCTGCAGTTGTTGCCAGAGCGGGTGGTGGGTCCAGGTCCGGTAGGTGTCCATGACCGCCTCGTCCGACGCCACCATGAAGATAAAGATCGCCTGCGCGTCCATGGCCGGGATGCTTTCCTGGCTGGTCAGCTTGATGCCCCAGCCGGGTTGCTGCTGGGCTTTGGGGCGGCGAAAGCCCAGATCGTCCAGCACCGTGCGGGCAAAGCCGCCGTAGTAGATGCGGGCGTGGTTGCTGCGGAAGCTGATCACCGACACGGTGGGCGGCCAGCGATCCCCCAGTTGGTCCGCCATCTTGCGACGAAAGTCATCGGCGCGGCGTTGCCAGTGAGCCAGCAGCCGTTGCGCCCGGGCATCACGTCCGGTGGCGTGTCCCATGCTTTGGAGCAGCGCCTTGAAGTCGTAGAGCTGATCGGCGATCAGCGTGGGCGCCATGCGCGACAGCAGCGGCTCGATCAGGGTGTGGCGATTGCGGGCGCCGACAATCAGGTCCGGCTTGAGCCAGGCGATACTCTCCAGGTCCGGCTGGGTTTCCAGACCGAGGAACTGCACGTTGGGCAGCGCCGGGCGCAGATAGCGGTACATGGGCTGTTCCACCCAGGATTCCACCACGCCGACCGGCTTCAGCCCGAGGGCGACCGCCGTGTCGGTGGCGCCCTGAAACAGGGTGACCAGGCGTTCGGGCCGGGTTCCGGAGGCATCCGTTGGCGACGCCGGGGCGCCCGTCGCCAGGGACGGAGCGCCGGCAAGCGCGGCCAGGAGAAGGGTGGAGGCGCCCAGCGCCCGCCAGGGTCGTGGGAGCTGAGGCATAGAACGGGCTGGGCTGGGTGGCATGTCCGGTGAGTGTCGTAACGATTCGCGGAATTGAAAATGAGAATCGTAAATAATACCATCCCTCGTCATTCTATTTCGACCTTGATGCCGCGTTGACTCCGGCCAGGAACCTCCATTGCCCGATACTGCCTATGTCTTCACCGCAAGACCCTGATGCCCGCCATCGCCTCGAAGGCCGTGGTCTGGAGGTGACCTACGGCGACCGGGCCGTGCTGCACGGCGTCGACTTCCAGGTCGCCGACGGCGAGGTCACCGTCCTGCTCGGTCCCAACGGCAGCGGCAAGTCGACCCTGCTCAAGACCCTGGCGCGCACCATCGATCCACGCGCCGGGCAGGTCATTCTCGACGGTGAGGGCATTCACGGCCAGTCCACGCTGTCGGTGGCCCGCCGCCTCGGGTTGCTGCCCCAGAGCCCGACCGCGCCTGAGGGCCTGACGGTCCGTGAGCTGGTCGGTCTGGGGCGTTTCCCTTACCAGAGCCTCTGGAAGCAGTGGACCCGCCGTGATGAGGCCGCGGTCCTTGAGGCCATGGATACCGCCGGCGTGTCGGCGCTGGCGGATCGGCCGGTGGATGCGCTGTCCGGCGGGCAGCGTCAGCGTTGCTGGATTGCCATGGTGCTGGCGCAACAGACCGACTTGATCCTGCTGGATGAGCCCACCACGTTCCTCGACCTGAAAGTCCAGGTCGAGCTGTTGGAGCTGCTTGTCCGACTGGCCCACGACCATGGCCGGACGCTGCTGATGGTGCTTCACGACCTCAACCTCGCCGCCACCTACGCCGACACCCTGGTGATGCTCAAGGCGGGGCGGGTCGAGCACGTGGGATCACCGGCGGAGGTCTTCACCGCCGATCGCCTCAAGCACGTCTTTGATCTGGACAGCCACATCATTCACGACCCGCACTCCGGTCGGCCGGTGTGCGTGCCCCGGGTTTCGGTGAGGCAGCCGGCGACCGGGCGTCGCAGCGAAGCATCCTAGGAGCGGTCATGGCCAGTGAAGCAACCGTATTCTGCGCCACACAGAGCCGACAGGTGGACGACCCGCTCCCGGGCTCTGGCGCCCACGCTACGTGCAACCTGCTGATCAGCTGGCCCAGCGGCAAGTGGCTGCGCAGTCTGCGAAAGGCGCGGGACATGAGCGACGCCGTGCTGGACCGCATTGAAGCGGTGTTTGCCGGCGGGCGGCGGGTTAACCTGATTCACCGGCAGCAGCAGGCGTCGGACCGTCACCGCATCTACCTGATGCCCGAGAACCTGACGCTGGAGGTGCCCCGGAAGCAGCTTCCCGATTTTCTGGAGGCGCTGCTCAACGGCGACGACCTGGAAGCCTGGGGAGCGACCCGCGCCGATAAACCGCTGATCCTGTGCTGCACCCACGGCAAGAAAGACAAGTGCTGCGCCAAGTTTGGCAACGCGACTTTCCAGGCACTCGAACGCGCGGTGGCGCAGGGTGGCGGACGGTTTGAGGTGTGGCAGAGCTCCCACCTGGGCGGTTGTCGCCTGGCGGCCAGCACCATGGTGTTTCCGGCGACCCGTAAGTACGGCCGACTCGATGCCGGGCATATCGAACCGTTACTGGCTGCCGAGCTGGCGGATCGTCCCTATTGGCCCTGTTATCGTGGTAACTCGATGCTGAACCCCTTACAGCAATGCGCGGAGGTAGCGGCCCTGCAGTGGCTGGAGAACAACGGGGTTGTCGCCCGGGTTGAGCTGGAGAGCGGCGGGGAAGTGGCCGAAGGCAGGGCGACGGTGTTGTGTGCGTGGCGCAGCGACGACGCGCAGGGCCGGCTCGTCGTCCACTGCGCTCAATCCCGGGTTTTACGCTACGACACCTGCGCGGATATCGGGCCGGATGGTCCCGCCACCGCGACCGTCTGGCGAGCCAGTGATGTGCAGGCCCTCGAATCCTCCCGTTCCCTGAACGTCACGGCGGGCGGCTAAGCGTTACTGGCTGTCCGCGTAGCGATCCCGCAGAATCCCCACCCGCTTCACGTAGGCCTTGGTTTCCGCATAGGGCGGCACGCCGCCGTAGCGGGAGACGGCGCCAGGCCCCGCGTTGTAGGCCGCCGTGGCCAGACGCACATCACCGTTGAACTGCTTGAGCATGCGGGCCAGGTAGTCGACGCCGCCACGAATGTTCTCCGACGCCACCAGGGCGTTATTCACGCCCAGTTCCCGAGCCGTTGCCGGCATCAGTTGCATCAGCCCCTGGGCGCCCTTGGACGACAGGGCCTCGGGGTTGAACGCCGACTCCGCGTGAATCACCGCCCGGACCAGGGACTTATCCACACCGTAGCGGTCCGCCGCCTCCTGGATTTCGTGACGATAGGGCGTGCGGAACAGAGGGGTCGTATGCCAGTTCACTGACGAGTTGGGGTTGCAGGCGTAGCAGGAGAAGCGGATCACGTCGTCCACCTGGCCGTGGTCGGGCCGCTCCCCGCTGTAGGACACCACGCCGTTGTCGTCCCGATAACGGTAGACCACCTCATTCTTGGTGGAGGCGATGGCATCGCCCTTGACGTTGGTGAACTCCACCGAACCGTCCGGGAGCACCACGCGCTTGATGGTGTCGGCCGCCAGGGGGGCGCACAAAAGCAGACCCGCCAGTGCGAGAAACGCTAGGGGAGAGTGGGTTTTACCTGTCATGGTCGTTCAGCTGTTCCGGTCTTCCTTGTCACACGCCGCTGTGCACAGAGCATAGCATTTGCGTGCATCATAAGCGTTTGAGCCCCGGATGAAATCCCTTCGTTTGTGAGAGAACTGTTACGTTTGGAACGCTGTTAACCGGTTCCGTTTCTCCGGTGTTCCTCGCCGTCGTAACGGACGCCACTATCCACGCTCTGCTTGCGCCACATCGATCTAACAGACTGTAAAACGGGGCTTGGGTACAGGCCCCGCGCGTTATTAACCTGAGGGTTGAGGCGGCGAGACTCAGAGGAGCCGCAGCAATGGACACGGTTGATTGGCGACTGAAGGGTTTCGAATTCATTAACTGCAATTGCGACTACGGTTGCCCGTGCCAGTTCAACGGGCGGCCGACGCAGGGGGACTGCAAGGCGATTGGCGCCGTCCGCGTGGACGACGGTTATTTCGGGGATGTCCGGCTCGACGGTCTGTCCTTTGTGATGACCCTGAAATGGCCGGGAGCGATCCACGAAGGCAACGGTGAGGCCCAGGCGTTCATCGACGAGCGGGCCACCCAGGAACAGCGCGATGCCCTGCTGGCGATCCTGTCGGGAGAAACCTCCGAGCCGGGGGCCACGTTCTTCAATGTGTTTGCCAGCACCATGACGAAGATGCACGACCCGGTGTTCTGTGACATCCGGATCGAGGGTGATGTGGACGACCGGACCGCCCGGGTCAAAGTCGGTGACATGATTGAGGCCGAAGGCCAGCCGATCATTAACCCGGTGACCGGTGAAGCGCACCGGGCGCGTATCGACCTCCCCGGGGGCTTCGAGTATGCGGTGGCGGAAGTGGCCAGTGGCCGAACCCGGGCCAGCGGCGCGATTCCGCTGGCACTGGATGCCAGTCACAGCCATATGTCGCGCCTGGATATCGGGCCGACCGGCGTGCACCGTTAGGTGATTCGGCATGGGCAATGTCGGCTCCCGGGCGCTACCGAACCAGTCTCTCTCGCGTCAGAGTATGGCCCTGCTCGGCGGTGTCGGGCTGGTTATCCTGCTGAGCTGGTGGTACCTGGTGGACATGGCGCTGGGCATGGACAGCATGGCGTCCATGGGGCAGATGATGACGTTCCGGCCCTGGACCGCGACCTACGCCGTCATGATGTTCCTGATGTGGGCCATCATGATGATGGCCATGATGCTGCCCAGCGCGATTCCCATGGTCCTGGTACACCGCCAGGTGGCGGCCTATAACCGGCAGCCTCGACAAACCGCCGGAACGCTCCTGTTCGTGACCGGCTACGGCCTGGTCTGGGTGCTGTTCAGCGTCGTGGCGACGGTCCTGCAGTGGCTGCTGGAGCAGTGGGCGATCCTGTCACCCATGATGCGCAGCCAGAGCCTGGTGTTCAGTGGCGTGGTGTTGTTGCTGGCCGGGCTGTACCAGTGGTCTCCCTGGAAAGCGGCGTGCCTGCGTCACTGTCGAGGCCCGGCGGGGTTTATCATGCAGCACTGGCAACCGGGGCTGGCCGGCGCGTTGCGCATGGGGCTGGTGCACGGCGCCTACTGTGTGGGCTGCTGCAGCGCCCTGATGGTGTTGCTGTTCGTCGGCGGGGTGATGGATCTGCTGGTGATCGCCGGCCTGACCCTGGTGGTGTTGCTGGAGAAGGTGATGCCCGGCGGCGAATGGCTGGCCCGGGGCCTGGGGGGGTTATCGGTCCTGGCGGGGAGCTGGTTGCTGGTATCGGCGTTGGCCTGAAGCCGGGCGCTGGCCGGCTCCAGGTACGCGATTGGCTACTTCAGCCCGAAGCCTCGCTGCTTGAGGAAGTCGCTCATGTGCGGGCGCAGCTTGGAGGTGAACAGCGGCTTGAGCTGTTCCGACCAGTTAGTGTCCTTGGTGCCGCCGGTGCGGGAATGGTAGTAGTCGCGCATGGTGCTGTCGAAGGCGGCCACCAGCGGATCGTCCTGGGCGTCCTGGTAATAGTCCTCCTTCAGCACGGCCTCGATGGGCAGGCGTGGCTTCACTTCCGGCGACTGATCGGGATAGCCCAGGCACAGGCCGAAGACCGGGTAGACGTGCTCGGGCAGGTGCAGCAGCTCGCTGACCTCCGCCGGGTTGTTACGGATGCCACCGATGTAGCAGATGCCCAGCCCCTCGGACTCGGCCGCCACCACCATGTTCTGGGCCATCAGCGCGGTATCCACGCTGGCCACCAGCAACTGTTCCATCATGCCACGGACCACGTCCGCCCCGGCGCGCTCGGCCGCTTCGGTGGAGCGTTTCATGTCAGCGCAGAACACCAGGAAATCCGAACACTCGGCGATGTAGGCCTGGCCACCGGCCAGTTCGGCCACTTTGGCGCGGTTGTCCGGATTCACCACGTGGATGATGGAATAAGCCTGCACGTGGTTGGAGGTGGCCGCGCTCTGGCCCGCGCGCACCAGGGTTTCCAGCAGGGGGCGGGGGATTTTCCGGTCGCTGAACTTGCGGATGGAGCGGTGCGATAACAGGGTCTCGATGGTCGGATTCATGGAACCTCGCTGTAATCCGGTGGGACGAACGCTCATTCTGCCTGTTTTTCGGGTGAGCTCAATCGTTGGCCTTGACCGGGGAAACGTCTGAAACCGGCAATCAATACGGCAACATGACCGTGAGCATGTTAAAAGCTGTTAAACGCATAGAAAGTAACAAAAAACACATAGAATCTCGTGCGACCAACCGGAACAATTCGCCCTAAATAGAATAAAAGCAATGGCGGATTACCACAGCATTCATTTCACGAAGTCGTGCCGTTCGCAACAACGTGCCGTTCATAATAAGGAGAAGGCCGGTGTCCCTGAATCTGTCCTGGCGTCAGAAATTTCTCGCGTTGATCGTGGTCACGCCCCTGGGCTTCCTCGCCATCGCCCTCGCTGTGATCTGGGGGTTGGAGTCTGTGTCCTCGTCCTACCGGGACGCCTTCGACATGATCAATCACCAGAGTCGCTACGGCGATCTCATCACCCGCTACAACGGCGTCGAAAAAGACCTGGCGAATTTCCAGTCAGCGGATCGCGATGCCGTGATCCAGCGCCTCGATACTTTTCTCGCCAAAGCCCAGGATCTGAGCGCCCAGAGCAAGAAGCTGGACGACCCGGCGGTGCGCAAGCTGGCGGACCAGGTGTCCAGCCAGTCGCGCCAGTATGTCGAGCAGCGCAAGACCTGGATCGACGAGCTGCAGACCCTGGGCCTGACCGATGAGGAGGGCATGCGCCAGACGCTGACCAAGGCGCTGCTGGACCTGAAGAATCTGTCCATCAGTCTCTTCGACGAGACGGTTGAAGCGGTTGAGCAGGGCAAGTCCCGCTACATCAACGAGCGCGATGTCACCGGCGCCGAGGGGGCTCGTCAGGCGGTATCGGATCTGGAAGCCCTGGTCAAACAGTACGATTGGGAAGACAACGTGATCGGCGAGAAGGTCAAGGCCTACCGCAAGACCTTCGACCAGGCTGACAATCAGATGCAGGCCCTGCTGGCTGTGGACAGCCAGGCCACCGCCTCGGGTGAGGCCCTGCAAGCGGCCGTCATGAAGCTGAGCGAGACGCTGCACTCCAGCATCGTGGCCCGCTCGCTGGCCGAGGCCGAGAACGCGGAAACCTCAGCCCGCTGGGCCAGCCTGGGCACCCTGGGCGTTTTCGGACCGGTGCTGGTGATCGCGCTGTTCATTGCGTCCCGCACCCTGGTGCGCCGCCTGCAGCGGACGGTGGAAGTGCTGTCCGGCGTGTCCGACGGCGACCTGACCCGGCACCTGACGCCCGGCAAGAATCCCCGCGATGAGTTCAACCAGCTGGCGTCGGCGGTGAACCAGATGATCGACAACATCGGCCACCTGATGCGCGACGCCATCGGCAGCACCGACAGCCTGGTCCAGGTGCGCCAGCAGCTCGACCAGAGCATGGCGCGTCTGGCGGCCAACAGCGACACGGTCGAATCACAGACCGTGCAGGCGGCCACCGCCAGCCAGCAGATTTCCGTCACCCTGGCGGATGTGGCCCAGCGCACGTCCCAGGTGGGCGTGTCCACCCAGAAAGCCAATGAAGCGGCCCAGTCCGGCGCCGAGGTGATCCAGAAAAACATGGCCACCATGGACAGCCTGTCTGACCTGATCCAGGAGTCCCACAATCACGTCAAGCAGCTGACCCAGTCCAGCTCCCGCGTCACCGGCATCATCGACGTGATCAACGGGCTGGCGGACCAGACCAACCTGCTGGCCCTCAACGCGGCCATCGAGGCGGCCCGGGCGGGCGAGGCGGGTCGTGGCTTCTCGGTGGTGGCCGACGAAGTGCGCACCCTGGCCCAGAAAACCGTCGAGGCCACCAACAGCATCGTCAGCATCATCGATGACCTCAACAAGCAGACCCGCCTGATGGACCAGGTGATCGGCAACGGCCTGAAACTGGTGGAGGAAAGCGAAGCCAGCGCCGGCGAGATCGCCAGTGCCATGGGCCATGTCACCGAGTCCATTGCCTCGCTGACTGCCGAGATGGACCAGGTGGTGGTCGCCGTCGAGGAAATCTCCACCACCACCGACGACATTGCCCAGAAGATGGAGGAAATCCGTCACCAGAGTGGCGAGTCCCAGACCATCGGCACCGAGCTGGGCGAGCAGAACCAGCGCCTGGCGGATCACTCCGAGCGCCTGTCCGGCAGCACCCGCCGCTTCCGGGTGGCCTGAAGCAGGCCCTCTCCGGTGCGGCCCGGACGGCGGCCGTGCCGGGGTTTTCCTCCCGCCTGTCTGGCACCCGGAGATTGTCTGAGCTGGATCAAACTGTTGCCTCGCGTCGGTGTCAAACTGAATGCAGGAGCAGTGTCAGTCGCTCCCGAAAAGTCGCCCCCGGAAAAAGGGGCGGACATGAGCTGGGATGGGAGGAACGGTGATGGACATCAGAAGACATGGCTTGGCCATCGGTATCGCGCGGGTCGACAATCAGTTCCTGCTGACTTTCAAGGCGCAGGGCAAGCTGACCCACGAAGACTATGAGACCATCACGCCGATGATCGAGTCCGCCCTGGCGGCGGTGGAGAAACCGAGGATTAAAGTGTTGTTCGACGCCTCCGAGCTGGAAGGCTGGGGGCTCCGGGCGGCCTGGGATGACTTCAATCTAGGCCTCAAACACGGCAAGGAGTTCGACCGGATTGCCATCTTCGGCGACAGGCACTGGCAGGATCATGTCGCCAAGATCGGTGCCTGGTTCATCTCCGGTGACCTGAAGTTCTTCAAGACGGAGGCCGAGGCGCTGGCCTGGCTGAACGGCTGAGCTTGTCCGGTTGAGACTGTCAGGTTGAGATTACCGGCGAGGGCGGCGGCTTTACCCGGCGTCGACCGCGTGATGCAATGGCCGTCAGGAGGTACCGATTGTGACAACACTGCTGATCATCCTGGCGGTCCTGTTCCTGACCCTGTTTATCCTGATACCGATTCTGGAGAAGTACGCCGGCAACGACGACGGGCGCGACTACAGCAAACTGACCCGCTGGATTTTCCCGCTGCTGGCGCTGCTGATCGTCATGCAAATGGTGCAGCATTTCTTCTTCTAGGGAGCCGGGCAAGGGGCTCCCCAAAGGGCCTTTCTAGTCGGGTCCGGGCGTTCTGGCATCGGCGATCGGGGACTCCTGCCGGGCATCGTCCCGGTGCTGCTGGCGCCAAAGCGCCGCGTAATGGCCGTTTCTGGCCAGCAGACTGGCGTGGTCGCCGCTTTCGACGATGGCGCCCTGGTCCAGCACCAGGATGCGGTCGGCGTCGCGAATGGTGGACAGGCGGTGGGCGATCACCAGGGTGGTGCGGCTGCGGCTGACCTCGTTCAAAGCGCCGAGAATGGCTTGCTCCGAGAGAGAATCCAGTGACGAGGTGGCCTCATCCAGGATCAGCAGCGGCGGGTTCTTGAGGATCACCCGCGCGATGGCCACCCGCTGCTTTTCACCGCCGGACAGCTTCAGTCCGCGTTCCCCCACCCTGGTGTCATAGCCCTCCGGCAACGCTTCGATAAACCGGTCCAGATGGGCCAGCCGGGCGGCGTGATGCACGTCCTCCGCCGTTGCCTCCGGTCGCCCGTAGGCCAGGTTGTTGTAGAGGCTGTCGTTGAACAGCACCGTGTCCTGGGGCACCACGCCGATGGCGCGGCGCAGGCTGTCCTGGGTGACGTCGCGGATGTCCTGGCCGTCGATGGCGATGCCGCCGCTGTCCACGTCGAAGAAGCGGAACAGCAGGCGGGCCAGGGTGGACTTGCCGGCGCCGCTGGCGCCGACCACGGCGACCTTGGTGCCGGCTGGGATCGTAAAGTCGATGTCCCGCAGAATCGGGCGATCGGGACGGTAGGCAAAGCCCACGTGTTCAAAACGGACGGTCGCGCCGTCGGTGGCCAGCTCTGGCGCGTTCGGTTTGTCGGTGATCGTGGGCGGCTGCTCCAACAGCCCGAACAGCCGTTCCACATTGACCAGAGCCTGGCGAATCTCCCGGTACACGAAGCCCAGCGCATTGAGCGGGATGAACAGTTGGATCAGGTAGGCGTTGATCATGGTGAAGTCGCCCAGGGTAATGGCGCCGCTGATCACGTCCGACACCGCCATACCCATGATCACGATCAGCGCCACGCCGATGATCAGCGCCTGGCCGGCGTTGAGCGTGGCCAGTGACAGCCGGTTTTTCAGACGCGCGCCTTCCCAGGCCTTGAGGTCCTCGTCGTAGACTTTCGATTCGTGGGCCTCGTTATTGAAGTACTTCACCGTCTCGTAGTTGAGCAGGCTGTCCAGGGCGCGGGCGTTGGACTCGTTGTCCCGGGCGTTGGATTCCCGCACGAAGCCCGTGCGCCACTCGGTGACCTTGACCGAGAAGATGATGTAGGCCAGCACCGCGACGACAATGGCCACCACATACGCGGGCCGGAAGGCGACCAGCAGGATGCCGGCCACCAGAATGATTTCCAGGATGGTGGGCACGATGTTGAACAGGGTGAAGCGCAGCAGGAAGCTGATGCCGGTGCTGCCGCGCTCCATGTCCCGGGCCAGCCCGCCGGTCTTGCGATCCAGGTGGAACGCCAGCTCCCGGGCGTGCAGGTGCTCGAACACCTTGAGCGACACCCGCCGCATGGCGCGTTCCGCCACCCGCGCGAAGATGGCATCGCGCACCTCGTTGAACAGCGTGCCGCTGAAGCGCAGCAGGCCGTAGCCCACCACCAGCATCACCGGCACCCACAGGGCGGCCTCGCCGCCGCGGCCCTGGTCGAGGGCATCGACGATGTATTTCAGCGCCACCGGCGTGGCGACCGTGGCCAGTTTGGCGATCACCAGGCAGACCGCGGCCAGGATCACGCGGCCGCGGAATTCCAGGAAGTAGGGCCAGAGGCTGGCGATGATGCGCCAGTCCGGTTTTCTGCTGGCGAAATCGTCTTTGTCGGCGTAAGGATTCAAAGCCGTGGTTGTCCTGTGACGGTGGGAATGATCAGGAAGTACGTGCACTGAGCGGTGACCGATCTGTCGAGTATCGCGGTGTCGAACGGCCCCGGCAAGCCCGCATTGGATGCGGCGACGCAAATGAAAGGCGCAGCCAAAGAGCGGCGTTGCGAGAGAATCGTGCTGTGAAAGAAGAATGCTGCGAAGGGAAAGAGACCGATCACGGAGCGGGCGGCGCCCCGTGACCGGTTGGAGGGATCAGCTTTCGGTGGAGGCGTCTTCGTCTTCGGCCGCTTCGGGGTCAGCCGGGGCCGGACGGTGCTCCATGGCGTTGATCCAGATCGGGTTGGAGAACGCCTTCTTGCCCTCGGCGTCTTCCACCACGACCGCGTAGAAGGTGTCTTCGTAGGCGGTGATCTCGAACTCGGCTCGGCCCTTCACGTCATCCTCGTCGAAGGAACGCTGTTCGACCACCTGGCCGTCCTGGCCGATTAGCTGGATCGACTTGAGGCCGTTGGCCGCTTCCAGGTCGAAGCCCAGGGTGGTGCTGTCGCCGAGCTTCATGTTCAGGTCGTCGCCGAACACCTGGTCCGGGTAGACCATCGGCCCGAAGGTGACGAACGCGTGGCCGTCACGCAGGGCAGTGACAAAGCTGGGGGCGTCGAGATGGCCGGACACCTTGGCATAGGCGCGTACGGCGCCCGAGCGGTGCTTCCAGACGTCGTGCACGTCGGAGCCGGCGCTCAGGTAGATACGCTCGCCGTGGCTCCAGTGATCCCAGGCCTTGCGCAGGGTCTTCTCGTACTCGCCCTCGGCGTTGATCTCCATCAGGTCGAAGCGCGGGAAGTAGCCGCCGGTCGCGGTGCCGTTCTCCACGTTAGTGTAGTAGCCGTACTTGATGTACGGGTGGTTCATCTGGATGGCCTCGCCGCCCAGAGCCTGCGTCTGCTCCATGATGTCCTGCACCGACGCCTCACCGGAGTTGAGGGTGTAGTTCGCTTCCGGATCGATCGGGTAGGGGTTGAAGTGGCCCCAGGACGGCGAGATCTCGATCGACGGGATGAACGGCACATCGCGGCTCGCGGACAGCTTGGCCGCTTCCGGCAGGTTGCGGGTGGTGTCGTGATCCAGCAGCAGGGTCAGGTCCAGACCGGCGGCCAGCTGCGAGCGGATCGCGAACTCCGGCGGTGTGAAGCCGTCCAGCACGTCGGAGTGATGGTGCATGTCGGCGGCGTACCAGCCGTGCTGGTTGGGGAAGGCGACCTGCTCGACCTCGACTTCCTCGGTGGTCGTCTCGCCGGCGTCCACATCCACGTCAACCCGCGTGGCGCGGCTCAGGAAGTTCTCGCCGTAGCTCACGTCGAACTCGTAGTCGCCCGGGGCGATGGCGATTTCCCGTTCGCCGACCGTGTCCAGCTCGGTGAAGTAGGTGGTCTGCCCCAGGAAACCGACCAGCGGCGTCTGCCCTTCGCGGATGGTCAGGCGGGCATCGCGGGGTTCTTCGCTGTCCTCGTCAACGACCTTGAAGTGCACCTTGCCGGGCGCGCGCACGTCGTCGAAATCGATCGTCCGGTCGCTGTCGGCGGTGACCGTGACCGAGACCGACTCACTGTCGGCGTAGCTGCGGCCTGTGGCGTACAGCTCGTACTGGCCGGTGGGCAGGTTCAGGTCGTAGGCGCCGTCCTGGCCGACCACCCAGGTGTAGGGCTCGCCGTCGCGTTCCACCACGACCACGGGCTTGTCGACGCTCTCGCCGTCCGGTGTCTGGACGCTGCCGGAGAGGTGGCCGGATTCCATGCCCAGGCGCTCGATGTCAGAGTCGACCGCGCGGGCGATGCTGCCGTCCGGCAGCACCTGGATCCAGGCCTCGAAGATGCGCGACGCCTTGGGAGCGAGGTCCTGCTGCTCGTACAGGTCGCGGGCGTCGTAGTCGATGTAGTTCATGTAGGGCGCGTGCAGCACGAATCCCCAGTTCTCGTCATAGGCGGCGGACCAGTTCGCCACGGCCTTGTCGGTGGGGCCTTCCTCGGTGCCGTGCATGCCCGGCGGACCAAACAGGTGGCCGCCGTCCGGCCACATCACGTAGCCGGACAGGATGTCCTTGTAGTGCTTCTTGCTGTGGTTGGTCATCTCGGTGACCACGTGGATCTGGTCGGATCCTTCCTCCAGCGAGTAGACGGTGACCAGCTCCACGCCTTCCCAGTCCCGCTCGACGCGGACAACCGCGCGATCGTCGTCGTCCTCGACGATCCGGAAGCGCTGATAGGTGGTGGGCCAACTGGACCAGTTGTTGGGAATGAAATCGATCAGGGACACCTTGTCCCGGGCCGGCTTGCCGTCGATCACCGGCGCGGCGTCGATGATGCCGCCAGGCGCCACGCCCCACGGCGGCGGGGTCTTGACGGCGATGGACGCCACCAGGCGGTCGTTGCGCAGGGTGATGTCTTCAGCGGATTGGGCGTCCCCGTTGACCAGCGGGGTGGCGCCGCGCTCGACGGAAACGTCGGCAGAGGCTTGGCCCGCGCCCAGGGCGAGGCCCAGTAGCGCGAATGCGGTCAGGCGTGCAGTGGACATGGTATCTCCTTATGGCCTTGTCGTATGCGAGTCGGGTGTCGGAAACCGGTTTGTTGGATCTTGTGTCGTCCGTGTGCGGTGCCCGGCTGAAGGGAAGGGTACGAAGCCTTGAATGTCTGTTCAATAGCCATCTTTGTTCCGGCGTTCTGCCGGAACTGTCAAGAACCCTCGCACAATTGCGAATACCACCGGTTGCATAGCTTGCTTAGAATACAGGCTTCGCTCGCTGAAGGATGCCCCATGCCGTTTTCGCCCCGCTCGCTGCTGGCCTACCTGTCCCTGATCCTGGCGGTTTTTGCGTTCCTGCCCGGCGCCACCTATGCCGGTGCCCTGGCGGTGGCGATCGTCGTCATACTGGGCTGGAAGGACATGCGACGGGTGCCGCAGGGCGTCTTCCTGGTGGCCTGTATCGGCCTGGTCTATGCCCTGTGGCGCGATATCGACCTGCTGGCGCCGGCGGTGGCCAACGTCACCCGGCTGGCGGGGCTGGTGCTGGCGGTGATGCTGCTGTCGACGGTGCTGGGGCGCTCAAGGGATCTGCAGCGGATTTCGGTGAGCCTGTTCGCGGGCCGCCCCACCACACGGTACCTGAGTCTGGCGTTTGGTACGGCGATGGTGTCCATCCCCCTGAATTTCGGCTCCGTCGCCGTGGTGGGCAGCCTGGTGGGCGAACGCATCCGCCGGGACGGCGACTCCGCCGCCACCCGCAACGCCACCCGGGCGGTACTGCGCGGGTTCGGCACCACGCCCTCGTTCTCGCCCCTGTCCATCTCGGTGGTGCTGACCCTCACCCTGCTGCCGGGGCTGACCAGCGCTTCACTGATGGCTGTGGCCATTCCGTTTGCGGTTTTGATGGTGTTTCTGGGGCTCATCTGGCGCGAGCCGGAAGCGCCGGAGGAAGAGGCGGGCACGGACGAATCCGCCAACCTGGCCGCGTGGTTGCGCTTCGCCGGCGTGATCGTGGCGATCTGCATTGGCGTCTTTGTGCTGAGTCACCAGTTTGCCGTGAGCTACGCCCACGCAGTGACGCTGAGCTGTCTGGCGGTGGTGATCGGGGCCCGGCTGCTGGCCTGGAGCCGTCGCCGGAACCCGCCGCTCGCCAGCATGGACAAGGTGAGCAACGAGCTGGCCATCGTCGGTGGATCGGCCTTTATCGGCGCCATCATCAGCGGTCTCGTCCTGGGCCAGATCAACGGCGCCGCCGAACTGCCGCACTGGAGCTGGCCGCTGCTGGCCGCCTGCGTGCCCTGGATATACTTCCTGGCGGGCCTGGCCGGCATCAACCCGATCGTCATCGGCACCCTGGCCGGCGGCATCCTCGGGTCGATCTGGCCGGAAGGCGCCGTCCTCGGTCTGGGCGTGGCCATGGTCACCGGCTGGGGCATCACCGCCTTCGGTACGCCCTTCGCCGCCAACGCCCTGATCATGGAGCGTCTGACCGGCTACCGGGCCAACGACGCCTCCCTCAAGTGGAGCCTGGCGCTGTCCTGCACCGGGCTGGGCCTGGCCAGCGTCCTGTCTGCCGGCATCACCTACGCCCTGAACTGATTACGCCCTGAACTGATTCGTTCGTCCTGCCGGGAGCGGCGTGACCTGCGCCATCGGGGCCTTGTGTCCATCAAACGCCGTTTCCTGTTGCTTGTCGGAAGCATCCATGGCCCGTTACCGACGTGTCATCTCCCCTTGTAATCCGCTTTTTGTGTCATAAGGTTAGTAAGTAAGCCTCTTTACGCGTCCCGAATGCGGACAGCGCTGATTTCGATCCACCCATGCGTTTCAATTCATTCGACTCTGGAGATTGCGATGGCGGGTGCAAGTGAGAGCTTTCATGAATCCGAGGAGCTGTTATCGGAGCAGACCAAGGAGATGCACCGGGCCCTGGTGTCCGTGCAGGAGGAACTGGAAGCGGTCGACTGGTATCAGCAGCGCGCGGATGCCAGCAGCAATGAGGAACTGAGAGGACTGTTGCTGCACAACATGCGCGAAGAAATCGAGCACGCCTGCATGGTGCTGGAATGGCTGCGGCGCAACCACCCGGACTTCGCCCAGCAGATGTCCATCTACCTGTTCTCCGACAAGCCCATCCTGGAGGCCGAGGAAAGCGACAAGGACCTCAGCGATGCCAGGGCGGACGATTCCGGGGGCACGCTCAACGCGTTCACCATTGGTACCATGAAGGGGGCGTCGTCATGAATTACCTGAATCGGGGCAACGCGTCTTTCTCCCAGGAGATCTGGGAGCAGATCGATCAGGTGGCCGTTACCGCCGCACGGGAAATCCTCACCGGCCGCCGCTTCCTGGACGTCGACGGACCCTACGGTGTGGGCCTGACCGCCATCGAAGTGGGCGAGGAGGGCTACTGCCGTCAGCCGGCACCCGATGAAGCCGGCGCCGTGCTTAGTCGCGCGGTGGCGATTCCCATGCTGCGCAAGAGTTTCGACCTCAGCGTGCGGCGCCTGGAAGGCTTCCAGTCCATGGGGCAGCCGCTGGACCTGCGTTCGGTGGAAGACGCCGCCGAAGCCGTGGCCCGGCGCGAAGAGGAGTTCATCTACTACGGCCAGCCTGATTTCGGTCTGGAAGGCCTGATGACCGCGCAGGGCCGCAATGAGGTCAAGTGTGCCGACTGGAGCAAGATCGAGGAAGCGCTCAACGACGTGCTGGCGGCGGTCAACCACCTGGACGACAAGGGCTTCCACGGCCCCTACGCCCTGGCCCTGTCGCCGCGTTGGTACAACCTGCTGTTCCGGCGCTACGAAGGCACCGACATGCTGCAGCTGGAGCATCTCAAGCGCCTCTGCGAAGTGGGTGTGTTCAAGGCCGAAATCGAGGGCGGGGTGCTGGTCGACCCGCGCGCCGGCCGCATCATCGTCGGCCAGGACCTGATGACCGGCTACTCCAGCAACGACGGCATCCATCACCAGATGTTCGCCAGCGAGAGCCTGGTGCTGCGGGTGGAGGAGCCCGGCGCCATCTGCTCCCTGTCGAAGAAGAAGTAAGCCGCCATGGCGAGCCCGTCCGACATCCGCCGGGCCCGACAGCTCGCCCAGGCCACGCTGGAGGACCTGGACAGCCTGGATCAGTCACGCCGGAACAGCGGGGATGCGGGACTGCGGTCGATGCTGTCCCGCATTCACCAACGCCGCTGGGCGCAGTCGTCCCGGTTGCTGGAATGGGCCGGGCGCCAGATGGGCGGCGTGGTGCCAGAGATCCCCGCCGACCACGGCGAGGCCGGAACCGACGCCGCCGAACCCGAACCTGGGGCAAACGGAACCCCATCACCAGCAGCAGAAGACCCGACTCGTCCGACCGTCAGCGAGATCGTCACCGTGGCCGACGATCTGGTGCGCTTTATCGTACCGCGCCCGGCGGATTTCCGCTTCGAACCCGGCCAGTCGGTCAAGGTCGGCGTGGGCGACGTCCGACGCAGCTTCTCCATCGTCTCCGCGCCCCACGAACCGCAGCTGGAATTCTTCGTGGAATTGGTCCCGGGCGGGCGCATGTCGGAGCAGTTGCGGAACCTGACGGTCGGCCAGCCGGTCGAGTTGGGCCAGCCCAAGGGCGGACTGCGCTTCGACAGCCGCTTCACCAATCACCTCATGATCTCCACCGTCACCGGTGTGAATCCCTTCATCAGCATCCTGCGCGCCGCGTTCCAGCAGACCGGTCCCGGACACCGCTTCCACGTCCTGCAGGGCGCCAGCTATCAGGACGAATTCGGCTACGCCGACGAACTGACCGAGCTGGCCACCGCCCATCCGAACCAAGTGTGTTACCTGGCCACCGTCAGTCGCCCGGACGAGGCGCGTAATGCGGGTTGGTCCGGCTGCACGGGTCGGGTGGATACGCTGGTGGAAGACTACATCCGGGAAGCGGGGCTGCAGCCGGAGGACACGCTGGTGTACCTGTGCGGTCACTCCGGCATGATCGATGCGCTGGCGCCGCGTTGTCGGGAACTGGGGTTTGAGGTGCGTACTGAGAGTTATGACTAAGAGCCCGCCGCCCCTCGGGAAACCGGCACAGACCCGTTTTGCGGATCACCAACCCCTAAATTAAACCTGCCCCGGCTTTCCTGTCCGCGATACTGTTTTTTATACAGTTATATTGAAATGACAAAATGAAGAAGCCAAACGAAGACATGGCGCTAACGGCGACGAGACGCTAAAGTGTTGTTTAAATGGAATTAACGACCGTGCCGAGACCGCCCGTAGGGCGACATTATCGAGAACGCACGATTATTCGATATTGCGGAACGCGGTCTAATCACTGTTAAAACTCAAGGGAAGTCATGACTCAATATCAGGAGAGCTTCAACCTTCTCCGAAGACTCGCAAAGGACACCTTTTATCGGATGCTTCATGGTCATGAATTAGACTGTGTTCAATCTGAGGAGACGCTAACTGATATAAATCTTCTCGAAATAAAGAGAGAAGGCCTATATTTTTTCCGTGTGGATAAGCCGACAAAACATGAAGAAAAAGAGAAAGGCTTCGACTGGGAATTTTGGATTGGTTGCAATCTAAGCGGATGGGACCGATATGCTGTTCAAGCGAAGAGAATGTATTTGGAATCTGGAAAGTACGAACGGCTCAGGCATAAACATAAGGGCGCCACTAAATTCCAGATCGAAGTATTAGAGGATTTTGCCCAATCGACCGGAGCGATCCCTTTGTATTGTTTCTATAATGCTATTGATCATGCACAGCTTAAAGGTCACTGGCATTGCACCTATCCGCCAGAGCTCGAACAAATGGGATGCACGATTGTTCCACTTCGAATAGTGAAACAGGCTCACAAGCCTAGAAAACCAAAGTCATTCAAAGACCTGCATAAGGACTCTTCCGCAAAGCCTTGGCAGTGTCTTTTATGTCCAGGTGTTTTGAACCCTAAATTGGCTCAGCACCCTAATGGATTTTTGCCAGAGGACGGTAGTTACAAGAAATACGAGCGTCTACCGAGTCATTTGACCTACTTTCAAGAAACGGGAATTATCGAAGACCTACCTAGCGATCTCTATACATCAGAGCTGGGCGGTTACCCTAAGAGAATCATGGTGATAGACACCGGCGGCAAAGAGTTTTAACAATCGGCTGCACCGCGACCGATTTTCCGCCGCTTTGCGGCTCCAAACCGGCGCGTGAGCCGGGCGTTAACTGCTTATGAAGCTGTCAGATAGAGAAAGAAAACTGGCCGAGGTATTGGAGAGGCAAGTACAGACAACCCAACGCCTTAGGTGGTTTTTTCTGGCTATGGGCATTTTTCTGATTTCGATCTCCGTGGGCGCCTACCTTTTCTTTCTTGCATCAGGTCAGCATGCGGTTGTGGAGCAGATTGAAGCTCACCCAATGTTCTATCTCGGAGCTATCGGTGCCGGTATTGCGTTTGCCTGGAGCTTTCAGGGTTTTAAAGGTAACCCTCAAAAAGAGTTACTCATTAAGCTGTTACGGGACCGAGAGCCCGGCAGTTAACCAAGTGGTCAACGGGACGCCAACTACGCTGCGCTTCGTTGCCGCCCATTACGACCGGCGTTAAAAATATGGATGTAGCTCCAGCGTTAAAACGATCAAAGGGTATTCAGGACTGGTTCGATCAAGAACTTAGTTCCATAAAGTATCCAAATACTCAGAGGAACTTGCTTGCTTGTGCGTGTTTTGACATGGCTCTGGAGCATTATAAGGCTATCGTGCAGCTGATTAATCTGAGACTGACAGGCTCTGCCTTTGCCTTGGCACGTTGCGTATTCGAGTCATACATCAGAGGCGCATGGCTATATTTGTGTGCCTCGGAGAAGGAACTCGAAAAGTACCAAAAAGATACGTTACGGATGAAAAAAATGGATCTTCTGATTGAAGATGTTGAAAGGAATGAGGACTTTCAATCAGGGGTCTTGTCGAGGGCAAAGAGCGCTACTTGGAAAGACCTGAATGGCTTCACTCATAGCGGCTACCAACAGCTGAGCCGGCGTTTCACAGGTAATGTCCAGTCGCCACAGTATGATGATCAGGATATTGTCCTGGTGATTAAACATGCTACAGCGCTAGCTTTTTTGAGCGTTCACATGGTTGCCCAAGTGGCTGGTAACTCGGAACTTGATGGACGCCTCGATCAGAAAGCCAAGGATGAACTTGGGAATTTTTAACCAGTAGCGCAAGCGGACCGCTTTTCCGGCGCGGTTGCGCCTCCAAATCGGCCGCTTCGCATGGCGTTACGTGTAGAGGGAGCTGACACGCGAATGAAGACCAAGTTGAAGCAGTTCATTCAGCACCTCTTCCATGAAATTGAGGATGAGGATAAGGCAGAAGAATATTTAGACAACGCCCTGCCTTATATCGGAATGATCGTGATGTACTTCAATTCGCTGGAGAGCACTCTGGATTCGGTTCTTTGTGAGAACTTCACAGACCGAACCGATGCGACTGGACTTATCGTCCTTAACAAAATGAACTATTCCTCTAAAGTCGATCTGCTGAAGAGATTTTGCGACGACTTTCAAATCGGTATGTCCAGTCGTCTCAAAGGGTACGATAAGCTTTTAGTGGATCTCAGAGAGTGTGCACGGCTACGAAATTTAGTCGTCCATGCTAATTGGGAAAGCACAGATGAGGACGGATTCACCTACGTTCGTCTTCGAATGTCGAAGAAGGGAATGCAGCAAGAGTATGTCCAGTTTACTGAAGAGTCTCTTCAAAAAATCTTCGAACTGATCATACAAACTCGTTCTGACCTTTATGAGTTTTGGGAACACCGGAATGATGTTCTGTATGGCAGGGCATAGTCACGTAACAAGGCGCGTAAGGCGGACGCCCCTGACGGGCCGCCGCTTCGCTTGGCGTTAAATGCTTATGAGAACGTTCTTGATAAATAACGATGAAGGGCATCTCACCGGGTTCGAGATTGCGAATTCGTTCCTTTCGTCAGGTGGTATTGCAAAGTACGTTCGCCGAATCAAGGGGGGCGAGGTTACTGGCAGGCGCGGATGGTTCTCAGCTGATGAAGTTCATGTGCGTTTTTCATTTTCTGGCAAACGGTTCATCGTTTGGGAGCCGTTTGGAGATAACAGCCGCTTGTGGGTTGGCCCGGAGGACGGAGAGGAAGCTCCGCCAGATGTAATTGATGAATTGAGGGCGAAATTTGAGGGCACAAATAGAATGAGGTTTTCGCCTTGATCCAGTTCGCATTTAACCAGGCCAATCACAGCGACAGCTTTTTCGTTGCGGCTCCGCCTTCACTACAAAGCTGCGCGTGTTGGCGGCGTTAGAGGATGAATCAAGCTTTCATGAAAGCTGCTTTAAAGTTCATAAACGTTGCATGGGGCATAGCCTTTTCTGCTTTTTTCGTGGGAATTCTTTACGGAAGCATTGTAGGTCCCCTGCCGCCGGCTATGGCGGCCTATGTATCAGTATTTCAGGAAGGGCTAGAGGCTTTTCTTTCGTCCTGGCTCTTTTTTGTCGTGTTTGTGGTGGGCTGGATTTTTGCGATTTACCACATGAGCAGACAGAGCGGTTGGGCGGCGCTAGCGAGACGCTACAGATTCACAGGTGGGCCGTTGGGGGCCAAAAACAAGTTTCATACGGGTAGTGGTCGGATTGGCAACGTTGGTTACAACAACATGGTAAAAGTCGGAGTGTTTGAATCTGGGTTAGTGTTAAAAGTTTTCTTTTTGTTTAGGCCGGGGCACCCTTGCCTGCAAATTCCTTGGCACGACATTGAATCCATTGCCTTCCAAAATAGTGCAGCCGACAGATTTAGGAATCCGGTAGTTCACGCTATTTCAAGCAAGCTCTCCCGGTCTAAATACGCGAAGATTTCACTTAAAATGGTGCCCGGACAGAATCTCACTATCCCTTGGACAGATGAGTTTAACTCAAAGGTTCCAAGTGGGGTTGTAGTGCATGATGACCTCTAACAAGTAGTTGTAGTTGGTTATGGACTTCCCAAGCTGCAGTGAACACTCCATAGCGCCTCTGCGGCGGGTGTTGTTCTCAACATTTAAGAAACCCTACCGCACCAACAAATAAACCACCGCCGCCGCCAAAACCGCCGAAACCCCCTGCCAAACCGCCACCGGATTGCGCTCCAGTAGCGGTGGCCGCGTCTTGTTGAGGTACGCCTTATTGGGGTGCCGCAAGTCGTAGGTGAACTCGGAGAGTTCCTGGAAGCGTTTGTCCGGGTTGGGGTGCAGGGCCTTTTTCAGGGTTTCGTCGATCCAGGCGGGAATCGGGCGTTCATCGTCCAGCACCGAGCGGTACTTCAGGGTGCGCTGGGCGGCGGCGGTTTTGGCTTTGGCCACATCCGGGCCGTAGGGAAAACGGCCGGACAGCAGATGATAGGTGAGCACGGCCAGGGAGTAGAGATCCGACCGCGCGGTGCCCACTTCGCCCATGAAATACTCCGGCGCCATATACAGCGCGGTGCCGGGCAGGGCGAGGGGATCGTGGTTGGTGCGCGCTTCCTCGATGCCGGCCACCCGGGCGGCGCCCAGATCGATCAGGCGCACGGTGCCGTGGGTGTCGATCATCACGTTGTCCGGCTTCAGGTCCTGGTGCAGGATTTCCATTCGGTGCAGGGCGTACAGGCCCTTGCTGATCTGCTCGACCAGGCCGCGCACGGTTTCCAGATCCGGCTGCGGGTTGTCGGCCAGCCACTGCTTCAGGGTCTGTCCCTCAATGTATTCCGTGACCGTGTAGAGGTACTGGCGCTGGCGCGTCTGTGGGCCGGCTTTCATGACGTGCGTGCTGTGGACGCGGCGGGCAATCCACTCCTCCATCAGCAGCCGCTCCAGGTAGTCCTCGTCCTGTTGCAGGTCGATGGACGGCAGCTTGAGTACCACCCGCCCGCCGCTGTCCTGATCTTCCGCCAGATAGACGTGGCTGCGGCTGGTGGCGTGCAGTTCGCGCAGGATGGTGTAGCCGTCGAAGTTCGCTCGGTCTTCCAGGACTGGCGGCAGGGGCAGGTCGGCGATGGTGGCGTGGAAATCGGGCGTGGTGGCCCGGGGGAGGGAATCCACCCGCGCGATCTGCAGGGTCAGGTTGTCGGTGCTGCCGTTGTCGAGGGCGTGGTCGATGATGCGCCTCGCGGCTTCGTCCAGATCGTTGGCATATTCCTGGCAGCAATGGAGAATGAAGGCGGTGTCGGCGTGTTCGTAGACGCCGTCGGTGGCCAGGATAAACAGGTCGCCCGGCCGGATGGCGACGGACCGGTAATCGAGTTCGACCGTCTCGTCGATGCCCAGCGCCCGGCTCAGGTAGTTCTCTTCGGGCGAGACCCAGAGGCGATGGTCGTGGGTCAGCTGTTCCAGCCCGGCTTCGTTCAGACGGTAGATGCGGGTGTCGCCCGCGTGGATCAGGTGCGCCCGGTCGGCCTTGAACACCAGCGCGCTGAGGGTGCAGACGTAGCCGCGGTTCTTGTCGAAACGGCCATCGCCCCGCTGGCTCTGGGAGTGCAGCCAGCCGTTGGTGGCGGTCAGCACCCGCTCCATGGCGTGGCGCACGGACCATGCGTCGGAGGTGCAGTAATAGTCGTCCAGAAAGGCGCGCACGGCGGTTTCGCTGGCGATGTGGCTGACATCGCTGCTGCTGATGCCATCCGCCATGGCCAGGGCAATGCCCTTGAGATCCCGCATCGAACCGGTCGGGTTGTGGCAGCCGTGGAAGTCCTGGTTGGACGGTTTGTGCCCGCGGTCGGTGTGCTGGCCGAGGGCAATGGTCAGTCGGTTTTCCATATCCAAAGCGGACACCCCCGCCGCTGAGGCGGAGGTGTTCCGGGACGGCAAGCCGCTCAGGCGGTCGCCCGCTCGGTAGACGGATGCGTGTCGATCTTACGCTTGGGCGCGGTGCGCACGTGGGTGGTGTACAGGGTCAGGCCGGTGAAGGCGAGGCCGCCCACCAGGTTGCCCAGCGCCGTGGGGATCTCGTTCCAGATGAAGTAGTCGGCCACGGAGAAGCCGCCGCCCATGATCATCGCGGACGGGAACAGGAACATGTTCACCACCGAGTGCTCGAAGCCCATGAAGAAGAACAGCATGATGGGCATCCACATGGCCAACACCTTGCCGGTCACGTTGGTGGAGACCATCGCACCGACCACGCCCATGGACACCATCCAGTTGCACAGCATGCCGCGGATGAAAATGGTGATCCAGCCGGCGGCGCCGTACTCGGCGTAGCCCAGGGTCCGGGACTCGCCGATGCCGGCGATCTTCTGGCCCACCGGGCCGGGATCGGCGTTGAAGCCGTAGGTGAAGATGAACGCCATCATGAAGGCGACGGTCAGGGCGCCGGCAAAGTTGCCCAGGAACACCCAGCCCCAGTTACGCAGGATCTGGCCGACGGTAACGCCCGGGCGCTTGTCCAGCAACGCCAGGGGCGTGAGCATGAAGACCCCGGTCAGCAGGTCGAAGCCCATCAGGTAGAGCATGCAGAAGCCGATGGGGAACAGTATGGCGCCGATCAGGAAGACGCCGGTCTGCACCGCGACCGTGACCGCAAAGACCGCCGCCAGGGCCAGGATGGCACCGGCCATGTAGGCGCGGATCAGGGTGTCGCGGGTGGACATGTAGATCTTGGATTCGCCGGCGTCCACCATCTTGGTGACGAATTCCGAAGGAACCAGATAGGACATGGTAGCTACCTCACTCAGTGATCACGTGTTGAATCGCTGTCGGGCCGCCTCGCGTGGACGGCTTTCTTGTCGTCGGGCATAAAACCTTCGGGCATAAAAAAACGACGCCGGCAGCGCACCGGGTGTGCCGGTGGTTGCGGACGTCGTTGTCCGGGAGAGCCCGAGAGCTCCGGTATGTTTGCCAGGCCGGCGTGGTGCCGGCACTGGATTCAGAGCAACTGCCGTGCCCGTTTCCGGATTCATGTGAAAACATGAATGGATTCATTCGGTTGCGATCTGGGGGCGGATGCGTTGCCGGGGTGTCCGGCGGCCAGTCGGTGTCTTTGGCGCACTATTCTGGTTCGTCAGCACGTTCCCCTGCGATTTGTGCTACCTCATTGATCACGCTGCGAAAGTCCCTCCGGGACGCTACAATGGCCGGCCGTGTTATCGCCTGGAGGAGTGGAGAGTGCTGTCGGCTTACCTGAATGCGTTGTTCCCCGTGGTGTTCTGTGCCGGGCTCGGGCTGTTCCTGGGGATCAAAACGACGCTGCTGGATTCCCCCAACCTGTCGAAGCTGGTGACGTTGATCGGCCTGCCGGCGCTGATCCTCAAGGCGCTGCTGGGCATGGACACGCCGGTGTGGTCGGTGTCCGACACCTTCACCGCCATCCTCGCGGTGCTGGCACTGTCCGCCGTGGTCGGTGCCATTGCCCTGAAACTGGCCGGGCTCGAAGTGCGCGGCTACCTGTCGATGCTGGTGAATCCCAACACAGGCAACCTGGGGATTCCGTTGGTGTTCTCCTTGTTGGGCGAGGAGGCGCTGGTGCACGCGGTGGTGATCTCCACCGTGGTCCAGATCAGCCATTTCACCCTGGGTGTGTGGCTGTTGTCGGGACGCTTCTCGCTCAAGGCGATCCTGTCGAATGCCTCGATCATCGCGCTGATCCTCGGGCTGATCTGGATCGCCACGGGCCTGCAGGCGCCGGAGACGGTCACGCGCACGCTCGACATGCTGGCCGGTATGACCATTCCGGTGATGCTGCTGCTTCTGGGTCGTTCGCTGTCGACCATCAACCTCAAGGAGATGGGGCAGGTGGGGCGCATCGTGGGCCTCTCCATCGGCCGGGTCGTGCTGGGTATGGGTGCGGCGGCCGCCGTGATCGCCGTGCTGCCGCTGCCGTCTATAGTCGCCCATACCCTGCTGATCCAGGCCAGCATGCCGGTGGCGGTGATCAGCTACATCCTGGCCACCCACTACGACGGTCCCAAGGACGACATTGCCGCCGTGATCCTGCTGAGCATGCCGTTCTCGCTGCTGGCGGTGTTTGTGGCGCTGCACTTCTTCTAGGCGGCTGTCGCGGCGGGCGCGCACCGAGAATGTAGCCGAAACTTCAGTTTCGGAGGGGCCTGCCAGGGCCCTGGTTTCGCGTATCGGGCAGCCCTGCGGTCTGCTCGGAAGCTGAAGCGTCCGCTACATGGGTGCCGGGTATCGGTGAACTCTGGCGGTTACCGCGAGTGGAATGTAGCCGAAACTTCAGTTTCGGAGGGGCCTGCCAGGGCGCTGGTTTCGCGTATCGGGCAGCCCTGCGGTCTGCTCGGAAGCTGAAGCGTCCGCTACATGGGTGCCGGGTATCGGTGAGCTCTGGCGGTTACCGCGAGTGGAATGTAGCCGAAACTTCAGTTTCGGAGGGGCCGCCAGGGCCCTTGATGGGTCTATCGGGCAGGCCTGCGGCCTGCTCGGAAGCTAAAGCATCCGCTACATGGGCTTGGGGTATCCGCGCTTTTCTGCTCATTGATCCAAATGACCCCGGCCATCCGAATGGCCCGTTTCCTGCTGCAGATTTCACCAAAGTGTCATATCTGGTCTATACCGTTCTGGTAACCCAATGAATCCCCGGTTGTTGTGTCCTGCCGGGGCCGATTGAATGGCAGACGCGAGGAAGCAGCATGGAAGGCAAGCACTGGACATCCCTGACCCGAACCGGCATCGCCACGGCGCTCGTAACCGCGCTGTTCTCGACCCACGCGAGTGCCGAGGAACTGCGGCTGATCACCTGGGGCGGCTACGCGCCCGATGACGTGGTGGCGCAGTTCGAGGAAGAAACCGGCATCGACGTGCAGGTGACCCTGTCCAACAACGAAGACATGATCTCCAAGCTGCGGGCCACCGGCGGCGCCGGCTTCGATCTGGCCCAGCCCAGCCAGGACCGCATCATCGGGGTGCAGCGTCAGTTCAACGTTTACCAGCCCATCGACGTGAGCCGCATCGACGCCGCCCAGATCCAGCCCTCCATGCTCAAGGCCACGCAAGAGTCCACGTCGCTGAACGGCCAACAGTACGGTGTGCCGGCGGTGTGGGGCACCAGCGGCCTGATCGTCAACGACGCGGTTGCCGACCAGGTGACCGATTACACGGACCTGTGCAGCGACGCGGTGGCAGGCAAAGTGAGCTACCGTCTCAAACGTCCCACGCTGATCGGCTTTGCGTTTGCCCTGGGCGAAGATCCGTTCGCGGCCTATAACGATCCCGACCAGTATGAGTCGATCATGGCCAAGGTCGAGGACAAGCTGATCGACTGCAAGCCCAACGTGAAAACCTACTGGACCGGTGGCGACCAGCTGCTGTCCCTGATCCGCACCGGCGAGGTGACCGCGGCCATGGCCTGGGACGCCGGCGGCTGGAAGCTGCACGCCGAGGACCCGTCGATCCGCTTCGTGGCGCCCGAGTCCGGCGCCCTGGGCTGGATCGATACGTTCGCCCTGCCGCGTCGCAGCGAGAACGTGGACGCCGCCTACAAGTGGATCAACTTCGTCATGCAGCCGGAGATCGCCGCGAAGATTACCAACCAGTCGGGCAACTTCACCGCCTCCAAGGGCGCCGACGAGTTCGTCAAGGCCGATCTGCGCGACGCCTACCGCCAGAGCTTCGACGAGGACGCCCTGAACAACATCAAGTGGTACCCGCCGGTGCCGCCGGGTCTGGAGTCGATGGAAGGGCAGGTGCTCGACCGCGTACAGGCCGCCAATTGAGCGGGGGTGACGCCACCCCGGACCTGTTCTGCGACCAGCTCGTCCGTCGCTTCGGCAGTCACGCGGCGGTCGACCGGGTGTCCCTGGACGTCCCGGCCGGTTCGTTTTTCTCCATCCTCGGGCCGTCCGGCTGTGGCAAGACCACGCTGCTGCGCATGCTGGCCGGTTTCGACCGGCCCGATGCGGGGGAAATCCGCATTCGCGGCGAGCGCATGAACGAGGTGCCGCCCAATCGCCGGCCGGTGAATATGGTGTTCCAGCACCTGGCGCTGTTCCCCACCATGACCGTGGGGGACAACATCGGCTACGGCCTGAAGCGGCGCAAGGTGCCGGCGGCGGAGCGTCGTCAGCGCATCGCCCGGGTGCTGGAGCAGGTCGGCCTGCCGGATCTGGCGGACCGCCAGCCGGCACAGTTGAGCGGCGGCCAGCGCCAGCGCGTGGCCCTGGCCCGCTGCCTGGTGCTGGAACCCACGCTGCTGTTGCTGGACGAGCCCCTGGGCGCGCTGGACCTCAAGCTGCGCGAGCAGATGAAGGTGGAACTCAAGCACCTGCAGAAAGCCTTCGGCACCACCTTCGTTTACATCACCCACGACCAGTCCGAAGCCATGGTCATGTCCGACCGCGTCGCCGTGATGCGCCAGGGCCGGTTTGAACAGGTGGCCGCGCCGGAAACCCTGTACCGCGAGCCCGCCACCCCATTTGTGGCCGGCTTCGTCGGCGACAACAACCGCCTGCGCGGTGAAGTGTCGCGGCGGGAGGGCGAGCTGGCGTACCTGCGGCTGGCGGACGGCTCGGAAGTGTGTGGACGGATCGCCGGTGATGCCCTGGAAGCTGGCGCTACGGCGGACCTGTTTGTACGACCGGAGTCGCTGATGCTGTCCCCGGAGGGCGTCTCGCAGCTGCGCGGCCGGGTCATCACCACGCTGTTCGACGGCGCTAACAGCCGGGTCGAGGCCAGCGCGGCGGGGCATACGCTGTTCGCGCGCCTGCCCCAGGACGGCTCGGTGGGCCAGCTCGCGGCGGATGCGTCCCTGAATCTGTCCTGGGACCCGCAACGGGCCACGGTGTTCGCCGCATGAGACCTTCCGCCGGCAAGCTCTCCCTGTGCCTGCTGATGGCGCCGTTCGTGCTGTGGATCGTGCTGCTGGTGGTCCTGCCGCACCTGCAGATGCTGCGGGTGTCGTTCCACGTTCGCGAGACCTGGGACACGGTGGCTTTCGGCCTGGAGCAGTACGGCAACTTCTTCTCCGAGTCCTACTACTGGCGCACGTTTGTGCGCACCGGCGTGATGTCCCTGTTCACCACCTTCCTGACCCTGGTGATCGCCTTTCCCATCGCCTGGTACATCGCCCGGCTGGCGCGTGGGCGGTCGAAAGGGGTCTTGTTCCTGGCCTGCCTGATCCCGTTCTGGGCCAGTGAACTGGTGCGCACCTACGGCTGGATGATCCTGCTGCGCGAAAGCGGCCTGTTCAGTGCGATCCTGCAGGCCGTGGGGCTGGCGGACGGGCCGGTGGAGATGCTCTACAACGACGCCGCAGTCATCGTCGGCCTGGTCTACAACGGCCTGCTGTTCATGGTGGTGCCGCTGGTGACCACGCTCGACGGCATGGACGAGCACATCGTCGAGGCCGGCTACGACCTGGGCGGCAACCACTGGACCGTGCTGCGCGAGATCATCCTGCCCTGGGCCATGCCTGGCGTGGTCTCCGGCTGCATTGTGGTGTTCATGCTGACCCTGGGCAGCTACCTGACGCCGATCCTGATGGGCGGCAAGGACAGTGCCTGGTTCACCGAGCAGATCTTCACCCAGTTCATCACCCGCTTTAACTGGGAACAGGGCGCGGCGCTGGGCGTGTTGCTGCTGGTGTTGTCCTCGGTGATCGTCTGGGCCGGCCTGCGGGTGACCGGGCAGAATCTGCGCAAGGTGATGGGGTGATGGGGTAAGTCATGCTGCGATCGGTTCCGCGTTCGGCCTGGTTTGATCGCCTGTATCTGGCGTACCTGGTGGTGTTCTTCCTGTATCTGGCGCTGCCGCTGCTGGTGACGGCGGTGTTTGCCTTCAATGACGCGCCTTTTCCCTCGCTGCCCTGGCAAGGCTTCACCCTGGACTGGTTCTTCGCCGACGGCAGCGACGGGCGCACCGGCCTGTTCCACGACGACGGGCTGCTGTCGGCGCTGTGGGTCAGCGTGGTGGTGGCGTTCTGGGTGACGCTGTTGTGCGTAGCGATCGGCTGCGCCAACGCCATCCTGTTCGAGCGGCTGGAATTTCGCGGCAAGGAGCTGCTGTATCTGGTGATGCTGCTGCCGCTGGTGATCCCTGGTGTGATTCTCGGTGTGTCGATCCTGGTGTTCTACAGCGGCATGGCGAATCAGGCCTCGCAGCAGTGGGGCATCGAGCTGGACGTGTTTCGACCGGGGCTGCCGCTGGTGATCGCCGGCCAGGTGGCGTTTATCACCACCCTGTGCACCCTGGTGATCGCGGCGCGGCTGCGCAAGTTCGATCGTCAGTTGGAAGAGGCGGCGCTCAATCTCGGGGCAACGCCCGTGGTGGCCTGGTTCACCGTTACCCTGCCGTGGCTGATGCCGTCGATCCTCGGCGCGGCCGCCATGGCGTTCCTGATGTCCTTCGAGAACTTCAATACCACCGTGATGTTGACCGGCAGCGACACGCCGCTGACCGTCGCCCTGTTCAATCGGCTGCGGGAAGGTTCGACGCCGGTGCTCAATGCCGTGGCGCTGTTGCTGATGGTGGGCTCGGCCCTGCTGGCCGTGCTCGCCATGGGCCGCGGCGGCAAGGGCCGGTCTCAGTAGCCCAGCGGCGGGCGGTGGGTCAGGTAGGCCAGGGCGTAGAGGTCGAGTTCGGTCGGCGCGTAGTAGAACCCCTGGTAGACGCGCAGTGGCTCCTCGCGCGCCAGCATCGCCAGGCGTTGGCGGTCGATACCGTCGGCGGAGATCACGCCTGCCCGGGCCAGCTGCGCCCGTAGGGTGTCGGCCGAGCACTGACTGGCATAGCCGCCGAAGTGGTGTTCGGAAAGCGCGGCCAACTCCTGCGAGAGCGCATTCGACATCGTGCTGCCGTCCAGCCCGTCGGCATCGACCCGGCCCAGCCAGCTCCAGGCCACCAGCCCGGCCAGCCCACGTAAAAACGTTCGCCTATCCATGCTGGATGCCTCCCAGCAGGTGGTCCGCCAGCCGCAGCGCCAGCGCGACGATGGTGAAGGTGGGGTTGGACGCGCCGCCGGCGGGGAACACCGACGACCCTGCAACGTAGACGTTGTCGGTGGTGTGGACCCGGCAATGACGATCCACCACCGAGGTGTCCGGTGAAAGCCCCATCCGGGTGGTGCCCATCAGGTGGCCCCCGCCGTGAACCCTGAACGTGGGTGCCAGCAGGGAGGGGCGTCCCAGGCCAGAGTGCAGCAGGGCCCGGGCAAAGTGTTTCCAGGTGGTCCGGGCCAGCTCATCGAAGGCGAAATGGAAATCGACCCGGGGCCGTGGCTGCCCCAGGGCGTTGTGCTGGTCGCTGTCCGATACCCGGTTGAAAGGGTGGGGCGGCAATTCGGCACGCAGGCTGACGGGGGTCAGGAGCGCCTCGCGACGCCGCCCCAGCAGGGGCTCGGAGGTGACCTGAACGCGGTTGAAATCGGCGCTGAGCGAGATCAGGCCCTGCTCGACGCAGTAGTCATCCGCCAGCTGCAGGGCGTGCACCACGCGTTCGCCTTCGTCGATAACCGGCTGCAGGCGCGGCCAGTCCAGATACATGTGCGCCACGGCGTAAAGGTGCGGGTGATCCATCAGCCCCACACCCACCGGCAGATCGTCTCCCAGCCCGGACAGCTGCAGCAGCCGCGGATTACCGATACCGCCGCAGGCCAGGATGAAGCGGTCGGCGGTCAGCCGCATGGCCGGGGTTTCCGGAGCGGAGGTGCTGCGCAGTTCAAGCGCCGTGGCGTGGCCGCGACGATGCAGCAGCCGGGTGCAGGTTGCGTTTAGAACCAGATCAATGCCGGTGTGGTTGGCGATGGGCTCGTGGAACTTCCGGTTGAAGCGCACGGGCGGGCTCAGGAAGAAGGGTTTGTAGACCAGCGTGTCGCTGTCCGGGATTGCGACCGACGCCCGGTGGCTGGCATTGGCCGGCAATTCCAGGATGGCGGCGGCGTCCGGGTACCAGCGGCTGAGCGTGGCGAAGGGAATCGGCCATTCACCCGCCAGGAAGGCGCGTTCCTCCAGCACGGCGCAGAAGCCGCCCCAGATGGTGGAGCTGCCGCCGAAACAGCGCTGGGTGTGCATCGGGAAGTAGCCGTCGCTCAGATCGCCGTGCAGTTCGACGCGGGCCAGATCCTGGGCGGTCGCAGACGCGGTCAGCCCGCCGCTCTCGATCAGGGCAATACGCCGCCCGGACGCCTGCCCCAGGGCCAGGGCCGTGGTGATGCCGGCCGGGCCGCTGCCGATGATGGCGAAGTCGTAGTGCCGTTGTGGCGGGGTTTCCAGGATCACCGGTCGATGTCCCTATCAGGATGGCGAAGGGCAAACAGTCACGATCTCTTTTCAGTATCGGTGAGGGCGACGTCGGCAATAGATTTTTTTGCTACATCGAAGCGATCCGGATAGGACAAAAATGCAAGTAACTGTATGGGTGGGGCGTCGCCCATCTGTCCCGTTCATTGGCATCGCCGTTGTGTTAGCTTGTTTCCTTTTTCGTTAGCGGGAAACCTATGTCGGCGGATAACACCGGGGAAATCACCAAGGGCGTCCTGTTCGGGGTGGGCGCGTACACCATGTGGGGATGCTTCCCCCTGTTCTTCGCGCTGTTCGAAGGGGTGCCGGCGTACGAGGTGCTGTTCCACCGGATTATCTGGTCGAGTGTGTTCCTGGCTCTGGTGATCGCGCTGCTGCGGCGCTGGACGCCGGTGCGCGACGCCTTCCGCAACCCGCGCCAGTTGTGGCGGGTGCTGGCCTGCGCGGTACTGATCGCCACCAACTGGGGGATCTACATCTACGCGGTGGAAACCCACCACGTGCTGCAGGCCAGCCTCGGCTATTTCATGACGCCGCTGGTGAACGTGGGCCTGGGGATGCTGGTGCTGCGCGAGCGCATGGTGCGTTTGCAGATGGCCGCGGTGATCCTGACCGCCATCGGCATTCTGGTGCAGTTGGTGGTGCTGGGGAGCCTGCCCTGGATCACGCTGGTGCTGGCGGGCACGTTTGGCACCTACGGTCTGCTGCGCAAACAGGTGGAGCTGGACGGTCTGTCGGGACTGTTCGTGGAAACCCTGTTGCTGTTGCCGGTGGGTTTGATGGCCCTGGGCTGGTTATCGTCCCAGGGACTGTCCCACTTCGGTGACGGCGCACGTGCCACCGCCCTGCTGATGGCCAGCGGTGTGGTGACCGCGCTGCCGCTGCTGGCGTTTGCAGGCGCCGCGCGGCGCCTGAAGCTGGCGACCGTCGGCTTCCTGATGTACATCAACCCGAGCCTGCAGTTCCTCATCGCCCTGTTCGTGTTCAACGAGCCGCTCAGTACGACGCAACTGGTGAGCTTTGCCATCATCTGGGCGGCGCTGCTGCTGTATTCCTGGTCGTCCTGGAACACGCGTCCGGTGGCGGCGGCCAAGGCGACCTGAAGGGCGCTGCGGGCGGCTGTTCCGTTCCCGGCATTCAGGGATGACCGCTGGGGTCCGGCGCTCGGGCGGCGACGGTCGCCATTGTCGGTTACACTCCCGGCTGTCGTTCAGCAGAAGGCGTGCTTTCATCCATGTCGCAGTCTCCCGGCATCCTGTCGATTCAGGCGCTCTCGGTCGGTTCCCTGTCTGACGTCCACCTGGACGTCCGGCCCGGTGAAGTGGTGTGTCTGTCCGGCCCGTCCGGCTCGGGCAAGAGTCGCCTGTTACGGGCGGTAGCGGACCTGGAGGCCCATGGCGGCCAGGTCAGCCACGACGGCCGCTCACAGGGTTCGCTGGCGGCCCACGAGTGGCGCCGCCGGGTGATGATGGTCCCGGCCGAGAGTCAGTGGTGGTTCGATCAGGTGGGCGCCCACTTCCCGGACGACCTGCCCGAGGCGGACCTGCACGCCCTCGGGTTTGACGGCGCGGTGACGGGCTGGTCCGTCAGCCGCCTGTCGTCCGGCGAGCGCCAGCGGCTGGCCCTGCTGCGGGCGCTGGTCAGCGGGCCGTCGGCGATCCTGTTGGACGAACCCACCAGCAACCTGGACCCCGAACGCACCCTTGCCACGGAAGACTGGCTGCGCCGCTGCATTCACCAGCGACGCCTCTGCGCCTTGTGGGTTGCCCACGACCCCGCCCAGATTGAGCGCGTTGCCGACCGACATGTCCGCGTCACGGATCATGGACTGGAGGTGGTGTCATGGGCGTGATCGATCTGGCCTGGTGGAAGCTGGCCCTGGCGGCGAGCATGGTCCTGCTGCTGGCCCTGTTCACCCATCTGGGGCGCCTGGGCATGACCCGCAGCCTGGTGATCGCCGCAAGCCGTACCGTCGTGCAGCTGGCGCTGATCGGGGTCGTGCTGGAGGCGCTGTTCTCCACATCGAGCCCGGTCTGGGTGCTGCTCATGGCGATGGTCATGCTGCTGGTGGCCGGGCGCGAAGTCACGGCCCGTCAGAACCGGCGGCTCACCGGGTGGTGGGCGTTTGGTCTGGGCACTGGCGCCATGTTCGTGTCGTCCTTTGCGGTGACGGTGTTTGTCCTTACGGTGGTGATCGGTCCCGATCCCTGGTACGCGCCCCAGTACGCCATCCCCCTACTGGGCATGATCCTGGGCAACGCCATGACCGGCGTGTCGCTGTGCCTGGAGCGGCTGACCGAATCGGTCTGGCGGCAGCGGGCGGTGATCGAGGCGCGCCTGATGCTGGGCCAGACCTGGCGCGAGGCGATCGGCGATATCCGGCGCGATGCCATGCGCAGCGGCATGATCCCGTCGATCAATGCCATGGCGGCGGCGGGGATTGTGGCCCTGCCGGGCATGATGACCGGCCAGATCCTGGCGGGCAGCTCGCCGGGTGTGGCGGTGAAGTATCAGATCCTGGTGATGTTCGCGATCAACATCGGGTCCGGGTTTGGCACGGTGATGGCCGTGTCCTGGGGCAGTCGGCGACTGTTCGATGAGCGCGAACGCCTGCGCCTGGATCGGTTGACCCGTTCTCCGGCGCGATGACGTGCGCTGACCGGTGCGCTCAGGCGCCCGGTTCGGGGAAGGCGTGCTTAGCCAATCCGGAAACCCGGATTACGCTTGCGCAGGCAGGCGATGACTTTCTCGCGCGGGGTGGAGCTTTCGAACGCGGTGGGCAGTTCGTCGCTGCCAAACAGGTCGATCAGTTGCGCGGTATGGGGACCGTCGTGCTTGGCGATCCACAGACCGTTGCCGGTTTTCAGTTCGATACTCGATTGTACGGTATCCAAATGACCTCCTTAGTGGGGGTGTGGGTTCCAGCGGCTCATTGTCCAGAACAGCCCGGCCAGGGCGTAGGTAACGCACATCGGCAGTAGCCAGAGCTTGTGTTCGTAGGGTAGTTCGATACCCGTGGACTGCGTCAGTTCCGGCCATACCGATTCCAGGTTGACCAGGATCAGGATGGCGAGTGACGAGAGAGTGACAAAGCCGCCGATCAGGACCGGTGCGCTGTCCGTGTGATCACGGTGCGGGCACTCGGTTGAGTCGGGTTGCGGTCCTTCCGCGGTGTATCCTTCCATGACGTCTTCCCTCTTCCGTGAGTTTTTGCCGCAGCTAAAAAATCAGGTTCAGAATGATCAGGAATCCATACTGACGGGACTGCTTATACCCTTGGTCCTTCTCCAAGATGGGGGCATTCCATCCGAATTCAAGGGCCAGTATCCCGAAATTTGGTTGCAGTTATGTGATACGCAATCTCCAATCCATTGGATCACTGTCACCAACATGGGCGTTGAGCCGCCATCAACGGTGGCCACAGCCGGCTTCTTCAGAACCGGAACCCCTCATCCGCCTGGCGTTGCTCGACGCGGATGCCCTGCCGTTCCAGCAGGCCCACCAGGGCGTGGGTGTCGTCCATGTTGAGAAACGGCGCCAGGCCGATTTCCAGTTCCCGGTGCATCAGGAAAAGCCGCGGTGGAGTCCAGGGATGCCGCGCCGCCACCAGGTGAATCCGGGTGTCCCGGCGTGGCAGCTGCCACTCGGCCAGCTTGCGTTGCCGCCCTCGTTCCAGGCACAGGGTATCGGCATCGATCGACAGCACCTCGCAACGCTGGCACTCGCGACAGGTGGTGTAGATGGCCCAGGCCAGGGCGCTCAACTCAAGGCCGGCGAACGGCAGGATCAGCCACGCGCCGGCCCAGGCCATGCCCCCGGCGATCAGCACCGAGACCACGAGCAGTGCGAACCAGACCCGCAGATTGCCGCGCCAGCTGAGAGAACGATTGGGTGTCAACAGCAGGCTTGTACCGCCACTCCGTTGTAGCCGCTGGACCATCGCAATACTCCCACGTGCCCACAACCGGGCGCCGCTTCCGGCATCGGTTGGCTTTTCAGTATAGAAGCGATCCGGAGGGTGGCCAAAAAATGACCTGTTATGGGCGGGCCGGCGTTGCAGGTGCCGGCCCGCCATGGGGGACGGATCAGAAGTGCAGGACCTGCGGCTGCACCAGCCGGTCGTAGTCCTGATAACGCATCTGCATGACCTCGTCATGGCTGCCGGCGTTGAAGGAGATACGATCGTCCTCACGCAGGTGCTCGCTGACGAACACGTCCATGTTGTAGAGGTTGCCGAAAGGCGGCATTGCACCGAGCTCGCAGTCCGGAAACGCCTGGCGGATGTCGTCTTCGTCGGCCAGCTCCACGTCCTGGGAGCCCATGGAACGGCGCAGTTCGTCCAGGTGGACCCGGTCGGTGGACGGCAGGACCGTCATGAACAGGCGTCCGTTGGACTTGACGACCACGGTCTTGGCGAATTCGCGACCCCGGACGTGCGCCGCCTGGGCGGTCCGTGAAGCGTCGACGGTGGGTTCGTGCAATGCGGTCTGGTAGGTGACAGCGTTGCTGTCGAGATACTGCCGGAGTTTTTGACTGATCATGGCGTTGACCTCCCTCACCGAAGTGAAAGTCCCATGATGGCTTGCCCTTTCAGTTTAACACGGCTGGAGCCGGCCGGCGGAAGAGGTGCGCATGGGCCGTGCGCTTGCCGGTATACCGGGTAACGCCGGTCACAAATGGAAATTGAACCGGGGGTACAGGCGTATTACTGTTGGCACTGACGACCCATTCGACGTTGGATCGGCACGTGCACCAAGGGCCCGATTCGCGTATTCCGGTAACCCCATGTCCACAGACACCATGACCTCACAAAACAGCCATTCCCAGAAACTGCTGCTGTTCGGCCTGTCCGGGCAGAAATCCTTCGCTATCGGCACCCTTAAGATCCGGGAGATCATGCCGTTTCCCCGGTTGACCAAGCTGCCGCACAGCCACCCTTCGGTGATCGGGACCACCACTTTCCGCGGTTCGGCGGTGCCGGTGATCGACATGGGCGCCGCGGTGGGTTATCCGCCGCTGTCCCGTGAAGAGCTGGCGCAAAGCTCGGTGATCGTCACCGACATCCAGCGCAAGGAGATCGGTTTCGTCGTGCGCTCAGTGCGCCAGATCATCGAAGCCGACTGGAAGGCGGTCAAGGCGCCGCCCAAGGCGCTGGGCAAGCAGGCCTTCGTGACCGGTCTGCTGGATCTGGAGGGCGAGGTCATCCAGCTGCTGGACGTGGAGCTGCTGCTGGCGCTGGTGTATCCCAGTGCCGTGGACACCGGCGAGGTGGTGCTTACGGACGTGCAGCGGGAAACCCTCAAAGGGCTCCGCATCCTGCTGGTGGACGATTCCCAGGTGGCGCGCAAGCAGCTTTCCGACGTGCTGGACAGCAAGGAGATTCCCTACCAGGTGACCACCAGCGGCGACGACGCCCGACAGATCATCCTGGAGGCGGCGGCCAGTAACCGATCCATCGACGTGCTGGTGAGCGACATCGAGATGCCGGGGCTGGACGGTTACGAGCTGGCTTTCCAGGTGCGTGACAACGCCACCATCCAGCAACCGTATATCATCCTCCATACGTCCCTGAACAGCGAGATGAGCGTCAGCTACGCCAATCAGGTCGGCGCCAACGAAGCGCTGACCAAGTTCGACGCCAACGAACTGCTGCAGGCCATGCTGCGGGGAGCGCAAAGCCGCTGAGCGCCTGCCGCCGTCTTGACGCTCCGGGGCCCGTTACCTATACAGATTGAACAGATAACTCATTAACAGGCTGTCTGTTCGGGAGTGTGGGTCAGGGATCGCTCCGGTAGTACGCCCGGCATTCGGCGACTTGAGGAAGTCGCCGGGCAGCGTTGAGGGCGGCGTATGGCGGACACGGGGCAGTCGCAATCATCGGAAGACGGACCGCATGAGCCAGAGGTCCGCGATCGCCTGAACCGGGTGGTTTTCTACGGCTCGGTCATCGGCATTGTCGGCTTCGCCTTGCTGACCATGCTCTTTACGGAATCGGCCAGCGCCGTGATCAATCAGGTGCTGGGCTGGATCTCCAGCAGTTTCGGCTGGTTTTACTTCCTCGCGGTGGTGGTCTACCTGGTCTTTGTGATCGGCATCGGACTGTCCCGCTACGGCAAGCTGCGCCTGGGGCCGGCCCATTCCAAACCGGATTTCAACGTGGTGACCTGGGCGGCGATGCTGTTCTCGGCGGGCATCGGTATCGACCTGCTGTTTTTCTGCATTGCCGAACCGGTGACCCAGTTCCTGGCGCCGCCCACCGCCCAGCCCGACCAGGTGGCCGCCGCCCGCCACGCGATGCAGCTGACGTTCTTCCACTGGGGCCTGTCCGGCTGGGGCGTCTACACGCTGGTGGGCATGGCGCTGGCGTTTTTCAGCTACCGTCACGGGCTGCCGTTGACCATCCGCTCCACCCTGTATCCCATCTTCGGACGACGCATTCACGGACCCATTGGCCACGCCGTGGACATTGCGGCCGTCCTTGGAACGGTATTCGGAATCGCCACCAGCCTGGGGATCGGCATCATTCAGCTCAATTTCGGCCTCAACTACATGTTCGGCATTTCCGAAAGCACGCTGACCCAGTCGATCCTGGCGATCCTGATCGTCATTTTCGCGACTATTTCGGCGGTGACGGGTGTCGACAAGGGCATTCGCCGGCTGTCTGAGTTCAATATGGCGCTGGCACTGCTGTTGATGCTGTTCGTGCTGTTCACCGGCAAGACGGTGTTCCTGCTCAACGCGCTGGTGATGAACATCGGCGATTACCTGTCCGACTTCGTGAGCCTGTCGATGGACACCTACGCCTTCGATCCGCCCACTGACTGGCTCAACGCCTGGACCGTGTTCTTCTGGGCCTGGTGGATTGCCTGGGGGCCCTTCGTGGGGCTGTTCCTGGCGCGCATCTCGCGGGGCCGGACCATTCGCCAGTTCGTCGCCGGCACCCTGATCCTGCCGCTGACCTTCATGATGGCGTGGATGTCGATCATGGGGAACAGCGCCATCGACCTGGTGATCAACGACGCCGGCGTCGCGGAGTTCGGGCAGCGGGCCATGGAAAGTCCCGGCTCCTCGATCTACCTGTTCATGGAAAGCTATCCCTGGGTCAGCTTTACCACCATTGTGGTGACCATCCTGGCGGTGGTGTTCTTCGTCACCTCCGGCGACTCCGGGTCGCTGGTGCTGTCCAACCTGACCTCCATTCTCCGTGATCCGAACCACGACGCCCCGTCCTGGATGCGGATCCTGTGGGCGGCGGTGATCGGTGTGCTGACGCTGGCGCTGCTGATGGCCGGTGGCCTGTCGGCCCTGCAGAGTACGGTGGTGATCATGGGGCTGCCGTTCGCCTTCGTGTTGTTCCTGATGATCGTCGGCGTGTTCAAGGCGTTGCGACTGGAAGGGCTGAAGGAGGACAGCCACCTGGTCAGCATGTCCGGCTACCTGTCCGGAAGGGTGGTGTCGACCGAGCAGAAGGGCACACTCAACTGGCGCCAGCGGTTGTCCCGCAGTGTCAGCTTTCCGAGTCACGCCGATGTCCGTAAGTTCCTGGATGAAACCGCACAGCCCGCCATGGACGACTTTGCCCGGGTGCTGGGGGAAAAGGGATTCACGGTCGGCGTGGACAGTGGGGAAGGGGATCAGGAGCACGTCGGTCTGGTGGTTGACCTGGGCGGCGAGCAGAACTTCACCTATCAGGTGTGGCCCCGCAAATGCCTGATGCCAGCCTTTTCCATCCGGGCCACGCGCGGCGACACGCACTACTACCGGGCGGAAGTGCACATCGGCGAGGGCGGACAGGGCTATGACCTGTTCGGATATAGCCAGGAACAGGTGATCGCCGACATCCTCGACCAGTACGAGCGGCATCTTCTTTTCCTGCATACGCAGCGCGAATTGCCCGGCGGTGATACCATCATGCCCGACAGTCATACGCAGTAGGGCATTGGGGGGAGCCAGTCCAGAATGAGTCAGCAAGATTTTGATGCAACGTTCGATTACGTCGTGGTCGGTGCCGGGTCCGCCGGTTCGGTCCTGGCCGATCGCCTGAGCGCGGACGGCAGCAACCAGGTGTTGGTGCTGGAATACGGCGGCCGCGACAATTCCATTTTCATCCAGATGCCCACAGCCCTCTCGATTCCCCTGAACAAGCCGAAATTCGACTGGGAGTTCTACACCGAACCCGAGCCGGGCCTGAACGGCCGTCGCCTGCATCAGGCGCGCGGCAAGGTGATCGGCGGCTCGTCGTCCATCAACGGCATGGCCTACGTGCGTGGGTGCGCGGGGGACTTTGAAGAGTGGGAAACGCTTGGCGCCCGGGGCTGGGGTTACCGCGACGTGCTGCCGTATTTCCGGCGCGCGGAGGATTGCCTCTACGGTGAAGACGACTACCGGTCCACGGGCGGCCCGGTCGGCGTCTGCAACGGCAACAACATGAAGAACCCGCTCTACCGTGCCTTCATCGAAGCCGGCAAGCAGGCGGGTTACGGCGAAACCAGCGACTACAATGGCTATCGCCAGGAAGGTTTCTGCCGCATGGACATGTCGGTGCGCAACGGCGTGCGCAGTTCCACCGCCAACGCGTACCTCAAGCCGGCGCTCAACCGCTCCAACCTCAAGCTGGAAATGCGCGCCCTGACCACGCGTATTCTGCTGGACGGCAAAAAAGCGGTGGGCGTGGAATACGAGCAGGGCGGTCGCACCGTGAAGGTGGCGGCGCGCAAGGAAGTGATCCTGTCAGCCAGCGCTTTCAATTCGCCCAAGCTGCTGATGCTTTCCGGCATCGGGCCGGCCGATCACCTGCAGGAAATGGGCATCGACGTGGTGCACAACCTGCCGGGTGTGGGCGAGAACCTGCACGATCACCTGGAGGTCTGGATCCAGCAGGCCTGCACCCAGAAGATCACCCTCAATGGCTGGCTGAACCCGTTCGGCCAGGCGTGGATCGGCGCGCGCTGGATCCTGTCCAAATCCGGACTGGGCGCCACCAACCACTTCGAGTCCAACGGCTACATCCGCAGTCGCGCCGGGCTCAAGTATCCGGACCTGCAATACCACTTCCTGGCCGGCGCTGTGGCCTACGACGGTTCCGCATCGGCCGAGGGCCATGGTTTCCAGGCTCATCTGGGTGCCAACAAGCCCAAGAGCCGGGGTCGGGTGCGCCTGCGCTCCAGCGATCCGGAAGCGCCGCCCAGCATGTTTTTCAACTACCTCAGCGACGAGGACGACCGCCGCACCTACCGCGACGGTATCCGCCTGACCCGGGAGATCTTCGGTCAGCCGGCGTTCGATCCCTATCGCGGCAAGGAACTGATGCCCGGTGACGACGTCCAGAGCGACGACGAGCTGGACAACTGGGTGGCGGACAATGCGGAAACCGCCTATCACCCCTGTGGCAGTTGTCGCATGGGCGAAGACGACATGGCGGTGGTGGATTCCGAATGCCGCGTACACGGCATGGAAAACCTGCGGGTGGTGGATTCCTCCATCATGCCAGCGGTCACCAACGGCAACATCAACGCGCCCACCATCATGATCGGCGAGCGCGGCGCGGACCTGATCCTGGGCCGCAAGCTGCCCCCGGCCGAGGTGGAATCCTTCGCGCCGGAGAACTGGTCAACCAGCCAGCGTGAAGGCAGCGCCAGCCGGTAACGAGACGGCTGGACACGCCGTGATCGCGTTCGCGGGGCCCGGGCCTATAAGCGGACGCGCATCTCGGTGACGCTGTCCGGCGTCATGCCAATCATCTCGTCGGTGCCTGCCGGCGGGATGATCTCTGTCTGCTGGATCTTGAAGCCGTGGAAGGCTTCCCGCACTTCGCAGCTGCTGGTAAACAGCACCGGCCGCTGATCCTTGCCCGCCAGAATGAAACCATCGTCCCCGATATAGAAGCGCGCCATGTAGTAGCGACCCTCCATGGAGACGACTTCCAGCAGGTCGATGTGAGTGTCCGGTCTGAGTCTGGCTTCCGCCATGGTGATGTTCATGTCCGCTCTCCTCTGTCCGATGCGCCGGGCCGGAATACCTGCTGGTGATACGACGATATACGCTGGCCGTCGCGGACGGGATGGGTGCCTGTGGTTGTTTTTTGCACATTTCAGCATAGGCCTGTCAGGCGGCGGAGGACAATGATTTTTCGCAGTGGCCTACCCCAGGTCGATGCCCACCTCCAGGCTGGCCCGGAAGCCCTCGGCAACGCTGCCGGAGATGCTGGCGGTCTGGTGGGGCGCGCCGTCGCGGAACAGGAAGTCGGCGTCGACGGTCGCGACCGACCGGTTCGGCCCCCGAGGATAGAGTGGCGAGTGGTACACCGCCCGGGTGACGGCGTCGGGAAACACCAGCTGTGAGGTGGCGGTCGTGTCGCCGTGCAGGAATACCTGGAAATGAATGTGGGTGATCCGGCCCCGGTACCAGCCCGGATAGACGGTTTCGAACCGCACCCGGCCGTGCTCGTCCACCGGCTGGAGCCCGCGCATGAACGTCTGCCCGGTGGCGCTGCCATAGCCGGAATAGACGCCGTCCCGGTCGCAATGCCAGACGTAGACCGAGGCATTGCCCGAAATCGGCTGGCAGACGTGGTGGATGTCCAGCAGCGTGAAGGTCAGCTCCAGCGGAATGCCAGGGCGGCCTTCGGTGATGTCGGAGCGGGTCAGGGCATCGTTGTCGAGCTCGGCGGACAGCGGGAAGGGCCCGGCGGTTTCGCGCGGAATCAGCACGCAGCGGCCTGCTTCACCCGGATCCGCGGCGAAAGCGCGGCGCCAGCCGGTCAGGGGCGTTGCGCCTACAGCGCCCAGCAGGGCCAGCATCCGGCGACGGCTGAACGGCGCGCTCCACGATCGTTGCTTGCTCATGGCGTTGTCTCCCTTGCAGGGCGATCGACCACGGTCTGATTCCGGTGTCCTTTAACACGAGAACAAACTTGGTGACGGCGAAGCCGTCCCGGGTCAGGCGCGGCCGCTGGCGGCCACCGCCCGGCGCCGCTTGCGCCCGCCTGTTCTCTGGGGCAGTTCCAGCTTGTAGCCCACGCCATAGACCGAGTGGATGATGTCTTGCCCGGTCAACGAGAACAGTTTCTTGCGCACCTTGTTAATGTGCGAGTCGATGGTGCGGTCATTGACCACCCGCTGGTCATCGTAGGCGTGAGACATAATCTGATCGCGAGAGAATATACGACCGCTTTGCGAACACAGTGCACTGAGGATACGCCATTCCACCAGCGTCAGCTGGACGCGGCTGCCATCGTAGGCGGCGGTCAGGGTGCCTTCATCCAGGGCCAGGCCAGGGCGGCCGTCGGACAGCGGCGACGCCGCCGCGGTACGGCGCATTACCGTTTTGACCCGGGCCACTACCTCGCGCGGGCTGAAGGGCTTGCAGATGTAGTCGTCGGCACCCAGCTCCAGGCCGATCAGGCGATCCACCTCTTCCACCCGGGCGGTGATCATGATGATCGGCACGTGGGAGGTCTGGCGCACCCTGCGGCAGATGTCGATGCCGTCCGCCCGCGGCAGTCCCAGGTCCAGCAGGACCATGTCCCACGGGTGGCTGAGGATCGTCTGGGTCGCCAGGTGACCGTCGGTCAGGTGGGTCACTTCGAAACCGTGTTGATGCAGGTATTCGCCCAGGATACTGGCCAGTTCGATCTCATCTTCGATCAGCAGAATGTCCATATTACACCTTTGCCAGGGGGAGGGAGACGGTCACACGCAGGCCGCCCAGGGAGCTCGAGGCGATATCGATCGATCCATGATGGGCCTCGACGATTTTGTGGCACAGACTCAGGCCCAGGCCTGCCCCGCCGCTGTTGCGGCTGCGTGAAGGGTCGACGCGGTACAGGCGCTCGAACAGGCGTGCCTGCAGTGGCTCCGGCACGCCGGGCGGCGAGTCCTCGACGACGATACGGGCCCGGCCGTCCGTTGCCTCGAGACCCAGGATCACCTGTCCCGGCGCATGGGTATGTTGTTGGGCGTTGTTGAGCAGGTTCAGCAGCAACTGTCCCAGCCGGTCGCTGTCACCCAGCACCATCAGGCGATCGCGCTGGTGCGTTTGGAACGAGAACGCCAGGCCAGCCCGTTCGCAGGCCGGTGCGATGGAGGCCGCAGCCTGCTCGGCGATGACCGCCAGGTTGCAGGCTTCCTTGCGGTAGCTCAGGGCGCCGATGTCGGAAAGGGACAGTTCGTAGAGATCGTCGATCAGGTGCTTGAGCCGGCCCACATGATGCAACAGGCGGGTGACCGCGGCCGGATCCAGCGGGCGAATGCCGTCCTCCATGGACTCCAGATCCGCCTGCAGCACCGCGATAGGCGTGCGCAGCTCGTGGGAGGTGTCCGCCACCCACTGGCGCTGGGCCTGTTCGCTCTTGCGCAGACTGGCCCCCAGGTCGTTGAGGTGGGTGGTCAGCACATTGAGCTCGTCGTGGCCGGCCACGACAAGTCGCGCGTCGTACTGTCCCAGGCTGAAGTGCCGCACCTGGCCCACCAGCTTGCGGATGCGGTTGGTCAACAGATGGGACAGGATCAATGCCACCAGCACCGCCGCCGCCAGGGCGATGCCGGTGATGATCAGCAGGGCGTCGGTCTGTTGTCGCAGGAAGCCTTCATCGTGGTAATCGCGCAGCTCTGGAGGTGGCGGCAGGCCCAGGTAGCCGACGGTGGCGCCGTCCACGTCGATGGGCAGCAGCAGGGCGTCGTCGCCGGGCCAGTCCGTGTCCGATACCGGCTGGCGCCGGGCATCGAGCAGGAACAGGGGCAGGCCCGGATGGGGGCGGTTGTCGGGCCCGGTTTCCGGTGGGGGGAAGGGAGCGTCCCGGTGGTCGAAAGCGGGCGGCAAGGGTGCCCGACGGGCCCGGAACTCATGCCAGCGTGCGGGGGAGGCGAGAGCATCCCAGCTTTGCCGCTCCCGGTAGACATCCGCCAGTTCGTTGACCAGCGGCTGCAGCCGGGTGACCGCGCGCTGCTCGACGTAGTCCCAGAAGCCCTCGCGGATGCTGGACCCCATGAAAAACCACATGCCCGCGGCAATGGCGATGCTCACCACAAGGATGGACGCGAAGAGCTGACCTCGAAAACTCACTGCAGGCTCCTGGTGGACCGAGCGAATCAATGTCGCCGTCAGGATAAGCACAAAATGTGCAAACAATGTTGTGTTCTGTAATGGCTTGTCCGTTTTGGCGGCAGGCCGGCGTTGGTCGGTCAGCTACGCAGGATGCTCACCACCAGGCGGCCTGCCAGGCCCAGCAGGATGACGCCGAACAGCCGCTCGAACCAGAGCGTGTGCCTTTGCAGGGCCGACAGCCAGCGCGGACTGGAAAACAGCCAGGCGACGATCAGGTACCAGCCGGCGTCGATGGCCATGGCAGTGGCGGCGTAGCCGAGTTTGGCGAGAAAGGAGGTGTCGACGCCCACCACCTGGCTGAACAGGGCAATGAAGAAGATGCTGATCTTGGGGTTGAGGAACACCACCAGGAAACCGTCCCGTGCGGCACCGGAAGTGGCCACGTCGGGCAGTTCGGTGGCGGCCTGGCGTCTGGCCCGCAGTCCTTTCACGCCAAGCCAGGCCAGATAGAGGGCGCCGCCCCACTGCAGCAGACCGAAGGCCACCGGCGACGCCTTGATCACTGCCGCCAGCCCGACGATGCTCAGGAAGGCGTAAAGTCCCACGCCCAGGCCGTGACTCAGGGCGGCCACCACGCCGTGCCGGCGTCCGCCGGAGAGCGTCTGCTTGAGGACGACGGCCAGGGACGGGCCCGGCGACATGGCGCCGAGAATGCAGATGGTGACGACGGTGAGCCAGGTGGCCAGGGTCATGGGGAGAGTCCGGGTAACGACGTTCGAATCGCGCCAGTTTAATGCAGCCGCCTGATGCACGTCATCTTTTTGGCCCCGGACCGGGTTGGCTGGACTATGCTGGCAAAGGGCGAATCCGGCAGAGGGGAGGAACAGCATGCAGCAAACCGGCGTGGTACTGACCGGTGGTGGCGCCCGCGCCGCCTACCAGGTGGGGGTGCTGAAAGCCATATCCGAGATGTATCCGGACTGGGCCCATCCGTTTCAGCAGATCGTGGGCACCTCGGCGGGGGCGATCAACGCGGTCGCCATTGGTGGCGGTGGCGGGCGGTTCCGGCACAACATCGCCAAGCTGGAGGGCATCTGGTCGAAGCTGAACATCGACCAGATCTACAAGAGCCACAGCTACGACATCCTGCGCAACCTGACCGAGGTCGCCCGCCTGCTGCTGGCGGACGGCCAGGGGGAGAAACCCTTGTCCCTTCTCAACAACAGCCCGCTGCGGCAGTTACTGGAGAAGGAGCTGGACTTCGACACCCTGCACCAGACCATTGCCGACAACCGGATCAGCGCGATCGGGGTCAATGCCTGTGGCTATTCCACAGGGCAGAATATCTGCTTCTTCGAGGCCAACGAGAAACTGGCGAACTGGACCCAGGGTCAGCGCGCTGGGGCCCATACGCAATTGAATCTGGACCACGTGATGGCCTCCTCGGCGATTCCCACTTTGTTCCAGCCGGTCAAGATCAACCGCGAATACTTTGGTGACGGCGTCACCCGCCAGATGGCCCACATCAGCCCGGTGTTGCGGCTGGGCGCGGAAAAGGTGCTGGTCATCGGCGTCAGCGCCAATCACGTGTGCTTCCCGCAGCGTCCCCGGCAACCTTCGGTACCGGGGTTTGCCCAGGTGCTGGCCCATGTTTTCAACGGTATGTTCCTGGACACTCTCGACTACGACATTGACCGCCTGAGGCAGGTTAACGGCCTGCTGGAGCTGGTTCCGGAAAAGAAGCTGGGGCAGGCCGGCCTGGACCTCAAGCCGGTGCGGCTGCTGGAAATCTCCCCCAGCGCCGACATCGGCGAAATAGCCACCCACTACATCGACAGCTTGCCGCTGGTGCTGCGAAAGCTGCTGGGGGCCAATGTCGGGAGTTACACACCGGGCGCCACGCTCGCCAGCTACCTGCTGTTCGACCACCGCTTCTGCAGTGCCCTGATCAGCCTGGGGTACAAGGACGGCCAGGCCCAGGCACGGCAGATTGAGAGTTTCTTCGCTGACAGCTGATGAGCGTCGGTCGGGCATCGTCTGCAGACAGATAATTGTTTTTACAACTTTTCTCAGACAATCCGCGCTGGGTTCACTCGGGTATGAATGCCCAATCTCGCTTTGATCGCGTTATGTCCCGGTACTGTGATTACACCAGTCTCAAGGGGTGATGTTCTGGATTCAGAAGGGCGGCTGGTTACGGAGATGGGGATCTCCAGAGGCAAGCCTCACGGTGCTTTTGTTGAATAGTCCGCGACGGGGCGGGCCGTTTCCCGAGGCAGCCTTACCTATGGCCGGAAGGATGGAGAAGTACAGTTTTATTTTGAAGATGGCGAACTGGTTTTCAGTAATGTGTTTGATTCCGGAGAACGGCTCGGTCTAGACGGCACTCGGCATCGAGGTCGGCGCTGAGCAGAGACTCTCTTTGAAAGGTTCTGTGCATGCGGCCATAAGTTGGCTGCGTCAGCCGCGCTGGTCGCAAAGCGGGCGTTGAGGAGAGGCGGTATGACATGCTCCCCTCTGGCTTAACTGTTGAGCACCTTTCCCTCCATAAAAGATTAAGAAAGCCAAACAGGATTTTGCCGGACAAATTGCCGGTCACGTGGCCGGACAGGAAAATAGAAAATATGACCAGATGAAGCTGAGCTTCAAAACCTGGCAATGATGTAAGTGTCTATTTATACTGGCTAAAAGGCAAATATATTACCGTCATTGGGAACTTTGTGCCGCTGCTGGCAACCGGTCATAATGCCGGACAAATACCCGGACAAACTGCCGGTCAGAAACTCAGAATCACTACACGAATTAAGGTATCAGATGACATCCTGGATGAGTGCCGCGCCTTTTGCGCCAAACGAGAAATCCTGTACGGAAGAGGGGCTTCTCGATCTGGCCAGCATCCTGAACAGGAAGGCCGCTCAGATCGCAGGCCAGCTTGAGCCGGAGACAGCGGATACGTTGCGCCGGCACATGGCTGTCATCAACTCGTACTACAGCAATCTGATTGAAGGCAATCGAACCCTTCCTCACCAGATCCGCGAGGCCCAGCGGGGAAATTTTGAGGACGATCCGGTTGCTAGGGACAAACAGATTGAGTCTCTTGCCCACATCGACGTACAAGCGTGGATAGCTTCTGAGGATCGGAGTCTGGAAGAAGTTATTTCCGTGGACTTCATCAAAGAGCTGCATCGTCGATTTTACAGGGACTTGCCTAGCGATCTTAAAAAGGTCGAGCTGGATGAAACGGGGGAAGTCGCCTGGGTTGAAGGTGGAAAGTTCAGGGATCGAGGGGTAAAGGTTGGTCAGCACATACCGGCTGACGCCGAACACCTGGAGCAGTTAATGACGCAGTTCTGCAACGAATATAAAAGCGTCAGACACCAAGGTGATCGACGTCTGATCGCAATCGCAGCTGCACACCACCGATTCCTCTGGATCCATCCATTCCTGGATGGCAATGGCCGAGTTGTTCGTCTATGGACGGATGCGGCATTCCGGGCGGCTGGACTGGAAAGCGTGGGCGTCTGGTGCTTGAGCCGTGGGCTTGCGATTTACTCCGAGAAGTACAAAAGCAACTTGGCTCAAGCTGACGCCGTCCAGCAGGGCCAAACCGATGGCAGAGGCCCGCTCAGTGAGCTTGGTCTGGCCCGGTTCTGTCATTTCGTTCTGGACACCTCCGTTGACCAAGTCAGCTACATTTCAGAGCTTCTGAACCTGAAATCAATGAAACGTCGAATCGAAGACTTCGTGGCGAGCAGGGATGACCTGAAACCCGCTTCTACATGGGTTCTGTATCAGGCGTTCATTCAGGGATCGATCTCAAGGTCTGATGCCCTGACATTAACAGGGGAGCGTGATGAGCGGACTGCCCGGCGACTACTTAAAAAGCTTCGCGATCTAGGCTTGCTGGTCGATGCAGACCCAAAGGATAGTCGCTCGCCACTTCTTTGGTCTGTTCCGGAACATGCTGAGCCAGTCTATTTCCCAAAACTCTCACCCCAGTAGGTGGTTTCATGGAAAATCCCGACCCAGAGGGGGGCTACCCCGTTACTGCGAACATTTCTGCGGAGTATTCCAAGACTTTAATGGCTTAAAAATCGGCGAAAGAGGGGCCTCGTTACACGAATTAGATCTCAATACTCTCAGCTATCTCCAGAGCGTCTTCGACCTCGACACCAAGATATCGCACGGTACTGGGCATGTTGGTGTGGCCCAGCAGCAACTGGACAGCTCGAAGATTTTTGGTCTTCTTGTAGATCAATGTTGCTTTGCTCCTTCTCATTGAGTGAGTGGCATAGACGGAAGGGTCAAGTCCAATGCTTCCGATCCACTTCTTGACGATACGGGCATACTGATGGGGGGTGATGTGGTCGCACCTCCTGATCCGGCTCGGCCACAGATAATCCATACCCGTTAGTCCGCGATACTTGATCCACGCCTCGACCGATTCACGTGTCTTTTTCGTTATTTCAAACCTGACGGGCTGATTGGTTTTCTGTTGAACCACTTGAGCGCGCTCCAGCACTTCTCCGTTTCTGGAAATATCTCGAACCAAGAGCTTTACCATATCGCAGGATCGGAGTTTGCAATCAATCGCCATATTGAACATCGCCAGTTCGCGGATGTTCTTAGCAATCTCCAACCGAATGCGGGTATTCCATATTGTTCGAGTTTGAGCGGTAGCTTCTGGCTGACGAGCTTCCCTTTGTTCCAGGGAGCTTTGCTGATAGGAAATGTCATGACGTGGCCCTCTTTGGAGGGAAAGGGCCTTTAAGTATGGTTCAGAAGATCGTTATCTGCTGGTCAACCAGGTCGCAAAGCGAACATTGAGACCTCGTAAATTTCCGCCATCTAAATCGGTATCGGTAGCCGGTTGGACGATTTAAGTTCGCGTAGGGAGACGTTGGATCGGATGCTCGTAACACCTGGCAATCGCCGCAATACATGTTCAACGAAGCGACTGTAATCATCCAGATCTTTAGCAACGACTTGAAGTAAAAAATCAGCCTCGCCAGTCGTGTTGTGGCAAGAAAGAACGTTCGGGCTGCATTGAATAATCCGTTGAAATTCCTCTGTTGTTTCCTCGCTATGCTCATTACACCCTAGCTGGACGAACGCCAAGACACCCAGACCTAGCGCTCGCCGATCCAGGACTGCCTGATACCCGGCGATTACTCCGCTCTCCTCAAGTCGCTTTAATCGACGCCAGCATGGCGTTTCGCTTATCGAAAGTCGCCCCGCTACCTTGGCATTGGATAGCCTTCCATTCTCTTGGAGCATATCGAGAATATCGGCATCCACTCTATCAATTTTGAACATTTAGAAAGATCCATTCATTAAAAAACCGTCTATTAAAAGACTATTTCATTTTATCTCAATTTTGTAGTGTGAATAGCAAGGCATTTTCAGGCTGTCGGAATTAACATAGAGAATCCGAAGCATTCACTGAAAAGAGGAAAGCACCCCATGAAGGCCGTTCTGATTGAGAAGTTTCAGGAACTACCCAAGCTCGTTGAGGTGAACGATCCAACCCCTGAAACACATGGCGTGGTCATTAAAGTAGAGGCCACCGGTGTATGCCGATCTGATTGGCACGGCTGGATGGGGCACGACAAAGACATCGATCTACCCCATGTGCCCGGACACGAACTGGCTGGAGTGATCACTGCGGTCGGCAAGAACGTCTCCAACTGGAAAACTGGCGATCGTGTGACCGTCCCTTTTATTTCCGGTTGCGGTTCATGCTCGGAATGCCATGCTGGTCATCAGCAGGTTTGCCACAATCAGGAACAGCCAGGTTTTACTCATTGGGGTTCCTTTGCCGAGTACGTCGGTATCCACCAGGCTGATTTAAATCTTGTGGCCTTACCCGAAAATATGGATTTTGCGACAGCAGCCAGTCTTGGGTGTCGGTTTGCCACCTCGTTCCGGGCCGTTGTCGATCAAGGCAAGGTAAGTGCCGGACAGTGGGTTGCGGTCCATGGCTGTGGCGGAGTCGGTCTATCTGCGATCATGATCGCAAATGCTGTTGGCGCAAATGTGATCGCAATCGATATAGATGACAAAAAGCTTGCATTGGCAAAGAACTTGGGAGCAGTTGCAACCCTGAACGGCGCAGCTGTAACAGACGTGCCTGAGGCAGTCATTGAATTAACCAAAGGCGGGGCTCATGTGTCTTTGGATGCTCTCGGCCATCCCATGACCTGCTTCAACTCAATTCAAAATCTTCGACCACGCGGGAAGCACATCCAGGTTGGCCTGATGCTGGGAGATCACACCACACCGCAAGTCCCGATGGCCAAGGTGATTGGTAAGGAACTGGAAGTTCTTGGTTCCCATGGCATGCAAGCATATCGTTATGGTGCGATGCTGGACATGATCAGCTCCGGCAAGCTCGATCCGTCCCGCCTTGTCGGCAATAGGATTTCTTTGGAAGAAGCTCCAGAGGCCCTCATTAACATGGACAAGTTTCAGTCTCTCGGCGCAACTGTAATCACGAGTTTCTAACTGCAAGGATCCAATGTGTCGTAAGTAGTTAAACATGATCAATGCACGCAGAAAGCAGCGGAAATAGAGATCTTCGAACGCTGAGACTATGAGAAGGGTTCATCGAGTGTGGTGCGAATGTTCGCTTTTGTTTAAAAACCGAGAGCCTGAAAAGAGCGCAGGCTAATACATGACGACAATCCTCGGCCACAACCGGTGGCCTCTGTCACCCGATTGGACAATCTCCGGCGTCAACAGGGTGCCTCGCCCTCGACGAGCCTTACCTAGGTCAAGATGGATTAGAACGTTGGGGGCAGGTTACGGCGGACAAATTATCTCGCGCTCGCTACCGAAGGCTGGCCAAAGCGGACAACTTATGCCCGCATGCACAGTTCTTTCAGGACGCGTAGGTGGTAGCACGCACTTGTCGGGGATTTGTCGATTCTGGTTCACTCCGGCGCGTGGATAGGGAATATCCATCGACCCGTCGGGCCGATTGAAAGGCCTGACATTCAACACAGGATCGATTTCAAAGGAGGGATCCCCATGAACAGTTATCACATCTATACCCACCAGGACGGCAAATCCGAGGCGGTGAAGCAGGGCTGGTCCTGGCCCGCGTTTTTCTTTGGCATGTTCTGGGCGTGCGCCAAGCAGCTTTGGAAACTGGCCGCCGGATTGTTGGTTCTGGGGCTGGTGTTCATTTTCGCGCCGTTTGTGCTGGATATGAGCTATGACGGCGTCAAGGCCTTCAACCTGTTGTGCAACATACTGGGACTGGGCATCGGGCTCTGGCTGGGCGGCCAGGGCAACGCCATGCGCGAGAAGAATCTTCAGGAGCGCGGGTTTCGTCTGGTCAGCAACGTGGAAGCCCAAAGCCCTGAACTGGCCCTGACCGAGCATCGTACTGAAGCCGGTGCCGACGCGGCGGAGAAGTCGCCCGCTGCTTCGATGCAGGCCTGATGCCGTCCTGACTGTCGATTTGCAAGGCCGCTCCGCCGCGCCGCGGAGCAGGCCGATCCCGCGCCCCTTCCGGTAATCTCGTGTGCGGCCGGCATTCTGGTGTCGGCGCGTGTGGCGGCCACTTGATCCCGGCCTATTATCTGGTGCATGCTGTATAAATAAACAGCATCCAGGTCAATTCTTCCTTTGTCGCCATGTCCCAGTCCTTCTATCGACGCGGCCCCGACCATCGCGCCGGGGCGTCTGTGACCTTTCTCGATGTGCGCCGTCGTTTCCAGTTCCGCTCGGTGGAAATCGGGCGCTGGGTGACGGAGCCGGAGAAACAGCGCAGCGCCGGACTGTTCTACGATGCGCTGTGTGACCTGATGACCACGCTGGGCGGGACCGAATCGCTGATCTCCCTGCGGGGCACGCTGGGGCTGCAGTACGGCATCGGCGGGCAGCGGGGCGTGTCGGCCCACTACACGCCGGCGACTCGCAGCTTTGCCCTGGCCAAGAACGCCGGGCCCGGGAGCATCGCCCACGAATGGTTCCACGCCTTCGATCACTATATCTGCGACAAGCTGTATACCGGTAGCCCGCCGGGGGCATTTGCCTCAAAGCGTTGGCTGGGCAAGGCGTCGGGCACGGAACACCCACTGAATCGCCGGCTGCAGAGGTGTTTTGCGGCGGTCATGCTCGATGCGGATGGCAACAACCCCAGCCACCTTTTCCGGCAGTCGGTGAAGGCCGACAAAGCCGCCGGCACGCTGTACTTCAGTCAGCCGGAGGAACTCTGCGCCCGGGCGTTCGAAGCGTTCGTGCAGGATGGCCCGTGCAAGAACGCGTTCCTGGTCAAGGGTACCCGCGCCACCGAGGAAGCGCGCCTCGGGCTCTACCCGACCGGGGAAGAACGGGAGCGGATCAACCGGGCGTTTGCGGACTATTTCCGGTCTCTGGGTGCGGCCCTGAAGTGGACCGAATCGGTCTGATCAGCGCCCGGCCGTGTTGGTTTCTCCAGCCGGTTGGGTGGGTTCGGTCAGCCAGAAAAGCACGCCGGCGACGCCCAGCGCCATCCCCAGGAGACAGGCGCCAAGCCAGCCGCCTATCTGGAACAGGTAGGCCGCTCCGGCCGATCCCGCCGCACCGCCGAGGAAATAGCAGGTCATGTAGGCGGTGGTAATGCGGCTGCGCGCGTCCGGACGAATCTGGTAGATGGCGCTCTGGTTGAGGATCTGGTTGCCCTGCACCCCCAGGTCGAGCACGATCACGCCCACGATGATGGCGGCCAGGCTGTGGGGCAGTATGGCCATTAACAGGAAGGACAGCCCCATCAGTGCCTGGAACAGCCCCGTGCCGAGGCGTGAATGGCCCTTGTCGTGCAGGCTGCCGGCGAGATTGGCGCACAGGGCCCCGGCGATACCGAGCAGTCCGAACAGGCCGATCACCGAATCCCGGTAGCCGTAGGGCGGCTGGGCCAGCAGGAACGGCAGCGTGGTCCAGAAAGCGCTGAAACTGGCGAAGCCCAGGGCGCCGTAGAGGATGCGTCGGCGCAGCAAGGGTTCGTCGCGCATCAGGGCCAGCACCGAAAGCAGCAGGCGACCGTAGGACATCTTCGATTGGGGCGGTTCCGCCGGCAACAGGCGAGCAAGCATGACTGCCTGCAGCAGCATCACACCAGCCGCCAGCCAGTAGACCGCGCGCCAGCCCCAGATATCGGCAATACCACCGGACACGACCCGTGCCAGCAGAATGCCCAGCAGCAGGCCGGTCATCACCCGCCCCACCACGCGCCCGCGCTCGGCATCGCTGGCCATGTGCGCGGCGAACGGCACCAGAATCTGGGCCACCACCGCGGTCACCCCAGTGGCCAGCGCCGCCATGATGAACAGCGCGATGCTGGGCGAGAGGGCGACGCCGGCCAGCGAAACAGCGGTCACCAGCGTTATCACCGTGATCAGCCGGCGGCGTTCGAGCAGGTCCCCCAGTGGCACCAGCAGGATCAGGCCGGCGGCGTAGCCCAGTTGAGTCATGGTGATGATCAGCCCGGCGGTGCCACGGCCCACTCCGAAATAGGCGGCCAGCGTGTCCAGCAGCGGTTGGGCGTAGTAGATGTTGGCCACCGCAATACCGCAGGCGGCGGCCATGACGAACGTCAGCAGGTCATTGGGGCGCAGGCTGGCACTGGGCGATGGGCTGGACATGGCGCGTCGTCTCCGGACGTCAGGATGAACAGAAATCGTGCGACCATTAGCTGGAAAGGCCGCCGGGCCGGAGTGAGTCCGGCGTGGGCGGCGCAGTATACCGGACCTGACAGACGTCCGGGCCGGATGGTTTGCCTGGATCAATCGGGGGGCGCGACGCCAGGGGAATCAACCGGCGTCGGAATAGTGCATGGCGATGCCGGGTTTCTGGATGAAGTAGCCCTGGAAGTAGCGGATGCCCTGTTCCCAGAAACGGGACAGCACCCGGGCGTCTTCGACCCCGGTGACAATGATGTGTTCCGGGGACCCGAAATGGGCCGACAACTGGGTCAGCAACTGGTCCAGTTCGCGGGTTTGGCCGTCACGTGAGCCAAGCGCAGGGCGGAGTTTGACGAAGTCGACGTTACCCACGTCTTTGAGCAACTGAACGATATTACTGTTGAGGGTGACGTGCTCAACGATGATGCCGAATCCCAGTTGCTGCAGGGTCGCGAACAGACTTTGCGCGGTTGGAATTTCCTTGACGACGCTGGGGCAGGAAAACGCCAGGAAGATGCGCCGCTGGCCCTTGACCCGTGACGAGCGGATGACGTTGGTGATAAACGGCTGCATCCGCGCCACGTCCGCCAGCGACGAGGACAACTTGATGATCACCGAATGGGAGGCCGAGGCCTTGCCTTCAAGCTTGGCCAGGTTTTCTACCGCGTGTTCGATGACCCAGCGATCCAGATCGTAGTGGCCGCGGTCGGATGGCAGCGATGGCAGGAACTGGCTGGGCATGTAAACGACCTGATCGTCGTCCACCAGGCGCACCAGGGACTCGAACATCGTGTCCTCGGTCTCCATGTTCATGACCGGCTGGAAGTGCAGGGTGAAAGACCTGTTCTGCAGCAGTTCCTGAATGTGCTCGTTGAGTTTTGGCTGCTCTTCCGGGGGCTCTTCCTCATGCCATTCGATCCGATCACCGCCTTCGCGGATGGCGGTGGCGCAGGCCTGTTCCACCTGGCTCAGGGCCTGGTCCACGTCCAGCCCGTGGTTGAGCGGGAGCGCTCCCATACTGACCGTCAGCGACTTGCCGACCTGCTCCGTCAACCAGGGGAGTTCAGACAGCTCCGTGCGCAACGCTTCGATCAGGGTACGGTTGTCGTCGGGGGTCGTGCCCTCCGCCAACAGCAGATAGCTGCCGCCGCCGAGATGGCAGCCGCGGCCGCCGATGAGGGGATGACTGGCCAGGTGTTTCTCCAACTGACCGGTCAGTTCGATCATCCGGCGAGTGCCCAGGCGTGCCTTGATGTATGGCTCGTTGTCGATGGCCAGTTGAATCAGGGTGCGGGCGAGCTGGGTTTCGTCCGTGCTCAGGCGTCCCATCAGGTGCTCCAGGCTGTCGATGAAGTAGTCCTGGTTCTGCAGGCCGCTGACCTCGTGGCGCTGGCTGAGCAAGTCGATGCGGGCGGCAATCAGCTGTGCCTTGACGATCTGCGCCTGGAGGCAGTTGATGAATGCTTCGTCGTCCAGCGGTTTCTGGAAATAGGCGTTACCCACCAGACTGCCCAGCCCCTCGGTGTTCTGCAGGTCCGCTGTCGCCGAGACGAACAGAATGGGGATGGTCATGTAGCGGGGGTCCTGGCGTAGGATACGGGCCAACTCGAGACCGTTGCACGAGGGCATCTGATAATCCAGAACAATCACGTCCGGCTGGAAGCGTTCGATCCGTTCCAGCAGGCGCACCGACTGGGACAGGCAATCCACCTGATAGCCGCGCTCGGTCAGCAGGTTCCGGTAGTAGTTGAGCAGATCCTTGTCGTCGTCCACCCAGAGCACGCGGGGGCAGACATCGGTGGCGCTTTCGTGCAACTGGCGGATGCGACGGGCCAGGAAATTCAGGTCCAGCGGCTTGGTCAGGAAAATGTCAGCTCCGGCTTGCAGCGCACGCATGCGTGCCACCATGTCGGTGCGGGCGGACATGATGGCGATCGGCACGTGGCTGCCCACGTGTCCGCGCAGCCGTTCCAGCCAGGCCAGCCCCTCCAGGGGGCCCTCGGGAAAGCCTACGTCCAGCAGGATCAGTTGGAACACTTTCTCCTGGGCGCGTCGGGAATAGGTTTCCGGGTCGGCGAAGACGTCCACATGGTAACCCTGGCCGCTCAACTCCTGATAAAGCTGGGAGGCCTGCGCCGGATCGTCCTCGACGACGGCGATGTTGAACTCGGGTTTGGCGGTCTCGTCCTCGCCCGGCGTTCCCGTTTCTTCCTCCTGGCCGCCGCTGGCCTGATTGATGGCGCGGTTCAGGGCCTCCAGACTGCTGACGATCAACTGACGTTCTTCCGGGCTGGCTTCTGCCTTGGCCTGCAATTCGATCAGCTGCTGCTCCAGGGTGCTGGCATTGGCCGTGATCTCGGGGAAACGAAAAGTGGAACCGCTGCCGGTCAGCTTGTGCACGGCGTGAGTCATGAAGGTCAGCACTTTCGGATCCCAACTGACATGCTGCAGGCGGTCCCAGGCGGTGCGAATCTGCTGGATTCGCTGGGGTAAGCCCTGAACATACTGTTGTCGGAGTTGCTGGAATTTCTGCTTGGCCTGGGGGTCTGCCATTAATCCTTCCCTTGCCTGTGTCGATGAAGTTGTCGGCTTGGCGGGCCTGCTGCCAGTGTGAACTGGATCACCATCAGACCATACAAGAAATGCCCGAAAAATGGGGCCAACCTTTCTCAGAGTTAATGCGCGGTCGCTGATCCAGATCATGCCCGTTGCGCGGGGGAGAGGGATTAGCCAAGCGTCGTATCCAGGAACATCATCACCGCAAAACCGCCCAGCAACGAAAACGTGGCATGGGTGCGGAATTCGCCGCGATGGGTTTCCGGGATAATCTCGTCGCTGATGATGAACAGCATGGCCCCGGCGGCGAAGCCCAGGGTCCAGGGCATCACCGGCTCTGCCAGCCACACCATTCCGGCCCCGAACAGCCCGCCGATGGGCTCCACCAGCCCGGTCATGACCGCCAGGCCAAAGGCCTGCAGCCGCGAATGCTGGATCGACAGCAGCGAGATCGCCACCGCCAGGCCTTCGGGGATGTTCTGCAGACCGATACCCATGGCGAGCACGATGCCGTTGTTAAGATTGTTACCGCCGAAACCCACGCCGACGGCCATGCCTTCGGGAAAGTTGTGCAAGGTGATGGCGATGATGAACAGCCAGATGCGCTTGACCCGCGCGCTGTCCGGTCCGTCCTCGCTAAGGGCAAAGCGTTCGTGTGGGACACGCTGATGAAGCCAGAACAGCAGCATCGCGCCGATCAGGACGCCGGCTATGACCATGAACGCGGCGATCCAGGTCTGGCCGGTCAGCTCTTCGCCGTACTCCAGACCGGGCAGCAACAGAGAGAAGAAAGACGCCGCCAGCATCACCCCGGCGGCGGCGCTGAGCATGCTGTCCTGCATGCGGTCGGACAGGTTGCGGATCAGGAAGACGCCCAGAGCGCCCAGGGCGGTGCCGTTGCCTGCCAGGAAGCTGGCAATGGCGCCTTGCCAGACGACGCTGAGTTCGGAAAACATGCTTCTCCCCACCGGGTCCGGGCTTTCATGGCCCGGCCGGCCAATCGAATCAATCGGATAAAGTGTCGGGCGATACGCTTAAGCGTGCCATTGTGGCGGTTTTTGGCGGGCTTATGGAAGCGCCTGGCGGCACAAGTTTCAAACGAGTGACACCCGCCCAGGGTCGGGGTAACGTGGAGACTCGTCGTCAACGGTCGTTTGGAGCGGCCATGCGGATCGAACGTCTGACCCTTTACACCGCAGAACTTCACTATGCCGGAGCGGCCTACGCTTTTGCCGGCGGCCGTTCCTATCGCGCCTTCACCAGTTCGGTGGTGACGCTGACCACTGACGACGGCCGGCAGGGATTCGGGGAAGTGTGTCCCTGTGGCCCCAACTACATGCCGGCCTTTGCCGGGGGAATGCCGTCCTGCCTGGAGCAACTGGCGCCGGCGGTGCTGGGAGCGGACCCGCGACAGACGCTGGCCATCAACGCGCGTATGGACCAGGCCCTGTGCGGCCATGCCTACGCCAAGGCTGCCATCGACCTGGCGTGCTGGGACCTGCTGGGCAAGTCCGCTGGTGTGCCGGTCTACATCCTGCTGGGCGGCCTGCTCAGCGACGCCATGCCGTTGCACCGGATCGTCCCGCTGGCGGACGCGGACAGCATGACCCGCGATCTGGCCGGATTTCGCGCCGATGGCTTCCGCCATTTCCAGATCAAGCTGGGCCACGCCATGGCCGACGACGGCGCCCTGTTGCGAGAGCTTGCCGTTGCCAAGCAGCCGGACGAGATCTGGGTGGGTGACGTCAACGGTGCCTGGCGGCGTGACGAGGCCCTGCGCTTTTCCCGCTCCCTGGCGGATCTGGACATCTATCTGGAGCAGCCCTGCGCCAGCTACGAGGCCTGCCGCTCGGTGCGACGGCTCGGCTGCCATCCGGTCAAACTGGATGAAAGCATCAACAGCCTTGCCGACGTCCGCCGCGCGCTGGAGGACGATGCCATGGACGCCATGTCCCTCAAGGTCAGCAAGTTCGGCGGCCTGACCCGCTCGCGGGTTATTCGGGATCTGTGCGTCGATGCCGGCATCCCGCTGACTATTGAGGACGCCTGGGGCAGCGGTATCGCCACGGCCGCCTACGCCCATCTGGCGGCCAGCACCCCGCCGTCAGGGCTGCTCAATACCACCGACCTGCATGGCTACAACACCGTGCAGCTGGCCACGGGCGCACCGCAGGTCAGCGACGGTCGGATGGTGCTGAGTGATCGGGCGGGGCTGGGCGTCGAGCCGGATTTCAGCGTGCTGGGTCAGCCGGTGCGGCAGTGGCCGGCCTGATTCTTTTGCAGGAGCCCGGGTAGCCAGCTCTCTGTTGAAATAACCTGGCACGCAGTCTGGTCAGTCGGCACGGCTTGCCCGGCAAGACAGGCCGGGGGCGACTTCGGTACGCTGGTCAGTCTGAATCGAGACGCCCGCCAGTGCATCGACCCACGACGAGGAGAGGCATGATCAAATCGCTGACCCTGCACAATCGCAAGCACCAGGTCATTCGCGCGATTACCGCCAACAACCGGGATCTGGACCCGATCGCCCGGGAGCGCAAGTTCGCTGCCATGGCGGAATCGCCCTACCGTTTCTTTCGCGGAACCAGCCACCTGTTCTGGCAGGATATGTACAACGACTGGCGCTTTGCCCTGTTCGGCGGGGTGGAAGGTACCCAGACCTGGATTCAGGGGGACGCCCATGTCTACAACTTCGGTGCCTTCGCCAACCATGATGGTGAGGTGATCTACGGCCTGGACGATTTCGACGACGCCATCGTCAGCGATTACCAGTACGATCTCTGGCGCCTCGCCGTCAGTCTGGTGCTGGACTGCCGGGCCAATGGCCGCTTCGACGAGTCGGCCCAGGCCGACGCCCTGGACGCGTTGACCGGCCGCTACCTGGATGCCGCCACCCAGTGGGACCAGGATGACCTCGGGCGCGAGGTGCACTTTACCGCCGATACCGCCGGCAAGCCGCTCAAGTCCTTCCTCAAGAAGGTGGCGAAGAAGAAGGGGCGGCAGCGCATGCTGAACAAGTGGACCCGCTTCCAGAAGAACGGCAAGCGCGTGTTCGACACCGCCAATCCCAAGCTCAAGCGGCTGTCACCCCAGGCCCGCAAGACGTTCATGGACGCGTTCGAGGCCTACCGGGACACCCGGGACGACACCTCCGATTTCTTTGCCGTCAAGGATGTGGTGCGCCGCATCAAGGCGGGCACCGGCTCCATGGGAACGCCGCGCTATTACGCGCTGATTGAGGGCCTGGATGGCGGGCATGACGACGACATCATCCTCGACATCAAACAGCAGGACGGGCCGTCCATCTGCCAGGCCATGGACGCCGACGAACGGGCGGCCTATGAAGCCGCCTACGACAACGAGGGCGTTCGCCACGCCAGGGCATTCCGGGCGCTGGCGGAGCATCCCGACCGCTACCTGGGCTGGCTGGCCATGGACGGTGCGATCTTTTCGGTGCGCGAACGCTCCCCGTTCAAGGATGATTTCCCCACCGACAAGCTGGACAAGAAGAAGCATCTCCGAAAAATGGCCGCCCTCTGGGGCGACGTGCTGGCCACCGAGCACAAGCGCGCCAGTCGCACCCTGAATCCCGACAACCCGTTTCAGTTCGAGCAGTCCCTGCAGCGGTTGATCGTTGGCCGCGAAGGCCGTTTCCGCCGGCTGGTCAGCGCCATCGCCCGCCATTACGCCGCCTGTGTCGAGCAGGACTACCGCACCTTCCTGGGGGCCTTCGTCGACGCAACCGAAGACGACGAGCGGGGAGACGTGGTCTAGTGTCCCGTCTGGTTAATTCGCTGAACGACTGAGCGGCCTGGTCTCCGCATCACGGACCCCCGCCCATTCCCTGTATCATGCGAATCGTTATCATTATTTATTGCGTGCTGGTATAAAGGCCTTCCTTCAAACGCGTCTCAACGGCCGAACGAGCACACGATGGGTAACGACTTTCATGCGACAGGCAATACTAGGGCTGGTGATGGTAGCTAGTGGATGGGTTCACGCACAGACGGTCCTGACGCCGGACCAGCCGGTCGCCGGCACACTCGCGGCGGGCGGCACGATCCAGGTGGATCTGGAAACCCGCGCGGGTGATTACTTGGCGGGGGATCTGGACATCCCGACCTCCGATTTCCGGTTGGAACTGGTCGACCGCAACGGCGCCGCCATCCGACGGTTGGTCAGCGAAGGCGACAACCGCCGGCTTTTCCAGTTTGTGGCGCCCGCCGAACCGGTGGCATTGCGCCTGAGTGGGGCTTCGGGCGGCGATTACGCGCTCTCGCTGGTACGTCAGGTCGCCAGGGCGGATCAGCAGTCGCCGGAGCCTGACTATCGCAGCCCAACCGTGGCCCGCCTGGCCGCTGAGCTGGCCGGCGGCGATGACGTCGACGCCCTCTGGCGGGCGATCAGCGAACGCGGCACGCCGCTTGAGGAAACCGGTCCCGACGGCGAAACCCTGCTGACGTTCCTCTATCGCGGCGCACGGCACAACGCGCGCGTCGTGGGCTCGCCCTCTGGCGATCACGCCTGGATGAAGCGGCTGGGGACGACGGACATCTGGTACCACAGTTTCGAGGTCCCGGCGGACACCCGCCTGTCCTACCAGATCGCGCCGGATATCCCCGAATTCGACGGTACCGACCGGGAGCGCCGCGTGGCCCTGCTGGCGACCGCCCAGGCCGACCCGCTGAACCGTCACCCCTGGCCGACCGATGCGCCGGACGTCTATAACCGAAAGTCGACCGTCGCCCTGTCCAAGGCACCGGCCCAGCCCTGGCTGGCGGCGCGGGACGTACCGCATGGCGAGCTGCGTTCCTATCGCTTTGCCAGCGAGGCGCTGGGGAACGAGCGCGATGTCATGATCTATCGCCCCCCGGGTTTCCAGCCGGATAACCCCGACAACCTGCTGCTGGTGCTGTTTGACGCCGAGGCCTATACCACCACGGTGCCCACACCCACCATCCTCGACAACATGATCGCCGAGGGCGTCATTCCGCCGGTGGTGGCCGTGTTCGTTGCCAATCCCGACCTGGAAACCCGGGGCCGGGAACTGCCTGCCAACCCGGATTTCGCAAAGGTGATGGCCGAGGACCTGGTGCCCTGGGTGGCGCAGGAAACCGGCCTGGAGCCGACGGCCGCGCGCACCATCCTGTCCGGTTCCAGCTACGGCGGGCTGGCGTCCACCACCATCGCCCTGGCGTATCCGCAGGTGTTCGGTAACGTGCTGGGCATGTCCTCGTCGTTCTGGTGGTCACCGCCGGGTACACCCGCTGAGGAACAGGAATACGTAGCCCGGGAGTTGGTGGACATGCCGGCCCGGCCCGTGCGTTTCTTCCTCAGTGCCGGCCTGTTCGAACGCCAACACGCCGGCGCCGCCGGTATCCTGGAAACCAATCGCCACGTGCGTGACCTGCTGCAGGCCAAGGGCTTCGACGTGCGCTATCGCGAATACGCCGGCGCCCACGATTACCTCATCTGGCGCGGTGTGCTGTCCGATGGGCTGCTGGCGTTGGCGGATATGGCGGGCTGGTAAAACCGGAGCGTGCCGAGAGAACAACGGCCATGAGCCCCGGCCCTGTGTCAGCGACCGGGGAATAAGGCGAGGCTTCAGTGATTGGCCCAGTCCTGGATCGACAGCATCTGGACGTTGATGTTGCTGTGGAAGCGGGTGTCGGACGCGCCCTGCGGGTCGGCCGCGAGGACGACCGGCGAGTTATTGCGCGTCACCTCGGTATTGAAGGAACTTCCCGCGCTGATCTGGGCGCTGTTGATGTAGAGCCGCACACCGCCGTTGCCGTCGTAGGCGCCGGTGACGTAGTAGCTGTTGCCCTCGCTGAGCGCACTGGCGTCGTAGGTGACGTAGCGGTAGGCGCCGTCCACGTGAACGCCGTAGCGCAGCACCGGACCGGGGATGCCGGAAGGGTTGTATAACTCGAGAGCGAAGCCGGCGCTGTCCGATTTGTTGACGATGGCCCAGGTGGCGCCGTCGGGCACCGACAGATCGTTGAACTGCACCAGTGCGTTGACCAGGTAGCCGTTGCCGCTGCCCTGGTCGGCGTCGTAGAAGCTCAGATGATCCTCTTCGCTGTTATCAAACAGGGCCACGGTGCCAAAGAAGGGGGAGCCGCTACCGGCTTCGCTCAGAGATGGGGCCGTTGCGCCGTCTGCCGATACGCTGTAGGCGATTGCCCCGGTGCGGTAATAGCTGAGGCTGCTGGCGCCGCTGTCCTGGTCGGCGGTGTTGAAATAGAGGAGCTGGTTGCTGTCCGCGACCACCTGGCGGGCGCTGGCCAGGTCGTAGTCGGTGGTCATTTCGTCGACTTCATCCCGGAACAGGGTCAGGCCCACTTCGCCCATGCTGGACGGAATCGTCCAGAGCCCGACGCCCAGGTCCAGTGATTTGGCGTACTGGATATGGGCGCCCAGGTTGGGCGTCTGATAGTTGAACTCCACCATGTCGAAACCGTCCGCCCGGGCGGATGCCACCTGGCTTTGCAGACCGCCGAGATCGCTGGTCGAACTGTACAGTTCACTGTAGTGCACGTAGGGCGCGAGATTCGGGTAATTGTTCGCCAGGTACTGTTGGGCGTAAACCAGATTGGCGCGGCCGCTGGCGAAACTGCGCAGGAACACCGGCCGGCCTTCGGTCAGGTAGCCGCGGTTGCGCAGGCTCTCGATGATGCCCACCACGTAATCCGGCATCAGGCTGGTTTCCTTGAGCTCCAGGAACAGGGGCTGGCTGGCGCCCTGCAGCTTGGCATCGCTGAGCACATCGTCCAGCACCGCCTTGTTGCCATGAAGGGTGCCCGGGTTGTGGGAAACCTTCACCATCTGATCGTTCCCGTCGTACACCAGGTCCAGTTCCAGCAGATCGGCGCCGGCGTCGATGGCGTCCGACAGCTTGGTCAGCGTGCCGCTGAGATTCAGGCTGGCGGCCAGGTGGGCCTCGGTGTAGGCGTTGTGGGCGGACACCGCCGCGGTGTTGTTCATCGGCGTCTGGATCATCGCGTGGTCCAGACCCGACTGGCTTTCCACATCCTCCCAGAAGCCGGCATGGGCCGGGACGGCGGCGGCCAGCAACAGGGTCGTCACACTGATGCGAGCCATAGAACGATTACGGGCAGAGAAACGCATGAAACCTCCTTGCTTTGCGATTGGGTTTAAACGTCCGCGATGCGAACGGCGAGCTCGGCGAAACCGTGTCCTCCCTGTTGGCGGGTGATGTAGCGCGGGTGGTGGCGCATCAGCGGCAGGAATTCGCGAATGTTGGCCACCCCGACGGTGAGGCGGAAATGCTCGAACATGGATTCGTCGTTGGGGGAGTCACCGATGAACAGGCTGTCGTCCGGCGACAGACCGTGGTCGCCGAGCCAGGCGAGGGCGCCGCTGGCCTTGCTGTGATCCCCCACCCAGGCGTTGATGTGGATGGAACTGAGTCGCGCGGACAGTCCCTGGCGCCGCAGCCAGTCGGTGGCTTCCTGCGCGGTCTGACGGTCTACGGTGGCGGCTTGCCCGACGTCAAAGGCCATCTCGCTGATGCGGAACGGCTGGTCCTGGGTCGGGCGTATGTCGGGATAGCGGGCCTGCAGGTCGGTGCTCAGCTGGCACAGGCGCCGGCGATCCCCGGCAATCGATGATTCGGGCTTGAGCCAGCGCCGCTGCACCACGCCGTTGCCGGTTCGATAGAGGTAGAACGCGCCGTTCTCTCCGACGATCGCCCGAATGGGCCAGGTCTTCATCAGGCAGTCGCACCAGCCAGCGCTGGCTCCGGTCACCGGGACCACATCGACGCCGCCGGCGGACAGGTTGTACAGCGCCTGCATCGCTTCGACCGGCACCCGGCCCTGCCAGGTCAGGGTGTCGTCCACGTCGGTGAACAGGATCTGTGGACGGTCGGATAGCCGGTCGGGAAGCGGCTTGGGCTGAGGCACGGGCAGGCCGGCGTTCATGGCGGTTTCCTTGAATCGGATTACTTGAGCCCGGCCCGCAGGAAGGACTGGACGAACTGGCGCTGGAACAGCAGGAAGAGGACGAGCAGCGGACCAACGGTGATCAGCGTGCCGGCGGAGATCACCGCCCAGTCGACGCCGGACTCCGGGGCGCCGAAGATCGACATGCCCACGGTCAACGGACGGCTGTCCTCGGTGTTGGTCACCACCAGCGGCCACAGGAAGTTGTTCCAGTGGTAGCTGATCGAGACCAGCGCAAAGGCCAGGTAGGTGGGTTTTCCCAGAGGCACGAACACTTTCCAGATGATGCCCAGCTCGCTGCATCCCTCCAGCCGGGCCATGTCCTCGAATGCCTGGGGCACGGTCCTGAAGGTCTGGCGCAGCAGGAAGATGGCGAAGGCGCTGGCCAGGTAGGGCAGACCCACGCCCAGGTAAGTGTCCACAGCGCCCAGGCTGGCGACCGTCTGGTAGTTCTCCACGATCAGCACTTCCGGGACCACCATCAGTTGCAGCAGGATCAGCGCGAACACCGTACCGCGGCCGCGAAATTCGAAGCGAGCCAGGGCGTAGGCCGCCAGGGTGCAGAGCACCAGCTGGCAGGCCAGGATCAGCCCGGTGATCAGCACGGTGTTGAGCATGTAGCGCAGGAACGGCGCCTGGTGCCAGGCGGTGGCGAAGTTCTCCAGGGTCAGCGGCGCCAGCAGCTCGAAGTGGGTGGTGTAATCCGAGCCGTGGAAGGCCGACCAGAAGGCGTAGAGCAATGGGAACAGCCAGGCGATGCCGACGATCCAGGCCAGCAGGCCGGACAGGGAGCGGAAAAGTGTCTGCATGAGCCGTTTCCTAGCGATAGTTAGCGATAGTGGATGCGTTTTTCGAAGACGCCGAACTGCAGCAGCGCCAGCGCCATCAGGATCAGCAGCAGGACCACCGTCAGGGCCGCCGCGTAGGCGGTGTCGAAGAAACTGAAGGCGTTTTCGAAGATGTAGTAGAGCAGCAGGTTGGTGCTGTTATTGGGGCCGCCCTTGGTCAGGATGAACAGGTGATCCACCAGCTTGAACGCGTTGAGGATGGCGTTGACCAGGACGAACAGGGTGGTCGGCATCAGCAACGGAAAGGTCACCCGGCGGAAGGTGTACCAGCGACCGGCGTTCTCCACGGCGGCGGCCTTGTAGTATTCGGGGCTGATGGTCTGCAGGGCGGCCAGGTAGAAAATCATGAAGAACCCCGCCTCTTTCCAGATGGTCATCGCCATCAGGCTGTAGAGGCTGACATCCGGGTCGCCGAGCCAGTTCAGGCCCGGGTGGCCGAAGAACGCGAGCACGTGGTTGAACAGTCCGATTTCCGGGCTGTAGAAAAACAGCCAGATGTTGGCGACCGAGATCATCGGCAGGATGGTGGGTGTGAAATAGGCCAGGCGCAGGAAACCGACGCCGCGCAGCCGGTCGTTGACCCACAGCGCCATGGTCAGGGCCAGGATCATGGAGACGGGCACTGTGATCGCCGCGTAGAGGAAACTGTTGGACAGCACCTGCCGGAGCACCGGGTCGTGCAGCATGTACTGGTAGTTATCCAGGGTCAGCTCGCCGGCCGGCTGGACGCCGATGGCGCTGATGCTGCGCCAGAGCGTGGCCACGGCCGGGTAGTGGGTAAAGGCCACCAGCAGGACCAGGGCCGGCAGCAGCAGGAGCCAGGCGTAGAGGGTTTTGGTGTTTTGCATACAGTTTGGCTGTCTTGATGGCGGTTCGGTTGAGTGGGGCGGCTTGATGGATGTTGAACCCTTGCCCCGATCCCCCCTCGCCCGCAGGGAGAGAGGGGGGCGAAGATTCCTCTAGCGATACCGCCTCAGGATTCGGTCGGCCTGCATCTGCGCGGTGCTCAGCGCGTCTTCGGCGGATTCCTGACCGCTCAGGGTGGCCTGGATGGCATCATCCAGGAACTTGCGCACGCGGCCGGACTGGTGGGTGGACAGCTCGGCGGTGGCGTACTTGAGCTGGTTGCGGGCCACCAGAGCCGGCGGGAAGGTCTCGGTGTACTGTTCCAGCTCCGGTGTCTCGTAAGCGGCGGGGCTCACGCCCATGTAACCGGTGGCGATACTCCACTGGGCGGCGCGCTCCGGGGCGGTCATGAATTTGACCAGTTGCAGTGCCGCCTGGCGCTGCTCGGGCGTGGACTGCTTGAACAGATAGAAGTTGCCGCCGCCGGTGGGCGAGCCCGGTTCTTTCCGGGCCGGCAGCATGGCAACCCCGAAGTCGAAGTTGGCGTTTTCCTTCACGGCGGTCAGGTTGCCGGTGGAGTGCCACATGATGGCGGTCTTCTGGTCCAGGAAGTTCTGGCGCAGGGTGCCCCACTCGATGGTGCCGGTGGGCATGATGTGATGCTCGGCGCCGAGCGAACGCCAGTACGCCAGGGCCTCCACCACGGCCGGGTCGTCGAAGTGGGTTTCGGTACCGGCCTGGTTCATCAGGACTTCGCCGTTCTGCTTGGCCAGGGCGCCGAACATCCAGTACGGATAGCCGGTGGAGGGGATCATCGCACCCCACTGGTCCACGTTGCCGCTGTCGTCTCGTTTGGTCAGGGCCTTGCCGTATTCCACCAGCTCGTCCCAGTTCTTTGGTGGCTGCTCAGGGTCGAGGCCGGCTTTACGGAACAGGTCCTTGTTGTAGTACATGACGATGGTGGAGCGCTGGAAAGGCACACCCCAGGTCTTGCCGTCCACCTTGCCGTTTTCCATCAGGGCGGGGTAGAAGCTGTCGAGCCACTCGCGGTCGGCGTCGGTTTCGACCACCTCGTCGAAGGGCACGATGGCGTCCAGGTCGCGCAGCTCGTGCAGGTCGATGGAAAACATGACCGACAGCTGGGCCGGTTCACCGCTTTTCAGGGCGGCCAGGGATTTGACCCGGGCGTCGTTGTAGTTGCCGGCGTAGATGGCATCCACGTCCACGTCCGGATGGGCGGCCTCGAAATCGGCGATCATGCCGTCCACCACCTTGGTCAGCGGGCCGCCGACGGAAACCGGGTAGTACATGGTCAGTTGGGTCTGGGCACTGGCGGCGGACACGAGTCCGGCGCTCAGCAGGGCGACCTTCAGGCCGTTCTTGAAGTTGAGCATTGTCGAGTCTCTCCATGAGGTTCGGTGGGTGTTGGCGTAATGCCGGGTGCTGCAGGCAGGCGCCGCCCGGTGTCCGGGCAGAACCGGTGTTCGTCTTCGATTGGCCAGGCGATGCGCAGGCGGGTGCCGCGCAGGGAATGGGTGCGACCGGGCCGGGTCAGGCGCAGGCGTTCGCCGTGCAGGTCGACGGTGAGGATGGATTCGGCGCCGTGGTAGTCCTCGTCGATCACCTCGACCATCAGACCGCCGTCGTCCACCACCCGGATGTGTTCGGGGCGCACGCCAATGATGACGCCATCCCGCTCGAACAGGTTCATCGGCGGCTGGCCGATAAAGCCGGCGGTAAAACGGCTGGCGGGCTGGTTGTAGAGCGCGTCGGGGCGGTCGTTCTGCTCCACCTGGCCCTGGTTCAGCAACAGGATGCGGTCGGCCATGCTCATGGCTTCCACCTGGTCGTGGGTGACGTAGACCACGGTCAGCCCCAGCTTTTGCTGCAGGGCGCGGATCTCCGAGCGCATCTCGTTGCGCAGCTTGGCGTCCAGGTTCGACAGCGGCTCGTCCATCAGGCACAGCGGTGCCTTGGAAACGATGGTTCGGGCCAGGGCGACACGCTGGCACTGGCCGCCGGAGAGCTGTCCCGGCTTCTTGTGGACGTGGTCGTTCAGGTCCACCAGCGCCAGGGCGTGCTCCAGCCGGTCGGCCTGTTCCTGCCTGGGGACACGCCGCGCCTTGAGGCCGAACAGGATGTTTTCCTTCACGCTCAGGTGGGGCAGCAGGGCGTAGGACTGGAACACCATCGACAGGTTGCGTCGGCCCGGCGGCAGGGCGCTGATGTCCTGACCATTGAGATGGATCTCTCCCGAGGACGGCGTCTCCAGCCCGGCGATCATGTTGAGGGTGGTGGACTTGCCGCAGCCGCTGGGACCGAGCAGGGCGACGAATTCCCCTTCGTCGATGGTCAGGCTCAGATCGTCCACGGCGACCTTGTCGCCCCAGCGCTTGGTCAGTTGGCGTATTTCCAGGAAGCTCATGCGTTCTCCCCGTGTGCGTCGGCCTCAATCACTTCCACGCCCATCTCGTTGCACAGCGGGCGCAATCCCTCGGGCAGGCGGTCGGTGAAGAAGCGATCGATGGAGCGCAGGTGCCCGCTCTTGACCGGTGCGCTGCGCTGGAACTTGTGGTGATCCGCCACCAGCAGTCGGGATTCGCAGTTCGCCAGCAGGGTCTGGGTCAGGTGCGCCTCTTCCGGCGAGAAGTCCAGCAGGGCTCCCTGCTCGGAGATGCCGCCCACTCCGCAGATGCCGTAGTTCACCTGGAACTTGCGGAAGTAGGCGGTGGCGTCCTCGCCAACGATGTCCTGGTCGGCGTTGCGCACCCGACCGCTGACGCAGTAGGTGGTGATGTTGGGGTTCTGGCACAGCGCCAGGGCGGCGTTCAGGTTGTTGGTGATGGCCGTCAGGCCGGGGTGATGGATCAGCTTCTGGGCGATCTGCTGAGGGGTCGTGCCGATGCCCAGGAAGATGCTGACGCCCTCGGGCAGGAACCCGGCAATCAGTTGGCCGATCCTTTCCTTTTCCGCCAGGTTGATCACCTTGCGGTTGTCGAACGACAGGTTCTTGTTCTGCACCGGCAGGGTCACGCCGCCATAGACCCGTTTGACCAGACCGTACTCGCTCAGCTCGTTCAGGTCCTTGCGGATGGTCTGTACCGAGACGTGAAGCTGGTCGGTCAACTCGCCGCTTTCCAGGACCCCGCCCTTGTCGCGGAGCAGGTCCAGGATGGTGTTCTGTCTTTCGCTTAGCTGCATGGAGGTTCCAATCGAATGTTTCCGTGTTTCGATCGAAACTGTAGAGACGTAATATTTCAGGAGAGTGGCGTTCGAATGTCAGTTTTGTTGCTTTTTCCTGACACAGCGCAGGCCTTCCCCGCGGTTTGTGTTTCGAACGAAGGTTTGCGCTTCGATGGAAGAGGCCGGCATCGCGCCCGGCCCCGAGGCGTATTTCGAAGCGGTGCTGTGCTAATTTGAGCGTGACGACGTTACTCAGGGAGCGGTAGGTATGCGCATACGGATCACCCACCAGCGGATCACGATAGCGCTGCAACTGGTGTTATTGGTCCAGGCTGTGTTTGCCCTGATCGAGCGTCAGTGGATGACCGCGGCGTTCGTCCTGCTGATCATCGGCATTACCTTTCTGCCGGTGCTGGTGGAGCGTCGTTTCCGCATCTTCGTGCCGCCGCAGATGCAGTTGCTGGCCATTGGCTTTGTCTTCGCGGCGCTGTTCCTGGGGGAGGTGCGCGGTTACTACACGCGCTTCTGGTGGTGGGATATCGTCCTGCACACCAGCTCGGGGTTCCTGCTGGGAATCCTCGGCTTCCTGCTCGTGCACATCCTCAACGAAACCGAACGCCTGGAGATGCATCTCAAGCCCGGTTTCGTGTCCTTCTTCGCCTTTCTGTTCGCCGTCGGCTTCGGGGCGCTGTGGGAGATCTTCGAGTTCAGTATGGACCAGTTGTTCGGGATGAACATGCAGAAAGCCATGCTGGGAGATCCATCCGGCCTCACCGACACCATGTGGGACCTGATCGTCGACACGATTGGTGCGCTGGTGATTGCGATCCTGGGCTGGCGCTACCTGCGCCAGGGCACCGGCGAGTCCTTCCTGGCGCGCTGGATCAATGCCTTTATCGAGCGCAACCCGCGGTTCTTTACGCGCTGAGGCGGCTTAGACCGCAATCGGCATCGGCGGTTCGGGATCCAGCGGGGTGTCCGGATCCTTTGGGTCACTCTCGTTGCGCAGGTAGTCGAGGATGGCGTCGCGCAGGTCCGAACCCCGGTTGAGGCCCTGATTGCCGAACAGGCGGTTGAACTCCAGCACGTAGGGGTAATCGCCCACCATGGCGATGTCGAACCCGGCGTGGTTGATGTCCAGGTCGCGGGCGATCTGCAACGCCAGCGCCGTCGCCGCCCTGGGGACCGGGCCGTTGTCGATGCGTCCGCCGCGCGCCACGTTGTTGTAGAACCCCTGCGGCGCCTGATGGCGCCAATAGGCGGTCACCACCCGGTCGCCCACGATCACCACCCGGATGTCCCGGTCGATCGGCAGGTACTCCTGGGCGTAGAGCACATGCGCCGCCTCGCAGTAGCGCTGCCAGTCCTCGCGCGTCTCGATCAGCCAGACGCCTTCGCCCATGCTGGCGCGGGGAGCCTTGGCGACAAAGGGGAGTGGCATCGCCTGCCAGATGGCCTCGCGTTCCTGCGGGCCGTTGGCTTCGATCATTGTCCAGGGCGTGTGGGCCGGGGCGACGGTCTGGAAGGCGCGGGTCATCTCGATCTTGTCGTGGCCGATGCGGTAGCTGGCTTCACTGGGAAACACCCGGCACTTGAGCCCATGCACCAGGGCGTTGAGTTGCCAGTATTCGGGAAACAGCACCCAGTCAGCCTCGCCCAGCTCGCTCTTGTGACGCAGGAACGCCTCCGGTTTCAGGACCGAGGTGTCGGGAAAACCAAGGGTTCGGAACACATCAAAGGAAATCAGTCGCACGGCTGCCTGCACAGGTGACCAAAGATTGCGCATTCTAAGCGGTTGCTTGAGGCGGCGGTAGCATTTTTGTCAGGCCGTGATCCATCAGCTGCTAAGATGGGTGGATTCTAGAACCAGTCGGAAGCTGATTTAATGTCCTTCAAGGCCATTGGCTGGCTGTGCGTCGTCCTGTTGTGGTGCGCTGACGTTTTGGCCGATACCGATAAGCCGGTGATCACCTGGCGCGCGCCTGATTTCCCGCCTTTCTTTGCCGGTATCGACGGCCGTAACGGTGGCGTGCTGGATCGATTGCACCTGCTGGTCACCGACGCCATGCCCGAGTATCAGCATCGCTACCGGCAGTCGGATTTTGCGCGGATGATCTACGAGATGGAGCGGGGTGTTTCCACCTGTTCCTATGCGTTGCTCTGGACCCCGGAGCGATCCACCTTCGTGGCCTATTCGGATCCGGTGATTCCCATGCTGCCGCCGGGGCTGGTGCTGCGACGTGATCAGGCTGACCGCCTGGCGCCACTGTATGGCGGTGAGCGGCGCGTCAGCCTCACGGCATTGCTTGAGAACGAAAGCCTGCGATTGGGGGTCGTGCGCGGGCGTAGCTATGGGCGCGCCGTCGACCAGATTGCGCGTCAGTACTTCAACCGGGTCGGCCAGAACGACCCGCGCACCGTCCGCTTGCGTCACGCGGAGTTGCTGTTCGGGCTGCTCGAAGCCGGGCGGGTCGACGCTATCCTGGCTCACTCATCCGAGGTTCACTATTACGCCGGCTCCGGCGACACCGACCTGGTCTTCCTGGCCCTGACCGAGCAGCCTGCCTATCTGCTGCAGTACTACGGCTGCCCGCGCGGGGCGTGGGGCAATGCCATCATCGATGTCGTTGATAAGGTGCTGGAGGATCCCGTCATCCGCCAGGAAGGGCGGGATCTCTATCGCCAGACGCTGCTGCCGGTCGACCGTCGTGCCTACGACGATGTGTTCGACCTCTTCATGGAGCGGCGCAGGGCGCTGCCGTAGGGTTCCGGGATCAGTCCGCGGTCTTGTGCCGCGCCTCGAAATCCTCCAGCTCAATATTGATCGCATTGTTGGAAATCACGATCTCATACAGCGAGTAGAGCAGTGACATCGACAGCAGCACCAGGCTGGCCCCGAAGCAGATGATCCCGGTGGTGTGAAAGCCCAGGAACAGGGTGAACATGGAAATGGTGCACAGCAGGAAACTCAGCACACCGCAGGCCTGCATACGCTTGGTCAGCACGATGCGCTTGCGCAGCCCGCCGATCTGTCGCGCCAGCAGCTCGTAATCCCGCTCGCTTTCCATCTGTTTGAGTTGCCGGATCAGCTGTGCCAGAACCAGGAAACGGTTGGTGTAGGCCAGCAGCAGCAGGGAAATGGCGGGAAACAGCAGGGCGGGCGTGGTGAGAGTCAGGGTCAAAGAGGGCTCCTTGCGCGGGATGAAAGTCTATCTTCCTGTGATTGTGGAAGAATTCCGGGGAGCCGTCGAGTCAGCGATTGTACGGGCCGCGACCCGGCTGGCTCCACCCGGTCGGGCGGAGCCAGGGGGCGGGATCAGGCGATGCTGTCCACAACCCCACCATCGACCCTCAATGCGGCGCCGGTGGTGGCGGAAGACAGCGGCGAGGCCACGTAAACCACGAGGTTGGCGACCTCGTCCACCTCGGCGGGACGCTGGATGATCGAGCTGGGACGCTCGGCCTTGACGAAGTCGATGGCGGTTTCCTGCACGCTCTTGCCGGAGGCTTCGGCGGCCTCCTTCAGCATGCCTTCCACGCCCTCGGACATCGTCGGCCCCGGCAGCACCGCGTTGACGGTCACGCCGGTGCCTGCCATGCGCTTGGCCAGGCCGCGGGAAACCGACAGGTTGGCGGTCTTGGTGAAACCGTAGTGGATCATGTCCGCCGGAATGTTCAGCGCGGATTCGGAGGACAGGAAAATCACCCGGCCCCAGCCCTTGTTCTCCATGCCCGGCAGATAGGCCCGGGACAGCCGCACGCCGGACATCACGTTGACGTCGAAGAAGCGCTGCCACTCGTCGTCCGGCGTGTCGAAGAAGTCCTGCGGACCGAACACGCCCACATTGTTGACCAGAATATCGGCGGTCGGCTCGGCCTCAACCAGCGCCTGGCAGCCCTCGGCGGTGGCCAGGTCGGCGGCGACGCCGCGTACTTCCGCACCGGTAGCGCTTTCCCGCACCTTGGCCACGGCCGCGTCCACGGCGGCCTGCTTGCGGCCGTTCACCACAACCGTGGCACCGCATCCGGCCAGGCCTTTGGCGATGGCCAGGCCGATGCCCTGGGTGGACCCGGTGACGATGGCGACTTTACCTTGAAGATCGATGTTCATAGCGACTCCTTTCAGTCAGTGGGGTTGCTCAGTCAGCGTGGTTGCTGCGTTGACAGTGAATGGACTACTCACTCGGACAGGCCGAGTCGAAGGAAAGTTCTTGCGGCGCCCTGCGCTGTTCCAGCCGCAGGCTCAGCAGCGCCGTGGCGATGGCGGCCAACGGAATGAGGGCCGCAACCCAGGGCAGTGCCGACAGGCCCAGACCCTGATCGATGACCGCACCGCCCAGCCAGGCGCCGATGGCATTGCCCAGATTGAACGCGGCGATGTTGATGCTGGACACCATGCTCTGGCCCGCCCCTTCGGCTTTCGACAGCACCCACATCTGCAGGGGCGCGACGGTGGCGAACGCGGTAACGCCCAGCAGGCCGACAAAGGCGATCGTCAGCCACTGGCTTTCCAGCACCAGCGACAACAGACCCAACGTGGCCGCCAGCGCCAGCAGGCTGCCCAGCACCGTCGGCACCAGGTGGCGATCCGCCAGACGCCCGCCCAGCAGGTTACCGATGATCAGCCCGCCGCCGAATACCAGCAGGATGGGCGACACAGCGGCGTCTGCAAACCCCGAGACTTGAGTCAGGATGGGTGCGATGTAGGTGAATACGGCGAACACACCGCCGAAGCCCAGTACCGTGGTCAGCAGGCCCAGCACCACCGGCAGCCGCCCCAGGGCGCGCAGGTCGGCCCGCCAGTCGGGCGTTTCCGGCGTGCCCTGGTCGCGGGGAACGAACAGGGCGATGACCGCCAGTGCGGCCAGGCCCACCAGGGTGACGGCCCAGAATGTCGCCCGCCAGTCGAGGGTCTGACCGAGCCAGGTGCCGAAAGGCACGCCCAGGATGTTGGCTACCGTCAGCCCGGTGAACATGACCGCAATGGCCGAGGCCTTGCGCTCGGGCGCGACCAGCCCGGTGGCGACGATGGAGCCGACGCCGAAGAAAGTGCCGTGGGCGAAGGCGGTGACCACGCGGGCGACCATCAGAACTTCGTAGTTGGGGGCCAGGGCGCAGACGGCGTTGCCCACGGTGAAGACCACCATCAGGATCAGCAGCGTCAGCTTGCGCGGCCAGGCGGCGGTCAGGGTGGTCATCACCGGGGCGCCGACGACCACGCCCAGGGCGTAGCCGGAGATCAGCATGCCGGCTGACGAGATAGTGACGTCCAGGTCTGTGCTGACTTCCATCAGCAGGCCCATGATGACGAATTCGGTCACGCCTATGCCAAAGGCGCCGACGGTCAGGGCCAGCAGCGCGACGGGCAGGCGTGGGGAATCGGAGTTCGTTGGGGTGTTCATGAAGCGTTTTCCGTGTCTTTCGCAGTGAGCGATGAATGATGAACGCTATTGTGTTGGCTGAAGCGGCGACTGATAATTGGCCTGAGCGATAAAACACTTTCAATCAGATTTTGAAAATGACCAATCTTGCAGATCTGCGCCTGTTCGTGGAGGCGGCCCGGCTGGGTTCCCTCAGTGCCGCCGCGCGCACCCTGGAGCGTTCGCCCGCTGCCGCCAGTGCCAGCCTCAAGCGTCTGGAGGCGGAACTGGGCGTGCGGCTGGTGGAGCGCAACACCCGCAACCTGCGTCTGACACCCGAGGGTCTGCTGTTCCGCGAGCGGGTGGCGCCGGGGCTGACCCTGATCGACGAGGCCCGGCATTCGGTGAGCCACGACTGCGCCGAAATCAGTGGTGAAATCCGGTTCACGGCACCGGTGGATTTTGCCCGCCAGTGGCTGCGCCCACTGATGGACGAATTCCGCGCCCTGCATTCACAAGTGCGATTCATCCTGCAGGCGGGGGATTCCATGCGGGATCTGGTGTCCGAGCCGCTGGACCTGGCGATCCGCTACGGTGAGCTGCCGGACTCCGCGCTGGTGGCCCGTCGGCTGCTGGACAATCGACGCATCGTGGTCGGCTCGCCGGACTATTTTGCCCGCCACGGCCGGCCCGGCCACCCGCAGGACCTGGCCTCCCACAACTGCCTGACCTACTTCTTCGGCGGCAGTGCCTACCGGCGCTGGTCGTTCCGCCGGGGCAGCGAGGCGGTGGTGGTGGAGGTCAGCGGCGACTGCACCAGCAACGACGGCTCCATTGTCCGGGACTGGGCGCTCGACGGCGTCGGTCTGGCCTACAAGAGCGAGTTGGACGTCAGGGCGGACCTGCTGGCCGGCCGCCTGGAGCCGGCCTTCCGCGACTGGCGCGGCGATTCGGTGCCCCTCAACGCTGTGTATCCGGGCACCGGGCCGCGACCGGTGCGGGTGCGCCAGTTCGTGGATTTTCTGCGGGAGCGGCTGAGGGCCCAGCAGGCGACTGGTCCGGGTACCTGACTGGCGGCGGCCTGCCGGAATGGTAGGATGCGCTTTCTATCCGTTTGAGAAGGCAGGCTTTCCGGATGATCGTATTCAGCACGCTGCGCCGGCATTCGCGTCAGGAACTGACCCGACGGCTGCAGGTCAACATGGCCTCGCGCCTGCGCCGTATCCTGGGCTGGTTACTGGTGCTGGCCGTGCTGCACGTCGTGGCCATGGTGGTCTTCGAGAATCTGGCGGTGGGCGACGCCACCTGGCTGACGCTCACCACACTCACTACGGTCGGCTACGGCGATTTCTCCGCCACGACCGCGGCCGGGCGGGCGGCGACCACCGTGCTGCTCTACCTGGCCGGCATCACGATGATGGCGCAGCTGGCCAGCGATTACATCGATTTCCGGCTCAAACGCAAACAGGACATGCTCAACGGCCGCTGGAGGTGGCAGATGAAAGATCACGTACTGATCATCCACAGCCCGGCCCGTAACCCGGACGTCTACTTCCGCCGTCTGGTGGACCAGTTGCGAGCCACCGACACTTTCGCCGACCGGCCGGTGCAGATCCTCACCGACGCCTTTCCCGATGGCCTGCCCGCCAACCTGCGTGAACGCGGCGTGGTGCATCACCACGGTGAGTCGTCCGACCCGGAAGCCCTGCGTGCTGTCACACCCGAAGCCGCGCGCGCCATCATCATCCTGGCCCGGGACGAGGACAGCCGCATCTCCGACAGCGTCACCCTCGACGTGCTGATGCAGCTCAATACGCTCTGCGGCGAGCACCAGCCCTACACCGTGGCGGAGTGCGTGGATACGGACAACCGCGTCCGCGCCAGCCAGTTGGGGGCTGACAGCACCCTGCGCCCGATCCGCGCCTATCCGGAAATGCTGGTGCGTTCGCTGGTGGCACGGGGCTCCGAGAAGGTGCTGGAAAACCTGTTTACCCACCACGACGACCACCCGATGCGTTATCCGGTGGACCTCAGGAACGCGCTGTGGGCGGAAGTGGCCTGCAAACTGGTGGCCGGCGGCATGGGCACGCTGATGGCCTATGTCACCGCCGACGAGGAAGTCATCTGTCACCCGGCCCACAACCACCGTTTCGACGCCACCGCCCTGATCCTGATGGTGCGTGAAGAATACATCCCCGGCGAAACCGAGGTGCGCGCCTGCATCGACCGGCCCATGGCGTCCTTCATGGCTGACAGTCAGTAACCGGCGGTTGTCGGTGTCCGATCAGCGTCCGCGGTAAACGCGCGGTACTCGGGCGGTGACACCGGTGAACAGGTGATAGGCGATGGTATCGCAGCATTCGGCCACCTCGTTGGCGGACAGGCGCTTGCCCCAGAGTTCCACCTCGCTGTCGATCCGCGCGTTGGGAAGGTCAGTGAGGTCCACGGTCAACATGTCCATGGACACCCGGCCGACCAGCGGGGCACGCTGACCGTCGACCAGAACCGGCGTGCCCTCCACCGCCTGACGCGGGTAGCCGTCGGCGTAGCCCATGGCGACCGTGCCGATGCGGCGGCGATCCCGGGCGACGAAGCGGCCGCCGTAGCCGACCTGCTCGCCGGGCTCGACCCAGCGCATGGCGATGATCTTGCTCTTCAGGGTCATGGCCGCCTGCAGCTGTTGGCTGTGATCGTTCTCCACCGCCAGCGGCGAGGCGCCATAGAGCATGATGCCAGGCCGCTGCCAGTCCAGCCGGGCCTGATCGTGGTCCAGCAGGCCGGCCGAATTGGCGACGCTGGTTTCGATGCCCGGCGCACGCAACGCCGGCGGCAACCGTTCGATCTGGTCCGCCACGGACACGCGGTCCGCCACCGCCTGATCCGCGTTGGCCAGGTGCGTCATCACCACCACGCGCTCGACCTGGGGCAGGCCGCTCAGCCGCTGGTAGGCCGCCACCGCTTCCGCGCCGCTGAAACCCAGCCGGTGCATCCCCGTGTCCACCTTCAGCCACACGGTAATGGGGCGGGGCAGGTCAGCCCGGGCAATCTGGTCGATCTGGGCGGTATCGTGCACCGCGCTCCAATAGCCTTCGCGGGCGATCTCGTCCAGCTCCGATTCCTCGAAGAACCCTTCCAGCAGCAGAACCGGATGCGGCAGCCCCGCATGGCGCAACGTTCTGGCTTCCTCGATGGAGGCGACGGCAAACGCTTCGGCCTCGCCCGCCAGGCTGCGGGCCACGCGCACCGCGCCGTGGCCGTAGGCGTCTGCCTTCACCACGGCCAGCGCTTTACCCTGCGGGGCCAGCGTGGTGGCCAGGCGGAAGTTGGCGCGGATACTGTCCAGATCGATGTCGGCAACGGCGGGTCGGGCCATGGGATTCCTCGTGCGATGGCGGTTGGCGTCAGTGGAGGTAGCGCTGGATGGACAGGCCGTCGGTGTCGATGTCCGGGCGGCGCCCGTTGATGACGTCGGTGACGAGACGCGCGGAGCCCTGGGACATGGTCCAGCCCAGCGTGCCGTGCCCGGTGTTCATGTAGAGATTGCGGATCGGGGTCTGGCCCACCACCGGCACGCTGTCCGGCGTCATGGGGCGCAGCCCGCACCAGAAGGACGCGTTGTCCAGGTCGCCGGCGCCGGGGAACAGGTCGTTCACCACGAACGCGGTCGGCTTGCGGCGCTTCGCCTGCAGGCTCAGGTCGAAGTCGGCGATCTCGGCGGTGCCGCCCACGCGGATGCGGTCGTCGAAGCGGGTGACGGCCACCTTGAAGGACTCGTCCATCACCGTCGATTGCGGCGCCCTGTTGGCGTCCAGCAGCGGCAGGGTGAGGGAATAGCCCTTGATGGGGTAGATCGGCAGCCGGAAGCCCAGGGGATGGAGCAGCAGCGGTGAGTAGCTGCCCAGGGCCATCACGTAGGCGTCCGCCTCAATCCGCCCCCGCGACGTGCGGATACCGGTGAGGGTGTCGCCGGATCGCTCCAGGCCGTCAATGGTGGTGCCCAGTAGGAACTCGACGCCGGCGTCGGCGCAGTGACGGGCCAGCCCCTTGGTAAACCGGTTGCAGTCACCGGTGCCGTCCTGGGGAAAACGCAGGCCGCCGACGAACTTATCCGCCACGTTGGCCAGGGCCGGTTCGTGCCGGATGCAGCCGGCGTGGTCGATGACCTCGTGGGTGACGCCGCATGCCCGAAGCGACGCCAGGTCGGCGCCGATGCTGTCCATTTTCTGCTGCTCGCGGAACAGCTCGATGGTGCCCTGGCTGCGGTGGTCGAAATCCAGAGCCACCCGACGGGTCAGGTCGTCCAGGCAGGTGCGGCTGTACTCCGAGATGCGCAGCATACGCTGTTTGTTGATCCGATAAGCCTTTTCCGAGCACTGGCCCAGCATCTGGAAGAGCCACTGGGCGGTGCGCCCGTTCATCGCGCTGGGGCTTACCAGGATCGGCGCCATGTCCTGCATCATCCACTTCAGTGCCTTGAAGGGAACGCCCGGAGCGGCCCAGGGGCTCGTATAGCCGAACGACAGCATGCCGGCGTTGCCGAAGCTGGTTTCGTCCGCGACCGCCTCGCGCCGCTCGATGACCGTGACCTCATGCCCCGAATTGGCGAGATACCAGGCGCTGGATACGCCCGCCACACCGCCACCCAAAACCGCAATCTTCATGCTGCGTGAACCCCCAGTTTCCAGGACAGCCGCTCCGGGGCCGTCGTGTCTTTGGGAAAATTCTAATGCAAGCCGTGGATGAAAATGCTTCAAAAAAAGAGTTTTTGCAGATGATATAGCTGCGTTTTTCTATTTTTGAAGTTATAAAACCTGAATGTTTCCTGGCGCTTGCTGATGAAGGGGTGGCGGGCAGGCGCGGGCGTGAGAGGCGCGACGTAAAAGGGGAATCAGGCGTAGGGTGCCCTTGGAGGAAAAAACACGACCGCACGCCCGGGACAGGCGTGCGGACGGTACTCAAACGTCAGGCGTTTTCGGCGGCGACGACCGACATCTCGACCAGGATGGGCGGACGCGCCATTCGCGCCTCGACGCAGGCGCGGGCGGGTTTGGGCCGTTCGGCGAACCAGTTGTCCCAGACCTCGTTCATGGCGGCAAAGTCCTTCATGTCGCGCACGTAAATGGTCACCGACAGCATCCGGTCCACGCCGCTGCCAGCTTCCTCCAGCAGGCCCTTGATCTTCTCCAGGCAGCGTTCGGTCTGCTCCGCGATATCCCAGTTCTCATCGCCGGCGGTCTGGCCACACAGATAGATCACGCCCTGATGCTTGACGATGCGGCTCATCCGCTCGGTGGAGTGAAGGCGTTCGATCTCGGACATGAATAGGCTCCTCGTAGTCGGTCATTGGGGCGGTCGGCGAAAGCGGGCGGCCTCGGCAACCGTGTCGTCCGGTGCATTGTAGTACAGGCCTGACATGGAAATTTCGTGTATATGCGTCGGTTCCAGCAGATCCAGCTGTGATCGCTTGCTATGCCAGTGCATCGCCCTGATCATGTTGTCGATAATGGGGATAATACAGACGAGGGGGCCGAATCGTGCCAAGAACCGCTGCAAGAGAGACCGGAAGCCGGAAACGCACTCTGGACCGGCTGGATCGCCGCATCCTGGCCGCGCTCCAGGACGACGGCCGGCTCAGTTACGTCGAGCTGGCGGAGCGGGTCGGGCTCAGTTCCACACCCTGCATTGAGCGGGTCCGGCGCCTGGAGAAAGACGGTTACATCGAGGGCTACCACGCCCGGCTGAATCCGGACCTGCTGGGCTTTTCCATGCTCGTGTTCGTGGAGATTTCCCTGTCCTACCAGTCCCGGGATGCCTTCGAGAAGTTCAACGAAGCGGTGGAGAACCTGCCGTTCATGCTCGAGTGCCACCTGGTGTCGGGTGATGCCGACTACCTGATCAAGGCCCGTATCAGTGACATGTCCGAATACCGGGCGCTGCTGGGCGACATGCTACTGGTGCTGCCCGGGGTCAAGAATTCCAAGAGTTACATCGTTATGGAAGAGGTCCGTGAGTCGATGCGCCTGCCGGTGGACACCGCCTGACGGCGCTAAATCGACTTCGTCAGGCGCCGGGCGTTCCGGCGGCACAGCGGCCCAGTCCCGGCAATCCCAGCACCCACTCGCGAACGACGGTAATGGTCGGATCGTGGCGCCGCGCCTCCGGGTAAACCAGTTGGAAAGGTTCCCCTTGCAGCGCCGGGCCGAAAGGCTCCACCAGTTGCCCGTTGGCCAGTTCGTCCGCGATCAGCGTGCGGCTCATCAGGGCGATGCCCTGGCCGCCGACCGCGGCGGGGATGGTGTGGGTTTCGTCGGAGAACACCAGCCCAGCGCTGACGTCCAGACCGGGTACGCCGGCTTCAGCCTGCCAGGTGCGCCAGTCTAGTGGCAGGCTGCGGGACGTCTGGGGCTCGAAGTGGATCAGCGTATGCCGGGGCAGGTCGGCCGGGTCGGTGAGGCCGAGCGATGGGCTGCAGGCGGGGACAAACGTGTTGTCGAACAGCTTTTCCGCCACCAGCCCCGGCCATGGGCCCGTGCCGTAGCGGATGGCCAGGTCCGCCGTCACGCCGTCCAGCGGCGTCAGGTCGTGGGTGGCGTGGACGCGAAGGTCGATGCGGGGCCGGATGTCCTTGAGCTGGCAGACCCAGGGCAATAGCCAGCGCACCGCGATGGCGGGCGTGGTTGAAATCGTCACGGCGCGACGCTCCGGAGGCGCCTGCAGCCGTTGCACCGCATCGGCCATGGTGTCGAAGGCATCGGTCAACGACGTCAGCAGTTCCCGCCCCTGAGCGGTGAGCAGCAGTTGCCGCGGTTTGCGCACGAACAGAGATACCCCGAGCGTGTCTTCAAGCTGCCGGATCTGGTGGCTGACGGCGGTGGGCGTCACCGACAGCTCCTGAGCCGCCTGCTTGGCGCTCAGGTGGCGGGCGGCGGCCTCGAAGGCACGGAGGGCGGATAGCGAGGGCAGTCGGCGCGTTCTCATGGATGAGTTGAATTTTGTCGTGGCTGCAAATATTCATCGTTTGTCGGCTTTACCAGTATTTGGTCTCCTGAAGTTCCCTGTCAACGGCAGGTGAGTTCTTTTCATCTGGTTGAACGCTTTTCATCTGGTGAGCGCTTTTCATCGGGTTGAGTGTTTTCAACCCGTTGCGTGGCTCTCACCCCGTTGCGTTTCTTTGACATCAACAGGAGACCGTCATGACCCGCATTCTGCATCTCGACGCCAGTGCCCGTCCCGGCCGTTCCGGCACCCACGAACATGGCTCCCACTCACGCCGCCTGACCCACCGTTTCGTGTCCCGGTGGCTCGCCGCCCGGCCGCAGGACGCCGTGACCTACCGTGATGTGGGCGCCGAGCCGCCGACGCCGGTGTCCGGCGAATGGATCGAGGCCGCCTTTGCCTCACCGGAAAAATACCAGCCCTGGATGGACGATGTGCTGGCGGAAAGCGATGCCCTGATCGACGAAGTGATCGGTGCGGACGTTCTGGTGCTTGGCGTGCCACTGTACAACTTCAGCATGCCCTCGGCCTTCAAGGCGTGGATCGACAACATCGTAAGAGTGAGGCGCACCGTCGATTTTGACCCGGATAACCACGACGAGCCCTTCACCCCGCTGCTGGCCGACAGGCCGCGCAAGGTCATCCTGCTTTCGTCCCGTGGTGGCCACCAGCAGGATCCGGGCGGTCGGTTCGCCCACATGAACCATCTGGAAAGCAGCGTGCGCACGGCGCTTGATTTCATCGGGCTGACCGACGTGCAGAACACCGCCATCGAGTATCAGGAAGCCGGCGGCGAGTTGCTGGCAGCGTCCATCCGGGCGGCGGAGGACTGGGTCGACGCACGGGTGCGGGAACTGCTGCGCGACCACGCGCCGGCCACCGCCGATGCCACGGCGTAGGGCTCAGGCGGCGCCGTCGGCCAGCGGGTCGGCGGCGGAATCCTGCATCGGGAACGCGCGCGTTTCGCCGTGCTGCATGATCCGGAAATCCGCCTCGGCGACGCCCTGGTCCGCCAGGGCCTGGTGCAGGCGCCGGGGCGGTTCATCCATGGGCTCGTCGGTCAGCACGAAAGTGCCCCAGTGCATGGCCACCGACTGACGCGCGCCGATGTCCCGGTGAATGCGAACCGCCTCTTCGGGATCGACGTGGACCGGCGACATGAACCAGCGCGGGTCGTAGGCGCCGATGGGTAGCAGGGCCAGATCGATGGGCGCGAACAGTTCGCCAATCTGTTGGAAAACCGTGCCGTAGCCGGTATCACCGCCGAAATAGAGACGATAGCCGTCGATCTCCAGCAGCCAGCTGCCCCAGAGGGTGGTGTTGCCGTCCCGCGCGCCGCGGCCACTGAAATGCTGGGTGGGCAGGAAGAACACCTCTTCGCTGGCGGAAAGCGCCTGCGACTGCCACCAGCCCAGCTCCACAAGGTTGCGGATGCCACGCTTCTCGAACCAGCGCCGCAGCCCCTGAGGAATGCAGAAGCACAGATCGTCGCCGAAGCGCCGGTGCAGGCGGCGCACCGTGGCCTCGTCCAGGTGATCGTAGTGGTTGTGGGAGATCAGCACGCGGTGGATCGTTGGCATCTGCTCCACGCTCAGCGCTGGCGGCGTATAGCGCCTGGGGCCGACGAAGGCAAACGGGCTGGCCCGGTCCGACAGCACCGGATCGGTCAGCACATTGAGCCCTTCATACTGGAACAGGAAGGAAGCGTGGCCCAGCCAGGTCAGTTGGGGCTGGGCCGGTGGGTGCGCGAGCTTGCCGGCGTCCGGCGACAACAGGGTGTAGCGACGCCCCTTGGGGAACCGGCGCCCCGGTGCCAGCTGCCAGCGCAGGAAGTCTCCCAGGCCGTGCGCCACGGTGGGTTCCAGGTTGCGGAACCGCCCGCCGGAACGGGGCTGGCTTTCGGCCAGCCGGGCCAGGTGCTGTCGATCAACGGTCATGCACGGTCTCCTTTGAGAACACCTGTGGTTGCCCTGGCGCAGCGGCGTCGGTCGTGCGTCGGCGCGTGGCAACATACGTGCGAACAGAACGAAGTGTATGAACAGAACAACGATTATGGATAGAACAAAGACTGCGAACAAACCGCCCGGGATGCAACTTTGGCCGGTTCGCCGGACGGCTTCTATACTGATGTCGTGCCCGGCTCTGTGTCGTCATCGATGACCGGAGTCCGCCTTTCAACGTGCCATGCACCCGCGCAGTCGGGGCGAGCTTGATGCCGTCTCCCCGGAGGTCCATCTGGGAGTCACTGTGACGCCATGGACAAACACCTGCACTGGACCGAGCTGACCGGCGGCGACCCTCCGTTCGCCCGCCGCGATATCGTTCCCTATCGAACCCAACCTCTCTACCGCAGCCGCTGGGGCCAGGCCCATGTCAGCCGGGGGCTTCTGGCCGGTCGCGACTGGGTGATCAAGGATGTCGCCGCCAACCGGATCACTAAATTCCTCTGGGGGCGCTGGCTGTTGTCCCGGGAACATCGCGCCATGCATCGGCTGACCGGGTTGCCGGGAATGCCCGCGGAGGCCTTCCGGCTGGACCGGGACGCCCTGTGCTATCGATTCGTGGCCGGGTCCACCCTGCGCCAGTACCGCGAGGACAAAGCGCCCCTGCCGCCGGATTTCTTCCCGCAGCTGGAGGCGGCGGTCGACCAGGTGCACGGTCGTGGCGTGGTGCACATGGACCTGGGAAACACCCGCAATATCCTGGTCAGCGACGACACCGGCGAACCCCGCCTGATCGATTTCGGCTCCTGCGTGTTTACCGAGCGACTGCCGTCCCGTCTGGCTGAACGACTGCAGCGGATTGACCGCAGCCGCGTCTACAAGAGCTGGGCGAAACTGGCTCCGGACTCGTTCGATGCCGGGCGTGCCGAATACCTGGCCTCGCATTACCACCGCCATCATCTCAAACCGAAACACTGGGGTAGTCGGATGATTCGATCAATGCGAGGTTTCTTCCACAACCCGACCCTGCGCCGGGGGTTCCGCAAGACCCGGTTGCCGCTGGGGATAGCGTTTCTGGCCCTGGTGATGAGCCAGATCAGCGCCGCCTGGTTCTGGCCGGGCGCCATGGTGGCCACGGTAGGTGCCCTGTTGCAGGCCTGGTGCTTCGCCTGCATCGATACGCAGAAAACCCTGGCGGATCGCGGTCCATACAGTCTGGTGCGCAACCCGCAGTACCTGACCCGCTTCCTGCTGATTATCGGTGTGGTGCTGATGACCGGCAATCCGTGGCTACTGGGGCTGACCGCCGTGATCTATTACTTCTATGCGGTGACGCGGGTCGAGCGGGAAGAGGCGCTGTTGCCGGAGGTCTTCGGCGCCGCCTATCGCGACTACTGCCAACGAGTGCCGCGCTTCCTGCCGCGCCTGGCCAACCTCGACGGTGAGCGGTTGCGATACTGGAACCCACAGGCTTTCCGCAAGAACCACGGCGTCACCAACCTGGCGACCGTCGCACTGTGCCTGGTGCTGTTGTATGGGTGGGCGTTTCATGTGATGGGGTAACGCGGTTGACGGGGCAGACCCGTGATTGGCGGCTCCAGCAAGGGGAGCGAGATCATTCGGGCAACCGGGCGTATCGCTCCTTTCTTGGGACCGTTCGGTCTCTGTTGACCCTGCGACGGATTGACCCCGGCAGACGTGTGTCAGTTTCGATGGCTCCTGCCTTGGGTCGCATGACCGCCTACGCGACCTCCACTTCGCTGCGCTAAAGAATCGGGTGGAGCGCTTCCGATAGCGTCCCGGATTCAATTGACCTGCATTCATATCTCACATTAGTCTTGATGGCTACCTCTTCGATTTTTTTGAGGTTTTTGTTGTATAACAAGTTGAGTTACAAGGTAAAATAATATGAATCTCATATCAGTGACGATCCTTACCGGCTTTCTGGGCTCCGGTAAAACCACGCTGCTCAAGCGTGTTCTCAGTGAAGCCCATGGCCAGAAAATCGCCGTCATCGAGAACGAGTTCGGTGAGGAAAACATCGACAACGATATACTGATATCCGATAGCGAAGAACAGATTATCCAGATGAGCAATGGCTGTATCTGTTGCACCATCCGTGAGGATCTGCGCAGCACCCTGACGATGCTGGCAGCCAAAAAGCACGAGGGCCTACTCGACTTCGACCGGATTATCATTGAAACGACGGGGGTTGCCGATCCCGGTCCGGTGGCACAGACGTTCTTCATGGATGAAGACGTGGTGGAGAGCTATGTTCTGGACTCCATCGTCACGCTGGTGGATGCTAAGCATGCGACGCAGCAACTGAACGACCGACAGGAGGTTCGCCGGCAGGTTGGGTTTGCCGACCGGATCTTTGTCAGCAAGGCCGATTTGGTGGATGCAGAGACAGTCGAAGCGCTGATTCCCAGGCTCAGAAGCATGAACCCTCGTGCGCCCGTTGAGACGGTGCATTTCGGTGAGGCGCCGCTGACCAAGGTCCTGGACCTGCAAGGCTTTAACCTGAACGCCAAGCTCGACGTGGATCCGGACTTCCTGAAAGAGGGTGACGATGCGCATGACCACTGTGAGCACGAGCATTGCGATCATCCGTCCCATCGGCATGGCCACGGCAGTCACCACCATCATGACGACGATGTGAAGAGCTTTGTCTACAAGGCCGACCGTCCCTTCGACCCGCGCCGTCTCGAGGATTTTCTCGGTGCCGTCGTTGAAGTGCATGGGCCCAAGATGCTGCGTTACAAAGGGGTACTGGATATGAAGGGCACGGACCGCAAGGTCATTTTCCAGGGCGTGCACCAGGTTATGGGCAGCGACCTGGGGCCGGAATGGAAACCGGACGAAGTGCGTCAGAGCAAGATGGTCTTTATCGGAGTGGATCTGCCCAAAGAGATACTCGAAGAGGGGCTAAGCCAGTCTCTGGCTTGAACGGTTGGTCGACTCTTGGCTAACTAACTGATTGAAAGTTGAAAAATATGCTAACAATGAATCGTTTACTCGACCGAAGTTCTTCCGAACCACTGTATAGCCAGATCAAGCAAATCCTGATTCATGAGATGAGGGATGTCGATAAGGTGGCTGAATTGGTCCTTACCGAAAGCACTCTGATGAAGCGTTTTCGTGTTAGCCGCGCGCCCATCCGTCAGGCTTTGAAGGAGATGGAGGACGAGGGCTACGTCGTTCGACACCGAGCCAAAGGGACTTTTCCGGTCCGCCGCGTGAATGTGAGTCTCCCGCCCGCCCTGGAACTTGGTGGAATCAGCCGATACCTCACCGAGCAGGGATTAAAGCCGACTTCTCGCGTTGTCAGCCTTGAAAGGGTTGAGGCACCTGAGGAAGTGGGGCAGGCGCTGGATCTCGGAGCGTCGGCGAAAATGCTTCATCTCAAGCGGATTATCTTTGTCAAAGGCACCCCGCTCGCCTGGGTTTCAACCTACCTTTACACGCCGCCGGACTTTTTCCCGGAAGTTGAAGAACTTGAGCGTTTGGGCTCCGTTTTCGGATTGATCGAAAGTGGGCTGGGGCTAAAGTTCACTCGGGGAACGCAGCACATCTGGGCGTCGGGCGCCACTCAGGAAGAGGCCGAAGCGCTTGAGGTCAGCATGGGAACCCCGGTCCTTGTCGCCGAAACCGTGATGTTCACCGATGATGGACAGCCGGGAGGGTGGCGGCGTGCGGTGCATCGCGCGGAAGACTTCAAATATTCATTCGGTCTAGGTGGTTGACAGGCCATTTTCTGCGCAATACATTGTCATAACAATATAACAAATGGCCAATGGGTTTCTCTCGTATTGTTATAACAATATAACAAATACTGGGAGGAAGCATTGGCCCGAACAGAACAAATAAAAAGGAGTTCTCGCTTGACTGATATGACCCTGATTTCCGCCTGGGAAATGCATGGTTTCTCCATGCTTCAAGGAGGTCGGTATGTGCCTTAAACACAGCAAGGGCGCATCCGAGCCGGTTCCGCCGTTTACCTCGCTCTTTCTCGATAAGCCCTCAAACAAGTCCGCTGTTGCATCGGTCAATACCGTGCTCGGCCCGGTCGACGCCAGCCAGCTGGGCGTCACTCTGCTCAGCGAATCGTTGCTGAACGTGTTGCCCGGGGCGCAGTACGCCTACGACATCAAGATCGACCGCGCTGAAGTCTTCGAAGCACTGGAAGAAAAGCTGACGGCGTTCAAGGCAGCCGGTGGCGGAGCCATTGTCGATTCCACCGGGATGTTCCATGGGCGCGACCTGCGTTTGTACGAAGCGTTGTCGCGTGCCACGGGCGTCCACATTGTGGCGACCACGGGGCAGGGACCGGAAGCTTTGCTCGGCGGATACTTCCTGACACCGCAGACCAATCCTCCTACCCCGTGGCCGGCGCAAAAGTTCGCCGAACTGTTCGGTCGTGAAGTGAACGATGGCATGGTCGTGCCCCGTCTGGAGCGCCGCGCTCCCGCGGGCATGATCTGTACGGCGGTGACCGTCGAGGGCATGACGCCGACGGATGGAAGTCTGGTGCGTGGCGCCGCTCGCGCCGCAGCCGCCTACGGGGTGCCGGTTCTTATCCGGTGCGGGTCCGATGCGCCCGCGGAACTGCAGCTGGCCGTCGACGAATCCCTCGACCCGCAACGCATTGCGATGGGCGGTATGGATCGCCGTGACGCCGTGGAAAAAGGCTGGCCCATGGACGTGGCCAATGCCGGGGCTCAGGTGTGTATCGATCACATCGGTTCGACGGACCCGCAGTACCTTGATGATTCCGAACGGGTTGCACTGGTTCTGGAATTGATCGAGGCGGGCCATGTGGAGCGCATTGCTCTGTCCTTGAGTGCCACTGGCGTCTCTTTCGGGGAGCCGGGCAATGACCTGCCGTACAGCAACGTATTGACGGAGTTCGTACCCATGCTCCTGGAGGCGGGCGTGTCCCGGGAACAGGTTACACAGATGCTGACCACCAACGCAGCGCGACTGCTGAGTGTAAGTGGAGACGTTAAATGAAGCGCGTAAATACAGTGCTTGGCACTATTCCGGCGGCGGAACTCGGGTTCGTTGCCGTTCACGAACACGTTGGCTACGGCATGCCTGGCTGTGAGCTGGACAGTCGCTGGTGGAAAACGCCGGAAGAGCGATACGACGAGACCGTGCCGAAGCTGCGCGAGTTCCACGAGAATACCCAGAAGTGGGGGGCAGCAACCTTTGTGGATGCCACCGGCATCTGCAATGGCCGCGATATCGATTACTACAAGTCCCTCTCCGCAAAGACCGGGGTGCACATTATCGCGAGTACCGGTTTTGTCGGCGGTGACACGGCCCTGCCTTTCTTCGAACGCGCCAGCGTCGAGTATCTGACCGACCAGTTCGTCCACGAAATCACCGTCGGTATCGGCGACAGCGGCGCGAAGGCCGGGATCATTAAAGTGGGCGTCAGTCGCGGCTTCAAGATGAAGGAGCTTGACCTTCGCATTTACCGGGCCGCCGCGCGTGCCTCCAAAATCACGGGCGCGCCGATCTTCACGCACCTTGCGGTCGACTGTGAACCCGCTCTGAAGATCTTTGCCGAAGAGGGGCTGCCCTGCCACCGCGTGTTGTTCGGGCATGCCGACGATGGTGTCAGTCAAGGCAAGATCAACGAGAAAGCTCTGCTCGAGGCCGGTGGCCGAATTGGCTTCGACACCTTCGGCTATGACTCCGAGTTGCCCGATCCGCCGTTTTGGGGGCGCCCCCGCAAGGAGCGTCTCGAACACTTCCTCCGTTTCCTGAACAGCGGCCGGATCGATCAGGTCCTGGCATCGGCCGACGCGAACTGTTCGCCGCTGGGCTGGCCGGGCGTTAAGGGGCACACGGTTAACTATCTGTTCGATCAGCTGATACCCGATCTTCGCGAAGAGGGCATCGACGATGCGGTGATCGATAAGTTGTTTGTGCACAACACCGCAGAGTTCCTGACGTTGCAGCCGATCTCCGACTAAACCCCGCAAAACAAAAGCATAAAAACCGAGAAGTAATACTGGAGAAAAACAATGACACCAGAAGCTTTTAAAAACCTGAATGTCGCCGTCATCGGTGCGGGTTACGCCGGTGCGACGACAGCATATGCCCTCCATCTGTTGGGGGCGAAAGTGACCGTTTACGAACAGGCGCAGGAAGTGAAAGAGGTCGGCGCCGGGATCGGGCTGCGCCCCTCAACCATGGAGCAGTTCCGCAAGCTCGGGATCTTCGATGACATCGATGCGGTGACCTCGCCGAGCGACTACTTCGAAATTCTGACGGCCCAGGGCCAGCGGATCGCCATGGAGGAATGGCCCGAGAAAGAGGCGTTCAACGCATCAACCCATTTCGTGCACCGCGGTGATTTCATTGACGTTCTGCTGGGTGTTCTGCCGGCCGATATGGTCAAGCTGAACCATCGTCTCAGCAAAGTGATCGATAACGGCGCAACCGCGACCGCCGTGTTCGAAAACGGGGAGAGCGTGGAAGCCGACCTGATCGTTGGTGCCGATGGTATTCGCTCGCAAGTGCGCCATCACCTGTTTAGCGACAAAGCGCCCGTATTTGCGGGCGAGCATGCCTATCGAGTGGTCATCCCCGCGGCCGATACCTTTGGGTTGGTGGACGACGGGAACCTGCGCATGTACATGGGGCGCGGCACCAAGATTTACATGCTGCCGTTGCTTCATCGTAAAGAAGTGTCGTACGACGTCACGTGCCTTGCAGCCGACTCGACGCCTGCACCGGCTGCCAGCAAAGAGCATTTGCTTGAAGTCGTCGAGGGTTTTGATGAGCGCCTGGTGAAAATCACCGAAGGTCTTGATATTGACCGGGTGAACTTGCGCGCCGTCTACGATATCGATCCCATTGAGACATGGCATTCCGACTCTGTCGTTCTGGTGGGCGATGCGGCTCACGCCATGTGCCACCATCAGGGGCAAGGCGCCAACTCCGCCGTTCTCGATGCGGGCGCTCTCGCCGATTCCCTCAGAGAAGCCTTGTCCATTCCCGAAGCTCTTGCGCAATACCAAGCGAATCGCAAGCCCGTAACCGATGTACTGCAACGCGAGTCCCGTCACGGCTGGAGCGACGACGAAATCAAGGATGTCTTCCCCAGCCAGCACGCGGGCCAACTGGGAGCACGGAGCTGATATGCCATTACATCCGACTATCGCCAAGTTCATCGCCGAGATGCCCGCACCGCCGCCCGGACCTCTCGATCCAGAAGCCATGCGAGCCGCCGATGAGAGTCACGTGGCTCCGATGGAAAAGCGGCTGCCCGTGCATTCGGTGCAGGACAAGACGGTGCCGACATCGGTGGGTGATGTCCCCGTGCGTGTTTACACGCCGACGCCGGCGGAATCCCACCCGGTACTGATTTACTTTCACGGGGGCGCGGGCTTCCTGGGCAGCCTCAATACGCATGACCACGTCACGCGGGAGCTTGCAAACGCCACTGAATGTGTCGTCGTAGCCGTCGATTACCGCCTGGCACCTGAACACGCTTTCCCGGCGGGGCTGGACGATTGCTACGCCGTGGTTCAGTGGGTCGCCGAACACGGTACAGAGCCGGGTAACGGACTGGGCTGGGATGGCCAGACCCTGGTGGTGGCCGGCGATAGCTCAGGCGCGAACTTTGCCGCCGCGGTGTCGGCGAAGGCGCTGGACGAGGGGCTGAATGGCATCACTCACCAAGTGCTGTACTACCCGTCGCTTGACCTCGATTTTGATGTCGAGCGCTACGAGTCATTGAAGACCAACGCGGTAGGCAACGGTTTGGAGACAGCGATGCTGAAACCATTCAATGCCTTTTATCTCGATAGTGGTGCCGACCCCGCCGATCCGCTGGTATCGCCCATCAAACGCAAAGACCTGTCAGGACTTCCGACCACGCTCGTGATCACCGCCGAGTACGATCCGCTTCGCGACGAGGGGGAAGTGTACGGTCAGAAACTCGCCGATGCCGGCGTGCCGGTGACCGTGCACCGCTACGACTCGGCCGGGCATGGTTTTGTCCAGCATTTCTCCTGGCTGCCCGAGTTCCAAGGCGTTTTTGCCGAGACGGCCGAATTTCTGAGAGGCCAGGGATGAGTGCGGTGGATATTCATTCGCTGTACTCCGAATGGGGCCGTTTTGGTCTGTACAGCTTCTTTATCGATGGCAGCGAGCCGGCGATTGTCGACACCGGCATCGCCAGCTCCCCCGCGGGCGGGATTTCATCGGGGCTGAAAGCGCTGGGGCGCCGTATCGAGGACGTGCGCTGGATTCTCCTTACGCATGGGCACATCGACCACATCGGCGGTGCCTATGCGCTTTGGGAAATGACCGGCCGCAAGGCCAAGGTGGTGATCCACGAGGCGGACGTTCCCTTTCTTGAGTCGCGCCGCGCGCATGTCGAGGAATACCTCGCCGCGAGGGGGCGTTACATCAACGATGGCGCGGGTGAATCCAAGGTGGCGGCCGCCTGTCTGGCAGCGATCTCGGGTGAAATGGAGCCTCACATTGTGGTGCGAGATGGCGACGAGCTGTCGTTGGGCCCGGATGTGACCATCAAGGTCCATTCCGTGCCGGGGCACACAGCAGGGTCCGTTGCTTACGAAGTCAAAGGGCAGGGCGACGTTTTCGTAGGCGATGCCGTACAGATTCACGGCGCTGCCAACGGTTTCCCCAGCTACGTCGATCCCGACGCCTACCGCACCAGCCTGCTGCACCTGCGCGATCAGGTCCGGCCCAGCCGCTTGTTCCTGGGGCATCCGTACCGCAGCCAGGGAGCTGAACCGTTGGGTGTCGAACTCAATCGGGAACAGGCCGCGGAAAAAATTCAGGAGAGTCTCGATATCGAGACCCGTGTTCGTAATGCCACCGACGAGGTGGGTGTCGATGGGGCTGAAATAGCCGAAGCGCTGTGTTCGCCGTTCTGTTGTATTGCCGATTATCTGCGCTACAGCGGTGACCCGACGCTGGAACCGTCACCCTTTTTCACCACGATGCACGGCTATTTCAACAAAGGTTATCGATCATGATGGTAGTTCACAAAGACCTGCGTGTCCCCATGCGTGACGGCGTTCACCTGGCTGCCGATGCCTACCATGACCAAGGGGATGAACCGCGTCCGGCGCTGGTCGCGCTGAGCCCGTACGGCAAAGAGCTGCAGGCCCTGGCGCTTACCGTTCCGCCGCAGAAACGCCCCTCTCCCTTGTGGGACGGTTGTATCGAAGCGGGTGACATTGCTCGTGTCGTCAAGGAAGGCTATGTCCACGTGATCGGTGACGTGCGCGGGTCCGGCGGTTCCGAAGGGGAGCACATCGGCAACTACAACGCCGGCGGTGTGCCCTTAGGCCAGGACGCCTACGATTTCATCGAGTGGGTGGCGGCCCAGCCCTGGTGTAACGGGGTCGTGGGCATGATTGGTATTTCGTACTTCGGCTCCATGCAAATCTTTGCGGCGTCGGAGCGCCCGCCCAGTCTTAAGGCGATCTTCGTCAGCGGCGGCCATTTCGACTTTTACGAGACGACCTACCACGGTGGTGTCATGTGGTTCATGCCACGGGCCGCGCGTGAAGGGCGGGGCGGAGACTCGGGCTGGGCGTTCACGCACCGGCATAAGTCCCGGATGCTCGAGGCGTATTCCGAGGAAGAGATCAAGCGGCGCGTTTCCGAACGCCTCGCCGATCCCGATGTGGCCGCCTGGCCCAACCTGGTTCATGTACTGAACTACCCGATCCATCACGAGTCCTGGTTCGATATCATCACCAACGAAGTCGATGGTGAATGGTACGAAGAGCAGAACCCGATCAACCTGGCCCGGAACATCGACATCCCGGTGTACCTGCAGATCAACCAGGGTCGCGGCTGGACACTGGATGGCACCATTGAGCTGTTCGACGTTCTCGATTGTCCGAAGAAGCTGGAAATCGGGCCGTATCCGCCGATGCAGACCCGGCCCTGGGTCGATGAGCATGACACGATGTTCCGCTGGTACGACTACTGGCTGAAGGGCATCGACAACGGCATCATGGATGAGCCGGCCGTCAAGGTGCATGTTGAAGGCACGCGGCATTGGGCCACCGGTGAAAACTGGCCCGTGAAGGACGTCGAGTATCGACCGCTGTATCTGCGCGCCCGCGGCAAGCTGGCTTTCGAACCCGAGCCTTACGGCGTCGATGTTGCCCACCCGGAAGGTTTCTTTCAGGCGCCGCTCACCATTACCGACAAGGTCGAGAAGCTCTCATGGGCGACCGAACCTTTTACAAAGGTGACGTCGGTGCACGGTGTCGGTGCCGCACACCTGTTTGTCGAGATCGATCAGCCGGATACCAACCTGATTCTGCGTTTCTGGGATGAGTCGCCGTCGGGCAAGCGTCGGCTGGTGACGACCGGGTTCCTCAAGGCGTCACACAACGAGCTGGACGAACGCACCACCGAAGGCAACCCCTACCACCCGCATACCCGCAGTGTGCCTGTCGAGCCCGGCGCCATTAACGAATATGTCGTTCGGATCTATCCCTTTGCCAACGACTTCCTGCCCGGACACAAACTGGTTGTCGAGCTCATGTGTAACGAGCCGCTGGTCGACGACCATAACGCGTTGCTGCCGCCGGACGCCTTCCATCTGCCCGTAGGGCGACCCGTGACTCATACGGTCTACCGAGACGCCGAACACTGGTCGCGTCTTGTGCTGCCGTTTGTGACGGCCAACGACTGGTCGGACGTTTAGCGGATTGATGGGTATCTCCAAATCAAATGCATAGGTTGGAACACCGCCCAGGGCAGGGAGCCCGGGCTGCCTGAACGATGAAAGGGCGCTGGACCGCCCGGGCCCAGCCTGATGCCGGGCCTCACCGCAATACAATAACAAAAGGTGTATCTCACAATGACAAGCGACAAGAAGACGTTGCCACAACAGGTGGGCAACCGATATGCGTGTGCCTTTATCGCCGCCACGATGATGGCGGGAACGCCCGCCTACGCCATCGGAGATTTCGGTAAGCCGCGCATCAACTGGACCAACAACCTGCAGTACAACCTGCTGTATCGTTTGCAGGACCCGAATTCGGCTCTGTTGGCCAACCAGCCGGGGAACAAGTACAGCGCGAACGTCGATGACGGCAATGCCAGCTTCGATAAAGGCGTCGTCTCGAATCGACTGGAATTGCTGAGCGAACTGGACGTCATTTTCCAGAACGGCTGGGGCGCACGCGTCAGCGGCTTGGCCTGGTACGACACCGTCTACAACGAACGCAATGACAACCCTGGCTTTGCCGGCGGCGCGGTGCCGAACCAGACATCCGTCCCCTACAACGAGTTCACCGACGACACGCGGGACCTGCAAGGCCGTGATATCGAGCTGCGCGATGCCTTTGTGTTCGGCCGGACAACCGTCGGCGACGCCGCTCTGCGTTTTCGCGCGGGCCAGTATGCCTCGGTGTGGGGCGAGAGCCTGTTCTTCGCCAACAACTCGATTGCCGGTGCCCAGAACGCCTTCGATATCGACCGTCTGCTGCGTGATCCCACCGCCGAGGCGAAGGAGTTCGTTCTCCCCGTGCCCCAGGTGGGCGCCGATCTCCAGCTGACGTCCGACCTCACCTTCAGCGCCTACTACCAGTTTGGTTATGAACCCAATCGTCTCCCTGGCGTGGGCAGTTATTTCTCAAGCCAGGACCAGGGCGTCGTGGGCGCCGAAAACATGTGGATCGGCCCTGGCCAGTCCATTCCCCGAAGCGGCACGGATGAGCCGGACGACAGTGGGCAGTTCGGCTTCAAAGTGCGTTGGCGCCTGGGTTATACCGATCTCGGTTTCTACGCCCTGCGTTTCCACGACAAGTCCTACCAGCAGGTGGTTCGTCTGGGGCTGCAGCAGGTTGGCCCGAATCCAGGCGACGTAGCCGCGGTCCCCGAGGATTACTACCTGACTTACAACGAAGGAACAACCGCCTACGGCGTGAGCGTCAGCCACAGCTTCGGATCCGTCAACGTAGCGGGGGAGGCGTCCATCCGTCACAACCAGGCTCTGGCCTCCACGGGCGCCGCCGACACGTCGTCGTTCACGTCCGCACCGGCAAGTGATAACCACGATCATCCAGCCTATGCCGTTGGCGATACCGCCCACATCAACCTGTCCACCATCTGGTCGCTGGAGCCGGGCCTGTTGTGGCAGGAAGCCACCTTCCTCGGGGAAGTGGCCTGGAACCGGCGACTGAATTGTCACGAGAACTGCGATGTGGCCCTGGACCCCAACGCGACCCGGGATGCGGTGGCCTTCCGGGCTGTTTTCGAGCCGGTCTACCGCCAGGTGATCACAGGCCTCGACCTGGGCGTTCCCGTCGGGGTGGGGTACTCGCCGAAAGGGTCACGCTCCAGCCTCGGTGCCGGATTCCCGGCCGAGAACGGCGGTGACGTCACCCTGGGCCTGAACGGCACTTACCTGAATAGCTGGCAGATCAGCCTGGCCTACACCCATTTCTACGGCCGTGACGAAGCGTTCCTGGTGGAGCGCGAGAACGATGCCAATAACCCGGCTTTCAGTTATCAGCAGTCGTTGAAAGACCGAGATTTTGCGTCGCTGACGGCCAGTCGCCGGTTCTGAGAACAACAATACGGAGTACAAACATGATGACAACAAGCAAAAGAGTCCTGATCGCCCTGTTATCGACGTTGGCCCTGCATCAGACCGCCTTCGCGGCGGTATCGGAACAGGAGGCCCAGCACCTGAAGACGGATCTCACGCCTCTGGGCGCCGAGCGGGCGGGTAACGCGGATGGCAGTATCCCGGCCTGGGACGGTGGCTACACGCAGTCCGCTCCGGGAGACGAACGCGGTGGCCGCCGCAGCGATCCGTTTTCCGATGAGAAACCATTGTTCACGATCAATGCCCAGAACATGGGGCAGTATGCCGATCAGCTGACGCCGGGGACTCAGGCGCTGCTCGAAAAGTACCCGGATACCTTTTACCTGGACGTCTACGAGACCCACCGCACCGCGGCCGCACCCCAGTGGGTGTACGACAACACCTACGAGAATGCCACTCGCGGTACGCTGGATGGCACCGTGCCCCAGAATGTCTTCGGAGGCATTCCGTTCCCGATCCCGCAGAGCGGCGCGGAAGTGATGTGGAATCACCAGCTGCGCTGGCGCGGTGGCGACCTGGAGCACGCCGACAACTGGTATCAGGTTCTGTCGGACGGTCGTCGGGTGCTGATTTCCGACGCGGCGGTGGACGAGCAGGTCCCCTACTACTTCAAGGACAGCAACCTCGAATCGTTTACCGACGACAACAGCCCGTTCTGGAAAGTTCTGATCAAGAACATGGGGCCGCCGATCCGCGCCGGACAAGCCCTGCTGGCCCACGAATACCTGGACCAGGACGACACGCAAACCTGGGTCTATCTTACCGGCCAGCGCCGGGTGCGCCGCCTGCCCAACGCCTGCTGCGATACGCCGCAGCCGGCTTCCGCCGGGGCCATGACCTTCGACGAACTCTATGTCTGGACCGGTCGCCTGGACCGCTTCGACTGGAGCATCGTGGGCAAGCAGGAAATGTACATCCCATACAACACCAACGGCTTCATGCAGCCCAAATCGGATGACGAAGTTCTCGAGAAGCACCACTGGAATCCGGATTACATGCGTTGGGAAAAGCACCGTGTCTGGGTTGTGGAGGCCACGCTGAAAGATGGCGAGCGTCATCAGGCGCCGCGCAGCCGCTACTACTGCGACGAAGACACCTGGATCTGCGTGCTGGGCGACCGCTGGGATGCCAATGGGGAACTCTGGAAAGTACTCTGGACCGCCACCTTTGTGGCGCCTGAACTGCCGGGCGTCTCCATGGGCGCGTTCGGCCTGTACGACCTGGTGGACGGCTCGGCGTTCTTTGCCCATATCGTCAACGAAAAGGACAAGCAGTTCCATTACCTGGAAGAGCCGCGTTCGCCCATCACCTTCTCGCCGGACTCCATGGCCGGCAACAGCTTCCGCTAAGGAGCCGACGAGATGCGTCCAACCCGCAGTAGTCTCGCAACAATCGTCGCCGGGCTGGGTTTGCTGCTGGGGGCGTTCTCGCCCCTGGCACAGGCTTCCGAAGCGGTGGCCGATGCTCTGAAACGGGATGCGATCCAGGTCCGGAACCCCCAGGCCGCTTTTATGATCGGGGCCGCCAAAGCGGGGGCCACTCTGGTGACCGTCGGGGAGCGAGGGCTGATTCTGCTGTCCGAGGATGGCGGCGAGCGCTGGCGTCAGGCCGATGTGCCGGTCAGTACTGGCCTGACGGCGGTGCGTTTCGTGGACGCCCGGCACGGCATGGCGGTGGGCCATGGCGGCGTCGTTCTGGGGTCGTCCGATGGCGGCGAATCCTGGCGTTTGCTTCTGGACGGTCGCAAAGCCGCTGAACTGGCCCTGGCGGCCGCTCAACGGGGCGACGATGACCGTGCCGTCATGGAGGCGCAGCGGCTGGTGGAGGAGGGCCCGGACAAACCCTTCCTGGATGTCGTGCTGACCGACCCGAATCACGCGGTGGTCGTAGGGGCTTACGGGCTGGCTTTCGAAACCGCGGACGGCGGCCGGAGCTGGACCCCGATCATGGACCGGATGGCCAACCCGAACCTGTTGCACTTCTACTCGATTCGCCGGCAGGGCAGTCGCATGGTGGTGGTGGGCGAGCGCGGTCTGGTGAATCTGTCCGATGATGGCGGCAAGACGTTCCGCGCGATCGAGACGCCCTATAGCGGCAGCTTTTTCACCGTCGAGCTTCCTTCCAGCCATAGCATCGTAGCGGCCGGCCTGAAAGGCAATGTCTGGCGCAGCGACGATAACGGCGATCAGTGGTCTTCCGTGCAAAGCCCCATCGAAGCGTCGGTTACGGCGTCCCGGGTCACCTCCTCCGGTTCGATCCTGTTGGGTAATCAGGCCGGGATGGTGCTGAGCCTGGACAATACCCGCCTGACGCCCGTCACGCAGAAGCGGTTTCCGCCCATCAATACGTTCATGGTTGAGAACGACGGCATCGTTGTGATGACCGCCGAAGGTATCCGCCTGGCCCGTACCAGCCGTCAATGAGGTAAAGACAATGACAACAGGAACTGACGCGGATAAGGCGTTGAAGCCCTTTGGCAGCCGGAGCGGGTCGCTGCTGGAGCGAGCGATCTTTGGGCATCGCTGGCTGGTTTTGCTGGTGTGTGCGGCGATTACGGCTGTACTGGGCTACCAGGCCAGCAAGCTGGAGCTGGGGGCCAGCTTCGAGAAAATGATTCCCCAGGGACATCCCTATATCCAGAACTTCAACGCCCATCGGAACGACCTGATGGGGCTGGGAGATGTTATCCGCATCGCCGTCGAGAATCCGGACGGCACGATCTACGACGCCGACTATCTCGCGACGCTGCGCAAGATCAGCGATGAAGTCTTCCTGATGCCGGGCGTCAACCGCGGCCAGATGCAGTCGCTGTGGACGCCCAATACCCGCTGGACGGGCGTCACGGAGTACGGTCTCGAGGGCGGTCCGGTCATTCCGGACGGCTACGACGGCTCGCAGAAGAGCCTCGATCAACTGGCCGCCAACATCGCCCGCTCGGGGGAAGTTGGACAGATCGTGGCGGAGGACTATCGCTCATCGATTGTCTTCGTCCCCCTGTTGTCGGAGACCGCGGACGGTCAGAAGCTGGACTACGCGGCCTTGGGCAAACGGCTGGAAGCGCTGCGTAGCGAGTACCAGTCCCAGGGCGTGAAAGTCCACATCACCGGCTTCGCCAAGCTGGTCAGCGATCTGATCGACGGCGTGTCGGCCGTCATGGCTTTCTTTGCGGTTACCCTGGTGACGGCGGCCGTGTTCATCCTCTGGTTCACCCGGTGCTGGCGCTCGACCCTGCTGGTGGTATCGGTCAGCGTGGTCGCGGTGGTCTGGTTGCTGGGCGTATTGCCCACGCTGGGTTATGTGCTGGACCCCTACTCAATCCTGGTGCCGTTCCTGGTCTTTGCTATCGGCCTGAGCCATGGGTCCCAGAAAATGAACGGTATCATGCAGGACGTCGGTCGCGGTTGGAACCGGCAAGCCGCCGCGCGATTGACGTTTCGTCGTCTTTTCCTGGTCGGAGTGACGGCGTTGCTGTCCGATGCGGTGGGCTTTGCCGTGCTGCTGGTGATCGACATCGGCGCGATCCAGCAACTGGCCCTGGCGGCGTCACTCGGCGTTGGGCTGCTGATCGTCACGAACCTGATCCTTCTGCCGGTGCTGCTGAGCTACATTGGCGTCAGCCCGAAGGCCGCACGACGCAGCCTGCAGGCCGAACAGGCGGATGAAGCCGGTGCGGCCCGTCATCCGGTCTGGCGTGCGCTGGATCTGTTTACCACTCGCCGTTGGGCCCAGGGCGCCATTGGTGCAGCGGTCCTGCTGGCCATCGGTGCCGCGCTGTTGTCGACGCAACTGAAAATCGGCGACCTGGACCCGGGCGCGCCCGAGCTGCGCAAGAACAGCGTGTACAACCAGGATGTTGCCTTCATCAACCAGGCGTACGGCGCTTCCAGCGACGTCATGGCCATCATGGTGGAAACACCGCAGGGCTATTGTTCCGCCTACGACACCCTGAACAAGGTGGACGCTCTGGAATGGCGACTGCGTCAGCTCGACGGCGTGGAAGGGACCAACACCCTGGCGTTGCTCAATCGGCGCATGCTGTCCGGCCTGAACGAAGGTAATCCCAAATGGTATGAATTCAATCGCAACCAGCAGATGCTGAATCTGGTGACCTCCAGTGCACCGCGTGGCCTGTACAACGACGCCTGTTCGTTGCTCACCCTGTATGTCTATCTCAGCGATCACGAGGCGGAGACGCTGTCCCGGGTCGTGGACACGGTCGAAGGTTTTGCGGCCGTCAACGACACCGATGACGTCAAGTTCAAGCTGGCCGCCGGCACCGCCGGGATCGAGGCGGCCACCAACATCGTGGTCAGCGACGCCTGGAGCAAAATGATGCTGCTGGTGTACAGCGCCGTTTTCGTATTGTGCCTGCTGACCTTCCGTTCCTGGCGGGCGGTTCTGGTGGCGATGCTGCCGCTTTTCCTGGTGTCGCTGCTGGCCGAGGCACTCATGGTGCTGCTGGGCATTGGGGTGAAGGTGGCGACCTTGCCGGTTATCGCCTTGGGAGCCGGGATCGGCGTGGACTACGCGTTGTATATCCTGTCAGTCACCCTGGCGCAGCTGCGAGAGGGTCGGAGTCTGTCCGAGGCCTATTACCGGGCGCTGCTGCTCAGCGGCAAGGTCGTCATGCTGATCGGTGTGACGCTCGCCATTGGCGTGGTGACCTGGACTTTCAGCCCGATCAAATTTCAGGCGGACATGGGGTTGATGCTGGCGTTCATGTTCATTGGCAACATGCTGGCGGCGCTGATTCTATTGCCTGCACTGGCCCATTTTCTCCTCAAGTCACAAGTCCCGGCGACGGCGAGTAGGTTGCAGCCGGACGAGAATGCGGGCTCGCCTGAAAGCGCAGAATACCGTGCTGGCACGGCGAACGAACGCTCCTGCGTGTCAGCGCAGTAAGCGGATCTGGAGAGAGAAAGCGGGGCCGGACCGGCCTTCTGAAAAAAACGACCCGCATCCCTGGACCATAGCGTTCTGTCAACGCGGTCGGTGTGGCCTCGAAACAGGGACAGGGCGAGGGCGGTAGGCGTGGGCGAAGCAGGGATTGCTTTATCGAGCTGTACATTGCGGTCACTAAAAGATTTCGACCGGAAAATAAGCATCATATTCGGAGACTGGAAAGATGACGTTTAAAACCCGCGAAGCGATAACCGCCGGTGCCATCGGCGGGGTGATAGCCGCATTGATCTGCCTGCTGGTGAACTACTTTTTGGTGCCATTCCCGGAAACGGCGATCGAGAACACCGTCAACCATGGTATCAGCGGCTTGTTCAGTGGCCTGTTGAGCGGATTTGTCGGGGTGATGGTCGCGCTGACGAAGGTCAATAAAGCCAGTCGGGACTGAACCCGCCGTGCCGTATTTCAACGGCACGGCGGGTTCCACCTGCAGGGGCGACCGCCCAGGAAGGAACGGTGCGCCGGATGGCTGGGCTTGAGCTTGCGGGTGTAGTCGGGTTGTTCAATACGGTCCTTTCTTTTAATGAGTTGTAACTCCGCTTTCAAAAGAGGAGGGTGCCAAAGTTGTCGAACCGACGTCGGGGTGCAAGAGGGTTAGGCTGTAAAAAGTGGGATTTGACGGGGCGAGTCTGGCGCGCGCGCCGTTCAGAGCTCATCGAATGCCTCTATCATCTCATCGATGGATAGCTGCTGCCCCATACGACCGCGTTTCACGAAGCGGTGTTCGAAGGATCGAGCTCCGCGGTCGAGAACATTTTGCCGGAAGGCGTCGATGTAGCCTGGCTCGAAGTTGCTGTTGAAGGTGTTGAAAAGCACCACATGCTGGCCGTCAAAGCGATTCCGGTCGACGAAGGCCCAGATGGGTGGGGCCGGGCTATAGAGCCAGATCGGCGAGCCCAGGTAAACGGTGTCGTAACCTGACAGGTCGACGGTTTGCGGGGTAATGACCGCCTCGCTGCTACGAGCATCCCGCATGGCTTGAATCCATCCCATCAGGCCCAGTTTGTAGGCGCTCGCTTCCAGCCGAAAATAGTCCGCGCTCTCCTTCCTGGCAATGTATTGGCCCAGCACGGCGGTATTGCCTGAGCGGGAGAAGACGATAACGGCGCTCCGTGCAGCCCCGTCTGAAACCGGCCGCGCATCCAGGTGCTGGCGGTTCTCGCGTGCCTGGTGATACTCGATCTGTGTGACGACGATGGGCACCAGAGCAGCCAGAACGGCGGCCACTGCAAGTGAAACCAGAAGCCATTTCAATATAGCCATGTCATCCCGCCCCGGTCTCTACGGTGCGCAGTCTCCTGATGTCCCGCAGCGGTGGTTCGCCGAACAGTCGGGCGTACTCACGGCTGAACTGGGACACGCTTTCGTAGCCCACCTGCAGTCCGGCTGCCCCGGCGTCCACATGCTGGTTGAGCATGAGTTGCCGGGCCTCCTGAAGCCGCAGCTGCTTGAGGTATTTCAGGGGGCTCAGGCCCGTTACGGCCTTGAAGTGCTGGCGAAAGGTTGAAGGGCTCATGTGGGCTATGTCCGCCAGGGCCTCAATGCTGATCGACTCCATGAAATGCTGCTTGAGCCAGGCCATGGTCTGGGCGACATGACGGCTGGGTGAATCGCTGGCATTGAGCTTCATGAACAGGGGGCCGTGCGGGCTAAGCAGGAGTCGGGCGATGATCTCCTGTTCGATCAGCGGCGCCACACTGGGGGCGAGTTTGGGTTCGTCGGTCAACGCGACCAGACGGTCGACGGTACCGAGCAGGCCGCTGTCCAGGCGGTCCTGCGACAGGGCAGCAAACCCTATGTTGCGCGGCGCCCGACCGATGGAAAGGCCCGCAGCCACTTTCAGCACCAGGCTCGAATCCAGTCGTATGACCAGACCCAGGTAAGGATCGGCGTCGCTGGCCCGTGTCACATAGGACACAACCGGCAGATCCACCGAGGCCAGAAGTCCTTGCCCCGGGTTGTTGTCGAACACCTCGGTGCCGACGAGCACCTTCTTCGCGCCCGTCACCGTGACGGTCAGACCCAGCTCGTAGATACAGGGGACGGGGTCGGTAACGGCGTCTCGGCGGTGGATAGACAGCGCCGGCACCAGCGTCGAGAAGTCACCGGCGGTTCCGGCTATTTTCAGCAGTCGTTGCTCGAGTGATTTCAGCGCGGCCGTTGCACTCGAAGCATGGTTTCTTACGTCGTCAATCATCGGATTCCCCGGTGTTTTTTCACGTCCTTGAGTATAACGCCCGCTATGAGATCTGTTGCCGGTAAAGAAGTCAGTTCATCGTTTTGGGCAAAAATATAGGCGCAAATAGCAAGTTTCCGTCTTTTGTCTGGCGGATACTGGGTCTGTCAAACGAATCGGGAGCTGTCCCGCACCCCGTCCGGGAGGGCGGGAATTCCCGGTTATGTTTGCCACGCCAACAGTCCAGACGGGAGAAGCGCTCATGCACAAGATCAGTATTCCGACCCATAACGGCCAGAACATTACCCTGTCGGCCGTCATGAACTTTCCAGGCGGCTTTGACGAAAGCCAGGTTTATCCCGCCGTCGTCGTATCGCACCCCGGCGGCGGCGTGAAGGAGCAGACCGCTGGTCTGTACGCCCGCAAGCTCGCCGAATCCGGCCTGGTGGCCATTGCCTTCGATGCTTCCTATCAAGGTGAGAGCACTGGCGAACCGCGTCAGTTGGAGAACCCGTACATCCGTACCGAGGACGTGAGTGCTGTCATCGACTACCTGACCACGCTCCCCTACATCGATAACGATCGGATCGGTGCCATGGGCATCTGTGCCGGTGCCGGCTACACCGCCAACGCGGCGATCAACGACCGCCGCATCAAGGCCGTAGGCACGGTGAGTGCCGTGAACATCGGCCAGATGTTCCGCAACGGCTGGGAAAACGACATCCAGGATGCGGACGCGCTGCCTGCTCTCCAGGCGGGGTCGGACGCGCGGACGGCCGACGCCGCCGGTAGCGAGATTGCGACCATTCCCCTGGCGCCGATGCGGGAAGAGGACGCGCCCAACGAAGAGTTGCGCGAGGCTTGGGAGTATTACCACACCGATCGCTGCCAGTATCCGACCGCGCCCGGCTATGCCACCGCCCGCAGCCTGAATCAGATCATTAGCTATGACGCCTATCACAAGGCCGAGGCCTTCCTGACCCAGCCGCTGCAGATCGTGGCGGGCAGTGATGCCGGCAGCAAGTGGATGAGCGACGACCTGTATGCGCGCGCTGCCAGTGTCGACAAGAGCTTTCACGTGGTGGAAGGCGCCAACCACATGTCGCTGTATGACAAGACCCCTTTTGTCGACGAGGCGGTGTCCGTCCTGTCGCCCTTTTTCGAACGCACACTCAAGTAATGGGTACCGGGAGTCGGGTCCCATGGCGCGGCCCCGGACTGTCCAGCATCTCCACGTAGACAAACGCTTAACACAGAGGCCATCCAATGAGCACCAGCAACGTCATGAGTGTCACCTACCAGAACCTGGGATGGGAATCGGCTGCGGATCTGTACTTGCCGCCGGATTTTGATGAGAGCCGGCGCTATCCGGCCATCGTCAGCACCCATCCGATCGGCAGCTGCAAGGAGCAGACATCGGGCAATGTCTACGCCGCAGCCCTGGCGCAAGCGGGTTATGTAGCGCTCGCTTTCGATGCCAGCTTTCAGGGTGAAAGCGGCGGTTCCCCGCGCTTTGTCGAAGACCCGTCAATTCGCGTGTCCGACATTCGCTTTGCCATCGATTACCTGGTCACGCTGCCCTACGTGGACGAGAACCGGATCGGCGCGATCGGCGTCTGTGGCGGTGGGGCCTACACCATTCACGCGGGAATCACCGATCACCGCATCAAGGCCCTGGCCTCGATCACGGGCGTCAACTTCGGCCGTCTGATCCGGGAAGGGTTCAGCGAGTTCAACCCGGTCGCCGCACTGGAGGCCATGGGCCAGCAACGCACCGCGGAGGCCCAGGGGGCCGAGCGTAACGTCATCAACTACCTGCCGGGGTCGGTTGAGGAAGGCCGCCAGGCGGGGATCACCGACATCGACGTGCTGGAAGCGACTGACTACTACAAGACGCAGCGCGGTCAGCAGCCTAATGGCGCCACCAGCGGCCTGTTCTCGTTCAACAGCGCAGCGATGGGATGGGACGCGTTCACCAACGCCGAGGTCCTGCTCACCCAGCCGCTGATGGTGGTTATCGGCGACAAGCCGGGTGGATTCGGTGCTTATCGTGATGGCTGGGAGATATACGGCCGCGCCGCATCCACGGATAAGCACATCGTGGTGGCGGAAGGTTATTCCCATTACGACCTGTACGACCAGCCCGAGCCGGTGGAGATGGCCCTGTCACGGGTGATCCCGTTCTTCAGGGACCGGCTGTAGTCGCCGGGCACCGCCGCAACGCCCCGTTAAGCGGACTCGCTACCGGGGTATCCCCGAATCCATCCATCGATACATCGCCTGCTGATATCAAACACGCCGCCTTGCCCATGCCGGGGGCGGTCTACTTGGGGTCCTTATGTCCATTGAAGCAACATCCACTCCGTTGACCCATCTGTTCGAGCCTTTCGCGTTCGCCAAGGGCGTCGAACTGCGCAACCGGATTGTCATGGCGCCCATGACCACCTGGTCCGGCAACCGGGATGGCACGGTATCCCATCAGGAGCTGGCCTACTATCGGCGCCGCAGTAAAGGAGCGGGAATGATCATCACGGGGTGCACCCACGTTACGGAGAATGGCATTGGCTTCCAGAACGAATTTGCTGCCCACAATGATTGCTTTATCCCAAGCCTGCGTCACCTTGCCGAATCTGCGAAAAGTGGCGGGGGTAAGGCGATCCTGCAAATATTCCACGCTGGTAATAAGGCGGTGCCTGAGTTGATTGCCGATGGTGACCTGGTCAGCGCCAGTCAAGTAAAGGCCAGTCCGGGGCCGTTCAACAGCGGTGAGCGTGCTCCACGGGCACTGAGCGGCCGAGACATCGCAGACATGATTGAAGCATTCGGTCTAGCCACGCGTCGGGCGATCGAAGCGGGCTTTGATGGCGTCGAATTGCACGGGGCTCACGGTTTCCTGATCCAGAATTTCCTGTCGCCGCGGTACAACCGTCGGCAGGACAGTTGGGGGGGATCGTTGGAAAACCGCATGCGGTTCCCGTTGGCATTGGTTGAGGAGGTGAATCGAGTAATTGACAGGCACGCGAATCAGCCGTTTCTGGTCGGTTACCGACTTTCGCCCGAGGAATCCGACCCTGGTGGCCTGCGCATGGAAGAGACGCTGGCACTGGCTGATCGTCTGGCGGACAGCCGGGTGGATTACTTGCATGTGTCGCTGTCGAACTTACTTGAGGACCAACCCGGACAGGCTTCAGACGGTGTGCTCACCGTCGAGCAATTTATCGAGCGCGTGAACGGACGGATTCCGGTAATGGCGGCCGGGGGATTGCGCACGCCGGAACAGGCCTCCCGGGCCCTGGACCTCGGCTTGCCCCTGATTGCCGTTGGCAAGGGTCTGGTTATGAACGCGGACTGGGTGTCGTTGGCGGAGCAGGGGCGGCAGGACCGGATTCGCACGGAACTGCCGCGCGACGAGCTGCGGCGTATCGGTATCCCGGACAACCTCAGGAAGGTGATCGCCGCGAAGAGCGGCTGGTTTCCCATAAAGGACGACGGGGTTTCCGCTTAGCGTCGACCCGCGTCGTCCTGAACGATAACCTGCCGCCAGGATAGACCGTCACGCATACAACGGCCTCAGCGTCACGGCGCTGTCCCCGTCCGGCACGATGGTGGCCTCGCAGCCCGGCAGTTGCAGGTCCAGCGTGGGGGCTTCGCTGAACCAGTCCGCCTGCCACTCCACGCGATGGGCGCCGTCCGCGGCCGGGCGGATGCACAGGCTGATGGGGCCGAAGGCGGTGGGGGCCGGGCCGAAGCGAATGGGCTGGTCCTGGTCGAGCCAGCGTTCGGGAATGCCGGCGCACAGTACCAGCACGTCGTCCTCTTCGCGCACAAAACAGTTGCGGATCATCAGCACCCACTCCGCTGACGCCCATACGTGGTGGCCATCCCCCATACAACCGCCCAGGGTGGCCGGGTGGATGGCTTCCGGCCATTGCCCGGTGGGGGAGGCCAGTTCCGCCACCGCATCCATCAGCTCCACGTGGCGCGGGTCGCCGGCGCGCAACAGCACCTGCGCCACGTGCAGGGTGAGGTAGGCGTTGAGGCCGGAGTGGATCATGTCCTGGTTGAAGGCGCCTTTGACGAAGCAGCGCTCGATCAGGAAGTCGGCGCCGTCCAGCAGGCGCGGGTCGTCCGGTGCGCACAGCTGGGTGGGGTAGCCCAGTGCCAGGGAGCCGATGGCACCCGCGTCCAGGCGACGATAGGGCGAGGCGGGCATGGCCAGCCGACCCAGGCGGCGCTGGCATTTCTCCAGGCTGCGGTCGACGGCACGGGCGAAGTTGTCCGCCTCGCGCCGGAAGTCGGCGCTGTCGTCCGGCGCTTCGTGGCGCAGCAGGCTGCAGGCGGCCTCCAGTCCGGCAATGCCCCAGAAATCGTCCCAGTAGTAATAGTCGTTGGGCCCCAGGTGCTCGGCACTGAAACCCGCCGGCAGCAGGCCCGCGTGGGGCGCTTCCAGCGTATCCTTGAGTCGCTTGCGCACGATCCAGCGGGCACCGCGTTTGACGGGCCCGACCCAGTTCCTGGGCAGGGGCCGGCCGGTGACTTCCAGAAAGCGGCGCATGATCCACAGGGCCTCGCCGTTGGAGTCCCATTCCCCTTCCTGGGAGCGGAAGTAGCCCAGCGTCGTCTGTCGCTCCGGAAAGCGCGAGAGGGCCCGCTCGGCACGTTGCGTCAGGCCGATGTTGAGCAGGGCATTGATGATGAAGGCGGCGTCCCGGAACCAGAAGCGCTTGTAGGTGAACGGGCCGGGGTAGACGTCGTCCGGCGAGTGCAGCACCAGCGACGCCACCGCCGCATCGTAGAGGAACTGGTAGCGGCTGTCCGGGCATTGCAGTCGGGCAGTGCCGGACAGTTCGTTGGCCCAGCTGTCCGGCAGCGCCGGTGTGGGGGCTTTGCGGGCCAGGGGAATGCGCGCGGTAATGGAGGTGATGCGCCCGCCTTCAACGGGGAACAGGGCGGCGGTGGTGACCATGCCCACATCGCACACGGCGCGGGTCTGCTCCTGGCGGTCCATCAGATGGATATGGACGTCGCCGTTGTGGTAGTCGGAGACATAATGCCGCTGGGCCGGCTCGCTGAAGTCGACCCGGTGTTTGCCGTCCACGGTCCAGCTGTGGCCGTCATCGGACAGGTGCGCCTCGTGGATAAAGCTGATGCCTTCCGGGTTGCTGGGGCGCAGGGACAGCACCAGTGAGGCGTCCACTTCGGCGTGGGCGTCCAGACGCATCTTGCACACCGGAACGCCGCCCTCAAGCTCCACCCAGCAGGTGGTGGTCAGGGCCAGGCCGTCCTGGGCGGATTCGGTGACGATGCGTACGCCGTCGTCGTGCAGCACCTGGCGCTGGCGCGCTTCCGGGGCCCGGGAAGGCAGCAGGCAGCGTCCGTTGCTGGACAACAGCCAGCCGTCCAGCGACCAGCTGTCGAAGAAGGGCGTCAGCAGGCCGCGCGGGTCGACGATGGGCAACTCGTCGCAGTCCGGATGGCCGATGGCGGTCCAGTTGCGGTGGCTCAGGTTGATGTGGGTGATCGAGAAAGCGCGGGGAATGAACGACGGGTCTGTGGGGTCGAACTGGCGCTCGATCCAGTAGGGCCAGACCCAGTCCAGATTGTGCTGGATGACCCGGCTGTTGATCAGTCCTCGGGCGTGGAACACGACGCCCGCCCGTAGCAGTTCGATGGGTTCGCCCACCTCCGATGGCTGGGCGAAGCTGTGCAGCCGGGCCAGCAGGCTGATGGGGTCGAGGAAGTCGTGCTTACGGGCGACGTAGCGGACGATAAAACGCCAGGGCAGCCATTTCATCCAGCTCATGTTGAATCCTCCACGATGTCCTCCTTGCGCGTGTAACGGGCGAGGGCGCGCCGGGCCAGCCGGTTGAGGAAAATCACCGCCACCACGGTACCGACGAAACCGGCGCCGTAGATGGTCCATTCCAGCGGCGAACGGGCGCTCTCACGCACGCCCAGGGTGGTCAGGTCGGCGGCGATGGACCCCAGGTAGACATTGTGGAGAGAAAACGGGATATAGCCAATCAGGCTGCCGACGAAGAAGCCGCGGAAGGAGAAGTTGGTCAGGCCGAAGAAAAAGTTGGAGATCTTGCTGGGAAAGAACGGGATCAACCGCGTCAGCAGCACGATCTTCCAGTCGTGGGGCGTCATTTCCTCGCTCATCAGTTGCAGGTGGGAGCGGGCCATCACGTACCGGCGCGCTTTCTCGCCGAAGAAGTGGCGGGCGATGAAGAACGCCAGCGAACCGCCCAGCACCGTGCCGATGACGACATAGAGGGTGCCTTCCACCACACCGAACACGAACCCCGCGCCGGTGGTGAAGAGCACGCCGGGCAACAGCAGCACCATCACCAGCACCATGATCAGGATAAACAGCAACGGCGCCCAGGCGCCCTGGGCGTCGAACCAGCGCAGCAGGTCCATGACCTGGTGGTGGATGCCGAAGGCGTAAAGCACCGCCAGTATGATGGTGACCGACAGGATACTGGCCACGATGCCCATGACAGGGGAGCGCAGCCAGCCGGCACGGCGATCCAGCTCGGTCTGTTCCATGGCAGGGGACGACCTCCTCGCAGTTCGCTGATCATTGGTTTCAGAGTCTGACAGCCGCCCGGTCGCGCGTGTTCCGTTCGGTGGCGGCGTCATCGATCCCGGCGGCGGTTGCCGCCACGCGGGTTGGACGCTCCCCTTAAATGTGGTGCAGCAACGCGCAACCCTCAAGCCAACTTACAGGATGGCAATGCGCCATGCTGGCTCAGAGAGTCTGGATCGGGGGCCATAGGGTGGATCGGAGGGAATCGCAACAGGGGGCTACCGCATACTCGTGGTGTCGGTGCTGCCCCGCCTCGGCAAGGGGCGCAAATGCATGGCCCGGCCCGACTCAGCGGGACAGGTACACCGGCAGCGAGAGGGTCACGCGGGTCCCGTTGCCCGCAGTGGAATCGATGCTCACGCGGCCGTGCAGGATCAGCGTCACCCACTGGTGGATCTGGTAGAAGCCGAGCCCGGCGTGGCCCTGATCCCGGGCGGAGGTCACGAACGGGTCGAACAGGCAGGTCCGGATGTGGGGCGGAATGCCGCTGCCGTTGTCGCGCACTTCCAACTGAAACATCTCAGAGTCCAGGGGCCGGGCCCAGACCAGCACATGGCCGCTGGTCTGGTTAGTGAACGCGTGGGTGACGGCGTTTTCGATCAGGTTCTGCACCAGTTGTGAAATCAGGCCGGGAAAGGAGCGCAAGGTCAGGTCCGCGGGTACCTGCAGCTCCAGCGTGATGTTGCGGCCGTTCAGTTGGGCTTCCATGGTGCGTACCAGATCCTCCAGTCGCCCGGCTAGCCGGAACAGTTGCAGGGATTCCCGGGAGCGGTCGACGGCGAGGCGCTTGAAGCTGCTGACGCGCTCGACCACCTGTCGCAAGTCGGACTGGGCGCGCTCCAGGCCGTCGGTGCTGGCGCTGATCATCCGGTCCAGTTCATCGGGGTTCCGGGCGCCGCTGGCGAGCCGCTCCAGCAGGTCCAGTTGCTGGTTGCGTACGTTGTCGATCGTGATCAGCGCGTTGCCCGCCGGCAGGCCCAGCTCGTGGGCCACACCGCTGACCAGCGTCCCCAGGGACGACAGCTTGCGGGCTTCCACCACTTCATCCTGCAGGTACTGGGTTTCCTTGTGGGCCTGTAGCAACTGGTTGTAGGCGTCGTTCAGTTCGGTCTTGTCCTGCTGCAACTGGTGGCCGAGGTTGGCCTGCGCCCTCAGGCTGTCGGACAGGCGCATGGCCAGGGCACCGGTCACGGCCGAGAGCAACAGCGCCGTTGCTGCAACCATCAACCCTGTGGTGGTGGCGATACGCCCTGCCAGGTAACCCCGTGTGCCGGTCAGGGCAATCAGCCGCCGTTCCGGCGTACCGCTGCCGGTATTGATGGCCACGCTGCGGGCTGACCACAGGTTGCCGTCGACGATCACGCCGGATAGCCGCTCCCGCCCGCTGATTTGCTGCCACAGCTCAGGCATTGCCTGGTTCAGGGACAGGTTGTTGCGACCCAGCACGTGCCCCCATTCCCGGCCTGGGTCCCCGTGAACCAGCCAGTAACCGCGCTCGTCCAGTAACTGCACCTGGCTCGTCGCGTTGTTGTGACGGCGGATGTCATCCAGAAGCGGCGCGAGGTTCACGTTGGCGACCAGCAGACCGCTGTACATCCCCTGGCTGCTGCCGGTGCGTATGGCCGCGCGCAGGGTTGGCTCGAAGGGGCGCACGATCAGCTGGTTTTCAACATTGAGATTGATGGGGGACAGGTAGACCGACTGCTCGTCCAACTGCAGTGTTTCCTGGACATAAGTGCGATGCGCCTTGCCTTGCAGCCGGTTATCCGGCGCCGGTTGGGCGCCGTCAGGGCCAAAGTTGACGCGAGCCTGTTCCTGCCCGTTGGCATCGATCCAGCGCAGTTGGGAGATCAGTGGCGAGAGTTGCTGTAAGTAGATGAACGCCTGCTCCAGCCTGTCCCGGTCGACCGGCGCATTGCGGCTGAGGGCGGCACCGACGTCGGGATGGGCGCGAATCAGTCTCGGTACCCGCTGCAGGTAGCCCAGCTCCCGGGTCAGCTCGCGATGCATGCTGTCCAGGGTGGCTGTCTGTTGGGTGGTAATCGGGTCGAGGCGTAGCTGCACCAGCGTCTGGTAACCAAAGATCGCCGCCAGCAGGATCAGCGCGCTGACGCTCAGCCAGATCTGGTAGAACAGCCGGTGCCGGGTCAGGTGGGCGGACAGCCCCTCACCTCCGGCGGGTGCCTCGGACACGTCTGGAACCAGCCTGAAATGGCCGACGGTCTCCTGACTGTTAGTCGCCATGGTGCTCTACCCGACTGACGGGTGGCGACCCGGTCTGGACCGGGGACGTGCTTGTCGGTCCCCTCGGGAGTTGCCCGGCGCTGGTTGCGCGGGGAGTGCGTCTGTCCGTGAGCATGATCGGTTCCATCGCCGGATGGCCCGGGAGACGGGCCTGCACTGATCGAGCAGGGCGTTAGGGCGACGCCTGCCGGGTAGCGACCGACTCCCTGTGGCCGCTTACCTGTATCCAGTGTAGACGATTCGAACCGTGGTCAATGTGAAATATGGCCGCGCTCCGCAGAGGAGCGCGGCGTCGCTGGACGGCAGGCGAGCGCGTCAGGCATCACCGGCTTCGGCCGCCACCGGGGCGACGCTGTTCTCCTGGCGCCAGGCCATCAGGAAGATCATCAGGCCGGCCACCGCCGCGCCGGCGCCCACGTAACCGGTGGATTGCCAGCCCAGGCCGGCGGTGATCGCCAGCCCGCCCAGCCAGGGGCCGAGGGCGTTGGCCACGTTGAATGCGGCGTGGTGGGAGGCGGCGGCCAGGGTCTGGGCCTCGTCGGCTACGTCCATCAGCCGGGTCTGCAGGGCCGGGCCGAGTGCGGACATCAGCGCCACCATGAAGCAGACCGCCAACAGCGTCCAGATCGATGCTGTGGCCGTTGGGAAGATCATCAGGACGCCGGCGCTCCAGATCAGCAACCAGCCCACGCTGCGGAACTGCAGGCGGTCGAACAGCCAGCCCCCCAGGATGTTGCCGACGAAACCGCCCAGGCCGAACACCGCCAGGGCGATGGGGATCCAGTTTTCGTCGACGCCGGTGACGTTCAGCAGCGTCGGCGCCAGGTAGCTGAATACACAGAACATGCCGGCAAACCCGACCGCGCCGATGGCCAGCGCGTACCAGAGCTGGGCACCGCGGAAGGCCCGCACCTCGTGCAGCGGGCTGTTGCGCTGCTCGTCCCGGTTCAGCGGCAGGAAGAAGAACACCAGAATGGCGGTCAGCGCGGCGACGATGCTCACGAAGTAGTAGGCATAGCGCCAGTTCAGCGACTGGCCCAGCATGGTGGCCAGCGGGTTGCCGATCAGCAGCGCCAGGGTCAGCCCCATCATCACCCGACTCACCGCCTTGGCCCGCTGGTTGGCGGGTACCAGGGAGGCGGCCACCAGCGCGGCGACCCCGAAGTAGGCACCGTGGGGCAGGCCGGCGATGAAGCGGAAGATCATCAGCGACTCGTAGGTCGGCGCCAGGGCACTGGCGATGTTGCCCAGGGTGTAGAACGCCATCAGCAGGATCAGCAGATGCCGCCGGAACAGCCGTGCGCCGAGGATCGCCAGCAGCGGCGCACCGACCACCACGCCCAGCGCGTAGGCGCTGATCAGGTGGCCCACCTGGGGTTCGGTGATGCCCAGGTCAGCGGACATGTTGGGCATCAGGCCCATGATGGCGAACTCACCGGTGCCGATGCCGAATCCTCCCATGGCCAGGGCGAATTCAATCAGCAGGACCTTGAATTTTGAAAACCCGTGCGAGGGTGTCTGAGCCGTCATGGCATCCCTATCCGTTAAGTGCTTGCTTGAGAACGAGGGCCCGGACCAGCGCGTTGAACGCAGCGCCTTGGGCAAGAGTGAGAGTTTCGATTATCCCAGAAAGGAAGCTTGCGACCTATAAGCGGTTTTGCGAATGCCGAGCGCCTTCAGCCCTGCAGGAAAACGTCAGCTCCCCTCGACAGGCCCTGTGGCACAAGGATGGCGAACGGCTGGATCGCCCGCGCCGTAAGGCGTCATCCTTGAAATCAGAGCCCACAGCCAAAACTGCGTACTCCTGAGCAAGACGCCCCGCCCGTAATTTTCCAGAATCGGTGAATGTTGCGTCACTGTTCTGCGGCATACGGCAGGCCAGGCGGCAGCCTGAAGAGTAGCCGATGTTTGTGTCAGCCGAATGGCAGTGGTGCGTCACGACAAGAACGATAAGACCAAGGGACGAAACCCATGAACGTCCTCGCTGTTCTGGAGGCCTCCCGTACCCTGTTCGATCTGATCGACAGCCCCATGCTGCGCGAACTCGATAGCGCCTGCGAGGGCGTCATCGTGGTCGATCACCAGGCGCGTATCCGCTGGATAAGCCAGCGGTTTCGCCACTGTATGGACCTGCCTGAAGCCGGCTATTTCAACGGTCGGCCGGTTGAGGAAGTGCTGCCGGACAGCTTGCTGCGTCAGGTCACCCGGGACGCTCGGCCGGTGCGTCTGGACCTGTGTCAGCTGAATGGCGTATGGGTAGTGGAAAGCCGTATGCCGTTGCGGGACCGGAGCGGCAAACTGATTGGCGCCATGGGCGTCACCCACAGTCGTCAGCCTGAGACCATCGGCCATTTCGCCGCCAAGTGCCGGCAACTGTTCGACCTGCCCAAGGTGAGCCCGGCCCGGTCGCCCGGGTTGCGCGCCCGCTACCGGTTCAGCGATTTTATTGGCTCCAGCGAGGCGTTGCAGTCCACTCTCGACCGGGCCCGGCAGGCGGCGCGCCTGGACACCACGGTGCTGCTGGTGGGAGAGACCGGTAGCGGCAAGGACATGTTGGCCCAGGCGATTCATAACGCCTCGCTTCGTCGGGACTTGCCGTTCGTTGCGATCAACCTGGCCGCGATACCGGAGGATGCCCTGGAGGCGGAACTGTTCGGCAATGGGGCTCAGACTGCGGGGATGGGCGGACTGATCGAGGCGGCCGGCGGCGGTACGCTGTTTCTTGATGAGATTGGCGATTTGCCCATGGCCTTGCAGTGTAAGCTCTCGCGGTTGCTGCAGAGGCAGGAATACGCTGCTACGAAGGCCGGCCCGGGAGCGCTTCGGATCATCGCCTCCAGTAGTGTAAGCCTGGCCGACCGGGTGCGAGATGGTGATTTCCGTCCGGAGCTCTTCTATCGTCTCAATGTCCTACCAATCGATGTGCCGCCTTTGCGCCAGCGCCCGGGCGATCTGCACGATCTGTGTGATGCTTTCCTGCGACAGATCTGCCTGGCTACGGGGATTTCCCGCAAGCGCCTGTCGCAAAACGCGCTTGAATGCCTCGCCGGCCACAGCTGGCCGGGCAACGTTCGTGAGCTGCGTAACATGCTGGAACAGGCCAGTATCTTCTCTCCCACTGAAACACTCGACGTGGCGGATTTCAACGACCTGGCTTCGCTGCCAGCGCGCGTGATTTCCTTCGCTGGAGACACCGTAGCGCCGCTGAACGATACCCTGGCGCTGGCGGAACTGCAGGCCATCGAACAGGCTTTGCGCGCCAGCGACAACAACCGCACCCAAGCCGCGCGCAAGCTGGGAATTTCCCGCGCCAACCTCTACGACAAGATGCGTCGCCTGGGACTTTCCGTCCGTCCGGCGCACTGATCGCTCCCAGCCGGTTTCCTCCGATTCCCCTTTTTCCGTGCCGGGTCGACTGGCACCGGTATCGTCTGTGGCGTCCGCGATTTTTTGTCCGGCCTTGGCCGCCCGCTTCCGAGTCTGGCGCAATTCAGAGAAGAATGCCGACGAATTTCCCGCCCGTGTGTCCAGTTGAAGAGACACCTGTCCAGACTTTAAGTCATCTACGACTTTGGTCTTAGCCTAATGTGCATAAGTCACTGAATTACAAGCTTGTTACATTCCCGTTTGCGGGTGCGGCCACGTTGTTGGCCACCCTGCGGAACCATAAAAGACCGAACCGGCACAGCGAGGTCGGCGGTAAAAATATCAGGGAGCTTTCTCAGAATGACAGTTAAATTGATGCAACAGGTGTCCCGCTTCAGTGCAATCGGCGCTTTGCTGGTTGCCGGCGGAGCCCATGCCGTGAGTCTGGAAGCGGGCGATTTCGATGTCTCCATGTACGGGTATGCCCGACTCAATATGGCCTATGACCTGGATGCCAACCTGGGCGACGGCGGCACCACCGGTGCGGCCAACATCGGCAACGTGAACACTGGCGACAGCGATGTCGCCGAAGGTCATTTCAACGCCGACGCCAACCAGTCCCGTCTGGGCTTCAGCATAGGCCACACCTCTGGCGTGAACGTGAAGATTGAGTCGGATTTCGTGGGCGGTCCGCGTCTGCGCCACGCTTACGGTACCTACCAAGGCGTTCTGGCGGGGCAGACGTGGTCCAACTACACCTCGTTTGTTGGCAATACATCCACGCTCGATTTCAACAGTACCTACGGTCTGGCCGGCTTTCAGGCTCGCTTCACGCAGCTGCGTTACACCACCGGGGGACTGTCGTTCTCCATTGAGGACCCGCGCACCGTGCTGGCCGGAGGGCTGGAGAAGAAAGACAGCATGCCGGCGGTGACCGCCCGGTATGAAGGGAAGGCTGGCGACCTGTCCTATTCGGTGGCTGGGCTGGTTCGCCAGGCGGGCTATGACGATGGCGCCGACGACGACACGGTGATGGGCTACGGTGCCTTCGCTGCGGCCCGCTTCAGCCTGACCGACCGCATCACCATCCAGGGTGCGGTGAACTACAGCGACGGCACCACCTCCTACCTCTACATCGCGCCGGGTCCCGACGCGTTCCTGGATTCCGACGGCGACCTGGAAACCGTGTCCGGCTATGGCGCCACGCTGGGTATGGGCGTGAAAACCGGGAGCGGCAGCTTCAATGTCGGCTACGGTATGGTCTCGATGGACCTGGACGACGCCGTCGATGCGGGTGCCGTGGCCTCCAGTCAGGATGAGACCCGCAGCACCGCTTTCGTGAACTACCAGTGGAACCCGGTCGAAAATGTTATGTACGGCGTTGAACTGGGCCACTTCGCGGTGGACGATCAGAGCGGCGACGACGGCGATGCCACCCGCATCCTGTTCGCGGCTCAGTACAACTTCTGATCCCTTCTCTGGTTAAGCGCGCACGAGTCTGGCGTCTCGGTTTCGTGCGCGACTCAGGTCATCGATACTCCTCTCCCGCCTCTTGCGGCCCGGCTGTGATCCAGCCGGGTTTTTTTATCGCCAATAGATCCAAGTCCGGCCGGCGGCCTGCGCTATAGTCTGTGAAAGCCCGAGCCTGCGCTGTCCGGGGCTGACCTGAGTGGCGAGCGGGGAGGTGGTCATGCGCTGGCGCGGAAGACGACAGAGTTCCAACGTGGAGGACCGGCGCGGGCAGAGCGCGGGCTATTCGGCCGCCGGGGCGGGCGGGATGATGCTGTTGCGGTTCCTGCCGGCCCTGTTGCGCAGCAAGACCGGGCGTACGGTGCTGATCGTGGCGGTGGTGGCCGTCGTGGGTGCGCGCTTGCTGGGCATCGATCTGTTGCCGATGCTGCTGGGCACCGGTGTTGCGCCCACCACCACATCGTCATCGCGGGAGCTGACCCAGGCGGAACAGGACCGGGTCGACTTCGTGTCCGTGGTCCTGGCGGAAACCGAGGATACCTGGCACGGCATCTTCGCCGACCTGGGTGGGCGCTATCGCGAACCCACGCTGGTGCTCTTCTCCGACCGCGTCAACTCCGCCTGCGGCATGGCGAGTTCCGCGGTCGGCCCCTTTTACTGTCCTGGTGATCAACAGGTCTACCTGGATCTGGCTTTCTTCCGGGAACTCAAGGACCGCTTTGGTGCACCCGGCGACTTCGCCCAGGCCTATGTGGTGGCGCACGAGGTCGGGCATCACGTACAGACGCTGATGGGCATCAGCGATCAGGTGCGCCAGGCGGGGCAGGGGCAGTCAAAGGCCCGGATCAATGCCCTGTCGGTGCGCCAGGAATTGCAGGCGGACTGTTTCGCGGGTCTCTGGGCCCACGCCGCGTCGGAAGGGCAGATCCTGGAAGCCGGTGACCTTGAAGAAGCCCTCAATGCCGCGGCGGCCATCGGGGATGACCGCCTCCAGCGCCAGGCCGGCGGTGCAGTGGTGCCGGACAGCTTCACCCACGGCTCGTCAGAGCAACGGGTGAGCTGGTTCCGGCGTGGTTACGAGAGCGGCGATATTCGGCAGTGCGATACCTTTTCCGAAGTTAATCCATAGTTTGTCGCATTTCATGGATCGTTTCCGGGGCCGTTCATAGCGCGCCTCAGTCTTTGCCGTCGGCATTGTCTGTATCGCCGATGTCCGGGCGATTGTTCTCCGTGCCGTCACTCTTTGCGCTGTTACTGGCGGCACCGGCTCTCCCCGCGCTGGGGGCTTCTGTCCCCGGAAGTTCGCTGCCGGCGGTGCGGATGTGGATATCCCGCTGCGGGAATGGAATCGACACGCCGGCATCGCTTAGCGCTCGGGTGATGGCGGCGTGCAGTTCGTGGTACAGCGGCATGAAATCCAGCAGGTCGCGTACGAACACCCGGACCTCGAAATCGATGCGGCTATCGCCCAGGCCCACGCAGAATACCGCCGGAGCCGGATCGTCGACCACCCGTTCGTTGTCAACGGCCACTTGGTAAAGCAGGTCGCGTACCTTGTCCACGTCGGAGCCGTAAGCGACGCCGACCCGGATGATGACCCGGGTGATGGCGTCGGTCAGGGTCCAGTTGGTCAGATCCTGGGTGACGAAGGTCTTGTTGGGAATGATCTGTTCCTTGCGGTCCCAGTCCACCAGGGTGGTGGCGCGGATGCGGATCCGTGAGACGGTGCCGGTGATGCCGCCGATGCTCACCGTGTCGCCGACCCGGATGGGGCGTTCGAACAGTAGGATGATGCCAGAAACGAAGTTGGCCACGATTTCCTGCAGGCCGAACCCCAGACCCACACCCAGGGCGGCCACCAGCCACTGCATCTGTGACCACTGCACGCCGATCACCGACAGCGAAATAATCACCCCCAGGAAGACGATGATGTAGTTGGCCAGGGTGGTAATGGCGTAACCGGAGCCGGGTTCCAGCTTGAGGCGGCTCAGTATCAGCACCTCCAGCGTGCCCGGCAGGTTCTTGGCCGCCAGTACCGTGCCGGTGCCGAACAGCAGGGCGATCATCAGGTCGCCCAGGGTGATGGGGAGCGGATCGCCGCCTTCGATGCTGGTGGAAATGGTCCACAGGGTCATGTCGTCGAACAGCTGCAGGGCGGGGATAACCCCGTCCCAGAACAGCCAGAGCCCGGTGACGGCAATGGCCAGGATGATGATCCGCACCAGCGAGGTACTCTGCTGGTTGATGTCCTTGAGGTCCATTTCCGGCATGTCGAGGGTGGGCGGCAGGCCCTCGCCTGAGCTTTCCGCGGCTTCCCGGGTTTCCGCCAGTTTGCGTTCAGCCGCCCGCTGCTCGCGCAGACGCTCCAGGGTCATGCGCCGCTCCCGGACCGACAGCCCGCGCAGAGCGAGGTAGTAAAGCAGCGTGGTGAACGCCAGCCAGCAGATACTGACAAAGGCATTGCGCTCCAGTTGCACCGCCGTGTAGTGGTACCCCAGCAACGAGGCAATGGCCAGGACGATGGGCGTACCCACCGCCAGCCAGTGCAGTACACGCAGGGTTTTCTTTTCCTGCTTGCCCCGACGTACCGAACGGATGATGCGGTGGGCGAAGTAGGCCAGCGCCGCCGAGGTGATGGCGAAGACGATGCGTCCCAGGCTGTCCTGATAGGGATCCCCGGCGCTGGTGTTCAGCGTGGCGATGATCACGGTGCCCGGAATCAGGAAGCACAGCAGCAGGGGAATCTGGCGGCGTATCGAGGCCAGTGTATGGGTGTTCCACTTGAAATGCCGCTCCCCCAGACCATCCTGGCGGGCCACCTTGTGGACCAGGTTGAGCAACAGCATGATGAAGGCCCCGGCGCCGAGGCCGCGGGAGACGGCGCTGAAGAAATCGTTGCCTTCCTTGATCAGCAGCGCCCCGAGCGACAGCGCCAGAACGCCGGGCAGCGCCATCAGCACGCTGTAGAACAGGGCCATCAGGGTATACGGGAAGCGATCGCGCCCGACGTTGCCCACGTACTTGCCGGTGGCCTTCAGTGCCGCCTGGATCCGGCGTCGCTTGAACAGCAGCGCACCCAGGAGCAGCGCGATAACCAGCATGCGCATGCCGCGGTCGTCGAAGGACTGGCTCACCGCGTCGGTAAAGGCATCCCACTGGAAGGAACCGACCAGCCAGGCGACGCCCTTGAAGGCCTGCAGGAACACGTCCGCACTGATGACTTCCGCGCTGGGCAGCCAGAACAGGCGCTGCTGCAACAGGCTGCGGTAGGCGTCGATCCGTGTCTGCAGATCGCCAACGGTATTGAAGTATTCGTTGAGTACGTCGATGTGATCGGTTACGGCACCGTGCAACTGGCGCAGCAGTTCGGCGCGTTTCTGGCGCAACTGGCCGCGGGCATCGTCTTCCGGGTTGAGGACCGCCTCGTATTCCTCCAGCCGCAGTTGCTCTTCCCGGGCGGCGGACAGTTTGTCCTTGATGCCTTCACTCAGGCTGGTGGCGATGGTCTGGCGCTCCAGGCGGTCGAGCCGCTGCTGCAGCAGGTTGGCGTATTCCTCGGTGAGGTTCAGCCCGGCCCGCTCCAGGCGCAGCTCGAAACTCTCGTACTCGTTGTCCAGGCGCTTGAGCAGGGATTGGGCGTAGGCCAGGCGATTGCGGGTGGAATCCAGCGCCACCAGGCGCTCGTCGAGGGATTCGCGCAGGGCCTGGATCTGCTGGCGGATATCCGCGTTCTCACTGGAAGGCAGCCGGGTTTTCAGCGGTTCGGACTCGTCTTCCTCGATGTTGGGCTGGACCGGTTCCGCCTTGGGCTCGGGCGGTGGCTCCTTCTTCTCCTCCTGTTTTTCGGACTCGGCGCTCTCGTCGTTGGAGGCGTCGGACGCGTCGGCGGATGAGGACTGTTCGGGCGCGGCCTCCGCCGACGACGGCTCTTCAGCGGCAACCGGTCCGGCCAGCAGCAGGAACAGAAACAGGCCCATCAGGCCGACGGCGGGAGACTTCCGCCAAAGTCGTGGGAACGACAGCACCATGCAGCAACATCCTATGCCCGTAAAAATACCTGAGTGTACACGGCCCGGACGGTGGGCGGGATGACGAGAGCGTTAATCGCCAGTGGTCCGTCACCGTTGCCCGGGCGCGGCGCGCAATGCCAAGCCAATCAAAAGGATAGCGGATTTTACCGGATATTGGCGTTTTCCCGGACCGAGTCGATCTCCGCCGGGGTCAACGGGCGGCTTTCGCCGGGGGCCAGGGTCGGGTCCAGACGGATCGCGCCCATGCTCTCCCGGTGCAGGGCGGAGACACGGTTGCCGACCGCCGCGAACATTCGTTTGACCTGATGGTAGCGGCCTTCATAAATGGTGAGCCGGCTCTCCCGGCAACTGATGGGGTCAAGCCGCGCCGGGGAGGTGGTCAGGTCTTCATGGGCCAGGTAAATGCCTTCGGCAAAGCGGTTGGCGGTGTCCGGTGAGATGGGATCGCGGGTGGCCACCCGGTAGGTCTTGGGCAGCTTGAGGCCGGGTTCGGTGAGCTGGCGCGACCAGCGGCCGTCGTTGGTCAGGATCAGCAGTCCCGACGTGCTGCGATCCAGGCGTCCGCCGATATGCAACTGGTCGCGCACACCCGCCGGCATTAGCTCGATCACCGTGGGCAGGGCCGGATCGCTGGTGGCGCTGAGGTAGCCCACCGGTTTATGCAGCATCAGGTAATGCGCCGTCTGCGCCTGCAGCACCTGGCCGTCCAGGCCGACGTGGCTGAAGCGGTCGACGTTGCGATTGGGTGCCCGCACAGGACGATGGTCGAGCGTCACCCGACCCGCCGCGATGTGACGGCGCACCGTCTGGAAGGGCAGGCCGGTGTGTTTGCTGATAAAGCGGTCGAGTCGCATGAAGTCCCGGCGGTGGATGGCGTCAGAGCATTTCCGCCATTGTCGCGTCCTGCGGCAGAACCGCAAGCGCTTCGACCTCGAACAGCATGCCTTCGAGCGCCAGCCGGGGGACGGGAATCAGCGTCTGGGTCGGCAGTGCGGCGTCGCCCCAGGCGGCTTTGAGCTCCTCGCCCAGGATCGCCAGCTTGTCCTCGTCGTGGTCGACGATCAGCGTGGTGAGCTTGGCGACATCGCCGAGTTCGGCGCCGGCGGCGTTGACCGCCACCTTCAGGTTGGCCAGGGCCCAGCGGACCTGCAGGTGAAAGTCGGCGGGCAGTTCGCCGTGGACGTTTTCCCCTCCTTGCCCGGCGACCAGGATCAAGCGGCTGTTGGGGGCCACCTGCGCCAGGTGTGAATAGCTATTTTCGGTGGGATCGTACAGACCTTCCGGATTGCTCAGGGTCAGTGCGTCGTCGTGGCTCATGAGTCGTCTCTCCCGTTTGGGGTGTCGCAGATTGAGTCTGGTACGTGATGGGCCAAATGATCCAGCTTGGCCGGATTGCGGATGACATAAATTTCGGTAATGCGGCCGTCACGGCAGGCGACCGCCGTGGCCTGCAGGAAGCCGTCGGCCTCCACCGTCAGCCAGCCCGGCAGGCCATTGACGGTTACCGCCCGCCGCCAGCGCGGAGGCTGGTTGCGCTTGCGGGCCAGGCCGGCAAACATGCGGCTGACACGATCGGCGCCGTGAATTACCCGCAGCGCCGCGGCGCGCACGCCGCCACCGTCGGCATGCAGGCGGACGTCATCGGCCAGCAGCCGGCTCAGGGCATCGGTGTCGCCGGCTCGCGAGGCGCGAAAGAAGGCGGCGGACAGCTTCTCGCCCTGGGCCGGGTTGGTTTCGAACCGCGGACGGGCCGACTGGACGTTCAGGCGGGCGCGGCGCGCCAACTGACGGCAGGCCGTTTCGCTGCGCTGCAGGGCCGCGGCGACCTGGGTGAAATCCAGCTCGAACACGTCGTGCAGCAGGAAGGCGGCACGCTCCAGTGGCGACAGCCTTTCCAGCGCCAGCATCAGGGCGAAGTGCACGTCCCGGGCCAGTGCCTCGTCGGCGTCGGGGCCTGCGGCGTCCGCCACCAGCGGTTCCGGCAGCCAGGGGCCGACGTAGGTTTCGCGCCGGTGCCGGGCCTCTTTCCAGCGATCCAGGCACAGCCGGCTGACCACCGTCGACAGCCAGGCCCTAGGGTTGTCGATGCTCGGCCGGTCGGCGTTGTGCCAGCGCAGGTAGGCGTCCTGCACCACGTCGTCAGCCTCTGACACGGTGCCCAGCATGCGATAGGCCAGGCCCTTGAGCGTCGGACGATGGGCTTCGAAGTCGGTGGCCGGTCCATCGCTGGGCATGATCGATTCTCCCTAGGATGCCACCGCCGGTTCAGCGGACGCCTGAGGCGTCGTGGGGTGGACGTTGCGGAAGCCGACGGCAATGCGGTTCCAGACGTTGATGCCGCCGATCAGCAGAGTCAGGTTGACCAGCTCCGTCTCGCTGAACTGGGCCCGTGCCTGCTCGTAATCGGCATCCGGGGCGCCGGTGTCGGCCAGCCGTGTCAGGCTTTCGGTCCAGGCCAGGGCGGCGCGTTCCCGCTGTGAGTACAGCGGCGATTCGCGCCAGGCCGGCAGCAGATACAAGCGCTCTTCGGATTCCCCGGCCGCCCGGGCATCCTTGGTGTGCATATGGATGCAGTAGGCGCAGCCGTTGATCTGCGAGGCACGGGTCTTGACCAGTTCGATCAGACTGTACTCCAGACCACAGTGACGTGTGTAGTCTTCCAGTTTCGTCATGGCTTCGATGGCGTCCGGCGCCGCTTTGTAGGCATTCAGTCGTGCTTGCATGGAGGCTCCTCCGGTTGGATTGGCTTTCAGTAACAGGACGAGACAGCCACACGGAATGTGACACGGCGGGCTGTTTTTTTAACGGCGGCTTTTCAGGCTTTGTCAGTCGCGGTAGCTTGGAAGGTACATGGCCAATCGGGAGAGGCAGTATGAAGCTTGATGGATCCTGTCATTGCGGCGCCGTGAGGTTCTCGGTGCAGTCGGCGCATTTCTATCCGTTCAATCTCTGTTACTGCACCATCTGCCGCAAGACCGGCGGTGGCGGTGGTTACGCCATCAACCTGGGTGCCGATTACCGCACGCTGCGGGTCACCGGTGAGGAGAACATTACCGTCTACCGGGCGCGCCTGGCGGATGCTGAAAGTGGCACCATCGCCCAGAGCTCGGGCCAGCGCCATTTCTGCAAGGTCTGTGGCAGCAATCTTTGGCTGTACGACCCGAACTGGCCGGACCTGGTGCATCCGCTGGCCTCGGCGATCGACACCGAGCTGCCGGAGGCGCCGGAACGGACGCACCTGATGGTGGCCTTCAAGCCGGGGTGGGTGCCGCTGGCGCCGGGCCCGCGGGACAAGGTGTATGACGAGTACCCCGAGGAATCCCTGGCGGAGTGGCACCAGCGCCTGGGTCTGGAAGACCAGTGGCCGGACGACGCGTGTTAGGACGAATGGCGCCAGCCGGAACGGCTATTCATAAGGGGGCGAGGCGCTGGTCGGTCTTCCATGACGACTCCATTAACACCTTGTTGGACACCTTGCCGCTTGTTCAGAAATCAGCAAGTATCTTGGAACCAGAGTAGACACAAGGAGGAGTAAACATGTCGAGCAGCGCTGAGCTACAGCAAACCATCGAAGACATGATTGATGCCAGCCGCGGGATCCTGGCGGCCGATGAAAGCACCGGCACCATGACCAAGCGGCTCAACGCGGTCGGGGTGGATTCCACCGAGGAGAACCGGCGCTGGTATCGATCCATGCTCCTGTCGACGCCGGACGTGGGGCGTTACATCTGCGGCATCATCTTCTACGAGGAAACCCTGGGCCAGAAAGACGACAAGGGTACGCCCCTGCCGGAACTGGCGGCGTCCCAGGGGATTGTTCCGGGCATCAAGGTGGACAAGGGCAAGGGCGACCTGCCGGGCGCGCCGGGTGACCAGATCACCTACGGCCTGGACGGCCTGGCCGAACGCCTGGATGGCTACAAGGCCCAGGGGGCTCGTTTCGCCAAGTGGCGCGAGGTCTATCCCATTACCGATCACAACCCCACCGCCCTGGGGCTGACCGCCAACGCCGAGATGCTGGCGCGCTACGCGGCGGCCTGCCAGGCAGCCGGCATCGTGCCGATCGTCGAGCCGGAAGTCCTGATCGACGGCAACCACAGCATGGAACGGGCGGCGCAGGTGAACGAGCAGGTCTGGCACGCCGTGTTCCATGCCCTGCACCAGCATAACGTGGTGCTTGAGCACATGATCCTCAAGCCCAGCATGATCACCCCGGGCAAGGAACGCGGCAAGGCGTCGCCGGAAGAGGTGGCGGACATGACCATCCGGATCCTGCGGCGTACGGTTCCGGCGGCGGTGCCGAGCATCAATTTCCTGTCCGGCGGCCAGACGCCGGAAGAAGCGACCGCCAACCTCAACGCCATGAACCGGATGCGTGAGCGGGCTCCCTGGCACCTGAGCATGTCTTATGGCCGGGCCCTGCAGGAAGACGCCATGCGCGCCTGGGGCGGCGATCCGGCCAACCTGGAAGCGGCCCAGCAGGCGTTTCTCAAACGCGCGCGGCTGAACAGCCAGGCCCGGCTGGGCGAGTATTCGGCGGATCAGGAAGCCGCCTGACGATTCCCGGGCAGGCTTTCAGGCCTGCCCGGTTCACTGTCCTACGCGGCGGATCAGCAGGAGAATGCGCCCGTCGTGGGGCATGCTGGGGTGGCCGACCACCGGTCGGCTGTCCACTTCCATATAGCCCAGTCGCCGGTATAGCCGGACGGCGCCCTCGTTCTTCTCGAACACCTGAATGCTGATCAGCTCGCATCCCGCCTCGATGGCCCAGCCGTCGACCCGTGCCATCAGCGCACTGCCAATCCCCTGGTGACGATAGGCCGGATAGGTGGCCAACATGTTGATGTAGTAACTGCCAGGGACGCGTTGCTCCAGCTCGACCAACGGCCGGATAAAGTCGGGCAGGGCATCGAGGTCTTCGAATTCCCCCGCGTCAGGCAGGCGGTAGGCCAGTAGCATCCCGGCGACGCGATCGCGGTCCATGGCCAGGTGAACATTACGGTAGGAGAAGTTCTGCGCTCCGCCGGCGGCTTTTTCCGCGCCGTATTCCAGGGCGCTCTGGTGTGGCTGGCGCGCCTGTTCCCAGAAGTAGCCGGGAACCCCCTCGCCGGCAATAAGGGCCAGCTCAGCGATGCTCAGCCCGTACTCCGGTGTCGCCTTGATAACATCCATCCCACCCTTCCTCCCTGAGGACAGTCTCGATATAGCGCCGATGGCCTGGACGGAGCGTTCATCCAGCGCGTCGTGCCACACGTCGGCGCAGGCGCTTTCAGACGCCGCCCTGTCTTCGATGCGGCGGTCTTTCTATGGTGCTATTACGGCGCTATATAGAGTTATAGGCGGTCTGTGCCGTCAGGCCAAGCCGGCCGGCGAACGCTCACTGACCCGCGGTGGCAGTCGCGCCGGGAGGGTCGGGCGCATGGCGCCAGAGCGGGTAGCGAAGGCCGGCCAGGCGATTGAGGGTAAAGGCCTGCAACAGCAGCAGGGTCACCCCCGCCAGGACGATCGGCAACTGATGGAAGTCGGGCATCAGCCCCAGTGACACGATCAGTGCGGTAGCCCCGGCCGGCGGATGCGGTACGCGAAGCCACACCATGAGGAATCCGGTTGTGCCCAGGGACATCGCCGCTGCCGCCACCCGCGGCAGATCCACCCCGGTAAAGATGGCCGAGGGTGCATGGGCCAGGCCGAACAGGTGCAGACTGGCGTAGCCCATCAGTGCCCCCACCAGGTGCCCGCAGAACGTATTGCGCGGAGACGCGGCCGACGCCATGGGCGCATGGAACAGAATGAACGCGGTGGCTCCCAGCGACGGGAAGATGAAAGCCTGCTGGGTGATCAGTGCGACGAAGGCGATCAGGGCGATACTGATGGTGCCGTTGATGAAGCTGAAACAGGCCACCACCGAGCGATGGCTGTAGCGGTTGGCCAGGCGCTCCAGATGCAGGGTCTGGAGGACACCGGAGACGAGTTGCCAGCGTCGGCGTTCGTTTCTGTTTCCCATGGCAGGCGGTCGGTCGGAAGAAAAAGGGTGTAGACGATACGCCCCAAAACAATGCGCGCGCAATAAAATGGTGCGTACCGGGATGATGTGCGTCAAAAATGAGCGGCTGACGCCGGAATATCAAGGAGGATTGCCTGTTTGTTAACCAGTTCCCAAAGTGGCGGCCGACGGTGTTGCTAGAGTGCCTGTGCAGTTCTTGTACAACGACAACAAGACAGGGAACGACAATGGAACAAGTGACACATCAGGGGCCAATGGTGCCCGGACATTATTTCAAACATCTCCTGCGGGCCGCCGGTGCGGTCGCTTTGGCGGCCGTACTCACCGGTTGTGGTGGCGCCGGCAGTCTGCTCAGCAATCCCCGCGTGACCGATGCCGACAATGACCAGGTGGTCACCGTCGGCGACTCGATCTTCGCGCTGTCCGGGGAGCTGCAGGATTTCCTCGAGGAAGAAGCGGGTGAGACCTTCCGCCGTTACACGCTCTCCGGTGCGGAGATTACCGGCGGCGCCCTGGCGACGTCCGTGGCGAACCAGTATCGGCAGGCCTACGCGGACAATCCGGCCATCGACACGGTGGTGATGGATGGCGGCGGGAACGACATCCTGATTCCGGCGATCGCCCTCGATCCGTACGACTGCAAGACCCAGTGGTACGAGTTCGGCCAACTCAGCGACAAGTGCAAGGCGCTGGTGGACGACATCTACGTGGACGCGGTCAACCTGCTCAACGAGATGCACGCGGACGGCGTCGATAACGTCATCTACCTGGGCTACTACTACACCAAGAACGGTGTTTTCCTGCTCGACAGCATGGAGGAGGCCGTGGATTACGGCGATCTCCGTCTGGGGCAGGCCTGCAGTTTCTCGGTGGCCAACTGCCAGTTTGTCGATCCGCGCGCGTCGATCAGCGACGGCGACATCATCGCCGACGGCATCCACCCCAACACCAACGGATCGCGCAAGCTGGCCGACCTGGTCTGGCCCAGGCTGCAACCGTTGCTCTGATAACGCATCGGGCGGCGGCAATGCGTCGCCCGCTTTCCGCATCCCACTCGAATGAAGCCTTATGAAACGTTGGTTGTTTGCCGCCTGTGTGCTGGCTACCGGCACGGTCGCCGCCGTGGTCACATCGCCGTTGGTGGAGCGTCTGGATAGCGACCGGTCTGCAGCGTCACCGGAATCCCGGGTGTCGACCCCGGCCGTCGGGGACGCCGCCCCTGCCGAGCCATCGCTGCCGGGCGAGTCCGACCGGCAGCGCTTTGTCCGCGAACTGGCGCAGCAACTGCGGGAAACCTACGGCGACAATATCGCCAATGCAGGGGTCCAGGCCTCGTTGCTGGAGGTCAAGCGCCGGCTGCTCAAGCGTTATCCGGATGAGGGCGCGGCGCTGTTCGAGGCGGCCGTCAAGCGGGCGTTTGCCGACAGGGCGCCGATGGTCCTGCGGACGGTCAGCCGTATGGAGCGTTATCGCGACTGGCTGCTCGATCATCAGGTCGCGCTGGCGGACATGGCGCCGCTGGAAAAGAACGGCGCGCTGTGGAGTCAGCGTCGGGCGCTGTTTGGCGCCGATGCGGACGTCATCTGGGCGCACGAGAAAGCCGCCTGGGCACAAAAGCGTGAGGCGCTGAAGGAAGACATTCGCCGCCTGGATCAGGACCGGACCGTTTCACTCAACGAAGCCCTGTATCAACTGCAGACCAGCCTGGACGAAGCCTACGGCTCGGAGCTGGAAGCCCTGGCCATGGACCGCGGCACCGTGGCCAACGTCTACTTCGGACTGGACTCGGTTCAGGACAGGCTCGCCGGGCTGGACGCCGACGCCCGTCAGGCCCGCATCAACGACATTCGCCGCCAGCTCGGCTACAGCCAGGAGCAGTTGGCGCAGCTGGAAGCCGAGGACCAGTATCGCGAAGCACGCTGGCAAAACGGCTATGCCTACATGGCCGAGCGTGACCGGCTGACGCAATCGCTGGATGGTGACGCCCTGCAACAGGCTCTCGTCCAGTTACGCCAGGACTATTTCGCCGCCGAGGCGCGAACGATCCGCCTGGAGGAGCAAAACGGGTTCTTCCGCTACGAACGGCCGCGTCTGTACGGTCGCAACTGAGCCGGGATACTAGCCGGGAATCACGCCGACGCGCAGCGCCGTCGTATCGGGAGGCTCTTGCAGCAAATCCGTCAACGGGCGTGGTCGATGCAGCCCGAAGCCCTGCAGGTAATTGACGCCCAGGCGCTCCAGGTTGGCACGCACCGCCTCCGTTTCCACGAACTCGGCGATGGTCTGCATACCCAGTGTGTGTCCGATCTCGTGGATCGCCCGGACGATGGCCCGGTCGGTTGGCCGGTCGCCGATGTGGCGCACGAAGCTGCCGTCGATCTTGAGAAAGTCCACCGACAGCAGGCTGAGGTAGCTGAAAGAGGAGACGCCGGTGCCGAAATCGTCCAGCGCGAAGGTGCATCCCAGCCCGGCCAGGCGCTGCATGAAATCCTGCACGTCCGAGAGATTCTGGGCGGCCGCCGTTTCAGTGATCTCGAAGCAGAGCTTGTGGGCCGGCACCCGGGACTGTTCGATCTGCGCCACCACGAAACCGGTGAAATCCGGCTGGTCGAAGGAGCGACCCGAGAGGTTGATGTGGCAGGCCTCGAGTTGCGTCAGGTGATCGGGATGGCGGGCCAGGGTGCTGAGCACCTCGGTAACGACCCAGCGATCCAGCTTGTTGATGATGCCGAAGCGCTCCGCCGCCGGCAGGAACGCCGAGGGCGGTATTGGCTGTCCTTCCTCGCCGGTGAGCCGGATCAGAACCTCATAGCGCAGCCCCGGCCTCGCGCCGCTTGAGGGCACAATCAGTTGCGCGTCCAGGTGGAAGCGATTCTCCAGCAGGGCCGTCTGGATGCGGTTGAGCCAGGCCATTTCCCCCTGCTGGCGGTGCAGCTGCTGGTCGTCCTCCGCGGACAGGTAGACCCTGTTGCGGCCGCCCTCCTTGGCCATGTAACAGGCGATATCCACCGCGCGCAGCAGGCCACTGATGTCCGGTGCCTGGGCGCTGACTGGTACCACACCGATACTGGCGCCGATGGAATGGCTTTTCCCTTCCCAGGTGAAGACGATGTCCTCCAGCGCCGCGCGCAGCTTTTCCGCAATCCCCGAGGCGGTTTCCAGGTCGCAGTCCTCCAGGATCAGGCCGAATTCGTCGCCCCCCAGCCGGGCCAGCACGTCGCGCTCACGAACGGAGTCGGCGGCCAGCCGCGACACCTGGCGCAGCAGTTCGTCGCCGGCGCCGTGCCCGGAGGTGTCGTTGACCACTTTGAACTGGTCCAGGTCGATAAAACACAGGGCGTGCTGGCCGCCCTCGGCACGGGTCTGACCCAGCATGGCCGCCAGCCGGTGCTCGAACTCGCGTCGGTTGAGCAGGCCGGTGAGTTCGTCGTGGGTGGCCTGGTAACTGAGTTTCATGGCCATGCGGCGCGATTCGGAAATGTCCTCAAGCATGACCACGAAATACCCCGGCCCTTGTTGTCCCTCCTGCATCCGGGACACGGTCAGGCGCGCCCACAACAGATCACCGCCGGTTTTCTGCAGCCGCTGCTCCACCGTGTAGCTGGCGGTGTGGCCAGTGAGCAGGTCGCGCCGGGACGATTCACTCAGTAGCCGGTCCTCGGGGTGGATCAGGTCTTCCAGGCGATGGCTCCGGAGTGAGTCCACCGGACGCCCGAGGATCTCCGCGGCTGCCTGGTTGGCGTCCAGCATCCGGCCGTCGGCGCCGACCTGGAGGATGCCAACCGCCGTCTGCTCAAAGATGGCCCGGAATTTCTGGTCGCTGCTGCGCAGCAGGAAGGTCAGGCGATTGGCCAGCAACCAGGCGAGAACCGCCAGCAGGGCGAGGAACACGATACTGGCGATCGACAGAACCTGGGTGGCCCAGCGCGCGGCCTCGCCCATGGCGCTCCGGAAGCGATGCGCATACACACTGAGCTGGTCGTTGACCTGCGATAGCCGGTCTCGCAGCGCCAGCAGGCGCATCCGGTCCGGTGAGGCGCTGCGCCTTTCCTCGGCCAGGGCAAGACTGATATCGCGCAGCTCGGTCAGGTACGGGTCGGTATCCCGCCAGGCCTGGATGGCGCGCTCGAATGGTGCCAGGCCGCCAAAGTAGCGGAACAGCCAGATCATCCCCGCGATGTCGTCGGGATGGTTGTCTCCCTGCAGCAGGCCGGCCCGGGCTGCCTCCCGGTCCAGCTCGCGGGCTTCCATGGCCTGGCGGGCGGCCATGTCACCCAGTGGAATCCGCAGCCATTGATGGCCTGCGTCCAGTTCGGCCTCTTCGCCGGTGGCGGCGTAGGCGTCAAGATGGATACCGGCGGTCAGGTGAGCGCGGGACCAGATGCTCTCGCCACCCACATAGGCGGTGATGGCTGACTGGATCTGGACCACGGATACCGTGAACCCGGCCGCGACGAGCACCAGTACGATCAGACCGGACACCAGGGCCGCGGTTTTCAGACGGTGTTGTCGGGAGGAGGGGGCTGCGCTCCCTGCCATGAAAGCCTCCTTGCAGGCAATGGCGCTGATGGCGTCCTTTGTACCGGCACTGGACTCCGCCGGAGGACGAACGAAGTTGCTGTGACGTCGCGCCTCGGGGGAGCGACACGGCGGGTCGTGTACCCGGGACCGTTCAGCCACTCCCTACTACAACCATAGCTGGAATGCGCCCCATTGCAGGCGGCTTGACAAAAATTGACAGGCGGCGCGATGGTAGGGGACGCGACGCCGATGGTGCGACGCTCAAGACATTGCGGAGGTCATGGATATGGCAGGTGGATGGACGCGGGATGGCGCCGTTCAGGATCAGATCGACAGCACCGTCGACGATGCCCTGCAACGTGCCCGCAGCGAATTGCCCCAGGGCGAGAGCAGCAAGTTCTGCGAGGAGTGCGATGCCCTTATTCCCAGGGCGCGTCGCGAAGCCCTGCCCGGGGTGAAACTGTGCGTGAGCTGCCAGGCCGAGCACGACCGTGAACAGACGTCGTTCAGCGGCTACAACCGCCGTGGCAGCAAGGACAGTCAGCTGCGCTGAGGGCTGACATTACCCTGAGGGCTGATATTGCGCTGAGGGCTCAACGGGCGGCTGGTCGCTCCTCCGGCCGGGAGACGCCGCCCGCCGGCAGATCCGGGGTGTCCGGCGAAGCATCGGCCTGGCTGCCCAGCGGTACGCCGAGATAGCGCCGGGCGGCGCGCACACCCTGCTGGTAGCCGGTTTCCAGCTTTTCGGCATCGGTGGTCAGCCTGCCTACCGGAAAGTCCTCGGGCGGGGCGACCACGCGGACCCGACAGCCGTCCGGCGGCGATTCGATGAAGTCCAGGGTGGCGTTGTAGCGCGCGGCGCGGGACACCACCGCCTGGTACAGCGCCGGATGCTCGCGGAACAGCGGGCGCATCAGCGCGGGGAAGCGGGACGGCTGCTTGCGGAACCCCTGTGGCCGGGACAGCACCACGGTGATGTCCCGAGCGCCTTGCTCATAGGCCCACTCCACCGGAATGGAATCGGCAATGCCGCCGTCGGTCATGGGCAGACCGTCCACTTCCGGGAACGTCCGGTAAGCCACCGGGATGGAGCAGGAGGCGGTGAACACGTCGTGCAGGTTATCGGCGTCGATCCGGTAATAGCGCGGTGTGCCGGTCTCGATGGCGGTGGTGCCCACCCACAGCGGAATACCCTGGCTGAGGTAGCGCTCGAAGTTGAGCGCCACATCGCGGTAGGACTGGTGCCATAACCAGCCCACATCGCACAGGTGCCCGCCGCGCAGGAAACGGCGCCAGTTGATGAATTCCGGGCGGCAGGCGTGGCCGGTGATGACCGTGTGGTTGCGGCCGTAGTCGCCGGCCAGGTAGCCGATCAGGTTGGTGGAGCCGGCGGACACCCCGACGGTGAAGTCGAAATCCATGAAATTCTCGGCCAGGAAGGCGTCGAGCACCCCCGCGGCGAAGATGCCGCGCATAGCGCCTCCTTCGACCACCAGGGCCGACGGCGCTGTGGTATTTCCCTCACCCGATACGACTTCCATGCGCGTTCCTCCGCCACCTGTGAACTGTCACGGATATGCTATTCATATGACGATGCACGAGAAAATCGGCTATGGCTATGGGTGCGATGCATTCGAGCGCATGTCGCTTGTCACAGGTCAACTGATTGCCAAGGCGGAATGAAAGACGGAAGGGGCACTACAGAATTTCGACACCTTCACACTTGTAGGCTCCGATCAAGGTATCCTCCTGCAACACGCGACCGTCCAGGTCAAAGCTGAACAGGTAGGTCTCGGTCCGGTCGCCGATTTCCACGCTCTTCAGCCCGATGCACTCGTTGGGTCGCCCCGGCACCAGCTTGATCGAGGATACGCCCCGCTCGGGCACACGCTCGCCGACCGTTAGGGTGCGGATATCGGTGAAGTCTTCGTCGGCAATCACCAGCGTGTTGCCGCCCTTGGTACGCTCGTCGACCGGCTCGTCGAAGGGCTCGGAAGAAATCTTGCGGGGGAAGAACAGCCATTGCCGACGCTCGGGATGCCATTCCGCCGCTTCGTGGATCACGTAGCCGTCCGGGCCGACACCCAGTGCCTCGCGCATCCGTTGGTAGCGGTCCTGCCAGTCTATGCTGCGCAGCCGGTAATCCCGGTCCAGCAGCTTGATCCAGGACTCCTGCGGATTCTTGCCGTGGCTGCCCACCACCAGCTGGTCGCCCCGCAGGGTCGCCCACTCGCTCTTGAACCCCTTGAAGCGTTCGTCGCCGCTACCGGTCATCAGGATCTGGCGCGGGATGAGCTGGTTTTCGTGGCGGATTTCACACACCAGGCCGGTACGGTCGTCGAAGGTGAGCAAGCGCTTGCCGAACATCACCAACTCGGAAAACTCGGCACCGCGCCCGCCCTCGGCGATCAGGCTGATCAGGTGATGCTCGCCGCCCTGGTCGGCGGGAATGTCCTCGAAGGTGTAGCGCACCTGGCCGGCGCCGGTTTCGCTGCGGTACAGACGGTCGTAGCGCAGGGTGGAGCGCCAGGCGGTCTGGCCGTCTTCCAGCTCCACCTGGGAGGCGTGATCCTCGTCGGTAATGATCGCCAGGGTGTACTGAGTGGTTTCCGGGGTGTAGCGGCGGTAGCGTTGCTGGTCGGCGGGAAGCGCGGTCATGGCGGCTGTTTCCTCCTGGTTGCGGCTACTGGAGAAGCAGGAATCACCCTGACCCAGGCGCTACCGGGCGTCAAATTAAGCCGTATTCACGCGGCGCCGGTCGCCGGCGGCAGGCTGGGAACCCAGTCGATGAGCCCAAAACACTCGGCGCTGATCCACACCACAAAGGCGGCATAGAACACCAGCAGGCCCACCGACTCAGCACGGGACAGCACCATGTGCGTGCGCATCATCAGGAACAGCAGAATGGTGGCGGCGGTGAGAATGGCTAGCATCGGCGCGGCGACGGAGAAATTGACCACTGTGGCACCGGCGATCAGAACGCCTGCGGGAATACACACCAGCAGGTCGAAGGTGTTGCTGCCCAGTACGTTGGCAATGCTGGTGATCCCGCGGCCGTCGCGGGCCGCGCGGACCGATACAAAGGCGTCCGGAATCGAGGTGCCGGCCGCCACCACGGTGATGCCCCACAGGAAACTGGGGGTGTCGAAAATCTCGCCGAACTGGATGGCGGCCCGCACCAGCGCTTCCACGCCGGCCACGATCACGATCAGCGAAACGCCCAACCGCAGCCACTCGCGGCCCGGCGCGATGCCTTCGATGTCTGAGGGCTGGGACTGATCCAGCGTGTCCTGGTACTGCACGAAGATGTACAGCAGGTACAGCCCGACCGGCATCAGCGCCAGCCAGCGGGTCATCTCGCCCCGGATCGCTTCGCCGTCTTCGACCGGGTGGTAGATGGCGGCGAACGCGAACGTCAGGGTCAGCACCGCCACGGCGATCATGTAGAACTGGGCTTCCTTGTACACCAGATCCCGATTGGCGCGCAGCTGCTTGCGGGTGCTCAGGCCCGCTGCGGCGGGAATGATCAGGATGTTGAACAGCGCCGAGCCAACGATGGCCGCCACCCCCAGCTCGAACTCCCCGTGGACCAGGGTGGAGATGACCGTGGTGGACAGCTCCGGAAAGCTGGACCCGATCGCCACGACCACCGCTCCCTGCACGATGTCCGGCAGCGCGTAATAGGCCGCCAGCCGTGCGCTGGCGGTTTCCAGCAGGCCGCTGCCTTTCCAGATGACCGCGGTGCCGACGAGGGCGACCAGGGCCCAGATGAGGGTGTCCATGGGCTGTCCTTAACCGGTGGAACGGAGTGCATCAGGCTGCCTGATGGCGACCGCGCGCCGCAAGGCCCGACCCTGGCTGTCCGGGTTACGATAGGGATAGAAAAGGACCGAACGGCACCACGGGGCAACAGAACGGCGACCCGCCGAACGGGCCGCCGCCGGCTCAGGTGACGGACTGGATGAATGCAGACAACTCGGGCGTCCCGGGCGCCGTGAACAGGTCCCTGGGATCACCGGACTCGTGCACCCGGCCTTCGTGCATGAACACCAGCTTGTCGCTCACATCCCGGGCGAAGCGCATTTCGTGGGTCACCATGATCAGTGTCATGCCCTCGTCGGCCAGCCTGCGGACCACGTTCAGCACCTCGTTGACCAGCTCCGGATCCAGCGCCGAGGTGATCTCGTCGCACAGCAGCACCTTGGGCGACATGGCCAGCGCCCGGGCAATGGCCACCCGCTGCTGCTGACCGCCGGAGAGCTGATCGGGAAACGCGTCGAAACGGTTCTCCAGGCCCACCTTGCCCAGGGCGTCCAGCGCCATCTGCCGGGCCTCCGCCTTGCTGATGCCCTTGACCACCTTGAGCGCTAGCATCACGTTCTCGCCGGCGGACAGGTGCGGAAACAGGTTGAACTGCTGGAACACCATGCCCACTTTCAGGCGCAGTTCGCGCAGATTCTTCTGGCCGGCCTCCAGGCCCACGCCGTCCACCCGGATGCTGCCGTCGTCAATCGCTTCCAGGCCGTTGATGGTGCGCAGCAGGGTGCTCTTGCCGGAGCCGCTGCGGCCGATGATGGTGACCACCTCGCCTTCGGTGACGTCCATGTCGATGCCTTTGAGCACGTGCAGGTCGCCGAAGTGCTTGTGGATTTCATTGAGGTTAACGAGTGACATGGAAAGCTCCTTCAAGGCGTCGGGCAAACAGCGACAGCGGCCAACAGAGGGCGAAATACCCCAGTGCGACCAGGCCATAGACCACGAATGGATCGAACGTGGCGTTGGCGATCATGGTGCCGGTCTTGGTCAGTTCGGCGAATCCGATGATCGAGGCCACCGCCGTGCCTTTCACCACCTGGACGGAGAATCCCACCGTCGGCGGAATGGCAATGCGCAGGGCCTGGGGCAGGATCACGTGGCGCATCTGCTCGCCGTAGCTGAAGGCCAGGCTGCCGGAGGCCTCCCACTGGCCGCGGGGAATCGACTCGACGCAGCCGCGCCAGATCTCCGCCAGAAAGGCGCTGGTGAACAGCGTCAGGCCAAGCGCTGCCGCCACCCACGGGGACACGTCCAGCCCCAGCAGCGAGATGCCGAAGAACAGCATGAACAGTTGCATCAGCAACGGCGTGCCCTGGAACAGTTCGATATAGCCTTTCGACAGGCTGCGCAGCAGCCAGTGGCTGCTGATGCGCGCGAACAGCACGAGCAGCCCCACAATGCCGCCCAGCACGAAGGCCAGCAGCGACAGCAGGACCGTCCACTGCAGGCCCGACCAGAGGCCGCGCAGCATGTCGAGCAGGGTGAATTCGGTCATGCGCCAGCCCTCCCGGTGATCGGTCGGCGGGCAATCACGTAGCGCCCGAGCAGATTGAAAATCTGGCGGATGCCCAGCGCCATCAGGAAGTAGATGACGGTGGTGATGGCGTAGGTCTCAAAGGCGCGGAAATTCCGTGACTGGATGAAATTGGCCGCGAACGTTAGCTCTTCGGTCGCGATCTGCGAACACACGGCGGAACCCAGCATCACGATGATGACCTGGCTGCTGAGCGCTGGCCAGACCCGTTGCAGGGAAGGCCGCAGCACGACGTGGCGGAAGATCTGGAAGCGGTTCAGGGCGAGCGATTCGCCGGCCTCGATCTGGCCCCGGGTGGTCGCCTGGATGCCGGCCCGCACGATCTCCGTGGAATAGGCGCCCAGGTTGATCACCATCGCCAGCACGGCCGCCTCCCATTCACTCATGCGAACGCCCATCTGCGGCAAGCCGAAGAAGATGAAGAACAACTGCACCAGGAACGGGGTGTTGCGGATGACCTCGACGTACACCGTTGCGATCCAGTTGAAGGGGCGGATGCCCCACGCCCGGCACACCGCGCAGGCGATACCGAGCCCAATGCCCAGCACGCTACCGACGGCGGTCAGCGCCAGGGTAAACCCCGCGCCCTTGAGCAGCAGGTCGCTGTACTCAAGGGTCGCGGCAAAGTCGAATTCATAAGCCATAGTGAATCACGTGACGTTGCGTGGCTTGGTGCCGGTCCGGATCAGAACGTTTCCGGCAGCGGCGCGTTGAGCCAGCGCTCGGAAATGTCGTTGAGACGGCCGTCGGCATGGGCGCCCTCGATGATCTCGTTCACCTTGGCGATCAGAGCGTCCTCGCCCTTGGCGACCCCCACGTAGCACGGCGAGTTCTTGATCAGGAACTTGACCTCAAGGTCGCGGCCGGAGGTGCGCTCGCCAACGGCGGCGGCCACGACGTTACCGGTGGCAATCAGGTCGGACTGCCCGGACAGGAACGCGGAGATGGTGGCGTTGTTGTCCTCAAAGCGCTTCAGGGTGGCGCTGTCCGGGGCGATCTTGGTCAGCTCCAGATCCTCGATGGAACCGCGAGTGACTGCGATGACCTGATCCTGCAGATCGTCTGCGCCACTGACAGCCGCATCGGCCGGGCCGAAAACGCCGTTGAAGAACGGCGCGTACGGCTCGGAGAAGTCGATGACCTTGGCGCGATCCGGGTTCTTGCCCAGGCTGGAGATCACCAGGTCCGCCTTGCCGGTGGTCAGGAAGGGGATGCGGTTGGCGCTGGTGACCGGAATCAGTTCCACGTCCACGTCGAGGTCTTCCGCGATCAGCCTGGCCATATCGATGTCGTAGCCCTGGGGCTGCATGTCGGTGCCGATGCTGCCAAACGGTGGGAAATCCTGGGGCACCGCGACCTTGAGCACGCCGCGCTGCTGGATGTCGTCCAGGGTATTGGCGTGGGTGGTGACCGCGCCGAACGCGGCGCAAAGGGCGAGCAGCGGAGCCAGCAGCCGGTGGGCCCAGCGCTGTGAACGGTTGCGGGTGGTTGCTTTCATCAGACAGTCCTCGATGGTTGGGTCGTATTGGAACTCAGGGTTGTTCGAAGCGAATGCCGATCCGGTCGGCCGCCGCGAGCAGGTGTCGCTGCATCGCCCGGCGTGCCTGTTCGGCATCGCCGGTGGCGACCGCCTGGATCACCGCGCGGTGTTCGTCGACGGTCTCCCAGACGCGTTGGGTGTTGGCGAATGGCAGGCGCAGGCTGTAGCCGATCTTGATCCGGCTTTCCTGCATTACCTCCGCCAGTGACGGATTGCCCGAATGGCGGGCGATTCGCTTGTGGAATTCCAGGTCCCACTCGGCGGCGGCCACAAGGTCCAGTCGGGTCAGTGCGCGCTCTAACTGGCCCTGTGTCTCCTGCAGTTCATCGACGGCGGTGTTGCCGTGTCGGGCGGCGAGGGCGGCGGCGGCCGGCTCCACGATGTAGCGCAGCTGGAAAATGGATTCGGCGGTGACGCCGGCGGGTCCGCGGGGCACATCATCGCTGCTGTGGGGCGTGCGTTCGCTGACATAGACCCCCTTGCCGGGATGGGAGCGAACCAGCCCCAGGGCTTCGAGCATTGAGATCGCTTCGCGCAGGGAGGTCCGGCTGATCCCCAGGCTTTCGGCCAGCGCCCGCTGCGAGGGCAAGCGGCTGCCGGGGGCGTAGTCGGCGCTGGTGATTTTCCGTTGCAGCGCCTGGGCTGCCACGCTGGAAAGCGTTGACATGGTGTGCGCACTCTCCCTCAAAAGACATGTGGGGTCAGACTGGTCCAACTGGTCTGATCAGTTATTCGGGTGAGAGCGAGTTGCGTGCCAGTTTTCTGGTCAGCTTTTAGTGCTATGAAAAATAGTAGGTTTCTGGCAATCATGGACGTACCAGTGCCGTCCGGGGCGTGGTCGTTCGCGGCGCACAGGGTCTTTGCCTTGCACCGGATTGGCGCGCCGCAGGAGCGTGGAGCCTTTGCTTTGAATCAGTCGGGCCAGAGTCCCGTCTGGTTAACTCACTGACCTACTGCTTGTCGATGGCGGCTCTGGCCAAGGCGCCCGCCCGCCGAAGTGGTGATTTCACATCAAGGGACGGGGCACTAGCTGTCTTTTCGCAGTCCCGCAAAGGCGTTGGCGACGTAGCCCGCCAGGGCGTCCACGGCTTCGCCGGTCTGGGTGTTCTGCAGCATTTCGATCTGGTAGTGCCCCAACGGTGGCAGACCGGTGTTTTCCGGCACTTCCCGGATGGGTTTTTCGAGCAGGCTCCGGGGGAAGGGCGCGACGGCCAGGTCGGCTTCCATGGCGGCGCGTTGGCCGGCGCAGTGCTCGCAGTTGTAGGCCACGCGATAGGGGATGTCGGCCTTGTCCAGCGCGGCCAGGGCGGCGCCACGCCAGACGCATCCGGGGTTGGCGAAGGCGACCGGCAAGGGGCGCCGATCGACGGCCGTGCCGCCGTCGCGATGGGCCCACACCAGCGGTTCGGTGTGCACCACGGTGCCGTGACGGGCCTGTCCGTCGTCGCCGTTGCAGGTGATCAGCGCCAGGTCGAGGTCGCCCCCATCGATACGGTCGCGCAGCAGTTCGCTGCTGGCGACCACCACGTCCACCTGCAGAGCCGGGTGGGAGCGGGCGGACTCGGCCAGGATGCTGGGCAGGATGCGGGTGCCGACATCGTCCGTGGTGCCGATACGGACCGTACCGCTCAGGGCGGGACGCAGGAATTCAGATACCGCTTCCTCATTGAGCTTGAGCAGCCGCCGGCTATAGCGCAGCAGGGTCTCGCCTTCCGGTGTCAGGCTGACCCGGCGGGCCTCGCGTACGAACAGCTTCTGCCCCAGGGTTTCTTCCAGTCGCTTGATCTGCATGCTGACCGCCGAGGTGGTCCGAAAGACCTGGCGGGCGGCGCGGCTGAAGCTGGCGGTTTCGGCGATGGCGACGAAGCTGCGCAGCACGTCGCTTTCCAGCAGCGGTAGCGAGGGTTTCATTTGGGTGCCCATGGATCCACCTGCGTTCAGAAATATTTAAAGTGCAGTGTAGAATATTTCGATTGTTTGAACAAAAAGAAGCGCGCAACCTGTCTAAAACGGTGAGAGGTCACCGTATTGCGAACACCGGCGCAGCCGGGACACTCGAGGAGGACAGACCATGTGCGAGATTCAGCAACAAACCCGACAGCAAGAGGCCCCGGTGCCGGATAAAGCCCGGGTCCGGATGCCCGAGTTCTACATGCCGGCCATGCCGCCGCTGGCACTGACTGAGGCATTGGACCGCTGGTTGAAGTTGTGGGCGCGCCGGCGTCGGTTCCGTCGCCTGCTGCAACTGGACGATCAGCAGTTGGGGGTTCTCGGGGTAACGCGTGAAGCGCTGATGGAGGCGGCGCGACAGCCGCTGCAGGAGGATGCTTTCGAGGTCCTGGCCCGGCGACTGCAGGGCCGGGCCTCGGAGCAGGGCGGTCAGGCCTGACGGCTGACCGCCGGTCGTATTACTCGAAGTGACCGTGGACGGCGTGCACGATGTCCGAGAAGGAGCGGGCGCGTGCACGGCTGTCCAGGGCGATGTGCAGGCGACGGGCTACCACGCTGGCGGAAACGAGGCCGCACAGGCAGGTGGTTCCCGGGTGCTGGGCGTCATCCTCGAACACCAGGAAGTGTTCGGTGTGGGCGCGGTTGAAGGTTTCCACCACGTCGCCCACACGCATCCGCTCCAGGTCCCGGATATGGACGCTGGGGAATTCGCTGGCCGGGTGCATGATGTCGCTGACCTGCAGGTCGTCCTGGCTGATGCCCATGGCGTGTGCCTGGGCCATGACCCGCTTGCCCAGGATGTCCTTGAGGCCGATCAGGCCGAGGAATTCACCACGGTGGTTGATCACCAGTTTCAGCGGCACGTCGGCGGACTTCATCAATGAGCGCGCTTCCTTCACATCCAGGTCGGCGCTGATGGTGGCCGGGCGCTTGTGCCGGAAGTCGCGCATGACGCTGGTGGCCGCGTCGTCCGGCGTCAGGTCCTGGTGCTGCTGGGGATCCACGATCCGCTGGTTACCGATAACTTCATGGGTCGGAAGTGCCTTGTAGTTCTGCATCATAAAACAATCTCTCAGCTCTGATTCGTAAAACGATTCGTCAAAACGTCGTTGTGATCCGCCGGTGTCGTTGGCGGACACGGTCGTGATGTCGGGGAATCAGTGCTGAGCTGGCGGACCCTGGGGTTGTACGGGGTAGTAGACCGAGCGGGCCTGGATCGCGGGGCGGGGTGTCGCGCCAAGGAGCTGACGCGCCACCAGCAGGAACAGACCGATGCTCAGCGTGATCAGCAGGGGATCCTCGGCCGGCGGTGAATCGCTGCCGGGGTTGGACTGGAGATCGAATGACACACCGCTGACCAGGGCCTGATCCACCGCCAGATCGGACGGTTGGGACAGACTGGAGCCGATCACGAACAGCGTAATCGCGAGTGCGATCAGGAGTCGGCTGGCGGGTGTGTTGAGCATGGCGCTTTCCTGCGTTTGATTTGACCTGTCGATGGGCATTGAACCGATGCTTCGGTGTCCTTCGACAGACTCTACGTTATTCCAATCCACACCTATGAGTATAGGTCTGAGCGGAGGGATTTAAATAACGTAGATTTACTTATATTTCGATAGCTACATATTGTGAGCGGTTATCGCGGGCACACTGTTGTGCATACCCTGAAAATTCGCACCTAATCAGTGCGCCTAAGAGAGGGTGTCATTGGTTTTTCGCGCAATATTGTGCGGTCTGCACAAAATTTACAGCCGCAAACAGGCATTCCGGGCATCCTGTCCCGAGTTGGCACAGGCGTTGCGCTGAGCGGGTTAAGCGTTTCATTCCAGAGCTGCCTGCCTGTTTCAGGCCTGTCCGACTATTTCAGGAGAGCAACCATGAGTCATTCCGTTCAGCCCGGAGAACAGGATTATCCGCTCAGCCCGGTTCCGGCCTCGGCCCGCAAGAGCGTCTGGTCGATGGGCCTCGTGCTGCTGGGCTTCACCTTCTTCACGGCCACCATGTGGGCCGGCGGCAGCGTCGGCACGGCTTTCCTCTTTGAGGATATGCTGCTGGTTCTGCTGGTCGGCAACCTGCTGCTGGGCAGCTACGCTGCGATTCTCGGCTATATTGCCGCCCGTTCCGGGCTCAATACGGCATTGATGAGCCGTTTCGCCTTCGGTCGAGCCGGCAGCAAGCTGTCCGATTTCATCCTCGGTTTCACCCAGATTGGCTGGTACGCCTGGGGGACGGCAACCATGGCGATGCTTCTGGTCAAGATGACCGGCCTGTCTGAAAGCTGGACCCTGCCGCTGATGGTCCTTTTTGGCTTCGGGTTCTGCATCAGTGCCTTTATCGGTTACCGCGGCCTGGAATGGCTGTCGCGCCTGGCGGTGCCGGCGATGATCGTGCTGATCGCCATCAGTCTGTCCATTGCTGCCTCCGACGGCGGCGGTCTGGCCGGACTCAGTGCCATTGTTCCCAGCGAACCGATGGGCGTGGCCGCGGCCATTACTCTGGTGTTCGGCACCTTCGTGAGCGGTGGCACCCAGGCCACCAACTGGACCCGCTTTGCCCGCTCCGGCAAAACGGCGGTGATAGCGACCCTGGCGGCGTTCTTTGTCGGCAACGGCCTGATGACCCTGGTGGGCGCCTTCGGCGCGCTGGTCTACCAGCAGTCGGACATCGTCGACATCATGGTCGCGCAGGGGCTGGCGACGCTGGGTATCCTGATGCTCTTCCTCAACCTCTGGACCACCCAGGACAACACCGTCTACAACTTCGCCGTGGCCGGCTGCAATATGTTCCACACCCGCCGGCGCAAGCTGGTGACGGTGATCGGCGCCGCGATTGGTACGCTGCTGGCGGTGCTGGGCATGTACGAGTGGCTGATCCCGTTCCTGATCCTGCTGGGAACCTTCATTCCGCCCATCGGCGGGGTGATCATGGCCAACTACTTCGTGGCGCATCGGGCGGACTACGGCGATCCCATGAGCGACGCACTGCCGGCCTTCAACGCCACCGGGCTGGCGGCTTATGCTATCGGCTCACTGGCGGCCTATACATCGCCCTGGATCGCGCCGCTGGTCGGCGTGCTGATTGCGGCAGCGGCCTACGCGCTGATCCATGTGGCCAGCGACGCGGTTCGGGATCGCCGGGCCCAGAGCCTGAAGGCGATCTGAATCATGGCGATTACCTGCGGCGCGATCCCCTCGCTGCCAGGACTGGAAGCGATCCAGTTACGCGGTGGTCGCAGCGGCGCCGATCGGGTGGTGCGCTGGCCTTATGTAGCGGAGAACCGGTCGTTCAGTCCCTGGGTGAAAGGCGGCGAACTGGTGTTCATCACCGGCATCAGCCGCCACCGCAGCCCGGACAACCTGGCCGAGCTGGTTTACGAGGGCGTCGAGGCCGGTATTGCCGGCCTGGTGGTCCTGACCGGCGCGGCCTACATCGGCCAGTTGCCGGCGCCGCTGATGCGCCTGGCGGACGAGCAGGGCCTGCCGCTGCTGGAACAGCCCTATTCGCTGCCCATGGTGACGGTGACCGAAGTGATTTGCCGCGCCCTGATCGCTGATGAGAACCGACCTGGTACGCCGGATAACGGGGAGACACTGGCGTCGGCGCTGGTCGAGCGGCTCGGTGGTCGTCAGGCGGTGGCCGCACTGGTGGACGGTCCGTTGAATCAGCGCGCGGACCTGGTCACGGCGATGGCGCCGACCCTCGACGCCTGGCTGGCCAGCGGCGGCAACCTGTCGGCGGCGGCCGAATCCCTCGGAGCGCATCGCAACAGCGTGCGCTACCGTCTCAATAAACTGTTTCGCGAGACCGGCCTGGCGCCGGACTCCGCGCAATCCATCGAAATCCTCGTGCTCGCCCGCGCACTGCTGCGGGATGCGGGAGACGCAGTACAGCCACATCCAGGAGACCTTTCATGACCGAATCGCTCAGCGCCATCTGCAACGCGCGCCTGCCCGGCCAGGCCGGACTGTTCCGGCTGCCCATTACCGCCGGACGCTTCGGCGCGCCGCAAGCCCAGTCGCATTCGAAGCCGCAGCCGGTGGGCGAGGGCGAGTTCGACGCTGCCGGGCAGCTGGTGACGGCACCTTTTGTGGAGCCACACATCCACCTGGATGCCGCCCTGACCGCCGGCGAGCCGCGCTGGAATCGCAGCGGCACCCTGTTTGAGGGCATCGAGTGCTGGTCGGAGCGCAAACCCATGCTGACCCGGGACGATGTGGTCGGTCGCGCCGAGCAGACCCTGAAGCTGTTCGCCGCCCACGGCATCCAGTACGTGCGCACCCATGTGGATGTGACTGATCCGTCCCTGGTGGCGCTGGACGCCATGCTGGAAGTGCGCGAGCGGGTGCGCGACGCCGTCGACCTGCAGATCGTGGCCTTCCCCCAGGAGGGCATCCTGTCCTTCCCGGACGGCCAGGCGCTGATGGCCGATGCACTGGAACGCGGCGCCGATGTGGTGGGCGGTATCCCGCATTTCGAGTTTACCCGGGACTACGGCGTCGAGTCGGTCAAGATCCTGATGGACCTGGCCGAGCGCCACGACCGCCTGGTGGATGTCCACTGCGACGAGATCGACGACCCCGAATCCCGTTTCCTGGAAGTGCTGGCCGCCGAGGCCCTGGCCCGGGACTACGGCCGCCGTGTCAGCGCCAGCCACACCTGCGCCATGCACGCCTACAACAATGCCTACTGTAGCCGCCTGTTCCGGCTGCTGACCAAGTCCGGTCTGCGTTTCGTGGCCCTGCCCACCGAGAACCTGCATTTGCAGGGGCGTTTTGACGGCTATCCCAAGCGGCGCGGCGTCACGCGGGTGCCGGAGTTGCTGGATGCGGGGCTGAAAGTGGCCTTCGGCCAGGATTCCATCCGCGATCCCTGGTACCCCATGGGCAACGGCAACCTGTTGCGTACTCTGGACGTGGGGCTGCACGCCTGTCACATGCTGGGCATGGACCGGATCGAGTCGGCGCTGGAGCTGATCACCGACAACGGCGCTGCGGTGATGAATCTGCCCGAGTACGGTATTGGCGAGGGCTTGCCGGCCCGCTGCGTGGTGCTCAACGGCGAATCTCCCTACGAGGTGCTGCTTAACCAGACCCCGGTACGGGCGTCGATCCGTGACGGCCGCGTGCTGGTACAACGCAGGCCGGAGACACCGGAAGTGGCCGGCTGGCCGGATTCGCCGGCCGGTGGTGCGTTGCACGCGAACCGGTGACATGAGGGCCGCCCGAAAGGCCGTTGCCCGGACGGGAGGGGCCGTGACACAGAGACAGTCGTACAGAGACAGCGGTACAGAACGAGTGGCACAAATGTGCCGTTGATTTTGCAAAGCTTGGCAGTCATCAACTGGCGGTCATGGGCTGCAGCGCCAATAATGGGAGTGGACGTCATCAACGTGATGCAGGGACTGGCAGCGCGATCATTCCCGGCATTTTCCAGGCCCGGACGCCCGCTCCTTTCGGGAGCCCCGGAATGCCAAGACCTGGTAGGCCATGTTGGTGCTGCATTCGCTTTACGCAACGGTTTTGATCATCGTCACTGTGCTGGCTGCTCCCGGCACCCGGGGAGCGGACCTCCGCGAGGATATCCCCGACGAATTGACCGCCGCCCTGGCGGAAGTGGATTACCCACCGTTCTATTTTGTTGAACAGGGCCAACTGACCGGAATCTCCATTGACGTACTGGAACACGTTGCCGGCAATCTGGGTATTCGCATCCGGTATACCCGCTTGTCCTGGCCACGGGTTCTGCAGTCGCTCGAGTTCGGTCGGGTGGATATGATCACCACCTTTTTCCAGACACCAGCCCGGGCCCGGTACGTGGTCTATACCGGTGAGTCCCACGCCTCGGAAAGCAATCACTTCTTCACCCGCAAGGGCAGCGAGGTCACCTTCAACGGTGACCTGCAGACCCTGTCCGGCTACCTGATCGGCACGATTCGCGGCTACAGCTATGGCGACGCCTTTGACGATGCGGGTTTCCTGACAACCGATGCGGTGCTCGACGAGCGGACGCTGGTGCGGATGGTGGCCGGCGAACGTTTCAAGCTGGCCATCGGCAACCCGTTTGCGATCCGGCAGGAGGCGCTGAATCAGGGCGTGGCGGATCAACTGGCGTTTCTTGACCCGGCCGTCGACAGCAGCCCGATTTTCATGGGGTTCAGTCGCGAGCTGAAGTGGGCGGACGAGCTGGCCGAGCACTTTACCCAGGCCATTCGGGCGTTCAAGGACACCGCTCGCTATCAGCAACTGCTGGAAAGGTACGCGCTGGCCGAATAGCGGGCCGGCCAGCGCGTGTCGGGTATCAGTCGACGCGTGTCAGGGTCACGTCGATGTTACCGCGGGTGGCGTTGGAGTATGGGCATACCTGGTGGGCTTTCTCGATCAGTTCATCTGCCTGGGCGTTGTCCATACCCGGCAGGCTGATGCGCAGCTCCACCTCAATGCCGAAGCCGACGCCCTGCGGGCCAATACCGACGACGCCCTCGATGGAGGCGTCCTCCGGCATCGGCAGCTTGTCGCGACCGGCCACGAATTTCATTGCCCCGATAAAGCAGGCGGAATAGCCCGCCGCGAACAGCTGCTCGGGATTGGTGCCGGAACCGCCGGCGCCGCCCAGCTCCTTGGGTGTGGCCAGGGAAACGTCCAGAACGCCGTCGGATGAGATGGCGCGACCGTCGCGACCACCGGTGGCTTCGGCATAGGCGCGATAGGCAACTTTTTCCAGGGACATGGTTAGAACCTCCTCAGTTCTGATGGTGGGGCCGGCGGAGACCGTTTCCGTGCATTCCGGACGATTCCGCAGCCAGGGGTTATCGTAGTATGGCTTTCCAAAAATAAATTGTGCACAACTTAAATTCAGCATAACGCCGATAAAGATTGTGCGCAATCTATTTCGTCACCCTTGGCGGCGAGACGCCCAATCCCTAAAGTAGAGCTGTTCTGTGACGGTTCGATGGAGACTGTGTATCCATGTCCAGTGCGACACTGAATGATCCTGCCGACGCCCACCAGGCCGGCGAGGCCCTGGCCGGGTTTATCCACCGCCACCCCAATCTCATGGTGCTCACCGGCGCCGGAATCAGTACCGATTCGGGGATTCCCGATTACCGGGACGGGGAGGGGGCCTGGAAACGCAAGCAGCCGGTACAGCATCAGGCGTTCATGGAATCGGATGCGGTGCGGAGACGGTATTGGGGGCGCAGTCTGATTGGCTGGCCGGTGATGCGTAACGCCCGGCCCAACCCGGCGCATTTTCTGGTGGCGGAGTTGGAGCGGCGCGCCCACACCCGCCAGGTGGTGACGCAGAACGTTGACCGCTTGCACCAGGGGGCGGGATCCCAAGCGGTGATCGACCTGCACGGCCGGGCCGATGAAGTCATCTGCATGGATTGCGGCTATCGGTGTCCCCGGGATGAGGTGCACGAGCGCTGCAGTGTCCTGAACCCGGCGTTCACCGGCTTCAGCGCCACCACGGCGCCGGACGGCGACGCCGATCTGGAAGTGGATTTCAGCGATTTCCGGGTGGCGGATTGCCCGCGCTGTAACGGCATCCTCAAGCCTGACGTGGTGTTCTTCGGCGACTTCGTGCCCAAGCGGCGGGTGACGGACGCGCTCGATGCGCTCCGCGACAGCGATGGCCTGTTGGTGATCGGCTCGTCGCTGATGGTTTACTCCGGCTTCCGCTTCTGCCGCTACGCCCGCGACTGGGACAAGCCGGTGGCCACCCTCAACCTGGGCCGCACCCGGGCCGACGCGCTCACCAGCCTCAAGCTCAATGCCCGCATCGGCGAAACGCTGGAGGTGGCGTTGTCCGCGTTGTAGCGCCGGGCGATCGAGCGCCGCCTTATTGAGCGGCGTTCTTCTGTATGGCGGCCAGGTAGTCGTCCATTTCCTGCTCGCTGGCAAAGACCTCCAGGTCCGGCAGTACCTTGACGATCTCGAACACCTTGCGCACGCCGTCCGACATGCGCGATACCGTGACCCGCCCGCCTTTCTTCTTGACCCGCTTGAGGGTCTTGAAAATCACCCGCAGTCCCGCCGAACTGATGAATTCCACGCCGCCCATGTCGAAGGCGACGGTCAGGGTCCGCTCGTCGAGGGCCTCGCCCAGGGCGGCGTCCAGCTCCGGCGCGGTCTGGCTGTCCAGGGAGCCGGTCAGGGAAACCTTGAGGGCCGTGGGGCCGGAAGATGTGATCGAGATCGAGAGAGCCACGGTGTTGTCCTTGTGCAGTGGTTGATGGGTCGGTCAGGTCCGTGTGGAAAAGGTCCGGGTGAGTTCCAGAATGTTGCGGTCCCCCAGGCGCCGGTAGTGTTGCCGGTCAGTCAGTTCGCGAATCAGAAGCACACCGAGGCCGCCGATGGGGCGCTCCTCGATATCGCCGAAATCGGTGTCGATGGGCTGCGCCAGTGGATCGAAAGGTACGCCGTTGTCGATGAAGCGAACCAGGACGTGGCCGGTGCGGATTTCCAGTTCCAGCTCCAGTTCCACGTCGCCGCCCGCCGGCGCACCGTGATTGAAGACGTTGGCCACCTGCTCGTCGAGCACCACCTTGAGATCGGCACTTACGCTGGCGTCGGCGCCGGCATCGGCGAAGTGGCCATCCAGCCACGCCAGGGCGTTGGGAAGGTCGCTGCTGTCGGTCAGTTGCAAACTCAGGTTTGTCATGGTCATGAACGGCGGATCGTTAAAACAGTGATGTCATCGGATTGTGGCGCTTCCCCGGTGAAGTCGGCGACCGCGTCCACCAGCGCCGGAGCGGAAAGCTGGCCGGATGCCCGGCTGGCGTTGGCGAACGCCAGCAGTCGCGCCTCGCCGAAGGCCTCCCGCTCCGGGTTAAAGCCTTCGGTCACCCCGTCAGTGTAGAGGATCAGGCCGGAACCGGCAGGCAGCTCGATCTGTGTGCCGGGAAACCCGGCGTCCTCGTACAGGCCCATGGGCGGTCCGTTTTCGACCGCCAACAGCCGCGCCGGGTTCCGGTCGCAGATGACCGGTGCGTCGTGGCCGGCACTGGCCATCTCGATGTGGCCGCTGGTGCGATCCACCATCAGGCACAGCAGTGTGACGAACATGCAGCTCTCGTTATCCTGGCTCAGGTGCCGGTTGAGTTCGGTCATGAGCGCCGCCAACGGCCGGCCCTGGCCGTATAGAAGCTTCAGCAGCGACACCGTGCGGGCCATGAACAGGGCGGCCGGTACCCCCTTGTCGGAGACATCGCCGATGGCCACCAGCAGCCGGTTACCGGGCAGTTCGGCAACGTCGAACAGGTCGCCGCCCACCGCTCGCGCCGGCTGCAGTGTGGCGTCCACCTGCCAGTCGTCAAACGTCCGCGCCAGGTGGCCTTCGCCGGCCACCATGCTCATCTGGATGTCGTGGGCAATGCCCAGCTCGCTCTCCAGACGTTCCTTGGCGGCTGTGGTGGCCTGCAATCGCGACATATGATCTTTGAGCGAGTCCTGCATCCGGTCGAAGGCCTGGGTCAGGTCGCCCACTTCGTCCCGGTGTCGGACCCGTGGCAGGCGGGCGTCGAAATCGCCCTCCGAAATCCGTGCCGCGGCGGACTGCAGGGCGCGAATGGGGTTGGAAACGCTGCGTGCGATGAGCCAGGTTAGCGGCAGTGTCAGAACGATAATGGCCACGGCGGCCCACAGCGCCCGGTCCCAGATCCGATAGGCATCGCCCAGGATTTCCCGGCGTGGGGCGGCAATCGCCAGGCGGGGTTTGAGCTCCGGGGTCAGTGGCAGCTCGACGGTTTTCTCCAGCCAGCCCTCCGGAGCGCTGTCGCCCTCCTGATTCACGCTGAGCAGGATAGGCACGTCGAGGTCATCCAGCCGGGCCATGCGGGCGTTGTGGTTGGCGTCGCTGACCACCAGCGGGCTGGCTTTTCCGTACGCCATGACGTCGCCGCTGGGCAAGTAGAGGATAGACTGGGCGCTTGGTGTGATGCTCAGGTCGCTGAGTGTGCTGGACAGGGATCGCAGGGTAACGTCCGATGCCACCACCGCGCGCCGGTCACCGGTACTCCGGGCCACGGTCAGGCCTGGTTGGCGGAAGAAGTGGAAGGCGTAGGGATCGGTCACGATGACGTCGTCGCTGGCCTGGGCTGCCCGGTACCAGGGGCGGGTCCGGGGATCGTAGTGCATCGGTGGCAGTCGGCGCTGCTCGATCTGACTCAGGTCGCTGCGCAGGAAACGTCGCGTCAGCAGCGCCTGCCCGTCGGCCTCCTGGACCAGGAAGTCGGTGATGAAGGCGGTGGCGTGGGGGGACTCGAAGCGGTCGGCGATGGCCTGCGAGCGGACTGCGCGGACGATGTAGTAGTCGCCGTTGTCGTAGCCGATCTGGATCGCCACCGTCGCTGACTGTCGCCGCAGGGCACTGGCAAAGATGGGTAGGTTGGTGGCGCGGGCGGCGGTGGCGGTATCGCTGGTCAGCGGCGAACGGGACAGCAGGCTGGTCAACTCATTGACCGGCCGATAGGTTTCCCGGAAAGACCGGGTGATTTCGCTGGCGGCCTGGTTGAACAGGGAATCCGCCGTATCCATCAGCAGCGTCTCGGTGCGCGACTGGTAATACAGCGTCAGCAGGGCCCCAAGCATGATGGCCAGCAGGGCAAAGCTGCCGGCGATGCGGAGATGCAGGGGAATACGCAGACCGTCCTTGGCAGACTTGATAACGACATCCTCGTGCTGTCCGGGCCGGAACGACAGCGGGCCGGCCCAGTCATCAGTCTTACCCCAGGCGTCGGCAAAAGTAAACGCTGGGTGGCCGGCTTAGTCCAGCGCCAGGCGCACCAGGAAAATCTCGCGAGGCGTTTTCAGGTGGGTCGTGAACAGCACCAGGCGGCGGATCTCGTCCATGTCCATGGTGCGCGTGGCGGGCGCGTTGCGGATCTCCGACAGGGGGATGCGGAAACGGTTGAGGCCCTGTTCCAGCGGCAGGCGCGTGTTGAAGCGGTCGCTGTACACGCTGTGGCCACGGTCGTGGACGATGTCATTGATGCGCAGGGTCATGTTGAGCGGCGCGTCGTCCGGGCTGTAGATCACCACTTCCAGCGCTTCGTAGTCGCGCCAGTCCTCCGGCAGATTGTCCAGGGAGGCGCCCGAATAGAGGTTGGTGCCCAGCAGGTCGATGCGCAGGCTGTGTCCGAAATCCCCCGCGTGCTCGCGGCTGCGGTGCACCCGGCCACGCCAGTGGTGCAGCGGGTGGGGATCGTCGAAGTTGTACAGTGTGGGCAGTTGGTGGGCGATCCGGTATTGCTGGTGGGCCACCTCGGCCACGGCCTTGAGTTCCAGGGTTAACAAGACCACCGCAACCAGCCGAGCACTCCAGAGCAGCCCGCTCCGCCAGACATTCCGGGACGGGCGATGGACCCAGGCCAGCACCAGCCAGGTGCCGATCAGGTTGCGGAAGATGTCGTGCCAGTCGCTCTGGCGCCCCACGTTGCCCTGAATCAACTCGATGACCACGCCCACGCCCGCGACGAAGACGGTGCTGACGACCCACACCCAGACCCCGCCAAACCAGCGGCGAGGCCGCACCGCAATGGTGAACAGCGCGAAGAAAAGGATGTGCCCCAGGTTCCAGGCGGCCTTGAACAGCGGCCCCGACGTCCAGTCCGGGCCACCGACGAAAAAGAACGGCAGCAGGACGGTCGCGGCAACAAGCGCGGGAACGTTGAAGGGGGTGTTGGCAAAGGTGCGGGCAAACATGGTCTGCGATCCTACTGCATCCGAATCCCGCTGTCCCATACCTGTCTAAACTTTAAATTGTCCGCAAAGTCAGTGCACAACGAAAAAACGCCGCTGGGTCATGATGAGGTGGCATAGGGCAATGATGAGACATCGCCGGGCCATGACAAAGGCTATCGGACCCGGGGCAAGGTCGATGCCGTGGCTCAACCGACTTGCCGTAGGCAACCTGCTGTGCTTTGCGCCATAGGGTGAGTCTGTTTCACTAATTAAAACGATCTAATTCTCATTATCGATAGTCGGAAGTTATTTTGGGGGACATTAAAACTCACACGATTCGGTAAGCAGGCCGGGTCCCGGGCAGTCGAGGTTACCAGCGCATGGATATGAAAGTGTCTCAGTCACCGTTCCTTTCGGAAAGCAATTCGACGCATCGCCTGATGGTCGATTTGTTGGCCGAAGCGGACATCCGGATCGGCGGAGATCGCCCCTGGGACATGCAGTTGAACAACACCGGCGTACCCGAGCGGGTGTTTGCCGGCGGCAGCCTGGGACTGGGTGAGAGCTACATGGACGGCGACTGGGACGTGCCGGCCCTGGACGAATTTTTCTACCGCATCATGAAAGCCAACCTGGAGCAGCGGGTGCGGCCCTCCACGGTGGTCTGGCAGGCGATCAAGAGCCGTTTCCTAAACCGTCAGACCCTGAGCCGTTCGCGCCGGGTGGGCGAGCAGCACTACGATCTCGGCAACGATTTCTACGCCGCCATGCTCGATGGGCGCATGACCTACACTTGCGGCTACTGGCGCGACGCCGAAACCCTGGACCAGGCCCAGGAAGCCAAGCTCGACCTGATCTGTCGCAAGCTCCAACTGGAGCCGGGTATGCGGATCCTGGACATCGGCTGCGGCTGGGGCAGTTTCATGGCCTACGCCGCCGAGCATTACGGCGTTGAGTGTGTGGGTGTGACCATTTCCAGGGAGCAGGTGGCCTGGGCCAAAGCCCGCTATCCGCACCTGCCGCTGGAGTTCCGCCTGCAGGATTACCGGGAAGTGGAAGAACAGTTCGACCGCATCGTCAGCGTCGGCATGTTCGAACACGTCGGTCACCGCAACTACCGCACCTTCATGGAGGTGGCCCACCGCTGCCTGAAGGATGAGGGCCTGTTCCTGTTGCACACCATTGGCAAGAACGAACGCAAGCCCTATTCCGACCCCTGGATTGACCGCTACATCTTCCCCAACGGCGAGCTGCCATCCATCGGCCAGGTCGGCGATGCGGCGGACAACCTCTTCGTAGTGGAAGACCTGCATAACTTCGGGCGCGACTACGACCGGACACTGATGGCCTGGCATGCCAACTTCGAGGCAAACTGGCCGCGCTTCGCCAATGAGCTGGGGCCACGTTTCTATCGCATGTGGCGTTACTACCTGCAATCCTGCGCCGGCCTGTTCCGCGCCCGGGATATCCAACTGTGGCAGTGGGTGCTGTCCAAGGGCGGCACCCCGGACGTGTTCCCGCGCATCAGTTGATCGACGGGCCGTCCAGTTGCGCCAGCAACGGCTGATCGCTGCCGTAGACGTCGGGCCGGTAGGTGATCCGACCATCGGCGTCCGCCTCGGCGGTCCAGTAGGCCATCAGGATATAGACGCCGCGAGGCAGATGGACGTTGTGGGATTCGCCCGACGCCTGGGCCAGCGCCAGCGCCTGGCGTCGCTCGCGACTGGCGTGCCGGAACAGCAGCCGGGTCAGGGTCTGGGCGTCCTCGACGCGCACGCAGCCGGAGCTGTAGAACCGGTTGGTGGTACCGAACAGGCCGCGCGCCGGGGTATCGTGCAGGTATACCGCAAACGGGTTGGAGAAGCGGATGACCACTCGGCCCAGGGCGTTACCCGGCCCGGGGTCCTGGCGTAGCATCAGGTTGTTGGTGTGCGACCAGTCCACATCCGACGGCATCAGTTCGTCGCCCGCGCGGTTGTATACCCGGATGCCGCGATCGCTCAGGTAAAACGGATCCCGCTGGATGGCCGGCAACGCGTCGCGCAGGAAAATACTGCGGGGAATGTTCCAGTGAGGATTGACGGTGACGTGCGTGATCACCGACTTCAGCTCGGGTGTTTCCCGTCCCGGCTGGCCCACCTGGGTGCGGCTCTGCCAGATCCTTTCGCCGTCCTCGTAGTACTCGATGCGGGCGGCCGCGATGTCCACCAGTACCAGCGAACTTTCCATATCCCGCGCCAGCCAGCGTAGCCGCTCCAGGTTGGCGCGAATCTGCTCCAGGCGTGCCTGGGGCGGTACGTTGAGCTGGTCCAGCGTCTGTGGCCCCACCTTGCCGTCCACTTGCAGGCTGTGGCTGTTCTGGAAGGTCTCGACGGCGACGGCCAACTCGGCGTCGTAGCGCGTCCGCAACGGACCCGGCTGTGGCGGCAGGGGCAGGATGCCGGCGGCTTCCAGGCGCAGGCGCAGGGCTTCCACGCGGGGGCCGTGATCACCCGGTTGCAGCAGTTTGCCGTCCGGTATCGTCGGCCAATGGTCGGGCAGCGACCGGCGTGCCAGCCGGTACCCCTTGCGCAGGTTGCGGTAGCGCTCGCTGTCCGGGCGAGCCTGCGCCATGGCGGAGAACGGATCGTCCAGCCCGGCCAGGGCCGTGGCGACCAGCAGCGTCGGGTCGCGCTCGCGGCTGACGTTGGCGGAATACCACATCGGCGCGCCGCCACTCTCGAAGGACCGGCCATAACGCAGGTCGATCAGGGCGCGCAGGTAGGCGTCGGAGGCCAGCTGTCGGTCGCATGCTCCCAGGTTGCCCCAGGTCTGCCAATGCTGTTGGGCGTGGCGGAGGGCGTCCAGATGGTAGTCGCCGGGTGTCAGGCCATCGTCTTCGAGGGCCGCCAGCGCCTCGATCAGGCCGCTCAGTTCGCCGTCGCCTTCCCAGACCGTGGTGTCGGTGTTCTGCTCGAACAGCTCCGTGACGCTGGCGTGGAACGGCGAGATTGCCGGCAGGGGCTCGCAGTTGTCCGGGTCGACGCGGTGCAGGGCGAGTCCGGTGGCGGCGTGGAGCAGGGCTACCAGGCCGCACGCCGCCGGAAACCATCGCCTTCCGTTGCGTCTTGTATGGTTTTTGTACAGCCGGATTTCCATCACGAAAAACCTTGGTAGAATGCGCCATCCTTTCGGGGCACGGCATTGAAGCCTGGCCCCGGAAGCCGACCGGCGTCGTAACGACGCGGCGGATTCACGCGGCCTGAACTTCCAGACACCCGAGAGGCTTGTACATGATCCACAGACGCACTCAACGCGTTCTGGCTGTCGCATTGGGCGCCCTGATGGCTACACTGGCGGCATTGCCTGCCCAGGCGGCGACGACTGAGTCGATGCCACGCACGCCCGCCACCTTTGACATCGGTCTCTACAGCCGTCTGAGTCAGTCGGCCCCCAACCTGAATCACAAAGTTCTGCGCCGCGCGTTGCAGGCGTCGTCCTGCGCCGTCAGCAACGGCATGGACATGCCCGCCCGGCTGGCGGTGATCGATTTTTCCCTTCCGTCCAGCAAGAAGCGCCTCTGGATCTTCGACCTGCAAAGCGGCGAACTGGTTCTGCGGGATCTGGTCGCCCACGGCAAAAACTCCGGCCTGGCCGAGGCGTCGGTGTTCTCCAATCGGGTGGGCAGCTACCAGTCCAGCATCGGATTGTTTCGGGCCAGTGAAAGCTACCAGGGGCGGCACGGTTACGCGCTGCGTCTGGACGGCCTGGAGCAGGGCATCAACGACCACGCACGGCGGCGTGCCATCGTGATTCACGGGGCCGATTACGTGGCTCAGTCGTGGGTGCGCGACTATGGGCGCATCGGGCGCAGCCACGGTTGTCCCGCGGTGAGCCAGAAGGTGATTCGTCGTGTGGTGGACAATCTCAAGGGCGGCCAGCTTGTGTTCAGCTATTATCCGGATCAGCATTGGCTTGAATCCTCCAGCTATTTGAACTGCGGCAGCACCCAGATGGCTGAATCGGGGAGCGGCGCCGGAGATTCCCGAATCTGACCGGAACACGGCACAGCCTCCCTGCTGCATCAACAATAACCAATGTGGCCGCCGGCTGACCATGTTTGTCGAGTGGCCCGGACAAGGGGACTTCCCATGCACCACCCGGCGGCACTCGCCTTTCAGGACCAGATTCCCGATAACCATTGCTACGGCTGCGGCCCCCTCAACGACCAGGGGCTGCAGATCAAGAGCTACTGGGTCGACGACAACCGGTCCGAATGCCGGTTCACGCCCCAGCCCCATCACTGTGCCGGCCCCACGCATTTCCTCAACGGCGGCATCATATCCACCATCATAGACTGTCACTGCATTTGTACCGCCATGGCCAGGGCTTATCGGGACGCCGGTCGGGCCATCGGCGAGGGCGAGCGGCTGTGGTTCGCCACCGGCGACCTGCAGGTGCGCTTCAAGCGTCCGGTGCCCATGCATGATGCGATCACGCTGGAGGCCACGGTGGCCGAGGCGGGCGAGAAGAAGATCCTTCTCCATTGCACATTGAGCGCCGGCGGCAAGGTCTGCGTCGAGAGCGAGGTGCTGGCGGTACGGGTGCCCAACGAGTGGTTCGAGCCGTCGAGCTGAGGGCGCGGCCCTCCTTCGGGCGCATCGCAGGATGTGATCGGTTCCGTTAAACTCGGTCCCCATTCGCATTCAAATCCGCCGTTCAGGAAAAGGACACAGATGGCATCCCTATCTTCCCTCTTGCCCGAAGTGATTCGCATCGCCGAAGCCGCCAGCGAGAAAGTGCTGGCCATTTACCAGACTGATTTCTCCGTTGAACACAAGGACGACAAGTCCCCGGTCACGGCGGCTGACCTGGCGTCCCACGACGTCATCGTGAAGGGCCTGAAAGCGCTGACGCCGGATATTCCCATCCTGTCCGAAGAGTCCGCCAACGCCCCCTGGAGCGAGCGCCGCGAGTGGCAGCGCTTCTGGCTGGTGGACCCGATCGACGGCACCAAGGATTTCGTCAATCGCAACGGGGAATTCACCGTCAACATTGCCCTGATCGAGGACAACGCGCCGGTTATGGGCGTGGTGACGGCGCCAGCCCTGGGGACCGTCTACTGGGGGATCGTGGGCGAAGGCGCCGGGAAGCGGGATGCCGAGGGCAACGAGCAGCGCCTGGCGGTGGTGGAACCGCCGGCCAGCAAGCGCGTGGTGGCCAGCAAGAACCACCTGAACGACGAAACCCGGGCGTTTATTGAACAGTTGGGCGAGCACTGCCTGGTGCAGGCGGGCAGCTCCCTGAAATTCTGCCGCATCGCCGAGGGTGCGGCGGACATCTACCCGCGCATCGGGCCCACCTGCGAGTGGGACACCGGCGCGGCCCAGGCGGTGCTGGAAGCGGCCGGTGGCAAGGTCCGCAAACTGGACGGTTCGCCCGTGACCTACGGCAAGGAAGACGTGCTCAATCCGTTCTTTGTAGCCTCGGGAAGCTGGTACAGGGACTGATCGCGAAAGGGCGACCCGGTCTGTGTCCGGGTTGCCCGCCTCGGGCGCCGATGGCCTTGATCCGCAAAGGCCTCGATCAGGAAAGACCTGGATCGTCCTTCCGGAGCAGCCCGGCGTCAGCGTCCCGTCGCTTTGGCGTAGAGGTGTCGCGCCGCTTCCCGGTGGCGCGTCATCAGCGCCGCAAGATCACCACCCAGCCATTGCCTGTCCCGCACTTTCCATTCGCCGCCGATCATGACTGCATCCGCCTGGCTGGCGCCGCACAGGACCAGTGCCGCTAACGGGTCGTGAGCACCGCTGAAGCGCGGCTCGTCCAGTTTGAACAGAGCCAGGTCGGCGCGTTTGCCCACCGCAATCTGGCCGATGTCCGGGCGCCGCAGGATATCGGCGGAGCCCCGGGTTGCCAGCGTCAGCGCGTCCTCATGGGTGAACTCGTCCGCCTGGTAGCGCAGGCGCTGGATCAGCAGGGCCTGGCGGATTTCCTGCATCAGGTTGCTGTGGTCGTTGGAGGCGCTGCCGTCCACACCCAGGCCCACCGGCGCGCCCGCCGCCTTGAGCTCGTTGATCCGGCAGATACCGGATGCCAGTACCATGTTCGATGACGGGCAGTGGCAGACACCGGTCTGCGCCTGTCCAAGCCGCGCGATCTCCTGGTCGTTGAAGTGGATGCCATGGGCCAGCCAGGTGCGGTCGTGCAGCCAGCCCACCGACGCCAGGTAGTCCAGCGGCCGCTGGCCGAACTGTTTGAGGCAGAACGCGTTTTCGTCTTCGGTTTCCGCCAGGTGGGTGTGCAGGTTGACGCTGTAGCGGGATGCCAGCTCGGCGCTGGCGCGCATGATGTCCGGTGTGACGGAGAAAGGCGAGCAGGGTGCCAGCGCCACTTCCAGCAGGCCCCGCTCGTCCTGGCGGTGGTAACGGCGGATCAGCCGTTCGCTGTCCGCCAGGATGGAGTGTTCGTCCTGCACCACGTGGGGTGGCGGCAAACCGCCGTCGTCGGTGCTGAGGCTCATGGAGCCGCGGGTGAGGGTGGCTCGCATGCCCAGCCGTGAGGCCACGTCGGCCTGGATGTCGATGGCGTTTTCCAGGCCATCGGGGAACAGATAGTGGTGGTCCGCCACCGTGGTGCAGCCGGACAGCAGCAGTTCCACCATCGCCAGTTCGGTGGCTGCTTCCAGGGCATCCGGGGTCAGCCCGGCCCAGATGGGGTAGAGCGTCTGCAGCCAGGGAAACAGTTTCTTGTTCAGCGCCGGCGGGCAGGCGCGGGTCAGGGTCTGGTAGAAATGGTGATGGGTGTTGACCAGCCCGGGCAGCAGCACGTGTCCGCTGGCGTCGAAGTTGAGATCGACCGGTTGTTCGGGGTGTTGGCCGGCAGGAACGAGTTCGGTGATGACGCCGTCTTCGACGACGATGCCGTTGCCGGCGTCCTGGTCGTTGGCGGTGAAGGTCGCCAGCGGATGGCGGATCCAGAGTGCGCTCATTGCAATGCTCCATGTGCCGTGAGCATGGTGTCACTCAACGACCATGCACACTGAAGAGGTTCAGGTACATGGCAGTGACTTGCGTGTTAATCTGCCAACCGCGTCGATAGTAGCACGCTGATCGGCCCCGCAAAATCCGCGTTGAATGCTCGTCGGCAAGTGTGCGATCAGGGTGCGTCCTGCTACCGAAAAGCACTGTTTTGGTACGTAAATTCACGTAGAGCACACAGGTCAGTGACTTTTCAGTCTCGGCGTTCCATTTTTACAGCAATGATTTTAATGATTTTTCAATAAAAGCTAACCAGTTGGTCAGTTTGTTGCAGGGTGAGTGGCCATTGAATGCCGTCCCATTCGACAAGGTCATGCGACCCTTAGACCAACTGGAGATCCCGAATGCCCGCGAACAACGCTCCGCAGCCGGAGTTGCTGTACGGCCTCGACGACCGGCCGCCCCTGCCCGCCGCCCTGTTGGCGGCGGTGCAACACATGCTGGCCAGCTTCATCGGGATCATTACGCCGACACTGATTATCGGTGGCGTCCTGGGCCTGGGATCCGAGATTCCCTACCTGATCAGCATGGCACTCATGGTCTCCGGGGTGGGTACCTTCATCCAGGCCCGGCGGATCGGGCCGGTCGGTTCCGGGCTGGTGGCGCTGCAGGGCACCAGTTTTGCGTTTCTCAGTTCCATTCTCGCAGCCGGCTTTATCGCCAAGGCCCGAGGCGGCGGTCCCGATGAGATGCTCGCGCTGATCTTTGGGGTGTGTTTCTTCGGGGCGTTCATCGAGATTTTCCTGAGCCAGTTCCTGCACAAGCTCAAGACGTTTATCAATCCGCTGGTGACCGGCATCGTGATTACTACGATCGGCCTGTCGTTGATCAAAGTGGGCATCACCGATCTGGCCGGCGGCGTCAAGGCCCCGGATTTTGGCAGTCTGACCAATCTTGCCCTGGGCGGCGGGGTGCTCCTGTTGATCATCGTCATGAACCAGAGTCGCAATATCTACCTGCGTTCGGGGGCCATCTTCTTCGGTCTGGTCGTCGGCTACATCGTGGCCATTGCGCTGGGCAAGGTGGATTTTTCGGGGTTGGCGGAGCTGGACTGGTACGCACTGCCGGTGCCGTTCAAGTATGGTATTTCCTTCGATATCGGCGCTTTCCTTCCGGTGGCGCTGATCTACCTGATTACCGCCATTGAATCGTCCGGCGACCTGACCGCCACGTCGATGATCTCGAAGCAGCCCATCCGGGGCCTGGCCTATCGCAATCGCATTCGCGCCGGGGTCCTGGCGGACGGCATCAATTCGCTGATCGCCGCGGTGTTCAATACCTTTCCCAACACCACGTTCAGCCAGAACAATGGCGTCATTCAACTGACCGGCATCGCCTCGCGTTACGTGGCCTATTGGGTGGCGGCTATCCTGGTGATTCTGGGGCTGTTCCCGGTGATTGGCGGGGTGTTTCAGGAACTGCCCAAGCCGGTGCTCGGCGGGGCCACGCTGGTGATGTTCGGAACGGTCGCAGCGGCCGGCATTCGCATCCTGGCGACCGTTGATCTCGATCGACGCAGCATGCTGATCATGGCGGTGGCGTTTGGTCTGGGGCTGGGTGTGGGCGCGGTACCCGACCTGTTCCAGAACCTGCCCAAGATGGCACAGAATGTCCTTGGATCGGCGGTGACCATGAGTGGCCTCACGGCGATCATCCTCAATACCGTTTTGCCCGGGCGCCCGGTCGAGGACGCCGAAACATCAGGCCCGGTCAGCGCGGAAACCGCCTCGGCGTGATGCATGGCGGGCGACGGGGTTGTCCCCGCGCCCGTTTCCCGGCCATCACAGTTTGTGGATTTTCTCCTTCCGCCCGATGACGTAAACCATCAGGGCCCCCAGACCGACGACGATCAGCACCCAACCGACGTTCTCGGCCATGTCAGTCTGCCCGGCGCCGGGCGACATCAGCGCGACAATACCGATTATCAGAGAGAAGACCGAGGAGACCAGCAGAACCAGCAGGCTCTTGCGGGGCTCGCGTTTCACGAGATTCTTTGGGGTATCCATGGTTGCCTCCGTCCGGGCGCCCTGTTGCTGCGACCCGTTTTTGTGTCTGGTTTCTGACTTCGAATGGAACGTGAGACCACCCTGTTGTCATGATCGGCACCAACGGACACCGATCCATTTTTCCAACCTTTGCGTCACGATGACACCGTACCGCGGTTCCACTCAATACGGTGTATTAGTGAACTAATCGAAATGTTAAACCGGGTCGGCAGGTTTTACTTTGATCTGGGACAGTTCCAGTCTGCATCAGCGGTTAGACTGAACTCAGGATCACTCGACAATCTCCGGGATAAACGAATGGAAACAAACATCGGCCAAGGGGCCGGATCGCGACCGGGTGCCGGCCGCCAGGCGGACGATGGTGAAGGCTCCGGGCCGCCGGTTCTGGCCAGTGCGGTCAACATACGCAGTTCGGCGCTGCTTGTTTTAACCACCGTCGCCTCCCTCTATTTCATCGACTGGGCCCAGGCTATCCTGCTGCCGCTGGTGGTCAGCATCCTGATCAGCTATGCCCTCGATCCGCTGGTGTCGCTCCTGGACCGGGCCCGCCTGCCTCGCCCGATTGGCGCGGCTGTGGTGTTGACCGCGATGCTTGGCCTTCTGGCCGGCGCCAGTGTGCCACTGCAGGAGGAAGCCTCCGCCATTCTCGACAAGGTGCCGGCCATGATCGAGCGCTTCCAGCAGCAGGACGCGGCGAGTGCCGAGAAAAACGGCGAGGGCGTGATGGAGAAGGCCCAGGAGGCGGCCAAGCAGATCGAGGAGACCGCCAACCAGCAGTCCGAAAGCGCCGCGGACACGCCGCCGGGTGTCACGCCGGTACGGGTGGTGGAAAAGCCGCTGGATATCCGCGCCTATCTGATGCGCGGATCGCCGGCCGCGCTGGTTCTGATCACCCAGTGCTTTTCGGTATTGCTGCTGGTGTACTTCCTGCTGGCGGTGGGCAAGCTGTACAAGCGCAAGGTGGTGCGCATTTCCGGGCCGTCCTTCGGACGCATGCGTAAGGCGGCGCGGATTATGGAGGAGTTCCACCAGCAGGTCCGTCGCTTCCTGTTTGTGATGCTCCTGGGCGCGGTGTTTGTCGGTGTGCTGACCTGGCTGGCTTTCCTGATGCTGGGTATGGAGCAGGCAGGGTTCTGGGGCGTGCTCGCCGGGGTGGCCAGTGCCATTCCCTACCTGGGGCCGTTCCTGGTTTTTGTCGGGAGTGGGCTGGCGGCGTTCGTCCAGTTCGGGGCTCTCGATATGGCGGTGCTGATCGCGGTGGTGTCGCTGATCATCACCAGCATTCAGGGCTATCTGCTCACACCCTGGCTGACAAGTCAGGTATCGAGTCTCAATGCGGTGGTGATCTTTATCGGGCTGTTGGTCTGGGGCTGGTTATGGGGGCCGGTCGGATTGATCGTGGCGACGCCGCTACTCATGATCATCAAGTCATTGTGCGATCACGTGGTCAATCTCAGACCGCTGGGCGAGCTGCTGGGAAAATAGAGACGGCACGCAGAACCGACATCAGGACGGGAAGCGAAGGGAAAGAAAAGCCGGAGCCCGCAGGCTCCGGCTGGCTGGCGATCAGGCCAGGTTGTAGATGAACACCACGGCCACGGCGACCGGGGTCACGAAGCGCAGGGTGTTGTACCACAGCGCGAAGCCACCTGCGGACAGGTTCAGTTCGTTTTCCAGCGCCTGACGCGAGATGATCCAGCCGGCGAAGAGGGCCACCAGCAGACCGCCCAGCGGCAGCAGGATGTTGGCGGTCAGGTAGTCCAGCAGATCGAAGATGGTCTTGCCTTCGAAGGCGCTGAACATGCCCAGTGGGAACACGTCGGACCACAGGTTCAGCGACAGGATGGACGCGATACCCAGGGCCCAGCAGGCGATACCCGCACCCAGGGTGCTGACCGTGCGGTTCATGCCTTTCTGCTCTTCCAGCCACTCCACCAGCGGTTCAAGCAGGGAGATGCCGGAAGTCCAGGCCGCGAAAATCAGCAGGATGAAGAAGAGCGCGCCGAACAGGCTGCCCATCGGCATCTGGCCGAAGGCATACGGCAGGGTCTGGAAGATCAGCCCCGGACCGGCACCCGGCTCGAGACCGTTGGCGAAGACCACCGGGAAGATGGCCAGGCCGGCCAGCAGCGCGACGACGGTGTCGATGACGGAGACCGTGATGGAGGTCTTGGCGATGGACACGTTCTTCGGCAGATAAGAGCCGTAGGCCATCATCACGGCCATGCCCAGGCTGAGGGTGAAGAAGGCGTGGCCCAGGGCCGTCAGCACGCCCTCGGTGGTCAGCTTGGAGAAATCGGGCTGGAACAGGAAAGCCGCCGCTTCACCAAAGTGGCCGGTGGTCATGGCGTAGCCGACCGCAACCAGCAGCAGCACGAACAGCGCCGGCATCAGGATACTGACCGCCCGCTCCAGGCCGGAGCTCACGCCACGGGCAACCACCAGCATCACCAGCGCCATGAAGACCGTGTGCCACAGCAGCAGGGTGCCCGGATCGCTGACCAGGCCGGAGAAGATCGCGCCGATGGCGTCCGCGTCCTTGCCCACCAGTTCGCCGGAGGCAGCGGTGCCGACGTAGGAGACGGCCCAGCCGCCAATCACGGAGTAGAAGGACAGGATCAGGAACGCGGCGATCACGCCGATAATGCCCACAATCGGCCAGAACCTGCCGAGGCTGTCGCGTTCGACGATCAGGCGCAGGCTGTTGACCGGGCTGCGGCCGCCGCGACGGCCGATCATGACTTCCGCCATCATGATGGGCAGACCGACCGCTGCAATGCACAGCAGGTATACCAGTACGAAGGCGCCGCCGCCGTTCTCACCGGTGATGTAGGGGAATTTCCAGACGTTGCCCAGACCCACAGCGGAGCCGGTGGCCGCCAGGATAAAGGCGAGTCGCGACGACCAGTGGCCGCGCTTGTCGTTGGAACCTTCCATAACGCCCTCTGCGCCGGTGGAAGAGGATGTAGACATAATCATAGTCTCCTGTCACTGAAATTGTTGTTGTCGGTGAATCCCTGTGTGTCGGCCATGTATTGGTTCTTTGCCATGCATCATGCCCTTGCCACCGGATGAAACCGGTGCCCCGTCCGCATGGTTGTTCGGGTGTTATCCACGCCCGCAATGTCGGCAGACACATCCTCCAAGCACAATCCTGTCGTGTCGGCGGCGTCTTGAAACGCCGCCCTGTCAAATGTCCTTACAGGGATTCCCAGGGGACCGAGGCCGGGAAAAGCCCCGGCCTCATCAACGGTTTAACTCAAACCGATCAGCTCACCTTGGCCAGTCGGCCCGGCTTGTGCTGCTGTTGAGCGGGGGTATGGCGGAAGCGCTCCTCCGCCAGATGGTCGGCGATGGTACCTGTAGGAAGGCCCTCTCTGCCAGCGCGCGTGAAGATTTCATCGAGGGTGGCGCCGATGGATTCCACATGCGCCCGGATCCGGTTGTGGTCGTGATCCGTGCGTTCATGGAAAACATCGATGATGCCACCGGCGTTGATGACGAAATCCGGCGCGTACAGGATGCCGCGCTTTTGCAGCGCCGCATCATGCTCGGGACGCTCCAGCTGGTTGTTGGCCGCGCCGGCCACTACCTTCGCCTGGAGCTTGGGAATGGATGTGTCGTTGAGCACCGCACCCAGGGCGCAGGGGGCCACCACGTCCACCGGCAGGGTGAGGATTTCCTCGGCAGACACCGGCACCGCGCCGAGTTCGTCGACGGCGCGCTGTACCTGGTCCTGATGGATGTCGTGAACCCACAGGTGGGCGCCGGCCTCTTTCAGGTGACGGGCGAGCCGGAAACCGACGTTGCCCACGCCCTGCACGGCGACTTTCAGTCCTTCCAGGTCGCTGCGACCCAGGCCGTGTTTGACGGCCGTGCGCAGACCGACGTAGGTGCCGTACGCGGTGGCCGGAGAGGGATCGCCATTGCTGGGCAGCCCGTCGAATCCGATGTGTTCCTTGATGCCGGCCACGTGGCTGGTCTTGCGGCTCATCACCTTCAGGTCGGTCACGCTGGTGCCGGAATCCTCGGCGGCGATGTACTGGCCGCCCAGTTGCTCCAGGAAACGCCCCATGGCTTCCATCAGCGCCTCGGTCTTATGCTTGCGCGGATCGCCGATGATCACCGACTTGCCGCCGCCCAGGTCCAGGTTGGCCAGCGCGGATTTATAGGTCATGCCGCGGGACAGGCGCAGCACGTCGCGCAGCGCTTCCTCGTCAGTGGCGTACGGGAACATGCGGCAGCCGCCCAGGGCCGGGCCGCGCGAGGTGTTGTGGATCGCCACGATGGCCTTCAGGCCGGTTTCCGGGTCGCAGAAAAAGGACAGGTGTTCGTGGTTGTCGAACTCGGGATGGCTGAATACGTTCATGATGTCTCACCTTACTTCCAGGGCCGCCTGTACCCTTGTGGGGCGGACAGGTGGCTGGTGTTTTGTTCGACCGGGCTCGGGATGGCCGCGCCCGGTCTGTTTAAAGTTTAGTCAGTTTGGCCCGCGTTGGGTTCAGGCCGCTGCGCTGGCAATCTGCCGGTGCCGCTGGCTTGTCGGGTTCAGCTCGTTACGCAGCCTGTCGCGCTCTTGGCGGGTGGCCTCGTAGGCGCCTTCCTTGACCGGCCCGTAGCCGCGCACTTTCTGCGGCAGGGCGGCCAGGGCGCGGGCGGCGTCCAGGTGGTCGCGGTTGAGATGGCGCAGGATCCAGGCCACATCCGCTTCGTACTCGCGAATGAGCTTGCGCTCCAGGCGGCGGTCGGCGCTGTAGCCGAAGATATCCAGCGGCGTGCCGCGCAGGACCTTGCCCTTGGCCAGGAAATGGAACACGCGCTCCATCCAGGGGCCGAACTTGAGCTTGCGGGGGCGGCCGTTGGCGCCGGGGCGACTGATCAGCGGCGGTGCCAGGTTGAACTCCAGTTCCACCTCGCCTTCGAACTGCTCTTCCAGCTGCCGGCGCAGGCTGCCGTTGCTGAACAGACGGGCCACTTCGTACTCGTCCTTGTAGGCCAGCACTTTGGCGTAGTTTTCGGCCACGGTGCGGACCAGCATGGGATCGCGCCCGACTCTCTTCTCCGCTGCCGTCTCCACCTGTCGTACCAGGCGCTCATAGCGCTCGGCGAGACCGGCGTTCTGGTACTCGGTGAGGTGACGCTTCTGGCGTTCCACCAGCTGATCGGTGGTTTCCATGATCTGGACCGGGTTGCCCTTGGGCTGCGGGAAGGCCAGCGCTTTCACCTGGTCCAGGTCGTGGGCGGCGCGGCGGCCCCACAGGAACGCCTGCTTGTTCTTGTCCACCGACACGTTGTTCAGCTCGATGGCCTCTTCGATGGATGCGGCCTTCAGCGGCAGCAGCCCCTGCTGGTAGGCGAAGCCCACGGTGAACAGGTTCACCGCCATGCCGTCGCCCATCAGCGCCTTGGCCAGGCCGCCGGCGTCCAGGAACCAACTGCCGTCGGTCGTGCAGGCGTCGCGCAGCGCCTGTTCCATGGACTGGCCCGGGAACTGGATGTCCGGGTTGCGAGTGAACGCCGCCGGCATCGCCGCTTCCACGTTCACTACGCTGCGTGAGAACCGGTTGTCCAGCTTGGCCAGGGCGTCGTCGCTGGCGGCGACCATCAGGTCGAAGGCGATCATCAGGTCCGCCTCACCCGCTGGGATGCGCACCGCGTGGATGTCTTCCTGGTGGTTGCCGATGCGGATGTGGCTGACCACGGCGCCGAACTTCTGCGCCAGGCCGGTCTGGTCCAGCACGGAGACCCCCTTGCCCTCGATGTGGGCGGCCATGCCCAGCAGGGCGCTGACGGTGACCACGCCGGTGCCGCCGACGCCGGTCAGCAGGATGCTGTACGGGTCGTGCTCGCCCTGCCAGCTCGGGTCCGGCAGTTCCGGGAAGTCGACGTTGCTGTCCACGCCGACCGGCTTGCGCAGCTTGCCGCCCTTGACGGTAACGAAGCTGGGGCAGAACCCGCGCACACAGGAGAAATCCTTGTTACAGGCAGACTGGTCGATGGTGCGCTTGCGGCCGTTCTCGGTCTCCTTGGGCAGCAGCGACAGGCAGTTGGACTGCACGCCGCAGTCACCGCAGCCTTCGCAGACGTCGGAGTGGATCATCACCCGCTGGTCCGGATCTTCCATGGTGCCGCGCTTGCGGCGACGGCGTTTCTCGGCGGCGCAGGTCTGGTCGTAGATCAGCACGGAACAGCCCTCGATCTCCCGCATTTCCCGCTGCACCGCGTCCAGGTCGTCGCGATCGTGGAACGTGGTGCGGTCGGCGAAATCGGCCCGGGAGGGGTACTTGTCGATGTCGTCGCTGACCACCGCGATGCGGCGCACGCCTTCACCGTAGAGCTGATGGGAGATCTGCTGCACCGTCAGCGTGCCGTCCACCGGCTGGCCGCCGGTCATGGCCACCGCGTCGTTGTACAGGATCTTGTAGGTGATGTTGGCGCCGGACGCGATGGACGCCCGGATCGCCAGCAGCCCGGAGTGGAAGTAGGTGCCGTCGCCCAGGTTCTGGAATACGTGCTTCTGGCTGGTGAACGGCGCCTGGCCCAGCCAGGTCACGCCTTCGCCGCCCATCTGGGTGAAGGTGTCGGTGCCGCGGTCCATCCAGGTGGCCATGTAGTGGCAGCCGATGCCGCCGAGGGCGCGGCTGCCTTCCGGCACCTGGGTCGAGGTGTTGTGCGGGCAGCCGGAGCAGAAGTGCGGCGTGCGCTCCAGGCGCTCCGGCGGCTGTGCCAGGCTGTTTTCCTTCTCGGTCAGGAAGTCCAGGCGCTGGCGCAGGGTGTCGTTGCAGTAGCGGTCCTTCAGCCGGGTGGCGATCGCCCGGGCCACCATGGCCGGGGTCAGCTCGTCGTTCGAGCGCAGCAGTTCGGCGCCGGCCTCGTCACGCTTGCCGATAATGCGCGGGCGCTGCTGGTCCTGCCAGCTGTAGAGCTGGGCCTTGAGCTGGTCTTCGATCAGGCCGCGTTTTTCCTCGACCACGAGGATTTCTTCCAGGCCGGTGGCGAACTCGAAAATGCCCTCCGGTTCCAGCGGCCAGGGCATCGCGACCTTGTACACGGTCAGGCCGATGGCCTCGCGCTCGGCCTCGCCCAGACCCAGGTCGGCCAGTGCCTGGATCACGTCCAGGTAAGCCTTGCCAGTGGTGATGATGCCCAGCCGGGGCTGGCTGGCGGAGAGCACGGTCCTGTCCAGGCGGTTGGCGCGGCAGAAGGCTTTGGCGGCCTCCAGCTTGTAGCGGTGCAGGCGCTCTTCCTGGGCCAGCGGTTTGTCCGGCCAGCGGGAGTTGAGCCCGCCTTCGGGCATGGTGAAGTGATCCGGCAGACGGATGTCGATGCGGCTCAGGTCGAGATTGACCGACAGGGAGGAATCCATCACCTCGGCCAGCGCCTTGAAGCCGATCCAGCAGCCGCTGTAGCGGGACATGGCCCAGCCGTAGAGACCCATGTCGAGGATGTCCTGCACGCCGGCCGGGTTGAGGACCGGCATGGAGGCGTCCATGAAACCGTAGTCGCTCTGGTGGGGCAGGGTGGACGACTTGCAGGAGTGGTCGTCGCCGGCAATGGCCAGCACGCCGCCGAAGCGGGAGCTGCCAGCGGCATTGGCGTGCTTGAACACGTCGCCGGTGCGGTCGACACCGGGCCCCTTGCCGTACCAGAGGGCAAAGACGCCGTCGTATTTGGCGCCCTCGAAAATATTGACCTGCTGGGAGCCCCACACGGCGGTGGCGCCCAGGTCCTCGTTCACACCGGGCAGGAAGTGAACGTGCTTGTCCTGGAGGTATTGCTTGGCTTTCCAGAGGATCTTGTCGAAGCCGCCGAGAGGCGAGCCGCGATAGCCGGAAATGAAGCCGGCGGTGTTGAGGCCGTTCTGCTGGTCGAGCTGGGCCTGCAGCAGCGGGAGACGTGCCAGGGCCTGGCCGCCGGTCATGTAGACCGGGCCGGAATCACGTTCCCAGACGTCGTTGAGACTGACCTTGTTGGGACCGTCTTTGTTAAGACTGGCGTTGTTAAGACTGACTTTACGCATGGCGAATCACCGTATTCTGGATACACGGGGACACGGCCGGTGACGACCGGACGCAACGAAACGAAATAACGGAACGCGATCAGCTCGAGGACAGGAAGTCCGTGCTGCGGCTCGACGTGATTCGTAACGAGAGGATTCGCGATGGAAGGTCGGATTCGATTGATCGGCGGGCGATCGGGGTGCTGCGATACGCGGTGGAATGCGCCTTGAACAGGCACCATCCCATCAGGGGAGCGGTCGATTGACTCATTGTTGAAATCCTTTCCACGTTGCCGGATCTCGGCGCTCGTGGTCGTCTTGTTTTTGTATTGTCCGGCTTGTGGCCGGCCTTGCGATTTCAGGGTCCGACATGAGCCCTTGTGGGGCGTCGAACAGGGATCAAACTAGAGGGTTCGGAAGGGCAGGTCAATGATTAAAAGCTGAACAGCTTGTCATGAGATGTAACGGGGAGGATGCGCCGGGTCGTTGAGGAACTCATGAATCGTCGGCAATTCCGCCGGTTACGTGCACCACAGCTCTCGCGGGCGGCTCCCGTGATTTTGACCAATGTCGCAGAGGTCTGGCGCACGTTGCTCAGGCTGCCGGCATGTTTTTCAGGCGGCCGGCACGATCACCCGGAAGTGCGTACCGGCTTCAGACGTCTCGAAATCGATCGAGCCCTGCATCTGCTCCACCAGCCCCTTGGCGATGGCCAGCCCCAGGCCGGTTCCTCCCGCGTGGCGTTGGGACGAACCGTCAGCCTGGGTGAAACGCTTGAAGATGCGATCCTGGAATGATTCGGGAATGCCGGGGCCTTCGTCGCTGACGGTCATTTGCCAGCCATGATCGACCGGCGCCAGCGTCAGCGTGACCGTGGACGCCTCGGGCGAGAACTTGAGTGCATTGGACAGCAGGTTGTCGAGCACCTGGCGCAGCCGTGTTTCATCCACCCAGGCCGGTGCGTCGCCGTCCGTGCCATTGAAACGGCGCGTAATGCGCTTGTTGGCCGCATAGGTCTCGTTTTCGGTCAGTACGGTGCGGATCAGGCCGTTCAGCTCGATGCGCTGTGGATTCAGATCCAGACGCCCCTCGACGATGCGGTCGATATCGAGCAGGTCGTTGATCAGGTGGATCAGGTGATCGCTGTTGCGCTTGGCGATCCCGACCAGTTCGTTGCCCTTGTCCGTCAGCGGGCCGGCCACGCCGCCTTCTATCAGCCCCAGGGTGCCGCGAATGCTGGTCAGGGGCGTGCGCAGCTCGTGACTGATGGTGGACACGAACTCGTTCTTGAGGCGGTCGGTCTCTGCCCGCACCAGCGCTTGCTTGTGTTCGAACTGCAGCGTGCGGTACCGGTGGTAGCCCGAAAAACCGGCCAGCAGGAACAGGCAGGTGTAGGGCAGGGCGTAGTAGGACAGTGGCAGTGCCGGGTTTTCCAGCACCTGGCCCACCAGCAGCCAGTCGTCGCCGGGCAGGGGAATACGTGATGTTTGACGGGTGACGTTGGCGTCCAGTGGCTCGCCCCAGATCAGGGTCGAATCGTCGCGCCGGTCATCCTTTAAGCGGCGCAACTGGTAGCGCAGTGCATGCAGTCGGGCAATGTCCCGAATGTCACCCAGCAGGGCTTCGGCATCGATGACGGTGCTGATCAGGCCCCAGTAGTCGTCACCGATGAAGACCGGCGAGCGGTAGATAAACGCCGTGCCACCCTGCACCAGCTCGATCGGGCCGGCGAGTATGGGGTCCCGCGTCCGGATCATGCGCTGGACGGAGGGCCACTGGTCCGGCATGTCCGGATAGTACAGACCCAGGGCCGCTTCGTTGCCTGTGCGCGGATAGATGACTTCGATGCGGTTATCCGGCGCAAAGCCGATGTTGATGATGTATTCGCCCGCCTGGAACATGCTGCCCAGCCAGGCTTCGATGCGCTGGTTGGTGTATTCCCCGTTCTGGCTCTCGATGTAGAACACCAGACCGCGTGTGAGGTAGATGGCTTCCTTGATGCGGGTTTCCAGGGTGCCGCGCAGCTCGCTCAGATCCTGCAGCAGCTGCTGTTCCTGTTCGAATTTTCGGGTTTCCTGAACCTGCAGCAGGGCCCAGTGGATCAAACCGACGCCTGCCAGCAGCAGAAACAGCGGGAACCGAAAGCTGGCCCAGAGTTTGTCTTTCATGGATACATCGCGTTGTTGTCATTGAGGTGCTCGTGCCCCTTCGTTCGACAAGACTAGCTCAGATCGACGGCGTTGTGCGGGAATTGTCGCCCAGGACGCCCGGCAGGGTATTCGAGAGCGGCGCGGGGGGATAGAATCGTCGGTTTGCACGGAGGCGTGTTTCCCCGCTTATGAGCGATCTCTCCCTGGTTCAGTACGTCCTGATTGGCCTGATTTTCGTCTGGAGCGGCTTCGTGCGCTCGGGGCTGGGATTTGGTGGCGCTGTTCTGTCGCTGCCGTTCCTGTTGCTGGTGCTGGACGATCCCGTCGTCTTCCTGCCCATCATTGCCGTGCACCTGCTGGTGTTCTCGTCCCTGACCATCGTCATGAACAATCGCAAGAGTCAGGTGGCGCAACGGCCCGAAGGCGGCACCGTGGACTGGCCCTACCTGTGGCGCATCCTGGGGATCATGATCGTCCCCAAGCTGATCGGGGTATTCGGGCTGATCACGCTGCCGGCGCACGTGATGAGCGCCATTATCTTCGGCATCGTGGTGGTCTACTCGCTCTCGTACATCTTCAACCGGCCGTTTCGCAGCAAGAACAAGTGGGTGGATACGGTTTTCCTCATGCTCGGTGGTTACGTCAGCGGCACCTCGCTGATCGGCGCGCCGCTGATCATTGCGGTCGTGGCCCAGCACCTGCCCAAAGAAAAGCTGCGGGATACGCTGTTCGCCCTCTGGTTCATCCTGGTGACCATCAAGATGGCGGCGTTTCTCGCCGTCGGCGTTGACCTGCAGTTGATTCACCACCTGTGGCTGTTGCCCTGTGCCGCCGTGGGGCATGTGATCGGTCTGCGTTTCCACGACTACGTGCTGCGCTCGGAAACCCCGCTGTTCTTCCGTCTGTTGGGCGGGGTGCTGCTGGTGGTGAGCAGTATCGGGCTCTGGAAGGCGGTGGCCTGAAACGCCCGTCTCAGGAGGCGTCGGCGCGATCGGCTCCGGGGTGTACGGATTTGCGCTGGCTGATGGGTAGCCGGGCCAGCACGCCGATCACCAGGAAGGCCAGCGCCAGTCGTGCCCAGAGGATGCCGGACAGGTGTGCGCCCAGCAGCATGACCAGCAGGGTGTCCTCGATCAGGCTGTGGCAGAGCCCCAGGAATGCCAGGGTCAGGAAGGCATCGCGCGGGCTGAGTCGGCCCGATTCCGCATCGCGAATCAGCAACCCGCCACCGAAGCTCAGGCCCAGCGTAATGCCGATGATCGCGGTGCTGGCGGCGTCCCGGCCGATGCCCAGCAGGCGCAGCAGCGGGAACAGCAGGGCATGCAGCAACCGTTCGACACTGATGGCCCGTAATCCGCGCAGCAGGGTGATCAAGGCCAGGATCACGAAGAAGATGGTGATCAGCGTCTGGCCTTGGGCCCAGAGCCAGGCCGACAGGCTGGTATCGAGAGCCCCGGGCTGCCAGACCAGCGTGTTGTCCTGTTGCAGCCAGTCGAACGTCTGGTAGCTGTGATGCAGAATCATCCCCAGTATCAAGGCGCCCCCAACGCGCATCACCAGCGTCAACCACCAGGGCACCCCGGCCCGCCGCGCGACGGCCCCTTCCACCGGCAGACCGTGGCCGACCACCATCAGGGTGCCCAGCACCGTCACCTGGGCCACGCTCAGGGCCTGATCCAGCGACAGGTTGTAGAAGATCGCCATGCCGGTGTAGATGTTGGTCAGCAGGGTCGCCGCCCAGACAATGCTCAGTTCCTCCGGCAGGCCCAGCAGCCCCATCAGCGGCGCGAGCAGCGTCGCCAGCCACTGGGTGAAGCCGATGGATTCAAGGACCTTCACGATGATCAGTGCGGGCACCAGTATCTTCAGCAGCGTCAGGTAGACGACGCGGGTTTCGTGGAGGATGCTGAGGGCAGCGCGGCGCAATCGTGCAGGCATTGGGACGTCCCTGGTTCAGTAAAGGACGCAGTCTATCGGCTTTAGCGGGACGCCGACAGGCGTTGAAGGACGTCGGTGCCGCCCCAATCTTTCATAATGGCATAACCTTATTCCAGAATGGGTGACGACGTGCCCGGCACGGCGCTATCCATGACAGGAGGATCGACCATGAGTCTCCGCAATCCGCTCGTGCAGTCCTTCTTCGACGAGCCCACCAACACGTTCAGCTACGTGGTACGCGACCCGGACAGCCGCGCCTGTGCCATCATCGATTCGGTGCTGGACTTTGATTACGCAGCCGGTCGCACCGATGTCCGCTCCGCGGATGCCATCATCGACTACGTGCAGCGCAACGACCTGGCGGTGGAATGGGTGCTCGAGACCCACGTCCACGCCGATCACCTGTCCGCCGCGCCCTACCTGAACGAACACCTGGGCGGCCAGACCGGCATCGGCGCGCGCATCGTCGAGGTGCAGGAGATCTTCGGCAAGGTGTTCAATGCCGGCACCGACTTCGCCCGGGACGGCCGTCAGTTCAACCGCCTGTTCCACGAAGGCGACAGCTTCGCGATTGGCAACCTGGAAGCCCGTGTGCTGCATACGCCCGGGCACACGCCGGCTTGCCTGACCTACGTGGTCGGTGATGCGGCGTTCGTCGGCGATACCCTGTTCATGCCGGACTACGGCACCGCCCGCTGCGATTTTCCGGGTGGCGATGCGCGCACCCTGTATCGTTCCATCCAGAAAGTCCTGGCCTTGCCGCCGGAGACGCGGCTGTTCCTGTGCCACGACTACAAGGCGCCGGGTCGTGAGGCGTTTGTATGCCAGACCACGGTGGCGGAGCAGCGTGAGCACAATGTGCATGTGCACGAGGGCGTCGATGAGGAGGCGTTTGTGGTCATGCGCCGGGAACGGGACGCCACCCTGGGGATGCCACGGCTGATCCTGCCGTCGGTGCAGATCAACATGCGCGCCGGGCACATGCCGCCGGCCGAGGACAATGGTCAGGTCTACCTGAAAGTGCCGTTGAACCGATTCTGATTGAATGATGATCGGGAAGGAAAGGCCCCGGCAGCCGGATGGGCCGCCAGGGCAGGCGGGAGGATGTGAATTCAGCCGGCTTTTCCGCCGCCTTCCTCGACCGGTTTGACGGCCGTATCGGTCGAGGTTGCCTCTTTCAGCAGGGTGGCCGGTGCGGCGTCGTGCACCAGCGTTTCACCGACGGACGAGGTGATGCGGAACGTGCGGTCTCGGTTGGAGATCGACAGATACCAGGGCGCGTCCTTATTGCTCCCCTTCGCCAGCTTGTAGGTCATCGCCTGGTGATCCCGGGTGTCCAGGATCAGGCTCAGTTCGGGCTGGGCCAGGGCGGTGCGGGCCTCGGTGGCGTCCGCGGCGATGGCGTGAATGCGCAGGGCCGACAGTTGCCCCGCCAGAGTGGCTGCAGCCTTGGTGTCGAGGGATTTGCCATCCGGCAGCGTACCCACCTGCCACGGTGAGGCGCCGTCTTTCCCGCTATCCGCCTGGGTCAGCTTGAGACCGTTCACCTCGATCGCGCTGACCCGATTGAGTGGCAGCGTCAGCAGGTCACGATCCAGCCAGTCGTCCGTGGTCACCGGCGCCTGGTAGGTGCCCAGCTTGATCCGGTAGATGGGTGACTCCCCGTCAACACGCACATACGACTGGTCCGTGCCCGGCGACGTGCCCAGGTACAGGGTGGCCACGTCGGTGCCCTTGCGCCTGAGTACTAGCCGGCGCTCGAAGTCGTCCTGCGCGACCTTGAATCGCCCCCGGGCGCCTTCGGTGGTCGCGACGGGCATGCCCTGGGTGGCGCTGGCCAGAGTGCTTACCAGCTGATTGGCCTGCTCGGTGCTGGCCGGGAAGCCATCCAGCGCCGGCAATTGCCACTGGTCGTCCTGGTGCATCAGGGTGACCGAGTGGTCGTTGCCGTCGTTGATCCGGATTTCGTCCAGGTGATCGAGGGACTGGCTCAGCAGCGGTGACTCCGGCGTCGCTTCACCGATGTCGCTGTCGGTGAGGTTGAGGGCCAGGGCCAGCAATAGCTGGGCCCCGAGCAGCACGGACAGGATTCGAACTCGTTTCGCCATGACTTAAACCTCCGCAAGAATCCGTTGGTAACGGCGCTGGTCGCTGGCGTGCACCTTGCGCCGCCAGAGCCATACCAGCAGCAGCGCGAACGCCGCCAGACCGTAGTTGAGGTACTCCCAGAAGCGCTGCGTGCCGTTGTCCATGGGGACCAGCGTGCGCGCGAACTGGGTCTGGCCGCGCAGGGCCAGCAGGCCCGGGTCTTCCAGCGACCAGTCGATGGCGTTCTGCACCATGTCGATGGGCTTGGTGTAGACCGTACCCAGCTCCTGGGACACCAGGTTGATCATGGTGTCGGAGGCGAACGCGTTGCTGGCGATCAGCACCAGGCGGGCGGAGTCCGGCGACTGTTTGATCACGCTGGTATAGGAGGGCGCGTCGTCCTGCGGCTTGCTTTGGGCCTGGGCCCCAGCCTTGGCCGGTTTGTCGTCGGCTTTATCCGGCTGCGCCAGCGGCGATGCCTTGTCCGCGTAGTAGGACTGGAACTGGCCTTTCACGGCCACAGCCAGCAATTGCGACGAGGGGGCACCGTTGGCGGCAAAGCCCAGCGTCGGGTACCGGTCGAAGTCCGGCACCGCCTGGGTGGTATCGGCCGCCCAGCTCTGGTCGGAACTGTGCAGGAGCTCGACCACCTGGCGATCGCCCATGGCCTTGGCGTCGATATCGATCGGCGACGCCCAGCCGAGGGTCAACTGGTCCAGCGAGGCGGTCACCGGATGATCCGGATTCAGTTCATCATCGCGCAGGTCCGGGAAGGCGGCGTAGGGCACCATGCGGATCTCGCGGTAGCTCATCCCGCCGACGTTTTTGGTGACCGGCACCGGCAGCGACGAACTCTGGGCATCGACGACGAGCTTGTCCTCGATCGACAGCCCCATGCCTTGCAGCCAGTCTTCCAGGCCCGACTGGGTCTTTTGTGCGTTCAGCGACTGGCCAGCCTTGACCGTGATCGGCGATGTGGCGAGCACGATCCGTCCGCCCCGCATCAGGAACTGGTCCATGGCGAAGCGCTGCCTGTCGCTGAGGTCGTGCGGGGCCAGCATCAGCAACAGGTCGGTTTCGGCCGGCACCTTGCCATCGGTCAGCTGGCTCTGCTTGACGCGGACATTGTCGCCCAGGATATCCAGCAGCTTGCGGTACTGGGCCTGGCTGGGCATGCCGCGCATCTGGCGCATTTGCGCCATCGGATCGGGCGGGGTGACCACCGTGACGGTCTTGAGCACGCCGGGCGTCAGCCGCTGCAGGGCCGATTTCAGGGAGCGCTTCATGGCCGCCTTGTCGAGCGTGTCGGGCAGGGGCACGGGCACCACGTTGTCGCCGCTTTGCAGGGTCATGTTGAACCAGAAGGGCTGCGGGTCGCTCAGGCTGGCGATGCGCGGCTGGTAGCCGTACTGCTCGGTCAGCTGGTTGGCCAGTTGGCCGCCGTTGGCGTCCGGATCGTCGAGCTGGATCGACAGCTTGTCGCTGTTGTCGTCGGCCATCTGTCTGAGCAGGTCGGTGACATTGGTTTTCAGTTCCACCAGTTGCTGAGGCAGTTGCCGATCCGGCGAGAAGTAGCCGTGGAAGGTCACCGGCTGACCGATGGAGGCCAGGGCGTTGTCACCGGCGCGGTAGGTGCTGGCCAGTTTGTGGATGGTGCGGGTCAGGGCGTACTCGGGGCTCTTGAGGGCCACATCGAGCTGGTTGTCGCTCTGGGATTTCACCTCGATCAAATCCTTGAATCCGAGCACCTGATACTGGTCGCCATAGGACACCACCACGTTGAAGTAGGCGTTGACCACCGACGACTGGTAGCGGCTGGCGGTCTGGAAGGGTACCGGCTTGATGCCGTATTGCGAGGCAGCCTGTTCCTCCACCGCCCGGTCGTGGGTGGGGTCCAGGAACTGCACGCGGACGTTGTCGCCGCCGGCAATGGCGTATTCCTGCAGCAGGTCGCGGATGCGCGGCACCAGCGGCGCCAGCAGCGGATGGGTCTTGTCCGAGAAATAGCCGCGGATCACCAGCGGCTCGTGCAGGTGGGACAGCTCCTCGTGCGTCGCGTCGGACAGGGAATACAGCTGGCCGCCGGTGATGTCGGCCCGGGCGCTGGTGACCGGCTCCAGCCAGGCGTTGGCCAGCAGGAAGTTGGCGATGGCCAGCACGCACACCCAGGTCCAGCCCCGGTGACGGCGGTTGGGCGGGTTGCCGGCCCAGCGCAGGCGCTCCAGGCTGAGCCGGTTGAGCACCAGGAAGACGCCGGTGATCGACACGTAGTAATAGAGGTCACGGAGGTCGATCACGCCGCGGGTGATGGAGTCGAAGCGGCTGCCCGTGCCGATGGCCTCCAGCACACTGCCGATCTGCTGGCCGAACAGGTTGGTCAGCAGGTTCGACCCCAGCAGGTAGAACACGCCGCACACCAGTGTGGTCAGGATCAGCGCCACGATGGGGTTGTCGGTGCGACTGCTCATGAACAGGCCGATGGCCAGATAGGCGGCGCCCAGGAACAGGGTGGCCACGTAGCCGCCGACGACCGGACCCCAGTCCAGCGGGCCGAGGAAGGACACGGTGATCGGCAGCGGCAGGGTCATGGCCAGCGCCAGGGCCAGCAGCCCCATGCCGGCCAGGAACTTCCCACCGATCAGCTGCAGCGGGCCGATGGGCGAGGTCAGCAGGCTCTCCACCGTGCCGGAGCGGCGTTCCTCCGACCAGCTGCGCATGGTCAGCGCGCCGATCAGAAAAATCAGCAGCAGCGGCAGCCATTCGAACAGCGGCCGCAGGTCGGCGATGTTGCGGGCGAAGAACGCCTCGCCCCAGAACACCACGAACAGCGTCACCGCCAGGAACACGCCCAGGAACAGGAAGGCGGCCGGTGAGGCGAAGAAGCCGCGGAATTCCTTGCGCGCGATGGTCATCAGCTCAGACATGGGCGGCCTCCTCATTCACTTCGGCAAACACCTTCTCCAGGTCGCGGCGCTGGGGTTCCAGGGCGTGCAGCGGAATGCCGGCGCGGGTCAGGTTCTCAACCACCTGCGGGGCGCAGTCCAGCGGCGCGTCGAGATGATAGCGCCCGGGTTGGTCCGGCACGGCCGTCAGCGACTGGATGGCGTCGATCGATGCCAGCGTCGGTCGTGGATCGCCCTCGACGCTCAGCAGCAGACCACCGGACCGCTGCAGTTCTTCCAGCCGCGCGTCCACCACCAGTTCGCCGGCGCGCATGATCAGCACCCGCTCACAGACGGCCTGCACCTCCTGCAGGATGTGCGTGGAGACGATCACCGTGGCGTGTTGCGCCAGGTCGCGGATAAGCTCGCGCATCTGGCGGATCTGGGTCGGGTCCAGGCCGTTGGTGGGTTCGTCCAGGATCAGGATGTCCGGCTCGTGCAGCAGGGCCTGGGCCACGCCCACCCGCTGGCGGTAGCCCCGGGACAGGGTCTGGATCGACGCCGTCGCCTTGGCCTTCAGGTCGGCGCGACGGATGGCCATGGCGATGGCCTTGTCGCGTCGGGTTTCCGGTACATCGTGGAGGGCGGCCTGGAAATGCAGGTAGTCGATCACGGTCATTTCCGGCCACACCGGGCAGTTCTCCGGCAGGTAGCCGATGCGCCTCTGGATGGCCCGGGTGTCCGGGCCGAGGGTCAGGTCGGCAACCTGGACGCTGCCGGACGTGGGCTCCAGGTAGCCGGTAAGCATCTTCATGATGGTGGTCTTGCCGGCGCCGTTGTGGCCCAGCAGGCCCACCACTTCGCCGTGACCGATCTCGAAGCTGACGTTCCTGACCGCGGTCAGGTCGCCGTACCGACGTGTCAGGTGTTGCACCTGAATCATGTGGGTTTCTCCATTGTTTGACGTGTTGTTGGAATGAGTTTGACGTGTTGCTGGAATGAATCGCGGTGCCCGCAGGGCGGGCGCAACCGGGGTAATCCGGTTCAGGGCGGTGGGGGATGACGACGGCAATACAGGCCTTCGGTTACTGACAACTTCGCTTCTGTCGTAACAGCCATGGGGCATTCCGGTTTCGGTTTGTTGATGTTCGTGCGGGTTCCTGAAAGACCCGCCGTGTCCGGTCTAGAGAGACGAGGAGGTCCCGGTCGAGTTCCGGGAGGTGGTTGAGTTAGATCAAGCTCGACGACAACGGAGTACGGGGATCGGGCGCGTCTTGATCGTTACAAATGAGAACCATTTGCGGTAAAGTGAGCGGCGTGTCATTTCCCAGTTTCAGCACGGCGTACGACACCGGTTTCGGTCTCTCGAACCGGGATGTCGGTTCGTGTCGCCATAGGCATCTGATTATGCAACCTGCTTCCAGCATCGGTCTGACTCGTTCGTTCCGGATTCGGGATTTTCTCGATTTTGGTCAGCAGTACGGCATGGATTACCGCTTCCACGACTTGCCGCCGGAGGCCGATAACGATGAGGCGGCGGTAGGGGAGATGGTTGTCGCCAGGGGGCGGATTCACGAGGTTGCGTTGCCGTCCGGTTTTCGGTTTACCGGGTCTGAACTGGACGTTTTCCAGACATACAGCTCTCTTTCCCGAGGCCATGCGCCGTTACTGATCGTGATCGTGCTTGAAGGACGCGTGGGGTTATCGGTCGGCGCTGTCAGTCGGGAACTCTGTGCCGGGGACGCGCTTAGCCTGCAACTGCGACCAGAGTTCGCTCTCGAGGCAACGCAAAGGGCGGGCCAGCGCCTGAAAACCCTGACCCTCGCTTTCGACCCGGCCTGTCTTCTCCAGGCCGGGCCGGACAGTTCCACACTGACCTCCATCTTCAAGGGGATCCGTAAGCCCGTTCTGACCTGGTCCGTTCCTTCGGCACTGCTTATGCAGCTGGACCATTGCCTTGACGTGCAAGGGGTGGAGTTACAGAGGAATCTGATTCTGGAAGGGTTGGCCCTGCAGGTTGTTGGCCAAGGACTCCCGGAGGCGGACAGCGTGGGACAGGCCAACCATTCAGCCAACGCCCGAGAGTACCAGCGGCTCGAAGCGGTGAGGCAGACGCTTGAGTTCGCTCCGACCCGGGACTACACGCTCGAGAGCCTGGCCCAGCAAGCGGCGATGAGTGCCAGCAGTCTGCGCAGCAAGTTCCGCTCAACCTTCGGGGTGTCGGTCTTCGATTACCTGCGCCGCTGCCGCCTGGAACTGGGACGACGCTACCTGGAGCAGGGCTTCAGTGTTCAGCAGGCGGCTCACCGGGCCGGCTATCGTCACGCCACCAACTTCGCCACGGCTTTCCGTCGGGAATACGGGGTATCGCCCAAAGCGCTGCGATAAACCTTTTTGTCACCGGTTTTGGCATTGCGCATACGATACCTGTCATTCCGCATACCTAATCTTGATAAAAAAGAGAATAATTCGCATTAACTTTTCGTTAGCTTCAATGAGGTTTTTGCATGTTCCGACCTTCCAGGATATCCCTTGCAGTCGCCTTTGCCTTGAGCGGTATGAGCGGGTCTGCGGTCTTTGCCGCCGAGAATCAGGACGATTCGGTAACACTGGATGCATTGGAGGTCACCGCAACCCGCGGCGCGACCAAGACAGAAACGCCGTTCGTCGAGACGCCGCAGTCCATTTCCATCATCACCGATGAACAGATCGAGGAGCAGGGCTCCAAGAACGTGCAGGAAGCGACACGTTACACCGCTGGCGTGTTCACCCAGCAATACGGCGCCACGGCCAGCCGCTACGACGCCATCAAACTGCGCGGTTTCGGCAGTGACAGCATCGACAACCAGTACCTCGACGGCCTCAAGCTGCTGAATGACAAGGGCACCTACAGCATCATGCAGGTGGACCCTTACTTCCTTGAGGGGATTGAAGTGGTCAAGGGCCCTTCATCGGTTCTTTATGGGCGCGCAGCCCCGGGTGGCATCGTCGCGCTGACCAGCAAAAAACCGCTGTTCGAGCCTCACTATGAAATCCAGGCCGGCGCGGGAACTCAGGGCACCGCCAGCCTCGGTTTCGACATCGGTGACGAAGTCGGCGACTCCGGCCGCGCCGCCTACCGCTTGGTCGGCCGCGTTTACCATTCCGACACACAATGGGACAAGGTGCAGGAAGAGCACTACACCATTGCGCCGTCCCTGACGGTGGATATCACGGATGCAACGACGCTGACCCTGATGGGGTACTTCCAGAAGGATCCGGAGGGCGGTTATTACGGTGGCCTGCCGGCTGAAGGCACCCTGTACGACCATAACGGGCAGCGCATCTCCAACAATTTCTACGACGGCGAACAGGACTACGAAGAATTTGACCGCGAGCAGGCGATGATCGGCTATCAGCTCGAGCACCGCTTCAATGACGTCTGGTCCGCGCGTCAGAACTTCCGTTATGTGAACACCAAAACCGACTATGGCCAGGTCTACAACCAGGGCTATTGGGTTGGAAACGAGCTGCCGCGTACGTTCTTCGGTGCGGATGAAGAGCTCAGCGCCTTTGCCATCGATAACCAGCTTCTGGCGGAGTTTGGCATTGGCGCGACGGATCATACCGTCCTGACTGGTCTGGACTACCAGCATCGTGATACCGACGCCTACTGGACCGCCGGGTATACGCCGGCGTTTGCCTCGACCTTCCCGTCGATCAACGCGTTTGATCCGGTTTACGGCGGCACCGGAACGATCAACCCCTACCAGGATAATGATCGTGAACTCGAGCAAACCGGTCTTTACGTGCAGGATCAGATGGCGATCGATCAGTGGCGTGTGACCGTGGGCGGCCGTTACGACTGGGTCGATGTCGAGAACCAGTATGAAAACCTGCTGACCGGCGCGACGGGTGATGAGCAACTGGACGACGAGCACTTTAGCGGCCGTGCGGCGCTGATGTACCTGTTCGACAACGGGATTGCACCCTACGTCAGTTATTCCGAGTCGTTCAGCCCCAGCGCCAACGTGGATGAAAACGGTGACCTGATCGATGCGACCGAAGCCGAGCAGTATGAGCTGGGCCTCAAATACCAGCCCGTTGGAACCGCGGATCGATACAGCATCGCGGTGTTCCAGATCGACCAGGACAATGTGGCCAACTACATCCAGAGCATCAACGCCTATCAGGCCGTCGGGGAAGTTCGGTCCCAAGGTGTTGAGCTGGAAGCGGCCACCCGCGTTAACGAGAACATCACCCTGCAGGCCAGCTACACCTACACTGATGTTGAAGTCCAGAAATCGGAAACCGGCACCGAGGGCAACACGCCGGTGGCAACGCCTGAGCACATGGCGTCGGCATGGGGCTCCTATGAGTTCCTTGACGGTGTGTTCAACAGCCTGAAGCTGGGTGTCGGTGTCCGCTACATCGGCGAAAGCTGGGCGAACGAGTCGAACGACCTCGAAGTACCCAGCTACACCCTGGTCGACACCATGATCAAGTACGACCTGGCCAACGTGGGGCTAAAAGGCGTCACCGCGCAACTGAACGCCAACAACCTGTTCGACAAGGAATACGTGGGCTCCTGCTATTCCGAAGCGGTCTGCTACTACGGCGCCGAGCGCAGCGTGATGGGCACCGTCACCTACAACTTCTAACCCTTCAACTCAGGGCCGGACAAGGGAATGTCCGGTCAGCCGCTTTGCCGGCCGCCGTTTCAATGCGGTAGCCGGCGCTTCCTTTCCAGCTCTCGGCCTTTTCCTTGCAATGCCCCGCCTTAGGCCCAATCCTAGTAAACAGGAATCCACGGAAACCTGACGAACCCGACTGAACGCGGGTCGAGGAGTTCACGATGGCAGCGCCCGACCATACGGCCCTGTTACTGGTGGATATCCAGAACGATTTCTGCACCGGCGGCGCCTTGCCCGTGCCGGATAGCGAGGCGATCATCCCCGTCGTCAACGCCGCCATCGCCGATGCCCAGGACAAGGGTTGGCCCATTGTCGCCTCCCGCGACTGGCACCCGGTTGACCATTGCAGCTTCCATCATCGCGGCGGCCCCTGGCCCGTCCACTGCGTTCAGGACACCGACGGCGCCGCCTTTCACGACGAACTCGACCTGCCGGCCACGGCGGTTCGCGTCAGCAAGGGCAGCGCTTTCGAACAGGATGCCTATTCTGCCTTCGATGGCACCCAACTGGAGCAGTATCTCACCCGTCACGGCATCGAGCGCCTGCAGGTTGCGGGGCTGGCGCTTGATGTCTGTGTCCGTGCAACGGTGCTGGATGCCTTGCGCCTGGGCTTCGCCGTCGAACTGCTGGCCAGCGGTACCCGGGCGGTGGTTGCCGATGGGACGGAGGACGTGTTCGCCGAACTGGCCGAGGCGGGTGCCGGCGTGGTGCATTGACACCGGGCGCTCCCAACCGTTTTAGCGGGCTCAAGATAACCGTATCCAAGGAGACGAAGCATGGTGCCAGACGACGACCTGGCCCTGATGATCGACCTGTACGAGTTGACCATGGCCCAGGCCTATTGGTCGCGTGGTATGAACGAAACGGCGGTGTTCAGTCTGTTCTTCCGCAAGCTGCCCGAACACCGCAATTTCATGCTTGCCTGCGGGCAGCAGCACGTGACCCGGGTGGTCGAGTCCCTGCGCTTCTCCGACGCGCAGATCGAGCGCCTGCGCTCGCTGGACCGGTTCAGTGATGGCTTCCTGGCGTGGCTACGGAACTTCCGGTTCAGCGGCAGCATCCAGGCGATGCCGGAGGGGACGCCCGTGTTTCCCCAGGAGCCGCTGCTGGAAGTGGAAGCCCCGATTGCCGAAGCCCAGATCCTGGAAACCCTGCTGATGAACTACGTCCACCTGGAAACGGTGCTGGCGTCCAAGGCGGTGAGGCTGGCGCTGGCGGCCGATGGCCGGCCGGTGGTGGACTTCGGGATGCGCCGCATGCACGGCCTGGACGCGGCCTATCGCGGCGTCCGCGCTTTTCGCATGGCCGGGTTGGCGGGCACGAGCAACGTGCTGGCGGGGCTGGATTTCGGGCTGCCCATCCGCGGCACCATGGCGCACAGCTTCGTGCAGGCCTGCGACAGCGAGATGGAAGCTTTTCGGACCTACGCCGAGCGTTTCCCGGGCACTACGCTGCTGGTGGATACCTACGACACCGAGCGGGCCGTCGCGGCGATCATCCGCTGGCTCAAGTCGGAGCCGTCAATGGAGATCGGTGCCATTCGCCTGGACTCCGGGGATTTTGCCGAGCAGGCGGTGCACTGTCGGCGCATGCTCGATGAGGCGGGGCTGGGTCGCATCTCGATCATGGCCAGCGGTGGCCTGGATGAGCACAAGATCGACGCGCTGTGTCGCTCCAGTGTACCACTGGACGGCTTCGGCGTGGGCACCTCGGTGGGGGCATCGTCAGATGCGCCGTCGCTGGAACTGGCGTACAAGCTGACCGAATACGCCGGCCGGCCACGCATGAAGAACTCGCCGGGCAAACAGTCGTTTCCCGGCCCCAAGCAGGTGTTCCGGCAGCGGGATGCGGATGGGATCTTCCTCGGGGACACCATTACACACCGTGAGGAAACCGCCGAAGGCGAGCCCTTACTGGTGTCGACTCTGCGCGCGGGCCATCGCGTTGAGGGTGCCCTGTCGCCGTTGGCGGATGCCGCCGACCATGCCCGGGCGGCTGTCGCGGCCTTACCGGCATCGCTGCGAACGCTCCGGGATGGGGTTGCCTACCCGGTGGCGATCAGTGATCGGCTGCGGCGCCTGCAGCGGGAAACACTGGTCCGGGTGCAGCCTCATTATGACGACGGTTGCTAAACGAGGCAGGCTTAGCGTGAATCCATCTGAACGGTTGCGCGCCGCCATCTGTTGAAGTCGTATAATCGAGTCGTAAGTGCAACTATTTCCTTGCCAAATGGGGGAGGGATGAGCATGAAACGGCTCTATTACCTGACCCGGACCATCGACAGTGTGTCCGAGATATCCGAAGACCTGCACGATCATGGCGTCACCGACTGGCGCTTCCACATCGTGTCCAGGGACGAAGCCGGTCTCTACACCCACAGTCTGCATCGCGCCGGCGTGCTCGATCGTACCGATCTCGTCCGTTACGTCGAACGGGGCGTGATGATCGGCGCATTACTGGCGTTCACCTTTATCCTGACCGCCCAGGTGATCGGCGTTCCGGCCTGGCCCATGAGCGCCTGGATCGCGCTGCTGTTGTTTGCTGTGCTGGCCGGCGGCTGGCTGGGCGGTTTCGGTGGTATCGGCGCGGAGCACTACCGCATCCGCCGCTTCCACCAGGCCATCGACGACGGTCAGTACCTGGTGATGGTCGACTGTCCCGCCAAACACCTGGTGACGATGAAACACCTGATGGCCGAAAATCACCCCGAGGCCCAGCTCCAGGGCGCCAGCGGAACCCACACCAACCCGTTTGCAGCCGCCGACGGCCGGGTCCACATCGTCTGACGCCGAGTTGGAAGCGACGCCGGAAGGCCCTGCCGTCAGGCGCTCCGGCGTATCCCTTCGGTGGTTGATGTGGCGGATGCGGTGTACGACTGCGTGCTGACCGACTCCACACTGTGCAGTTTGGCGATCTGTGCCTGCAGCATGTCGATGGCGCGGGAGCCGCTGAGCGCCATGTCGATGGCCAGGTAACCGTCGTCGCTGTGGACCTGCATCTGCTCGATGCGGAAGCCACGAATCCGTGTGACCTGACACAGGCGCTCCAGAGCGGCGGGTTCCGCCTGCATCCGGCAGCGAATCGAGTGGGTGGTGGAGTGGGCGCGCGTCGAAGGCGTCATGCGGCGTTTTCCTTGTTCCGGGTTGACGGTGTGCGGTTGGGGCGCTGGCTTTCGTCCAGCATCTCGCGGTTGGAGGCGCCGGGCTTGACGATGGGCCAGACGTTTTCGCTGCGGTCGATGGCCACGTGCAGCAGCATGGGGCCGTCGTAGGCGAGGATCGTCTGGATGCCCCGGCGAATCTGGTCGCTGCGTTCGATGGCCAGCGTGGGAATGTCGAAGGCCCTGGCCAGGGCCAGGAAATCCGGGTTGTCGTCCAGGTTGATCTGGCTTTCCCGGTTGCCGTAGAACAGCTCCTGCTGCTGGCGCACCATGCCCAGGCACTGGTTGTCCAGAATAACCAGCTTGATGGGCAGGTTGTGGCGGCGGATGGTGGCCAGTTCCTGGGCGTTCATCATGAACGAGCCGTCGCCGGTCACGTTGATCACCGGCCGGTCCGGGCAGGCGAACTGGGCGCCAATGGCGGCGGGCAGGCCGAAGCCCATGGTGCCCAGGCCGCCGCTGCTGAGATGCGAGCGCGGGTGGTCGAATTGGAAGTGCTGCGCCACCCACATCTGGTGTTGGCCCACGTCGCAGGCGACGATGGTCTCCCGCGGGGTCAGCGCCGAGAGCTGACGGATGAAGCCCGGTCCGGAAATCGGCGCGTGCGGGTCGTCGTTGGTGGCGGCTTGAAAACCGTGGGTCTTGCGCCAGTCCGAACACCGGCGGCGCCAGTCGTCGATGGCCAGCGGTTGATCGTCGAGGGCGTCGGCCAGCGCGTCCAGGATCGGCGCGATGTCTCCGCGCACCGCCAAGTCCGCCGGCTTGAGCTTGCCCAACTCGGCCGCGTCGGTGTCGATGTGGATCAGGCGGGCGTTGGGCGCGAAACCGTCCAGCACGCCGGTGGCGCGATCGTCCAGCCGCGCGCCGACAACCAGCAGCAGGTCACAGGCGTCGACCGCCAGGTTGGCGGCGCGGGAGCCGTGCAGGCCAAGCATCCCCAACTGGTCCGGGTTGTCGCGACCCGGGTTGCCAATGCCCTTGAGCGTGACCACGTTGGGCAGTGCCGAAGCGCTCGCGAACCTGCGGAAGGCGTTCTCGGCGCCGGCCAGGCTGATGCCGCCGCCGCTGTAGAGCAGGGGCTGGCGGGCCTGGCGCAGCATGTCGAGGATCTGCTGGAGTGTCCCGGCGTCGGCGCTTTCGGCGTCCATGGCCGGTGCCTCTGGCGCCTGACGGTCCGCAATGTCCGTGAGCAGGATGTCCTTGGGAATGTCGATCCACACCGGTCCGGGACGGCCGGACTGGGCCAGTTGCATCGCTTCCTCCATGATGCCCGGCAGCGACTCGGCGTCTTCGATCAGGTAGCTGTGCTTCACGATGCCCAGGGTCATGCCCAGAATGTCCGTTTCCTGGAAGGCGTCGGTGCCGATCAGGGGCGAGGGCACCTGGCCGGTGATAACCAGCATGGGTACCGAGTCACGGTGGGCGTTGGCCACGCCGGTGATCAGGTTGGTGGCTCCGGGGCCGGAGGTGGCGATGCAGACACCGAGCTTGCCGCTGGCGCGGGCGTAGCCGTCGGCGGCCAGGGCGCAGGCCTGCTCGTGACGGCACAGCACGTGCTCAACGCCCACCTGGTCGTGGGCGACCAGGGCATCGTATAGCGGCATGATGCAACCGCCGGGATAGCCGAAAACGGTGTCGATCTGATGGCGCTTGAAGGCGTCGAGTATGTGCTGTGCAGCGTTCACGTTGATTTCCCTTTTTCGTGCAGCAAAAAAAAGCCCCCGGGACCTTTCGGTGCCGGGGGCTTTCGGTGTTCTGACTGGTTGTGGTCTAGCTCATCCTGTCATCCACGCAAAAGCCCCCGGTTGGCACCACGACCACCAGGACTAGCTTTACGATGACGACGACAGAGTTGAACAGCATGATTCGGTTCTTTCGACCACAAACAGGTTTAAGTGGCCAAAACATAACCTGATGTCCGGTTTGGGGGCAAGGATTTTTTTGTGTGTCGGCGAGATTCAGGCGGAGACCGCGCTGTCACCTATGCCCTCTAATTCTCCTGCCGATAAGGCAACGCCTCCAGTGCCGCATCCCGGTAGCCGCGCACGTCCATCGCCTCTTCTTCGCAGAAATCGGCAATGGCCTCGGCGAAGCCGGGGTGTGCCACCCAGTGCCAGGAATGGGTCAGTTGCGGTTCGAAGCCGCGCACCAGCTTGTGCTCGCCCTGGGCGCCGGCGTCGAAGCAGCGCAGGCCGCGCTCGATGGCCAGTTCGATGCCCTGGTAGTAGCAGGTCTCGAAATGCAGGTGGTCGTACTCCTCCAGGCAGCCCCAGTAGCGCCCGTAGAGCGTGTTTTCTCCGTGCAGGAACAGGGCGCCGGCGATCATCCGCTCGTCCAGGCGCGCCATGATGACGTGCAGCTGCTCCGGCTGGCCGTCGCGCAGGCGCTGGAAGAAATCGCGGTTCAGATAGGGACGCTGGCCGCGCTTGAGATAGGTGGCCTGATAGAACACGTGAAAGGCGTCGAGCACCGAGTCGGGCAGGGCGTGGCCGGGGTAGTGGTCGAATGCGATGCCCTGTTCGGCGATCTGGCGGCGCTCCTTGCGGATCGACTTGCGCTTGCGCGAGGTCAGTTGGGCGAGAAAGTCGTTGAAGCTGTGGTAATCCCGGTTGAACCAGTGGAACTGGCAACCCAGGCGATGCAGGCGGTTTGGGGCCTCCAGCAGGCGCTGATCGGCGCTATTGGGAAACAGCAGGTGCCAGGAATGGCACCCCAGTTCTACGGCAGCCTCATCCAGCAACGGGTTCAGGTCACCGGGCTTCAGACGGTCGCGCAGCGTGGGCGAGAGCAGCAGCCGGTGTCCCTGGGATGGCGTGAATGGTACGGCCATCAGCAGCTTGGGGTAATAGTCCACGCCGTAGCGCGCGTAGGCATCGGCCCAGCCCCAGTCGAACACATACTCGCCCATGGAGTGGGTCTTGCGAAAGGCGGGAATCAGACCGTGCAGTTGGCCGTCCAGGCGAATCAGAAGGTGGGCGGGTTCCCAGCCGGTGGTCGCGGTGGTGCAACCGCTGTGCTCCAGCGCGGCAAAGAAGTGGTGACGCAGGAACGGGTTCCCCGTCCTGCTGAGTCGATCCCAGTCGCCTGGGGCGATGGCGTCGACGGACGCCACCGGCTCGATCGTCAGGTTGTCGGTGCGGGACGGGGTGGTGGAATCGGCCATGGCGGGTCAGGTGACTCCTCGTTGTGACAGGCCACCTAACCATACGCTATTCCCGGCCGATCGATCACGCGTCGTCTTGAGGTGGCTCCGGTGGACGCGGTCCCGGACCGCAATCCGGGCCCTGGCCGGGACCACCGCGGCGCGGACCGGCATCACGCGGCGAGTGCTTCTTGCGCTCCGCCTGCAGTTCCGCCCAGATTTCCCGCTGATCGTCGTTGAGGATGTTGTAGATGGCGCGATATTGCTCGGCGCGGGATTCAATGCGCTGGCGAGCGAACTCGGCCGCCTTGTCAGCTGCTTCGGCGACGGCGTCCTTGTAGTCGCTGCTGTCGGGGTCGCCGCTCATCAGGTCGGGTTTCTCGCCGTTGCGCATGGCCTTGAACTGTTCCATGCGGGCCACGTGGGCTTCGTCGAACAGGTCGCGCAGCTGATCGCGCTGTTCGGCGCTCAGGTCCAGCTTGTCGCTGAGGAAATCGAGACGCTGCTGCAGGCCGCCACGCGGACCCTTGCCATCGTGGTGCATCGGCGGGCGGTCGTCGTGACCGCGGTGTTCGCCGGAAAAGGCCAGCGGGCTGGCAACCATCGCCGCGGCCAGCATGGCCGGGATCATCAGTCGGGATGATTTCATCGCTTTCATGGGCATACTCCCTGTTGGTGACGGCAGACAATGCGTTGCTGCCGGTGACACTGACCACGATACGCTTTCCTGTGTCAGGTTCTGTCAGGCCAACGTAAAGGTTGGGTAAAGGTGGAAAGCGGAATTTTGCCCGCGTGATAGACTGCAGGTCGTTGAATCGCCAGTACACAACGACTGTAGACACAAGACCGGAAGGATGGAGTGCATGCAGGACCGGATTCTGCTCATCGAAGACGATCAGGAATTGCGCACGCTGCTCAGTCGCTACCTCAGCGGCCAGGGCTTTGTGGTTCGCGAAGCGGGAACCGGCCAGGATGGCCTGACCCTGGCGCAGGAGCAGATGGCCGACCTGGTGGTGCTGGATATCATGCTGCCGGACATCAACGGCCTGGATGTGCTGCGCCAGTTGCGGATGCGTACCCGCCTGCCGGTGATCCTGCTGACCGCGCGCGGGGAGGAGACCGACCGCATCGTCGGTTTCGAAGTGGGCGCCGATGACTATATCCCCAAACCCTGCAATCCCCGGGAACTCGTGGCGCGCATCCAGGCGGCGCTGCGACGGGTCGCCTGGGACCATGAAAACCAGCCCCAACGTACCCTGGAAGTGGGCGACCTGCGCATTGATCCGGACCAGCGGCGGGTGTTCCAGAATGGTGAACCGGTGGAGGTGACCGGCACCGAGTACGAGATCCTGCAGGTGCTGATCAGCCGCGCGGGCTCGGTCGTGCGCAAGACCGACCTGATGCAGTGGGCGCTCGGTCGCCGCCTGACCCCGCACGATCGTACCCTGGACATGCACGTCAGCAACCTGCGCCGCAAGCTCGACCAGGGCGACGGTTCACGCATCGAGACCGTCCGCGGTCTCGGTTACAGCTACCGGGGGCTGGAATGAAGCTGAATTTCCAATGGCCCCTGTCCCTGCGCATCTTCCTGCTGATCTGGTTCGCCATGGCGCTGGCGGTGGTGCTGAGCAATATGGCGGTGCAGGAGCTGGGGCACCGTGAGCGCAAGCAACTGGAACAGCGTGAGGATCTGGCCCAACTGGCACGGCAGGCGGCGGAGCTGGAGGCTGCCGGCGAGCGGCGTGATGCCCGCAGGCTGCTGAGGGAGTCCGGCGAACGCCTGCGCATGCGGTTGTTCCTGGTGGAAACCGAAGACCTGTTCCGGGATCAGCGCCGCTCCCGCCACCGGCTGGATCTGCCCGGTGGTCTGCCCGGCCAGCCGGCGGTGATCGACGCACCGGGTGGCTACCGGATGGTGGTCTGGCCCCAGGCCGGCGGCGACGGCTGGCTGGATCCGCGTTTCTTCCGTTCCTTCGAGCTGGGACTGACGTTCCTGCTGATCACCCTGGCGTGCTGGTGGATCGCCCGGCACATCAGTCGCCCGCTGCGTAACGTTGAATCCACGGCCCGGGACATCGCCAGTGGCGATACCTCGTTGCGTGTGGCCCAAAAGGTCGCCCGCCGCCGGGATGAGATTGGCGCCCTGGCACGGGCGTTCAATGCCATGACCGATCGCCTGTGCACCCTGCTGGAACGCCAGCAGCAGCTACTGCGCGACATCTCCCACGACCTGCGCACGCCTCTGGCACGGCAGCGGGTGGCCATCGAACTGGCGCGGGACAGCATCGCCGACCCGGACATCATGGATTCGGTGTTGCGCCAGAACGAGCGCCTGGAGGCCATGACCGAGCAGATCCTCACCCTGCACCGGCTGAGCGCACAGGGGCAGTCCATGGCGCAGGAGCCGGTCAGCCTCGTGAAAGTCATCAACGATGTCTTGCAGGACGCCGCCGATTACGCCGAGCAACGTCGGGTCGATTGCCATCTGGACATTGCCGACGACGTTCGTCAGGCCACGATTCTGGGTGATCAGGGGTTGATTGGCCGGGCCCTGGATAATGTCCTGCAGAACGCCATCGACGTGACGCCACCGGCGCATACGGTCACCGTCCGGCTGCACTTTGCCGATCGCTGGCTGCGCTGCGAAATTGCCGACGAGGGGCCTGGCGTCACGCCGGAGGACCTGCCCAACCTGTTCGAGCCCTTCTTCCGTTCCGACAAGGCGCGTGGCGGCCAGGGCTGGGGGCTTGGGCTGGCCATCACCCGTGATATCGTTCAGGCCCACGACGGCCGGATTACGGCCTTTAACGGGGAGCAGGGCGGCCTGGTGGTGCGCCTTGACTGGCCGCCGTTCACCTGAGGGGATTAGTTGCCCGCGTCCGGGGTGTCCCCGTCGTCGGGAGTCGGCCGCAGCGCCTCGGCACCACTGAAGTCGATACCGGCGCTGGGCGCGTCTGGCTCATAGCGAATGCCGCAGCCGGCCTTGGTCGTTCCCGGCGGCGCGGCCGCGCCCGGGGCATCGTGGTCTTCGTCCCGCATGTTGGTTCCCTGTCTTGCCTGTTACTCTATCGGTGCTCGCCGGGGCCATTTATTACCGGCTCCAGCCCATCGAACTACTGCCGTAGGTGACATGTCAAAAGATTATCCCATTCCCGCAGAATCCATCGAGCGGGAAATCGAGATCAAGAAGAGCCGGTTCATCGGCCGGGTGGCGCCGGTGTCGTCGCGGGAGGAGGCCATGGCTTTCCTGGAACAGGCGCGCCGCGATTATCCCGATGCCCGCCATCACTGCTGGGCGTACCAGATCGGTCGTCCCGAAGCGGCCAGCCAGGCGGCCATGAACGACGACGGGGAGCCCTCCGGCACCGCCGGCAAACCTATCCTTAATGTCATTCAGCACAAGGATATGGGCGATATCATGGTGGTGGTGATCCGTTACTTCGGCGGTATCAAACTGGGCGCGGGTGGGCTGGTCCGCGCCTACGCCGGCGCCACGGAAGCGGTGCTGTCGGATGTGCCGCGCCGGGTTCAGCGCCCGACTGAGCGGATCGAGGCGCAGCTGGACTTTGCGCTGGAGCAGCCCGTTCGACACTGGTGCGAGCAGCATGAGGCGCAGGTGGCGGACGTGAACTATGGTGAAGGAGTAACGATGCGGGTCGAGGTTCCCCTGGAACATCGGTCTGCATTCAACGCGTTCTGCCGTGCCGAAGGCATCATCCTGCCGGCATCCGACCAGAATGCCTCCGAACCAGAGTGAGGGACGTATATCCCGGAACGGGAACGATTTTCTGGCGAATAAAACGGAGGATTCCATTGATGCGTAATCTGGTTTTGGTTCTGTGCCTGGCGCTGCTGACGGGCTGCGCCAGCATTGTGGCGACCGACTATGATGCCGGTGCCCAGTTCAACAGCTACCAGACATGGGCCTTCGCACCGGACAACGGGAAAGACGATTTCCTGAGCCTGGACGGTGCCCGGGTGGAAAACGCGGTCGAGCGGGAGATGGGGCAGAAGACCATGACACGCGGGCCTGCGGACAACGCGGATCTGCTGGTTACCTATCGCGTTGAGGAAGCCGAGAAGCTGGAGAGTTCCGGATTCAGCTACGGTCTGGGTTTCGGCCGTGGCAACTTTGGCTGGGGCGTGTCCACACCCACCGACGTGCGCCAGGTCAAGCAGGGCAAACTGGTGGTTGAGTTCGTTGACCGGGCCTCGGAGCGCGTTGTCTGGCGCGGCGTCAGCCGGCGTTACCTGGACGAACGTCAGTCGCCGGAAGACCGCGTCGAGCTGATCGACGAGGTGGTCGCCGCCATGTTTGACCGGTACCCGCCGAGCTGACGGGCCGCCTATGAGCTGGGTGACCGTCGCGCGCTATTCGTTACCGTTCGAAGCCCACGTGGCTCGGGCCCGGCTGGATTCGGAAGGCGTGGACGCCACGGTGGCCGATGAACACACCATTGGCATGCAGTGGCTCTATTCCGACGCCATGGGCGGAGTGCGGCTGCAGGTGCGCGCCGAAGACGAGTTCCGGGCGCGGGCGATTCTCGCCGAGGACCGCTCGGACGTGGTGGATGAATCCATCGCGCCCGGGCTGGCGCATCGTGAGGATGGCGACGAGCCACGCCTGTCACGGCTGGCCGATCCGCGCTATCGCCGCGGCTTCTTCCTTGCATTCCTGTTCTGGTTTATCGGATCCTGAGCGCGGCCTGCAAGGGCCGGAGAGTCACGCAAAGGGAGAAAAAGCTTTGAAGAAACGATCCTCAGGTGGTCTGGTCTTCTCGACGGACCAGGGCAGGATGTGTCCCGTTTGCCGCGAGCCGATGGAGTCCTGTCGCTGCGGCGAACCGGTGGCGCCGGCCGGTGACGGCATTGTGCGTGTCAGCCGGGAAACCAAGGGCCGCAAAGGCAAGGGCGTAACCCTGATTACCGGCATTCCCCTGGCGGGCGCCGATCTCAAGGCCTACGCCAAGACGCTCAAGGCCAAGTGCGGAACCGGTGGTACGGTGAAAGACGGCGTGGTGGAAATCCAGGGGGATCACCGGGATCTGCTGGTTCCGCTGCTCCAGGAAAAAGGCTGGACGGTCAAGAAGGCGGGTGGTTGATCCACTGGCCGGAGTGGGGCCGGACAGGTGCACTGAGAACGATCGATAACAACGGATAACAACAGGAAAGCCGCTCATGACGAAACCCGTGCTCTACCAGTTTCCGGTTTCCCATTACTGCGAGAAGGTGCGCTGGGCGCTGGACTACAAGCACATCGCCTACGAGACCCGAAACCTGTTGCCGTTGTTCCACATGCCGGCGGTGTTCCGTCGAACCCGCCAGAACAAGGTGCCTGTGCTCAAGCTGGATGGCCGCTACATCAACGAGTCGTCGGTGATCATCCAGACCCTGGACGAGCGTTTCCCGTCGGCGCCGGTGCTGTTTCCTGAAGACGATGCGCAGCGCGAAGAGGCCCTGGAATGGGCGGCTTTCGCTGACCGAGAGATCGGTCCGCACCTGCGGCGTACCGCCTATTTCCACGTCATCGACCACTCCCACGTGATGTTCGAGATACTCACGGAGGGCCAGAACACGGTGGGACGAATGACGTTCCGGGCCAGCCAGCCGGTCGTCGTCCGCGCCATGAAAGAAGGCATGGGAATCAACGAGCGCGGCTACGCCCGCAGCCTGGAACGACTGGAAGCGGCGCTGGACCGGCTCGACGCCCGCGTGGCGGACAACGCCTATCTCACCGGCGACCGGTTCTCCGTTGCCGATCTGACCGCCGCCTCGCTGTTGGGGCCGCTGGCCCGTCCGCCCGAGGCGCCGTTCCAGTTCCCGGACGACCTGCCACCGGCGCTGACGGACTTTATCGACGCCTTCCAGGAACGCCCGTCCATCGACTGGGTGCGCCGTATGTACCGGGAGCATCGTGGCAAGCGGGCCAGTTGAGCCGGGCCGCTCCGGTATTTCGCGCTGTTGTATTACAATCACCTGCCAGACAGACGTGGCGCCTTATAACCCGGTTGGACGCGTCATCATTCCCGCACGTTTGGTTTATTCGACGAACGTTGCGCTCTTAACTTGTTTGCCTAAAACCTCAGGAGAGATCACTGCATGCAGATTCTGGTTCTCGGAGCCGGTGTTGTCGGGACCACCAGTGCCTGGTACCTCCGCCAGGCCGGCCACGAGGTGACCGTGGTCGAACGACAGTCCCGGGCGGCCCTGGAAACCAGTTTCGCCAACGGAGGTCAGATCTCCGTCTCCCACGCGACGCCCTGGGCCAACCCGTCAGCGCCGTTGAAGCTGATGGCGTGGCTGGGCAAGCCGGACGCACCCCTGCGCTTCCGGCCGCGCCTTGATCCGGCCCAGTGGGGCTGGGGCGCGCGTTTCCTGCGTGAGTGCACATCGCGTCGGGCGCGCTACAACCTGCACCAGTTGGTGACCCTCGGCACCTACAGCCGTGAGCGGTTGCAGTCGCTGCGTGAGGACCTGGCGCTGGATTACGACCAGGTCACTCGTGGCATCCTGCACTTCTACACCGACCCGGCCGAGTTCGAGCGGGCCCAGTTGCCGGCGAGTCAGATGCGGGCGTTCGGCTGCGCACGCGAGGTCATCGACGCCGACCGGGCGGTCGCGCTGGAACCGGCGCTGGCCGGCGCGCGGGACCGTCTTGTGGGTGCCACCTATACCGCTGACGATGAGTCCGGCGACGCCCGCAAATTCACCCAGGCGCTGGCGCAAAAGGCAGCGGATGCGGGTGTCCGGTTCCTGTATGACACCGAGATCGTCGGATTCGAGCAGCGTCGCGATGACGTCGCCGGTGTGCGTGTGATCGAGAACGGTGTTCATCACACCCTTCGGGCTGACAGTTATGTCCTCAGTCTGGGTAGTTTCAGCCCACTCCTGGCGCGCCAGCTGGGTCTGAAGCTGAGCATCTACCCGGCCAAGGGCTACTCCATTACCGTGCCGGTGCGTTCGCCGGAGCGGGCCTATAAGGTGAGTCTGACCGACGATCAGTACAAGCTGGTCTATTCCCGTCTGGGAGACCGGTTGCGCATCGCCGGCACGGCAGAATTGAACGGCTACGGCCGTGACCTGGACCTGCGTCGCTGCCAGGCGATCGTGAGTCGGGTCTCGGACCTGATGCCGGAAGCCGGTCACTGGGACCAGGCCCGGTTCTGGACCGGTCTGCGCCCGACCACGCCGTCCAATCTGCCTTACATCGGCCGCAGTCGCTTGCGTAACCTGTTCCTCAACACCGGGCACGGGACCCTGGGCTGGACCCATGCCTGTGGCTCCGCGGCGGCTCTGGCGGACATTGTTGCGGGTCGCCAGCCGGATCTGGATTTTGCTTTTACCGCGGCCTGACGCCGTCGAGCGACAGGCCGCTCCCGGACCGGGCGCAGCCCAACCGGACCCATAACCAAGACAGGAGATCGTATGGCCGTAACCAGCAGCCCCTTGCGCATTACTGTCCTGACCACCCTGGCCATGCTCGCGTTCGCCGCCAATTCCGTATTCTGTCGCCTGGCGCTGGGGGCGGGCACCATCGACGCCGCGTCCTTCACCTTTATCCGCCTGCTTTCGGGCACGCTGATGCTGGTGATCCTGGTGCGCCTGCGTGTGGCGAAGCGTGATGGCTCGGTGCACGGTAGCTGGTGGTCCGCCGCCATGCTGTTCCTGTACGCCATCTGTTTTTCCTTCGCCTACCTGTCGTTGGACACGGGCGTGGGCGCGCTGATCCTGTTCGGCTGCGTGCAGCTGTCGATGATCGGTTGGGGACTGATTCAGGGGGAGCGGCCGTCCCTCGTACAATGGTTGGGAACGCTGCTGGCGGTGGGCGGCCTGGTTTACCTGCTGTCGCCGGGCGCTACGGCACCGCCGCTGTTTGCCGCCGTGTTGATGGCGATCGCGGGTGTCGCGTGGGGCGTGTACTCACTGCGGGGGCGCGGCGTGAGCCAGCCCCTGTTGGTCACGGCGGATAATTTCCTGCGCGCCTCGCCCATGGCGTTGGTGGCCCTGATGGTGGCGATGCCGGCCTGGTCGGTCGACCTTCATGGCGCCGTGCTCGCGGTGCTGTCCGGCGCTCTGGCCTCGGCGGTGGGCTACGCCATCTGGTACGCCGCGTTACCGGCCCTGTCGGCGACGCTGGCGGCCAGTGTCCAGCTTTCGGTGCCGGTGATTGCGGCCGCCTTCGGGGTGGCGCTTATGGCCGAGCCCGTGACGCCGCGGCTGGTCATTGCTTCCCTGGTTATCCTGGGTGGCATTGGCCTGGTGATCCTGGCCAGGAGTCGACAGGCGAGGGGCGGGTGATCCGGGCGGCGTTGCTGTGCGAATAAACGGACGCCAAAGATGTCTGGGTGTATGTCGTCGCGATAATGGCCACCACCCGCGGACCAATAACTGTCAGGGAGACCTGGATGCTAACTGTTCATCACCTCAACAACTCGCGCTCGCAACGTGTTCTCTGGATGCTGGAAGAGCTTGGTCTGGAGTACGAGATCAAGCACTATCAGCGTGACCCAAAAACCATGCTGGCGCCGGCCAGTCTCAAGGCGGTGCATCCGCTGGGTAAGTCGCCGGTGGTGACCGACGGTGAGCTGACGGTGGCCGAATCCGGCGCCATCATCGACTACCTGGCCCACCAGTACGGGCGTGACCTGCTACCCGAAGCCGGTACCCAGCGGTGGATCGACTACACCTACTGGTTGCACTATGCCGAAGGCTCGTTGATGCCGCCGCTGCTGCTGAAACTGGTGTTCGAGAAGGTCAAGACCAATCCCATGCCTTTCTTCGTGCGCCCCGTGGCCAAAGGCATTGCCGATAAGACCAACCAGATCTTTATCGGCCCGCAGATCAGGAACCACCTGGACTTCGTCGAATCCCACCTGAAGAACAACGAGTGGTTCCTGGGGGACAGGCTCAGCGCCGCCGATATCCAGATGAGTTTCCCGTTGGAGGCGTCCGTGGCGCGCGGTATCGTGGGTGACGACCGTCCGGCGATCCGGGATTATGTGCGGCGCTATCAGTCGCGTCCGGCCTATCGCCGTGCGCTGGAGAAGGGAGGTGACTATGACTTTGCATAGCCTGCGGGTGAACAGTCCCCGGCTGATCGGCCTGGCGGCCGTCGGCCTTGCGATGAGCGGTTGTGCCATGATGCAGCCGGACCTGACGGACAAACAGCGCCAGACCCTGCAGGGCGAACTGCAGAACCGCTTCGGCGCGTATCAGGATTGCATGGTGGCTTCGGCCGATCCGTACGTTGGGGTGGAATCGGCGCCGCCATCGGATATCGCGGATGCGGCCCAGGCCGCCTGTGACGGGGCTTTCCAGGCCTATGAAAAAGCCGTGACCCGCTATTTCACCGCGGTGGTGTCCGGCTCGGGACAGGACGAGGCCCGTCAGCGAGCCCATGAGCATGCCGCCGAAGCGGGCCTGAAAACCCGCCGTCAGATCATGCAGCGGGTCCTCGACCAGCGGATCTGACCCGACGACGCGCGGGCCATCTAGCTGGTCCGCTTACGTCGCACGTACAACGTCTTGTGCACGCGGGCGACGGTATCACCGCTGTCGTCCAGCACATCCACCGCCCATTCCGGCAGCACCTTGCTGCCATCCGCCGCCTGCTGGCGGATGTCCTCCACCCGGTCGTCGGACAGTTGGAAGCGGGCGGTCATGCGCCCCTTGCCGGGTTTGAGAAAGTCGATGTGGGCACTCTTGTCCCAGACGATGTAATCCGGCCCCAGCCGGTTCATCAGGAGCAGCATGTACATGGGATCGGTCATGCTGTAGAGCGAGCCGCCGAAGTGGGTACCCACGTAGTTGGTGTTGAACCAGTGCAGTTTCATGGACACCGTGGCTTCGCTGAAATCCGGTGCGATGTGCTCCACGCGGATGCCGGCCCCGACGTAGGGGCCGAATACGTTCAGCGCTCGCTGCAGGCCACCGGCCGACGCCAGCAGCCGCCGGAAGGTATTGATCACGTCAGGCTCCGTTTACTCCGCAGGCATCCACAGGCTGGTCAGGTTGCCCAGCAGATCGCTGCCCAGGCCTTGTTCCTGCAGGAAATCCAGGATGACCGGCGCGAACTGCTCGATTGCAGATGGTTGCAGGCCCAGGGCTCCGAAGGCTTTCTCAACGCCGTCCATGGACGAAACGTTGGACAGGGCCGAACTCAGCAGGTTGCTCGATCCGTCTCCGGAACTGCCCAGCAGACTGCCCAGCCCGGAAACCTCATCGCTGACCTGGCTGAACGAAGTCCCGCCCAGTTGGCTCTGGGCCAGCTGCATCAGTGCTCCGGCACCGCCGGCGGCCTGGGTCTGGGTGACTCCCAGCTGTTCCTGCAGGTCGCTGACCAGGGCGCTGGCTTCGCCGGTCACTTCGACCGACTCTTCCGGCAACAGCATGCTGCCGGACTCCAGTTTGCTGCCGAGGTCCAGGGCGCCGGCCGACGGGGCCAGCAGGTAAAGACTCGAGACGATGAGAAAGCGTTTGATAATGGTATTCATGGTGGCTCCGGCATGTCCTTGTTGGCAGGGAGTCGGGCGTGACGACGCTGGGAAGCCGGCGGATGCCGCTTGGGCCTCGTCAGGCCTCTGGATGCATAGACACCACTATATATAGGGGCTTGGCGGCACGATTTAAAGCGCTGGAGGGTTACGGAAAGGCAAGGAAAGCAGGTGGTTACCGGCGCAGCGGGCGCTGCGCCGGTGTTGGTGATGATCAGGCCAGTTCGTCGCGGATGAGCTTCTTGTTGATCTTGCCCACGCTGGTCTTGGGAATGTCCTCGACGAAATCGATCATCTGGGGAATAGCCCATTTATTGATCTCGCCGGCGTCCACGTACTGTTGCAGGTGCGCCTGGATGTCCTCCAGCGAGGCGTCCTGGCCGGGTGCCAGCACCACCAGCGCGTGCGGACGTTCGCCCCACTTGTCATCGGGGACCCCGACCACGGCGGTGGCGGCGACGGCGGGATGCTGACTGATCAGGTTCTCCAGATCCAGCGAGGACAGCCACTCGCCGCCGGTCTTGATCACGTCCTTGATGCGGTCGCGGATGATCAGCGTGCCGTCCGGATCGATGGTGCCCACGTCGCCCGTGTGCAGCCAGCCGCCTTCCCACAGGGCTTCGCCTTTCTCCGGCTCTTTCAGGTAGCCCTGGGTGAGCCAGGGGGTACGGGCCACCACTTCGCCTTTGGTCTCGCCGTCGTGGGGCAACAGGTTGCCGTCCGGATCGACGATCTGCAGGTCCACCATGGGGTTGGCGACGCCGGTCTTGATCCGCTTGGCGGTCTGCTGTTCCAGCGGCAGTTCGAGGTCTGCTTCTTTCAGGAAGGTGGTGCTCAGCAGCGGGCACGTCTCTGACATGCCGTAGCCGGTGTACATGCGGATACCCAGTCTGGCGCCGGCGTTGCACAGGCCTTCGGTCAGGGCGCTGCCGCCGATCAGCACGTGCCAGTTGCTCAGGTCCGCGGTCTTGATCGACTCGGTGGCCAGCATCATCTGCATGATGGTGGGCACGCAGTGGGAGAAAGTGACCTGGTGTTTCTTCAGCAGGTCCACCAGCAGCTCCGGCTCATAGCGCCCCGGATAGACCTGCTTGATGCCCATCATGGTGGCCGCGTAGGGCACGCCCCAGGCGTGGACATGGAACATCGGGGTGACCGGCATGTAGACGCTGTTGGAACGCAGCAGCGGCATCTGGTCGTTGAAGCCCAGGGTGCCGGTCTGAGTCAGGGTATGCAGCACCAGCTGGCGGTGGCTGAAGTAGACGCCTTTGGGGTTACCGGTGGTGCCGGTGGTGTAGAAGGTGGTGGCGATCGAGTTTTCGTCGAAGTCCGGGAAGTCGAAGTGATCGGCGGCGTCGGCCAGCAGCGCCTCGTATTCGCCATGGACATTGTTCAGCGAGGTGGCTTTGGCCTGCGCCTCGTCACTGAGCTGGATGTAGCCCTTGACCGTCTCCAGCTGGCTTTCCACCTGTTCGACCAGCGGCAGGAAGTCGTCGTGCACCAGCACCAGGTCGTCTTCGGCGTGGTTCATGGTGTACACGACCTGCTCCGGCGACAGGCGGATGTTCACGGTATGCAGGATGGCCCCGATCATTGGAATCGCGAAGAAGCACTCCAGGTAGCGCGGCGTGTCCCAGTCCATTACCGCCACCGTGTCACCGGGCTTCACGCCGGCTTCGGTCAGGGCGTTGGCCAGCCGGTGGATGCGCTTCTCAAGTTCGCGGTAGGTGTACTCACTGCGGTCGGCGTAGACAATCTTCTGGTCGGGTGCGTAGCGTGGGCCTGAAAGCAGCAACCGCTTGATCAGCAGGGGATAGGTATACGCGTTGCTGACTGGCGGAATTATTTTTGTATCGGCCATTGTGAAACAACCTCGTCAGATTTTGGAAATGAGTTTTGTTTTGGTTGTACAACTAATCTGCCACAGAATTCTGAAAAGGCAAGGATGAGAAAGTATGATTTTGCGGGGAGAAAAAGCGGGGAAATGGAGCGGGCAATACGGGGCGACGCGCTGATGGCATCGCCCGCCGGATGCCCTTACTCGTAGGTGCAGAGGTAGGCGGTGTCCACGTCGGCCTTGGCTTTGAAACTGGCCTGTCCGGCCACTTCGAAGGTTTCGCCGGCGCCGTAGGTCATCCACTTGTCCATACCCGGCAGAAGAACCTCCAGCGCACCACTGATGATGGTCATGGTTTCTTTCTTGGTGGTGCCGAACTCATACTCACCCGGGCTGATGACGCCCACGGTGGCCGGCAGGTCTGCCGTCTGGAAGGCAATGGATTTTGCGTTGCCATCGAAGTATTCGTTCACGTTCAGCATAAAGATGTCTCCTGAAATCTGGATCGCCTACTATACGGGAAAACGATCCGGCATGGATGAAAAATAATGGACCCAGACAACACCCACAGAGCCATGCCCGACGCGGCCGAACGCGAGCGGCTGGAGAAGGCCCTGGCGCGGCTGGAAGGCTCGGCTCGGCTATTGGATAGCCAGTTCCGGATTCCGTTCACACGCATCCGCTTCGGGCTGGACCCGTTGATCGGTCTGCTGCCGGGGATCGGCGACGCCGCCGGGCTGTTGCTGTCGCTCTACCTGATGGTCGAGTCGGTACGGTTGGGGGCAGGCTCCCGTCAGGTGTTCAAAATGGCCGGCAACGTGTTGCTGGAGTTTGTGGTGGGCCTGATCCCCATCGTCGGGGATATATTCGACGTGACCTGGAAAGCCAATAACCGCAACGCCGCGCTGCTGCGCAAGCACATCGAGCAGCGCCTGGAGCCGGACAATCCCGGCCGGCCCTGGCGTCTCTATTTACTGATCGGCGTGTTTGGCGCGCTGCTGCTGTTCCTGCTGGCGATGATCTGGGGCGCGCTGTTCCAGGCCTCCGCGGCCTGATCGGGCGGCGTTACTGATCCCAGGGGTTGCCCCGGGTGTCGTCCATCCGCTTCACATCCAGATGCATGGCTGCCTTGGCCAGCATATTGGCGCTGATGGGTGCGGTCAGGAACAGGAACACCATGATCAGGATTTCTTCCACGTCCACGCTGCGGTCAGAGATCGTGAAGAACAGCATCGAGCTGAACACGATACCGCCCACCCCCAGGGTGGTGGCCTTGGTGGGGGCGTGCAGCCGGGTGTAGAAGTCCGGCAGGGTCAGCAGGCCGATGGAGCCGGCCAGGGCAAACAGGCCGCCGAGGATCAGTAAAACGACAATCAGTATTTCCAGTGCAACGGGCATGGGGCCTCCGCTATTCGATAACGCTGCCGCGCTTGAGGTATTTGGCCAGGGCCACGGTGCCGATAAAGCCCATGACCGCGATCAGCAGCGCGGCCGGAATGTACAGGCGCGAGTGGATGACCATGCTGAACAGCACAATCAGGGCGATGGCGTTGATGTACAGGCTGTCCAGCGCCAGGATACGGTCGGGCGCAGCCGGCCCCTTGATCAGGCGGATCAGGTTGAGCACCGTCGCCAGGGTGACCATGCCCAGAGTGACTTTGAGCGCGATGGCAATCATTTGAAAATCTCCAGCAGCGGACGCTCGTAACGTTTCTTGATCTCTTCCACCAGCGCCGCTTCGTCTTCCATGTCCAGTACGTGAATCAGCAGCAGCGATTCGTCGTCACTGACGTCGGCACTGACCGTGCCCGGTGTCAGGGAGATGGTGCCCGCCAGTGTGGAAATGGCCAGCGGGTGCTTCAGTTCCAGCGGGTAGGAAACGAACGCCGGGCGCGGTTTGCGCACCGGGTTGAGGACGATGTAGGCCACGTTGACGCTGGCCACCACGATGTCCCAAAGGACCCGCAGGATGTAGGTCAGGAACCGGAAAGGGCGTCGGATGGACGGGTTGTCGGGCCAGAAGTTGCGCGTGAACAGCGGCAACAACCAGGCCAGCAGCACGCCCATGACGATGCTGGCGCCAGAGATGCCGTTGCTCAGCGCCTGCCAGACCAGGAACAGGGTGACGCTCAACAGCGGGTGCGGCAGTCCGAAACGACCGTTCATAGTGTGTCTCCCCCGTTGACCATCGGTGTCTCCAGAATCTCGATGTAAGCCGACGGCGTATGCAACTGCTGTGCGGTGGCATCGGTGTAGCGGCTGATCGGGCCGGCAAAGGCCACGATCACCAGGCTCATGGCGATCAGGGCACCGGCGGAGACGGTCACCGGAAGGGTCAATTGGCCGGGATCGCGAACATGGCCCTCCACGTTACGCCAGAACACGATGCTGCCGGCGCGGCTGTAGGCCACCACGGTCAGGAAACCGCCCACCAGGATCACGCCCCAGAGCCAGCCCAGTTCGATACCTGGTTGCACCGATTCCAGGATCAGCACCTTGGCAAAGAAACCGCTCAGCGGTGGCAGACCGGCCGCGGCCGTGGCGCCAATCAGGAACAGTACGCTCAGCAGCGTACGGCTGCGCATGCGCGGCGCGGTTACGATGCGGTCCTGGGCCGAGCCCCGCTGGCGGGCCACCAGGTCAACGACCAGGAACAGACCACCCACCACCCAGGTGGTATTGAGCAGGTAGAACAGTGCCGCCGACGTACTGGCCACGGTATTGAGACTGATCGCGGCCAGCAGCGTGCCCACGGAAATGATCACCTGCCAGGCGACCAGTTTGCGCAGCCCGTCCGAACCCAGCGCGCCGACCACGCCGGCGGCCAGGGTCACCAGCGCCAGCGGGAACAGCCAGTCCATGCCCAGGTGCGCCAGCGGGCCGGCGTCGTCGCCGAACACCAGCAGGTAGACCCGCAGGATGGCGTAGATGCCCACCTTGGTCATTACGGCAAACAGGGCCGCCACCGGCGCCGTGGCGCTGGCGTAGGCCCGCGGCAGCCAGAAGCACAGCGGCAGCAGCGCCGCCTTGAGGGCGAATACCACCAGCAGGAGCATACCCGCGGCCCGCACCAGCAGCAGGTCGTTGCCGCTGACCTGCGGCACCTTAACCGCCAGGTCCGCCATGTTGAGGGTGCCTACCACGCTGTAGAGCAGGCCCACGGCGATCAGGAACAGGGATGAGCCAATCAGGTTCAGCACCACGTAGTGCAGGCCGGGCACCGTGCGGGCGGTACCACCGCCGTGCATCAGCAGGCCGTAGGAGGCGATCAGCAGCACCTCGAAGGCGACGAACAGGTTGAACAGGTCGCCGGTCAGGAAGGCGATGTTCAGGCCCAGCAGCTGGAACAGGAACAGGGCGTGGAAATGCCGGCCCACCGCATCGGTGCCGCGGGTCGAGTAGATGTGGCAGAAGAAGGCCAGCAGCGCAGTCATGAACACCATCATCGCCGACAGACGGTCCAGCACCAGCACGATGCCGAAGGGCGGCGCCCAGTTGCCGAAGGCGTAGGCGCGGTAGGTGCCGTCATCGGCCATCAGCAGCAGGCTGAAAGCCACCACCAGCAGCAGCGTCGTGGTGGCCAGTGCCAGCGTCCGGCGCAGACCCAGGGGCGCGAAGCTCATGAAGATCTGGAGGATGCCTCCCAACAGCGGCAACAGAATGGGGGCGGTCAACAGGTGATTCATGACTTCTCCTCTGGTGCGGTCTCGGCACGTTTCTCGGCGCCGGACTCGGGCCAGAATTCCTCGATCTTGCCATCGACGTGGTCGTCACCGGTATCCGCCCGGCTGCGCAGAGCCAGCACCACCACAAAAGCGGTCATGGCGAAGCCGATGACGATCGCGGTCAATACCAGCGCCTGGGGTAGGGGGTCGGAGTACTGCTCCGTGCTGTCGATGATCGGCTGGCCGCCGGTCACGAGGCGGCCGGTGGAGAACAGGAACAGGTTGACCCCGTAGGACAGCATGGTCAGGCCCACGACAACCGGGAAGGTGCGTGCGCGCAGCACCAGGTACACGCCGGCTGCGGTCAGGGCGCCGATCACCAGGGCAAATACAATCTCCATCAGGAATCCTCCGGCATCGCGTCTGATTTCATGGAAAGCCGGCCCAAACTGGCCAGGATGGTCAGGGTAGCGCCGATCACCGTCAGGTAGACGCCGATGTCGAACGCCAGGGCGGAGGCCAGTTCAAAGTCGCCGACGAACGGCCAGTGAATGTGGCTGAAGGTGGAGGTCAGGAACGGATAGCCGAAGGCGAAACTGGCCAGGCCGGTCACCGTGGCGATCAGCAGTCCCAGGCCGATGGGCGTGCGCAGGCTGAACGGCATGCGCATATGGCTCCAGCGCATGCCGCTGGCGATGTACTGCAGGATCAGCGCCACTGACGTCACCAGCCCGGCGACGAAGCCGCCACCAGGCAGGTTGTGCCCGCGCAGGAAGATATAAACCGACACCATCAGCGCCAACGGCAGCAGTGGCCGGGAAATCTGCTTGAGCATGGTCGGGTGCGCATCCGTCGACCAGGGATGCCCCTGGCCGTCGGTGGGCGGTGCCGCCAGGTTGGCTTCGCGCAGCATGGCGAAGATGCCGAGTGCGGCGATGCCCAGCACCGCGATTTCACCCAGGGTATCGAAGCCCCGGAAGTCCACCAGGATCACGTTGACCACATTGGTGCCGCCGCCGCCGGAGACGCTGTTCTCCAGGAAGTAACTGGAAATCGAATCGAACGGCCGCGTCAGCATGGCCAGGGTCACCAGGAACATGCCGCCACCGGCAACCAGGGCAATGACGATGTCGCGCCAGCGGCGGAATCGGCCGGCTTCCTGAGGCGTCCAGGACGGCAGGTAGTAGAGCGCCAGCATCAACAGGATGATGGTTACCACTTCGACCGACAACTGGGTCATGGCCAGGTCAGGTGCCGAGAAGCGGGCGAAGCCCAGCGCCACCATCAGACCCACCACGCTCAGCAGGATCAGTGCGTAGACGCGTTCCCGGTGCATGGCCGCGGTGCCGATGGCCGCCACGACCAGGATGCCGGCCCCCACTGCCGTAGGCGCGTCCAGCGGGCTGACGCCGGCCGGGCCGATGAACCAGCCCAGCCTGGCCACTGGCCACAGCGCCACCAGCACCGCGCTGCCCAGCAGCAGGACGACATAGCGCTGCAGCGAGCCGTTCTCGATGCGGGCGGTCAGGTTGTGGGCGCGTTCGGTCACCCAGGACACCACGGCCTCGAACACCGCTTTCTCGTCCACTTCCTTGAAGCGGTCGTGGAAGGCGAACAGTTTGTGGCGCTGGGAATACATGAGCAGCCCGCCAAAGAAGGCAACGAAACTCATGATCAGCGGCAGGTTGAAGCCGTGGATGACCGTCAGGTGATAGTCGGGCACCGCGCCGGCGAGGGTGGCGGAGGCCGCGGCGTGCAGCAGAGGCCCCACCGAGATCGCCGGGAACATGCCCACCATCACGCAGGCAAACACCAGGATCTCCACCGGGATTTTCATGTAGCGCGGTGGCTCATGGGGCGGAAAGATGGGCAGGTCGCGCGGCTTGCCGTTAAAGAAGACGTCGTGGATGAAGCGGGCCGAATAGGCCACCGCGAAAATGCCCGCCAGAGTGGCGACCAACGGCGGCAGGTAGGCCCAGATGCCGGGCAGGTTCAGCTCCAGCGACTCGGCAAAGAACATCTCCTTGCTCAGGAAGCCGTTGAGCAGCGGTACCCCCGCCATGGACGCGGCGGCCACCATGGCCAGCGTGGCGGTATGCGGCATGAAGCGCCACAGACCATTGATCTGGCGCATGTCGCGGGTGCCGGTTTCGTGATCGATGATGCCGGCTGCCATAAACAGCGACGCCTTGAACGTGGCGTGGTTAATGATGTGGAACACCGCCGCCACGGCGGCCAGTTTGGTGCCCATGCCGAACAGCAGGGTGATCAGGCCCAGGTGGCTGACGGTGGAGTGGGCCAGCAGCCCTTTCAGGTCGTGCTTGAACAGGGCCACGTAGGCACCCACCAGCAGGGTCACCATGCCGGTGAAACTGACCATGTAGAACCACAGCTCGGTGCCCGCCAGGGCTGGATACAGCCGCGCCAGAAGGAATATGCCGGCCTTCACCATGGTGGCGGAGTGCAGGTACGCGGACACCGGGGTGGGCGCCTGCATGGCGTGCGGCAACCAGAAGTGGAACGGGAACTGGGCCGATTTGGTAAAGGCACCCAGCAGCACCAGCGTCAGGATCCAGGGGTAGAGCTCGTGGTTCTTGATGATATGCCCGGCGGCGAGCACATCGTCGATCTGGTAGCTGCCCACCACATTGCCCAGCAGCAGGACGCCGGCCAGCAGGGCCAGGCCGCCGCCACCGGTGACCGCCAGCGCCATGCGCGCGCCACGACGTGCATCCTGTTTATGGTTCCAGAAGCCAATCAGCAGGAACGACACCAGGCTGGTCAGCTCCCAGAAGATCAGCATCAGGATCAGGTTGCTGGACATGACGATGCCCAGCATCGAGCCCATGAAGGTCAGCAGCAGCCCGTAGAACTTGCCCACATTCTCGTGTTTTTTCAGGTAATAGCGGGAGTACAGGATGATCAGCAGACCGATGGCCAGGATCAGCAGGGCAAACAGCATCGACAGGCCGTCCAGGCGAAAGCTCAGGGACAGGCCGATGGACGGCAGCCACTCGTGGGTCTGGACCAGAATGCCGCCGGCCTCCAGAGTTGGCCAATGCGGATAAAGGGCGGCAAGAGCGATCACAGCCGGCACCGAGGCGGCAATAGCGATAGCGGTACGACCCGCCTGGGCAAACAGCGGTGTTACCGCAGCGCCCAAAAAAGGCAATAGAACGACCAGCGCGAGGGTCATCGAAACCTCATTCTTCTTGATTCGAAAGCGTGTGCGTTGAAAACAGGGGCAGCCTGAGTTTAGCCCTCAGACCTGTCGCCTGCACAGATCAGGCACGACTGGATTGGGATCAGCGAGCGCTGGGAGGATCGGGGAAATAGGGGAGACGCCCGGGGCGCAGGGGAACAAGCGCGTCGGGACCGGGGCTGTGAAGCGTCACAACATGTCGACTGGCAGGCATGATGACTCCATTGACGAACGGTGATCCGTCCGTGATCCACCGGTTCTGAATTGAACTCGAAAGGCGATGATACGTGCCCAATGTCCCACGTCAAGACAAACCGTTACGGTGGATCGATAGGATGCGATTATTTTTCTGCCGCTGGCGCAACCCTTCCTGCGCCCGCGGAACGACCATTTTTCACTGGCTGTTTTGGCCGCCTTCATCTTCAATAACAGAGGCAGTCACGTTTGCTTGATGGGCAGTCCTGCTATGTCATCGAACGTGTAAACAGGGGCGCGGGCGGCCACCGGGCGGTCGGCGCGATATTCTACGGATCAAATGCAACGCGACGTTTTGGTCTTGATGAGCACCGGGAGCCGGGCAAGCCGGTTCCGTTCAGGAGGTTCGTTATGAAGATCAGGATGTTCCCATGGATCGCCATTGTGGCCCTGGCCATTCCGGCCTCTTCGGCCCTGGCGGACGAAGCGATGGATCAGGAAGAAGGGATGATGGGGGAGCACGGCGAGGATATGTCCATGAAAGGCCCCCATTTTGACGAAATGGATACGGACGGGGATGGTGTCATCTCCTCGGATGAACTCAGTATCTATGGCGCGACCGCTGCTGGCGACTCGGAAGCCGAGCGCCATATGAATCTCATCGACAAGCACGATATGAACAAGGACGGTCAGATCGACCGGGACGAATTCGAGCAAGCGGTCGAGAAACGTCACTAAGCCAAGGTATTGACGGTGCCCGGGGTCTCCCGGGCGCCGTCATCGACCCCGCAAACGGCGGTCAGAAATCCCGCCGATCCCCATACGACTGTTCCGGCTTGCCGGAATTCCGGGCCACAGCGACGCGCTGGTTGGCGCGGCCCAGCACTTTTTTCTGCAGGCGGGTTTCCCAGGCCAGGCTCTCGCGATCACCGGCCTGCCAGGCGCGGTTGAACAGCAGCTTGGACGCGGCCACCGCGTCCGGCGACTGCTGGCAGAGGGTTTCGGCGAACTGCCGGGCCTCGGCCACCGGGTCGTCGCAAACCCGCGACACCAGCCCCATCGCCTTGGCCTCGTTGCCGTCGAACCGGCGCGCGGTCATGGTCAGTTCCTTGGCCAGGTCGATCGGAATCAGCTCGGGCAGGGTGACCGTCAGGCTCATGTCCGGGATCAGGCCCCACTTGGTTTCCATGATCGAGAACTCGCAATCCGCGGTAGTGAAGCGGAAATCCGCACCCAGCGCGATCTGGAATCCGCCACCAAAACAGTAACCGTGGGTGGCGGCGATCACCGGCGCCGGCACTTCCCGCCAAAGATAGCCGACGTCCTGCGCCAGGTTGCTGATCTTGCGCCCGGGCTTGATCAGCAGCTTGAGGAAGTTGACCGGATTGCTGCTGACCCGTTTGACGTCCAGGCCGGAGCAGAAGGCTTCGCCGTTGCCGTTGAGGATAACGGCGCGCACATGGCGCTCTTTCTTGAGCTTGCGGGCGGTGGCGGCGATGGCCTCGAACATGGGCATGTCCAGCCCGTTGTATTTGTCGGGCCGGTTCAGGGTAACGGTGGCGATGCCGTTGTCGATGTCCAGAAGGACCCGATCTGACTGATTTTTCGTCATAATTGTGAGTCTTTATTATCCTTTGGTCGTAGATGGGCATGCTACCATGACCGCTGCTGATGAGAACCGCTTTGCCGATAACGATAAACTGGAAGGCACCCGATCATGACCGACGCGTATCCCAACCTCCTCAAACCCCTGGATCTGGGCTTCACCGAACTCAAGAACCGCGTGCTGATGGGCTCCATGCACACGGGCCTGGAAGACCGTTTCTGGAACATCCACAAGCTGTCGCGTTACTTCGCCGAGCGGGCGGAAGGCGGCGTTGGCCTGATGGTCACCGGGGGCTTCTCGCCGAACCTGGTGGGGCAACTGGCGCCGCTGTCGTCCACCATGAATAACCGCGCCACGGCCTTCCTGCATCGCCAGGTCACCGGTGCCGTGCACGAGGCCGGCGGCAAGATCTGCCTGCAGCTACTGCACGCCGGGCGCTATGGCTACCAGCCGTTGATCGTATCGGCCTCCGCGACCAAGGCGCCGATCAGTCCGTTCAAGGCCCGTGCGCTATCTACCAAGGGTGTGGATCGCCAGATCGACGACTTCGTCAGCGCCGCCAGGCTGGCCCAGTTTGCCGGTTACGATGGTGTCGAGGTGATGGGGTCGGAAGGCTACTTCATTAACCAGTTCCTGTGCGAACGCACCAACAAGCGCACCGACAAATGGGGCGGGCCCTATGAGAACCGCATGCGCCTGCCGGTGGAGATCGTGCGCCGCATGCGTGAAGCGGTGGGACCCGAGTTCATCATCATCTATCGCCTGTCGATGCTGGACCTGGTGGAGGGTGGCCAGACCTGGGATCAGATCGTGACCCTCGGCAAGGCCATCGAACAGGCCGGCGCTACCATCATCAACACCGGCATCGGCTGGCACGAGGCGCGGGTGCCGACCATCGTCACCTCCGTTCCGCGCGGTGGTTTTGCCGACGTCACCGCCAAGTTCTACGGTGAAGTGGACATTCCGGTGTGCACCACCAACCGCATCAACACGCCCGACAAGGCGGAAGAGATTCTCGCTGGCGGCAAGGCCGACATGGTGTCCATGGCCCGGCCCATGCTGGCGGATAGCGAATTCGTGCGTAAGGCCGAACAGGGGCGAGCCGATGAGATCAACACCTGCATTGCCTGCAACCAGGCCTGTCTGGACCACGTCTTCAAGGCGCAGCGGGCGTCCTGCCTGGTCAACCCGCGCGCCTGTCACGAAACCGAGCTGACCCTGACCGTGGCGCCGGTGCAGAAGAAGGTGGCGGTGGTCGGCGCCGGGCCCGCCGGTCTGGCGGCGGCAACCACCGCGGCCCGACGCGGCCACAAGGTCACCCTGTTCGAAGCCGACGCCGACATCGGGGGGCAGTTCAACTACGCCAAGCGCATTCCCGGCAAGGAAGAGTTCTACGAAACCCTGCGCTACTACCGCCGTCAGATCGAATTGTTGGGTATTGACCTCGAACTCAATACCCGGGTGGACGCGGATGTGCTGGGAGCGGCCGGATTCGACGAGGTGGTGATCGCCACCGGCGTCAAACCGCGCACGCCGCGTATTGAAGGCATTGATCACCCGAAAGTGCTGGGTTACCTGGACGTGTTGCGCCACAACAAGCCGGTCGGCAAGACCGTGGCGGTGATCGGCGCCGGCGGCATCGGCTTCGACGTCAGCGAATTCCTGACGCACGACGCCGGCCACCAGCCGGAGGGCGAGCAGGTCAGCGTGGCGGACTGGCAGAAAGAGTGGGGTGTGAACCCGACGTTTGAAGGCGAAGGTGGACTGGCCGAGCGTCAGCCCACGTCCTCGCCGCGCAAGATCTACCTGATGCAGCGCAAGACCAGCAAGGTCGGCGGCGGCCTGGGCAAGACCTCTGGCTGGGTCCACCGCAACAGCCTCAAGCACCGGGACGTGGAGCTGCTGGGAGGCTGCCGCTACGACCGCATTGACGACGCGGGCCTGCACATCACCGTAACCGGCAAGGACGGCAAGACTTCCGAAAGCCGCGTGCTGGACGTGGACCACGTGGTGATCTGCGCCGGTCAGGAGTCGTTCCGCGAGCTGCACGATCAGCTCTCCGCCGCCGGCATCCGTTCCCACCTGATCGGCGGTGCCGACCTGGCGGAAGAGCTGGATGCGAAACGGGCCATTCGGCAGGGGACGGAGGTGGCGGCCGGCCTCTGACGCTGCTCGCACCGGGTTACGCCATCAGTTGGAGAACGCCCCAGTTGATGGCGTAACCCCCTGCCACCAGGAATCCGAACAGCAGGAACCCCAGCACCATCGGCCGTGCCCCGGCCTGTCGAATCGCGCCGATGTGGGTGCGCAGCCCAAGAGCTGTCATGGCCATCGTCAGCAGCAGGGTGTCGAGACCGATCAGCTCCTTCACGACGGCCTCCGGCACGACCTGCACTGAATTCAGTGCACTGACGCCCAGGAAGATCACCGCAAACCAGGGAATGCCCAGGCCCGCCTTTGTCTGCTGGCCATCGTTATGTCGACGTCGGAACCACTGGCCCAGGAAAAGCAGGAAGGGCGCCAGCATCATGACCCGCAGCATTTTCTCGATAACGGCGGTGTTGCCCGCAGCCGGGCCGATGGCGCTGCCGGCGGCAACGACCTGGGCCACTTCGTGTACCGTCGATCCGACGTAGACGCCGTAGGCGTGTTCGGAAAGCCCAAGCCACGGGTACATTGCCGGGTACAGGAACATCGCCAGTGTGCCGAACACCACAACGGTCGCCACGGCCACGGAGACTTTATGCGATGGTGCCCGGACCACGGGTTCGGTCGCCATGATGGCCGCTGCGCCACAAATGGAGCTGCCTGCGCCGATCAGCACGGCGGTCTCGCGATCCAGCCCCAGCACTTTGCGACCCAATGCCAGCGCGAGAGCGAAGGTCAGTGTCAAGGTTGCTATGTCGGCGACGACACCGCTCCAGCCGACGGCTCCGATCGCCTGAAAGGTAATCCGGAAGCCGTAGAGAATGATGCCGAGCCGCAGCAGGCTGTTCTTCGAGAAATCCACACCGGCTGCGGTTTCACGGGCAATTCGAGGGAAAATGGTGTTGCCCAGAACAATGCCCAGGACAACGGCCAGGGTGAGGGGGCTCAGTCCATGGGAGGCGATCCAGTCGTTGCGCGCCAGCAGCAGGCTGATCGCCGCGACAGCCAGCACCATTGCGAGCCCCAGCCGGAACTCGCGATGGCGCAGGCGGGGCAGGGGGTTGTGGGGCGTGGCCTGCAGGGCGTGCGTCAGTCGACCCATCATGGTCGTGTCCTCTAAAAGTGAGTGGCAGTGCGGACACGGTATGGTTTTCTTATAAGTAAAACGAATATATATTAATCATTTTGGAATAACTTCAGGTTATGGCTATGAATCTGCACCTGCTGCGCATCTTCTATACGGTGGCCCGCGAAGGCAGCTTTTCGCGGGCGGCGGAGGCGCTTCATATCAGCCAACCGGCGGTTTCCAAAGGCGTCCGCGAGTTGGAGCACCAGTTGGACGTGGCGCTGATCGAACGGGCGCAGCGCCCGGGCGGACGGCGAGCGGGCGTCGCGTTGACCCAGATTGGCGAGGTGCTGTTCGAGCACGCCCGCGGCCTGTTCGCTCTTGAGAAAGCGGCCATCGACGACATCCACGCCCGTGTCGGGTTGCGTAAGGGGGCGCTGGTGGTCGGCGCCAGTACCACGATTGCCGGCTATTGGCTTGCACCCTACCTGGCGCTGTTTGCCGACGCCTGGCCGGATATCGCCATTGAGGTGCGGGCGGGTAATACGGAATTGGTGAGTCGATGGCTGGTTGACTGTGAGGTGGATGTGGCCCTGGTCGAAGGCAGTGTTGCAGACGAGCGGCTGGCGCGGGATCACTGGCAGGACGACGCCCTGGTGATCATCGGTCCGCCGGACTGGGAACAACCGTCGGCGGAAGCATCCTGGCTGGATATCCTGAACCGCGAACGCTGGGTCATGCGTGAGCCCGGTTCCGGAACGCGGGAAGCGACCCAGCGGATGATGGCAGCATTGCAGATTGCACCGGCGTCACTGATAGAGGCCGGCAGCAACGAGGCGATCGCACGCTCCGTGTCTTGTGGCGCCGGGCTGGCGATCGTGCCGCGGGTCGTCGCGGCGGACCTGATCGAGCTGGGGCGGATCACCCTGGTCGAACCGCCGGGCATCGCGCCGCTGTCACGACCTCTCTTCCGGCTCACCCACCGTGATCGCCCGCTGTCTCCCGCGGCCCGCCGTTTTGTGGCTTTTCTGGACGGCTCAGCGACCCAGTCGTGACCGGTAGGCGCCGGGCGACAGACCCGTGGCGTCGCGGAACAGGCGGGAGAATGAGCTGACGTCCTCGTAGCCCACCGCCTGCGTAATCCGGTCGACCGACTGGGCAGTGGTTTCCAGCAGGTGCCGGGCCCGTTCGATGCGCAGTTGTTGCAGGTAGCGGTGTGGTGTCTCACCCGTGGCGGCCTTGAAACGCCGCAGCAGGGAGCGTTCCCCCAGCCCCGCCTGGCGGGCCATGCCGTCGGATCCCAGCGGTTCGCTGTAGTGGGCGTCGAGCCAGTCCTGCAACGCCAGGATGACGTCGTCCTGATGGTAGCGTTTGCCCTGCAAGGGCGCATAGGGCGCCTGGCTGCGGCGACCGGCATCCACCACGAAGGCCTTGGCCAATTCCCGCGCCACGCTGGCGCCGGCGTAACGCTCGATCAGCATGATTCCCAGATCCCACCAGGCGGTGCCGCCGCCGGCGCAGGCGATGGGCCCGTCCACCGTTACCAGTTGTTCCGGCACGCAGTGGACCTGCGGGTAGCGCTGGCGGAACTGGTCGCTGAATCCCCAGTGAGTGGTCGCGCGGCGGCCATCGAGAAGACCGGCCTCGGCCAGCAGGAACGCGCCCGTGCAGTTGCTGGCAATGGTGCGGCCCTGGTCGGCCTGGGCCCGGAGCCACGCCAGTTGTGGTGCTGCCTGCGCCAGGGTCGCATCGATCGGGCCGCCGATGGTGGGCACCAAGATCAGTTCGCCGGGTTCGCTGTCCGCCAGACTGCCGTGGGCCAGCAGGCTGATGCCGTTGAGGCAGGCGCAGGGGGCGCCGTCTTCGGTGAGCAACTGGACCTCGAATCGGCGTTCCGGCCGTTCACCCTGGATGCGCGCCCAGGTCACACCGGCCAACTGGAACAGGTCGATCATGCCCGTAATGGTGCTGGCCAGGGCGCCGGGAAAACCGAGGATGGATACGCGCTGCATGATCGGGAGCCTCAGAAAAGCCTGGAGGCGGCACGTTGACGGGCGTGCCGGCGGTGTCGGATTTGGCCAGGATTGTGTCAGAAATGACGGTTTTCACCAATCCCCGGCTGTGACACCCTCTTGGCTTGTTTGAAAACGACAAGGCCAACACCGATGAGCGATACCCTGATTGACCGGCAGGACCTCGATTTCCTGCTGTACGACGTAATGGACACCGAGGCCCTGGGCGAGCGTGAGCGCTTCAGGGAGCACACCCGCGACACCTTCGACGCGGTGATCGAAACCGCCGACCGCATGGCCCGGGAGAAGTTTGCGTCCCACAACAGTCAGGCGGACAAGGAGGAGCCCCGGTTTGTCGACGGCGAGGTGGAGATGCTGCCGGAGGTCAAGGAGGCGTTCCAGGCCTACGCCGAGGCAGGCTTTATTGCCGGGCGTTACGACTACGACCTGGGCGGCATGCAGCTGCCGGAATCGGTGATGGCCGCCTGCAACGGCTTCTTTACGGCCGCCAACCCGGGCACCGCCGGCTACCCGTTCCTGACCACGGCCGCCGCCAACGTCATCCGGGTGTTCGGCTCCGAGGCGCAGAAGACCAAATACCTGCCGCCGATGCTCGACGGCCGCTATACCGGCACCATGGCCCTGACCGAGCCTCATGCCGGTTCGTCCCTGAGCGACATCCGCACCACCGCCACACCGACGGACGACGGGCATTACCTGATCAAGGGCGCCAAAATCTACATCTCCGGCGGCGAGCAGTCGCTCACCGACAACATCGTTCACCTGGTGCTGGCCAAGATCAAGGGCGCGCCGGCCGGGGTCAAGGGGATCTCCCTGTTCATCGTGCCGAAGTTCCGGACCGACGACGATGGCGCCATCACCGATCGCAACGGCGTGGCGTTGGCCGGCCTGATTCACAAGCTGGGTTACCGCGGCACCACGTCCACCGCTCTGAGTTTTGGTGACGACGCGCCCTGCCACGGCTATCTGGTGGGGGAGCCGCACCAGGGCTTGAAGTACATGTTCCAGATGATGAACGAAGCCCGCCTGGGCGTGGGTTTCGGTGCGGCGGTGATTGGGTATCGCGGCTACATGCACAGCCTGGAGTACGCCAAGGACCGCCTGCAGGGCCGCAAGCCGTCGGAGCCGGACCCCGCTCAGCCGCCGGTGCCCATCATCGAACACGCCGACGTGCGTCGCATGCTGCTGGCGCAGAAGGCCTACAGCGAAGGCGGCCTGGCGCTGTGTCTGTATGGCGCGCGTCTGGTGGATGACCAGAACACGCACCCGGACACCACGGCGCGGGAAGAAGCCGGCAAACTGCTGGACCTGCTGACGCCGATCATGAAGGCCTGGCCCTCGGAGTACGGGCCCAAGGCCAACGATCTGGCGATCCAGGTCTACGGCGGCGCTGGTTACACCCGGGAATACCCGGTGGAGCAGTGCTGGCGGGATAACCGGCTCAATCCGATCCACGAGGGCACCAACGGCATCCAGGCGCTGGATCTGCTGGGTCGCAAGGTCTGGCAGGATCGGAGCCACGGTCTGCAGTTGCTGATGCAGCGATTGCAGGTGGATCTGGAAGCCGCCACCACCCAGCGCTGCCAGCAGTGGGCGCTGTCGCTGAGCGAAACCCTGCAGCAGGCCGTCAAGGTCACCCAGACGCTGGGCGGCGCCTTGCAGAAAGAGAGTCCGGACCGGGTATTGGCGAACGCATCCTGCTACCTGCACCTGTTTGGCCACATCTGCGTGGCCTGGATGTGGCTGCGTCAGGCCAATGTGGCGGAACAACGGCTGGCTGAGGGTGGTCTGGGTGAGCAGGCGCATCACTTCCTGCAGGGTAAACTGCAGGCGGCCCAGTATTTCTTCCATTGGGAGCTGCCGACGGTCGCTCAGGATATCGTGCTGCTGAAGAACCTGGACGATACCTGCTACGAGATGAAGGCCGAGTGGTTCTGATTCCGGCAGCGGATCACGCCGGCCGGCTTCCCGGTTGGCGAAAAACGGGGTCCTGAACCAGACTGGAACATGTCCATCCGGACATGTTCCGTGTCCGGCTATACACGACCATGAGAATGTCTTAAGGCGGTGTCTCGCCGGTTCCTTAAGGGCATCGCAGTCATGGCACAACCCGACAGGATGCCCCATGACCCACGCCTATCAGCCCATCGATTGTTCCGCCCACGACATCCTGCTGGAAACCGCCACCTTTCGCCGGGTGGTGGAAATCATCTTCCGGGATGAAGCCGGTCAGATACAGACCTTTCACGACCGGATCCGTGATGTTTTCACCCGCGCCGGCGAGGAGTTCCTGCTGCTCGAACGCGGCCAGCTGATCCGGCTCGATCACCTGATCCTGGTGGATGGTAAACCGGTCACCCAGGGTGGTCAGGTGTCGGCCTGAACGGCGCGTCACCTGAGCCGGTTGCGGGTGTTCTCCACAGCGGAATAAGTTTCCTAACGTTCTGTCATAACTAAAAAAAGCGTAATTGTGCGTTTATTGTGTTTACGTGCCGCAGCCCTCTACACTGCACTCGCAGTCAAACGATCGTTTGGAATTCAAATCTTTGCTGAGGGAAAGCATATGAACAAGGTGATTGCAGGTACGTTCGCACTGGTTGTGGGTCTGACACTGGCCGGTTGCAGCGACAACGAGTCGCCTGCCGAAGAGATGCAGGAGTCAGTAGACCAGGCCGCCGAGAACACCGGTGACATGATGGAAGACGCCGGCGACAGCATGGAAGAAACCTACGAGGACGCCACCGGCCAGACCGACAGTGCCTGGGAAAACACCAAGGAAGGCGCCGAGGAAGCCGGCGAGGCGGTTGAAGACGCCGCTGAGGACACGGCTGACGCCGTCGAAGACGGTTACGACGACGCCAAGGAATCGGTGAACAACTGATCGTGAACCGCCGGTAAGTCCCGTTGGGGCACTGCCGGTTGCGGGATGGTTTCCACGATGCTCTGATGATAGCCATGTGCCGATTCAGGAGTGACATCATGGTAGCCATCCCGGCTTTTCCCTTCCCGACCAGGGCGCGCGTGCTTGCCTTTCTTGCCCTGGGTGCCGGTCTGCTGACCGGATGTTCGCTACAACCGCAACCTCCCCTGTCTCTGGACCAGGGCGCGAAGTCCGTAACGGATGCTGCCACCAGCTTCTCGACCGGTATCCGGCCCGCTCCGGGGCGCAGCCGGTTCTTGCGCCGGGTGGAGCAGGAAGTGATCCGTCAGATGCAGGCGCTGGGTTACACCGAGGCAGGTGAGTCCGCCGATCTGCGAGTCTCGGTACGCCTGGACCGGACCGACACTTTCCGCACGGATCTGATGGATACCGTGGATTCCGGTCGCCTGACCCTGGTCCTGTATCAGGACGATCGCATCCTCCGCACCGGGCGCTCGCCCATCCTCAACAGCAACGATCTCGACTTCATGCGCGACGACGAAGTGGTCGAGCGCGTCCGTCTGTTTCTCGACGGGATACAATCTGTTGCACCGCCATCTGCGAAAAGCAACTAAAGTACAGTTGGTGTCCGGCCAGCGCTGGACGACACTGGAAAAGCCCACGTAGCCTGGAAGGCTGCGACGTCAAATAACAACAATCCGGACCGCACTGGACGTGGTCTGATCGACGAACAGGTTTGAGGTTCCATGACATTGATGGGTCGTACGGCACTCCTTGCCGCGCTTGTTATCGCACTGGTCCCGGCGTTAGCCGGCTATTTTCTCGGGCTGGACATGATCGCCCTGATTACCGGCTTGATCCTGGGGCTGGCCATTGCCGCGCTGGTGCTGGTCGTGCGGGTGCTCTATCCGCTGGAGAAAGCCCTGGTCGACGCCGAAGCCGGTGGCGCGGTGCCCGAATCCAGCCCGCTGATGAAACTTTGCCCCTCGCTGGCGGCCGGTTCGCGCGCCGGCGGCGGTGTGGTCGATTCCCTGGCCGGCAGCGCCGATGCCAACGCCATCTCCGCCGCTGAAGTTTCCCACGCCGCCGATCAGCTCAAGTCGCGCCTCGATCGCCAGGTGGAGGAGACCGGGCAGATGGCGGATTACGCCGGCCAGATCACCGAAACCGTCAAGCAGTCCGCCGAGCAGGCGGGCCAGGCGGCGAGCATGGCGCGCCATGCCAGCGAGCTGAGCGTCAGCGGTCGCGATGCCCTGGCCAGCGCCATCGAGGACGTGCGACAGGTGCATCGGGAATCCGGCGAGACCCTGAGCCAGATCCGCGCGCTGAACGACAAGTCCGAGAAAATCCAGGGCGTGACCACGGTGATCCAGGGCATTGCCGAGCAGACCAACCTGCTGGCGCTCAATGCCGCCATCGAGGCGGCCCGGGCTGGTGAGCAGGGGCGGGGATTCGCGGTGGTGGCGGATGAAGTGCGACAGCTGGCGGGTCGTACCTCCCAGGCCACCGACGAGGTGGCGCAAACGCTGTCGGAGATCCGCACCGATACCGGGCGCATCGTCGAGCGCATCCAGGCTCTGGCGGACAGCATCGATACCGGTCTGGAATCCGTCGAGAACGTCGGTGAGCGGCTCAATGAGATTCGCGCCCAGGCCGATCAGGTGGAGCAGCAGGTGGCCGGCATCGCCGAGGGCGATCAGCACAACGAAGCCAGCCTGCAGCAGATGTTCCAGGCGATCGCCACCCTGCGTGACGAAATGGGTGAGAGTGACAGCAGCGTACAGGCCCTGGCCCAACAGGCCGGGACGCTGATGGAGATTGCCGAGAACGCCAATGCCGTGTTCGCCCTGAACAGCGAGGCCAGCTACCACCGCCCGTTTTACGAGCAGGCACGGCAGGGGGCGGATCGCATTGGCGAGTTGTTTGAGAAAGCCCTGAGCGACGGCTCGCTGACCGAGTCAGCCCTGTTCGACAGCCGGCGCGAGCCCATTCCCGATACCTCACCCCAGAAATTCCACAGTGGCTTTGATCGGTTCACCGACCGGCATCTGCACGCCATTCAGGAGCCGGTTAAAGACACCCATCCGGCCCTGGTGTTTGCCATCGCCACCGCGCCGGACGGCTACGTGCCCACCCACAATCGGGATTTCGCCCACGAGCCCACCGGTGATCCCAAGGTGGACCTGGTCAAGAGCCGCAGCAAACGCCTGTTCAACGACCGCACCGGCGCGCGCTGCGGCAGGCATCAGGAACAGATGCTGCTGCAGACCTATCGGCGGGACACCGGCGAGATCATGCACGACCTGTCCGTTCCCATCTACGTTAACGGCCGCCACTGGGGCGGTTTCCGGCTCGGTTACCGACCCCGGTCCGGCGACGCCTGATCGCCTCAGGCCATGGGCTGGAGCAGTTGCCGGCCAGCCCGGGCGATGGTTTCGGTCAGTCGCTCCATAAACTCCCCGCCGTGCCGCCAGTAATGCCAGTAGAGCGGTACGGTCACCGCCGTCTCCTCATCAAGGTTCACCAGGGCGCCTGCCGGCACCAGCAGCGTGGTGTCCTGGTTGGCGATCATGTTGTCGGGAATCATCCCATAGCCCATGCCCGCCATGGCCAGCCGGATGAAGCCCTCCGACGACGGGCACAAGTGGTACGGAAAGCGCCCGTGGTAGCCGCACTGCGCCAGGAACCGGTGCTGCAGCTGGTCGTGGGGGCCGAATACGATGGCCGGCGCCTCGCGGAAAGCCTCGGCGGTCAGGCCACTGCCAAAGTGCTGCTCCACGTAGTCGGCCCGGGCCCAGGCGCGGTAGGGCATCTGGCCCAGTTCGATGCAGCGGGCGCCGGCGACCGGCTGATCGCTGCTGCACAGGCAGGCCGCTACATCCCCTTCGCGCATGCGGCGCAGGCCCACGTCCTGGTCCTCCACCACCATGTCCAGCAGCAGTCCTTCCTGCTGGCAAAACGCGCCGATGGCGTCGCCCCACCAGGTGGCCAGACTGTCGGCATTGAGCGCGATGCGCAGCCGCGTTCGATCTTCCGACAGCGCGGGTATCTGCCGGCGCAGGTCACGTTCCAGCAGTTGCACCTGCTGGGCGTGGTTGAGCAGCCGGCGCCCGGCGGGCGTGGCCTGCAGGTTGGGGTGGCGGGTCAGCACCGGCTGGCCCAGGCGGGATTCCAGCAGCTTGATCCGCTGCGACACGGCGGACTGCGACAGCCCCAGCGCCAGGCCGGCCCGCTCGAAGCCGCCGGTTTCCACGACGGTGATCAGGGCTTCCAGGAGTTTGTAGTCGAGCATAAGAAAATCTAATGCAGTATTAGCAATATGATTTTTTAGTATAGCCGGATTCGATTAGCCTTGCCCTGCAACTTGAGGGAGAAGGCACCATGTTACAGAGCTACCTGACCGGTCTCGTCGTCTGCGGCGGCATCATCATCGCCATAGGCGCCCAGAACGCCTACCTGCTGGGGCAGGCCTTCCGACGCGAGCATCACTGGTGGTCGGCGGCGCTGTGCATGAGTTCGGACGTCATCCTGTTCAGTCTGGGGATGCTCGGTGTCAGCGCGGCGCTGGTCGCCATGCCTTCGGCGCTGGACGTGCTGCGCTGGGCTGGCGTGGCTTTCCTGCTGTGGCTGTCGTTTACCGCTTTCCTGCGGGCGTTGCAGGGGCGCGGCGGCCTGCAGGCCGAGGAAACCACGCGCCGCAGTCTGGGCGCGGTGTTGATGACCACCCTGGCGGTGACGCTGCTCAACCCACAGGTCTATCTGGACACTCTACTGCTGATTCCATCCATCGGTGCCCAGCAACCGGAACCGCTGGGCTTTGTGGCCGGCGCCAGCAGCGCGTCGGTCATGTGGTTCACTCTGCTGGCCTGGGGCGGTGCCGCGCTGGCGCCGGTGCTGTCACGCCCGATCGCCTGGCGCATCATCGACGGCGCCATTTCGCTGATGATGCTGGCCATCGCCGTGCACCTGATCGTTAACGGCATTCACGTACCGGAGGCGGGCGCAAGCACCTGATGGATTCCGATATACTGCGGGTATGTCCAAGCCAACTGAGGAACGCACATTGACGGATTCCGACTTTCGTCCGGCCGAAGACGACCCGCTGCTGCGCCGCAGCGATCCCGCCCGCAACCTGGCGGTGGCGGTCTACATCCTGCAGGCCCTGGCCTTCTTTCTGGGCGGCATTACCGGCCTGATCGGCGTCATCATCAATTACGTCAAGCTCGACGAAGTGACCGGCACCTGGGTCGAGCCTCACTTTCGCTGGCAGATCAAGACGTTCTGGATTGGTCTGGCGTGGACGGTCATCGGCATCATCACCGCGCCGATCCTGGTGGGGTGGTTCATCCTGCTCGGGATCACCATCTGGGTGATCTATCGCGTCGTCAAAGGGGCCCTGGCGTTGAACGATGGCAAAGGGCCTTGAACGGGCCTTAATCGAAAGCGCCCTGAATCGGCGAGTCCTCAAGACAGTCCTTCCATGATGGGGAGCCGCCGGGCTCCCCCGTATTCCCGTCACAAGCCGGATATCCATGATCGATCCGCCGAGCTGAAAAGAGCCGGTGGAAGCTTCGTTGATCCAGGTCAATTGAGATCGAGAATCGGTTTCATCTTCACAAAAGCGTCACCGTTCTATAACCAAAACTGCTTAGCGTCCTAAGTCCCCTGGGCTCTGGGTAACCCGTCGTTATCAAGAGCGGGAGCCGGAGCCTCCTTCGAGACCCATGAAAAGCGAGATGGTTATGAGTGACGCACGCACGTGGAAAAGTGCTGGCCTGCCTTTGGCTATGGCCGCCTTAACGGCCCTGGCGCTGGCCGGTTGCAACGACAGTTCGGACGACGACGGCTCGGCCGATGCCGGCAAACCCGCCAGGCCCACCGGGGTTGGCGCGGAACTGGTGGTCGAGGTGCCTGAGGTCTATTACCCGCTGCCGTCGGTGGAGTATGCCGAGAACAACGCCGATGGCACGCTGCGCTACATCATTGGCGACAATCCGGTGTCCTACCTGCTGGGCGGCATCAACGACATCTGGAAGGGCACATCGGATAGCTGGCAGTCGGGCGCCAACGGCGACGGCCCGGACAGCTACCTGAGCGACCCGATCGTGGATGCGCAAACCTGGCAGGAGAATATCCAGTACGTCATCGACGTCACCAACAACCGGACCGACGAGGAAGCCATCCTGGCGTTCCTGGACGATCGCCGCAGCAAGAATTACAGCATCATCGACGGCTACGGCCCGCTGACCGAAGCCTACGTGGCCGGCTCCGGCGCCTACACCGACATCGCCGTGCCCACCACCGCGCAGGTCCTTTCCGACGTGAATTACGCGCCGGATTCCAACGACAACATCGTGTTCGCCGGCGACACCACCGGCACCCTGGGCGAGATCGTCAGCCTGGTAGATGCCTTCCGTCAGCGTTCGCCGGCGTCCACCAGCGCCTCCAAGTATACCTTCTCCACGCCGCGCCCCTGGCGCATGGACGATGACGGTGCCATCGACTTCCTGGGAACCGACCAGAATTACAGCTGCATCGACAGTTCCGGCAGCGAGACCATCTACACCTACGACACCTACACCACCAGTGTGGCCGTCGTGCCCGGCCTGATGTGCGCACGCCGCGCCCACGACCCGGCCAAGGAGACCGACGGTCTCTATACCTCTACCACCGAGAACCGGCGCAAGGACGGCGGCTATCCCAGCGGTCACACCAATGCCGGTTACCTGGCGTCCATGGCCCTGGCCTATGCGCTGCCCCAGCGCTTCTCGGAGATGCTGACCCGCGCCTCGCAACTGGGCGAGGACCGCATCGTCGCCGGCATGCATTCGCCGGTGGACGTGATCGGCGGCCGCATCCATTCCATGATCGTGGCCAGCTACGCCCTGAACCAGGCGGATATCGCCGCCGAAGCGGACGCTGCCTACCAGCGGGCGCAGTCGTATTTCGGTGACCTGGCGGCCGCCGAGGACATGACCCTGTACGAGTATGCCCACCGTGAGGTGACCGACGAAGCCGGGCTGATCGACGGCAGTAACGTCAACATCGAGGTCTACGACAACAACCTCTACGACGACCACGAAGCCAACAAGGAAGCCTACCGCTTCCGCATGACCTACGGCATGACCCAGGACGCCAGCCTGGCCGGCCAGGCCCCCATCGTGCCGGAAGGCGCCGAGGCCCTGCTGAAATCGCGCCAGCCCTACCTGACCGACGCCCAGCGCCGCGCGGTGCTGTACACTACGTCCATCGACTCGGGCTACCCGATCCTGGACGACACCCATGGCTGGGGCCGCCTGGACCTGGTGACGGCCGCCGACGGCTACGGTGCTTTCGAGGGCGATGTGGCGGTGACCATGGATGCCAGCCTGGGCGGATTCGCGGTTCACGACTGGTGGCGCAACGACATCACCGGTGAAGGCATGCTCACCAAGGCGGGGACCGGCCAGTTGACCCTGACCGGCGACAACCGCTACAGCGGCGGCACGCTGCTGCAGGGTGGCATTCTGGAAGCGACCTCCACCTCGGCGCTCGGTGCAGGCGACCTGTATGTGGACGACGGCACCGCACGGGTGGATGCCGAAGGCGCCCTGGCCATCGATGGAAGCTTCACCATGGATGGCGGCGAGCTGGCACTGGTGATGGATGAGGACGCCAGCCAGGTGAGCGTGGCCAAACGCGTCTACATCGACGGCGGCGACCTGACGCTGGACTTCTCGGGCTACGCACCGGCCGCCGGTACGGCGCTGACGCTGGTGGAAGGGGCGTCTCTGCAAGGGACATTCGGCAGCGTGGATGCCGGCGACGTGACGGTTGAGTTGAGCTACACCGACAGCAGCGTGATCGCCACTGTCCAGTAATCCCCGACGCGCATTTTATGGCCCGTCGTGGCCCGCGATTGCCCGTGGCCGGGTGGTCGCGGGCACTCCCTCCGGAATGCTGCTATCGGTCTGAATGACACTGTCGGTTCAGTGTGCCGGTTGCCAGCGGTGTTGCGAGGCGATGTGCGCCTCCATGCAGATGGCGCAGTTGCGCTTGCGGCAGGTGTCGGGATCGTGCACTTCCATGCCGAGGCTGTGGCCGTCCTCCGCTGCAGCGCGCGGCAGATCCCGGAACTGGCTGATGTGGCGTTCCAGGGCCGATTCCGCTTCGCCAACGTTACCGAACGGGCCCAGATCCACCGCTTCCCGGGTCCTGACATACCAGCCGACCAGCGTATGGACGAAGCGCTCGCTGCGAACCGGTCGATACATCTTCTGTTGCACACTCATGCCGACGACTCCCTGATGCGCATGGCCTTTTCCATACGACTACCCATGCGAATGCCCACTCGAACACCCATTCGAACGACCGTCCAAACGCCCCGCTGACGATGACCCAACCGGAGACGGCCTGCGGTCATCCTGCTCCGCCGCCGTGGGATTTGATTTGGCCGCTGTGACATTCGTCACATTCATTCTGGCCAACCGGCGGTGGGGGAAACGCCCCCAACCACTTGCCGCGATCCTCCCCGTAAAAAAAATTCTCGAATGTTGCATCCGAATGCGCGCCTCGAACGCATTGGCTATAGCGGAGTGTTTATTTTCTGGATTGCAATAGAAAAAAGCACGGTTTTACCAGTTTTGACAATTTGGCGAGCTGGTACATCTGTTCCATCAAATTGCTGTTTTGTCTGGCAATTAGCTTTTGCAGATTGTTGGGCTGACTGAAATGTCATGTCGCCGTGTCAGAGAGGTCATGGCGACGCTGTGATGTCGATCACTATTTTCAAGAACAGGAGGCCATTTCCCGTTTGCCGAATGCCTCTTTCACAAGAAGAACGGCAAGCCGAGTCGGTAGGCGCCACAAGCGCAGCAGGAATGGACTCTGAGGAAGACCGCTCTTCAGACCGGGAAACCGGGCTGCAGTGAGAGCCAGTCAACAAAAAAGGGACAAGCCGATGAGACATCGAATCACTGAAGTTATTTGCTGTAGTGCGTTGTGTTCCATGCTTCCGGCGGGGATCGCCCTGGCCGCATCGAATCCCGATGACGGTCACCGCCAGGAGTTCTCCTTCCAGGGTGCCTATCTGATCACCGATGACGACCGTACCGACGAATACGGTTCGGGGGTGCGCGCCACCTACGGCTTCCAGTTGGACGAAAGCCTGTGGCTGGAGCCCCACCTGTTCGCCAACATCATCGAGACCGGTGACGACGCCGGGGTCGACGCCTACCAGCAGGGGCTGGGCAGCGACCTGGCCTACCGCTTCCGCACCGACAGTGACCTGCAACCGTTCGTGCTCGCCGGCCTGGGCGTTTCACGAAACGACGTGGACGGGGACGACGAGAGCGAGTTTGGCGGCTTTGCCAATGTGGGCGTGGGCCTCCTGAGCCCGGCCTTCACGGAAACCGGTCTGCGCGTTCGCGCCGATGCCCGCTACCTCTACGACACCTACGACGATGGCTACCAGGACATCCACATTGCGCTGGGGATCACCATTCCCATCGGCGCGGTGCGTGAGCGCGTGGTGGAGAAGACCGTGGTGGTCGAGAAGACCCGCGTCCAGGAGCTGGCGGATTCCGATGGTGACGGCGTCGTCGACGGCGTTGACCAGTGCCCCAACACGCTTGAGGGGCTGGATGTCGATGCCGTTGGCTGCGTCGATTCGGGCCAGGCCCAGACCGTTGTGCTGCGGGGCGTCAGCTTCGAGTTCAACTCCGCCCGCCTGACCGCCAACGCGCGCGACATCCTGCAGCGCGCCGGCGATGCCCTGCAGGGGCAGCCGGACCTGAAGGTTGAGCTGGCCGGACACACCGACAACGTCGGCGCCGCCGCCTACAACCAGCAGCTGTCCCAGGAACGGGCGGACGCCGTGCGTGACTACCTGCTGGATCAGGGCGTGCGCCCGGGGCAGGTCACCGCCACGGGCTATGGCGAGACGCAACCACTGATGTCGAACGACACCGAGCAGGGTCGCGAGAGAAACCGGCGCGTTGAATTCAACGTCCTCTCTGGCGAATAAGCAGAAAAGGGAGAAGTGATCATGTTGAACAGGAAGCTTTGGTTCGCACTCTTGGGCTTGATGACCCTTTTTGTTCTCGCTGGCTGTAATTCCGACAGCAGCGGGGATTCGGACTCGGCGGTAGCCGGTGTGGTGGAAGAGCAGAACGACGATGGCGACGGCATCGCCGAGGATGAGGACAATTGTCCCGCCATCTTCAACCCATTGCAGGAAGACGCCGACGGCGATGGCATCGGCGATGCCTGCGACACCGATTCGGACAACGACGGCCTCAGTGACGCCGCCGATAACTGCCCGCTGGTGGCCAACCCCGGCCAGGAGGACGCCGATGGCGACGGCCTGGGTGATGTCTGTGACAACAACGCCGACGGCGACATGGACGGCTTCGACGACGACGTCGACAACTGCCCGGCCGTGCCGAACCCGGGCCAGGAGAACCAGGATCGCGATTCCTTCGGCGATGCCTGCGATTCGGACCAGGACGGCGACGGCGTCGACAACGGTGCCGATAATTGCCCGGCGGTATCGAATGCCAGTCAGGCGGATCTCGATGGCGATGGACTCGGTAACGCCTGCGATGCCGATCAGGACGATGACGGTATAGACAACGATCCTGACAATTGCCCATTCTTTGACAACCCGAGCCAGGAAGATACGGACGGTGACGGTACCGGCAATGCCTGTGAGGATGCTCGAGACAGCGACGGCGACGGTTTGCCAGAAGATCCCAATGGTGATGGGGACACGTCGGATTCCGTCGACAATTGCCCGAATGTGGCCAATCCGAACCAGTCGGATCTCGATAACGACGAGGTTGGCGACGCCTGCGACGCCGACACCGACGGCGACGGCATCGAAGACGAGAACGCGCTGGGCCAGCCCAACGACAACTGCCCGCTGGTGCAGAACGCGGATCAGGCCGACACCGACGGCGATGGCCTGGGTGACGCCTGCGACCTGATCGACGATACCGAGTACGCCTGCGACATCTCCGGGGAAACGTTCTCCCCATTCCTGGCCGATAACGACGCCACGTCCACGGCAGATGATTCCGGCTGTCTGCTGGGCGGTGTCCTCGGCGGCGCGACCTGTGGCGTCAGCGGGGCGGCCAACGTGATCGACAATGATCTGGGCAACGCCGCGACCATCTACAACACCAATCTGCTGGGCCTGTCAGAGGCCATGCTGCGGGTCGCCGATACCTCCGGTTTCGTCTATCCGGGCCAAAACGTGCTGGGCGTGTCCATTGCCGAGAGCGCACAGCTCTTGCAGCTGGACCTCCTGGCCAACAACACCCTGATCGTCCGTACCCTGCTGGACGGTGAAGTACAGGAAAGCAGTGACGGAGACATCGGTGTGGATCTGGACCTGTTGGGTGTATCCGGCATGCTGGGCGGCACCGAACAGGGCTTCCTGGTGTTCCAGACCTCTCTGCCGTTCAATCAGGTGGAAATCATCAACGGCGGCTTCGGATTGTTGTCGGTGCTTGACGAGTTCAGCGTCTACAGCGTCTGCGCCAGCCGCACCGAGGTGACCCCATAATGTCCCGATAGCAAAGAACGTCTTCCTTGCGGCGTGAGGATTTGGGTCGGCATCTGCCGGCCCTTTTTTGTGGTCTTACAGTCGTCGCCGGGAGCCTTTCCCACATTGATCAGGCCCCGATGGTCGCGAGCGTCTGTTCTGGAGTGCAGCGAGGGTTGTCTGCCGGACGCAGGCCACGTAGCCTTCCGGGTGCTTGTCGATCGATCCGAGCCCATCTTTGTGCGGCATCATGCTGCCCATTCCGGAGAGTGACGTTCCCCATGCTGGAAAACCACAGCGCCCTGGCCGGACAGGTCTTCGGTCTCATCTCGCTGATCCTCTGTGCCCTGGCGTTTGCCAGCAAGCAGGATGATCGGCTGCTGAAGCTGCTGCTTGCGGCGAACGTGGCCTTCGCGCTGCAGTTTCTGTTCTTCGAAAGCTGGACGGCTGCCGCCCTGACGGTACTGGTGATCGTGCGTATCGGGCTGGCGAGGCGTTATCCGGGCAACCGGGGCGTGATGGCGCTGGTTCTGGCGGCCAGCGGCATGGCTGCGGCGCTGACCTGGCAGGGATGGGCGGATCTGCCGGCTCTCGTGGCCATGGTACTGGGAACCATGGGCATGTTCCTGTTGCGGGGCATCCCCATGCGTGTCTGCCTGGGCCTGGCCGCCGTGGCCTGGATGCTCAGCCACCTGCTGGTCGGCTCGGTTGGCGGGACACTGGCCGAAGGCCTCGTGCTCTTCACCAACGCCATTACCATTTACCGTCTGATGCGGGACCGGCGGCGTTATCCGGACGTGATTCGATAGCGTTTCGGGTTCACGTCGGGCCCGGCCCGGACCTTACCCCATCTTCCGTTTACTCCACTTTCCGGTTACTCCACCTCTTTCAGGCGCACCGCACTGACCGTCCCCGCCGCGCCCATCAGGCCCAGCAGGAGGATCACCGCCGTCGGCGAAATCAGGGAGGCCAGGGCGCTGATGCCGCCGGTGACCAGTAACAATACGCCGATCACGGTGTTGCTCACCGATGTGTAGTCGGTGCGCTTGTTGCCGCCGGCCATATCCACCAGGTAGGTCTTTCGGCCCAGGCGCACGCCGGCGTGGGCGATGCTCAGGACGAAAAAGGCGGCCGGGTAGAACCAGGGGGAGCTGGCCGATTCTCCGGTAATCAGGTTCCACACGCCGATCACCAGGCACACGCCGCTGGCAATCACGGCGCCGCGAATCATCACCTGGCGGCTGGATCGGTCCGCCATCCAGCCCCAGACGGTGGCGCTGACTGAGCTGGCAAGGCTGCTGGCGAGCAGGAAGCTGCCCAGCAACCAGCCGCTGTCGTCCTGCTGCTGCGCCAGCAGCACGAAGTAGGGGGAAGCCAGGGCGGAGCACAGCAGCAAGGCCCGGGTGATGACGAAATGGCGAAAAGGCGCGTCGTCCCGCAGCAGCGACAGGTTCCTGATGGCTTCCTGCAAGGCGTGGCCGCCACCGCTGGTCTCGCCCGGTTCTTCCTCTATTCCGGAAAACAGCACGCTGGCGATCACCCAGAGAACCGCCGCCAGACCCAGCAGAGAAACGTAGAATGGCAGTGTCGGTTCGCCTCGCTCCCAGAACAGCAGGACGGTCAGCAGCACCGTGGCCGAGCCGCCGATGGTGGTGGCCAGTCCGCCCAGTCGGCCGCGCCGGGTCTTGGGCACGCACTTGCCCTGCACGTCTTTCATCGCCACCGAGCAGAAGCCGCGGGCCAGAGAGAACAGGATCAGCGCGCCCACCACGCCGAGCCCGGCGGCGTTGCCGTCCAGAAACCAGACGCTGCCGGCCATGGCGGCGACGCTGACGGCCTGGCCCAGGCTGCCGCCTACCCAGAACCACTTGCGCACCGGGCGCTGGCGGACCCAGGCGCCGATGACCATCTGCGGAATCAGCGACCCCGACTCGCGGATGGGCACCAGCCAGGCCACCAGCGCCGGGGCGCCGACGGCCCCGAGCAACCAGGCGAGCACCGTTTTGGGACTGATCAGCAGATCGCCCAGCTTGGTCAGCACCAGGCTGCCCAGGATCAGGAAAAAGTTACGCGGGACTTCCTGGCAGGCATCGTCGGAAATGTCCGTGCAGACGCGGGCGTCCTCTTCGTTGGCGATCAGGCTGTAGAGTTTTTCGGTGGTGTCGCGCTGCGGCTCTGCCAAGGGGCCTCCGATTCCGTAAGCAAAAGAACGCCAAGGATAGCAGCGCGGTGCCCCGTCGTCAGCGCGACGGCTTAACCGGAACGTTCATCCGAAGAGCGTCAGATGGTTGTCCCAGCGGATGTCTGGATGGGACAGGGTTTCGGTGCCCGCGCTGTCCGCGTGGATTCGCTGCACCGAGCCGTTGCCGGAGGAGACCACAAACGAGTCGTCGGCCAGGGGCAGGGCGCCTGCCACGTCCGCCACATCGAGATGACGGACCAGGGCGCCGGTAGCGTGGTTGATCACCACCACCAGGCCACCGCGAGGCGCAGTGACGACGGTGTAGGGGCCGGTATGAGAGCAGGCGATGCTGGCGGTGTAGTTGCGCAGGCGCGGCTGCAGGTCGTCGGGCAGGGAGATTTCGTCGAACGTGCCACGGCGGGTGTCCAGTCGGGCGATCAGCGGCGGCGTTTCCCACTCCGGGCCCTGGTGCTGGTAGCCCGCGATTACGATACCGTCGGGGCTGACATCCAGGTGACGGCAGCTCAACTGGTGGTGGGAGGGCTCATGGCGCTCGCGGATCTTGCCGCTGTGCCGATCCATCAACAGCAACGCCGGCCGCATCGTATCCAGGTTGAGCTTGATGCGGTCGTAGTCGGGGTGGGTTTCGATCCCGCCCAGGGCCACGATCAGCGTCTCGCCGTCGGGATGCAGGCGCAGTTCGTGGGGCCCGATGCCGTCGACCGGCATATCCCGCACCGCACGGTAATTCCGGTCGGCGTCGTATACGCGCACCAGCCCTTCGCCGGTGGTGTAGTGGTTCATGGTCACGTAGAGAAAGCGACCGTCCGGGCTGAACACGCCGTGGCCGTAGAAATGGTGGTCCGTGCCGGCGGCGATGGTCGCCACCGTCTCGCCCCGTGCGGTATCGACCACGTAGAAATGCCGTCCCGGCCGGCGGGCAAACAGCAGCGCCTGGTCCGATGCCGGACGGGCGCAGCCACCGTGGCAGCGGTCCGCTACCGGCAGCCGGAAGCGCGGGCGGCCTTGCAGGTCGATGCCGGCGATGAAGTGCTTTCCTGCCGGGTCGTCCACTGCGCTGAGGATCAGCGGTTCACGGTTCAGGCCGGCGGCGAGGGTCAGGCGACCGGTGCTGGCCGCCATCAGGGCGGCGGCGGTGGCTTGCAGGAAATGTCGGCGGCTGAGCATGGATCAGTCCCCGTCGCTGGCGTTGAAACCGCGAGTCACGCCCAGAGCCGGGGCAATGCGGCCGGCCAGAACCTGCTCCAGTTGGGTCACCTCGATGTACAGCGACTGCAGTTGGGCGTAGCCCGCCTCGTCATCCAGCAGGGGGGCCATCGCCGTGGGCAGGGCCTGGAACTCGTCGAGCGTGTTCTGTAGCTGCTGATCGAGTCGCTGTGCCAGGTCGGCGTGGCCGGCGGCCGTCAGCCGCGCCTGCAGGCCGGGTTTGAAGTATCGGTCGAGGCCCTCGATGGATGCCTGGATGGCCGCCAGGGATTGGCCGCTGCGCCAGGCGTCGCCCAGGTAGGGGTTGTGTCGGGTATTACCGCGCAGCCCCATCGGATCCGCCAGGCGCCGGTCCTGCAGGATTTCCAGGCCGTTCAGGGCGGCCTCCACGGTGCGGTGTTCGTAGCGATCCTGTTGTCGGTAGAAATTGCCGAAGGCGCGCCAGTCTTCGGCCAGGGTGGCGGTGGTCAGTTCCAGGTGGCCGCCGATGGCGGTGAGCAAGAGACAGGTGTTGGCAGCGGGCAGTGCGTCGTCGCCATCCTGCATGGCCGGGTCGTAGAGCAGGTATTCGATGGCTGGGAAGCCCTGCAGGGCGACGCCCGAGTCGTCCACCAGGTCCTGCACGGCGGCGTTTTCCTGCTTGAGGGCGTAGCTGACCTTGCGCGCCACCAGGTTCTTGGCATCGGGCCAGAACTGGATCTGCCAGGCGCGACTGTCCTGCTCGATGGGGCCGAAGTCGACAAAGCGGATGGCCTGCCAGTCCAGGAACGCGGCGCGCCAGTCCGCCACCAGTCTGGCGCGGCCGGTGTCGTCGGGGGCGTCGCAATAGGCCGTGGCCGATTGTTGCAGGGTCTGGGCGGAGGCGGCCAGGGCGTCGTAGCCGGACTGGAACGCCGCGTACCAGGTGTCCCGCGGCGTGTCGGCAGCCTGGGCGGTCAGGGCGAAGGCGCCGAAGACGGCGGCCAGCAGAGGACGGCCAGGACGGGCGAATGCAGGCATGGTTGATCTCCGGTCAGAGCGAGTTCAAAAAACGGATCAGGGCGGCGCGCCCGTCGCTGTCCAGCGCGCGGTAGCCGTCGCGGGAAGCCGCGGCTTCACCGCCGTGCCAGAGCACCGCTTCCTCCAGGGTGCGGGCGCGGCCGTCGTGCAGGAAGCCGGCGCGTGGGTTGACCTGTTTGGCCAGTCCGATTCCCCACAGGGGCGAGGTGCGCCACTCGTTGCCATCGGCCAGGAACTCGCCCCGGCCATCCGCCAGGGCCGGCCCCATGTCGTGCAGGAGCAGGTCGGTATACGGCCAAATGGTCTGGTGGCTGAGGTCCGGACGGTCGGCGATGGTTCCGGTGACCTGGCGCGGCGTATGGCAGCCGGCGCAGCCGATGTCATTGAAAATTCGCGCGCCCTGGCGCACCTCGGGCTGTTCCATGTTCCGCCGTACCGGTACGGCCAGGCTGCTGGCGTAGAAGTCGATGAAGCGGGCCACCTTGTCGCTGACTTCCGGCTCGCCGCCGTGGGCAAATGACTCGCATTGCTGCTGCGGCGTGCAGTCGGTGGCCGGCACCAGGCTGGAGGTCAGGCCCATGTCGCCGGCAAAGGCGTCCATGCTTTGCTGGAACACCGACGGTGCGCCGGCTTTCCAGCCGAAACGGCCGATCACGGTATCGCCGCCGGCCTTGTCCCAGACCCGGTTGATGCGGCCCGAGATGCCATCGTGGTTCTGGTCGCCGGGGTCGGCGCTGGCTTCCAGGTCGGCCGCTGGAATGGCGGCTAGCAGGCCCATGCCGATCATCGGCGGGGCGACGCGCGGGGACGTCAGCAGATTCTCCGGCAGGGGGCCGAACTGCGGGTTCTCGATGCGGTAGACCGGCCGTTCCAGGGTGATGACGGTGCCGTCGTCGAGCGTTTGTTCCACCGGCTCCCAGCTCAGGACCAGATCCGCTTCCGGCGTCTGGCCGGTGATGGCGGCGGTCTGGAGCTGGCTGCCGTAGACCGGTGCCGGTTTGAAACCGTGCCGCTTCAGGAGCTGCGCATCGGCTTGCGGATCGGCGGGCACCGACAGGCGCAGGAACAGCGAGACCGGCGCTTCACCCGGGCCGGGTGGATGGCCCCGGCCGTCCTTGATGTGGCAGCCCTGGCAGCTGTTGGTGTTGAACAGGGGGCCCAGGCCGTCGCGGGCGTCGGTGCTGGCCGGGGCTTCCACCCAGGGATTGCGGAAGAAGCTGTTGCCTACGCTGAAATCCAGGCGCCTGGTCATGGGCAGGTTGCCCTGGGGCAGGGAAAAGGCGTTGTGGTCGAACTGCTTCACGGAGCCGTCACCACCGGTCATCGGCGTGTCCTGGATGGGCGGAGCCCCGGCGGCGGGGAAGGCGGTCAGGCCCAGAAACGCGGCCAGGAACAGGGTGTAACCTTCTCTCATCAATCTCTTTGGATCTCGTGCAAACGGCACGGGCCCGGTACTCAGTCACCGGGCCCGGAAAACCAGGGCTCTTTTTCGGGAGCCCGTATTTTTACGCCAGGGCTCAGAACGTGTGGCCGGCGTCGTCCGGCTGCAGCGACTCCACGCCCAGCAGGCGGGACGCTTCCTCGATGTCGCCGGTCTGGTTCACCAGCGCGACGATGGCGTCGTTAATGATTTTTGCGCCTTGCTCGTTGCCCGGCGCAATCATCATGTCGAAGGTCATCGCGTCGCTGTCCGCCTCGGCCGTCTGCTTCATGGTCTGCAGGGCGGCCATGGTCTGGTTGAGGTCGTCACGCAGTTGCTTGTCCAGCGCCGGATCGGATTGGGCGACCAGGTCCGACAGGGATGGGCCGCTCACGGCGGTGCCGTCCACCCGGGTGTAGCTGCCGCTGTAAATGTTGCGGATGCCGAGGGCGTTGTAATAGTGCGAGTTGTGGGTGTTGTCGCTGAAGCAGTCGTGTTCGTCCTCGAACGAGTTGGCTTCCAGTGCCACTTTCATGCGCTCGCCGGCCAGCTCGCCCAGGGACAGGGAGCCCATGCCGAACAGCATTTTCTGGATCGCCGCCTGGGGTTCCATCGCGGTCAGCTCGGCACGGTAGTTGTCGGTTGTGCCCGGTGCCCACTGCGTAACCATCCACTCAAGGTCCGAGATCAGCAGGTCTGTGGCAGCATCCAGATAGGCGGCGCGGCGGTCGCAGTGGCCGTGTGTGCAACCTTCGCCCTGGACGTAATCGCTGGCGGGACGCTCGCCATTGCCGGCCTGGAAGCCGTGGGTGTCCTGACCCCAGAGCAGGAATTCGATGGCGTGGTAGCCGGTGGCCACGTTGGCCTCGGAACCGCCGATTTCGTTCAGGTCGGCCAGCAACACCGGCGTGAGGGTGGCCACATCGATGGTTTCGCCGCCGATGTTGATGGTCTCGCTGGCGATGATGTTGACCGTGGCGCCGGCATTGCCCAGCTCGTACTGGTAATCGCTGGTCTCGACGTAATCGATCATGCCTTCGTCCAGCGGCCAGGCATTGAGCTCACCTTCCCAGTCATCCACGATGGCGTTGCCGAAGCGGAACACTTCGGACTGCTGGTAGGGCACCCGGGAAGCCAGCCAGGCCTCGCGTGCCGCCTGCAGATTGGCCTCGGTGGGATTGGCGATCAGCGTATCGGTTGCGACGTCCAGGGCCCGGGCCGTGATCAGCGCATCTTCGTAGGTCGCGTGGGCGATGTCGGCGTATTGCTCGACCACGTTGGCCGGTGTGGCGGGCTTGTCCGACTGGGCCGAGTTGCCCTGGAGGCTGCTGCATGCGGTCAGCGCTACCGGAAGGGATACGGCAAACGACAGCGCTTTCATGTTAAAACCTGACTTCATCGAGTGGTGCTCCCTGTCAACCATGCGTCGTTGAATATTATTAATGATATTAATTTGTATTTGCGATTATAGAACTAACGATCGCAATTGCAATTAGTGCGAAGAGGTATTGTTCCGCTCTGGGCCCTGGGGCCTAATAACGCTTTCACCGGATGGGCACATGCCGTCATGCTGAGTTATCTCCACGCTTTCCACGCCGGCAATTTTGCCGATGTCCACAAGCACATCGGGTTGTTCCTGGCGCTACGCCTGTTGCAGAAGAAACCGTCCGCCGTGGCCTGTTTCGATACCCACGGCGGCAGTGCCTCTTACGACCTGGAGGGAGAACGACCGCGCAAGACCGGTGAGGCCGACGAAGGCATCCGCAAACTGTGGGCGTGTCGTGACGATTTGCAGCACCCGCTCTGGAAAGAGGTCTGGCGCCTGTTGGATGGGCCGGATTCGCCGGGCGGTGAAACACTGCGGTTTTACCCGGGGTCGCCGGCCTGGTTCGAACAACTGGCGCGGGACCAGGACCGGTTCACCGTATTTGAGCTTCACTCCGGCGAGAGCCAGCGGCTGCACGACTGGGCCCGTACACGCCGGGTCGATGTGCGGGCCGAGGACGGGTTTACCGGCCTGCTCAGGGCTTTGCCGCCGAAAGAGCCGCGCCTGCTGACGCTGATCGATCCGCCGTACGAGGTGAAGGACGATTACCTGACCACCGCGGAAACGGTCATCAAGGCCTGGCAGCGCTGCCGCCATGGTGTCTATCTTGTATGGTATCCGATACTGCCGGATGCCCGGCATGAGGCCATGATCCGCCGCCTGCAGGACAGCCCCGTGCGCAAGGTGCTGCATAGCCAGTACCGCCTGGAAACACCGCCGGAGCGGGGAATGGCCGGGTCGGGGCTGTTGCTGGTGAACCCGCCCTGGGAATGGGCGGGCCTGATGGAAAGTATGCTGGAGGAGGTGCGTAGCAGCGGCGCGATCGATGCCCGGCAACGCATCGACTGGGCGGTACCCGAAGCCTGACCGGCCGCCCCGGTATCTCGCGCTCCTCCGCCACCACAGACCGAAAGACGCAAGGAGCACCTATGTCCTCGATTCATCCGTCCCGCGATCGTCTTGAATCCCTCGTGCAACGCTTCTCCCCGGAGGAACCGGTGGTGATGCTCAACCTGCTGCGCTTCCGGGAGGAGGCGAGCTATGCCGAAGAAACCGACGAGCGGCCCTGTTCCGGGCGCGAAGCCTATGCCCGCTACAGCAAGCTGGCGCTCGGCCAACTGGCCCGCGTTGGTGCCCGGCCGGAATGGATGGGGCAGGCCATGGCGCCGGTGATCGCGCCGCACGACGAGGACTGGGACGAAGTGCTGCTGGTGCGTTATCCCTCGGCCCAGGCTTTCCTTAACATGGTGGCCGCGCCGGAGTATCGGGCCATTGTGCATCACCGCACGGCGGCCCTGGCCGATTCCCGCCTGATTGCCATGCGCCCTCAGTCCTCCTGATATGGGCGTCGATTCCGATTCCGGTCACCCGCAGCTCGTGGCGCGGGATCAGTGGGCCCTGCCGACCACCTCGGTACACCGCACCCTGCGCGATGCCCTGGCGGATGTGTTCGCCCGGGTGCGGGCGCCGGACTGGCTGCAGGACGAGCGCGACGCCGACGGCGAGTCCCTGCAGCCGCTAAGCGACCAGCAACTCGCCCGTTGGGCGCCGGCTCCGGATTGGCGCCGGGGCCTGGCCGGCTTTGCCGATGGCCTGGACCAGTGGCGCAATCGCTGGCGCGACAGTCAGCCGGTGACCTTTCTGGTGGCACCGCCTTTTTCGGGTGTGACGCAAGCACTGGAGGCGTTGGCCGAAGACCGCCAGTGGCGCCTGATCCAGCCGCCGCCCGGTGGCAGCATCCACCGCGGGGAAGACCTGCAGGCCTGGTGGGCCCAGTTCGAGGGCGACGAGCCCTGGGTCTTGCCGGAACTGGGCCATTGCTGGCTGCGCACGCCCGGTGGGCTGGCACTGGTGCGCCGGCTGCTGGGCGCCGCCACCGAGGGATCGCTGGGGCCTGGAATCGTGGCCGCGTCCAGTTGGTGCTGGACGTTCTGGAACCACCTGATGCCGGAGTTGCGTGTGCCGGTGGTCACCGCCCAGGCCTTCGACAGCGAGCGTCTGGGCCAGTGGCTGACCACCCTGGAGAACGACACGCGGCCCCGTTTCCACCTGACCACCGACGACAGCCTCGTGGCGGCCCCGGACGGTGAAGGCGAATCAGGTTTCCTGCGCGATCTGGCGGCCTGGTCCCGGGGCCTGCCGGAAGTTGCCTGGGCCGTGTGGCGTCGTGCTTTGCGGGCACGTCCCGAAGACAAGGCGGAGACGGCGGATGCAAACGGGGCGACTGACAACGGCGAGCGCTGCTGGGTGGTGCCCTGGTCGCAGTTGACCCTGCCGGCGCTGCCGCCGGGCGAATCCCGCCCGCTGGCTTTCGTGCTGCACGCGTTGCTGCTGCACCAGGGGCTCGATGAAAGCACCTTGCAGCCGGTCACCGGATTGGGGGATGACGACATCCAGTTGGCGCTGCATTCCCTGCGCCGTGCGGAACTGGTGGAGCCGCACCCCCGGGGCTGGTTTGTCAGCGCCGGCGGCTATCCGGCGGTGCGGCGTTACCTGCAGAGTGAAGGGTTCGCCGTGGACGGTTTCTGAGGCGGGGCCGCACCGGTTAATAGAGGAGACAGCGATGGAAGAGCTGGGACTGGGCAAGGCGCTGGAAGCGATCACCTCCGGCGCGTTGCTGGATGCGATTCTGCTGGCGATTGGCGCCTGGGTGCTGATCGTCGCCATCCAGTTGGCGGTGCCGCGGGTGGCGTCGCGCTTCTCCGGCAAGACCCGGCTGTACATCCTGGCGGTGGCCCCGCTGCTGAGGCTGGTGATCATCGTCGGCGTGATCATTCTGGTGGTGCCGATCCTGGTGGAGCCCACGTTCGAGAACCTGATTGCCATCTTCGGGGCGCTGGCCCTCGCGTTGGGGTTCGCGTTCAAGGACTACGCCAACAGCCTGCTGGCGGGTATCGTGACCCTTTACGAGATGCCATACCGGCCCGGTGACTGGATCGAGGTGGATGGCCGCTACGGTGAAGTCCGCGCCATCGGTACCCGGGCGGCGACCATCGTCACCGCGGACGACACGGCGGTGGTGATTCCCCACAGCAAGCTCTGGGACGCGTTGATCGCCAACGCCAACAGCGGCACCAGCAACCTGATGTGCGTGGCCGAGTTCTACCTGGCACCGGAGCACGACGCCGCCGAAGTCCGTACAGCCCTGCGCGATGTCGCTTTTACCAGCCCTTGGGTGAAGACCTATCAGCCGGTTATCGTTGTGCTCAGCGAAACGCCCTGGGGCACCCGTTACCGGGTCAAGGCTTACCCGATCGATCCGCGTGACCAGTTCCAGTTCATCTCCGATCTCACCATCCGCGGCAAGGTGGCGCTTCGGCAACTCAATGCGACCCCGGTGACCGCGCCGGTGGCGGTCGGCCCGTAGTGGCCGCCGACCTGGACACAAGGACCACTGTCATGAAATACCCGATCACCCTCACTCTGCTGGCTACCGCTTCGCTGCTGGGCGGTTGCGCCAGCGGTGGTGCCGTGGATGCGCCCGACCTGATCCCGGGCGAACTGGCCGCGGGGCGTTATATGGCAGAGGACGAAAACCAGGTCTGGGTCTTCTGGCCCAACGGTGTGTTTGAACGCGCTCTGGCCCGGTCTGCCGACAAACCGCCGGTCATCGACTGGGGGCAGTGGTGGCCGGTGCCGGGCGATCAGACCCTGGTGGCGCGGGGCGATGGTGCTGCGCCGGAGATGCTGCGGATCGTGTCGGGGAAAACGCTGGCGTTGCCGGTCGCCGGGACGGCGGCGCCGGTCGAGCTGGAATGGGAAGACGCTCCGGCGCCGCTGCAACAGGACCGGTCCATGGCGCTGTGTTTCATGACGATGGCGGACGCGCCGCTGGCCTATGATCCCCGCACCATGCGTAACTGGCCGGTGGCGATGGAACAGGCCTACCCGCAACTGGAAACCATCTACGCCCAGTCGGAGCGCCAGCCGCCGCAACGGGTGGCGGTGAGCGTCGATGGCCACTGGGTTCAATGGGAAGCGCCGGACGCCGGCGGCGAACAGCTCTTCCTGAGGGTGTCGCAGGTGAACGGCGTGATGGATGCGGACTCTCTGCGCTGCCCGGCGCTGGACCTGCAGGGCCAGGACTGGGTCCTGCGACAGCTGGACCGCCAACCGGTCCAGACGGAGGGCGATCACGACCCGGTGCACATCACCTTCGGAGAGGATCGCCGTGCGCACGGACTGGCGGGATGCAATCGTTTCAGCGGTCCGTTTGAACGGCGTCGGGATGCCCTGAGCCTGGGGCCGCTGGCCACCACTCGCATGATGTGCCCGCAACGGCAGGAAACCGAACAGGCGTTCCTGGATGCGCTCGGCCGCACCGAACGCTTTGCCATTGAGGGGCGCCGTCTGTTTCTGATGTCTGGTAACGGGCAGGTACTGGCGGTGTTGCGCGCTTCAGAATGACGGGGCGCGAAGCATAAAAAAGGCGTGACCCGAGGGCCACGCCTTTTTTCAATGCGAGGAAGCGGTCTGGATCAGGAACCCTGTTCCATCTCCGCTTCTTTCTCCTTGACCATGGAGGTGATGGTGTCCAGCACCTGCTGGCCACGCTCGCCGGCGGCCTCGATGTAGGTGTCACGAACGCCCATGCTGGCTTCCCGGAAGGCCTGACGCTCTTCGTCGGTCAGCTCGATAACCTCGATGTCGCTGTTGTTCTTGATCTTCTCAAGACGCTCCTGGTTGAACTGCGACTGCTTGTCGTAGATGTAGTCGACCAGGTTGTCACGCGCGGTGTTCAGAGCGGTGCGCTGATCCTCCGGCAGCCCCTCGTACCAGTCCTTGCCAGCAATCACGGTGGCGATGAACTGGGCGTGGTGGGCCAGGGTCATGGCTTCCTGTACTTCGTAGAAGCTCATTTCCTCGATGGCGAAGATCGGGTTGACCTGACCATCGATCTGCTTCAGCTGGAGGCCACTGTAGACCTCAGAATAGGGCATCGGGGTCGGGTTGGCGCCGTAGGCCTTGTAGGATTCGGTCAGAATCGGCGAGGTCATGGTGCGCATCTTGAAGTCTTCGAAGTCGGCCGGGGTACGCAGCGGCTTGTTGCCGGTCCAGACCATCCAGCCTTCCGGCACAATGCTCAGCAGCTCCAGGCCCTGGGCGTTGTAGCGGTCAGAGAACAGGTCGTGGACCTTGTCGCTGGACAGCACGGCCTTGTTGACGTCGTTGTTGTCAGACAGCACGAAGTGCAGGGTGAAAATACCCACTTCGGGAATGACAGAGGCCAGGTGGCCCGGAGACGCAAAGGCCAGCTCGACAGCGCCCTGCTGGACCAGTTCGGTCAACTGGGAGGACGTGCCCAGGGAGCCGTAGGGGTAGATCTCTACCTTGACGCCACCGTCAGTGGCTTCCTCGATTTCTTTCTTGAATTCCTGGGCGTAGGCATCCTGCACACTGCCCTCGATTTCTTCGAGCGCGAAGCGCCAGGTCACCGGCTCACTCTTGGCCGCGGATTCGGACGATGAGCTGGAACTTTCCTGCTGGGTATTCGCATCCTGGTTGGCGCTGTCATCGCCTGATTCCGAACACCCGACAAGGGCGAATGCCATCAGAATTGTCAGGCTTCCGAGCCAGCGAATGAGTCTTCTCATGTTCTTATCTCCTTTAGAGTTCTAACCAATGTGGCCACGATAACACACTATCAAATAGACATATTTCTTGAAGTCTGCCATCTATTACAACGTATACTGTATTCACGTGAAAAGAAAATGGAGCGAGACCATGGCTGAATCCAGGGGCGCGTCCGAAGGCCCAAAACATGGAAAGGCAAAGAAAGGGCCCTTTCATTTGCTGGATACCGGACTGAATGTAATTGAACAGGGCATCCTGATCGTCGGCATACTCATCATGGCTGCGGCCAGTATCGTCGGCGTCTTTGCCAGAAATATGGGCCACAGTCTGTCGTTTGTCGACGAATTGGCCCAGATTCTTGTAGTCATCGTGACCTTCGTTGGCGTCGGCCATGGCGTTCGCAATGCCCGCCACATCCGAGTTTCCGCTGTTCATGACCTGCTGCCGCCCACAGGGCAGAAAATTCTCCTGACGATCGTCAGTTTCTTCTCCTGCGCGTTGCTGGCCCTGCTGGCGATGTATTCGATCGACTACATACAGAACCTGCGCCAGTCCGGTCGGGTGATGCCGTCGATGCAGTTCCCGCTGTGGATCCCCTACCTGATTGTCCCGATCGGCCTGATCGTCGGTTCGGCGCAGTTCTTCCTGGCTGGTGTGCGCAACCTCATCAGCAAGGGGGCCTGGCTGTCCTGGCACCACCGGGACGAATACGAAGACGAACTGGCCATCGAGGCCGGTCTGTCGGAGGAGGAGCAGGCCTACTACCAGGAACAGAACGCCTCGGCCTCCACAAGCCAGCAGGACACCCAGCAGCAGAAGGAGAAGCCCAATGGCTGATTTCATGGAGTGGCTCGGTCTGGCCGGGATGAGCATGCCGGTGATGGCCATCATTGTGGCGGTCGTCATGGTGGCGTTCCTGCTGATGGGGTTCCCGATGATGGTGCCGCTGCTGGTGGGGGCCATGGTGCTGCTGTTCTCCCAGTTCCCGTTCCTGGAAGGCTCGGTGATCATCCAGCAGATGATTGGCGGGATTTCCCAGAGCGTGCTGGTGGCGGTGCCCATGTTCATATTGGCGGCCGACATCATGATCAAGGGGCACACGGCGGACCGGCTGCTGGATCTGGTGTCCAAGTTCGTCGGCCACCTGCGTGGCGGGCTGCCGATGACCACCGCGATGTCCTGCACCCTGTTCGGTGCGGTGTCCGGTTCCACCCAGGCCACGGTTGTGGCGATGGGCCAGCCGTTGCGGCCCAAGCTGATTGAGGCGGGTTACACCGACAAGTTCGCGATGGCGCTGATCATCAATGCCAGTGACATCGCCCTGCTGATTCCGCCGTCCATCGGCATGATCATCTACGGCGTGGTCTCCGGAACCTCGGTGGGCGACCTGTTCATCGCCGGTATCGGGCCGGGACTGATGATCCTGGTGCTGTTCTCCATCTACTGCTACTTCCTCTCGGTGAAGCTGAAGATTCCCGTTCTGCCTAAGGCGAGCTGGTCCGAACGCATGACGGCCCTGAAGAAGGCGATTCTGCCCATGGGCTTCCCGGTGATCATCATCGGCGGGATCTACTCGGGCATGTTCAGCCCCACTGAAGCGGCGGCCATGTCGGTGGCCTATGCACTGGTGCTGGAGATGGTCATCTTCCGGCAGGTGCGCATGAGCGACTTGCCGGCGGTGGCGCTGTCGACCGGTCTGATCACCGCGGTGGTGTTTATCCTGGTGGCGGCCGGTACGGCCTTCTCCTGGGTGATTTCCTTCGCCAAGATTCCGGATCTGCTGCTGGGTGACGTGGTGGCCAATGCCGCGGACAGCCCGTATTTCATCCTGGCGCTGATCTCGGTGTCCTACTTCGTCGGCTGTATGTTCGTCGACCCGATCGTGGTGATCCTGGTGCTGACTCCGATTTTCGCGCCGGCCGTGGCCGCTGCGGGGATCGATCCGGTGCTGGTGGGTACCCTGGTGACGCTGCAGGCGGCGATTGGCTCCGCAACACCACCGTTCGGCTGCGACATCTTCACAGCGGTGGCGATCTTCAGGCGACCGTATCTGGAAGTGATCCGCGGCACACCGCCGTTCATCATCCTGTTGCTGCTGTCGACCGTGTTGCTGATCCTGTTCCCGCAGATCGCGCTGTTCCTGCCCGGGCTCATGCAGTAGGCGGGCGCAGCCAACCGTCAGGCACAAAAAACCCCGCTTGCGAGCGGGGTTTTTTTACGTCCGGAGAACGGACAGCTTACATCAGGGCGTCAACGCGATTGCGGACCTTTGGCTCGCTGTTGTAAGCGGTGGCGATGGCGTTGTACGTGGGGATGTCCAGACCCTTGTCCTGGATCGCGGAGACCATCTTGTCGTTGGCTTCCATCTGCAGCTTCTTGACCTTGGCCTTGTCTTCGGTTTCCTGGATCTGCGGGATGTATTCCTTGCGGATGGAGGAAATGTCCTTCTGGACCGTGACGAACTTCTTCAGCTCGGCGTCGGAGTAGTTGGTTTTCTGTGTGCCTGTCGCTGCTGGGTTCTCGTAACCCTGGTTCTGTGACGTGTTTTGTGCGAGAGCCGGTCCGGCAGCCAGCAGGGCCATGGAAACGGCAACGGAAGTCATCATGGTTTTCATCGTAATCTCCTTCGGTGGAGTGGTTTTCGCACGCTCCGGCCAGCACAGAGGGGTTATTGGCGACAGCCTGGCCGGGATGAACTGCGGTCACAGTGCCACGGCTGCGTCATGGATCAAATTAAGGATTCCACATCTTGCGGTCATAATTTGTACAGAAATCCCGCGAGGTGGCGTCGTTGGGCGGTCTTGGTTATCCTGCCACGCCCGGGACCCCGCGCCGCACCGGGCGACGTGTCGTGAACGTGTTCGAATCAGCCGAAAGGAAGCCCCATGAAGAACCAGAAGCAGGCCTTGATGTTTGGTGGTGCCACGGTACTGCTCTGGTCCACCGTGGCCACGGCTTTCAAACTGTCGCTGCGGGAAATGACGCCGTTCCAGCTGATGCTGATGGCGGGCTGCACGTCGGTCGTGGTGATTGGGGTTATCCTGGTGATTCAGGGGCGCGGTCGGGCGGTTTTTCAACTGACACCGAAACAGTACCTGAGTTCTGTTTTCTATGGGCTGATCAACCCGGGGCTGTATTACATCGTTCTGTTCGGGGCGTTCGATCGCCTGCCGGCCCAGGAAGCGCAGCCGCTCAACTACACCTGGGCCCTGACCCTGGCGTACCTGTCGGTGCCGCTGCTGGGGCAGCGTCTGAGTCGCGCGGACATCATCGCCGGCCTGATCTGCTACAGCGGCGTCGTGGTGATCGCCACCCGGGGCGACATCCTGGGGCTGCAATTCTCCGACCCCATTGGCGTCGCCCTGGCGCTGGCCAGTACGGTGATCTGGGCGTTGTACTGGATCCTCAATACCCGCGATCGCCGCGATCCGCTGGTGGGCCTGTTCCTCAATTTCCTGTTCGGGATGCCGTTTGTGGTGGCCCTGTGTCTGCTGACGGACGGTCTGCCCGACGTCTCGCCGGTGGCCCTGTCCGCCTCGATCTACGTCGGCGTGTTCGAGATGGGGATTGCCTTCGTGCTGTGGATGTTCGCCATGAAGAAGGCCGAGAACACGTCGCAGGTAAGCAACCTGATCTTCATCTCGCCGTTCCTGTCGCTGGTGTTCATCCACTTCATCCTGGGCGAGACGATTTATCATTCCACCTACGTGGGGCTGGTGCTCATCGTCGCCGGTTTGTGGTTTCAGCAGCGCGGCCGCAAACCGTCGCCGGAAGCCACCGCCGCATGACCCAGTGGAGTCTGTATCTGGTGCGCACCCGCTCAGGCGCGCTGTATACGGGAATCACCACCAACGTGGCGCGGCGCTTTGCCGAACACCAGTCGGGCGGTGTGCGAGCGGCTCGTAGTTTACGTGGCAAGGGACCGCTGACCCTGGCGTTCCAGGAAACCATCGGCAACCGTACCCGCGCCGCGCAACTGGAATACGCCCTCAAACAGTGGCCGCGACAGCGCAAGGAAGCGCTGGTGGCCGGGCGCATCCGGCTGCAGGACATCGAGACCTGATCAGCGCTTGCTGAGCAGCCCGATCAGCTGTCGGGTGAACGCGTTGGGCAGCCACTTGTTGCCGAACACCAGCGACTTGAACTGCAGACTCACCGGGTTGTGAACGTCCTTGCCGCGCGCGGCCCGCCACACCGCTTCGGCAATATCCTTCGCCTCCAGGTTTACGCCCAATCGCTCGATGATTGGCGCCTGGAACGTCTGCTCCGCCACCATCCGGGTCTTCACGAAGGGCGGCATCATATCCTGCACCACGATATCGTGACGCTCCCATTCCAGGTTCAGGGCTTCGGTCAGTCCGCGCACCGCGAACTTCGATGCGGAGTAGCTGGCGAAGTAGGGCGTGCCGTAGAGCGCGGACGCCGAACTCATGTTGATCACCCGCGCGCCGGGCGTCGCCTTGAGCAGCGGGAAAGCCTTCCGGGTCACGTCCATCAGCGCGATCACGTTGATCTCCATGATGCGGCGATGCCACTCGAAGTCGATGTCCTCGAACTCGCCGACCTTGAGGATACCCGCGCAGTTGAACAGCAGGTCCAGGCGGCCGCCGGCGTGCGTGCCGAACTCACTGAGCGCGGTCGTGACGGCGTCACCATCCGTGACGTCCAGTTGGCGGTGCCAGTGCTGTCCGCCCAGCTCTTCGTTCAGGGCCGCCACCGCCTCGCCGTCCAGGTCGACCAGCCCCAGCTGCCAGCCTTCCCGGGCGAAGCGTCGCGCCGTGGCCGCACCGATCCCGGCACCGGCGCCGGTGATGAAAAGGGTCTTTGCCATCGTGCCTTCCTCAGCGATTGGGGTGGATGAATGTCGCGATGTTGGTGATCGCCTCGTTGGCCACGGACAGGGTTCCAGCATGGATCTGGAACACGTGCCAGAGCCCATCGTAGATTTCCAGTGTCACGGATCCGCCGGCTTCCCGGGCTTTATCGGCGAGGCGCTGGGCGTCGTTGAACAGGATTTCCTGGGAGCCCACCTGGATCAGGATGGGCGGCAGGTCCGAGAGATCATCAAACAGCGGGGATATCAGCGGGTCGGCCAGTGGATGGGCGCCGCGATAAGCTTCGGCCGCAGCCTTGATCCAGCCCAATTGCAGAACCGGCTCCACGGCTGGCTCGTAGGTGTTCTTGTGGGTGAGATCCAGCCAGGGCGACAGCAGAACGAGGTGGCCCGGCAGCGGCAGGTGCTCGCGTTTGAGCCTGAGCGCCAGCGCCAGGGCCAGTCCGCCGCCGGCGGAATCCCCGGCGATGGTCAGCTTGTCCGGATGGTAGCCGCAGCTCAGCAGGTGTCGGTACACGGTGAGCGCGTCGTCGAGCGCCGCCGGATAGGGATGCTCCGGCGCCAGGCGGTAATCCGGTACGACGACTCTGGCGCCGGTGGTGGCCGCGAGGTGGCCGGTGATGCCTTTGTGGGTGTCCGGCGAACCGATCAGGAAGGCGCCGCCGTGCAGGTAGAGCAGGGCGCTTTCCGTACAGTCGACGGGCGTCACTTCCCGGTAAGGCACCTGGTCGATGACGTTGTCCGTGAACCGTATGCCGGCGGGCGGGGTGCTCAGGCGATAGGCCTGCCGGATCAGCCGGCGCTGGATGCGGACCGGCAGGGCGGGCGTCAGCAGCGGTTTGACGAAGGCCTGCATACCCAGCCGCAGGCCGCTCTGAAGGACCGTTTGCAGCATGGTGCTCTCCCGGCGGCGTTGAGGATCATGAAGATGAAGAATAGCGCTGTTGAAAACGATGTCCTACAGCCTGCCGCAAAACTCGGCCCAGGCGGATGGCCGCCGTGATCCTTCGAGTCTTCATTTCAGCCAATCGTGACGACGGGCGGTCGATGGCGGACGCTCCTGTGCTAATGTAGGCGCATCGGGACAGGCGACGAAAGATCGTCGCCGATATGACAGAGACGTAATACCGGGCCTGCAGCCCCATACGTAGAATACGCGACAAACGGCCGAACCACTGTGTATTGGAAAACCGACAACCTGGACATGCCCGACTGGGATCGGGCCAGCCTGATCAACCAGCTCCGGGCCTTTGAGGCCGACCGCGAACGGGGTCCCTTCCAGGACGGTCTGTCGCAGGAAGTGGCGGCGTACTGCCGCTTCTACGGTCTGGACCTGTGGGTGGAGCACCCCGACGTGCAGTATTCCGTCGGCAACCTGCAGGCCGGCGAGCACCGCGTCGCCATACATTGCTACCGCACCCCACGCCCCCGGGGCACGGTGTTCATCCTGCACGGCTACTTTGATCACGTCGGCCTGTACAGCCAGTTGATCGACCGCTGCCTGGGCGCCGGTTTCAATGTGTTGGCCTATGATCAGCCGGGGCACGGGCTGTCCAGCGGTACGCCGGCGGCGATTGGCAGTTTTGCTGAATACCAGCAGGTGCTGCTGGACGTCCTGGAGGCGGTTCGTGGCCGGATCGATGGGCCCTGGTTTGCAGTGGGACAGAGCACCGGAGGCGGCGTTCTGATCGACTACCTGCTGCACCGGGTGCCCCGAGGCAATGCCGAGTTCCGTCATGTGGTGCTGTTGGCGCCGCTGGTGCGTCCCAACGGCTGGATCGGCGCGAAGATGCTGCACAGTCTGGCGCGGCCGTTTATCAAACGCTGGCGGCGCATGTTCTCGGAGAACAGCGGCAACTCGCGTTTCCTGCGCTTCCTGCGTGAGCACGATCCGTTGCAGGCGCGGGCAGTGCATGTGGACTGGGTCAGCGCCCTGCGTCAGTGGGTGCCGGCCATCGAGGCTGCCAAGCCGGTGGATTACGCGGTGACCGTGATCCAGGGCGAAAAAGACATGACTGTGGACTGGCACCACAATTTGCGGATTATCCGTAACAAGTTTTCGTCGGTCGCCGAACGGCGCCTGCCCGACGGCCGACATCACCTGGTGAACGAGGCGAGCGATCTCCAGGCGACCGTGTTCAATGTGACCATCAGTGCATTCGTCGACGGATGCGAAGAACGGACCGAGGCCGCGCAGGCTGCCGGTGTATAAAGAAAGACTGGAAGGCGCCGTGACTTTTCGATGAGTCCGATAGCGTGACTTTCCAGCGATTCCATGAAGAAGTTAAGGAGTTGAGTGGGATGAAAAAAACAATCATGGCAGTGTCAGTGGCTGTCGTAACCCTGAGCGGCTGCATGACCTATGATCCGTACACGGGCGAAGAGAAAGTATCGAATGCGACCAAAGGCAGCGTGATCGGTGCCGTCACCGGCGCGGCCATCGGTGCGGCGACCTCCAGCAGCAGCGACCGCGGCAAGGGCGCCCTGATCGGCGCGGCGGCCGGTGGCGCGGCCGGTGGCGGTATCGGCTACTACATGGACCGCCAGGAAGCGGCCCTGCGCCACCAGCTGGAAGGCACCGGCGTGCGCGTCCAGCGTAACGGCAACCAGATCCAGTTGATCATGCCGGGCAACATCACCTTTGACGTGGACCAGTCCGGTATTCGCTCGTCCTTCACCAGCGTGCTGGAGTCCGTGGCGATCGTGCTGGAAGAGTACGATGAGACCATCATCCAGATCGACGGCTACACCGACAGCACCGGTTCCGCCTCCTACAACCAGATGCTCAGTGAGCGTCGGGCGTCTTCCGTGCGGGACTTCCTGCTCAACCAGGGTATCCAGTCCTCGCGTACCCGCGCCAACGGCTACGGTGAGCGCAACCCGATTGCCTCCAACTCCACTGATTCCGGCCGGGCGCAGAACCGCCGCGTGGAGCTGACGCTGGTGCCGATGCAGGGTTAATCCCGAAACGGCCAACCAAAAAGCGGAGCCCTCCTGAAGGTCTCCGCTTTTTTTATGCCAGATGGTTTGTCAGAGCTGGCATTTACTTGAGTGTGTAGCCGACGCTTTAGCTTCGGAGCAGCCTGAAGGGCTGCCGTGAAGTTAGGACGCCAAAGAAGGCACCTTCGGCGCCTCAGAAGCTAAAGCGTCTGCTACATTGAGCAACTTAAAGTTCAAGCCTAGTTGGTGTTACTCGGCAACCACTCCTCAATCCGCTTCTTCAGGTCGCTCAATCGGTCTTCGCCCGATTCGCGCAGTTCGCCCATTTTCTGGCGCGCGCTTTCCACGTTGTCTTCCAGTTGCTGGATGCGCTTGGCGAAATCCTCCTGGATCTGCGCCTCCGCCTGTTCGTCCTTGGCCTTCGCCATTTTCTCATCGGCCTGGGCGCGCAGGCTGTCGATCTGCTTGCTCCAGTATTCGGTCTGGGTTTCCAGTTTGTTCAACAGCGAGTCCTTCAGTGACATGGTCGTCTCCTTGTCAGCCTATGCATGAAACTCGAAGCGATGAATGAAACGCGGCTGTCTGAATCAAAGCCCGTTTTTTCCCGATACACCTATTAACCTTAGGGGTGTTCGGTGACGAAACAAGGTCAGCGTGGGCCGGAACGGATTAAGAAAGGGTCATCCACGACGAAAAGCGGGCAGGGCGGGCGCGTAATTCAGGGACACAAAGCAGGCACACAGATCAGGTAGACCGATCAGGCACAAAAAAAGGCCGGGACAAGCCCGGCCTTCTTCTCACTGGCGTTCTGGATCGCGAGGCGACTCAGAACAGCACGCGGCAGCGGATGGTGCCACGCACGGACTTGAGTTTCTCCAGCGCCAGTTCGCCGTACTCCTTGTCCACGTCGATCACCACGTAGCCGATGTCTTCCTGGGTCTGCAGGTACTGGCCGCAGATGTTGATGCCGTTCTCGGAGAACACCTGATTGATCTCGGACATCACGCCCGGCACGTTCTCGTGAATGTGCAGCAGACGGTGCTGGTTCGGGTGCGACGGCAGCGCCACTTCCGGGAAGTTGACGGAGGACACCGTGGTGCCGTTGTCGCTGTACATGGCCAGCTTCTCGGCGACTTCGCGACCAATGTTTTCCTGCGCCTCGGCGGTGGAGCCACCGATGTGCGGGGTCAGGATCACGTTGTCGAACTCACGCAGTGGGGAGACGAACTCCTCGTCGTTGGACTTCGGCTCGACCGGGAACACGTCGATGGCCGCGCCCAGCAGCTTGCCGCTCTTGAGCGTTTCGGACAGGGCTTCGATGTCCACCACCGTACCGCGGGAGGCGTTCATCAGAATGCTGCCCGGCTTCATCTGGGCCAGCTGTTCGGCGCCGAACATGTACTTGGTGGCCGGCGTTTCCGGCACGTGCAGGCTGATCACGTCGCAGGTGTTGAGCAGCTCGTTGAGGCTGTTGACCTGGGTGGCGTTACCGATCGACAGCTTGGACACCACGTCGTAGAAGTAGACGTCCATGCCCAGGGACTCGGCCAGCACGCTGAACTGGGTGCCGATGTTGCCGTAGCCGATGATGCCCAGCTTCTTGCCGCGAATTTCGTAGCTGTTCTTGGCCGACTTCTGCCATTCACCGCGATGCGCCTTGGCGTTCTTCTCGGGAATGCCGCGCAGCAGCAGAATCGCCTGGGCCAGTACCAGCTCGGCGACACTGCGGGTGTTGGAGAAAGGCGCGTTGAACACGGCCACGCCGCGACGGGTGGCGGCCTTCAGGTTGACCTGGTTGGTCCCGATGCAGAAACAGCCCACGGCGACCAGCTTCTCGGCGGCCTCGAAGACCTCCTCGGTGAGCTGGGTGCGGGAGCGGATGCCAATAAAGTGCGCATCAGCGATCTTTTCCTTCAGCTCCTCGTTACCGAGGGAGTGCGTCAGGTACTCGATGTTGGTGTAACCCGCTTCGTGCAACGTATCCAGCGCAGACTGATGGACACCTTCCAGCAGCAGGATCCGGATCTTGCTTTTGTCGAGGGACGTATTTGCCATGGGCTTAACAGACCTTTCGTCGCGTGAAGTAAACCGGCAGCCCGGCCGCGAAAAGGGGCGGGCTCGCAGAACAGGGCCGGTATGATACCATAATCACCCGTTTTCACATTGTGTTCGGTGACATCCCTCAATCGACGGTGAGGCCGCTGGGGCCCGCCTTTGATAACTGCACAGGGAGTCAGCCTTTTCCCATCACGAGACCAAGACTGCCCATGACGCCAGACCAGATTGTTTCCGCCCTGACCTCCCTTGTTGACGACGGCAAGGTCCTCACGGATCCGGATGATCTCGACACCTACGGCAAGGACTGGACAAAAATCTACGCGCCCAGGCCCGTGGCGATCGTCTTCCCCAAGACCACCGAGCAGGTGCAGGCCATTGTCCGCTTTGCCAACGAGAACCAGGTGGCGCTGGTGCCATCGGGTGGCCGTACCGGCCTGAGTGCTGGCGCCGTGGCGGCCAACGGCGAAGTCGTCGTGGCCTTCGATTACATGAACCAGATCCTGGACTTCAACGCCAGCGATCGTGTCGTGCACTGCCAGGCGGGCGTGATCACCGAACAGCTGCAGAACTTCGCCGAGGAAAACGACCTCTACTACCCGGTGGATTTCGCCTCCGCGGGCTCCAGCCAACTGGGCGGCAACCTCTCCACCAACGCCGGCGGCATCAAGGTCATCCGCTACGGCATGAGCCGTGACTGGGTGGCGGGTCTGACCGTGGTCACCGGCAAGGGTGACATCCTGGAGCTGAACAAGGACCTGGAGAAGAACAACACCGGCTACGACCTGCGCCACCTGTTCATCGGCGCCGAGGGCACGCTGGGCTTCATCACCGAAGCCACCATGAAGCTGACCCGCAAGCCGGACAACCTGACCGTACTGGTGCTGGGTCTGAACGACCTGACCAACACCATGGACGTGCTGCAGACCTTCCAGAAGAAGATCGACCTCACCGCCTACGAGTTCTTCTCCCACCAGGCAATGCAGCACGTGCTGGCCCACGGCAACGTGCAGGCGCCGTTCGAGACCGAAGCGCCTTACTACGCGCTGCTGGAGTTCGAAGCCGTGTCCGACGCGGTGATGGACGACGCGATGGCCCTGTTCGAGCAGTGCATGGAAAACGGCTGGGTGCTGGACGGCGCCATCAGCCAGAGCGAGACCCAGGCCAAAAATCTGTGGATGCTGCGCGAAGGCATCTCCGAGTCCATCGCCCCGCGCACGCCCTACAAGAACGACATCTCCGTAGTCGTCTCCAAAGTGCCCGAGTTCCTGCGCGAGATCGACGCCGTGGTCACCGAGCACTACCCGGATTTCGAGATCATCTGGTTCGGCCACATCGGCGACGGCAACCTGCACCTCAATATCCTCAAGCCGGAGGATATGGCCAAGGAAGACTTCTTCGAGAAGTGCCAGCAGGTCAACAAGTGGGTGTTCGAGATCGTCGAGCGGTACAACGGCAGCGTCTCCGCCGAGCACGGCGTGGGCATGACCAAGAAGCCGTACCTGCAATACACCCGCAGCGAGTCGGAAATCGCCTACCTCAAGGGCATCAAGCAGGTGTTCGATCCCAACGGCATCATCAACCCGGGCAAGATCTTCGATCTGTAAGCGGTTGATTCACAGCCCCTCGCCAGGGGCATGACGGAAACGGGAGAGCGCACCAGCGGTCTCCCGTTTTTCGTTGGGCCGGCCTCCACAGCCTGACCGGCCGATGCTACAGTCCCCGGATATCCCCGCGATTCTGGAGAGACTCAAGATGACCGACCACATCGTCGTCCTGTCCGGCGCCGGCATGAGCGCCGAGAGCGGCCTGTCCACCTTCCGCGACAACGACGGCCTCTGGGAAAAACACAACGTCTACGACGTCGCCACCCCCGAAGCCTTCCAGCGCAACCCGGAACTGGTGCTGCGCTTCTACAACGACCGCCGCCGCCAACTGAAAGACGCCCAGCCCAACCCGGCCCACCGCGCCCTGGCGGAACTGGAAAGGGACTACCGCGTCACCATCGTCACCCAGAACATCGACGACCTGCACGAACGCGCCGGCTCCAGCCACGTCGTCCACCTCCACGGCCAGCTCACCCAGGCCCGCAGCGTCCACGACGAGCACACCGTCTACGACATCGGCTACGACGACATCCAGCTCGGCGACACCGCCGAAAATGGCGGCCAGCTCCGCCCCCACGTGGTCTGGTTCGGCGAAGCCGTCCCCATGATCGAAACCGCCGCCGAAGTCGTCAGCACCGCCGACCAGCTCCTCATCGTCGGCACCTCACTCCAGGTCTACCCGGCCGCCGGCCTGGTCAACTGCGTCGACATCGACGTGCCCATCACCGTCATCGATCCGGGCGAGGCCAGCGTGTCCCGGGCCAAAGTGATTCGCAAGACGGCGAGTGACGGAGTGCTGGAGTGGATGGAATCACTGCGGCGTCAGTGAGCGGGATATTGGATGCACGAAATGAAGAAGTCGCGATAATGCATGGCAGGGACGCTGCTGAGTGGCTAAGCTGTTGTTCAGGTTGGAGAAAGAGAAAAGATAAAGGCCGCGAATTCGTGACATTATACCGAACGCTTGATTATTCAATATTACGGAACGCGGTCTAAGTACTGTTATAAATAGGGGGAATGTTGGATCCATATTATGAATTGGCTTACGCACTAGAGTCCCAATCGTTGAGCTTCTTCGTGGGAACTGGCTTTTCCATGCACTTAACGGATGGGGCTGCTCCTAGTTGGTTGAGCCTGTTAAAAACCTGCTGTGAGAAAATTGACGGTGGTGAAGAACTGGCAGAGCAATTATTTCCGAATAACAACCCAATCATGTCTTTGGAAGAATGCGCTAGCATCATTAAAGTAAAGATGGATAGCCAAGGCCACTGTCTTCATACAGAAATATCAAAGGTTATTGGAAACCTGGAGCTTGGGGAATCAGGCGAAGAAACCAAAGAGGTACTAGAGGGTCTCCCAGCTGTAACGTTTATCACTACAAATTATGATCTTTTGATAGAGGAAGAACTTATTGGGGATGATAAATGTACATCATATTCAATAGGTTACCCGATAAACAGGCAGGCAAAAGATTATCAAGTTTATCATGTGCATGGGTCTGTAAAGTATCCAAAGAAAATGATTGTGACTGCGGATGATTATTTTCGCTTCATTAATTATCCTGACTACTTCGCAAAGAAAGTTCAAACATTAATTGAAGAAAGCACGACGGTTATAATCGGGTACTCACTTGGTGATGTTAATTTCAAAGCCATACTTAATAACATTAGATCCAATAGAATTCATGATATAAATAGACAGAACCTATTTTTTCTTTCGAGAAATCCTGTGGACAAGAACATCAAGGACTACTACGACAGAAGCTATGGGCTCCGGGTGATCGAAAGTACAGATGTGGAGGGGTTTCTTAGGAAAATAGATGCAAAACACGAGCAAATTAAAGAGAGAGTATCGAGGTCTCGAGATCTTTTGATGCCTGTTTTAGAGGGTAAAAAAAGGTTCACTGATTCGTATTTGAAAAAGCGAGACTCTTTCTATGAAATTATAGCAACACTGTCGTCAAACGGAATTATTGTATCCCATTCCAAGGTAGTTAAGTTTCTCAAGGATATATTTGAAAGAAAACGTGGTTTTACTAGGGTCACTGGCGCTTGGCAGCAGTACAAGCATTTGGCTGGTTGGCTTGTTCATATTGGGGCAATAATGGACATTAAGGGTACCCCTCTTGAAGAGGCATACCTCAAAGCAGTCGAGGCCTCGTTTGACAATATGTCCAAAAGAAAAATCATGGGCAAGTCGTGGGACTCCTTCGTCATATGGAAGCGGCACTGGCTAGATCTAACTTACGACAATCGAATAATGATCTGTCAGTATTTTGAAGACAAGGATGTCTCTTCGGATGCATCAGAAGTAATGAGCCAATGAATTTATAACAATCGGCTGCACGGCGACCGGTTTTCCGCCGCTTGGCGGCTCCAAACCGGCGCATGAGCCGGGCGTTAAATACTTATGGGATTCGGATATACAGCCAAGGGCATTCAACAACTATGCGTGGAGCTCACAGCCATAATCCACGCGAACTTCCACGTGGCGGCGACTATAGAACCAGCTAGACGCAGTTCATCTTTGTACAGCGATTTCGATGACCATTACGAGGCTATGATTAATACAAAGAGTATTGAATTGGCCGTTAATCTTAGGTCGCTTTTCGATCGGTGTGCAGCGTTTGCCAATCCGAATAAAGTAGAGCAGGCAGAGCGAAAGTCGACGGCAATTCGATTTATAGAGGGGAGTGGCCCGGAGACTTTGCGAGAGTGTACCAACAAGATCATCCATGCTGGTTATTTCTTGTTCGAGTATGATCGCTACGAATCTACTGGAAATGATGGGCAGCGGTTCAGCAACGAAGTTCAAAGCTCAGTAATTAAACTGTCGGGCTGGCATTTCCGGAAAAAATGGCTGTGTACATTAGACCTCCTGAAATTCTGTGAAGAAGCCCATTCTGCGGCGCAGGAGCTTGAGCAAAAATTCGAACAGTAGTGGGGCCGCGGCTCCTGTATTTAACCAATGCAGGCACGGCGACGCCCTTTACATTGCGCCTTCGGCTCCATTCCAAGGGCGCACATGCTGCAAGCGTTAAAAGTCAGGATGACTATGAGTAATTTCGGCATCGCTCTAATAGGTACACTTCTGCTGTTGATCATATATTCAGCAGCCTTTGTCACGTACCACGTCTCAAGATCTGACTCCCTAGAGGCCAGTCAAAAGCGAGCGATTTATCTCTTTGCTTGGCTTGTGCCACTAATCGGCCCAGCTATCACTGTGGCTGCGCTTGGTGATGATTTTGCGCGTCGAAAGAAGAGGCCAGGGATTCCCTTGTTGAGTTATATCTTCTTGGCGGCAGTTTTTGCGCCGTCCCAAGATCACGAGAATACTTCAGGTCACTCAGTAGGTAGCGATTCAACTGGTGGTACTGATGGCGACTTTTAACAATGTGTTGCAGCCCGTTCCGGGCTGTAGGCCCTCCACCGGACCGCTTTCAGCGGCCGCTGAACAACGGCGTTAGGTGTTTCTCATGGGTTGTGAAGAAATTCGAGTTTATTATCCTTTATGGATAAAAGTGCTGGGAATAGTGGGCTTACCGATTTTAGTTATCGTTGCTATTTGGTTAACGCTAAGGCCAGTATTAGAAACAGGGCTAACGGATGCCCAAAACATGCTGTTTCCTTTGCTGGGTCTTGCTGTTTTATATCAGTGTTTTATTGGTTTTCGTTGCTTTAAGTTCCTGAACTCCAGTTTACTTTTACATGATCATGGTATTGATTTATACCACCAAGGTAAGGTAGTTGAATTTAAGTGGGAAGATTTGGTAATTAAAAATTATGCGTTTGCTACAGCTACTCAGATTAAAACCAAAAATGGCGAAACAGTCGCATATTTTAGTGATGGGTTGCCAAATTTAAGTTTGTTAGAAGAAAGTGTAGTAAATAGAAACACCTAACAATCGAATTAAGGGTGGACGCAAAAAAAAGCTTGGCTGCGCTCATTCTTCGCTTAGTATAGCCAAGCTCTTTATTGCGCCACTTATGCGGGCGTTGAGGCTGTAGAAAAAGGTCAGAAGAGTTTTCTGGTCTTGGATTGATCAGTAAACGAGCTAAAAATAGCGCCTATTCTTAAAATCTGGAACACTCAACATCGAAAGTACATCCAGATTTTACGTAGGAGCACCATCGTAAAAAGGGGCGAGGGTTTTTCTACAGCCTCGTTATGAGGCACAAATCTCATTCAACTTGGAGTTCCATGCATGACTGAAAACAGAACGCTACGTACCTCCAGGACCCTGCCTTTCTCCCCAGAAGAAATTTACGGGGCATTTGAGTCGCCTGAATTGCTGGCCGCATGGTGGGGACCTGAGGGCTTTTCAAATACCTTCGAGATTCATGAGTTCAAGGAAGGGGGACGCTGGAAATTCATCATGCATGCCCCAGACGGAACCGAGCACCCGAACGAGAGCAAGTTCGAAACACTGGAACCCAACTCGAAAATAGTCATTCATCATGACTGCCCGCCCAATTTCCGGCTCACAGTTGAACTCACTGCTGAGGGGCGTGGAACGCACGTAACCTGGAATCAGGAGTTCGAAGATGCTCAAACTGCGCAGGCCGTTAAAGAAAGGGCGGGGCCAGCAAATGAGCAGAATCTCGATCGGCTCACGCGCGTGCTGGAACAGGCGAGAAATGCCGTATAACCAGGGGGGCAGGCTCACCTTGGACTTCCCGGCAAAGGACTTCCGAAGGCATGATATGGGGCATTTGGTGCAGCCAGTAAAAGCTTCACGGCACCCATAGCCCCAGACCGCATGGGGGCTCGGCTCTAACCGAATGCGCCAAAGCCGCATGACGTTTGGCGTGGCCTTACGAATGAGAGGTTTCCCCAATGAGCCAAAAAGAACACTTCGAACTGCTGGCCACCTACAACCAGTGGATGAACGCCAAGATCTACGAGGCGGCCGAAAGGCTTCCTGCGGCGGATTTGGTGAAAGACCGGGGCGCGTTCTTTGGCTCCATTCTGGGCACGCTGAACCACATCCTTGTCGCGGATATGATCTGGCTCAAACGGTTTGCCACCCATCCCGCCTGCCAGCATACGCTGCAGGCCGTGGCGGACCTTCCGGATCCCACGAGCCTGGTTTGAGGATCTGGGCAGCCTGTCCGAACAGCGCAACTGGCTGGATCGGCAAATCATCCACTGGGTCGATGAGCTGTCGGAAGACGATCTCGGGGCGATCCTCAGCTACAGAAACACCAAAGGGATCCCCGGCAACAAGCGGTTTGCGAGCCTGTTGCTGCATTTCTTCAATCATCAGACCCATCATCGGGGGCAGGTTTCGACGCTGTTGTCGCAGGCGGGCGTCGATATCGGTGTGACGGACCTGTTGGCCCTGATTCCTGAGGAAACATAAGCGTAACCAGGCCCATTCGCCGGCACCGTAACGCCAATCAGGCCGGCAAGCCCTCCAAATAACCTTGATAGCCAACTCACGTTTGGGCGTGTTGGGCGAAAACGGTAAGCTAACACCATTGCCTAAGCGGAACTGGCCGCCAAGTGCCCCATACAGGAAGAGGAATCCACCCATGCAGCCCAAAGACATCGTGTCGCAGTTCATCGCCGATATTCATGACCAGCGTTTTGATGAGGCGAAATCCTGGTTGGCGACTGAGGGCTTTGAGTACGTGGGACCGAACACGCGCTTCCTGAGCCCGGACGACATGCTGGCCTACCAGTTCGGCATGGCGGCCATCCAGAAAGACCTGATCGTCCGTCAGCTCAGCGCCGATGGCGAGCATGTGTTCGCGATCCTGGATTACCAGACGCATTTCGAGCCGATCGGGGACGTGCGGCTGGCCGTCTGGTTCCGCGTGAAGGGCGACAAGATCCAGACGATGGAAACCTTCTACAACGCGGCGGTGGTTGAGAACATGTTGGGCGGGAACCTGCCTTCCGCTGACTAGGCTTGAAAGGGGCTGGCCCGGGAGCAAGGACTGACTTTCCGACTGAAAGAGGGGCGATGGATGTCCGGATCGCAGCAAACGGATAAACACAGGTCCAATAAAAACTGGTCCCAAAGCGTCACCGAATCCAGCCACGCCCTCGATCTGGAGCAGGGCGTCTTCACCCTGAAAGATCCCAAAGCGATTGCCCGTTCGCTCAAACAATCCGCCGAGAGCAGCCAGCAGCGCAAATCCGATCCCTATCGCTCCGCCATGTCGATGCTGACCTTCTATTTGAATCGGGCGGGGAAGACCATGCCTCAGGATCAGCGCGACATTCTCGAGGCGGCGAAGGACGAACTACGCGAGCTGTTTGGCCGTCCACGAAGAGGGGGCTGAGGCACCCGCCGCCGAGGTCGATCTTCGACAACCCACATTCCAATAAATTCTAACGGCCATGACGACGTTGCCGGCGAATCTCGCCTAACCTGTCTGGATCACGCCAGATACCAACAAGGAGCGTCACCATGCCGATCACCGATTCCCCCGACTGCGATCTCGTGTTCTACACCAACCCCATGTCCCGCGGTCGCATCGTGCGCTGGATGCTGGAGGAAGTGGGTGCCTCCTATCGCCAGGAGCTACTGGAATACGGCGATGCCCTGAGATCCGACGACTACCTGGCGATCAACCCCATGGGCAAGGTGCCGGCCCTGGTGCACCGCGGGCAGGTGGTGACCGAGTGCGCGGCGATCTGCGCCTATCTGGCCGATGTCTTTCCGGGAGCGCGTCTGGCGCCGCCGACCGACCAGCGCGCGGCCTATTACCGCTGGCTGTTCTTCGCTGCCGGCCCGCTGGAGGCGGCGATTACCGACCGCACCCTGGGCGCGACCGTCAGCGACGAGCAGCAACGCATGGTGGGCTACGGCAGCTACGAGCGCACCGTGGACGTGCTGGCGTCGGCGGTATCCAGGTCGCGCTATGTGGCAGGCGACGAGTTCACGGCGGCGGATGTCTACGTTGGAGCCCACGTGATGTGGGGGATGCAGTTCGGCTCGTTGCCCAAGCGCCCGGAGTTTGAGAGCTACGCCGCCCGCCTGATGGACCGTCCGGCGCTGCAGGCGGCGACGGCGATGGACGACGAGCTGACGCCGAAGACCTGACGACTGTATCTTGAGGTATTGAAGCCAGGAGAGCAGTGCGATGAAGCGGACCTTCACCCGGGCGGTGGCGCCTTTTGTTCGGGCCGAGTTGGACAAGGCGCGCGAGGCCGGAAACGCCGGTGATCCGGCGCAGGCGTTCCGCCATCTGGAGCGGGCGCATGTGGTGGGCCAGGCCTCAACGTACTGGCACGTCAAAGTCCACGGGCTGATGTTTCTGTGGGCGCTGCGCCAACACGCGCCGGGCGAAGCGGTGGGTCAGGTCATCCGTACGGTCGGCGCCGCCACCAAGACCGCCCTGGGGCTGGTGCCGGAAGGCAATACGGGCGGCGCCAACGTCAGCCCCTTCCGCCGCATGCCGGTGGAGCCGGAGCTGGCGGCGATGATTCGCAAGGCGCGTGCGGGGCACTGATGCCGCCGCATTGGAACATAGGCCATCGATTCGAAGCGGGGCCGCGGTGCCTCGCGTTGATCGTCATTCTTACAGGAGTCTTATCAGGCATGGATGCATCCGCCAATCCGCAGGACAGGGGCGTGATCGGTCGCGTCATGGAGGATGGCCGGCCGGTCATCTACAAGTTCGTCGAGGAGATGCCGTCGCCCACCGTACGCGACGCGTTGCCCTGGCTGACAGTGATCGCCTGGCGCTACGACGGCTCGGAGCGCAACGGCATGCCGCCGGAGCCGGTGAACGAGCGGATGATCCGCCTGGAGGATGCCGTGGAAGCGTCCATCGAGCGCGACGGCGTGCTGCGCCACGTCTACAGTCGCACGGGCAACGATCTAAAGGAGCTGGTCTACTACATCCACGACCGCGACCAGTTCCTGGCCGCGCTCAATGACGCCCTCGCGGACCACCCGCGCTATCCCATCGAGATCAATTTCTATGAGGATCGCACCTGGGAGGATTTCCAGCGCTTGCTGAGCGACTTTGACGGCGCGCCCGACGCGACGGATTGAGCGGCGCCGGATCCGGCGACGTGTTTTGATTCACGATCATGGAAGATAACCGTTTATGAAACTGTCCCAGATCGTCCCCTGGGGACGCTCGCTGTCTGAGTACCGGGCCATGTTTGGCCTGACGGAAACGGATCTCGACGCTGACATTCTCGGCTGCGGCGATGGCCCGGCGAGCTTCAATGCTGAGGTGAGCCAGCGAGGCGGCCGGGTAGTGTCCGTCGACCCGGTCTACCGATTCAGCGCCGACGACATCCGCTCGCGCATCGACGAGGTTTATCCCCACATCATGCAACAGATGCGAGAGAACCAGGCCAGCTACCTCTGGGAGGATATGGGCGACGTGGAGCGGCTCGGCGAAGTGCGCATGCGGTCCATGGCGTCGTTTCTCGACGATTATCCGCAAGGCCGGCCAGACGGGCGCTATGTGGAGGCCGCGTTGCCGCATCTGCCGTTCGGCGACAGCGCCTTTGATCTGGCGCTGTGCTCCCATTTCCTGTTTCTCTACAGCGAGCACGTTGATCTCGACGCCCATCTGGCGGGGATCCGGGAGCTGGGTCGGGTGGCTAGGGAAGTGCGGGTTTACCCGCTGCTTGGGCTCGACGGACGGTTGTCGCCGCACCTTGAACCGGTGATGCAGGCTCTGACCGAAGAGGGTTGGCAGGTCTCTCGCCAGCCTGTGGCCTACCAGTTCCAGCGAGGGGCGACGGAGATGCTGGTGGCGCGCTCATCTCGGGTTCGCCACTAGAGGGGCGAGGCATGGGCCAGAGACCTCGATGTCGTCACTGGCCCGTCGACGCTTCCTCAAGACGCCTCATCGAGACGCCAGAAACCCGCGCCAGCCGCCCAGGTGCGTGATGTCCTCTGCGCCCTCAAGACCGATCGGTTCGCAGATAAAGCCCGACACCCAGCGGCCGTCGGCCAGCTCCACTTTGCCAATCCCCAGCGGTGCCGGAATCCCGGCGACGAAGCTGCCGAAGCGGTCGGCCGGAACGCGCCAGATCTCCACCGGCAATCGGGTGCCATCGTTCTCGTCTCGGATCATGCCCGGTCGCAGGGGCGGCCCGCCGGCCAGCAGGTACATGCGATAGGCGGCTGCGGTTTCGGTGGTCTCCTGCAGTACGGCGTGGCGCTCGGTGAGCTGGTGGTTCAGCGGCAGGCCGGACAGGTGGGCGCCGCAGACCAGCACGTCGATGGTGCCGGCGGAGGCGTCAATGGCTGGGCTGTGCAGGGTGTCGCCCAGGGCGCCGACGGTGTGGGTGCCCCTGGGATGCAGGCGGCTGGCCAGGGCCAGCAGGGCCTCGTCCTGGAAGGCCGGAGCGAACAGGGTGCAGCCCAGCGGCAGCCCGCTCTCCAGGAAACCCGACGGCACGGCCACGGCGCTGTAATCCAGCAGGTTCATGAAGTTGGTGTAGGTGCCCAGGCGGCTGTTACGGGCGACCGGTTCCTCGTCCAGTTCAGCGATGGTGTAGATGGTGGGCGCCGTCGGTGTCAGCATGACGTCCACCTCGTCCCAGGCCCGGTCCGCCACGTGCTTCAGGGCCTGCAACCTGTAACGGGCGCTGAAGGCTTCGGCGGCGCTGCCGTTGGCGCCCTGGCTGATGATGCCGCGAGTGACGTCCAACAGGGCGTCCGGCCGCTCCTGAATCAGCGGGCTGGTGGCCAGGTAGCGTTCCGCCACCCAGGGGCCCTCGTAGAGCAGTTTGGCCGTGTCCAGGAAGGGCTCGAAATCCAGCGTCACGGCTTCGCCGCCCAAGGCTTCCAGGTCGCGGATGGCGTTGTTGAAGAGCTGGCGGGCGCCTTCGTTGCCATCGAAATCCAGTTGCTCGTCCTGCGGGACGCCGAAGCGGAAACGGGCCGGGATGGGTTGCCGGCCAATGGGTGCCGGACGCTGCCAGGGATCCTCGGCGTCGGGTGCGGACGCCACGGTGAGGACCGCCTGTGCCTGCTCCGCCGAGCGGGCAAAGATGGACACGCAATCCAGGCTCTGGCAGGCCGGCACCACGCCCCGCACGCTGAGCCGGCCCAGCGTGGGCTTGAGGCCGATCAGGTTGTTGAAGGCGGCGGGCACGCGGCCGGAACCGGCGGTGTCCGTGCCCAGGGCGAAACTCACCAGCCCCAGGGCCGTGGCCACCGCGGAGCCGGAGGACGAGCCGCCGGAGACGTATTCCGGATCGATGCTGTTGCGGCACGCACCCCAGGGTTCCGGGGAGCGGGTGCCCACCAGCCCCGTGGCGAACTGGTCGAGGTTGGTCTTGCCCAGGGGAATCGCACCGGCGGCGACCAGCGCCTCCACCACGGCGGCGTGTCGCTCGGGCCGGTAGCGGAAGGCTTCGCAGCCGGCCGTCGTGTCCATGCCCGCCACATCGATGTTGTCTTTGACGGCGAAGGGGATGCCGTACAGGGGCAGCTCATCCGGGCTGCTCCGCTGCAGACGCGTCAGGTAGGGCATCAGTTCGTCCTCGCCGGCCAGGTGGATCCAGGCGTTGTGGGCGCTGAACTGGGACGCTCGCTCCAACAGGTGGGAGACGACCGCGGCCGGCGTCAGGTCACCGCTGCGGTAGGCCTGCAGCAGCGCAGGGATGTCGAGAGGGATGCTGGTCTTCACAATGGCCTCATGCGGACAGGGCCCGGGCCGTTTCCGACACGGACGATTCGATGGATTCATAGACCTGCCGGTCGTTCTGGCCGATAGGCAGGTCGTAGGTGATGGTGGCGCCGTAGGCTTCCGGCTGCTGGGGATCGTTGCGGATCTTGTCGAACACCAGCAGGCGGGTGCCCAGGTGGAAACCCTCGTAGAGATCGTGGGTCACCATGAAAATGGTGGTGCCGGTCTCGCGCCAGAGCTTGAGGATCAGCGCGTGCATGTCGCCGCGGATGCCCGGGTCCAGGGCGCCGAAGGGTTCGTCCAGCAGCAGGATGCGGGGCTTCATGATGAACGACTGGGCGATGGCGAGCCGCTGCTGCATGCCGCCGGACAGCTCGTGGGGCCACTTGTCGGCGGCGTGGCTGAGCCCGACAGCGTCGAGCATGGCATCGACCTCGTGCAGGGCCTGCCGCCTGGCGGCGCCGAACAGTTTGCCGAGGAACGGGCGCTGCTCCAGCTCCAGCCCCATCAGCACGTTCTGGCGCACGGTCAGGTGCGGGAACACTGAGTAGCGCTGGAACACGATGCCCCGGTTACGGTCCGGCTCCGCCGGGAACGGTTGGCCGTTCAGGCTCAGCTCGCCCCGGGTCGGATGTTCCTGACCCAGCAGCATCTTGAGGAAGGTGGACTTGCCGCAGCCGGAGGCGCCGACCAGGGTGCAGAACTCGCCTTCGCCGATGGACAGGGTCAGGTTCTCCAGCACGACCTGGTGGCCGTATTCCTTCCAGAGCTTGTTGACGGTGATGAAGGCGTTGTCGGTGGTTTGGCTCATCAGTGGCCTCCGGCGTTGTACCAGGGGAACAGCCGGCGATTGGCGAACCGCAGGCACTGGTCGATGACAATGGCGAGAATCGTGATCCAGATGACGTAGGGCAGAATCACGTCCATGGCGAGGTAGCGGCGCACCAGGAAGATGCGATAGCCCAGCCCCTCGGTGGAGGCGATGGCCTCGGCGGCGATCAGGAACAGCCAGGCCGGTCCCAGGCTCAGGCGCACCGCGTCGATCAGGCGCGGCAGGACCTGGGGCAGCGCCATGCGGGTGACCACCTGCCAGGAATTGGCGCCCAGGGTCTGGATCTTGATCAGCTGCTCCACGGGCAGCTCGCGCACCCGCTGGGCCACATCCCGCATCATGATGGGAGCGGTGCCGATCACGATCAGCATCACCTTCGACAGTTCGCCCAGCCCGAACACGATGAACAGGATGGGCAGGATCGCCAGCGGCGGGATCATCGACAGGGCGGACACCAATGGCGCCAGGCCCGCCCGGGCCATGGGCAGGATGCCGTTCAGCAGGCCCACCACCAGCGCCAGTGACGCCGCGACGCCCACGCCGATGGCCAGCCGGGACAGGCTGGCGGTGGTGTCCTGCCACATCAGGTAGTCGCCGCTGCGGCGGTCTTCCTGGAACGCCATGCGATTGACCGCCCCGGTCATCTGTTCCAGGCCCGGCAGGAGCTTGTCGTTGGGGTTCTCGGCCAGTCTGGCCTGGGAGGCCATGCCGTAGATCAGGACGACCAGGAGGAAGGGGATCAGACCCAGCAGCAGCGCCGGGGCGCGTCCGGGATAACGGTTGATCAGGCGCATTCAAGGTCTCCTCTGTTAAGCAACACGGCGTTGGAATCGCAGCGATTCGATCTCCCGGGCTTTTGTCCCGCCGTGTAACCTCGCAGAGGTCGGTGACTCTCGGACCAGTCGTCCGGAGCTGTCGCCCGGACCGGAACCCTAGTCACCCATTTTTCAGCACTGTTTTGCGCATCCCTGACATGCGGTGTTGCTGTGACCGGATCAAGGTGTCGTCTGCCTGGGGAGGAGCAAGGCTTATGCCAGCCCCGACCAAGTTCGGCGTGGCTGCGAAAGAAAGCGTCATTCATGGGGTTGCCCTCAGCGTCGTCGCGCTTGTGATGGATCGGATGGCGGATATTGTGCGCCGTGGCAGGGCGTGCCTTTTCGCGATGCCCTGAATTGGTTCACGGGATCAGGGAGACAGAATGGCCCTCACGGCGTCGAACACGACCCTCATGACGGCAGGATTCCGGCCGGGGCCACCGGCGATATGCCCCCAGTCCGAATCCAGCACCTGTACGTGCGCGCCCGGCATCAGGGCCGCCTCCCGCCGCGCGTCGTCCTCTGTGAAGTAGAGATCGCTGCGGCAGGGCAGGATGCGGGTGGGCATGGTGATGCGGGCCAGGGCGTCTTCGAACGCGTCCGCCGCGGCGCTGATATCGGCGTGTTGCCAGACGTTGAGCACGGCCAACAGGTCGTGGGCGTCCTGGTCGAGGTGATCCTGCTCCCAGAACGCGAGCAGGGCGTCGATGTCGTCGAATCCCAACGCCCGGTAGTCACCGTTGCGAAAGAACGCTTGAGAGTACGCCCAGCCCGCATAGACCCGGGCGAAGGCCTTCAGGCCATCGACTGGCTGCGCGGCGCAACCGTCGTTCAGGCGGGGATCAGCCTGAAGCGCGCTCTTGAGGCCATCCAGAAACAGCCCGTTGTGCGGGCTGCACCGGGCGGTACAACAGCTGGCGACCACGCCACGAACCCGCTCGGGATAGAGGCTGGCCCACTGCAGCGCCTGCATCCCGCCCATGGACCAGCCCGCAACCAGCGCCAGGGTGGCGCCGTCGAACACCTCGTCCACCAGTCGCTTCTGCAGCTGGATATTGTCCGCCAGTCGCAGAGTGGGGAAGTTCGATCCGGCCTGCGGCGCTGGGGTGTTGGATGGGGAAGACGACTCGCCGGCGCCCAGCATCGCGGGAATCACGATGCAGTACCGATCCGGGTCGAGGGGGCTGCCGGGGTCGACCCAGGGGTGGTTGCCCGCCGCCGCACCACCGTAGTACGTGGGCAGCAGGATCAGGTTGTCTTTTGGTGCGTTGAGCGAGCCCATCTGGTGGTAAATCAGTCGAGCCTGACGCAGAGAACCGCCGGCGGAAAGCGGGAAGTCTGGTACGGTGAGCTCGCGTTTTATCCATTGCTTATCAGTCATTTGGGTAGCTCCTTGCCATCCGTTCCGGGCGGCTTGGCTGTCGTTATATATACATGCTGGCATGTATGTTGAATGGAAAGTTCGTGCCAATTTAAATCAGCGTCAACGATCACGGCGCTACCTGGTTCTCCCTGTCACAGGACATTCACCATGTCAGATCAACCATCCAGCGAAGCTTTGAAACGGCAACTTGAGGAAGCGGGGGTGAAGTACGCCATCGCCAGCTATGTGGACATTCACGGCATCAGCAAGGGCAAGTTCGTGCCCATCGCCCATCTGGGCCAGATGATGGAGGGCTCGGAGTTGTACACCGGCGCGGCCCTGGACGGTGTGCCCCAGGACATTTCCGACGACGAAGTGGCGGCGATGCCCGACGCCGACGGCATGGCCATCTGCCCCTGGAACCGACAACTGGCCTGGTTTCCGGGCAACCTCTACCTCAACGGCCAGCCGTTCGAGGCCTGCTCCCGAAACATCTTCCGGCGCCAGCTCGATGCGGCGGCGGACATGGGGTACCGCTTCAACCTGGGCATCGAGACCGAGTTCTTCCTGTTCCGCGAGACCGAAGACGGCGGGTTCGCCCCGATCAGCGACCGGGATACTGACGGCAAGCCCTGCTACGACCCGCGCTCGATGATGGACAACCTGGCCATTGTCGACGAGATCGTTGAGGCGATGAACGAACTGGGCTGGGACGTGTATTCGTTCGACCATGAAGACGCCAACGGCCAGTTCGAGACCGACTTCAAATACGCCGACGGCCTGACCATGGCGGACCGCTTCGTTTTCTTCCGCATGATGGCCAACGAGATTGCCCGAAAGCACGGCGCCTTTGCCAGCTTCATGCCCAAGCCGTTCGCCGACCGCACCGGCAGCGGCGCCCACTACAACATGTCGCTGGCGGACCTGAAGACCGGTGAGAACCTGTTCGAACCGCAGGGGGATGACCTTCACGATTGCGGCATCAGCCGGATCGCCTATCACTTCATCGCCGGGGTGCTGAAGCACGCGGGCGCCATCAGTGCCGTGATCGCGCCCACGGTGAACAGTTACAAGCGCCTGGTGCGTCAGGGCAGCATGTCCGGCTCCACCTGGGCACCGGTGTTCCAGTGCTACGGCTCCAACAACCGCACCAACATGATCCGGATTCCCGGCGCCGGCGGGCGCATCGAATGCCGCGCGGCGGACATTGCCTGTAACCCATACCTGGGCGGCGCCCTGATGCTGGCGGCGGGGCTGGAAGGCATTCGTGAGGGGCTGGATGCGGGCGAGCCGCACCACGAGAACATGTACAACTACGGCGACGCCGAGATCGCCGCCCGGGGCATCGAGTACCTGCCGCGGAACCTCGGCGAGGCGGTGGAGGCCTTCGAAGCCGACCCGCTGTCACGGCAGGTCTTCGGCGAGGCGATGTTCGACAGCTTCGTGGCGTTCAAGAAAGGGGAGTGGGAAAGCTACCAGAACCACGTGTCGTCCTGGGAGGTGGACCGCTACCTGAAGATGTTCTGACCAGCCGTAGAACCGTCTCGCGCCCTGGCTGAACGGGTCAGGGCGCGGGCCGGGCAGCCGCCTTAAAGGAGCGGACCGGTCCTCTGGCATGGCCGCTCCCGTGATTCGCCCTTGCGATTCACCCCGCCTTATCACCCCCTCCCGCTTGCGATCCCAGCAGTCGCCAGAACTGTTGCCGGAAGAACGCCGTTTCCTGCTTGAGGGAAAACAGCTTCGGCGCGAACAACCAGGTCTGGGTAATGCCCATCAGGTAGGTGTAGCTGACCAGGCCCAGCTTGTCGGCCGGCCCTGGATTGTCGATCAGCCCCGCCGTCCGGGCCGTGTCTATCAGCGCACCGAAAAGGGCCACGATGGACTGGGTGAGCGCTCGTTCGCGCTTCAGGGTGCGCGACATGGCATCGGTCAGTTCGGTCTTGTTGAGCAGGATCTCGAAGGATTGCCGGTAGCGCCGGTCGTTGGCGAGCAGGGACAGCCAGCGGTCGATGAAATGGTCCATTGCCTGGATGGGTTGATCCGCCATGGCATGGCACTCGGCTACCAGGGCTTCCAGCGGCTCCTGGGAATAGGCCAGCACTGCCTCGTAAAGATCGTCCTTGGTTTCGAAGTGCCAGTAGATGGGGCCGCGGCTGCAGCCGGCTTCCCGCGCGATGCGGCTAAGGGTGGTCAGGGAATAGCCATCGCGGCTGAACAGGGTCAGGGCGGCTTCAATAACGTTGCGGCGGGTTTTCTCGGCGTCTTCCTTGGTGCGGCGCATGCGTGGTTCGGGTCTCTGGCAGAACGAAAAAGAGGGCACGACTATCGTGCCCTCAGCGATGGTTTGCGGCAAGGCCGGGATCAGATCTCGCCGTCGGCCGCCATTTCCATGTAGTCGTCGTTGAAGCGCAGCTTCACGTTGTCCTCGCTGCCCATAACGCTGCCGTCGGGGAATTCGATGCCGACGAAGTCCGGGCTCATGGCACCCTGGCCCAGCAGTCCCTTGTCGAAGGAGAACTGGCGAACGCTGTCCATGGCTTCGTGGGCCTGGTCACCGTTGATGAAGTCGACCGACATCTGCGGTTCCCAGAACATTTTCATGCCGGCCAGTTGGGCTTCGTAGCCTTCCCGGTCGGTGCCGGAAATCTCGCCCAGCATGGCGCGTGCTTCCCGGCCTTCCTCTGTGTCGGCCTTGAGAATGCTCATGGTCTCGTACCACGCGCCCACCAGCGCCTTGCCCAGGGCCGGGTTGTCCTCGAGGGTCTGGCTGTCGACGATGGTCAGATCCTTGATATGGCCCGGGATCTGGCTGGAGTTGAACAGCTCCGTGGCGCCCGGGTAGTTGGCGACCTCGGTCAGCAACGGGTTCCAGGTGGCCACGTGACGGACCTCGTCGGTCTGGAAGGCGGACACCAGGTCGGCGTCGGAAATGTTCACCACGTTGATGTCGCGCTCTTCCAGGCCCACGGAGTCCAGCGCCCGCACCAGCAGGTAGTGGGACACGGACAGTTCCACCAGGTGCACGGTTTCGCCTTCCAGGTCTTCGATGGATGTGGCGTCCTTGGACACCAGGCCGTCGTTGCCGTTGGAGTAGTCGCCCACGATCAGCGCGGTGGTGTCCTTGCCGGACGCCGCCGGGATGGACAGCGCGTCCATGCTGGTGGCCACCACACCGTCGAACTGGCCGGCGGTGTACTGGTTGATGGACTCGATGTAGTCGTTGACCTGGACGATATCCACGTCGATGTCGTACTTGTCGGCCCACTTTTTCATGATGCCGCTGTCCTCGGCATACTGCCAGGGCACCCAGCCGGCGTAGATGGTCCAGGCGATGCTGAAGGAGTCCCGCTCCTGGGCCAGGGCGCCCAGGGACAGGGTCGCGGTCAGAAGACCCGCGCCCAGCCGTTGCGTCAGTTGTCGTGCTTTCATGGATGCTCTCCTCGGGTCGAGCCCGTTATTTGACGTTTTGGGTTGTTGGCCACTCATTGTTGTTCTTCCACAATCACCACCGGCGTGCCCGGCGCTACCGCCTGGCCCGCCTCGCGGCGAACGTCCACCACCCGCCCGCTGACCGGGCTGAGCAGTTCGATCTCCATCTTCATGGATTCCACCACCGCCACCGGGCGCTGGGCCTCGATCGCATCGCCCGGCTGCACCAGGCATTCCCAGAGGTTGCCGGCGACGTGGCTTTCCACGGCGTGCTGTCCGCTGGGCAGATCGGCGAGGTCGTCGTCGCTGGCATCCTCCAGGGGCGCCTCGGCGCTGAAGTTGATCTGGCCGGATTCGATCCAGCGTTGCAGTTCTTCGTCGAAGGCCTGCTGGCGCTTGGCGGTAAACGACCGGATCGCGTCATCGTGGTCCGCCAGGAACGCTTCGTAGTCCTTCAGGTTGAAGCGGGTGTGCTCCACCTGGATGGGGTAGTCGCCGTTGGGGAAGTCGCGCCGAATCCGCTGCAGTTCTTCCGCGCTGACTTCGTAGAAGCGCACCTGGTCGAAGAAGCGCAGCAGCCACGGCTTGCCCGGCTCGAACAGGTCCGTCGTGCGGTAGCGGTTCCACATCTGCAGCGTGCGGCCGACAAACTGATAGCCGCCGGGTCCTTCCATGCCGTAGACGCACAGGTAGGCGCCGCCGATGCCGACGGAGTTTTCCGCGGTCCAGGTTCGGGCCGGGTTGTACTTGGTGGTGACCAGACGGTGGCGTGGGTCCATGGGGGTGGCCACCGGTGCGCCCAGATAGACGTCGCCCAGGCCCATGACCAGGTAGCTGGCGTCGAAGACGGTTCTCTTGACCGCGTCGATGCTGTCCAGGCCGTTGATGCGGCGAATGAATTCCAGGTTACTGGGGCACCAGGGGGCGTCCTTGCGCACCGACTGCATGTACTTGGCAATGGCCTGGTGGCAGGCTTCATCGTCCCAGGACAGGGGCAGGTGCACGATGCGCGCCGGCACGTCCCATTCCGGCTGTTGCTCCAGCTCCTTTTCAGCACCGGTCAACAGAGTTATCAGATCCGGCTGGCTGAGCCTGCGGCTGTCGTAGTGCACCTGCAGCGAGCGGATGCCCGGGGTCAGCTCCAGGATCGCGGGGTGCGCCTGTTCCCGTAACCAAAGCATCAGGGCGTGGGCGCGGAAGCGCAGGCGGATGTCCAGTTCCATCGGACCGTATTCCACCAGCACGTAGTTGTCGCCGGCGGCCCGGTAGACCACGCCGGTTTCGTGCGCATCGGTGTCCAGCGACGCGAGGATCGGCGTCTCCGGGCGGATGGGGGTGATGCGCGTGGTGGCCGCCGTCAGCGTCGCCACCGATTCGTCCAGCGCTTCGCGCAGGGCCACGGCCTGGCCCTGGCTGACCGGGACGAACCGCACCTTGTCACCGGCCTTGAGCTGGCCCAGTTTCCACAGGTCGGCGCTGATCACCGTTACCGGGCACACGAAACCGCCCAGGCTGGGGCCGTCCGGGCCGAGGATCACCGGCATGTCGCCGGTAAAGTCGACGGTGCCCACGGCGTAGGCGTTGTCGTGGATGTTGGACGGGTGCATGCCCGCTTCGCCGCCATCGCTGCGCGCCCACTCCGGTTTGGGGCCGATCAGGCGCACGCCGGTCCGGCTGGAGTTGTAGTGGATCTCCCACTCGCTGGCGAAAAAGGTGTCGATGTCGGCCTGGGTGAAATAGTCCGGAGCGCCGTGGGGGCCATAGGTGACGTGCAGTTGCCAGGTCTTGCCGATGGCCGGTTTCAGGCCCCGCTCCAGTGACGCGGCAGCGACCGGTTCCGCGTCGGTCAGTGGCAGCACGTCGCCCGCCCGCAGGGCGCGACCGCAGTGGCCGCCGAACTGTCCCAGCGTGAAGGTGCTGCGGGATTCCAGGTAGGCCGGGCAATCCAGTCCGCCGCGGAACAGGAGGTAGGCCCGGGCGCCATCGCCCGTTACGTTGCCGAGTTTAAGGGTGGCGCCGGCCGCCACATCCAGCACCTGCCAGAAGGCGACCGGAACGTCGTCCAGCGTAGCGTCCAGTTCACTCCCGGCGAGCACGATCTGGGTGGCCCGGTTGAAACGCAGGGTCGGGCCGCGCAGGGTGATTTCCAGACCGGCGTCCGACGCCTCGTTCCCCAGCAGGCGATTGCCCAGGCGGAAGGAATAGCTGTCGAAGGGGCCGGAGGGCGGCACGCCCACTTCCCAGTAGCCGATGCGGCCCGGGTAGTCCTGAATGGTGGTCAGGGTGCCGCCGCTGAGCACGTCCACCGTGGCCGGCCGGTAGTCGAATTCGTTCAGGCTGCGCGTCGTCAGCCGGCCTTCGACAAAACGGTCGTCCGCCAGAACCTGTTGCACGTAGTCGCGGTTGGTCTGGATGCCATAGAGCTGACTGTGATCCAGGGCGTCCAACAGCGCGTTACGGGACGCTTCCCGGTCGTCGCCGTGGACGATGACTTTGGCCAGCATGGGATCGTAGAGCGGGGATACCTCGGTGCCCGGCTGGATCCAGGTGTCGATCCGCAGCCGGTCGTCTTCCGGCCAGACCACGTTGGTGAGCAGGCCGGCCGAAGGCTGGAAGTCCTTATTGGGGTCTTCGGCGTACAGTCGCACCTGGATGGCGTGGCCCCTTGGTTGGAGGTTCGCGGCCCGCTCGCCCAGGTTCGACAGGGTGCCGGCGCCCAGTTCCACCATCCAGCGGACGATGTCGACGCCGTAGACCGCTTCGGTCACGCCGTGTTCCACCTGCAGGCGGGTGTTCACTTCCAGGAAGTAGAACTCGGTGGAGTCCGGGTCGTAGATGAACTCCACCGTGCCGGCGCTGCGATAGGCGATGCGCTCACCCAGGGCGCGGGCGGTATCGTGCATGCGCTGGCGCACACTGCCGCTGAGCCCGGGGGCCGGGGCTTCCTCGATCACCTTCTGGTTGCGCCGCTGGGCGGAGCAGTCGCGCTCGCCCAGGACCACCACGGTGCCGGCGCCGTCACCGAACAGCTGCACTTCGACGTGGCGCGCGTGCTCGACGAATTTTTCCAGGAACACGCCGGCGTTGCTGAAGTTGTTCTGGCTCAGCCGCTGCACCGACTCGAAGGTGCGGCTCAGGTCATCCGCGGTGTAGCAGCGGGACATGCCGATGCCGCCACCGCCGGCGGTGCTCTTGAGCATTACCGGGTAGCCGATCCGACCGGCTTCCGTCAGCGCGTCGTCCAGGCTGTTGAGCAGGCCGGTCCCGGGCAGCAGGGGCACGCCGGCCTGCTCGGCGAGGGCGCGAGCGGTGTGCTTGAGGCCGAAGTCCTCCATCTGCTGTGGCGTCGGGCCCAGGAAGACAATGCCCTGGGCATCGCAGCGGCGGGCGAAGTCGGCGTTCTCACTGAGGAAGCCGTAGCCGGGATGCACCGCCTGGGCGCCGCTCTCGGCGAGGATGGCGAAGAGTTTGTCCTGGTTCAGGTAGGTGTCGGCCGCGCCGCCTTCCCCCAGGGGCCAGGCTTCATCGGCCTGGCGCACGTGCAGGGAGTCCGCGTCCGCCTCGGCGTAGACCGCCACCGAGATGATGCCCATGGCGCGCAGGGTGCGGATCACCCGGCAGGCAATGGCGCCACGGTTGGCGATCAGGACCTTCTGTATGCCGGTGTCTCTCAGCTCCATACCAGCACCTCGATCGGCGTCGGGTTCCAGCCGTTGCACGGGTTGTTGAGTTGTGGGCAGTTGGAGATCATCACCAGCACGTCCATTCTGGCTTCCATCTCGACGTACTTGCCGGCGTCGGAAATGCCGTCGGCGAAGGTCAGTCCGCCGTCGGCGGTGACCGGGACGTTCATGAAGAAGTTGATGTTGTGGGTGATGTCCCGCTTGGTCATGCCCAGCTCTTCATGCTCGGTGACCGCGACCAGCCAGCTGTCGCGGCAGGCGTGCATGCACTTCTTCTCTAGGGCATACCGGGTGGTATTGCTCTCCGCCGCGCAGGCGCCGCCGAGGGTGTCGTGGCGGCCGCAGGTATCGGCGGTGATTTCCAGCATCACGTTGTTCTCCGAGGACATCAGTCTGGAGCCGGCGGTCAGGTACACATTGCCCTGGGCGCGCAGGGTGTCCGTCACGCTGTAGCGCTCGGTGGGGTTGTGGGCGTTGTAGAACAGGGTGTCGGCGGCCTGGTTGCCCTCCAGATCGAGGATGCGGAGGGTCTCGCCGGCCTGAACCACCTTCAGGAAGTATTCCCCCGCCGGGACGGTTTCGCGGAAGCTCGCGGTTTCCGGATTGAGTGCGCTTTCTTTGATCATCTCCGGCCTCCTCTTACGGCATCAGGTGGTACAGGGCGGTGTTGGCGAAGGCGCGGGTGGCCTCCGGCGACGAGGTCTTGCAGGGATCGGCATCGGTGACCGGTGACGCCCTGAAGAGCTGGTAACGCAGGGGATGGCTGGGGTAGTCCGCCGCACTGTCCAGCGGGTGCGGGCAGGTGTGCAGCACCACGATGGTGTCCATCTCGAAGCGCAGGTCGACCGTGGCGCCGGCGTGGGAGTGATCGCTCACGTAGGTCATGTTGCCGGCGTCGTCGGTCTTCACCCGGCTGAACCAGTTCAGGTTGGCGGTCAGGTCCTTCTTGCCCAGGCCGTATTTGGCCAGTTCGTTGAGGAAGCTGGAAAGACCGTTGCGGTGATACTGGTTGTGGGCTTGCTGATAGGTCTTGCGGCCCCAGCGGTGCGCCACGAGCTCGGCGTTGCAGGTGCCGCTGACGGTGTCGTGCCAGCCCAGGTCGTCGCGGATGATGGACGCGAACACCCGGCCCATGTCCGACAGCAGGACGTGCCCCCTGGTCAGCTTGAAGGTGTGCTGGTTCTTGAGGGTGTCTGGCATGTTGTACCGCTCGAGAGGGTTCTCGGGGTTGTACATCAGCATGCCGACATTGGCGTGGCCGGTCTCGTCGATCAGACGCAGCACGTGACCGCGGCGCATGATGAAGGACCAGTGGGATCCGCCGGGAATCAGATCGTCGTAGAGGGGGGATGCCGTTTCGAGCATGGCCTTTTCCTCCTGGCTAGGGGGTCAAAAAAACACGAGAGGCGTCAGTAACTGAACGATCCTCCCGGGCTTTTGTCCCGCCGTGTAGCCTTGGAAAAGGCCGTCAACTCTCGGACCAGTCACCCGTATCGAATACGGGCCGGAACCCTAGTTGACCATTTGTCAGATTGTTGCGCGTTGATAGTGGTTATGGAAACCAGTGGTTACAGAAACCGACCTCTCGCTGCGTGACGGGAACAAAACAAGTTCCGTGCCACTTCCGTCAAGTGCCGGTTCCAGGGGCCTTGGCTGGTCGGACCGATGCATCGTGGGTCTGGAGAGGGGAGTGCTGTGCACGCTGTTGGTGCATGCTGGCGTGCCATGGTGCAGCGTGATCGGGCCTCTGTCGATCCGTTAACCGTCGGTCTCCAGTCCAGCCGAATGAGGCCTTGTCGACGCCGGCTCGAAATGCGCCATATGGGCCGCTTCACTCCTGAGCCAGTCGGCAAACCGCTGGGTGCGTTGATCGCTCTGACCCTCGGGCGGCGTCAGCATCACGTAATCCACACCCGTCGGACGCATGCCGAACGGCGCCGTGAGCCGGCCCGCCTGGAGGTCGTCGTACACCAGCGGCAGCGGGCCGATGGCGGTGCCGAGTTGGTCCAGGGCCGCCTGCAGGGTGAAATAGAAGTGGTCGAAGCTTTGCTCGCTGGCGGGCAGGTAGGGGTGGTCGGCCATACGGCACCAGTCGCTCCAGGCGGACGGCCGTGTACGGCTGTGCAGCCAGCGGGCGCGGTTGAGGTCCTGTCCGAGCATGCCCCCCCAGCATTCGGGGTGGCACACCGGGCCGGCCAGCTCCGGGCACAGGACGTCGATGACGGCTTCCTGCGGTGGGGTGAAGTCGAGCCGGCGAATAGCCAGGTCGCAGCCGTTGGCGTTCAGGTCGATCGGGCCGCCGGCGGTGCTCAGCTCCACCTGAAGTTCCGGGTGCCGCTGCCGCAGCCGGCCCAGGCGCGGCATCAGCCAGCGCATCGACAGGGTGGGCTCACAGGACACGTGCAGCACCGGATCCGCGCTGTCACCACGCCCGATCTCATCGGCGGCACGATCCAGTTCAGCGAAGGCGTTGCGGGTCGCCTCCAGCAGCCGGTACCCGGCCGGCGTCAGGCTGACCCGGCGGGGGTGGCGCACGAACAGCGGCGTCCCCAGACGCTCCTCCAGCTGCGCGATGGCCCGGCTGATGGCGCCGTGGGTCAGGTGCAGCTCCTCCGCTGCGCGGGTGAAGTTGTTCAGGCGCGCGGCGGCCTCGAAGGCGGGGAGGCCGGGCAGCAGTCGGCGTCGATGGCTCATCGGTGAGTCTGCCTCACAGCTCCGGTCAGAAAGTTTCGATTCTGCGACATTCCGGCATCCCCCACAATGCCCTTTTTCAATGCCATGGAAAGGAGCCTGACATGCCATCTGTATCGGTTGAGCTGGTCGCCGTCGCCACCATCACGCTGCTGGCGGTGATGAGCCCGGGCCCGGATTTCGCGTTCGTGGTTCGTCAGTGTCTGATGCGAGGTCCGCGCGCCGGCTATCTGGGCGCGGTGGGAATCGGTCTCGGTATCGCGCTGCACGTGAGCTACACCTTGCTGGGCTTCGGCCTGCTGATGGCCCAGCACGCCTGGCTGATCGAAGTGATCCGCTACCTGGGCGCGGCCTACCTGATCTGGTTGGGGCTTGGGGCCTTCTTGCCGTCACGCGGGCAGGGTGATCCCGTCGAGACTGTGGAGGATTCGCAGCGTCGTTCAGGCGACGCCTGGTTGCTTTGGCAAGGCGTCTTGTGCAATGCGCTGAACCCCAAAGCGATGCTGTTCATCGTGGCGCTGTTCAGTCAGGTGGTGTCGTCGAGCACGGCGCTGTCCGTGCAGGTGGGCTACGGCCTGTTCATCGCGCTGGCGCACGTCGCCTGGTTCGCACTGCTCACGCGGCTGGTGGCGACCCGGGGCATGCAGCGGCGTTTGCAGTCGTTCGGGCGCGTGCTCGACAAGGTGGTTGGCGCCTGCCTGGTCGGTCTGGGCATCCGCATGGCCACGAGTGGCTGATGAGCCGGGTCAGGCGTTGACGCTTTCGGTGCCCGCCGGTGCTGGTTCGGTCACCTCGGGTTGCCAGATCCGCTCCACCAGCCGCACTACAGCGCTTACCGCTTCCCGGTCCAGCCGGTCGCGCCGGACCAGCAGGTTGAGATTGATGGTCAGCAGCGGGTCGTCGTAGACCTTCACGCTGCCCCGGCCCGCCCAGTGGCTGGCCAGTTCGTGCTCCACCAGCCCGTAGCCCAGCCCGGCGCGGATCATCGACAGCGTGCTGTGTTCGTCGATGGACGACGACACCGTGTTGGCCTGCTCGCGGCCGCCCTCCAGGATGTCCGGCAGCATGTTGGCCAGTGGGCAGGTGTTGGCCGGCCAGATCCAGGGCAGGGCGCGTCGCTCGGCCGAATCGGTGGGAAAACGCGCCAGACCACCGTCCACCGGACCCACCACACTCACCCGAATCGGCGCCAGACGCAGGCTCAGGATCTGCTCGTCGAAGATGTCTCCGTACACGAATCCCATGTCCACCTCTCCGGCGCGTACCTGGTCGAGGATCATGTAGGAGGAACTGGTGATCAGCTCCAGGGCCACCTCGGGCAGGTCGCGGGCGGCAGTGCGCAAGAGCTGGTCCACCTTGAGGTATTCCGGCGGTGCGTTGAGGGCAAACGACAGTGGCGTGGGTTGATCGCAGCGCAGGGCGCGGGCGATGTCGTCCAGTTCGACCACTTGCCGCAGGACCTGACGCGCGGCCGGTAGCAGGCGGCGTCCGGCATCGGTAAGCGCCATACCCCGGGTGTTGCGCTGGAACAGGGGCAGCCCGAAATGATCCTCCAGCTGGCGCAGATGTTCGCTGACCGCCGACGGGGTGGTGTGGCGCCGGTTGGCGGCACGGGTCAGGTTGCCTTCGTCCGCCACCAGCACGAACGAGCGTAGCTTATCGAGTTTTATGTTCATATTTTACGAACGCCGACTTTCATAAACACCGATGGATTGGACCGCTTTACCGCAGTTTAATGGCATTTACCGGCCGGCCTCAATTCGTTTTTTATGGAGGAAGATGTCATGCAGACAGTTGCATCCAGCAAACGCGAAACCGTGTTTATCCCGCCCTTCGAGGTTGTCGCCGAGCGGTCGTCGCCGGTGCGTCAGCGGACGCGCAGGGCCCGTGCCGGCGCAATCCTGCGGGAATGGCTCCGGCGCTACCGGGCCCGGGCTCGCCTGCGCCGTCAGCTGCGGGAAATGGACGCGGGCCTGGCCGAGAAAGACGTGGGGCTGCCCATCGGCAGCCTGGTTGAAGAGGCCCGGAGGCCGTTCTGGAAAGCCTGAACGTGCCGTGTAGCGGAGCTGACAGGCGACATGTTGGGCCGGGTTCAGTCGCCGATTGGTTAAGCAGTGAGCGTCTGAACCCGGCTGTTCGTTGCGGTCCCGTATAATGGCGTTGTGGCGATGGCTTCCTGAATGGTTGCGACCCGAATTGTTACGAATAGCGCAACAGTCTCTTGCCGCTTGGCGCCTTCTGCTGATCCCTCGCGACCTGTATTTTTGATCCTCCAAATCGTTACTTGCCTCTTTTTTCTGCTGATCCGGGAAGTTTCCAAGCGTGTTAGACCTGTCGATACGCCGCGGGCTGGGTGTCTGTGGTGTTTTTGTGATATTTGCAACAATTGCCGGGTGCATCAGCTCCCGTGGGCTCGGGCCGGCCGCCGATCCGGACGCGGCCGAGGATCTGTCGCTGGGCGAGGCCACCCGCGCGGCGCGACAGGACGCAGCCTGGCCGGACAGCGACTGGTGGCAGGTCCTGCACGACCCGCAGCTTAACCGCTGGATCGACACGGCGCTGGCGCGCAGCCCGTCGCTGGCCGAGGCGCGGGCACGGATCCGGCAATCCATGGCCTACGCCGGGCTGACCGAATCGGAGGAAGCACCGCAGCTGAATCTGGACGGTCAGCTGCGTCGTCACCAATGGCCCACGGACAACTTCTACGGGCCCGGCGAACTGGCTGACAGCCGCACCTGGGACAATAACCTGGCACTGGGCGCGTCCTACCTGCTGGATTTCTGGGGTCGCGAGCACAATCGCACCGAAGCCGCCCTCAACCGGGCCCAGGCCAGCGTGGCCGAGGCCCGGTCGGTGCAGCTGAGCCTGGTGGACCAGTTGGTTCGTGCCTACATCCGGTTTTCCCTTTATTACGCCCAGCGCGACGTCAAACGCTCCCTGCTCAAGCAACAGCGCCACATCCTCGAACTGGTGGAAAAGCGTCTCGATGGCGGGCTGGGCACCGAGCTGGAAGTGACCCAGGCGCGGGCGCCCATACCGGCCATGCGCCAGGAGCTGGAAGACCTGGACGAGAAAATCCAGCTCAGCCGCAACGAGCTTGCGGTCCTGGCCGGACGCTCGCCGGCCGCCGGCTCGGCGTTGCACCGGCCGGCCCTGTCGCTGACCGAGGCGCCGGTCATCCCCGAGTCCATCCCGCTGGCCCTGGTCGGTCATCGCCCGGATGTGGTTGCCAGCCGCTGGCGCGTGGCCGCCTACGCCCGGGACATCGACGCCGCGCGGGCGGACTTCTATCCCAACGTGAATCTGGCGGCGTCCGTAGGCTTCTCGGCGGTGCAGGGCGGGATGCTGGATTTTCTCGATTCCGACAAGTTCACCTACAGCGCCGGCCCGGTGCTGTCCCTGCCAGTGTTCGACGGCGGCGCCCGGCGCAGCGCCCTGGCGGGCAAGAGTGCGGAGTACGACGTGGCCGTGGCCGGCTATCGCCAGACGTTGCTCAACGCGCTGCGTGGGATCTCCGACCAGTTGGTGCGGCTGCATTCCCTCGACAAACAGCAGGCCATGGCCGCCGAGGCGGTGGCAGTGGCGCAGGAAAGCTACGACCTGACGCTGGAAGCCTATGAAGGCGGCCTGAGCGATTACCTGGATGTGCTTAACACCGAACAGAACCTGTACAAACAGAAGCTGGTCGTGGAGCGCCTGGTGGCCTCGCGGCTGGCGGCCCATGCGGAATTGCAGGTGGCTCTCGGTGGCGGTCTGATGAGCGAGGCTGCGGGCCCCGAGGCGGGCCGTCTGCAGCCAGCGGATGAGGCGGCGGCGAACGATGGCCGCTGAGCGCATGGCGTTGCCAGCCGCATCCGACTGGCGCCAGGCCTGGCGATCATGGCGTCGCAGCGACGGCCTGAGCTGGCTGTTCGTGTTCAAGACGCTGCTGGCGGCCTTTATCACTCTCTGGCTGGCGATGTTGCTGCAGTTGCAACAGCCCAGCACGGCCCTGATCACGGTGTTCATCGTGATGCAGCCGCAGAGCGGGCAGGTGATGGCCAAGAGTCTGGCGCGGGCGGTGGGCTCGCTGATGGGCCTGGGCGTGATGATCGTGCTGGTGGCGTTGTTCGCGCAGCAGCGCTGGCTGTTCCTGGCTGCCATGTCCCTGTGGATCGGCGCCTGTATCGCCGGCGCGGCGCGTTACCGGGACATGCGCTTCTACGCCTGCGTCCTGGCCGGCTACACCGCCGCACTGATCGGCCTGCCGGCGTCGGCGCATCCGGATACCGCGATCGCCGATGCCATCTGGCGGGTGCTTGAGATCTTTCTGGCACTGTTCGTGTCCAGCGTGGTCAGCATCCTGGTGTTCCCCCAGACCAGCCACGCCGCCATGCGCAGCGCCGTGGCCAGTCGGTTCGGCCGGTTCGCCGGCTTCGTGCTGGCGCACCTGGACGGACGCGATCCCGATGCGCTGAGCAAGGTCAACGCCGACTTTGCGACCGAGGCGGTGGGGCTGGAAGCGAGCCGTTCGGCGTCCGCCATCGAAGATCCCCACACACGTCTGCGCAGCCGGCGATTGCAGCACCTGAACCACGCATTCCTGGGACTGTTGACCCGCTTCAACGCGCTACACCGCCAGTTGCGGCGCTTGCGCGAGGAATCCCTGGAGCCGGTAATCGAGTCGCTGTCGCCCTGCCTGGAACTCGTTGCGGGCCTGTTGCAGCCCTGGCCCGACAGCCTGATGAGCCCGCAGGAAGCCGGCCAGTTTGCCGACGCCCTGGAGCAGGCGCGGGCGCCGCTGATGCAGCGCATCCGGCAAAGCCGCCGGGCGTTGCTGGCGGGTGGGGCTTCCGAGTCCGAGTTGCTTGAATTCAATACGGCCGCCGAACTGCTGTACCGATTCGCCGAAACCCTGCACGCCTACGCCCGGGCCCACCAGGCACTGGGCAGCCGGAACCACGCGCGCGAGCAGGTGCGGGGCGGGTTTGCCTCCCGGGTCAATCTTTACGCGTCGCTGGTGGCCGGTGGTCGGGCGGCGATCACCATCTTCCTGGGCGGGGCAATCTGGTTCGCGCTGGACTGGCGCGCCGGCGTGCTGATGATCGCCAACGCGGCGGCCATATGCGCGCTGTCCTCGGGGATGCCCCATCCCACCCGGCTGGCGATCCAGATGGCCATCGGCACCTTCATTGGCGGGGTGTTCGGGGTCATTGAAAGCGTCTACGTGTTCCCGTTGATCGATGGCCTGCCGCTACTGTTGATGGCGTTGCTGCCGGTCTACCTGCTGGGGCTTTACCTGAGCCTGAAACCCGCCTACGCGTTTGTCGGCCTGGGGCTGCTGATCATGTTCACCATGGGCAGCGTGCCCACCAACCCGACCCAGTACGCGCCGGTCACGGTGATCAGCAACTACCTCGGGCTGTTCATGGGCGGTGTTCTGGCCGCGGTGACCACCAGCGTGATCCTGCCGCCGGCCAGCGCCTGGATGTGGTGGGTGCTGGAAAAAGATCTGCGCGGCGTTCTGGGCCTGGCGGCGACGGGTGGGCTGGATGGCCTCAACGGCCGTTTCGAAAGCCGGACCCGGGACATCCTGGCCCAGGCCTATGGTCTGGCGGCCCGGCGTCCGGACGTGCAGGCCGCCCTGGTGCAGTGGAGCCTGATCGTGCAGGAAGTGGGGCACGCCATGATCAACTGGCGCCAGGAACTCGCCGCGCAGCCCGTTGCTGATGACCTGGCCGTCGAGCTGGCCGGGCTGGAGCGCCGGCTGGTGACGCTGTTCGCGACGCCGTCGCCGGGGGCGTTGAATCGCGCCAGGGAGCAGGTCGAGCGGGTGATCTGGGACCTGCACGGTCGCCTCGAGGCGCAGTCCCATTTCCAGCATTCGGCCGAGCGCCGGGTGCTCAGCTACCTGCATTTCGTTCGCACCACGTTGCTCGATCGCCATTCCATCCTGCGGCGTCAGATCGGCGTACAGACCGGAAACGCGGAAGGAGACCTCCATGCTCAATCTTGAGTGGGCCCGTGAAACCCCGATGGAGGGGCTGCTGCTGCCCACGCTGATGCTGGTTTTTGTGGGCGCGCTGGCCCTGGCCTGGGGGCTGGACGTCGGTCTGCGCCGGCTCGGGGCCTACGAGGTCATCTGGCATCCGGCGCTGTTCCGGGTGTCGCTGTTCCTGGCCCTGTTCTGCGCCATGGCGCTGCTCATCTACTGATGGCGCGGCCATTCACACTCGTTCACTGACGGATCTTCGATTTAGCCATGAAACTGAAAACAGTCATCAGTCTTGCGGTGACACTGCTCGTCTTCGCCGCCGCAGCCCTGCTGGGCACGCTACTCTGGCAGCATTACATGGACGCGCCCTGGACCCGGGACGGCCGGGTTCGGGCCGATATCATCAACGTCGCCAGCGATGTGTCCGGGCGTGTGGTGGAAATGCCGGTGTCCGACAATCAGCGGGTGCAAAAGGGCGACCTGCTGATGCGCATCGATCCCGAGAAATACGAGATCGCGGTGGAACAGGCCGAAGCCCTGGTGGCGTCCCGCAAAGCCTCCATGCGCATGCGCGAGGCGGAAGCCAAACGCCGGGTGCAACTGGATCGCAAGGTGGTCTCGCGGGAGAGCCTGGACGATGCCTCCAACGCCGCCGCCATCGCCCGCGCCGAATACCAGCAGGCCCTGGCCAGACTCGACGAGGCCCAATGGTCGCTGGCGCGCACGCAGATCCGCGCGCCGGTAGACGGTTACGTCACCAATCTCAACGTTCATCAGGGCGACTACGCGACCGCCGGCAAGCCGCGGTTGGCGGTGGTCGACGAGCACTCGTACTGGGTTTACGGCTACTTCGAGGAGAACAAGCTGCCCGGCGTGCACGTCGGGGATCCCGTACGGATGGAACTGATGAGCGGTGAGATACTGAAGGGCCATGTGGAGAGCATCACCCGCGCCATCTACGATCACGACAACCCGCAAAGCCGCCAACTGGTGGCGGACGTCAACCCGACGTTTACCTGGGTGCGTCTGGCGCAGCGCATTCCGGTGCGGGTCCATATCGATGAGGTGCCGGACGGACTGGTGCTGGCCGCAGGCACCACGGCCACGGTGATCGTCCAGCCGGATGCCGGCTGAGTGGCCTGAATGGGCTGAGTGAATCAACTGGGTGAAGCACACGGACGGGAGCGTCGTCGATGGATATTCTGCACAACATGCGCGTTTTCGTGCAGGTGGCCGAAACCGGCAGCTACACCGGCGCGGCGCAGGTGCTGGATACCACCACGGCCAGCGTGTCCCGCGCGGTCAGCAATCTGGAATCGCATCTGCAAACGCGGCTGCTGCACCGCTCCACCCGCCGTCTGGCGCTGACCGAAGCCGGCCAGCGCTACCTGCTGCGCTGTCAGCAGATCCTGCCGATCATCGAAGAGGCCGAAGCCGAGGCCTCGGACGCCCATGCGCGCCCGCGCGGCGTCCTGCGGCTGCATTCGATGACCGGGGTGGGGCAGCACTACGCCATCCGCGCGATCAATCAGTATCGCCAGCTTTACCCGGACGTGTCCTTCGAGCTGACCCTGGCCAACCGCATCCCGGACATGCTGGAGGAAGGCTTCGAGGTCGCCATCGTGATCAGCAAACAGCTGCCCAGCTCCAGTCTGATCTCGCGCAGTCTGGGCCAGACCTACAGCGTGCTGTGTGCGTCACCGGAATACCTGCGCGCCCGGGGCGAGCCGCGCACGCCCGAGGATCTGCGCCACCACGACTGCCTGCGCCTGGCCAGCCCGGTGCTGCCGATGGACAACTGGAATCTGCACGGGCCGGATGGCGACATGACCGTTGAACTCGGGGCATCGCCCCTGCAGGTCAACGTGGGTGACGCCATCGCCGAGGCGGCCGCCGGAGGGCTGGGGATCGTGGCGTTGCCGCTGTACTCGGCGATGAGCATGTTGCGCAGTGGCGCGTTGGTGCGCGTCCTGCCTCAATACCGGCTGCAAACCCTCAACGTCCACGCTCTGTACCCGTCGCGCCAGTATCTGGACGCCAAGGTGAAGACCTGGCTCGAATTCCTGCAGGCCAACCTGCCCCAGTGGGTCGGGGAGGACGAAGAGCTGGTTCGCGCCATGAGTCTGGGGTGTTCGCTGCAATAGGCTGAACGGCTCTCCTGTCTTCCCGGCACTATCTTTACGGCACTATCTTCCCTGCACCGTCTTCCCGGCGTTCTGCCGAATTGCTGCTAATCTTTTTAAGGGTTGCTTATAACCTCTTAATATTAGCTGGCCAGGGAAGCCGTACATGCTCGATTACTTCGCGTTGTTCATGCTGTTCTTTGTGGTCGTGGTGCTGTTCTACGGCATTATTGCGATTCACGATATTCCGTACGAAATTGCCAAAAAGCGCAATCACCCCCACCAGGACGCCATCCACGTCACCGGCTGGATCAGCCTGCTGACCCTGCATGTGCTGTGGCCGTTCCTCTGGATCTGGGCCACCCTCTACCGCAGCGACCGCGGTTGGGGATTTCAGGATGGCCGCTCCGGCCACGATCACATCGAAAGCCTTGAACGCCAGGTCACAGAACTCAGTGATCGGTTGAAGCGTCTCGAATCCGATCGTGGGGAGGGCTGAACATGGATTTGCTGCTGATCCTCACGTATACCGCGATCTGCATCGTTGTCTTCAAGGTCTTCCGGGTGCCGCTCAACAAATGGACCGTGCCGACCGCGGTGCTGGGCGGCATTTTCCTGATCGGCGCGCTGCTGATGCTGATGAACTACAACCATCCGTATTCGGAGCGGGCCCGCAAGTACGAGCTGACCACCCCGATCATTCCCACCGTTCGCGGCCGGGTGGTGAGTGTGGAGGCCACGCCCAACCGCCTGATGGAGGAGGGAGATGTGCTGTTCCGGCTGGACCCGACACCGTTCCAGGCCAAGGTCGATTCGCTCCAGGCACAGCTTAAATCCGCCCGTCTGGATCTGGATCGTGCCACCCAACTGGCCCGCACAGGCGCCGGACCACGCCGTAATCAGGACGTGGCCGAGGCCCAGGTGGATGAGTTGGAAAGTGAGCTGACGGCCGCGCAATACAATCTGGAGGAAACCGTTGTCCGGGCGCCGACGCGGGGCTACGTGTCGCAGCTGTTCCTGCGGCCCGGCATGATGGCGGTGAATCTGCCGTTGCGGCCGTCACTGGTGTTCGTGCACCAGGAAGCGGACATCTTCACCGGCTGGTTCCGCCAGAACAGCCTGCTGCGTCTGGAAGAAGGGGACGAAGCCGAAGTGGCGTTCGATGGCATTCCGGGCAAGGTCTTCTCCGGCGAGGTGGTCACCGTTATCCCGATTCTGGCTGAAGGCCAGCTCCAGCCCACCGGCAATCTGGCCATCGACAACGCCCCGCCGGGCAGGGTGCCGGTGCGGGTGCACATCACGGACCCATCCTTCGACAAATACCGGCAGACATTGCCCGGCGGGGCCTATGGCCAGATGGCCCTCTACAGCGAGCATTTCGAGCACGTGGCGATCATGCGCAAAATCCTGCTGCGCATGTCGGCGTGGATGAACTACCTGTTCCCGTTCCACTGAGTCGTCAACCCGTTCCACCGATTCGTCAAAAAGGACCGAGCCTTTCCGATGGGCGCCTGTAACAGGCGCCCATATTTTTCGTCGATTTTTTTCTTTCGGTGGTTGCATTTCTTCTGTAAAGCGGAGAGGATGACTTTTAAGTTGTATGATGTATGACGTAGTACGAACTTCAAGCAACCGTCACGTGAACGTCGCGGTGAATGAAACAGGGCAGGAGGTGCTCGGAAAGTAAACACAGGTTATGGTCCGGCCAGATACGATATTGGCCTGCCATCGCGCCCCTTCCTCGCCGGATGTGGGCATGACAATCTGGAAGGCGACGCACTCGCCGGAAAGCAAAACACTCGGTCACGACAACAAATTCAAGACGTTAACGAGGTTTGATATGAAAAAAACAATCATCGCATTGTCCGTTGCGCTTGCCAGCGCCACCGTTCCGGCCCTGGCGCAGGCAGATGATGGTTACCCCGAGAAAAACATTGAGTTCATCGTACCCTATGGCCCGGGTGGCGGCTCTGATACCTTCGTCCGTTCCATCCAGCCGGCTCTGGAAGACGCGCTCGGCGGCACCCTGGTCGTTCGCAACATCTCCGGCGGTGGCGGTGCCGTGGGCTACTCCCGTGCTGTGACGTCCCGTGCTGACGGTTACACCGTCACCACCCCCAACAACGCCAACTTCACCCTGGAAGGGTTGGGCAACGTCGGTTTCTCCTACAACGACTTTGAATACATCGCCCGTGTCACCGTGATGCCCTACGTCCTGGCGGTACGTGACAACGATCAGTGGACCGACTTCGAATCCCTGAAGGAGGACCTGCAGGCGTCCGGCGACAAGCTGTCGGTGGGCTTTTCCGGCGTGGGTTCTTCGACTCATGTGACGTCTGTGGCGCTGGGGCGCGAGCTGGGCATGGACTTCCAGTTCATTCCGTTTGATGGCGGTTCCGCGGCGGTGTCAGCGGCCATGGGTGGTCATGTCGATGCGGTCGTGCTGAACCCGTCCGAGATCATGTCGGCGGTGGAGTCCGGCAAGCTGACGGCCATTGTCTCCACCGGTGGTGAGCGCAGTAGCGCCATGCCGGAAGTACCGACCATGAAAGAACTGGGCTTCGACATGGAGCTGAACCAGTGGCGCGGTATCGCCGCTCCGAAGGGACTGGATCCGGCCATCGAGGAACAGTGGGTCACCGCCATCAAGGAAGCCGTCCAGGATCCGCAGTTCCGGCAAGCAGCCAAGAACGGCGGCACGGATATCAAGCCGCTGTACGGCGACGAGCTGGACGCCTTCATCAAGGACAATGCGGAACTGATGATTCCCATTGCCGAGTCGGTCAAGCAATAACGGGTGACTTATGAGCAGGTCTGTTGGCGAAGCCGTTTTTACTGCGGTGCTGATGGGCTTTGCGGGATTCGCGCTCTACGAAGCCTTCGGGATTCGTGGCAGCGCAGCCGGCGGCAGTCTGGCGCCGGCTTTCTTCCCCAAGGCTATCTGTACCCTGTTGCTGATCTTCCTGGGCGTGTCGCTGTTTCGCACGCTCCTCAAGGTGCGGCATGAGGCAAAACCCGATGAAGGCGGAGATACCCGGGGCGCGGTACTGGGCTGGTTGATCGTGCTGGCGGAGCTGGTGGTCTACTCACTGGTGCTGGAGCCGCTGGGCTACGTGATCTCCACGGCCCTGCTGATCGTTGCCGTGGTGGCCACGCTGATGCTGCTGAGCGCCGGTGAGCGCCAGCGTATCACGCCGCGAAGTGCCGGCATGCTGGTCGGATTCTCTGCGGTGGTGTCCGTGGCCATCTTCCTTCTCTTCAGTAAAGGGTTTGGGCTGGTTCTGCCCACCCTGGGCGCGATGGGGGTGTAATCATGGGACAGTATCTCGACGCCCTGGGACTGGTCTTCCAGTTCTACGTTCTCCTGGCCATTGCTGGCGGCACGCTGCTTGGCCTGATCATGGGGGCGCTGCCGGGACTGACGGCGGCCATGGCCATTGCGCTGCTGCTGCCCCTGACCTTCGGTATGCCGCCGGTGATGGGCATGGGCATGCTGCTGGGAACCCTGTGCGGCGCGATTGCCGGTGGGTCGGTGTCCGCTACGCTGCTGAATATTCCAGGCACGCCGTCGTCCGTGGCCACCACGCTGGATGCGTTCCCGATGGCGCGCCGTGGCGAAGCCGGCCGGGCCCTGGGGATTGCCATCGTGGCGTCCTTCTTCGGCGGCATTTTCAGCGCGATCGTGCTGAGCCTGCTGGCGCCGCCCATCGCGGATTTCGCGTTGCAGTTCGGCCCGGCGGAATATTTCGCCCTGAGCATTTTCGGGCTGGTGATCATCGCCTCCGTGGCGAAAACGCTGATGAAAGGCATCATTGCCGGCCTGATCGGTCTGCTGCTGGCGACCGTGGGCACGGATCCTGTGGCGGGTGTGACCCGTTTCACCTACGGCAACTTCTCGCTGCTCACCGGCATCAGCCTGCTGCCGGCGCTGATCGGGCTGTTCGCCGTGTCCCAGGTGCTGACGGACGTGGTGGACTACTTCAAGGCGAAGGCGGCGCAGCGCTCCGATGTGTGTATGGACAAGGCCGCCCCACGTTGGCTGGAGGTCTTCCGCAGCTGGAAGGTGCTCGGTTCCAGTTCGATCATCGGCGTGATTGTCGGGGCGATCCCTGGCGCCGGTGGCAGTATCGCATCCTTCCTGTCCTACGATCAGGCCAAGAAGATGTCGAAGACGCCGGAGAAGTTCGGCACCGGCCACCACGAAGGCATTGTGGCGTCGGAGTCGTCCAATAACTCCCTGGTGGGCGGCGCGCTGATTCCCATGCTGACCCTCGGGGTGCCCGGTGAAGCGGCCACGGCGGTGCTGATGGGTGGTCTGATGATCCAGGGGATTCAGCCCGGACCGACCCTGTTCACCGACCAGGCGCCGATCATCTACGGGATCTTTATCGCCTTCCTGGTGGCCAACGTGTTCATGCTGCTGATCCAGTGGTTCGGCATCCGGATGTTCGTCAAGGTGCTGCAGGTGCCGCGCAAGATCCTGATGGCCATGATCCTCGTGTTCTGCGTCATCGGCGTGTACGCGGTGGATGGCGACATCTTCAACGTCTACCTGATGCTGGGCTTTGGTGTGCTGGGCTTCTTCCTGAACAAGTACGGCTTTGGCACCGCACCCGTGATCCTGGGCCTGATTCTGGGGCCGATCGCCGAATCCAACCTGAGACGTGCGCTGTTGCTGTCCGGCGGGGACTGGTCCGTGCTGGTATCCCGGCCGATCAGCCTGGCTTTCATCGGCATCGCTGTGGCGTTCCTGATTTTCACTTACTGGCAAAACTCGAAACACCGGGGCAAAGCCGCTCACGCCTGAGTGGCTTATAGCTCCCTGACTTTGGCGCGCCCGGGAGCGGGCTGGCTGGACGAGGCTGACTTGAAGAGAGGATGTCCTGTTGTATGATGTCATATAAATAGGTCACTCAGTCCCCGCCCAAAGCCCGAACCGCTGCGAACCGAAACAACATGGACAATGAGGACTGACAACCATGACGCTTTCTGTAGAACGTATCCGACAGTCGCTGAGCGACGGCCTGCTGTCGTTCCCGGTCACCGACCTGGACGCCAGCGGCCGCTTCAATGCCGACACCTATCGCGAACGCATTGAGCGCTTCGTGCAGCAGGGCGTGTCCAGCGTGTTCGTCGCCGGCGGCACCGGGGAGTTCTTCTCCCTGTCGCTGGAGGAGTACCGCGAGATCGTCCGGGTCGCGGTAGAGGTGGTCGACGGCCGGGTGCCGGTCATTGCCAGCGCCGGCCGCAGCGTGCCGGAGGCCCAGTGTTTCTGCCAGGCCGCGGAGGAAGCGGGTTGCGACGGTATCCTGCTGATGCCGCCGTATCTGACCGAATGCCCGACGGAAGGCATCGTGGAATACGCCCGTGCGGTCATCGACAGCACGTCCCTGCAGGTCATCTACTACAACCGCGCCAACGGTATCCTGGATGCCGACAACGTGAAGGCCCTGGCGGCCGCCTGTCCCAACCTGATCGGTCTCAAGGACGGGGTCGGCAACATGGCCGCCCTGAACGACACCATCAAGACCGTCGGCGATCGTCTGGTTTACATCGGCGGCGTACCGACCGCCGAGATCATTGCCGAGGCCTACCTCTCGATCGGCGTGAACACCTACTCATCCGCCGTGTACAACTTCATGCCGGAGATGGCGATGAAGTTCTACCGGGCACTGCGGGGCGGTGACACGGCCACTGTGCAAGCGATCATCCGGGATTTCTTTATTCCCTTCTGCCGCCTGCGCGATCGCAAGAAGGGCTATGCCGTCAGCCTGATCAAGGCCGGTACAGACATCGTGGGCCAGCCGGCCGGTGACGTACGCGCGCCGCTGACGATGCCCACGCCGACAGACCGCGAAGCCCTGGCGGCGATCATCAGCAACAACCGCTGACCGCAGCGATTCCGGGGCGGGGACGTATCCGCCCCCAACCGAGCGAGGTAGAACGATGTTTACAACAATCAAGAAAATGTCGGTGGTTCCGGTGGCGGGCTATGACAGCTTTCTGCTGAACCTCAGCGGTGGCCACGCCCCCTGGTTTATCCGGACGGTGGTGGTCCTGGAAGACAACGACGGCAACATCGGCCTGGGCGAAATCCCGGCCACCGATGCCATCGTCCGTACGCTGGAAGCCTGTCGCGAGCTGGTGGAAGGGCAGTCGGTCGGGCGCTACAAGGCGATCATCAGCCGCGTGCGTGACGCCATCTCCGGGCAGTCCGATGATGTGCGCGGCAACCAGACCTTCGACCTCCGGGTGGCGGTCCACGTGATCACTGGCATCGAGTCGGCGTTGCTGGACCTGGCCGGCCAGAACATGGGCCTGCCGGTGGTGGAGTTGCTGGGCCAGTACGGCCGTCAGCGCGACCAGGTCGAGGCCCTGGGCTACCTGTTCCTGCTCGGCGATCCCGACAAGACGGATCTGCCGTATCCGACCTGCGAGAACCCGCAGGATGAGTGGGACCGCGTCCGCACCCGCGAAGCCCTGACGCCGGACGCGGTGGCCAGGCTGGCCAAGGCGGCCTACGAGCGTTATGGCTTCCGCGACTTCAAGCTCAAGGGCGGGGTGCTGGACGGTCATCAGGAAGCGGAGTGCATCGCCGCACTCTACGACGCTTTCCCGGAAGCGCGCCTGACCCTCGATCCCAACGGCGCCTGGACGCTCAAGCAGGCCATCGAATACCTGACGCCGGTCAAGCACATGCTCAGCTATGCCGAAGACCCCTGCGGCGCCGAGGGTGCCTGGTCCGGCCGTGAAACCATGAGCGAGTTCCGCCGCCAGACCGGGCTGCGAACGGCGACCAACATGATCGCCACCGATTGGCAGCAGTTGCGTAACGCGGTGCGCCTGGATTCCGTGGACATCCCGCTGGCGGACTGCCACTTCTGGACCATGCAGGGGGCGGTCGCCGTGGGTGAACTGTGCAACGAGTGGGGCATGACCTGGGGATCGCATTCCAACAACCACTTCGACATCTCGCTGGCGATGATGACGCACGTGGCGGCTGCCTGCCCGGGCGAGATCACGGCCATCGACACGCACTGGATCTGGCAGGACGGACAGCGGCTCACCCGTGACCCACTGAAGATCCGCGACGGCAAACTCACCATTCCCGACCGGCCGGGGCTGGGCATCGATCTGGACCGGGAGAAACTGGAGCAGGGCCACGCCCTGTTCAAGTCCCTCAGCCTGGGCCAGCGCGACGATGCCATGGCCATGCAGTACCTGATTCCCGGCTGGACATTCGACCCCAAGCGTCCTGCGCTTGTTCGCTGATCCGCTCTTGGGATAATGTAACTCGGCCGAACTGAATTGATGATGGACACAACAAAAATGGGCACCACCGGAAGCACCCTCAAGGTTCAACCCGTCAAACGCACGGGCAGCCTTGGCGCACATGTCGCGTCACAACTGGAGCAGATGATCACCCAGGGACAGATTCCCGTGGGCGAGAAACTGCCCACCGAGAGCAAGCTGTGCGACATGTTCGAGGTCAGCCGCACGGTGGTGCGCGAGGCGATCACCCAGCTCAAGTCGCTGGGCCTGGTCGAGACGCGGCGCGGTGTGGGGACCACGGTCATCCGCAGCCAGCCGGCGGAAACGTTGTACGCCTATACCATCAATCCGACGGCCGTTGAGGACATCCTGAACATCCTGGAACTGCGTCTCAGTGTCGAGACCCAGGCGGCGGAATTCGCCGCGCTGCGCCGGGACGATCAGGACCTCGAACAGCTCGAACAATGCCTGGATCGCTTCGACCGGGCGCTGGAAAAAGGGGAACTGGCGCGGGACGAGGACCTGGCTTTCCACCTGGGCATCGCCAACGCCACCAAGAACCCGTTTTTCCGGCAGTTCTACGAGCAGTTCAACAAGAACATCATCCCCAGAGCCAAGATCGTCAATACCAGTCTCGATCACCCGGCCACCGAGCAGTATCTGGACCGGGTGCGGCAGGAGCATCGCGAGATCTTCGACGCCATCCAATCGAGACAGCCCGAAGCGGCCAGAAAGGCGATGCATACGCACCTCTACCGTGCCTATCACCTCTACGAGAAATACCGGACCAGTCAGGCATTCGAGTAACCACCGAACCTGAACCGCTGGACCTTCTCAGTCTTCTGGCCTGAATGAACGTGGCTCCGGCTCGCCCGGAGTGCGGACACTCGTTAACGGAGAGACACATGACTATTCTTGGCGAAATGCTCATCGGCGCGCGCGCCGTAAAAGGTACCAACGGCCCGATCCAGGCCATCAACCCGGCGACGGACGAGAAACTTGAGCCGGCCTTCAACGGCGGCACCGAAGCGGATGTGAACAGCGCTGCCGAGCTGGCCCGCGCGGCGTTTGCCAGCTACCGCGACACCAGCCCGGAGGCCCGGGCCGTGTTCCTGGAAACTTGTGCCGACGAAATCCTCGCGCTGGGGGACGAACTGGTCGAGCGCGCCATGGCGGAAAGCGGTCTGCCCCGTGCCCGCATCGAGGGCGAGCGCGGCCGCACCATGAACCAGCTGCGTCTGTTTGCCTCGGTGGTTCGCGCCGGCAACTACCTGGACGCCCGCATCGACCCGGCCATGCCGGACCGCCAGCCGCTGCCGCGGGCGGACCTGCGTATGCGCAACATCCCGCTGGGCCCCGTTGCCGTTTTCGGCGCCAGCAACTTCCCGCTGGCCTTTTCCGTGGCCGGTGGCGACACCGCCTCGGCGCTGGCGGCTGGCTGCCCGGTGATCGTCAAGGCCCACTCGGCCCACCCGGGTACCTCGGAGCTGGTCGGTCGTGCCCTGCAAAAAGCCGTGGCCAAGTGTGAGCTGCACGAGGGCGTTTTCTCGCTGATCTTTGGATCCGGTAACGTAGTGGGCCAGGCGTTGGTGGCGCACCCGCAGATCAAGGCGGTCGGTTTCACCGGTTCGCGTTCCGGTGGTACGGCGTTGATGAATATCGCCGCCAATCGCCCCGAGCCGATTCCGGTGTACGCGGAGATGAGCAGCATCAACCCGGTCTTCCTGATGCCGGAAGCCATGAAGGCCCGTGGAGAAGCCATCGCCGAAGGCCTGGTCGGTTCCCTGCTGATGGGCGCCGGCCAGTTCTGCACCAACCCGGGGCTGGTGTTCGCTGTGGAAGGCGACGACTTCGACCGCTTCCTGGAGAAGGCCTCGGCCACCCTGAAAGAAGCCGGCACCCAGACTATGCTCACACCGGGTATCCATCAGGCCTACAGCAAGGGCGTCGATCAGCTCAGCGGCAATGGCCGCGTGACGGAGGCCGCGCGTGGTCAGGGCAGCGATCAGCCCAACCAGTGCCAGGCCGGGCTGTTCGTCACCACGGCGGATGACTTTATCGCCGATGAGAGCCTGTCCGCCGAGGTCTTTGGTTCCACCTCTCTGGTGGTGACCTGCAAGAGTGCGGACGACTTCGCCCGCGTCGCCGAGCATCTGGAAGGCCAGCTGACCGCGACCTTGCAGCTGGACGACGGCGATATCGATGTCGCCCGCCAACTGCTGCCGGTGCTGGAGCGCAAGGCGGGCCGGATCCTCTGTAACGGCTACCCGACCGGCGTCGAAGTGTGCCACGCCATGGTTCACGGCGGACCTTACCCGGCCACGTCCGACAGCCGCACCACCTCGGTGGGCTCTGCCGCGATCCAGCGGTTCGTGCGTCCGGTCTGCTATCAGGATCTGCCCGAGGCGCTGCTGCCGGAGGCGATTCGGGACGGCAACCCGCTGTCGATTCGCCGGCTGGTGGACGGCCAGGACCAGCGTTGATCCTGAACCCCGTTGATGGAGACAGGCCGGGTGTCGTTTGCCGACGCCCGGCTTAGACGATCCTCTCCTTGCCCTGCGTCCGCGGGGCCTTTTTCGTTGTGGGGCGTGTCTCTGGACATCCGTCCGGACCGCCCTGAACCGCGAGGGATAGCGTGATGGAAAAACCGGACGTTCTCATTGTTGCTGCCAGCGGCGCGCCACAAATGGCCGAGCTGGAGCGACACGTTACACTGCACCGCCTGGATCTGGCTGAAGACCCTGACGCACTGCTGACCGACGTCGGCCCGCGGATTCGCGCGGTGGTGACCGGCAACAGCGCGGGCTTCAGCGAAGACCTGCTCGCCCGGTTGCCGAACCTGGAGCTGGTGTCCTCCCAGGGCGTCGGCACGGACGGACTCTGTGTCGCGGCCAGCCACGATCGCGGCGTGCTGGTGGCGAACACGCCGGACGTTCTCAACGACGATGTGGCGGACATGGCGATGATGCTTCTGCTGGCCACCGTTCGACGCCTGGTGGCGGGCGACCGCTGGGTGCGGGAAGGCCGTTGGCAACGCGAGGGCAATATGCCGCTCAGTCGCTGTGTCCGTGGCAAGACGCTCGGCATTGCCGGGCTGGGGCGCATTGGCAAAGCCATCGCCCGGCGGGCGGAGGTGTTCGGTATCGAGGTGGCTTACTACGGCCGGCGCGAGCAGTCGAATGTCGACTATCCCTGGTATGCCGATCTGGAAACCCTGGCAGGGGAGGTCGATTTCCTGATGATCGTGCTGCCCGGGGGCGAAGCCACGCGACATCTGGTGGGCTCGGCCGTGTTGCGGGCGTTGGGCCCGGACGGCTATCTCGTCAACATCGGCCGGGGATCGGTGGTGGATGAAGCGGCCCTGGTCCGAGCACTCCAGGAAGGCGAGATTGCCGGCGCCGGGCTGGACGTGTTCGCCGACGAGCCCAACGCGCCGGAAGCCCTGTTCGCCATGGACAACGTGGTGCTCCAGCCCCACAACGGCAGTGCCACCGTGGAAACCCGGAATGCCATGGCGCAGCGGGTGGTGGACAATGTGAAGGCCCACTTCGCAGGGCGTCCGCTGCTCTCACCGGTGTAGGCTGAGCGATGCAGACGGATCTTTTCGCCCAGGTCTTCACCGTCACCGGGCCGGTGTTCGCCATGCTGCTGGCGGGGCTGGTCCTGCGACGGTTGCAGCTGATTGACGATGCCTTTATCGGCACCGCCTCGAATCTCAGCTTCCGGGTGCTGATGCCCACGCTGTTATTCTTCTCGATTCTGCGTGCTGACCTGCGTACCGCGTTTCAGCCGAAGCTGATCGGCTATTTCTACCTCGCCACCTTGCTGACGTTCGCCGCCTCCTGGCTCTGGTCCATGCGTTCGGTGCCGCGTTCCGATCGCGGCGTCTACGTGCAGGGGGCGTTCCGGGGCAACTGCGGCATCGTCGGCCTGGCGCTGGCGGCCAGCTACTACGGTGACTATGGCCTGTCCACCGGCGGTGTGATTGCCGGTATTGGCATTGTGTTGTTCAACGTCCTGTCGGTGGTAGTGCTGGGCATCTACAGCCCCACGTTTGAGACCAACCTGCGGTCGGTGGTCGCCAACCTGACCCGGAATCCGCTGATTCTCAGCGTCCTGGCGGGACTGCTGGCTTCCTGGGCGGGCGTGACACTGCCCCAGTGGATCATGGTGTCCGGCGACTACCTGGCATCCATGACGCTGCCGCTGGCGCTGGTCTGTATCGGCGGCTCGCTGTCATTGGGCGCACTGCTGGACTCGGGGCGCCCGGCCATCAGCGCCAGCCTGATCAAGGTGCTCTGGAGTCCGGTGCTCTTCACCGTCCTGGCCTGGCTGGTGGGCTTTGAAGGCCGGGATCTGGGCATGCTCTACCTGTTCCTGGCCAGTCCCACCGCCGCCGTCAGCTACGTCATGGCGCGGGCCGCTGGCAGCGACGACAAGCTGGCCGCCAACATCATCGCCATTTCCACGGTACTCTCGGTGGCCACGATTATGGCGGGGTTGTATCTGTTGCAGCATTATCGGCTGATCTGAGTGGATCAGCCGGCCAACTCCGGCCAGACGTATTCCACGCCGATAGAGCCCGCCACGTAGAGCAACAACACCGCCATCACCCGGTTAAACCAGCGAAAGAACACCGGGCTGCCGACGCGTGGACCCAGCAGTTTGCCGAATAGGGCGTAGCTGCCGGGAGCGCCCACGGCCAGCACCGCCAGGACGCAGGACCAGCCCACCACCGCCGGGCCGTGAATGCCGGCGCCGGGAAACTGGATGGTGGCGATGGGCAGGGTCGCGACGATGCCCTTGGGATTGAGGAGCTGGATAAACAGCCCGTCAAGGAAGCGCAGGGCATTGGCGCTGGCTTCGGTGCGGATGTCGACACTGGCCCTGAGTATCTTGAAGGCCAGGTAGGCGATGTAGCCGCAGCCGGCCAGGCTGACGAACACCAGGCTCCTGCTGTGCACCAGTGCCCCGCCAAGCAGGCCGAACCCGAGGAACAGGATCAGCATGGCGCTGCCGACACCGACGTAAAAGCCGGCGGAGCTGCGGAACTGGCCGTGGATGCCCGCGTTCAGGCCGAGCAGATTCACAGGCCCAGGCGTGTACATCACGCCTATGGCGTAGGCGAGGATCTCGATCATGGTGGTTTCCTGAAAAGGTCGTCGCGTGACGTTGGCGTCAGGCGCCAATGCTTTGCTGGTAGCTCGTCGGCGTCATGCCATAGATGCGCTTGAAGCGTCGGTTGAAGTGGCTCAGGTCGGAAAACCCGTAACGGTGGACCACATCGTTGACCGACTCGCCGGCCTCCAGCGCCGAGCGGGCGGCGTTGATGCGGCAGTTGATCACGTACTGGTGCGGGGTGATGCCGAACTGGCGCCGGAACAGTCGCAGGAAGTGGTACTTCGAGAGGTGGGCCGCTGCGCTGATGTCTTCCAGAGACAGGTCGGCATCGATGCAGTCGTGGATAAAGTCCTTGGCCCGTTCCAGCAACACGTCGGGGCGCCTGGACACGGCGTCCATCTCGAACGAGCCGACACGTTGCACCATACGCGAGGCGATCTGGAACAGGGCGTGTTCCTGCTCGATGCGACTGCCCACGTTGTCGGCGATCAGGCGCACCAGTCCGATGATCTGGTCGCGCAGCAGCGGGTCGTCAAGCAGCGTCTCGTTAAAGTGGATGTCGCCGATGCGCGTGCGTCCGGCGGCGTCTGTCATCAGCGGCTCGATCTGCCCCGGGTGGATGTACAGCATGACATAGCTCAGCGGGTCGTCGCCGCCGGAGTGGCCGTCATGCACCTCGTCCGGACTGAGCTGGATCACTTTGCCCGGAGGGCTGCGGTGGAAGCTGCCGTTGCTGAAGAAATCCTGGCTACCGCTGAGGGTCACGCCAAACGCGTATTCCTCGTGGGCGTGCTTGTCGTAGGTAAACCCGTCCATCTTTGCCTGCAGCGCGGTCACTTCCGGCAGATGCTGGCTCCGGATGAAGCGAAATTGGCTGTCCTGTTCCACCCTTACACTCACCGTTCTTCCCCTGGACGCCGGTCTGCTCATGGGCTGTCTCCCTCATGGGAGACTGGCCCGTTTCATCCATACTGTAACGCCGGAGCGGGGGCGACGCTTGGACAAAATTGCGCAATCGGCTCCCGATATGGCGGGCGCGGTACCGAAAGCCTTTATTGAGAAAGCCGCATTGAAGACGCCATGTTGAAAACCTGCATTGATAACGATGGGAGAAACGCACAATGTTCTATTTTGCCTATGGCTCCAACCTGTCTCGCGCCCGGTTGCAGGCAAGGGTTCCCGAGGCCGAACCGGTCGCGGTGGCCAGCCTGCCGGAGCACCGCCTGTGTTTTCACAAGGTCAGCCGTCGTGACGGATCCGGGAAGTGTGATGCGTTATACACCGGCGATAGGGGAGATCGTGTCCTGGGTGTGATCTATGACGTGTCGGACGAAGGCAAGCGGGTGCTGGATCGGATTGAAGGCCTGGGCCATGGCTATGACGAGAAGCTGGTGGTTGTCGAACTCGGCGACGCAAGCCGACGGAGGGTCTGGCTCTACGTGGCCTCCGACATTGACGCGGGTTACCGGCCCTACGGCTGGTACAAGCAGCACGTTCTGGCCGGCGCCCGGGAGCATGGTTTTCCTTCGGCCTATATCGACGTCATCGAAGCGGTGGAGACGGTGGAGGATCTGGACGTCGATCGGCATTACCGGGAGACCGCGATATACCAGCGCGGTGACTGAATACGGTTGCCGAAAAGTCCAGGCATTGTGGAGGTGTCACGGGTGGCCGCTTGCCCGGTACGGCTGGATCAGTGGCGGTGCTATCGACGGCGTAGCGGGTTGCTGCCCATCACACAGAAACAAAGCGTTTCCAAATAAGTTATTGTATTTCGTATCTATTGCCATAGTGACGTGTTAGTTTGGCGCATCTCACCGTCTGTCCCGCCTGCACATTCAAAATGACGACAACAGCGAGGCCAACGGTGTAAGGGCTTGCCGGTTTCTGTTGATCGTATGGTCGATGGACGGGCCGTCCTGGCCGTCCATGGAAGGGAACGGCTGCGCGCCAACTTGGGAATGGTGCCGTTTGGAGGGAAAGTTTGGGTTCACAAGCAGTACATCAATCATGTCCGATCTACAGGCGTTAGCCGATAAGAAGAAAGAAATCATTGCGCGTTTTTCCGCCAAAAGTAATGCCATTGCCCTCTGGCAACTGCTCACCACTCTGGTTCCGTATGGTCTGTTCTGGTATCTGGCCGTCGAGAGCGTTGCGGTCTCCTGGTGGCTCACCGCGGGCTGTATCGGCGTCCTGTGCCTGTTCCTGCTCCGTGTCTTCGTACTGATGCACGATTGCGGCCATAACGCGCTGTTCGATAAGATCGCCTACAACCGGCGCGCCGGATTCCTGCTCGGCGTGGTTTGCGGCATGCCGCAGTACGTGTGGTCGAAGAATCACGCTTTCCACCATGCCACCAACGGGAACTGGGATCAGTACCGTGGGCCGCTGGCGACGCTGTCGCTGGATGAATTCAACGCGCTGACACCGGCCCAGCAGACCCGCTACCGCCTGATGCGTCACATTGCCGTGGCGCCGCTGGGTGGCTTCCTCTACCTGATATTCAACCCGCGCTACACCTGGCTTAAAGGCAGCCTGGCGCTGCTTGCCTTTATCCTGCGCGGCAAACTGCGCCAGCCGACGCGGTCGATGCGCTCGATCGCCGGTGAGTTCCAGCCACGTTACTGGAAGACCTGGAAGGACTACCGGCACATGACCGCCAACAACCTGGTGCTGCTGAGCCTCTGGGCGCTGATGTGCGCGGCGGTCGGGCCGTTGGTCTTCTTCGTCATCTATCTGACCAGTCTGTCGCTGTCCGGTGCTGGCGGGATCATTCTGTTTACGGTGCAGCACAACTTCGAGGATTCCTGGGCGGCGGACGAGTCCAACTGGGATTACAGCCGGGCCGCCGTCGAAGGCACCAGCTTCCTGGTCCTGCCGGGCTGGCTGAACTGGTTCACCGCCGATATCGCCTACCATCACGTCCACCACCTGTCGGCGTCGATTCCGAACTACCGGCTGGCCGAGTGTCATCGGGCCTATGCCCACCTGTTTGCGGACGTCACGCGGATTACCCTGCGCGATGTGCCCAAAGCCTTGCGCAATAACCTGTGGGATCGCGATCACCACCGGATCACATCCTTTGAAGCGGTGGAGCGGCGTGTGTCCGGGTTCGGGGTGTTGTCCAAAACGTCTGCCTAGGACGGTCCGTCCTGCTAGACTGGCCCGATTGACGTTGCCAACCGGACCAGGAGGTCACGATGACCAAGAGCCCCACGGAAAAACAAAAAATGCTGGCGGGCGAGCTGTACAGCGCCAAGGACCCGGAGCTGATGGCGGATCAGCGCCGCGCCCGCCTGCTGACCCGGGCCCTCAATGCCAGCTCACCGGACCAGCAGGCTGAGCGGACCCGCCTCATTGGCGAGTTGATCGGATCGGCCGGCGAGGGCGTCTGGATCGAGCCGCCGTTCTACTGCGACTACGGCAGCCACATCACGCTGGGGCGTGACGTTTTCTTCAACTTCAACTGTGTCGTGCTGGACGTCTGCCCGGTGACCATCGGCAATCACGTGCTGTTCGGCCCGGCGGTGCAGATCTACACCGCGACACATCCTCTCTCTGCCGCCGAGCGCCGCACGGGCCTGGAGTCCGGCAAGCCAGTCGCCATCGATGACGACGTCTGGGTGGGCGGCGGTGCCATCATCTGTCCCGGAGTGTCCATCGGCGCGCGTTCCGTCATCGGGGCAGGCAGCGTTGTTACCGGGGACATTCCTGCCGACGTATTTGCCGCCGGCAATCCCTGCCGCGTGATCCGTTCCATTGGCGCCGACGACTGACCGGCGTCAGCTCGTTGGGTAGTCCGCCAGCGGGCTGTTGCCGGGCAGGAAGCGGGTGGGCGTGCGCCAGCGGTTAAAACTCAGCAGGCGTGCCCGCATGCGTCGCACGTGGCTGCCTTCCCAGTAGACATGTCGGCACCCGGGACAGTGGCAAAAGACTCGACGGTCACCGGCTTCCTCCAGGTCGTTACCCGGCAGTTGACCGGCTCGCAGCGGCGTATTGCAGCGTTTGCAGCGGGAGAATGGATCGTGCAGCCAGTTCAGGTTCAGTCGGCGGGTCAGCTCGCGGAAATTCGCATCCATACCGTTGGATTCAAGCAACAGCACGTAGTGCGGGGCGTTGCGGTGCAGCTCAAGTTCCCGATCCCGGGTGATCAGCCAGCGGTTCTCGCGGATCGCGGTGCCCAGCACGTCCCGATCCTGAGTGCCGCTGGCGGGGGAGGTGGTGTCGTAGCCGGCCACGCGCAGCCATTGGCCGAAGCCCCGCAGCATCTCGTCGCACAGAAAACGTGGCGCTTCCAGCGGGCAAAGCGCTCCTTCAATCCAGCGCGTTCGTCGTCCCGTCATGCCTGCCCTGTCGAAATTCTAATCAGGTGTTAACCCAGGTTAACAGTCTCTCCCGGGTCGCCTGGAGACGCTCCAGGTCCTGCTCAGGTATACGAACAAACCTCTTTCTTTTCCCAGTATTGCCCCGGTAGACCTTGGACGACAAGGGGAAGGGAGCCGTTGCTGATCCACTGGGACGCTGACCTGTTGGCGTCGGTATAGAGGTTTTCGACCGGCTCGTGGCTATCAGCGGCGTCGGCTTTATTTACAGTGCATCTGTGTTTCATCCTTAAAACCCAGTGAAAACAGTGGCCTGAGGACATGGCACCGGTTTCGCATTGAGCCAGGGGAATTTCTTTCAAGGAAGGAGTAAGAATCATGAAGTTGCGTGCATCCCTAGCAGTTGCGTTGATGTGTTCCGGTCTCTGGGCCGCCGATCTGTCGGCCGCCGAGATCAGCGCATCGGATATCGTGTCAGGGTCGGCCGGTGGTATCAGCTTTACCGCGAGCGGCGGTTCACTGGGTCTGAAAACCGTTGACGGTGTGACCGGTGCCGGTGTTAGCACGGGCGCTGGTGGCAATGAAATCGATGTTGGACAAAGTGTTACCGCGTCATCCGACACGGGCTTCACCTTTGAAGGCACGACACTGGCCTTCCTGTTCGACGGCCCGGAACACGGTGACTACGAAGAAGTGGCCAGTCTGACCGCGACCTTCCTGGGCGGCGGTTCCAGCACGGCTACCATCCAGAACACCTACACCAGCACCAACGACCTGGTGCTTGAGCTGTTCATTGACGGTGTGCTCAGCAACAGCCTGATCCTCGGCGCAACCGAGGCGGTTGCCGGTGCGGCAGCGACCGTGGACCTGGGCGCACTGTTCGGTACCGAAGTGCTGTCCTCGCTGTCCTATGAGGCGCTGGCTTCCAGCGATTGCGGCGCGGGCAGCTGTAACAACCAGAGCGATTTCTCAATCGCCAGCATGTCCGCAACCTCCGTTCCGGAACCGGCCACCCTGGCGCTGCTGGGTCTGGGGCTGGCAGGCCTCGGCGCGACCCGTCGCCGCAAAGCCTGATCACTCGGGCGCCACAGACGAAAATGGGGCCATCTGTTGGCCCCATTTTCGTATCCGCTCCCGGCAGCTGTGCTGACGATCACATCCCGGCGTCGGTGCTCTCGAAGATCTTGTCGGCCGATGCGGCCACAAAGCCGGAATAGAGTTGGCCATCCGGCTTGGGGTAGCGCAGGGCGAACTCGTAGAAGCAGCTGGGGATCGTTGCCTTCTGATCCCGGAAGGATACCTCCACTCTGTCCGCCATGGTCGAGGACTGCTCCAGCAGCTCTTCCGGCGATCCCTTGATCTCCCCGCCCGAGCTGTTGAGGGTGTAGCCCTCGTCTTTCAGAAGCTGGTTCACTTCCTCCAATGTCCTGAACTGCTTGAGCTGATTCACGCTGACCGTGAAATGGTTGGCGCGATAGCCCCAGGCCGACATCCAGGCGGCGTACTCGCTCTCATCCAGCAGTTGCTTGTAGGTAGCGTAATCCACCTGCCAGTGGGTACCGGAGTACAGGAAGTCATCAGCGGTGACGGCCTCGTCAGGCACCTGGTCCACCATCTCGTGGACGGCCTTCTGCAGCTCCGGCGAGAACTGCTCAACCAGCAGCTCGGAAATGAATACCTTGGGGGCGGTCGGGTCTTCGTGCTCGAAGTGCCTGGCGTAGAGTTTCTTGGCCTCGAAGTGGTACTCGCCACCTTCCGTGTAGCCCAGGGCCAGGAAATGCGCGGCCAGTTTGTCCAGGTTTACCCTGTCCAGGTTGAATGTGCGCAGGGCGATGTGGTCGTTGACGATCTCGCTGCCCTGGGTACCGCCGAGGATGCGATGGATTTCCTCCGCTTTCGGGGTCACTTCGCGGTAGTTGTTCCACAGATTCTCGAAAAGGGTATCGCGGTCAGAGTGCATACTTGAGCTCCTGTTGCTGTTGGGACTGCGAAGTGGTGGTCGCGCTGTCGGTACTGGGCAGGCCGCGGTTGGCAGCCACCGCCATCGGGATGAAACGCGCGTTGCCACCATCGCGCAGCCCCAGGGATTCGGCGAGTGCTGACGGTAGTTGTAGCAGGTTATGCTGTGGCAGGTAGCTGGCCTGGTCGGTCACGGTGGCGCGGAAGCTCCGCACGTCGGCGTTGGCAATGAGGAACGCCTGACTGCTTTGATCCGCCCGGGGCTTGAAGGCGGAGGTGCCGTCCTCGATCACCTGGACGCGACAGGCGACGGAATCCGCTACGCTGTGGATCCGGTCGCGTTCGGCCTCCACGGTCGGGCCTGCGTCGAACAGGTCGACATAGCCCTTGTGGCGAAAGCCTTCCGCTTCAAGCATCTTCAGTGCCGGCCGGGTCTTGTCATGAACCTGGCCAATCACGGACTGGGCCTCGGGGCTCAGCAAGTGCGTGTAGAGCGGGTACTTGGGCATCAGCTCGGCGATGAAGCCGTTGTTGCCGGCGCCCACCAGCTGCGTCACCTGACCGAACTCCAGGTCCACAAAATGGTGGCGCAGCCAGTTCCAGAAGGGCGATTCGCCGTTGTCGCAGGAGACTCCGCGCATCTCGGCGATGACGGTGTCGGCAAAGCGCTCCGGATGCTGGGCCATGAACAGGAAGCGCACCTTGGAGAGCAGTTTGCCGGCGTTGGGGCGGCGGAACTGCGGGCGCAGATAGAGGGTGCAGATCTCCGAGCAACCGGTGTAGTGGTTGCACATATTGAGCACGTCTACCCGCTTGAACAGGCCCAGTTCGCGGGAATGATGCACCACCTGACTCTTGTGATAATGGTACAGCGGGCTGTTCAGGCCGACACTTGCTTCGATGCCGGTGGTGCCGATCACCTCGCCGGAGTCGGGATCTTCCAGCACGAACAGGTAGCCCTCGTCGCCGGGTAACGATACCTCGGCGTCGAAGCTGTCGATGGAATGCTGGATCTTCTGCACCAGGAAATCCCGGTCGTCCACCAGTGAGGTGAAGCCAGGGCCGGATTCCTTCGCAATCGCCTGCAAGGCCGGCAGATCCCTGTGCTCAATCGGGCGAATGATCATGGTGCGTCCTCCGCGTCGCTTCAGCCGGCTTTCGCCACCTGGCCGAACAGCTTGTCGATGGCCGCCTCGAAGCGGTTCAGACCTTCTTCGATGTCGGCTTCCGGAATCAGCAGGGACGGCGTGAAGCGCACGACGTTGGCGCCGGCCACCAGGCACAGCAGCCCCTCGCTCATCGCCGCCTGCAGGATCTCTTTGGCGCGTCCGGCGTGCTCGTCCACCAGTTCCGCACCGATCAGCAGGCCTTTGCCGCGAACCTCCCTGAAGATGCCGTAGCGGGCGTTGATCGACGCCAGGCCAGCCTTGAACAGGTCGTGGCGCTTGCGCACACCGGCCAGCAGGGTCAGGTCGTTGACCGTATCGAACGTGGCTTCGGCCACGGCACAGGCCAGCGGGTTGCCGCCGTAGGTGGAACCGTGGGTGCCGGGTTTCAGGTGGCTGGCAATGGCGGCGGTGGTCAGCATGGCGCCAATGGGAAAGCCGGCGCCCAGGGCCTTGGCGGTGGTCAGGATGTCCGGGGTGACGCCGCTGTCCATGTAGGCGTAGAGGTGGCCTGTGCGGCCCACGCCGGTCTGGACTTCGTCGAAGATCAGCAGGGCGTTGTGCTTGTCGCACAGCTGCCGCACGCCCCGGATGAACTCGGGGTCGGCGTCGATGATGCCGCCTTCGCCCTGCAGCGGCTCCATCATCACGGCGCAGGTCTTGTCGGAAATGACCGCCTCCAGGCTGGCCAGGTCGTTATAGACGGCGTGATGGATGGCGCCCGGCTTGGGGCCGAAACCGTCGGAATAGGCCTTCTGCCCACCTACGCTCACCGCGAAGAAGGTGCGGCCGTGGAAGCTGCGTTCGAAGGAAATGATGTCGCTCTTGTCTTCGCCGTACTCGTTGAACGCCCAGCGACGGGCCAGCTTGAGGGCCGCTTCGTTGGCTTCGGTGCCGGAATTGGCGAAGTAGACGCGCTCGGCAAAGGTGGCGTCGGTCAGCTTCTTAGCCAGACGCAGGGCCGGTTCGTTGGTCATCACGTTGGCCAGGTGCCAGACTCGCTCGCTCTGCTCCTGCAGGGCCCTGACCGGCGCCGGATGACAGTGGCCCAGGCAGCTCACCGCAATACCGCCGGCGAAGTCGATGAACTCGCGGCCTTCCTGATCCCAGACGCGGGAGCCTTCGCCACGAACCGGAATGACTTCGGGCGGGGCGTAGTTGGGCACCATGACGTCATCAAAAAGAGCGCGATTGACTTCCATTGCGAAAACCTCGTTTTTCAGGGGGTTGGGGCCGCCAGTTCAGCCGTCTTTGAAGATTGTTGGCCATATTATGAAGTGGGGTAGTGTCACTTTGCAGCGTTAAAAGCATCGAATTAGCGATGCTTTATGGCAAAATGATCACCAAAACGATCAATACGCCCATACTGGAGACGAAATGGACAAGCCCGTCAGCGCCCAGGACCAGCGATTGCTGCTGCTGTTGCGCCAGAACGCCCGGACCAGTGTGTCGGAACTGGCACGGGCCCTGAATCTGTCGCGCTCAACGGTGCAGAACCGGATTGCCCGGCTCGAAGCCAACGGCGTGATCAAGGGCTATTCGCTGGAACTGGGGGGTGCCTACTCCACCAACCGGGTGGAAGCGCATGTGTCGATCAAGGTGCGCCAGAAACTGACCGCGCGGACCAACGCCGCGCTGGAGCAGATCCATCACGTGGCGCAGCTGTTCTCGGTCAGTGGCGAATACGACCTGATCGCCATCGTACAGGCGCAGTCGCTGGAAGAACTCAGCACCGTACTCGATGACATCGGTAATCTGGAGGGGGTGGAGCGGACCAATTCCGCCGTGGTGCTGGAGACCAAGTTCAAGCGTTAGTGCGATCCAGCCCCTCCAGCAGTTTGCCCAGCAGATCGTTGAGACGCTTCTGCTCGTTGCGGGTAAGGGCGGTCAGCGCCCGGGCCTCGTTATCCACGTGCAGCGGCACGATGCGGTTGATGAGTGCCAGCCCGTCATCGGACAGACTGACCAGCATGCCGCGGCGATCTTCCGGATTCGGTGTGCGCCGTATCAGACCCGCTTTTTCCAGCCGGTCGAGCCGGTTGGTCATCCCGCCCGAGGAGATCATCAGCGCCTCGAACAGCTGGGTAGGACCCAGTGAGTAAGGCTCGCCCGAGCGCCGCAGTGTGGCCAGTACGTCGAATTCCCCCTGGTGGAGTCCGTGGGATTTGAAGAACGGATCCAGGTAATCCCGCGTGATCTGGCGGGTCGCGGCGCCTAACCGGCCCAGCAGTTCCATCGGGAGCAGATCCAGCTCCGGCATTTCCGTCTGCCACTGATCCGTGGCCAGCTTTACACGACTCATTGTGCCTCTTTTTATCTTGGTGTTAAGATAAATTTTATCTTGATGATGAGATAAATGTGATTCGGCCCGGACGAGCGTTGCCAACGAACTCGTCTCGACGCCAAGATTCTGGAGATCAATGATGGCGAAGGTGATGCAATCTCACAAGGCGCGGGACGGACAGGGGCTCTTCGCCCTGGGCTGTCTGCTGCTGGTTGGCACTCTGCTGGCGCTGTCCCTGGTGATGGCCAAACTGGCCGATGGCGCCGGGGCACCGCGGCTGACGTTTCTCATGCTCGGCCTGGTGGGCGCGGGGATCATTCTGACCGGCCTGACGGCGCTGCAGCGCCAGGCCATGCCCCTGAACCGGCGGACTCTGGAGTATGCCCTGGTGACGGGCGTGCTCATGGCGCTGCCTAATGCCCTGGGGTTCCTGGCCGTGCGCCATGTGGGGGCCGGCTTCATCTCGCTCAGCTTCGCTTTCCCGATCCTGCTGACCTGGCTGCTGGCCTTGTTGATGGGGATGGAGCGGATGCGGGTGCCGCGTCTTCTGGGGGTGTTGCTGGCGCTGGCCGGTGGCGTGATCCTGGCGGTGTCCAAGGCGGGAAACAGCGCCGGCGAACCGATCTGGGCGATGCTGATCCTGGCCATGCCGCTGGCCTTGTCCATCGGCAACATCTACCGGACCCTGCGCTGGCCAACCGGCACCTCGCCGATTTTCCTGGCGGCGATCATGCTGTTCGGCGCCGGGTTGTCCCTGTTGCCGTTCGTGCTGGCCACCGAGGTGGGCGAGATCGGGGCCATGATGCGCTCGTCTACCATACTGGGGCTGCTCGCCGTGGAAGTCCTGGTGTTCGCCGTTCTCTATTTCTTCTACTTCGTGCTGCAGAAGCTGGCCGGGCCGGTTTATCTCAGCCAGATCGGCACCGTTGCCGCCGTAGTCGGGACCGCTATTGCGGTACTGGCGCTGGGCGAAGCGACACCGCCCAACCTCGCCCTCGCCGGTACCCTGGTAGCGGCGGGCACGTTGGTGTTCCACCGCTCGGCCCGGCCGGAAGCGCCGTCGATGGTCGGGCATCGCCCGTTCCGTCGAATGAATGCGTCGCCTCAGAGCCAGCGTTTGGGGTAGGGCTGGCGTGACAGCAGCCGGTGGTAGGCCAGGCCGAACGCGACAATGGCCCGGGTGCCGATGGCCACCGGCGAGATGAGGCAGTGCCAGTCCTGCCCGGTCAGCATCACCACCAGCGGGTTGGCGCCCGCCGCCGGCATCGCTTTGTACACAGTGAGACGGGGCTGTCGGTAAGCACATCTGTCGATTTTGTTTCGGTAGCGGGCCAATCTATAGTTTGCGATTCACCTGCGCGATTTGCTGACCCCGAATGGACACTGTATGACGACGAAGGACTCCCACGTTCGCTTTTCACTGATCCTGGCACTGGCCTCCGCCATGATGATCGGGCCGTTTTCGCTGGATACCTACCTGCCCGCCTTCCCCGACATCGCGCAATCCCTGGGGGCGACGTCGCAGGAAGTGGGGCTGAGCGTGTCGATCTACGTCTTCTGCCTCGCCATAGGCCAACTGATTGGCGGCGCCTTGTCGGACCGCTTCGGTCGCAAGCCGGTTCTTCTTTCCGGTCTGACCATCTTTGTTGTATCCAGCCTGGGGCTCGCCTTGACCGATAACCTGTCCCTGTTTCTCGCCGGCCGTGCCGTGCAGGCCCTGGGAGCCGGTTGGGCGCTGGTCTCGGTGCCGGCGCTGGTGCGGGACCTGGTGAGTGGGCAGGATGCCGCCAAGCTGTTCTCGATGATGGGGCTGATCATGGTGGTGGCGCCGGGGATTGCCCCGAGCATCGGCAGCGGGCTGCTGCACCTGGGGCCCTGGAACGTCATCTTCCTGTTTCTGGCCGTCTACGCGGTGGCTGTGGTGCCCCTGCTGTTGGGCACCGTGTTTCGCCACAGCAGCGTGCACACCGGTTCGGCGTCGTCCGGCGGGGTGCTCAGGCGCTACGCCGAGGTGCTCCGTAACCGGGCCGCGCTGCCGTTCATCGCCTGGCAGGTGGGTTCGTTTTCCGTGATGATGCTGTTTATCACCCACGCTTCGTTCATCTATCAGGATCACTTTGGTGAGTCGAAGGAAGCCTTCGGGCTGCTGTTCGGCGCCAACATCGTGGCCATGTTCTGCGTTAACCTGATCAACCGGGCGCTGCTGTCGCGGGTCACGTCGCTGCGGATCCTGCAGGTGGCGACGCTGGTCCAGGCGCTGGGCGGTGTGCTGCTGGTGGTCGCCGCGCAGATGGCCTGGCCGGTCTACGGATTCCTGGCGGCCATGATGCTGACGATCGGCGTGATGGGGGCCATCATCCCTAATATCCAGAGCTGCTTTATGGAGTATTTTCCCACCAGTGGCGGCTCCGCCGCGGCGTTGCTTGGCGCGGCCCAATTCGGCGTTGCCGGCACACTCAGTGCCCTGTCGGCACTGCTGCCGCACACCCTGCCGGCGGTGGTGATGTCCATGGCGGCCTGCGCGGCGCTGGCGTTCCTGGTTATGCTGACGTCCGTTTTCGGCCGGACCGGTTCCCGCGAGGACCGCTGAACGGCCTTCTGCGGAGGCCTGCCGTCTTTGTAAGTCTCCGTGTAAATTTTGTGAAAAGACAACCTTAACGTTTCTTAACTCCTCTATGATGGCGCGTGTCAGAGGTGCCGCAAGGCATAACCGTATCCATTGTCAGAGGTTGCATGATTCCAGGTCCCGCTCGACGATTCTCCCTGAACCTGCTGCTGGGCGCACTCGGCTTGGTGGGCTGCGTCTCCACGCCCACGGAAACCGTTCCGCAGCCGGTGACGCTGCCGGCGAGTTTTTCCGGAACGCCCGAGGCCGGGGATATCCGCCTGACCCGCCAGTGGTGGCATCATTTCGACGATCCCCGTCTGGACGAGGTGGTGGCTGCAGCTGTGGATGGGAGCTTCAGTCTGGCCTCGGCGCGCGCGCGCCTGCGTCAGGCCAGGGCGGCCGCACGCATTGCCGGCGCCGATCAGTTGCCGACGCTGGACGCCAACGCGGATGCGGGAATCACACGCCAGGATGGTAGCAGCAGCGAGAACTACCGCGTCGGAGCCTCGGCGTCCTATGAGGTGGACCTGTGGGGCCGCATCGGTGCCGGCGTCGAGTCGGCGCGCTTGGAGGCCCAGGCCAGCGAAGCCGATCTGGACGCCGCCTACATCAGCCTGACCGCTTCCACCGCCGACACCTTCTACCGGGTGCTGCGCCAGCGCGCTATCGTCGATCTGCTTGACCGTCAGCGGGCCACCAACGAGCAGGTGGCCGACCTGATCTCGGTGCGCTACCGCAACGGCCAGGCCCAGTTCGACGAGCTCCTGCGCCAGCGCCGCCTGGCCGAAGCGTCCGTGTCCGACCTGTTATCCGCTCGCGCCACCCTCAAGGATCTGCGTCACCAACTGGCCGCACTGATGGGCCAGCCGGCCAACACATTGGCCCTGCCAGCGGGCACCGCCATCATCGAGCTGCCGCCCATGCCCGGGGTGGGCCTGCCGTCGCAGTGGTTGAACCAGCGGCCCGATCTGCGGGCGGCCTGGCAGCGCGTGCAGTCGGCCGACGCCGACGTGGCGGTGGCCATCGCCGAGCAGTACCCGCGCCTGGATCTGTCCGCCTCCCTGGAAACCGCCGCCACTTCGCCAACCGACCTGTTTGAGGACTGGGTGTCTTCGCTGGCGGCGGCGCTGGCCGTACCGATCTTCCGGGGCGGCGCGTTGGAGGCCGAGGTGGACCGCTCCACAGCGGCTCGTGATGTGGCCTTCAATGATTACGCCCAGACCGTGGTGGATGCGGTGGCGGAAGTGGAAACGGCGCTGTCCAACGCCCACTATGACCAGGAACGACTGATCAGTCTCAATCGCCAGCTGAGGTTGGCCGAAGAGGTGGTGGAACGCCTGCGGCAGCGCTACATCGGCGGGGCCGCCGAGTACCTGGACGTGTTGTCGGCACTGACCACCCTGCAATCCGTGCAGCGCCAGCAGCTCGAGGCCCAGTGGGCCCTGTTGCTGGACCGGATTGTCCTGATTCGAACCATCGCCGGGGGCTGGGACACCGCCGGACCGGAAGCAAGCGAGGCCAACGGATGAGCGTTGATCAGAAATCCCTGAGAGATCAGGGCCAGTCGTCCAACCGTCGGATGACGCCGGCACGTGGCCTGTTCCAGGCCGTGCTGTGCCTGGGGGTGCTGGTGGCCGGTGCGGGCATCGCCTGGCTGCTGCTGGGCACCGCTGAAGAGGCTGGCCGGCAACCGCCGGCGGAGCGTTCCAAGCGTCTGGTGGAAATTGAGGTGGCCGAGCGTCGGTCCCATCAGGTGACGGTCACGGCCTGGGGGCAGGTGCAGCCCTCCCATGCGTTGACGCTGACACCACGGGTGGGCGGCCGGGTGGTGTCGCTGGCCGACAACTTCGACGCCGGCAGTGTGCTGGCCAGCGGCGAGTCGCTGCTGCAGCTCGATCCACGGGATTACGAACTGGCGCTGACCCGGGCCCGCAGTGCGCTGACCCAGGCACGGGCCGACCTGTCGCTGGAGCAGGGCCAGCAGGCCGTGGCCCAGCGTGAATACGAATTGCTCGGGGAAAACGTCAGCGACGCCGAGCGCAGCCTGATCCTGCGCCGGCCCCAGTTGGAAACGGCCCAGGCTGCTGTGGCCGCGGCCGAGGCGGATCTGGCCGAAGCCCGGCTGAACCTGGAGCGCACGGGGATTACCGCGCCGTTCGAGGCGATGGTGCTGTCCCGGGCCGTGGCGGAAGGCGCGGAGGTCTCCACCGGCACCACGCTGGCGGAACTGGTCGGCGTCGACACCTGGTGGCTGGAACTGACCGTGCCGGTTAACGCGCTGAAGTGGGTGCGCTTCCCCGGATCGGACAGCAAGGGCTCCACCGTCCAGCTGCGTTACGAGGGCGTCTGGCCCACCGATGTGTCCCGCGAGGGGCGCGTGGTGCGACTGCTCGGACAGCTGGAAGAGGGCGGCCGCATGGCCCAGGTGCGGGTGGCGGTGCAGGACCCGCTGGCCCGTGGAAGCGGGCAAGCCAACCAGCCCCGCCTGCTGCTCGGCGCCTACGTGCGGGGTGAGATCCAGGGCGCGGCGGTGCAGGAGGCCGTGGCGCTGCAGCCGGAGTGGGTCCACTCGGGCAATATCGTCTGGCTGATGGACGACAACGACGAACTGGCCATGCGCCAGGTCACCATCGCTTACCGCGACGGCGAACGCGTGCTGGTGACCGACGGCATCGAGGACGGTGACCGCATCGTCACCTCGCAGATTTCTGTGGTGACCGAGGGCATGCCGCTGCGCGTCCAGGAAGTGGACACCGATTCCAGCCGTGACGGAGGCGGAGATGTCTGATCGGCCCAAGGGCTTTATCGGCTTCATGACCGCCCACCGGGTGGCGCCCAACCTGTTGATGCTGGTGCTGATCCTGGGCGGACTGTACATGACCTCCCGGATCACCCAGGAGGTGTTTCCGGATTTCCAGCGCGACGCCATCGACATCAGTGTGTCCTACCCCAACGCCACACCTGAGGAAATCGAGCAGGGGGTGGTGCTGCCGGTGGAAGAAGCGGTCCGCGGGCTGATCGGGATCAAGGACGTCACGTCCACCGCCCGGGAGGGTTCGGGCTCAGTGACCCTGGAGCTGATCGAGGGTGCCGATCTGCAGCGCACCTACCAGGATGTAATCCGCGCCGTCGACCAGATTCAGACGTTCCCTGACGACGCCGAGGAACCGGAGATCGAGTACAGTGGCTGGCGTCGCGACGTACTGGACGTGCTGGTCTACGGCGCCGCGCCGGATCAGAGCCTGAGAACGGCGGCGGAGCAGATCCGTGATCGCCTGCTGCTGGAGCCCGGCATCACCCAGGCGGACCTGGACGATGTGCGCGATTACGAGATCCACATCGACATTGCCGAGGACCGTTTGCGCGCCTACGGCCTGACCCTGGACGAAGTGGCCGGCATCGTCGCCGAGAGCGCCCGCGACCGCTCCGCCGGTGCGGTGGAGACCGCCGCCGGGGAAATCCTGCTGCAGGTGGACGAACGCCGCAGCCACGCCGAGGAGTTCCGCGACATCGTGATTCGCGCCGGGCAGGGCGGTTCCCTTCTGCGCCTGGGTGACATCGCCACCATCACCGACGGTTTCTCCGAGGATGTGGAGGACATCCAGTCGTTCAACGGCATGCGCGCCATCGAAGTGGAGGTGTTCCGGGTCGGCTCGGAAACCCCCATCAGCGTGTCGGACGCGGTGCACGCGGCCTTGCCGGACATCCGCGCCGGCCTGCCGCCGGCCATCGACGTGGTGGTCCAGAGCGACGCCTCGGAAGTCTACAAGCAGCGCCTGGAACTGCTGCTCAAGAACGGCTTCTTCGGGTTGCTGCTGGTACTGGCGCTGCTCAGCCTGTTCCTGGAGTTCAAACTGGCGTTCTGGGTCACGGTGGGGATTCCCACGGCCTTCCTGGGGGCATTCCTGTTCCTGCCGGGGATGGGCGTCTCCATCAACATGATTTCCCTGTTCGCATTCATCATCGCTTTGGGGATCGTGGTGGACGACGCCATCGTGGCGGGGGAGAACATCTACGAATACCGCAGCCGCGGCATGCCGTTCGTTGACGCGGCGACCCAGGGGGCGAAGGACATCGCCGTGCCCATCCTGATCAGCGTGATCACCAACATCGTCGCCTTCCTGCCCCTGGCGGCCATGCCCGGGCCCTTCGGCCAGATCTGGGCGGTCATTCCCGCGGTGGTGGGCTCGGTGTTCCTGATCTCGCTGGTGGAAGCGCTGATCATCCTGCCGGCTCACCTGGCCTATGTGCGCGACGGCTCGCGCACCCGCTTCGGCGCCCGGCTGCACGATGCCCAGCAACGTTTCAGCCGCGGGTTCAGCGGCCTGATCGAGCGGGTCTACGGCCGCGCGCTGTCGGTCACCCTGCGCTGGCGCTACGTGACCCTGGCGGCGGCGCTGACGCTGCTGGCGATTACCCTGGCGTATCCGTTGAGCGGTCGCATGGGCTTCATCCTCATGCCGCGGGTGCAGGGGGATACGGTGGAAGTCACCGCCACCCTGCCGTACGGCGCGCCCACCAGCGAGGCGCGGCGGGTGCGGGCGGAGCTGACCGACGCGGCTCGCCGGGTCATCGACGCCAACGGTGGGGACGCGCTCAGCAAGGGCGTGTATGCCTCCATCGAAGACAACGTGGTGGAAGCGCGCATTTACCTGACCGGGCCCGATCAACGACCCATCACCACCGCCGAGACGGCCCGGAAATGGCGCCGGGCGACGGGTGAGATTCTGGGCGTGGAGTCCCTGCGCTTCGACACCGACCGTGGCGGCCCCGGCGGCGGTGCCGGCGTGACCGTGCAGCTCAGCCACAGCGACGTGGAGACCCTGAACCGCGCGGCCGCGGTGCTGGGACAGCGGCTGGCCGAGGTCAACCACGTTACCGACGTGGACGACAGTTACGCACCCGGCAAGCCGCGCTGGAGCCTGCGCCTGACCGAGGCCGGCCGGGCCCTGGGGCTGACCTCCGGCGACATCGCCAGCCAGGTCCGCGACGCCTTCTACGGCGCTGAGGCCTTCAAGCTGCTGCGCGGCGCCAACGAGGTGACCGTGCGGGTGCAGTTGCCGCCGGAGTTGAGCAAGAGTTCCGTGGCGGTGTCCTCGTTCATGATCCGCACCGAGGGCGGCCAGTACGTCCCCCTGGACCAGGTGGCCCGCATCGAGCCCGGAACGTCCCTGACCAGCATTCGCCGGGAGAACGGCCGGCGCGTGATGCCGGTGAGCGCCAACGTCGAGCCGATCGAGCAGACCAACCGGGTGCTGGCGACGCTGCGGGGCGAACTGCTGCCGCAGCTGATGCAGGATTTCCCGGGGCTGTCCTACAGCTTCGGCGGCCGTCAGGAAAGCATGCGCGACTCGATCAACAGTTTCTACAGCACCGTCACCCTGGCGTTACTGGTGATCTTCGTACTGCTGGCGCTGCCGTTCCGCAGCTACACCCAGCCGTTGATCGTGATGACGGCGATTCCGTTCGGCATCGTCGGTGCGGTGCTGGGGCACCTGATCATGGGCTACAGCCTGAGCCTGATCAGCATTATGGGGATCATCGCCCTGGGCGGCGTGGTGGTGAACGGTTCGCTGGTGCTGATCGATTACGCCAACGCCCGCCAGCGGGAGGGATATTCGGCGGTTGACGCCATCCACGCCGCCGGCGTGCGCCGCTTCAGGCCGATTTTCCTGACCACCTGTACCACGTTTGGTGGTTTGGCGCCCATGATCTTCGAGACCTCGGTCCAGGCCAAATTTATGATCCCCATGGCGATTTCCCTGGGCTATGGCATCCTGTTCTCGTCGGCGCTGCTGTTGCTGGTGGTGCCGTCGTTGTACATGGTGCTGGAAGATATCGTCGGCTGGTTCAGCGGCCGGGCCCGGTCGGTGATCGACGATGTGCTGCCGGACGCACCGCAAGCCAGACAATCCCGGGAGAGCGAATGAACCCGACCGTCCATCGATTCGATCCGTCGCAGGAATACTTCTTCGAGGAAGGCTGCTACATCCTCGAAATGGCCAACAGTGCCGACGACGAGGCCCTGTCCATCGCCCGCGCCCGGGTGGAACCGGGCGGGGTTACCCGGTTGCATACCCTGGCGGCGCAGGTGGAACGCTACGTTATTCTCGACGGGGAAGGCCGGGTCGAGGTGGGCGACACGCTCAGCGAAGACGTGTCCGCCGGCGACGTGGTGGTGATCCCGCCGGGCAGCCCCCAGCGCATCCGCAATACTGGTGAGACCACCCTGGTGTTCTTCGCGCTGTGCACGCCCCGCTTTGTGCCCGAGGATTACCGGGACGTGGACCCGGGCTGATCGGGACTCCCGACCGATAGGCCATCGCTGGCTGCCCGGATCAGCCCGGCCTTGTTGACGTCCGCCATCCGTTTCCCTTGCGGATCGCCGTCCGGCGGTCCAGCATAATCCATCGTCACTTCGTAGGCGTGAACCACGCTGCATCGACTCGCGACCCGTCAGAGCTCGCGACGTCCCAATCCCGCTGTATCCCGGACAGGTCGAACGTCGGCCTTTCCATCATTTTCAAGGAGGTTGCCATGGATTATCGCCGTTTGGGTTCCACCGGTATGAAGGTGTCTCCCCTGTGCCTGGGCACCATGACCTACGGCTCGCCCACCTGGCGCGAGTGGGTGCTGGACGAGCAGGCCAGCCGTCCGTTTATCAAGAAGGCGCTGGATGCGGGTATCAACTTCTTCGACACCGCCAACATGTATTCCCTGGGGGAATCGGAGCGCGTGGTGGGCAAGGCGCTGCTGGATTACGCCCGCCGCGAGGACTTTGTCCTGGCCACCAAGGTCTACTTCCCGATGGGAGACGGGCCCAATGACCGCGGCCTGTCGCGCAAGCACATCATGGCGTCCATCGATGCCTCGCTGGCGCGTATGGGCACCGACTATGTGGACCTGCTGCAGATCCACCGCTGGGACTACGACACGCCCATCGAGGAAACCATGGAGGCGCTGCACGATGTGGTGAAAGCCGGCAAGGCGCGCTACATCGGGGCGTCGTCGATGTACGCCTGGCAGTTCGCCAAAGCCCAGTTCACCGCCGAGCGTCATGGCTGGACGACGTTTGTCACCATGCAGCCCATGTACAACCTGATCTACCGCGAGGAAGAGCGCGAGATGTTCCCGCTGTGCGCGGACCAGGGTGTCGGCGTGATTCCCTGGAGCCCTCTGGCGCGGGGCGTGTTGGCCGGCCGCACGACGCAGGGCGAGGGCGGTGACTCGATGCGTTCACGGACCGACGAGAACACCGTCAAATGGCAGCTGGGCGGCGACATCGACACGCCGGTGATCGAATCCCTGCGCGCCGTCGCAGAGCAGCGAGGGGCGCCCATGGCGCAGATCGCCCTGGCCTGGGTCGCGTCCAACCCCGTCGTGTCGGCACCGATCATCGGGGCCAGCAAGGAGCGTCACCTGGACGACGCCATCGCCGCGCTCGACATCACTCTAAGCGACGAAGAGAAGGCGGTGCTGGAAAGCGGCTACGTGCCCCACGCCGTGACCGCGCACGCCTAGTCGGGACACCGGGCGTCGCCGGCCACCAGGGTATCGGCGGCGCGGCGCAGTCGTTCTGTCAGGTTGTCGAGGTTGGCCTGCTGGGCCAGCACGATACTGGTGACGTCGGCGCCGGTGGTCTGGTAGAGCTGGAGATGGCAGCTCAACTGGCGCGGTGAAGCGTCTTTCGTGCGATTAACCAGGCGGATGTTGGCGTTGAGCCAGGCGTTGGCATCCGGTGCGGCTTCGAATCGGGTGACCTCGATCCAGGCGTGAATCGGGCCATCGGCCTCGCCCGGCTGATTGAGCCGGGTGGTCAGCGCGCTGCGAATTTCCTCGGGCAGGGGCGCGCCCCACCAGTCGGATTCCAGCACCTCCAGTTCACTGGCCGAGCGGCGGATCACCAGCGCGCTGCGATCGACCTGGGGCGGTACACTGACGGCTTCGATTGCGATGATCGACCGGGCGGTGTCCGGGGAGGGCTCGCTGACTGGCGCCACCAGGGTATGCAGCCGAACGGGCGGGCTGGTGCTGCAGGCCGTCAGGCCCAGCATGCCGAACAGCAGCAGGGGAAGCCACCGCTTGCCAGGGGCGGGGAGCGTTGTCGTCTGTCGAGAGAAATCCGTCATGGCGCCAGTTCACTCCTTGCCGGGGCGGCGCGGCCGCGAAGCATGGCTTCGGGGTGTCGCCGCAGGTAATCGGTCAGTTCACGGACTGAGCGGGACATTCGCTCCACCTCGTCCAGCGCGTGGCCCAGTCGCGCCCGTTCCGGCGAGTCCGGGTCCAGTGCGTCCGAGGCGGTGGTCAGGGTGGACTGCATCTGCGCCATCACCTGATCCATGCCCTGCAGGCTGTCCACCGCCGACGGCAGCACGTCGCGGTTGATCTGGCCCAGCGTCTGCTGCAGCGCGTCGAGGCTGCCGTCCATGTTCCTGGCGATGCTTTCGTAGGGAATGTTGCTCAGGCGTTCCACCAGGCGGGTGAGCTGCTCCTGCAGTTTCTCCAGGCTGGTGGGGCGCGTCGGTATGCGAATCGGGCGTTTGGCCACGTTGAATTCGGTTTTGCTGGCGTTCGGGTAGAGTTCCAGTGACACGTAAAGCTGGCCGGTGAGCAGGTTGCTGGTGCGTGCTTCCGCCCGCAGGCCCTGGCTGACGAGTTCCTCGAACAGCAGCGGTACCTCGCTGGGGCCGCCGACCGGCTCGCCGATGGCGCTGAGCAGCTTGCCGTAGGCCTGGCCCATCAGTTGCGGATAGACCCGGGCGTCCACCACCACCGGGAAGGTGTGAGACGCCGGGTCGTAGTCCAGCGTGACCCGGCTTACCTCGCCGATTTCCTTGCCGATCAGCTCCACCGGAGAACCTTCCTTGAGTCCGCGCAGGGACTGGTCGAAGCGCATGCGGATCATCTGCGCCGGGCCCTTGCCCGGCGACAGCGCGACGCCCCTCTCGTTGAACAGCTGGAATTGGGTACCCGCCTGCGCCGGTTCCCGGTTGGCGCTGAATTCCGGGGTGCCGAAGGCGATGCCCCCGGTGAGCACGGAGATCAGCGATTCCGAGTCCAGTTCCAGCCCGTCGGCGCTGACGCCAATGTCGATACCGCTGGCGTTCCAGAACCGGGTGTCGCCGGTGACGAAGCGGTCGTTGGGCGCGTTGACGAACACCACGACGTCGACGCCATCGCCGGACTTGTCCAGGCCGTAGGACACCACCTGGCCCACGCGAACCTTGCGGTAGTAAACCGGCGAGCCGATATCCAGCGACCCCAGGTCCTGGGCCTTGAGTTCGAAGCGCTTGCCGGGCTCGCCGTAGGTCACCGGCGGCGGCGACTCCAGGCCCTCGAAGCGGTTGGTACGCTGTTCCGAGTTGCCCGGGTCGGCGGCAATGAAATCGCCGGAGAGCAGGGTGTCGAGCCCGGAAATGCCACCGGTGCCGATACGCGGACGCACCACCCAGTAACGTGAGTCTTCGCGGGTGAAGGCTTCTGCCTCGTGGTTCAGCTCGATGGTGACCAGGACGTTGCGGTTGTCGCCGCTGAGCTGGATGTCGGAGACCTCGCCGATCACCACGTTGCGGTACTTGACCTGGGACTGGCCCGGCGTCAGGCCGCTGGCGGTCTCGAAGGACACTTGGACCGTGGGGCCGGCGTCCTGCCAGGCGCGGATCAGCATCGACAGGCCCACCAGCGCGGCGACCAGCGGCACCAGCCAGACCAGCGACAGGCGCCAGCGGCGGGAAGTGACGTCTGCCTCGGGAGGCGACTGCGGCGTCGTTCCGTTACTCATGGTGGGGTTCCGTATCCCAGATCAGTCGTGGATCAAAGCTCATGGTGGCGAGCATGGTCAGCACCACCACCAGGCCAAAGTAGAGGATGCCAATGCGGGGCTCGATCGAGCCCAGGGCACCGAACTGGACCAGCGCGACCAGCAGCCCGGCGACGAACACGTCGAGCATAGACCAGTAGCCGATCAGCTCAAGCCCGCGATAAAGCCGGGTGCGGTCACGCCGGCTGCGTTCCGAGCCCCGGCCCACCGTCAGCAGCAACAGGCCCAGCACCAGGAACTTGGTCACCGGCACGCCGACGCTGGCGATGAAGATGATCAGCGCAATGTCCCAGGCGCCGTCCAGCCAGAGTGTGACCACGCTGCCCAGGATCGTGGTATCCGAATCTCCCGTGAACGAGCTGGTGTGCATGATCGGCAACACGTTGGCCGGAATGTAGAGGATCAGCGCGGTCATCATGAGTGCCCAGGCCCGGGCAATGCTGTTGTGCTTGCGACGATGCAGCCAGGTGTTGCAACGCGGGCAGTGTTGCGCTGTCGCATCGCAGGCCAGCCGGCAGTGATGGCACAGGCGCAGTCCCAGCTCATCGGCGGTGGGCGGGGTCATGGCAGCTCGTCCCAAAGGCGGTGAATATCGCGCCCCGCCATGCCGATGATCAGCAGGCTCAGCCCGGCCAGTGCGGCGAGCCCCAGCGTCGGCAGCACTTCGATCCGGCCAGTGATCTTGAAGACCGTCACCAGCGCGCCAAGCAGGAACACTTCCAGCATGCTCCAGGGGCTCAGGCTGGTGAGGGTGCGCATGCAGCCGCGAAAGCCCGGCGCTTTCTGCCGGAAGTGGGCGAATCCCAGTATCCAGCTCATCAGGGCCACCTGAACCAGCGGTACCAGGATCACCGAGAACCCGGCCACCAGCGCCAGCAGATCGGTGGGGCCGCGGGTCAGGGCCCAGACCGCGTCAAACAGGGTGGCCGGATGCGCCTGGCCCTGGGTCTGGATCACCAGAACCGGGCTGACGCCGAGGAACACGACCAGCAGCACCGCCGTCAGGCACAGGGCCAGCAGGTGATCGACATGGAAAAGATGCGGCCGCGCCAGAACGCCACCGCAGCGCCGGCAGTTGGCCCGCTGGTGCGCGTGCAGCCGGGGGCGCTGGTAAACAGCGTCGCAGTACTCGCAGATGATCAGGTCGGACAACTCGCTCATGTTCCCTGGTCGACGCCTTGCGGCGGATGAAACCTGTTGATTTCCTAAGACTAGCCGCTTCTGGACGATACGTCGGCCTGAAGGCCTGTCCCTGGGGAATTTTTGAGCCCGGCGGCGGTCATGGACCATACTGCGTTTCAGATGCCGGGGGCAAAAGGGCCGTCGGTAGGATTCGTGTTGCCTCAGTTCGTTGTCGGGGATTGTAGACGTACGGAGGAAACTGCGATATGACGCGACTTTATCCAACGCATTCCGTCATCCTGTGGATGGCGCTGGCCTTTCTGGCCTCGCCCCTGGCCCTGGCGCACCATGGCTGGGCCTGGGCCACCGACGAAGAGTTCGAGATCAGCGGTGAGATCACCGAGGTCCGGCTGGGCAATCCCCATGGCGAGCTGACCATCGATGTGGACGGCGAGGACTGGGTGATCGAAGTGGGCCAGCCCTGGCGCAACGAGCGGGTCGGACTGACCCGGGACATGCTGGCGCCAGGCACGATGATTACCGTCCACGGTCACCGCTCCGCCCGGGAAGGCGAGCGTCTGGTCAAGGCCGAGCGGGTGGTGATCGACGGCAAGGACTACAACCTCTATCCCGATCGTGCCTCCTGAGTCGCTCAGCGATCCCCGGGAATGATGGAATCGCTGCTCACGGCGCTTGAACAGTTGCCGGCGGTGGCGGCCCTGCGTCAGTCCACCTGGATGTACCCGCTGGTGAATACCGGTCATATCCTGGGGGTGGCTCTTCTGGTGGGGGCCATCGTGCCGCTCGATATCCGCCTGCTGGGTGGCTGGCGGCGCTTCCCGCTGATGCCGTTCCTGCACGTGTTGAGGCGCGTTGCCGCGGCCGGCCTTGCGTTGGCCGTTGTTTGCGGGTTATTGCTGTTCGCCGCGCGGGCCTCCGAATACGCCGCAGCCTACCTGTTCCAGCTCAAATTGGGGCTCATCGGGCTCGGCGGCGCCAATGTGGCGGTGGTGCAACGCCTGCTGGCGCGTCACGCCGTGGCGGACCTGCCGCTTGAGGCAACGCTCCCCGTCGGTATTCGCCTGGGAGCGGTGTTGTCCCTGTTGGCCTGGTTGGGCGCCCTGCTGTGCGGTCGGTTGCTGGGCTATTTCTGAGTCTCCCGGTCCCGTCACGCGCCGGTTTTTATCAAATTTCCTGCCGATTCTTGTCATGGTCCCGCTCCGGGGCCTGGTTCACACTGACGCCATCCACTGAATTCAGGCGCCGTTTGCGTGTCTGACAGCAAGAACCTTCGAACAATAAGAACCATCGAACAAGAAGAGGCCAATATGGAATTCAAGGGAATCCCCGCCATCGTGACCGGTGGCGCATCCGGTCTGGGGGAAGGCGCCGTGCGCGCGCTGGCGGCCGAAGGCTGCAAGGTGGCCATCCTCGACCTGCAGGAAGAGCGCGGCCGCGCCGTGGCGGAAGAGGTTGGCGGTATCTTCGTTAAATGCGACGTGTCCTCCGCCGAGAGCGCCGAAGTGGCGATCGCCGCGGCTCGCGAAGCCCACGGCCCCTGCGGCATCGCGGTGAACTGCGCCGGTATTGCCCCGGCGGCGAAGATCGTCGGCAAGGAAGGCCCGATGCCGATGGAGGATTTCAACCAGGTCATCCAGGTCAACCTGATCGGCACCTTCAACATAATGCGACTGGCCGCCGCCGACATGATGCAGCGCGAGCCCAATGCCGACGGCGAGCGGGGCATCATCATCTCCACCGCTTCGGTTGCGGCCTACGAAGGCCAGATCGGGCAGGTGGCTTACAGCGCCTCCAAGGGCGGCGTGGTGTCCATGACCCTGCAGGCTGCCCGGGAACTGGCGCGCCAGGGCATCCGCGTCAACACCATCGCGCCGGGTATTTTCATGACGCCGATGATGGCTGGTATGCCGGAGAACGTGCAGGACAGCCTGGCGGCGACGCTGCCGTTCCCGCAGCGCCTGGGCAAGCCGGAAGAGTTCGGCATGATGGTCGAGCAGATGGTCAAGAACCCGATCCTCAACGGCGAAGTGGTGCGCCTGGACTGCGCCTTACGGATGGCGCCGAAATAGGCCGGAGGTCAGCATGAAACCGATTCGTGAACCGGAAGAGCGGGCGATGTTCCGCGATATGGTGGTCAAGGTCCTCGAGAGCCAGGTCCAGCCCCACTACGAGGCCTGGGACGAAGAAGGCATCGTGCCGCGAGAGCTGTGGCGGACCTTTGGCGAGGCCGGCATGCTCTGCGTCGACGTCCCGGAGGCCTACGGCGGTGTGGGCGTGCCCTTCGACTATTCCATTGTGGTGGGTGCCGAACTGGCGCGAATGGGCTTCGGCGCGCTGGCGACCAACGTGATGGTGCATTCCGACATTGTCGCGCCGTACCTCACCAACATCGCCTCGGAAGAGCAGAAGCAGCACTGGCTGCCGAAGCTGGTCAGCGGCGACGCAGTGGGCGCCATCGCCATGACCGAACCGGGTGCCGGCAGCGATCTGCAGGCGATGCGCACCAGTGCGAAACCGGACGGCGACGGCGGCTACATCCTCAATGGCTCCAAGACCTTCATCACCAACGGCCAGCACGCCGATATGGTGATCGTCGCGGCCAAGACCGATCCATCTGCCGGCGCGCGGGGCATCAGCCTGTTCCTGGTGGACACCTCGCTGCCCGGCTTCAGCCGTGGCCGGAACCTCGACAAGATCGGCCAGCACTGCGGTGACACCTCCGAGCTGTTCTTCGAGGACCTGCGAGTGCCTGCTTCGGCCCTGCTGGGTGAAGAAGGCAAAGGCTTCGTCTACCTGATGACCGAGCTGCCCCGGGAACGGCTGGTGATTGGAGCCCTGGGCTGTGCCGCGGCTCGCGGTGCCCTGGATCTGACCATCGCCTACGCCGACGAGCGGGAACTGTTCGGCCAGAAGCTCAAGCAGCTGCAGAACACCCGCTTCCGCATCGCCGAGATGGAGACCGACTATCGGGTCAACCAGGCCTTCATCAACGAGTGCATCGAGCAGTACGGCGCCGGTGAACTGGATGCCGCCACGGCGTCCATGGCCAAGTACAGCGCCACCGAGATGCAGTGCCGGGTGGCGGACGGCTGCCTGCAACTGTTCGGCGGCTACGGCTACACCACGGAATACCCGATCTCGCGCGCATTCACCGATGCCCGGGTACAACGCATCTACGGCGGGACTTCCGAAGTCATGAAGGAAGTCATCGCCCGCTCCCTGCTGGGCAAGTAACCGGAATTGAGGATTTTGCTATGTCTGATTCAGATGTCCTGATTGTGGGCGCCGCCCGCACCCCGATGGGTGGCATGCTAGGCGCGCTGAGCCCGGTCCGTTCACCGGAACTGGGGGCGGTCTCCATCAAGGCGGCTATCGAACGGGCTGGCCTGGTGCCGGCTGACGTCAATGAAGTGGTGATGGGCTGTGTGCTGCCGGCCGGCCTGGGCCAGGCGCCGGCGCGTCAGGCGTCCCGCGCGGCGGGCATCCCGGACAGCTCCGGTTGCACCACCGTCAACAAGATGTGCGGCTCCGGCATGCAGGCGGTCATCATGGCCCACGACCAGATCAAAGCCGGGACCAACAACGTCATGATCGCCGGCGGCATGGAGAACATGAGTCAGGCGCCGTACCTGTTGCCCAAGGCGCGCGAAGGCCTGCGCATGGGGCACGGCCAGGTGATCGACTCGATGTTCTTCGACGGGCTGGAAGACGCCTACGAAGGTGGCCTGATGGGCGTATTCGCCCAGCGCAGCGCGGACGAGTACAAGATCAGCCGGGAGGCGATGGACGAATTCGCCATCGCCTCGCTGAACCGGTCGCTGGCGGCTATCGAGAACGGCGGATTCCGGGATGAGATCGTGTCGGTCACCGTTCCCGGCCGTGGTGGCGAGACGGTGGTCGACACCGACGAGCAGCCGGGCAAGGCGCGCCCCGAGAAGATTCCGACGCTGAAACCGGCCTTCAAGAAAGACGGCACGGTGACGGCGGCCAATGCCAGCTCCATCAGCGACGGGGCCTCGGCCCTGGTGCTGGCGAGCGACGCGGAAGCACATCAGCGTGGCCTCAAACCGCTGGCCCGCATCGTGGCCCACGCCACCCACGCCCGTCTGCCGGCGGAATTCACCCTGGCGCCGATCGGTGCGATCCAGAAAGTGCTGGACAAGGCCGGCTGGTCGAAAGACGAGGTGGATCTGTACGAGGTGAACGAGGCGTTCGCGGTGGTGGCGCTGCTGGCTATCAACGAGCTGGGTCTGGATGCGGACAAGGTGAACGTCAACGGCGGCGCCTGTGCCCTGGGGCATCCGATCGGATCGTCGGGGTCACGGATCATCGTGACGCTGATCCATGCCCTGAAACAGCGGGGCCTGAAGAAAGGCGTGGCGTCGCTGTGTATCGGTGGCGGTGAGGGGACGGCTGTGGCGATTGAGTTGCTGTAGCTGGAGTGGCGGTAACCGGAGTGGGTGTCGGGGATTCGGTTTGGCGCCTCCCCCTCTCTACAAACCTCTCTCCCTCGAGGGGGAGAGAGGCTTAAAATCCAGCTCCGGGAGGTCTGGCCACTATGGCGCAATAAGCAAGGATTATTGGAACCAGCAGTCATCAAGCTCTAGACGAACACCTTTACTGATCCTGCTGTCGATACGCCAGCGGGCTCAGTCCCGTCCAGTGTTTGAACGCCCGTGAAAAGGCCCCGGGCTCCGCAAACCCCAACTGCGTTGAAATCTCCGCCACGCTCAGATTCTGCCGCGTCAGCATGATCACCGCCTGGTCCCGCCGCAGGTTGTCCTTGATCTGTTGATAGGCACTGCCTTCGGATTTAAGCTTGCGGCTGAGGGTATAGGAGGTCATGTGCAGCCGCTCCGCCACCCAGTCCAGATTGGGCAGACGGCTGTCCTCAAAGGTTTCCAGCAATCGGCGCACCTGGGTGGTCAGGCTGTCGTCGTCCGCCGTCCAGATCATCAGGTCCCGGGGTGAGCTGAGAATGAAGTCGTCCAGCTCTTCCGGCGTGCGCACCACCGGCATGGTCAGGTAGTTCTTGCTGAAGAACAGGCTGTTGCGCTCTCGCTCGAAGTAGCACTGGCACGGAAACACGAAGCGGTACTCGTCGAAATGGCCGGGCAGCGGGTGGGTGAAGGTCGCGTGGCTGAGTACGATCTTGCGGCCGATCAGCCAGCCCACCAGCCGGTGCCAGACCATCAGCAGCCATTCCACCAGGAAACGATCCGGGTCCAGTTCGGGATGATGGTGGGTCAGGCTCAGTTCCGCCTCGCCGCCCTCCAGGTCGAGGGTGATCTCGATATCGTCGGAGAACAGCCGGTAGCAGCGGATGCTTTGACGCAGGACGTCTTCCAGATTGGCGCTGTGGACGGCCAGGGACCCCATCAGGTGAAAGTGGCCGACGCGGCAGGGGCGGGAGGTGCGGCCCATGAACTCGTCGTCCAGCTCTTTCCAGACCAGCCGGAACAGGCGGATGAACTGATCGGTGGGGATGCGGGCGCGGGGTTCGCGGATCAGGTCGGGATCGATGCCGCGCGCCCTCAGCAGGGCATCGCAGTTCCCCCGGACCTGTTCGAGGCCGCGCAACGCCGCCTGGGCGTAGTGCGGCGAAAAGGTGAGGTTCTTGATGGACGGAGCGTCCGCCGCCTGGGCCTGCCGGGTACGCGCAAAACTTGTCAAGTTATCTGCCCGATCCTGTCATTCTGTTCCCACGAGGGCTTGCCTAATCTGACCCTGACAAACCAAACAAGAACAAGGTGAATCAGTATGGGCACAACCCGCTACGATGCGTTTACTAGTACGTTTTCCGTGGATCAGATCTTACAGAACTTCCGGGGCGATTATAACGACGGCCTGAACGTGTGCGAGGAAATCTGCGATCGCCACGCCGACGACCCGGGCCGGATCGGTTTGCGTTACGAGCGGGCTGACGGCACGGCCGGGGAAGTCAGCTTCGCCGAGCTGCAACGGCGGGCGGCGCAGTTTGCCGGTTTTTTGCAGGCACAGGGCATTGGTCGGGGGGACCGCGTGGCCTGCCTGCTGCCGCGCACGCCGGAACTGCTGGTATGCGTATTGGGCACCCTGCGCGCCGGTGCGGTTTACCAGCCGCTGTTCACGGCGTTCGGTTCCGGCGCCATCGAGTACCGGCTGGAGAAGGCCCAGTCGAAGCTGATCGTTACCAACCCAGCCCAGTGGCCGAAGCTGGCCGATGTGAATGGATTGCCGAAAACCATGCTGGTGGCGGAGAGCGCCGAGGCGGTCGAGGGCCAGCCGGACTTCCTGTTCCGCGAGGAGATGGCCAGGCAGCCGGACGCCTTTGAGCCGATCAGGCTGGGGCCGGACGCGCCGTTCCTGCAGATGTTCACCTCCGGCACTACGGGCAAGTCGAAAGGCGTGGCGGTCCCGGTTCGTGCACTGCCGGCGTTCTGGATGTACATGCGTTACGCGGTGGGCCTGCGCGAGGCGGATAATTTCTGGAACGTGGCGGACCCGGGCTGGGCTTACGGTCTCTACTACGCCATCGTCGGGCCGCTTTTACTGGGTTGTACCACGCACTTTAACGAAGCGGGATTTACCGCGGAAAACACCTTCGAGTTCCTGCGCAAGTACCGCATTACCAATCTGGCGGCGGCACCCACCGCCTATCGTCTGCTGAAGGCCAACGAACCGCTGTTGAAGGACTATCCGGGCATCGAGCTGCGGGTGGCCAGCAGCGCCGGCGAGCCGCTGAATCCGGAAGTCATCGACTGGGTCGCGCGGGCGCTCGACTGCACGGTGTGCGATCACTACGGCCAGACCGAAACCGGCATGACCTCCGCCAATTTCCACGGGCTGGAACACCCTCATCGCGATGCCAGTATGGGCTACCCGATTCCGGGATACCGACTGGTCGCATTGGACGCCCAGGGCAACGAAGTGGCGCCGGGGGAGACCGGCGAGCTGGCGGTGGATCGCGAGCAATCCCCGCTGTTCTTCTTCCAGGGATACACCTGGAACGAGAAAGACCCGTTCCGCGGTCGGTACTACCTGACCGGGGATGTGGTGGTCAGCAACGATGACGGCTCCCACTCCTACACCGGTCGCGACGACGACATCATCGCCTCCGCCGGCTACCGCATCGGTCCGGCCGAAGTGGAGAGCTGTCTGCTGGAGCACGAGGCCGTCGTGGAAAGCGCGGTGGTTGGCAAGCCGGATGAGAAGCGCGGCGCCATCGTCAAAGCCTACGTGGTGACCCGGCCGGAATTCGACGGCGTGGACGATCTGGCCGAGCAACTGCAGCAGCACGTGCGCCGGCGGCTGTCGACCCACGCCTACCCGCGTGAGGTGGATTTCGTCACTGAACTGCCAAAAACCTCCAGCGGCAAGATCCAGCGCTTCCTGTTGCGCAAGCAGGCGGAGGAAGAGGCAACCGCCTGAAACATCGGCTGCGCTTTACTGCAGCAGCGGGATGACGTCCTGCGCGTCGGCGGCCCGGGCCCGATCCAGGGCTGTCTGACCGTCGGCATCCACCGCGTCCCGGTCGGCGCCGGCCAGCAGCAGTCGTTCCACCAGCGTCCGGCGGTTGTGCTCCGCCGCGACCATCAACACCGTCTTGGCCCCTTCGGGCCGACTGTTCGCGTCGGCCCCTTTTTCCAACAGCGCGTCCACCAGCGCTTCGTTGTCCTGGTCCACAGCGACCCGCAACGGCGTTTTCCCGTCGTGGTTGGCGAGGTTGGGATCGGCCTTGCTGTCGAGCAGCAGTTTCACCGTCTCCACATGACCGCCGCCGACGGCGAGCATCAGCAGACTGTCGCCGTCGCGGGTGCGCAGGCCCACCGGAACGCCGGCGTGGAGGAGGGTGGCGAGCATGCCGGCACCGCCATTGCGGGCCAGCTCGAACAGGCCCTCGGCGAAGGCGACGGCGTCCTCATCCTTGTTGTTGTCGGGTTGTTGCGGTTGATCGCTCATCGGGGTAGCTCCTGAATCGGCGGTGCGGCTGCAAAGGTGGACACGGGCGATGGATTGTCCAGCGATGTCGGCAACGGTGCAAGGTGTTCGCTGCTTTGCCGTCCGTCGACGTCAGGCGCTGTTCAGGTAACGCTCCAGCTCCGGCCGGAAGGCCGCCTGCACGCCCAGTCGCTTCATCATCCAGTAGTGGCCGGCGATCATGCGGTCGATGAACAGGCTCTCCACCGGCGGCTGGAAGTAGTCCAGGTACTTGAAGACCGTCGGAGTCTTGGCCGCGACGTCCTTGTGGATCTCCGACTCGGCGAAATCGTAGGGGGCGTCCGTGGCGAAGGGTTTGATCAGGATGTCCCGCCACATGGCGTAGTAGGCATCGTCCACCGCCGGCTGGCTTTGTACCCGGGCGCCCAGGTCAATCAGGTGCCGGTCCAGCGCCTCGTAGTCCTCTTCCAGCGCCGCGATCAGGGCCTTGCGATAGGACTCGACAATGGCGGGTTTGAGTTTCTTGACGCAGCCGAAGTCGTACATGATCAGGGTGCCGTCCGGCCGGAAGGCGAAGTTGCCGGCGTGGGGGTCGCCGTGGATGGCGTTAAAGCGGAATAACTGGTCCGCCATGGTGCGGAAGATGCGGTTGCCGATGTCGTTGAGGGTGGCCTGGTCGTAGTGCTCGGCGGTCACCTCGCTGATGTGGTCGCCTTCCACCAGTTCCAGCGTGAGCACCCGGCGGGTGGAGTGGCTGTCGATCACCGCCGGGATGACCACTTTGGCGTCGTCCCGGTGGAATTCGCCGAACTGGCGCAGGTTGCGGGCTTCGTTCTCGTAGTCCAGCTCTTCCTGCAGGCGTTCGCGGATCTCGCCGAAAAGCTGGTCCACGCTCTCTTTCGGCATTTTGAGCAGCCCGCCGAGGCGTAGCGCGGTGCGCAGCTGTCGCAGGTCCGAATCGCAGGATTCGTCCACCCCCGGGTACTGCACCTTGACGATCACGTCCTCGCCGCTGTGCAGGCGGCCTCGATGGACCTGGCCGATCGAGGCCGCAGCGTAGGGTGCTTCCTGCAGGTAATCGAAGGCCTCCCCCAAAGGCTTGCCCAGCTCGGTTTCGATCTGCTCGACGATGACCTCGAACGGCATCGGCGGCGCTTCTTTCTGCAGCTTCTGCAGGGCGTCGGAAAACTCCTGGGGCAGGAAGTCCTGGGTCTGGGAGGCGATCTGGCCGACCTTCATGACCGCGCCCTTGAGTTCGCCCAGGGTGTCGGCGATCTGGCCCGCCATGCGGGTGTAATGCTCGCTGCGGGCCTGTTCGTCCTCTTCCCGGCGAAGCAGGCGACGCGCCCGTTGTCCGGCGTACTGGCCGGCCACCGAAGCCGTCATGCCGGCGAGTTTGAAAAAACGTCCCCCTCGGGTCGTTACCGGTTTCCTGGCCATACTGGTCACCCAAACCCTCGTTGCAGCCGCTCGGGTGCGGCTGGTCGGTCCCTGTCTATACGGCGATTTCGGAGTCCGAGTTTAACCCCGTCGCCGTGCGAGGGCGACGGGAAGCGTCACATCCTTGCCGCGGCTGCGTCGGACCCAGCAGTCAACGGCTGACCTGGGTCTCCACCATCAGGCTCTCGTTCAGGGCCAGGCTCAGCTTCTGGCCGGGATAGAGCGGACCAACGCCTTCCGGCGTGCCGGTGAGCACCACATCGCCCGGCATCAGGGTGAAATGCTCGCTCATGTGCGCGATCAGCGGCACCAGCGGGAACAGCATGTCGCGGGTGCTGCCGGTCTGCTGACGGTGGTCGTCGATGTCGAGGGAGAAGGCGATGGGATCGCCATGATCCAGCGCCTCAGCGGGTACGAAGGGCGACAGCGGGCAGGCGCCGTCGAAGGCCTTGGCGCGTTCCCAGGGCTGCCCTTTTGCCTTGAGCTGGCTTTGTACATCGCGCAGGGTCAGGTCCAGTGCCAGGCCGTAGCCCAGGATGGCCTCTCGGACGTCGGCTTCGGTGGCGTTGGTGAGCGGGTTGCCGATCAGTACGGCCAGCTCGGTTTCAAAATGAACCTCGCCACGCCCCTGGGGCAGCTGGATGGATTGCTCCATGGCTGTGGCGGCGGTCGCCGGCTTGATAAACAGCAAGGGGGTATCGGGAATCGGGTTGTTCAGCTCCCTGGCGTGGGCGGCGTAGTTACGGCCGACGCAGACGATCTTGCCAAGGGGCAGTTCAATGGGGTTTCCGGTGTGCCAGAGATGTTGATAGGCGTGCATGACAGGTGCTGTCCTTCAATTGCACATTGAGGACAGCACAGTGCCACCACCCGAGTCGGGAATCAATTGTCTGAAATCAATCCCCGGCGAATTCGCACACGGTGTAGACGTTGAGGCCCTCATCCCGCAGCTTGGCGGAGCCTCCCAGGTCGGGCAGATCGATCATGGCCGCCGCCTCGAAGATCTCCGCGCCGATGCGGCGGATCAGCCGGGAGGCCGCCAGCATGGTGCCGCCGGTGGCGATCAGATCGTCCACCAGCACCACCTTGTCGCCAGGCTTGAAGGCGTCCTTGTGCAGCTCCACGGACGCCGTGCCGTATTCCAGCTGGTAGTCTTCCACCAGGGTGTCGAACGGCAGCTTGCCTTTCTTGCGCACCAGCACCAGGCCGGCGTTGAGTTCATACGCCAGCGCTGAACCGATGATGAAGCCGCGCGCGTCCACGGCCGCAATGGCGTCGATTTCCTGGCCGTGGTAGCGGTGCACAAAGGCGTCGATCAGTTTGCGGAAAGCGGTGCGATCCTGCAGAACCGTGGTGATGTCGCGGAACTGGACGCCGGGTTCGGGCCAGTCCGGCACGGTGCGGATGGCTTGCTTGATGCTTTCGGAAAAGTAGTCCATGGGATTGACCTTTGGCCGGGCGGGCGCAGCGCGGGCTGCGCCCTGCGCCGGTTTATTCGCTCAGGAAAATGAATTTCAGGATGAAGATAATGGCGATGATCACCACACTGGCGTTCAGATGGGACCAGCGTCCGCTCAGGGCCTTGATCAGGGCGTAGGTGATGAAGCCCATGGCGATGCCGTTGGCGATGGAGAAGGTCAGCGGCATCACCAGCGCGGTAACGACCGCGGGCGCTGCATCGGTGACGTCGTCCCACTCGATCAGCTTCAGGCCGCTGGTCATCAACACGGCGACATAAAGCAGGGCCGGTGCGGTGGCGTAGGCCGGGATGATGCTGGCAATCGGCGACAGCAGCAGGCACGCCAGGAACAGGATGGCCACCACCACGGCGGTCAGGCCGGTGCGGCCACCGGCGGAGATGCCGGCGGTCGACTCGATGTAGCTGGTGGTGGTGGAGGTGCCCAGCGCCGCGCCGGACATGGTGGCCACGGAGTCGGACATCAACGCCCGGCCCAGGCGCGGCAGCTTGCCGTCCTTGTCCAGCAGGCCGCCGCGCTGGGCGGCGCCGATGAGCGTGCCGGAGGTATCGAACAGGTCCACGAACAGGAACGCGAAGACGATGCTCACCAGACCCACGTTCAGGGCGCCGGCGATGTCCAGCTGCATGAGGGTGGGCGCCAGGCTGGGCGGGGCGGACACGAAGCCGTCGAACTCGACCAGACCCAGCATCATGGCTACGACCGTGACGGCGATGATGCCGATCATCACGGCGCCGGTAATCTGGCGGTAGGACAGGGCGCAGATCAACAGAAAGCCGCCGGCGAAAAGCAGGGTTTCCGGCGTTTTGACGTCGCCCAGACCCACCAGGGTGGCCGGGTTATCGACGACGATGCCGGCGTTTTTCAGGGCGATCAGGGCCAGGAAGAAACCGATGCCGGCGGAGATGCCGAAGCGCAGGGACATGGGGATGCTGTTGATGATCCATTCCCGGATGCGGAATACGCTCAGCAGGAAGAAAATAAAGCCGGACAGGAACACCGCGCCCAGCGCCACCTGCCAGCTGTAACCCATGCTGCCGACCACCGTGAAGGAGAAGAAGGCGTTCAGGCCCATGCCCGGCGCGAGGGCAATCGGATAGTTGGCCCACAGACCCATGATCAGTGTGCCGATGGCGGCTGCCAGACAGGTGGCCACGAATACGGCACCGAAGTCCATGCCACTGCCGGACAGGATGCTGGGGTTGACGACGATGATGTAGGCCATCGTCAGGAAGGTGGTGATACCGGCGATGACCTCACGACGCACATCGGTGCCATGGGCCTTGAGCTGGAACAGTCTTTCGAGCATGGGTCTGCCTTGGAATGGTGAATGAAAGCTTGATTAAGGCTCCGCTCCGGGAGCCGGTCGGGACAATCCTTTCCGCGTCAGTCGGAACGGAAATCTTAGCCGCCGTCCCGGGTTATGGCCAAAAACGCGTCTACGTTTCACGGTATCCGTCAGTGGGTTCTGGCATCCCGTTGCAGGCGGATGTCGAAACGCACCGCCAGCAGGCGGACCGCCACAATGAACAGCAGGCCGATGCCCAGGGCCAGGGTTTCGTTCTGCAAGGCCCACAGGCAGGCGAAGTAGACCCAGCAGCCGGCAAAGGCAATGGAGGCGTAGATCTGGTCCTTGCGGAAGATAAACGGCACTTCGTTGCACAAGGTGTCTCGCAGGGCTCCGCCGAAGGTTCCGGTCATCACGCCCAGCAGCGAGGCGATAAAGAAGGAGTGACCTAGGTCCAATGCCAACTGCGCGCCAAGGATGGAAAAAACGGCCAGGCCGATGGCGTCCGGCAGCAGGATAAAGGATTCGCGGATGCGGGCCAGTCGCTGGTAGTAGCTGAACACCACCGCCATGAGCAGGATCAGGATGGGCATCTCCTCGTGGCGAATCCAGTACACCGGGTGGTTGTCCATGATCAGGTCGCGCAGGGTGCCGCCGCCCAGCGCGGTGACGAAGGCGATGGTGAAGATCCCCACCGGGTCCATATTGGCTTTGCGTGCGGCGATCATGCCGGAAATGGCAAAGGCGATGATCCCGATGGTTTCGAGAAAATAAAGAATATCAGGTAGATGCATCTCTAAAACCGGTCGTTCTGAGTCGGCGCGTCCTGGCGGGTTTGGACCGTTTGGTCAGTTCCTGAGCAGAAGGGCGCGCAGGATACAGGAAATCGCGGAGCGCTTCACCCCGAGTGGGTACTGAATTTCCGCAGGTCAATCTGGAGGGCGGGTGATCCGGATCCAGCTTTGCGGGGTAGGAATGGCAAGGCGTCCTGAAACATCCCACCACAGGAGACCGTAATGGCATTGATTCGCCTCGCCTACGCCAGTAAGGCCAATTTCCACCCCCGGCCGGACAGCCAGGGTGTCGAGCCGCATGTGGCGAGAATTCTTATGGCCTCTCGTCGTAATAACCCACGTCAGGGACTGGTGGGCGGTCTGTACTTCGGCGACGGTTTCTTCTTCCAGTGCCTGGAAGGCGAATCGGACAAGGTCCACGAGCTGTTCAACCGGCTGCGTGACGACGAGCGCCATCGCGAGGTGACCCTGCTGATGGAGGAACCCATCAAGCGCCGCTCCTTCATCGACTGGTCCATGAAATACGTCCCCATCGACGCTGAGGTCAACCACCTGTTGGAGCAGGCCGGAATGGAGCGGTTCAACCCCTTCGTGTTTGACGGGGCGCTGGTCCAGTCGATGATCGACCTGCTGCGTGACGGGCGCGAGGGGCTGCCCGGGACCGAGCGCAAATCCGGATCGTTCGAGCGCTTCGGGCTGGTGCTGGCGGGCGCGGTGATCGTGGTCGGCGCGCTGGCGTCGGCCGCGATCCTGTGGTGATCGTCAGCGTCCGCTGAACGCCCGCAGTTGACGGTCGTGCCACCGGCTCAGGGTGAGCAGGGCCACGATGGCGCCGCTCAGGCACCAGAGCATGTCCGACTGGGTGTCCCAGACGTAGCCCTGGGTCCCCAGGAAGGCTTCCGCGTCCTGGCCGCTGGCCAGCGCCACCCACCATTCGATCAGTTCGTAGAACGCGCTCAGGGCCAGGGCGAAGCAGACGGTGAAGAAGTTCGTCCAGGCGCCGGGGCGAATCACCTCCAGCCGCAACACGATTTCCCGGGCAATCATGACTGGCACGAAACCCTGGGCAAAATGCCCGAGCTTGTCGTAATTGTTGCGTTCCCAGCCGAACAGGTCGCCGAGCCAGTCGAACAGCGGCACGTTGGCGTAGGTGTAGTGGCCGCCCACGATCAGGATCACGCAGTGGGCCAGGATCAGGACATAGAGCAGCGGCGTCAGGGGAAAGCGCGACCGTGTCACCGCCAGGGCCAGTGCGCCCAGCACGGCGGGCAGGACTTCCAGCACCCAGGTCAGCCGGTCAAACGGCTCGATCCCCGACCACAGCAGTACAGCGGCGAAGAGCCCGCTCCAGACGTAAACCATCGTCCTCTCCTTAGATCCGCATAAATACTGTTTATGCGGAAGAATAACTGATATTGATTTGCCTCATCCTGACAATCGCATTAGCTTGACCGCATCCATTCGCCGAATCAATCACAACAAGAGGGCATGCCATGCGCGCCATTCTGTGTAAGGAATACGGCCCGGCGGAAACGCTGGTGATCGAGGATGTGGCTTCACCGGAGGCCAAGGCCAGTGGTGTCAAAGTCCGCGTCAAGGCGGCCGGTCTCAACTTTCCGGACACGCTGATTATCGAAGGCAAGTATCAGCTCAAGCCGACCATGCCGTTCTCTCCGGGCGGTGAAATGGCCGGTGAAGTACTCGAGGTGGGCGAGAAGGTCACCCGCTTCAAGCCGGGCGACCGGGTCATGGGGCTGACTGGCTTCGGCGCTTTCGCCGAGGAAATCGTCGCCGCCGAAGCCAACCTGCTGCCGGTGCCGGATGGCATGAGCGATGAAGAAGCCGCGGCCTTTACCATGGTCTACGGCACCTCCTATCACGCCCTCAAGCAGCGCGCCAACATCCAGCCGGGTGAGACCCTGCTGGTGCTGGGCGCTAGCGGCGGTGTGGGGCTGGCGACGGTGGAACTGGGCAAGGCCATGGGCGCTCACGTGATTGCCGCGGCCAGCAGCGCCGAGAAGCTGGCCATCGCCAAAGAGGCCGGCGCCGACGAATTGATTAACTATTCCGAAGAGCCGCTGAAAGAGACGATCAAGAAGCTGACCAGCAACAAGGGCGTGGATGTGATCTACGACCCGGTCGGCGGCGACTTCACCGAGCAGGCCCTGCGCGCCATGGCGTGGAACGGGCGTCACCTGGTCATCGGTTTCGCGGCCGGCGACATCCCCAAGGTGCCTGCCAACCTGACCCTGCTGAAAGGCTGTGCGCTGATCGGCGTCTTCTGGGGCAACTTCACCCGCATGGAACCGGAGGTCAGCGCCCAGAACATGATGGATCTGCTCAAGCTGTATGGCGAGGGCAAGATCAAGCCGAAGATCAGCGAGACGTTTGCGTTTGAGGATTACGTAGGGGCGCTGAATGCGCTGACCGGGCGCAAGGCGACGGGCAAGGTGGTGTTGAAAGTCGGCTGAGCTGTGAGGTTGTGATCGTATCGCTCGACCTGCGGTCACGATCTTTAATGTAGCCGACGCTTCAGCTTCGGAGGGCCCGTCAGGGCCCCGGGTCTATCGGGCAGGCCTGCGGCCTGCTCGGAAGCTGAAGCGTCCGCTACATTGTTTGGCGAACGCCAGTGTTGTCGCCTTTTAAAAAGGGATCTCCCCACCCTCAATCCGTTTCACCAACGCCTCATCGACCTGCGTGTAGCCCGTCTCCCTCGGCAGCCAGGCATACACCCGCTCACCCGGCCGATCCACGGAATACCCGGCGGTCTTCAGATCCGCTTTCTTGTACTTGAACGTCCCGGTCTTCTCGATAGCGGACGTCACCCGAACAAACACCGGAATGGCGTAGGGTGGCAGGTTATCCTGCAGGTAGCGAAACAGGGCATCGACGTCGAAATCGTCGACGCCGCCCTGCTGGGGTACCAGGGTCACCATCCCGGCTTTGCCGTTGGTGCCGGGAATGTCCACGCCGTAGACGATCGCTTCTTCCACCATTCCGGACTCGTCGATGATGTTTTCCACCTCCGTGGTGGAGACGTTCTCGCCCTTCCAGCGGAAGGTGTCGCCCATGCGGTCGACGAACTGCAGGTGGCGCCAGCCGATTTCCTTGAGTACGTCGCCGGTATTGAACCAGGCGTCGCCCTTTTTGAACACGTCACGCAGGATGGATTTCTCCGTGGCGTCTTTCTGGGTATAGCCCTCGAACGCCCACTTGGCGGTGATTTCCCCCAGCAGCAGGCCCGGTTCGCCCGCTTTGACCTTTTCCATGCGGCCTTTTGCATTGCGCACCGGGTCGCGGGTGCCCTCGTGGTATTTCACCAGGGCATAGGGCGCGGTGGTGAAACCGACGGTGTTTTCCATATTGAAGAAGTTGCTGAAGCCGATGTTGCCTTCACTGGAGGCGTAGAGTTCGGCCACGGTTTCGATGCCGAAACGTTCCTTGAACGGCTTCCAGATCGACGGGCGCAGGCCGTTGCCGATCATCTTGGTCAGGCCGTGATGCCGGTCGTTGGGGCTGGGTGGCTGGTTGAGCAGGTAGCGACAAAGCTCGCCCACATAGCCGAACGTGCTGGCACCGTAGCGGCGCACATCGTCCCAGAAGGCGGATGCGGAAAACCGGCGGCGCAGGGCAATGGCCGAGCCACCGGATAGCACCGAGCCCCAGCACACCAGCAGCGCCGTCGCGTGATACAGCGGCAGAGTGCAGTAGAGCACGTCGTTGGGCCCCATGTTCAGGGTCATCAGACCGAACCCGCCGTAGGCTTTGATGAACTTGCGATGGGAGCCCGGCGCGGCCTTGGGCAGCCCGGTGGTGCCCGACGTGTAGATGTAGACCGCGGTGTCGCCGAGCGTGGGCGGGGTCTTCACCGTGGGGTTGTTGCCGCGATAGCCGCTGATCATTTGCGCCAGGTTGATGTACCCGTCCGGTGTGGCGCCAGAATCCCGCAATGAGTCGGTGTCGGGCATGAACAGGCAGGGTGACGGGTGGCCCAGCGTGACCTGGTGGCGGACGCCCTCGAAGACTGACGCCAGCTCCTCGCCGACCACGATCATCTGCGGTTCGATCAGGTTGATGCTATGGGCCAGCACCTTGCCCTTCTGGGAGGTGTTGAGCATGGCGCAGGCGACACCAATCTTGGCGGCGCCGACCACGGTGGCCAGCAGTTCCGGTCGGTTCTCCAGCAGCACTGCGATGCTGTCGCCTTTTTTCAGGCCCTGGGCGTGCAGGTAGTGGGCAATGCGGTTGGCCCAGGCGTTGAATTCGGCGTAGCTGATGCGGCGGTCGTCGGCCAGGATGGCGGGCCGGGTGCCGTACTTTACGGCATTGTGCTCCACCAGGGTGCCCAGGGTCAGGGGCTTGCTGTCGTTCTTCAGGGAGTAGTAGTACAGCCCCTTGGCAATCGACGGTGCCCGGCGCACCACGCCGGGCAGTTGTCGGGCAATGTCGCGTACGGAGATGGTGTCTTGGCTCATGCGTCGTTCCGTGTGTCTTGTTATCGTCTATTCGACCCCGGAACCATCGCCCGGAGCTTTAATCGAGAAACAGGTCCGGCAGCAGCGGCTTATCACCGGGGGCGTAGCGATAGCCCTCGAAATCCGTCACGCCGGCCTGGCGCAGCACGTCCTCATCAATCAGCGCCTGCCCGGTCAGAGCGTCGGCATCCTGATTGAGAATGGCCACCGCGGCATCGGCCATGATGTCCGGCTTGCGGCCCTGGGCCATCATCGCGGCACCGCCCACTTCGAACTCAATGGCGGCGGTCGAGATCAGCGTTTTCGGCCACAGGGCGTTCACCGCGATGCCGTAAGACCGGAATTCCTCGGCCATGCCGAGCGTCAGCATCGTCATGGCGTATTTGGTCGTTGTGTAGGGGCCGTATTGTGCAAACCATTTCGGCGCCAGGTTGATCGGTGGCGACAGGCTCAGGATATGCCCGCGCTCCGACTGTTTCAGCCAGGGCAGAGCGGCCTGTGAGCAATTGAACACCGCTCGCGCGTTGACCTCATGCATCAGGTCGTAGCGTTTGACCGGAAGCTTTTCCACGCCCTGCAGGCGAATCGCCCCGGCGTTGTTGATCAGGGCGTCGATGCCCCCGAAATGTTCGCCCGCCTCGTCGATCCGTTCCCGGACCAGCGTCTCATCGCGCACGTCCAGCACCAGCGGCAACGCCCGGCCGCCGGCGGCTTCGATTTCCTCGGCGACGCTGTGAATCGTGCCCGGCAGCTTCGGGTGCGGTTGGTCCGACTTGGCGCCGATGACAACGTTGGCGCCGTCCCTGGCGCAGGCCAGGGCAATGGCCCGGCCGATACCCCGACTGCCGCCGGTAATAAATACGGTTTTGCCCTGCATGCTCATGCCGTTGCTCCTTCGTTGGATGCGTCGTCGCTGGCGAGTTCGACCAGCAACTGGCGACGTTTGACCTGGTTACCCGCGCTGACGTGGACTACGGCAATCTCGCCGTCCCGTTCCGCCACCAGCGGGTGCTCCATCTTCATGGCTTCCAGTACCACCAGCGTATCACCCCGTTTGACCGTCTGACCGGCTTCCGCGCGCACGTCGATGATGGCGCCGTCCATGGAGGCCAGAACCCGGTCCGACGCGCTGCCCTCAAGAGCAGAGGCAGGCGCGTGGGTGACGTCGCGAAGGCAGACGCTCCGGCTGAGCTGCTGCCAATATAGGTGATCCCCATCACGCAGGTATTGGCAACGCTGACGAACGCCATTGTCGATATAGTCCAGCTCGGATTCGGAGATGGAAACGATCTGGAGAGGGATGCGACGTTCGCCCTGAACGACGTCAACGCCGCTGTGGTGCCAGTGCAGGGCAATCTCATGGTGCGCGTCGCCCGCCGCCAGACAAAACGGCAGCGGCGTGGGCAGGCTATTGCTCCAACGGCTCCCGGTCTCGCCAGACTGGTGGGCAAAGACGATCGCCGCCAGACCCAAGTCAGTCAGGGACGGCTCGGCTGGCTGGAGGCTCTCGTCATCGGCGAAAGCCTGCTCCAGAAACGCCGTGGTTGCATCGCCGTTCACGAAAGTCGGGTGGCCCAGAATGCGACTCAGGAAGGCGCGGTTGGTGGTCACGCCCATGACGCGCATGTCCTCCAGGGCCCGACGCAGCCGGCGAATGGCATCGGCGCGGGTGCTGCCGTAGGCGATCACCTTGGCCAGCATGGGATCGTAGAAAGGCGTGACAGTATCGCCGGTCTGCACGCCGCTGTCGTAGCGAACGCCGTCGACGGGGGCCGGCGCGTAGTCGGCCAGCGTCCCGGTCTGCGGCATGAACTGGTCGGCGGGATCCTCGGCGTACAGCCGGACCTCCACGGCGTGGCCGGTGAGCGCGACATCCTCCTGGCGCAGAGGCAGCTCAGCGCCTTCGGCGATCTGTACCTGCCAGTGCACCAGATCCTGGCCGGTGACCAACTCGGTGACGGGGTGTTCGACCTGCAGTCGTGTGTTCATTTCCAGGAAGTAGAAGTTCCGCTCCCGGTCCACCAGGAACTCGACGGTACCGGCGCCCACGTAGTGGCAGGCTTTCGCGGCTTTGACCGCCGCTTCGCCCATGGCCGCCCGCAGTTCCGGGGTCATGAAGGGAGAGGGGGCCTCTTCCACCACTTTCTGGTGGCGGCGCTGGATGGAGCAGTCGCGTTCGCCGAGGTGAATGACGTTGCCTTGGGTGTCGGCGAAGACCTGGATTTCGATGTGGCGCGGCTCGATCACGGCTTTTTCGAGGATCAGCTCGTCGTCGCCGAAAGCGTTTTGGGCTTCCGAGCGGGCCCGCTGGATCTGGTCGGCCAGTTCGTCGGGTTTGCGGACGAGGCGCATCCCCCGGCCGCCGCCGCCGGCTGACGCCTTGATCATCACCGGGAAGCCGACGGATTCGGCCGCCTGCTGGAGTGCGTCATCGCTGGCGCCGGCTTCCTCGAATCCGGGTACGACGGGCACGCCGGCTTCCTGCATGGTCACTTTGGAGCGGCGTTTGCTGCCCATCAGCTCAATGGCGGAGGCGGGCGGACCAATAAAGATCAGGCCCGCTTCGGCGCAGGCCTCGGCAAACCTGGCGTTCTCCGAGAGAAAGCCGTATCCCGGATGGATGGCATCCGCGCCTGTGCGGGCGGCGGCGTCCAGAATCGCGTCGGCATTGAGATAGGATGCATTGACGGTGGCCGGCCCGAGGCGCACCGCTTCGTCGGCGAGACGAACGTGCAGGGCGTTGGCGTCGGCATCGCTGTAGACCGCGACCGTTCGGTACCCCTGGGCGTTGGCGGTGCGCAGGATCCGCACGGCGATTTCGCCACGGTTGGCGATCAGGATCTTGTGGATCATGGCCGATTCCTCATGGCGTGTCGTCGGTTGTTGCCCAGGCGGGCGGCCGCTTTTGCATGAAGGCCGTCGTGCCTTCGGCGCCTTCCTCCCCCCGGACCGCATCGGCGAACTGTTGCGCGGCGTCGTCCAGCAGGGACGGCATCGGCTCGTGGCCGACCCGGTGCAACAGGGCTTTGGTGGCCGCCGTAGCGTGTGGCGCACAGCGGATCAGGCTGGCGAGGGCGTCATCGAGCGCACCGGTCAGGGCCTCTTCGCTGTCGTGCACGGCATGCGCGAGACCCAGGCGGCACGCCTCGTGGCCATCGACCTTCAGTCCCAGCAGGGCCAGCCGACGGGCCTGGGTCAGGCCGATGCGCTCCACCACGAACGGCGCAATCTGGGCTGGAATGATGCCCAGGCTGGTTTCCGGCATGGCGAACTTTGCGGTATCCCGGGCCAGGGCCAGGTCGCTCACGCAGGCCAGCCCGAAGCCGCCGCCCATCACAGCGCCCTCAAGAATGGCAATGACCATCTGAGGAGCCGTGTTGACGGTCTCGATCAACCGACCAAAGGCCCGGTTCAGGTCGCGGAAGGGATCGTTGTACGCCGTGGCCTTCTGGGAGCGGGCAGCCGCCATATCGCGGATATCGCCGCCGGCACAGAAATGGCCGCCGGCGCCGCGCAGAACCACGCAGCGGATAGCGGCATCGGAGGCGATGGCCTCGAACACCGCCGCCATCTCCCGGACCATCGCCAGGCTCATGGCGTTTCGGGCGTCCGGCCGGTTCAGGGTCAGATGCAGAATCGGGCCACGCTGTTCCAGGGCCAGGGTGTCGCAATCGGGCAGTGTCGTCATGGGATCAGTCCTTGCGCTTGCCGGGCAGGATGCCCATCAGCTTGCAGATGATGCCCAGCATGATCTCGTCGGCGCCGCCGCCGATGGACACCAGCCGCACATCGCGGTAGGCGCGGGACAGCGGGTTGTCCCACATGTAACCCATGCCGCCCCAGTATTGCAGGCAGCTGTCGGTGACTTCTCGGCCCAGCCGGCCGGCCTTGAGCTTGGCCATGGACGCCAGGCGGGTGACGTCCTTGCCCTGGATATGCAGCTCGCACGCCTGATAGGTAAGGGCGCGCAGCGCTTCCACTTCGGTCTGCAGTTCGGCGAGGCGGAAGTGGATGGACTGGTTGTCGATCAGCGGCTGGCCGAAGGTCTGGCGCTCCCGGCAGTAGTCGATGGTGACCTCGATGCAGTGCTCCAGCGCCTTGATCACATTGGCGGCGCCCCACATGCGCTCTTCCTGGAACTGCACCATCTGCATCATGAAGCCGGTGCCTTCCGCGCCGATGCGGTTGCGCTGCGGCACCCGCACGTCGTCGAAGAACACCTGGGCGGTTTCGGAGGAACGCATGCCCAGCTTGTTCAGGTGCGGCGAGAAGGAGATGCCCGGCGTGTTCATCGGCACCATGATCAGCGACTTGTTCTTGTGGGGCTTGTCGTCCGAGGTGTTGGCCAGCAGGCAGATGAAATCGGCGCTGGGGGAGTTGGTGATCCACATCTTGGCGCCGTTGATCACGTAATCGTCGCCATCCTTGCGGGCGGTGGTTTTCATGCCGGCCACGTCGGACCCGGCGCCCACTTCGCTGACGCCGATGCAGCCGACCATGTCACCCGCGATGGCCGGGGCCAGGAATTCCCGCTTGAGTTCGTCGGAGCCGAACCGGGCGAGAGCGGGCGTGCACATGTCGGTTTGCACGCCGACGGCCAGCGGCACGCCGCCACAGTGCGCGGTGCCCAGCTCTTCCGCGACCACCAGGTTGTAGCTGTAGTCCAGCCCCATGCCGCCGAATTCCTCGGGCTTGTGAATGCCCAGTAGGCCCAGTTTGCCGAGCTTGCCGAATACATCATGGATGGGGAACGTGCCGGCCTCTTCCCATTCGTCGCAATGGGGGTTGATCTCCTTTTCGACAAAGTCGCGGACGGTTTTGCGCAGAGCGTCGTGTTCTTCGGTGAATAGCATGTGGATCCCCTTTGTTCTTGTGCCTGTGGTTGGCTGTTGTTCTTTGTGTTCTGTTTCTTTGTTTCTTGTGTAGCCGACGCTTTAGCTTCGGAGGCGCCGAAGGTGCCTGCTTTGTCCCCGGGGCGTGAAACCAATGGGCATCATCGCTTCCGCCGCCCTAGAGGGCCATCCCTGGCCCGCTATTGCGGTCAAGGACGTCCGTGTCCTCTTCTCCAGCGATGATACCCATTGGTTTCGATCTGACCTTTCGGTAAATCGCCGGGGCCCTGGAGGGCCCTCCGAAGCTAAAGCATCGGCTACATTGTTCGTGCTGTCCTGTTACAACCGTGCCACGCCGAAGCTGTTGGGGCGCAGTTCCCGTTGTTCCGCCTCGCGACAGACCGACAGCACCATCGCCAGTACTTTGCGAGTGTCGCGCGGATCGATCAGGCCATCGTCCCAGAGCCGGGCGGTGCCGAAGAGGGCGGTTGAGCCGTCTTCCAGCTTCTTGGCCGTCGCCTGCTCCAGGAAATCGAGCGTTTTTTCTTCCGGCTCCAGACCGTTGCGCCGTTGCTTTTCCTCGGCCACGATCCGCATGACTTTGCCGGCCTGGGCCGGGCCCATAACGGCGGTGCGGCTGTTGGGCCAGGCGAAGATGAAACGCGGATCCAATCCCCGACCGCACATCGCGTAGTTGCCGGCCCCGTAAGAACCGCCCACGACCACCGCCAGTTTCGGCACCCGGCAGTTGGCCACCGCTTGGATCATTTTCGACCCGTGCTTGATGATGCCGTGCTGCTCGGCGTGGGTGCCCACCATGAAGCCGGTGGTGTTGTGCAGGAACAGGATGGGCGTGCCCGCCTGGTCGCAGAGCTGGATGAACTGCGCCGCCTTGGTGGCGCCTGCCGGCGTGATCGGGCCGTTGTTGCCGATGATGCCGACGTGATGCCCGCAGATGCGGATCGTGCCGCAGACGGTCTGGTCGTCGTAGCCGGCCTTGAAGTCCTGGAAACGGGAGCCGTCGGCGATGCGCGCGAGGATCTCACGGACGTCGTAGGGCTTCTTGGGATCGGCCGGGATCACGCCGGTCAGTTCGACGGGCGAATAGAGCGGCTCTTCCCAGTCCGGAGATTGGGCCGGTGGCCGATGTTCGTTCCAGGCCAGGGCGTCCAGCACGTCGCGGGCGTGGCGGATGCCGTCGGCGTCGTTCTCGGCCAGGTATTCGGCGGTGCCGGCGATGTCGGCGTGCATTTCCGCGCCGCCCAACTCCTCGTCCGTGGCGATCTCGCCGGTGGCGGCTTTGAGCAGCGGCGGTCCGGCCAGGAACATCTTGGCTTTGTTGCGCACCACGATGACGTAGTCGGACAACCCGGGCTGGTAGGCGCCGCCGGCGGTGGCGTTGCCGTGAACCACCGTCACCTGCGGAATGCCGGCGGCGGACATCCGGGCCTGGTTGGCAAAGCCCCGGGCGCCCAGCACGAAGATGTCGGTCGCGTAGTTCAGGTTGGCCCCGCCGCTTTCCGACAGGGAGACCACCGGCAGCTTGTTTTCCATCGCGATCTGCTGCAGGCGCAGGGTCTTGTCCAGACCGGCCGGCGTAATCGTGCCGCCCTTGATGGCGCAGTTGCTGGCGACCACCAGGCAGCGAATGCCGCTGACGGTGCCAATGCCGGCGATGATGCCGCCCCCGGCCAGGCTCCCGTCCTTGTCGTCGTACATCTTGTAGCCGGCCAGGGAGCACAGCTCAAGAAAGGCGGTGCCGCGATCCAGCAGGCGGTTGATGCGGTCGCGGGGCAGCAGCTTGTCTTTCTTGGTGAACTTCTCGCGGGCGGATTCGGCCAGCGCAAGCACCTGCTTCTCGACGTCGCGGAATGTCTCGATGTGCTGCTGCATCGCTGCGGCGTTCTCGGCGAATTCTTCGGACTGGGGATCAATGGCCGATTCGAGGATCTGCATACACGACTCCCTCAGTCTTCACTGAAAATCTTGGGGGTGACGGCGCGGTGGAAGCCGTTGAAGGTCGCCACGTTCTTCGCCTTGGGCAGCGGCCAGACGCGGCCGCCCTGGGAGGCGGCGCCGTCGATGCGCAGCGTGTCCCCGCTGATGAAGGCCGCCGCCGGGCTCAGCAGGAAGCAGATCGCGGCACTGACTTCGGATTCGGTGCCGAGGCGTCGGCTGGGCACCGCATCGGCCAGGCCGCGGATCCAGGCCTTCATCTGTTCCGGATAGGTGTCCATGCCGCTGGAGGCGATCCAGCCCGGGGCCACGGCGTTGACCCGCACACCGGTCGCGGCCCATTCCACGGCAGCGGTCTGGGTGAAGTTGACCATGCCCGCGCGGGCTGCGCCCGAGTGCCCCATGCCGGGCATGCCGCCCCACATGTCGGCCACGATGTTGACGATGGCGCCGCCGGTCTGGCTCAGGGACTGGTTGTAGAGTTCCCTTGCCATCAGGAAGCCGCCGGTGAGGTTGGTGCGCACGACCGTTTCCCAGCCTTTCTGGCTGATGCCGGCCAGGGGGGAGGGAAACTGCCCGCCGGCGTTGTTGACCAGTCCGCTTACCGGGCCATGATCGGCGAGGATCTGTTTGACGGTGGTGGCCACGATCTCTTCATCCCGAATGTCGCAGGGATGGGCCGACGCGCTGCCGCCGTCCTCGACGATCTCGCTCCGGACGGTATCCAGTTTTTCCGGCTTGCGACCGACCAGTGCCACGTGGGCGCCCAGGGACGCCAGTTCGTGGGCCGTGCAGCGGCCGATGCCGGAGCCGCCACCGGTGACGACGAGGGTCTGGCCGTCAAACAGGCCGGGGCGGAGTACGGATTGGTAGCTCATGATCGGGTTCCTTTCAGCACGGCTTGGGAGATGGGGATGGGCATGTCCAGCAACTGCTGGGCAAATGCCTTGCCCTGGGGGTCGATGCGAAGACTGGCGACGCCGCCGCCTCCGAGGCTGTGTTCCAGCAGGAAATTGAACGCGTGGAAGCCGGGCAGGGCCCAGCGTGTCACGCGGCCGCTTTGTGGGTTCAGGACATGGCCCATCCAATGGGCCACGGCGTCTTCGGTCAGGGCGGCCGCCAGGTAGGGCACGTATTCCGGGTGTCGGGCGATCACGCCGATGTTGCTGTGGTCGCCCTTGTCGCCGCTGCGGGCCCAGGCCAGTTCGATCAGCGGGACGGTGGTGTCCGTATCGCTGATGGTCGGGAAGGGCGTCGTGTCCTCGCCATCGTCGATGTCGGAGGCACCGTTGGCGCGGGCTGCGACGGGCGTTGTCTCGCCGGCCATGTCCACGCTCACCGCGACCTGATCCTTCGGCACCAGGCAGGAGAACAGGCGGATCTTGGGCCAGACCGTGGGGCGGCCGCCGACAATGCCGGTCAGGCCGGGCGCCATGCCGGTCGCCGCCTGGGCGATTTCGCGCGAGAACAGCACCAGCGCTTCTTTTTTGGGGTGAGCCGCGCTGATCTTGACGACCACTTCCCGTGTTTGCCCGGCGCGGCTGTGCGGTCCGTAGGTAGCTTCGGTACCCAGCAGTTCCACGCTGGTTTCGGTGTAGGGCGGCAGGCCGCGTTCCTCGAACAGTCGACTGGTCTTGTCGAGGATGGCATCGGCCACGCATTGGGCCTTTTTCGGGGCATCGATGCCGCCGATCAGGAAGGTCACCGTGCATTTGTGGCCATCGGGCCAGGTGCCGGAGACCTTGTAGCGGTTGGTGGGCGCGCGGCCGGTGGCGCCGGAGACGGCAACGCGGTCCTGGCCAAGATCGTCGAGATGGACCTGGGTGAAATCGCAGGCCACGTCCGGCAGCAGATAGGCGCGCGGGTCGCCGATTTCATAGACGAGTTGCTCGGCGACGGTGCCGACGCTGACCCGGCCGCCGGTGCCTTCCGGCTTGGTGATCACGAAGTCGCCGCTTTCCTCGACCTCGACGATAGGAAAGCCCATATCCGCGAATCCGTCCGCCACGCTTTCCCAGTCGGTGAAATTGCCGCCGGTGGCCTGGGCGCCGCATTCGATCAGGTGGCCGGCCAGGCTGCCCTGGGCCAGCTTGTCGTAGTCGTCCCAGGCCCAGCCGAATTCATGCACCAGTGGCGCCAGGACCAGGGCGCTGTCGGTCACGCGGCCGGTGATGACGATGTCGGCGCCGGCTTCCAGGGCAGTCACAATGCCGGGAGCCCCCAAGTAGGCGTTCATGCTGACCATCATCGGCGGCATCGGGTCGCCGGTGGTCATCTCGCGGATGCCCTGCTCGTCGAGCTGTTGCTTCTGTGGCAGCAGGTTGTCGCCCAGGACGAGTGCGATTTTCAGATCAACGCCCTGTTCCTCACACAGTGCCTGGAGGGCGTCACGGCAGGATTCGGGATTCACGCCTCCGGCGTTGCTGACGACCCGGATGCCCTGGTTTTTGATGTCCTTCAGCAGCGGTCCCATGACCGTCTGCACGAAATCCCGGGCGTAGCCCGCCTTCGGGTCTTTCATGCGCTGGCCGGCCATGATCGACATCGTGATTTCGGCCAGGTAATCGGAGACCAGGTAGTCCAGGTTGCCCTGGCTCACCAGCTGGCGGGCGGCGGTTTCCGTGTCGCCCCAGAAGGCGGCGGAGCAGCCGATGCGCAGGGTGCGGGATGGGTCTGCCATGGGGTGTCCTCTCACTGTCTGTTGTGTCTACGCGCTGTTGTGTCTGCGCGACACGCTTGCCGGTTCGTCCGGTTGTTTTTATGGATGATTCGAAAACTGATTTAACGCCTTTTCACGCTGCCAAGCAAGCGCTTGGTTTGTAAATGAGGTGGTTGCGGGTACACTGGCCCGAGCAGACATCGGCTCCCGCAGGAGCCGATGTATCGGATTCATTCCAGCAACCACAGGAAGCAACCCTTGACGCCACAATCCATCCAGGCCGAACTGGTCGCGAACGGGACGATTTCCGACCCGCTCGGGGCCCGGGGGCGGCTGCTGCACGAAGCGGCGCGCCTGTTCCGGGAAAAGGGCTATGAGCGGACGACGGTTCGAGACCTCGCCGCGGCCGTGGGCATTCAGTCCGGCAGCCTGTTCCACCATTTCCGCTCCAAGGAAGACATTCTCAAGGCGGTGATGGAGGAAACCATCATCCTCAACACGGAGCTGATGCGGCACGCCCTGAGGCAGGCCGCGACGCCCCGGGAACGACTGCGGGCGCTGATCCGGTGCGAGCTGGAATCGATCAACGGCCAGACCGGCGAAGCCATGGCGGTGCTGGTGTTTGAGTGGCGCAGCCTGTCAGCCACCTCCCAGCAGGATGTCCTGCATTTGCGGGACGTCTATGAGGCGATGTGGCTGGAAGTCCTGGGGGAGCTCAAAGCCAACGGTGCCACTGCCGCCGATCCTTTCCTGACCCGGCGCATGCTGACCGGCGCACTGAGCTGGACAGTGACCTGGTATCGCCCCGACGGGCCGCGCAGTCTCGATGACCTGGCTGATGATGTGATGGCCATGCTGGGGCTGGCCGGTGAGTAAATGGCTGATGGGCATAGCCTTTCAGGCCGGGTGTGGCGCGGGTGGTGTGTTGTGTATTGGCCTGATTGGCCAATTTCCACGGCAGTCCGGTCATTCACTAAGTGCGACCCAGGTCGCATCCTTTTCTCAAACCGGGGAGTAGACCGAGTGTCTGGCGCCTGGCCAGACGGATCGGTGCACTCCATCGCACAACAATAATCAGAGAAAGGATCCGGCATGAAAGCTTTCGTCATCCCTGGCCTGACCCGCTCGGGCCACACGTCCCGACTCCTGCTCACCTTCGGCATGATCGCCCTGTTGGCCGGTTGTGGTTACAACCCGGTCTACCAGACCACCGGTGCGGTGTTTGCCGGCTATTCGGAATCCGAGGCCACGCCTTACGTCCTGCAAATGGGGGACGCGGATATGGCCTGCGATCTGGGCCGGTCGCTGGATCCGCTGGTCTACTCGTTCTCGCGGGTCACCGACCGGCCCGATACCACCGGCTCGCTGCTGCAGTTGCTGGCGGCCAACTGCTCCGAGCAGCAGGCCTGGGAGCAGGAACTGCGCTACGAGCGCGCCATCTTCAACGACGACGTGCCCGAAGCCAAAGACGCGCGCACCGCGGCCAAGCGCTGGCATGAGCTGACCGCCAAGCGTCGGCTGGAAGCCTTCAACCGGGCCATGCGCGCCTACGAGTACGATCCGACGGATCCCGAAGCGGAATGCCCCTTCCTCTACGCCGACCAGGACGAACTGACCTTCCTGCTGGGGCTGCTGACCGGCCTGCAGGCCATCATCAACGACACCAATTCCGGCGGCGCCGCGGGCGTGCCCAAGGACATCGCGCCCCAGGCGGAACGCGCCGCCCAGTGCCTGGACAACGAGAAGTGGGGCGGTCTGCCCAACGCCATCCGGGCCAACGTGTGGCTGCTGCTGCCGGACACTCGCCCGATGATGTCGCCGGATCCCTGGCGACTGCTGAAGAACAGCTCCGAGCTGGGGGTTGAGGCCGGTTTCCGGGCTTCCATGGCCCTGGAGGCCGTGGCCGGTGAAACCGCCGGGCGCCGGGACGTGATCGAAGACGTCATTCGTCGCTTCGACGCGGCCGAGAGCACCATTCAGGTGAGCGAGGATTATCGCCTGGTGGACCAGGTGGGCCGCAATGTGATCACGCATGTGTCCGACAAGCTCTGGACCCGTGAATACGGCTATCGGACTCCGGCCGCCTATTTTGGGCAACTGAGTCCGGAGAGCTCCTCGGACACTGAGACCATGGACCTGGACGACCTGCTCTGATCCAGCGCTCCTGAGGGACCGGCGCCGCTGAGGGGAAAGAGCGGTGCCCGGTTCGCACCCTGATTTGACGTTCAACAATCACAAGAAGTCACTTTGGAGGTTTCCAATGTTCCGCAAAACCACCGCAGCTCTGTTGATGACAATGGCCGTGGCGCCCATGGCGCAGGCGAAGAGCGCCAGCATGTGCGTGTTCGACGTCATCGGCGCCAATGGCGATGTTTACAACCTGATGAAGGACTATGCCCTGGAAATGAAGGGCCACGGTCTGGATATCCAGCTCAAACCCTACACCGATGAAGGTGTGGCGCTCGGCGACTTCCAGTCCGGTCAGTGCGACATCCTGGCGGCGACCGACCTGCGCACACGTCGGTTCAATCGTTTCACGGGTTCCATCAGCGCCGTGGGTGCCATTCCCACCTACGACAACCTCAAGACCGTCCTGGCGACCCTGGCCCAGCCCAAGGCCGCCAAGTTCATGAAGGAAGGGGACTATGAGGTCCTGGGCATCGCGCCGGCGGGGGCGGGCTACCTGTTCGTCAACGACCGTTCCATCGACACCGCCGGTGAACTGGCGGGCAAGCGCATGGCCACGCTGGATTACCAGAAAGACGCGATCCACATGGTCAATTACGTCAAGGCCACGGTGGTGCCCTCGGACATCACCAACTTCGCCGGCAAGTTCAACAACGGCTCGGTGGATACCGCCTACGCGCCGGCCTTCGCCTACGAGGCGCTGGAGCTGTACAAGGGCGTCGGCGACGACGGCGGCATCGTGGACTACCCGTTGGCCCAGCTCACGGTGCAGATGGTGGCTCGGGACGAACTGCTGAATGACGACGAGGCGCAGCAGGCGCGGGAAGTGGCGTGGGCGATGTATCCCCAGGCCATGGCGCTGGTGAAGAGGAGCGAGAAGAACATCCCGGACGACCAGTGGATCAATATTCCCGACGAGGATATCCAGGGCTACCAGGAAATGTTCCGGGAGAACCGCCTGGAGCTGCGCGACGGCAAGAACGGGGCGCCCAGCGTCTACGATCCCAAGATGCTGCACCTGCTGAGCAAGGTCCGCTGCGCCAGCAATCCCGGCGCGTCCGAGTGCACCGCTGGCAACCGCGAATAAGGCAGGTCTGGCACGATGAACTGGCGCGCTCTTTCGGCCAGCCGGGTCACCACTCAGTACCCCGTGCACCGGTTGCACGGGGTCATTCTGCTGGCCCTGTTGGTGTTTACCCTGCTGCTGGGTATGGGCAACTCGCTGCATTCACGCATGTTGTGGATCGGCGAGCAGACCTGGCCCAATTACTATCTGCTGGACCCCTGGGCCAGCGAGCCTTCCTGCAACCTCGATATGGACGTCGAGGCGGCGGTCCAGAAACGGATGGACGCCTACAAGCCGGACCCGGACGAGTTGTTCTCCTCGCCGCCGGACCCGGACAAGCTTCGCGAGAGCTTCCGCAAGAACCTCGAGCTCTGCCAGAAAAAACACGCCATGTTCGCGGCCAATCAGGAGCATGTCACGCCCGCGCTGACGGCCTTCAAGGTCGTGGAGCAGGGCATTGCCCACTGGTTGCTGGATAACATCGATCTGACGAAGTTTCTGTTCCTGGGGCTGTTCGCGCTGGCGGCTTTGATCGCGGCGTTCGATACCGATCACATCGCCCTGCGCCTGCCGCGTAACCGGGGTGAGTGGAAGCTGTCCCAGACGTTCCAATTGGTGGTCAACGGGCTGATGACCTATTCGCTGGTGTCCTACGCCGGCCGTCTGGGCGCTTCACCGTCATCCGAAACCCAGTTGGAACTTCAGTACGCCTGGGCAGCGGTGTTCGCGGTGTTCATGGTGATCAACGTCTACCGGCTCACCAACGTGCCGGAGCGGATGCGCGCGGGCGGGCTGACGCCGTCCTCGTTCCTGGTGATTCCGCTGTATTGCCAGATGGGCCTGATCGCCATGGCCTACTTCTTCTTCGTGGACGGTTACAGCGCCGGCCTGGCGATCTATTTCGGGCAGTTGACCAACCTGGCGTCCATGTTCATCAACATCGGCCTGTACGTGCTGGTGGGGATGATCCTCAAGCAGACGCGGCTGCCGGACCTGCTGCTCAACGTGATCCAGCCGTTCCACCTGCCGGCACCGGCCCTGGCGTCGTTGATGATCTTCGCCACGGCTTTCCCCACGGCGTTCACCGGGGCGTCGGGCATCTTCATCCTGGCTGTGGGCGGCGTGATCTACGATGAGCTGCGCAAGGCTGGCGCCGGGCGGCAGCTGTCCCTGGCCACGACCGCCATGTCCGGCAGCATGGGGGTGGTGCTCAATCCCTGTCTGCTGATCGTCGTGGTGGCGGCGCTCAACAAGGAAGTGACCACCGACGAACTCTATGGCTGGGGCTTCTGGATCTTCCTGATGTCGGCGAGCATCTTCAGCTTGCTGGTGTGCAGGACCCAGGGCAACTGGCGGCCGCGGCCCCAGGCCGGCGCCTTTGCCGAAGCCGGCCGCCGTCTTGGACCGCTGGTACCGTATATCCTGACTGCGGCGGTGGTCGTCGGCCTGGTCTGGTTCCTGTTGGGCCTGGGCTTCAACGAATACAGCGCGCCGCTGATCCTGCCTCTGGTGATGCTGGCGCTGGTGTTCATGGATTCCGGTGCTGGCAATCGCGAGGCGGGTGAGAGCCGCTGGTCGGCCTTTTTCAGCCGCAGCGCGGCGGCGGCCAGTGATTCGGCGGTGCATATCGGCGCACTGCTGGCGTTGATGGGCTTCTCGGTCTGCCTGGGCGGTATTCTGGAACGCTCGGACGTGGTCCACGCCATCTTCCCGGAGAGCCTGACCAATCCCTGGCTGGTGATGGCGGTGATTGTGGTGATGCTCACCTTTATCGGCATGATCATGGATCCGTTCGGGGCCGTGATCCTGGTATCGGCCACCATCGCCCAGGCGGCCATCAATCTGGGGATCGACCCGCTGCATTTCTGGATGGTGTGCCTGGTGGCGTTTGAGCTGGGTTATCTGAGTCCGCCGGTGGCGCTCAATCACTTGCTGACGCGGCAGGTGGTAGGCGAGACCGAGGTGCTGGCGGCCGAGCGCACCGGCAGCTTCTGGCACCGCTACGAGCGCCTGCTGCTGCCCCTCGTGGTGATGGGCACAACCCTGTTGATCGTGGCATTTGTGCCGATGTTCTTCTACAACTGATCAGGCGAGATCGTGAACCGTCGTTCGCAGTCGCGGGCGGCGGTTTTTTATGGGCGTTCCCAAAGTGGGTTGGCGATGTCGTACCCGCCTGGCAGGGTTGTATCCAAAAGGAGGTCGGTTTGCTGGAAGGTTCTGAAAAACCTCGTCTGGGGGCGCTGCTGATCGCGTTGACTCTGGCCGGTTGCGGCGGAGGAGGTGGAGGAGGCAGTGACGACGACGACCGGGTCAGTGGCGTGATCGAGATTGAATCCCGCACGCGCATCGATGCCGATACCGCCGATGATTTCTTCAACGGCAGCGCGGTGCGCAACGATACGGACGCCCAGTCGCTCCCCAGCCCGGTGATCCTGGCCGGCTACCTGAGTGTCGGGTCCGGGATCTACAGCGGCCGCCCCACGGATTATTTCCAGGACCAGCGCGATCGCTATCAACTGACCCTGGCGGAGGACCAGATCCTGACGATCCGGGCGTTTGCGGTGAATGGGGCCAGCGCCGCAGGAACGCCGACGGCCGAAGTGGCCCTGGACGGTCGGCAGATCGACACCCTGACGCCCGCCGCCGCGCTGACCCTGGCGCCGGACGCCGGCGAGGGGCTCTATGAGCTGGACTTGCGGGCCATGACCGGCGGGCCGATGCGGTATGTGGTCTATGTCAGCGCCATGGGGTCCGGTACCACGGTCACCCTGGCGCAGTCGGAGCCGGACTGGGTGCCCGGCGAGGCCATTGTCACCATGGCGTCGCCCGCCGATGTCCAGGCCCTGTCGACTTCCGCCGATGCCATGGGCAGCGGCCAGCGGCGGGAGCTCGCCCGTGGTATCTGGCATTTCCGCCAGGGCGAAACCAGCGCTCTGCGTTCCCTGTCGACAACCGACCAGCGCAAGGGGCAAACGCTGGACTGGATCCGCGAACTGCGCGAGACGCCCGGTGTCCTCGCGGCCGAGCCCAACTACCGCTATCGGGCACAGGTGGTCAACACCCTCAATGATCCGCTCTACCCCTCGCAACAGTGGCATTACCAGGCGATCAACCTGCCCACCGCCTGGCAGGCACTGGGCAACCCGGGCCTGGGTGCCCGTGTGGCGGTGCTCGACACCGGGCTGTTCAGCGAAACCCCGGCGGTCGGCGGCAACTGGCACCCGGATCTGGACAATGGCAGCGGCCAGAACGTGGAGGTGCTGGCGCAATCCGATTTTGTGTCGGACGATGACGACAACGAAAGCGGCCCCGACGGTAACCCGGCCACGCCCGGCAATGACGACGGGCCCAGCTTTCACGGCACCCACGTGGCGGGCACCATCGCCGCCCTGGACAACAACCTGGGTGGCGTCGGCGTTGCGCCGCAGGCCACGTTGCTGCCGATCCGCGTTCTCGATAGCAGCGGGGCCGGCACCTCGCAGGACCTGATCAACGCCATCAGTTATCTGGCCAACCTGCCGGCGGCGCAGCGGCCGGACGTCATCAACCTCAGTCTGGCGGGGCTGGGGCCGTCGTCGGCGCTGGAATCGGTGATCAACACCGCCAGCAACCGGGGCATCCTGGTGGTGGCCGCGGCGGGCAACCAGGGGGCCAGCGAGCCGGTTTACCCGGCGGCGTTCGACCGGGTGCTGGCCGTTGGGGCGGTGGATGGCGGCAATCGGCGGGCGAGTTACTCCAGTTTCGGGAGCTGGCTCGATCTGGTGGCGCCGGGCGGTGATGTGACCCGGGACGGCAACAGTGACGGCCAGCCGGACGCCATCTACAGTGCCTGGGGCAGCCAGTCGGGCACCCGCTTCCAGCCGGCCTATGCCGGGCTTACCGGTACCTCCATGGCGGCGCCCCACGTTGCCGGCGTGCTGGCGCTGATGCGAAGTGTCGACGGGAATCTCACCCTGGACGCGGTGCGGGAGTATCTGAGACGCGGCGAACTGACCGACTCCCTGGGCAACGCCACGGAATACGGTGCCGGGCTGATCAATGCCCTGAAAGCCGTGGATGCGGCCTCCAATGGCAACCTCGGGACCTTTCTTTCCGCCTATCCCAGCGGCTTCCAGTTCGATGGTTCGGTGACCGAGGCCCGCGTGATGTTGAGCCAGGTGCCGGCGGACAGCACGGTCGACTCGATCAACGTGGATAACCCGCAGCCGGAGTGGCTGACCATCTCGGAAAACCCGGTTTCTGGAGGCGTCGAACTGGTGGCGCAGGTGACCGACTTGGCTGCTGCTGAGCAGGCCAGCGTGACGGTTAGTTACACGAGTGGGAGCGAGGATCAGTCGCTGGTCCTTCCAGTCAATGTGCAACTGGGCGATCCCGAGGCATCGCGGGACGCCGGGCGCCACTACATTCTGCTGGACGACGCCAATGACGACTCCGTCGGCTTCCAGGTGGCCGTGCAGTCGGTCAATGGCCGTTACACCTTCTCGTTTGCCGATGTACCGGATGGTGAGTACTTGCTGCGAGCCGGAACCGACATGGACAATAATGGCGTGATCTGCGAGCCGGGCGAAGCCTGTGCCGAGTACCCGACGGTGGGGCTGCCGCAGGTCATCGTCAAGCAGGGCAGCAGTGTGTCCGGACTGACCATGACCACCAGCTTCCAGCGACCGGTGCTGGGCGCGTCGGACCTGCCTCGCACCGGCTTTGACGGGTATTCCCTCAACCGCAAGACGGACGCCAGCCAGGCAACGGATGCGGCGACCAAGGAGGTGGCGCAATGAAATGGCAATCGATCGGATTGGTGATGGGACTGACCCTGGCGGGTTGCTCGGCGCATTCATCGGGGGACGGGGCCGCCCGCGTGGAAAGCCTGGCCAGCCATGCCCATTGCGGCCTGCCAGCGCCCGGTGTGATCCTGGCGCAGGACGCGGCGCACTGGGAACAGCTGCGCTCGCAGGCCGGCGTTGAGCTGCCGTCCTGGCCGGCCGACGGCGATCGCTGGCTGCTGGTGGCATCGCTGGGGCAGCAGACGACGGCCGGGCATGCCGTGACCCTGGCCCAGGCAACCCAGGATGGCGATACGCTGACGCTGCACGTGAACGTCAAACATCCTGAGCCGGGTGCAATGGCGGCACAGGTGATGACGACCCCCTGTCTGGTGACGGCGATTCCGGCGGACGGCTGGCAACAGGTCACCGTCAGTGGTGATGCGCCATTCCCGGTGACGCGCCCGCATCCATGAGAGATACGCTCTTGAGCCGGCAACAAAAGAACCGTTGATCTTTATCCCCGAATCCCTAAGCTATGGGCGGTATTCAGGAACCTTGCCCGCCGTGGCCGGCGACAGCCTGTCCGGGGCGAGGTTCGTTTCGCCCGAAGTCGTTGAGTGAGAGCCACAGCCCCCTTATGAGCCAGAAAGATTACAACGCCGACGCGATTGAAGTTCTCAGCGGTCTGGATCCGGTGCGCAAGCGCCCGGGGATGTACACGGACACGTCGCGGCCGAATCATCTGGCCCAGGAAGTCATCGACAACAGCGTGGACGAAGCGCTGGCCGGTTTCGCCAAGCGCATCGATGTGGTGCTCCACGCCGACGGTTCGCTCAGCGTTGAGGACGACGGCCGTGGTATGCCGGTAGACGTCCACAGGGAGCACGGCGTACCGGGCGTGGAGCTGATCCTGACCCGGTTGCACGCGGGCGGCAAGTTCTCCAAGGGCAACTACAATTTCTCCGGTGGTCTGCACGGGGTGGGGGTCTCGGTGGTCAACGCGCTGTCGACCCACCTGGAAGTGTCCATCAAACGCGACGGCCAGCTGCATCGCATGACCTTTGCGAACGGCGACAAGACCAGCGACCTGGCGGTTGTGGATACGGTGGGCAAACGAAACACCGGTACGCGCCTGCTGTTTACACCCGACGAAAGCTACTTCGACAGCCCCAAATTCTCGGTCAGTCGCCTGCGCCACAACCTGCGCGCCAAGGCGGTGCTGTGTCCGGGGCTGACCGTCACCTTCCGCCAGGAAAGCTCCGGCGAAAAAGACGAGTGGTGCTACGAAGACGGCCTGCGCGACTATCTGCGCTCGGCCCTGGCCGACATCGAACTGCTGCCCACCGAGCCGTTCACAGGCCGCATGTCCGGTAATACCGAAGAGGTGGACTGGGCTATCCAGTGGCTGCCGGAAGACGGCGAAGCGGTGATGGAAAGTTACGTCAACCTGATTCCCACCGCCCAGGGCGGCACTCACGTTAACGGCCTGCGCACCGGCCTGCTTGAGGCCATGCGCGAGTTCTGCGAGTTCCGCAATCTGCTGCCGAGAGGGGTGCGCCTGTCGCCGGAGGACATCTGGGACCGCTGCGCCTACGTTCTGTCCTTCAAGATGCAGGATCCGCAATTCTCCGGCCAGACCAAGGAGCGCCTGTCGTCCCGGGAAGCGGCCGCCTTTGTCTCCGGCGTGGTGAAGGACGCCTTCAGTCTCTGGCTGAACCAGCACACCGACGTCGCCGAGGCCCTGGCGGAGCTGTTTATCAGCAACGCCCAGCGCCGCCTCAAGGCCAGCCGCAAGGTGGCCCGCAAGAAGGTCACCCAGGGGCCGGCGCTGCCCGGCAAACTGGCGGACTGCGCGGGTGCTGATGCCAATCGCGCCGAACTGTTCCTGGTGGAAGGGGATTCGGCCGGTGGCTCCGCCAAGCAGGCCAGGGATCGCGAATTCCAGGCGGTGATGCCCCTGCGGGGTAAGATCCTCAACACCTGGGAAGTGGATTCCGGCGAGATCCTGGCGTCCCAGGAAGTGCACGATATCGCCGTGGCCATCGGTGTGGATCCGGGGTCCGACAAGCTCGAGGGGCTGCGCTATAACAAGATCTGCATTCTGGCGGACGCGGATTCGGACGGGCTGCACATCGCCACACTGCTGTGCGCGCTGTTCGTCAAGCACTTCCGCCCGCTGGTCGCCGCCGGCCACGTGTTCGTCGCCATGCCGCCGCTGTACCGGGTGGATCTGGGCAAGGAAACCTTCTACGCCCTGGACGAGCACGAGAAGCAGGGCATCCTCGACCGCATCGAGGCGGAGAAGCGCAGGGGCAAGATCTCCGTCACCCGCTTCAAGGGGCTGGGTGAGATGAATCCGCTGCAACTGCGTGAGACCACCATGGCGCCGGACACCCGTCGCCTGGTGATGCTGACCCTGGACGACAACGACGGCACCGATGAGCGCATGGACATGCTGCTGGGCAAGAAACGCGCGTCGGATCGTCGTTCCTGGCTGGAAACCTACGGCAATATGGCGGACGTGCCGGTCTGACGAGTGTGCGGGGAGTCGGCGGAAAGCCGACTGCTCGCAGGATATTCCCTCAATAAAGCACCCCTTGTGGGCTGCTCCGAAGCTAAAGCTTCGGCTACACTATTCTATGCTCTGACATCTATGGATGTAGCAGAAGCTCTAGCTTCTGTGGCGCCGCCCAAGCGCCAGATCCCCCGTGAGCCCTCGAACCGTTAACCCCTCAGTGCGCCAGGATATCGCAGCACAGCACCGTGGTGGTTGAACCCAGTTGGAAAGCAAGGGACAGCGTCACGCACATGTAGGCGCCGGTCACCGACAGATAAGGGCGGGTGATCTGCAGCTGTCCGGGCTGGCCCAGTGCCTGGCGCAGATAGTGCTGACGGAACCAGTCGGCGTTGGCGGTATTCTCCAGCGGGCGGAAGCGCGGGTCGAAGCACTCGATCAGGTAATCCGACCGCAGCGTATCCTCGTTCTGCACGCCCTGGTCATCGATCAGGTAGCAGCGCGATACGCTGTGGTGTCCGGTCAGGGAGCGGCAGGCGTCGGCGAAAGTCCGTCCGGCCTGGAGTTCTCCGGCGGCGGCAATGAACAGCGGTTCGAAGAAGCCGGACAGCTCATGACTCGGGTCCATCTCGTTGCGGCTGCTGCGCTTGTAGTCGGTCAGCAGTTCGTCCAGATCGGTGGCGGAGCGAATCACCTCGTCCAGCTCCAGGTCCGGCCGCCGGAAGTAGAAACCCTGCACGAAATCCGCGCCGGCATCGATGGCGATCAGTGCCTGGCTGCGGGTTTCCACGCCTTCCAGCAGTACCAGGCAGCCTGACTGGTGCAGCAGGGAGACGATGCCCTTGAGTATCTGCCGTGCGCGCTTGTCGTCGGTGGCCCGGGCCAGGAGCTGTCGATCCAGCTTGACGATGTCCGGGGACAGGTTCCAGATCCTTTCGAAATTGGAGTGGCCGGCGCCGAAGTCGTCGATGGCAGTCAGGCAGCCGAGCTGTTTGTAGTAGTTGACGGTTTCCCGTAGCTGGTCGGCATCGTCGGTGGGCTGCTCGACGATTTCCACCACGACGCGGTGCGAGGGGAAACCGATGCGCGAGAGCAACTGGCCGAAGAAGGAATCCCGGCGCCGGCCGGCCACCACCTGGGGGGAGACGTTGAGGAACAGCCAGTTCACGTCGTCGGGCAGGGCGGCGAAGTTACGGATATGCAGGTAGCGGCAGAGCCGGTCGAGCAGTACGTTCTCGGGGGCGTTATCCGGCAATTGGAACAGGTGCAGCGGCAGCACGCTGGCGTTGTCCGTGTCGAAGGCGCGGATCAGGGCTTCGTAGCCGACAATGCGTTTGTGGGAAATGCTGAAAATCGGCTGCAGCGCGGTGCGCAGCGTGAGTCCCTGGAATTCCGCTGTCCAGCCGTCGGGCTGCTGGGAAAGCATGGGAGTCAGGAAGTCCAGCTCCGGCTCGGTGCTGGTGTGGGGTACGCTCGTCGACATCGAATCTACTGCACGAGTTAAAAACAGCCGGTACCAGCGACGATCAGGACCGAAACGCCTTTATTCGATCCCTGGTACGGGCGGCTTCTGAACAAATAAAGATGACCATTTGTTCAGGTACAGAAGAATGCCAAAGAACGTCAGGCGTTACCAGAGGCAAACGCAAAATGCGATTAAACAGTCAGCCTGCGAACCATTAGCGGGCCGCGATGACTTCAGCCATAAGAGGCTGCCACGATCGGGTCCGGTGTCGGACCGTCAATCAGTTGTTGCTCGGGATGACGATATCTTCGTCGAACTCGACTTCCATGATAAGTGCTCCTGGGTGCGTCTCGGCCCTGCCTGACGGCAGGATGTCAATAGAGCTTTACTATCCTGTTAATGAGCGTAGGCAACAATCAGTAGAACCCGTATTCGACGATGGTGGAGTGCCCGTGGCACAAGGCGTCAGCGGTGGATCGCCCGGACTGCTTATTCAAAAAATCTGATGGAGGCGTGCAGAAGATTTTAGTTGGCCGAAGACGTTGAGCTACCTAGACTTGGAGAAATCAAGTTCGGCGGTGATCTGGGTGAAGACGCCGCCGGCGCAAACGGATTTGATGGAGACGGCAAGGTCATGGCAGTACCGATGAAGAACAGCCCGGAGCGTTTCGGCTGGGTGACGATTCTGATGCACTGGATTGTTGCCGTTGCGGTTTTCGGGTTGTTCGGGCTGGGGCTGTATATGGTTGACCTGACCTACTACGATGCCTGGTACCGGGAAGCGCCTCATATCCACAAGAGCATCGGCATCCTGCTGTTTGCCCTGATGCTGGTGCGGGCCTTCTGGAGTCTGCTTTCTCCGCCGCCACACAGCCTGCCTTCGCACAAGCGCTGGGAAAAGGTCAGCGCGCACGCTGCCCACATCCTGATGTACCTGCTGGTCTTCACGGTTCTGGTGACGGGTTACCTGATTCCCACGGCGGACGGGTCCGGTATCGATGTCTTCAACTGGTTTACCGTGCCCTCGATCACGGGGCAGCAAAAAGGACTGGAAGATGTGGCCGGCAGCATCCACTACTGGGCAGCCTGGGCGCTGGTGGTCCTGGCGGCCGTGCATGCTCTGGGCGCCGTCAAGCATCATGTCATTGACCGGGATGCAACGTTGAAACGCATGCTGGGGCAGGGCTGACGCTCGCCGGTGGTCCGCAATTCAGATTCAAGCAAGCCAATAAAGCGCCCTGCGGGGCAAGACAAGGAGAGACTCTATGTTCAAGAAACTGGCGATTTCATCAGCGGTGTCCATGGCGGTGCTGGCCGGAGGCGTGCAGGCCGCGGAGGAAGACGGCACCTACGCGTTCGATACCAAGGGCGCACACCAGTTCATCATGTTCAAGATTTCGCACCTGGGCTACAGCCACCTGTACGGTCGTTTCAACGATTTTGACGGACAGTTCACCTACGACAGCGCCAACCCCGCCAACAGTTCCGTGGAAGTGACCATCGATACCGCCAGCGTTGATTCCAACCATGCCGAGCGGGACAAGCACCTGCGCAGCGATGACTTCCTGTCGGTCGACGACTTCCCGCAGGCGACGTTCAAGAGCAAACGCATCGTCATGGATGATGACGACAAGGGCGAGGCTGACATCGTGGGTGACCTGACCCTGCGCGGCGTGACCAGGGAAATCACCCTGGATGCCGAGATGATCGGCCACGGTGAGGACCCATGGGGCGGCTACCGTATGGGTTTCGAGGCCGAGACTGAGTTGCGCCTGAAGGACTTCGGTATCCCGATGGATCTGGGGCCTCAGTCCAGCACCGTCGACATCATCATCTCGGTGGAAGGCATTCGCCAGTAACCCCGGAAATGAGTGCCGAGACCCCCTCGCGCCACGGGGATACGAGGGGGTAGATGACAAAACATCGCCTGGTTTATGATGGCGATGTTTTGTCACTTTCAGGGTACCGCTATGGAGCGCGCGAGGCGCAATCGATCACTCCGGTTCATCACGCTCAGCATGTCTCTGCTCCTGTTGGCGCTGACGGTTGCCAACACCTACGGCATCGCCACCTGAGCCGGTTCCCGTCAGTCTCTCACACCCGATAGCGTCCGACCTGCGTATTCAGGGTCTGGGCGTGTCCCGCCAGAAGTTCGCTGATCTGGTTGATCTCCACCGAGCGCTCGTCGCTGTTCTGCGCCAGATCGTGGATGCGCGTGATGCTGCGATTGATCTCGTCCACTACCTGGGTCTGTTCCTCGGTGGCCGACGCCACACTGGCGTTGATGTCGCTGATGCTGTTCATGGCCGTGAGGATGGAGCCCAGTTCGTTTTCCGCCTCGGTGGAGAGCTTCACTGTCTGCTCCGCCTGCTGATTGCCGGTTTCCATCACTGAGACAATGTCCGCCACGCCGTTCTGCAGCGTGCTGATCATGGTCTGGATGTCAGAAGTGGACTCCTGGGTGCGTTGGGCCAGCGTGCGCACTTCGTCGGCGACGACCGCAAAGCCCCGCCCCTGCTCGCCGGCCCGGGCCGCTTCGATGGCAGCATTGAGGGCCAGCAGGTTGGTCTGCTCGGCGATGCCGCGGATCACATCCAGCACCGAGGTGATGTTGTCCGAATCCGAGGACAGCTTGCGGATAACGCCGACCGCCGTCTCGATCTGATCGGACAGACGATTCACCTCCTCCGACGCATTCTTGATGATGCGCGCGCCGGATTCTGTGTTGCTCTGGGCGCTGCGCGTCACGTCGGCGGCGTTACCGGCGTTGCCAGCCACTTCCTCGATGGCACTCTGCATCTGGTTGATGGCGGTGGCCACCTGGGTAATGGCGTCGGTTTGCTGGGTGATGCCCTCGCGGTTTTCCGAAGCGGCCTTGTCCAGTTTCTCCGCGCCTTCGCGGAGATCCGTGGACAATGACTTGATCTCGCGAACCATGCCTTGAAGGTTACTGATGACGGCGTTGAAACTGGTGGCCAGGCGGCCGAGGTCGTCGTCCAGCTCGACTGGCACGCGATTGGAGAGATCGCCTTCGCCTTCGGCGATGTCATCGAGCCGGGTGCGGAGCTGATTGATGGAGCCGATGATCAGTCGTGTGGCCACGAAGAAAATCAGCGCGCTGATGGCCAATACCGCCAGCGTCACCACGACGGTGGCGGTCATGCTCTGGTAGCCTTCTGCGGTGGCTTCCTCGGCGGTCAGGACCGCGTTCTGGTCGGCAAAGGCGCCGGCGACGTCGTAATAGGTACGCAGGGATTCAAATAAGGGCAGGACCTGCTCGGCCATGGCGCTGCGTGCCGCCTGCAACTGGCCCTGTTCCACCATCGAGTTCACGGCATCGGCTTCGGCCTTCCAGTCGCGATAGGCGGCTTCGAAGCCCTGCAGCTCCTGGTCGACGCCGTCCTCGGCCAACAGCTCGCGGACGGTGCCCATGCGCTCGATGGCCTGAGTGGCGTTCTCCTCGAAGCCCGCCAGGAACCCGCTGATATCGTCTCCGGCCTGGGCGGCGAAGATCAGGTTCTGTTGCGCGGTGTAGGCCTGGTAAAGGTCGCGGTCCGCGTTCAGGGCGGCGCTGACCGAAGGAACGTAGTTATGGGCAACGCGATCCGTGTCGTTGACCAGTCCTTGTGTTGTCATCAGGTTAACAACGCCAAGGACCACAATGGCGATGGCTGTCAGCGCAAAAGGCAATACGATCTTGGTCTTCAGACCAAGTTTACGGATCAGGTTCATTCTTGTTCTCCCCGTCACTGCTGGTGGGACTCAATGTCAGGATAGCAGCTGCCCGGAGAGGTGCGGGGGATTGAGGCGGGGAAGGGCGTTAAGAAGGTGCGACGGCGTCGACTCAGTGGTTCTGTGCACGCTGGCACTGGCAAAGACGATACTGGCGAAACAGCTGCCCGCTCAGGACAACCAGCCAGATCAGCAGGCCCGCGTACAGGTAGGCGTCGGCCAGGTGCCAGTCGCCGCTGATGGCGAACTCGACCAGGAGCATCAGCATCATGGCCAGCGCCGCATTGACGGTTGCTGCCAGGATGGAGCGGCCCAGGGCCCGGAGTGCCAGTTTCAGCGTTTGTGTCTGCATAGAATGACGAACACCTTCTCTAGTAGACGACGCGTCCGCTGCGCCCGATGTGTTGGGGGATCACGGTGTCGGGGGATCACATCGCCCGTTCCGGTCGGTGGCCATGCCCGTGATCGGAACAGCTCGACGCCAACCACGAACCGAGAATAAAGAGCACCCCGCACCCCCTCCATTCGTGGATTCCGCTATTCCATCTGCGGATTGGCAAGCAAAATGGGGCAGGGGTTGGTGTGTGAGGCGCGGCCTTTCTATAATGGCCGCTTGCTGTAGGGAAGGGCCGGCACCGGATCCGGAAATTCCCGTATCAGGCCGTCTCAGCAGACCGGCCTGACCGAAAAACTTCCAGGAAAAGGGGCCAATATGGCTGAATTTCAGACGACCGACGAAGGGTTCGAGCGCGTTTCGCTGCGGGATTACACCGAAAAGGCGTATCTCGACTATTCCATGTACGTCATTCTCGATCGCGCACTGCCGCACGTGGGCGACGGTCTGAAGCCGGTCCAGCGCCGCATTATTTACGCCATGTCCGAGTTGGGACTGAAGGCGACGGCCAAGTACAAGAAGTCCGCCCGAACCGTCGGCGACGTGCTGGGTAAATTCCACCCGCACGGTGACAGCGCCTGCTACGAAGCCATGGTGCTGATGGCGCAGCCATTTTCCTATCGCTATCCGCTGATCGACGGCCAGGGCAACTGGGGCTCACCGGACGACCCCAAATCCTTCGCCGCGATGCGATACACCGAATCCCGTCTGGCGCCGTTCTCCGAAGTGCTGCTCAGTGAGCTGGGCCAGGGGACCGTGGACTGGGTACCCAACTTTGACGGCACCCTGGACGAACCGGCCAGCCTGCCGGCGCGCCTGCCCCACGTGCTGCTCAACGGCACCACCGGCATCGCCGTCGGCATGGCCACGGACATTCCGCCGCATAATGTGCGCGAGGTCACCGCGGCCTGTATCCGCCTGCTGGATGCGCCGGAGACGACGATCGAGCAGCTCGGCGAGCACATCAAGGGGCCGGATTTCCCGACCCGTGCGGAGATCATCACGCCGCGCAGCGACATCCGGAAGATGTACGAGACCGGTCGCGGCTCCCTGCGTATGCGGGCCAGGTGGTCCCGGGAAAACGGCGAGATCGTGGTGACGGAGCTGCCGCACCAGGTGTCCGGCGCCCGGGTGCTGGAACAGATCGCCCAGCAGATGCAGGGTAAGAAGCTGCCCATGGTGGCGGACCTGCGTGATGAGTCCGATCACGAGAACCCGACGCGGCTGGTGATCGTGCCTCGTTCCAACCGGGTCGACCTGGACGGCCTGATGACGCACCTGTTCGCCAGTACCGACCTGGAGAAGACCTACCGGGTCAACCTCAACATGATCGGTATCGACGGTCGCCCGCAGGTCAAGGATCTGCGCACGCTGCTGACCGAGTGGCTGAGCTATCGCACCACGACGGTCCGGCGCCGGCTGCAGCACCGCCTCGACAAGGTGCTGTCGCGCCTGCATATCCTGGAAGGCCTGCTGGTCGCGTTCCTGAACATCGATGAAGTCATCGAGATTATCCGCTACGAGGACAAGCCCAAGGACGAACTGATCCGGCGCTTTGGCCTGAGTCCCGAGCAGGCTGAAGCCATCCTCGAACTGAAACTGCGCCACCTGGCCAAGCTCGAGGAAATGAAGATCAAGGGCGAGCAGGAGGAACTGTCCCAGGAGCGGGATCACCTGCAGTCCATCCTGGGCTCGGAGGACAAGTTGCGCGACCTGATCAAGTCCGAACTCCAGGCCGACGCCGAGACCTTTGGCGATGAGCGCCGTTCGCCCATCGTCGAGCGCGAGGAAGCCCGGGCCTTCAGTGACGTGGATCTGGTGTCCAACGACCCGGTGACCGTTGTCCTGTCCGAGAAAGGCTGGGTGCGGGCTGCCAAAGGGCACGACATTGACCCCAACGGGCTCAGCTTCAAGGCCGGCGATCGCTTTGCCCTGGCTGCCCGGGGGCGCAACAACGAGCAGGCGGTGTTCCTGGATTCCACCGGGCGGGCCTATGCGTTGCTGGCTCATACGCTGCCATCCGCCCGGGGGCAGGGCGAGCCATTGACGGGGCGTATCAACCCGCCGTCCGGCGCGGGTTTTGCGGGCCTGTTGATGGGGGATCCGAAGCAGCGGGTGCTGTTTGTCACCGACGGTGGCTACGGTTTCGTCAGCCAGTTGGAAAACCTGATCAGCAAGAACCGCAACGGTAAGGCGGTGGTCTCGGTGCCCAAGGGCGCGCGGATCATGCCGCCGGTGGAGGTGCCGGAAGGGGATGATCTGCACCTTGCAGCGATCACCAACGAAGGGCGGATGCTGGTCTTCCCGCTCGAAGAACTGCCGGAGCTGGCCAAGGGCAAGGGCAACAAGATCATCAGCATACCGTCCGCGCGCGTACAGACGCGTGAGGAACTGGTGGTCGCCGTGGGCGTGTTCTCGCCGGCCGATCAGCTGGTGATCCAGGCGGGCAAGCGCAAGATGACCCTGCAGTTCGGCGACCTCGAACATTACCAGGGCGAACGTGGCCGGCGTGGGCACAAGCTGCCGCGCGGGCTGCAACGGGTTGAGTCCCTGGAAGTCGTTCGCGCCACGCCGGATGCCCCGGCTGGCGACGAGCAAGGAGCCGACGACAGTGAGTGAGCTGGTCCTGATCAATGTGTCCGGCCGTGACAAGCCGGGGCTGACCTCCGAGATTACCGGGATCATGGGGCGCTACGACGTACGCATCCTGGATATCGGTCAGGCGGTGATCCACGATCACCTGACCTGGGGGATCCTGGCGGAGATTCCCGAGGAGGCGAACGCGCCTCACGTGATCCGCGACCTGTTGTTCCGGCTTCACGCGCTGGACCTGCAGGTGCATTTCGCGCCGATCACCGAAGAGGAATACCAGCAGTGGGCGGCGGGCCGTAACCGGGCCTGTTACATCGTCACGCTGCTGGCGCGCGACATCCAGGCGGAGCATATCGCCCGGGTTTCGGAGATCACCGCGCGGCACGGTCTCAACATCGACAACATCAGTCGCCTGTCGGCGCGCCCGTCGTTGAACCGGGCGGACAATCGTCTGGCTTGCGTTGAGTTCTCGGTCCGCGGCACGCCCAGCGATCTGGAGGCGTTGCGTACGGACTTCCTCAAGATTGCCGGCGAGCTGAATGTTGATATCGCGTTCCAGGAGGATTCCATTTTCCGCCGCAACCGTCGTCTGGTGGTGTTCGATATGGACTCCACTCTGATCGAGGCGGAGGTCATCGACGAACTGGCCCGGGAAGCCGGCGTTGGCGATCAGGTGGCCGAGATCACCGAGCGGGCCATGCGTGGCGAACTGGACTTCAGCGAGAGCTTTGCTGAGCGTCTGGCGCTGTTGAAGGGGCTGGACGAGGCGGTGCTGGAAGGCATCGCCGCGCGCCTGAAAATGACCGAGGGCGCAGAGCACCTGATCCGTACGCTCAAAGCCCTGGGATACCGCACCGCCATCCTGTCCGGTGGCTTTACCTACTTCGCCCGGTTCCTGCAGGCGCGATTGGGGATCGACTTCGTTCACGCCAACGAGCTGGCTATCGAGAACGGGAAGGTGACCGGAGAGGTATCGGGCCAGATCGTGGATGGCAAGCGTAAGGCGGAGCTGCTGCTGGAAATCGCCGAACGGGAAGGGGTGTCGCCGGAACAGGTGATTGCCGTTGGAGACGGCGCCAACGACCTGCCGATGCTGAGTCAGGCCGGTCTGGGCGTGGCGTTCCGCGCCAAGCCGCTGGTGAAGGAATCGGCGCGCCATTCGATTTCGACGCTGGGACTGGATGCGATTCTCTACCTGATCGGCTTCCGCGAAAGCGATACGGTGCACGCGGTTAAGGCATCGGGCTCCTAGGTCAGACGGGTCAACCCCAATAAAAAGGCCGCCGAAACGTCCGTTTCGGCGGCCTTTGCGATGCGAACCGGGGGATCTGGCTAGATCCAGGCGCCGGTCGCAATGCGGGGACTTCTACTGGTCCCCGAAGTCGTAATCCATTTCCGGAACCGGCGCCTGCAGGTAGTAACCCTGGATGTAGTTCACACCTGCCTGCCACAGGGTGGCCAGCACCGAGGCGTTCTCCACCAGCGGGATGATGGTCAGCTTGCCGCTGCTCTGCAGGGAGGCAACCATTTCCTTGACCTCTTCCTTCACGTCCTCGTTCTTCTGGATTTCCTCGGTGAAGGAGCCGTCGATCTTCACGTAGTCCACGTCCACGTGCTTGAGCGTGTTGAACGGGTTCAGCGCGCAGCCGAACTGGCAGATCGAGACCTTGCAGTGCAGCTCGCGCAGGGACTTGGCAAACTCCCGCGCCGGCTTCATGTAATTGTTGGCGTCGCCTTCGCGGATCTGGAAGATCAGCGAGTCGCCCGGCAGGCGTGCGGCCTTGAGGGCGACACTGAGCCAGGGCGTAAACGTCCTGTCCTGGATGGTTTCGGCGGTCACGTTCAGGAACAGCCGCGTGTCGTGGCCCTTGGAGCGATGGCTGGCCAGGTGCTTGATGGTCTTGAGGATCACCCAGCGATCGATCTTGCTGGCCATGTCGGACGGGCCGGCTGGTGGCAGGAAGTCGTAGGGGGAGACTTCCCCGTCGTCCTTGTCGAGCATGCGCACGAACGCTTCGTAGTGCTCTTCGCCTTCGCCGCGCAGGTTGATGATCGGCTGGAACAGCAGGCGGAAGCGGTCCTCTTCCAGGGCCTTCTGGATGGCTTCCACTGAATTGTTGTCGTTGAGCGACTCGTACACGGCCGGGTTGTAGACCAGCACGCCGTTACCGTTCTCGTGTCCTTCCAGCTTGCGCACTTCCGACGATGCGGTGTGGGCCCGGCCCAGCAGGTCCGGCGCCTTGGGCGCGTTCTCGGTGATGGCCGCAATACCGATGCTGACGGTGACCTGGACCGTTTTGCCGGAGACTTCGAACAGGTGGTCTTCGATGGCCTTGCGGATGGATTCGCAGATTTCCGCCATGCGGGTTTCCTGGCAGGGCAGGGCCAGCAGGCAGAAGGCGTCGTCGCTGAGCCGCGCGAGGGTCATCTCGTCGTCCACCTTGTCACGCAGCATGCTGGCCACGTCGCCCAGCATCAGGTCGGCACCGGCGATGCCCACCTGGCTGCGTACCTGCATGAAGTTGTCCAGGGCAATGTAGGCCAGTCCGCCGGTCTCGTTGGTTTCACCGGCGGTGACGATCACCCGGCCCAACTCGTCCATCAGGTGCTGACGGTTGTAGAGGCCGGTCAGCAGATCCTGGGTGCTGATCTGCTTGAGCTTTTCTTCCAGCTCGGCGTTGTCCTGTTCCGGCTGTACCACGATCTGGGTACAGGGCTCGCCGTCGTATGTGGCTGCGGACACCTTCATGACAATCTTCAGTTCGGTGCCGTCACTGCGCTTGGCGATGCAGTTCAGGGCCATGCCGTCTTCCTTGTGCTCGGCGAAGGCCTTCATGAAAATCTTGTAGTCCTCGTGACTGGACGACGCCAGTGTGTCGAGGGCCGGAATGCAGATCATCTCGTCGATGTCGTCGTAGCCAAAGAAGTCCATGTAGGACTGGTTGGCATAGATGTGCATGCCGTCGTTGATGTAAGCGATGGCGTCTTTGGAGCTTTCCAGCAGTAGTTGGCAGCGCTGCTCGGACTCGCGCAGGTGCGATTCCAGAACCCGCCGCTGGCGGCGCGCTTCCAGGCTGGCCAGCTCCCGGTTCACCGTCAGCATGATCATTTCCCGATGACCTTCCGGCACGGCGGCCTGGGCGCCCATCCTCATGACGGCGACTGTCCGGTCGTGGTCCGGCTCCGGCGAGATCAGAATGCAGGGAATGTCCTTGTCGAGGCGTTTGACCAGGGCCAGCGCCGAGTCCGGGGAGACTTCCTGCTCAATGTCCCGGGCCAGCATCAGATCCCAGTTGCTGGTGCGCAGCGCTTCTTCGAGGTCTTCCTCGGAGGTGACCCGATGGGCCCGCGTGGCGTGTCCGGAGTTTCTCAGCAGGCTAACCAGGGTTTCGGCGTCGTTCTGGGAAGGGTCGAGGATCAGCAGATGAACCGTCGCTTTCTTCTTCTGCATTCGTAAACCATCTCGCACAGCTCATCCTCCCACAGCGGAAAGCGGGAGGATTGGAATGGATTCGGGTGTCGCATCGCTATTATGCCTGAATCAGAGTCAGAGCATAGCGATGCGGGCATCCGATTTGCCAGTTTAGACCGGCGTCACAGACTGTGAAGCTTACAGGGAAGGCCAGAGAGAGTCGAATTCATCCTCGCTGGTGCCGGACGCGGGGCCTGACGACGAACGCGGCTCCGATGGGGTGTTCGGTGTCTGCAGGCGCAGCTCGAACTGGCTGATGCTCCCGGTCGCGGACACCCGCTTCGACAGCTGCCCATTGTCCTCGCGATCACCCTGGCGCAGCACGATGCGGCTACCCTGCTGGAACGGCAGGCGTGGCGTGACCAGTGTCGGTGGCTGGCCGATGACCGCGACTTCCGGCAGCAGCAGGCCGCGCAGGAATTCGCTGCTGTTGCCAACCTTCTGGATCAGCCGGACGCCGCAGGGAGTGGCGCTCGGTGCCAGCAGTTCAATCCCGATCTGGGTGCCTTGCTGACGCAGCTGTCGAATCCAGCGAACCACCGCCACGCTCCAGGGGTGCTTGGGTTGCTCGCGGATGGCGAGCAGCTCACCGGCCTGGAGGGATGGCGGCATGTCGCCCGACCAACTGATGCAGTATCCGCCGGGGCTGGTGTTGACCAGCGGGGTCCGATAGGTGCGGGGGCGCTTGCTGGCTTCTTCGGTCTCCCGGGAACCGCCGGCGCCGCGGAAGGTGATGGGGGCGTCGGAGGCAGAGCGGAAATCGCCGGACGGGGACGCGTCATGGGCGTCTGCCCAGGCGTCGTTACGTCGTCGCGCCTGGCGGAGGAAATAGTTGTGGGCATCGTCCGACGGGCTTTCGCCGGTGGCTACGAACGTTTTGAACGACACTTCACCGGCGATGTAGTAATGGGCCGCGGAAAGACCCACGGCGACTTCCAGCTCGCCCTTGGTCTCAATGCGTTTGTAGTTGCGCTTGGTCAGCACGCCAAAGGCCTGGGAAAGGTGCGTCAGCAGGTTGTCCGACACGGCCGCCGGCAGGGGGAGGTTCGCTTCGGTCGTCTTGTTCTTGCTGCTGCGGTTGTGCAGGACCTCGTTGATCTCTTCCGACAGGGCGACGGTATCCAGGCCGTAGCAATCGTCGGTGATGTCGTTGGCATCGACCAGGCTGGTGTAGATGGGGGCCGCGTCGCGTTCCATGTTGATCAGGAACTGGTTGCCGGCAACGTCGGATGAGCTTAGTTGTACCCGGTCCGCCCACGACTCGAACAGCTCGAAAACCTGGGTCAGCTCGCTCTGGCGTAACTGGTTGGCACGAGCGCAGCCCAGCAGCAGCAGTCGGGTGTAGGCTTCGGCCACCGTGCTGCCATCGTGGTGCTTCAGGGTGTCGTCGCCGACGGCGATATCGTGCAGGCGATGGGTCCGGCTGAAACGGAACACGCGATGGCACTCGAGCCAGCTGCGGGCCGGGCTCGGGCAGTAAAGCTGGTGCGCCCGCAGTATCGTGTACCCCAGGTCGCTGATAATGCGATGGCAGGCGGTGGCAACGGTCTGGCGATTCCGGTCGAGGGCTCCAGCGTCTACCAGTTCGGTCAGGGTGGTCTTGTAACCGTTGGCCAGGTGGAGCTGCAGTGCCTGGGACAGGTTGGCAATCTTGCGCTGTTTGTCCGGCAGGGCGATGGCCAGGCCGAGATAGTGCCGCGACAGTTCCTGGCACACGAAGTTGATGCGCGGCCGGATCTGCTCCAGCAACTGGAGTCGCTGCTGGGGCGGAATGATCAACTGATTCAGCTCAATGATGGCGTGATAGAGCTGGCGCGACGTTTCACCAATGTTGGCAACCGGCAAGGCGCGGACCCACCGCCCGAACGCCTTGGGCGTCGCATCACAGAAAGACAGGTTGGCTATTTTCTGCTCGGGCAATGTCAGTTCGGGTTTTGACGTCATACCGTCTGTCCGGCTCCCTGCCTCGGGCGGTTGTTGTTTTTCAGCATCCCTGGTGGCGTCTTGGCGCTGGCGTTTGCTCTTCGATGAGCGACGCGAAAAAGGACGAAAAGTCATATCTTTATACACCTCGCCCTGACTTTAAAATAGCAAAGGCTTTGCAGAAAGCCAGAATGTCCCAAGTTGACATTGTTTGACAAAAAAGTGGCGTTCGGTGTCCCGGAATGGCTTTTTCTGGCCCGTCATGACGTATTTCTTGACGCTTTTGCCGATCCGGGCATTTTAGCCCGGATCGGCAAAAAGGGGCGTCGCTGACTACAGGTCAAGGGGCGTTTTGCTCGTTTTTCCGGGAATCTCACGGACCAGTTTCGGCACGAGAAATCCGGGCAGTCTCTCCAGTAGCTCACGGGCAATCTGGCGCGCGCGCTCGTCGCTGACGTCGAAGTGGGCGGCACCGGCGACCGGATCAAAGGCATGCAGATAGTAGGGCAGGATGCCGGCATCGAACAGGGTTTCACTGAGCTCGGCGAGAATTTCCGGGCGGTCGTTGACGCCTTGCAGAATGACGCTCTGGTTGAGCAGCGTTACACCGATATCGCGCAGTCGCGCCATGGCATCCCGCACGGCATCGTCGATTTCCCGCGGGTGGTTGATGTGGACCACCATCACGGTTTGCAGGCGCGTCCGTGACAGCCACTCGAGCAGGCGATCATCAACCCGTTGTGGAATCACCACCGGTAGCCGGGAATGGATGCGCAGCCGGCGCAGGTGGGGGATGGCCGTCAGGTCGTCGGCCCAGGCGGCAAGTCGATTGTCGTTGACCGCCAGCGGATCGCCGCCGCTGAAGATGACTTCGTTGATCTCCGGGCTCTCGCGCAGACTGGTCAGCGCTTCGACGCGGGCGTCCGGCGACAATCGGTTCTCGCCGTAGGGGAAATGGCGACGGAAACAGTAGCGGCAATTAATGGCACAGGTGCCGGTTACCATCAGCAGGGCGCGGCTTTGGTATTTGCGAATCAACCCCTGCTGTTGCATGTGGCTGGATTCGTCCAGGGGGTCGCTGACGAAACCGTCCCGCGAATGGATTTCCGCTTCCAGTGGCAGCACCTGGCGCAGCAACGGATCGTCCGGATTGCCGTATTCGATCCGTGACAGATAAGGGCGCGGCACGCGCAGCCCGAACAGTCGGTCGCCGGCGTGAGCGCCGGGGAGCAGGTCGCCGGGTAGCCCCAGTTCCTGCAACAGCGCCTGGGGATTATTGACCGCCCGGGCCAGCTCCTGTTGCCAGGTCAAAGTGGGTTGCCGAAGATCACGGGCTTCTACCGGGGTGGGGGTTCGCTGTATCATGAGCCCCTTTGATTTCCCAACAGCACTATTTCAGGTGAGATTTTCATGGCTTCGTATTCTACCAATGAATTCCGCGGTGGTCTTAAGGTTTTGCTGGATGGCGATCCCTGCATCATGCTCGAGAATGAGTTCGTCAAGCCGGGCAAAGGTCAGGCCTTCAACCGCGTCAAGCTCCGCAACCTTATGACCAACCGGGTCTGGGAGCGCACCTTCAAATCCGGTGAGAGCCTCGAAGCGGCGGACGTCATGGACCAGGAGATGGAGTATCTCTACACCGACGGCGAATTCTGGCACTTCATGGCCACCGACGGCTCCTTCGAACAGCATCCGGCGGACGAGAAAGCCGTTGGCGATACGTTGAAATGGCTCAAGGAGCAGGACGTCTACACGGTTACCCTGTACAACGGCGCGCCGCTGACCGTGACCCCGCCCAATTTTGTCGAGCTGGAAGTGGTCGATACCGATCCGGGCATGAAAGGCGACACCGCTCAGGGCGGCTCCAAGCCGGCGACCCTGTCCACGGGCGCGGTTGTGAACGTTCCTCTGTTCATCACCATTGGCGAAGTACTCAAGGTCGATACCCGCAGTGGTGAGTACGTCAGCCGGGTCAAAACCAACTGATCCGCCCTGTCGGCGCATGCGGTTTCCTGCGGGAAGCCGCGTCGCCGGTTGATCTCAGACCTTCCTCGAATCTTGAACCCGCACGACATGACTGATTCCCCATCCTGGCCACCGACCGCGTCCCTGCGGGCGCTGCGCGAGCGTGCGCGACTGCTGGCTCATGTCCGCCAGTTCTTCGCCGAGCGCGCTGTGCTGGAAGTGGAGACCCCCGTGTTGGCCCGCCACGGCGTGTCCGACCTGCATCTCGATTGCGTCACCGCCCGATTGTTGCCGGTAGCCGGCTGTGGTGGCGGCGAGGCTTTTTTGCAGACCTCGCCCGAGTACCACATGAAACGCCTGCTGGCGGCGGGGAGCGGGCCGATCTACCAGGTTTTCCGGGCGTTTCGCGACGGTGAGCGGGGGGTGCGTCACAATCCCGAGTTCTCGTTGCTGGAGTGGTATCGCCCGGATTTCGATGATCAGGCCCTGATGGATGAGGTAGCGGCTCTGGTGTGCGGCTGGCTCGACCTGCCGGAGCCGGAACGCCTGACCTACCGCGAGGCCTTCCTGCGTTATGCGGGGCTGGATCCGTTTACCGTGAGCCTGATCGAACTTCGGGGCCGGGTGGCGGCGTTGGCGGGTGACGCGGCATTCGCCGACTCACTGGATCGCGACGCCTGCCTCGATGTGATCATGACGCACCAGGTGGAACCTGCACTGGAAAGCGTGCCGGCGGTGTTCATTCACGATTATCCGGCCAGTCAGGCGGCCCTGGCGCGGGTGCGGGACGTGGACGGTCATCGGGTGGCGCATCGTTTCGAGCTTTACCTGGATGGCCTTGAATTGTGTAACGGCTATTGGGAACTGACCGACGCCGACGAGCAGCGCCGGCGTTTCGAGGCGGACAACGCTTTGCGCCGGCAGCATGGCAAGCCGGAGATGGCTCTGGATGAGGCGCTGCTGGCGGCGCTGGCGGCGGGTATGCCGGATTGTGCCGGGGTGGCGCTGGGGCTGGATCGTCTGCTGATGCGGGCCCTGGGGGCCCGCGATATCAGTGATGTGCTGGCGTTTCCGATCGAGCGGGCCTGAGTCGCCCGCCCGATCAGTCGTCGCGCTGGCCGATGGGGCGTCCCATACGCAGGACGGTTTCGGCCTGCAGGTTATCCGACCAGCTCATGCTGTTTTTGGGCATCAGCAGGACGACGGTTGAGCCCAGGCGGAAACGGCCCATTTCCTCGCCCTTTTCGAATCGGATCGGCTCTTCCGCCGAATAGTCCACGCTGCTGACCTTGCCGGTGCCGGGCGCGACGACGCCCGCCCAGGTGGTTTCCACGCTACCAACAATCATGGCGCCCACCAGCACCATCGCCATCGGCCCCCATTCGGTATCGAAAATCGCCGCCACGCGCTCGTTGCGGGCGAACAGGTTGGGCACGTTGGCGGCGGTGACCGGGTTGACCGAGAACAGGCGGCCGGGCACGTACACCATTTCCCGCAGCGTGCCTGCCAGCGGCATGTGGATGCGATGGTAATCCTTGGGAGCCAGATAGATGGTGGCAAACTGGCCGTCCTCGAACGGGGCGGCGCGCTCGGCATCGCCGCCGAGCAGCTCGTTCAGGCTGAAGGTCTGTCCCTTGGCCTGGAATACCCGCCCGTCGGCGATCGTGCCCAGTTGGCTAATGGCGCCGTCCACCGGGCTGGTCATCACGCTCGCATCGTCATCCACCGGGCGCAGGCCGGGCTTGAGCGCGCGGGTAAAGAAGTCATTGAAGCTGGCGTAGGCGGCTGGGTCGGCATCGACCGCCTCGGACATGTCCACGCCATAGCGCTCGATGAACCAGCGCACGACCCGGTCCTTGAGTGCCGGAACCCGGTCGTTGTCTGCCAGGCGTCCGGCCAGCCGGGACAGGCCGAGCTGGGGCGCCAGGTACTGGCTCATGACAAAGAGCTTTTCTTGCATCGGGATTACGTCTCCACGGGAGTATCGGGGTGGTTGCCCCATTCGGCCCAGGATCCGGCGTAGGCGCGGACCTTCGGGTAACCGAGGTATTTGGCAACCAGGTAAGTCAGGCCGGACCGGTGGTGGGTCTGGCAGTGAGTGATCAGTGTTCGGGATGGCTTGAAGCCGTGCTGTTCCAGCAGTTCACGCAGTTCGGCATCGGGCTTGAGTCGCAACTCCCGGGTGGTGTCCATCAACTGGGTCCACTCCAGGTTGTGCGCACCCGGTATGTGTCCCGCCTTGGCGGCGGCGATGCGCTGACCGTAGTATTCCCCGGGCGAGCGCGCGTCCCAGATGACCTGGTCCGGGGAGTCGAGTCCCTTGAGTACTTCGTCCAGCGTGGCCGTTGGTTCCGGGCGGATGATGATCGGGTAGTGGCCAGGCTGCGGATCCGGTACGTCGGTGGTCAGCTCGCGCTCCTCCGCCTGCCAGGCCAGCCAGCCACCGTTCAGGTAGCTGGCGTGCTCGTGACCGATGCAGTCCAGCAGCCAGATAAAACGACCGGCCCAGCCACCGCCTTCGTCGTCGTACACCACCACGGGTTTGTCGGGCGTCAGGCCGATCCGGGCGGTCAGTTCCTGCAGGGCTTCCACCGTGGGCAGCTTGCCCGGCGCCGGCGGGTAGCCCAGCAGCGTTTCCTGGGGATGCACATAGACCGCACCCGGAATGTGGCCGCTGGCGTAGCGCTCCGGATGGCACAGGTCGATGATGAGGATGTCCTCCTCGTTATCGATCAGTGACGCCAGGGTGTCTGTTTCAATCACCAGGGGCAGGTCGGGCATGGTTGCTCTCGCAGTCCGTATCGTTGGTCAGTGATGCGGCATCTTAACAGATTGGCGACGAGTCGCGGGGGGAGGATAGACCGGGTTGTGCAGGGGCGCATTTTTCGCGCTCAATGCCGGCTCTTGCTATGATTCTGAAAAATTTCCGGTCCAACGGACGCTCAAGCTGGCGCCGTTCGTGCCGATATGCAGGAAAGTGCTGGAATGGCTCCGGAATCTTTTTCGACATTCCGGGGGCTCCTCAACAGGCGCCAGGGCACGACCGGTGTCAGCGGGGCCGGCGTTCACCTTTCCCGTCAAATCGTATCCGCGTGCCAGGGGCTGAATCCCGGCAGTACCGGCTATCGGGCCGGGCGGGCAGGCTAGTAATAGAGGCAGTTAGCAGCAAATGGCATTAATCCTCGGTGCAATCATAGTCGCGGCCAGTGTGCTGGGCGGTTTTGTGCTGTCCAAGGGGCAGCTGATGGCCCTGTGGCAGCCGCTCGAAGTGCTGATCATCTTCGGCGCGGCCATCGGCGCCTTCATCATTTCCAACCCGATGCACACCATCAAGGAAACGATTTCCGGGATGCTGCGGTTGCTGACCGGTTCGCCCTTCAACAAGGCCTTCTACCTGGATCTGCTCAGTCTGCTCTACGACCTGTTCGACAAGTCGCGCAAGCAGGGCGTAATGGCCATCGAAGAAGACATCGATAATCCCGGTGAAAGCCAGATCTTCACCAGCTATCCGGCGGTGATGAAGTCGAAGAAACTACTGAATTTCATTACCGACTACATGCGCATCATCAGCTCCGGCAACATGGCGCCCCACGAACTCGAAGGGTTGATGGACAAGGAGCTGGACAATCGCGAGCATGAGTTGCACGAGCCGTCCCACGCCGTCGCCAAGGTGGCGGACGCCCTGCCAGGGCTGGGGATCGTGGCGGCCGTGCTGGGCATCGTGATCACCATGAGTCTGCTGGGCGGTCCGCCGGAGATGATCGGTCAGAAGGTGGCCGCGGCGCTCGTCGGTACCTTCCTGGGGATCTGGATGGGCTATGGCTTTGTCGGGCCCACCTCCACCGCTATGGAACACCAGGCCCAATACGAACTGCGCGCCTACGAATGCGCCAAATCCGCCATCCTGGCGACGGTCGCCGGGCAGGCGCCGCAGATGGCCATCGAGTTTGGCCGTAAGGCGCTGCCCAGTGACAAACGGCCGGAGTTCCAGGAGCTCAACGATCATGTCCGCTCCAAGTAAGCCGCTGGCTGGTTACTGAGGTTCGCCGTGGAAGAACAGCCGATCATCGTCAAACGGGTCAAGAAGGTTTCCGGCGGCCATCACGGTGGCTCCTGGAAGGTAGCCTTTGCCGACTTCGCGACGGCCATGATGGCCTTCTTCATGGTGATGTGGCTCACCATGACCGCGACGCCGGAAGAGAAACAGGCCATTTCCGGCTACTTCAAGGATCCGGTGGGTTTCACCGAGGCGGCCAGTCGCAATCCCATCGATCTGGGCGGCAGTGCGTCTGTGGTTGATGCGTCCACGGCCGATGTCGCCGACTCCGAGATTCGTCTGGAAGACCAGACCATCGAGGAGTTGGCGGATACCCTGGAGCAGCGCCAGATGCAGGAACTCTTCCAGGATCTCCAGGAGCAGATCGAGAGCAGCGAGACCCTGCAGAAGTTCAAGGATCAGCTGCTGATCGATATCACCGACGAAGGGCTGCGAATCCAGATCGTCGACCGCTCCCAGCGTCCCATGTTCGACAGTGGCAGTGCGCGCCTGAAGTACTACTCGCAGGATATCCTGTTCGAACTGGCCAAGCCGCTGGGCCAGGTCCAGAACAAGCTCAGCATCACCGGTCACACGGACGCCACACCGTTTGTGGGTCGTCCCGGCTACACCAACTGGGAGCTGTCGGCCGATCGCGCCAACACTGCCCGGCGCGCGCTGGTGGCCGGCGGTGTGCGCTCCGAGCAGATCGGGCGGGTGGTCGGGCTGAGCGATTCGGTGCTGTTCGACAAGGACAAGCCGCGGGCGCCGGTCAATCGCCGCATCGCGATCATCGTCCTCAACAACAAGACAGTGCAGGAAATGCAGTCGGATTCCGGTGCCGATGCGCAGCCGGTCATCGACCTGACCGAGCCGTCCGAAGCCGAGTCCGACGCGGCCCTGGACCAGCTCAGGTCAGGCGATTGGTACGATCCCCAGCCCGAGGCCGATCCCGACGAGGTGAACTGGTAGTCAGCCGGGCTGCTGCCAGTCCGAATTCTCCATTTCCGTATAGATGCGGCGGAAGCTCTGCATACGCTCCGGGCTGATGTCGCCCCTGGCTTCGGCTTCCAGCAGGGCGCAGCCGGGTTCGGCCTGATGCCGGCAGTTGCGGAAGCGGCAGGTGCCGATCAGCGGCCGGATTTCCCGGAAGCCGTACTCCAGGTGCTCCGGATCCATATGCCAGAGACCAAACTCGCGGATGCCCGGTGAGTCGATCAGGTCGCCGTTGTCCAGGTGAAACAGGCGGGCGGTGGTCGTGGTGTGTACGCCCTTGCCGGTGCTTTCGGACACGTCGCCCACGCGAATGCTGTTGTCCTGCAGCAGACGGCGAATGATGGACGATTTCCCCACGCCCGACTGGCCGACGAACACGCTGGTTCGGTCCTTCAGCAGACGCTCAATGGTGGAATCCTCTTCCGGGGCATGGTGCACCGAAGTCTGCTCGACCTGGTAGCCCAGTCCCCGATAGCGCTCCAGCAGGGCATTGATCGCCGAGCGATTGTCGTCGCTGAGCAGGTCCGTCTTGTTGAGCAGCAGGACGGGGGTGATGTCGCAGTTCTCCGCCGCCACCAGATAGCGGTCGACCAGGTTGTCGTGCGGCTCCGGTTCCGGCGCGATGACCAGGATGATGTGATCGATGTTGGCGGCGACGGGCTTGAGCTGGCCAAATTTGTCAGGGCGTTGCAGCAGGCTGTCCCGGTCCTGGAGCGCGACGATAACGCCCAGGTCGTCGGCACCGGGGCGCCAGATCACGCGGTCGCCGGTGACCAGCGGGCCCAGATTGGTGCGCACGTGGCAGCGGGTGATCTCGCCGCGCTGCTCGCCTTCAAGCACTTCCACGTCGATCTGTTTGCCGAAGTGAGCAATGATCAGCCCGCTTTGCTCGTCCCCCAGCTCGCCCGACTGCAGTTTGCGGTCAATGTCCCGTTCCCTTCGTGAAGCGCGGGCGGCGCGCTCTTTCTGGATTTTCTCGATGCGCCATTTCTGCTGCTTGTTGAGCCGACGTTTTGCCATGGGTCGTGTCTTTGCCTGCTGGAGTTTCTGCCTGTCTGGCTAAATGTGCCATCATTGGCAGCCTGGTTGGCGCCGATTATACGGGGCCAGCGCCCGGCAATCACACCGTATTACCCAAATCTGCAGGAGTAACCATCATGGCCGCAGCCGATCGACTGGTCTGGATCGATCTGGAAATGACCGGGCTCGACCCGGATCAGGAACGGATCATCGAAATCGCCACCATCGTGACCGATTCCGACCTCAATACGATCGCCGAGGGACCGGTGCTGGCCATTAACCAGCCGGACAGCCTGCTCGACAGCATGGATGAGTGGTGCACGCGGACGCACGGCGAAAGCGGTCTGACCCAGCGGGTCAAGGAAAGCGATCTGTCGGAGGCGGACGCCGAGCGCCAGACGATTGATTTCCTTGAGCAGCACCTCGAAGCGGGTCAATCCCCCCTGTGCGGCAATAGCATCGGCCAGGACCGCCGCTTCCTGGTGCGCTACATGCCGGCCCTGGAGGCTTTTTTCCACTATCGCAACCTGGACGTGAGCACCATCAAGGAGCTGGCCCGCCGCTGGCGTCCGGACGTCCTGGCGGGGGTGAAAAAGAAGGGGACTCACCTGGCCCTGGATGACATCCGCGACTCCATTGACGAGCTGCGGCATTATCGTGAACAGTTCTTCCGTCTGGAACCGTAATCGACGTCAGCGGCGCCTCAGTCAGCAACCCCATGCCGCCTGAGCGCCCAGTGCACATGCTCCCGAACCAGTTCCGAGGGATGGCTGGCCCTGTGTTTCAGCGCCTCGATCACCGGAATGGTTGACGGGGCGTTGCCCAGCCCCACCGCCAGGTTGCGCAGCCAGCCCTCGTAGCCCGTGCGGCGGATGGCCGAGCCTTCGGTGCGCTTGAGGAAATCCGCCTCGGTCCACAGGAACAGTTCTGCCAGCTCGCTGTTGTCCAGGTGGTGTCGGGGCTGGAAGTCGTCCTTGTCGCTGGGCTTGCTGAACTTGTTCCAGGGGCAGACCAGTTGGCAGTCGTCGCAGCCGAATACGCGGTTGCCCATCAGCGGGCGCAGTTCTTCCGGGATGGATCCTTTCAGCTCGATCGTCAGATAGCTGATGCAGCGTCGGGCATCCAGTTGGTGCGGGCCGACGAAGGCGTCCGTAGGGCAGACCTGGAGGCAGGCGGAGCAGCTGCCGCAGTGTTCGGTCGCAAACGGTGGGTCCACCGGCAGGGGCGCGCTGGTAAAGATCTCGCCAAGAAAGAAAAACGAGCCCGCCTTGGGATTGATCAGCATCGTGTTCTTGCCGATCCAGCCCAGACCCGCGCGCTGTGCCAGAGCGCGTTCCAGTACCGGGGCGCTGTCGACGAAGGCGCGATGCTGGTGACCTTCCAGGGCGTCGTCGATACGCTTGGCGAGTTGCGCCAGGCGTTTGCGAATCAGCTTGTGGTAGTCGCGCCCGAGGGTGTAGCGGGACAGATAGGCCTTTTCCGGATTCTTCAGGATCCGGGCGGGGCTGTCCGGTGATGGCAGGTAATCCATGCGCAGGGAAATCACCCGTGCGGTGCCCGGTACCAGCTCCGCGGGGGTATAGCGCTTGCGGCCATGGTCGGCCATATAGCTCATTTCGCCGTGACGCCCCGCCGCCAGCCAGCGCTGCAGGTGCGCGCCATGCTCGCCGGTTTCCGGGTGGGTGATGCCCACGGCCTGGAAGCCGAGTTCGTTCGCCCAGTCATGTATTTGCCGGGCGAGGCTGTCGAGACTTTCGGTTAACATTGATTAAGTTATGACCTTTTGAATCGTTTTGCTATGCTTAACAGTCATCTGGCCCGATGACTTCAACCGGATTCTGTCCCGGGGCGCACAGAAATCCCGGCGGCCGCATTGACGACCCAAGGAAAGAGGCCCATGAGCGCGACGGCTACCGCCAGTTTACCAGACAGACTCTACGCTGCGGATGGTGTACAGGCTCTGGATCGCTGTGCCATCGACGAGCATGGGGTGCCCGGTTACGACCTGATGCAGCGTGCGGCCCGCAGCGCCTTTCGTCAGTTGGTCCGGCACTGGCCGCTGGCCCGCTCGGTACTGGTGTTGTGCGGCGCCGGCAACAACGGCGGCGACGGTTACCTCGTCGCTGACGCGGCGCACCGCCAGGGGTTTTCGGTTCGCTGCGTGGCGGTCTCCGATCCGGCGCGCCTGAAAGGCGACGCGCGCACGGCCTTCGAATCCGCCACCGCCAACGGCGTTAGCCTGACTCAGTGGGGGCGGGACGCTGACGCCGACCAACTGGACGACTGGCTGAAGCAGGCGGACGTGACGGTGGATGCCCTGTTGGGTACGGGTATTACCGGTCCCTTGCGGGCGCCCTTCGATCAGGTGATCGCCTGCGTTCGCCGCAGCGGTTGCGCGGTCCTCGCGGTGGACGTGCCGTCCGGCCTGGATGCCACCAGCGGCTGGATTGAGACCGATGCGGTGGAAGCAACGGCGACCGTCACCTTTATCGGACTCAAGGCGGGGCTGCTGACCGGTCGAGGGCCGGACGTCTGCGGCGACCTGGTTTTTGATGATCTGGGGGTTCCCGGGGCCATCTATGATGCGGTGCCGGCCATCGCGCAGCGGGTGGACTGGAACCGGGTCGCCGGTCATTTGCCCGCCCGGCGACGGGGCGCCCACAAGGGGGATTGCGGCCGCCTTCTGGTGGTGGCCGGGGATCAGGGCTTTGGCGGGGCAGGCCTGCTCGCGGCCGAGGCTGCGGCCCGCACCGGAGCTGGTCTGGTGACGCTGGCAACCCGCGCCGACTATGTGGGCGCAGCCCTGGCTCGCTGCCCCTCGCTGATGGTTCGAGGGGTGGAGCACGGCAACGAACTGGCGCTGCTGGTTTCCGGTGCCGATGTCATTGTGTTCGGACCGGGTGCCGGTCAGGGTGCCTGGGGCCAGCAGATGCTGCAGCAGGTACTGACTTTCGATGGCCCGCTGCTGGTGGACGCCGATGGCCTGAACCTGATGGCCAGTCGCGCCGTCGAGCCACGTGACAACTGGATTCTGACGCCACATCCGGGGGAAGCGGCCCGGCTGCTGGAGTGCGATAACCGCGCCATTGGCTGCGATCGCCTGGCGGCGGTCAACGCGCTACAGGCGCGCTATGGCGGCGTTGCGTTGCTCAAGGGGGCCGGCACGCTGGTCCAGGCCGATGCCTTGGATCTTCCGGTGTTGGTACAGGGTGGTAATCCGGGTATGGCCACCGGCGGGATGGGTGACGTGCTTTCCGGTATCATTGGCGCCCTGGTGGCTCAGGGGGTGCCTGCCGCGCAGGCTACGGTGCTCGGCGCCAGCCTGCACGCCGAGGCGGCGGACCGTGCTGCCCTGGAAAAAGGGTTCATGGGCCTGTTGCCGATGGACCTGATCGACCGACTGCCGTCGGTGTTGGGCGAAGCCGAGGGCGTGCTGCTTCCGCTGGGTTATCAGTAGCCGGGAGTAGCCGGATGCCAGTGGCTGGATCGGCGACGCGAAACGAATGATTATCAACGTTGACGAAGAGGGCCGGGCAGGCCGAAGAGGTTGAATGGCTGTGACAGGGGTGGACAAGACACCCGCCGGTGAGGCGGTCGTAACCGTCCGTCTGGCGGACGAGGCGGCGACACAGCGTCTGGGTGCTTTGATGGCCGGAATCATCGGCGCGTCCGGCGAGGGCTGCGTGTTGCACCTGAGCGGCACGCTGGGGGCGGGCAAAACCACCTTCAGTCGAGGCTTTATTCAGGCCATGGGCCATGAAGGCGCGGTGAAGAGCCCGACCTACACGCTGGTGGAGCCCTACGACACCCTGCAGCCGCCTGTTTATCACTTCGATCTGTATCGGCTGGGTGACCCCGAAGAGCTTGAGTACATGGGGATCCGGGACTACCTGCGGGATCAGGTGATCTGCCTGATCGAATGGCCCGAGCAGGGTGAAGGCGTGCTGCCGGCGGCGGATTGCGCCATCAGCCTGGCGGTAGCGGGTAGCGGCCGGGAAGCGAAACTGGTGGCGGCGTCGGCCCGTGGCCGACGCCTGCTTGAGGCTGTCGGCGGAGCAATCTCCGCACACCGGCCCGACTGACCGAACGACAAGGAACGCAGCAGAGTGAAGACTGAAATGCGGCACATCCTCGACAGGACGGTTCCATGGCTACTGGCCGGGCTGCTGAGCCTGGCCGGCACCGCTCAGGCGCAGACCCGCGTGGAAGGCGTTCGCATCTGGCCGGCGCCCGACCATACGCGGCTGGTGCTCGATATGGGCGGCGAGGTGGATCATTCCATCTTTTCGCTGGCGAATCCGTCTCGCCTGGTGATTGACATCAAGAACACCCGACTGGAAACCAGCTTCGGCAAGCTGGACCTGTCCGGTAGCCCGATCCAGCGCATTCGCAGTGCCCCACGCCATGGTGATGACCTGCGCGTGGTGCTGGACCTCAAGCGCGACGTCAAACCACGCAGCTTCCAGTTGGAGCCCAACGCCGAGTACGGAAACCGCCTGGTAGTGGACCTGATCCAGGAAGGCGCCGAACGCAACGAGCCGTCCAAGCCGGTGTTGTCGGAGAACCGTGATGGCAAGCGCGATATCATCGTCATGATCGACGCCGGCCACGGCGGGGAGGATCCCGGCGCGAGCGGCCCCAGCGGCACCCACGAGAAGGATGTGGTCCTTCCCCTGGCGCGCAAGCTCAAGGCGATTATCGATGCCCAGCCGGGCTTCACCGCACGTCTGACCCGGGATGGCGACTACTACATTGGGCTGCGTCAGCGGATCTTGCTGGCCCGCAAGCAGAATGCCGACCTGTTCGTGTCGATCCACGCCGATGCGTTCCGTACGCCGCAACCGCGTGGGGCCTCGGTGTTTGCTTTGTCCCGCCGTGGCGCCACCAGTGAAACCGCACGCTGGCTGGCCCGCAACGAGAACCGTTCCGACCTGATCGGCGGGGTTGGCGGCGTATCGCTGGACGACAAGAACGAGGTTCTGGCCGGTGTGCTGCTGGACCTGTCCATGACCGCCAGCATCAATGCCAGCGTCGGGGTGGGGGACCACGTCCTGAAGAATCTGGGGCATGTGGCCAGGCTGCACAAGCATGGCGTTGAACAGGCGGCGTTCGTGGTGCTCAAGTCGCCTGACATCCCGTCGATCCTGGTGGAAGCCGGGTTTATTTCCAACCCGCAGGAAGAGCGCAACCTGAAGTCGGCGGCCTATCGCAGCAAGCTGGCCCACGCGATCTGGGAAGGCGTTGACTCCTATTTCCGCGATACGCCGCCGCCTGGGACACTGCTGGCCTGGGAGAAGCGGAACGGGCAGGGGATGGCGTCCTATCGCATCCAGCGGGGCGATACCCTCTCCGCCGTGGCGCGCCGCAACGCCACGACGGTCAACCGCATCAAGGAGTTGAATAACCTGTCCAGCGATCAGGTGATGGTCGGTCAGACGATCAAGATCCCGGCGTCCTGAAGCGGGATCTCCGCGCCCCGCATCGAGACCCTGAGACAGGACGCCCGTCTCTGTTATCATGACGCGCTTACGCCACCGACCCATGCCACTGACAGAGGCGCCGCGTCCCCATGTCCGAAATCCGACTGCTCAGTCCCCGTCTCGCAAACCAGATCGCCGCCGGTGAGGTCGTCGAACGTCCGGCGTCGGTGGTCAAGGAGCTGGTTGAGAACGCCCTGGACGCGGGAGCCGACCGTGTCGAGGTTGAAGTGGAGCAGGGCGGCGTCAAGCTGATCCGCGTGCGCGATACGGGTGTTGGTATTGCCGAGGCAGAGCTGCCGCTGGCGTTGAGCCGGCACGCCACCAGCAAGATCGCTGACCTGGACGATCTGGAAGCGGTGGCGTCGCTGGGTTTTCGCGGTGAGGCACTGGCCAGTATCAGTTCGGTCTCCAGGCTGTCGCTGACGTCGCGTACGGTGGATACCGAAGCCGCGTGCCGGGTGGAAGTCGAAGGGCGTGATATGGATGCCCGGGTATCGCCGGCCGCCCATCCCGTGGGCACCACTGTCGAGGTGCGGGATCTTTTCTTCAACACACCGGCGCGACGCAAGTTCCTGCGGACCGAAAAGACCGAGTTCGGGCATATCGAGGAGTGCGTCCGCCGTCAGGCGCTGGCGCGCTTCGAGACCGGTTTCACCCTGCGTCATAACCAGCGCGGCATTCAGAGCCTGCGCCCGGCCATGACGCCGCTGGACCGTGAGCGCCGGATCGGCTCCCTGTGCGGTCAGCAGTTTATCGACAACGCCGTGGTCATCGACGCCGAGGCGTCCGGGCTGCGTCTGTGGGGGTGGGTGGCGCTGCCCACCTTTTCCCGCAGTCAATCGGACTTGCAGTATTTCTTCGTCAACCATCGGGTGATCCGCGACCGGCTGGTGGCCCACGCGGTGCGCCAGGCCTACCGGGACGTGCTCTACAACAACCGGCACCCGGCGTTCGTGCTTTATCTGGAACTGGATCCGGCCAACGTGGACGTCAACGTCCATCCCACCAAACATGAGGTGCGCTTCCGTGATGGCCGGCTGGTGCACGACTTTATCTTCCGCACGCTGCATCGGGCGCTGGGTGAAGTTAAACCACAGGATCATATGCATGGCGCGGTCGCCCAGTCGTTGAGCCGCGAGGCGACCTATGGCGGTGCCGCTCCTGCTGGCGGCGAAGGCGCTGCAGCGCCGGTAAGTCATTCCCCGGCCGGATTCGGTGGCAATGGCAACGAGGGCATTGGCTACCACGCCGGTCAGCAACGGCCGGTGGGCTGGCAGTCGGACGACCAGATGGCGTTCTACCAGTCCCTGAACGGTGGCGGCGGCATGACGTCGGCGACGCCCGCCGAGGCAGGCGTCCAGGCCAGCGTTGCCGAGGCGCCCGCACCGTTCACGGCGCAGCCAGCGCCGACGCCACCGCAATCCGATGGCACCGAACCACCGTTGGGCTACGCCATTGCCCAGTTGCACGGCATCTACATCCTGGCGCAGACCAGCCAGGGCATGATCGTGGTGGATATGCACGCCGCCCACGAGCGGATTACCTACGAGCGCATGAAAATCGCGCTGGACGCGCAGGATCTCAAGAGCCAGCCGCTGCTGGTGCCGCTGACCCTGGCCGTAAGCCAGCGCGAGGCCAGCATCGCCGAATCGCACGTCGACGAGCTGCAAGCGGTGGGGCTGCAGATAGAGCGCATGGGACCGGAAACCCTGGTGGTGCGCCAGATCCCGGCGCTGCTGCGGGGCGCGGACACCGAGCAACTGGTGCGGGATGTGGTGTCGGACCTGGTGGAGCACGGCCAGTCGGATCGGGTCAAGGCCGTGACCAACGAACTGCTGGGGACCATGGCCTGTCACGGTTCGGTGCGGGCCAATCGCCAACTGACCATTCCCGAGATGAACACCCTGCTGCGCGACATGGAGGCCACGGAACGCAGTGGCCAGTGTAACCACGGTCGTCCGACCTGGACCCTGGTCACCCTGGGTGAGCTGGACAAGCTCTTCCTGCGCGGACGCTGACCCATGCCGACTGACCCATCGCTACCCCCGGCGATTTCCCTGATGGGGCCGACGGCGGCCGGCAAGACCGACCTTGCCCTGGCCCTCTGCCAGGTTCTCCCGTGCGAGATCATCAGTGTCGACTCGGCCATGATCTACCGCGGCATGGATATTGGCACGGCCAAACCCAGCACCGAGGAACTGGCGCAGGCGCCGCATCGCCTGATTGATATCTGCGATCCGGCCGATACCTATTCGGCCGCCGACTTTCGCACCGATGCCCTGCGCGAGATGGATGAGATCACGGCCCGGGGCCGCATTCCACTGCTGGTGGGCGGCACCATGATGTATTTCAAGGCGCTGCTGCACGGGATGTCCGATCTGCCGTCAGCGGACCCGGCGCTGCGGCGTCAACTTGAGGCGCGGGCCGAAAGCGAGGGCTGGGCGGCTCTGCATGAGGAACTTCGTCAGAAAGACCCGGTCGCAGCAGAGGCGATTCATCCGAATAACCGGCAGCGGGTCTTGCGCGCGTTGGAGGTGGTGCTGCTCACCGGGCAACCCATTTCCGCCGCCTGGGCCGCCGACCGTGGTACGTCCGGGGACGTGGATTACCCGTATTTAACGCGTTGGCAGGCAGACGATTCAGGGGCGCTTCCGTATAATGTTATCCAGCTATCGATTGCGCCGGGCAATCGATCGGTGCTGCACGAGCGAATCCGGTTGCGCTTCGGCAAGATGCTGGATATGGGGTTTGCTGATGAGGTGAGAGCGCTCAGGCGCCGGCCGGATCTGCACCCCGGGTTGCCGTCCATTCGCTGTGTCGGTTATCGCCAGGCCTGGGCCTGGCTGGATGGGGAGGTGGATTACGACACCTTTGTCGAAAAAGGCGTCGCCGCCACCCGGCAGTTGGCCAAGCGTCAACTGACCTGGCTGCGCAAATGGCCGGATGTGGCCTGGATCGACAGTGAGGCGTCAGGTTCTTTGAAGCGCGCCTTGAAAATCCTCGAATCCCGCACCACATTGATTAAGTGACCGGCGCTCAATGAGCTCCGTTCGCCCAGCCGGCTTCGAAACAGCCGGCGCCCATTGATCAGCCCCGACAGGAAGCGTGCCGACAGTCGGGATTGATCGGGAGTCCGCCGGCAGGTGGTTTTCGCAACGGAACTCCGCTTCTTCTAATACCAGACGATCTGCGATTAAAAAAACAGGAGAATTAACATGTCAAAAGGGCATTCTTTACAAGACCCTTACCTCAATGCACTGCGCAAGGAGCGCATTCCGGTTTCCATCTTCCTCGTCAACGGGATCAAGCTTCAGGGCCAGATCGAGTCATTCGATCAGTTCGTGATCCTGCTGAAGAATACGGTAAGCCAGATGGTGTACAAGCATGCCATTTCCACGGTCGTGCCTGCCCGTAATGTTCGTATTCCGCAACAAAGTGCCGTTGGCGAGGGTGAAGGCGAAGCCTGATCCCCTCGACCAATGCGACGGCAGCCGGCATGCCTGATGGTGCCGGCTGCCTTCCTTATATGCCCGCAATCTGCCACAGTGGGCCTCCCGGCCCAGGCTGGGCTATCCTAATTGCAAATCTTTCCGGAGAACCATCTCCTTGTTTGAGCGTCCTGACGTCGGTGAGCGCGCTGTCATCGTTCACGTCGAATTTTCATCACACAACGAATCCGAGGATCTGGGAGAATTTACCGAACTGGTACGGTCGGCCGGCGTCGAGACGGTCGACACGGTAACCGGCTCCCGCAATCAACCCAGCCCGCGCCTGTTTGTCGGTGAAGGCAAGCTCGACGAGATTCGTGCGGCCATTCACGGCGCCGAGGCGGACGTTGTTCTGTTTAATCATGCCCTCAGCCCCAGCCAGGAGCGTAACCTGGAGCGGGAACTCAAGTGCCGTGTGCTGGACCGCACTGGCGTGATTCTCGATATCTTTGCCCAGCGTGCCCGCACCCATGAAGGCAAGCTGCAGGTGGAGCTGGCGCAACTGGATCACATGGCCACCCGGCTGGTTCGGGGCTGGACTCACCTGGAGCGACAGAAAGGCGGTATCGGCCTGCGCGGTCCGGGTGAAACCCAGCTGGAAACCGACCGTCGACTGCTGCGCGCGCGCATCAAGGCGATCCACAAGCGCCTCGACAAGGTTCGTCGCCAGCGTAACCAGGGGCGTCGTGCGCGCAAACGGGCGGATATTCCAACCGTCTCCCTGGTGGGCTACACCAACGCCGGCAAGTCCACGCTGTTCAACCACATCACCACCGCGTCGGTTTATGCCGCGGACCAGTTGTTCGCCACGCTTGACCCGACCCTGCGTCGCCTTGAACTGCCGGATATCGGGCCGGTGGTCATGGCCGACACGGTGGGTTTCATTCGCCACCTGCCACACAAGCTGGTCGAAGCCTTCCGGGCGACCCTTGAGGAAACCACCGAAGCGTCGTTGCTGCTGCATGTTATTGATTGCGCAGACGAACGTCGGGATGAGAATATCGAGCAAGTGGAAGATGTCCTGCTGGAAATCGGTGCTCATGAGGTCCCGGTGCTCCAGGTCTTCAACAAGATCGATCTGCTGGACGATTTCACGCCGCGTGTCGACCGCAACGAGGATGGCGTACCGGTTCGTGTCTGGGTATCGGCCATGACCGGCGCCGGCATCGAGCAACTGTTCGATGCGGTGGTCGAGCGCCTGGCGGAGGATATCCTGCAGTTCTCGATACTGCTGGGACCGCGGGATGGTAAGCTGCGGGCACTGCTACACGAGGCCGGCAGCGTACTCAGTGAAGAGTACCTGGACAACGGCGACGCCCAGGTTGAAGCACGCCTTGAATCCCGGGACTGGCATCAGCTGCTGAGTCGGGCCGGTGTCAGCCCGGACGAGATTCGCTATGCCTCGGTCGACTGATCGCCGTATATAACGAATTATCGCGAATAACGGACACAGCCTAGAAAAGACAACGTACAAGTAGGGGAGCCGCAGCGTAAAAGCCGCGAGGTTCCGGGCTGTTGGTGTTGCCCGGGGCCGCATTAATCCCTAGTATTTGCAGCCATTCGATGAGATTGCGAACGGAGAGCATTATGGCCTGGAATGAACCGGGTGGTAACCGGAATGACAACGATCCCTGGGGCAGCGGGGGCCGGCGCGGTGGCGACCAGGGGCCACCCGACCTGGACGAAGCGCTGCGCAAGGGGCTGGACAAGCTCAATAAGCTGCTTGGTGGCAAGAAGGGCGGCGGCATGTCCGGCGGTTCCGGCAACGGCGGAAGCAGCAGCGGCTTTGGTGCCGTGCTGGCGATTCTGGGCATCCTGATCGTCGGCTACGTGGTTTACCAGTCGTTCTACACGGTCGACGAGCAGGAGCGGGCTGTTGTGCTGCGCTTCGGCAAGTACCACACCACCGAAAACCCGGGCCTGCGTTTCAAGGTCCCCGTCATTGATAACGTCACCAAAGTCCGCGTCACCAACGTCCGGACAGCCGAATCCCAGGGGCAGATGCTGACCCAGGACGAGAACCTGGTGTCCGTTGACCTGCAGGTCCAGTACCGGGTGGAGAACGCCCGCGATTACGTGCTGAACGTGCGCGATTCCAACCAGGCTCTGGCGTTTGCGACCGACAGTGCCCTGCGCCACGAAGTGGGCAGTGCCGGCCTGGACGAAGTCCTGACCGAGGGGCGTGCCGCTCTGGCGATTAACGTCGAACAACGCCTGCAGAACTTCCTGCAGAGCTACGGTACCGGCCTGCAGATCGTCAAGGTGAACGTCGAGAGCACCCAGCCGCCGTCCGCGGTCCAGGAAGCTTTCCGCGAGGTACAGCGGGCCAAGGAAGACGAGCAACGTCTTGTCGAGGAAGCGGAAACCTACCGCAACAAGGTGGTTCCCGAGGCTCGCGGTCGCGCCCAGCGCATGATCGAGGAGGCCAATGCCTACAAGGAAGAAGTGATCGAGAAGGCCAATGGTGAGACTGCCCGCTTTGTGCAATTGCTGAACGTCTACCAGCGGTCACCTTCGGTCACCCGTGATCGTATGTACCTTGATACCATGCAGAACGTGTTCGCCAATACCAGCAAGGTGCTGGTCAACACCGAGAACAGCAACAACATGATGTACCTGCCGTTGGACCGTCTGGTTGGCCAGCGCAGCAACACTGACAGCAGCAGCGCCGCCAGCTCGTCCGATGTATCCGGTTCCAATACCGATATCGACCAGCTGACTGATCAGGTGCTGGATGAGATCCGGCTGCGTAGCAACAACTCAAGTGTGCGGAGGGGGCGTTAATCATGAGTCCTAAAGCTGTTCTCGGACTGGCCGGCGCGCTGATTGTTGTGCTGATCGTGTCGTCCAGTGTGTACATCATCCCGGAAACCCATCGCGGCGTGCTGCTGCGTTTCGGGGAGCTGATTGAAACCGACATTCCGGCAGGCCTGCACTTCAAGGTGCCGGTGATCGACCAGGTGCGGGAATTCGACGTGCGGGTCATGACCAATGACCTGCCGGCGCGTCAATACCTGACCATCGAGAAAAAACCGCTGGACGTGGATTCCTACATCGCCTGGCGCATCCAGGACGTGGACCAGTACTACCGCGCGACCGGCGGCGATGAGCTGAACGCCATTTCCCTGCTGTCTTCACGGGTCGACAACGGCCTGCGTGACGAGTTCGGTGTGCGTACGATGCACGAAGTGGTGTCCGGCCAGCGTGATGAGCTGATGGAGAAGCTGGTCACCCGCATCGACGAGACCCTGATCGACGAACTGGGCGTCAAGGTTCTGGACATTCGGGTCAAGGCCATCGAGCTGCCGCAGTCGGTCAGCGAAAACGTCTACCGCCGCATGCGCACCGAGCGCGAGAAGCTGGCGCAGGAGTTCCGCTCCCGCGGTCGCGAGCTGGCCGAAGGCATCCGCGCCGACGCCGACCGCCAGCGTACCGTGGTGCTGGCGGAGGCCTATTCCAAGGCGGAAACCACTCGTGGTGAAGGCGATGGCGAGGCGGCGAGCATCTACGCCGATGCCTATCAGGCGGACGAAGAGTTCTACCGTTTCTATCGCAGCCTGACGGCCTACGAGAAGACGTTTACCAACAAGGATGACATCATGGTCATCGACTCCAACAGCGATTTCATGCGCTATATGGAGAACCTGCAGGGTACCGGGGCTAACCGGTAAGCCTGAGGTCGATATGAAAACCGGAGTGCCAGTGCGCGCTCCGGTTTTTTTGTGCCCGGCAAATGTGTAGAATTGCCGGGTTTTGTGGTCCTTTTCCTGTAAGGCCCATCGACATCCTGCTGCGACCCGCCTGATGGCTGGACAGAGCGGCAGGACCCCCTAAATTCTGTAGCCTGTACCTGCGGGCAAAAAGAACGGATTTTTAGCGACTCATGACAGCATCCGACCGCTGGTTACTGCCTGATGGTGTGGAGGATATCCTGCCGCCACTGGCGGGCAGAATCGAATCCCTGCGTCGAGAGCTCATGGATACGTACCAGCGCTGGGGTTTCCAGCTGGTCATCCCGCCTCTGATCGAGTATCTCGAATCCCTCTTCACCGGAACCGGCAACGACCTGGCCCTCCAGACCTTCAAACTGACGGATCAACTGACCGGGCGTATGATGGGTGTACGTGCCGATATGACGCCCCAGGCTGCGCGTATTGATGCGCATACCCTGCGTCAGGACGGCGTGACACGCTTATGCTATGCCGGGCATGTCCTGCACACGCGTCCGCAGCACATGCTGACCGGTCGCACGCCAATCCAGGCCGGTTGTGAATTGTTCGGCAGTGCCACGGCCGCGGCGGACGAAGAAGTCATCCGCCTGATGCTGGAGACCTTGCGTATTGCGGGTATTCCGAAGGTACACCTGGATCTGGCGCACGTGGCGATCTATCAGTCACTGATTTCCGATGCGGATCTGGACCGGGACACCGAACGTGCCATTTTCGACGCCATGCGTCGCAAGTCCATTCCTGAGCTGGACGAGCTGTTGGGCGATAGCCAGGGCGGCACGCCGGCGGCTCGCTTGCGCGCCCTGGCCCGGCTGAGTGGCGGCGTTGAGGTGCTGGACGAGGCGCGGACGGTGCTGAGCGGTGCCTCCGAGGCAGTCCTGCACGCGCTGGATGAGTTGACTCGTATGGCCGATGCGCTGGCAGCTGCGTTCCCGGAAGTCGAATTGGGCTTCGATTTCTGTGAACTGCGGGGATACAACTATCACACCGGGCTGGTGTTCGCGGCCTACGCGCCGGGGCACGGTCAGGCGGTGGCCCAGGGCGGGCGTTATGACGCCATCGGCCGCGATTTCGGCCGGCCGCGCCCGGCTACCGGCTTCAGTGCCGACGTCCGGGCCCTTGTGGCCTTGGGGCAGCGTGCCGATCGGGGCGAGCGCGACGTGATCTGGGCACCGGTCAGCGACGATCCGGAGCTTGCCACGGCAGTCGCCGAGTTGCGCCGGACCGAGACAGTGCTGCAGGCGCTGCCGGACGATTCAGACGCGTCTCCGGCAGCCCGTGGCTGTCGCCGACAGTTGGTAAAACGTGACGGCCAGTGGGTCGTCGAGTCTTTAAACGGATAAGGGCGTCCGCGTCAGCCGGACGAAATGAGAGAGCATCATGGGTAAGAACGTCGTCGTACTCGGCACCCAGTGGGGTGATGAAGGCAAGGGCAAGATCGTGGACCTGCTCACGGACCAGGCGGCCGCGGTGGCCCGCTTCCAGGGCGGACACAATGCCGGCCACACGCTGGTCATCGAAGGCAAGAAGACGGCACTGCACCTGATTCCTTCCGGTATCCTGCGCGAACACGTCACCTGCCTGATCGGCAACGGCGTGGTGCTGTCGCCGGAAGCGCTGCTCAAGGAAGTTCGCGAGCTGGAAGACAGCGGTGTCGACGTACGCAGCCGGTTGCGCGTGAGTCTGGCGTGTCCGCTGATCCTGCCGACCCATATCCGCATTGACCTGGCTCGTGAAAAAGCCCGCGGTAACGACAAGATCGGCACCACTGGGCGTGGTATCGGGCCGGCCTACGAAGACAAGGTGTCCCGCCGTGGTCTGCGCGTCGGCGACCTGTGTGATCCGGCCAAGTTTGAAGCCAAATTGCGCGAGATCATGAAGTTCCATAACTTCGTGCTGACCGAATACTACGGCGAGGAGCCGGTGGACGTGGACCAGGCCCTGCAGGACCAGCTCAGGATGGGCGAGGAAATCCTGCCGATGGCCGCCGATGTCACCGATATCCTGCACGACCTGCGCAAGAAGGGTGAGCACATCATGTTCGAGGGCGCCCAGGGCTCCCTGCTGGACATTGATCTCGGCACCTACCCGTATGTCACTTCATCCAATACCACCGCGGGCGGTACCGCCACCGGCAGTGGTTTCGGTCCGCTGTTCCTGGACTACGTCCTGGGGATCACCAAGGCCTACACCACCCGCGTTGGTGCCGGCCCGTTCCCGACCGAGCTGTTCGACGACTTCGGTCGTCACCTGGCGGAGAAGGGCAACGAGTTTGGCACCACCACCGGTCGCGCCCGTCGCTGTGGCTGGTTCGATGCCGTGGCCCTGCGCCATGCTATCCAGATTAACAGCGTGTCCGGCATCTGCCTGACCAAGCTGGACGTGCTCGATGGCCTGGACACCGTCAAGGTGTGCGTCGGCTACAAGACCCCGAACGGCGAGATCCAGCGTCCGCCCATCGGCTGCGACGACTTTGCCGGTATTGAGGCGGTCTACGAGGAGCTGCCGGGCTGGAAGGAGAGCACTGTTGGGCTGACCAGCCTTGACCAGCTGCCGGAGAACGCCAAGGCCTACATCCGCTTCCTGGAACAGCAGATTGAGGCGCCCATCGACATCATCTCCACCGGTCCGGACCGCGTTGAGACCATCGTGATGCGTCATCCGTTCGGCGATAACTAAGGCGTCATTGGTGCCCTGCGGGGTACTGGAGTCACAACGAAAAAAGGCGAAGCGTTCTTGGCGCTTCGCCTTTTTTGTGTCCGCCAGACTGTGCCTGCCGGTCGGGGCTAACCCTTGCGGGCGACGATGGTAGCGCGCTTGGGTCCCGGGTACCCTTCCACTGTCAGGCTGGGGTCGTCCGGGTCGAGGAAATCCTGCAGTGACTGGAAACGCATCCAGTCGGTTGAGCGCTGCTCGTCGGTCGTGGTGACAGTGACATCCACCACCCGGGCGTCGCGGAAACCGGTGCGATCCAGCCAGCGCAACAAGGTGTCGCAACTGGGCAGGAACCAGACATTGCGCATCATTCCGTAACGATCCTCCGGCATCAGGCTGTAACCTTCCGGGCCGTCCACCACCAGGGTTTCCAGCACCAGCTCGCCGTTCGGGCGCAGCGTATCGCGCAGCTCCACCAGGTGATCCAGGGGAGCGCGGCGGTGATAGAGCACGCCCATGGAGAAGGTGGTGTCGAAGTATTCCAGTTTGCCGGGCAGGTCCTCCAGCCGGGCGGGCAGCATGTGCACGTCGGCGGCTTCCAGGTAGTTCTTGACGCTGAAGAACTGCATCAGGAACAGCAGTCCGGGGTCGACGCCAATGACCTGCTCGGCGCCTTCGCCGGCCATGCGCCAGCAGTGGTAACCGGAGCCGCAGCCCACGTCCAGCACCCGGCGGCCTTCCAGGTTGCTCAGGTAGGGCGCCACGCGGTCCCACTTCCAGTCCGAGCGCCATTCCGTATCAATACCCACGCTGAAAAAATCGAAGGGCCCCTTACGCCAGGGCATCAGTCCGCGCAAGCCGGCTTCGAGATCCTTCTGCTGGGTGGGATTCAATGGCCCGTCGGTCTTGAGTGTGACCGCCGGTGCATTGAGGTCGGCTTCCACGTTATGCAGGACCGGCAGCTGTGACAACGCGTCGTTCCAGCGTGCCAGATCGCCGTGAGGGTTGGTCTCGAAGCGTCGGTGCAGTTGATCGGCAATGCGGTTGGCCCAGTCCTCCTGGCCGCCGGATTCCAGGTCGGCAAGCAGAGGCTGAAAGCGATGTTTCCAGTCAAACACAGAGGGTTCTCCTAGCTCAGGGCGCCTTGAGCGCCAGCAGGGACACGAAATTGAAGCATTGATACCAGAGGGTGACCCGGTCGAAACCGGCGTCCAACAGGCGTTCGCGGTGCGTGGTGATGGTCTCTGGAATCAGCACCTGCTCGATGGCCGTGCGTTTCTGGCTGATTTCCAGGTCGGAGTAGCCGTTGGCGCGCTTGAAGTCGTGGTGCAGGTCCGTTTGCAGGGCCTGTTCCCAGTCCATCTCGAAGCGGATTTTCTCCGACAGGATCAGGGCGCCGCCGGGGCGCGTGGCGTTGGCGATGCGTTGCAGCAGGGCCGGGCGTCGCTCTGGCTCGACGAACTGCAAGGTGAAGTTGAGAGTGGTGACCGAGGCGTTTTCCAGCTCGCTCTCAAGAATGTCCTCGCAGCGCAGGTCCACCGGCGCGGGGTGGTCATCCAGGGCGATGAAGTGCTGCCCGCGCTCAATCATGTCGGCGGAGTTGTCGACCCCGATCACGCGGCAGCGGCGATCGCCGACGCCGTGGCGCATGGCCAGCGTGGAGGCGCCCAGCGAGCAGCCCAGGTCGTAACAGTGGCTGTCGTCCTGGGCGAAGCGCTCGGTGATGATGCCGATCATCGGGATGATCGTCGTGTAGCCGGGCACCGAGCGCCGGATCATGTCGGGAAAAACCCGCGCCACGGCGGCATCAAAGCGGAAGTCGCCGCCCTCGGAGCGGGCGTCGGTATAGATGCGGTCGGTTTCGAACAGCGGTTTTTGCTCCGGCTGGTCTGACTTACTCATCGCTGTTTCCGGCGGCGGTGCCGGTCTCCTTGGCTGGGGTGTCCGGGCGCGGCGCGGGATTGCAGTGAATGCCGCGATTCCTGTAATCCACCAGGACGCCTTTGAGGGTTGCGTCGGTGTCCGAGGCCACGGCCAGGTAGCCGCCGTGACATTCGGCGTGCAGCTGAGACGGTTTGGGCGACATGCGGTAGTCCTCCCTGGGGCCCACGTAGATCGCCTCGAATTCGCCCACCGGCACCCGCGCCTTGTCGTCGCTGTGCACGATCCGGCCGCTGAACTCCAGCGCCAGCACGGTCCCGAGGATGGATAGAGCCGCGACGACCAGCAGTGCACGAATGCTGAAGCGGCGTTCGTCGGCGGGCATGATCAGAAGGCTCCGGGCAGGCTGATGGCCGGCGCCTGGAGCGCGGCCAACTGCTCGCGCAGGGCGAGGATCTGATCGGACCAGAAACGCGGCTGACCGAACCAGGGGAAGAATTTCGGGAATGCGGGATCGTCCCAGCGGCGTGCCAGCCAGGCGGCGTGACCGATCTGGCGGTAACAGCGCAGCGGCTCGATCAGGAAGCGTTCCCGACGGTTGAAATCGCGGAAGGTTTCGTAGCCTTCCAGTAGCTCGCCGAACTGCAGGGACTGCTCGCGTTCGTCGCCGTTGAGCAGCAGCCACAGGTCCTGGATGGCCGGACCCTGGCGGCAGTCGTCCATGTCCACGAACAGCATCTGCTCGTCGCGCACCAGGATGTTGCCGGCGTGGCAGTCGCCGTGCAGGCGCAGCGTGTCCACCGGGCCGGCTTCGTCAATGCGGGCGCGGCAGGCGGCCATCAGGTCGGGAATCAGGGAGTCCCAGGCCGGGCGCAGGTCGTTGGGAATCAGGCCGCTTCCGGTCAGATAGGCGCTTTTTTCCTCCAGGCCCTGCAGGATATCCAGTGTCGGGCGTGACTCGAAGTCGCATCGGGTGCCTACATTGTGCAGTTGGCCCAGCCACTGGCCCAGACGCCAGAGCATGTCCGGTTCGCTGGTATCCGGGGCCTGTCCGCCCCGCTGCGGGAACACGGCGAAGAGGAAGCCGTTATGCTCTGCCAGCGTCTTGCCGTTGGCCAGCTCTAGTGGGGCGACGATCGGCACCTCCGCTTCGACCAGTTCACACGAAAAGCGGTGTTCTTCCTCGATCTGCGCGCGGGTCCAGCGCCCGGGACGATAGAACTTGGCCACCACCGAGGGGGCGTCCTCGACACCCACCTGGTAGACGCGGTTTTCGTAGCTGTTAAGCGGGAAAATCCGGCCGTTGATCCAGAAACCGGCTTCCTCCATGGCGTCCAGCAGGACGTCAGGCGTCAGGTCGTCGTAGGGGTGTCCGGATGCAGGTGATCCACTGTCAGACATAGTTCCAGCCGCTTGGGATTCAGGGAGCGCAATATACCACAGCTCCCCGCTTCACTCAGCCCGTGGCGATTCAGTGGATGAGGGGCTCGTCGCGGTGCATTCGCTGGAGGTGATACCAGTTTTTGTCGAGTTCCCAGCGAATCCGGTCAACGCGGCTGTCGGCCAGGACCAGATTTCCGGCATGGGCCTGAAGATGGGCAAATTCCCGCTCGGCGCGTTGCCAGTCCCGGTGATTGTCGCCCAGGGCTCGCATGCCGGGAAACAGGGTACGTAAGGCTTCCTGGGTGCTGACCTCGAAGGAACGCGGCGAGCTCATGATGGCGGTATCGCCATCCACCCGCAGCACGCGGAATAGGTAGGGGTAGCTGTTGAGCTTGGGATCCGCCTGCAGGTGGTTGTTCAGTGAAATGACCTCCATGCCGCGCCAGCCCAGCCAACCGACGAATATCGCCGCCACCAGCATCACGATCAGGAACTGTTTGCTGTCCGACATAGGTACTGCAACTCCCTGCAAGGTACGCCTTCGGAGGCGAGGTCAACGCCGATTCTGGCCCCAGTATAACCGCTTTGCGGAAACCTGCGAATGCGACTTATCGCGTCAGCCGATCCGCCACCGCTTCCGTGCGCGACCGCCGGGACGCCGCCACCAGCCCCGCCAGCACCAGGACGCCACCGGCCAGATGATAGGACTCGATGCTCTCGCCCAGGGCCGGCACGGCAATCAGCGCCGCGAAAACCGGGATCAGGTAGGCGAAAAGCCCGGCAACCCCCGGACCCAGCGTGCGAACCCCGTTATTCCACATGAAATACGCCGCAACCGAGGGCAGCGTGCCGACGTAGAGCAGCGCCAACAGGTTGCCGGTGCTCAGGGCAAAGCCGCCCTTGTCATGGACTTCCCACAGGTAGAACGGCAGGATCATCGGTGTACCCAGGGTGATCAGCACGCAGAGCAGTGGAAATAGCGGGACCGATAGCGGCCAGCGCTTGAGCAGCACCGAGTAGAGTGCCCAGCTGCTGATCGACAGGATCATCAGCAGGTCGCCGGGGTTGAAGTCCAGGCCCAGCAGGGTATCCAGGTTGGCGCGTGTGAGGATCGTTAGCACGCCGCAGAAAGCGAGGATCAACCCCGTCAGTTGCATCCGGTGGGGCAGGGTGCGCAGGATCAGTGCCGAGAACAGCACGATCATCAGGGGCATGGTAGAGCTGACCAGCGCGATGTTGATGGCCCCGGTGCTTTGTGCCGCCAGGTACAGGATGGTGTTGTAGGCGCCGACGCTGAAAAAGGCGAGGGCGATTACCTTGGGCCAGTTGGCAAGCAGTTCCTGCCGGTAGCGGAGCACAGCCTGTATCGTGAACGGCAGCAGATAGACGGTGGGAATCATCCAGCGCCAGAACGACAGGGCGAACGGCGGAATGCTTTCGGACGTTCCCCGGGCGACCAGCGCGTTACCGGCCCAGAAGAACGTCGTCATAACCAGGCCGGCGATGGCCAACTGGCGGGATGAAGGTTGCACGGATCCTCCTTGTATTATGTCCTTGTAGGAAGACCGAGCATGGTAGCACTCTCCAGGGGTTGCGCCGACAATCGGGTAGCCGTTGTATGGAATGGTCACAGAGGTGCCGGGTGGAACAATGACAGAAGACGTCTTTTCGGTTGATGCCGTCGTGATCGGTGCCGGGGTGATCGGCCTGGCCTGCGCACGGGAGTTGGCACAGGCGGGGCAGGAGGTGGTGCTGCTCGAAGCCGGTCCGCACTGGGGGGAAGGCACGTCCTCGCGCAACAGCGAGGTGATTCACGCCGGTCTGTACTATCCGCCGCAATCGCTCAAGGCCGCTACCTGCATCGCCGGTAAGCAGGCGTTGTACGACTATTGCGCGTCCCGCCGGATCCCGCATCGCCGTACCGGCAAGTGGATCATTGCCACCGCGCCGGAGCAGGAGGCGGCGCTGGAGGCCATCGTCCGGCGGGCGCAGGCGTGCGATGTGCCCCTGGAAACCGCTGATAGCGGGCAGGTTCACAGCGCCCTGCCGGACGTGCGGGCAAGCGCCGGACTGTTCTCGCCTACCACGGGTATCGTCGACAGCCATCAGTTGATGCTGGCGCTGCTGGCGGATTTTGAAGCGGCCGGTGGCATGCTGGTGTGCCGGGCACCGGTCGAGTCGGTGACGTCTGATCGCGATTGCGGTCCTCATCGGGTGGCGGTGTGTGGCGAATCGCCCACGATACTGTCCGCACCGCGCGTGGTGAACGCCGCCGGGCTGGACGCGATTGATCTCCTGGCGCGCTGGTCCGGGTATCCGGAGGCGGTGAGCCCGGCCCAGTACTACGCCCGGGGCGTCTATTTCAGCTACAGCGGGCGTCACCCGTTCGATACGCTGGTCTACCCGGTGCCGGAGCCGGGCGGGCTGGGGGTGCACCTGACGCTGGATCTGGCTGGTCAGGCCCGTTTTGGTCCGGACGTCGAATGGATCGGTTCGGTGGATTATGGGGTGGATCCGGCCCGTGCGTCGGCTTTCGTCCGCTCGATTCAGGGCTGGTGGCCGGGCCTTGAACCGGAACGGTTGCAACCGGCCTACGCGGGCATTCGCCCCAAACTGGGGCCGGCTGACTCGGGTTTTCACGATTTCCTGATCCAGGACGAAAGCACCCACGGGTTATCCGGTGTGGTCCACCTGCTGGGGATCGAATCGCCGGGGCTGACTGCCAGCCTGGCCCTGGCTCGCCGCGTGGGTGAGCGTCTTAACGTGTCGCCAGCGGGGTGACCGGCGTCCGCGCCAGGGCCCAGACCTCAACCGTCTCCACGCCGGCGCGTTTCAGGATGCGGGCAATCTCCTCGATGGTGGCGCCGGTGGTCACCACGTCGTCCACCACGGCGACATGCGCGGGCAGGCTGCCCTGAACCCGGAAGGCGCCGCGCAGGTTGCGTTGGCGCTGCCGCCGTGACAGAGCGGATTGCGGGTTGGCTTGCCGGGTGCGGGTCAGGCTGTTCCTGCGAACCGGAATCGTCAGCCGATCCGAAAGCCAGAGGGCAATTTCCTCCGCCTGATTAAAACCCCGCTGGCGTTGCCGCTCGGCATGCATGGGAACGGGGAGCAGACAGTCTGGATAGCAGGTGCCGGTATTGGCCAGCTGCTCGGCCAGCATTTCCGCGAGCGGCCTTCCGTATACACGTTCCCCCCGATACTTGAAACGGCCGATCAGGCGGTTCACCGGGAACGCGTACAGCCAGGGCGTGCGGACCCGATCGAAGGCCGGAGGGTTGGCCAGGCAGCGCCCGCAACGTTGGGCTCCGGCTTGGCACGTTGCCGTATCCATGGGCAGTGCGCACTGCACGCAGGCGGTTGTGTTCACATCGAGGTCGGCCGTGCAGCCGCAACACAGACCGGGCCCGCTAGTGGGACTCAGGCAGGTGGGGCAGGGATGTTTCGAGGTCCATGCGCCGTTAACCTTTCGTCCAAGTCTGGTTGACAGCTCCCGCAGTGTCCTTATCATGTGCTCAATCCTTGAACAGAAGAAGCGCCGGAGCCGAGTTCCGGCCGCTGACCAAGAACCATACAGGACTTTCCCACATGACCGCATCCGCCATCCGCCACGACTGGACGCTGGCCGAAATCCGCCACTTGCTCGACCTGCCTTTCAACGATCTCGTCTTCAAGGCGCAAAGCGTGCACCGGGAGCATTTCGATCCCAACGAGGTCCAGGTAAGCACCCTGTTGTCGATCAAGACCGGTGCCTGTCCGGAAGACTGCAAGTACTGCCCGCAAAGCGGCCACTACAACACCGGCCTGGAAAAGGAAAAGCTGCTGGAAATCGAGAAGGTGGTGGCCGAAGCCAAGGCGGCGCGGGAAAAAGGGGCGTCGCGTTTCTGCATGGGCGCTGCGTGGCGCAGTCCGTCCAAAAAAGACATGCCTTACGTGCTGGACATGGTGCGCCAGGTCAAGTCCTTGGGCCTGGAAACCTGCATGACCCTGGGCATGCTCAACGAGTCCGAGGCCGGTGAGCTGGCCGACGCGGGGCTGGACTACTACAACCACAACCTCGATACCTCCGAGAAGTACTACAACCACATCATCACCACCCGGACCTATCAGGACCGACTGGTGACCCTGGACAACGTGCGCAAAGCCGGCATGAAGGTCTGTTGCGGCGGCATCATGGGCATGGGCGAGGACGAAGACGACCGTGCCGGGCTGATCCTGCAGCTGGCCAACCTGCCGCAGCATCCGGAGAGCGTGCCCATCAACATGCTGGTCAAGGTTGCCGGTACGCCGCTGGAAGACGTGGAGGATCTGGATCCGTTCGAGTTCGTGCGCACCATCGCGGTGGCGCGGATCGTGATGCCCAAGTCCCACGTGCGCCTGTCCGCCGGTCGCGAGAACATGAACGACCAGATGCAGGCCCTGTGCTTCCTGGCTGGCGCGAATTCCATTTTCTACGGCGAAAAACTGCTGACCACCAACAATCCGGAAGCGGATCACGATCGCCTGCTGTTCAAGCGCCTGGGCATCCGTCCCGAACAGCGCAGCGAGGCCCACACCGACGAGGAACGCGAAGCGGGCCTGATCGACGAGATGGAAAAGGAACGCAACCGGCATCTGTTCTACGATGCCGCCGAACGCCAGTCTGCCTGAGGTCGTCGTGCGGGACTTTCGCGCTGAACTGGAACAACGCCGCCAGGATGGCCTCTATCGCACCCGTCGAGTGGTGGACACGCCACAACAGCCGGACATGGTGGTTGACGGGCAGGGCATGCTGTCGTTCTGCAGCAACGACTATCTGGGGCTGGCCAACCATCCAGAGGCGGTTGCAGCCGCCCGTAACGCCCTGGGCGACACCGGGCTGGGCGGTGGCGCCTCGCACCTGATCTGTGGCCACCACCGTGCCCACCATGAGCTGGAAACGGCGTTGGCGCGCTTTGCCGGCTACGAAGAGGCGATGTTCTTCTCCACCGGCTACATGGCCAATATGGGTGTGATCAGCGCCCTGGCCGGCCGTGGTGATACGATCTTTTCCGACCGTCTGAACCACGCGTCGCTGATCGACGGCTGTATTCTGAGCCGCGCCCGGGTCCGGCGTTACCCGCATTCCGACGTGTCGGCGCTGGCGGCCATGCTGGTGGAGACCGACGGCCACAAGCTGGTGGTGACCGACGGGGTGTTCAGTATGGACGGCGACGTGGCGCCCCTGCCGGAGCTAGTCGCGCTGTGCCGCGAGCACGACGCCCTGCTGGTGGTGGACGACGCCCACGGTTTCGGCTGCCTGGGGCCTCAGGGGCGCGGCAGCGTGGCGCATTTCGGGTTGAGCCCTGAGGATGTGCCGGTCGTTATCGGCACGCTTGGCAAGGGCGTCGGAACCAGTGGCGCGTTTGTGGCATCGTCCGCGCTGATGGTCGACTACCTGGTCCAGAAAGCCCGCACCTACATCTACACGACGGCCATGCCGCCGGCCGTCGCCCGTGCCACCTCCACCAGCCTGCGTCTGGTGGAGCAGGGCGACGACCGACGTGCTCATCTGGGCCGCCTGGTGGCCCGTTTTCGCCGGGAAGCCCGCGCCATGGGCTACACCCTGATGCCGTCCGAAACCCCCATCCAACCCATCCTGCTGGGTGACGCCTGGTCCGCCATGGCGCTGAGCCGTGAACTGGAAGCGCGGGGCATCTGGGTCACGGCCATCCGTCCGCCGACGGTGCCGGAAGGTGAATGCCGCCTGCGCGTCACCTTCAGCGCCGCCCATACCGAGGCTCATCTGGATCGCCTGTTGGGGGCCTTGTCCGACTGCCGTCAACTGCTGTCCGGTTCGGCCGCATGAGGTCCGGAACACGTCCGCTGATGTTGATCAGCGGCTGGGGCGCCCCCGTGTCCATGATCGAGCCCTGGGTGGATGGCAGCACCTACGATGTCACGTCCGTCAGCCTGGATACCTCATCCGTGGGCCCATCCGCGAACGTGGATGAACTGGCCGATCGTTTAATGGAGGGTCGTGATGATCGTCCGTTACTGGTGGGCTGGTCCCTGGGCGGCCTGGTCGCCATGGCGATGGCCCGGCGGGCCCCCGATCGTATTCGCGGTGTGATCACCGTGGCTTCGACCCCCTGTTTCGTGGCCCGTGACGATTGGCCGACCGCCATGCCGCCGGATACCTTCGATCGTTTTCGGCAGGGCCTGGCGCAGAACGCGTCCAGGCAGTGGCGTCGCTTCCTGGGGTTGATGGTCCATGGTCTGGCGGACGACAAAGCCGCTCGTCAGTCGCTTCGACCCTGGCTCGACGCGGGGCCCCAGACCGACGACGTCACGCTGGGGCAGACCCTGGAATGGCTGGCGGACACCGACCAGCGTGACGACTGGGCGAACCCGGCGGTGTCTACCCGGCATCTGTTCGGTGAGCGGGACGCTCTGGTGCCGCCGGCCTGTGCGTCGGCCTTCGGCGGCAACGGAGGGCAGGTGATCCGCAGTATGGCGCATTGGCCGACCGGGCCGGCGTTGTCGCAGGTGGTCCAGGAAATCGAGGAGTTCGATCATGAACATGCCCGTCAGTGATCCGATGGTTAGCCCCTCCGGGTCTGCACTGCGCGGCCGGAAGAGCGTCATCGCCCGGGATTTTGGTGACGCGGCCGCGAGCTATGACCAGGCGGCCCGGTTGCAGAGGGCGATGGGGCAGGCACTGATCGATCGGCTGCCGCCCGACGCCGTCGGGTGTGGCCGGGTGCTGGACCTGGGATGCGGTACCGGGTATTTCCTGCCCGTCCTACAGGCGCATCTGCACCCGCAGCGGCTGACCGGTATTGATCTGTCGCCGGGGATGCTCGAGTACGCCCGGCGCCACCGCAGCGTCGAGGCTGACTGGCTGCTGGCGGATGCCGAATCCGTCCCGCTGCCGGACGCCAGCCAGGACGTCGTTTTCTCCAACCTCATGATTCAGTGGTGTGCCGACCCGGAGCCGGTGTTGCGCGAATGTCGCCGGCTGTTGCGGCCGGGCGGCTGGCTGCTGTGTTCGACACTGCTCGACGGCACCCTGGCGGAGCTGGCCCATGCCTGGGAAACCGTCGATCCGGGGCAGCCCCATGTGAACGATTTCGAGTCGGCGACGGACCTCCGATCGAAGCTCGCGGCCGTCTTCCCCCATGGCGAGCTGCACCAGCGCACGCTGCGCCTGGACTACGCCCATCCCGCCGACCTGCTGCGTGAACTCAAGGCCCTGGGGGCGCACCACAAGGCGCCGGGACGCCGCACGTCGATGACGGGGGCGACCCGCATCCGGCAACTCTACCAACACTACCCCCGGGCATCGGACGGGACCGCGCCAGCCAGCTACGAGGCTGGGTTTCTGGTGGCTCGTCGCGGCCGGGATTGATTGAAAGGAACCCGTCAGACCATGGCAAAGCACTCTTTCTTCGTGACCGGCACGGACACCGGCGTCGGCAAAACGCTGGTGTCGGCGACCCTGCTGCACGCAGCCGCACAGGCCGGACTCCGGACGCTCGCGATGAAGCCCATCGCATCGGGCTGCGAGACCACGCCGGATGGCCTGCGCAACGAGGACGCCCTGGCGCTGCAGGCGGCGATGACCGAATCCCTGCCGTACGACCAGGTGAACCCCATCGCCCTGGAGCCCGCCATTGCGCCCCACATCGCCGCCCAGCAGGCGGGGCGGCAGTTGACCGCGCAACGCCTGGTCGGCCTTTGTCGGGGCCTGCAAATGCGTCCGGCCGACCTGATGCTGATCGAAGGGGCGGGTGGTTGGCGTGTCCCGCTCAACGATCGTGAAACCTATGCCCGGGTGCCGCAGGAGCTGGGTGTGCCGGTTATTCTGGTGGTCCCGCTGCAATTGGGGTGTATTAACCACGCGCTGCTGAGTGTGGAGGCCATTCACCGCGACGGACTCAAGGTCGCGGGCTGGGTGGCCAACCGGATCTCACCGGAGCCCATGTCCATGGAGCCCGAGAATCTGGACTACCTGAAAAGCCACATGCCGGCACCGCTTCTCGGGGAGCTGCCATGGCAGGAAGAGCCCGATGCCCGGGCCCTGGCGAAATGTATACATTTGCAAAACCTGATTGAAATCTGACCAGTGTTTTGCTTGAATGCTGGCATGGTCTAAACCGTGGTAGCCATGATGATCAACAACAGTTTTGCAATCGGTATACAGGGCATTCAGGACGGCATGATGGGCGTGGATACCTCCGCGCGCAAAATTGCCCGTGCCGGTACCGACGGCCCCCAAGGCACCAACGCCGAAGCCAGCAACAGCCTGGCGGAGCCGATCGTCGATATGCAGCTGTATGCCCGGAGTGTCGAAGCATCAGCCCAGGTCGTGAAGACTGCGGATGAAACCGTAGGGACCCTCCTCGACGTCATGGCCTGACCCGCACTGCCAGAGGAGCTGCTGCGGTGTCCATTGCACTCAGTGCCAATCCAGCATTCCCGGTCGGTGCGGCGTCGCCCCAGACGCCCGCCGCCGCAGCACGCGGTCCTGAGTCCTCGCGCGACCCTGACTCGTCAGCTTCTTCCGATTCATCGCCATCCCGGCGGGATGCGGCTCCCCGTGGCGAGCAGGCGCAGGCCCGCAACGGACAGCGCCTGGATGAAGCCGAACTCGCCGAACTGAAAGATCTCAAGGCCCGTGATCGCGAAGTGAGGGCCCATGAGGCTGCCCACCAGTCCGTTGGCGGCCAGCATGCCGGCGCGGCCAGCTTCACCTATTCTCGAGGCCCTGACGGCGTGAACTACGCCGTCGGCGGTGAAGTGCCCATCGACACCGCGCCGGTCCCCAACAACCCCCAGGCCACCATCGACAAGATGCGCACGGTGCGCGCGGCGGCCCTGGCACCGGCTGAACCCTCCTCACAGGATCGCCAGGTTGCGGCCGAGGCCATGCAAACCCTGATGCAGGCCCGGGCGGAGTTGTCGGCCAAATCGTCCGATTCCGAGCAGGATGCGGCCTCGTCTGACAGCGCGTCGGAGTCGGAAGGCAACGCGCGCCAGCAACGCGAAGCCGATACGGCGTACCGTTCGGTCGCCCGTCTGGACGACGCTCGCGAAGCCGCCGACGGCGAATCGCCCCAGTCCCCGGCCTTCCTGGCCTCCGCCTGATTTCCCGCACCTCGCGCTGCAACCCCGGATAACCGCGTTGTCTCCCACCGAGGGCCTCTTTTATGACGTTGCCCGGCTCATTCGGTTCGCCACAAATTGCGTAACTAAGTCTTGACACATCCGCTGCTGCAAACGTATGTTTCAAACAACTGTTTAATTGATGGGTAATGCCAGTGTCATTGCCCGCGAGTAAAACCAGGCTGGTGATCCGTCGCATCGCTGGCGGACACGACTGATAACCGAGGTGGAACCCATGCCCGAGTACAAAGCGCCCCTGCGTGACATTAAATTTGTGATGTCCGAGCTTCTGGACAGCGAACAACATTACGCCAACCTGGAAGGTGCTGAAGACGCGACTCCGGATATGGTCGACGCGATTATCCAGGAAGGCTCCAAGTTCTGTGAGCAGGTTCTGTCGCCGCTGAACCAGGTGGGTGATCAGGAAGGCTGTACCTGGAGCGAAGACGGCGTGAAGACGCCGACCGGCTTCAAGGAAGCCTACCAGCAGTATGTGGAAGGCGGCTGGCCCTCCATGACCGCGGATCCCAACTACGGCGGCCAGGGTCTGCCGAGCTCCATCGGCATCGTCATGAGCGAGATGGTCGGTACGTCCAACTGGTCCTGGGGCATGTACCCGGGCCTGAGCCACGGCGCCATCAACACCATTGAGCAGCATGGCTCCGATGAGCAGAAAGACGTCTACCTGACCAAGCTGACCAGCGGTGAATGGACCGGCACCATGTGCCTGACCGAGCCGCACTGTGGTTCTGACCTGGGCATCCTTCGTTCCAAGGCCGAGCCGAATGCCGACGGTTCCTACAACATTACCGGCACCAAGATCTTTATCTCGGCCGGCGAACACGACATGGCCGAGAACATCGTCCACATCGTGCTGGCCCGCCTGCCGGGCGCGCCGGAAGGCACCAAGGGCATCTCCCTGTTCATCGTGCCCAAGTTCCTGCCCAGCGAAGACGGCTCCGTGGGCGAGCGCAACGCGGTGTCCTGTGGCTCCCTGGAGCACAAGATGGGCATCCACGGCAACGCCACCTGCGTGATGAACTTCGACGGCGCCCAGGGTTGGTTGATTGGTCCGGAAAACAAGGGCCTGAACTGCATGTTCACCTTCATGAACACCGCCCGCATCGGTACCGCCATCCAGGGGCTGGGTGCTGCCGAGCTGGGCTTCCAGGGCTCGCTGGCCTACGCCAAAGAGCGTCTGGCGATGCGTTCGCTGAACGGTGCCAAGAACCCGGACGGCCCGGCGGATCCGATCATCGTCCACCCGGACGTGCGTCGCATGCTGCTGACCCAGAAGTCCGTCGCGGAAGCGGCCCGTGCCCTGATCTACCTGGCGGCGCAGCAGGCTGACATCGTGCACCAGGGCAAGACCGAGGAAGAGCGTAAGGCCGCCGACGCCATGCTGGGCTTCCTGACGCCGATCGCCAAGGCCTTCCTGACCGAGATTGGCTATGAGTCCGCTAACCTGGGTATGCAGGTCTTCGGCGGTCACGGTTTCATCTCCGAGTGGGGCATGGAACAGAACGTCCGCGACGCGCGGATCGGTATGATCTACGAGGGCACCACCGGCATCCAGGCGCTTGACCTGTTGGGTCGTAAAGTGCTGATGTCTCAGGGCGAGTCGCTGAAAGGCTTCACCAAGCAGGTTCACGTCTTCTGCAAGGAAAACGCCGACAACGAACAGCTCAAGGAGTTCGTCGAACCGCTGCAGGCGCTCAACAAGGAGTGGGGCGACCTGACCATGAAGGTCGGTATGACCGCCATGAAGAACCGTGACGAAGTCGGAGCGGCCTCGGTCGACTACCTGATGTACTCCGGTTACGCGGTCTTCGCTTACCTGTGGGCGCGCATGGCCAAGGTGGCTCTGGACGCAATGGCGGAGGGCACCAGCGAGGAAGCCTTCTACACCGCCAAGGTGCAGACCGCACGCTTCTACTTCAAGCGCCTGCTGCCGCGCACCAAAGGCCACGCCGAAGCCATGCTGGCCGGCGCTGACAGCCTGATGGATATGCCGGAAGACAACTTCGCGTTCTAAAGGACGCCGGCGACTGAGGCATGGAAAGCCCGCTCTCCCGGGGAGGCGGGCTTTCTGCGTCCAGGTGGTCCAGTGGACGTGACTCCAACGAAGAACAACGAGGGGTCGGGGTTAACAGGCCCGGCCCCGACAACATAAGATCAGAATACGCTCGCACAGAGAGGAATTCATCGATGGCAGATTATCAGGCGCCGTTGCGCGATATCCGTTTTGTCTTGAATGAAGTGTTCGACGCGCCGTCCCTGTGGGCGTCGATGCCCCGCCTGGCGGAGAACGTGGATGCCGACACCGCCGACGCCATCCTGGAAGAGGCCGGCAAGATTGCCGGCGGTGTCCTGGCGCCGCTTAACCGGGAAGCCGACGAGCAGGGGTGTCAGTGGCAGGACGGCGAGGTCACTACGCCGGAAGGGTTCCGTGAAGCCTACCAGACGCTGCTCGAAGGGGGCTGGATCGGCCTGGGCGGCAACCCGGAGTTCGGCGGCATGGGAATGCCCAAGACCCTGGTCGCCCAGTACGAGGAAATGACCCAGGGTGCCAACATGGCGTTCGGCCTCGCCCCGATGCTGACCGCCGGGGCCTGCCTGGCGCTGGACGCCCACGGCAGCCAGGAGTTGAAAGAAAAATACCTGCCGAACATGTACTCCGGTGTCTGGTCCGGCGCCATGGACCTGACCGAACCCCACGCCGGCACCGATCTGGGCATCATCCGCACCAAGGCGGAGCCCAACGACGACGGTTCCTACAACGTCACCGGCACCAAGATCTTCATCACTTGGGGCGAGCACGACATGGCGGAGAACATCGTCCACCTCGTGCTGGCCAAGCTGCCGGACGCCCCCAAAGGCCCGAAAGGCATTTCCCTGTTCCTGGTACCCAAGTTCCTGGTCAACGAGGACGGGTCGCTGGGTGACCGCAACTCTCTGGCGTGCGGTTCCCTCGAGAAGAAAATGGGCATCAAGGCCTCCGCCACCTGCGTGATGAACTTCGACGGCGCCAGGGGCTGGCTCGTGGGTGAGCCCAACAAGGGCCTGGCGGCCATGTTCACCATGATGAACTATGAGCGCCTGGGCGTGGGCATCCAGGGTCTGGGCGCCATGGAAGCATCCCTGCAGAGCGCCCGGGAATACGCCCTGGAGCGCCTGCAGAGTCGTGCACCGACCGGCAAGCAGGCCCCCGAGAAGGCGGCCGATCCGATCATCGTTCATCCGGACGTGCGCCGGATGCTGCTGACCATGAAAGGCTTCGTCGAGGGCGGTCGTGCCTTCTCCACCTACGTGGCGCAGTGGCTGGACATGGCCAAGTACAGCGACGACGACGCCGACCGGGCGAAAGCCGACGCCATGGTGGCGCTGCTGACGCCGGTGGCCAAGGCTTTCCTGACCGACCGGGGCCTGGATGCCTGTGTGACCGGCCAGCAGGTATTCGGTGGCCACGGCTACATCCGCGAATGGGGGCAGGAGCAACTGGTCCGCGACGTGCGTATCACCCAGATCTACGAAGGGGCGAACGGCATCCAGGCCCTGGACCTGATGGGGCGTAAGATCGTCGCCAACGAGGGCCGCTTCTTCGAGCTGTTTGCCGAGGACGTGGCCGCGTTTATCGAGGCCAATCAGGGCGATGCCGCGCTGGCGCCTTACCTGGAGCCGCTGGCGGCCTCGCTGGAGCGCCTGGCTGACGTGACCGAAGCCGTGATCGAGGCTGCCGTCGATGATCCCAACGAAGTCGGGGCGGCATCGGTCGAGTACCTGGATCTGTTCGGGCTGACCGCGCTGGCCTACATGTGGGTGCGTATCGTCAAGGCGGCGGCGCCGAAGGCCGAAGGCGACACCTCCGGCTTCTACACCGGCAAGCTCAAGACGGCACGCTTCTACTTCGAGCGGTTGCTGCCCAGGACGGTTTCCCTGGCAGAGGGTATCCGCAGTGGCAGCGAGGCGATGATGGATCTCACGGCCGACGAGTTCTGATGAGTTCTCTCTTGTCCGCGGGATGAACGAGCCGCCTGGAAACAGGCGGCTTTTTTGTGGCTGTCGATTCGCTGGCAGGCGAGAGCCGGGAAGACCCGTCTTGCTCCGGACTAGCTCTTCAGCCGGTCGCGGATGCGCTGATAGCCCTGCTTCAGATCTTCGCCCACGTCATGGGCGGTCCGGTAGGCTTCCTCGCCGGCATCGGATGCATCGTGCAGGATGTCGTCCATTTTCTGACGGAAGCGCTCCCAGTATTGCTCCATGTCGTCCCACTCGTCGCGGACATCCTGGCGTGCCAGGTGGAGCTGAAGCTTCAGTTCGTCGCGCTGCTGCTTGACGGATTCCGAGAGTTTGTGGAGGTCGTCTTTCCAGCTCATGGCGATGGGTCTCCTGTCGAGGTGATCTCGCTTAGAAGAACGATGCGCCCGAATTCGGGAAGCTGTCAACCGGAGATTGTCGCGGGCGGAGACAGGTGCCCGGCTCAGCGCCGGGCTGCCAGCTCGTTGGTGAGGGTGCGCAGGTGGTGCCAGGGTGGCAGGTCGCCGTAGCCCTTGGCGCTGCGGTCGATGTCGCTGCAGCGTACCAGGGCAGCGCGGATCTGCGGCGGTCGCAAGCGGCGTGCCGCCTGTTCCAGTTGTCGTATGCGCTGGGGCTGGCGAATGTTGTTGGAGCGGAAGAAGTCCTTGGCGGTATCGCCTCGCTGCAGCGCCTGCTGCAGGCGGCCGGTCATGCGCAGGTCGCGGCTGAGGATGGCCAGCAGGCCCAGTGGGCTGTCCTCTTCCTGCTGCAGGATGCCGATAATGCGCTGAGCCTGCTCCGCCTTGCCCATCAGGATGTCGCCGACCAGTTCGAACACGTTGAAGCGTGCGCTGTCGAGCACCACCTGGTTGACGATCTCCTCGTCAACGGTCTTGTCCGGCGCCAGCAGAGCCAGGCGATCGAGTTCCTGGCTGGCGGCCAGCAGGTTACCTTCCAGACGCTCACCCAGCTCTTCCAGGGCGCCCTGCGTCAGCTTGAGGCCGCGCGTCTTGGCGCGCTGCTGCAGCCAGCCCGGGAACTTGTCGGGATCGATGCCCCAGATGGGCACGTGAACGCCCTTGTCCTGTAGCTGCTTGTACCACTTACGCCGGGTTTCGGCAGCGTCCAGGCGTGCGCTGATCAGGATCAGGATGATGTCATCCGGCGGCGAGGCCAGGGTCTGTTCCAGCACCTTGCGGCCGTCGCCCAGCTTGCCGGTGGGCAGGTGGATTTCGATGCGCCGCTTTTCGGCGAACAGGGACAGCGCGTTCAGCTCCTCGCCCACCTGGTTCCAGTCCAGGTTGCGATCGGCGTGGAAAATCTGCCGGTCGTTGAAACCGGCTTCCCGCGCCTTGGCCCGAATGCTGTCGCAGGATTCCTGGACCAGCAGCGGCTCGTCGCCGGACACCAGGTAGACCGGTGCCAGCCCGCGGGACAGCACCTGGTCCAGCTGTGCCGGCGTCGTCTTCATGGTGTCTCCGGAGCCGCTTTTTCGGCCTCGGACTGGGCTTCCCGGTACTCGGCGCGGATGGCTTCCAGACGCTCCGGCGTCAACGGCGCCATGCGGAACAGGACCTGTTGCGCGAGGCGCTGGTAGAGCGTGTTGCGGATCTCGTCTTCCTCACGACGCTTGGCCAGGACGTTGGTGTCGTCGTAGCTGTAGAACTCGCTGGTGCGCACTTCCGCATTGGCGACCACGGGCACCGCATCGTCACTGACCACGTTGACACGCAGGCTTTGGCGCAGATCGTACTCCGCCGCAGAGGCATCCAATTGGATGGCGCTGGCCCGACGGGTCTCGGAGAAGCGCCCCAACTGCAACTGGTAGGCGGCGTTCTCCGGTTCCGCCGTCTGGATATCACCCTGGTCCAGCTGCGTTTTCACCGCTTCGCAGAGCTCGAACGGTACGCTGTTGTCGCAGGCGACGCTCAACGGCTGGAGCGCGCTGGACACGGGCGGTGCCCCGCGCAGCTGAAAGCCGCAGCCGCCGAGCAGTACGCTCAGCGACAACAGCAGGGCGGCCCTGGCGGCGGTCCGGTAATGAGGTTTCAATGCCATGACGTCTCCCGGCCTGGCGGTGAATCAGGGGTTCGATCAGTTGGCGACGATGTTGACCAGCTTGCCGGGCACGACGATGACCTTGCGGACCGTCTTGCCTTCGGTGAAGCGCAGGACGTTCTCGTCTTCCAGCGCCAGCTTTTCGACCTCGTCCTTGGCGATGTCAGCGGGCACGTCCACCTTGGCGCGCACCTTGCCGTTGACCTGCAGCACCATCTGGATGCTGGAGCGGACCATAGCGGACTTGTCGGCTTCCGGCCAGCGGGCATCGACCACCGCTTCCTCGTGGCCCAGCTTTTCCCACAGCGTGTGGCAAACGTGGGGCACGATCGGAGACAGCAGCAGGACGGCGGTTTCCAGGGCTTCCTGGACCACGGCCCGGTCGGCCTCGGTCTGCGCGTCCAGCTTGCCCACCTCGTTGAGCATTTCCATGACCGCCGCGATGGCGGTATTGAAAGTGAGGCGGCGGCTGACGTCATCGCTGACCTTGGCGATGGTTTCGTGGGTCTTGCGTCGCACGTCGCGCTGGGCGTCGTTCAGGTTGTCGGCGTCCACGGCCGGTGCATTGCCGCTGGCTACGTGCTCGCTGACCATCCGCCAGAGGCGCTTGATGAAGCGATGGGCGCCTTCCACGCCGCTGTCGGACCACTCCAGGGACTGTTCCGGCGGTGCGGCGAACATCATGAACAGGCGCACGGTGTCCGCGCCGAACTCGTCGATGATGGCCTGTGGGTCGATGCCATTGTTCTTGGACTTGGACATCTTGGACATGCCGCCGGATTCCACCGACTCGCCGTCGCTCTTGAGGCGGGCGGTGACCACCTGGCCTTTATCGTCCCGTTCGATTTCGACATCGGCCGGAGAGATCCACTCCTTGCCGCCGTTGGCGTCGTCGCGGAAGTAGGTCTCAGCCAGTACCATGCCCTGGCACAGCAGGCGCTTGAACGGCTCATCGCTGTTCACCAGGCCCACGTCACGCAACAGCTTATGGAAGAAACGGGCGTAGAGCAGGTGCAGGATGGCGTGCTCGATGCCGCCGATGTACTGGTCCACGGGCAGCCAGTAGTTGGCGGCGTCCGGATTCAGCATGCCCTCCTCGTAGTTGGGGCAGGCGAAGCGGGCGTAGTACCAGGAGGACTCCATGAAGGTGTCGAAGGTGTCGGTTTCCAGCGTGGCCGGCTGGCCGTTGTAGACCGTTTTGGCCCATTCCGGGTCTGCCTTGATGGGCGATTTTACGCCGTCCATTTCCACGTCTTCGGGCAGCCGTACGGGCAGTTGGTCCTCGGGTACCGGCATCTCGGTGCCGTCTTCCAGGGTCATCATGGGAATCGGCGCGCCCCAGTACCGCTGACGGGAAACGCCCCAGTCGCGCAGACGATAGTTGACCTGACGCTCACCGATGCCGGACTGTTCGAGGTAGTCGGCGATTTCCTCGAAGGCTTCCTCGCTGGTCAGACCGTTGTACTTGCCGGAGTTGACCAGAAAACCCTTGTCCGTGAAGGCGGCTTCCTGAATATCGATATCCCGGTCTTTGGCGGAGATGACCTGGCGGATCGGCAGGCGGTATTTGACGGCGAATTCGTGGTCGCGCTCGTCGTGGCCGGGCACCGCCATCAGGGCGCCGGTGCCGTATTCCATGAGCACGAAGTTGGCAACGTAGACCGGGATCTGTTCCTGGGTCAGCGGGTTGGTCGCCTTGAAGCCGGTGTCGATGCCGCGCTTCTCCATGGTCGCCATTTCCGCTTCGGCGACCTTGCTGGTGCGGCAGCTCTCCACGAATTCGGCGACTTCGCGGTTGCGCTCGGCGGCGGCCAGGGCCAGCGGGTGCTCGGCGGCCACCGCCATGTAGGTGGCGCCCATCAGGGTGTCCGGGCGGGTGGTGTAGACGCGCAGACCGCCCTCACGCTCGTGCAGCGGGAAGGTCAGCTCGACCCCGGTGGACTTGCCGATCCAGTTGCGCTGCATGGTGCGCACCTGCTCCGGCCACTCGTCCATCTGGTCCAGGTCGCTGAGCAGTTCCTCGGCGTAATCGGTAATCTTGATGAACCACTGGGGAATCTTCTTCTGCTCGACGACGGCGCCGGAGCGCCAGCCGCGGCCGTCCACCACCTGCTCGTTGGCGAGCACGGTCTGGTCCACGGGGTCCCAGTTAACGGTGGCCATTTTTTTGTAGACCAGGCCCTTTTCGTAGAGCTTGGTGAAGAACCATTGCTCCCACTTGTAATAGTCCGGTGAGCAGGTGGCCAGTTCACGCTTCCAGTCGTAGCCAAAGCCCAGCTGACGCAACTGGTCTTTCATGTATTCGATGTTGGCGTAGGTCCACTTGGCGGGAGCGGTCCTGTTCTTGACCGCGGCATTCTCGGCGGGCAGGCCGAACGCGTCCCAGCCCATGGGCTGCATGACGTTCTTGCCCTGCATGCGCTGGTAGCGGCTGATCACGTCGCCGATGGTGTAGTTGCGAACGTGCCCCATGTGCAGCTTGCCGCTGGGGTAGGGGAACATGGACAGGCAGTAGTACTTGGGTTTTCCGGGCTCTTCCTTCACCGAAAAGGTGTCGTTGGTTTCCCAGAACTGTTGGGCCTTTTTCTCGATGTCCTGCGGGCGATATTGCTCGTCCATTCCTGCCATTACTGAGGTTACCCTGTTGTCGATTGGCGTGGCGGTCCGGCATCGAACCGGCACACCCTCAATTCACGTTCGTGACGCCTGTGGATTGGCATCACCGGGAGATGGCGCATTTTAACGCACACGGGGCTTTACAGGTAGCCTGTCCCGCGACGCGGTGGTGAGCGGGGCCATCGGCACGCGGGGCCAGACTGTGCCAAACTGCAATCAGGCAGTATGTTGATGTCAGGCGGTCCACGCGAGGAGGTCGTCCATGAACGAGAAACAGAAGCCGGAATTCACCGGCCAGGCGCTGAAAGTCTACAACCGGATGCTGGAACGGGTTGTTGCGCGGCTCAATCAGGTCGAGCGCAAGAGCTGGGACACCCTGCGTGAAAGCGTGGACGAGGCGGTCGAGTTCGAAAACGAACTGGAGGAGATGACCCGCGAAGAGGTCGACCTGCTGGCCGCCTACGTCAAGCGGGACGTTGGGCACCTGATGCATTTCGTGGAAGAGACCGGGGAGGGCGTCGGCGAGTGGCTGCGGCTGGATCTGGCGCTTATCGAGCGCCAGTTGCTCGACTTGTTGTTTTCGGTGGCGGACAGGACGCGCCTGGACACCCTGGAACTGGACCACAAGCTGCACCACGATCCCGGCCAGTACATCTCGGGTGAAATCGCGACGGCCGGCGTGCTGCGCTGCGTGGCCTGCGGGCACATGGTGTGCCTGGTGGAAACCAGCCACATCCAGCCCTGTGACGCCTGCAACTCCCATTACTTCGAGCGAGTCACCGCCCGCTGGCCGCACGAGCCGGAAGTCAGCGGTGAGGCGGCGGGGCCGGAATAGGCCCGCCGTCCCGCATCCCGAACCGATCTACCCGGCGTGGGTCTGTCGACTTGGCTGGGCCAGTCGCCGCGGCCGGGCAAACACGATCAGGATCAGCGCCAGGGTCAGCGCCGGCCAGGAGCCGGCTGCCATGTAGGGTGTCTTGCCGGTCACGGTATAGACTTCGCCCCGCATGACGGTCTTTTCGAACTGGGGAATTCGCTCCGTAATCTGGCCCTGGTCGTCGATAATCGCGGTCACGCCGTTGTTGGTGCCGCGCAGCAGGAAACGGCCGGTTTCCAGAGCCCGCATGCGGGCGATCTGCAGGTGCTGCAGCGGCCCGATGGAGTGCCCGAACCAGCCGTCGTTGCTGATGGTGATCAACAGATCGGTGTTCCAGGCGTTGCGGGCCACGAAATCCGGGTAGGCGATCTCGTAGCAGATGAACGGCATCACCTTGTGGCTGCCAGCGGTCAGCGGGGCCTGATCGGACGGCCCCGGCGAAAAGCTGGACATGGGCAGATTGAAAAAGCCAATCAGTCCGCGCAGATACTGCTGCAGAGGCACGTACTCGCCGAAGGGCACCAGCTTCTGCTTGTAGTACATGCCCGTGCCGTTACCGATCGCCATGATGCTGTTGCGGAAGGTGTAATCCTCCAGCGCATCGCTGAAACCGTACCAGGGAATGCCGGTGATCAGCGTGCTGTCCGGGCCGAGCTTGCCGGCGATGTTTTCGATCAGCGGTCCGGCCTGGTCCTGGGTGACGGGGATGGCGGTTTCCGGCCACAGAATCAGGTCCTGGTTCCAGTCCCCGGCGGTCAGGCCCAGGTAGGTTTCGATTTGCTGTTTCAGGAACTCCGGGTCCCACTTGATCAATTGCGGCACATTGCCCTGGACGGCCGTGATGCTCATGGGCTCGGCGTCCCGCTTAGTCCAGTGGACGGATTGGAGCAGCGGGCCGGCGAACCAGGGCAGTACCGCCAGAAGCGTGAGGGCCGCGGCGCCTGCCCGGCTCTGGCGGCGGAACAGCATGACGCCGCCGTAGAGTGCAGTGGCGGACGCGACCAGCAACAGGGTAACGCCGTGAACGCCGGTGATCGGCGCAAACCCGGCCAGCGGTCCATCCACCTGCGCGGTGCCCAGGTAGAGCCAGGGGAAGCCGGTAAGCAGCCAGGAACGCACCCAGTCACCGATGATCCAGACACCGGGGAACAGGATCAGGCGATGCAGAGCCCGCTCGCCGGCGAGTTTGCCCCAGCCCCAGAGGGTGAGGGCCGGAAACAGCGCCAGTCCGGCGGCAAAGATCGCGGTCATGACCGCGGCCAGCGGCGCCGAAGTGTTGCCGTACTCGCTGATAGAGATGTACACCCAGGACGCGCCGCTGCCGAACAGGCCCAGCCCGAACAACCAGCCGTAGAAAAACAGCCGGGCCGACGGGCGGGGCATGACGATCGCGAGCAGCAGCAGGACCGATACCGGACCCAGCCAGGTGAAGCCGAACGGGGAGAAGGTCAGGGTTTGCAGAACCCCGGCCAGGACCAGGGCGGAACCGCGCAGGAGTCGGGTCTGTTTGCTGTCAGGACTCACGGCGGCGGACCTGAATCAGTCGAATAACACGATTGTCCGCATTCAGGATGGTAACCAGGAAACCGCCAAACTCGACTTCCTCGCCGCGACGCGGCAGATGCCCGAACTCCTTCAGCACGACCCCTCCGATGGTGTCGAATTCCTCTTCGTCCAGCTCGCAGTCGAAGAATTCGTTGAAATCCTCGACCGGCGTCATCGCCTTGACCGCGTAGCTGCCGTCGGCGCGTCCCTTGATGTGGGTTTCCTCATCGAAGTCGTGTTCGTCCTCGATCTCGCCGACGATCTGCTCCAGAACGTCCTCAATGGTGATCAGGCCGGCGGTACCGCCGTACTCGTCCACCACGATGGCCATGTGGTTGCGGGTTTCCTTGAATTCCTTGAGCAGCTGGTTGAGCCGCTTGCTCTCCGGAACGAACGTGGGCGGGCGCAGGATTTCCTTGATCTTGTTCCAGTTGAGCTCGTTGTTGAGCGCCAGGGGAAGCAGGTCCTTGGCCAGCAGAACGCCAATGACGTCGTCCTGGTTGTCGCCGATCACGGGAAAGCGGCTGTGGGCCGACTCCATGATGTCGTTGAGGAAGGTTTTCGGTTCGGAACTCGCCTTGACGGTGACCATTTGCGAGCGCGGAATCATGATTTCGTCGACGCGCATGTCGGTGACCTGCATGGCGCCCTCGATGATGCTCATGGCATCGGCGTCGATGATGTTCTCGGATTCAGCGCTGCGCAGGAGTTCCAGGATGTCGTTGACTGATTCCGGCTCGTTGGAGAAAGCCTGGGAAATGCGTTCCAGCCAGGACTTGCCGCCCTGACTGCGACTCGAGTGATCGTCGCTCATGAGTCTTGGTCCGTGTCCTCTGCAAGATAGGGGTTGCTGAAGCCCAGCTCCGCAAGTAGGCGGATTTCAAGGGTTTCCATGATTTCAGCATCCCGGTCATCGATATGATCATACCCCTGAAGGTGGAGCATGCCATGAATCACCATGTGTGCCCAGTGGGCCGACAGGGTTTTGCCCTGCTCGTGCGCTTCCCGGGCGACCACCGGCGCGCAGATCACCAGATCCCCGGCCAGTGGGAGCGTTATGCCTTCCGGTTGTTCGAAGGGAAAGGACAGGACGTTGGTGGGGCGGTCTTTCTGCCGGTACTGGCCGTTCAGGGCCGCGCTCTCGTCCTCGTCGACGATCCTCAGGGTGACTTCGGAGTGCTCGTCACCCTGCCAGCCCTTTGCGGCCCAGGTCGCCAGGTTGTCGTCGTCCGGCAGCCCGGCAGCAGCCGAGGCGTGCTGGATATCCACCGCCAGGTCGGTCACGGCTGGTTGGCCCCGCTCGAGATGTCTTCGTCGTGATCGTCATAGGCCTCGACGATGCGCTGTACCAGCGGATGGCGCACCACGTCCCGGGCGTCGAAACGGGTAAAGCCGATACCGGCCACCTCACGCAGCACATTGGCGGCGTGCACCAGACCGGAATGCTGCCCGCGGGGCAGGTCGACCTGTGTGGTATCGCCGGTGATCACGGCGGTGGAACCGAAGCCGATCCGGGTCAGGAACATCTTCATCTGCTCGCGGGTGGTGTTCTGGCTTTCGTCGAGAATGATGAAGGCATTATTCAGGGTTCGCCCGCGCATGAAAGCCAGCGGCGCGATCTCGATCACGCTCTTCTCGATCAGTTTGGTGACCTGTTCGAAGCCGAGCATCTCGTAGAGTGCGTCGTACAGCGGGCGCAGGTAAGGGTCCACCTTTTGCGCCAGGTCGCCGGGCAGGAAACCCAGCTTTTCGCCGGCCTCGACAGCCGGGCGGACCAGCAGGATGCGTTTGACCTGTTCATCCTTCAGTGCCTCCACCGCGCAGGCCACCGCCAGCCAGGTCTTCCCGGTACCGGCCGGGCCGATGCCGAAGTTGACGTCGTGGGTGCGGATGTTGTGCACGTACTTCTGCTGGTTCGTGCCGCGCGGCCTGGCCTGCAGCTTGGGCGTCTTGATGATGATCTGGCTGCCGTCAAAGGGCTGGTCGTCGGGCAGGCGCTCAAAACCGGATTCGCGGATGTAGAGATGCACCATGTCCGGCGAGATGTCGTCCAGGGCCTGGGTTTCCCGGTACAGATGGCGCAGGACTTCGGCGGCGGCATTGGCGTGTTCGGCTTCGCCGTCCACACGGAAATGGTGGCCGCGGTAGCCGATCCGCACGCTCATGCGTTTCTCGATGTGCTTGAGGTGTTCGTCAAACTGGCCGCACAGGGCGGCCAGCCGGCGGGGATCGGCGGGCGTCAGGTCAAACTGTTTGGCTTCGTGGCTGTTCAAGCAGTCCTCACGGAAAATCAGTGGATGACCGCGCCCCGGGACCGGAACGCGGAACAATCAAACGATCAGTGGAGCCGGTCGTCGATCGGCATACCCCTCAATGAATTGGGGAGTGCTTCGACGATTTCAACGTCAATGAAGTTCCCCACCACATCGGGATTGTCGGTGCGGAAATTGACGATGCGATTGTTCTCGGTGCGCCCGGCGTATTCGCCCGGGTCTTTCTTGGACAGCCCTGTGACCAGGATGCGCTGGGTGGAACCCACCATCCGGCGGCTGATCTCGTGAGCCTGCTGGTTGATACGCTGCTGCAGGATGCTCAGGCGCTGTTTCTTGACGTCCATCGGCGTCTCGTCCGGCAGGTCCGACGCCGGGGTGCCCGGACGCGGGCTGTAGACGAAGCTGAAGGAGACGTCGAAGCCGATGTCGTTGATCAGCTTCATGGTGGCCTCGAAATCCCGTTCGGTTTCGCCTGGAAAGCCGATGATGAAGTCCGACGAGAAGCTGATGTCCGGACGGATCTTGCGCAGACGACGCAGCTTGGATTTGTACTCCAGCGCTGTGTGGCCGCGCTTCATCGCCGCCAGGATGCGGTCGGAGCCGCTCTGGACCGGCAGGTGCAGGTGGCTGACCAGCTCCGGCACCTGCTCGTAGACGTCGATCAGGGCGTCGGAGAATTCCACCGGGTGCGACGTGGTGAAGCGGATCCGGTCGATGCCGTCGATGGTGGCAATCATGGTGATCAGCTCGGCCAGGTCGACGGTGTCGCCGTCGTGGGTTTCGCCCTGGTAGGCGTTGACGTTCTGGCCCAGCAGGTTGACCTCGCGTACGCCCTGGTTGGCCAGGTGCGCCACTTCGGCGATCACGTCGTCCAGCGGGCGGCTGACTTCCTCGCCGCGGGTGTAGGGCACCACACAGAAGGTGCAGTACTTGCTGCAGCCCTCCATGATGGAGACGAACGCCGACGCGCCTTCGGCTCCCGGGGACGGCAGGTTGTCGAACTTCTCGATCTCCGGGAAGCTGACGTCGACCACGCCCACGCCGCCGTGACGGGATTCCTGGATCAGGTCCGGCAGCCGGTGCAGGGTCTGCGGGCCGAACACCATGTCCACGTAGGGCGCGCGGTCGATGATGGCCTGGCCTTCCTGGCTGGCGACACAGCCGCCGACGCCAATGACCAGTTCCGGCTTGCGCGATTTGAGCTGCTTCCAGCGACCGAGCTGGTGAAAGACCTTCTCCTGCGCTTTTTCGCGGATGGAGCAGGTGTTCAGCAGCAGAATGTCTGCGTCTTCCGGGGAGTCTGTCATTTCAACGTCTTCGCCGGCTTTCAGCAGGTCGGCCATGCGCGATGAATCGTATTCGTTCATCTGGCAGCCATGGGTCTTGATAAACAGCTTTTTGGTCATGGAACTCAGTGGGTCGTTGGTCAGTGAATCGTTGGATAAAGGGTAACGGGCTATTATAACGGCCTGATCAATCCGCAACCAGAGGCTGACTGCCCTTGTTGCCCGGTCGTGCTACCATACGCGGCCTTGTTTTTCGTGTCCCTCTCGCCGGTGGAGCTTGTTTCCGGGCCGGGGAGTGGGCTGGACGTTCGCTGGAGTTGCCGGAATGGTTGCCAAGAAGTGTTACAAGATCATTTTCTACAATCAGGACGATGTTTTCGAAATCTACGCCGGGCATGTCTATCCCAGCGAAATGTTCGGCTTCCTGGAGGTTGAGGCGCTGACCTTCGGCGAACGCAGCCAGGTGTTGGTGGACCCGTCCCAGGAAAAGCTGCGCGGCGAGTTCGAAGGGGTGCAGCGCACCTACATCCCGATGAATGCGATCGTCCGCATCGATGAAATGGAACCGAACGAGGCGGAGCGTCCCATGGGGCGCGTTAAAAGCCCGGTGACGCCGTTCCCCGGTAATCCCGGCCAGAACCGCAACAAGGACTGAGATCCACGGGAACGCCTATGACGCCGGAAAGACTCGCTCGCATCAAGCAGACCCTGGATCGCCGTCAGCCGGATCTGCACGTGCTGACCGACCAGATCCACAAACCCCGCAACATTTCCGCGATCATCCGCACCTGCGACGCCTTCGCCGTGGCCAATATGCACGCGGTCTGGCCGAAGGAAGGTTATCGCGCCTTCCGCAAGACCGCCGGCGGCAGTCATAACTGGGTCACCACCCACACCCATCCGGACATGCATGGCGCCATCGATGAATTGCGCGGCCAGGGCCGTCGGATCTACGCCGCGCAGTTTTCGGAGCGGGCGGTGGACTACCGCGATGTGGATTACACCGGGCCCTGCGCCATCGTGCTGGGCAACGAACTTGACGGTGTTTCGGCGGAAGCGGCGGACCGCGCCGACGAGCACATTATTGTGCCCATGATGGGCATGGTGGAATCGCTCAACGTGTCGTCCGCCTGCGCCATCATCCTGGCGGAGGCCCAGCGTCAGCGCACCGCAGCGGGGTTGTTCGACCGCCGCCGGTTGTCGGATGCGGAGTACGAGCGTCTGCTGTTCCGCTGGTGCCAGCCCCAGATCACCCGCTACTGCGATGACCGCAACCTGCCGTATCCGCCGTTCGATGTGGCAACCGGTGAGCTGATCGACGGCGTAAGCTGGATGAACGACGTGCGCGAAGTGCGTCGCAACCGCGAGCGGGCCCGCCCTGAAGATTTCGTCGAGCCCGCTCGCGAAGACTGATCGTCAACCCTGCTCGGTTTTGCTCTCCAGGTAGCGCTGCAGCTGCTCGCGCAGCGCCTTGGGCAGGCGTGTGATGGTCAGGGCGTCCTGGTCCTTGTCGTAGTACACCGCCTGGTTCATCAGGTCGGATGAGAACGACAGGCTCATGCCGCCGCCGGAGCCGGCAATCCGCACCAGTTTCTTGACCTTGCGATGATCCGGGTGCAGCACGCCGTTTTCGGGCAGTTCCTCTTTTTCCGAGGCGAACTGGCGAAAACGGTCCGGCTGGTCCTCGTCCAGATAGCCGGACAGCGCCTCGATCGCCACCGGTTCGCCCAGGGCGTGCTGTTCCTTGCAGAACTCGTAGGCCCGGGCGCGCACCTGGCCGGCCTTTTCCGGTTCCTCGGTCTGCGAGGCGAAAGCCTCCACCGCGTTGAGGAAGGTCAGGGTTTCTTTCTCCACGTCCACCTGGTTGGTAAATCCGCACAGGCGAATGAAAAGCTCGCCGGGTTCGCCGGTACCGCGGGCGTGAACCAGGGTCAGGCAGTTTTCGCTGGGCTGGTCGCCGAGCCAGTCGTCCACTTCGAGACGCAGTGCCAGATTCAGGCGGGACAGGCTCAGTACGTCCATGGCGTCGAGTTTCTGCTCGTGATCCAGGCGCAGGGCGCTGTCGCTTTCCAGGGCGAACAGGTAGATGACTTCGCCGTCGGCCAGCGCTTCGTGTACCAGCATCAGGTGGCCGATGTACTCTTCCTGGCAGCCGGTGAGAAGCTCCTGCCATTGGCCGTACAGCTTGTCGGTCAGGGTTTCGAAGGTCTGCTTGCCTTCCAGGTAATCCCGGAACCAGGCGCTGGCCGGGCTCTCGCCGATGTCGTCGGAAAAGCGTCCGTACTTCTTGCCGGGTTTGGCGTTGAACAGGCGCTTGAGCTGCTTGTGGAGTCCTTCGTAGTCGCCGCCGGGTTCCGGCAGGGTCGGGCCTGGGCGGACCTGGGCTTCGTGTCCCGGTTGCATCTGGCTGGCAAAAGTAACGCGCAGCTGTTTGATGGCCATGATTGTCCTCTTCTAGAAACAAACCGCTAAAAAGCAAACGGCCACAACCCGCGCGAACGGGTTATGGCCGTGTTTGCCATTATGGCGGATATTGCCATAAATGTGCGGGGGAGCTTATCAGATCCGCTTCTTGCCGATCAGCTCCTGCACGATGCGGTCGGCCACCTCGGCGACGTTATCGTCGGCGTTGGCGGTGGCCGTGGCGCCGGCGATGTCGTCACCGATGTTGACGGCAACGGCGATCAGGCCGTGGGCGGTGAGCAGCTGCGCGCCCCGGCGGCGGTCGTCGGCGTTGCCCGCAGTGTCCTCGTTGAGGACCACGCTGGTGCGGTTCAGGTCGAACAGTTTGCGTTCCACCGCACGCGCCAGTTCCGGCGCCTGGGTCCCTGCACAGCCGATGATGATCGGCTTCTGGGCCAACCGACGCTCGCGTTCTTCCGGAGTGACCGGCTGCAGGCTGTCACCGCTGTCCCTGGCCAGGCCGGCGATCATGCCGGCGCCAATGGTGACGTTGGTCAGGCGGTCGACGATGATGAATGCACCGGTCGCCCGGTTGCGCGGGTACGGGTCGAACGCCACCGGCTGGTTCAGTGTGACTTCGCACAGGCCGATCTCGTTCAGATCCAGGTGATCCCGATCAGCGGCCTCATCCAGTGTGTTGACGTCGATCTGGTTGTGGATCGCCGTGATCGAGCCGGAGGTGAAGTTGGGGCCCAGCTTGATGTCGTAGAGGCGATCCTTGGCCATCGGGCTGTCGATCATCCACACGACGTGGGCGTCGAACTTGTTGCTCACCAGCGGCTCGTCGCCCGGCTTGACCAGCATGTCGCCACGGCTGACGTCGATCTCGTCTTCCAGGGTCAGGGTGACCGCCTGGTCGATGTAGGCGCTGTCCAGGTTGCCGTCGAAAGTGACGACTTCCTTGACCTTGCTGGTGCGGCGCGATGGCAGGGCCATGATGTCATCGCCCGGGCGAATCACGCCGGAGGCGATGGTGCCGCTGAAGCCCCGGAAGTTCAGGTTGGGGCGGTTGACGTACTGCACCGGCAGACGGAAGTGCTCCAGGTTCTTGTCGCGGGCCACTTCCACCGACTCCAGGATTTCCATCATCGGCTGGCCGGTGAACCAGGGAGTGTTCTCGCTGCGGTTGACGACGTTGTCGCCCTCCAGTGCGGAAATCGGCACGAAGCGGATGTCCTGCAGGCCCAGCTTCTCGGCGAACTTCAGATAATCCTGCTTGATGTCTTCGAAGCGCTCTTCGCTGAAGTCCACCAGGTCCATCTTGTTGACCGCCACCACGATGTGCTTGATGCCCAGCAGGGACGCGATGAAGGTGTGGCGCCGGGTCTGGGTCAGGACGCCGTGGCGGGCGTCGATCATCATGATCGCCAATTGTGCAGTGGACGCACCGGTGGCCATGTTGCGCGTGTACTGCTCATGGCCCGGGGTGTCGGCGATGATGAACTTGCGCTTGTCGGTGGAGAAGTAGCGGTAGGCCACGTCGATGGTGATGCCTTGCTCCCGCTCCGCCTGCAGGCCGTCGACCAGCAGGGCCAGGTCCAGCTTTTCGCCGGTGGTGCCCAGCTTTTCGCTGTCGGCTTTGAGGCTGGCCATATGATCTTCATAGATCATCTTGGTGTCGTGCAGCAGGCGGCCAATCAGGGTGCTCTTGCCGTCGTCGACGCTGCCGCAGGTCAGCAGGCGCAGCAGCTCTTTCTCTTCGTGTTGTTTCAGATACGCGTGAATGTCTTCTGCGATCAAATCGGACTGGTGTGACATGATTCTGTTCCCGTAGATGCTGTCTGGCTGTCGGCGTTCGGCTTAGAAGTAACCTTCACGTTTCTTCTGCTCCATGGAGCCGGCGGAATCGTGATCGATTACGCGGCCCTGGCGTTCGGAGCTCTTCGCCAGCAGCATTTCCTGGATGATATCGGTCAGGGTGTCGGCCTTGGATTCGATGGCGCCGGTCAGCGGATAGCAGCCCAGGGTCCGGAAGCGCACAGATTTCATCATCGGCTTCTCGCCGTCTTCCAGCGGCATGCGGTCGTCGTCCACCATGATCAGGGTGCCATCACGCTCAACCACCGGGCGCTCGGCGGCGTAGTACAGCGGAACGATCTCGATGTTTTCGAGATAGATGTACTGCCAGATGTCCAGCTCGGTCCAGTTGGACAGCGGGAATACCCGGATGCTTTCACCCTTGTTGATCTTGCCGTTGTAGATGTTCCACAGCTCGGGGCGCTGGTTCTTGGGATCCCAGCGATGGTATTCGTCGCGGAAGGAGTAGACCCGCTCCTTGGCGCGCGACTTTTCTTCGTCCCTGCGGGCGCCCCCGAAGGCGGCGTCGAACTTGTACTTGTTCAATGCCTGCTTGAGCGACTGGGTTTTCATGACGTCGGTGTGCTTGGCGCTGCCGTGAGTAAACGGGCCAATGCCGGCGTCCACGCCTTCCTGGTTGATGTGGACAATCAGGTCCAGGTCGTATTTCTCGGCCTGGCGGTCCCGGAACTCGATCATTTCCTTGAACTTCCAGGTCGTGTCCACATGCATCAGCTTGAACGGGATCTTGCCCGGGTAGAAGGCCTTGCGGGCCAGATGCAGCATGACGGAAGAGTCTTTGCCGATGGAGTAGAGCATGACGGGGTTGTCGAACTCCGCGGCCACTTCCCGAATGATGTGGATGCTTTCAGCTTCCAGTTGCTTGAGATGCGTCAGGTTATACGTGGTCATGATCCAGTTACCGGTTGCATGGGATGCATATTGATTATAAGTGATCGAAACAGTCGTCGACTGGAGCCGCCCTGAGCCGGGAGTGTCACAGACGGTGCGGGCTCGGAATATGGGACGAGACTATATCAGAGATGCCCGCGCTATAAGAAGGCGAGGGACTATAGTTTAGCGGCATAACAATATGCCCGAATGCGTTGTTTTCGGGCGGGTATTCGGGCGTGAAGGGTGCCTGTCTATTGATTGAGTTCGCGGGCTACGAACTGGTCCACGTAATCGTGGCCGTTGCCCTCGAACTGACTGAACTGCAGACCCAGGTGATACATCCTGCGGGATACCCTGCGAATATGCACGACGTAGCAGCGCGCCTCGACAGTGACCGACTGGACCGTAACCACCGGGATGGAGAAGCGGACGTCGAGTTCCACCGGGTCCTTGGGGGCAATGTTGCGTTTATCGGCAATCAGCGTGTCGAGCCGTTCGCTTTCGCATTCCACCATCATGCCGGCGCGGGACAGGTTGGCGGTGTGACAGGTCAGCGTATTGCCTTCACGATCGCTGACGATGACCTCAAGGCGGGTCGCGATGCGTTGCTGTTGACGTAGATTGGGTTTGCCGCCCATGGCTTTAAGGCCACTCCGAAGTGACGGTAGCGAAGAAAGTGCACTGCCCATAAGTATTATCTGATTATTTCCGTGAGATATCACTGACCGGTCTGGAGCCGGTTTGGTGAGCCCGGTTTAACAACTCGTCGCTAACGGCTTGAAAGCATAGACCTAAGTGAAAATTGGAGCAAGCGGTCTGTCGTTGTTGTCGTCGGATTTGTGGGCGAGGTCGCACAGTTAGGGTTGAGATATATCCTACAGGGCGCACGATTCGATGACGTTGCCGGTGTCGCCGGCAGGGCCTTGCGGCAATTTAAGGCTCTAGCAAAAGGAGGGTGTCGGAACGGGGAAACGGTGAGTGACCATAAGGCACCGCGAGATGCCTTATGGTTTGCGGCCGGATCGGGTTCAGTTGTCCAGCTTTTTCTGCAGGATCTCGTTGAGCAGCTTCGGGTTGCCCTGGCCTTTGGAGGCTTTCATCAACGGGCCCATGAAGCCACCCATCAGCTTCTTGCGCTTCTTGGGATCCTCCTCCGCGCGATACTGGGCAATCTGGTCGCCCATATCCGCCAGGACGCCGTCCACCAGTTTCTCCAGCTCGCCGGTGTCGGAAACCTGCTTCAGGCCCTCACGCTCGATGATGGCATCAACATCTGCATCGTCGCCGTTCCAGAGCAGCTCGAACACCTTCTTGGCACCGGAAGACGACAGGGTGTTGTCGGCAATGCGCTGCACCAGGGCGCCCAGGCGCTCTGCGGGCAGGGGGCTGTCCTTGATGTTCAGTTCCGCGGCGTTGAGGCGTGCGCTCAGTTCGCCGAGGATCCAGTTGGCTGCCAGCTTGGCGTCGCCGCCGGACTTGGCAGTGGTCTCGAAATAGAGGGCCGTGGCGGCGTTGTTGCTCAGCAGGCCAGCGTCGTAGTCGGACAGGCCGTAGTCGGCCTTGAAGCGGGCTTCCTTGGCGTCCGGCAGTTCCGGCATGGCAGCGCGGATGCTGTCGATGAAAGTGTCGTCGATTTCCACCGGCAGCAAATCGGGGCAGGGGAAGTAGCGGTAGTCGTTGGCTTCTTCCTTGGTTCGCATGGAGCGGCTTTCGTCCCGTTCACCGTTGTAGAGGCGGGTTTCCTGAACGATTTCGCCGCCGTCTTCGAGGATGTCGATCTGGCGTTCGACTTCCCGGTGAATGGCGGCCTCCATGAACCGGAACGAGTTCAGGTTCTTGGTCTCGGTGCGGGTGCCCAGTTGCTCGGTGCCTTCCGGGCGGACGGAGATGTTCACGTCGAAACGCATGGAGCCCTGGGACATGTCGCCGTCGCAGATGCCCAGTGAGGACACCAGACCGTGCAGCTTGCGGGCGAACGCCACGGCTTCCTCGGCGCTGCGCATGTCCGGTTCGGTGACGATCTCGATCAGCGGCGTGCCGGCCCGGTTGAGGTCGATGCCGGTCATGCCGTGATAGTCCTCGTGCAGGGACTTGCCGGCGTCTTCCTCCAGATGGGCGTGGTGGATGCGCACGCGCTTCTCGGCACCGTTGTCCAGGCGTATATCCACGTGGCCCGGGCCGACAATCGGCTCGGCCAGTTGGGTGGTCTGGTAGCCCTTGGGTAGATCCGGATAGAAATAGTTCTTGCGCTCGAACACGGAGCGCCGGTTGATCTCCGCGTCGATAGCCAGGCCGAACATGGTGGCGTAGCGGAACGCCTGCTCATTGGCCACCGGCAGGGTGCCGGGCATCGCCAGGTCAACCGCGCTGGCCTGGGTGTTGGGCTCCGCACCGTAGGCGGTACTGGTGCCGGAAAAGATCTTGGTCTGGGTGGCGAGCTGAACGTGGATTTCCAGCCCGATCACAACTTCCCATTGCATGATGTGTCGTCCTTCCTTCTGGTTCAGCCCGCGGGCGTCAGTGTGTGCCAGTCTGTGGCTTGCTGGAACTGGTGGGCGGCGTTGAGCAGGCGCGCCTCATCGAAGTAGTTGCCAATCAACTGCAGGCCTACCGGCAGCCCGTCGATCTGACCCGCCGGCACGGACATGGCCGGAACCCCCGCCAGGTTGATGGCGATGGTGTAGATGTCTTCCAGGTACATTTTGACCGGATCGTCGGTCTTGGAGCCCAGGCCGAACGCCGGGGTCGGTGCGGCCGGGCCCATGATGATGTCCACGGACTTGAACGCCTCGACGAAGTCCTGCTGGATCAGTCGGCGGACTTTCTGGGCCTTGAGGTAGTAAGCGTCGAAGTAGCCGGCGGAGAGTGCGTAGGTGCCCACCAGGATGCGGCGCTTGACCTCTTCGCCAAAGCCTTCGGCGCGGGTGCGGGTGTACAGGTCCATCAAATCCTGCGGGTTCTCGCAGCGGTGGCCGTAGCGCACGCCGTCAAAGCGTGACAGGTTCGCGGAGGCCTCGGCCGGCGCGATGATGTAGTAGGCGGCGATGGCCAGGTGTGTGTTGGGCAGGGAGATCTCCTGCACCGTGGCGCCCAGCTTCTCGTACTCGGTGATGGCCGCGCGGACCTGCTCGGCCATACGGCCGTCCAGCTGGTTGGTGAAGTATTCCTTGGGCAGGCCGACTTTCAGCCCTTTGAGGGGCTCATTCAGGGTGGTGGTGTAATCCGGCACCTTGTGGTCGACGCTGGTAGAGTCTTTTGGATCGAAACCGGCCATGACGTTGAGCATCAGGGCGTTGTCCTCGGCCGTGCGCGCCATGGTACCGCCCTGGTCGAGGCTGGAGGCAAAGGCGATCATGCCGTAGCGCGACACCCGGCCGTAGGTTGGCTTGAGACCGGTGATGCCGCACATGGCGGCCGGCTGGCGGATGGAGCCGCCGGTGTCCGTACCGGTCGCCGCCGGCACCAGCCGCGCGGCAACCGCTGCGGCGGAGCCGCCGGACGACCCGCCGGGTACGAGCTGATCGCCCCAGGGGTTGACGGTTGCACCGAAATAGCTGCTCTCGGTGGAGGAGCCCATGGCGAACTCGTCCATGTTGGTTTTACCCAGGCATACCGCGCCGGCGTCGCGGAAACGGGCGCTGACGGTGGCGTCGTAGGGCGGAACGAAGTTCTCCAGCATGCGCGAGCCACAGGTGGTGCGCACGCCGTTGGTGCAGAAGATGTCCTTGTGGGCGAAGGGAATGCCGGTCCAGGGTGTGGCGTTACCCTGGGCGCGTCGCTCGTCCGCGGCGCGGGCGTCGCGCAGGGCCTCTTCCCCGGTCACCGTAATAAAGCTGTTGGTCGACTTGTCTTCGGTGCGGATGCGGTCGAGGAAGTGCTGGGTCAGTTCGACGCTGGAAACGGTGCCCTGCTCCAGGTCGCGGGCCAGTTCAGCTACAGTCTTGTCGTGCATAATGCGTGTCCGTAACAGTGCAGTTCGTCAGTAGGCGAGGGCGGTGCGTCGTATCACTCGATGACGCGGGGGACCAGGTACAAACCATCCTCGGTGGCCGGGGCGATAGCCTGGAAGGCCTCGCGCTGGTTCTGTTCGGTCACTTCGTCGGCCCGCAGGCGCTGAGTGGCGTCCAGCGGGTGCGCCAGCGGCTCCACCGATGACGTGTCGGCGGCCTGGAGCTGATCCACCAGGTTCAGGATGTTGCTGACGTCCCGTTCCAGGGACGCTGCCTGACCGTCTTCCAGACGAATGCGCGCCAGCAGGGCGACTTTTTCGATCTCATCGCGGGATATGGCCACGTGAACTCTCCACTTACCATGTACTTGATGGCGCAGTATGGTAACAGATTGCGCTGTCATCGGGAGGTTTTGGGGAACGGAAAAGCGGTCTGGCAGTCACAGTCGGTCGCGCGTCAACGCCGTCGGCGTCTGGTCCAGACATGGCGCCGTTCCTGGCCCGTATTAGCCTTGCCTGACCTCGGGCCCACTGCTAAAGTTGCCGCATTCATTTTTGCGACTGCACTCCTCAGGTTGAAAATACGCTAATGCTCATCAAGAAAATTCGTGGTCTTTTTTCCAGTGACTTGTCCATCGACCTGGGAACGGCCAATACCCTTATTTATGTTCGTGACCGCGGCATCGTGCTGAATGAGCCGTCTGTTGTAGCGATTCGCACCAATAATGCCCAGAAAATGGTCGCCGCCGTTGGGGGAGAGGCCAAGCGTATGCTCGGTCGTACGCCGGGCAATATTACCGCGATCCGTCCGATGAAAGACGGTGTGATTGCCGATTTCGTTGTGACCGAGAAAATGCTGCAGCACTTCATCCACAAGGTGCACGAGAACAGCTTTATTTCACCGAGCCCGCGTGTTCTGGTGTGTGTGCCGAGCAAATCGACGCAGGTCGAGCGCAAGGCCATCCGCGAATCAGCCATGGGTGCGGGCGCGCGCGAAGTGTTCCTGATCGAGGAGCCAATGGCAGCGGCGATCGGTGCCGGTCTGCCGGTGGAAGAAGCCAGTGGTTCCATGATCGTCGATATCGGTGGTGGCACCACCGAGATCGCCATTATTTCCCTGAACGGGATTGTCTACGCCGAGTCGGTGCGCGTTGGTGGCGACAAGTTCGATGAGGCCATTGTGACCTACGTGCGTCGCAACTATGGCAGCCTGATCGGCGATTCCACCGCCGAGCGCATCAAGCACGAAATCGGCTGTGCCTATGAAGGCATCGAGATCCGCGAAATCGACGTGCGCGGCCGTAACCTGGCCGAGGGCGTGCCCCGGGCCTTCACCCTGAACAGCGAAGAGATCCTCGAGGCGCTGCAGGAATCCCTGGCCCAGATCGTCCAGACCGTCAAGAGCGCCCTTGAGCAGTCGCCCCCCGAGCTGGCGTCTGATATCGCCGAGCGAGGCATCGTGCTGACCGGCGGTGGCGCCCTGTTGCGAGGCCTGGACAAGCTGATCAGCGAGGAGACCGGCCTGCCGGTGATTGTCGCCGAGGACCCGCTCACCTGTGTGGCCCGCGGTGGTGGCAAGGCGCTGGAGGTGATTGACCGCGGCGGCATTGGCATGTTCTCGCACGAAGGCTGATCGGCCTGTCAGTACAGAACCAGACGGCGCGCTCGGACGCGCCGCATTTATGGCCGCCGCTGACGACTTGTCGCAGCGGCGGTTGTCGTTTTATGGGGGAGAACTGAGCTATCAAGACACTGTTTGCAAGAGGTCCCATCCCGGGAATCCGGCTGTTTCTCGTGGTGGTGCTGTCTCTGGTGCTGGTGGTTCTCGATTCCCGTTTCGAACGGGTGGACGAGGTACGCAGCTGGCTGGGATCGGCCCTGACGCCCGTCATCTGGCTCGGCCATGTTCCGGAGAGCCTGAGCGAGTGGAGTGAAGACGTCTTCACCAGCCGCGATGAGCTGCTTGAGGAAAACGAATCCCTGAAGGCGCGCCTGCTGATTCTTGAGCGTCGTTCGATCAAGTATGCCTCCCTGGCGGCGGACAACATCGAGCTGCGCCGTCTCAACGACGTGTCGGCCCAGTTGGACGAGAGCGTGGTGGTGGCGGATGTCATCGGCGTGTCCCCGGATCCGTTTTCCCACGAAGTGATCATCAACAAAGGCCAGCGCGACGGCGTCACCGAAGGTCAGGCGATTCTCGATGCCAACGGCCTGATGGGGCAGGTGATCCAGACCAGCCGGTTTACCTCGCGGGTGCTGCTGGTGTCCGACAGCAGCCACGCGGTGCCGGTGGAAGTGCTTCGCAGCGGTGTGCGTGCCATCCTCCTGGGTACAGGCAGCGCCAATACCCTGGATTTGGTGCACGTGCCGGATACCGCCGACATCCGCGAAGGCGATGAGCTGGTCAGTTCCGGCCTCGGCGGCCGTTTCCCCAAAGGTTATCCGGTGGCCACCGTCATCCGGATCCACAGTGAGCCCGGCGAGCCCTTCGCCAGCATCCAGGCGGAGCCGGCGGCGCAGCTTAACCAGAGTGACCAGGTACTGGTGGTGTTCCAGCCCACTAACCGCCGGCAGTTGCAGGCGTGCGAAGACGGCGCCAGCGACATCGACTGTCCGCCGGCGGATCCTGTCGCCGAAGAGACGGCCGCCGAAGAAGCCGCCGAAGGAGAGGCACCATGATTCTGTCGGTTATCAGTTATCCGGTGTTTGCCGTCAGCGCCCTGGTGGCTCTGGTGTTGTCCATCTCGCTGTTCCCGGCGGACTGGCTGATCCTGCGCCCCGAGTGGGTGGGGCTGATCGTCTTCTATTGGACCTTCCGCGCGCCCAACCGTTTTGGCGTGTTGGTGGCCTGGGTCCTGGGGCTGCTGCTGGACGTGCTGGAATCGAGCACGCTGGGCATCAATGCCTTCTCAATGGCGCTGGTCGCCTTCCTGGTGTTGACCACGCACCAGCGGCTGCGGATGTTCCCGCTGCCCCAGCAGTGCCTGATGGTGTTCCTGCTGCTGGGCATTAACCAGATGTGCGTGCATTTTGCCAACCAGTTGCTGGGCGCGGACAACCCGGGCTTCACCTATTTGCTGCCCGCCCTCACCAGTGCTGTTGTCTGGCCGGTCGTGTGCGCTATTCTCGACCGTTTGAACCTGAAACTGGCCTGATCCGAGGAGACCTGGAACATCATGCGGTCTGTTGTATTGGCCTCCGCCTCCCCGCGTCGCCGGGAACTGCTTGAACAGATGGGACTCTCATTTACCGTGCAACCGGTTGATATCGATGAGTCCCCGCGCCCTGATGAGCGCCCCGAGATCTACGTGGAGCGTCTGGCTCGCGAGAAAGCCGAGGCGGGACTGGCCCGGCTCGGGGATCCTTCAGCGCTGGTGCTGGGCTCCGACACCACGGTGGTCTGCGATGACCGTATTATGGGCAAGCCCGTCAATGAGCGGGACGCGGCTGACATGCTGCGCCTGTTGTCCGGTCGCACCCACAAGGTGATGACGGCGGTGGCGCTGGCCGGTGATTTCGGGTGCTATGCGCGCCTGGTGGTTACCGAAGTGCGCTTCCGGTCCCTCGATGAGGCTGAGATCGCGGCCTACTGGCAGACCGGAGAGCCCCGGGACAAGGCGGGCGGCTACGGTATCCAGGGCAAGGGCGGGATCTTCGTCGATGGGCTCTGGGGCAGTTACAGTGCGGTGGTGGGCCTGCCTTTGCAGGAAACCGCCGAGCTGTTCGAGGAAGCGGGGCAGCCCGTGTGGCAGTGCTGGTCGTCCACTATGGAGAAGTCGGTATGAGTGAGGAAATCCTGATCAACGTGACCCCCGTCGAGACCCGTGTGGCGCTCGTGGAGAATGGCATGTTGCAGGAAACCTACGTCGAGCGGACCAGCCGCAAGGGCATCGTCGGCAACATCTACAAGGGTAAGGTGGTACGGGTGCTGCCCGGTATGGAAGCGGCGTTTGTGGATATCGGTCTGGAGCGCGCGGCGTTCATTCACGCTTCCGACGTCATGGTGGTGGGTAACAACAACGACACCGAGGCCGACACACCGAAGACCGTGCCCGATATCCGCTCGCTCCTGCGCGAGGGCCAGTCGCTCGTGGTCCAGGTCACCAAGGATCCGATTGGCACCAAGGGCGCCCGCCTGACCACCCAGCTGTCCATTCCGTCCCGCTATCTGGTGTTCATGCCGGAGGTCCAGCACATCGGGATCTCCCAGCGCATCGAGGATGAGACCGAACGCAACCGGCTCAAGGCGCTGGTCGAGCAGAGCGCCGAAGAGCTGGGCGCCAGCAGCGGCGGCTACATCATCCGCACAGCCGCCGAAGGCGCGTCACCAGAGGATTTGCTGGGGGACATGCGTTACCTGCACCGGCTCTACCAGTCGGTGATCGAGCGCAATGCCACCGGCAAGGCGCCGGCGGTGGTCTACCAGGATCTCCCGCTGTTTATCCGCACCATCCGCGACCTGATCCGGCCGCAGACCGAGAAAATCCGGATCGATTCGCGGGAGAGCTACCAGCGAGTAATCGAATTCGTCGAAGAGTTCGTGTCTGAGTTTTCCGACAAGGTGGAGTATTACCCGGGAGAGCGCCCGATCTTTGACCTGTACAGCGTCGAGGACGAGATCCAGAAAGCGCTGAGCCGCAAGGTACAGCTCAAGTCTGGTGGCTACGTCATCATCGATCAGACCGAGGCGATGACGACCATCGACATCAACACCGGCGCGTTCGTGGGCCACCGTAACCTCGAGGAAACCATCTTCAAGACCAACCTGGAGGCGGCGCGGGCCATCAGCCGGCAACTGCGCCTGCGCAACCTGGGTGGCATCATCATCATCGATTTCATCGACATGGAGGATTCCGAGCATCAACGCCAGGTGCACCGCATGCTGGAGAAGATGCTGGAGCGGGATCACGCCAAGACCAAGATCACCGGCGTATCCGAACTGGGCCTGGTGGAGATGACCCGCAAACGGACCACTGAGAGCCTGGGGCAGGTGCTGTGCGAGCCCTGTCCGATCTGTGACGGACGCGGCTTCCTCAAGACCAGCGAGACCGTATGCTACGAGATCCTGCGGGAAATCATGCGGGTCAACCGTGCCTACGAGTCCGAGAGTTACCTCGTGATGGCATCGCAATCCGTCGTCGACCGCTTGCTGGATGAGGAATCCGACAATGTCGCCGATCTGGAAACCTTCATCGGCAAGAGCATCCGCTTCCAGGTGGAGCCCCTGTACAGCCAGGAGCAATACGATGTGGTTCTCCTCTGACGGCGCCGGGGTGGCACTCCCATCTTCCTTGCCCGGAACAACACCCCGCCGGGCACCCGGCCGGCCTGTTCACGGCTAGTATGGCGGTAGGTGCATGGACGTTCCGGGTCATACCGAAAAGGCAATGAAACACACCCTGTTGCGCTGGTTGTCGCGCCTGGCCACCGTGGTTTGGGGGCTGGTGCTGCTGATCCTGATCCTGGCTGCGCTCTACGTGGTGGCCGGGCGCCAGCTGATGGGCTCCATCGAGAGCTATCGTCAGACGGTTGAGTCGGAGCTTTCCGCGCGCCTGGGGCAATCGGTGCGCATCAATCACCTGGTCGGGCGCTGGGAGGGGCTGGATCCGGAATTGACGGTGTCCGGGCTCAGCGTCCTGGCCCCCGGGGACGGCGCCTCCGTGGTGGCCCGGGTCGATCAGGTCAATATCCGTCTCGACTCGTTAACGTCCCTGGCCCGTCAGCGTCTGGTGTTCAGCGACCTGGTGGCCAGCGGCCTCGACCTGACGCTGGAGCAGACCAGCGACGGATCGGTGCGTCTGGAAGGGGTTTCCCTGGCGGCGGCCGAAGACGCTCAGCCCGACGCCGGCGCACTGGACTTGCAGGTCTGGATCGAGCGGCTCGGTGAGGTCTTGTCGGACCCCTACGTGCAGCTGAATCAGGTGCGCCTGGGGCTGGCCGTACCCGGAGAGGAGCGCCGCACCTTTTTTATCCCACAGGTGGACCTGAGTTACGAGCAGGGTGTTTTCGCCGCCTCCGGTCGCGCCATGCAGCCCGATGCCAACACCCAACTGGCGAGCTTCTATCTTGAGGGCAAGCATTTCTTCCGTGGGGATTTCGACGGCACGCTGTTTGTCGATGTGGATTCCGGGCGCCTGTTCGACGCGTTGATCCGGCGTTACCAGTGGGAGCAGCGAGCCATCGAGAGTTTCGAGGCGGGCGGCCAGGGCTGGCTGCATTTCCGGGGAGGGCAGATCATCTCCGTCAACGCCCGGGTCGCTATCCCGCACCTGCGGTTCAAGTCCGAAGGCGAAAGCCGGGCGCCTATCGAGGACCTGAGTGCCCACGTGGGTTGGCGCCGTACCGACGATGCGGGCTGGGCGCTGGCGGTCCGCGACATGGGCTGGTCCTGGGCCGGCGAGCGCGCGTCCGGTATCGATCTGGACCTGGTTCGCGGCGATCAGTGGAAGGCCCGGGCCAACCGCATCCCGCTCGGCATACTCTCGGACATGGCCCAGGCCATTGCCCCCCTGGACGCGCGGATCACCCGGGCTCTGGCCAACTACCAACCCGCCGGAACGCTGGATAACGCGACCCTGACGGCCGACACCCTCAGATCCTTCCGCCTCCGCGCAAATCTCGACGATGTCTCGATCAGCGCCTACGACGGAGCACCCGGCGCCAAGGGGCTGGACGGCCAGCTGGAGATGACGCCGGATGAAGGTCATGTGCTGGTGGATAGCGCGGATGCGGAAGTGGGCTTCCCGCAGCTGTTTCGTGCGCCCTGGACGCTGGACCGTTTCAAGACCCGGGTGAACTGGCGGATCGATGGCGGTCGCAAATGGGTCTGGTCGGACCACATCGAGATGCAGTACCAGGGAGATACCCGCATTGAAGGCGCCTTTGAGCTGGAACTGAACGACCCGGGCGCCGATACCCTGTCCATGCGCGTGGAAAGCCGGAACATGACCGCGCAGATGATTGCCGACTTTGTGCCGGTCCATGAAGTGGACCCGGAATTCTACCAGTGGTTGACCGGCGCGGTTGAGGAAGCGGACATCGAGCAGGGCGTTTTCTACGGCCACGGGCAGGTGAACCCGGGGTCACCGCCGGGCAGTTTCACGACGTCCATGGCGTACCGGTTCCGTGATGCACGCATCCGCTACGATGACCAGTGGCCGGAGGTCACCGGCGCCAGCGGTCGGGTTGAGGTGCAGGGTGCCCAGGCCGACATCACGCTGGATGCCGGTGTCACCGGCGGCCTGCAACTGGAGCCCAGTCGCGTGCAGGTGGACGGGGACGCGAGTCCCGCCCGGCTGTCGGTGCAGACAGCCGCCGCCTTCAGCGGCGAACGGGTGCCGTACTGGTTGGAGAATTCCCCCCTGGGCGGTTTGGCCGGAGACGCGGTCAGCGGCGTCAGCGTCGCGGGAGACTACCATCTGGACCTGGGGCTGGGGCTGGGGCTCGCCCTGGATGACGATGACAGCACCGACGCCGATCTGGACCTAGCCCTCAAGGTGGCCGATGGTCGCGTTACCTACGACAGCCTGGACCTGGCCTGGGAGCAGATCAACGGAGCCCTCCGCTATCGCAGCGGCAGCGGTTTTTCCGGCGATGCGCTGAATGCGCGCTTCCTGGGGCGGCCGGTGGAGTTGTCGCTGGTGCAGGACGGTGGCGACGCGCCGCTGCAGGTTCGTCAGCGTGGTCGATTTGATGTGAACGACCTGGCCGAACGCGTTGGCATGGAGACGCTGCCCGGCGTGGAAGGTCGTGCCAGTTACCTGGCAACGCTCGGACTGGGTGCCGACGGCGCCTCGATGCTCGGTATCGAGTCGTCGCTCTCCAACCTCTCCATCGACTGGCCCGAACCGCTGGGCAAGGCCATGGGTCAGCCGGCGCCTCTGTCAGTGATCGTCAGTTGGGGACAGGAAGGCGGATACCAGGTTTCGGGACACTGGGAAGATCGGGTGGCCTATCGCCTGCGCTGGCAGGAAGGGCAGCTTCAGCGGGGGCGCCTGGAGCTTGGTACCGACTCGACATCGCTGTCCGGTGAGCCGGGACTGGAGATCATCGGCCACCTGCCGCGGGTCAATGTGGCCGAGTGGTCGTCAGCCTGGGACCGCCACGCACTCTCACAGCGGGTTGGGGATGCCGGCGTCGGTTCCGCGCCCGCCTGGCTGCAGCGGATAGCGTTGACTGCGGGGCGGGTGGAGGCCGCGGGACAAGGCTTCGAGGACGTCATCGTGACCGCTCGGGCCGATCAGGATGACTGGTTGATCTGGCTGGGTGGGCCGGATGTGACCGGGCAGGTTCGTCTGCCGGCCGACAGCAGGCCAATCAGCGTGGACCTGGACCAGTTGAGTCTCGCCCGGGAGAACAACACGGATGCCGATCAGGATCGGGAGGAGGCCGCGTCGGGGTTCCGGGAAAGGGGCGTTGCCGACTGGCCGGACGTGGATGTGAATATTGATTCGGTGGTCCTCAACGACCGCGATTACGGCGGTTGGTCGTTCAGGGTGCGCCCCGCGGCCCAGGCGCTGCAACTGGAAGACCTGCATGGGCAGGTGGGCTCTCTGGCCCTGGATGGCAACCTCATCTGGAGCGCGGGGTCGGCGGATTCGCCGGAGACCACGCACGTCAATGGCGTGCTGGAGGGTGAGAACCTGGCGGACCTCAGCGACTGGATCGAGGGGGAAGTGCCGCTCAAGAACAACAAGACGCGCGTGGACATCGACCTGCAGTGGCCGGGCGGTCCGGACCGGGCGTCGTTGAAGTCGGTCCGGGGCAGCCTCGCATTCCGGCTCGATGATGGCGTCATTCTCGAACGTAACAACATGGCCCAGATCTTCCGGATCTTCGGCGTGCTCAACTCGGATACCCTGCTGCGTCGTCTGCGCCTGGATTTCTCGGATCTCTACGAGGCCGGTGTCGCCTTCGATGCGATCTCCGGGACCGCCAACCTCAGGGACGGCACCCTGACCCTGGATCCCGAACTCCAGGTGGTGGGGCCATCGGGCGCGTTCAAGATCACCGGGACCACCGACATGATTCGCGAAACCCTGGATATGCGCCTGGTCGTGGTATTGCCACTGACCCAGAACCTGCCCCTGGCCGCGTTGTTGATGGGCGCGGCGGCGCCGGTGGGCGGTGCCCTCTTTGTGCTCGACAAAGTGCTGGGTGAGCCCCTGAGTCGTCTGACCAGTGCGACCTACAGTGTGCAGGGCCCCTGGAACGATCCTCAGGTGGATCTGCGCAACGTATTTGATACCGGCGACTGAGACACCGGCGACCCCAGCAGCAGATGCCGTGTGTATTCGACGTTCGCGCTTGACGCCGGCCCCGCTTTCGCTGTTTATTCAGAGTCTCCCTGGAAGACACCCGATTACCCGAAGAAACCCAGGCAAAATGGACAGGACCCGACCAGCGGATGGCGGGTCGCGTCAGGAGGTTGAGCGATGACTCAAACGGTTGCTGTATTGCAGATGGTCAGTGGTCACGACCTGGAGAAGAACCTGTCGGATGCCCGGGATCTGCTGGAGGCGGCGGCCCGGAAGGGGGCGACCGCGGCGGTGCTGCCCGAGAACTTTGCCGTACTCAAGACCCGTCAGATGCTGGAACAGGGTCTCAAGGAACGTGAACCGTCGGGGCCTATCCGTCAGTTCCTGGCGACCGAAGCCCGGCGTCTGGGGCTCTGGATTATCGGCGGCTCCATGCCCATCGCCGCCCGCCCGGATGGAACTCCCCTGGACGCGCGCGTTCGTGCGGCGTGTGTGGTGGTCAATCCGGATGGGGACGAGGTGGCGCGTTACGACAAGATCCACCTGTTCGATGCTCAGGTGGAAGACGCCCAGGGCCGCTACCGCGAGTCGGATACCTTCGAGCCCGGCGACGAGGTCGTGGTGGTCGACACGCCGCTTGGCAAGCTGGGGCTCGCGATCTGCTACGACCTGCGCTTTCCGGAACTGTTCCGCCAGCTGCGGGCCAAGGGGGCCGACTGGGTGAGCCTGCCCAGCGCTTTCACCTACCAGACCGGGGCGGCCCACTGGCACCCGCTGCTGCGGGCCCGGGCCATCGAGAACCAGGTGTGGATGGTCGCCGCGGGGCAGGGCGGACAGCACGATGAGAAGCGTCGTACCTACGGCCATTCCATGGTGGTCGATCCCTGGGGAGCGATGGTGGTGGAAGTCAGTGAGGGCATGACACTGGCGACCGCCAACCTGGATTCGCAAAGGCTGACGGTCACTCGCGACCGGATGCCGGTCTGGTCGCATCGCCGACTGTAATAACCGTTTCTGTCACTCTAGCCGGGGCGGTGTGAGGCGACCAAACGTCTACGCGCCGCCCGGGTTTTCCTGATCGTCGATGCATTCGCGCAGATAGCGGAACAGCTTCTTCGACTGGCCGGTATTCTTCTCCTTGGCGACATCCCGCCGGGCATTGCGTGCCAGGTTGCGCAAATGCTGCATGTCGGAGGCGGGGCAGTAGTCAAAGAACTCGCCGACGACGCTATCGCCTTCCTGAATCATGCGGTCGCGCCAGCGCTCAGCCAGGTGCTGGCGCCGGGTATGCTCGTCGCTGCCGGCATTCTGGGCCTCCAGCGCGCGCACCACCTCATCCAGGTGCTCCTCGTTGCGCATTACCTTGCCGACGTACTGAAGATGGCGGCGCTTGGCCTCGTTCTGGCGGATGCGGCGAGATTCCTCAATGGCGGCTCGCAGCGTGTCGCTGATGGGCAGTGCCTCGGCCTGTTCCGGGGTGAGTGCCAGTAGCTGCTTACCGATGGCCTGCAGCGCGTGCATTTCCCGCTTCAGTTCGGATTTACTCTTGAACTCGACCTCGTCCGGGTCGTAATGATCGTGCTCTGTCGTCATGCTGTGTCCATCGGTTCTTGGCCCGGGCGATGCGGTTCGCTCAGGCGTAAATCAGGGTGGCCAGCCCCAGGAAGGAAAGAAACCCCACCACGTCCGTCACCGTCGTCAGGATCACGCCGCCGGCCAGCGCCGGGTCGATGTTGCGCGCTTTCAGGAACAGCGGCAGCAACGTGCCCACCAGGGCGGCGGCGATCAGGTTAATGATCAGGGCCGAGGCAATGATAACGCCGATCATCGGGTCGGCAAACCACACGGTGGCGGCCACCGAGACCACCAGCGCCCAGAGGATGCCGTTGAGGACACCGGCAAGGAACTCCCGGTTCAGCAGCCAGCGCACGTTGGCTCCGCTGATCTGCCCCACCGCCATGCCACGGATGACGAGTGTCAGGGTCTGGCTGCCGGCGATGCCGCCCATGCTGGCAACGATGGGCATCAATACCGCCAGCGCCACCACTTTGGAGATGGTGCCCTCAAACAGGCCGATGACCGCCGAAGCGATGAAGGCGGTGATCAGGTTGATGCCCAGCCAGACGGCGCGGCGCTTGGTGGTCTTTATCACCGGCGCGAAGGTGTCTTCGTCCTCGTCCAGGCCGGCCATGCTCATCAGCGAATGGTCGGCGTCCTCGCGGATAACGTCGACCACGTCATCGATGGTGATCCGGCCCAGCAGCTTGCCGTCTTCACTGACCACGGGGGCCGAAATCAGGTCGTAACGTTCGAAACGGGTGGCCACCTGGGTATCGGACAGGGTCACCGGAATGGGTTCGATGTCGGTGTCCATCACCTCGCGGACGGTGGCGCTTGGGCTGGATACCAGCATCTTGGTGATGGGCATCACACCGATGTACTCGTCGCGGCGGTTGACCACGATCAGGCTGTCGGTCATCGGCGGCAGGGCACGGTGGCGGCGCAGGTAGCGGAGCACCACGTCGATGCTGAGATCCGGACGCACCGTGATGGTGTCCGTGTTCATCAGGCCGCCGGCCGTGTCCTCCGGGTAAGCGAGGACTTCCTCAACCCGCTGGCGATCCTGTTCGTCCATCGTGTCGAGAACTTCCTGGATGACCGTATCCGGAAGCTGCTGGAGCAGGTCCGCCAGGTCGTCCGATTCGAAGTCTTCGATGATGGTGGCCAGTTCCTGGGCGTTGAGCTTGCTCAGGAAGTAGCTTCGGATATCGTCATTGAGGTACTGGAGGACTTCCCCTTCGAGGTTCTTGTCCACCAGATTCCAGAGCAGTGCCCGTTGGCGCGGCGGGGAGGATTCCAGCAGGTGGGCAATATCGCTGGGGCTGAGGCCACCATTGAGGATGCGCGCCACCTGTTGCAGGGCGCCACTGTCGAGGGCTTCGCCGAGCGTACGGAGACGTTGCCTGGCCTGGCTGTTTTCGACTGCGTCTGTCATGAAGGTCCCATGAATCCGGGCCGAGGCCATGCGCGAACAGTCTCGGGCCATTTGGGGCCTGGGCGGGCTGTCCGTATCGCCTCGGGTGCTGCCATAAGGATCTTCTGGATAAGTCCTGGAAGGTCTCGCCGAGACGCCCCAGGACTTATTCAGAAGTTCCTAAGTATAGCGGACTTACGTTGCAGACGTGAGAACTTGGTGTAGGTAAATCCCGCGTCCGTGGGGCGGTTGGGCGAGTGCGCGTGTCGGCGTCGGATCTACTCGCCTTCGCCAAAGTAATCGTTGATCAGCTCGACCAGGGCGTCGCGCGCTGCCTGTTCGTCGGGCCCGTCGAGAACCAGCTCGATATCGGTGCCGCGGCTGGCCGCGAGCATCATCACCGACATGATGCTCTTACCGTCCACCTCCCGGCCGTCCTTGGCGATCAGCACCTGGCTGTCGTACTCCGACGCGGTGCTGACCAGCTTGGCTGCGGCCCGGGCATGCAGACCGAGCTTGTTGATGATGGTGATGGGCTCCCGGATCATGGCGTGTCGTCACTGGCCGCCGTGTGCAGGTGCGGCATCTCCGTGTGGCGGATCTGCACGTTGCCGTATTGCTCGCGGAAATAACGCCCCAGTTGGTCGCAGATGTAGACCGAGCGATGCTGACCGCCGGTGCAGCCGATGGAAATGGTCATGTAGCTGCGGTTGCTTGACCGGAAAGTCGGTAACCACTTCTCCAGAAGTTCCTTGAGATCGTCCAGCATGTCCCGGGTTTCCGGCTGCCCCTCCAGGAAAGCCTGGACCTGAGGATCGACACCGGTGAAGTCGCGCAGACTGGCGTCCCAGTAGGGGTTGGGCAGGCAGCGCACGTCGAACACGTAGTCGGAATCCACGGGTACGCCGTGCTTGAAGCCAAACGACTGGAACAGCAGGGCCAGTTCCTGGTCGCGTCGCCCCACTACGCGCTGACGCACCATGTCGCGCAGCTCATACATCGACAGCTCGGTGGTATCGATGTACAGGTCGGCCAACTGCGCCAGGGGGTCGAGCAAGTCCTTCTCGTGGTTGATCGCCTCGCGTAGCGACGTGCGGACATTGCTCAGCGGGTGCTTGCGGCGTGTGGCGTGGAAACGCTGCAGCAGGGCCTGGTCGGTGGCGTCGAGGAAGATGATTTCGACGTTCAGGCTGGCGCCCTTGAGGCGCTCGTGGATCTCGTCGAAGTTGGCAATCTCATCGGCCAGGTTGCGGGCATCGATGCTCACGGCAATATTGCGGAGCTTGTCCGGCGAGGCATTGCTGGCTTCCTCGGTCAACGGGAACAGCAGGCCGATGGGGAGGTTGTCGATACAGTAGAAGCCCAGGTCCTCGAGCACGTGCAGTGCCGTACTCTTGCCGGATCCGGAACGACCGCTGACGATGATCAGTTTCATGCAATGCCTTCGTCGAATCGGCGAATGGTTACTCGGGTTGCGTCATGACGCGGAACAGCTCGTCGGCGTCCCGGCATTGACGCAGGCGTTCGCAGAAGCTGCGCTCGTTGAACTTCTCGGCCAGCTGGCTCAGCAGTTCCAGGTGCTCGCTGGTCGCCTCCTTGGGGACGATCAGCACGAACAGCAGATCCACCGGCTGGTTGTCGATGGCGTCGAACGCAACCCCTTCCTCCAGGGTCAGCAGGGCACCCACCACATGATTGCAGCCGTCCAGACGGCAGTGGGGGATGGCAATGCCCTGACCGATACCGGTGCTGCCCAGCCGTTCCCGGGACACCAGGTTATTGAAGGTCTGGGTCTCGTCGAGCTCGGGGTAGCGCTTGGCTACGTGCTCGGCGATCAACTCAAGGATGCGTTTCTTGCTGGTTCCCGGCACACCACAGAGGGTGAGCTCGGGAACCAGGATGGACTGGATGGTTAATGGTGATTCCGTCATGGATGGAATGCTTTCCCTTGGATGGAACGGCTAGCGGCCGGCAGCACCGTGCATTCGATCAACGGTCTTTTCCTTGTGCTTGAGGATCTGCCGATCAAGTTTGTCGAGCAGGCCGTCAATGGCCGCGTACATATCTTCGTTTTCAGCCTTTGCGTGGATTTCACCACCAATGACGTGGAGTGTGGCTTCGGCCGTCTGGCGCAGCTTCTCCACGGACAGGGTCACCTGACAGTTGCTGATGTGGTCGAAATGGCGTTCGAGTTTTTCAAACTTGCCGGAGACATAGTCTTTCAGAGCGGGAGTCAATTCGACATGGTGACCTGACATATTGAGTTGCATAGGCTTCTCCTGTTGTCGATATGGCCGGGAGCAGAGAAGCTCCCGACGTTGAGCCCGTCGCACTCAGCGACGTTTGAAAACCGACTCTGGCTGGCCCTGGGCGCTTGCGTCTCAGACCAGTCTCTTGCGTTCGTTGGACGGCGGGATGTGCATCGCCTCGCGATACTTGGCGACCGTCCGTCGTGCCACCTTGATGCCCTGGTCCCCGAGCAGCGCTGCAATCTTGCTGTCGCTGAGGGGTTTCTTCGGGGTTTCGGCGGCGACCAGTTTCTTGATCATGGCACGAATTGCCGTGGAGGAACATTCACCGCCCTCGTTCGTGCTCACATGACTGGAGAAAAAGTACTTCAGCTCGAAGATACCGCGCGGCGTATGCATGTATTTCTGGGTGGTGACCCGGGAAATGGTCGATTCATGCATGCTCACTGCCTGGGCAATGTCCGAGAGGATCAACGGCTTCATGGCTTCCTCGCCATGATCCAGAAATCCCTGCTGATGTTCAACGATCCGGGTGGCAACTTTCAGCAGGGTCTCGTTGCGACTCTGCAGACTCTTGATGAACCATTTGGCCTCCTGCAACTGATCGCGCAGGTAGGTGTTGTCGGCACTGTTGTCGGCCCGGCGGATCAGCGCCGCGTAGCCGGCATTGACCCGGATGCGCGGGGCAATTTCGGGATTGAGTTCGACGCGCCAGCGGCCCTTCTGCTTGGACACCACCACATCCGGCACCACGTAATCCGGCTCGGCCTGGTCGAGGGAGTCGCCCGGCCGCGGGTTGAGCGTCTGGATCAGGGCCAGTACGCACTTCAGCTGCTCTTCGCTGAGGCGACTGCGGCGCAGCAACTGGGCGTAATCGCGATTACCCAGCAGGTTGATGTAGTGGCTGATCACCAGCCGTGCCTGGGGCAGCCAGGGGGTATCCGGTGGCAGCTGGTTGAGCTGGATCAGGAGGCACTCCTGAAGGTCCCGTGCGAACACGCCCGGCGGGTCGAAATGCTGCAGGCGGCGCAGCACGGCCTCAACTTCGTCCAGTTCCAGCGGATCTTCCTCGCTGTCGTCGACCAGCCCGGCGTGGATGTCTTCCAGTGTCGAGATCAGGTAGCCGCGCGGGTCCACCGAGTCGAGCAGGGCGTGAGCAATGGCGCGGTCGCGCTCGCCCATGGGGGTGAGGTTGAGCTGCCAGAGCAGGTGGTCCTGCAGGGTCTCGGTGGGGGAGTTGCGTGATTCGAAGTCGGTGTCGTCGTCTTCTTCGCTGCGCGCCGCCGGTGCCGGGGCGGACTGGTAGATGTCGTCCCAGGCGGTGTCGACCGGCAGGTCATCGGGGATTTCCTGGTTGGTATCGGTGTTCCAGTCGGGTTCGGCCGGCTCGTCCCAGCTATCGTCGTCCTGCGTGGTGTCGTTGCTGTCCTCGCTGTTGCCGTCAGCGGACGCGTCCTCACCGTCGCTCTCATTATCAGCGGCGCCGTCTTCCTCTTCCGAGGTTTCCAGCATGGGGTTGGATTCGAGCGCTTGCTGGATTTCCTGTTGTAAGTCCAGCGTGGAAAGTTGCAGCAGGCGGATTGCCTGTTGCAACTGGGGTGTCATGGTGAGCTGTTGACCCAGCTTCAGCTGAAGCGAAGCTTTCATTACCATTGATTTAGTCCCGTCACCCTGTGGCCATCGACTGAGTTATTGCGCCTGGGCAAGACCTGTCCGGATGTCTCCGGACCTTGAAAACGCTCGTGTCAGAGGTCGGTCCGGCTTGCCAAGCAAATTCTTTGCCGAAGTTTACTGCTATGGGTGTCCCGATGACAATGTCTTGGTCGGCGGATATGCCTCGAGAGGTTAGCCGACCCTGTTTCGAGTTTAGCGTTTTGGCGCCCACTGCGATACCCATACCCGATTGACGGGCTCACATGTGGAATTCGTTGCCCAGGTAGACTTCCTTGACCTGCTGGTTGGCCAGGATCTCCTCAGACTGTCCGGATGCGATAATATGGCCGCCGCTGACGATGTAGGCGTTTTCGCAGATATCCAGGGTTTCGCGCACGTTATGGTCGGTGATCAGCACACCGATGCCCTTGTCGCGCAGATGGCGGATGATCTGCTTGATGTCGCTGACCGAGATCGGGTCGACACCGGCAAAGGGCTCGTCCAGCAGGATGAAGGCCGGCTCCATCGCCAGCGCCCGGGCAATCTCCACGCGCCGGCGCTCCCCACCCGACAGGGCCATGCCCAGGCTGTCCCGGATATGCGTGATGTGGAATTCTTCCAGCAGGTTTTCCAGCCTCTCGTCACGCTCCGCCCGAGACAGGCTCTTGCGCGTTTCCAGGATCGCCATGATGTTGTCGCGCACACTGAGCTTGCGAAACACCGAAGCTTCCTGGGGCAGATAGCCGATGCCGGAACGGGCCCGGCCGTGCATGGGCAGGGGTGTGATGTCCTTCTCATCGATGCTGACCCGGCCGTTGTCCGCCTTGACCAGGCCCACGATCATGTAGAAACAGGTGGTCTTGCCGGCGCCGTTGGGGCCCAGCAGGCCGACGATTTCCCCGCTGCGGATTTCCAGTGAGACGTCTTTGACCACTTTAATCTGCTTGTAGCTCTTCGCCAGATTGCTCGCACGCAGTATGGCCATCAGTTACCGGCCTCCGAGGTTCCGCTGCCCTGGCGTGGCTGGATAACCATTTCCACGCGCCCGTCGCCGCCATCGGATTTGCTGCCACCGCCGGCGGTGACCACGCGCCTGGCCGTGTCGTAGTCGATGCGCTCGCCCTTGAACACGTTGCCGTTCTGGCGGATGACGGCTTTTTCCTCAAAGGTCAGCCGGTTCTCGCCGGCAGCGTAAATGATGGTCAGTGCTTCGGCGTCGGTTTTCGGTGTTTCGCCCTGTTGCGGCTGTATGTAGTGCGCCGGCTTGCCGTAGGCTTCGATGCGGTTCAGCGCGCCCTGGCTGCGGTAGAGGACGACGCGGTCCGCGGTCAGCTCGGTGGCGTCCTGGCGCACGACCACATCGCCGGTGTAGACCGCTGTACCCTTGGCGTCGTCGAGTCGGGCATTGTCCGCCGATACCTTGATCGGGCTGTCCGAATTCAGGTCAAAAGCCTGGGCGTTTGCGGCCAGCGCCAGGAGCGCGGCGCCCAGAAGGCGGCGCAGGGGCGCGCGGTTACTGCGCTGATGGCAACTCATACTGTCCTTCCACCTGTGATTGCAGTTTGACGATCCGTTTGTCGATCCAGGCTTTCATGCCCGTGGCGCGGGTCACGCCCCGGGCGTCGGTCAGGATCACCGGGGCGTCAGTGTGCACAATGCGTTTATCGTTATCCAGCGTAAGATGGGGGGTTTCCAGCTTGCCTTGCTTGCCGGATTCCAGGATCCGGCTGATGACCACGTTGCCGGTCAGGTCGATGACGTCGCGCTCCAGGAGGTAGTTGCCTTCCTCGGCTGACACCTTCCAGGGGATGCCTGACTTGGCATCGATCAGCGTGGCGCGCGGCTCCTGCATGTGGGCTCGATTCTGCTCGTCGAACTGTTCGATGCGCGGGCTGGTGATGGTGACGCTGACATTGCCTTCCTCGTCGTAGGCCTGGTAAGCGCCGTTCACCACGAAACTGTCGGGCTCGTCCGGTCCGCGCAGCTGCTCGGCGGTGTTGTCCGGGGATTTTTCGTCGCTTTGCCAGAGCAGATCGATCAGCACGGCGGCCAGTACGGCGATGGCGACGTAGCGCAGGCGGATCTGGTTAAGGCGGCTGAGCATGATCAGTGTCCGTCGGCGTGGTAGGTCTGGTGCATTTCCGCCAGTTTGTTCTGGGCCTGCAGGATCAGGTCGCAGATTTCACGCACGGCGCCTTCGCCGCCACCGGTTTCAGTGCAGTAATCGGCCTGCTCGCGGACATACCAGTGGCCGTTGGGGACGGCAATGCCCAGGCCGGCGTGCATGATGGCGCCCAGGTCGGGCAGATCATCGCCAATATAGGCGGCCTCGCTGGCGGAGATGGCGAGTTCCTCAAGTAGCTCCTTCAGCGCTGCTTCCTTGTCCTCGCGCCCCTGTTGCAGATGTTCAACGCCCAGGTCGCGGGCGCGGCGGGCGGTCAGCGGGGAGTTACGCCCGGTGATGATCGCGACGTCGATGCCGGCGCGCCGCAGTTGCTTGATGCCGTGGCCATCGAGCGTGCAGAAAGCCTTGAGCTCGTCGCCCTGGGCGGTGAAGTAGAGTCGGCCGTCGGTCAGCACGCCGTCAACGTCGAGCGCCAGCAGGCGAATTCGGGCGGCTTTGGTCATCAGGTCGTCGGGCAGCGGTCTTTCCATGGGCCTTCCTCGGTCGGCGCAATCGTGTCGGGATGGGGGTGTCACAGGACGCCTGCGCGTAACAGGTCATGCATGTTGATGGCGCCGATCAGGCTGCCGTGGCGATCCACCACCGGCAGGGCGGTGATCTTGACCTCGTCCATGACGTTAAGTGCTTCCGCGGCCAGCTGGTCGTCACGGATGCGTTTGCCGCCGACGGTCATCACGTCGCGGATCGGCGTGCCGTGAATGTCCACGTTGCGGTCCAGGGCACGGCGCAGGTCGCCGTCGGTGAACACGCCGATCATGGTGCCCGAGTCGTCGATTACCGTCGTCATGCCCAGGCCTTTCTGCGACATTTCCAGCAGGGCGCCGCTGAGCAGGGTATCGGGTTTGACGCGGGGCACCCGGTCACCGGTATGCATGATGTCCGCCACCCGCAACAGCAGGCGGCGACCCAGGCTGCCGCCCGGGTGCGAGAAGGCGAAGTCTTCGGCGCTGAAGCCGCGGACTTCCAGCAAGGCCACGGCGAGGGCGTCCCCCATGACCAGGGTGGCGGTGGTGCTGCTGGTCGGGGCCAGTCCCAGGGGGCAGGCTTCGCGGGGGACGCTGACGTCCAGGTTGGCCGCTGCCTCCTTGGCGAGTACGGATTCCGGGTCGCCGGTCATGCTGATCAACGGTGCGCCCATCCGCTTGATGAGTGGCAGGATGGTCAGCACCTCGGCGGTCTTGCCGGAGTTGGAGATGGCCAGGACCACGTCGTCACCGGTGATCATCCCCAGGTCGCCGTGGCTGGCCTCGCCGGGGTGAACGAAGAAGGAGGGCGTGCCGGTACTGGCCAGGGTGGCGGCGATCTTCTTGCCGATGTGCCCGGACTTGCCCATGCCGGTGACCACGACCCGGCCATGGCATTGCATGACCAGCTTGCAGGCGTGTTCAAATGTCGGATCAATGCGCTCGGACAGCGCGTCGATCGCCTCTCGCTCGATGGCGATCGCCCGGCGCGCTGAGTCGATGAAAGAAGTCGTCATAGTCCGGGCAATCCTTAACGTGCTGCGTGGTAAAGTACGACGGTATAAGCGATGTATCCGGCCAGCAGTATACCACCTTCAAAGCGGGCCAGTTTTCCCTTTTTCTGCATGCCATAGGCGAACGCCGCGAGCAGAACAGTCAGCCCGGCCATGGTGCCGTAGTCCCGGATCAGAACGTCGCTCTCAATCGGCAGCGGGTTGAGCAGTGCCGGCATTGCCAGTACCGCCAGCAGGTTGAACAGGTTGGAGCCGACGATGTTGCCCAGCGCCACGTCGTGGTGGCCTTTGAGGGCGCTGGCCACGGACGCTGCAAGTTCCGGCAGACTGGTGCCGATGGCGACGATGGTCAGGCCGATCACCAGTTCGCTGACGCCCAGGGTCAGGGCCAGTTCGGTAGCGCCCCAGACCAGGATACGCGAGCTGACGATCAACATGACCAGGCCGACGACGAACCAGGTAACGGCGCCCTTGATCTGGATGTCGGGCATTTCCTCGACTTCCTCCAGGAATTCCGGGGCGTCACCGGGGGCGTTGTTGCGGCTGAGCAGGAACAGGGCAATGGCCAGCATCACCAGGAAGATCACGCCGTCCATGGGGGACAGGGCGCCATCCAGCAGCAGCGGGTAAACCAGAATGGTGACCGTGAGCAGGATGGGGAGTTCGCGAAACAGGACGGTCCGTTTCAGGGGAATCGGCGCCACCAGCGTGGTGATGCCCAGTACCAGCCCGACATTGGCAATGTTGGAGCCCAGCGCGTTGCCCACGGCCAGCGCCGGTGCGTCGGTCAGGGCAGCGGTGGCGGAGACCAGCATTTCGGGGGCGGACGTGCCGAACGCGACGATGGTCAGACCGATCAGCATCGGCGACATGCCCAGGTTGCGAGCCAGGGCAACAGAGCCTTCGACAAACCGGTCCGCGCTCCAGATCAGCAGCACCAGGCCGGCGACGAGGGCGCCAATGTAGGGGAGTAGAGACATAGGGTCATTCCGTTGTGAAAACCGGGTCCTGACCGGCGGACCGGGGACCTTCGCAGTGGCGGCAGATTGTGCGCGAGAAGCCGGCTTGTCGCAACCGCGGTCCCGGGCTCCCCGCGTACCGTCATGTTGGGGTGTGGGGCAGTAACGGGTAAGAAAGGGGGAGTTGCGGGCAAGGATCTTGTCCGGGGATATTTGAGCTTCGGGCGAACTTGTCATAATGTAGCGCCCTTTGCGGCCAGTTCCATTCCGTTGCGCGCCCGTTTTTCCCGTTGTGGAGGGGATTTAAGGCGGTATTAATGCAGCGCTGTGGGCTGTCTGGAACAATGCGCCGTGGGAATGGTCGATGCAGCAGGGCGTCGGTTGCCCGTGATGCCTACTGGGAAAGCTCTCGATGACGTCAGAGTCCGCATACATAGACATTCAGGATCTCCTATTCCTGCGCGGCGATCGCCGCATTTTTGACGGCCTGTCGCTGCGCATTCCACGCGGCAAGGTCACCGCGATCATGGGGCCCAGCGGTACCGGCAAGACCACATTGCTCAAGCTGATCGGCGGGCAGCTCCGGCCCGAATCCGGTCGAATCCTTGTGGGCGGGCAGAACGTTCATCAGCTCAGCCGCAAGGCGCTTTACCGGCTGCGCCGCGACATCGGCATGCTGTTCCAGAGCGGCGCGCTTTTTTCCGATTTGAGTGCCTACGAAAACGTGGCGTTTCCGCTGCGGGTACATACCGATCTGCCGGAAGACATGATCCGTGACATCGTGCTGATGAAGCTTGAATCCGTAGGGTTGCGCGGTGCCCGCGACCTGATGCCTTCGGAGCTGTCCGGTGGTATGACCCGGCGCGTCGCCCTGGCGCGCAGCATTGCCCTGGATCCGGAACTGATCATGTACGACGAACCCTTTACCGGGCAGGACCCGATCGCCAAAGGCGTGCTGGTGGAGATGATCAGCAAGCTCAACCGCTCCATGGGCCTGACCAGCGTGCTGGTTTCCCACGACGTGCCGGAGTCCCTGAGCATCTGCGACTACGCCTGTATCGTATCCAACGGTAAGGTCATCGGTGAAGGCTCGCCCGAAGAGCTGCAGGCGCACCCGTCCGAGCGTGTCCAGCAATTCCTTCAGGGGCAGCCCGATGGCCCGGTACCTTTCCATTATCCGGCGGCGTCCATTGCCGAGGATCTGTCCGGCGGGGTGTCCCGATGATTGATCGAGTGGCCGCGCTGGGGCGCGGAACCCTGAGTGTGGTGGCGTCGGTGGGGCGCTCCGGCCAGTTCCTGGCGCGCAGCCTGTGCGCCGTGCCGCACCCGTCCACCGGTTTTCCGTTGCTGGTGCGCCAGATCTATGCGGTAGGGGTGCTGTCGTTAGCCATCATCGTGGTGTCCGGGCTGTTTATCGGCATGGTGTTGGGGCTGCAGGGCTACAATATTCTGACCGATTACGGTTCCGAGTCGGCCATTGGACAGATGGTGGCGCTGACGCTGGTGCGTGAACTGGGGCCGGTCGTCACGGCACTGTTGTTCGCCGGGCGGGCTGGTTCCGCGCTGACCGCCGAGATCGGGCTGATGAAGGCCACCGAGCAGCTCTCCAGCATGGAGATGATGGGTGTGGATCCGCTACGCCGGGTCATTGCGCCGCGTTTCTGGGCCGGCTTTATTACGCTGCCTTTGCTGGCGATCATCTTTTCTGTGGTTGGCATCCTGGGCGGTTACCTGGTCGGCGTGGACTGGCTGGGTGTGTTCGAAGGTTCTTACTGGGCCAACATGCAGTCCTCGGTCAGCTTCGGCGAGGATGTGGTGAACGGCATCATCAAGAGCATCGTGTTCGGCTTCGTCTGCAGCTGGATCGCGGTCTACCAGGGGTATGACAGCGTACCCACGTCCGAGGGGATCAGCTCGGCCACCACCAAGACGGTGGTGTATTCCTCGCTGGCCGTTCTGGGGCTTGATTTCATTCTTACAGCAGTCATGTTCGGAGATATCTGATGCGTCAGAGAACCGTGGAAATTGTAGTAGGCGCCTTTATGGTGGCGGGCTGTGCGGCCCTGCTGTTCCTGGCGTTGCAGGTTAGCGGGCTGACGCTCCAGTCGTCGGAACCCACCTATAAGGTGTATGCGAATTTCAATGACATCGGCGGCCTTGCCGTCCGCGGGCAGGTATCCATGGCCGGCGTCACCATCGGCCGGGTGACTGACATCAGTCTGGATCCGGACACCTATCAGGCGCGGGTCGAGATGGAAATCAACAAATCGGTCGATATCATCCCCACCGACAGTTCCGCCATTATTCGCACCGCCGGGCTGCTGGGCGAAAAGTACATCGATGTGTCCATCGGTGCCGATACATCGTATATGGCGGATGGTGATACCTTTTATGGCACCCAGTCCGCGCTGAACATCGAACGACTTATTTCCAATTTCGCCTCCGGCAAGTAAGGGGCGAGTGCGATCAGGAGCAGACTATGAAAGCAGTGCAAACGCTCTGGCTTGGTTTCTTGGCACTGGCCACCATGATGGCGTCCTTGCCCGCGTCGGCGGATGAGGATCTGCGCCAGTACGTGGACGACAGTACCCAGCAACTGGTGAAGGAACTGGACGCCAATCGCGACCTCTACGGCACGGATCCTCAGGCTTTCTATGGCAAGCTGGAGACGGCGCTGCAGGATTTCGTCGATTTCCGCCGGATCGCGGCTCGGGTGATGGGGCGCTATGCGCGCCAGGCCAGCCCGGAGCAGCGCGACGTTTTCGTCGAGAAATTCAAGCGCAGCCTGTTTGACAGCTACGCCAAGGCGTTGGTCGAAGCCGAAGATTTCGATATCACCGTCCAGGAAGCCACCGTCAACCCCAATCATCCGGACCGGGCGTCGGTTCAGCTTGAAGTGGAGACCGCCGCGGGGAACCGCTACCCGGTTGTCTACTCCATGTACAAGAGTGATGGCGATCGCTGGATGATGGAGAACGTGATCGTCGAAGGGGTTAACATCGGGCTGGCTTTCCGCGACCGTTTTGCCCAGGAAATGGAAGAAAACCGCAACAACGTGCAGGCGGTGATCGACGGTTGGTCCGATGCCGTTGAGGAGCTCAAGCTGGACGAAGAGGTGGATAAATCGTGACCGCCGTCGAGGCGCAGCCCGCGGCCGAGGCGGAACGCGCCGTTTTCCGTGTCGCCGATGACGCCATCGAAGCTGGCATGCTGGCGGTTCGGCGAGACGGCGAGCGCCATGTGAGCAGCGCCTCGGGCACCGTCGAGTACGACCTTGAGGGTGTCCAGAAGGCCAGCAGCGTGGTGCTCTCCCTGATGCTGTGCTGGAAACGGGCGGCGACGGCGCAGGGGCGTGGGGTGCGTTTTTCCGGTATCAGCGAGAGGCTGCTGGACCTGGCGCGATTGAATCGCGTGGGCGACATCCTGGAACTGGATGGCTCCGCGTTGCGCGTCTCCGGCTCCTGAACGTCCCCAGCGGATTCCGCCTTACCCGGTCAATCGGTGTCTCTATGGCCCCGATTGACGACCTTTCATTCTTCCCTTGTTTAGCCTTCCGCCGGAATTCGCTACAATTCCGCTCCTGACTTTCGGATGACCCGCGCGATAGCACCGCGGGCAACCACTCGCACACTGATTGAGGTAATACCATGCAGGCGGAGGACGTCGCAGAGCTGGTTCGCAAAGAGCTGCCTGACTGTGAAATTCAGGTCCAGAACGATGGCAACCACTACCTGGTCGTGGCCATCGGCGAACGATTTGAAGGGATGTCACCGGTCAAGAAGCAGCAGCTGGTCTACGCTGCGCTCAACGAGCCATTGGCGGAGGGAACGATTCACGCCCTGACCATCAAGGCGTTCACTCCGGCCCAGTGGGAAGCCCGCAAGGCCTAATTCAGCGCGGTTCCGGCTGTTCCGGTCGGCCGCGTGTCGCCATCGCGCGACCCTAATCTTACAGGACAAAACTCGTGGACAAACTACTCATCCGCGGCCGCAAACCGCTGGACGGCGAGATCCGGATTTCCGGCGCAAAGAACTCGGCACTGCCCATCCTGGCGGCGACCCTGCTGGCCGACGAGCCGGTTACGGTCGGCAACCTGCCGCATCTCAACGACATCACTACCATGATCGAGCTGCTCGGCCGCATGGGCATCGAGCTGATGATCGATGAGAAAATGAGCGTGGAGATCCACGCCAACACCATCAAGGAGTTTCACGCGCCTTACGAGCTGGTGAAGACCATGCGCGCGTCGATCCTGGTGTTGGGCCCGCTGGTCGCGCACTTCGGTCAGGCGCAGGTCTCGCTGCCCGGTGGCTGTGCTATCGGTAGCCGCCCGGTCAATCTGCACATCCAGGGGCTGGAGCAGATGGGCGCTGAAGTGAAGGTGGAAAACGGCTATATCAATGCCCGCTGCGACGGCCGCCTCAAGGGCGCGCACATCTTCCTCGATACCGTCACGGTTACCGGCACCGAGAACCTGATGATGGCTGCGGCACTGGCCGACGGCAAGACCATCCTGGAAAACGCGGCGCGTGAGCCGGAAGTGGTGGATCTGGCCGAGTGCCTGATCGCCATGGGCGCGGACATCAAAGGTGCCGGCACGGCGACGATCGAGATCAACGGCGTTGAACGCCTGCACGGCTGCCACTACGACGTGCTGCCGGACCGCGTGGAAACCGGCACCTACCTGGTGGCCGCGGCGGCGACCGGCGGTCGGGTCAAGCTCAAGGACACTCGTGAGGATCTGCTTGAAGCGGTCCTGCTGAAACTGGAGGAAGCGGGCGCCCACATTTCCACCGGCAAGGACTGGATCGAGCTGGACATGAAGGGCAACCGGCCCAAATCCGTCAATATCCGCACGGCGCCGTATCCGGCTTTCCCCACGGATATGCAGGCGCAGTTTGCCGCCATGAACGCGGTGGCCGAGGGCAGTGGCGCGATTGTCGAGACGGTGTTCGAGAACCGCTTCATGCACATCCAGGAACTGAGCCGGATGGGGGCGGATATCTCCCTGGAAGGCAACACGGCGATCATCCGTGGCGTGGAAAGCCTGAACGGAGCACCGGTGATGGCGACCGACCTGCGCGCATCCGCCAGCCTGGTCATCGCTGGCCTGGTGGCGGAAGGGGATACCATCGTCGACCGTATCTATCACATCGATCGCGGCTACGAATGTATCGAAGAGAAGTTGCAGCTGCTCGGCGCGAGCATTCGACGGCTGCCAGCCTGATCGCAGTAACCCGGGACCGTTTATGACCGACAGTATTACCATCGCGCTCTCCAAGGGCCGGATTCTCAAGGAGACCCTGCCACTGCTGGCCGAGGCGGGCGTTGAACCGATCGATGATATCGACCGCTCCCGCAAGCTGGTGTTTCCCACCACCGATCCCAACGTGCGGCTGCTGATTATCCGCGCCACGGACGTGCCGACCTACGTCCAGTACGGTGGTGCCGACCTCGGTGTCACCGGCAAGGATGTGCTGATGGAGCATGGCGGTGCCGGCCTGTATGAGCCGCTGGACCTCAACATCGCGCGCTGCAAGCTGATGACGGCGGCCCCGGTGGGGCAGGCGCCGATCGAGGGGCGCGTCCGGGTGGCCACCAAGTTCGTCAATCTGGCGCGCCAGTACTACGCGTCCCAGGGGCGGCAAGCCGATATCATCAAGCTCTACGGCGCGATGGAGCTGGCTCCGATCCTGAACCTGGCGGACGAGATCGTGGATATCGTCGACACCGGTAACACCTTGAAAGCCAACGGCCTTGAGCCTCGCGAACTGATCACGCACATCAGCACGCGCCTGGTGGCCAACCGCGCCTCCATGAAGATGAAGCACCGGGCCCTGCACCCTATCATTGAGCAACTGGGCGAGGCCGTGGCCCGGCGCAGCGACGCCTGATCCGGCGCGCCCGCCCCGAAGATCTGTCTTTGTTCGTGTCCCGAGAGGATGTGTTATGACCGAGGTAAATGTCCGTCGCCTGTCCGCCGCCGATGCGGATTTCCAGTCCACGCTTGATCGCCTGCTCGCCTGGGATGACAGCGTCGATCATCAGGTGAACGAATCGGTTCGGCATATCCTGCACGAGGTCAAAACCCGTGGGGATCAGGCCGTTCTGGAACTGACCGCCCGTTTTGACCAGGTGAACGCCGGCTCCATGGCGGAACTGGAAATGTCGGCGGAGCGCATGGCCCAGGCGCTGGCCAACATTCCGGACGATCAACGCGAGGCGCTGGAAGCGGCGGCGCAGCGCATTCGTGATTATCACGAACGCCAGAAGGCGTCCTCCTGGCAGTATGAGGAATCGGACGGCACCGTGCTGGGACAGAAGGTGACGCCGCTGGACCGCGCCGGTCTTTATGTGCCGGGCGGCAAGGCCGCCTATCCGTCATCGGTGCTGATGAACGCCATTCCCGCCAAAGTGGCCGGTGTCGGCGAAGTCATCATGGTCGTGCCGACCCCCGGAGGCACGGTGAACGAGCTGGTGCTGGCGGCCGCACGGGTGGCCGGCGTCGATCGGGTGTTCACCATTGGCGGCGCCCAGGCGGTAGCCGCACTGGCCTACGGCACAGAGACCATTCCTGCGGTGGACAAGATCGTCGGCCCCGGCAACATCTTCGTCGCCACCGCCAAGCGCGAAGTCTTCGGCACCGTCGGTATCGACATGATCGCCGGCCCGTCCGAGATTCTGGTGATCTGCGATGGCCAGACCGATCCCGACTGGATTGCCATGGACCTGTTTTCCCAGGCGGAGCACGACGAGCAGGCCCAGTCGATCCTGATCAGCCCGGATGCGGATTTCCTGGACCGGGTGGAAGCGAGCATCCGCAAACTCCTGCCCACCATGGAACGTGCCGAAATCATCGCCACGTCCGTGTCCGACCGGGCGGCTCTGATCCTGGTAGACGATCTGGAGCAGGCGGCGCAGGTGAGCAACCGCATTGCGCCGGAACACCTGGAATTGTCCATCGCCGATCCGGAAGCGCTGTTGCCGTCGATCCGTCACGCTGGTGCCATTTTCATGGGCCGCTATACCGCCGAAGCCCTGGGCGATTACTGCGCCGGGCCGAACCATGTCCTGCCGACCTCCGGCACGGCGCGTTTCTCATCGCCGCTTGGGGTCTACGACTTCCAGAAGCGCTCGTCAATCATCGGTTTCTCGGCCGAGGGGGCTGACGCTATGGGGCGCGTCGCGTCCGTTCTGGCGCGCGGCGAGGGGCTGACGGCGCACGCCCGCTCGGCGGAATACCGGGTGCGTGAAGACGGCGAGGGCGGTCGGTCATGAGTCGATTCTGGAGTCCCCTGGTCAAGGATCTCGTGCCTTATGTGCCGGGCGAGCAGCCCAAACTTCCGGACCTGATCAAGCTCAATACGAACGAGCATCCGTTGGGACCATCGCCGCAGGTGATCGAGGCGATCCGGGCCGAGGCAGGCGATAGCCTGCGCCTCTACCCGGATCCCAACGGCGATGCCCTCAAAGCAACGCTGGCGGATTACCACGGGGTATCCACTCAGCAGGTCTTCCTGGGCAACGGCTCCGATGAAGTGCTGGCGCATATCTTTTACGGTCTGTTCCAGCACGGCAAACCGATCCTGTTCCCGGACATCACCTACAGTTTCTACCCGGTGTATTGCGGGATCTATAACATCGATGCGCAACCGGTGCCGGTGGACGAGCATTTCTCGATCCGGCCGGAGGATTACCGGGGCGATTGCGGCGGTATCATCTTCCCCAACCCCAATGCGCCCACGGGCAAGGCACTCACCCTGTCGGAGATCGAGCAGATCGTCGCTGGCAACCCCGACGTGGTGGTGGTCATTGATGAGGCCTACGTGGACTTCGGGGCCGAGACGGCCATCAGCCTGGTGGATCGCTATCCCAACCTGCTGGTGACCCAGACGCTGTCTAAGTCGCGCTCGCTGGCTGGGCTCCGGGTCGGCTTTGCCATCGGTCATGAAGATCTGGTCGAGGCGCTGGAGCGGATCAAGAACAGCTTCAACTCCTATCCGCTGGACCGTTTGGCGCTGGTGGGGGCGGTAGCGGCCTACGAGGACGAAGCCTATTTCCGTCGGGCGACGGACTACGTCATCGGCGAGCGGGAGAGGGTGACCCAGGGGCTGCAGGCGCTGGGCTTCGAAGTGCTCCCGTCGGCGGCAAACTTCGTGCTGGCTCGCCACCCAGCTCACGCCGGTGCCGACCTGGCGGCGGCCCTGCGCGAACGCAGCATCATCGTGCGGCACTTCAACAAGCCGCGCATCGAGTCATTCCTGCGGATCACCATCGGCTCGGCCGAACAGAACGGCCGCCTGCTCGGCGCCTTGCCGGACATCGTGTGATCCCTTCGCCCCTGGCCGGCGCCGATCGGCCAAGGGTATCGTATATTTCCAGCTATCCAATCCAGGGGAGGTCGATCATGACCGAGACCGTCTCACGGGACGCCATCGTCCAACGCGTAGAGCAGTGGCTGGAACCCGGCCGCTTCAAGGATTACTGCCCCAACGGCCTGCAGGTGGAAGGGCGCGACCAGGTGGCTCATGTGGTCACCGGTGTCACCGCCTCCCAGGCTTTCATTGACGCCGCCCTGGACGCCGGCGCGGACCTGCTTCTGGTGCACCACGGCTACTTCTGGAAAGGCGAGGACCAGCGGGTGGGCGGCATGAAGAAGCGGCGCCTGCAGAGCCTGCTGAAGGCCGACGTCAACCTGCTGGCCTATCACCTGCCGCTGGATGAGCATCCGGAGCTGGGCAATAACCGCCAATTGGCGGATGTTCTGGGCATCACCGAGGCTGCCCCCCTCAAGTCGGACAGTGGTCTGGTCTGGATCGGTGAGCTTCCGGAAGCCCTGTCCCCCGAACAGTTTGCGGGGCATCTTGAGAACCGGCTGGCGCGGCGCCCGTTGCACGTCGGGGAAGGGTCTGCACAGATCAAGCGTGTGGCCTGGTGCACCGGCGCTGCGCAGGGCTTCATCGATCAGGCTTTGGCGGCCGGCGCCGATGCTTACCTCAGCGGTGAGATCTCGGAGCCGACCGTGCACACCGCCCGGGAGTGCGGAATCCACTATTATTCCGCCGGGCACCACGCCACCGAACGTTATGGCGTGCAGGCTGTCGGCGAGCGGCTGGCGTCGGAACTGGGGATCAAACACACCTTCATCGACATCGATAACCCGGTGTGAGGGAGGCGCCCCGGTGGCTGTGCACCGGGGCGGATCGAATTACTCGGACTTGCTTTTCTCGCGCAGGCCATAGTCTTCGGCCAGCGTGCCTTTTTCCTTGGGGTCGCTCTTGGGCGCGTAATCGCGAGGCGGCTCGAAACCACTGTCCTTGGTGCTGTCCAGGCGGGCGGTTTCGTCTTTTTTGCCCAGTTCTTCCATCCAGTCCTCATCGTGACACAGGCGGTTGGCGCCGCGGGCCATGTGCTGGCTGACGTCACGGTAGACGTCGTTGAGCCGGCGCATCATGTGAGCGGACTCCATAAAATGCTCATTCACCTGAGCCTGGTAGCGGGTGTATTCGCTGCGCAACTCGTCAATCTGCTGTTCCAGCCGGCGCTGGCGCAAGCTGGTGCTCTGGCCGGAGCGGCCAATCAGCACGCCCACAATGAGCCCGACAACGAGAGTGGCTAAAGCGATGAGAATGAGTTGCGTCATACTGTCCCTGACCCTGAATTCGAAAAGTAAAGTGCTTTGAGTATACCGTCTGACCGGTTTATCGCCCATGCCCGCGTGGTTGTCCAATCGTCGAATAGACCGCCGTTGGCGCGACCGGGATCACTGAAACGTTCGTTGAGGCGACCGGCATGTCCGGCATCATGTCGTCCGATCGCGTTCAATGTGGAGATGATCGGCAATATCAGCGACAATACGGCGCTTTATTGACCAGCCTCTGAAAGCGAGACAAGAGCACAGCATGACCCCCTGGGAACGATATCAGAACGACCTCCAGAAAGACGGCTTCGAGAAGGACGCAGCACAGGCGGACGCCGTGAGGCGTCTACAGGCACTGTACGACAAACTGGTGGAATCCGAAAGCCAGCGCGAAGGCACCTTCAGCCGCCTCAAGCGCAAGCTGCGCGGTGGCGACAAGGAACCGGTCCAGGGGCTGTATTTCTGGGGCGGTGTGGGGCGCGGTAAGACCTACCTCATGGACACTTTCTTTGAGGCGCTGCCGTTCGAGCGCAAGATGCGTGTGCATTTCCACCGCTTCATGCAGCGCGTCCACAACGAGCTGAAAACCCTGAAAGGCACCAAGAATCCGCTGGAAACGGTCGGTCAGCGCTTTGCCGACGAGGCCGCGGTAATCTGCTTCGACGAGTTCTTCGTGTCGGATATTGGCGACGCCATGATCCTGGCCTCGCTGCTGGATACGCTGTTCCGCAATGGCGTCACACTGGTGTGCACCTCCAACATCGTGCCTGATGGTCTTTATAAGGATGGCCTGCAACGGGCCCGCTTCCTGCCGGCGATCGATCTGCTCAATAAGTACACCGATGTGGTGAACGTCGACGGCGGTGTGGATTACCGGTTGCGCACCCTGGAGCAGGCTCAGCTGTTCCACTCGCCCCTGGGCGACGAAGCGTTCCAGAGCCTGCGTCACAGTTTTCGCAACCTGGCCGATGAATACCGCGATAACGTCGACCTGGAAGTGAACGGCCGCAAGATGCACGCCCTGTCCTGCGCCGAGGATGTCATCTGGTTCGACTTCAAAGCCCTGTGTGACGGGCCGCGCAGCCAGAACGACTACATCGAGCTGGCCCGTGAATACCATGCGGTGATCGTCAGCGACGTCCCGGTGCTGGGGCGTGAAAACGATGACCAGACGCGGCGCTTCATCAACATGGTGGATGAGTTCTACGACCGTAACGTCAAGGTGATCATCTCCGCCGCCGCGCCGATCCACGAACTCTATTCCGGCGGCCGCCTCTCATTCGAATTCGAACGCACCGAGTCACGCCTGCTGGAAATGCAGTCCAAGGAGTATCTGGAAGCACCGCACAAAGCGTAATGACAGGTAGGCGGACTCGATTGCGGTGAGGGGACACCGCGACGATTTCCAGGGCCCGGACGGATTTTGACGCCGGTTGGTGCTGAGTGCGGCTCAGGCCCATAACAATAACCCGATCAATCGGGCTTTCAGACCACAGATGAGGAATAACAATGAACAGCGATCAAGTCGTGATTGTCAGCGGCGTGCGTACGCCCATGGGCGGTTTCCAGGGCAGCCTGAGCGGCGTGGGTGCGGTTGAGCTGGGTGCCGTCAGCATCGCCGAGGCGGTACGCCGGGCGTCCCTGCAGCCGGGTGACGTACAGGAAGTCATTATGGGAAACGTGCTGCCGGCTGGCCTCAAGCAGGGCCCCGCGCGGCAGGCCATGCGCCAGGCCGGGTTGCCCGACAGCGCTGGCGCCACCACCATCAACAAACTCTGCGGCTCCGGTATGAAAGCTGCGATGCTGGCCCATGATCTGATCAAGGCAGGCAGCAACGACATCATGGTGGCCGGCGGCATGGAGAGCATGTCCAACGCGCCTTACGTAATGCAGGGAGCCCGTCAGGGCTACCGCATGGGCCCGGGCCCGGCGCCGCAGGACCACATGTTCCTGGACGGTCTGGAGGATGCCGAAACCGGCCGGCTGATGGGGGCATTCGCCCAGGATATGGCGGACAAAAAAGGCTATACCCGTGAAGAGATGGATGACTACGCCATCAACTCGCTCAAGCGCGCTCAGGAGGCCATTCGCGACGGCCTGCTGAAAGAGGAGATCGTTCCGGTCACGGTCCGTACCCGGAAAGGCGAGACGGTTGTCGAGGACGACGAGCAGCCGCTGACGGCTAACCTGGACAAGATTCCCACCCTGCGTCCGGCCTTCAAGAAAGACGGTACCGTCACTGCGGCCAACGCCTCCTCCATCTCCGACGGCGCTTCGGCGCTGGTGCTGATGCGGGAATCGGAAGCTGGGCACCGGGGCCTTCAGCCGATGGCCCGGATCGTGGCCCACGCCACAAACTCGCAACACCCGTCCGAATTCACGTGCGCGCCGGTCGGCGCTATCAAGAGCCTGCTGGATAAAGCGGGCTGGTCAAAGGATGACGTGGATCTGTTCGAGATTAACGAGGCCTTCGCCATGGTGGCCATGATGCCGATCCGTGAGCTGGAACTGGATCCCGCCAAGGTCAACATTCACGGCGGTGCCTGTGCCCAGGGCCACCCGGTGGGCTCCACCGGCTCCCGGCTGCTGGTGACTCTGATGCACGCTCTGCGGCGTCAGGGTAAATCCCGGGGTGTGGCTGCCCTGTGCATTGGCGGCGGCGAGGCCACCGCCATGGCGATCGAGATGCTCTGATCGCCACCCCTTCCGCCCCGGCAGACCTGTCGGGGCGTCATTGCCTTCCTTGCTTACGATCCGGCCTGAAGCCTGGCCAGACCCGCTTTTGCATCGGTGGTTGAACCTCCGATTAGCGTCTATATTCACACTGACTGTCCGGACCAGGGGTGTCCATGGAACGGAACCCGCCAAGACCGCGGCTTCCCGCCAGGGACAGGTTCGTAAAATCATACTTTTGACTGATCAAAGCGACCTGCGCCTTAGCTATAGTGCCATCATCACGAGCACTGTGCGTGGGGCTTCCTACATCGTGACGACCAACCGACTGGTTTGAAGACGAATAACCCGGTTTGAAAACGAACGACTGAGCGTGAAGACGAAACCATAGAGCGTAACGACGAACAATCAGAACAGCGACTCATAACAAAGACTCATAAAAACAATGGAGTAGCCTTCCAATGACAAGAAGAGTACAGCCGCGGCAGCAATGGGCGAAACTGCCTCTGGCGGCAGCGATTACCGCAACGCTTTCCGCACCCGCAAGCGCATTCCAGTTCTACATGGGCGACGTCGAGGCGTCGTTTGACACCACCCTGACCGCCGGCGTGGGCTGGCGTGTAGAGGAGCGGGACAGGCGCCTGATTGCGCAGGGCAACCTCGGGCCGTCCTACGCGCCGGGCCAACCCAACGCCAATATCGGTGCGTCGACCAACAACTACGACGACGGCAACCTGAACTTCGAGAAGGGCGACACTTACAGCAAGATCGTCAAGGGCACCAGCGAGCTGTACCTGAACTATTATCTCGACAACGATTACCTGACGCGCGTCGGTGCGTTCGTCCGCGGCCGCTACTGGTACGACTTCGAGCTGAAGGACGAGTCGCGGGCGGTGGACCCGGTGGGCTACCAGCGTGAATTGAACGAGAAGGCCAAGGACAACGCCTCCGGCGGTGAATTCCTCGACGCCTATGTGTTCAGCGACTGGTACTTCGGTGATACCCCGGTCAGCGTGCGCTACGGTAACCAGGTGTTGAGCTGGGGCGAAAGCACCTTCATCCAGGGCGGGGTCAACGTCATCAACCCGGTGGATGTGAACGCCATTCGTGCGCCCGGTGCCGAGGTCAAGGATGCGCTGCTGCCGGTTGAAATGCTCTACAGCTCCATTGGCCTGACCGAGAACGTCACCTTTGAAGCTTTCCTGCAGACGGACTGGGAAAAGGTACGGCCGGACGATTGCGGCACTTTCTTCTCCACCAACGATTTTGCCGCTGACGGCTGTGGCCCGGTCCTGCTTGCGGGGGAGCTGCCAGATTACCAGGCCTATAACCGTGGTCTGGTCGCCGACCGCTCCGGCGACCGCGAGCCGGACGAGCGCGACCAGTTCGGTGCGGCTTTCCGCTGGTATGTGCCCGAGCTGAACGATTCCGAGCTGGGTTTCTACTACATTCGCTATCACAGCCGGCTGCCGTACGTCAGCGGTATCGTCAATGATCCCGCCAACGGCGAGCAGTTCCCGCAATATTTCATCGAGTACCCAGAGGGCATCAACCTTTACGGGATCAGTATCAACACCACGATCCCCGGAGGCTGGTCACTGGGGGCGGAGTACAGTTTCCGCGACAACATGCCGATCCAGTGGAACGCGTTTGAGCTGATCTACGGTGGTTTGCAGCTGGAGAATCCTGCCACCGGCGATCCGGCCAGTCTGCTGCAGGTTCAGCGCGAGGCGGAAGCCAACGGTGCTGACCTGTCGGGTGAAGCGGTCAGCGGCTACGACCGCTATAAAGTCTCCCAGGCCCAGATGACGCTGATCAAATTCTTCGACCAGGTCATGGGCGCCAGCCGTCTGACCTTCGTTGGCGAAGTGGGCGCCACCTACGTGCACGGCCTGCCGGATCTGGATGAGGCCCGCTATGGCCGTTCCGGTACCTTCGGTATCGGTGAGCTGGACGGCGGCGGTTGCCAGGCGTTGAACATCAATACCAACTACTGCAACAACGAGGGCTATACCACGTCCTTCTCCTGGGGCTATCGCACCCGCTTCGTGTGGGATTATCCCAACGCCATCGCCGGTATCAACCTGAGCCCGCAACTGGCGTTCTCGCACGACGTCAACGGTAACGCGCCGTCGCCCGGCGGTAACTTCCTGGAAGGTCGGAAAGCCGTGGGCGTGTCGCTTACCGGCGTCTACCAGAACCGGTACAGCGCCACGATCGGCTACACGAACTATTTCGGGGGTACGCCATACAACGAGCTGTCCGACCGCGATAACGTGACCGCCAGCGTCTCGGTATCGTTCTGATCCGGCCTGAACGCGAACAACGAGGTAGATTCAATGAAACTGAAAACGAAACTGATCGTCTCGGGCATCCTGACCGCCTCCATGGCTGCAGGCAGCGCCTACGCAGCCGTATCAGAGCAGGAAGCCGCCAAGCTGGGCGATTCGCTGACGCCGATCGGTGCCGAGAAGGCCGGCAACGGCGGTGAGATTCCGGCCTGGGATGGCGGGTTGCAAAAGGTCCCGGCCGGCTATGAAGGGGACGGCATCTATGTGAATCCGTTCCCGGACGAGCAGGAGCAGTTCCGCATCGACCAGAGCAATGTGGACCAGTACGCCGACAAGCTGTCGCCGGGCCAGGTCAAGATGATCAAGAAGTACGACGACTACTTCATCCCGGTCTATCCGACCCACCGCACCTCGGCGTATCCGCAGGAGATCTATAACGAAACCCGCGAGAACGCCACCCAGACCGAGCTGGTGCCCAGTGGCAACGGTATGGAGAACTACACCGACGGCGTGCCGTTCCCGGTCCCGCAGAATGGCCTGGAGGCCATCTGGAACCACATCACCCGCTATCGGGGTGGTTCCGTGTCCCGCAACGTCGGCCAGGTCACCCCGACCGCCGATGGCAACTACAGCGTGGTGCATTTCCAGGATGAGCTGACCTGGCGGGCCGCCCTGCAGGATTTCGATCCTGAAGAGGACCAGAACGTGCTGTTCTACTTCAAGCAGGCGATCACCGGGCCGGCCCGTCTCGCGGGCAATGTTCTGCTCGTTCACGAAACCATCAACCAGGTGACCGAGCCGCGTCGCGCGTGGGTCTACAACGCCGGCCAACGGCGTGTGCGCCGGGCGCCCCAGGTGGCCTACGACGGCCCGGGTACCGCGGCTGACGGCATGCGGACGTCCGACAATTTCGACATGTACAACGGCGCGCCCGACCGCTACAACTGGGAGCTGGTGGGCAAGAAGGAGATGTACATCCCCTACAACGCCTACGAGCTGGTGGACCGGGATCTGGACTACGACCAGATCATCAAGGCCGGCCACATCAATCAGGAACTGACCCGCTACGAACTGCACCGGGTCTGGCACGTGCGCGCGACCCTCAAGGAAGGGGAGCGTCACATCTACGCGCAGCGGGACTTCTACATTGACGAAGACAGCTGGCAGGCGACGGTTATCGATCACTACGATGGCCGCGGCGAACTCTGGCGTGTTGCCGAAGCCCACAGCATGTACTTCTATGACCAGAAGGTGCCCTGGTACGCGATCGAGACGCTCTACGACACCCTGTCCGGCCGCTACCTGGCCCTGGGGCTGACCAACGAGGAAGAAAACCCGTACGAGTTCGGCACCCAGCGCCACTCCCGAGAGTATACGCCGGCCGCCCTGCGCCGCGCCGGTACTCGCTAGGATCGACGATCCCTGCAAAGCCCCGGTCTCTGTGCCGGGGCTTTTTCGTTGTCCCCAATTAAACGTTTCCGGTGCCGTCAGAATTAATTACAGCGGCTTTGCCTTATGGGCGAATTCTGTATTAATCTACATGCAGAACAAAAACAAACGGTAATAAGATAATAAGCTATTCTATTGGTTAGTTATAAAACGATGCGAGCTGACGAGGTTCGATATCGCAAGCCAGGATTCAACATAATAAAAAGGTTCGACAAAACAAAAAGATTCGCCATAACAAGAAAAACGGAGGGCGAAAGCAACACCACATTTGTGCGGTTGGCCTGGATCGCGCAGCATTAATTGGGGCAGACAGTGAAGAGCATTCAAGACGTACCCGCGGCGAATGACGATTTCGCCGGGCAGGCCCGTGCCGTTCCTCCCGGTGACCTGATCTGGGATCTCCTCAGCCACCGTATTCGAATGCCGGTCGCTCCGGACCGTTGCATCGCCCGTCCAGCGCTGCAGGCGCGTGTCGCCGCAGCCGTCGCGCCGGGGCGGGTGCTGCTGGTGGAAGCGCCGGCCGGATTTGGCAAGACCCAAGCCGTCCGTGCCGCGTTGGCTGAAGCCTTCGAGTCGGCGGCCTGGGTGAGCCTGGAATCGCGGGACAATGATCCCGCCCGCCTCCTGGCGCTCCTGGCACTGGCGCTGGGGCAGGACCAGCGCCTGGACCGCACCGCGTTTCACGAAGGCGATTTCCCCGATCGCCTGTCCTATCTTTGTCAGCTCTACGCCAAACAGCGTCGGCAGTCGCCGGCGAGCGTGCCCGATTGTGTTGTGCTGGACAACGTTCACTGGCTAAGCCATCCGGCGGCCCTGGACATGGTCGAGCAACTGGTGGCGGAGTTGCCGGAAGGGCTGTCCCTGGCGCTGCTGTCCCGCGAGCAGGTCCCGTTTTCCACCCATGCCTCGACCCTGAACGGCCAGATGGTCCGGCTGGGCATGGACGCCTTGTCCCTGTCCCTGCCAGAAACCCTGACTCTGTATGAGGCCGAGCTGGCGGTCGGACGAGTCTCCAAGGCCGCCGTCGAACACCTGCATCATCTCTCCGAGGGGTGGCTTACCCCGCTGCAGCTCTATCGGCTGGAGCTTGACGACGACGGGCCGACGCCGCGCACCATCCTGGAAAGCCCGGCGGTGGCCCGTTTTTTCAAGGACGGGCTGATGGCGCGTTTCACGCTGGAGGCGCAGACGCTGTTGGTCCAGATGGCCGAGCCGGAGCTGGTGAGCGACGCCCTGTTCGATGCCGTCAAGGACGGCCCCGGCGAGCTGGATCTGCTGCCCTCGGTGGCGTGCCAGAAAGGGCTGCCGGTGTGGCCGGTGGCGGGCAAGGCACGCTGGTATCGGTTCAATCCGCTGTTCCGGGACTGGCTACTGGGCAAGGAGCTCTGCGGACGCAGCGGGCGGGCGGTGCGCGCCAGCCGCTGGTTCGAGGCCCGGGGCGACCTCTGCGAAGCGCTGACCCACGCCCTGCGAGGGCAGGACGCCGACCGCGCCCTGGAGATCGCCGCATCCGGCTCCGAAGCCTTGCTGGTGGGGCAGGACACCGGGGCGTTGCTGAACTGGCGCCGCTACCTGCCGATGCACCTGGTGGAAAAGAGCCCGCGACTGCGCCTGGTCTACGGCTGGGTACACGCCATTGGTGGCCAGTTTGCCCACGCTGAAAAGCTGATTGGTGCGCTCGATCCGGAAGACCGGGCCGCGCTCCGGGGGCGTCTGGCGACCCTGCAGGGCTTTATCCTGCGGGGACGGGGAGTGATCGAACCGGCCCTGGACGCCGTCGACGAAGCGGTGGCGGACCCCGAGCTGTCCGACCATGCCCGCATGATGGCCCTGTGGATCCGATCCAGCGCGCTCTGTGCCGACCAGCGTTACACCGAGGCCCGTGATGCCAACCGCGAAGCGGCGCGGCTGGCGCGGGAATCCGGCGATGCCGGTTGCGAGATCCTGGCGGTTTACGACCATGCCCGGATCGAGCTGGGCCGCGGTCACATCAAGCGCGCCGAAACCCTGATCCGGCGCGGTATCGATGTGGCCCTGAGTGTTCCCTACCAGCCGCCTCGGGTCGGCGAAAGCCGGTTGCAGCTCAGCCTGGCGCTGGTGCTCTGGCACCAGGGGCGTTTCGATGAAGCCGAGGCCTGCCTGGTTCGCTCCGCGCGACAGGCCGAACAGTGTCGTGATCTGGGCGTCCTGCTGAACATGGGCTTGCGGGCATTGATCGCAAAATCCCGGGGCGAACTGGAACAGGCCTTTGGCTGGATCGGTCAGGCCGAGCGGACCATGCAGCTCTGGCAGGTGGACGACGTGGTCTATCGGCCGGTGCTGGACGCCCTGCAGGTGTCCTGCTGGCTGCACACGGACCAGTGCGATCACATCGGTGAACTTCTGGAGCGGCGCGATGCCCAGGGCGATGCGCCTCTGGTGCCCGAGCTGTTCTCCATGCTGCCGGGCCTGCTGGAAACCCTGCGGATCCGTCACGATATTGCCGCCAGCCGTCTCGAGGTGGCCCAGGCCAAGCTGGACCGTTACCAGCAGGCGGGTCGGGAAACCGAACGCCCCCTGGGGCATCTGATTTACGGCAAGATCCTGCAGAGCCTGATCCATGATCGGGCCGGCAAACCCGACCGGGCTCTGGTGTCCCTGCGCGAGGCGTTGCAGGAGGCGGCGCCCGAGGATTACATCAGCCCGTTCGTGGAAGTGGAGCGGCCCCTGCGGGAGCTGCTGCCCAAGGTGTTGGCTTCGTCCGGTGACAGCCCGTTCCACGATGCCCTGCGCGGGTATTTCCGCGTGGAAAAAAGGCCGAATGCAGGTTCCGGCGAGGAGCTTCAGGAGCCGATCAGCGAGCGCGAACGAGGCGTTCTGGAGCTGATCGCCATCGGGCTCTCCAACCAGGACATCGCCGACCGGCTGCATATTTCCCTGCATACCGTGAAGACCCACGCCCGCCGGATTAACGCCAAGCTGGGCGTGCGCTCGCGCACCCAGGCGATAGTCCGCGCTCGCGAGCTGGGCGTTCTGTAACGGTTAGCCGGGCGCTCGCAACGATCAGCCGACGCCCATCAGGCCGGCATGGGCGTATCGTCGCGGTGGGGCGTGGACTGGCCGGCGTTGACGAGTTCGTCGATCTGCCGGTCCTTGGCCAGCCAGAGGTCGTCCACCCAGGCCTGGAATGCACGCTTCAGGGCTTCGTCGTTGGCATAGTTCATACCGCGGAAATGGGGCGGGATGTCGATGGTGCGCACCCGGATCACCACCCGCCTGATACGGCCGCAAAGGTAGTCCCAGAAGCCATGCTGCTGGTCCGGGTAAACGATCGTGACGTCCAGCAGGGTGTGCAGCATTTCACCCATGGCGCCAAGCACAAACGCCGTGCCGCCCGCACGGGGCTTGAGCAGGTGGCGGTAGGGCGAGTTCTGGGCCGCGTGTTTGGCCGGCGTGAATCGGGTGCCTTCCATGAAATTGAACACCGTGACCGGCGTGTAGCGGAACTTCTCACAGGCCGCGCGAGTGGTTTCCAGATCCTTGCCCTTCAGCGAGGGATTGCGTGCGACCTGCTCCTTGCTGTAGCGACGCATGAACGGAAAATCCAGCGCCCACCAGGCAACGCCCAGTAATGGCACCCAGATCAGTTCCTTCTTCAGGAAGAACTTGAGCAGCGGAATACGGTCGTTCAGCACATACTGGATGATCGGGATGTCCGCCCAGGACTGGTGGTTACAGGTGACGAAATACCAGTTGTCCCGGGACAGGTTCTCCACTCCTTCCACCTGCCATTCGATGCGATGGAAAACGTCGGCCAGGCGGTTGTTGAAGCCGATCCAGATATAGGCGATCCAGTTCAGGATCACTGTGCAGACGGTGCGTACCGGCTTCACCGGGATGATCAGTTTGACGACGGCCACGAACAGGAGAAACGGGATCAGGACCAGGGTGTCTGCAAGAATCAAGAGCGCGGCAAGGACGCCCTTGAGGGTTGCAGGCAGGAAATTCAGCATGGTGGGTTCTCGTTATTGGTGCGCGTTCAGCGCGGGTTGTCTGCGGTGTTGGCTGGATAGGCTTGAGAAGGGGCGTTGTCGCCGTCGCCGAACAGCCGTTGCGTCGTGGCGCGGGCCTGGCGGCGGATATCCGGGGTGACGTGGACGCCGAGCATGGCCAGCGCGGCCAGCATCACGGACACGTCGTCAGTGTAGCCGAGCACCGGTGTCAGGTCGGGAACGGCGTCGATCAGGCTGATGAAGTAGCCCAGGCTGCCGGAGATGACCGCCTTGCACCAGGTCGGCGTGCCCGGCGAACGCAGGGTGTAGAACAGGGTCAGGCCCAGCTCGATGGGCCGGCGTCCCAGCGCCGCGGTGCGCCGGCGGAGTGTCTGCTGGAAGTCGCTGTCGGAGTAGTGTCGGGACCACCGCGACAGCTCTTCACGCCCGGGTAGTTTCACGATCAACCCTCTTTTCTGGCGATACCACTGGTTTCGAAGCGGCTCTCCTCGCCGGTGGCCAGTTGCATCAGTGCGGGAATGCCGGTGTCCTTGCCGATCAGTTCACGGAACTCACGGTCATAGTATCCAAGGTTGTTGTGTCGAATCATAGCCTGGATTTCCTTGACGTAGGCGGCGCCGCGCTCGGAATAGCCGATCAGGCCCCGGGCGAGTTCGTTGCCGTCCGGGAAGCGGCCTTCCTCGCGCGCCAGCTCGCGCTCGTTGCGCACCGCGCGATAGGTGTCGTGACGGTTGATGTTGGTGATGTAGGCCCGAATCGACGCATAGGGCGATTCGAAGGCGGCAACCTCATGACTGGCGCCGTCGGCGCGGGCGAGCGGGACCAGTCCGCAGCCCTTGGAGAAGCACCACTGACCGAACAGGTTATTGCCTTCACGGGCGAAGCGTGAGGTTCCCCAGGCCGATTCGTTGGCCGCCTGGGCCATGACCAGCGACGGCGGCAGCACATCCAGGCGGCGCTTGAGCATCTCGAACTGCTCGGCGGATCCGGTCTCGGCGTCGACACGCAGACGGTCGGCCTGACGTTCGAGCCACTGGGTTTCCGGCTCGTCGAGCGTTTCGAGCGTGGCGGCATAATCCAGCTTGTCGCGCAGCATCAGGATGCGGGTGTTGGCCAGCACGATGCGTGGGTACAGGTATGAAAAGAAGGCCGCCTTCTTTTCAGCGGTGTCCTGGTAGCCGGTGAAGTCCGGCAGCGGCGTGTGGGCCCAGTCCGGCAGCTCGGGCAAGGCGTCCAGGGTAATATCCGCGGTGTCGTCTTCCTGGGCGTTGTCCGGGATGTGCAGGGCTCCACCTGCGAAGGCCAGGGCCAGGCCGAACAGCATGGCGGTCAGTTGGGTACCTGCCAGCATCGTTTCCTCCATTTACAGCTGTATGACGCCAATTGTAACAGGTTACGACATTGCGCCTGTTTAGATCGGTAACTGGCGTAATTTCGGAGGTTTGTGGATGTCCGGCAGTGGCTTTCAGAATCGCTTCAGCCGTCGTTTCGGGCGCCGAGCAACAGGCCCAGGAACGCCTCGCCGCCGGGCAGCGTCCGGCGCAGACGCAGCACCAGGAACTCCCGGTCGCTGGAGATGAAGCCGTCGAGGACGAGGCTGCCATCGCCACTGCTGAAGGTGAGCCGATCGGCGCTGGCCGTGTAGGTCAGTGGCATATTCCCGGCCTCGAGCCGCGTCGGTGGCTGCAGCTGCGCGGAGCTGATGGTCTCGCTGATCTGGAATCCGTCCAGCACCACGACCGCTTCCGCGTCGGCGACGCTGGTGATGGACAGCACGCCGTCGTCGATATGGTGCAGGAACTGGGCATCGCCGCCCAGCCCCACGAGCGTGCCGTTGAGGCGGTAGCTGGCTTCGGCCGGGCCGCCGCTGCCGGGTTCCAGTGCCAGCAGCAGTCCTTCGCCATGGGTGGGGTTGTCCAGGTTGAAGGCGAGCAGGCTGGCCTGCGGGTTGCTCGCGCCCAGCCCCTCCTGGTTGCGGATGCTGCCGGAGATGCCGTCGTACAGCAGGGCCAGACGACCGTTGTAGACGTCGCCGGCGCTGAGCTGGGATTCGATCCGGCCCACGTGGGCGGTGTCCGAACGGTCGGGGGCGGACATGCCGACCGCGCCGCTGGCATCCCGATGCAGGCTTCGCGCGTCCGCGGCCTGGGTGTAGTCGCCCGGCCCGGTCCCGCTCCAGGTGCCGACCAGCGACTCGACGCGGAAGGGCTGGGTCGCGTCTCCCAGCTCGGCGGAAAAGCTGACGACGTTGTAGTCGTCCTTGAGGGTTGCGACATCGAATGCCTCGCTCTGGGCCAGACTGATGTCAAAGGCGGACAGGTAGTAAGCCTCCAGCGTATCCAGTCGCTGGTAATCCTCGCCGTCCGTTTCCAGCTCGATGGCCTTGCCGCCGGAGAAACGGGCGGACAGCAGGCTGTCGGGGTAGTCATCGGACAACAGGATATGAGCATCGAGGAAGAAGGGATTGCGGGTCCAGCCCACGGGCATGGTGCTGTTCCTGTCGGTGATGCTCTGGTATAGCGACTGGCCGGCGAGTAACCGGTCCCGGTCAACGATGCTGGCGGCGCTGGGTGAGGTGGCGTGGCTGTTGATGCCCCAGAAAGAGCGGCCGCGGGCGTCGAAGTCGCCATCGCCAAAGCGGGTCACTGTGCTGCGCTCATAGGGCACGTCGCCGGCCATGGAGGTGACATTGATGTCGAAGACGGCGAGGGAAGACAGGCTCAGTGCCGGATAGATGTAGGCGACGCCGCCGTTCTCGATGCGTTCTTCGTAGGCGCGTTGGGTGGCCCACTGGGCGGCCGGCGTGTCGGAGAAACGGCTGCTGCGCCCCAGCTCAAGGCCGAAATAGACGCTGTTCATGGTCACCGAATCGGCGGAGATAGCGCTGGTGGACGTTGGGGCGACCTGGGCCAGTCCAGCCATGTCAGTTACGTAGCCGGCGAAGTCGGCGCGGCTGTGGAGCTGCGCCAGAGCGCCTTCCAGGTCGGTGCCGTCCGGAATATCGATTTCGAAGTCCTGCACCTGGTCGGCCAGGGTCGACCACACGAACTTGTTGATGCACAGGCCGTCGCTGTCGGTGGATTCGACGCAGTCCATGACGGTTGCGAACTCGGTCGCGTTGTAACCTCCCAACCCGTGGCGCACCAGATACTCTGAGAACGGATTGACCTTCACATCCCGGTCCCGGTCGGTGGCAAAGGCCCGCAGGGTGGTGCCACCGTATTCCGCTTCGATGAGCACGTCCGGGCCGACCGGCTGGCCGTCGGTAAAGGCGATGACGGTGAAGCCGTCGTCATCCTGGCGGGTGCGGGTGTCGGTGGAGCTGAGCGGATTCAGGGTGTGGTCAGTGCGGTAGACGCGCACCTGGTCCGGCTGCACCAGGCGCAGGTTGCGTCGGGACCGGGGCGCCGAGGGCGCGAGCAGTGAGGGCACCTCCAGCGTAATGCGCACCTCGTTTTTGGCCAGGCCGTTGGCGTTGTTGCTGTCGCCGGTGCTGGATTCGGAAAAACCATCGGCGGGGTTTTTGTTGCCGGGGAAGCTGTTGGGTCGCTGGCTGGCTTCATCAACGGCGTCGTCACCTCCACCACCGCAGGCCGTCATGAGCAGTGCCGGGGTCAGAGTCAGACACGTCGTCAGGAGCAGGCGGGTCAACGCCCGCTTACGAAACCGGATAGAGGAGGGCATGTGGTGATTGTTTCCCTGTTGTTTTTACAAAGGGTAACAATCGCGAGCGGTGGAAAAAGTGAGGGAGGGCACGGAATGCAAACCGGGGCCTCTGGAGGCCCCGGCCGATGCTGGAAATCGGTGCTGGACATGATGACTGAACAGGGTTGCTGGACAGCGTTACTGAACAGATAGCCCGCAGGCCGATTGCACCGTACGCGCGATCAGAAGTAGAGCTTCATGCCGGCCATGATGCCTTCGTCCAGGTTGATATCGCCGTGGGAATCCAGATCGGTGTTGAGGTAGCGGTAGCCGCCGAAGACCTCGGCGTTACGGATGACGCGGTAGCTGACGCGCGCCTCGACGCTGGTCATGTCATCCGAGTCGCCGAAAGACAGAATGCTGGGAGCGTAATGAAGTGCGCCATTGACCGACAGTCCGGGTACGCGGGGGATGTTCATGGTAGCGAAGCCGCCGATGCCGACAGCGCCGCCGTCCAGGTCATCGTCGTCCCAGCCAATGCCCTTGAAGCCGATACCGGCGGTTGTGGGCAGGTTGCCAACGGCGGTGCGGCCCTGCGCGTGCACGTCCAGGTTGACGATGTGACGGCTGCCGTCGTGGTAGGTGTAACCGGCACCGGCCTGCAGGTCGGCGGTGTTCGGCATGAAGTTGATCTGGCCCTTGGCGGAATCGTTGGTCAGGCTGAGGTCGAAATCCGCGGCCATCGCAGGTGTTGCTGCGGCGGCGGCCAGGGTGAATGCCATAGCTGAAAGGCGGCTGTATTTCATGGATGTGTCCTTATCGTTCGTTCTTGATGGTTCTTTGATAGATGGTTCTTTGGTAGATAGCTTTTGTGTCGATGGCTCGTCAGCAAATAGCTCGACGCCATTGTCTTTTCTGTTGGATCGTTAATCGTTTCTTCCGATGAAACCTGCGGCTCATGCTAGCGGTGGGCTATGGGCCGCTCAACTTAAAGCTCGGTTACAGTCTGGTCATTTGCCGCGAGTCACCGATAGCGCTCAGGCCGTTTGTACTCCCGCAGAACAAACGCCCGAACGATCAGTGCTTCAGCAGATCGGTATCGTCCTCATCGTCCGGCAGGTCATCGGGATGGGCGTCTTCGGCGGGGATGCGATAATCTTCATTCGCCCAGGCGCCCAGATCAATCAGTTTGCAGCGTTCGCAGCAGAAGGGACGGTAGGGATTCTTGGTATCCCACTCCGCCTCAGTCTTGCAGGTTGGACAGGTTACAAGCATGGATGGTTCATTACCGGTTGGCGATCAATGGCTTCGTGATGGCTGGTCAAGGAGTAACCGTACCATCGAGCGTCATGTTAACCGGCTCAGACGTCGATTGCACTCCGGCAGAATTGCTCCAGCACCGCCCGGAGCATCTCCATGTTGACCGGTTTGGCGACAAAGGCGTCCATGCCAGCGCGGCGGCACTTCTCTTCGTCCTTCTCCATGGCGCTGGCGGTCAGCGCCACCACCGGAACGGCCGGCTGGTTCAGCTCCTTTTCGCGCTGTCGCAGGCGACGGGTGGCTTCGAAACCGTCCACCCGGGGCATGACGCAGTCCATGAAAATCATGTCGAACTGGTGCCACTGGATCAGCCCCAAGGCCGCTTCGCCGTCATTGGCGGTGGTTACCTCGCAGCCGAGCTTTTCCAGAAGGCGCCGGGTCAGGGTGCGGTTGACCGGGTTGTCCTCCACCAGCAGCACTCGCATCCGGTGGCTGGGCAGTGGTTCGCGGTCGCGCTGCTCGGGGCCGGGTTGCAGGGAGAATCGGGTGAGGAAGGTGCGCTCGCGGTTGGCGCGGTCGGAAAACAGTTGGTGCAGGATGGGCGTCAGGCAGGATTCACGCAGGGACTTGCTGAGGAAGCCGTCGGCGCCGGCCTGTCGAAAATGTTCGGCATCGCCACGCTGGGGGTTGGACGACAGCACCAGGATGCGCACGTCCTTCCACTCGGGATTCTCCCGCACCTGCTGGCACAGCAGATCGCTGTCCATGTCCGGCACGAAGCCGTCGAGGATGATGGCATCGAAAGGCGCGCCACTCTCACTGCTTTGACGCAGCGCCAGGATCGCTTCTGCGGCGGAGCGTACCGCCTCGATGTCCACGTCGTGCCGCGACAGCATTTCCAGCGTGATTTTGCGAGACAGGGCGTAGGAATCCACCACCAGCAGGCGCTTGCCGCTGATCATGCGTGAATCCGGGCGGACCCGGGCGGTGGCGTCCGGCGCGACGGCGAGGTTGAGCTCGATCCAGAACGTGGAGCCTTCGCTGGGGCGGCTCTCAACATCGAGCCGGCCGCCCATCAGGTTCACCAGTTGGCGGCAGATGGTCAAACCCAGGCCGGCGCCGGGAAGCTGGCGGCGGAAGCGTTGACCGAGCTGCACGTAAGGCTCGTAGACCAGCGGCAGGTCTTCGGAGTGGATGCCTACGCCGGTGTCTTCCACGGCCACTCGCAGCTGGACCTGGTGATTGCGGTAGCCGAGCACTTCGACACTGATCAGCACATGGCCGGAGTCGGTGAACTTGATGGCGTTGGAGGCCAGGTTCAGCAGCACCTGGCGCAGCCGGATGGGGTCGCCGCGCAGGGCCGAGGGCAGGTTCTCGTCCACCCGAAGCTCCAGTGCCAGCCCCTTCTCGCGGGCGCGGTCGCCCAGCATGATCACCACGTCGTTGAGGGTATCGCGCGGGTCGAAGGGAATGTCCTCCAGCACCATCTTGCCCGCTTCCATGCTGGAGATGTCGAGCAGGTCGTTGATGATGGCGGACAGGCTTTCCGCGGAGCTTTGCAGCGTGCGTACAAAATCACGCTGTTCGTTATCCAGTTCGGTGTCGTCCAGCAGGCTGGCGTAACCCAGCACCGATTGCAGCGGTGTTCTGAGTTCGTGGCTGACGTTGGCCAGGAACAGGTTCTTGGCGTGGTTCGCGCGCACCGCTTCGTCGCGTTCGTCCCGGGAGCGCAGGTTGGATTGGCGCAGGTCCCGGGCCTCTTCCAGCAACTGGTTGCGCATCACATTGAGGGCGTGTTCCACCTCGCTCAGTTCGTCGGGGCGGCGGGGCGGTTTGCGGCGCAGTTTAAGCGGGGCGATCAGGGCGTCGAAATTGAGGCGCTTGATATAGTCGGCGATGGCTTCCATGTGCCGGGTCAGGGTCAGGCGCATGATCACCAGCAGGCCCAGGGTGCCGAGCATGACGATCAGGGTCTGGAATAGCAGCAGGAGCAGGCCACGGCCGACCACGTCGTTGTAGACCGTTTGCAGGGAGGAGGCGATGGTCAGCGTTCCCAGGACCTGACCGGCTCGTTCGCCGGAGGCCAGCTTGATCTGGAAGTGCTGTTCGAGGCGTTCGTCATCGACCGGAGTGCCGACGCGGAACACGTCGCCGGTCTCGGACCGGACTTCGGCGTACTGCATCGACGGAAACGCCATCAGGCCGTCAAGACTGGTTCTCACCGCTTCGAAATCGAGCATCCAGAGGTTGCTGCTCAGGACCGGGATCAGCATCTCGGCGGCCCGGTTCTGGACTTCCTTCAGGTCACTCTTGCGGCGCTCGAATTCGCCGGCCATTTGAGCTCCGGTAGCGCCCAGTGACAGCAGGAAACTGAATGTCAGAACATAAACCAGCAACCGGGCCGCCAATGGCCGAATGCCAAGTTTCTTGAGGGATAGTTTCAATGCCACGCTACCGGTTCCCTGGTCGAGTGCTGCGACTACGGCAATTCCTGGTTCGAATCTGCAGGCAAGTATCGTTCCAAAACCTTGATCGATCCCGGAAATCGCGGTTGCCGAATCACTGAGCCTCCAGTTTCAGCCCCGATTGGCTGGAATCTCAGTCTAGCAGAGTTACCGTCAAAACGGTTACGTGCCCGTCGTCGAAGCGGAAGCGCACATTGTGGTCGTATAGGTGCGCGCCGTACACCCGTTCCTCGATCCGGCCCCGACGAAATGACGGGCGCGGATCGTAGGCCACCACGTCCTCGATCAGGCTGCGGAAATCCGGGTAGCGGTCGCCGTCCAGCGCCTGAAGCTGACGCTCGGCGTCATCCGAGAATATAACCGTCAGCCGCTCGGTGGGCGCGTCCGAGGCCCATTCGATATGGGCGTCGGCCACCACATCGGCAAACGGCAGGTAAGGTTTGATGTCCAGGATGGGCGTGCCTTCGATCAGGTCGTGCTCGCGAATCCTCAGGACGAGGTCGCCCTCCCGGCGCAACAGCCCCTCGTTGCGCACCACGGACAGCCCGAGACTGTTCGGGCGGAACGGCGAGCGGCTGGCAAAGACGCCGATCTTACGATTACCGCCCAGACGCGGAGGGCGGATGGTCGGACGCCATTCGGCACGGACGGCTTCGTGGAACTGGAAGGTCAGCCACAGGTGCGAGCAATTTTCCAGGCCGCGAAAGGCGTCCTCGCGGTTATAGGGCGGCTGGATTACCAGGTCGGCCCAGGCGTGGCGAGTCAGGCCGGGCTGTCGCGGCACGCCGAACTTGTCGCGGAAGCACGAACGGGTGATGGCAACGGGCTCGAGTGTCAGGGCGTCCTGCGCCGGACGGGACGGATGGCGGCTCATCGGATGTTGCCTGCGAAGAACATCTCGATCCGCAGGGTGAGCGAGGTGGTCGCGTCAAAACTGTCGTCGCGGTAGAAATTCACAGCGGGGATGACCTCTCCGTATAACCAGGTGCTGTACAGGCGATAGCGGTACGTAAAGTCGCCGAAATACTCGGTGGTGCGCCAGTCTGGCTGGCTCTCGCCGAGAATGCCGAGGCGCGGGTTGAGTTCGGCCCGGTTGTTGGGCCGTGACACCATACTCAGGATCTGCGAGAACTCAAACTCCCGGTCGGAATGGACCCAGCGCAACTCCGAGGCGCTCAGGAAATTCCACTCGCCGATACGACGCCGGAACCCCAGCCAGGTGCTCTCGCCCCAGCCATCCTGGTGGAAGTAATAGACGCGCTGGTCGATGTTCAGTCGCCACGCCGGCGACAGCTCAAACTCGCCCTTGGCGCGGGCCCGCCAGAAGGCGTCCGGCGGCAGTCGCAGGCGCGCGCCCACGTCGTTGGTGAGGTTGATCATGTCCGTCAGGTCGGTGATGTAGCGCAGCGCGCCGGTGGCCTCGGTGTCGGTCCGTTCGGCATCAGTGAGCTGGCGGTCCCGGTCCCGCTCGGCGAGGGATTTGGTCTCCTCGCTCTCGCTTTCAATGACCAGTCGCAGTTTTTCCTCGACCGTGGGCAGGTCCAGGCGGAACCGGGCCTCCGGCTCGATCTGGGCCAGGTCGCCGGTTTCGGAGCGGGTGGCGAAGCCGATGCGCAGGTAACTTTCGTTGGCGGGCAGGGCATAGGCGTCGCCGGACAAGGTGCGGTCGGCCCAGGCGCCCATGCTTTGTACCTGCACCGAACGGCGCTGATGCTGGCGGATGACCCAGTCGGAGGCATCGATCCACCAGGAGTCGACAAGCGGATAGTTGGTTTCGTCGGGTGAGAAGGTGTAGTAGTCCGCCGGCACCGCGTCCATCGTCAGCGGCGCCGTGTAGGCTTCCTCTTCGCCGTTGGTGGCTGCGCCCACTGATACCGACCCAAAGAGAGCGAAGACGCAGACAAGACCGCAGAGGCCGCGGGGCGGTGGGCTAGTCCGGGGTTCTGCCATCGAGCTCATATCGCAACGCTTTCGCCTGTTGCTCCAGGGTGGTCCGTTTCGCCCTGGCGCCGAACAATCCGGTGACGTGCAGCAGCAACCGGCTGGCCGAACGCAAGCTATCGCCTTTCTTGCGGGGGATGACGTGAATATGGGCGTGCGGAACCGTCTGATTCGCCGCCTCGCCATCGTTGAGCAGGATATGGGTACCGTTCAGCCCCAGGCCCAAACGCCGCTGGCCGCGCAGGATCCGTTGGGCCACGTTGAACAGGTGCTCGGAGGTTTCCGGAGCCAAATCGGTGATCTGAACGGCGTGTTCAACCGGGATGACCAGGACGTGCCCGTCGCCCAGCGGGTGGATGTCCATGAAGGCGAGACAGTGATCGTCTTCATAGACGAGCGCCTTGGGGGCCTTGCCCTGGGCAATCTCGCAGAAAATGCATGCTCGGGTCACGGATGGGCTGTCCTTGTCGCGTTCAGGCCTCAGAAAGCTGCTGGTGGATGCGCACCACCTGACTTTCAGCTTCGTCGAGCGCGCCTGAATTGTCTATGACGAAATCCGCGCGGTCGAGCCGCTCCTGACGATCCATCTGGGCGGCGATGATCCGCTCCACCTGGTCCCGGTCATTTGCGTCCCGGGCCATGGTGCGCTCGATCTGCACGTCGACCGGCACATCGATCACGATGACCCGATCCACCAGCTGGTTCTGGTCGGTTTCCAGCAGCAGCGGGGAGACGAGCAGAACGTAACCCGCCTCATAATCGGCGGGCGGCGCGGCGTCCTCGCTCAACCAGAGCTGGCGCATCAGCTCCTGCCGGATGATCGGGTGCAGCAGCTGCTCAAGCCATTCCCGCTCGGCCGGTTGCTCAAACACGATTTGCCGCAACGCAGCGCGGTCCAGGGCGCCACGGCCGTCGAGAATATCGCGGCCGAAGTGCTCAGCAATGCGATCCAGCGCCGGCTGGCCGGGCTCGACGACCTCCCGGGCGACCGTGTCCGCATCCACCGCGTGGACCCCCCGTGCCTCGAACAACGCTGTGATGCTCGATTTGCCACTGCCGATCCCGCCTGTCAGACCAATAACGCGCATGCGATCTCCTACACGCCCAGAAAGTTGAACCAGAAGCTCTGCAGCTCCGGCCCGAACCACAGCGCGAGCAGGCCGGCAATCGCCAGGTAGGGCCCGAACGGAATCGGTACTTCACGGCCGTGACCCCGGAACACGATCAGGCTGATCCCGATCACGGCGCCAACGACGGACGACAGCAGGATCACGGCCGGCAGCAACTGCCAGCCCAGCCAGGCGCCCAGGGCACCGAGCAGCTTGAAGTCGCCGTGGCCCATGCCTTCCTTGCCGGTCACGATCTTGAACAGCCAGTAGATGGACCAGAGGGACAGGTAGCCGAAGATCGCGCCCCAGAACGCGCTCTGGAAGTCGGTGAGCACGCCGAAATAGTTCAGGATCAGGCCCAGCCAGAGCAGGGGCAGGGTGATGCTGTCCGGCAGCAGTTGGGTGTCGAAGTCGATCACCGTCAGCGCAATCAGCGCCCAGACTAGCACCAGCGCCCAAAGGCTGGCCGGCGTCGCACCCAGCCAGGCCACTGTAAACACGGACAGAACGGCCGTAGCTGCTTCAATCAGCGGGTAGCGAACGGAAATGCCGGACTTGCAGGCGGCACACTTGCCACGCAACAGCAGGTAGCTGATGACCGGAATGTTCTCCCAGGGCTTGATCTCGTGGCCGCAGGAGGGGCAGGTGGAATTGGGCGAGGCGAGGGTGATCTTCCGATCGTCCTTGCGTTTGCCTTCCGGCACCTCCAGGAAATCTTCGCACTGACAGCGCCAGTCCTGCTCCATCATCTTGGGGAGGCGGAGGATGACGACGTTCAGGAAGCTGCCGATGCAGAGGGTTAGGAAGATTAGGATGGGGTAGAGGTATGCGGGGGACTGGATGAGTGTATCAAAGTTCGTCATTGGAGAGCTTGTCTATAGGAGGAAACATAATACGATACAGGAAGACCCCATTGAGCTTTGGGGTCTCTCAGTCATGTCTTTCTAGCCGACGACTTGGCCCATTTGGAAGATGGGAAGATACATCGCAATAATGAGTCCACCGATCAGTACGCCGAGGACCGCCATGATCATTGGCTCCATTAATGCGGTCAGGTTGTCGACCATGTCGTCAACGACGCCCTCATAGTGGTCGGCGACCTTTGATAGCATCTCGTCGAGGTTACCAGATTCCTCCCCAATGGCGGTGAGCTGGACAGCCATAATGGGGAAGACTCCTGTCTGCCGCATGGCAGCCTGCAACTGTGTGCCGCTGGAAACCTCGTCCTTGATGTTTTTGACGGCGTCTCGATAGAGCGCGTTACCGGTTGCTCCGGAGACTGAGTCAAGTGCGTCAACCAACGGAACACCGGAAGCGAATGTCGTTGACAGGACTCGGCCAAATTTGGCCACCGCAGACTTATCAATGATCTCGCCGAGTACCGGGATTTTCAGAACAACTTTGTCAACTGCATCAGAAAACTTTGGCGAGCGCCGTTTGCCCTCTCGAAACGCAAAAAGAACAATCGAAATTGCCAGCAACACAACGAACCACCAGGATTGCATCCACTTGGATAGCTCTACGACCATTTGCGTGAACACCGGAAGGTCGGCGCCAAATCCTTTAAACAGGCTTTCAAATTGAGGTACGACCTTCACGAGCAGTATGGCTGTGACAATTATGGCCACCACGATGACCGCGATAGGGTAGGTCATCGCTTTTTTAACTTTCTTCTTGAGACCTTCTGTTTTCTCAAGGTAAGTCGCTATCCTCTCAAGCATTTGCTCAAGTGCACCGGCTTTTTCACCGGAATCAACCAGATTGCAATACAAATCGTCAAAGTGGCGCGGGTGCTTTCGTAGAGCTGCGGCGAAACTCGTTCCAGACGCCACGTCGTTCCGGATGCTGGCGATCAGCTCTTTCAGGCCCTTATGTTCCATGCCGTCGCCGGCGATATCAAAGCTCTGAACAAGCGGGACACCGGCTTTCATCATGGTTGCCAATTGCCGAGTCAACAATGCGATATCAAACGGAGATATCTTCTTACTGCCTCCGAAGAGCGGCTTAGGTTTCTTTCTAACTTTGTCGGGCATGATGCCCTGTTTGCGAAGCTGGGCTTTCACCAGCGCCTGATTAACTCCCGATACTTCACCCTTGGTCTTGTTGCCCTTGCGGTCCTTGCCTTCCCAAATGTAAGTCGCGAGTTTCTGCGCGTTTTCTGCCATCGTTAATCCTTCGTCACGCGGTTCGCTTCCTCGAGACTGGTTACCCCGTCCATGACCTTCTTGATCGCGGACTGTCTCAAGTTGGCGAAGCCTTCCGCCTGAGCCTGTTTTGCAATCTGAATGGAGCTCGCCTCTTCCATAATCATGTTGGCGAGGTTCTCTGTGACCTTGACGACCTCGTAGATGCCGACGCGGCCCTTATATCCACCATTGCATTTATCACAGCCCTTGGGACGGTACAAAGTAAAGCCTGTATCGATTTGTTGCTCTGTGAAGCCTTCCTTCAAAAGCACGTCCTTGGGGACTTCGACTGGCTCCTTGCAGCTACAGAGACGTCGAGCCAGTCGCTGGGCAATGATCAGGCTGACGGAAGTTGCGATGTTGAACGCCGGTACGCCCATATTCATCATTCGCGTGAGCGTTTCAGGAGCGCTGTTGGTGTGAAGGGTCGACAGAACCAGGTGGCCTGTCTGAGCCGCCTTGATGGCAATGTTAGCGGTCTCGAGATCCCGAATCTCACCCACCATGATGACATCCGGATCCTGGCGCAGGAAAGCGCGTAGCGCTTCGGCAAAGCCCAGGCCCACCTTGTTGTTAACGTTGACCTGGTTTATGCCTTCCAGGTTAATTTCCGCCGGATCTTCAGCGGTAGAGATATTCCGCTCTTGCGTATTGAGAATGTTGAGGCCGGTATATAGGGAGACGGTTTTACCGGACCCGGTCGGACCCGTAACCAGGATCATGCCCTGTGGTTGTTCCAGGGCTTCCATATACATCTGCTTCTGTTCGTCCTCGTAGCCGAGGGCGTCGATCCCCAGCTTGGCGGAGCTGGGGTCAAGAATACGCAAAACGATCTTTTCGCCCCAAAGGGTAGGGAGGGTGTTGACCCGGAAATCGATGGCCTTGGTTTTGGACAGCTTCATCTTGATCCGGCCGTCCTGCGGCACTCGACGCTCCGAGATGTCCAACTGAGCCATGATTTTGACTCGCGCGGCGATTTTTGGGGCCAGCTTGATAGACGGCTTGGACATTTCCTTCAGCACGCCGTCAGTGCGGTAACGCACGCGGTAGGTTTTTTCGTACGGCTCAAAATGGATGTCAGAGGCCCCGCCCCGGATAGCATCGAGCAGAACTTTGTTTACGTACTTGACGATGGGGGCATCATCGACGTCAGACGCGCTTACCGCTCCGTCATCACCGTCGTCATCGCCGCCTTCCACATCAATGTCTTCGAGCTCTGAGTCTTCCAAATCGCCCATCGAGCTTTCGCTCGATTCAAGGTACCGGTCGATCATCTCTCGAAGCTTTGCTTCGTCAGCCAGAACAGCATCGGTGCTCAAGCCAGTGTTGAACTTGATTTCGTCTAGCGCCTGGATGTTAGTGGGGTCCGATACGGCTATGAACAGCCTCTTGCCGCGCTTATAGAGCGGCAGTGCGTTGTGCTTCCGGATGAGCTTTTCGTCAACAATCTTCTCCGGCAGCATTTCGGGGGAGAACGAGGACAGGTCCAAAACTGATACGCCGAACTCCATAGCCGCCGAGTAAGCCAACCCCCGGCTATCTGCCAGATTATTCTGTACCAGATAAGTGATCAGCGGGATTTTGTTGTTTGATGCTTGAATAAAGGCATCGCGAGCTGCTGCCTCTTCGAGGAGGCCATCTTCTACAAAGCGGCGGGCGAGGCCTGTCAGGGTGACGTTGTGATTGTCTGGTGGCATAAAGTTCTGTGTTGTCGAGAAGTTGCTGAGCGTTAATGGAGAGTTAGTTTAGAGTGGCGCTCCTCGTTTGGAAAGTGGGTGTTTGGAGCCAATGTTGGAACTGAGAAGGCATGGGGTGACGCTGCGTGTCACTGCTGGCCCTTTAGTGTCAGTTCGAAGTGTGCCGGCTGGCGCGTTACCGGAAAGATGCTTGCTTTTAAATATCTGATAAATAATAACTTTATTTCTATTTCCGGGGTTGGCATGGACTGTGCTTTCAAATTGGCAGGTTCGCTACGGTTGCGACAAACTCCTGCCGGCGACCGGGTTTACAAGGAAATGAAACGTATAATCGAGGTTTATTGATGAAAAATATCCAAATGAATCATGCGCAGAAGGGCTTTACGCTCATCGAATTGATGATCGTTGTAGCGATCATCGGCATCCTGGCGGCGATTGCTATTCCGCAGTATCAGGACTACATCGCGCGGTCTCAGGTTACTCGTGTCGTTGGTGAGTTGTCTGCCCTGAAAACCTCTGCTGAAGAGCAGTTGATGCGTGGCACGACTCCTTCTGGTGGCGCAGACGCCGTAGGTTTTGCCGGCTCTGATCTGCTGGAGAGCTTCACCCTCAACTTCGATTCCTCTGGTGCTGGAACTATCGGCGGTGAGTTGGGTGGCAACGCCAGTTCTGCGGTTGATGGCGCGACAGTAACTCTCAGTCGTGAGGCTGATGGCACTTGGTCATGTGCTGTTACTACCGGCTCTGTTGGCGGTGGTTGGGATGACTCCTACGCTCCGTCAGGCTGCCCGGTCAGCTCTTAATTTTAGAACGCGTCAGATCCGATGTAGCTCTGGTCTGATAAAGAAAGGCCCGGCTTTTATAGCCGGGCCTTTTTCGTTGAACGGCTCTGAATTATCCGGTTGTTGCTCAGAAGTGGGGTGAGGATTTATGAATGGCTTGAAGACAGAGACCGCTCAGCTCCCTCGGTTGTCGGTAGTTGTGCTATCGTTTCTTATGTTAGTGCCAGCGTTAGGTCTGTTTAGGGTCTGGCCATTATACTCGGCTGTAAGCGGTGGCTTAACATGGCTTTGTGTCGGTTTCCTTTTTGCCATTCCTTTGATAATAAAGCGCGATAAACGCTTTCGCTTCAATGTCGCTGTGTTCTTCTTTCTCTGTTTGATAGTTGCGTTAGCTGCCTCGGTGCTGGTGAATAGTTATACTTATGAGGCTGCTTGGCGGTGGTATCTCGTTGCTTTTATTATTTGTATTTTGGCCCTGGTGGCTGCTAGCGATCTGAAAAAGAGCAATCCAAAGCAATTTCACAATAGTCTAGCCGGGTTTTTGTGGGCGGGTTGTTTTATTTATGGGCTTATAAGTCTTCTGAAATACTACGGAGTCCTTGCGTTACTGTTTTCATGGGCCGAGCCTGTGGGTGGGCGCCTAACTGGTGTCTGGGGGCAGTCAAACCTAACTACGACAATGTGTTGGTTGGGGGTTCTGGCTTCGGCAGTGGCTATGTCCAGTATAAGGCAGAAAGGGTTGTGGCTCGGTAGCACCATGTTATTTGGCTGGGTGTTGGCGTGTTCCGCCTCGCGAATGTCCTGGCTTATGGTGGCGGGGTTGTTCGCATTGATCTTTGTTAGCCGTTTATCGCGTTATCGGGAAGAGGAGACGATATACGCGTGTAAGTTGCTGGCTCGAAGCATTTTTATGATTATTATCATGTTGTTTCTCGTCCCACCATTAAATCAGCTTTTACAGGACCGGTTGGTTTCTTTCGGGTTGCTAGATCAGGGAATGGCTGTTTCTCTGGTCGGCAGGGATGTGTTACATGACAATGCCAGGTTGACGGAGCTAACTAAAGTTATATCGGGGGTGGGGGCGTTTTCCGACTTGCAATGGATGTTTGGGGTCGGGCCCGGGAACTATCCACAGTTTTCCTATCAAGCTGACATGACTTCACCTCCTCAAGGCTTGGTGCCGGGAACATGGCTTCACTCCCATAACATTTTCAGCATGATGCTCGTCGAGTTTGGGCTGTTCGGTTTGATCATCGTGCTTGGGTTTGTGGCGCTCATCGCTCATGTGGCGCTAAAGCAATCGATGACATTGGCTCGATTTTTTTCAATTGGTGGAATTGGTCTTCTCTTTATCCATAGTAATCTGGAATATCCTTTATGGTATTTCTGGTTTTTGGTCTTATTCTGTTTATTGTTGACTAACCTCTTCGAGATTAAAACTGTCGAAGGTGATTCCCGCTGGCTTAAGCCTGTGGTGGGTATCTGCGGGTGCTTAATGGTGATAGTTCTTCTGGTCAATGTGGGGTATCAGTTTTTTCGCATCAGCTCGGTAGCAGTTGAAGTAAATCGTGGGAGTGAGGATTATCAGAAATTATCCTTTTTGGCCAACGACTCTTTAATGGGGCCTTACGCCATACTGCGGAAGTATCGAGATTTTGCACCCGAGAGTGCTAACGTCGATTGGCAGCTGCGGGAAGCTCGGAGGATGAAGCGTTGGCAGCCCAGAGATCTGGTCCTTTTGCGTGAATTTTCATTGCTGGTCCTGGATGAAGAATATCAAGAAGCTTGTGTGGCAGCCGAGCATCTAGCTTACCGTTACCCTCGCTCCGCACCTATTATGCTGAACCATAGTATGTTGGCTGATACTTTTTCACCTGCGCGAATTGCCGGAATTGCAAATTGTATCGAGAAGGGCCTCGCTCCACGGGGTGAGACAATTTTGTCGGTGGAGCAGAAAAATAAAGCTAGGTTGTCCAGATAAATATTATGAAATTAACTTGTTGCTTCCGGCGAGCTTTTCTGCCTTTATTGATTTTAATTTGGGTCGCGGCTTTTTTTGGTTACCTGGGTTGGAAGCCGGGTTTTGCTTACAACGCTCAGCGTTATTTTGAGATCCTGATCCTCGGTTGCATCTTGTGTGTCGGTGTGACGCTGACTATTCGTTTCCGCTGGGGACGAATCTGGGGCGGTGGTTGCGTTGTTTTGCTTTTACTCATGGTGCTAGCGGTTTGGCAGGCGGACAATCGATGGCTAGCGTTTAGGGAGGGGGCTCTTTATTTAGCGTTGTTTGCCGGAGTTCTCGCGGTTGCCAAGGTAAGGGCGCACGCCGGGGCGGCTAGTTTCGATCGAGCAGCATACACTGGTTTAGTTTTGTTCAGTTTCGGATGTTCCTTGATCGTTTTGGAGGGACTGCTGCTCAGCCTTTCCATAAACAAGCTGGATCCACGCATCATATTTGGTGCTTTTGTCAATGTACGCGTTTTGGCTGAGCTGCAGTTTTTAACGTTGTTGTTGCTCCCAGCTGCTTGGTTGCAGGCAGATTCAATTGGCTGGCGACGTTTTGTCGCATTAACGGCCGTTCTTTGGTGGGCACTGCTCTTACTAACTGGTACGCGAGCAGCACTGATAGCTTTGCCGTTTTCACTGCTTGTTCTTTTCCTGACTGCAGGGCGCGATGCTTTGCAATGGTTTAGGGTGTTAGGTGCGCAGTTTATCGGCGGATTGTGCGTCTTCCTGGTTATGCGTGTTGGTGTGGCGCACTTTCTGGGGCAGCCCCTGCTGGGAGAAGGGGGGATGAGCTTTGCTCGGGCTTCTTCAAGCGGGCGCTTGGAATTATGGTGGAACGCTTGGGTTCATTTTCTTGAGAGGCCGTGGCTCGGTAATGGTCCTGGATCCTTTGCTTGCTTTAGTAATCAGCTTGTAGCGACTCCTCATAACCTGTTTTTTCAATTCCTTTCGGAGTGGGGGCTTCTGGTAACCCTTCTGGCATTTGCACTTGCCTTATTTATCTTTATAAAGCTTGTTCAACACCTTCGTTTTCGTCCCGAGTGCAGTGTCCTTCATTACTCCCTGTTTGCCACTCTGATCACAGTCGTAACTGCAAGTATGATGGAGGGAATGATAACGGGGCCACTGCAGCAGATGCTAATCGTGCTTGTGTTTGGCTGGGCGCTGCAGATTTTTGGGGGAGAGAGATTTTTTCTACAAGTGGCTTCCGGGTCACTAGGTTATCGATCGATTAGGTTATTGCTTTTGGTTGCATTTTTAGCGTTAACGCTGTGGGGTGTAAAAGCAGATCTTGCCATGCAAAGAGAGCTGCTGGTCTCGCCGGATGGAAAGGTTAACCTCAGTTACGGTCCAAGGTTTTGGGCGGACGGCCATGATTACTGCCCTGGCTGGCATGAGCGATATGAGAAACGCTAACTTTACTTCTAGTGGCTTCGTGCCTTTGGCTGTCTCGGCTTTACGAATTAACGCCTTATGTTTGCGCGTTTTTTTGATAAAGCTTTCGGTCATCGAATTCGCGTTGTTGAGGTAGGGGTACTTTATCGAAGAGTGGTTGTCGAAAGGCAAGGCTTCTTGTGCTTCAGCTTTTCCGACGGGCTCATGGTTCTAAGGGCATAGTTTTTAAGCATTGTTGGATTGCTGGATTCAGTGTTTGCTAGTAGTAAGTTCGTTCTGTATTTGGCCCTGGTTTTGCTTAATGTTAGATCTCCTTTTCGGTTTTGAGAATAGATATGCGAAGTAAACATGTAGGTTTTTCTTTGCTCGAAATAATGATCGTAGTGGCTTTGATTGGAATCTTGGCGGCCATATCGATTCCTTTGCTGCAAGGCTATGCAGCAAGAGCTCAAATAAATCGAGTGGTTAGTGAGCTTGGCGTTTACAGAACCGCATTCGAGTCAAACCTGTCAAGTCTGACTGAAGTAACCAATGAAAGCCTTGGGTATACACCTTCTGAGCTGACGACAGGTAGTTCGGCAGTGGAGATTGCGGTGATTAATCCTGACGGAACAGGGCATCTACAGGTGACCATGGGCGGCAATGCACAGCAGAATTTGTCGGGGTTGGTCATACGTTTTCAAAGATCTTCTTCCGGTAGGTGGTCTTGCATTATTGATAAATCTGCAGTGCCTAGCTGGAAGGAGAGCTATAAGCCAGCGGGGTGCGCGGTGCCGTGAGTTTTCCAACAAATCGAGCTCCGAAAGGTTTAGGTTGAAATTTCATGCAAGGGGCGTATGTCCGGGAGGTGCTGGGTTTAATTTTTTGAACTGTGAAAATAAAAGGATGATTTAAAAAATTCGTCCAAAGAAGCGCCCTGTATCTTCTGTTTCCGAATAATTATTTCTGCTGATTTTGGATCAAGGTCAACTTCTGGGTTCGTCTATTATGCGTGCTGATGCCGATATGTTTTATGGGAATTGGCTAACTTGTGTTTGGCCACCGCAGGATGATCCGGTGCAGTTTCGATAACGAGAGGCAGCAGCAATCCTGTTGATATTGTGTAGTAGTAATTTTTATAAAATCTATTTTTCCAATGCTGTTCGACCATGTTAAGAATTGTTTCTGGACCTGCCTTTTTGGCTCGGTTGAGGTTATGGCTTTGCTTTCACCTGGTATGTAAAAGCGTGCAGTAATGCAGCCTCTGTCGCGTCATGCACTCTCTTCTTTATCGAAATCTCCGTAGTAAAAATGACTCCTAACTGGGTATCGTCCCGGCTCCGTCCATCCGCGCAAGCAGAGTACAAGAGGAGTGCCGAGCCTCTTGTTTAAGGCTTTGCCAGCAAAAATGGCTGGTTGAGATCTACTTTCGAGCTTGATGGAATGTAAATGACATCAGTCGGCGATTGCAATAGACTCTATGCGCCTCGCCTTATGCCATCAAGGCTGATGGACGGGCGGTGGCGTAGAAGCGTTGCCAGACTCTCATTATGGGAAAGACAGTGGTAGGTTCAGTACATGACAGATACATCGGCTCAGGCGCAAAGCGAACTAAGTGACGAAATCAGCTTGGTTGATCTAGCAGTTACCTTTTTACGCCGTAGGCGTTTGTTTTATCTGGTTTTCTCGGTTTGCGCCCTGGCAGGGGTGGTGTATGCGCTTATGGCAGAGACTACGTATCGCTACACGAGTTTGGTGCAGGGAGCCATGATCGATTCGGACCAAGCGCTGGAGTCACCGCCGGCATTGCTCGCGGCAATCGAAGATCGATGGTTGCCTGAGGTTCGAGCGAACTACATCGCGGATGAGGGAGTATTCCCGCTAAGTGTAACGGTTGAGGCCCCGAAGAATTCAGATTTGGTCAAGTTAATCTCGGAAGCTAGCGACGATCAAGTGAAAACCGTAGAAAAGATTCACAGCACACTTATTCAGGCTGTGTCCGAAGATCAGGTTCGGAAGCTGAGTCAGTATAGGAAAAGGCTGACACTGCAGCTCAAAGCGGTTGAGGATATTGTTAAATCGCTTCAGGAAGACGGTGTTAGTGGAGAGGCGCTGGCTGAAGCAGTGGATCGTAAGCTTGATCTGGAATTGACGTTGTCCAATCTGCAACCCATGGAGCAGTTGGTGGTTGCACGACAAAGTCATGATGCTACAGGGCCGAAAAGAATGTTGATAGTTGTGCTATCTATTTTTTTGGGCGGCGTGCTTGGGCTCTTGACAGTGCTCTTGGCGGAGTTTTTTGCGGCGGTTCGCTCTCAAATGGCTGGTCAGGGGTGAGGGCATCAACTCGTGCCTTAAGGTTTCTGGTGGCGACTAGCTAAATGGAAAGCCCGCTCAAGAAGGATTTAATTCACTGCTATAGAAAAAGCAAGTAAACACGATGGAAACAAGTAACCATATTATCGCTGTAATCGGCCTCGGTTACGTCGGCCTACCACTTGCGGTGGAGTTCGGTAAAAAGCGTCCTGTTATCGGCTTTGATATCGATCAGAAACGTGTCGATGAACTTCGAAATGGACATGATCATACGTTGGAGGTCAGTGGTTCGGAGCTCAGCTTGGCGAGTTGTCTCAGCTATACCGCCAGCTCTGATGATCTGGAATCCGCGAATATCTATATCGTAACGGTGCCAACGCCTATTGACGAGCACAAGCGGCCAGACCTAACTCCCTTGATCAAGGCAAGTGAAACGATAGGGAAGACTCTTAAGAAAGGCGACGTTGTCATTTACGAGTCTACGGTTTATCCGGGGGCAACCGAGGAGGACTGCGTACCGGTTCTCGAACGGGTGTCTGGCCTCGTTTATAACCAGGATTTTTATGCAGGTTATAGCCCTGAGCGTATCAATCCGGGGGATAAAGAACACCGCGTTACCAACATTAAGAAAGTCACTTCCGGTTCAACCCCGGAAACGGCTGATTTGGTGGATTCGCTATACGAAGAGATCGTTACGGTAGGGACTCACAAGGCAAGCAGCATCAAGGTGGCTGAGGCGGCGAAAGTGATTGAGAATACTCAGCGGGATCTGAATATTGCCCTGATTAATGAGTTGGCGATGATCTTTAACAAAATGGGGATCGACACCGAAGCGGTTCTGGAAGCGGCGGGCTCTAAATGGAACTTTTTGCCGTTCCGTCCTGGCTTGGTGGGTGGCCACTGCATTGGCGTGGATCCGTATTACCTGACTCACAAGGCACAGACCATCGGCCACCATCCAGAAATTATCCTCGCCGGTCGCCGCCTTAATGATGGCATGGGGGTCTACGTGGTCTCCCAACTGGTAAAGTCGATGCTGAAAAAGCGTATTCACGTCGAAGGGGCGCAAGTACTGGTGATGGGGTTGGCCTTCAAGGAAAACTGTCCGGATCTGCGTAATACGCGGGTGATTGATATCATTCGAGAGCTACAGGAATACAACACCAAGGTTGATGTCTTCGATCCCTGGGTTTCAGTACCTGAGGCTGAGGATGAGTATGGCATCGTGCCAGTGGAGGAGCCTGCGCAAGGTGCTTACGATGCGATTATCATTGCGGTCGGCCATCAACAATTTAAAGCGATGGGCATTGAAAGCATTCGCAATCTTGGCAAAAGCGCTGGTCACCTGATTTACGACTTGAAATATCTGTTTCCGGCAGGCCAGTCTGATATCCGCCTTTGAGGCGCGTAGAGTAGCTAGAACACACCCCATTAACGGAGTTATACAAAAGTGAGCAAAAAGTTTGCCTTGATCGGCGCGGCCGGCTATATCGCACCACGCCATATGAAAGCCATTAAAGACACCGGTAACGATCTGGTGGCAGCCCTGGACAGTAACGATTCGGTAGGCATCATCGACAGCTTCTTCCCTGACGCAGATTTTTTTACCGAATTCGAGCGCTTTGATCGCCACATCGATAAGTTGCACAGGGCCCGTGGTGGTAAGGCAATCGACTACATTTCAATCTGCTCGCCGAATTATCTGCACGATTCTCACATGCGTTTTGCCTTACGCTCTGGCGCAGATGCCATTTGCGAGAAACCCCTTGTTTTGAATCCCTGGAACATCGATGGCCTGAAAGAAATAGAAAACGATACTGGCCAGAAAGTGAACACGATCCTCCAACTTCGCGTGCATCCCTCTATCATTGAGCTTCGTGAAAAAGTTCGGAACGAGCAGAAAGCCACGAAACACGACGTGGACCTGACATACATTACCTCTCGTGGCCACTGGTACATGCAGTCTTGGAAAGGGGATGAGAAAAAGTCTGGTGGCATAGCGACCAACATCGGCGTGCATTTTTACGACATGTTGCACTTCATCTTCGGTGAGCTACAGGAAAACGTTGTTCATCACAGCAGTGATACCATGGCTGCTGGCTACCTTGAGTATGAAAAAGCCCGCGTTCGCTGGTTCCTGTCAGTGGATTACAAGTTTGTCCCGGAGAGTGCTAAAGCTCAAGGTCAAAGAACTTACCGCTCTATAACAGTCGACGGCGAGGAGCTGGAGTTTTCAGGTGGCTTCGCTGATTTGCATACCCGTAGCTACGAGGAAATTCTCGCCGGCCGTGGCTATGGACTGGAAGACAACCGCGTAGCGATTGAGACTGTTGCCAATATCCGGAAAGCCGATCCCATCGGCCTAAAAGGCAATTACCACCCCTTCCTCAAATCCGAGTAATGGCTGAAATCTCTCCCCATCCCCTTCGAAGAAGGGAGATGGGATTGAGGCGCTACTTTTCAGATACAAGGAGCAACGATGTCTGCCCAAATTCACCCCAGCGCTATAGTAGACGAGGGTGCCCAGATCGGCGAAGGGTCACGGGTCTGGCATTTCGTGCACGTATGCAGTGGAGCAAAAATCGGCAAGAACGTTTCCATGGGCCAGGGTGTATTCGTCGGCAATAAGGTAACCATCGGCGACAACTGCAAGATTCAGAACAACGTCTCGGTGTACGATAATGTTCATCTGGAAGAGGGCGTATTCTGCGGTCCTAGCATGGTGTTCACCAACGTTTACAACCCCCGATCACTCATCGAGCGGAAAGACGAGTACCGTGACACGCTTGTGAAAAAAGGCGCTACGTTGGGGGCGAACTGCACCCTGGTGTGTGGCGTCACCATCGGCAGCTATGCGTTCGTCGGTGCCGGTGCGGTGGTCAACAAAAACGTGCCAGGCTACGCGCTGATGGTGGGTGTGCCCGCGAAACAGGTCGGTTGGATGAGCGAGTACGGTGAGCAACTGGATTTGCCTGTTACCGGCGAGTCTGAATGTGTCTGTCCTCACACCGGCACTCGTTACGTTCTTGAAGGCAACGTAGTCACCAAGAAATAAAGCAGGTTCATTGTCTGTTCTCTTTCGTTATTACAGTGATTGACAAAGGGTTTCTTCATGCAGTTCATCGATTTGGCCGCTCAGCAAGCAAGAATTAAAGACAAAATCGACGCCAATATCCAGAAAGTTCTGGCGCACGGTAAATACATCCTGGGGCCCGAAGTCGCCGAACTTGAAGAGAAGCTTGCTGCTTATACCGGTGCCAAATATTGCATAACGTGCGGTAATGGAACCGATGCTTTGCAGATTGCTCAGATGGCCGTTGGCGTGGGGCCTGGTGATGAGGTGATTGTCCCCGGCTTCAGCTACATTGCCACTGCCGAAACTCCCGCTGTTTTGGGTGCGAGACCGGTTTACGTAGACATTGATCCGAAGACTTATAACCTCAATCCCGAATTGCTAGAAGAAGTCATTACCTCGCGTACTAAAGCTATTATTCCCGTGTCACTCTATGGCCAGTGTGCTGATTTTGACGCGATAAATGCCGTCGCCGAGAAGCACAATATCCCTGTAATTGAAGACGGTGCTCAAAGTTTTGGGGCCAGCTATAAAGGGAGGAAGTCGTGTAATCTCACGACAATTGGTTGCACGAGCTTTTTTCCAAGTAAACCTTTAGGGTGTTATGGCGATGGTGGAGCAATTTTCACCAACGATGATGAGTTGGCGATAACGCTCCGCCAAATAGCTCGGCACGGGCAGGATAGACGCTATCACCACATCCGAGTCGGGGTGAATAGCCGCTTGGACACGCTGCAAGCCGCTATACTATTGCCTAAGCTTGAACTGTTGGATGAAGAGATCGAGTTGCGTAACTTGGCAGCACAGAATTACACCGGCCTGCTTAGTGAAGTCGGTTTCACTAATTCACCATATGTCGAGGATTATAACGTTTCTGCTTGGGCACAATATACTATCAGGGTAGAGGATCGAATAGCACTCCAGGCCAAGCTGACTGCAGTTGATATTCCAACTGCAATTCATTACCCGATACCTCTTAATAAGCAGCCAGCTGTGGCGGATGACTCCGCTACTCTATCTATGGGGGACGCAATAGCAGAACAGGTGTTGAGCTTGCCGATGCATCCTTATTTAACTATCGATGAACAACGGCGATTGATTGAGGTCCTATAGTCTCGTTACTTAAGGTGCAATAAGGGGGTGAGAATTGCCGTCAGCGATTAAAAGATTTTATGGAAAACTAACCCAAGCCAAGCATTCTTTTGAGTTTCCGTATTCTCCATATAATAAAAGACATAATTGTATATTTATTCATATACCAAAAGTTGCAGGGACATCAATCACAGAAGCGCTGGGGGATAGGCGTGCAAAAAGAAACCACTTGCCCTGGTATGTCTACTATACAGCTAATAGGAATTTCTTTGAGAATTCTTACAAGTTTGCCTTTGTGAGGAATCCGTGGGATAGGGCAGTTTCCGCTTATAACTACTTGGTAGCCGGTGGTAATAAAGTTGGTGATTTGAATGTTTCTGAACAGATTTCAAATTTTGAGTCTTTCGACGACTTTATAATTAACGGTATTGGGGAAGGTAGCTACAGAAATCATTTGCTTTTCATCCCGCAATCTGAGTTTGTGGTGAATGGAGAGCAAGAGCTTGTTGTGGATTTTCTCGGTAGATTTGAAAGCTTGGAAAACGATTTTAGAAATGTTTTGGGGTCCTTGGGGCTTCGGCGCGAACTCTCTAATGTGAATTCATCCAAACGGGCGAGCGACTACAAAGAATATTACAAAGATGAGCGGTCAATAGAGGTCGTGCGTGAGGTGTATGCTCAAGATGTAAAGATGTTTTCATATGAATTCTGAAATGCATATTCTTCTACTTCCGTCTTGGTATCCCAAAGCTCCGGATGATGTAGGCGGAGTTTTTTTTCGCGACCAAGCCCTCGCATTGCAGGACTATGGCCACAGAGTGGGGGTGATCGCGCCTTCAATGCGTTCCCTACGCACGCTGAACAAGCTGGCCACGCCAAAGCTGTCTGCTTGCGAAAACGATAGCGGTCTTCTTACATACAGAAAAGAGCTGTTGGCAGCTTTGCCTCGAGTTCCTTATGGTAACTATTACCTGTTCAAAAAAGCTGCTAGGGCGTTGTTGAGGCAATACATCAACGATAATGGGAAACCGGACATTCTTCATGCGCATGCTGCTATTTTTGCTGGTGCGGCTGGAGCGGAATTATCCGACGAATTTAACATACCGTTGGTGCTAACAGAGCATAGCACCGGCTTCGCGCGACTTGCATATTCGGCGTGGCAGCTCAACCTTGCTGAAAAGGCTGTTCGTAGAGCCGTTGCGTGCATCGCGGTGAGTCCCTCGTTGGCGGAATTATTAAGCAAACATTTCTCTCTCATTGAGCAAAGTTGGAAGTGGATTCCAAATGTTGTCGCAGACCGTTTTAAGGCACCAGAAAAACGGAAGCGGATGGAGCGTCCGATCCGTTTCCTGAATCTTGCATTGATGACCGAGAAGAAGGGCCAATTTGACCTCCTAGAGGCTTTCGGCGAGCTCAATCGCACCGGGTTGGATGTGGAGCTTTGGCTTGCAGGCGATGGCCCGATTCGTTCAGGTTTGGAGCAAATGGTGGTCAAGGTCGGCCTTCAAGAGAAAGTTCGGTTTCTTGGTCTGGTGGCCCCAGAGGATGTGCCGGCTCTGTTGAATGAAGTGGATGTGATGGTGGTATCTAGCCATTATGAAACTTTCGGTGTGGTTGCGGCCGAGGCTCTAATGGCTGGTTTGCCGGTGGTCGCTACCCGATGTGGTGGACCGGAGTGCATAGTTGAGGCTGGCGACGGGTTGTTAGTCCCTCCCAAACAACCAGGTGAATTGGGGGATGCCATGCGGTATGTCGCTGAAAGTTTACCTGCCTTTGATCCTGTCACTATTGCCGAGCGAGCTAGATCACGCTTTTCTGGCGCCGCAATTGCTCGCCAGCTGACGGCCGTATATCAAAATGTGCTGTCATCAAACCTTAGCTCTCCTTCAACTCACGCTGGATAATCCATTGCTAAATCGTATCAGACAGTTTGTCGGCGCGTCTGCTTTGCGTCGAAATATTGGGATGACTCTGGCTCGTCAGTTGCTGGCAGCATTTTCGCAGTTGTTATTGGTAGTGCTTATCGCCCGCGAGCTTGGCCCTGAGGGTAACGGCTACTATGCTATAGCTGTCTTGATTTCAACTATGCTGGCCAAATTTTTAAACTTTGGTGTAGGACCCGCCACTGTTTACTACGTTAGCCGCGGGGATTTCAGCATTGAGCAGGCTTGGAAGGGCAATTGCCGCCTCGCTATTGTTGTCGCTACAGGTGGTTTGGTTTTTATTTTCCCAGTGTTTTGGGTCTGGGGAAAAGGAATCTTTCCGGGCGTGCCTGCAAGCCTTGTTTATCTGGGACTGGCTAGCTTTCCTCTGACATTACTGCTCGCGTACTTAAGCACGATATTGCAGGGCCTTCAAGATTTCAAAGCCTTTAATCTGACGGTGCTCGTGCCCCCATATGTTAATTTGGCGGGTGTGGCTATCGCATTCTACTTTTTGGAGTGCGGTGTAATAGGAGCATTGGTCGCTTTTATTATCGGTCAAATAGTTGGACTGCTAATTGTATTAAGGTTATTAGCAAAAAGAAGGTCTTTTAAGACTACGGAAGAAGCGACAACGACTTCATTTTATGCGCGCCGGGTGCTTGGCTATGGCTGGAAAGCTCACTTGTCAAACATTCTTACATATGTCAATTACCGCGCTGATATGTTTCTTGTCAACTTTTTCCTCTCACCCGCCGCGACCGGCATATATGTAATTGCGGTGCAAATCGCTGAAAAGCTTTGGATGTTATCTCAAGCGGCTAGTACCGTTCTTTTGCCAAGGCTATCTGCTATGCATCAACAGCCGACCGCTAGACTAGCGCTTGCGCATAAAGGCTTCTGGGTGGTGACAGCTTTAACGGCAGGTGCGAGTGTTTTTGTCGCCGCTACGCTCTTGTGGCTTATTAAACCAGTGTTTGGGCAAGAATATATAGAGGCGTTGCCAGCATTTTTTTGGCTGCTGCCAGGTATAATTGCTGGGGCCGGTTCCCGAATTTACTCTAACTGCATTGCAGCGGCGGGAAGGCCGGAGTGGAATATGTATGCTTCTCTGAGTGTTATGGCAATTAATGTTATTGGGAATGTTGTCTTGATTCCAGATCACGGGCTTGTTGGAGCTGCATGGGCCACAAGTTTCGCGTACTGTTTGAATGCGTTGATAAGGGTTTTAATAGTCAAAAGAATCTAGGTGTTTAAGTATTATTATAAAATTGTAATGTACAAGGGGAATAGTCATAAGGTGAAAGTGAAGAAAACTAGTTTTAAACAATGCTTGGACGCCTTGGCTTTTCTGTCATTGGGTTGCTTTATGGTTTTTCAGATATTACCTGGACAAGCTAGTGCTGGTTTTTTTGCTGCATCTTTCGTTTTTTTTGCTGCATCGTCTATAGCTTTTCCTTCTAAGGTTTGTGCCTTCAAGTATGGGGTTCCAGAATTTACTTTAATTCTTTTTCTGATTTCTAACCTGTTTTCAATTTTTTTGAATTCTGAGCTGTTCGGAACCGGGTTTACTGCGCTTTTTTGGTGTTTCGCTGTTTTTATATCTTTTCTTTGGGGTAAAAGTATCAAGAATTGGTCGGTTTTTGTTGCGATTCCCGGATTTGTTTGCGGTACTTTGTTCTTTTTCTGGGCTTTGGTTTTTGGGTTTGATTTGAGTGGATTGTTTTCGGGGAAAATATATAGATCCTCATTTTTATTTGTAGTTAATCCAAATAGGTTTGCGATTATCTTGCTTGTTTCTTTGGCTTTTCTGACGATTTCGTTTCAGCACTTTGAGGTGCTAGGGGGCTTGAAGAGATATGTTGTGTTTGCGCTTTATGTTATGGTTCTCGTTGGCGTTATAGGTACCGGTAGCCGGACTGGCTTTGCGGTCGCCGGTTTTTTTGGGATCCTTGTTGTTGCTCGCTCGCGTTTTAAAGGTCGATTTTTCGGGCAAAGAGCTTGTAAATTTATAGCGAGAACGCTACTAGTAACTTCGATGTTTACAGTTATAGGTCTGATTTATCTTGTTCTGGTTGGTGCGTTATACGGCTCTGGCAGAGATGTTATTTGGAGGGTTGCTCTCGATGCATGGGCTGGCAGTCCTTTTTTCGGATTAGGATTTGGCCAGAGTGCGCGAGTGCTTGCTTCAGAAAATATAATGCTTAGCGCACATAATGCTTTTGTTGAGCTTTTAGTTGAAGGCGGGATTTCCGCTTTTATCTTGTTTTTTTTATTTTTAGGAACTGTCGCATTAAAGGGGTGTTTTCGCTCAGGTAGAGAGCCGGAGAGCGTTGTACTGCTGCTGATATTGTTCGCGTTTATTTTTCATCAAAGTTTTGAATCTCTGATATTTCATGTCTCTCCTTATTCCTTTATGTTCTTTGCTTTTTCAGGATGGGTTGTTGAAAGATGCGGAAGTTATGTGAATTTGCAGGCGCAAGATTTAAGACACACAAGCATTGCTCGCCCAAGATGAAGAAATAGCACCATTAAAGGTATGTAAAGAGTAATAAGGTAGGGTTCACAGCAATGAGGATTTCACACTTAACCTCAGTTCATAGTCGCACGGATACTAGAATATTCTTGAAAGAGTGCATGTCTCTCGCCAGTCTCGGCTGCACAGTTTCTTTAGTAGTCGCTGATGGGAAAGGTAATGAAGAATATGGCGGGGTTTCCATCCACGATGTTGGCGGTTCGAATGGGCGTCTGGACCGAATTCGCAATGCGCCCGGGCGAATATTATCTAAGGCACTGGCCCTTGACTCGGATGTCTACCATTTGCACGATCCGGAACTGTTGCCTATCGGCCTGAAGCTCAAGAAGCGGGATAAAATCGTCATTTTTGATGCTCACGAAGATGTGCCAAAACAGATTCTTGGTAAGCCCTATCTCAACAGACCCGCCCGATGGCTGTTGTCAAAAGCGTTTGCAATGTATGAGCGATACGCTTGCCGTAAACTGGATGCTGTCGTAGCTGCCACTCCCTATATTCGGGATAAGTTCTTAGCGGAGGGCGTTCATTCGGTGGATATTAACAATTACCCACTGCTTGGAGAGCTTTCGTCTGATGCCGTGGATTGGACACTTAAAAAGGACCAGGTGGCCTATGTTGGCGGTGTAGGTATTAATCGTGGTATTCGTGAAATGGTTCGGGCAATGGAGCTGGTGAAGTCCAGCGCAACGTTTGCGCTCGGTGGCAATTTCAACCCGGCGGGTTTTGAGGACGAAATCCGGTTGGAAGCTGGTTGGGAAAGAGTAGAGTATTCGGGCTGGCTGGATCGCCAAGGGGTTAAAAGGTTATTGAGTGAATCTGTTGCCGGTTTGGTGACATTGCATCCCATTGTCAATTATCTGGATGCCTTGCCGGTCAAAATGTTCGAATACATGGCTGCAGGCCTGCCTGTTATCGCGTCAAATTTTACGCTCTGGAAACAGATTGTAGAAGGCAATCAGTGTGGCCTTTGCGTTGACCCACTCGATCCCGAGGCCATCGCCAACGCGATTGACTACTTAGTCTGCCATCCCGAAGAAGCTGAACAGATGGGGCGTAATGGCCAGCAGGCGGTACAAGAGCAATACAATTGGGGCATTGAGGAATATAAGCTAATCGATTTATATAAATCGTTGACCGACTAACGCGGCAAATAAAAACTAAATATCATCAAATGGGCTGGGTCTCAAGCGGTTAAAGCGAGTAGTATATTTGGCGCTATTGCATAAAGCGAGTGCATTGAAGAGGCGTTGGTACAAGGCAGCTTGATTTAGAGAGCAATGTTTTGGCCTGCTTCTTCAATCGGGTAGGCATCTGCGGGCTAGATATTCAGTTGGATTCTCCTGGTGGCGGTTTTGGTTAGGTGACTGGATAGATGCTAACAGTAATTTAGCGGGGTCTGCTTGAAGAGGCGTTGGTCCGCGTTATCTTGGCGGCCTCTCTCTGCGTGGAAGACCGCGATGGCGCCGAACGCTTGGCTAGCTCCCTAAATATTCTGAACCAACCCCATCGGGTCAAGCTCTGGTGGGGGTGCCCCACAGAACAAGGGGCCGCCAGCCGATTGACTCCGTGAGTTGTTCTGAAACGGTTTGGTTGATCAATCACCGGCGGTGGGCGTTGGCCGGAAGAGGACAAGTTTAGACAGAGGCGTTTCATTTAGCGCATCCTGCCAGGACACAAAATTGCAAGCTAAATGGGGCGAGCTTGTTGAGGGCAGGGGCAGTCGTACTGAAGGGGCGAGGTAGTGGGCCATACAGAAAAGGTGTTGTTGAGGTTGAGAGCATGAGTAAGACCGTATGGATTATCAATCAGTATGCTTCTACTCCGGCCACGGCTCTGGGAGGCAGGCACTATTATATGGCCCGTGAGATGGCAAAAAACGGGCATAAAGTTTACGTTATAGGCTCTGCATCCCACCACCTGTTGCGAGAAAGCCCGGTTTTTGATGGCTATTTCAAGTTGCAAGAAGTTGAGGGCTTTACGTTCGTCTGGGTTAATCTGCCAGCATATAAACATGCGCACAGCAAAAAACGTGTGCTTAGCTGGCTGCTGTTTCCATGGCGATTACGAAAACTGCAGCGGGTAATCCCGGATGAGCCTGATACAATACTTTGTTCTTCTCCTTCTCCGATATCGTTTCTGGGCGCTCAATGGTTAGCCAAAAAATTTAACGCCCGATTGGTGTTTGAGGTGCGCGATATCTGGCCTCTGACTCTAACAGAGATCGGAGGGCATTCTCCCGAGAACCCATTAATTCGCCTGATGCAATGGGTGGAGGACCGTGCATATCGTGACTCTAGCGCCGTGGTTTCCAATTTGAAGAATTCGGTTGAGCATATGGTTAATCGCGGTATGGTGCCGGAAAAGTTCACCTGGATTCCCAACGGTTTTTCCATGGAAGAAGTTAATCGAGGGGTGCCGCTTAACGCCGAAGCAGAACGTCAGCTACCTGAAGGCAAGTTCGTGATTGGCTACACCGGCACGCTTGGTGTGGCAAATGCGTTAGACACCTTCATTGGTTCGGCGGAGCGATTAAAGGAGTACTCGGATATTGCCTTTGTTCTCGTAGGAGATGGGAAAGAAAAGTCGGTTTTGGCGAGGTTGGTCGAACAAAAAGAACTTACCAACGTATACTTCGTTGATCCAATTCCGAAAATTGAAATACAGGCGATGCTAGCGCGATTCGATGGATGTTACATCGGTTGGCTGAATGATCCTCTTTATCGTTTCGGCATTGGAGCGAACAAAATACCGGAGTATCTGTTGTCTGGTAAGCCGGTAATTCACTCATACTCAGGTGCCTGCGACCCTATTGAGGAAGCCAATGCCGGCCTTCGAATTCCCGCCGAAGATGTTCAGAAACTCACTGATTGCATCTTGACGCTCTATAACATGTCGCCGGAGGATAGAGAGGCCATGGGAGCAAATGGACGTAAAACTGCTCTGGAACAGTATGAATATGGGCAGTTGGCAGATAAATTGGCCGATGTACTCTTTGAATGATTTCTGGGCTGGTGACAACTTCCCGTAGGGCTTGGGCCGGATATGTGTAAAAGACTGTTTGATATTATCGTTTCGCTTTTCGGGCTTTTGTCATTAAGTCCGCTGATGGTCGTTGTAGCCCTGCGCATTCGCAAGCAACTCGGTGCTCCCATTTTTTTTCGTCAGACTCGCCCCGGTAAAAACGGCGAGCCATTCCAGATGATTAAATTTCGAACCATGCTGGATTCGACGGATGCCCAAGGCAATCTTTTACCGGATCATGAGCGCATGACGGCTTTTGGTCAGTTCCTTCGTTCGACCAGTTTTGATGAGTTGCCGGAACTCTGGAACGTGGTTAGAGGCGATATGAGCCTGGTAGGGCCAAGACCTCTGTTGATGGAGTATCTGCCTCTGTACTCGAAAGAGCAGTATCGTCGCCACGATGTTCGCCCTGGCGTAACTGGATGGGCTCAGGTAAACGGGCGCAACGCGGTTTCGTGGGAGGAGAAGTTCAAAATGGATGTTTGGTATGTAGACCATTGTTCGTTCTGGTTGGATTTGAAGATCTTGTGTCTCACGGTCAAGAAGGTGCTGGTTCGTGATGGGATTAGTGGTGGGGGCGAAGCCACCATGTCGAAATTTACCGGGAATAATGATTGATGCATCTAGCCATTCTTGGAGCCAGTGGCCATGGGAAGGTGATTGCCGACGCAGCGGAGCAGCTAGGCTGGCACAGCGTCACTTTTTTTGATGATGCTTGGCATCCGCCTGAAGTGAATGGCCCCTGGGAAGTGAGAGGCGATACCAAGGCATTGCTCGAGAAGCTATCCGCTTTTAATGGCGTAGTCGTCGGTATTGGCAGTAACCGAATTCGCGCAGAGAAACAGGCCGTGTTGGCGAAAGCCGGCGGGAATCTTGTTTCCATCGTTCACCCTTCGGCAGTTGTCAGTCCCTACGCCTCTATTGGTGCTGGTAGCGTAGTTTTTGCCAACGCAGTGGTTAACCCCTGTTCTATGATCGGTATCGGCGCGATTGTAAATACCGGCGCGGTGGTCGAACACGATTGTGTGATTGGCGACTTTGCCCATATAAGTCCGAATGCAGTTTTGGCCGGAGGCGCAGCTCTTGGGGACGAAGTCTGGATTGGTGCCTGTGCTTCAGTCAGACAGATGATTACGATAGGACGGGCGTCTATCGTAGGCATGGGTGCAGTGGTGACCAAAGATGTTGGATCCGATGTGACAGTGGTTGGAAGCCCGGCCCGAATTCGCTCTTCGTAAGCTATTAGAAATTTTGATTCAGGGTACTACTGAGTAACCTATGCTGAACGGACCTTTTTCTCCATGGCCGTCCTTCTCTAGGGAAGAGGCTAACGCCGTACGTGATGTTCTGCTCTCCAATCGAGTAAATTACTGGACTGGGCAGGAATGTCGTGAGTTTGAACATGAATTCGCTGCGTTTTCTGAAGCGGAATACGCCATTGCTGTTTCTAATGGTACGGTAGCGCTGGATCTTGCGCTCAAGGGGCTCAATATTGGCCCAGGTGACGAGGTCGTTGTTACCCCTCGGACTTTTTTGGCATCGGTCTCTAGCATTGTGTCGGTAGGAGCTGTTCCTGTTTTTGCAGACATTGGCAGAGATTCTCAAAATATCACACCAGAAACCGTGCAAGCGGTAATTACCCCGCGAACGAAAGCGATTGTGTGCGTCCATCTTTCAGGATGGCCTTGTGACATGGATAGCTTCATGGCACTGGCCGAGGCGCACAACTTGTATTTGATCGAAGATTGCGCCCAGGCGCATGGAGCCAGATACAAGGGACAGTCCGTCGGATCGATTGGCCACGTTGGGTGTTGGTCCTTTTGCCAGGACAAGATCATGACGACCGGCGGCGAAGGGGGAATGGTCACCACCAACGATCGGGAGCTGTGGTCAAAAATGTGGTCGTATAAGGATCACGGTAAGAGTTGGGAGGCTGTCTACGAGCGGGAGCATGCCCCCGGTTTTCGCTGGTTGCACGAAAGCTTCGGAACCAACTGGCGGATGACCGAGATGCAGGGGGTGATTGGTCGCATTCAACTGAATCGCATGGAGGAATGGCATTGTGCCCGGCTAGCCAATGCCCGTCGGATTTGGGGGGCGGCAAAAGAGCTGCCTGGACTCCGGGTCCCTGAGTCGCCCGCTGAAATCGAGCATGCTGCTTATAAGTGCTATGTTTTTGTGGAGCCTGAGCGTTTGGCTGAGGGGTGGACAAGAGATCGAATCCAAAATGCCATCGTCGACCGTGGCGTACCCTGTTTTTCAGGCTCTTGCTCGGAGGTTTATCTGGAAAAGGCCTTTGACGGAAAGGATTGGCGCCCAACTGAGCGGTTACCGGTTGCAAAGGAGTTGGGAGAAACCAGCCTCATGTTTCTGGTCCATCCGACCCTGTTGGATTCCGAAATTCAAAAGACCTGCGATGTTTTGAGGGAAGTCGTGTCCCAAGCCAGCCGTGCCTCGTAGTCAAGGATCCACGATGATCGAGACATTCTTAAACTTACCTCGGATGCACAAACGGCTGGTTTCCGTCGCATCCGATATGATCGTGTTGTTCTTCGCGATCTGGGCGGCTTATTCCCTTCGGCTTGAACAGGATATCTGGACACCGACTCGTGGCCACGTGATGGTCGCAGCCATCACTGTTGTGTTCACGATTGCCGTGTTCGTCCGCCTGGGCTTATATCGTGCTGTGATTCGCTTCCTTGGCGACAAGGCCTTCCTCACTATCGTTTACGGCGTATTTGCGTCGTCAGCTGCGCTGATCGTTTTCGGTTATCTGTTGCAGGTTTTCGTTCCCCGTTCTGTCCCCATTATCTATGGAGCACTGGCTTTCCTCTTTGTTAGCGGCTCACGCCTTGGCGTCCGCATGCTCCTGAACCGTCCCGGCCAGCGAAACAAAGAAGCGGTAGCCATCGTAGGTGCCGGCGAGACAGGTATGGCCCTGGCGTCGGCGCTGCGGCAAGGAACAGAATATAAGCCGGTCGTGTTCTTAACGCTTGACCACGGAGGGCATCGATCCACTATCGACGGCTTGCCGGTTATCAGCATTGATCGAGTGGCTCGCGGACTTTCCAAGTTTCATGTACGGCGAATTTTGCTAGCGTTGGACCCGAATTCGGAAGTGGACCGGAAAGCGCTGATATCCCAGCTCGAAGCTCTGGAAATTCCGGTGCAGACGGTTCCTTCTGTGTCGGAACTGGTGGCTGGTCAGGCGCGGATCAATGATATCCGGGATCTGGAAATCGAAGATTTGTTGGGGCGAGATCCGGTCCGGTGCGATGCCACGACGGTGTCCGAAAACCTGTCAGGCAAATCGGTCATGGTTACAGGGGCCGGCGGATCTATCGGCTCGGAACTGTGTCGTCAGATTCTCCGGCATCGGCCGAAAACTCTCGTTCTTTTTGAACAGAACGAATACTCGCTTTACCGGATTGAGCGGGAGCTCTGTGCTATCAACCTCGTGGATAATCTGGGCGTTGAGCTGCATTCACTGCTTGGTAGCGTCGTACACCGAAGACGCTGCGAAGCGGTGATGCGAGCCTTCGGCGTCCAGACGGTGTATCACGCCGCGGCTTATAAGCACGTTCCATTGGTTGAGCACAATGTTATTGAAGGCGTGCAGAACAATGTGTTTGGCACGTTGCACGTGGCTGAGGCGGCTGTTTCGGCGGGGGTGGAGCGTTTCGTCCTGATTTCTACAGACAAGGCGGTCCGGCCGACGAATGTCATGGGGGCCAGTAAACGTATGGCCGAGTTGGTGCTCCAGGGACTTGCCGAACGCGAACAGAAAACCGTTTTCTCCATGGTTCGTTTCGGGAACGTCCTCGGTTCTTCCGGCTCTGTCGTTCCGTTGTTTCGGGACCAGATTCGCGACGGCGGCCCGGTCACGGTGACCCACCCGGATATCATTCGCTATTTCATGACCATTCCGGAAGCCACCCAACTGGTTCTCCAGGCTGGCAGCATGGGCAGAAAGGGGGAGGTCTTCGTTCTGGATATGGGCGAACCGGTCAGAATCGTCGATCTGGCTCGCAAAATGATTCATTTGATGGGGCTCGTCGAGAAAACAGCGGATCATCCGGATGGTGATATTGAAATCGTTTTTAGTGGTCTCCGCCCGGGAGAAAAGCTGTTTGAGGAGCTCCTGATCGGCGATAATCCGCAAGGTACGGAACACCCCAGAATTATGATGGCAAGAGAAAGCCATCTTCCCTGGAGTGAAATGGAAGCGCTGCTGGCGTCATTGAGATCCGCCAGTGAACGGTTTGATTTGAAGGCTTTGACAGAATTGCTGAAGAATGCGCCGCTGGGTTATCAACCGAATGGCGATTTATCCGATCTGGTCTGGCAAAATCGCGCTCTTCCAGAGAGCGATCGTCTCCTGACGTCGCCCGAAGTGAGATTTTCCAAAGACCAGATTCACTGATCTCTTGGCGATTCATTGTACTCTTTGCCTGCGAGGATAGGGCGGTCATCTTCGTTATGCGGCATGACATGGAACGGGAGTGAGAGGGTCCGGTGACCGAAAATATTGTTTGGCATCATCATAAGGTCAGTCGCGCGGAACGGGCTCAGACAAAAAAACAGAGTCCTTGTTTGCTTTGGTTTACCGGGCTCAGCGGCTCCGGGAAATCGACTGTTGCGAATGCGCTTGATCGCAAGTTGCACGAGTTTGGTTATCATACGTTCCTGCTGGACGGGGACAACGTCCGGCATGGACTCAATAAAGACCTCGGGTTTTCGGAAACGGATCGTGTCGAAAACATTCGTCGCATCGGTGAAGTCAGTAAACTTTTCACTGACGCAGGGTTGATCGTCTTGAGCGCCTTTATATCGCCGTTCACCAGCGATCGCCGGATGGTTCGCAAGCTTTTCCCGGCCGGTGAGTTTATTGAAGTGTTTATGAATACGCCGCTGGAAACTTGCGAGGAGCGGGATCCCAAAGGGCTGTATAAGAAAGCACGCTCCGGGGAGATCCGCGACTTTACTGGCATCGACTCACCCTACGAAATTCCCCCTCATCCCGAAGTCACCCTCGACACGTCGGCGCAAAGCGTTGACCAGTGTGTAGAAGCGCTTGTCCAGTACTTGCAGGACCGACAGCTTATATACAGCCGGCCAGAGTAGGAGCGTTTCCATCCATGGATTGGGGTATGTTTTTGACCCTGGGAACGCTTGGTGTGGTGCTGGGTGGCTTGGTACTGACACGCGTATCCGCTGACCTGGTATTAATGTCAGCCCTTGCCTTTCTGGTGATTACCGGCGTGCTATCGCCCCAATCGGCGCTGGCCGGGTTTGCCAACCCCGGCGTTATTACCATTGCCACCCTCTATGTTGTCGCTGCCGGCTTGAAGGAAACCGGCGCGGTTCAATGGATCGCTCGTCGCCTTCTGGGCCACCCCAACACACTTCACCGGGCTCAGGCTCGCGTGCTGGCGCCAACCAGTGTGTTGAGCGCGTTCATGAATAACACGGCGGTCGTGGCGATGTTCATTCCGGCCGTCCAGGATTGGGCCCAAAGGCTGCAGATTCCCGCGTCGAAGCTACTGATTCCCCTGAGTTATGCGGCCATCCTGGGCGGGACCTGCACGCTGATTGGTACCAGCACCAACCTGGTCGTGGACGGTATGCTCCAGAGCTGGCTCGGCATCCACTTGGGGTTGTTCGAACTGGCCTGGGTTGGTATTCCGGTTCTTTGTATTGGCGGAATCTATCTTGTGCTGGCTTCTGGTCGATTGCTGCCTGATCGTGGGAGCCTCAACGAAGAGCTTGACCAGGTTCGGGAGTACGGTGTCGAAGTCGAAGTGGATCCTAGAGGGCCACTGATTGGCAAGACCGTCGCCGAAGCCGGTTTGCGGGCGTTGGCTTATGGGTACCTGACGGAAATCAACCGGAAAGGTCGACTGATTACGGCGGTTGAGCCGGATCGAACCCTTCAGGATGGGGACCGCTTGTACTTTGTTGGCGCGCCCGAATGTGCCAGCGAGCTGCGTCGTATCCATGGCCTGATACCGGCGACCGGCAATGTCGCGAAGCTGGAGATCGCCAACCACCAGCGATGTCTGGTTGAGGTCGTCCTGGGCCCGGAGTTTCCGGCATTGGATATGACCATTCGAGACTCCCGGTTCCGGACGCGCTTTAATGCGGCCATCCTGTCCGTCTCCCGCGAGGGCAAGCGCGTCGCCGGTAAGCTGGGTGATATTCGCCTGAAGATGGGCGATACGCTTCTGCTTGAGGCCAGTCACGAGTTCGCCGAGCAATACCGTTTTCGTCGTGATTTCCTGCTGGTCAGCGCCTTGAACGACTCGACGCCTCCCGATTTCCGGAAGGCACCGCTGGCATTGTCCATTCTGTTGATCATGGTGGCGCTGAGCGCTTCGGGGCTGCTCTCGATTATGGAATCGGCCTTCGTCGCGGCGGGGGGCATGATTTTGACGGGATGCATTACGGCAAGTCGAGCCCGTCGCAGTGTGGATTTGCCGGTGCTGGTCGTCATCGCGGCGTCTTTTGCCTTGGGCAACGCCATGTCGGAGACGGGGGCAGCAGAAATGATCGCCTCGGGCCTGCTGAGCTCGACATCTCTGACGCCATGGGTCGCGTTGTTGCTGGTCTATGTTGTTACCGTCGTTTTTACCGAGATCATAACCAACAATGCGGCAGCGATTCTGATGTTCCCGATCGCGTTGGCCGTTTCTGAGCAACTCAACGTCAATGTCGTTCCATTTGCGATTGCCGTGATGTTCGCCGCATCGGCCAGCTTCATGACGCCATTGGGGTACCAGACCAACCTGATGGTCTATGGCCCAGGTCGTTACCGTTTCACGGACTATCTACGTGTCGGCGCGCCGCTGTCCCTATTGGTTGGGCTGACTGCTGTCGTTCTTATCCCGTTTGTCTGGCCCTTCCATGTCTGACTGAACAGGGGCAACGGGATACCTGCTTGGTTTTCTCTCTTGTAAATCAAATGTTAATGAAACGGTAATTATAAGAAGCGCTTTGAGGGCTGCTAATCTGAATGGGCGTTCCAGCACGTCGCCTCATGCGACAGCCAGGCATCAATGGCGCGTCCATCGTGTTCACGGACATTGGTATTCTGCGGTCACTGCCATAAAAACACGGGAATCTGCGAGCTCTTCACGCCCTGCGCGAATCTGATTCTGGAACAGCGTCGTTCAGGAGGATCGAGTGACCTATTTCGATACGGACCGTTTGCTCCATCAACTGCTTTCGATGTCCCGGTTTAATAAGCGCCTTATCTCTGTATCCGCTGATTTCTGCTTTCTTACCATTTCCCTTTGGATGGCCTTCGCCCTCCGCCTCGAATCATTCACCTGGCTGCCCGATCGACATCAGGTCGTCGCAGGGGGATGTACCGTCCTGTTCACTATTTATGCGTTTGTCCGCCTGGGGCTTTATCGCGCGATTATCCGTTATATAACGGAACGCGCGCTCCTTGCCGTACTGTCAGGTGTGTTCATTTCAGCCGTAGCGCTGATTGTCACCGGGTATTTGCTACAGGCTTTCATACCGCGATCCGTTCCGGTCCTCTATGCCGGGTTGTCCTTTCTTATGGTGGCGGGTAGTCGCTTTCTTGTTCGCTCGCTTATCAGTAGGCCTGTGCACCGAAATAGGCAGGCGGTTGTCATATTGGGCGCCGGAACCAAGGGCGTTCAGCTTTTGGCGGCGCTGAGGCAGGGGAGCGACTTTTGTCCCGTCGCGTTTATCTCGACGAAGGCAGAAAACCATCGCTCGTTGATTGCCGGGCTGCCTGTCTATGGGCTTGGTCACGTTGAGAGTGCCATCCGTCAACACGGTGCGGGTCGTGTCCTGCTCGCCCTTGAGGATTCTGTCTCGATTGACCGAAATGCGTTGATCAGCAAGCTTGAGCCGTTGTCGGTGGCCGTGCAGACGGTGCCATCCATGTCTGAAGTGGTGTCCGGCAAAGCGCGAATCCAGGATCTTCGGGACTTAACCCTTGAGGATTTGCTGGGGCGTGACCCGGTTCGTCCGGATGATGCCATCGTGGCCGAAAGCCTGGAGCAGAAGGTGGTGATGGTAACCGGAGCAGGGGGATCTATTGGCTCCGAATTGTGCCGGCAGATTATCCGCTGCCGACCACGCGACCTGGTTATCTACGACAGTTCAGAATTCGCGCTTTATGCCATTGAACGTGAACTGCGTACGATCAACGACGTCGAGTCGTTGGCTGTCAACATCAACGCGTTGTTGGGCAGCGTAACCAATCGAAAGCGCTGCGCCTCCACGATTCGCGCGTTCGGTGTGCAGACGATATACCACGCCGCGGCCTACAAGCATGTGCCTGTCGTTGAGCAGAACGTGATCGAAGGCGTTCAGAATAACGTCTTCGGAACCTGGCATTGTGCGGAGGCCGCCATTGAGTGCGGGGTAGAGCGCTTTGTTCTGATTTCCACGGATAAGGCGGTGCGGCCCACCAATGTGATGGGGGCGAGCAAACGTCTGGCCGAACTGGTTTTGCAGGCGTTGGCGAGCCGCCAGAAGAAAACGATTTTCTCTATGGTTCGGTTCGGGAATGTCCTTGGCTCTTCCGGCTCAGTGGTCCCGTTGTTCCGGGAGCAGATTCGCAACGGCGGGCCGGTGACCGTGACGCACCCCGACATTTGCCGTTATTTCATGACGATTCCAGAAGCAAGCCAGTTGGTTCTTCAGGCTGGCGGGATGGGGGCGGGCGGCGAAGTCTTTGTCCTGGATATGGGAGACCCCGTCCAGATCGTCGATTTGGCTCGCAAGATGATCCATTTGATGGGACTCAGGGAGAAAACCGGGATAGGGCCCGGCGACGATATCGAAATTGTTTTTACCGGGCTCAGGCCGGGTGAAAAGCTTTATGAAGAGTTGCTTATCGGCGACGATCCCAAACCCACCCGGCATCCCAGAATCATGATGGCGCGGGAGTCGATGATGTCCTGGGAAAGCATCAAGGTGCTACTTGATAGGCTGGGGATTGCTATCCAGCAGTACGATTGCAGGCAGGTGCTTCGAATTCTCGTCGAAGACTCGATCACCGAATTCACACCGGTCAGCAACTTGTGTGATCTCGTTTGGTGTAACAGTCTGGATAGCTCTCAGCCGGCGGTTCCTGTGAACGACGAAGAACAAAAAATACGGCGACTGCCTCTCTGAATTCTAATTGCTTTCATATTTTTAGTGGCGGCGATTGGCGTTCTGTTGTCTTTTTTCAAGATTCATATTGGCAACGACCTTTATCCTTCTACAATGGGTTCACCAGTTCCGGTAGACGAAGGACGTCGCTTATGGAAAAGAAACTCGCGGTCATTGGTCTTGGGTATGTCGGTTTGCCATTGGCTGTGGCATTCGGGGAAAAGATGCGGGTCACGGGGTTTGATATCAATCCTCGCCGTATTCAGGCATTGCTCGATGGCTACGACCACACACGTGAAGTTTCTTCGGCGGAACTGGCTGCGGCATCCGGCCTGACCTTCACCAACACCCTAAACGGCATCGCCGACTGCCAGATCTACATCGTCACCGTCCCCACCCCCATCGACGAATTCAAAACCCCCGACCTGACCCCTTTGATCAAAGCCAGCGAAACCGTTGGCCAGGTTCTGAAAAAGGGCGATATCGTGATTTACGAGTCGACCGTTTATCCAGGGGCGACGGAAGAAGTCTGTGTGCCGGTGCTGGAACGGTTGTCCGGGCTGACGTTCAACCAGGATTTCTTTGCCGGATACAGTCCGGAGCGTATTAATCCGGGGGACAAGGAACACCGGGTGACCACCATCAAGAAAGTCACCTCGGGGTCTACTCCCGAGATTGCCGATGAAGTGGATGCGCTTTATGCGTCGGTGATTACCGCAGGCACCCATAAAACCAGTTCTATTCGTGTCGCCGAAGCGGCCAAGGTGATCGAGAACACGCAGCGGGACGTGAATATCGCCCTGATGAACGAACTGGCGATGATCTTTTCCCGACTCGGAATCGATACCCATGAAGTGCTCGCCGCATCCGGCACCAAATGGAATTTCCTGCCGTTTCGCCCGGGCCTGGTGGGCGGCCACTGTATCGGTGTGGATCCGTATTACCTGACCCATAAAGCCCAGGCCATCGGGCATCACCCGGAAATGATCCTGGCCGGGCGCCGCATCAACGATGCCATGGGTGCCTATGCGGCGTCGGAGCTGGTCAAGGCCATGATCCGCAAAGGCCATACCATCGCCGGCGCACGCATTCTGATGTTGGGTATGACGTTCAAGGAAAATTGTCCGGATTTGCGCAATACCAAAGTGATTGATGTTGTGCGGGAACTGCAGGACTTCGGTTGCCAGGTGGAAGTGTCGGATGCCTGGGCCAGCAGCGAAGAGTCGGAGCATGAGTACAACATTGCTTTATGCCAGTCTCCCCAGCCGTCGACATACGACGCGGTGATATTGACTGTGCCGCATCGTGAATATATCGAAATGGGCAGCGATGCTATTCGTGGGTATTTGCGGTCCGGCGGTATTTTCTACGACCTGAAAGGAATGTTTCCAAAAGCCGAGTCGGATTTGAGGCTTTAGTTCTTTTAGAGCCCTTAACATATGTTAAGGAAATCGGGGCGCTGAACATGAGAGGGCAGAAATAGTGGCCCTCTTTTTCGTTAAATGCTCACATTTGCTTACCTGTTTGAATTGCCTTGGTGCCAACACTACACTATTATTCGACCGTCAGATATTTGCTCGGCAAGAACGGTGAAAGCCGTCCATTGCTTTCCCTTTCGAATAATAGAAACTTCACAGTAACCGACGCTCCACGGCAAGACTCAAGTGGACGCCTTTGAAGTGAATCATTAAGGATATACCCATGGCCAAGATCAACGAGTACTACCAGAAAAAACAGCTTATGGATAAGCTCGCTGATGAACTGAGCAAGCTTGAGGAAGACAATGCGCTCAAGCGTGAACTCGAGTTCGAGAAAAAGATTCGCGGGTTGATGAAGGATTACAACAAGTCCGCCAAAGATGTATTGCAGGTTCTGGGTGCGATTGATCCGTCCGTTTCCGGCGCCAAAACCGACGCGGCCGCCAGCTCACGCCCCAAGCGTCCGCTGAAGACCTACAAAAACCCGCACACCGGTGAAGTGGTCAAGACGCGTGGTGGCAACCACAAGACACTGAATGAATGGCGCGACCAGTACGGTAAAGAAGCCGTTCAGGGTTGGCAGCAGGACTAAACTGCAAGCCAATAAAAAGACCCCGGCATTGCCGGGGTCTTTTTGTTTCTTCCGGTACGACTTTTCTTGAAGCACGTGTCAGTACGGCATAATCAATGGTCGACGCTGAATGTCAGACACTTCTTCTTGCTTGTGATTTCCGCTGCACAGGGTTCTGTGCTCAAATCTCCGCACACGATTACTTCCAGATTGTTTCGCGTTAGATTATTTCTCGTTAATACTGGCTGTTTCAGCGGCTAATAGGCGTGTCCTGTCGTCGGCATAGCCACGCAAATCCGTCTGAATTACGTTAGAATCCTCGCAAAGTTTCTGACAAGGAATCGCCATGCTTGCCGTTATTCTTTCAGGCGGATCGGGGACGCGTCTGTGGCCGTTGTCCCGTGAAGCCTATCCCAAACAATTCCTGCCGGTTGTGTCCGAAGAATCCCTGCTGGCGGAAACCATTGATCGCGGGTTGTCACTTGATCCGTCGACCCGGGTTATGGCGATTACCAACGAGGAGCATCGTTTCGTCGTGGCCGCGCACCTGCAACAGCAGGCCGCCGGACGAACCGACGGTATCGTGCTTGAGCCGGTCGGCCGCAACACGGCGCCGGCCATCGCGCTGGCGGCGCTGGCGGCTGCGGAGGGCAATCCCTCCGAGCTGCTGGTGGTGATGCCGTCGGATCACGTGCTGCGCAACCGCCAAGCTTTTGAGGCGGCGGTGGCCGTGGGTGCCAAAGCAGCCGAGGCCGGCAAGCTGGTGACTTTCGGTGTCGTACCCACGGCGCCTCACACCGGCTATGGCTACATCCGGGCGGGCGCCGATGAGGGCGGTTATTCGACGGTTGATGCTTTTGTCGAGAAGCCGGACGCCGACACGGCCCAGCGCTATCTCGATGAGGGCGGCTACTTCTGGAACAGCGGTATGTTCCTGTTCCGCGCCGATCGCTATCTGGAAGAGCTGGGCAAGCATCAGCCGGAGATGCTGGCGGCCTGCAAGGCAGCCTATGCGGGGCGTGAAAGTGACATGGACTTTGTCCGGGTGGGGCGCGAAGCGTTTGCGGCCTGTCCCGATGATTCCATCGACTACGCCGTGATGGAGAAGACCCAGGACGCCGTTGTGGTGCCGATGGACGCCGGTTGGAGCGACGTGGGCTCCTGGTCCGCGCTGTGGGAGATCCAGCCCCAGGATGAAGCGGGCAACGTGTTTCGAGGCGATGTCATCACCGAAGACGTCTCTGGCTCCTACATCCACTCTGAGGGGCGTCTGATCGCTGCCCTCGGCATCAGCGACCATGTCATTGTAGAAACCGACGATGTCGTTCTGGTAGCCGACCGCAACCGGGTCCAGGACGTGAAGAAACTGGTGGCGCAGGTAAAGGCGCAGGGCCGGGAAGAGCACCGCTTCCACAAGAAAGTGCACCGTCCCTGGGGCACCTATGAAGGTATCGCCATGGGCGAGCGGTTCCAGGTCAAGCGGATCACCGTCAAGCCGGGCGCCTCGCTGTCGCTGCAGAAGCACCACCACCGGGCCGAGCACTGGGTGGTGGTCAGCGGCACGGCCATGGTGGTCCGTGGCGATGAGGAGATCCTGCTGACCGAGGACCAGTCCACCTATATCCCGCTGGGCCAGCGCCACCGTTTGTCGAACCCGGGCGTGATCCCGCTGGAGTTGATCGAGGTCCAGACCGGGAGTTACCTCGGGGAAGACGATATCGTACGGTTCGAAGATACCTACAATCGCGTCTGAAGGGCGCGTCGGGCGGCGCAAGGATGTGCCGCCTTTTCGTCGGTCCGGGTTGAAACCTCTCAAGGCGGACCGTGTAGTCAGACAAGGAGCGTTGTATGTCTCGAAGCCGAGAGCCTCGATCCCATCCGTATCGAACCTGTTTCTCTCAAACCCTGGACAATGAGCCGGACGTTCAGCATGGCCTGCCCCTGCAACCCGACACCGAGCGGACCCTGACCATTGCCTCCGTGGCGCCGGACTGGATTGCCTTTGGCGATCACCTGGGGATTCGCCTGGCGCAATCCACCCGAGCCTTTATCTGGCTGCGCGGCGCCGAGGGATCGGGGAAGACCCGGTTCGTTCAGGAACAGGTGGCGCGTTGGCCGTTCCCATCGCTTTGGCTGGATTTGCGCCAGGAAGCCGAAATTATGGCGTCCGGGGTGCCGGCCCTGAAGCCTGACGGTCCGGCTCCGGCGCTCATCCTCGACGATATGTCGCCGGCCGATCTCGATCTCCTCATCGCCGACCCTGCTCACCCGGCCGGCCCCATTGTGCTGGGGCATCAGGGGCCGATCCTGATCGTCAGCCGCAACGCCGGTGAAGGCCTCGTGCCGTCGTTGAAGGCGCGAACGGGCCGCGAACTGGAAATTCATGCCATGCCGCCCAGTGATGTGGCCCAGCGGCTGAGCATTCTCCGGGCGCACCAGCCAGAGATTGAGCGCTACTGGCAAGTGGAGATCCAGCCCGACGCCATGCTCCGGGCGGCGCGGGGCGGTTTTCCCGATGTCCCCGAAACCCCTGGCCGAGCCCTGCGCTGGCTGCATGCGGCGGCGGCCAGGGCGGCGCTGGAGGCGCGCGAAGGCAGCCCGGAATGCCGCGCCACGTATGCCCGACTTGAGGATCTCAACCGGGCGCTGCTGGGCGCCCGGGGATCGGCCGATGTCTCTGACGCGGTGACGGAACAGATCCGTCAGGTGGAAATCGAGCAGGCGGCGTACGACGTCGACTGGCACGAACGTGGCCTGGATGGTCGGAGACAGCGAATCGAGGAGCGTCACGTCGCACGGGAGATCCATCTCGCCTCGACCGCCGGGGCAAAGATTGCCGAGTAGCGACGGCTTCGGCATCATGACGCTCTTGTTCGTACCGGGCGCGATGTTATCGGGCCCCTATTGTCCGCCTGTCGGTTAGGGAGTGTTGGGATGCAAGATCTGGAAATCTACGTTCGCGAGCTGGAACCCGGCCGCATCGGTGACTGGCTGGGACAGTCCCTTTCCGGACTCTCGCTGGCGCCTGTCGGGAATCGCGGTGTTCAGAAAGGCGCCGGGGAATACCTGGGCAGCCGGGTGAGGGTGACTTGCTACCCCGGAGCCTTCTCCAAGCATTTCACCAGCGTGGTGCTGGAAGGGGAGCAGCTTCCCTGGACGTCGGATCTGGAGTGCGCGCGGGACGCCTGGAACTGTCTGCAGCAGGAAGTGCGCTGCAGTCCGGGCGACTGGCAGGAAGGGGAGCCGGTGCAGGACGAAAAGTGGTGGCGTATCGACGAGCGCGGCGAGCAGAAGGTCGTCTGGAATTAGCGTTAAGGGAAACTGGTATTTCGTCTGGCCAGGTGGGAGCCGGCCGGGAAGGGAAGGAATCCCGGCAAGATACCGGGATTCCTCGGGCAATCAGTCTTCCAGGATGCTGACGTTATCCGCCTGCAGGCCCTTGTCGGCCTCGACGACGTCAAAACGCACCAGCTGGCCCTGACGCAGGACACGGCGACCGCGGCCGCGAATGGCACGAAAATGCACGAATACCTCGTCGCCGCTTTCGCGAATGATAAAGCCGAAGCCCTTCTTCACGTTGAACCACTTCACGGTGCCTTCTTCATCACCCTCGGGTCCGAATTCCTCTTCATAGCCGTCGCCGGCCGGACGTGAAGCCTTTGTGTTGCTGCCGCTGCCGCTGGACTGACGCTGCACCAGTGCCACGGTCAGGAAGCCGGCAATGCCAAAGAGCACCAGGGAAATCACGTAAGCGGCAATGCCCTGGGTGCTGCCCAGCACGAAGGTAGGCTCATTGGCCAGGTCGCTGGAGCCGGACTGGGACAGGATCTGGAAAAGTTCCGGCGTGAAGGTAACCAGGAAAAAGGCCAGGACAAACGGAGCGGGAATAGCGATCAACAGAGCAACAAGTATCGCTTTCTGTGGGTTACGCATTGGACGAACAAATCTCCATCAATAAATCAGTCAAATCGTAAGCGTCTGATCGGTACGCCATGGGGAACCAAAAGGCGCAGCCTTCGCGTAAAATAGGCGATCAGACAAAACCAGAGTCGCGGGGCCCGGCTTGATCATGGCGCCGGGGCATCCGCAAGCGCAGCATGATAACAGATCCCCTTGCAAACGACCCAGCCCGGGGCCCGAAGGAACAGGAGTACTTCACATGAATTGGGAACAGCTTGAGACGAGACTGATTGAACTGGAAACCCGCGTCGCTTTCCAGGATGACCTGATCGCCACGCTGAGCGACCAGATTTCGCGGCAGGAACTGGACATGCGCGAACTGTGGGAAGCCAAGCAACTGCTCAAGAAGCAGCTGGACGACGTCTCCCCCTCCAATATCCGTCGCGAAGAGGAGGAAGTGCCGCCGCCGCACTACTGAGGCAGGCCGTCGGCACCGTCCGGAATCCTTGCTGCGCACGATCGCGCTATACCGGCAGCGGTCGGAGTCGGTGCCTATTCCGTTTCCCGGAGCCAGCGCCGCGCATCCTCGATCTGGTCGATCCCGAACACGCGCAGCTCCATGTTGAGAAACGGAGCGATCATCCGGGCGAAGGGGCCGATCCAGCCTGAATCGGAGACGACCGCGCAGTGACTGAAGTCCTTCAGGTGCTCCCGGTCGAAGCGGATCGCATCCTTGAGGATCGACAGGTCGAACCCGTCGAAATCCCGCACCACTTCCATCAGCCGAACGCGTCCATGGTGGAGGATAAACGCTTCGAGGCGGCCGGCGATGTCCTCGAAATCCTCCATCGATACGCGTCCTTCCACGTGGATCTCCGCCAGGCGGTATTCCGGATATTCCTTGTAAGCGGTTGCCATGGCATGGTCCTCCCGATCATTTGGGCCGGTGGCTGCCAGAGAAAACGTTACGAAGAACAGCTGATCTCCAGGTGCTTGCCCCAATCCGGCGGCAGGGCGGCGTAGGCCTCGTTTTCCGGCTGTTCGTCGAAGGGGCGCTTGAGCACTTCCAGCAGCCGGTGGGCGGTTTCGTAATGGCCGGTCTGGGCATCCTGGATGGCCTCCTGGGCCAGGTAATTGCGCAGGATGTATTTGGGGTTCACTGCGCACATAGCTTTCTCGCGCTGCGATCCCGCGGCGGTTTCCTGCTGCAGTCGCGCTTCATACCGCGCCAGCCAGTCATCGGCCAGGCTGCGGTCCACGAACAGGTCCCGCACCGGGGCATCGCCGCGGCTGTGTCGGGTGGACAAGCCGCGGAAGAAGCGGGTGTAGTCGACCCGCTGTTCGTGCATCAGGCTGAACAGGTCCATGATCAGGCTCATGTCGCCCTCGTCCTCGGTTTCCAGCCCCAGTTTGCCCTTCATCAGCGATTCAAAGGTGCTGTTGTAAGTGGTCTCGTAGCAGCGCAGGGCTTTGCGCAATTCGTCCGCCTCCATGACATGCACCAGCGATTGGGCCAGGTATTGGCAATTGATGAAGCCGATCTGCGGCTGACGGTTGTAGGCGTAGCGCCCGCCCTGGTCGGTATGGTTGCAGATGAAGCCGGCGTCGAAGTCGTCGAGGAAGGCGTAGGGGCCGTAATCGAAGGTGTCGCCGATGATCGACATGTTGTCGGAGTTCATGACCCCGTGACAGAAGCCCACCGCCTGCCACTGGGCCACCAGGCGGGCCGTGCGCGTGACGACTTCCTCCAGCCAGCGCCGATAGCGTTCCGGCTCGGGCAGCGCTTCCAGCTCCGGGAAGTGCAGGCGGATGGTGTGGTCCAGCAGCACGCGTGTGTCTTCCGGGCCCTGGTGGTAAGCGGTGTACTCGAAATGCCCGAAGCGGATGTGGGACTGCGCCACCCGCATCAGCGTGGCGGCGGTCTCGATGGACTCGCGCATGACCGGATCCTTGGCGCTGACCATGAACAGGGCGCGGGTGGTGGGAATGCCCAGGTGATGCATGGCCTCGCTGCACAGGTACTCGCGCAGGGTCGAGCGCAATACCGCCCGGCCGTCACCGAAACGGGAGTAGGGCGTGGTGCCGGCGCCCTTCAGGTGCCAGTCCCAGCGGCGGCCATCCGGACCCGTGGTTTCCCACATCAGCAGGCCGCGACCGTCGCCCAGATCCGGGTTGTAGACCCCGAACTGGTGACCGGTGTACTTCATGGCCAGCGGGTCCATGCCTTCGAACAGCTGCTGACCGGCGCCCACGGCGACCCAGTCCTGCTTTTGCGCCGGATCCAGGCCCATGGATGCCGCCAGCTCGTCGTTGAAACAGACCAGTTTCGGTTCTTGCAGCGGTGTGGGTTGCAGGTGCGTATAGAAATGCTCTGGCAACTGGTTATAGCGATTGTCGATCTTGAACCCGTTCAGGATAGTCGCTCCGAATTGGCTGGGGCGGGCAGAAGCAAGCCGCCCGGGGAATGGTCTTTACCCAGTTTGCAACGTTCCGGAAAGTCGTGACAAGGGATAACCCGAGCCCGGGCTGTCGTACCGCGAGTCCGGTCACGCCCACACAACTGTCGCCAAACTGTCACACCAGTGTCGTTTAATGATGTTTTGGACGAAAGGCCCCTCATTTGAACGCACGCTCCATGACGCATCGATCCCCGGTCGCAGGTGTCTGCCTGCTTTGCATTTGCCTGTTCTCCATTTATCGGATCTTCATGGCCTGCTTTTCCTGCCGCGGGCCACATAGCCTGCGCTCGGCCGCTGCGCCTGATCGATGACCTTGCGCCAACTGAATCTCGTCCGGGCGGTCATGAGCCGCCATCGCCGCCGACCGGCTCGTGGGCCTACGTTGGGAGACGCGTCGCAACCGGGCGTTGCCCCTGCCGCCTCAAAACCGCCGATGCATTCCCGCTGATCGTCGGGTTTGTTGTTAAGCGCGGGGGCATGCGTACGGGCCCGTGTCCGGTAGAATGCGCCCATGACTCCGACAACCCCTTCATCGTCACGTCCGCGCCTCCTGCTCCTGTCCGGCTACGACGCCGGCAGTCACCAAAGCTGGCGCGAGCAGTTGGTGGCGAGCCAGCCCGATTTTGACTGGCAGAGCCTGATCCTGCCGCCCCGGTATTTCCGCTGGCGCATTCGCGGCAACGCCTTGAGCTGGCTGGACGAGCCGGCCCTGTCGGAATCCTGGGATGCCATTGTCGCCACCTCAATGGTGGATCTGGCTGGCCTGCGGGCGTTCCATCCTCACCTGGCGCGGACGCCCGTCCTGCTGTACATGCATGAGAATCAGTTCGCCTATCCCGATTCCGGCGACCAGCACGCCAGTGTGGATCACCAGATGGTGACCCTCTACAGCGCCCTGGCGGCGGATCGCATCGCGTTCAACAGTGAGTGGAACCGCACCAGTTTTCTGGACGGTGTGGCGGCGCTGCTGAAGCGTTTACCGGACCGTGTGCCTGGCGGCGTTGTTGAGCGCATTCGGGTGAAATCGACGGTTTTGCCGGTGCCGGTGCCGGATCGACTGTTCGTCGAACGCAAGACCGACATGAACCGGACTCAGCCGCATCTGCTCTGGAATCATCGCTGGGAATACGACAAGGGGCCGGATCGCCTGCTCGCACTGCTGGCGGAGCTGGATCGCCGGCAACTGGATTTCCGGATCAGTGTGGTGGGGGAGCAGTTCCGCCGCCGGCCGGAAGCCTTCGAGGCCATTCGCCAGCGGTTTCCGGATCGCATCCGCGCCTGGGGTTTCCTGCCGGATCGTGCTGCGTACGATGCGCTGCTGCGCGAGGCGGATGTGGTGATCTCGACGGCGCTCCACGATTTCCAGGGGCTGGCGATGCTGGAAGCCATGGCCGCCGGCTGCCTGCCGCTGGCGCCGGACCGTCTCGCTTACCCCGAATACGTGCCCGCCGCCTGCCTGTATACCGGGGATCGGGTCTCGATTGAAGGCGAAGCCAGTGCGGCGGCCGATACGCTCGCAAGCCTGCTGGCGGCTCCGGTATCCAGCCCGGTCGGTGTCGTTGCGGACTGGCGCCTGTCCCGTCTCCAACACCGCTACCGCGAGGAGCTGGGTGCGCTGATTGACGGCGAGGCTGGCAGGGCCTGACGCACCCGCTCGGCCACCTCGGGCTTTAATCGGTCCTGTTCCAGTAGCCAGGCGATGGCGTCGCGCAGGGTGTCCCGCGAGGGTCTTGGCGCCAGGCCCAAAGTCTGGTTGGTTTCCCGGGTATCGATGTAGGCGTAGCGCTCCGCCACCTCGTACACCAGGTCGTAGGTGAACGGCGGGGCGAGCTTGAGCAGCCGGCAGGCACGCTCGGTCCATTTCGCGCTCCACAGCAGGAGCCCACGTCCGATCGGCAAGTGAATCGGCTTGATGCCGGTCATTTGCTTGAGCAGGGCGGCGATGGCTTTCACCTCGATGTTTTCTCCGCCCACCACGTAACGACGCCGGTTTTCGCCCCGGGTGAGGGCGGCCACGTGCGCCGCCGCTACATCGCGCACGTCCACCAGGTTAAGTCCGCCGGGATAGGTCTGGCCCTTGCCGTTAAGCCAGTCCATGACCAACTGGGTGGACGGCGTGATGCGGTAATCGCCGGGGCCCAGCACGATGGCGGGGCAGATCACCACCAGATGGATGCCGGTTTCCTCCGCCAGCTTCTGGGCGGCCTGTTCGCTGCGCGTCTTGGCGATGTAGTAGGGATTGTTGGGATCATGGTTCCAGTCGTCGCCGGTGCGCAGCTCCGACGGATCGTAGGAAAAGCCGACCGACGCCACAGAGCTGGTGTAGACGATGCGTTCGATACCATGGGCCTGTGCCGCGTCAAACACATGGCGTGCGCCGTCGATCGCCGGTTTTACAATCTCGTCCGGCGACTCGGCGATGGTCTTGTAGACCGCCGCCATGTGGATGATGGCGTCCATGCCCTCGGCCGCCTGCTGGACCGAGTCGGCGTCCATAATGTCACCGGGAAACCGGTCGACATCCAGACCTTCCAGCCCCCGCAGGTCGGCGCTGGGGCGAACGAAGGCCCGCACCGTATGTTCCTGTTCCAGCAGTTGCTTCACCACATGGCTGCCGATGTGGCCGTTGGCGCCGGTTACCAGTACGCGCATTGTCTGTTCCCCGTGTGGAAATGGATGGCCTGAAAACCTACCGGATTAGGACGGCCCGTGGAAACCGGGGCTGCGTCCTGTGTCCCGAAACGCCATCCCGTGCTCCGGATCATTGCCTGTAACGGATTGTAAAAACAGGCTAATTGTAAAATGACGTGAAACGGTTCACTATATCGTCCCCGTTCCGGCGCGATAATGGAATCCGGTTTTGAATCAGATTTCGTCCGCGTCGCCTGAATGGCCGGGTGACGGCGCAATCACGGAAGGTTGCCGCCGGTTTGCCAGATCGGTCTCGGGTCTCTTGGGAGCGGCCATTGGCGTCGTGTGACAGACAGAGGTATGCACCATGCGAAAGAAGATGCAGCAGATGTTCGATCGCTTGAAGAACAGCAGGGACGATAAACAGAACGCCGCAGTGTCCTCGGATACTCCTCACCACAACACCTCCAACGAGGTCCGCCAGGAAGACTGGGACATGTCTCCCCAGGATGCCCTGAGAGTCGGCATCGTTGGCCGCCGCAAGTAGGTCGGCGCCGTCAGTTCAGTGACCGCCTCGCCACGTCGTGGCGCGCCATCGCAGGATGGTTCGACATTCCCCTGTGGCTGTGGAAAGATGATCCCATTGGTTATTTTTCCCGGCCCAGGTCACGATGACGGCAGCCGACGCGTCTCCCCCGAACCCTGATAACGCCCGCCTTTACCGGCGCCGCTTCCTGTGGCTGCTGGGGTTAAGCATTGTCTGCCACCTGCTGTTGCTGGTGCCCTGGCCGGGCCTGGATTGGCCAGGTTCCGACGCGCCTGCGCCCACGTCATCCCTGACCGTGACCATGGTCGAGCCTGCACCCCCGGAACCTGAGACGGTGCCACAACAGCCGCCGACACCCGAGCCTGAGCAGCGTCAGCATCTGCCACGCCATAATGCCGAGGAAACCGACCTTCGGGGCACGGATTTCGAGTCGCCGGTGGAAGAGCAGCCTGTCCAGGGGGAGGAGCCAGCGGCCCAACCCAAGGTGGAAGCCGCGGAGTCCTCCAAACCTCAATTGTCTCGAGGACAACCGGATAAACCCGCCGCTGAAGCCGCGCAACCGCCGGTCACCACCGCGCGCAGCAACGAATCGGCCCCCAGACGCGAGCCGAATGCGGCCAAGGCGACCAGCGGCATGGACACCCTGTCGGACCGGGAACTGTCCGGCGTTGATGCCGGCAATCCGACCAGCGAACTGGAGAAGCGCCGGATACAGATGGTGAACCGGTACCTCCAGCGTATGCAGGCGCAGGTGGACGCGCGTTTTCGCCGGCCGCTGGGCGCGCGTCCCTATGAGAGTGGCGTCATCGCCTTTGAGCTGGACGCGTCGGGATACCTGCTGTCGGCGCGGCTGGCAGAATCGTCCGGCAACTCGGAACTGGATGCCAGTGCCCTGCAGGCCATTCGCGCGGTACCGCGCTTTGATGTGCCGGACTCGCCGATGGTGGCGGCGCGCTACTATCGGCAGCTGACATTCCGTTACAGTGGCGAGTAGGTGACGTTTGGGAGGCGAGGCCTGGCGCGGGCCTCTGCCTGGATGGGGCCTCGAAAAGTCGGGCGCGACCCGGCGCAGGTGATCCGGTAAAGTAGCGCTCCTGGTAACTGGTTGACGGGAAACACATGATCAATACCCACGATGTCCTGCTAAGAAACCGAGAGTCCCTGAGCGGAAGGGTGGCGCTGATTGGCCTGGACGATGCGGCGATCCTCGCCGATCTGCCCGTCGAACCCGGGCCGGTGATCACCGAGCATTTCGGTACTTTCCAGCGTTGGCAGGGCCAGCAGGGGTGGACGCCACTGTTCGGCTACGACGACGATGCACTGGCGGGCGACAGCGTGGACTCGGCGGTGATCTTCATGCCCAAGTCGCGTCCGGAACTGGAGCTGCGCCTGGCGCTGGCGGGGCATCTGGCAAAAGCCGGAGGCCGGGTGTTTTTGATCGGCGAGAAGAAAGAGGGCATTGCCGGCGGCGCCCGGGTCATGCAGTTTACTTTTCCCGACGCCACCAAAATTGACAGTGCGCGCCATTGCCAGGTCTGGGAAGCGCCGGTGCCGGCCGGGCTGTCCGGGTTCGACATCGATGCCTGGCGCAGCTGGCACAAAGTGCGTGTCGGTGGTCTGGAACTGAGTGTGGCGGGACTTCCCGGCATCTTCAGCGATGGCCGGCTGGACGAAGGGACCGCATTGCTGCTGGGCTCTTTCAATGGCCAGGCGGTGCGTGGGCCGGTTCTGGATTTCGCCTGTGGTGCGGGCGTTATCGGTGCCTGGCTGGCCAAGCGTCAGGACGGGCTCAACCCGGATGCCGTGGACGTGCAGTACCAGGCCGTGGATTGTGCCCGGGCCACCTACGCCCGAGCCGGGGTTGGTGGCCGGGTCTGGGCGTCGGACGGGCTCGCGGCGGTCGAGGATAGCTACCGCCTGCTGGTCAGCAACCCGCCGTTCCATAGCGGTGTGCGCACCGATACGTCGATGACCGAAGCCTTCCTGCGGGACGCGGCACGCCATTTGTTGCCCGGGGGCGAATTACGTATCGTGGCCAACAGCTTCCTGCCGTACCCGGAACTGATCGAGCGCCACGTCGGTCCCTGTGAAACCCTGGGCGAGGACAAACGCTTCACCGTCTACCGGGCCTTTCGCCGCTGATCCGCGGCGTGCCCCGGGCGCGTTCCCGTCGCGATGCATTTTCCTCGTGAGGCCATGTTTCTTTCACGACAGGTTCCTTCCAGAGCATGACATGTTCCCTTCATAGATAGGAGTTCCTACCCATGATTATCGATTTCACGGAGATGCCCAGCGACCGGGTCTACCATTGCATGACTCAGTCCCTGATTCCGCGGCCCGTGGCCTGGGTGCTGTCGGAGAACCCGGAGGGAGACTACAACCTCGCGCCCTTTTCGTTCTTCACGGCAGTGACCTCCAATCCGCCGCTGATCATGCTTTCGGTGGGGCGCAAGCCGGACGGCGACTTCAAAGACACCCGGGTCAACATCGAGGAGCGCAAGAAGTTCGTGATCCATATCGCGCACGATGAACTGGCCCGCACCATGACCGAAACGGCGCGGAGTCTCCCCCATGGCGTGTCCGAAGTGGCCCAGAACGACCTGAAAACCGTGCCGTTCGACGGTTTCGATCTACCGCGCCTGGCGGACTGCAAGATCGCACTGGCGTGCGAGCTTTACCAGCTGCAGGAGCTGGGGCCCAATCGTCAGTCCGTGATCTTCGGCCAGGTCAGCCAGCTGTATGTGGACGATGCCGCCGCGACACGCGACGAGAAGGACCGCTTCAGGATCGACGCCGAAGCGATTCAGCCGATCGGCCGTCTGGGCGGCAGTGAATACATGACCTTTGGTGAGATCCTCAGCATTCCACGTCCGTCCTGAAGCGCCTCGTCAGGCGCCGTAATAACCCGGTGTTCGCTCCGCCGCCGTCGCGCGGTGGGGCACCAGGCTTTCCTCCTGGTAGTGGATGTCCCACCAGCAGTGGGGCAGTTGCTCGCCGGAGGGAAACACCAGGGCCTGTTTGCTGAACGCTTCCGGATCCTGGGTTTCCTCGCCCCACAGGAAGCGGGCCTCCACGGTGTCCTTGCAGGGATTGGTCAGCGTGGTCAGATCGCTGGTTTCGACCAGATGCCCGGTGGGCAGGTGCTTGAGCAACATCGATGCGACCTCCTCTGGACGGGCGCCGCCGGCGAAGGGGCGGGCTCCCGTTGCCAAGATGTGTCCTCCAGCATAGTCCCATTAGCGGGCGGACAAAAGCGCCTTCCCCGGCCGTTTCATGCAACTGTCCCCGAATCGTCACGGCGCTGTCACGCCATGGCGGGACGCTGGCGGTGTCAGACCAATGCGCCACAGCGAGGGGGAGGCGGATGCATCAATACCGGAGCGTGTTTATCTCGGACGTTCACCTGGGGTCGGCCGATTGTCAGGCCGAATACCTGCTCGACTTTCTCGACAACGTACGATGTGAAACGCTTTACCTGGTGGGCGATATCATCGACCTGATCGCCATGCAGCGCCGGGTTCATTTTCCCAAGTCCCATCAGGAAGTGGTTCAGCGGCTGGTCCGGATCGCCGCCGACGGGACCCGCGTGATCTACGTGCCCGGCAATCACGACGAATTCCTGCGCAACTTCTGCGGCCAGACCCTGGCCGGTATCCAGCTTTTGCACAAAGCCGTGCACACCACCGCCGACGGCCGCCGTTTCGTGGTCTGCCACGGCGACCAGTTCGATCAGGTGGTGCGTTGCAGTCCGCTGCTGCTGTTGGTGGGGGACCGGGCTCACGGCCTGCTGTTGCGCCTGAACCGCTGGTTTAATCTCTGGCGCAAACTGCGCAAGAAACCCTACTGGTCGCTGGCGGCCTGGGTGAAAACGCGCATCGGTCAGGCCAAGGCGTTTATCCAGCGTTTCGAGATGGCGGCCCTGACCGCCGCGGAACGTGGCCAGTACGACGGTTACATCTGCGGCCATATCCACTCGGCCGGCTTTCGCCAGGGCACGGGCGGTCTCTACTGCAACGACGGCGACTGGGTGGAGCACTGCACGGCGCTGGTGGAAGGATTCGACGGTTCGCTGGATATCCTGCACTGGTCCGAGCGCCCGCATATCGTCGAAAGCGAGCCGCAGCGGCGCCGGACGCCGGTGCCCGAATGGCAGCCGCTGCCGGGCCAGGTGGCGGCCCGGGCCAGCCGCCACTGAATCCCGCCTGTGAGAGGCTGTTCGGTCAGGGCGCGCTGGGGTCGTTGGCTCGGGCGCGCTTGATGTCGGCCCGCATTTTCAGGCGTGCTTCCCGCCGCAAATCCGCTTCGCGATAGCGGCGTTCCTGCCTGTCTGTCTGCGTCAGTACTTCCGGCACATCGACCGGCTCACCGGCGTCGTCCAGGGCGACGAAGGTGAAGTAGGCCGACACGATGTGCCGTTCCTCGCCGGTGTAGCTGTTCTCCGCCACCACCCGTACGCCGATTTCCATCGACGAATGCCAGCTGCGATTGATCGAGGCGCGGAAGATCAGCGTGTCGTTGCCCTTGGCCGGTGCGCGGAAAGCGAAGGAATCCACCGCCGCGGTTACGCAGACCCGCCCGGAATGCCGCTCCGCCACCACCAGCGCCAGCCGGTCGCACTTGGCCATGATCATGCCGCCGAATGCGGTCTGGTGGGCGTTGAGATCGTTGGGGAAGACCTTGTAGACGTGGTCCTCGATGGCGGAGTCGGCAACCGGTCGGTGCGCGTTGCTGTCGGTCATGGCGGATCCTTTCGGGAAAATGGGTATATGAAGAACTAAACTATGGGTGCTGCTTCCGGCAGCCGCATGGAGTCGCGTTCGAAACGGGCCCGGATAGCCTTCACCAATGGTGCCCGGACGTCAAGGACGCCCCGCCGGGCAAATCGAGTGAGGTCATCAGGATGATCAGGCCTTCACCCCCTGCGCCGGGTTTGTGCCATCAACAACAATCTCAAGACGCGGCTGACGCTGCTGTTTGGTCTGCTGACCGTGACATTGACGCTGATCATCGTGGCGTTCGCGCAGGACATTGCCGTGCGCGAGCTGCGCGATCGCGTCGGGTCCAACCTCCAGGAAGTCTCCCTGCAGATGCGCGACAAGATCGAGATGGTGCTGGAAGAGCGCTATCGCGATCTGCTGGGGCTTTCCGGAGTACTGGCGCTGGACGCGGGGAAGGGCGAGTACGCTCACGTGCGGTCCATGCTGGACTCGCTCCAGGCCACCTACGACAAGTTCGCCTGGCTGGGGCTGGCCGGTGTGGACGGCCGCGTGCTGGTCAGCTCCGGCGGTGTGCTGGCCGGGGCCAGCGTGGCGGACCGCCCCTGGTTCCGGGCCGGGCTGGAAGGTCCCTACCTGGGCGACGTGCACGACGCGCAAATGCTGGCCGAGATCCTGGCGTCGGCCGGGGCTGCGCCGCTACGGCTGATCGATGTGGCGGTTCCGGTGTACTCGTCGGTCTCCGGGGAGCAGATTGGCGTGCTGGGCGCGCACCTGTACTGGTCCTGGATCCAGGAAATTGAGCGCGGCATCATCGTGCCACTGGAAAGTCGCCTGGGCGCCGAGCTGCTGGTGGTCTCCATCGACCGCCAGGTCCTGCTGGGTCCGCCCGGTACGGTGGGCACCACCCTCGATACCAACGCCGCCCGCGCTGCCCTGAGTGGCGAGACCGGCCACATGGTCGAGACCTGGCCCGACGGCGAACGCTACCTAGTGGGGTACAGCCAGACCCGGGATCACGCCCAGTATGAGGGGCTGAAATGGGCCGTGCTGCTGCGCAAGCCGGCGCGCAGTGCCTTCGAACCCGCTAACCACATCCGCAACGGCATCATCGTCGCCGGCCTGCTGTCGGCCCTGGTGTTCTGCATGCTGGCCTGGCTGGCGGCGCAGCGGGTGTCCCGCCCGCTGCTGGACATGACCCACGAGGCCGAAGCGATCAACGAAGGCCGGCGCGATGCGCGAATCTCGCCGCGGGACGATTTCGACGAGGTGAACGTGCTGTCCCGGGCCATGAACCGGCTGATTCAGGGCCTCAAGGGCCAGGAGCAGGAGTTGCGGCTGCTCAACACCACGCTGGAAGACCGGGTGGCAGCGCGCACCGAGGATCTGGAGCTGGCCAACAAGAGTCTGCGCGACGAGATCGCCATGCGCGAGCGCCTGCGCGCCGAGCGTGAGCGGATGATCCGCCAGCTCCAGGAACTGGCCAACACCGACGCGCTGACCGGCATCAGCAATCGCCGGCATTTCTTCGACGAGGGTGAGAGGCTGCTCAAGCGGGTGACCCGCCGCGACACCGGCGCGGCGCTGATCCTGTTCGATGTGGATCATTTCAAGCGCATCAACGACGCTCACGGTCACGGCGTTGGCGACGAGGCGCTCAGGCACATTGTCGCCCGGGCGCAGGACACCATCCGCGAAGTGGACCTGATCGCGCGTGTGGGCGGTGAGGAGTTCGCCATCCTGCTGGAGGACGAGGAGGGCGGCAACGTGCGGGACATCGCCGAGCGCCTGCGAGCGCTGGTGGCGACCAGTCCGCTGGTCCTTCCCGGACAGGTGGACGGGGTCTCAGGTCAGGCGAAAACGATTTCCATGACCGTCAGTCTGGGCGTCGCGCGCCTGCGGGACTGCCCCGGGCCCGATCTGGACATCCTGCTGGCCTGCGCCGACCGGGCACTCTACGAAGCCAAGGCGTCCGGCCGCAACCGCGTCTGCAGCTATCACCCGGAGCCGGCCTGAGGCGGTATGCCCAAAAGGTCCGGCGGAAACAAAAAAAGCCCCTGGGGTAAGGGGCACAGGGACATGGCGTCCCTCATCAACCTGAATCGAAAGGGCCCGCCTTCCAATCGGGCCGATGATCCCGAACTGCCCTGGGCCGGGCCCTTTGGCCGGGAATACGTTAGCATGCGCAGTCCCGGAGTGGCTCCCGATGGCCAATGTGGCACGGGGAGCCCACTGCCTCCCTACCGTACCGGCAAGGATTAGAGTATTCAGCCTAGCCGGCAAGGGGCGCGCTTCGGGGAGAATGAATGCTGAACTGGATTGAGGTTGAATGGTGTCATCGGAAACGCGGTTGAAACTGGCTGATCGAGAGCTGTCGCTCACGCGCCCCGGCAAGGGCCACAAGGACCTGCGCGCCTGGGACGCGGCCGATGAATTGCTGCTGGAAGCCTATGCCGACCACCGTGGCGACGGGCCAGCGCCACGGGTAGCCATCGTCGATGACGCCTTTGGCGCGCTGACCCTGGGGCTGGCCGACTGTCAGCCGGTGAGCCTGGCCGACAGCGCCCTGAGCCGGGAAGCCATTGCCCACAACGCTCACGCCAATGGCCTGGACGTGTCGCGGGTAGACGACTGGCGGGCGCCGCCCCAGGGACCGTTCGACCGGATTCTGGTCAAGCTGCCGCGCCAGGTGGACTACCTGGAATACATCCTGCGCTGGGCCAACGAGGTGCTCGCGCCGGATGGGCTCGTGCTCGGTGCTGCGATGATCAAGCACATGCCCGCTGGCTGCGCCGATCGGTTCACCCGGTTGATGGGCTCCAACGAGCCGCAGCCGGCCCGGCGCAAGGCGCGGGTGGTGCTGGCCCGCCCGGGTGAGCCTCGGCTGGATGGCTGGGCAGGGCTGTGGCGAGGCTATCGCACGGCGGACGGCTGGGGCGCGGAGGGCCTGCCGGCGGTGTTTGCCCGCGAGCGACTGGATATCGGCACCCAGATGTTCCTGCCCGTTGTCCGGGAACAGGTCCAGGCTCTGCCGACCGGCGCCCGGGTGCTGGACCTGGGGTGCGGTAACGGCGTCCTTGGGTTGAGCGCCCTGAACCTGCGGCCGGATCTGGCGGTGACTTTCTGTGATGTGTCGAGCCAGGCGATTGCCAGCGCCCGCCATAACCACGACCGGGCGCTGCCGGGGACGACGGCCCGGTTCCACCACGTCGACGGTGTGCCCCAAGGGGAGAGGTTCGATCTGATCCTGTGCAATCCGCCGTTCCATGAGGGTGGGACGGTGGGCGATCACATTGCCCTGCGCCTGTTCCGGCAGTCCGCGCGCGCCCTGACCGGCAAGGGGCGTCTGCTGGTGGTGGGGAACCGGCACCTGGGCTATCACGTCAAGCTCAAGCGTCAGTTCCGGCAGGTTCGCCAGCGGGCGGCGGATCCAAAATTCGTGGTTTTCGAGTGCGCGCCGCGTCAGACCGAGGGCGGGCGGTCGTAACCCAGTCGTGCCAGGGTGTCGACGATGGTCTGGGTCTGGCTGTCGATCTCGATATTGACGTTGTCGCCGACCGTCAGGTCGCCGAATGTGGTGACCCGCAGGGTTTCCGGGATCAGGTGGACGTTGAAGGTGTCGCCCTCCACCTCGCCGATGGTGAGGCTGGCGCCGTTGATCGCGATGTAGCCCTTGGCGAAGATGTACTTCATCCATTGGGGTGGCACGCGGAAATACAGGGTGCGGTTGTTTTCCGGCGCCTCGATCCGGGAGACCTCTGCCACCGTGTGGACGTGGCCGGACAGCAGGTGGCCGCCGATCTCGTCGCCGATCCGTGCGGCGCGCTCGAAATTGATCCGGTCGCCTGCCTTCAGGCTGTCGAGTGTGGTGAGGGTCAGGGTTTCCTGCATGGCGTCGAACCAGAGGCGGTTGCCGGCCTGTCGCGTCACCGTCAGGCAGGTGCCGTTGATGGAGACGGACGCGCCGATAGCCACCGCTTCGACCTGGTCAGCGGGGAATTCGAGGACGTAGGTGGCCAGCCCCGGCTTCTGATCGACGGAAACGACGTGGGCCTGGCCCTGGACAATACCGGTAAACATGGTAACTCCCGCTGTATGGATTCGGAGCCGTAGGATAGCGGGGCTGCCGGAAGCTGCCAAGCGCGAAGCATGCCGTTGGGTTTGTCCTCAAGGTTGCGGGCAGCCGGCCGATAACAGAATGAACAGGTATGGATCGGATTCGGGGTGGAGGAGCACGGGCATGGCAGTAAGCAACGCAAAAGAGCGGCCAACGCCTGTGCTGCAGCCCGGGCGTCCGGCGGACCCGGTCCCGCCGGAGGCGACGCCTGCCCCCGATAAGCAACTGATGCCGGAACAGGCCCCTCAATCCCGGGGGAGGACGGAGCCAGAGGCTGAATCCCAGACCGAATCGCCGCATTCCACGGATGAAGCGATCGATGACCGGGATGAGGGCGCCGATGAATCCGGGCCGGGCGAATCGCGGGAGCAGGTCATGGTGCGTCGGGGCAACCGGCGCCGTCTGCTCCGGCAGTGTGAGCGGGTCCTGTTGCTGGATTTCGCGACCCTGTCCATGCCCGACTGGCCGGACAATTTCTCCATGGCCGCCGCCCGTCGGCGTCGCGATCTGTGGTTGTTCTCCGCAACGCTCGCTGGCGCGGTGTTCCTGTGCGGTATTCCCGGCATCGTGCCGGCCTGGGTGGCGGGCACCGGTTTTGGCGCTTTCGTGCTGATCGCCCTGGCCGGAGTGCCGTTCATCCGGCGCATCTTCTCCAGCAAACCCAGTTATATGGAACTGTTGCTGCGACGCCAGCACCGGCTGCGGGAAGCGCGCAGCCACATCAACCATCTGGAGGGCGAGGAGGGACTGGCCTGGCAGTGCGCCATGATGGCCGATTTCAACCCCGCCCTGCGCTCGACCCGATTCAGCGGGCTGGTCAATCTCTCCGAAAAACGCATCCTGGCGAAGAGCCTGCGCCGGCGCGAGCACTTTCGTCTCTACCTGATCTACATGCTGGAAGCCGAGAAAGCCTACGATCGCCTGCAGGCCGGTTACTTCGAGGATCATCAGCACGCCATCGACCAGGGATGGCTCGACGGCGGGCCGGCGGAGGACGCCTCGACTCAGGCTACGGAGGGCGAAGAGCCCGAAGATGCCGAGGACGCGGAGCGTCCCGAAACCTGATACCGACTTCGAATGAGCCGTTTTAGGGCGGATCACGGTAATCGGTTTGCTGCCTTCCGGTGCGTTATCGCGTCATATCCGTGCATAAAGCACTGAAACGGTGCGTTTTATTCGATCCATATTGCTGCTAACGCTAATCCCGCCTTCGTTTATTCCGCATAACTCGCTGTTCTGACTCGTTGTGACTCATTTTGGAACACATCTTGTATCCCTGCGCTCCCCAATGATGCGTGGAGGCCTGCCTCCGGATCTAAACACCATCCATCGAATTTGGGAGTAAGTTATCGTGGAAGTCACGAGTGCCGTCGAGACGCTGCTGCAGAGCGCCAACACCTTCTTCCTGTTGCTGGGGGCGATCATGGTGCTGGCCATGCACGCCGGCTTCGCGTTCCTGGAAGTGGGGACCGTCCGCCACAAGAACCAGGTCAATGCCCTGGTGAAGATCATGACGGACTTCGGGGTCTCGACGCTGGCCTATTTCTTCGTCGGCTACACGGTGGCCTATCAGACGGACTTTTTCGCCAATGCGACGGAGCTGACCCAGGCCAACGGCTACGATCTGGTCAAGTTCTTCTTCCTGCTGACGTTTGCCGCGGCGATTCCCGCCATTGTGTCTGGCGGCATTGCCGAGCGGGCGCGTTTCTACCCGATGCTCATTGCCTCAGCGCTGATCGTGGCGTTGGTTTATCCCTTCTTCGAGGGCATCGTCTGGAACGGCAACTACGGTTTCCAGGCGTGGCTTGAGGCTCAGTTCGGCGCCGGCTTCCATGACTTCGCCGGCTCCGTGGTGGTGCATGGTGTGGGCGGCTGGATCGCGCTGGCCGCGGTCCTGGTTCTTGGCGCGCGGACCGGGCGCTATCGCAACGGTCGTGTGGTGGCCTTCGCGCCGTCCAACATTCCGTTCCTGGCGCTGGGCGCCTGGATTCTCACGGTTGGCTGGTTTGGCTTCAACGTGATGTCCGCGCAAACCCTGGACGGCATCAGTGGTCTGGTGGCGGTCAACAGTCTGATGGCTATGGTCGGTGGCATCGTGGTTTCCATGCTGGTGGGGCGCAAGGACCCGGGCTTTATCCATAATGGGCCGCTGGCCGGCCTGGTGGCGGTGTGCGCCGGGTCCGACCTGATGCATCCGATTGGCGCCCTGGTCACCGGCGGTGTGGCCGGCGCGCTCTTTGTGTTCCTGTTCGAGTGGGCGCAGAACCGCATCACCCGCCTGGACGACGTTCTGGGTGTCTGGCCGCTGCACGGTGTGTGTGGTGTCTGGGGCGGTATCGCTGCCGGTATCTTCGGCCAGGCCGGTCTGGGTGGTCTGGGCGGTGTCAGCCTGATGGCGCAGATCGTCGGTTCGCTGGCGGGCGTGATCGTGGCGCTGGTCGGTGGCTTCATCGTCTACGGTATCGTGAATGCGGTGAGCCGCGTGCGCCTGTCCCAGGAAGAGGAGTACGAGGGCGCCGACCTCGCCATTCATCGCATTGCGGCGACGTCCATGGACAAGTAAGCTCGGGCTCACGCAACGCGTGTTCGCCAGGGATGAAATCGAAGCGCAGGTGTCATTGACCCTGCGCTTTGTTGTTTGTGTAAGGCGGCTGCTTGTAGAACGAGGGCCGCTTATAGAAGGGAGCGGTAGGTGTCCGTTCGATCGAGCCAGGTCAGGGCGCCTGGCAATAGATTCGGCACGGCTTGACAACATCAGGTGTCAAACGTATGTTTTAAACATTCGTTTGTCTATTTTATACCCTGGCAGAATATTATGGCGCAGTCCGATACCGTCGATCGCATCCTGGATGCCGCAGAAGAACTGTTTGCAGAGCGCGGGTTTTCCGAAACCTCGCTGCGGATGATCACCAGTAAGGCTAGCGTCAACCTGGCCGCCGTCAACTACCATTTCGGGTCCAAGAACGCGCTGATCCAGGCCGTTTTCGCCCGCTTCCTGACGCCATTCTCGGAAACCCTGGAAAACGCCTTCGATGATCTGGAGCGCCGCTGCGCCGGCCAGCCGGCGTCGCTGGAGCAGATTCTCTGGGTGCTGACCGAAAGCGCGGTGCGGATGCCGCATCGCAACGAGAAGGGCATCTCCATCTTCATGCGCCTGCTGGGTCTGGCCTACACCCAGTCCCAGGGACACCTGCGCAAGTTTCTGGAAGCGGAATACAGCGAGCCCTTCGGTCGCCTGATGTCGTTGCTCAAGGCCGGTACGCCGCAACTGTCGGCGGTGGACCGCTACTGGCGCATCCAGTTCATGCTGGGCGCGACCGCCTTCACCATGTCCAGCAGTGACGCCCTGCGGGAAATCCTCGAGAACAAGCTGGGCGTGGACACCACGGTCCAGGAAATCGCCGCCCGCCTGGTGCCCTTCCTCGCCGCGGGGCTGAAAGCCGACGATCCGGTGTCGGTCTCCCGCACGGCCTGACCCGATCACGGCCCGCCGTTGGCGGGTCTGTCTCACCCTTCGACAATTGCCTCCCCGAAGCGGCCTGGTGTACTGTCCGCGCCTGTGACGTATCATTGACGCGACTGGACACCAGCCGGAGACTTCATGGCGTTAGCCCACCACCTCTACATCCGCATTCCCGAACAGACCCTGGTTGCCGAGATGGCGGACGGTTCGACGCGTACCTACGCGGTGTCCACGGCCGCCAATGGTCCCGGCGAAGCCGACGGTTCCGGCTGCACGCCGCGCGGCGACCATTACGTGCGCGCCTGTATCGGCGCTGAGCAGCCGCTGGGAGCGGTTTTCCGGGGGCGCCGGGCCACAGGGGAGGTGTATTCCAGCGAGCTCGCGACAGCGCATCCCGAGCGCGACTGGATCCTCACCCGCATCCTCTGGCTTTGTGGTCGCGAAACCGGCCGCAACCGCGGTGGCCAGGTCGACTCCATGCGCCGCTATATCTATATTCACGGCACTCCGGACTCGGAACCGATGGGCGAACCCCGCTCTCACGGTTGCGTGCGCATGCGCAACGCCGATGTGCTGGAGTTGTTTGATTGTGTTCGCCCCGGCACGCCTGTGCTGATTGAGGGTTGATGTCGGCCCCGCCCGGGGCGCTGTATTCAGGGAGACAGGATTTGGAAGACGCACCGCAAGGTCTGGAGCGCTGGATCGAGAATTACACGCTGCTGTCGCTTGAGTGGCGAGTGGCCATTGCCGTTTTCGCGTTGGTGTTTGCCACCGCGGTGGTGGCGTTCATTGTCAGCCGGGTGATCCTGCGGCTGGAGAGCAAGTTCGGCAAGACCCGGAATCTCTGGGACGACGCTTTCCTGCACGCCCTGCGCAAACCCGCCGTCGGTTTCGTCTGGCTGCAGGGGGTCTACTGGGCCGCGACGTTGGCCCACCGCTATTCGGACGCGGAAATCTTCAAGGCCAACGCCACGATTCTCAAGGTTGGCTTGATCTGGCTTTTTGTCTGGACGCTGTGGGGGTTTGTCAAGCAGGCGGAAACCATCCTGGCGTCGCCGTCGAAAATGCGCCGTCCGATGGACTACACCACGGTGATGGCGGTGAGCAAGCTGGCCCGGGCCGTAGTGGTGGTCACTGCCGTACTGATCGTCATGGAATCCCTGGGCTATAGCATTTCCGGGGTGCTGGCGTTCGGCGGTATCGGCGGTATCGCCATCGGTTTTGCGGCGAAGGACCTGCTGGCCAACCTGTTCGGCGGTCTGGTGGTTCACATGGACCGGCCGTTCAAAGTGGGGGACTGGATCCGTTCGCCGGACCAGGAAATCGAGGGCACGGTCGAACACATCGGCTGGCGTATGACCACCATCCGCACGTTCGACAAACGCCCGCTCTACGTGCCCAACGCGGTGTTCACCACCATCTCCGTGGAAAACCCGTCGCGCATGACCAACCGACGCATCAACGAAACCATCGGCATCCGCTATCTGGACGTCAGCGAAATGGGGGCGATTGTCCACGATATCCGGGACATGCTGAAAGAGCACGACGAAATCGATACCGATCAAACGTTAATCGTGAACTTCCTGCGCTTCAATAACTCCTCTCTCGATATCATGGTGTACACCTTCACCAAGACCGTCGAGTGGGTGAAGTTCCACGCGATCAAGCAGGATGTGCTGCTGCGCATCAGCGAGATCATCGCCGGTTACGGTGCCGAGGTGGCTTTCCCGACGCGCACGTTGCACGTGGCGGACACGCTGCGTCTGGCCCAGGATAAAACCGGTGACCAGGAAGGCGCCGGCGACGAGAGGGAGGATTCGGCGCAGAATCGGCCGTCTTACCGCGAGGCGGATGATCTGGAACACTTTGAGGCGGACACCCAGGCCAATCGCACCACATACGGAGACGCAGACTGATGAGCGCCAACGAAAACCGGGACAAAGCCGTGATCGGCATTATTGGCGGCACCGGACTGACCGAGCTGGACGGCCTGGAGATCACGGGTCAGCAGGAGATGGAAACGCCTTGGGGCAAACCGTCAGCGCCGCTGGTGCACGGCCGACTCAACGACGTTCCGGTTATTTTCCTGGCGCGCCACGGCAATCCGCACCGCATCCCGCCCCACCAAGTGAACTATCGGGCCAACCTCTGGGCGCTGCGTGAAGCCGGTGTGCGCACCGTTATCGGTGTGAACGCGGTGGGTGGTATTCACACGGCGATGGGGCCGGCGCAGATTGTCATTCCGGACCAACTGATCGACTACACCTGGGGGCGCCCCAGTACCTTCTTCGAGGGCGATCTGGAGCAAGTCACGCACATCGATTTCACCTTCCCGTACACCGAAGCCCTGCGCGCGGCGCTGAAGTCCGCGGCCCTGGATCGTGGTGTTCACTGCCTGGATTTCGGTGTCTACGCCGCGACCCAGGGGCCACGTCTGGAAACGGCGGCGGAAGTGCGTCGGCTGGAGCGGGACGGCTGCGACCTGATCGGCATGACCGGCATGCCGGAAGCGGCGTTGGCCGCGGAACTGGAGCTGGAATACGGCTGTCTGGCGCTGGTGGTGAACTGGGCGGCCGGCAAGTCCGACCACATCATCACCATGGATGAGATCCAGGCTGCCATCGATGAGGGGATGTCAGGCGTCAGGGAGATCCTGACGCAGCTGATCGGGAGCGGTTACTCGCCGGGGGCTTGATGCCCCTTATTGAGCGTCCAGCGGCTGGAAGTAAATCAGCAGGCCGAGGGTGGGGGAGTCCAGGTAGTGGATTTCCTTGCTGCGCATACGGCGGGTCTGGTGCAGCCAGGTGAGCAACTCGCGCTGGGGTTGGGCCTGGCCCGGCTGGCCATTGCCTTCAGTCGCGGCATCCTGGTTGCCATCGACCAGATACGGGTTGTCGGACAGGTCCTGCCCTTGACCATCGGCCGTGGCGTCGTTCTGTCCTGACCGGTCTGTCGAGGCGGCCTGCCACTGATTCAGGTGCGCGGTGACGTGCAGGTACCGAACCCGGTCGATATCGATGTAGCCTTCCACCGCACGGTCACCGGCCGAATCGATCACATCACCCAGCTCGATGCGCATGGGTTCGCCCTTGTAGTCCGGCGGGAACGATTGCGTCCAGCCGGTGGCCATCAGGATCCGGTAGCCGCCGCTGTTCTCCAGGCGGCTGGCGGCACTGCTCAGGTATAGCTGGTTGCGTGGCACCAGCGACAGGTCGGAAACGACCTGGCCGTTGGTGTTGGTGACCCAGAGGTTGCGCGTCACGTCGGGGGTTTCCTGGGGCTGGCGGGTCTGCATCTGCTCGGCCAGGTCATCGCTGGCGCCAATGCGTTCGAACAGCACCAGCTCGGCGCGATAGAGGTTGTCATCGGCGGCGGCCTTGCCGGCCAGCGCAAACAGGGTCATGGCGAGCGCCAGGGGCGCCAGCCAGCGTGTCTGGAAATCCTGCAAAACTCCGTACTCCGTTTCTGGGCCAGCACATCTGGCCGCGTGTGCGGTGGCCGGTCAGGCGGGCGCTTTTTCCAGTTCGCCCAGCATGTCCGAGACGCCGGCCAGTTTACCATCGGTTGTGGTGTCCTTCAGCCGGAAGCGGAAGGTGTTGGCGCCCTCGAGTTTATAGGAATGCGGCGCGCTCTGAACTTTCTGGACAAGAATTAACGGATCCACCGGCGTGTTGTTGCCGAATTCCAGGCGCCCCCATTCGCTGCCGGCGTCGATCTTGGCGATGCCCAGACACTCGGCGCGGATGCGCAGCTGGGACTGGCGCATCAGGTTCTTGGCCGGGTCGGGGAGCAGCCCGAAGCGGTCGATCATCTCCACCTGCAGCTCTTTCAGCTCGTCCTGTGTCCTGGTGCTGGCGATACGCTTGTAGAGCATCAGCCGGTTGTGGACGTCGGGCAGGTAATCGTCTGGGATCAGGGCGGGAATGCGCAGGTTGATCTCGGTGCCGTGACTCAAGGGTAATTCGGCGTTCGGGGTGCGCCCCTCGCGGATAGCTTTCACCGCTTCGTCGAGCAGCTCCATGTACAGTGTGAAGCCGATGCTCTCGATCTGGCCGCTCTGTTCCTCGCCGAGCAGTTCGCCGGCGCCGCGGATTTCCAGATCCTGGGTGGCCAGCATGAAGCCCGCGCCCAGGTCCTGGGCCATGGAAATGGCCTCCAGGCGTTTTTCCGCGTCGGACGACAGGCTCTTGGGCGGCGGCGTCAGCAGATAGGCGTAGGCCTGGTGGTGGGACCGCCCGACTCGCCCACGCAACTGGTGCAACTGGGCGAGGCCGAACTTGTCGGCCCGTTCGATGATGATGGTGTTGGCGCTGGGAATGTCGATCCCGGTTTCGATGATGGTGGTGCACACCAGCACGTTGAAGCGCTTGTGGTAGAAGTCGGACATGATCTGTTCCAGCTCCCGCTCACGCATCTGGCCGTGGGCCACGCCGACCCGGGCTTCCGGGATGAGGTCGCGCAGCTCTTCCGCTGTTTTCTCGATGGTGCTGACTTCGTTGTGCAGGAAGTAGACCTGACCGCCCCGCAGGATTTCCCGCAGGATCGCTTCTTTCACCAGGGCGTCTTCACGCTGGCGTACGAACGTTTTCACCGACAGGCGACGTGCCGGCGGCGTGGCGATGATCGACAGGTCCCGCAGATGGCCCATGGCCATGTTGAGCGTGCGGGGAATCGGTGTGGCGGTCAGGGTCAGCAGGTCCACTTCCGCGCGCAGGGCTTTGAGCCGCTCTTTCTGCTGCACACCGAAGCGGTGTTCCTCGTCGATGATCACCAGTCCCAGGTTCTTGAACCTGACGTCCCCCTGGATCAGCTTGTGGGTGCCAATCACGATGTCGGCCTTGCCGGATTCGGCGTGCTCCAGCGTCTGGCTGGCCTGCTTGCCGGTGCGGAAGCGGCTCAGCAGTTCCACGTTAACCGGTGTGTCGGCGAAACGGTCGCGGAACGACTCATAGTGCTGCTGGGCCAACAGGGTGGTGGGGACGAGCACCGCCACCTGCTTGCCGGAATAGGAAGCGATGAAGGCCGCGCGCATCGCGACCTCGGTCTTGCCGAAGCCCACGTCACCGCAGACCAGTCGGTCCATCGGGCGTTCGCTGACCATGTCCGCCATGACCGCGTCGATGGCGGCCTGCTGGTCGGGGGTTTCCTCGAACGGGAAGCCTGCGGCGAAGGCGCGGTAGTTCTCCGCCGGGTCGTCGAACACGAAGCCCTTGCGGGCCTCCCGGCGAGCGTAGACGTCGAGCAGTTCGGCGGCGGTGTCGCGGATCTTCTCCAGCGCTTTCTGCTTGGCCTGGTTCCAGCGATCGGTGCCCAGCTTGTGCAGCGGCGCCAGCTCGGTTTCAGCGCCGGCGTAGCGGGAAATCAGGTGCAGGCTGGATACCGGCACGTAGAGTTTGGCGTTGTTGGCGTATTCCAGGGTCAGGAATTCTTCGGCGTTGTCCTTGTCCACGGCGATGGTCTGCAGCCCCTGGTAGCGGCCGACGCCGTGATCGATGTGCACCACGGGCGAGCCGATGCGCAGTTCGGAGAGGTCGCGGTAGCCGGCGTCGTTCAGCTCGGTCGGCTTTTCCCGGCGTCGTTGCTGCAGCACCCGTTCGCCGAACAGCTCGGTTTCGGTAATCAGAGCGGTGTGCTGATCGGGCAGGGCAAAGCCCGCGTCGAGGGCGGCAATGGTGACGCCCAGCGCCGGTGACTGCTCACAGAAGGCCTGCCAGTCCGCGAGAGCGTCCGGGCGCAGGTCGTAGTCGGCCAGGTTATCGATCAGCGACTCGCGCCGGCCGGCGGATTCCACGCACAGCAGCACGCTTCCCTCGAAATCCGCCAGGTAGGCCTTGAGCCGGTGCGCGGGATCCTTGGCGCGACCGTCCATGGCGACGTAGGGCAGCGCGGCACTGTGGCAGGTACGCTCGCGGGCCCCGGCGTCGGCCGGGTCGGTCTGCACCGAGACGCGCGGGAAACGCTTGATCCAGCCGTAGCATTCGTCCTTCGCCATGAACAGTTGGCGCGGCTCTAGGATCGGGCGCATGCGATCGTAGCGGCGGTCTTCGTAGCGCTGCTCTACTTCGTCGCGGGCGTGGTTGAGAGCGTCTTCCAGGCCGGCCAGGGTGACCACGCGGGTGCTGCCTGGCAGGTAGTCGAACAGGGTGGCGGTGGCGTCGAAGAACAGCGGCAGATAGTACTCAATGCCCGGCGGTGTGATGCCCTGGCTGACGTCCTTGTAGATCGGGGCGTCCTTGTCGGCGTGGGGAAAGTGCTCGAACCACTGGTTGCGGAACGTGGAACGGGCTTCCTTGTGCCAGGGAAATTCGTTGGCCGGCAGCAGTTCGATGCGCTCGATACGGTCTACCGAGCGCTGAGTTTCCGGATCGAAGGTGCGAAGTGTTTCGATTTCGTCATCAAACAGGTCGATCCGGTAGGGCTGGGTGGCGCCCATCGGGAAGATGTCGAGAATGGCGCCGCGTACCGCGTACTCGCCGTGTTCGTAGACGTTCTCCGTGTGTCGGTAGCCGGCCGCCTCCAACTGGTTGCGCCAGGCATCGATGTCCAGCGACTGGCCGATCTCCAGCAACAGCGTGTTGCCCTGCAGGTACGACGGCGGAGCCAGGCGATGGAGCAGGGTACGTGCCGGCACCACGAGCAGCCCCCGCTGGGCCTGGGGAAGGCGGTGTAGCGTGCGGATGCGCCGCGAGATGATGTCCTGGTGCGGCGAGAACATGTCGTAGGGCAGCGTTTCCCAGTCCGGCAGCGAGAGTAGCTCCAGGCCATCCGCCGTGGTGGTCGTCTGGTCATCGTCCGCCGGCAGCCCCAGAAAAAAGCGCAGGGCCTGTTCCAGGCGAATGGCTTCGTCGGTGCTGGCCGTAATCACCAGGGTCAGCCCATCGTGCTGCCGGGCGCCCTCGCAGATCGCCAGGGCCTGGCTGGCGCCGTGCAGGCCGCTCCAGATCTCGTGGCTGGCCGGCTGGGTGGGCATCTCGGGAGCGATAAGGCTGGGCTGTGTCATGGATCGTGTGGTTCCTGGCTGAATCAAGGTTGTCGATGACAGGCAGATCGGAGTCGCCCTGAACGAAGGAAGCGACATTCTAGCCGTCGGTTAAGGGACTGTCATGGTGATGCGGCCTGGCGCGGGGAATGCGGGCTTGTTCGGGAACTCCTTACATTGGATAATATGCGCCCAATTCACGGGAGGCGGCCGCCCCGGTCGTCCCATTCAAGCGCCAAACAGTAGAGGTTTACGCGTGAGTCACGAGCAGATGAATGAGCACCTGTCCGCCTGGACCGAAAGAGAATCCATGGCGGAGGCGATGATTCCCCTGATCGGCCGCCTGTACCGCAAGAACAACGTCGTTACGTCCATTTACGGCCGAGCGATCATCAATCAATCTGTCATCGGGATCCTCAAGGCGCATCGCTTTGTGCGTCAGGTCGAGGACAGCGAGCTGTCCGTCCAGGACACGCTGCCGATTCTGGAGACGCTGGACCAGCTTGAACTGGGGCGGGCCCACATCGATATCGGTAAGCTGGCGGTGCGATTCAAGGAGCAGGCCGAAGGCCGTTCCCTGGAGCAGTTCCTGCGTGACGAAGTCGGAGAAGTCGTCGGCAAGTACGCGGAACAGTGCGATGAGGAATCCTGCAAGGACACCAAGGATGTGGTCCTCTACGGTTTTGGCCGGATCGGTCGCCTGCTGGCGCGGATCCTGGTCGAGAAGGCCGGCGGCGGCAACAACCTGCGCCTGCGTGCCATTGTGGTTCGCCAGGGCGGCGCCGAGAACGATCTGGAAAAGCGGGCCAGCCTGTTGCGTCGTGACTCCGTGCACGGCCCGTTCAACGGCACCATCACCGTGGACGAGGAAAATTGCGCGCTGATCGCCAACGGCAATTTCATCAAGGTGATCTACTCCGACGGTCCCGACAAGGTGGATTACACCGAGTACGGCATCAACAACGCGATCATCGTCGACAACACGGGTAAGTGGCGCGACGAGGAAGGTCTGGGCCTGCACCTTAAGTCGAAGGGCGCCAGCCGCGTTATCCTGACCGCGCCGGGCAAGGGCGACATCAAGAACATCGTCTACGGCATCAATAACGGTGATATCACCGAGGACGACCGCATCCTGTCCGCAGCCTCCTGTACCACCAATGCGATCACGCCGGTGCTGAAGGCGATCCACGATGAGTACGGTATCGTTGACGGGCACGTGGAAACCGTCCACTCCTACACCAACGACCAGAACCTGATCGATAACTACCACAAGGGTTCACGCCGCGGCCGCAGCGCGCCCCTGAACATGGTGATCACGGAAACCGGCGCCGCCAAGGCCGTGGCCAAGGCTCTGCCCGAGCTGAAGGGCAAGCTGTCCGGCAACGCCATCCGGGTGCCGACGCCGAACGTTTCCATGGCGATCCTGAACCTGAACCTCGACAAAGAGGTGACGGTGGATTCGGCCAACGAATACCTGCGGGAAATGGCTCTGCACTCCGAGCTGCAGAAGCAGATCGACTTCGTCAACTCACCGGAAGTGGTCTCCACCGACTTCGTGGGCTCCCGTCACGCGGGTGTCGTGGATGCACAGGCGACCATCGCCAACGGCAACCGCCTGATCCTTTACGTGTGGTACGACAACGAGTTCGGCTACAGCGCCCAGGTGGTTCGCTGCGTGAACCAGATGGCCGGCGTGACCTACCCGATTTTCCCGTCGCGGGTTCGGTAAACCGCAAAGCGACACCGGAATACAGTTGATCGACACGAAGCCCCGCCGGATCCCGGCGGGGCTTTTTTGTGTCTGTTGTTTGAGGTGTCAAACAGGCTGACGCTTTCGGCTGGGGCTCTCGGCCAAGCAAAGAGGCAGGCCGTTGGGCCTGCCTCGCATGGTTTTACGTGCGTTTGGGTCAGTGGGCGATCTTTCGTGCCGGTTGTCTGCGGCGCAGTGCGGCGAACCCAACCAGGCCGATGCCAAGGAGGGCGAGGGTCGCTGGTTCCGGAACGCTTTCCATCGGCGTGTCGCCACCCCAGATGGACGCGTGCGAGATAGCGCCGCCGTTTGGCCAGAACCCGGAAAGGTAAAGGGTGTCGGTACCGTTCCAGCCCAGAGCAAACAGGTTGAAGAAATACTGGGCGGGCTCATGTTTGCCATCCTTGACGACGAGATAGCACTCGCCACACATGATGCTTGCTCCGCCGACGTACTCGATCATGCCGTCGCTTGGATCGCTGCCGTCCCAGGTTGTTTCATAAGAACTCGCGAATGTTCCCTCTTCGCCACCGTCGTCCACTTCCGATTTGTAGAGTAAAGTCAGGTCACTGGTACCGAAAACGTCTTCGACACAGTCCGGTTCGCAATTGCTGTTAACGTTCGTTGTACCCGCTGCATCCCCCGGACCGATGTTCAGGGCTGCGGCCGGCAACGACACAAAAAGCAGAGCAGAAGCAACTGCCGCGAAGATTGTTGGTAGGTATTTTCTCATTCCTCAACTCCTGTGAGAAAAGGTCGCGTACGTGGTCTGAAGGGAACCGGTTCAGACCCTCAATGCACTCCTAGCGCGAGGCGTGCCAACTTTATAACCTACTGATAAAGCGCTGAATCAAGCATTCGTTTGGCGGGGGTGGTGTAAAGTAAATCGACGGTTTTCCATCCCTGAGGACTGGTGCACCCAGCTTTCGGGGATGGCTGTTTAGTTGACCGAGATCGCGAAATGGGCGTGGATAGCAATGCGCTCTCAGGTAGAAATGAATTCTTTGAATCTCTATAATTGGCGCGATTTTGGGTACGTCTGGTTAACAGAATTTCACTCTCCTCAACGAGCGCCGGTTCGCCCGGTGTCTGCTGTCACTGTTACGGCGCCGAAGCCGTCGTTCCTGGTGATTCCGGAGTTTTAGCCAGGCGTGGCGAATCCACTTTATCTAGTTTCTGATGATTGGACGGGGCTAAATGATTAAGATCAAAAAAGGCCTGGATCTTCCCATCAGCGGCGCTCCTGAACAGAAAATTACCGACGGCAAGCCTGTGCGCCACGCGGCGCTGATTGGTTTTGACTACAACGGTATGAAGCCGACCATGGCGGTTCAGGAGGGTGATCGCGTCAAACGCGGTTCGCTGCTGTTTACGGACAAGAAGACCGAGGGCGTTCGTTACACCGCGCCGGCAGCTGGTGTGGTCAAGGAAATTAATCGGGGTGAGCGTCGCGTTTTCCAGTCGGTCGTTATCGAGATCGATGGAGACGAGTCGGAAAGTTTTGCCCGTTACGAAGCCAGCCAATTGGGCTCGCTCGAACGTCAGCAGGTCGTCGACAACCTGGTGGAGTCTGGCTTGTGGACTCTGTTCCGCACCCGTCCCTACAGCAAGGTGCCGGCCATCGACACGGCGCCGCATTCCATCTTTGTGTCGGTGATGGACACCAACCCGCTGGCCGCCGACCCCACCGTGATCATCAACGACGATCCGGATGCGTTCGAGAACGGCCTGCGCATTATCAGCAGACTGACCAACGGCAAAGTGTTTGTCTGTGGCAAGCCGGGGTCCAACGTGCCGGTGCCCAAGGACGACGTTTTCCAGGTCGAACAGTTCGACGGGGTGCATCCGGCGGGTAACGTCGGCACGCACATCCATCACCTGGATCCGGTAGTCGGCGATAAGGTGGTCTGGTCCATCGGCTATCAGGACGTCATGGCCATTGCCCGCCTGTTCCAGACCGGCGAGCTGCCCACCGAACGTGTTGTTGCCCTGGGTGGCCCCAAGGCCAAACAGCCGCGACTGGTGCGTACCCGCATTGGAGCGAACCTCGACGAGCTGCTTGAGGGCGAATGCGAAACGGCGAATTCCGACGTACGCAAGGTCTCCGGTTCGGTCTTCGGCGGCCGCAGCGGCCGAGGCCCCTGTGCGTACCTGGGGCGCTATGCCAACCAGGTCACGTTGCTGGAAGAGGGCGACGAGCGCCAGTTCATGGGTTGGTTGTCACCCGGTACCCGCAAGTTCTCGGTTCTGAACATCTACCTCTCCAAGCTGGCCAAAGGCCGTCTGTTCGATTTCACAACGACAACGAACGGCAGCGAGCGGGCCATGGTCCCGGTGGGATCCTATGAAGAGGTCATGCCGCTGGACATCCTGCCGACGCAACTGCTGCGCTCATTGATCGTGGGCGATACCGAGATGGCCCAGAAGCTGGGCTGTCTCGAGCTGGACGAAGAAGACCTGGCCCTGTGCACCTTCGTTTGTCCCGGCAAGTACGAGTACGGCCCCATCCTGCGTCATAACCTGACCCGCATCGAGATCGAGGGCTAACACCATGGCATTGAAAGAATTTCTCCACGGTATCGAGCACCACTTCGAGAAAGGTGGTAAGTACGAGCGCTGGTACGCGCTTTACGAAGCGGTCGACACGATCTTCTATACGCCGCCGTCGGTGACGTCCACGACGTCCCACGTGCGTGACGGTATCGACCTGAAACGCATCATGATCACCGTCTGGTTCTGCGTCTGGCCGGCCATGTTCTTCGGTATGTGGAACATCGGTTACCAGGCCAATACCGTTCTCGCTGCCAACCCGGATGCCCTGATGGGCGACGGTGGCCTGCGCACGGCGTTCATTTCGGCGCTGGCCGGCAACGATCCGGGCTCGATCTGGGACAACCTGGTCTACGGTGCGGCTTATTTCATCCCGGTTTACGCCGTTACTTTCGTGGTCGGTGGTTTCTGGGAAGTGCTGTTCGCAACGGTGCGTCGCCATGAAGTCAACGAAGGTTTCTTCGTGACTTCGATCCTGTTCGCGCTGATCTGCCCGCCCACCATCCCGCTGTGGCAGGTGGCGCTGGGCATCACCTTCGGTGTGGTGATCGGTAAGGAAGTGTTTGGCGGTACCGGCAAGAACTTCCTGAACCCGGCCCTGACCGGTCGTGCTTTCCTGTACTTCGCCTACCCGGCGCAGATCTCCGGTGACACGGTGTGGACCGCGGTCGACGGGTTCAGCGGTGCCACGGCCCTGAGTGTGGCTGCCAACGGTGGTATGGAAGCGCTGCAGCAGTCCATGACCTGGATGCAGGCGTTCCTGGGTACGATCCAGGGGTCCATGGGTGAAACCTCGACGCTGGCCATCCTGATTGGCGGTGCGGTCCTGCTGGTGATGAAAATTGCCTCCTACCGGATCGTGGGCGGTGTCCTGATCGGCATGATCGGTACCACGTTGCTGCTCAATGCGGTGGGATCGGACACCAATCCGATGTTCGAGGTGCCGCCCCAATGGCATCTGGTGATCGGTGGCTTTGCCTTTGGCATGATGTTCATGGCGACGGACCCGGTATCCGCAGCGATGACCAACACGGGTAAATGGTCGTTCGGCATTCTGGTCGGCCTGATGACCGTGCTCATTCGCGTGGTCAACCCGGCCTTCCCGGAAGGCATCATGCTCGCCATCCTGTTCGCTAACCTGTTTGCCCCGCTGATGGATCATTTCGTCGTGCAGGCCAACATCAAACGGAGGCTCGCCCGTGGCTAAGAAAAAGGAAACCGTATCCCGCACGGTTATCGTAGCCCTGGCGCTGTGCATCGTCTGTTCCGTCGTGGTGTCTTCCGCGGCGGTCATACTCAAGCCGGCCCAGGTGACCAACCGTAACCTCGATATGAAAACCAACATCCTGGCCGCGGCCGGGATGCTCGAGCCGGGCGCGACTCCGGACCAGATTGAGGAACAGTTCCAGCGATTTGACGTCAGGCTCGTGGATCTGGAATCTGGTGACTACGTTGACGCCGATTCCATCGGCCTGAACGACGCGATGAAGTACGACCAGTACAAGGCGGCTTCCGATCCGTCCATGTCCGAGAACATCCCCGCGTCGGAGGATGTGGCCGGCATCAAGCGTCAGGCGGACATTGCGAAGGTCTTCGTGCTGGAAGAAGACGGCAATCTCAAGCGAGTGGTGCTGCCGATCCACGGCTACGGCCTGTGGTCCACCCTCTACGGTTTCGTATCGCTGGAAGGGGATGCCAACACCATCGAGGGCCTGGGGTTCTATGCGCACGCCGAGACCCCGGGTCTGGGTGGCGAAGTGGACAATCCCAAGTGGAAATCGCAGTGGGTTGGCAAGAAGGTCTACGGCGACAATCTCGAGACGCCAGAGATCCAGCTGGTCAAGGGCGGTGTCGACGCCAACGCGGCGGACAAGGAGCACAAGGTCGATGCCCTGTCCGGTGCAACGCTGACCAGCCGCGGTGTACAGCATCTGGTCAACTTCTGGATGAGCGAGCGTGGTTTCGCGCCCTACCTGAACAAGCTTCGTAAAGGGGAGGTCTGACGGTGGCGGACGTTTCAGCTAAGCAGGTTCTGTTTGAACCGATCTTCAATAACAACCCCATCGCTCTGCAGATCCTGGGGATCTGCTCGGCGCTGGCGGTCACCAGCAGCCTGAGTGTCACCATGGTTATGTGTGCCTCGGTGATTGCGGTTACCGCGTTTTCCAACCTCTTTGTTTCTGTGGTGCGTTCTCAGATCCCGAACAGCATCCGGATCATTGTGCAGATGACCATCATTGCCTCGCTGGTTATCGTCGTGGACCAGATACTCAAGGCCTACGCCTATGAGATCAGCAAGCAGCTGTCGGTCTTCGTTGGCCTGATCATCACCAACTGTATCGTCATGGGCCGCGCAGAGGGCTTTGCGATGCAGAACGGGCCGCTGCTCAGCTTCCTCGATGGCATCGGTAACGGCCTGGGCTACTCGGTCATGCTGATCGTGATTGCCTTCTTCCGTGAACTGCTGGGCTCCGGCTCGCTGTTCGGTGTGGCCCTGATGCCGGTGGTCAATGATGGTGGCTGGTATGTGCCCAACGGCCTGATGCTGCTGCCGCCGAGCGCGTTCTTCATCATCGGCCTGGCGATCTGGGGGCTGCGCGCCTGGAAACCGGATCAGGTTGAGGCGCCGGACTACCGGATGTCCCGTCAAAGCACCAAGGAGGCCTTCTGATGGAACACTATATCAGTCTGATCCTGAAGGCCGTCTTTGTTGAGAACATGGCGCTGGCCTTCTTCCTGGGGATGTGTACGTTCCTGGCGATCTCCAAGAAGGTCGAGGCGGCTCTGGGGCTGGGCATTGCGGTCATCGTGGTGCTGACCCTGACGGTTCCGGTCAACAACCTGATCTACAACAATGTTCTGCGTGAAGGCGCGCTGGCCTGGGCCGGCCTGCCGGAAGTGGATCTGAGCTTCCTGGGACTGTTGACCTATATCGGCGTGATTGCGGCGATGGTCCAGATCATGGAAATGATCCTCGACAAGTACATTCCGGCGCTCTATGCCGCGCTGGGTGTGTTCCTGCCGCTGATTACCGTCAACTGCGCCATCATGGGGGCGTCCCTGTTCATGGTGGAGCGGGACTACACCTTTGGTGAGAGTCTGGTTTACGGTTTCGGCGCCGGTCTGGGTTGGGCCCTGGCCATCGTGGCGCTGGCGGGGATCCGTGAAAAGCTGAAGTACAGCGATGTGCCTGAAGGCCTGCGTGGCCTGGGCATCACCTTCATCACCGTTGGGCTGATGTCGCTGGGCTTCATGTCGTTTTCCGGTATTTCCCTGTAATCACCCGGTAACGGATAACAAGATTGAGGCGAGACCATGAATACTGAAATCATTCTCGGCGTGGTCATGTTTACCGTCATCGTGCTCGCACTGGTGGCGGTGATCCTGGCAGCGCGGTCCAGGCTGGTGAGCACCGGCGACGTGACCATCGAGATCAACGATGATCCCGAGCATACCCTGAAGACCGAAGCCGGCGGCAAGCTGCTCGGCACCCTGGCCGGTAACGGCATCTTCCTGTCCTCCGCCTGTGGCGGCGGCGGTACCTGCGCCCAGTGCAAGTGCAAGGTGTTTGACGGTGGTGGCTCCATGCTGCCTACCGAGAAGACGCACTTCACCAACCGCGAAGAGCGGGAGGGCTGGCGCCTGTCCTGCCAGGTTCCGGTCAAGCAGGATATGAAAATCGAGGTGCCGGAAGAGTTCTTCGGCGTGAAGAAGTGGGAGTGCGAGGTGGTGTCGAACCACAACGTCGCCACCTTCATCAAGGAACTGGTGCTGAAGCTTCCGGAAGGCGAGGAAGTGGACTTCCGTGCCGGCGGCTATGTGCAGCTTGAGTGTCCTCCGTATGAAATCAACTTCAAGGATTTCAACATCGAGGAAGAGTTCCACGAGGATTGGGACAAGCACGACATCTGGCGCTACAAGGCCGTGAACAAGGAAGACGTGGTGCGGGCCTATTCCATGGCCAACTACCCGGAAGAGAAGGGTGTTCTGAAGTTCAACATCCGGATTGCGACGCCGCCGCCGGGTTCTGATCACCCGCCGGGCCTGATGTCGAGCTATGTGTTCGACCTCAAGCCGGGTGACAAGGTCACTGTGTTCGGTCCGTTCGGTGAGTTCTTCGCCAAGAAAACCGACGCGGAAATGGTCTTTATTGGTGGTGGTGCCGGCATGGCGCCGATGCGCTCCCACATCTTCGACCAGCTCAAGCGCCTGAACTCAGACCGGAAGATCAGCTTCTGGTACGGCGCCCGAAGCGTGCGCGAAATGTTCTACGTCGAGGACTTCGACCAACTGGCCGAGGAGAACGACAATTTCGAGTGGCACGTCGCGCTGTCCGATGCGTTGCCGGAGGACAACTGGGAAGGCCCGATCGGGTTCATCCACAACGTACTCTATGACCAGTACCTCAAGGACCATCCGGCTCCCGAGGACTGCGAGTACTACATGTGTGGACCGCCCATCATGAACGCCTCGGTCATCAAGATGCTGAAGGACCTGGGTGTGGAAGACGAGAACATCATGCTGGATGACTTCGGGGGCTGACGCGACTGCATGAAATCCCGCATGATTGGGCCCGCCTTGGTGGCGCTGCTGTGCAGCGTCGCCCTGGCGGGCTGTTCGTTTGAGTCGGACCCGGAAATCTGGGAACTCAATGGGCCGGTATTCGGCACGCAGTATCATATCAAGGTGGTGATGCCCGGGGACGAGGACCGCCTGGAGGACCTGGAAAGCGGCATCGAACAGGCGCTCGACAGCGTCGATGCGTCCATGTCCACCTGGCGTGACGATTCCGAGCTGTCCCGTTTCAACCGGAGCCAGAACAAAAGCCAGTGGTTTGAGGTATCCGGCCCGTTGTTCGAAGTGCTCAACGAAGCGCATCGGGTCAGCGACCTGAGCGGCGGCGCGTTTGATGTCACGATCGGCCCGGTGGTCAATCTCTGGGGTTTCGGTCCGGAGGCGCGTCCTGAAACCGTGCCGGAGCCGGAAGTCCTGGCCCAACGCCTGTCCGAGGTGGGTTACGATAAGCTGCAGCTTCGTTCGGCGCCACCGGCGATCCGGTCGGATTATCCGCTCTACCTGGACCTGTCGGCCATTGCCAAGGGTTACGGTGTGGATGCCGTGGCACGCTTCCTCGACAGTCAGGAAGTGAAGGCTTACCTGGTGGAAATTGGCGGCGAAGTGAACACCAAAGGGCGCAAGCCCGATGGTGACGCCTGGCGCCTGGCCATTGAGAAACCGACGTCCGGCGAGCGCAGTATCCAGCGCATCGTGGCTCTGGACAATCGCGCGATGGCGACATCCGGCGATTACCGGAACTATTACGAAGTCGATGGTCACCGATACTCCCACACCATCAATCCCAACACCGGCAAGCCCATCAGCCACAAGCTGGCCTCGGTATCGGTGATCACGGAACAATGCATGAGCGCGGATGCCATGGCGACGGCGCTTAATGTGATGGGGGAGGACAAGGGCTATGCATTTGCAGTGAAGCACGACATCGCCGCATACTTTATCTATCGAGGGGAAGACGGGTTTGAAACGAAGTACACCCCGGCTTTCTCATCGTACCTGATCGATTAACGGAGGTTAGGTCATGGGTACTTTTTTATTGGTCCTGGCTATTTTTGCCATTCTCCTGGCCGGGATGTCGATCGGTGTGATCATGGGTCGCAAGCCGATCAGCGGCACCTGCGGCGGACTGGGGGCCATGGGTATTGATGGCGCCTGCGAAATTTGTGGCGGTGACCGCAACAAGTGCGAAGAAGAAAACGACCGCACTGCAGCGGCCTCGGGCCAAACTCTGGCCTATGACGCTACCCAGGGGAAAGAGGCGCGCTGAGCGCGCTGCCCCTGATCCGATAGCTGGCCGTCAGGGGCCGGCTTGCTGCCACCCGGCAGGTTGAGATGGGTCATCCCAATGGCCGTTTGTCCGTATTTTCCTGCGGGCCTGCTACCCTGACAATCAGATAATCAACAGCGTTCCCCCGTGTGTAGCCGTGCCAGGGCCCGACTTCTGGATAGCGTCGAGCCCTGCGTCACCCTTCTTACGTCCGGGGAACCGAGAAGTCACGATGGAGTAAGAGGAGTCACTGCGGGTATGGCAGAACATCATTATGACGTCGTTGTGATCGGCGCCGGTCCCTCCGGCGAAGGCGCGGCGATGAATGCTGCAAAGCACGGCAAGCGAGTCGCAATCGTTGAAGACAAGCCCACCGTCGGCGGCAACTGCACCCACTGGGGCACCATTCCCTCCAAGGCTCTTCGACACTCCGTCAAACAGATCATCACCTTCAACACCAACGTCATGTTCCGGGATATCGGCGAACCGCGCTGGTTCTCGTTTCCGCGCGTTTTGCAGAATGCCGAGAAGGTGATGGGCAAGCAGGTCAAGCTGCGCACCGAATTTTACGCCCGTAACCGGGTGGATCTGTTCAACGGCCGGGCTTCATTCCTGGATGAGCATCGCCTGGAGGTGCGTGGCGGCAAGAGCGAAGAAATCCTTAACGCCAAGACGATTGTGATCGCCACCGGGTCACGCCCGTACCTTCCGCCCGATGTGAATTTCCGTCACCACCGGATCTATAACAGCGATTCGATCCTGAAGCTTTCCCACACACCGCGCACGCTGATTATCTACGGCGCCGGTGTGATTGGCAGTGAGTACGCTTCGATCTTTGCCGGTCTGGGCGTCAAGGTAGACCTGATCAACCCGGGCAGCCGCCTGCTGTCGTTCCTGGACGATGAAATTTCCGACGCGCTGAGCTATCACCTGCGCAACAGCGGCGTGTTGGTGCGTCACAACGAGCAGTACGAATCGGTGGAAGGGGACGACCACGGTGTGGTGCTGACCCTGCAATCCGGCAAGAAAATCCGGGCCGACGCCTTCCTCTGGTGCAATGGCCGTGCCGGCAATACGGACAAGCTGGCGCTCGACAACATTGGCCTGGAGCCCAACGGCCGCGGCCAGCTCTCCGTGGACAAGCATTACCGCACGGCGATTCCCCATATCTACGCGGCCGGGGACGTGATCGGCTGGCCCAGTCTGGCCAGTGCCGCCTACGACCAGGGGCGGTCCGCGTCTTCCGATGTCATTGGCGACGAGTACTTCCGTTTCGTGACCGACGTGCCGACCGGTATCTACACGATTCCCGAGATCAGTTCGGTGGGCAAGACCGAGCGGGAGCTGACCGAAGCCAAGGTGCCCTACGAGGTGGGTCAGGCGTTCTTCAAGGACCTGGCGCGCGCCCAGATTACCGGCGAGGCGGTGGGGATGCTCAAGATCCTGTTCCACCGCGAGACCCGTCAGATCCTGGGTATTCACTGCTTTGGGGATCAGGCCGCCGAGATCGTGCACATCGGCCAGGCCATCATGAACCAGGAAGGTGAAGCGAACTCGCTCAATTACTTCATCAACACCACGTTCAACTACCCCACCATGGCGGAAGCCTACCGGGTGGCGGCCCTGAACGGCCTGAACCGGATCTTCTGATCATTGTCGCCGGGGCGGCTTCCCGCTCCGGCAACGTTTCCTTTCCCGTACGCCTGTCTTGACGTGATGTCCCGCCACGCCTGATGCAAGCAAACCGCTCAAGTGGTGCCGGCAACGGTTTCCGGATCGCTGGCAAGCCGCTCGGGCAGTCTGGATGTGGCGATGCCCGGACGGTTCTCGAAGTACATCAGGCTGCTGGTCGGGTAGTCGGTGATGATGCTGTCGACGCCCATTTTCTCCAGTTCCAGCATGTCGTGGATGCGATTGACGGTCCACACGGAGACCTTCAGTCCGGCCTTGTGGGCCGATTCCACCAGCGCTTTCGAGCAGAGGCGGGCGTTCAGGCACAGGTAATCGCAGTTAAGCCGCTTGGCGTTCTTGACCGGATTGGGAAAGCGCTTGTCGAACACCAGCCCGGTACGCAGCTTGCGATCGCGGCGCTTGGCTTCGCGCAGGAACCAGGTGTCCGACGAGGTGAGGGCGGCACGGTCATACCAGTGATTTTTCTGGATCAGCTCGGCCAGCCGGTTGCAGAGGATGTTCATCCGCTGTCGATCGTCGCTCTTTACCTCGAGCTGCAGGTGCATGAATTCGGGGCAGGCCGTCAGCACCTGATTCAGGCTGGGGATGCCGCAGTGGCTGGGCCAGGGCACGGTGTTGTGGCGGGTGTCCATCTTGGCCAGCGCTTCGGCCGTCATGTCGCCAACCCGGCCGGCAACCCCGGTGGTGCGGTCGGTGGTGGTGTCGTGGATGATGACCGGTTCGCCACTGGCGGAAAGCAGCACGTCCATCTCGAAGTGGCGGACACCATGGCTGTAGGCGTGCTTGAAACCGGGAACGGTGTTTTCCGGGGCCTCTCCCTTGGCGCCCCGATGGCCGTAAATAATCATGTGCGAAGATCCCCTGACACAAAAGACGCACAATATAATCGAGTGCGGGCCCTTGGGTATATGGCGTGGTGCAACCTCAGCCCGCGTAGAGGGCGCACCGTTTCTTCCAGAGTTCGTGGCAGAGCGTCATGTCCTCGATGAACCCGGGTAATTCGTCCATCAGCAGGGCCTGCGGGCCATCCACGAGGGCTTTTTCCGGCTTCGGGTGAAAATCCACCAGCACCATGTTGGCGCCGGCCACGACGCCCTGGGCAGCGGCGTGCATGACTTCCGGAATCCCGTCCGGCGCGGAGTCCCGGCTGCCCACCGAATGCGATGGGTCCACGCAGACCGGCATGCGCGTCAGCCGCTTGACCGTCGGTACGTGGGCGAAGTCCACCATGTTCCGGTGGGGCTGGCCGGCTTCGGTCTTCATGCCGCGCAGGCAGAAAATGACGTTGGCGTTACCTTCGCTGGCGAGGTACTCCGCCGCATTGAGCGATTCGTTCAGCGTGATGCCGAACCCCCGCTTGAGCAGTACCGGGTAGCGTTTTTGCCGGCCGATGGCTTTCAACAGCTCGAAGTTCTGCGTGTTGCGGGTGCCTACCTGAAGCATGACGCCGGTGGGCCGGCCCAGCTTTTCCAGGCAGGTATCAATCTCCTCGATGTGGCTTTCGTGGGTGATCTCCATCGCGATCACCCGGATGCCGTACTGGCCGGCCAGTTCGAATACGTAGGGCAGACAGGCCTGGCCGTGCCCCTGGAAGGAGTAGGGGTTGGTCCTTGGCTTGTAGGCGCCCATGCGGGTGCAGACCTGGCCGTTGGCCTGCAGGGCCTGCATCATCTGTTCCACGTGATCCGGATTGTCCACGGCGCAGAGGCCGGCGAAGATGTTGAGGTTGTCCTGATCGAAGTGAACGCCGTTGTAGGTGAAGCCGGTCTGACGCCGGTCATCCCGGTGCCGCCCGAGGATGCGGTAATCGTCGGATATACGGATGACCCGTTCGACCGCCGGCAGCGCCTCGATCTCGTCTTTATCCAGGGACTTGGTGTCGCCCAGCAGATAGACCTCGGTGAGCTTTTGGTGGGCGCCCTGGATTTCGTGGACGCGAACGCTGACGCCGGGCAGGTTTTCCAGAAATTCCAGGGTCTGGCGATAGTCCTCGCCATCCAGTGGCGTATCGGGGTGGAGAATGGCCAGCATGGCAGCTCCCTTCTTCCTTCCAGTCTTGTTTCCTTATGCTGACAGCCGGCTCAGGACGACATGGCCTGTTCAGCCCGGTGCCGGCATTCCATGTACTCGCGGTGGTTCAGGTGCAGTAGCTCGGCAATGCGCCGTATCAGCTGCTCCTCGTACTTGTCGATGCGCCCGTCGGCAAAGGCGACCCGCCAGATGTTCTCGAGGATTTCCGCCTTGCCCGCCTGGTCCAGGGTGTCGTTGAGCTTCTCGGTGAACTCGTAAAGCGAGGTGGCGTCTTCGGCGTGGGCCCTGGCATCAGCCAGGATCGTCGTGGCTTCCTCGCGGGTAATGGCCTGGGAACGAAGGGCGCAGTCGATGATCGTGATCATCTCCACGTCGTCCTCGGACTGGTCGACCCGCGCCAGTTGCACCATCAGGGCGGTGGCCGCAATGGCCAGTTGCTTGGGATCATTGGGCTCCGGGACGCCGCTGGCGTCGCCGGAGAACAGCTTCTTCAATACATCGATCATCAATCAGGCTGCCTGGGCTATCTGCCGGACCCGTTGTTCCAGTTCAACCTGGTCGGCAGCGAATTTGCGAATGCCTTCGGCCAGCTTTTCCGTGGCCATGGCGTCTTCGTTCATCAGCCAGCGGAAGTCGTTCTCGTCGAGGCTGACACGGTCGTCCACTTTATCCACGGATTGGGGCGACAGGATACGCGGCAATTCGCCCGGGTCATCTTGCAGGGACTCCAGCAGCGCCGGGCTGATGGTGAGCCGGTCGCACCCGGCCAGCTGCTCGATCTCGCCCGTGTTGCGGAAGCTTGCTCCCATCACCACCGTGTCGTAATTGTGGGCCTTGAAGTAATTATAGATCCGCGTGACCGACAGTACGCCCGGATCTTCGGGAGCCTCGAAGGCGCTCTTGCCGCTGGCCTTGAGATGCCAGTCAAGGATGCGACCGACGAAGGGCGAGATCAGGAAGGCGCCGGCTTCGGCGCAGGCGGCGGCCTGGGCGAACGAGAACAGCAGGGTCAGGTTGCAGTGGATGCCTTCTTTTTCCAGAACTTCGGCGGCCCGGATGCCTTCCCAGGTGGAGGCGATCTTGATCAGGACGCGCTCGGTGGGTACGCCGATGCTGTCGTAGAGTGCGACCAGCCGGCGTGCCTTGTCGATGGTCGCCTGGGTGTCGAAGGACAGTCGGGCGTCGACCTCCGTGGACACCACGCCCGGAATCAGGTCCAGGATCTTCTGGCCGGCCAGCACTGCCAGGTAATCGGTGGCTTGCCCCAACTGCTCGCGATCGCTGCCGCCCTGGCGCTGCGCGTAGTCGATGGCCATGTCGAGCATCGGGCGATAGGCCGGCAGGTCGGCGGCCTTGAGCAGCAGTGAGGGGTTGGTGGTGGCGTCCACCGGGCGCCACTGGGCGATGGCATCCAGGTCACCGGTATCGGCGACGACGGTGGTCATGGTCTTGAGTTGTTCGAGTTTACTCATGGCGGCAAATCGTCCTGATGCGTGGATGGCGCGGTCACAGCGGGCGCTGCGTCCTTCGCGTTGACCGGAGGCTGGCCAACAAATCTACAATAGCGATCTGCCTGGGCGGGAACAAGGGGACGGAAGCCGTGTTACGGCTCCGTCACGGTCGGGGTCAGGCCGGCTGCAGGATGTCTTCGCCCGTCTCTTCGGGGACCTTCGCCATCGCCCGCTCCAAAACCTCGATGCCGGAGCCGGGTTTATGGGCGTTCTCGCTGATGTGGCGGCGGAACTGCCGGCCACCTTTGCAGCCGTGAAACAGGTTCATCACGTGACGACTGATGTGCGTCAGGTAGACACCGCGATCGAGTTCGCTCTGGATGTACGGCAGCATCGCCCGCAGCACGTCGTGGCGATTGCTGTAGGGCGCAGCACGGCCGAACAGGACCGGATCCACCTGCGACAGCATCCAGGGGTTCTGGTAGGCCTCACGACCGATCATCACACCGTCGACGTTTTCCAGGTGTTCCTGACACTGGGGCAGCGTCTTGATGCCGCCGTTGATGATGATCTCCAGGTGCGGGTAGCGCTGTTTGAGTGCGTATACCCAGTCGTATTTCAGCGGCGGGATTTCCCGGTTTTCCTTGGGGCTGAGGCCATCAAGGATGGCGATGCGGGCGTGCACGATAAACGTACGGCAGCCGGCGCTGGCGACCACGTCAATGAAGTGGCACAGATCGTCGAACGATTCGCGGCCGTCGATGCCGATGCGATGTTTGACCGTCACCGGCAGGTGGGTGGCGGCCTGCATGGCGGATACGCCCTCGGCGACCGTTTCCGGATGGGCCATCAGGCAGGCGCCGATCATGTTGTTCTGGACCCGGTCGCTGGGGCAACCCACGTTCAGGTTGACTTCGTCGAAGCCGTGATCCCCCGCCAGGCGCGCGCAGGTGGCCAGTTCCGAGGCGTTGCTGCCACCCAGTTGCAGGGCCAGCGGGTATTCGGCTTCCTCATGGCGCAGGAAACGGACGGTGTCACCGTGGATCAGCGCGCCGGTGGTCACCATTTCCGTGTACAGCAGGGTGTCCCGCGACAGCAGGCGGGCGAAATAACGGTATGCGGAGGTGGTCCAATCCATCATCGGTGCCACGGAAAAGCGCCGGTTGAGGGCTGGCGCGGCGTTGCTGGACGGTGTCTTGGTGATTCCGGCTGACGGCATGGGCATCCTGATGTTGCTGGGTTCGTTCTCGGGCGCGCGATTATAACGCGTCGGGCACTGAATAAAAAATGAACCGTTTTGCTGGTAGCGATGCGGCGCAAGTTGTTGCAGCAACTGGTAAGCTTCTGATTTTGGGCGCGGCGTCCTTTTTCCGGCGCCCACTGCGTGTCGGCGGGAAAGGAGTAGGTAGCCGTGGAAGTGCTTATACAGGCCCTGGTACCGGTGTTTGGGTTGATCCTGCTGGGTCAGTTCCTGCGTCGGGTGCATTTTCCGGGCGACGGTTTCTGGCCGTTGGCGGAGCGCTTCACCTACTATGTGCTGTTCCCGCCCATGCTGCTCTACAAACTGGGCAACGCGCAGATACCGACCTCCGCCTATGGCGATATCGCCCTGGTGGTGATAGCCATGGCGGCGACCATCACGCTATTGATGGTCGTGCTGCAGCTCTGGCAGCGCTGGTCCGGCGCGGTTTTCAGCTCGGTGTACCAGGGCGCGATCCGTTTCAATTCGTTCGTGGGGCTGGCGGCGGCCGGGCTGATGCTGGGAGACGACGGGCTGTCCCTGTTTGCCGTCGGCGTGGCGATCAATGTGCCGTTGCTCAACCTGCTGTGTATCCTGATGTTTTCGGTGATGGTGGGGCAGGGGCCGGTGCGGCTGGTTCCGATGCTCAAGGCCATCGTCACCAACCCGCTGATCGTGGGCTCGGTGGCGGGCGCCATCTGGGGTTACCTGGGCATCGGCTTCCATCCCATCATTGCCCGGTTCCTGGAGCCGCTAAGTAGTATGGCGTTGCCGTTGGGGCTGCTCACGGTGGGGGCCGGGCTCCAGTTCAAGGCATTGCGTCATGCCTCCATGCCGTTCGTGCTGTCGTCGGCGCTGAAGCTGGTGCTGTTACCGGTTGTCACCGCGGGCCTGGCGGCCTGGCTGGGCATTGACGGCCTGATGTTGCAGGTCCTGATTCTGCTGGCGGCGCTGCCGACAGCGTCGTCGGCCTACATACTGGCACGCCAGCTCGGGGGCGACGCCCCCTTGATGGCCGGCATCATCAGCGGCCAGACTCTGCTGGCTATCCTGATCATGCCGGTGATGCTGGGGTTGCTGACGTAGGGATGCGGGCCTGAAACTACTCGCCCAGGCAGGAAAGTGCCGCGTCGGCCAGCGACTGCTGGAATTGCAGGTAACCGTCCCTCTCCAGCGGGATGTCCGAGCCCAGCGGATCCCAGGTGGTGATGGTCAGGTTGAGATCTTCGGTCAGTCCCTGCCACCAGTCACGGCTGAACTGGGGCTCGGTCATCAGGCAGGGGTGCGCGGCACCGCCCAGTTCTTCGCGGACTTTGGCCAGATGCCGGGCGCCCGGTGAGCGTTCCGGTGTCAGCGTGAGCGCCTGGCTGACGTGCAGACCATAGTGCTCGGCGAAGCGTCGGAAGGCGTCGTGGTAGGTGAAAATGTCCACGTCGTGGAGCGATGTCAGCCGGTTGCGGATGTCGCCCTCGGTCATCTCCAGCGCTGTCTCGAAGTCCGCCAGGCGCCCGGCCATGGCGTCGGCCTGGTCAGTGCGTACCTGCGCCAGGCGTGCCTCAATGGCGCGGGTCATGGTCAGCGCGATTTGCGGGTCCAGCCAGACGTGGGGGTCGACACCGTGATGGTGATGTTCGTGCTCCTCTTCGGCGGCGTGGTCGTGTCCGGCTTCGTCATGGTGCTCGTGTTCGGCTTCCTCGTGATGCTCGGCGTGCTCTTCGTGCGCGCCCTCGTGGGCCTTGATGTCGTCCGGCATCAGGGCGAGGGTGCGATCCTTCATCTCCGGGCTTTCCAGCAGGTGTTCCAGGAAGGTTTCCAGCTCCGGCCCCACCCACAGGATCAGGTCGGCGTCAGCCAGCGCCCGGCGGTCGGATGGGCGCAACTGATAGGTGTGGGGGCTGGCACCGGCCGGAATCAGGGTGTGGATCTCTGTGTCGGCGGGGGCGACCGCCTGGGTCAAAAGGGCCAACGGCTTGATTGAGGTGACGATTTTCAGGGGCTGCTCGGGTTGTGCCGCGGCGGCGGTTGCTGTCAACAGGAGCAGGGCGATGAGTTTTACAGCGTGTCTGGCGTAGGTCATGTCGAGTTCCAGTGCGGATTTTTGGCAATGTTATAATGTAACAGGTTGCGCGTAAAGTCCGAAACAAGCGACGAAGATGCGGTCTCGTGGGTTCATGCGTGCGAGCGTATAGGACGCTATAATGCGCGATCTGAATCCATTCCGCGGATGCCCGCTCAGGAGCGTCCGTTCTGCTCACAGGAATCATCAATGACTGTTCGTACCCGAATTGCACCGTCTCCCACCGGTGATCCCCACGTTGGCACGGCCTACGTGGCGCTGTTCAACATGTGCTTTGCCCGCCAGCACGGTGGTCAGTTCATTCTGCGCATTGAAGATACGGATCAGACCCGGAGCACGGCGGAATCCGAGCAGGATATCCTGTCAGCCCTGCGCTGGCTGGGACTGGAGTGGGACGAGGGGCCGGACGTGGGTGGCCCGCACGGTCCTTACCGCCAGTCCGAGCGCAAGGCCGATTACCGTGGTTACGCTGAGGAGCTGGTGGAAAAGGGCCACGCCTTCTACTGTTTCCGCACGCCCGAAGAGCTCGATCGGATTCGCGAAGAGCGCAAGGCCGCAGGCCAGAATCCGGGGATCAAGGGCGACCTGGAATTGCCGGCGGATGAAGTCCGGGCGCGTCTGGAAGCGGGCGAGCCGCATGTGATCCGCATGAAGGTGCCGGACGAGGGCGTCTGCGTCATCGATGACATGCTGCGCGGCCAGGTCGAGATCGATTGGGGGCAGGTGGATTGCCAGATCCTGCTCAAGTCCGACGGCATGCCGACCTATCATCTGGCGAATGTGGTGGATGACCACCTGATGGGCATCACCCACGTGATGCGCGGTGAGGAATGGATCAACTCCGCGCCCAAGCATCAGTTGCTCTACAGGTACTTTGGCTGGGACATGCCGGTGCTGTGCCACCTGCCGCTGCTGCGCAATCCGGACAAGAGCAAGCTATCCAAGCGCAAGAACCCCACCAGTATCAACTTCTACGAGCGTATGGGGTTCCTGCCCGAGGCGGTGATCAATTACCTGGGGCGTATGGGCTGGTCGATGCCGGATGAGCGCGAGAAGTTCTCGGTCCAGGACATGATCGACCACTTCGACATCCAGCGGGTGTCCCTGGGCGGCCCTGTGTTCGACGTGGAAAAGCTGCGCTGGCTCAACGGCCTCTGGCTGCGTGAGGATCTCGACGATGAGGCGTTCGTCGAGCGCCTGCAGCGCTGGTGGTTCAATCGTGAGGCGCTGGAGGCCCTTGTCCCTCACGTTCGCGGGCGTGCCGAGGTGTTCAGCGACGTGGCGCCCATGGCCAGTTTCATGTTCTCCGGCATGATGGATCTCAAGCCCGAGGACTTTGCGCACAAGAAGCTGGAAGAGGGGGAGGTGAAGCGGGTGCTGCAGTTTGCCCTGTGGCGCCTGGAGGCCCAGCGGCACTGGAGTAAGGACAATATCTTCGTCGACGTGAAAGGATTGGCCAAGGCCATGGACCTGAAGATGGGCGAGTTCATGTTCCCCATTTTCGTGGCCATTGCCGGAACGCCCAACTCCTGGTCGGTGATGGATTCCATGGCGCTGCTGGGCCCGGATATGACCCGGGCGCGACTGCGTCATGCACTGCAGGTGCTGGGTGGTTTCTCCAAGAAAGAAACCAAGCGGGTGGAGAAAGAATACGCGGCGTTGCCCGCTGAAGGGGGCGACGCGTAAGACGCTGTCCTGCGGCCTGTTACCCCCTGAAAAAAGTTCAGTTCAGGGGTTGACGGGCAGGGGGCGCATCTCTACTATACGCATCCGTTGTCGGGGCCATAGCTCAGCTGGGAGAGCGCAACACTGGCAGTGTTGAGGTCAGCGGTTCGATCCCGCTTGGCTCCACCAAGTTTTAGTCCCCTTCGTCTAGTGGCCTAGGACTCCGCCCTTTCACGGCGGCAACAGGGGTTCGAACCCCCTAGGGGACGCCAATTTGGAAAGCCGTTCACAAGATGGTTTTCCTACTTCGTAAGCCCTGCTCATGTAGGGAGTCGGAGGCGAAAAACCGCCCCACACCGGGCGGTTTTTTGTTTGTAAGCGAATAGATGTGCAGTGAAAATAGAAATTGAGGGGCCATAGCTCAGCTGGGAGAGCGCAACACTGGCAGTGTTGAGGTCAGCGGTTCGATCCCGCTTGGCTCCACCAATTTTTCTAGTCCCCTTCGTCTAGTGGCCTAGGACTCCGCCCTTTCACGGCGGCAACAGGGGTTCGAACCCCCTAGGGGACGCCAATACAGAAAGCCGTTCACAAGATGGCTTTCGCCCTCCGAAGCGGTCTATCAGGGCCGGGTCGGGATAAAAAAAACCGCCCAATTGGGCGGTTTTTTTATGTCTGGAATTTGTCTCTGAGCCCGTCTGGCGTGTTCGCAACGACGGGCGTTGCGACTGCCGTGAGGGCGGCGCCAGGTGCGTTAGCGGATGGCAATGGCGCCCTTGCCAACGCCTTCAAAGGCCTTCACCTGGATACGATCGTTCGGATGCGGCTGCTTGCAGGTATCGGCCAGGTGCGCCGCGATCAGTTCCACCGTGGAGTCCGTGTTCATCAGGTAAACGCGACGACGGGGCAGGGTCAGGGTGAATTCCCCCTGATTCGCCTCATAGGCAAAGGTGACATAGGCCGTGTCGTTTTCCACGAACTGCTCGACGATGTCTTCCTCGGTGCCCACATAGATGTCGCGCCACCGGTCGGCCCATTCGCGCTCCAGATCATTGTCGCGGGCATCGTTGCGCCGGATCTCGATGCGCGAACGGTGCCCGTGCGCGATTCGCTGGCAATTGCCCAGATGCTTTTTCAGGCCGTGGACGTAATGATAGTAGGGGCCGTCGATTTCTTCTTCCCGCAGGATGACTTCGATACCTGTAACGTTGCCCGGCAGCACGGCGCGCAGTTCGGCTTCAAGCAGCGCCGACACCGCCGACGGCACCACGCGTTCGCCCTCAAGCAGGAGAACGGCTTCGGCCGGGGACTGGTGGCGAATCAGGCCGCCATCTTCCAGCTGCCAGGCCAGGCTGACCCGATCACCCTCTTCGGTGACCTCCAGCGCAGGCTGATCCATGGGCGTGACCAACCGGTGGTCGACGCGTTCGTCGATCACCTGCTTGATGGTGCGCTTGACCGATCCGAAATCGAACACCATTCCCTGTTCGTCCAGCTCGCCGGCCAGGACGATATCGACAATCCAGCTTTCCCCCACCAATCCGCGACGGGTGTCCAGGTAAGCGAAATCGATGACGGTCAGGTTGTCGACAAAGAGGTGGTTCATGGATCAATCTAATTCCGGATAGGCGTGTGATTGGCGCAATTCTAACAAAATTTCGTCTTCCCCCGTGAGTATTTAGCTTCCGACATTGAGCGGGAATGTGTTCATGACCAACAAACTTGATGTGTCTGCGGCAGCGCTGGTACTGGCTGCCGGAGGTTCCCGGCGTATGGGGCGCCCCAAGGCCGCCTTATCGTGGTGTGGAAATTCCTTACTGGCGCTGGCGATTCGGCGCGCACGTGAGCTGTCCGACCGGGTGCACGTCGTGGTGGGCGGCCACTACCCGCTGATCCGCTTTCGCTGTGCCGCACAGCCGGATCGCTGGGTGGTCAACCCGGACTGGGCCGATGGGCAGGCAGGCTCGTTGCAGAGGGGGTTATCAAGCCTGCCGGTGGGCATCACGGGCGCCTACGTGCTGTTGGTGGATCAGCCGGCAATTCATCCGGAATTCTGGCCGTCATTGCGCCAGGCGGTTGACGAGGAGGAGGGGCGGCGACCGGTGGCTGCGGACCTGGGCGGTATGGCAGGCGCGCCGGCTTACCTGCCGCGCTCCATGTGGCCGGCGATTGCCCGGCTGCACGGGGATCAGGGGGCCGGTCGACTGCTTCGGCGGTTGGACGCCCGCCTGGTGGCGGCCCCGGGAGCGCAGCAGGACATCGACCGCTGGGCCGACTGGCAGCGCCTCAGAGCGCTCCGGAAAGCCACACCATGCCCGCCCCGATGAGCCCCAGGCTCACCGCCAGGCCACTTACGAAGGCTCGTAAGCTGAGGCCGCGATGTTGGTTGGCATAGGCTTCGACGGCGTTTCGGGCGATCTCCTCGGCGGTGTCACGGGAAATGGCGTGGGCCTGTTGGATGGCTTCCGACTGCAGCGTCTGCCAGAACTCGGTGTCGATGGTCTGCACGCTGGTCATGTGGTCCTTGAGCTCGGCCAGGGTTTCCGCCGTCAGTCCGGTTGATGCCGGCGGTGCCGATTGCCGGGAGAGGACCTCTTCCAGGTCGGCGCGAATATCGTTCCTGAGCCGCTGCAGGCGCTCTGCCAGCAGATCGGCCTGGACGCTCCGCTCACGCTCCAGTAGCCGGCCCAGATGGTCGTATTGCTCGTCGAACAGGCCGCTGAGCAGCTCGTGCAGGCGGTTATTGACGTGTGTCCGCACGGCCGAACGGGCGACTTCTTCGATGGCGGCTTCCGAGCTTGCCGGTTGTGGGCCGCTTTGCTGTTGGCTGGTCCCGGAGTATGCCGCTGTGCTTGCGGGTTCCGGCCCGGTCAGGTCGAGTGGCTCGTCATCGAGGGCCAGCATGGGGTCGAGTGTGTCTTCAGGGGCCGGCGGAGCGGGCAGGGTATCTTTTTCGATGTCAGCGGTGAGCTGGTCAAGCACCGAGTAGAGGTGGTCCTGCTGCAACGGCTTGCTGAGGATGTCGTAGATGCCAAAGCGTCGGGCCTGGTCCGAGAAGGTGTCGGCCTTCTTGGAGGTGCACATGATGATTGGGATGGTTGCCGTAGCGGGATTGCCCTTGATGGCCCGGGTGGCTTCGATCCCGTTCATGCCGGGCATCAGGTGATCCATGAAGATCACGTCGGGCCGGATTCCGTCCTTGCCGACGCTGTTGAGGGCATCCAGGGCTTCTTCGGCAGAGCCGGCCATGCCGACCGTCATTGAACCGTTTTCCAGCAGTTTGCTCAGCGCGAAACGGGCCACCTTGGAATCGTCCACCAGCAATGCGTTCTTCAGTGCCATGCTACAACCTCAAAGTCCTTGTGGGTCCGGGCCAGGTTTGTCAGGCGGGTGTGGACGCCCCGCATCAGGGGCGATCCACCCTGGAACGGGATGGCGTGTGGTTATCCCCGCCTTTCCCAGAATAGTAATCGGTTTTCAGAGGTTTGCCGTGATTTCGCACGTGGCAAGCGGAGCTTCGACGGTCCGCGCTATCGCGGGCCGATCCGGATCGCTATGGATTGTCCGGCTGCGGCTCGCCGTCGCCGATCCGGGATGCGGACTGGCGATCCTCCCACACGCGCATGTGAACGTCCGCTTCGTAATCGTAGGGGGAGCGGAATGGCGTCAGGATGAAATCGAAAATCAGGAAGAAAAAGCCGACGGAAAGCCAGGCGACGACCAATGTCTGGGTGGTATGGGCCTGCACTTCCGGATTGGCGGCAATAAACGCCTCCAGTTGCGGAAGCAGGTTGGTGACCAGGATGACGGGGTTGAAGCTGGCCATGACCAGAGGCACCCAGAAGGCGATGATCACCGGGAAGAAGCAGAACGACCACAGCAGCCGGCGCAGGCTGTAAACCAGCAGCGATCGGCGGAAGCGCTGGCGTAGTTCCGGTACTTTACGCAGTTGTTTCAGGTAGCGCTTGCGCTCCACCCAGTAGGGCGCCAGTTCGGCGCTACCCGGCTCCGGCTCGGAGCGCGGTGAATCGGGAGCTTCACGGGGAGCCAGCGGCGTTGCCGTGGCGGCCGGTGCGGGCTGCTCCGGCTCCGCTTGCTCGGGCGATGGGGATATCTGGGACAAAGGGGCACTCATGCGCGTGACGTTTTCCTGCAAGCAATCCTGACACGGTAACCGGCAACCCCTCGGGCCACCTGTTAAAAAGCGACTGACAATAGAGAGTAACTAATTCAGCCATTGACTTCACCCCGGTTCCTTTACGGTGGCGTCATGTTGGATAGTGCGTGTTACCCTACCGGTAAATGTGACGATAACCGCTGTGACCCCGGTTGAGGCTCGTGAGACAGAACTGCGTCGCCCCCGGACTCGTCGACCAGTGGCCCATTAACCAGCGATTAGGATGCAGGGTAGGTATCTCGATGACGGACGCAATTCATCGTGTGGCGCTGGTCGCCCATGACAACAAGAAAGCGGATCTGGTGGCCTGGGTGGCGCGTAATCGCGACACGCTTGAGAACTGTGCGCTGCTGACGACCGGCACCACGGGGCGCTTGCTGTCGGATCAGACCGGACTGCCGGTGGAGCGTCTGCAAAGTGGTCCGCTGGGAGGGGATCAGCAGATCGGTGCACGGATTGCCGAAGGACAGGTGGATCTCCTGATCTTTTTCTGGGATCCCCTTGAGCCGATGTCCCACGATCCCGATATCAAGGCGCTGTTGCGGGTCGCCACGCTCTGGAATATCCCCATCGCCTGTAACGAGAGCTCGGCGGACTTCATGGTGTCGTCTCCCTGCTTCAGCCAGTATCAGCGGAAGAAACCGGACTTTTCCGTCTACCAAAGTCGCCCTGTCGCCGGTTCCGAAGCGTGAAAGGCGCCCGGAGCCGACCAGAACGAATGACCATTCAGGATTCTGTTATGACCAAGAACGCCGACCAAGCCGTTCACCCTGCCTTCGAAAGGGTGAGAAAACACCGGATCGAGACCCTGCACATCGACGTGGAGGAATACCGTCACCGCAAGACCGGGGCAACGCACCTGCACCTGGCTTCCGACAACGACGAGAACGTGTTTTTCGTGGCCCTGCGGACGTTCCCCATGGACTCAACCGGTGTGGCGCACATTCTTGAGCACACCGCCCTGTGCGGCAGCGAGCGCTACCCGGTCCGCGATCCCTTCTTCATGATGATTCGCCGGTCGCTCAATACCTTCATGAACGCCTTTACCAGCAGCGACTGGACCGCGTATCCGTTCGCCACCAAGAACCGCAAGGATTTCGACAACCTGTTGTCCGTTTACCTGGATTCCGTCTTCTTCTCCAAACTGGACGAGATGGATTTCTCCCAGGAAGGGCACCGTCTGGAATTCGAGGATCCGGACGATCCGTCCACGCCGCTGGTTCACCGAGGTGTGGTCTACAACGAGATGAAAGGCGCCATGAGCGCGCCGACGTCCCAGCTCTGGCAGAAGCTGAGCAGTCACCTGTTCCAGACCACCACCTACCACTACAACAGCGGCGGTGAGCCGACCCACATTACCGACCTGCGTTACGACGACCTGCTGGCGTTCTACCGCCATCATTACCATCCGTCGAACGCAATCTTCGCCACTTTCGGGAATATTCCGGCCATCGAGCATCACGACCGCTTCGAGAACCTGGTGCTGTCCCGTTTCGAGCGTCAGGACGTGGAGTTGCCGGTACGCGACGAGAAGCGCATTTATGCCCCGCTGCGGGTGGAAGACGCCTACAGCATCAGCGAAGGCGAGGAAACCGACCACAAGACCCACATCGTTATGGGCTGGTTGCTGGGGCACAGTTTTGAACTGGAAGAAAACCTGGAAGCCCACCTGCTGGCCAACGTGCTGCTTGAGAACAGCGCATCGCCGCTGATGCGGGCCCTGGAAACCACCGATATCGGCCATGCGCCGTCGCCCATGCTGGGGCTGGAGGATTCCAACCGGGAGATGACCTTCGTGTGCGGCATTGAAGGCAGCGAGCCCGGCCGCGCCGGAGACCTCGAGAAACTGGTTGAAGAGACGCTGGAGAAAGTCGCCCGGGACGGCGTCAGCGAAGAACGCCTGGAAGCGATCCTGCACCAACTGGAACTGCACCAGCGCGAGATCGCCGGCGACCAGTTCCCCTACGGCCTGCAGCTGATCATGGCGTCGATCTCGCCGATGGTGCACGGCGGCGATCCGGTCGACCTGCTGGACCTGGAGCCGGTGCTGGCGAGCCTGCGCGAGAAGATCAAGGATCCGGACTTCGTGCCGCGACTGGTACGCCGGATGTTGCTGGACAACCCGCATCGCGTCACCCTGACCCTGCGTCCCGATGACCAGATGGAGAAGCGCGAGCAGGCCGCGGTGGCCGAGGCGTTGGCCAAGCGCAAGGCCGGGCTGGAAGAAGACGAGGTCCAGACCATCGTCAAGCGGGCGGCGGACCTGGAAGCGCGCCAGAATCGCAAAGACGACGATTCGATCCTGCCCAAGGTGGACCTCAGCGACGTACCGCTGCAGACACCGGAGCCGGAAGCGCGGATGACCGAGGATTTTCCCGCAACACTCTATGACCAGGGCACCAACGGCTTGGTCTACGAGCAGGTGGTCCTGCCCATGCCCGCGTTCAGCGATGAAGAGCTGTTGCTGCTGCCGCTCTATACCACCTGCCTGACCGAAGTCGGCTGCGGCGAACTGGACTATCTGCAGATGCAGGACCGGTTGTCGGCGGAAACCGGTGGCGTCAGCGCCTTTACTGTGGCCAAGGGCCGTATCGATGATGTGCAGGATCTGTCCGGCTATCTGGTGATCGGCGGCAAGGCGTTGGCGCGCAATCGCGAGAAGCTGACGCGCCTGCTGCGCGACATTTTCGAGAACGCCCGTTTCGACGAGCATGCCCGGATTCGCGAGACCGTCGCCCAGATTCGCGCCCGCCGCGAGCAGGCGGTAACCGGTAGCGGCCACGCCCTGGCGATGGGCGCTGCGGCCCAGGGACTCAGCCCCGGCGCGCGCCTGGCCTTCCGTCTGGGTGGCCTCGCGGCCATCAAGGGCATCAAGGCGCTGGACGATGCGCTGGATGACGGCGCCGAGCTGGAAGCCCTGTGCAACAAGCTGGCGAACATTCACCGGCGTATCCAGAGTCAGGCGCGCCAGTTCCTGGTGGTGGGTGAGCAGGAACAGCTAGAACCGACGCTGACAGCACTGCGGGAAGCCTGGCCCAAGGCTTCGACGATTGAAGCGGAGCGCTGGGAAGTGGCACCGGTCAACGAAACCGTGCGCCAGGCCTGGGTGACCTCCACTCAGGTGAACTTCTGCGCCAAGGCCTACAGCACCGTGCCGATCGATCACCCCGATGCCGCGGCACTGACCGTGTTGGGCGGATTCCTGCGCAACGGCTACCTGCACCGGGCTATCCGGGAACAGGGCGGGGCCTATGGCGGCGGTGCGGCCCAGGACAGCGTCAACGGCACCTTCCGTTTTTTCTCGTACCGGGACCCGCGCCTGACCGAAACCCTCGACGACTTCGACCAGGCCGTGGATTGGTTGCAGCAAACCGACCACGATCCGCAGGCGCTGGAAGAGGCGATCCTGGGGGTTGTCGGCCAGCTGGACAAGCCGCGCTCCCCGGCCGGTGAGGCCAAGCACGCTTTCCAGAACCGTCTGTTCGGGCGCACGCCGGAGCAGCAGAACCGTTTCCGCGAGCGCGTCTTGGCGGTCACTCTGGACGATCTGAAGCGCGTGGCAGGCGAGTGGCTGGTGCCGGAGAAGGCGAGTACCGCCGTGATCACCAGCGCCCAGCATCGCGATGCCCTGCGCGATGCCGGTCTGGAGATTTGCGAACTTTGATCTGAGCGCTCCGGAACGAGCGCCAGGGAGGTTTGAGCGGAGCCGGGTTACCGGTTCCGCTCAATGCCAGTGGTGACCATGATGCGGGTGGAAATTTCCTCGATCGAATAGGCGGTCGTGTTGAGGTAGGGCACCCGTTCCCGCCGGTACATCAGTTCAATTTCCTCGATTTCAAACCGACACTGCTTCTCCGAAGAATACCTGGAATTCGGGCGCCGCTCGTTGCGGATGGTTGCGAGCCGCTCCGGATCGATGGTTAATCCAAAGAGCTTTTCCCGATGGGGGCGCAGTACCGATGGCAGGCGCTGGTCATGGATGTCGTCTTCGGTGATCGGGTAATTGGCCGCCTTGATGCCATAGTGCAGGGCCAGATAAAGGCAGGTCGGCGTTTTGCCGCTGCGGGAGGCACCGATGAGGATCAGGTCGGCTTCGTCGTAATGTCGGGTGCGAGCGCCATCGTCGTTGTCGAGGGCAAAGTTCACCGCGTTGATGCGTCGCTCATAGTTGGTCTCGTTGGAAATCGAGTGCGAACGGCCCACCGAGTAGGACGACGAGGCATCCAGCTCCAGTTCCAGCGGCTGCAGGAAGGTGCCGAAAATATCCACCATGAAGCCGTTAGCTCTGGACACCTCCGCCCGGATGACGCTGTCAACGATGGTATCGAAGATCAGCGGTTTGGCATCATCCAGTTGCGCCATCCTGTCGATGCGCTTGACCACGGCGGCGGCCTTTTCCAGATCGTCGATGTAAGGCACGGTGATGCGTTCGAAATGGATTTTCTCGAACTGGGCCAGCAGGCTGTTGCCCAGGGCCTCAGCGGTGATGCCGGTGCCGTCGGAAATGAAGAATGCCGTCCGTTTCATGGTCTGTGGTGTGCTCCGTTACGGGCTGTCGATTCGGATTTCTCAGGATTAAGGATTCCTTAACCTGCCCAAAAGCCGCACCAGTGGCGGGCTGAAGGCTAGTAATGAGGGAGCTATACGTGAAGATCCCTAGGTAATCCACGAAGGTTACAGTATGATACCGCCCATATTCGATGGCTACCCGCCGAATGGGCTCAAGAATTGAAGGGAGATGCGCTTTGGAAGATTACATCATCTGGTTTGAAAACCTGGGTATGTCGGATGTAGACCGCGTTGGTGGCAAGAATGCGTCGCTGGGAGAAATGATCAGCAACCTGGCCAATGCAGGCGTGACCGTACCCGGTGGATTCGCGACCACAGCCCATGCGTACCGCGAATTCCTCGCCAAGGACGGTCTCAAGGACCGGATCGACGAAGCGCTGGAAGCACTCGATATCAACGACGTCAACGAACTGGCACGGGTTGGCGCCCAGATTCGTCAGTGGGTCACCGATACGCCTTTCCCGCCGGCGCTGGAAAAAGCGCTGGAAGAGGCTTACTCCCAGCTGCAGGGGAGCAATCCCAATATGGCCGTTGCGGTGCGCTCCTCGGCGACGGCTGAAGACCTGCCGGATGCCTCTTTTGCGGGCCAGCAGGAAACCTTCCTGAACATCGTCGGCTACGAGCACGTCAAGCACGCGGTTCGTGAAGTGTTCGCCTCCCTGTTCAACGACCGCGCCATTTCCTACCGCGTCCACCATGGTTTCGATCACAAGCTGGTCGCACTGTCCGCCGGTATCCAGAAAATGGTGCGCAGTGAGACGGCCGCCAGCGGCGTGATGTTCAGCCTGGATACCGAATCCGGTTTCCAGGATGTGGTGTTCGTCACTGCCTCCTACGGTCTGGGCGAGACCGTCGTCCAGGGCGCGGTCAACCCGGATGAGTTCTACGTTCACAAGCCGACGCTGGAGGCGGAGCGTCCCGCCGTGCTGCGCCGTAATCTCGGCAGCAAGGCCATCAAGATGGTTTATGGAAACAGCGCTGAGGCGGGCAAGTCGGTGGAGACCGTCAAGGTTGAAGACGCCGACCGCAACCGTTTCTGCATCACCGACGAAGAGGTCGAGAACCTGGCCCGTCAGGCGGTGATCATCGAGAAGCATTACGGCCGCCCGATGGACATCGAGTGGGCCAAGGACGGTGATGACGGCCGTATCTTCATCGTTCAGGCGCGTCCCGAAACCGTCAAGAGTCGCGCCCAGGCGAACGTCATGGAGCGTTATCTGCTGAAAGAGCAGGGCACGATTCTGGCGGAAGGCCGCAGTATCGGCCACCGTATCGGTAAAGGTCCGGTGCGGGTGGTGACCAGCATCCAGGAAATGGATCGCGTCCAGCCAGGCGACGTGCTGGTGACCGACATGACCGACCCGGACTGGGAGCCGGTGATGAAGCGTTCGTCCGCAATCGTCACTGACCGCGGTGGCCGCACCTGTCACGCCGCCATCATCGCCCGCGAACTGGGCATCCCGGCGGTTGTGGGCTGTGGTGATGCCACCGATGTCCTCAAGGAAGGCCAGGAGGTCACGGTCTCCTGCGCCGAAGGTGACACCGGTATGGTGTACGAGGGCAGCCTCGATTTCGAACTGCGCGAAAACACCGTCGAGTCCATGCCGGACATTCCGTTCAAGATCATGATGAACGTTGGCAATCCGGACCGGGCTTTCGACTTCCAGTCCCTGCCAAATGAAGGGGTGGGTCTGGCGCGCCTGGAGTTCATCATCAACCGCATGATTGGTGTACATCCGAAGGCGCTGCTGAACTTTGACGGCCTGCCGCGCGACATCAAGCAGACGGTCGAGAAGCGGATTGCCGGTTACACGTCGCCGGTGGATTTCTACGTCGACAAGTTGGTCGAAGGTATTTCCACGCTGGCGGCGGCGTTTGCCGACAAGAAAGTGATCGTGCGCCTGTCCGACTTCAAGTCGAACGAATACGCCAACCTGATCGGCGGCACCCTTTACGAGCCGGACGAGGAAAACCCGATGCTCGGGTTCCGCGGCGCGTCCCGCTACATTTCCGAGACCTTCCGCGACTGTTTCGAGCTGGAGTGCCGTGCCCTCAAGAAGGTGCGTGAGGAAATGGGCTTCGAGAACGTGGAGATCATGGTGCCGTTCGTGCGCACCCTGGGCGAAGCCCGTCAGGTGGTTGATCTGCTCGCCGCCAACGGCCTCAAGCGCGGCGACAAAGGCCTGCGCGTGATCATGATGTGCGAGCTGCCAGCCAACGCGCTGCTGGCGGACGAGTTCCTCGAATATTTCGACGGCTTCTCCATCGGCTCGAACGACCTGACCCAGCTGACCCTGGGGCTGGACCGGGACTCCGGCATCATTGCCCACCTGTTCGACGAGCGTAACGAGGCGGTCAAGAAACTGCTGTCCAATGCGATCCAGGCCTGTAAGCGGGCCGACAAGTACGTCGGTATCTGTGGTCAGGGACCCTCGGACCACCCGGACCTGGCCAAGTGGCTGATGGATCAGGGCATCGACAGCGTGTCCCTGAACCCGGACTCGGTGCTCGACACCTGGTTCTTCCTGGCCGACGAAGAGCTGGACTGAGCCTGAAAGGAAAGCCGGTGCCACGCACCGGCTTTCCTGTATCTGGCTCCTGGAAAAACAAAAACAGGCTGCCAAGCCTTTCAGACGCAACGCTTTCAGACATCCAGACGTTCCAGAAAGATGGAGGAGAACGACGTGACTATCGTAACGCCCGATCTGTGTGACGAATATCCGGACGTGACCGTAGTGGAGCCCGGCTTCAACAACTACGGTGGCATCAAGGCCTTCGGCGGCGAAATCGTGACGGTGAAGTGCTTCGAAGACAATTCCGTGGTGAAGGAACAGGTGGCGACGCCGGGAGAAGGGCGAGTGATGGTCGTCGACGGCGGTGGTTCCAGGCGGGCTGCCCTGCTGGGTGACATGCTGGCCGAGAAGGCGGCGAGTAATGGTTGGGCCGGCATCATCATCTACGGCTGCATTCGCGACGTGGACGTGATCGGTGAAACCCAGCTGGGCGTGCAGGCCCTGGCGACGATTCCGCGCAAGACGGAAAAGCGCGGCATTGGTGACCTCAACGTGCCGGTGACGTTCCACGGTACCACCTTCGTACCGGGACAATATGTCTATGCCGACAACAACGGCATCATCGTGTCCGAGAAGGCCCTGTCTTTACCGCAGTAACGTCGAGATCAGGCGCCTGTCTGACGCAGCGGCAGCGACCGGCGCCGCTGCGCCTTTCCTTGTCTTTTAATTCTTAGCGTTTGATTTCCTGGATGGCCGCGCCGACGAGGTAACCGTCGCCGGACTCATCCAGTTCACAGCGCAGCACTTCGACCGTGGCTTCCAGTGGCGGGAAGCGGTCGTTGCTCGACGGCAGTCGCGTCTGTAGCTGGGTGCCGACGGGCATGGCGTCCTGAACCGCGAGCTGCATGCCGGTTCCGCTGAGATCCTTGCAGATACCCTCCAGTTGACGCCCCTGCGAGTCACTGATCTCGACCGGCGTGTTGACCCGCATCCGGTGAAAGTCCCGTTTCTCCGAATAGTCACGCATCGTATTGGCCATGCTGTTACCTCTCGGCTTGTGTTTTTACTGTTATAAGTTGCCTAAGCCGGGACGTCAAAGAACGATCGGCAATAAGAAAGGCTTCAAGTCAAATATTTAGTGGGTTGCCGTATCTTTTTCCACAAGATATGGGGCGCTTGGTATCTAAGGAAGGGTAAGAGAGGAGAGGGGCGGCGCTGCGGACGCCACCCCACCGACATCGGGTATCAGGCCCAGTTGTCGGTTTTGCGGGTCGGCTTGAGCCAGGGCACGACAATGGCGATCAGTACGCCGGCGCCGACCAGCAGGGCGCCCAGCATCATGAAATCCGTTTCCTTTTTGGCCTCAAGGCGCTCGTTTTCGGCGGTCAACACCTCGACTTCCTTCTTGAGCTGTTGATTGCTTTCCTGCAGTTCGCGATTGCGGCGGTCCAGGGTGAGGGCGTTGGAAGAGACTTCCTTGATGCGATCCAGTTCGGCGCTGAGTTTGCCGGCGCGGGATTGCAATGATTCTTCCGAGGTCGCCAGCTCATTGCGCTCCGACTGCAGGGACTGCAGCTGGCTCCGGGCCTCCTTGAGATCCGATTCCGTCTGTTCCAGCTTCCTCTGGGCCGCTGCAAGGCGGTCGCGGGCGATGGGCTGGGGCGACAGATAGCGCGTCAGCACCCAGCCTTCCTGGCCATCCTGGGTGCGGACGTGACTGTATCCCGAGTCACCTTCCTCAATGACATTCAGGCGCGTGCCGGAGGGCAGGCTGTCGACAATGCGGAACTGGTTGCCTTCGCCGCTGCGCAGCATGATCAAGAGTTCGTCGTCGACGTAACGGGTCTGGGCAAGGGCGGTAACGGATACCAGCGTCAGTACGACGGCTGCGACGAGTTTCGTCAATGTGAATGGCTTATGAATCACAATGAATCATTCCTGCTTGTTTTCTGAATCCTGGGGCGTCCCGGGGCATTGGTAAGGCCTGGAGTGCGACCTTTATTATTCTGCCGGTGGGGCGGGCAAGGGTAAGTCCCACAACGCCGTGTAAGGCGACTTTTAAGAGGCCGTTCAAACCGGGAATTCTGTCATAGATCCCAACGCGATCAAGCGTCTGGTTATTACGATCTGTCAATGGATCCTACGGCAGCACCGGTTTGAAAGGCTTGACCATGACACTGGCGTAGACGCCGGCTTCAACATAAGGGTCGGCATCGGCCCAGGCTTGCGCCTGTTCCAGCGACTCGAACTCGGCGACCACGAGGCTGCCGGTAAACCCCGCATCGCCCGGTTCGGGAGAGTCAATGGCCGGGTAGGGACCGGCCAGCAGCAGGCGGCCTTCCTCCTTCAGGGCCTGCAGGCGCTCGATATGGGCGGGGCGGGCCTGTTTGCGCAGCGGGCCGCTGTTGTCGACATCCTGGCTGATAATGGCGTAGTACATGCTTTCATCCTCGTGGTTGGCGCTGTTGGCTGGCTCCGTTTGGAGCATGCGCGTATCCTGTGCCGTACATTAAACATTTCGGCCTCATATGACCATATCTGCAACACACTCCGGCCGTATCGATCTGCATTGCCACAGTACCGCGTCCGATGGCGTCCTGTCGCCGACCGAGTTGGTGGCACGGGCTGCGGAACGGGGGGTTACCCACCTGGCCTTGACCGACCACGATACCACCGCGGGCCTGCCGGAAGCGGCAAAGGCGGCCAACGACGCGGGCATTTGCCTGGTACCCGGCATTGAGCTGTCGTGCCAGTGGCGGTCACAAACGATTCATGTGGTGGGCCTGGGGTTCGACGACAATCACCCGCGCTGGCGCGAAGCCCTGGCTGGTCAGGCGGAAAACCGCTGGCGTCGAGCCCGGATGATTGCTGAGCGGCTGACCAGGCTGCGGGTCGACGATCTGCTCGACAAGGCGACTGCGCAGGCCGGTGGTGACGTACCCGGGCGCCCGCATTTTGCCCGGGTGCTGGTGGAGGAGGATGTCGTCCGGGACAGCGGACAGGCGTTCAAGCGCTATCTGGGCGCGGGTAAACCCGGCGACGTTAAAGCCTGCTGGCCGTCACTGGAGACGGTGGTTCAGTGGATCATCGATGCCGGCGGCGTTGCCGTGGTGGCGCATCCGCGCAAGTACAAGATGACGGCCACGCGTTTGCGGGCCCTGATGAGCGATTTTCGCGCCGCTGGCGGTCATGGAATGGAAGTGCTGACGTCGGGGCAGTCCAGCGGGGATCTGGGCTTTCTCGTGGAGCTGTGCCGGCGGGAGGGTTACCTGGCGTCGCAGGGCAGCGACTTTCATTTTCCCGGCGCGGCCTGGTGCGAACTGGGTCGATTGCCGGGTGTGCTGCCAGACGACCTTGAGCCAGTCTGGCAGCGCCTTCCGGATTACTTCTCCGGCGCGTGGAACAGCAGGTAAAGATCGGTCAGTGAGTCGGGGATGGCATCGGCCATTTCCTGGCTGAGCTTGTCGCTGTTGCGCACCTTTTCGAAGTCCTCGTCTTCGAACAGGCCGGACAGCGCCAGCATCGGTACCAGCAGATCCGCCGCTTCCTTTTCGTTAATACTCAGCCACTCGTCTTCGTGTTGCAGAAAGGTGTCGACGAACCCGGCGCACCAGTTTTCCAGCGCGTTCATGGGGTCTCCGTCCTCGGGCTCCGGCAGCTCCAGCGTCTCTCCCATATCCAGCGATGCCGCCATGGTGTCGCCCAGCTTGCCCACAGCCTGGCGGAAGGCATCCGGTACACCGGCGGCGGGCAGTTCGTCGAGTCCCGTGGCGATCAGGAACATGGCTTTCGCGTCCAGCTCGTTGGGGCCGACGACACTGGCGCTGACGACGCCGTGCAGGCCGAAGAAGTCCAGGGCGTCGTCGGCCCAGGGTTCGGCAAACAGGATGTCTTCGACCGCTTCGATTTCTTGGGGAGACAGCATGGGGGTTCACTCCTGATCGGACGCTACAGAGTATAGCGGCTTAATATGCGGCACACAGTATGTCGTCGCATCGTGGTAATCAAGTGACAATAAAAACGGGCCCCGAAGATTCGGGGCCCGTTCGAGAGCGGGCGGGGCCGGAGGCGTGTTGGCCTCCGGTGGCCTTCAGGGCGTCCTTCAGCTGTCGGACGAGCCCTTTTCCTCAGAGGTTGAGGTTTCGCGGGCCGGTGATTTGTCGGTAGCCGTACCCTGCTTGGCCGCCGCCTCGGCTGCCCGCTGACGCTTGCGGACTTCACGCGGATCGTTGTAGGCGCGACCGGAAGCCGTTACCGCCGGAGCGGCCTCTTTGTTTTCCGATCCCTTCGCCTGATCCTTGTCGGCATCCTGTCCAGTGGCTGCTTGCGTCGGCTTCTCCGGCTTGGGAGCCGGTTGGGCCGCTTCGGTCGCCGCTGGCTTGGCGCTGTCGCCGGTGTCGGCTTTATCGGGTGTATCGCCTGGTTTGGTGGCAACCGGTTTTTCCTCAGCCGCCTTCTCCGGTTTCGGCTCCCCGGCTACTTTCTCAGAACGATTGCCCGCGTCGGCATCGCCCTTGGCCGTTTCCGCGGCCTGCGGTGGCTTGGGCTCAGTTTTCGGGGCAGGGCGTTCCTGCGCCGGTTTTTCGGCCTTTGTCTCGGCCTTGTCCGCCACCTGATCGGCCGGCTTGGGTTCCGGTTTGGTTGGCGTTGCCTGTGGCTCGGAAGGCTGCTGGTTTGCCGGCTTGCCGGTTTCCTCGGCCGCGGGCTTGGCAGCGACTTCCGGTTTGTCGCCTGATGAGCCTTCCGGCTTGCCGTTTGCGGCGGCCTTCTCCGGTGCCGGCTTATTCGGCTGGCTGGCGGATGTTTCTGCCTGCTCCGGGGCCGGTTGTTTGTCGTCTGCCTTGTTGGCTGCCGCCGGCTCCTGAGCCTTGGCATCTTTGGTCTGGTTGCCCTCGGTCGCCACCGGCTCGCGGGGCTGATCCTTGGCCGGTTCCGGCTTGGGCTTCGCCTCGGCCTGCGGCTTATCGTCGGTTTTGGCCGCTTCTGCCGGAGCGGGCGCCGGTTTCTCAGCCGGTTTGCTGTCGCCCGGCTGTGGCTTGTTGGCCTTGCGCTCCTCGCTCTGACGCGTGGGCTGCTCTACCGGCGAGCCGTCGCGATTACGCGGGCGGCGTGGCCGGCGACGCTTGTTGTCATCGCTGCGAGGCTTGCTGTCGTCACCGCGCGGTTTGCTCTCTTCGCGGTTTGACTGGGCCTGCTTCTCACTCTGTTGGCTGCTGCGGCCCTGTTCCTTGCTCTGCGGGTCGGGCTTAGCCTGATCCGTCTTGTTCTGATCGGACTTGGCCTGATCCGGTTTGGGCTTGTTGTCCTTCTGGCCCCGCTTGTCGGACTGGCGGTTATCCTTGCGCTTGCGATCGCCGCCCTTGTTGCCGTCCTGGGACTTCTGCTGTTGCTGGCCCTTGTTCTGCCCCTGCTGGTCGGACTGATCCGGCTGGTCGCCGCTGCGACGGCCGCGACTGCGGCGCTTGCCGCCGCCTTCGTCCGGTGACTGCCGACGATTGTTTTCACCCTGACGGCGATTCTGGTTGCCGCTGCCGCTACGGTTGTCGTCACGGGCAACGCGGGACTTGCGACGATCCTGACGACCACCGCCGGTGTCGCGACGCTGGGACTGGTTGCGACGGTCCTGATGGTTCTTGTCGCTGCCGGATTCACTCTGTGCCGGCTCTTCGCTGAAGAATGCCGAGAGCTTGCGGGACAGGCGCTTGAACAGGCCCTCTTCCTGCTGCTCCTGGGGCTGCGGCTGTTCAGCGGCGCGAGGGGCCGGAGCGACCGGGCGAATGCCTTTGACGGCGGCCTCTTCACGGGGCGGCTGTTCGCGGGCGACGCGCGTCTCGACGGTTTCCTCTTCCTTGAAGTCCTGGGCCAGCTCGTAGCTTGAGCCGCGTTCGACGGCGCTGACTTCGTCCTCGCGGACACGCAGGATTTCAAAGTGCGGCGTGTCGATGTGGGGGTTCGGAACCACCAGCACCGTCACTTCCTGGCGGGCCTCGATGTCAGCGAGCTGCTTGCGCTTCTCGTTGAGCAGGAAGGTCGCCACGGACACCGGCACAATGGCGCGGACCTCGCCGGTCTTGTCCTTGGAGGACTCCTCGTAGATCAGGCGCATGATGCTCAGCGCCAGCGACTCGATCCCGCGGATGGTGCCCTGGCCGTCACAGCGCGGGCAGACTTCACTGCGAGTCTCGCCCAGGGAAGGACGCAGGCGTTGACGGGACATTTCCAGCAGGCCGAAGCGGGAGATCTTGCCCACCTGGACGCGGGCGCGGTCCAGTTCCAGCGCTTCGCGGACTTTCTGTTCGACTTCGCGCTGGTGTTTGGCCGGAGTCATGTCGATGAAATCGATCACGATCAGGCCACCGATATCACGCAGGCGCAGCTGGCGGGCGACTTCCTCGGCCGCTTCCAGGTTGGTTTGCAGCGCGGTTTCTTCGATGTCGTGACCTTTGGTGGCCCGCGACGAGTTGATGTCGATAGACACCAGGGCCTCGGTCGGGTCGATCACGATGGAGCCACCGGACGGCAGCTTCACTTCGCGCTGGAACGCGGTCTCGATCTGGCCTTCGATCTGGTATCGGCTGAACAGCGGGATTTCGTCCTTGTACAGCTTGATCTTGTTCTCGAAGGAGGGCATGACCGCCTGGACAAAGCTCAGGACATCTTCGTGCACCACTTCGGAGTCGATCAGTACTTCGCCAATGTCCTGGCGCAAGTAGTCGCGTACGGCGCGAATAATAACGTTGCTTTCCTGATGGATCAGGAACGGGGCCTGACGGCTGGCGGACGCGTCGGTAATGGCCTGCCAGATCTGGGTCAGGTAGTTGAGGTCCCACTGCAGCTCTTCGGAGCTGCGGCCGATGCCCGCGGTGCGCACGATCACACCCATGTTGCGGGGCACTTCAACGCCGTTCATGGCTTCCTTGAGCTGGGCGCGCTCCTCGCCCTCGATGCGGCGGGAAATGCCGCCGGCGCGAGCGTTGTTGGGCATCAGCACCAGGTAACGGCCGGCCAGGGAAATGAACGTGGTCAGGGCCGCGCCCTTGTTGCCGCGCTCTTCCTTGTCGACCTGAACAATGACTTCCTGGCCTTCTTTCAGGACGTCCTTGATGTTGATCTTGCCGTCAATGTCCTTGGGGGACTTGCTGAAGTATTCCTTGGAGATTTCCTTGAGAGGGAGGAAGCCGTGACGCTCGGCGCCAAAGTCGACGAAGGCGGCTTCAAGGCTGGGCTCGATACGGGTGATCTTGCCCTTGTAGATGTTGGATTTCTTCTGTTCCCGGTTGCTCGCTTCGATGTCGAGATCGAAGAGACGTTGTCCGTCTACCAAAGCAACACGCAACTCCTCGGGGTGAGTTGCATTGATCAGCATTCTTTTCATGAAGAACGAGTTTCCTGTCGGTTACGACGGAAACCGGCCGAATCGGCGCTCATCGGCGAGGCAGGATAGCGGTGGCTGAATGACAACAGCCGGACACAGTCAGACGTGGGCGGCAAGCCGCTCCAGGGGTCTGAGAACACTCACGGCTTGTTGCTCCTGCGTTTGCGGGGAAAAACCGTAACGATTCAGTGTCGGTTGAAACATACTATCCAGTTCAAGTTCACACCGGCTCCAAGGTCTCACGTCATATTCATAAGCTGGACGGCCCGGGCCGGCGTGATTCAAATGATTCTTCGCGATGTCACCCGCCGGTTTTCCGTGCGGATTGAACATGTCCACCTTCAAACCCCGGATCCCCATGGATCAACAGGCGTCGAGGCGGTGCCTTCTGCTCTCTGCGCGACGGCCTAGTCTGTCTCGGGCCGCCAGCATTCAAAGTCTTGACTCGTGTCGGTATACTTCCGGCTCGCTTGGATCGATTACCTTACTGTATGAGGTCGATTAGAGCATAAAAGCAGGCCGGAACATAACAGCAATGTTTCGGGCCGTCAATCCTGCACAGAACCTCCGGAATGCCACCTCACTATGCCCAGGCAGAAACCCGCAAGAAACCGTCCCGGCCGCTCGCGTCCCGTCAACCGCAAAGCCAGTCCGTCCGCCGGGACGGATAGGCGTGCCCGGCGCGAAGCGGCCAAGCCCGCCGCCCGGCCACAGTCCGCGTCGCCGAAGGCGGCCGAGCCCGTCAAGACCAGCGTGCGTTGGGTGTCCATCGATGAGGATGGTGCCGGGCAGCGGCTGGACAACTTCCTGCTGACCCAGCTTAAGGGGGTGCCCAAGAGCGTCGTCTATCGGATCGTGCGTAAGGGCGAAGTGCGCATCAACAAAAAGCGCGCCAAGCCGGACACGCGCCTGACGGCTGGCGACCAGGTGCGTATCCCGCCAGTGGTCAGCCAGGAGAAGCCGCCGGCGCCGGTGCCGGGTGCCCGCGTTCGCAAGCTGGTGGAGGCGGCGATCCTGTTCGAAAGCGACGATCTCCTGGTCGTCAACAAGCCCCAGGGGATGGCCGTGCACGGCGGCAGCGGCCTGAGTTTCGGTCTGATCGAGGCGCTCAGGGCGGCGCGGCCGGAGGCGCGCTTTCTCGAGCTGGTGCACCGGCTCGATCGCGATACCTCCGGTTTGATTATGGTGGCCAAGAAGCGATCGGCGTTGCGGCATCTGCAGGACGAGATCCGCGCCAAACGCGTCACCAAGCATTATCACGCGTTGGTGGCGGGGCATTGGCCCGCAGGGCGCACCGAGGTGGATGTCCCGCTGGAGCGATTCGAGTTGCGTTCGGGGGAGCGGATGGTGCGGGTGTCGGACGCCGGCAAAACGGCGCTGACCCGCTACCGTGTGCTGGAGTTGTTCGACGGCTACAGCCTGGTCCAGGCGTTTCCGGTCACCGGTCGCACCCACCAGATCCGTGTGCACTCGGCTTTTGCCGGTCATCCGATAGCGGGTGACGACAAGTATATGGATGATGTCAGTCTCAAGGCATTTCGAAGTCAGGGTGGTCAGCGGTTGATGCTCCATGCCTTTGCGCTCGAGCTGACGCTGCCGAACGGCGAAACGGCAAGGTTCGAGGCGGCCTACGAACTGGTCTTCGAGCAGCTGCTGGAGCGGTTGAAAGCCCGGCGAGCCGCCCAGGCGGCAGGTCCGGAGTAGCCAGGCGGCAGACCAGAATCAGATTGTGCAAAGAGAAGGAGTATTCGTGACCCCGAAAGTCGTTATTTTTGACTGGGACGGCACCCTCATCGATTCCGTCGATCATATCGCCGGCAGTCTGCATCAGGCGGCAACCGAGCTGGGATTCCCGGCCCGCGAGATGGATGCCTATCGCGATATCATTGGTCTGGGCATCGTGGAGGCGCTGCAGACGCTGTATCCCGGTATGAGTGAAGCGGAGGTGCAGGCGATGCGGGAGGGCTACGCCAGGCACTTCTTTACCAAGAAAACCGCGCCGCAGAATATTTTTCCCGGGATCGGTGAATTGTTGGTGGACCTGAAAACCGGCCGTGCCCAGTTGGCGGTGGCGACCGGGAAAAGTCGCCGCGGGATGACGCGGGCGCTTGCGTCGAGTGGGTTGGGGCCGCACTTCGCTATCACCCGTTGCGCCGACGAGACCCGCTCCAAGCCGGATCCGGCGATGTTGCATGAGATCCTGGCGCACTTTGATATCGCGCCCGATGAGGCCGTGATGATCGGGGATACGGTTTACGACATGGAGATGGCCCAGCGAATCGGGATGCCGGCCATTGGCGTGGAGTGGGGTGTTCATAAGCGCGACCGTCTCGAGCTCTATGCGCCGCAGGCGATTGTCGAGGATGTGCCGGGGTTGCGGCGGGCTCTCGAGCTCGACACATCGGCGTGAGGCGTCCCGGGTCCAGCGGGCGATTGATACGAACGGTCTAACGATAACGCAGTAAGGAAGCGAGCATGTCTGATTGGGATGGTGATAAACGGTCGGGATGGGATTCCGAGCAAAACACAGCGGATGCATCAAGCAAGAGCACGGACAAAGGTCGGGACTGGAAGCTGATCGAGAAGCTGGTCATGTCGCTGCAGTCGGAGCAGCGTAAGAGTCGGCGTTGGGGGATCTTCTTCAAGGCGCTCACCTTTATCTACCTTTTTGCGCTGCTGTTCATGTTGCGCGGGCCGGTGAGTGAGGGGCTGGATGCCTCCGCGGGGCCTCATACCGCTCTGGTAGAGATCAACGGCCCCATCGCCGCCGATGAAGAGGCCAGTGCCGACAATATCGTGGGAGCGCTGCGGGATGCGTTCGAGGCCCCGGATGCCCGGGCGGTGGTGTTGCGCATCAACAGTCCGGGGGGCAGTCCGGTGCAGGCGGGTTACGTCAACGACGAGATTGAGCGTCTCAAGGCGGAGCACCCGGACAAGAAGGTCTACGCGGTGATCTCCGATATCGGGGCGTCCGGCGCCTATTACATCGCCGTGGCCGCGGACGAGATCTATGCCGATAAAGCCAGTCTGGTGGGATCGATTGGCGTCGTGGCCGGCGGGTTCGGATTCACTGGGCTCATGGACAAGGTGGGGGTCGAGCGCCGGCTCTATACGGCCGGCGAGAACAAGGCTTTCCTGGATCCGTTTTCACCCGAGAAGCCGGGCGAAGTCGATTTCTGGCAAAACGTCCTGGAAACCACGCATCAGCAGTTCATCGAGCAAGTGCGCGAAGGGCGTGGCGATCGCCTGAAGGAAAGCGACGAGCTGTTCAGCGGCCTGGTGTGGACCGGTGAGCAGGCGCAGGATCTGGGGCTGGTCGACGGCCTTGGCAGTGCCAGCTACGTGGCCCGCGATATCGTGGGTGCCGAAGAACTGATCGATTACAGTCGCCGGCCGTCTCCCTTCAAGCAGTTGATCGAGGAGCTGGGTGTGTCGGTTGGCAGTGGTCTGGCCGACACGCTGGTTCAGTCCCGTCTGGAGTTGCGATAGGCCGCGGCAATCGGTTCGATGCCCTGTTCGGCCAGCAGGTCAATAAGCGCGATCAGTGGCAGGCCAATCAGGCTGTTGGGGTCGCGCCCCTCGAAACTGCGAAACAGGGCGATGCCCAGTCCCTCCATTCGAAAGCTGCCGGCGCAGTCGTAGGGCTGCTCCACGTTGAGGTACTGGTCGATCTGCTCCTCGCTCAGGTCGCGGAAGTGGACGCGGAACGGTTCCACCAGGCTCCAGGTGTTGCCGGAATCGGCATCGGTCAGCGCCAGCCCTGTCAGGAACAGGACCGACTGGCCGCTGCAGGCCGCCAGTTGTCGGCAGGCGGTCTCATGGCTGCCGGGTTTGGCCAGCAGCGTTCCGTCGGCCAGTTCCGCCACCTGGTCCGAACCGATAATCAGGTGTCCGGGATGGCGCTCGGCGAGGGCGGCCGCTTTTTCCTCGGCCAGTCGCAGGGCCAGCTCTTCCCCGCGCTCTCCCGGTTGCGGTGTTTCGTCGATATCCGGGGAGGCGCACGTGAACGGCAGCCGCAGGCGTTCCAGCAGTGCTTTTCGATAAGGCGAGGATGAGGCGAGCAACAGTGGTTTAGGGAGCATGGCGATCCGGGGCGTCAGAGTTGAAAGGTTAAAGCGAGACTCAGAATACCTGACTCGGGAAATGGCCGAAATCCTGATTCCTTGATTGTATCCGGTTGTGGAAAGGCTGGTAGTTGCCGAAATAACGGGCAGAAGCCTTTGACAGGGCGGGGGTTGGGCCCTAAAATTGCGCGCCTATGTCGAATGCCGAGCTGCCCCGGATCGTTGACCCGAACAAATTCGCTGAACAGAAAGCGAATCTGGAAGGGGTCATTGCGTTGCGTTGCCTCTCTCGTTTTGCAGGTTTGCTGCAGGAAGTGGAAGGCGATGTCCGAGTGCATTTGCAGTTTGGAATGGATGCGGAACGGCGCCGTGTTGTTGAAGGGCGTCTGGAAGCACCGGTTGTGCTGGAGTGCCAGCGCTGTATGTCGCCCATGCAGACCACGCTCAACTCCACGTTCAAGCTGGGATTGGTGATCAGTGACGAACAGGCGCGTCAGTTGCCGCGTGAACTTGAACCTTTCCTGATTGAAAGCTTTGAGGCGGATCTCTGGCAGTTGGTCGAAGACGAACTGTTGCTGGCAATGCCGCCCTATCCGTTGCATGAGCGGGATCAGTGCCCGGCAGCGGAAACGCTCGAGTCGCTTGAAGGTCAGGTTGACGAAAACCCGGCCGACGAACCGGAGCAGCGCGAGAATCCGTTCAGCGTTCTGGCGGAACTCAAGAAAAAAGACGATCACTGATTCGCAGTGCGTCGCGGAACAGGTCGGTCACCGGGCAGGTCCGGTGTCGGCGCATTGATTGTTTACGCATTGATAGTTTAATAGCTCAGGAGTTTATACCATGGCTGTACAACAGAACCGTAAGACCCGCTCCAAGCGCGGCATGCGTCGTTCTCACGATGCGCTGGGCACTGCGGCCCTGTCTGTGGATTCCACCACAGGTGAAGTGCATCGTCGTCACCACGTGTCTCCCGACGGTTTCTACCGTGGGAAGCAGGTGGTTGAAGCGCGCGACGAGTAATCGTCGGGCGTGACGGCGCCGGCGGCCCCTGATTCATTGATTGCATGTTGCATAGTGGGTAAACGGTGAATTCCATCACCATTGCCATCGATGCCATGAGCGGTGATCGCGGGCCGGCCGTTGCCGTATCCGCAGCGCTTGATGCGGTGCGCGAAAACGAAGCCTTGAGCGTCATTCTGGTTGGACAACAGAGTGAGCTTGAGGCTTTTCTGTCTGAGCCCCATCCCCGTATCCGGATTGTCGAGGCCGTTGACACGGTCCGGATGAACGAACGCCCCTCCCACGCCCTGCGTCACAAACAGCATTCTTCCATGGCCGTTGCCCTGCGACTGGTGCGCGATGGCGAAGCCCAGGGGTGCGTCAGTGCCGGTAATACGGGCGCTCTGATGGCGTTCGGTCGCTCCCTGCTGCGCATGTATCCGGGGATCGAGCGGCCAGCCATCGTCAAGCTGATTCCGTCCCTGCGTGGTCGCTGCCATGTACTGGACCTGGGCGCGAATGTCGATGCCAGCGCCGAGAACCTCTACCAGTACGCGCTCATGGGGTCACTCATGGCGGCGGCGGTTAACAACCTGCAGGAGCCGCGCGTGGCCCTGTTGAATGTGGGCGAGGAGGAGATCAAGGGGAACGAGCAGGTGCGCCTGGCGTCGCATATGCTGGCCCAGTGCGAGACGCTCAATTACATTGGTTACGTGGAGGGCAGCGACCTGTTCCGCGACGTCGCCGATGTGGTGGTGTGCGACGGTTTTGTCGGCAATATCGCCCTCAAGACCGGTGAGGGTGTGGCGAGCATGCTCATGGAGCTGCTGGATCAGACCTTTACCCGCACGCTCTACGGGCGCATCATCGGCTGGCTGGCGCGCCCCACTCTGACGCGCCTCCTGAAAACCATCGACCCTTCCCGCCACAACGGCGCCAGCCTGCTTGGGCTGCAGGGCGTGGTGATCAAGAGCCACGGCAATGCCAATGAGCGGGCCATGCTCGCGGCCATTCGCCAGGCGTTTCGCGAAGTGAAGCTGGAAGTGCCTCGTCGCATCAATGAGCAACTGGACGAATGGATGATCTGACACCCCGTGTTTTGTGTCTGCAAGGCTTGTACCATTGGCTAATCTTACAGAACACCAAACAGGGGTAGACTGAGCGCCATGAAATCAGCATTTCTTTTCCCGGGTCAGGGCTCACAATCGGTTGGTATGCTTGGCGATGCCGCTGAGGCTTGGCCGATCATTGCCGAGACCTTTGATGAAGCCTCCCAGGTCCTCGGATTTGACCTGTGGTCGATCTGCAAGAACGGTCCCGAGGAAGACCTCAATTCCACCGCGATTACCCAGCCTGCGCTGCTCACGGCAAGCATCGCGCTGTGGCGGCAGTGGTTCGTGGCCGGAGGTCCGCGCCCGGAGTTCTTAGCCGGTCACAGTCTGGGCGAATACAGTGCCCTGGTGGCTGCCGAAAGCCTGAATTTCTTCGACGCGGTCAAGCTGGTGCGTCTGCGCGGCGAACTGATGCAGAGTGCGGTGCCAGCCGGTGAGGGCCGCATGGCGGCGGTGCTGGGGCTGGAAGACGACGTTGTCATCGCCGCCTGCGAGGAAGCCGCTGAGGGCGAAGTGGTCGCGGCCGTCAACTTCAACGCACCGGGTCAGGTGGTCATTGCGGGTAACGCTTCGGCCGTGGATCGCGCCATCGACATCTGTAAAGGAAAGGGGGCCAAACGGGCCCTGCCGCTGCCGGTCAGCGTGCCATCCCACTGCTCCCTTATGAAGCCGGCGGCCGACGAGCTGGCTAAGACGCTGGATGAGGTGGATTTCAACGACGCTGTCATCCCGGTGGTGCAGAATGTCAATGCGGCGCCGGAACAGTCCAGCGATACGCTGAAGGAAAACCTGCTGCAGCAGCTGTACTCCCCGGTCCTGTGGACCGATTCAGTGCGCTATCTGAGTGAAGAGGGTGCGTCGGTGGCGATCGAGTGCGGTGCGGGCAAGGTGCTGGCCGGGCTGGCCAAGCGAATCGATCGCAATCTGTCCGTGTTTGGCATTGAAACGCCGGACACGCTGCAAAAAGCGCTGGATGGCGTAAACGGTTAAGTTTTCAGGAGAAACGACGTTATGTCGCTGCAAGGCAAGGTAGCCCTGGTTACCGGGGCCAGTCGAGGTATTGGCCGGGAAATTGCTAAACAACTCGCAGACGGCGGTGCTACCGTCGTCGGCACCGCGACCTCCGAGTCTGGCGCCGAGGCAATCAGCCAGGCGCTGGCGGAGAAGGGCGGTTACGGCATCGTGATGAACGTTGCCGACGCGGACAGCATCAGCGACGGGATCAAGGCCATCACGGAGAAATCCGGCGCGCCGGTGATCCTGGTCAATAACGCGGGGATTACCCGCGATAACCTGTTGATGCGGATGAAGGATGATGACTGGGATGCGGTCATCAACACCAACCTCAGCGCTATCTACCGCACCAGCAAGGCGGTATTGCGTGGTATGGCCAAGGCCCGCTGGGGTCGCATCATCAACATCAGTTCTGTCGTTGCCGGTATGGGTAACCCAGGGCAGGTCAATTACTGTGCGGCCAAAGCCGGTGTTGAGGGGATGACCCGCAGCCTGGCGAAAGAGATGGCCAACCGTGGTATCACGGTCAACAGTGTGGCGCCCGGATTCATCGATACCGATATGACGAAGAAACTGGACGACAGTCAGCGGGAGGCTATGATGAATGTCATTCCTGCGGGTCGTCTGGGCGAGCCGGAAGAGGTCGCTGCGGTGGTCGGGTTCCTGGCCTCCGAGCAGTCGGCGTACATCACCGGCGAATCCATTAACGTGAACGGCGGCATGTTCATGGGATAATGGGGCTTGTGGTAATTCGTTGAACGACAAGTCTTTAGCTTCAAACCCTGCTTGTTTGCGGGTGGGGATTACACTAAACTGCACGCAAAATTAGTGCTTGGTTGCGAATTAAGTGAGGAAAATATGAGTACAGTCGAAGAGCGCGTGAAGAAGATTGTCTGTGAACAGCTGGGCGTCAAGGAGTCTGAAGTTCAGAACACTTCTTCTTTCGTAGAGGATCTGGGCGCGGATTCACTGGACACTGTTGAGCTGGTAATGGCCCTCGAAGAAGAGTTCGAGACCGAGATTCCCGATGAGGAAGCCGAGAAGCTGACCAGCGTTCAGGACGCGATCGACTACATCGTCGCGCACACCTGATACTCAGCCAGTATTGAAAGCCAAGCAGAAGCCGTCCTTAGTCGGATTATTAAGGACGGCTTTTTTATTGGTGCGAATCCGCCGGGATTCGTGCCAATTGTTCGTTGTGCCTCCCCGGTGCAGCCGGGCTGTCACAAAAGCGTCACCCGTATTTGCGATAAACCCGCGGGTTGCGGCTCGATAACGCATTCTACCTTCCGCCGATTGGTGGCGGGGTGGGATGGCGGGATAATAACTACCCAAGGAAAGCGCTGAGCGGTAGCGGCAAGGGTCGCACCACGGCAGCATTCGTAAAGCAATAGGTGAATCAATGATTTCTGGACGACGTGTCGTAGTCACCGGTCTCGGTATGGTGTCCCCGCTGGGCAGCGATGTGGCTTCATCCTGGGCGGGTATCCGCGAAGGCAAGAGCGGCATCGGCCCCATCGAGCGATTCGATGCAACCGACTTCAACACCCGGATTGGCGGAGCGGTCAAGGATTTTGACCTGGAAACCTATCTGAGCCCGAAGGATGCCCGCAAGATGGATGCCTTCATCCACTACGGCATCGCAGCGGCCACCCAGGCGGTGCAGGACAGCGGGCTGGACGTCGAGAACGCGGCCGATCCGGATCGGGTCGGAATTGCGATTGGCTCCGGCATCGGAGGCCTGGAATACATTGAGAAGAACGTTCTGATTCTGGAAGACAAGGGGCCCCGCAAGGTGTCGCCTTTCTTCGTGCCGGCCTCGGTCATCAACATGGTGGCGGGCAATGTCGCTATCCGTTTTGGCTTCAAGGGCCCGAATATTGCCATCACCACAGCCTGTACCACCGGCACCCATAACATCGGCTACGCCGCGCGCACGATCCAGTACGGCGACGCGGACGTGATGCTGGCGGGCGGGTCGGAGATGGCGACCACGCCCACCGGTATTGCCGCCTTCGGCTCGGCGCGGGCCTTGTCCACGCGTAACGACGAGCCGGAAAAGGCCAGCCGGCCGTGGGACAAGGACCGCGATGGTTTCGTCCTCAGCGACGGCTCCGGGGTGCTGGTTCTTGAGGAGCTGGAACACGCCAAGCGTCGCGGTGCGACCATCTACGGCGAGGTGATCGGCTTCGGCATGAGCGATGACGCCCACCATATTACGGCGCCGTCGGGTGAGGGCGCCCAGCGCGCCATGAGCAACGCTATCCGGGATGCCGGAATTGACGTGTCCGAGATTGGCTACATCAACGCCCACGGAACCTCCACGTCGGTGGGCGATGTGGCGGAAGTGGATGCGGTCAAGGCCGTGTTCGGTGATCACGCCCGGAAGCTGGCGATGTCCAGCACCAAGTCCATGACCGGCCACCTACTGGGTGCGGCGGGGGCTGTGGAAGCGATTTTCTCGCTGCTGGCGCTGCGCGATGGCGTGTTACCGCCGACCATCAACCTGGATAACCCGGATGAGGGTTGTGACCTGGACTTCGTCGCGCACAAAGCCCGCGAAGCGAGCATCTCCGCCGCGCTGTCCAATTCCTTCGGTTTTGGAGGCACCAACGGCACGTTGATTTTCCGTCGCCACGACGGCTGATCACACCGTGCTTGAGTGTCTCTGGGCCGACGCCGACGGTGTGCCTCCCCTGGATCGGGGGTTGGCCTACGGCGACGGACTGTTTGAGACCATCCGGATCAACGGTCACGTCGCCTCGCTTGGCGAACGCCACCTGCGTCGCATGCAGCGCGATGCGGCCCGGCTCGGTATTTCGGTGTCCCATGCCGAACTGGCCGATGCCCTGGAGCGCGCCGTCGAGCGATACGCCGGGCCCGCACCCTGGGTCCTCAAGCTGTTGCTGACCCGGGGCGTTGGCGGCCGCGGCTATCGCCCGCCGGAGCCGGCGCACCCTTGCCTTATCATCTCTCACAGCCCCGTGCCAGCGGTGCCTGAGGCGCCGGTGGCCGTCGACATCTGGTCGCATCCCTTGGTTATCGATCCCTTGCTGGCGGGTATCAAGCACCTCAACCGCCTGCCGCAGGTGATGGCCAGCCGCGCCATGCCGGACTGGGCTTGGGAAACGCTCATGACCGACGTGGATGGCGCCCTTGTCGAAGGCTCCCGGACCAACCTGATCGCGCTGGTTGGAACGGTTTGCATCACGCCCCCTGCCGGAGAGCTGGCAGTAGCCGGTGTCGCCCGGGAGGCTTTGCTGGAGGCGTTGCCGGACCTGGGCTTGTCGTTGGAGGAGCGGGCGGTCACGGACGCCGATATGACCCGCCCGGAGTTTGCCGGCCTCTTGCTGACCAACAGTGTCGTCGGTGGCGTCGCAATCGAACGGATCAGCGAGCAGCGGTTGCCTATCACGGAGCGCCTTGCCACAATCCGATCCTTTCTGGCGGATGCAGTTGGATCCTGATCTTGTTGAAACGTGTCTTTCTCTCTGGCCTGTTGTTGCTGGTACTGGTTATCGGCGCTGCGGGCATCTGGCTCTGGCAGGGTTTCAAGACCCTGGAAAAACCGGTGACCCTGGCCCAGCCGGTGCTGTTTGAAGTTGCTCCCGGCAGCAGCTTCAGTGGCGTGGCGCGCCAGCTTGAGCAGCGAGGGCTGCTCGACGATTCCCTGTGGTTGCGTCTCTGGGGGCGCTTGCATCGGGATCGGAATCTGGTCCAGGCGGGAACCTACGAGTTCACCGGTGGCGATACCGCGCTGACCATGGTCGACAAAATGGTGAGTGGCGACACCAAGACCTGGCAGGTGCAGTTCATCGAGGGCTGGCGCTTCCGCGACCTTCGCAAAGCGCTGGCGGCGCACGGCCATCTGACCCGCGAGCTGACCGGCCTTTCGGATGAAGACGTGATGGCCAGGCTGGGGCATCCGGACCAGCATCCCGAGGGGCGTTTCTTTCCGGATACCTATGTGTTCACCGGGCATGAGTCCGATCTGGATATCCTGCGGCGCGCCTACGATCGGATGCAGTCCATTCTCGATGAAGAATGGGCCGGTCGCGCCGACGATCTGCCGTACGAGTCTGCCTATGAGGCGCTGATCATGGCCTCCATCGTCGAGAAGGAAACCGGCGTGCCCCGGGAACGCGGCCAGATTGCCGGTGTTTTCGTGCGCCGGCTGGAGAAGGGCATGCGCCTGCAGACCGACCCCACGGTGATCTACGGTATGGGGGATGACTACGACGGCAACATCACCCGCCGGAACCTGCGTACCACGACGCCCTACAACACCTACCGGATTGCCGGCCTGCCGCCCACGCCCATCGCCCTGCCGGGCCGGGAGGCGATTCATGCCGCCCTGCACCCGGAAGAGGGTGATACCCTGTATTTTGTGGCCCGGGGCGATGGCTCGCACGTGTTCTCGCGAACCTTCCGGGAACACCAGAATGCGGTCCGTCAGTACCAACTCCAGCGGCGTGATGACTATCGCTCATCGCCGCCATCCAGCGAGGCGGAGCAGGAATGAGTCGCGGTCGTTTCATTACCTTTGAAGGTACCGAAGGGGTTGGCAAGTCGACTCAGCTCCGCTTTGCCGAGGAGTGGCTGAAGCAGCGTCAGGTAGACGTTGTGGTCACCCGCGAACCTGGCGGTACGCCGCTGGCGGAAACCATCCGCGAGGTCCTGCTGGCGCCGCGCGATGAGCGTATGGATGACCTGACCGAACTGCTGCTGGTGTTCGCCGCTCGTGCGCAGCATCTGAACCAGTTGATCCGTCCTCACCTCGCCGCCGGGCGCTGGGTGCTGTGCGACCGCTTTACGGACGCGACATACGCGTATCAGGGCGGCGGTCGCGGGCTGTCGATACAGGCCATCGAGCAGCTCGAGAACCTGGTCCAGGGCGCGATGCGGCCGGATCACGTGGTCCTGCTGGATGCTCCGGTGGAAGTGGGGATGGCGCGGGCCCGCAAGCGGGGCGAGCTGGATCGCTTCGAACAGGAAACGGTGGACTTTTTCGAGCGCATTCGCCGGACCTACCTGGCGCGGGCAGAACAATGGCCGGCGCGCTATCACGTTCTCGATGCGGCCCAGACCGTCGAGTGCGTCAGCGCGTCGCTCGGCGCTGCCCTGACGCGTATCCTGGGCGACTCCGCTGACTGAACGGCCTTCACCGCCTGCCATCGTCGCTTTCAATGCCCACGACCTGAATGTCTGCTACGCTTTCAGCGTGTGAGCAAATAATAATCAGCCGTCTTTCGCGCCAGCCCAGTGCGCGTCTCATCGGATGGTGAACGATACGGAGCCAGCCGTCCCTTTCGTCCCTGTATGCAGTCGATGACTCCGGCCCTCGAGCCGCGAAGCATGGAGGGAAAGGATCATGTCCAAAGCGATAGTCGTTTGCTGCGATGGCACCTGGAATCAGGTGGGTGGCAAGCCCGCGCAGCCCGCATCGTCCAATGTGCTCAAGTGTGTGCGTGGCCTCAAGGCCCACTCCGGCCGGCGTGACCAGGTGGTCTACTACGACGATGGCCTGGGGAATGGCGGCCGTCTCGATCGATGGCTGGCCGGCCTTTTCGGCAACGGTATGACCGCCAGTCTGCTGCAGGCCTACCGCTTTATCGCCAATAACTGGGCCCCCAGCGACGATATTTACCTGCTCGGGTTCAGCCGCGGTGCCCATTGCGTGCGTCGACTGGCGGACTTTATTCATGTGATGGGACTGATCGGCAAGTCGGAGTTGCATCATCTGCCGGACGCCTACCGCTGGTACCGCGCGGAGTCCGGGGCCGAACGGAGCCGGCTACCGCGGGCCGCGCTGGTGGAGGAGTTGAGGCAGTCGAGCCGTCGAATCCCGGTCCGCTTCCTGGGAGTGTTCGACACCGTTGGTGCGAACGGGCTGCCGGTGCCCGGTTTGAGGCGATGGTCAAAAGACCGGATCGGGTTCCACGATACCCATCTGTCAGATTCCGTATCCTATGCCGTTCAGGCCATGGCGATTGACGAATGTCGCACGCCGTTCCGGCCGGACCTCTGGACCCACTCCAGCGCGGAAACGTCGCATCAGGCGGCAACCCTGTCGCATCATACGCTCCAGGTCTGGCTACCGGGTATGCACGGTGATGTCGGTGGCGTCGTCACGGAGTGCGGTCTGTCGGAGCTGGCGTTGCAGTTCATGATCGGCCAGGCCAACCAGCATGGGCTGGAATGGCAGCTGGGAGGCATTTTTTCCACCGATCCGGACGATCGCATCGCGGCGCCAATAGGCGACAGTGTCAGTGCGCTTTACCGGCTGATGGGGGATTATCATCGGCCGATCGGTGCGGTCCAGCGTGAATCGCAGGGCCTGGCGCCGGCGATCACCGAGAAGCTCCATGTGGCCGCCGTGGAGCGTCTGGAGATGGGGGTGCCGATTCACAACCGGCATAACCTGGAGCGGGCTCTGGCGGCGGAGACCCCGATCTACCATGAACGACGCCACCTGCGCCTGACGGTACCGGAATCCCTGTCGGTGGCCGATATGCCGGATGTGGGGGAAGTCTGCACGCTGGTCGACATGTCGGAGTCCGGAGCACGCTTGTACTACAGTGGCAACGGCTCGGTAGCGGCCGGCGGCGAAGTGCGGCTGCGCCATCCGCGCATCGGCGATCGTACCGCCCGGGTACGTTGGTGCAGCGGCAGCGAGGCGGGTGTCGAGTTCGCGGCGTGAGCGCGTGGCGCAGGTGATTCGCGTTTGCAGATGTGTTTAAATGGGCGACAATCTTTCCGACGGTCCGGCCCCGGTTATGTTGAGCGCGCGAGTTCTGAAGCTCCCAGAAAATGCCTGTCAGCACGAGCACGAGCACCATCAGGTGGTGATTGGCCTGCAAGGGGCATCCGGCCTGGCGGGGCAGGGTTGGGGCGTCGATCTGGACAGCCGGCGTGCCTGCCTGGTGCCGACAGAAACCACCCATGATTATTACGGCAACGATGACAATCACGTCCTCGTGATCGATCTCGACCCTCACGTGCCAGCCCTTTCCAATCCCCGTCATGCGGATTACGACCGTCTGGCGCCGCTGTTTGACCGCCCCTTCCACCTGGACATGGATAACCGGCTACAGAGCCTGATCCACCTGTGCGCGTCGGAACTCAACCTGGCACCCGACAACCGTTCCATGCATGAGCATTTTGCGTCCGGCATCATCCACTGCCTGTCGCAGCGCCTGGGTAACGGTAACCAGCCGCGTCGCAAACGGCAGACCCTGGATACGTCAGCCATCCGCCGTTTCGTGCGCCAGAACCTGCACCGCAAGATCACTATCCGGGACCTGGCCGGTGAAGCGTGCCTGAGCGTGAGCCGTTTCCACGAGACCTTCCGTGAGATGACTGGCATGAGCCCGCATCAATACATCATTCACGCTAGGCTCGAACGTGCTACCGAGCTGCTTGGGGAGCCGCGACTTTCACTGGCTGAGATCAGCCTGAGAACCGGGTTCTCCAGCCAGGGCGCGCTGACCAACGCCATGAAAAAGTATCGGGGCATTACCCCGTCGGCGTTGCGTTGAGATGACAAACATCATCCAAACAGGGTTGAACGTACTTTTTTGCAAAAAAATCGTAGTTTCCTGCAAGCCGTACGGGCTTTCCCTGACTACATTAGCGGACTAGGTTCGGACCTTTTCAAACCGCGTCTTTCCGGTTGTCGGTCGTTTGCCCCGGGTGAGGGGCATCACTGCGGAAGGGCCGTTCCACCAGCCTGCCATTGACGCCATGATCCCTCAGTGGCGCCGGCAGGGCATCGATTGTCGAAAGGCAGTGTTCTGGTTCCGGTCATTTGTGCTGAACCGGCCATGAAATCCCGCAGACGGTTGGTCCGGGACCGCTACGGGAAACAGGCGCAGTCTGACTTGCGCTTTGTCACGCAAAACCCGGACATAAAACACGACATCAGTCGGAAGGAATGCGTTATTGCTCTCTGGACGCAAAAACAGTCTAGAGTACAAGGGTGTAGGCCGACTTCTTCAAGCCGGGGGCTGGAAGAGGGCTGAAAGTGCCAATAACGCATCGCACCACGCTGTATCCGGGCGGGTGTGAAAGGACCATAAAAAGAAGTTCTTTTTACTAGCGGACGGGGAGAATCACCAGATGGTGGGAAGTAACGTCGGGGTCACTGTGACCTTTATTATCTACATCCTGTTGATGCTGGCCATTGGCTACATCGCATGGAAACGCACATCCAACCTGTCGGATTACGTCCTGGGTGGCCGGAGTCTCGGCCCCATGCCGTCGGCTCTGAGTGCCGGCGCGTCCGACATGAGTGGTTGGTTGCTGCTGGGCCTGCCGGGCTACGCGTACGCAGCCGGTTACGAGGCAATCTGGATTGCGGTTGGTCTGCTGGTTGGCACCTGGCTCAACTGGCTGATCGTGGCGCGTCGTCTGAGAACCTACTCGCTGGCTGCGGGTGACTCTCTGACACTGCCGTCCTACTTCGAGAATCGTTTCGAAGACAAGAGCCGTATCCTGCGGATCATCTCCGCGTTCTTCATCCTGCTGTTCTTCCTGTTCTACACCAGTTCCGGTCTGGTTGCAGGCGGCAAGCTGTTTGAAACGGTTTTCGGCATCGATTACACCAATGCCGTGATCATCGGCACGGTGGCTGTCGTGTCCTACACCTTCTTCGGTGGCTTCCTGGCGGTTGTCTGGACCGACGTTATCCAGGGTCTGTTGATGTTCGCCGCTCTGCTGCTGGTACCCATCATGGCCATTAACGCCGATGGCGGCTGGTCTGCCACCCAGGCAGCAATGGAAGCCAAGAACCCGGAATTTCTGAGCGCCTTTACCAGCGCTGACGGCAGCGCCATGACCGTGATGGGTATCCTGTCCCTGCTGGGCTGGGGGCTGGGTTACTTCGGTCAGCCGCACATCCTGGCGCGCTTCAAGGCGATCCGCAGCGAGAATGACATCCCGACGGCCCGTCGCATTGCCGTGGTCTGGAGTGGTCTGGGCCTGCTGGGTGCCCTGCTGGTTGGCTTCTCTGCCATCGGCTATTTCGAGACGCCGCTGGAAGACGGCGAGCGTGCCTTCATGCTGCTGGTCGATGCGCTGTTCCACCCGGTCATCGCTGGCGTCCTGCTGGCCGCTATCCTGGCCGCGATCATGAGCACCGCCGACTCCCAGCTGCTGGTGTCCTCTTCCGCACTGGCCGAGGACTTCTACAAGGCGCTGTTCCGCCGTGAAGCGTCTCAGAGCGAGCTGGTCTGGGTGGGTCGTTTCGCCGTTGTCGGTATTGCTGTGGTGGCCTGCGCACTGGCGTTCAACCCGGACAGCAAGGTACTGGAGCTGGTGTCATACGCATGGGCCGGTTTCGGCGCGGCCTTCGGCCCGGCACTGATCCTGTCGCTGTTCTGGAAGCGTATGACCCGTCTGGGCGCGCTGGCCGGCATCATTGTTGGCGGTGTGACCGTTGTGGTCTGGGGCAACCTGTCCGGCGGCATCCTGGATCTGTACGAAATCATTCCAGGCTTCATCCTCGCCACCATCGCCATTGTCGTGGTGTCTCTGGCCACGCCGGAACCGTCCCAGGAAATCCAGGACGGCTTCGACAAGGTCATGGGCAAATGACTCTGGCCTGACCGGGTGAATGCTCCCGGTATGAAATGAGAAGGGGCGCCCGGCGGGCGCCCCTTTTTTTGTGTCCGCTGTTCTTTTTGCGTTTCCCTTTCTCTTCGCTTTATGCCCTTAAAAAGTGCGGGATATGACCGACTTATGTCGTAGCTCCTCCCATGGCACTTGTTTGCGTGCGCGTCTATTCTCAGTGAACGCATGCAGATCTCATTGATAAGTCCAATAAAAGGAGAGCACGACATGGTTAAGCGCCAGTTCCTGAAATCGATCATCGGAATGGCTGCCGCTGTGAGTCTTGGCGTCACCGGTTCGGTTCAGGCGGAAGGGAATTATGTCATGGGCACGGCGACTACCGGCGGTACCTATTATCCGGTGGGTGTGGCCCTGTCGACCCTGATCAAGGTGAAGCTGGAACCCAAGACCGGAATTTCCGTGTCCGCCATCAGCTCTGCCGGCTCCGCGGAAAACCTCAAGCTGATGGACGAGGACCAGGCCCAGTTCGGCATCCTGCAAGGGCTATACGGGGCCTGGGCCTGGAAGGGCACGGGGCCAGTGCCGAAGGCCTACAAGAACCTGCGCTCGGTATCGATGCTGTGGCAGAACGTGGAACACTTTGTGATCCGCAAGGAGCTGGCCAAGACCGGCACCATTGAGGACATGACCAACCTCTACGGCAACAGCTTTTCCATCGGTGCCCGCAATTCCGGGACCGAGGGCTCCGGGCGCTTTATTCTTGGCGCGCTGGGCGTGGATGTCGGCAAGATGGACCTGGCCTACCTGGGTTACGGACCCAGCGCCGACGCCCTGCAGAACGGCAACATCGACGGTATGAACATCCCGGCGGGGGTGCCGGCCTCGGCGGTCACTCGCGCCTACGCCAACCTGGGTGAGGAAATCACCACACTGGATGTGACCGAGGAGCAGCTGGCCCGCGTCAACAGCGAGTTTGAGCTGTGGACGCCGTACGAGATTCCTCCGGAAACCTATCCCAACCAGACCCAAACGATTAACACCATTGCCCAGCCCAACATTCTGGCGGTGCGGGCGGATGTATCGGAGGATGACGTCTACCAGATCACCAAGACCATCTACGCCAACCTGCCGTTCCTGAACAACATCCATCCGGCGACCAAAGCCATGGCCCTGGAAAAGGCGATCGCCGGTCTGCCCATGCCGTTGCATCCGGGGGCCGCGCGATTCTACAAGGAGCAGGGCATCGAGATCCCGGACCGTCTGATCGCGCAGTAACGGAGCGGCCCCGGGGCCGCATCATTCCTTGGACGGGGCCCGCTGAAGCCGGCCCCGTCGTGGTTGGGGGTCAGAGTGACATCGAACGACGAACGGCCGGGTGAACCGGCCAACGCATCATCCTCCCTGGACAAGATCCGCGACGAAAGCACACACGAGGCCAGTGATCGGCTGGAGCATCCCATACTGGGGCGGGTGATCTTTGTCCTGGCGATCGTCATTGCCATTTCGCACCTGTACTTCAACACGGTCTCCACTCTGTCGGAGCTGTGGATCTCCGCCTTGCACTTCGGTCTGTTCGGGCTACTGTGCACGCTCACTTTGCCGATGATCCACGCCAGCTCCGCAGGTGGGCGGCGACTGGTGTTTGCGCTCGACGTTGTGCTCGGGCTGGCGGCACTGGGTTGTGCCCTGTACCTGATTGGCTTCGAGGATGCGCTCTACGCCCGTGGTGTGACTTTTTCCACCTGGGACTGGATCGTGTCGATCACGGCGGTGGCCCTGATCCTGGAATTCGCCCGCCGCACGACCGGCTGGTTCATTCCCTGCCTGTGCATCGTCGCGCTGACCTACGTGGGCTGGTGGGGCCAGTACGTCGAAGGGCTGTTCAATTTTCCCGGTCTGAGCTGGGAGACCGTGCTGTTCCGCTCCTACATGGGCGGGCAGGGCATGCTGGGTTCGATCGCCCGGATTTCATGGACTTACGTCTTCATGTTCATCCTGTTCGGGGCCTTTCTCGTCAAATCCGGTGCCGGGGATTTTATTGTCGAACTGGCACGCTGCGCCGCCGGGCGCTTCGTGGGCGGGCCCGGCTTTGTGGCGGTGTTTTCTTCGGGGCTGATGGGTTCGGTCTCCGGCTCCAGCGTGGCCAATACCGTGTCCACCGGTGTGATCACCATTCCCCTGATGCGCAAAGCCGGGTTCCCGGCGCGCTTTGCTGCTGGTGTCGAAGCGGCCGCGTCGACCGGCGGGCAGCTGATGCCGCCGGTGATGGGGGCAGGGGCGTTTATCATGGCGTCTTACACCCAGGTGTCCTACCTCACCATTATTGCCGTTGCAGCGCTTCCGGCGCTGCTGTATTTCCTGTCCGTTGCCATGTTCGTGCGCATTGAAGCCAAACGCAGCCACGCGGTGAAGCTTGAGGACGAAGAAGAGAACATGCCGACCCTGAAAGAGGTCATGAAGGATGGCTGGCACTACCTGCTGCCGCTGGTGGTTCTGGTTGCCGCGCTGGTGTACGGGTTCACGCCTACCTACGCGGCGGGTATTGCGATCCTTTCGGTGATCGCCGCGTCCTGGCTGTCGTCCAGGCCGATGAAGATCCCGGATATCCTGGAGGCCATGGCCCAGGGCTCGCGTAATATCGTGACCACGGCCATCCTGCTGATCACGGTCGGCCTGATCGTCAATGTGGTATCGACCACCGGGATTGGCAATACCTTTTCGCTGATGATCACCGACTGGGCCGGCGGCAGCCTGCTGGTGACGATCGTCCTGGTGGCGTTGGCCTCGCTGATCCTGGGGATGGGGCTGCCGGTGACCGCGGCCTACATCGTATTGGCGACCCTTTCGGCGCCGGCCATCTACGGGCTGATCGCCCAGAGCCAGTTGTTGGATCTGATGGTGGCGGGCAACCTGCCGGAACAGGCCAAGGCGGTATTCATGATCGCCGCCCCCGACCAGTTCAACCTGCTCAACGCGCCCATGGACCCGGCCACGGCCCGGCAGATGCTGGCAGCGGTGCCGGACACCTTCAGTTCGCAATTGCTGGAGCAGGCGCTGTCGCCCCACGCCATCAGCATGGCGCTGGTGTCGGCCCACATGATCATCTTCTGGCTGTCCCAGGACTCCAACGTGACGCCACCGGTGTGCCTGACCGCGTTTGCCGCGGCCGCCATTGCCGGCACCCCGCAGATGCGCACCGGCTTCACCGCCTGGAAGATCGCCAAGGGGCTGTACATTGTGCCGTTGCTGTTCGCCTATTCGCCGCTGATATCCGGTGATCTTGTTGAGATGCTTCAGGTTTTCCTGTTCGGTCTGTTCGGGATCTATGCCATTATTGCCGGTCTGGAAGGGTACCTGGAGCACCGTCTGGGGTGGCTGCTACGGCTGCTGATGTTCCCGGTGGGCGCGCTGATGCTGTGGCCCCACGGAATGCTGTGGGTCGACGTTGCCGGCCTGGTGATTTTCCTCGGCCTGCTGGTCTGTAGCAGTCGCCGGGGCAGGAGGGTGCCCGCAACCGTATGACGTAGAACGCCATCAGGGAGGGGCCGGCGGATGAGTGCAGTGGAACTGGTTGGACTGGTCCTGATCGGTGGCGTCGCGGGATTCATCAACGTCCTGTCGGCGGGCGGTTCGATGCTGACCCTGCCGATGCTGATGTTCCTGGGGTTGCCGCCGCAAGTGGCCAATGGCACCAACCGCGTGGCCATTACCCTCCAGAGCATCTCGGCCGTGGGGAGCTTCCGCCGCCAGGGGCAGGGCAACTGGTCGATCAGCCTGCGTCTGGCGATCCCCGCGATTCTGGGCTCGCTGCTCGGGGCCTGGCTGGCGACCGGCGTGTCCGATGCGGTGTTCGAAGCGGTTCTGGTGGTGGCGATGGTGGGCGCGTCGGTGTTCATGCTGTTGCCCCAGCCACGCCTGGATACCCGGCCGCTGACCGCGGACCGGCTGTCGCCGCTGATCTACCTCGCGCTGTTCGTGATCGGTGTCTACGGCGGTTTCATCCAGGTCGGTGTGGGCGCACTGTTCATCGTTGTGCTTTACCGGATGCTGCGCATCGACCTGCGTCAGGTCAACGTCCTGAAAGTGGCCATCGTGCTGCTGTACATGATCCCGGCGCTGCTGGTCTTCGCCTTCAACGGCCAGGTTCGCTGGGGTGTCGGCCTGTTGCTGGGACTGGGCAACATCACCGGCGCCATGATCGCGGTCAAGGTCAACATGGGGCCGCGCGGCGCCCAGTGGATCAAATGGTTGACCCTGGCCATGGTGGCGGCGATCCTCGTTCGTCTGATCGTGTACTGAGCTGTCTGACAGGCCTGTTTTCAAAGAATCATTCTGCAAGAGGAGCCCGATGATGAAAGCCGTGGTGATTGAGGAATTCGGCGGCCCCGAGGTGTTTGTCGAGCGCGACGTGGACACCCCCGAGCCGGGCCCCGGCCAGGTGCGTATCCGCGTGGTGGCGTCCAGCCTGAATCCTATCGAGACCAAGATACGCTCCGGTTTCGTCAAGTCCGGCCCGGCCATGCCGGCCATTCTCAACGGCGACGTCGCTGGGGTTGTCGATAAGGTTGGCGCTGGCGTGAGCGGCCTGGTCGAAGGCGACGAGGTGTTCGGCTGCGCCGGCGGCGTGAAGGGCTGGCAGGGCGCCCTGGCGGACTACATGATTGCCGATGCCCGTGTGCTGGCCAAACGCACGCCGGACATGACGCTGCCGCTGGAAGAGTGTGCCGCATTGCCGCTGGTTTTCCTGACGGCCTGGTCGGCGCTGGCGGATCGTTCCGGGCTTCAGTCCGGCGAGCACGCGCTGATCCATGCCGGCACTGGCGGCGTGGGGCACGTGGGGATCCAGATCGCCAAATACCTCGGCGCGCGAGTCAGCACCACGGTGTCGACGCCCGAGAAGGCGGAGCTGGCCCGTTCGCTGGGGGCGGATGACATCATCCGTTACCGCGAGGAGTCGGTCACGGACTATGTCGAACGGCTGACGGGCGGCAAGGGCTTTGACCTGGTGTTCGACACGGTCGGCGGGGACAATCTCGACAGATCCATTGAAGCCACCGGTATCGCCAGGCGCCTGTGCTCGATCAACACCCGCTCCACCCACGATCTGTCGCAACTGCACGCCAAGAGCCTGAGCCTGCACGTGGTGTTCCGCTCGATTCCGCTGCTGCACGGCATCGGCATGGATGACCAGCCGCGCATGGTGGGTCACATGGAGCAGATGCTGCGTGACAACGCCGTACGGCCGCTGCTGGACAGCCAGAGGTTTGCGTTCCGTGACGTCGGCGCCGCCCATCGTCGCCTGGAGGCCGGCGAAGCCACCGGCAAAATCCTGCTGTTGCGGGATTGACAATCCGCCCCCTGCGGCCCGGTCATCCGGGTCGCTCCTTCCCCAAGTCCTTGACTCCCTGTAATTCGCACGTCTCCGGACTGGCTGCTAGTCTGAAAATCAGAAGAGCTGGCCATTCAGGCCACTACCAGCCTTGACCGGTGTAAACGATGACGCAGACATCGACGGCGCTGATCGCCGAATACTGGGGCATTGGCGTTTTTATTCTTGCCGTACTGGGCCTGTGCGCCTTTATGATCGTGGCGTCCGCCTTCCTCGGAGGCCGGAGCCGCGGTCGCAGTAAGGACCTTCCTTTCGAATCCGGCATCATCGGCGCCGGATCCGCGCGCCAGCGCTTTTCCGTCAAGTTTTACCTGGTGGCCATGCTGTTTGTCATTTTCGACATCGAGGCAGTGTTCCTGTTTGCCTGGGCGGTGTCCATCCGGGAAGTGGGGTGGACTGGCTTCTGGGGCGCCGCGATATTCATCGTGATCCTGCTGGCCGGGCTGCTCTACGACAGCCGGGTCGGGGCGCTGGAGTGGGCGCCCAGGCGCCGCCAGCCCAAGTGACCGGCGGACGGCGGGCCACGGGATCAAATCCTGTGCGAATCGGAGCGGGGGACTGAAATGGGCTATACCCTGACCAGTGCGGAAGACGCCACCGCGGATTCTGATCGTTATCCATTGGGGCAGCGTCGCCGGGTGCCAGACCCGGTCAAGCAGCAACTGGAGCGCAACGTCTTCACCGGCAAGCTGGAAGACGTTCTGAATTCGGTCGTCAACTGGGGGCGCAAGAATTCCCTGTGGCCCTACAACTTCGGCCTGTCCTGCTGCTACGTTGAAATGACCACCGCCTTCACGTCCCCGCACGACATAGCCCGTTTCGGATCCGAAGTGATCCGCGCCTCGCCGCGCCAGGCGGATTTCATGGTCATTGCCGGCACCTGCTTCATCAAGATGGCGCCGGTGATCCAGCAGCTCTACGACCAGATGCTCGAGCCAAAGTGGGTGATTTCCATGGGCTCCTGCGCGAATTCCGGGGGCATGTACGACATCTACTCGGTGGTGCAGGGCGTCGACAAGTTCCTGCCGGTGGATGTCTACGTGCCGGGTTGCCCGCCGCGGCCGGAAGCGTTTCTGCAGGGGCTGCAACTGCTGCAGGACGCCATCGGCCAGGAACGGCGGCCGCTGTCCTGGGTGGTCGGAGACCAGGGCGTTTACCGGGCGGAGATGCCGTCCCAGCGCGAGCGCCATCGGGATCGCCGCATCCAGGCCACGGAGCTGCGCAGCCCCGACCATCTCTAGTCGACGAAGCAACGCGATCGATCTTTCCTTCGGGAGGCGTATCGATGAGTGTAGTGACGCCCGTCCACGGGCCAACGCAGGCGAATGACACCGACGACCCGGTGCTGGAGGCGCTCGGCCAGCATCTGGGGCCGGCGTCTCTGCGTGGCCAGTGCACGCTGACCGGCATGCCGGTGGTCTGGGTGTCCCGCGATCGCATTGTCGAGGCCCTGCGTTTCCTCAAGGCCATGCCCGACGGCTTCACCATGCTCTACGACCTGTCCGCCGTGGACGAGCGCCTGCGCGGTCAGCGGCACGGGTTGCCGGCGTCTGATTTCACCGTGTTCTATCACCTGCTGTCGGTGCACCGGAACCGGGACGTCATGTTGAAAGTGGCGTTGTCCGAGGATGACCTGTCGATCCCCACCTGCACGCCGGTGTTCCAGAACGCGAACTGGTACGAGCGGGAGATCTGGGACCTGTTCGGTATCGACGTGGCGGGTCATCCGCGTCTGGTCCGGATCCTGATGCCGCCCACCTGGCAGGGTCACCCCCTGCGCAAGGACTATCCCGCCCGGGCCACCGAGTTCGATCCCTACACCCTGACCGTGGCGGGCCAGGACGCCGAACAGGAAGCGTTGCAGTTCCAGCCGGAGGACTGGGGCATGCAGCGCGAGCGTGCCGGCAGCGAGTTCATGTTCCTCAATCTGGGGCCCAATCACCCGTCGGCACACGGCGCGTTCCGGGTGGTGTTGCAGCTCGACGGCGAAGAGGTGGTCGACTGCGTGCCGGACATCGGCTATCACCACCGGGGCGCCGAAAAGATGGCCGAGCGTCAGTCCTGGCACAGTTTTATTCCCTACACCGACCGCATCGACTATACCGGCGGCGTGATGAACAACCTGCCGTACGTGTTGGCGGTGGAGAAGCTCGCGGGCATTGCGGTGCCGGACCGGGTCAAGGTGATCCGGGTGATGATGGCCGAGATGTTCCGCATCACCAGCCACCTGTTGTTCCTGGGGACCTACCTGCAGGATCTGGGGGCGATGACGCCGGTGTTCTTCACCTTCAGCGACCGCCAGCGGGCGTACAAGGTTATTGAAGGCATCACCGGTTTTCGCATGCATCCGGCCTGGTATCGCATCGGCGGGGTGTCCCAGGACCTGCCCAAAGGCTGGGCGTCGCTGGTGCAGGAATTCCTCGACTGGATGCCCACCCGCCTGCGGGAGTACGAACGCGCCATGATGGAGAACGCCATCGTCCGCGAACGCACCCGGGACATCGCCGCTTTCAGTACCGCCGAAGCGTTGGAGTGGGGCGTGACCGGGCCCAACCTGCGCGCCACAGGCTGCAACTTCGACCTGCGCAAGCAGCGGCCCTATTCCGGCTACGACCAGTTCGATTTCGAAGTGCCGTTGGGCACCCGCGGCGATGTATTCGATCGTGGGCAGCTGCGCATCGAGGAAATGCGCCAGAGCCTGCGCATCATCCAGCAGTGCGTCGACGACATGCCCGCCGGGGATTACAAGGCCGACCACCCGCTGACCACGCCGCCGCCCCGGGACCGCATGTTGCAGCACATAGAGACGCTGATTACCCATTTCCTGCAGGTGTCCTGGGGGCCGGTGCTCAAGGCCAACGAATCCTGCCAGATGATTGAGGCCACCAAGGGCATCAACAGCTACTACCTGACCAGCGACGGCAGTACGACCAGCTACCGCACGCGTATCCGGACCCCGAGCTTCCCCCACCTGCAGCAGATTCCGGCGGTGATGCGCGGTGGCTTTGTGCCCGATCTCATTGCCCATCTTGGCAGCATTGATTTTGTCATGGCGGACGTGGACCGATGAGGGAGGCGATGGAACCGACAACGACAATCGCCCGCGACGGTTTCGCGATTGAGCCGACGGACCGGGACGCGATCCTGCGTGAGCGGGCGCACTACGAACAGCCCCAGGCCGCCTGCATCGAAGCGTTGAAGATCATCCAGCGCCGGCATGGCTGGGTGCCGGATAACGCCATACCGGCCATCGCGGATCTGCTGGGCATCGCCCCGGCGGCGGTGGAAGGCGTGGCCACCTTCTACAGCCTGATCTTTCGCCAGCCGGTGGGGCGCCACGTAATCCTGCTTTGCGACAGCAGCTCCTGCTTCCTGACGGATTACGAGGGCCTGCGCGATGCCTTCATTGAGCGGCTGGGCATCGGTTTCGGTCAAACCACCGGCGATGGCCGCTTCACCCTGCTGCCGGTGTGCTGCCTGGGTGCCTGCGACCGTGGTCCGGCGCTGATGATCGACGACGACACCTTCGGCCCCGTGGGGCCGGGCGATCTCGACCAACTGCTGGAGGGCTACCCATGACCGACGCCCTGCAACGTCTGCGCTACCGCTGCCAGCTGCATCAGAGCGCCGGCGAGCGGCGCGAGGACACCCACCCGCTGACCTGGCGCCTGCACGATGACGGCACACCGCTGGACCTGGCGGATTATCGCGCGCGGGACGGCTACGCGGCGGTCGAGACCGTCCTCCGACAGCAGTCGCCGGACGACGTGATCGACACCATGAAAGCGGCCAACGTGCGCGGTCGCGGCGGTGCGGGTTTCTCCGCCGGCGTCAAATGGAGCCTGACCCTCCGGGGCGATGGCGTGCCGCGCGGCTACATCGTCTGCAATGCCGACGAAATGGAGCCCGGTACCTTCAAGGATCGCCTTTTGATGGAGCAGATTCCGCACCTGCTCATTGAGGGCATGATCCTCGCGGCCTACGCCAATCATGCGCGTTACGGCTACATCTTCCTGCGCGGGGAGTACAACGAGGCGGCCAAGTCGATCAACCGTGCCCTGGCCGAAGCCCGGGACGCCGGCTGGCTGGGGGCGGATGTTGCCGGCAGCGGTTTCGATTTCGACATTGCCCTGCACACCGGTGCCGGGCGCTACATCTGCGGCGAAGAGACGGCGTTGATCAACTCGCTGGAAGGGCACCGGGCCAATCCCCGCGCCAAGCCGCCGTTTCCGGGCCAGTCCGGCGCCTGGGGCAAGCCAACCGTGGTCAACAACGTGGAAACCCTGTGCAACGTACCGGCCGTGATGCGCCATGGGGCGGACTGGTACCAGGGGCTGTCCGGCCATCTCAGTGACGACGGCGGCACCAAGCTTTACGGCGTGTCCGGCCGGGTCAACCGGCCCGGGCTGTGGGAATTGCCCATAGGCACACCGGGTACCGAGGTCATGGAGCGCGCTGGCGGCGTCGTGGATGGCCAGCACCTCAAGGCCTGGCTGCCGGGCGGTGGCAGTACCGGCTTCCTGCTACCGGAGCACCTGGAGCTGGGGCTGGATTTCGACACCATCGGTCAGGCGGGCAGCCGCATGGGAACCGGGCTGCTGACGGTGGTGACTGACCAGCAGAGCATCGTATCGCTGATGCGTAACCTGGAGCAGTTCTTTGCCCGCGAATCCTGCGGCTGGTGCACGCCGTGCCGTGACGGCCTGCCCTGGACGGTCAGGCTGTTGCAGGCCCTTGAGCGTGGCGAAGGTGAGCGCGGCGACCTGGAGATGCTCGACAAACTGGCCGATGACCTGGGCCCGGGCAAGACCTTCTGCGCCCACGCGCCGGGCGCGGCGATGCCCCTGGCGAGTGCGCTCCAGTATTTCCGCCATGAGTTCGAGCAGGGCGTTCGTTACGAGCCCGGCCCGGCCCATGCTGATCCCATTCCGGTGGGGGAGGCCTAGGCCATGGCGACGATTCATGTGGACGGTCAGGCGTTTCAGGTCGATGGGGCCGACAACCTGCTCCATGCCTGCCTGTCGCTGGGGCTGGATATCCCGTACTTCTGCTGGCACCCGTCCATGGGCAGCGTCGGCGCGTGTCGTCAATGTGCCGTCAAGCAATTCAAGGATCAGGACGACGATCGCGGCATGCTGGTCATGGCCTGTATGACGCCAGCATCCGACCAGACCCGCATTGCCATCGACGACGAGGAGGCGCGGGAGTTCCGCGCCAGCGTCATCGAGTGGCTGATGACCAACCATCCCCACGATTGCCCGGTGTGCGAGGAGGGCGGTCATTGCCACCTGCAGGACATGACGGTCATGACCGGCCACGACCGCCGGCGCTACCGGTTCCGCAAACGCACCCATCGCAATCAGTACCTCGGGCCTTTCATTGCCCACGAGATGAATCGCTGCATCGCCTGCTACCGGTGCGTGCGCTTCTACCGCGACTACGCCGGCGGCACGGACCTGGGGGCTTTTGGCGCCAACAACAACGTCTACTTCGGGCGCTACGCCGAGGGCACGCTGGAGAGCCCGTTCTCCGGCAACCTGACCGAAGTCTGTCCCACCGGCGTGTTCACCGATCAGACCCACAGCGAGCAGTACACGCGTAAATGGGACCTGCAGTTCGCCCCCAGCATTTGCCACCAGTGCGCGGTGGGCTGCAACACCAGCCCGGGGGAGCGCTATGGTGACATTCGCCGCATCGAGAATCGCTATCACGGCGACCTGAACCGTTTCTTCCTGTGTGACCGTGGGCGTTTTGGTTATGGCTACGTCAATCGCGACGACCGCCCCGCCCAGCCACAGTGGCGGGCGCAGCCGGGCGAAGCGCCGGTCGCGTTGGAGGTAGACGCGGCGCTGGACCGGGCGGCGGACGCCCTGCGCGATGCCTATCGGGTGATCGGCGTGGGGTCGCCCCGGGCCAGCCTGGAGAGCAACCACATGCTGCGGGAACTGGTCGGGGCTGAAAGTTTCTCCACCGGTATCGCCGCGGATGAACTGGCGTGCCTGAACCGGATGCAGCAGGTGCAACGGACGTGCGGTCTGGAAACACCGAGCCTGCGAGACGTGGAGCAATGCGATGCGGTGCTGGTCCTGGGCGAGGACTTGATCGAGAGCGCGGCGCGGCTGGGGCTTTCGGTTCGCCAGTCGGTGCTGGGACGACGCGAGGCGCTGGCGCAGGACCGTGGGATTCCCGCCTGGAACGCCGAAGCGGTGATGACCTTAGCGCAGGACGCCCGCCATCCGCTGTTCCTGGCTTATCCCGTGGAAGGCGTCCTGGACAGTCTGGCTACGGCCAGTTTCCGGCGGTTGCCGGACAGCATTGCTCAACTGGGGCAGGCAATTGCGCACCGCATCGACCCGGCGTCGCCGGCGGTGCCCGACCTGGACAGCGTGACCGGGAGTCAGGCGCAGCGGGTCGCCGATGCCTTGCTGGCGGCCGAGCGCCCGCTTGTGATCAGCGGGGGATCGCTGGGCTCGACCGCCATCATCGATGCCGCTGGCAACATCGCCCGGGCCCTGTCCCGGCGTGCCCGCCGGGGCGGGTTGCTGCTGGTGCGACGAGAGGTGAACAGCACCGGCCTGGCGCTGCTCGGTGGCCAGTCGCTGGACTGGGCGCTGGCGGAGTTGGCCGAGGATCGCGCCGATGCGCTTGTGGTGCTGGAAAACGACCTTTACCAGCGTCTGCCACAGCAACGGGTGAATGCCGCGTTATCCCATGCCCGTGCGCTGGTGGTTCTGGACCACCAGCGCACACCAACCCTGGAACGGGCGAGCCTGGCGCTTCCGGCGGCCAGTTTCGTTGAGGCGGACGGGACCGTGGTCAACCTGGAAGGCCGGGCCCAGCGCTTCTTCCAGGTGTACGATCCGGCCTATATCCGGCCGCAAACCCGGATCCGTGAAAGCTGGCGCTGGCTGCACGCGCTGGGGCAGGGGCTGCGGCGGGAGCCGCCGGGCGATGTCACCCTGGATCAGGTGATCGACGATTGCGTCCGCCGCCATCCGGCCCTGGCGGGAATCCGCGAGGCCGCGCCGGGTGCTGACTTCCGCATTCGGGGGGTGAAGCTGGCCCGGGAACCTCATCGCTATTCCGGCCGCACCGCCATGCGCGCGCACCTGAGCGTGTCTGAACCGCGCGCGCCGCAGGATCCGGATTCGCCGTTCGCTTTTTCCATGGAAGGCTATAACGGATTCGACCGGCCGCGGCAGGAAGTCGCCTTTGCCTGGGCACCGGGCTGGAACTCGCCCCAGGCCTGGAACAAGTTCACCGATGAAGTGGGCGGCCACCTGCGCGCCGGGGATCCCGGCATCCCCCTGATCCCGCTTAAGCCGGGGCGCTACGATTACGCCGAGCTGTTGCCCGACGACGATACGGCGGCCGTTACGGGGCAATGGCGCGTGCTGCCGCTGCCGCGGCTGTTCGGTGGCGAGGAAACCTCGTCCCGCGCCGGCCCGATCCAGCAGCGCACCGCCCCGGCCCGGGTGACCCTGCCGGCCGGCGACGCCGATGCCCTGGGGGTGCATGACGGCGAACACGTGCGCCTGGCCAACGAACAGGGCCAATGGGTGCTTTCCGCGCGGTTGGACCCGGATTGTCCTGCCGGCTGGGTGCTGGTGCCTGCGGGAGTCGACAGCGCGCTGGTGTCAGGTTGCACGGTGACACTGGAACCGGTGCCTCGTTCCGGCGGGGAGGCGATGGTATGAGTTGGCTCAGCCCCACCCTGGTAGCCAGTGCGATCGCGGTGTTCCAGGCCATCGCGATCCTGCTCGCTGTGGTGTTGCTGGGCGCGGTGATGACGGTGGTGGAACGCCGTCTGCTGGGGCTCTGGCAGGATCGTTACGGCCCCAACCGGGTGGGCCCGTTTGGCTCTCTCCAACTGGTGGCGGACATGATCAAGATCTTCTTCAAGGAGGACTGGATTCCGCCGTTCGCCGATCGCTCCCTGTTCCTGCTGGCGCCGGCCATTGCCATGGCGTCCCTGCTGCTGTCGTTTCTGGTGATTCCCATCACACCCGGCTGGGGCGTGGCGGACCTCAATATCGGCCTGCTGTTCTTTTTCGCCATGGCGGGCATTAACGTCTACGCGGTGCTGTTTGGCGGCTGGGCCAGTGGCAACAAGTACGCGCTGCTGGGGGCCATGCGCGCGTCCGCCCAGACCCTGTCCTACGAGGTGTTCATGGGGCTGGCGCTGATGGGGGTGGTCGGCCTGGCCGGCTCGTTCAACATGCGCGAGATCGTCCAGGCCCAGGAAGGCATGTGGTTCATCGTGCCCCAGTTCTTCGGTTTCTGCACCTTCCTGATCGCCGGGATCGCGGTCACGCACCGTCATCCTTTCGATCAGCCCGAGGCGGAGCAGGAACTGGCGGACGGCTACCACATCGAGTTCTCCAGCATGAAATTCGGCATGTTTTTCATCGGCGAGTACGTGGGCATGGTGCTGATCTCGGCACTGCTGGTGACGCTCTTCTTCGGCGGCTGGCACGGGCCCTGGCTGCCGCCGTTTGTTTGGTTCGCCCTGAAGACGGCGTTCTTCCTGATGCTGTTCGTTCTGCTGCGGGCGTCTCTGCCCCGGCCGCGCTATGACCGCGTCATGAGTTTCGGCTGGAAAGTCTGCCTGCCGCTGACCCTGATCAATCTGCTGGTGACCGGCGCGGTGATCCTGGCGGGATCGCCGGCCTAGGAGGCTGCGCATGCTGACATGGCTGATAAAGGGGACCTGGAGCCAACTGCGGACGCTGGGCATGGTGTTCATGCACGGGTTCCGCAAACGGGAGACCCTCAACTACCCGGACGAACCGGTGCCGCTGCCGCCGCGCTACCGGGGGCGCATTGTGCTGACCCGTGATCCGGACGGGGAGGAACGCTGCGTGGCCTGCAACCTGTGCGCGGTGGCCTGTCCGGTGGACTGCATTTCGCTGCAGAAAGGGGAGAAGGACGACGGTCGCTGGTATCCCGAGTTCTTCCGCATCAATTTCTCCCGCTGCATTTTCTGCGGTATGTGCGAGGAGGCCTGCCCGACGTCGGCGATCCAGCTGACGCCGGACTTCGAGATGGCGGAGTACGACCGTCAGGAGCTGGTTTACGAGAAGGAAGACCTGTTGATCAACGGTACCGGCAAGGATCACGACACCCATTTCTACCGGGTGGCCGGGTTGTCCATCGCCGGCAAGGACAAGGGCAAGGCCCTGAACGAGGACGAACCGGTGGACGTCAAGAGCCTGCTGCCCTGATTGCAGGCGTCGGGTGCCAAGGCGCGCATCGAATCGGAAGAGGAGTCCGTCATGGAGCTTGCTTTCTATCTCAGTGGCCTGGTGGCGATACTGGCGACCCTGGGAGTAATCACCGGGACCAACGCCGTGCACGCGTTGCTGAACCTGATCGTGTCCCTGATCGCGGTGGCCATGGTGTTCTTCGCCCTGGGGGCGCCGTTTGCCGGTGCCCTGGAGATCATCGTATACGCGGGGGCCATCATGGTGCTGTTCGTGTTCGTGGTGATGATCCTCAACCTGGGGCAGGGCGCGACGGAGCAGGAGCGACTCTGGCTGCAGACGCGCACCTGGGTGCTGCCGGCGCTGCTGTCCCTGGCCCTGCTGGCGATCCTGGTCTTTACCTTGTGGCAGGGGGATACCGGGCAGCGCATTGACGGCGAGACCCTCACCGCCAAGGCGGTGGGTACGACGCTGTTCGGCCCCTGGCTGCTGGTGGTGGAGCTGGCCGCCATGCTGCTGCTGGCCGCCCTGGTGACCGCCTCCCATGTGGGGCGTACGGTACCGTTGCAGCGGGATGAGCGGGGAGGCCCATCATGAGCGGTATTCCCATGGAGCACGGCCTGGTGTTGGCGGCGATCCTGTTCGCCCTGGGGCTGGCGGGCCTCATGTTCCGGCGCAACATGGTCTTTGTGCTCATGAGTCTGGAAGTGATGCTCAATGCCACTGGCCTGGCGTTCATCGTCGCGGGCACGGCCTGGGGGCAGCCCGAGGGCCAGGCGATGTTCCTGCTGGTGATTACCCTGGCGGCGGCGGAAGCCAGCGTGGGGCTGGCGCTGCTGATCCAGCTCTACCAGCGCTTCCGCTCGCTCGACACGGATGCGGCCAGCAGGATGCGTGGATGATGCAGGGACTGCTGCCACTGACCTTCCTGTTGCCCCTGGCGGGCTGCCTGGTCCTGGCCTTTGCCCATCGCCGGCTCGGCGAGCGCGCCAGCGGGTTGATCGGCTACACCAGCGTCGGGCTGGCGGCCCTGGCCACGGCGGTGGTAACGCTGGGCTTCCTGGCCGGGGATGAATCGCCGCAGCGGCTGACACTCTGGACCTGGATCGAGGTGGGGGATTTTCAGCCGACCATCGGTCTGTGGCTGGACGGGCTGTCGGTGACCATGCTCGGTGTGATCACCGGCGTGGGCTTCCTGATCCACCTGTTCGCCGCCTGGTACATGCGTGGTGAGCCCGGCATCACGCGGTTCTTCGCGTACATGAATCTGTTCGTGTTCAGCATGGTGCTGCTGGTGCTGGGGGACAACCTGCTCCTGCTGTTCCTGGGTTGGGAGGGCGTGGGCCTGTGTAGCTACCTGCTCATCGGCTACTACTACGAGAATGCCGCCAACGGTGCCGCCGCGTTCAAGGCGTTCGTGGTGACCCGCATCGGTGATGTGTTCCTGGCCATTGGCCTGTTCCTGATCTTTGCCGAGCTGGGCACGCTGGATATACCGGCCATTCTCGAAAAAGCGCCGCAAGTCTGGTCGGTTGGCGACCCGGTGGCCGAGCTGGCGGCCCTGCTTCTCTTGGGCGGGGCGCTGGGCAAGTCCGCCCAGTTGCCGCTGCACACCTGGCTGGCGGACGCCATGGCCGGGCCCACGCCGGTGTCGGCTTTGATCCACGCCGCCACCATGGTCACCGCCGGGGTGTACCTGATTGCCCGCATGCATGGCCTGTTCGAGCTGGCGCCCCAGGCCCTGTACCTGGTGGGCGTCATCGGTGCGCTGACACTGCTGGTGGCCGGCTTTGCCGCCCTGGCGCAGACGGACATCAAACGGGTGCTGGCGTACTCCACCATGAGCCAGATCGGTTACATGTTCCTGGCCTTGGGCGTTGGCGCCTACGGGGCGGCCATTTTTCACCTGATGATCCACGCATTCTTCAAGGCGCTGCTGTTTCTGTCTGCGGGCGCTGTCATCATCAACTGCCACCACGAGCAGGAGATGCCGCGTCTCGGTGGCCTGTGGCGGCGCCTGCCCATTCCCTACGTCGGCTTCCTGGTTGGCGGCGCGGCGCTGGCGGCTCTGCCGTTGGTGACGGCCGGCTTCTACAGCAAGGACGAGATCCTCTGGGAGGCCTTCGCCGGCGGCAATAACGGGCTCCTGATGGCCGGCCTCGTGGGCGCGCTGCTGACGTCGCTCTACACGCTGCGGCTGATCGTCGGCACTTTCCACGGCAAGCCGGGCAGTGATCACGCGCTGGAGGCTGAACGCGGCCGAGGCGTGTTGCACGGTCTGCCGCTGGTGGTGCTGATGGTGTTGTCGACGTTTATCGGGGCGCTGATCACGCCGCCCCTGGCCTCGGTCCTGCCCCTGGGGCCCGGCGCCTACGGCGAATCCGGGCATACGGTTCTGGAGCTGCTGGCATCGGCGACGGCCCTGGCCGGGCTGGCGCTGGGGGTGTGGCTGTTCCTGTTCCGTCGGGACTGGCTGGCCGCGCAGGTCCGGCAGGGCGTCGGCGCCTGGCTGTGGGATTTCTGGCATCACGCCTGGCGGTTTGATGGGCTGTTCGATCGTTTGCTGGTTCGCCCCTACAAGGCGCTGGTGCGCTGGCTGCGCAACGATCTGGTGGATGCGCTGCTGATGCTGCCGGCCTGGCTGGCGCGGGCGTTCAACGGCGGGCTGACACGGACCCAGACCGGCCGGCTGCGGACCTATGCGTCCTCCATGGCACTGGGGGCGACTCTGGTACTGCTGATCCTGGCGATGGGCTATTGAGGCGTTCACCGATGGCATCGATAGGGGAGTCGATTACACGATGATTCTGGCCTGGCTGATCCTGATCCCGATCCTGGGCGGCTTGCTGTGCTGGCAGGCGGACCGCTGGGGTGACAAGGCACCGCGCTGGATTGCCCTGGCCACCATGCTGCTGGTGCTGGTCACCACCCTGGTGTTGTGGTGGCACGGTGACTATCACCTGCCCAAGACCGGCACACCGGAGGCGGTGCGCTGGGCGATCGAATGGCATGTGCCCTGGATCCCGCGGTTCGGCATCGATATTCATCTGGGGCTGGATGGCCTGTCCCTGATCCTGATCGCGCTGACCGGGCTGCTGGGGGCGCTGGCGGTGATCTGTTCGTGGAAGGAAATCGCCCACCGGGTGGGCTTCTTCCACCTCAACCTGCTGTTCATCCTGGCCGGGGTGGTGGGCGTGTTCCTGGCCATCGACCTGTTCCTGTTTTTCTGCTTCTGGGAAATGATGCTGGTGCCCATGTATTTCCTGATCGCGCTCTGGGGGCACAGCGGCTCGGCCGGCAAGACGCGCATCCGCACGGCCATCAAGTTCTTCATCTACACCCAGGCCAGCGGGTTGCTGATGCTGGTGGCGATCCTTGCGCTGGTGTTCATCCATTTCCGCCAGACCGGCACGTTTACTTTCAGCTACCTGGAGTTGCTGGGGACGCCCATGTCCGAATCCGTGGCGATGATCCTGATGCTGGGGTTCTTCATCGCCTTTGCCGTGAAGCTGCCGATCGTGCCGCTGCACGGCTGGCTGCCCGATGCCCACGCCCAGGCGCCGACGGCGGGCAGCGTGGATCTGGCGGGCATTCTGTTGAAGACCGCCGCCTACGGCATGCTGCGGTTCTGCATCCCGCTGTTCCCGGAGGCGTCCCAGGCCTTCGCCCCGGTGGCGATGGCCCTGGGAGTGGTGGGCATCTTCTACGGCGCGGTGCTGGCCTGTGGTCAGCAGGACGTCAAACGGCTGATCGCCTACACCAGTATCTCCCACATGGGGTTCGTACTGATCGGTATCTACACCGGCAACGCCATCGCGCTGCAGGGTGTGGTGGTGCTGATGGTCGCTCATGCGTTCTCCGCCGCTGGGTTGTTCATCCTGAGCGGGCAGCTCTACGAGCGGGTGCATACCCGTGACTTGGGCCAGATGGGCGGCCTGTGGGGGCGCATCGGCAGTCTGCCGGCGTTCACCCTGTGTTTCGTGGCGGCGTCGTTGGGCATGCCGGGCACCGCCAACTTCGTCGGCGAATTCATGGTGCTGTTTGGCACCTTCCCGGTAGCGCCGGTGATCACGGTGCTGGCCAGCGTGGGCATGGTGTTGGCGGTGATCTATTCCCTGCTGATCATGCAGCGGGTGCATTTCGGGCCGGCAAAGGCGAGCGATCCCTTGGCCGGACTTGATCGCCGGGAGTACAGCATGATGCTGGTGCTGGTGGCGTTAGTGGTTTTCTTCGGGCTTTATCCGCAGGGCTTGCTGGATGCCTCCGCACCGGTGATGGAGGAAGTCCGGGCCCTGTTTGCCAGCGGCTCGGCCGGGGTGGCGGCGGATGTGCTGACGGAGGTGTGGTGATGCTGGGGCGAGCCGATATCATGGCGCTGACGCCGGTTATCCTGGTCAGCGCAACCGCCATCGTGGTGATGCTCGGGATCGCTTGGCAGCGACTGCATGCGGTGACGGTGCTGGTGTCGGCGCTGGGGTTGAACCTGGCGTTATTGTCGCTGTTGCTGGTCGGCTCCCTGGGACCGACCACGACCCCTCTGCTGGTGTTCGACGGCGTCACTCTGCTGGGTATGCTGCTGGTGCTGGTCTCGTCTTTGGCGTGCGTCACTTTCTGCCACGCCTATCTGGAAGGCTATCCCGGGCCGCGTGAGGAGTTTTACCTGCTGCTGCTGTGCGCGGCGGCGGGCGGCATGATCCTGACGGCGGCCAATCATCTGGCGACGCTGTTCTTCGGGCTGGAGCTGCTGTCCATGCCGATCTACGGCATGCTGGCCTACACGTTCCGCGATCGTCTCTCGCTGGAAGCGGGGATCAAGTACCTGGTGCTGTCGGCGGCCGGGACGTCCTTCCTGCTGTTCGGCATGGCGCTGCTCTACGCCCAGACCGGTCAGCTTGCCATCGACGGCATCGTCGCGGCCATGGCGACGGGCAATGGGCCCTGGGCGCTGGCCGGGGTTGGTTTCGTACTGGTGGGGCTGGGTTTCAAACTGTCGGTGATTCCGTTTCACCTGTGGACCCCCGACGTCTATCAGGGCGGCCCCAGCCCGGCGGTGACGTTTCTCGCCACGGCCAGCAAGGCAGCGGCGTTCATCGTGCTGCTGCGGGTGGTGGTCGCGATTCCCGCCTTCCACGGCACCGAGGCGCACGACCTGCTTGCCGGCCTGGCGCTGCTGACCATGCTGGCCGGTAACCTGCTGGCACTGATGCAGGCCAACCTCAAGCGGCTGCTGGGCTACTCCTCGATCGCGCATTTCGGCTACCTGCTGGTGGCGCTGGTCGTCGCCGACGGCATGGCGGTGGAGACCAGCGGCATCTATCTGGTGACGTATCTGGTGACCACGCTGGCGGCTTTCGGCGTCGTAACGCTGCTGTCCAGCCCGTATAGCGGTGAGGATGCGTCGGCCCTGCATCATTATCGCGGTCTGTTCTGGCGCCGGCCCTATCTCGCGGCGGTGCTGACGGTGGCCTTGCTGTCGCTGGCGGGGATTCCGTTCACCGCGGGCTTTATCGGCAAGTTCTATATTCTCGCCCTGGGGGTGGAAGCTCAGCGGTGGTGGCTGGTGGGAGGTATCGTGGTCGGCAGCGCCATTGGTCTGTTCTACTACCTGCGGGTGATGGTCACGCTGTACCTGGTTGAGCCGGGCATGAGCCGCCGGGACGCGCCCAACGACTGGGGCCTTCGCGCCGGAGGCCTGGTGGTGTTGGGTCTGGCGGGGCTGACCATCCTGCTGGGCGTGTATCCAGCGCCGGTGGTGCGTTGGATTGCGCAGCTCAGCCTGACCGGTTAGCTCAGACAGCAGCTCTTGAATTTCCTGCCACTGCCACACGGGCAGCGGTCGTTGCGGCCTGGTTTGAGCACGCCCTGTTGCGGATTCCCCGACAGGTAATACCAGCGTCCGTCTTCGACTACGAAATCCGATTTCTCCTCGAGGTATCCCCACTGGCCGGACTCGCGGTAGATGGCCCGGAAGTGGACCTGGCCGCGATCACCGTCGCTGGTGCTGGACAGCACGGTCAGACCGGTCCATTGGGGCGTGTCGCCGCGATCGAGTGAGGCGGGGCGGGTCGATGGATGCCAGCTTTGCCGCAGGTAGTCGGTCAGCCCGAGCACGAAGGCCGAATAGCGCGAGCGCATAAGGGCCTCCGGAGACGGCGCGGGCGTTCCCGAATGGGCCGGTGCGCAGCATTCGCCGTAGGTGCGGCCGGTTCCGCAGGGGCAGGGGGCTTGCGGGTCCATGGTTCGGTTCCTTCTTTTCCTTCGGTAGAAACAAAAAACGCCAGCTCGGGGAGCTGGCGTTTTCCGGGGCCTGGGCCCATGGAGCTATCCGTTCAGGCTCAAGCCACGGTGGCTTCGGCGGCCTTCTTGGTGTAGTTCTCCATCTGGTCGAAGTTGAGATAGCGATAGATCTCTTTCGACATGCTGTTCAGGTCCTTGGCGTACTCCATGTATTCCTCCGGAGAGGGGAGTTTGCCCAGTACCGCACCCACCGCGGCCAGCTCGGCGGAGGTCAGGTACACGTTGGCACCATCACCGAGGCGGTTCGGGAAGTTACGGGTGGAGGTGGACAGGACCGTGGACTTCGGTGCGACCCGCGCCTGGTTACCCATGCACAGGGAGCAGCCCGGCATCTCGGTGCGCACACCGGCGGTGCCGTAGGTGTTGAAGTAGCCTTCTTCCATCAGCTGCTCCTGGTCCATCTTGGTCGGCGGAGACATCCACAGACGGGTGCTCAGGGCGCCCTTGTGTTGCTCCAGCAGCTTACCCGCGGCCCGGAAGTGACCGATGTTGGTCATGCAGGAACCGATGAACACTTCGTCCACCTTGTCGCCGGCGACGTCGGACAGCACCTTGGCGTCGTCCGGGTCGTTCGGGCAGCAGACGATCGGCTCCTTGATGTCGGCCAGGTCGATCTCGATGACGTGAGAGTACTCGGCGTCCTTGTCGGCGCGCATCAGGCTCGGGTTGGCCAGCCACTCTTCCATCTTCTGGGCACGACGCTCCAGGGTCCGCGGATCGCCGTAACCTTCGGCAATCATCCAGCGCAGCATAACGATGTTGGAGCGCAGGTACTCGGCCACGGAGTCTTCGGACAGGTTGATGGTACAACCGGCCGCGGAACGCTCGGCGGAGGCGTCAGACAGCTCGAACGCCTGCTCGACGGTCAGGTGCTCCAGACCTTCGATCTCCAGGATACGACCGGAGAACTCGTTGATCTTGCCTTTCTTCTCGACGGTCAGCATGCCTTGCTTGATGCCGTAGAGCGGAATGGCGTGGACCAGGTCACGCAGGGTGATGCCCGGCTGCATTTCGCCCTTGAAACGAACCAGAACGGATTCCGGCATGTCCAGCGGCATCACGCCGGTCGCCGCGGCAAACGCCACCAGGCCGGAACCGGCCGGGAAGGAGATGCCCATCGGGAAACGGGTGTGGGAGTCACCACCGGTACCGACGGTGTCCGGCAGCAGCATGCGGTTCAGCCAGGAGTGGATGATGCCGTCACCCGGACGCAGGGCGACACCGCCACGGGTCTGGATGAAGTCCGGCATGGTGTGCTGCATTTCCACGTCGACCGGCTTCGGATAGGCCGCGGTGTGACAGAAGGACTGCATGACCAAGTCAGACTGGAAGCCCAGGCAGGCCAGGTCTTTCAGCTCGTCCCGGGTCATCGGGCCGGTGGTGTCCTGGGAGCCGACGGTGGTCATTTCCGGCTCGCAGTAGGTGCCCGGACGGACGCCTTTGCCTTCTTCCAGGCCGCAGGCCTTGCCGACCATCTTCTGGGCCAGGGTGAAGCCCTTGGTGCCGGCTTCCGGATCTTTCGGCAGACGGAAGGTGTCCGTAGCGCCCAGCCCCAGTGCTTCGCGGGCCTTGTTGGTCAGACCGCGACCGATGATCAGCGGGATACGACCGCCGGCCTGAACTTCGTCCAGGATCACTTCGGACTTGAAGCCGAACTCGGAGATGGTCTCACCGGCTTCGTTCAGGATCTTGCCTTCGTACGGGCGGATGTCGATGACGTCGCCCATGTTCATGTCGTCGACCGGAGCCTCGAAAACCAGGGCGCCGGCGTCTTCCATGGTGTTGAAGAAGATCGGAGCCACCTTGTTACCGATACAGACACCACCGGCACGCTTGTTCGGCACGCCCGGGATGTCTTCGCCGAAGTACCACAGTACCGAGTTGGTACCGGACTTACGGGAGGAACCGGTGCCCACGACGTCGCCGACGAAGGCAACCGGCAGGCCTTTGGACTGGATGTCCTCGATCTGCTTGATCGGACCGGTCACGCCGGGCTCTTCCGGGGTCAGGCCGTCACGCTCCATCTTGTACATGGCGCGGGCGTGCAGCGGGATGTCCGGGCGGGACCAGGCATCCGGGGCCGGGGACAGGTCATCGGTGTTGGTTTCACCGGTCACCTTGAACACGACCATCTTGATGCTTTCAGGTACTTTCTTCTTGCTGGTGAACCACTCGGCGTTGGCCCAGGATTCGATGACGGACTTGGCCACGGCGTTGCCGGCGTCCATCCGGTCCTTCACGTCGTTGAACGCGTCGAACATCAGCAGGGTTTTCTTCAGCTTCTCACCGGCCAGTTCGGCCAGGTCAGCGTTGTCCAGCAGCTCGACCAGTGTGGCGATGTTGTAGCCACCCTGCATCATGCCCAGCAGCTCGACGGCCTTTTCCTTGCTCAGCAGCGGGGAAGAGGCTTCGTCTTTGACGATGGCCGTCAGGAAAGCGGCCTTGACGTAGGCGGCTTCGTCCACGCCCGGCGGAATGCGGTTTTCCAGCAGGTAAACCAGCGTTTCTTCCTCGCCGGCGGGCGGGTTTTTCAGGAGTTCAACCAGAGCAGCAGTCTGCTCGGCATTCAGAGGCTTGGGAGGAATGCCCAGCGCCGCGCGTTCTTCAACGTGTTTGCGATACTCTTCTAACACGGTAAGACCCTCATCAGTTGGATGCCCTGCCGGGCGACAAGGAGGCACTGAATAAATAGATTACGCTCTCTCCAAAAGCCCGCGCGGCGCTGAAGAAAGGGACAAGTTACTTATTCAGTGGCTCCTGTATCGAGCAGGGATTATTGGTGATTAGGGAATCATCATTGGTTCCCCGGGCTCGGTTCCGGCCGGGAATTCTAGCGGAAATCCCTCATAAAGTTAAGATGGCCCGTGCGCGGCAGGTCATCCAGACCCGAAAGGCCATTTGTGTATAATGCGCCGCGAAATCGCTGGAGTACCCGAATTCATGCAAGCTGCCCTCGACGAAATTCATCAATTCCTGCCCTGTCGCACGCCCGATCAGTGGATCGCTGACGCCCTGGACAACCCGGAGCTGATGCTGATCGATCACGCCCATTGCGAAAAGAAGGCCGCGTCGACGGCGCTGAGTCTCATGTACCGCTACGTCGACAACACGGACCTGCTCAATAAGATGTCCCGGCTGGCGCGGGAAGAGCTGCGGCACTTCGAGCAGGTGCTGGCGATCATGAAGAAACGCGGGGTGACCTACGACCACCTGACCCCGGCGCGCTATGCCGCGGGGTTGCGCAAGGAAGTGCGTTCCGAGGATCCGGGGCGTCTGGTGGATGTGCTGATCGTTGGCGCCATCATCGAGGCGCGCTCCTGCGAGCGATTTGCCGCGCTGGCGCCCCATCTGGACGAGCGTTTGTCTGAGTTCTACTCCAGCCTACTCAAATCCGAGGCACGTCACTACCAGGATTACCTGAAGTTGGCCGCCCAGGCGGCGGGCGGGCCCATCGATGATCGCGTGGCCACCTTTCTGGCCATTGAGAAAGACCTGATTGAACAGCCGGATACCGAGTTCCGCTTTCACAGCGGTCCGGTGGGCGGCGCCTGAGAACGTTTAAGCGTTCCAATGACCTTTATAGGAATATTTTTCGGCGTCTACAACGCACGGCAGAGCTCGATCCAGCGGCCGATGCCGGCACTGCGGTATTTCTGCCGGTGCAGGATGAAGTAGAACTGGCGGTCGAACTTGCGGTAGTCGGGCACCGCCAGGGGGATCAGGCTGCCACGCCGGAAGGCGTCGGCCAGGCAGACACGGGACAGGCAGCCGATGCCCAGGTTGGCCTCCACCGCGCGCTTGATGGCCTCGGTGTGTTCGAGCTCCAGCAGGATGTTCAGGTCGGGCAGGATGCCGTGCATGCCCCGCTCGAAGGTTTGCCGCGTGCCGGAGCCCGGTTCGCGCATGATCCAGGTGGCATCAACCAGCTCGCGGTCGCTGAGATTGGGAGATTGGGCCAGCGGATGATCCGGCGAGCAGAACACCACCAGCTCGTCCGGTCGCCAGGGAATGACTTCCAGCTCGTCCGATTGCAGCTCCCCTTCGATCAGCCCGATGTCCAGTTCGAAATCCCGGACCCGGCGCGCCACGGTGCTGGTGTTCGCCACTTCCAGGGACACTTTGGCGTGGGGCTGCGCTTTCATGTAGCGGGCCATCACGCCGACGGCCAGGTAGTTGCCGATGGTCAGGGTGGCGCCCACCTTGAGGGCGCCCACCTCGGTATGCCGGTTGAGCGAGAGTTCCAGTTCCCGCGCCTGGGACAGCAGGGCTTCCACCTGCGGGCGGAACAGGCGTCCGAGCTCATTGAGCTGTAAGCGTTTACCGATACGATCAAACAGCTGGATCTCGAACTGTGACTCCAGTTCCTTGAGCGCACTGCTGGCCGCGGACTGGGACATGGCCAGGGATTCCGCGGCCCGCGTGATGTTCTGGGTGTTGGCGGCGGCCAGAAAAACCTCGAGTTGTCGGAAGGTGTAGCGCATTATCGATTAATCCGAATAAGGTTATGAAAATATCCCATTTTGTCGATAGGTTACGCCTGAGGTAAGCTGTGCTCAACTTTAGGCCTCGGCTGAGCGTTCAGCCTGAGCAAACACCTAACCCAGAATTTGCTGCTTCGGGAAAGAGATCGTTATGAGCAATATGAATCGTGAGACGGTTACCAGCGTCCGCCATTGGAACGACACACTGTTCAGCTTTACGACCAGTCGGGATCCCGGTTTCCGCTTCAAGAACGGTCACTTCATCATGATCGGTCTGGAGCAGGAAGGTAAGCCGCTGATGCGCGCCTACAGCATCGCCAGCGCCAACTATGAAGAAGAGCTGGAGTTCTTCTCCATCAAGGTGCCCGATGGCCCGCTGACCTCCAAGCTGCAGAAAATCGAGGTGGGTGATGAGATCCTGGTCAGCCGCAAGCCGACCGGCACACTGGTGGTGGATCACCTGCTGCCGGGTCGTAACCTGTACCTGATCAGCACCGGCACCGGCCTGGCGCCGTTCCTGAGCATCATCAAGGATCCGGAAGTCTACGAGCGCTTCGATAAGGTCATCGTGACCCACGGCGTGCGCTACGTCTCCGAATTGGCCTACCAGGACGAGATCAGCAGCCTGCCGGACAACGAGTACTTCGGCGAAATGGTGCAGGGCAAGCTGCTTTATTACCCGACGGTCACCCGCGAAGACTTCCGCAACCAGGGGCGTCTGACGGACCTGATGGAAAGCGGCAAGCTCATGTCCGATCTGGGTCTGCCGGCCTTCAACAAGGAAGACGACCGCTTCATGATCTGCGGCAGCCCGAGCATGCTCAAAGACACCTGCGCCATCCTGGATGCCCAGGGCTTCGAGGAAGCGCGCCAGGGTGATCTTGGTCACTACGTTATCGAGCGGGCCTTCGTCGAGCGCTAGTGACTGAGGCTTGGCTTAATAGAAAAGGGACCTTAGCGGTCCCTTTTTTGTGCCTGCGTGAGGCGCAGAATCAGCGGAAGGCTTCCTTCTTGAGTTCCGGCGCCTGATTCGGGCCGACTTCTATCCACCACACATGGGAATCCCAGTCACCCAGTACATAGCGCTTGGCCGGCTGGCCACTGGCCTGCAGGTCATGAATCGCCGGGCGGTGGGTGTGACCGTGGATCAGGCGCTGCACGCCGTGCTCCTCCATGACGCGGACCACTTCGTCTGGCGTGACATCCATGATGTCTTCCTTCTTGCCCTGGTTCTTGGCCATGCTCATCTCGCGCAGCTGGCGCGCGACCAGTTGCCGGTCTTCCAGCGGGCGCTGCAGGAACATGGCCTGCCACTGCCGGTTGCGCATGTTGGCTCGGAACTTCTGGTACTCCACGTCCGCGGTGCAGAGGCTGTCGCCGTGCATCAGCAGGGTGGGGGTGCCGTAGAGGTCCACCACCGTCGGATCGTCCAGCAGGGTGCCGCCGACCCGGTCGCAGTAGTCCTCGCCGATCAGGAAGTCCCGGTTGCCGTGCATCAGGAACAGCTTGACGCCGGCGTCGGTCACCTCGCGCAGGGCGCTGGCGACTTCTTCCTGCAGCGGCGTCCGCTCGTCATCACCGATCCAGGCCTCGAAGAAATCCCCGAGAATGTAGAGGGTTTCGGCGTGGATGGCCCTGTCTTTCAGGAAGCCGAGGAAGGCGTCGGTGATGTCCCGACGCTCTTCTTCCAGGTGCAGGTCTGAAATGAATAGCGTGGTCACGCTGCGTCTCCGTCCTCCAGGACCTGGGCGGATTCGATGACCACGTCTTCGGCCGGAACGTCCTGGTGTCCCTGGCGCATGGTGGTGCGCACGGCGCGGATGCTGTTTACGGTCTCCATGCCTTCGACGACTTTTCCGAACACGCAGTAGCCCCAGCCTTCGGCGGTTTCCGCGGTGTGGTCGAGGAAGCCGTTGTTCTCCACGTTGATGAAGAACTGCGCGGTGGCGGAATGCGGATCCATGGTACGGGCCATGGAGACGGCGCCGATCATGTTGCTCAGGCCATTGTTGGCTTCGTTGCGAATCGAGTCGCGGGTCTTGCGGGGTACCATGCCCGGTTCGAAGCCGCCGCCCTGAACCATGAAGTTGCCGATCACACGGTGGAAGATCAGGCCGTCGTAAAAGCCGTCGCGAACGTACTGTTCGAAGTTCGCCGCGGTGTTGGGGGCCTTGTCGTGGTCCAGTTCAATCTTGATGTCACCGTGGTTGGTTTTCAGCAGAATCATCGGGATTTCCTGTATATAGCGGTCAGTCATGTGGTGCACCCGGGCGCATTGGGCGTCCCGCACCGGATTGTCATTTTAACTTAAGGCAAATTGTACGCGAGCATGGCGGCGGATGCATGAGATGCAGCGTCATCTATGCGTATAATAGCGGTTTTCCATCGACCACCAATTCAGAGTATCTATGAGCGCAGAATCCCGAAAAGCCAACAACTTTATCCAGAACCTGATCGAAGAAGCCATTGCCAGCGGTCAGCATCAGGGCAAGGTGGTGACGCGGTTCCCGCCCGAGCCCAATGGATATCTGCACATCGGCCACGCCAAATCCATCTGCCTGAATTTCGGCATTGCCGAAACATTTGACGGGCAATGTACACTGCGCTTTGACGATACCAACCCCGAGAAAGAGTCCCAGGAATACATCGATGCCATCACGCGCGATGTCAGCTGGCTGGGCTGCGAGTGGGAAGGTGATGTGCGCTTTGCGTCCGACTATTTCGACGCCATCTACGACTTCGCCGTCGAGTTGATCGAGAAGGGCAAGGCCTACGTCTGCGAGCTGACCGCCGAGGAAATGAACGAGTATCGTGGGTCCCTCAAGGAGCCGGGGCGCGACAGCCCGCACCGGGACCGCCCGATCGAGGACAACCTGCGCCTGTTCCGGGAGATGCGTGACGGCAAGCACGAGGGCGGTTCCTTGGTGCTGCGTGCCAAGATCGACATGGCGTCGCCGAACATCAACCTGCGCGATCCGATCCTGTACCGGATTCGCTACGCGTCCCATCACCAGACCGGGGACACGTGGTGCATCTACCCGATGTACGATTTCACCCATCCGATCTCGGATGCGATGGAAGGCGTGACCCACTCGCTGTGCACCCTGGAATTCGAGGACCATCGTCCGCTCTACGATTGGGTGATCGACAACATCTCGGCGCCGTGCAAGCCGCGCCAGATCGAGTTCGCGCGGCTCAACCTGAACTACACCATCACCAGTAAGCGCAAGCTCAAGCGGCTGGTGGATGAAGGCTTTGTCGAGTCCTGGGACGACCCGCGGATGCCGACCATCTCCGGAATGCGTCGTCGCGGCTATACGCCGCAGTCGCTGCGCAGCTTCTGCGACATGATCGGTATCAACAAGGCCGGCGGCACCGTCGACGTGGGCATGCTCGAACACGCGATCCGCGAGGACCTGAACGCTCGGGCGCCGCGTGCCATGTGCGTGATGCGTCCCCTTAAAGTGACGCTGACCAACTACCCGGAAGGCGAGGGCGAGACGCTGACACTGCCAGTGCATCCGCAGGACCCGGAAATGGGCACCCGCGAGGTGCCCTGGACCCGCACGCTCTACATCGACCGCGAGGATTTCGCCGAGGAGCCGCCGCGCAAGTGGAAGCGTCTGGCGCCGGATCAGGCGGTGCGCCTGCGCGGCGGCTACGTCATGACCTGCAAGGACATCGTGCGTGACGACAGCGGCGAGATCGTCGAGCTGCGCTGCGAATACGATCCGGCCACCCTCGGTGTGAATCCGGAAGGCTACAAGCCCAATGGCGTGATTCACTGGGTGTCCGCGGAGGACAGCGTCGAGGCCGACGTCTACCTGTACGACCGCCTGTTCAACCACGAGGCGCCGGACAGCGACAAGGACGTGGATTTCGTCACCCACATCAACAGCGAGAACCTGGTCGTCCAGGAAGGGGTGCGCGTCGAGAAGAGCCTGGCGCAGGCGCGCAACGACATTCCGTACCAGTTCGAGCGGGAAGGTTATTTCTTCCTGGACGAGCTGCGCTCCGGCACCGATCGACCCGTTTTCAACCGCACGGTCACCCTGCGTGACTCCTGGGCCAAAGCCAAAAAGTAAGTTGCCACAGCATGGAATCCGACAACGTGATTGAAGTCTACAACACCCTGACGCAGAAAAAGGAACCCCTGAAGACGCTGGAACCCGGCAAGGTGCGCATGTACGTGTGCGGCATGACGGTGTATGACTTCTGTCACCTGGGGCACGCGCGGGTACTGGTGGCGTTCGACGTGATCACCCGGTACCTGCGCGCCCAGGGATACGACGTGACCTACGTGCGCAACATCACCGACGTGGACGACAAGATCCTGCGCCGGGCGGAGGAAAACGGCGAGGCGTTCACCGCGCTGACCGAGCGCATGATCGACGCCATGCATGAGGATGAGCGCAAGCTGGGCGTGATGGCGCCGGATCAGGAGCCGCGCGCCACTGGCCACATCGACGACATGCTGCGCATGATCGAGACTCTCATCGACAAGGGTTTCGCCTACGCGGCCGACAACGGTGACGTCTACTTTGCGGTGGAGCAGTTCGAAGGCTACGGCAAACTGTCCAAGAAAAAGCTGGAAGATCTGGTGGCCGGGGCCCGCGTGGACGTCTCCGAGGTGAAGCGCAGTCCGGCAGATTTTGCCCTCTGGAAGGCGGCCGGTGACGACGAGGCCAGTTGGCCGTCTCCCTGGGGCGCGGGGCGTCCGGGCTGGCACATCGAGTGCTCGGCCATGTCCACCTGCTGCCTGGGTGAGACCTTCGATATCCACGGCGGGGGCCCGGACCTGATGTTCCCGCATCACGAGAACGAGATCGCCCAGTCGGAAGCGGCGACCGGCAAGCCCTATGTGCACTACTGGATGCACGCCGGCGCGGTGCGCGTGAACAAGGAGAAGATGTCCAAGTCCCTGGGCAATTTCTTCACCATCCGCGAAATCCTGGAGAAGTACCCGGCCGAGGTGGTCCGTTACTTCCTGGTGTCGAGCCACTACCGCAGTCAGGTGGATTATTCCGAGGACAACCTGGCTGAAGCGTCCAGTGCCCTGAGCCGTCTCTACCAGGCGCTGCGCGGCCTGGCGCCCGTTGCGGATGCACCCGAGGGTGAGTTCGACGAGCGTTTCCATGCTGCCATGGCCGATGACTTCAACACCGCCGGCGCCAATACGGTACTGCATGCCGTGGCGTCCGAGATCAACCGTCTGCGCCGCGATGGTGACGATCAGAAGGCGGCGGAGCTGGCCGGCGTACTGGTTCGGCTGGGTGATGTCCTGGGTCTTCTGCAGCAGGATCCTGAGGCGTTTTTCCAGGCGGATGCCGGCGAAGGGCCGACGGCTGACGACATCGAGGCTTTGATTGAAGCTCGCGCCGAAGCCCGGCGTAATCGCGATTTTGCCGAAGCCGACCGCATCCGGGATGAGTTGGCGGAACAGGGCGTTATCCTGGACGATTCCCGTGAGGGAACCTCCTGGCGCCGTGCATGATTTTGTCCGTATTATCCCTTACACTAGCGCGCTCGAATAACAGTAACAGGTCGCCGGTGTGTTTATCGGCGACCCATAAAGCAGGGTGATCAAAGCGCCCACAAAGAGGCGGCAAGACACCCACCGGCACACAGAAAACCACTGAGGCGATAACGATGACAGAACGCGTCCAAGTCGGCGGCCTGCAGGTCGCAAAAGTCTTGTACGACTTTGTGAATAACGAAGCGATTCCCGGTACCGGTGTTGATGCTGACAAATTCTGGTCTGAATTTGACGCCATCGTTCATGAGCTGGCGCCGCGTAACAAGGCGTTGTTGGCCAAGCGGGACGATATCCAGGCGAAGATGGACGCCTGGTACACCGAGCGCAAAGGTCAGCCGATCAACATGGGCGAGTACAAGGCGTTTCTCCAGGACATCGGCTACCTGGTCGACGAGCCGGCGGACTTCAAGGTTTCGACCTCCAACGTGGATCCGGAGATCGCCACCATGGCTGGTCCGCAGCTGGTGGTTCCGGTGATGAACGCCCGCTTTGCGCTGAATGCGGCCAACGCCCGCTGGGGCAGCCTGTACGATGCGCTCTACGGAACCGACGTCATCTCCGAGGAAGACGGCGCCGAAAAAGGGCGTGGCTATAACCCGGTGCGTGGTGCGCAGGTGATCGAGTACGCCCGCAACGTTCTGGACGCATCCGCGCCGCTGGCCCAGGGCAGCCACAAGGACGCCGCCAAGTACGCCGTCGAAGGCGGCAAGCTGGTCGTCAAGCTGCAGAACGGTGACACCACCGGTCTGAAAGACGAAGCCGGCTTCGTGGGCTTCACCGGCGCCGCTGGCGAGCCGACCGGCATCCTGCTGGTCAAGAACGGCATGCACTTCGAGATCCAGATCGATGCCAGTCACCCGATTGGCAAGGACGACGGCGCCCACGTCAAGGACGTGCTGATGGAGTCGGCCCTGACCACGATCATGGACTGCGAAGACTCGATCGCCGCCGTCGATGCCGAAGACAAGACGGTTGTCTATCGCAACTGGCTGGGCCTGATGAAAGGTGATCTGCAGGAATCCTTCGAGAAAGGCGGCCAGCAGGTAACCCGTAAGATGCACGGCGATCGGGTGTACACCGGTGCCAACGGTTCCGAGCTGTCGCTGAAAGGGCGCAGCCTGATGTTCATTCGTAACGTCGGCCACCTGATGACCAATAACGCGATCCTCGACAAGGACGGCAATGAAGTGCCGGAAGGTCTGATCGATGGTCTGGTGACATCCCTGGTCGCGATTCACGATCTCAAGGGTGACGGTCCGCTGCAGAACTCCACCACAGGCAGCGTCTACATCGTCAAGCCGAAAATGCACGGCCCGGAAGAGGTGGCGTTCACCAACGAGTTCTTCGGCCGCGTCGAAGACGCGCTTGGCCTGCCGCGCTTTACGCTGAAAGTCGGCATCATGGACGAGGAGCGCCGCACCACGGTCAACCTGAAGTCCTGCATCGAAGCCGCCAAGGAACGCTGTGTGTTCATCAACACCGGCTTCCTGGACCGTACCGGTGACGAAATCCACACCTCGATGGAAGCTGGCCCGGTTATCCGCAAGGGCGACATCAAGGGTGCTGCCTGGATCCAGGCGTACGAGCAGTGGAACGTCGACATCGGGCTGGAAGCCGGCCTCAAGGGCGTGGCCCAGATCGGCAAGGGTATGTGGGCCATGCCGGACAAGATGGCGGCCATGATGGAGGCCAAGATTGGCCATCCGAAGGCGGGCGCCAACACCGCATGGGTTCCGTCACCGACTGCGGCGACCCTGCACGCCCTGCATTACCATCAGGTCAACGTGGCGGACGTCCAGACCCAGCTTGAGCAGCGTGCCCGTGCCAGCCTGGACGACATCCTCACGGTGCCGTTGATGGCCGATCCGCAGTCCCTGTCGGCGGATGATATTCAACAGGAGCTGGACAACAACGCCCAGGGCATCCTGGGATACGTGGTGCGCTGGATCGACCAGGGTGTCGGCTGCTCCAAAGTCCCGGACATCAACGATGTGGGGCTGATGGAAGACCGTGCCACGTTGCGCATCTCCTCCCAGCACATCTGCAACTGGCTCTACCACGGCATCTGCAGTGAAGAGCAGGTGATGGAAACCATGAAGCGGATGGCGGCGGTGGTCGATCGCCAGAACGCCGGCGATCCGGAATACCGCAACATGGCGCCGGACTTCGACGACAGCGTTGCCTTCCAGGCGGCGGTCGACCTGGTCCTCAAAGGGCGCGAGCAGCCGAACGGTTATACCGAGCCATTGCTGCACGCCTATCGTCTGAAGGCGAAAGCCAAGTACGGCCAGTAGTCTTACCGGCCGGATATAAAAAAACCCCGCTCCTGGCGGGGTTTTTTTATTGTCGCGGACTGTCGCGTTGTGCGTCGATCCGTACCGGCTGTTACGGCGCTTCAGTCGTCGTGCAGCTCGTTGGCGGCGTACAGCGTGTTTTCCAGAAGAGTGGCGATGGTCATCGGGCCCACGCCGCCGGGAACCGGTGTGATGTAGGCGGCGCGCTCGGCGGCCACATCGAACTCCACGTCGCCGATCAGCTTACCCTCGCTGGTACGGTTGATGCCCACATCAATGACGGTAGCGCCTGGCTTGATCCACTCGCCCTTGACCAGCCCCGGCTTACCGACTGCGGCGATCACGATATCCGCCTGACTGACGAAGCGTTCCAGGTCGTCAGTAAAGCGATGGGTGACGGTCACCGTGGCGCCGCGAAGCAGCAGTTCCATGGCCATCGGGCGACCGACGATGTTGGACGCCCCGACGATCACTGCGTGCTGTCCCTTGTAGGGGGTGCCAATGGAGTCGAGCAGGGTGATGATTCCCGCCGGCGTGCAGGGGCGCAGTTCCGGCAGGCGTTGTACAAGTCGGCCGACGTTAAAGGGGTGGAAACCGTCCACGTCCTTGTCGGGGCGGATCTTCAGCAGGATCGGGTCGGCGTCGAGGTGCTTCGGCAGCGGCAGTTGGACCAGGATGCCGTCGACGGACGGATTGTCGTTCAGCTCGTCGATCAGGGATTCCAGGGCTTCCTGGGTGGTGTCTGCCGGCAGGTCATAGGATAGGGAAGCGATGCCGGCCTGGTCACAGGCTTTGCGTTTGTTGCCGACGTAGACCTGGGAGGCGGGATCCTCTCCCACGAGGACGACTGCGAGCCCGGGGGCGCGCTTGCCCTGGTCTACGCGGGCCTGGACGCCGATAGCGACATCTTCCCGCACTTTGGCGGCGATTTTCTTTCCGTCAATCAGTTCTGCTGTCATTGCGTGTATAATCTGCTTGGCAGGCAGGGGGAGTTCCTGTCTGCGGGAGTGACTGTTGGGTCGCAGTGTCCCCGATGCATTACCTCTGGCTCCGGCCCGGGGAAAGGGGCAAGAGTCTGTGGTAAGCGGGCGCACGACCCGGGAAAAGCGCGCGACATTGTCTCACGGTTCCGCTTTCCGTCCAACGCGAAGGAAAAGAAATGGATATCGGCCGAATTCGTGTTGACGGGGTGACAAACCGCGGGTAATATGCGCGCCAACTTTGCTGAGGCATCTGTTGTTCAGGTCGTCTGGAACGGGGTATAGCGCAGTCTGGTAGCGCGCCTGCTTTGGGAGCAGGATGTCGGGAGTTCGAATCTCTCTACCCCGACCAATCCCGGAAGAACCTGGCCTAGTCAGGTGGGCGAAAGGTCAAGCGCCCGTAGCTCAGCTGGATAGAGCAACGGCCTTCTAAGCCGTGGGTCGTAGGTTCGAGTCCTACCGGGCGCGCCATTTACCCGGCAGGTGATGTGCTGGACAGGCGATGCCAGCCCCGCAGCAAAGTTTGATAAAGTTCTTCTTTATCACTATTTTACGGCTGAATATTGATGTAGAATATTGGTCGGTACAATGTGGTGGACGTAGCTCAGTTGGTAGAGCTCAGGATTGTGACTCCTGCGGTCGAGGGTTCGAACCCCTTCGTCCACCCCACTTTTCCCTTGTTGTTCTCCCCCCCCTGTAGACTGGATTTGAAGCGTTTAGCGCATTCGTGTGTCCGGTAGCGGGTCGGCGGAAGTGAGTCGGCGAGAGTGGCGGAACTGGTAGACGCGCTGGATTTAGGTTCCAGTGGGGCAACCCGTGAGAGTTCGAGTCTCTCCTCTCGCACCATCTCTTTCATTATCCATTCTGGTTTTGCATCCCTTTTCTTCTCTCCCCCTGTCTTTCGTGTGCCTGTCCGGCCGGAAAGTGCAAACTCAACCGGCTTGGCGATTCTCTCAGCCACCAAAAGCATGGTAAAATGGCCGTTTAGGTTTCGCAGGTTCGAGCGAAAAGCGGCCCGATGCAATAAAGATGTCTTTCCGCTTGGCCTGTATTCATTAACACATTGAACCGGTAATTCGAGGAACTTCCATGCAAGTGTCTGTAGAAACGACGTCCAACATCGAGCGTCGAATGACGATTGGTGTGCCCGCTCAGGAAATTGATCAGGCTGTCCAGAAGCGTCTGCAGGAAACCGCGCGCACGGCTCGCCTGAACGGTTTTCGCCCGGGTAAGGTGCCGCTGAGCGTCGTCAAGCGTCGTTTTGGAGCGGGTGTTCGCCAGGAAGTGGTCAGCGAAGTCATGCGCGACAGCTATGTCAAAGCGCTGGAAGAAAAAGACGTATCCCCGGCGGGCTGGCCGCGTTTCGAGCCCAAAGTCATGGAAGAAGGCAAAGACCTGGAATTCGTGGCGATTTTCGAAGTGCTGCCGGAAATCGAACTGAGCGACCTGAGCAAGGTTGAAGTTGAGAAGCCCAAGGCGGAAGTCGGCGACAAAGACGTCGAGAAGATGATCGACAACCTGCGTCGTCAACAGGCGGAAATGAAGTCCGTCAAGCGCAAGTCCAAGAACAAGGACGTTGTGACCATCGACTTCAAGGGGTTCGTTGACGGTGAAGCGTTCGAAGGCGGCTCGGCCGAAAACCATCGTCTGACTCTGGGCTCCGGTCAGATGATCCCGGGCTTCGAGAAAGCCATCGTCGGCGGCAAGGCCGGTGAAGAATTCGAGATTGAGGTCACCTTCCCTGAGGATTACCAGAACGAAGAACTGGCCGGTAAAGAAGCCAAGTTCGAGATCAAGGTTCACACCGTTGAAGAGCCGATCCTGCCGGAACTGAACAAGGAATTCTTCGAGAAGTTCGGCGTTCAGGCCGAGGACGAAGAAGGCTTCCGCGAAGACGTTCGCAAGAACATGGAGCGCGAGCTGAAGCAAGCTGTCCAGAACAAGGTGAAGAACGACGTCGTCGAGGGACTGGTTGAAAACAACGATTTCGAAGTGCCGCAGGCGCTGATCGACCAGGAAATCGACCGTCTGCGCCAGGACGCCGTCCAGCGCTTCGGCGGCCAGATGCAGATGGATCCCAAGCAGTTGCCGGCCGAGCTGTTCACTGATCAGGCCAAGCGTCGCGTCAAGACCGGTCTGCTGTTCCAGGAACTGATCCGTCAGAACGACATCAAAGCGGAACCGGCCAAGGTTGACGAGAAGATCGAGGAAATCGCCTCCACCTACGAAACCCCGGACGAGGTGATTGCGCATTACAACAGCAACCCGCAGCAGAAGGCGCAGATCGAGTCAGTCGTGCTGGAAGACGCGGTAGTTGACTATGTCCTCGAGCAGGCCAAGGTCAAAGAGAAGAAGATGAAGTACGAAGAAGCGGTAGCGGCTGGCCAGCAACAGGGTTAACCGACCGTTTCGAATGACCGCGGTTTTGGGGCGGACATCGCGCCCTGAAACCGTTAGGCTACACTACGGAACAGCCGGTATCGCCGGCTGTTTTTATCTGGGGATCGGGATTCAGGGCGCTTGATGAACGATGGCCCCGAACACACATGATTGACGCTGGGGCTGATTTGCAGCGCGCTCAGTTGACTTCCGGTCAGGTGTCCCCATATCCACTGACTGGATCGTTCAAATAGCTAAGGAGTTCAGGCACATCATGACGCAACAACCGTACGACGGCCCGACCATGGTGACCAATTCCGGTCTCGTCCCGATTGTTATCGAGCAGACTGCTCGGGGTGAACGCTCTTTCGATATTTACTCCCGTCTTCTCAAGGAGCGTGTCATTTTCATGGTTGGCCCGGTCGAGGACCACATGGCGAACCTGATCGTCGCGCAGCTGCTGTTCCTGGAGTCCGAGAACCCGGACAAGGACATTCACCTGTACATCAACAGCCCGGGCGGCTCGGTCACCGCGGGTATGTCGATCTACGACACCATGCAGTTCATCAAGCCGGACGTGGCCACCCTGTGTGTCGGCCAGGCAGCGAGCATGGGCGCATTCCTGCTGGCGGGCGGCGCCGAAGGCAAACGCGCCTGTCTGCCCAATTCCCGCGTGATGATTCACCAGCCGCTGGGTGGTTATCAGGGGCAGGCGACGGATATCGAGATTCACACCCGTGAGATTCTCAAGATCCGTCAGACCCTGAACAGCCTGTTGGCCCATCACACCGGCCAGGATCTGGAGACCATCGCCCGCGACACGGATCGAGATAACTTCATGGATCCGCAGCAGGCGAAGGATTATGGCCTGATCGACTCCGTACTTGATAAACGCGTGTCGAATAAATAATACTGATTCGGTGGCCTGGGGCCGGCCCTGGCGGGCAATTGGCCGGGGCGATCACAGGCGCCGTTTGCAGTAAATTGAATTCAGTTACCGTGATCGCAAGACGTCTCGCGGGCGTACGTTGGTAGTAGGGCGAAGACGCCCGTGCTACCGGCAGTGAACACGAAAGCCAAGACAGAGGTATTTCAATGGCAGATGACAGAAACGGCAGGGGCGACGATAACGGCAAGTTGCTCTACTGCTCGTTTTGCGGAAAGAGCCAGCATGAAGTCCGCAAGCTCATTGCAGGGCCCTCGGTTTTCATCTGCGACGAGTGTGTCGACCTGTGCAATGACATCATCCGGGAAGAGATCCAGGAAAGTGCCCAGGAAGAGCAGAGCGACCGACTGCCCAGCCCGGCGGAAATCCGCGACACATTGAACCAGTATGTCATTGGCCAGGATCGCGCCAAGATTGTGCTGTCTGTGGCGGTCTACAACCACTACAAGCGGCTTCGCTACGGCGAAGGCAAGGCCGACGTGGAGCTGGGCAAGAGCAATATCCTGCTGATTGGTCCGACCGGTAGCGGTAAGACACTGCTTGCCGAAACGCTCGCGCGCATGCTGAATGTCCCGTTTACCATCGCCGATGCGACGACGCTGACGGAAGCCGGTTACGTTGGTGAGGACGTCGAGAATATTATTCAGAAACTGCTGCAGAAATGTGATTACGACGTCGACAAGGCCCAGCGAGGCATCGTCTACATCGACGAGATCGACAAGATTTCGCGCAAGTCGGATAACCCGTCGATCACCCGGGACGTGTCCGGCGAGGGTGTGCAGCAGGCATTGCTCAAGCTGATCGAGGGCACGGTTGCTTCGGTGCCGCCGCAGGGCGGGCGCAAGCATCCGCAGCAGGAATTCCTGCAGGTCGATACCGGCAACATCCTGTTTATCTGCGGTGGTGCATTTGCCGGTCTGGATAAGGTCATCCGTGAGCGCTCCGAGCGTAGCAGTATTGGTTTCTCGGCGTCTGTTGTCAGTGAGGACGATCGCAAGAGCACCGGCGACATCATCAAGGATGTGGAAACCGAGGATTTGGTCAAGTATGGCCTGATCCCCGAGTTTGTCGGTCGTCTGCCGGTCGTGGCGACGCTGACCGAGCTGGACGAAGACGCGCTGATCCAGATCCTCACCGAGCCCAAGAACGCGCTGACCAAGCAGTATCAGAAGCTGTTCGATATGGAAGACGTGGAACTCGACTTCCGTGAGGACGCCCTGCGGGCCGTGGCGCGAAAAGCCATGGAACGCAAGACCGGTGCCCGTGGTCTGCGCTCGATTCTCGAGGCGACACTGCTGGATACCATGTACCAGATTCCGTCCGAGCATGATGTGTGCAAGGTCGTGATCGACGAGAGCGTCATCAATGGCGACTCGGAGCCGTTCAAGATCTACGCCAACAGCGATCACGCCAAGGCCGTTCCGGAGGACTGACGTTCAGGTCAGACGCGAACGACACTAAAGACAGAAAGGGGCGCTTGCGCCCCTTTTTGCTGTCCGCTGGTTTTCTGTTCGTTGGCCGTTCGTTACCCAATAGCGATTCGGTTTCCCGGAAGTCCTGAGTCGGCGTCAGCCCTGATTGCGCGATACTGCTCAGAAATTACCCGATTATCCGGATCAGCCCGGTACGCGGCCCGACAGGGCATTGCAATCGCGTGAATCGCCCCCAATCATTGAATCAAAGGCAGCTGAGTCACCCGGTTCTGTGGCATGATGGAATCAAAGGATGACGAGGCTCATCACCGGATTTGTACCGGTCAGCGCTGTGACGCCCGGCGCGGGTCGGTTCACACGTGTTACAAGACGCGTCAGTCAGAGGATTCTCTATGACATCGATACCTGAAGCCCCCATGAACGATTATCCGATGCTTCCGTTGCGGGACGTTGTGGTCTTTCCACACATGGTCGTTCCGCTGTTTGTCGGCCGGGAAAAGTCAATCCAGGCCCTGGAAGCGGCAATGGAGGGGAGCAAGGAAATCCTGCTGGTTGCCCAGCGCGATGCCGGAACCGACGACCCCGCGGCGGGCGATGTCTACAACATGGGCACCCTGGCCACCGTTCTGCAAATGCTGAAACTACCGGACGGTACGGTGAAGGTGCTGGTGGAAGGCAACGCCCGTGCCCGTCTGGACTCGATTGAAGAAGGCGACTTCCTGACGGCCCGGGCGTCGCTGCTGGAAGAGGACAGCCTGCCGGAAAAAGAAGAGTCCGTTCTGGTCAAGACGCTGAGCGAAGAGTTCGAGAAGTACGTCAAGCTGTCCAAGAAAGTGCCCTCGGAGGTGACCAACTCCCTGTCCGGCATCGACGACCTGGAGCGACTGGCCGACACCATGGCGGCGCACCTGGAGCTCAAGATTCACGAAAAGCAGGAGCTGCTGGAAACGCTCGATGTGCGCGAGCGGGTCGAGCTGCTGCTGGGCCGCCTGGATGGCGAGATCGACCTGATCGAGGTTGAGAAGCGCATCCGTGGCCGGGTCAAGAAGCAGATGGAGCGCAGCCAGCGCGAGTACTACCTCAACGAGCAGATGAAGGCCATCCAGAAGGAAATGGGCCAGCTCGGCGAGGGCGGCAACGACTTCGAGGATCTTGAGCAGAAGCTCGACGAAGCCGGCCTGCCGGAGGAAGCACGCAAGAAAACAGAGGCCGAGCTGAACAAGCTCAAGATGATGTCGCCGATGTCCGCCGAAGCGACGGTGGTACGCGGCTACATCGAGTGGATGCTGGCCATCCCCTGGAAGAAGCGTAGTCGGGTTCGTCACGACCTGGAGAAAGCGCGCGATATCCTCGACAAGGACCACTACGGTCTGGATGAGGTGAAGAAGCGCATTCTCGAATACCTCGCGGTGCAGAGCCGGGTGAAGAAGATCAAGGGCCCGGTGCTCTGCCTGGTAGGCCCTCCGGGGGTGGGGAAGACGTCGCTGGGACAGTCTATCGCCCGGGCGACCAACCGCAAGTACACCCGCATGGCGCTGGGTGGTGTGCGTGATGAAGCGGAGATCCGCGGTCATCGCAAGACCTACATCGGCGCGCTGCCAGGTAAGCTGCTGCAGAAGCTTTCCAAGGTGGGGGTGAAGAACCCGCTGTTCCTGTTCGACGAGATTGACAAGATGGGTATGGACCATCGCGGCGATCCCGCCTCGGCACTGCTTGAGGTGCTCGACCCGGAACAGAACCACACCTTCAACGACCATTACCTGGAAGTGGACTACGACCTGTCCGACGTGATGTTCGTGTGTACCTCCAACTCCATGGACATTCCGCCGGCGCTGCTCGACCGGATGGAGATCATCCGCATCCCGGGCTACACCGAGGACGAAAAGGTCAACATCGCGCTGCAGCACCTGCTGCCCAAGCAGCTCAAGGCCAACGGCTTGCGCAAGAACGAGTTGCAGGTCTCCGACGACAGCATGCGCGACCTGATCCGCTATTACACCCGCGAGGCGGGCGTGCGGAGTCTGGAGCGTGAGATCGCCAAGATCTGCCGCAAGGTCGTGCGCGAGCATGTGGAATCCGGCAGCAAGGACAGCGTCGAGCTGACGCCGGACCTGCTGGAGCATTACTCCGGCGTCCGCAAATTCAAGTACGGCCTGGCTGAGGAATCCAATCAGGTGGGGCAGGTCACCGGGCTGGCCTGGACTCAGGTGGGCGGCGAGTTGCTGACCATCGAGTGCGCCCTGACCAAGGGTAAGGGTAAGGTCATCAAGACCGGCTCACTGGGCGATGTGATGCAGGAGTCTATCCAGGCGGCACTGACGGTAGTGCGCAGCCGGGCTGCGGGACTGGGTATCAGTGACGATTTCTACGAGAAGCACGACCTGCACGTCCACGTGCCCGAGGGTGCGACCCCGAAAGATGGCCCCAGCGCCGGCATCGGCATGTGCACCGGTCTGGTGTCGGCACTGACCGGCATTCCGGTTCGGGCGGACGTGGCCATGACCGGCGAGATCACCTTGCGTGGCCGGGTGCTGGCTATCGGCGGCCTCAAGGAGAAGCTGTTGGCAGCCCACCGCGGCGGCATCAAAACCGTGATTATCCCGGAAGAAAATGTTCGTGATCTCAAGGAGATACCGGAAAACATCAAGGAGTCCCTGGAGATCCGTCCAGCCACCTGGATCGATGAAGTGCTGGACGTCGCCCTGGCGTATCAGCCGACGCCCGAGACGGAGGGCATGCCGCAAAAGCCGGCAGGCGCCAAGAAGCGGGACGACGAGGGCGATGCTGGGGAGCGTATTAATACGCATTAAACCCCAGCCACTCTGTTGACACGCCGGAGAGCCCGTTGGTATAACTGTTTCGTCCTGAAGCAGCCTGTACCAAGGGCTCCCGGGGTTTTTGCCAGTATTCCTATCGACACCCGATGACCGAAAGGAATAAAAAAACCGAAGAATGGAACTCGCCCGCCGCTTGTGCGATAGTCGGGAAGCTCCGAGAAAAACAAACCTATCCATAAAACATATCCAACCTGAAATCGAAGGGGTTTAGTGTGAACAAGTCCGAACTTATTGATGCAATTGCCGAGTCAGCTGATATCTCCAAGGCCGGAGCAGGCCGTGCCCTGGACGCAATGGTGGATTCCATCACTGACGCATTGAAAAAAGGTGATCAGGTTACTCTGATCGGCTTCGGTACTTTCTCTGTTAAAGAGCGTGCCGCTCGCACTGGTCGTAACCCGCAGACTGGCGCAGAAATCAAGATCCCGGCCTCCAAAGTGCCTGGTTTCAAAGCCGGTAAGGCTCTGAAAGACGCCGTTAAGTAAGAGGCGACTTCTACGGCAATGTCCTTTGGGCATTGCCGGGGTAGTTTCTTCAAGGCATTTGTTTCCGGTAACTCAACCTACCTGATCATGCTGAAATCTACTGAATGACTGCCCCACAGATTTCGAGGCGCATCCCTGGAAGGATGCGCCTTTTTACGTTCAGTACGCCGCTCTCACCGTTCTGTCTCAGTGGTTCCCAGGTGGCGACTGATATTTCCCAAGAACACAAAAGTGAGGCCTGACGCGGATATCCGGTAGGCGACCAAGAGCCGCCGGTCATCGCTGACGTCTGGGAGGAACATGCTTCAAGATATCCGGAATAACGCCCAGAGTACGATTGCCAAGATCATCATCGTGCTGCTGGTGATCGGTCTGTCCATGTTTGGTGTCGATGCCATTATCGGCGGGTTTTCGGGCGAACCCGAAGTGGCCACGGTGAATGGCCAGGATATTACCGAGCGACAGTTCACACGTACGGTCCAGATGCAGCGCCAACGTCAGCTGGCCCAGATGGATAACCCGGATCCTTCCCTCATTAATGAGGACCAGATCCGACAGTCCGTCCTCGAAGGGTTGATCCGGCAGGCGGTCCTGACCCAGGACGCCGAAGAGCAGGGGCTGATCCTCTCTGACCGCGACATCGACAGCGTGATTACTTCCATGTCGCAGTTCCAGGTCGACGGCGAATTTAGCCGTGACGCCTTTGTCGCAGGTGTGCGCAACCTGGGTATGGGCGTGGCGGAATTTCGCGAGGCTCTGCGCAAGGAGTTCGTGGTCAACCAGATTCGCAGCGGCATTACCTCCAGTGCCATCGTCAACCCGCAGAACGCCGAGGCCATCCTGCGGATTCAGTCCCAGACCCGGACCTTCCAGACTCTCGAGATCCCGGCTTCCGTCGTCGCCGACCAGGTGGAGGTGTCAGACGCCGATATCCAGGAGTACTACGACGAGCACAAATCGGAGTTCCTCCAGTCTGAATCGGTGGACGTCAACTACATCACTCTGTCGGTCGACGATCTGGCCAGTCAGGTGGACGTGTCCGAAGACGAAGTGCGTGACCTGTACGAACAGCGCAAGGCGGACCTCGGTGGTGACGAGCAGCGTCGGGCCTCCCACATCCTGATCGAGGACGGCGATGACGCCCAGGCCAAACTGAAGGAAGTGCAGCAGAAGCTGGCCGACGGTGAAGACTTTGCCAAGGTGGCGGAAGAATATTCTGCCGACACCGCCACAGCGACTCAGGGCGGTGACCTGGGCTATTCCGGTAAGGGCGTCTACGACAGTGCTTTCGAGCAGGCGCTGTTCAGTCTGGAAGACGGTGAGGTGTCCGAACCGGTGGAAACCCAGTTTGGCTATCACATCATCAAGCTGACCGGTGTTCGCGAGACGCAGGCGCCGTCGTTCGAGGATATGAAGGACAAGCTCCGGCAGGAAGTGGCGCGCGAAAAAGCGGGCCAGACGTTCTCCGAGATTCGCACCCAACTGGCGGATATCTCCTACTCCGAGCCGACCCTGGAATCGCCCGCCGAGCAGTTGGGCCTGACGATCCAGACCCGTGACGGCATCAAGCGTGAAGGTAATCAGGCACCGTTCGATCACCAGGGGCTGGTGCGCCAGCTCTACTCTGATGACGTGCTGAGCGGTGAGTACAACACCGAAGTCATCGATGTCGACAAAACCACTGCAGTGGTGGCCCATGTTAGCGAGCACCACCCGGAGGAGCAGCTGGCTCTGGACGCGGTAAGTGAGCAGATCCAGGAAAAACTGCGCGCTGAGAAGATCCGTGCCGCGCTGGCGGATCGGAGCAAGGCGCTGGTGGCCCGCCTGCAGGACGGCGACGCGCCGGCCGACATTGCTGCCGATGCGGATGCCGAATGGACGACCCATGAAGCGGTATCCCGTAACGCCAGCGATGTGGACTTCGACGTGATTCGTTCCGCGTTCTCCATGCCGCGTCCGCAGGGCGACACTGCCTCCTATGATTGGGTCGGCGGAGCCGAGCGCGCGGTGGTGCTGTCACTGAGTCAGGTAACCGATGGCGAGGTGGACGGTCAGGAGACCCAGATGCAGGCGCTTAACCAGTTCCTGACCCAGCAACGTGGTCAAAGCGAATACGCGGCCTACGTCGATTCGCTGCGCGACAGTGCCGAAGTCGAGCGTCCCTGATGGGAACGCTCCGACGCAAAGAATCCGATTGATCTGACGCGGGTGCTTGCTCAGGCGAGCGCAGAACCGTGAGGCAAAGCGGAATAAGAAAGGCAGGGCTTCGGCCCTGCCTTTTTTGTGGGTGAATGATCCGTGTTGTGTCCGTTTGAGGTGCGTTGCCGAACAGGCATGTACCGTCGCCGGAAGAACCGGTTCAGACACTCGCTTCTAAGGCACGGGAACGCCGTTACCCTGGGCGCCGGACTGGCTTTGCTCGAATACCGCAACGGACAAGCCGGGCAGTGTAAAGTCGCCGGCGGAAAAGCTGGCGGTAACGGCCCCGTCCAGTTCGTCGTGCAGGGTAAACCCGGTCAGGCCGGTGCCAAGCGTGACGCTGCCGGGCGCGGCATTGATCAGTACCATCAACGCGTCGCGATCTGGATCCAGATCATCCCCCGCAGCTGTTCCGTCATCCAGGCTGAAGGCGATCAATCCGGGTATCTGGTCAGGGCCGGTGTTGTGGAAGGCCAGACGGGTACGGACCTGGTCGGCACTTGCCAGGTGAAACAGCGGTGAATCCCGTCGAATGCGCAACAGCCGCTCGACGGCTTGTAATGAGTCGCTGATATCACTGGTGGTCGGTGCCGCGTTGGGGTCATCGAGGATATCCAGGATGACGTCCCAGTTGTCGCCGTCCTTGTCTTCCCGGGGCAGGCCTCGATTCCAGGCGGTGGTCTGGTAGCTGAAGTCTACGGCATTGAACCAGTCGCCCGAGTCGTAGCTGTCCCGCTGCATGGATTTGGAGCGCAGGAGTTCCGAACCCATGTGCAGGAAGGGGATGCCCTGGCCGAGTAGCGGGACCGCCAATGCAACCACCTGCGTTCGCGCGCGGTCGGCGCTGCTGACCCCGCCGGCGATCTTGTACTGGTTGTTATCCCAGAGGGTCTGGTTGTCGTGCTTGGACACGTAATTGACCAGCTCCTGAGGATCGTCCGTGTAGCCGGCCGGTTGGCCGTTGTAATCGATCTCCGCCGTGCTCAGAACATCCCCGTTGGCGGTCTCGAAGCGGAAGTCACGCAGGCCGCCGGCGATACCCGCGCGGATCCAGTCGGTGCCGGCAAGCAGGGTTTGCCGTTCATCCTCTGAACCGCTGTTGAGCTCGTTGGGCCGGGTGAACAGGCCATTGGCAAAGCCCTGGTTTCTTCGCAGCGCCTCACCGCTGTCGAACGGGCCGCCCCCGCGCACTCCGTCCCGCGACCGGTCGTTGAACGAGCCGATGCCGGTGCCCGCCAGGTTCGCCTGGATGGCATTGACCCCGCGGGCGTTATCGGCCACCTCGCCGAAATTCCAGCCCTCACCGTAGAAGTAGGTGTCCGGGTCTACCGCCTGGACCGCCTCCAGTGCGCGGGTCATGTTGTCCAGCATGTGATGGCCCATGAGGTCGAAGCGGAAGCCGGAAATTCCGTAGGCGTCGGCCCAGGTCACCAGCGAGTCGACCATCAGCTTTTCCATCATGGCGTGTTCGGAGGCGGTGTTTTCACAGCAGGTGGATTGCAGTACGGCGCCGGTTTGCGGATCGAGACGGTGGTAGTAGCCGGGTACGATCTTGTCGAGCACGGATTGGTCCGCCAGACCCGAGGCATTGGTGTGGTTGTAGACCACGTCCATCACCACGTTGAAACCCATGGCCGTGAGCGATTGCACCATCCGGCGGAATTCGATGATGCGGGTGGCTCCCTCGGCGTCAGAAGCGTAGCTGCCTTCCGGTACCGTGTAGTGGACCGGGTCGTAGCCCCAGTTGAAGCTGTCGAGGTTGCGCAGCACGCCATACAGGGCCTGGGCGTCACCGCTGGTCGGATCGAAGGAAGCCAGCACCGAACGAATGCTGCCGGCATTGCAGTATCCGGACCAGTCACTGGCGGCGGTTGGTGACAGATCGCAGAGTCGACTGAACGGATCGTCGATATCGACCACCTGCGTCGGGTCTTCGTCGACTGTGGCGATGTCGAAGGCTGGCAGGAGATGCAGGTGGGTCACGCCCGCATCGGCCAGGCGCTGCAGATGGGTCACCCCGGCACTGCCGCTGCGGCTGAAGGCGGCGTATTTGCCGCGATCCTCTTCGGGCACCGACGCATCGCCGGCGCTGAAATCGCGGATATGGGTCTCGTAGACGACGATGTCTTCCGGTTTGTCGACCGCCGGCGGATTCAGACTGTCCCAGCTGGCCGGTTTCAGATCGGCGTCGTCCAGGTTAACCACTTGTGCATACTGGCCGTTGGTGGACAGGCTGTGGGCGTAGGGATCGGTCGTCAACGCTGTTTCGACCTCGTCGGTTTCCGGATGAAAGGCCGTGACCTCGTATTGATAGTACTGCCGGTCGAGACTGAGGGGTGCCTCGTGAATCCAAACGCCGGAATGGTCCGGGTCCGCGGTCATGGCGGCCGGGTAGCCGGCGAGGGGATCCTTTTCGGCGTCGAAGGCGTGCAGCCGGACCGACTGAGCGGTTGGCGCCCAGACCCGGAAGGTGACGCCGCTGTCGGTTACCTCGGCGCCGAGCGGGCCGTTATAGGTGAACAGCTCGTCGACAACACCCGGAATCTGTACCCGGGTGGCGGCCATCAGATCGCCGTCAGCGGCGTAGGCGGCGGCGACCAGTTGCCCCTGGAGCACTCGGGCCTGCTCCGTGGTCGGCAGCGTAACGGCAAAGGCGGGCCAGTCCGCCAGGTGCGGGAAGGTCGTGGCGGTGTCGGAGCTGATGTGGCCAGTGTCCAGTTCGATGCTGCTGCCGCCCTGGAGTCGGCCGTCTTCAATACGGATATCGCCTTGGCGGTCGTAATTCAGGGTCAACCGTTCAGCGCCAGTGGCGTCGTCCCAGACCAGGGTGTCGGCGTCGATCCAGTGGGCACTGGCGCCGTCCAGCGACACCTCGATGCTGACCGGTTCGCTGGACAGTTCGCTGGATCCGCTGAGAGTGAACACCCGACGGCCCAGCTCGTCGAGTTGCCAGGTGATGTCGTTGCCGCCCAGGTCTTTGTCGTCGCCCTGATGCATGATCAGGTTGAGGCACTCGGCGTCCGCGGTCAGATCGATCCGGTAGTAGGCGCCGTAAGTGTCGCTCACGCCGTCGGCCAGCAGTGGGTCAGTCCACGCGGTTGGCGTCGCGGCGCCGGAACAGGTGTCGGTATTCCAGAGATGCAGCCCCCAGCCGTCGTAAACGTCGTCGGGGCGCAGGTAATAGAGAATGGCCTCGTCGGGGCCGGGATCTATAAGAGCCTCCGCGGAATCCCCGCCGGAGTCTCCTTCGGTCTTGCAGCCGGAGACGCCGAGCGTCAACACGGCCAGCAAGGCAGGCGTTATCCATCGATGGTGAGTCATGAGATGCATTCCTTGTACGGTTGTTTTTGTTGGTACTGCATCGGCGATGGTGGTGCTGGTGGGATGTGGGCACATCCTCTTTGCGGGTATCGGTTTCGGCGTAGCGGCGGGGGCGTAGGGTGGGGCTGTGGGTAGGGTGCTGAAACGGAGAAAGCCTCCGCGCGGCTGGTACGGAGGCTTTCCGGTTACCCGCCCCGGGCCGGGAAGGAAGGGCCGGCCGGGGCTGTGGTGGTGGCTATTACCACCAGGCTTCCATTTGCAGGCCGACCTGGATGTCGCCATCGACGCCGTCGCCTTCGCGCGCGGCTTCAGCGCGATCACCAAAGAAGGTGGCGGCGTAAGCGCGGATCACCGGACGTGCCCAGTAATTGCCGCCGGCTGACCACTGCTGTGCAATGGCGATCTTGGACAGATCCGATGAATCGTCCTCGCCCAGGAACTGGGCGTCGTCATAACCGATCTCGACGGCCGTGCTCAGTACCGGCGACCACTTGTAGGTGGGGCGGATCACGACGCTGGTGCGTTCCGCATCGTCCTGGCTGGAATCGTGCGGTGACCCCTGCTGGTACAGCGCGGAGTAGCCCATTTCCCAGTTGGCGCCCAGGTTGATCACACCGTGATCGAGGATGCGCCAGCTGTCCTCCAGGTAACCGTCGACGTTGCTGTTGGCGATCCGGCCGCCACCGCCGGCTTCAAAGGCGCCGAAGCCCATGGAGTCCGCACCGTACTGCAGTACAAACTTGTTGAAACCGCCCAGCAGGCCGCTTGAGAGTTCCGCCGTGAAGAAGTAGCCGTCCTCGTCTTCAAAGCCGGCGTCTTCCTGCTGGTCGGTCAGGTCGGCCATGCCGTAGATACCGACCAGGGTGAGGGTGCTCTGACCCACCGGGAAGGCGTAGCGCACGTCGAACTTGTTGTTCTGGATGAACTCGTCACCGTCCGGGTTATCGTGGTTGATGAACGCCAGGGACAGCTTGCCGGGGCCGGCCTGGATGTTCTCGACACCGCCGCCGTAGCCGGAGTTGTTCAGATAGTAGAAGTCCAGGTGGTGGACATCGTGACGCTGGTAGTAGCGCTTACCCGCCCACAGCGTGGAGCCCGGCAGGGACTCGATCACGTTGTTGCCGGAGATGTAGAGCTGACGCAGCGATGTGTTGCCGCCGTCGTAGCCGCCGCCGGCATCGTTATAGCTGTAGCTCTGGAAGTCGTTGCCCTGATTGTCGGCACCGTAGGACACCATCGAGTCGAAGCGGAAGGTTTTGCCATCCTCGTTGTACAGCTCGTCGCCCAGGCCGATTTCGGCGTAGGTGTCGCACTCGTCCGCCAGTCGGCCGACAAAGTGACCGGCGGCGCCACTGCCGAAGCAGGTCTGCTCGCCACCGCTTTGCAGGTTGGTCGAGGCTCCGGCACGCGCATAGCCGCTGAAGTCCACGGCCAGAGCCGGCGATGCCAGCGCAGCGGATGCGATGGCCACAGCTACCGGCGCGAGTTTGAAGGTCGATCTCTTGTTGTTTTGCATCATATCTGTCCTGTGCTTCTTGTCTTTTTTGGTTGGCCGGGGCTAGACCTGACGCCGGTCAGCGGGTGTGTCCCGCAAGCAACGCCGGAAGACCCGGGCCATGGGCGAGGGGAATGACGGAAGCCTGTTCCGGTCTTTCGCCCGTCCGTATCGGTAAACCCGTATTCATGGTCGGGAATGCGGGTCAGGGCCACATCATCCGGGTCGGGAGAAAAGGGGGGTGAGTTTTCAGGGGGAGGAGGGGCGTAGAAATCGGGTACGGGATTCCTGGTTGAATCCCGTACCCCGGAGGGCCGTTATTCGGCGCTGAAACGGGTAGGCTTGAGGCTGTCCTTGATCTTCTTCAGGTGGGCCTGGAAGTCGCTGCCGCGCTTGAGGGTGACGCCGGTGGCCAGGATGTCGATGATCATCAGATGGATGATGCGGGACGTCATCGGCATGTAGACGTCGGTGTCTTCCGGGGCGGTGACCTCCAGCGCCACCGTACAGGCTTTCGACAGCGGCGAGTTGGGTGCGGTAATGCCGATAACGGTGGCGCCATTGCTGCGACCGGCTTCGGCGATGTCTACCAGTTCCCGGGTGCGGCCGGTGTAGGAAATCACCACGATCACGTCGCCGGTATGGCTGCCGGCCGCGACCATGCGCTGCATCAGGGCGTCGTCGTAGGAGGTGACCGGAATATTGAAGCGGAAGAATTTGTGCTGCGCGTCCAGAGCCACGGGAGCGGAGCCGCCCATGCCGAAGAAGTTGATCTGCTTGGCCTGGATCAGATAGTCGATGGCCGCACCCAGGGCCGCCGGGTCCAGGGCCTGACGGGCCTTGTCCAGGCTGGCGATGGTGCTGAGCACGATCTTGTCGGAAAACGTGGCGACATCGTCTTCCGGGCGCACGTTCTGGCTGACGTAGGGTGTGCCGGTAGCGATGCTCTGGGCCAACTGGATCTTGAAGTCGGGGAAGCCGTTGGTGGAGAAGCCGCGACAGAAGCGGTTGACCGTTGGCTCGCTCACATCCGCGGCACGGGCCAGGGCGGCAATGGAGTAGCGTGTGGCGGCGGTAGGGTCACGCAGGATGGCCTCGGCGACCTTGCGTTCGGACTTGTTCAGGGTGTCCAGTTTGCCCTGGATCTGCTCCAGCAGGTTGGGTGCTGTGGCGTCGTGGTTCTTGTTCATGCTTGGCTATCCCGCAAAGACTCTGCTTGACTGAAAATGCTTGCCTGAAAGTGGCTGGCGGCGCGAATTATACCGGTTTTCGCCCTTTCATTGTGTAGTAAAGTAGTCAAGAATTCCCGATTATTCTTGGAATCGGTGGCTTTTGATGCCATTATTTTGTCAAAATTACTACATTGCCGCATTCCTGTGAATGGGTGGACTGGGTTCCGCCCGTCGGGCCGACAGGCCGATGTTGCAGGATCGTCCAGAAAACAGGTTGAAGGACTGTCATAAGAATGAGCCGGAAAAACGAAAATCAGTGCGACCTGATCATGTTCGGCGCACTGGGGGACCTGGCGCAGCGTAAACTGTTTCCTGCCCTTTACCAACTGGAAGCCGCTGGCCTGCTGGCGCCGAAAACCCGGATTCTGGCTCTGGCCAGACAGGAACTGGACACAGCCGGCGCCCGCGAGAAGCTGAAAGCCAAGCTGAAAGAACACATCAAGCCGGACGAGCAGGACGAAGGGGCCATGACCAAGCTCCTGTCGCGCATCGATTACCAACGGCTGGATTTCGCCAACACCGACGATTACGTGAGCCTGCGTGAATGGCGTGAAACCGGTGGCGGTGCGCTGATCGTCTATATGGCCACGCCGCCTTCCATCTACGGCATGATCGCCCGCAACCTGAAACAGACCCAGTGCATCGACACCGCCACCCGCGTTGTGGTGGAGAAGCCGATCGGGCACGATCTGGAGTCTTCCGAAGAGATCAACGACCAGCTGGCGGAAGTGTTCAACGAGAACCAGCTGTTCCGGATCGACCACTACCTGGGTAAAGAAACCGTCCAGAACCTGATTGCCCTGCGCTTCGCCAACAACCTGTTTGCCTCCCAGTGGAACCAGGATCACATCTCCCACGTGGAAATCACCGTGGCCGAGAGTGTCGGAATTGAGGGGCGTTGGGGGTATTTCGACCAGGCCGGCCAGATGCGGGACATGATCCAGAATCACCTCCTGCAGCTGCTGTGCCTCATTGCCATGGATCCGCCGTCGGACCTGTCCGCGGACAGCATCCGTGATGAGAAGGTCAAGGTGCTCAAGGCCCTTCGGCCGATTACGCCGGACCTGGTGGAAACCCACCTGGTGCGCGGTCAGTACACAGCCGGTACGGCGGCCGGAAAGCCGGTACCCGGATACCTGGAAGAGGAAGATGCGGTGCGCGGCAGCACCACCGAGACCTTCGTGGCGCTCAAGGCCGAAATTTCCAACTGGCGCTGGTCCGGCGTGCCGTTCTACATCCGCACCGGCAAGCGGATGCCGGAGAAACTGTCGCAGATCATCATCCACTTCAAGCCGGCACCGCACTACATTTTTGATCCGGACCAGAAGCACCTGGCCAACAACAAGCTGATCATTCGTCTGCAGCCGGATGAGGGTATGTCCCTGCAGATCCTGACCAAGGATCAGGGCCTGGACAAAGGCATGCGTCTGCGTCAGGGCCCGCTGGAGCTGACATTCTCCGAGACGTTCCAGCAGGAGCGGATTCCGGACGCCTATGAGCGTCTCTTGTGGGAGGCCATGAAGGGCAACCAGTACCTGTTCGTGCGCCGTGACGAGGTGGAATACGCCTGGCGCTGGGTTGACCGCGTGATCGCCAACTGGGAAGAGCACGCATCGCCGCCCAAGCGCTATGCGGCGGGTACCTGGGGGCCGGTGGCATCCATTGCACTGATTACTCGTGATGGCAGGAGCTGGTATGAAGATGCCTGAGATTGACTGGCCGGCCACCGTAGAGCCGGCCCTGGGCGAAAACCCTGACGCGGTCGCCGCCGAGCTGGCCGACCGCGTTGGCGAGCGACTGGAAGGGGCGCTGGCTGAGCGTGATCGCGCGAGCCTGGCGTTGTCCGGCGGCAGCACACCGAAGCCTTTCTTCGAGAAGCTTCGGGACAAGCCGCTCGACTGGTCCCGTGTCGATGTAACGCTGGTCGATGAGCGTTGGGTGACCCCGGACTCGCCGGACAGCAACGAAAAATTGCTGCGTGAGCATTTCCTGCAGGGCGCCGCGTCGGCGGCACGGTTCGTGCCGATGAAGCAGAAGCACGAGAGCGCCAATGCCGGCCAGCCGCTGGCGGAGGAGGCCCTGGCCGATATCGCCTGGCCCCTGGACGTGCTGATCCTGGGGATGGGCAATGACGGGCATACCGCGTCGCTGTTCCCGGACGCGCCGGAGATCGATCGCGCGCTCGATCCCAGCCAGCCTTATCGCTGCATGGCGTTGCACCCGGCTTCCCAGCCGCAGGCGCGGCTATCGCTGACGCGAACCGTCCTGGAACAGGCCAGCTGGACCGCGCTCCATCTCAAGGGTGAGGACAAGCTTGAGACCCTCAAGGTGGCCTTGAGCGACATGCCGTCGATACGTGAAATGCCGATCCGGGCTTTCCTGTCGACGGGCCTGACGCTGTTCTGGAGCCCCTGAATCCGTTTCATAAAGAGAGATCGTTTCGATGCCTTCATTATTGACTGAAGCCCATCGTCAGCAGGTGCAGGCCGTTCTGGATGCCTGTCCCCTGGTGCCGGTGATCGCCATCAACAAGCCGGAAGAGGCGTTGCCGCTGGGTCGTGCCCTCGTTGCCGGCGGCATCAAGGTGCTGGAGATCACCCTGAGAACCCCTTACGGCCTGGACGCCATCCGCGAGCTGCGTGCCGAGCTGCCGGACGCCTGGGTGGGCGCCGGTACCGTGACCACCGTCGAGCAGTACCGGCAGGTGGAAGAGGCGGGTGCCCAGTTCGTCATTACGCCAGGTCTGACCCAGAGCCTGCTGGATTACTCCATTACGGCCAAGGCACCGCTGCTGCCGGGTATTTCCACCATCTCCGAGATGATGATGGGATATGAGCGTGGCTTCCGGCATTTCAAGTTCTTCCCGGCGGAAGCCTCGGGCGGTCGCCCGGCGCTGAAAGCCTTTGCCGGTCCTTTCGGTGACGTGGTGTTCTGTCCAACCGGCGGCATCAGCCCGGATACTGCCAGTGATTATCTGGCGCTGCCCAACGTGGTGGCCGTAGGCGGCAGCTGGCTGACCCCGAAAGATGCCATTGCCGCCGGCGATTGGGATAAGGTCACTGAGGTGGCCCGGGACAGCCTGGAGCGCCTCAAGTAAGCGTTCCGGCCCGTTCATGCCCGCATAAGAAAGGCGCCCCGATGTGGGCGCCTTTTTCGTTTCGACATGACGCCAGGGAGCGTCATCACGTCTCTCAGGACTGTTGCAGATCGGCCAGCTTGCGGCGGGCTTCGTTGCCGATTTCGCCTTCGACGTCGGCGATAGCGGAGTAGTACTGGACCGCTTCGTCCTTGCGTCCCTGCCTGGCGGCGATATCGCCCAGTCGCAGGTAGGCGATGGAGGTCGGGACCACATCGTTGGCCGCTTTCAGGTCAGCCTGTGCGGCATCCAACTGGTCCGCGTCGAGGTAGCCCAGGCCGCGGTGGATGCGGTAGCTGAACATCTCGGGGTAGAGTGAAACCGCTTTGTCGAAATCCTTCAGTGCGGCCGTGGACTTGTCCTGCTCCTCAAGAATCTGTCCGCGAAGCACGTAAAAGGCGGGCTCGTTGGGTTCGATACGAATGGCTTCGTTGATTTTCTTCAGCGCGCCGTCCAGGTTTTCGGCCTGCGCCATTTCCAGGGCCTTTTCCTGAGCGTCGTAGGCCGGTTGCTTGCTACGCAGGTAGGCCAGGTGGTTGCTGTACTCCTGCTTGCCGCGGAAGCCGCCCGGGTTGCCCAGTTCGTCGACCAGGGCCTGGTTGGCGTTGACGCGCTCCTGCGAAGGCGGGTGGGAGGCGAACAGGCCGTCGACCCAGCTGGCGTTCTGCCCCTCCGACAGCTTTACGAAGATTCTCTGCAGTTCCACCGCAGCCTGCGGGTCGTAGCCGGCCCGCACCATGTACTCGATGCCGTAGTGATCTGATTCCAGCTCATGGCCCTGGCTGTATTGCGCCATGGTCAGTTGGCTGCCCACGGCGGCGCCACCCATGATCAGTGACGCGTAGTCGTTGTCGGACAACGCGATCCCCAGGCCGGCGATCCCCGCGTTGAGGAGCATGCCCTGCTGCATGCGCTGCACGCTGTGGCGAGCGGCGGCGTGTACGATCTCGTGGCCCAGCACGGAGGCCAGCTGCGCTTCGTCTTCCAGCTTGGTGAGCAGTCCCCGGTTGATGGCGATTTTGCCCGAGGGCAGAGCCCAGGCATTGGGGACGCCGCTGTTGAGCACCACGAACTCGTAGGGCAGGTCGGGGCGGTCGCTGACCCTGGCCAGCTTCTGTCCCACCTTCGACACGTACGCCGCCAGCTCCGGATCGGCCGTGTATTCGCCGCCCTGGATCTGCACGGTGGGCTTGTATTGCTCCTCGCCCAGGGCCATTTCCTGGCTTTCGGAAATCAGCGACAGCTGGCTCTCCCCGGTGACCGGGTTAACCGAGCAGCCGGTCAGGATGAGCGCCAGGGTGGCGAGCAGGGTAGCGGGTAACACGTTCAATCGCACAGCGAACTCCATCATCCAACGATTTCATGTTTCAGGTTATAACACAGTTGTGTGGGTCTTCGGTGCCTGCCGGCAAAACAGGCTTAGCTGTCTGTATTATGGCGACATTCCGGGGCATTCTGTATCATTTTGAGGATCGGGCTCCGGCCCGCCCCGGGCCAAATCGGCCCCGTCTTCACCACCCTGATAACGGATCGTTTCCGGATGGTACCTTTTCTGGACCTGATTGCCCTGGCCTGGTTTCTTGTGTGCTGGCTGGGTTACAGCGAGTATTCCCGACGCAAGGCCGACGACCGGCCCTGCCTTTCCAACACCCTGGACCTGTACCGCGAGGACTGGATGCGGGGCATGCTGAGTCGCGGCAACCGAATCGCCGACGCTTCGGTGGTGGGGAACCTGGAGCGCAATGGCGCCTTCTTCGCTTCCAGTTGCCTGCTGATCCTGGCGGGTCTGTTGACCGCCATGGGTTATACCCAGGAAGTGATGGAAGTGTTCAGTTCCCTGCCGTTTGCCAGCAGCGGCAACCGGGTGGTCTGGGAGATCCGCCTGTTCATGCTGATGCTGGTGTTCGTCTACGCCTTCTTCAAGTTCACCTGGTCCATGCGCATGTACAATTTCGCCTCGGTTCTGATTGGCGGTGCCCCGTTGAACGACGACAAGCAGGTGTCGCCGGCGGCCCGCGAGGCCTTCGCGCGCAGCTCAGCCCGGGTGTGCAGCCTGGCCGGTGATGCCTTCAACCTGGGGCTGCGTTCGTACTATTACGCGCTGGCGGTGGTAACCTGGTTTGTCCACCCCGCCTGCTTTATCGTGGCGTCCAGTCTGGTGGTTTTCATCCTCTATCGCCGGGAGTTCAAATCGGATGCCCTGGACGCACTGCGTTCCGGCAAGGTGTTCGATGATCCAGCCTCCAAATCGAAGGACGACGCCGAGTCGTCGGCAACTGCAAGGTAGAACAGATGACGAACGATCGGACCCGGTTCGACCGGGTCAGCCGGTTTATCGAAACCCTGGCCCAGGCCAGGGAACTGGGCGTGAGCGTCGAGGAAGCGCGGGACAACCACCTGGTCCTCAAGCTACCGTACAGCGACCGCATCATCGGCAATCCGGACACCCGGATCATCCACGGTGGCGCGATCACCACGTTGATGGACACGACGTCCGGTTCCGTGGTGCTGTGCGCGCTGGACGAGTTTGAGCTGTGTCCCACCCTCGACTTGCGGGTGGATTACATGCGCCCGGCGGTTCCGGACGAGCCGGTATACGCTCGGGCCGAGGCGTATCGCGTCACGCGCAATATCATCTTCACCCGTTGCGAGGCGTATCAGGCCCACGACAACCAGACCATTGCCAATTGCGTGGCGACCTTCATGCGCATTGGCAAGGAAGCCACGCCCAAGGCGTACCGGGACCAGATCACGGGAGACGACGCATGACCAGTCCCGAAGTCCTTCGTTATACCCAGGAAACCGGCGACTTCTCACGGATGCTGGCGGAGATTCCCTATGCCCAGACCATCGGCTTGGCCTGCGACCGGTTCGGCGACGATCTGATCTTCCGCCTCCCGCGCAAGCCGGAGAACCTGGGTAACCCGGTGTTGCCGGCCATCCACGGTGGAGTGATCGGTGGTTTCATGGAGCTGTCGGCGGCCATCTATCTGATGATGTCCCAGGACACGTTGCGCATGCCGCGGATCGTCGACTTCTCCCTCGACTACCTGCGTGCCGGCCTGGACCGGGAAACCTACGCCGAGTGCCGGCTGACCCGCCAGGGAAACCGGGTCGCCAATGTGATGATCACCGCCTGGCAGAAGTCCCGCAATGAACCCATTGCCACCGCCCGGGCGCATTTCCTGATGGAGGACTGAGCCCGCCAGCGGTGTTGTCCGGGCAGACTGCGGTGCGGATTACCGTGCGAAGTGCCGGGCGAATCCGGTGGCCGCATGCCAGCTTGCCCAATCCTCTTGAAATGGGGGCGAGTGCCCCAATCTCCTTTGCCAGACCCAATGGGCCCGTTCCGTCAAGCGGGCCCTGTGACTGTTTAGACAGGTACTGAGTAAGGAGATACAGCCACCATGACGGTCGAGACGCAGAAAGAAACCCTGGGCTTCCAGACCGAGGTGAAGCAGTTGCTTCACCTGATGATCCATTCGCTTTACTCCAACAAGGAAATCTTCCTGCGGGAGTTGGTATCCAACGCTTCCGATGCCGAGGACAAGCTGCGCTTTGCCGCGCTGAAGGATGACGGCCTCTTTGAGGACGATCCCGATCTCAGGATCCGCCTGGCCTACGACAAGGAAGCGAATACCGTCACCCTGAGTGATAACGGCATCGGCATGAGCCGTGACGACGTGATCGAGAACCTGGGCACCATCGCCCGGTCCGGCACCGCCGAATTCCTCAGTCAGCTCACCGGTGACGAGAAGAAAGACAGCAAGCTGATCGGTCAGTTTGGTGTGGGTTTCTATTCCGCCTTTATCGTCGCCGACCGCGTCGAGGTCTTCACCCGTCGCGCCGGACTGCCGGCGGAAGAGGGCGTTCACTGGGAGTCGACCGGTGATGGCGAATTCACCATTGAGCAGACCGATCGCGCCGCACGCGGCACCGAAATTGTGCTGCACCTGAAGCCGGAAGCGTCCGAGTTCGCCGACGGCCACCGCCTGCGCAGCCTGATCAAGAAGTACTCCGACCACATTTCCTTCCCGGTTGTCATGAAGGCCGAAGAGCCGGCCGACGAAGACGGCAACGAACCGGAAGCGAAGGAAGAGACCGTCAACGAAGCCACGGCGCTGTGGACCCTGCCGCGTACCGAGATCAAGGCCGAGGAGTACAAGGGCTTCTACAAGCACATCGCCCACGACTTCGAGGACCCGCTGACCTGGTCCCACAACAAGGTGGAAGGCAAGCTGGATTACACCAGCCTGCTGTACATCCCCAAGCGCGCGCCGTTCGACCTGTACAACCGCGAAGCGCCGCGTGGCATCAAGCTGTACGTCCAGCGCGTGTTCATCATGGACCACGCCGAGCAGTTCCTGCCGCTGTACATGCGCTTCGTCAAAGGCGTGGTGGACTCCAACGATCTGTCGCTGAACGTCTCCCGTGAGATTCTCCAGAACGACAGCACCGTGGAGAGCATCAAGTCCGCGCTGACCAAGCGTGTCCTGGACATGCTGGGCAAGCTGGCGAAGAAAGAGCCGGAGGAATACCAGGGCTTCTGGAACGAGTTTGGCACCGTGCTCAAGGAAGGTCCGGCCGAGGACTTCAGCAACCGCGAGAAGATCGCCGGCCTGTTGCGTTTCGCGTCCACCCACAGCGGTGAGCCGACGGAAAACGTGTCGCTGGCCGATTACGTCGGGCGCATGAAGGAAGGTCAGAAGAAGATCTACTACATCACCGCCGACAGCTTCACCGCGGCCAAGAGCAGCCCGCATCTGGAAGTCTTCCGTAAGAAGGGTATCGAGGTGCTGATCCTGTCCGATCGCATTGACGAGTGGATGATGGGTTACCTCACTGAGTTCGACGGCACACAGCTGCAGGACGTCGCGCGCGGCGAGCTGGATCTGGGCGAGGTCGAGACCGAGGAAGACAAGAAGCACCAGGAAGAAGCTACCGAAGCCCACAAAGGGCTGCTGGAGCGGATCAAGACGGCGCTGGACGACCGGGTCCAGGAGGTGCGCGTAACCAACCGCCTGACCGAATCGCCGGCCTGTCTCGTGGTGGGTGACTTCGACATGGGCGCCCAGATGAAGAAGATCATGGAGGCCGCCGGCCAGAAAGTGCCGGACAGCAAGCCGATCTTCGAGATCAACGTGGAGCACCCGCTGGTGGCACGTCTGGAGTCGGAAGCATCGGACGATCAGTTCGCCGATCTCGCCGCCGTACTCTTCGACCAGGCGACCCTGGCCAGCGGTGAGCAGCTTCAGGATCCGGGCAGCTACGTCAGCCGCCTGAACCGTCTGTTGCTGGACATGAGCAACCGTTGATGCAGTCCATTGTGGTGGATATCGCCATCGGCCCTGAAGAGTGGATCCGACTCTATCAGGGCACGGCCCACCACGTTCATGCGGTGTCCCGGGACGGACGTTCCGTCCAGTTCCCGGCCCGCATCCTTTCCCGCTTTGCCTTACGCGACGGCGTGAACGGCTCCTTCCGCATCGATTTCGACGATCAGGGCCGGTTCCAGGCCATTTCCCGCCTCTGAAGCAGGTCGTGCCAGGTGTTCCGTTTTCGGTCCCCTCGCTGTGCCACCGTCCATACACATCGCCATCTATAGAAAATTACTTTTAAAATATTAAAGGCAATTGATTATATTGTCGGTCGGCCATTTCCTAGAATGATGTTCATAGGGCCCATGCAGCCCGGACATCAGAATCAGGGAGAGAGACCATCATGAAACACGGCCAGAATAACCGGACGCTGATCCGCTGGATCGAGTACTACGCCAATTTCGCGCTGTCCCAGTAAGGGGCAGCGGACGCCGATTACCCCACCCAACGAACACTCTCTTTGGCCGGTTGCGGAAGCTACCGGCTTTTTTTTGCCCGGATTATCCCTACAATGCGCGGCAGATACTTCCGGAAGAATGCCATGCGCCTGTTTCTCGCCCCGATGGAGGGGCTGGTCGACTGTTACATCCGCGAACTGCTGACGGCCGTCGGTGGGATCGACCGTTGTGTGACCGAGTTCATTCGGGTGACCCGCGGCCAGTTGCCGCCCCGGGTGTTCTATCGTTTTGCCCCCGAACTGCGTCAGGGGTCGGTGACCCGCGCCGGGGTGCCGGTTGCGGTTCAACTGCTGGGCTCCCATGTGTCGCAGGTGGCCTGGCACGCCGCCAGGGCGGTGGAGCTGGGCGCGCCCCAGATCGACCTGAACTTCGGCTGCCCGGCCAAGACGGTGAACAAGCATAAAGGCGGCTCCATTCTCATGCGTGAGCCGGATTTGATGCATGCCCTGGTGTCGGCCGTGCGTGAGGCGGTCCCGGCGGAGATCCCGGTCACGGCCAAGATGCGGCTGGGTTACGACGACCGCTCGATGGGCGTGGCCTGCGGCGAAGCGCTGGCGGACGCCGGCGCCGATGAGATCTGCATCCATGCCCGCAGCAAGGTGGACGGCTATCGTCCGCCGGCTTACTGGGAGGAAATCGCCCGGGTGCGGGAGCGGGTCAGCGTTCCGGTCATCGCTAACGGCGATGTCTGGTCGGTGGCCGACTACTGGCGCTGCCGCGAGATTTCCGGCTGTGACGACGTGATGATCGGCCGGGGCCTGGTGGCGCAGCCGGACCTGGCTCGCCAGATCAAGGCGAGTCAGGCGGGAGAGCCCTGTGATCCGATGCCTTGGCGTGATGTTGTGCCGTTGTTGATTGACTACAGCCAGACGCTGCAAACGTTTCTTGAGCCGCGTTATGTCACCGGTCGCATCAAACAATGGCTGAACTACACGCGCCGCCCTTACGCCGAGGCGGATGCCGCCTGGAGTCAGGTCAAGCGGATGAACGATCCTGACGAGGTGTGCCGGCTGCTGAGGGCCAGTGCGGGTTTGGTTGGGGAACTGGCCGAGAGCGCCTGACGGCGACGGCCGGGGAAACCGTTTCGGGAAAGGGCAATGCCGGCGCCCGCGGGCGCCGGCGGCATCGCGCGCTTAGCGTTTTGGCTTGGCGGCGTCTACCAGGAAGGAGAGGGCGTCACCGGCCGGGATGTCCTGGCGGTCCGCATCGCTGCGCCCCTTGTATTCCAGGGTGCCGGCTTCCAGACCGCGGTCGGACACCACCACCCGGTGGGGGATGCCGATCAGCTCCATGTCCGCGAATTTCACGCCCGGCCGTTCGTTACGGTCGTCCAGCAGCACGTCCAGGCCGGCATCGCGCAGATCACTGTACAGTTTTTCCGCCGCTTCCCGGACCGCCGGCGACTTGTGCCCATTGAGGGTGACCACGACCACCTGGAACGGCGCGATAGCCGTCGGCCAGAGGATGCCTTTGTCGTCGTGGTTCTGCTCGATGGCGGCCGCCACGATTCGCGATACGCCAATGCCGTAACAACCCATGTCGAGCAGGGCGGACTTGCCGTTCTCGTCCAGTACGGTGGCGTTCATCGCCCGGCTGTATTTGTTGCCCAGCTTGAAGATGTGGCCCACTTCGATGCCGCGCTTGATTTCCAGGTGGCCATCACCGGTCGGGCTGGGGTCGCCTTCGACGATGTTGCGCAGGTCCTCGACCCGGCCCAGGGGCAGGTCGCGCTCCCAGTTGACGCCGGTCAGGTGCACATCATCGGTGTTGGCGCCGCAGATGAAATCGGCCAGATGGGCGGCGCTGCGGTCGACGATGACCGGAATTGGCAGATCGACCGGGCCAATGGAGCCGGTACCGCAGCCGACGGTTGCCTTGATCTCTTCGTCCGTCGCCATGGTCAGCGGCTCGGCCACGTCCGGCAGGTTTTCCGCCTTGATTTCGTTCAGTTCGTGGTCGCCACGAAGCACCAGCGCCAGCAGGCCCTGGTTGCCGTCGTCATCGGCGGCGGCCTTGACGATCAGCGTCTTGATTGTGCGTGCCGCATCCACCTTCAGGAAGGCGGCCAGGTCGGCGATGGTGTGCTGGTCCGGGGTGTCGACCCGGGCCATATCCTCGCCTGGCGCCGGACGTTCACCGGCCGGTGCTACGGCCTCGGCCTTCTCGATGTTGGCGGCGTACTGGCCGCCGCTGCTGAAGGCGATGGCGTCTTCGCCCGAGGAGGCCAGCACATGGAACTCGTGGGACGAACTACCGCCGATCGCTCCGGAATCGGCTTCCACCGGGCGGTAGTCGAGGCCCAGCCGGTCGAAGATGTTGCAGTAGGTGCGGTGCATGACCTGATAGGTTTCGTCCAGGGAGGCCTGATCGATGTGGAACGAGTAGGCGTCCTTCATGACGAATTCGCGAGCGCGCATCACACCGAAGCGCGGCCGGCGCTCGTCACGGAATTTGGTCTGGATCTGGTAGAAGTTCGCCGGCAGCTCCTTGTAGCTCTTGAGCTCGTTGCGCATGAGGTCGGTGATGACTTCCTCGTGGGTCGGGCCAAAGCAGAAGTCGCGGCCGTGCCGGTCGTTGAGGCGCAGCAGCTCGCCGCCGTACTGTTCCCAGCGCCCGGATTCCTGCCACAGCTCAGCGGGCTGGATGGCTGGCATCAGCACTTCCTGGGCGCCGCTCCTGTCCATTTCCTCGCGGACGATCCGTTCCACCTTGCGCAGAACCCGAAGCCCCATTGGCAGCCAGGTGTACAGGCCGGCGGCGAGTTTGCGGATCATGCCCGCACGGAGCATGAGCTGGTGACTGACGATTTCCGCGTCGGAGGGAGTTTCTTTCAGTGTGGCAATCAGATAACGGCTTGCGCGCATCTCGGAATCCGTATTCTTTATATGGGTTATCGGTCAGCGATACCGGTCGACTTGTTTCCTGCAGCGCTTGCTGCCGTCGTCGCGACCGGCGGGCTATTCCTATCATTCGATCAGCCCGTTATTGTACGGAGCCGGTACGGTTACGTACAGGCAAAGGTGCCCGGCCTTTCAGGCACGCTTTCGAGTAGACCAAAAGGGCGCCAGCAACAATAATTAAAGGAGAACGTCATGACGTTGAGTGCCAGCGAGGTGGAGTCGCTGATTCGCGATGGGGTGCCCATGGCGGGGGACATCGACTTCCGCGTGGAGGCGGTCGATAACGGCTTTGCCCGAACCCGGGTACCGTTTGCCGGCAATCTGGTGCGTCCGGGCGGGACGCTGTCCGGCCCGGTGCAGATGGCGCTGGCCGATGCCTCGATGTATGCCGCCATCCTCGCCTCGCTGGGACGGGTGGAAATGGCGGTCACCAGTAACCTGAACATCAATTTCCTGCAGAAGCCGGCGGCGGCCGACCTGATCGCCGAGGCCGTGGTTCTGCGAATGGGGCGCCGCCTGGCGTTCTGCGAAGTCCGCTTGCTGTCCGGCGAGGAAGAGCGTCTGGTGGCGCACGTGACCGGGAGCTACGCTTTGCCGGCCTGACGGTGGGCCTGTGTGGGGTGGCTCGACAGGGTGCGATGCCATGACTCACGCCAGTGAACATAGCCAGCGGCGGACGCCCCGACAGGCGCGCAGTCGGGAGCGGGTGGAAGCCATTCTCGAACATGCCTCGCGGATCTTCCATGAGTCCGGGGTGGATGGCACCAGCATGTCCGCCATTGCCCGCAGCGCTGACATGTCCCTGGCGTCACTCTATCGCTATTTCCCCAACAAGTCGGCGGTCGTCCGTGCCATCGCCGAGCGTCATGTGGTCCGGCTGGAACACGTTCTGCGTGAGCGTCTGGCCGCGTGCCGGCCCGACACCGTGGCGGAAACGCTGTTGGAGGTTTACTTCGCCTTCTACCGCGAAGAGCCGGCCTACCAGGCCATCTGGGCGGGCGTTGAAGCCATGCCGGAGCTGCAGGCGCTGGATCTTGATGAGCTCCGGGCCAACGCGGCGGATCTGGATGTCTACCTGGCGAGACATTTCCCGGACCTGCCGGTGGCGCGCCGTCACGCGGCCAGCATGATGCTGCCCCGTGCGTGCGGCAGTCTGCTGAGGCTGGCCATGACTTTGCCTGAGTCAAGCGGGCGGGCCTTGCTGGATGAACTGAAACGGATGGTCCGGGCGTACCTCCATGCGCTTGAAGATTGAACGTCTTCTCCAGACTAACCCTCTCGCTGACTGGCTTGAGGATGGAATCTTGACCAAAAGGAGTCTCCCGGTGGCTGTCAGCCTCAAATACCCCCTTTCACTGTTTCTGGTTGTGCTGTTGGCCGGTTGCACCGGCGTGCCAGATCGCGTTCAGCCGGTCACGGGTTTCCAGCCCGACCGATACCTGGGCACCTGGTATGAAATCGCCCGCTTGTCGCATCCCTTCGAAGAGGGGTTGAGCTACGTGCAGGCGACCTACACCGAGAACGAAGACGGCAGCATCGATGTCCTGAACGAGGGTTTCAATGCGGAAGAGGGCCAATGGGAGCGGGCCGACGGTGTCGCCAAATTTGTGGGCGAGCCTGAGACCGCGCACCTGAAGGTGTCCTTCTTCGGGCCGTTTTACGCCAGTTATGTCGTGATGGCGCTGGACAAGCAGGGTTACCAGTACTCCCTGGTGACCGGGCCGGACCGGGATTACCTGTGGATCCTGTCGCGGAAACCGACCCTGGACGAGCCGACCCGGCAGCGCCTGGTGGCCCAAGCGCGGGATGCCGGCTATCCGGTGGACGATCTGATCTGGGTGAACCAGTCCGGCAAGCCGCCGGTCCCACGCCCGCAACGCTGATGCGCGACGCCCTGCGGTTTACAGGTAGCCCAGCGGCAGGGCGGTGCTGTCGATCACACGCCGCAGCACGAAGCTGGAGTGGACGCCGCTGACCCCCTGGATCCGGGTGATCTTGTTGAGCAGGAACTCGTGGTAGACGTCCATGTCCGGCACCACCACTTTCAGCATGTAGTCCGCGTCCTGGCCGGTGATCAGGTAGCATTCCTGCACTTCGGGGTACTCGCCCACCTGTCGTTCGAAAGCCTCGAAGCGCTCCGGCGTATGACGGTCCATCCCGATCAGGATGATCGCCGTCAACGCCAGCCCCAGCTTCTTGTGGTCAAGCACCGTCACCCGGCGCAGGATGATACCGGCGTCCTCCAGTGCCCGTACGCGGCGGGAGCAGGGCGACGGCGACAGGCCCACCCGCTCCGACAGCTCCTGGTTGCTCAGCTCGCCGTGGCGTTGCAATTCATCGAGGATTTTACGGTCAATACGATCGAGTTTGATCAGGTTTTTGTCGCTCATGATAGAAAATGCCAAGTTCGATTGATTTGGTGGCAGGGTCTACCAATCATGGCGGTAATCGGAGAAAATTAGCAAGCACATTGCGCTTGTGTTTTCCTATCCTGTATCTCGTTGTCGACAGTCCCCGCCACCGATCCGGGGTGAGGGGATGTCGGCAGCCAAGCGCTGACCCGGTGCATGTCCAGGCCAAAAGCCGCAGGACACGGAACACAGGATACCGAGCCCGTAAACAGGCGGGCCTTTATTTCACTTGAACCAGCAAGGAATCATCATGGCTTTCGATCATCGCAAATACGTTGCCTTCCAGCCGGTACGCAAGACCGACCGTCGCTGGCCCGACCAGGTTATCCAACACGCGCCGACCTGGTGTGCCGTTGACCTGCGGGATGGTAACCAGGCGCTAGTCAAGCCGATGTCGGTGGCGCAGAAGCAGCGCCTGTTCGACTTGCTGGTCAAGATCGGCATGAAAGAGATTGAGATCGGTTTCCCCGCCGCGAGCCAGCCGGACTTCGATTTCTGCCGCAAGCTCATCGAAGAGGACCGTGTGCCGGACGACGTGCACATCCAGGTGCTGACCCAGGCGCGTCCGGAATTGATTGCACGGACCTACGAAGCCTTGAAGGGCGCCAGGAATGCGATCGTTCACGTCTATAACTCCACCTCCACGGTGCAGCGGGAGAAGGTTTTCCGCATGGATCGTGAGGGCATCAAGGAGATCGCGGTGAACGGCGCGCGCATCGTCAAGGCGCACGCGGAGAAAGAGCCCAACACCAACTGGACTTTCCAGTATTCGCCGGAGAGTTTCACCGGCACCGAACTGGATTTTGCCGTCGAGGTGGTGGATGCGGTCAACGATGTCTGGCGTCCGGATCAGGGCCAACCGGTCATCATCAACCTCCCGGCGACGGTGGAGATGGCCACGCCGAACGTGTTTGCCGACCAGATCGAGTGGGTCTGCGACAACGTCAAGTACCGCGAGCACATCCAGATCAGCGTGCACACCCACAACGACCGGGGCTGTGGTGTTGCCGCCGCCGAGCTGGCGGTCATGGCTGGTGCCGACCGGGTGGAAGGCACCTTGATGGGCAACGGCGAGCGCACCGGTAACATGGATCTGGTCACCATGGCCATGAACGTGTACTCCCAGGGCATCGATCCCAAGCTGGATCTGTCCGGCATGGCCGAGATCACCGATGTGGTCGAAGCCTGTACCGAGATTCCGACGCATCCGCGTCATCCGTACGCCGGCGAGCTGGTTTTCACCGCCTTCTCAGGCAGTCACCAGGATGCAATCCGCAAATGCCTGTCCACCTACAGCGAAGGCGACAAGTGGGAAATCGCGTATCTGCCGATTGATCCGCGCGATCTGGGGCGTCGTTACGAGGAAGTGGTGCGCATCAACAGTCAGTCCGGCAAGGGCGGCGTGGCCTATGTCCTGGAGAGGGATTACAACATCGCGATGCCCCGCTGGCTGCAGATCGAATTCTCCAAGGTGGTGCAGAATGCCGCGGAAACCGAAGGCGGCGAGGTGGATTCCGATACCATCCACCGGCTGTTCGAGGAGAAGTACCTGGCGGTACGTCCGGACTGGCGTCTGCGGGCCTACGACCTGCATCGCACCGATGAAAGCGTGAAGGCCACCATTGAGATTGGCGAAGAGCAGCGCGAGAAGCTCTCCGGCGCCGGTCTGGGTGCGGTGGAAGCCGTGGCGGCAGCGCTGGAGGAGCGCTTTGGCGTGACCCTGGCGGTGGAGGCCTACGATGAGTTCGCGCTGGGCGAGGGCACCAATGCCAACGCCATGGCCTGCATCCGTATCCAGGTGAACGGTGAGCCGCACAGTGCCGCGGCGCTGGCCGAGGACACCACGTCGGCCATCATGCAGGCGCTGTTGTCGGCGGTGGCCAACCACGTGGCCGTCGCTGAGTCGGGTAGCGCGGGGCGCGCAACGGCCTGATCAGCGGGGCAGACACGAAAAAGCCGACACCGGAGTGTCGGCTTTTTTATGGGCCAGCCATGCCACGAAGGTGACCGGCCAAATCATGCGGGTCACAGCGGGGTTACATTTTCCGCCTGAGGTCCCTTCGGTCCCTGGGTCACAGTAAACTGCACCTGTTGACCTTCAGCCAGTGTACGGAAGCCACTCGCGTTAATGGCGCTGTAGTGAACGAAAACGTCACTGCCGCCTTCCTGAGCAATAAAACCAAAGCCCTTAGCTTCATTGAACCACTTTACATGGCCAGTTTTGGTATCCGACATTTATCTTCTTTCCTGTATTTCTGAGATTGAAGCCCGTTACGGGGTAGGCCTTTTCCGGAGAAAAAGCGGATGTGCTGAGATTCAACAGAGAGTACCGAGGAAGGGACCAACGCAGAGCAATTCAAGCTGACCGTGGTAACGCTTTCACAGAATACCGCTGTCTTTCCACAGCAAATTCAGTATAGACCTTGATCAAAGGCCGTCAAAGAAAATATTCGGCCCAAAAAACAGGTATTTCCGGGGAGTTCGGTGCTTTTTTGCTGTTTTCGGTCCGGGTAAGCGCCGATTTGACCGGGGTGCTCGCCCGGACCGAAAGTTTGTTCTTTTTCAACAGGTTCAGCGCAACCCGGCGATCAGCGCCTGAAACGGTCTTCAATGTCACCGAGGATGGCCGGGTCGTCGATGGTCGACGGCACTGAATAGTCATCGCCGTCGGCGATGCTGCGCAGCACACGCCTGAGGATCTTGCCGGAACGCGTCTTGGGCAGGCGGTCGACGATCATGGCGCGGCGGAAAAAGGCCACCGCGCCGATGCGTTCCCGCACCATGTCCACCAGCTCTTCCTCCAGTTCGTCCTGCTCGATGGTGGCGCCGTCCTTGAGCAACACCAGGCCCACCGGCACCTGCCCGCGCATCTCATCCTGCACGCCGATCACACAGCACTCCGCCACGGCCGGGTGGGAGGCCACCACTTCCTCCATTTCACCCGTCGATAGCCGGTGCCCGGCCACGTTGATGACGTCGTCGGTGCGTCCCATGATGAAGACGTAGCCATCCTCGTCGATGAAGCCGCCGTCACCGGAACTGTAGTAGCCAGGCATCGGGGCGAGGTAGGTTTTGACGAAACGTGCCTGATCGCCCCAGATGCCGCTCAGGCAGCCTGGCGGCAGCGGCAGCCCTACCGCCACCAGGCCTTGCTCTCCGGGCGGTAGCGGGGTGCCGTTGAAATCCAGTATCCGCACGTTGTAGCCGGGGGACGGCATGGTCGCCGAGCCGGGTTTGGTGGGCAGGGTCTGCAGCCCCACCGGGTTACAGCAGATGGCCCAGCCGGTTTCGGTTTGCCACCAGTGGTCGAGTACCGGCAGTCCGGTCTTCTCTCGAAGCCAGTCATAGGTCGGTGGATCGAGCCGCTCGCCGGCCAGCAGGATGCGGTGCAGGGACGAAATATCGTACTTGAGCAGTTCGTCCGCTTCCGGATCTTCCTTGCGCACGGCCCGGAAGGCGGTGGGCGCGGTGAACAGGATGTTAACCCGGTGATCGGCACAGACGCGCCAGAAAGCCCCGGCATCCGGCGTCTTCACCGGTTTGCCTTCGTAGAGAATGGTGGTGCAGCCGGTAATCAGCGGCCCGTAGACGATGTAGCTGTGGCCCACGACCCAGCCGACGTCCGACGCTGCCCAGAACACGTCGCCGGGCTTGGCGCCGTAGACCAGCGACATGCTGTAGCGCATGGCCACCGCGTGGCCGCCGTTGTCCCGCACCACGCCCTTGGGTTTGCCGGTGGTGCCGGAGGTGTAGAGGATGTAGAGCGGATCGCCGGATTTCACCGGCACAGGGTCTACGGGGCTGGCCTGGGCTTCCTGTTCGTGCCAGTCGAGATCGCGACCGCTGACCAGCGTTGCTTCCACTTGCGGCCGTGCCAGCACAATGCAGCACTGGGGCTTGTGCTGGGCCTCATCGATGGCCGCGTCCACCAGCGGTTTGTAGGGAATCACCTTCTGCACTTCGATACCGCAGGATGCGGTCAGGATTACTTTCGGACGGGCGTCGTCGATGCGTACGGCCAGTTCGTGGGCCGCAAATCCGCCGAACACCACCGAGTGGATGGCGCCAAGTCGGGCGCAGGCCAGCATGCCGATGACGGCTTCCGGGATCATGGGCATGTAGATGATCACGCGGTCACCCTTGCTGACGCCCTGCTCGGCCAGGGCACCGGCGAAGCGCGCCACCCGGTCAGTCAGTTCGTCGTAGGTGAAGGTCTGTTTCTGACCCGTGACCGGCGAGTCGTAAACCAGCGCGGCCTGGTCGCCGCGACCGTTGCGGATGTGAGCGTCGAGGGCCAGGTCGCAGGTGTTGAGTTCACCGTCCTCGAACCAGGTGTAAGTGTGCTCGTCGCTCTGGGTGAGGATTCGTTGTGGTGGCCGCATCCAGTCGATCTGCCGGGCTTTTTCCTTCCAGAAGGCTTCCGGCTGATCAATGGACGCGCGAAATTCGTCACGGTAACTCATGGAACCACCTCGCTTATTATCGGCATTGTGAAGGACGGTTTTCCTCCACTTTAGGTGGTTGTTTTTTAGTCGCCACTAGACAATGGGCTAACGGCGGCCAGGCATCGCTGGCGCGCCGGAAAACCGCGCTGCCCGGCCCGCCGGATCAGTCGTCGTCGAGCGGCCTGGCGGGCGTGTCGTCCGGGTGAACGGCGGTCACCATTGCCTCGATCGACCCCTCGCCCAGGCGGGCGGTGATGCCGTCGCCGGCATAAAGATCGGAGGCGCGGCGAATTACGGATTTCTCCGGCGTGCCGACGATGGCGTAACCGCGATCCAGGGTGGCCAGTGGGCTGACCAGGTGCAGGGATTGCCCGGCGTGAGTCAGTCGTTCTTTCTGTTCGGTCAGGCGCCAGCCGATGGCGCGGCTGAGGCGTTCTCCCAGCTGGCGAGTCGTGGTCAGTCGGTCGTTGAGCAGGCGCTGCGGGTTCTGGGCGTCGAGCCGCTGTCGCTGTTGCTGCACCTGGCCTTGCAGGCGCTCAAGGCGCTGGCCGAGGACACCCTGCAGCCGCAGATCAAGTTCATCCAGGCGCTGCTGGTGCATCTGCAGCTCGCGGCGCGGATCGCGCAACCGTTGACCCAGGTGGCCCAACTGCTGGCTGGCGTGGCGCAGCAGGCGGCGCATGACGCTGTCCAGGCGATGGAATTGCTGGTCGAGCGTGCGCTGCCAGGCGCTCTGGTCCGGCGCCAGATGCTCGGCCGCGGCGGAGGGCGTGGGCGCGCGCAGATCGGCGACGAAATCGGCGATGCTAAAGTCGACCTCGTGGCCCACGGCGCTGACCGTGGGCAGGGCGCAGCCGGCGAGGGCGCGGGCTACCTTCTCTTCGTTGAACGGCCACAGGTCTTCCAGCGAGCCGCCGCCGCGACCGACGATCAGCACATCCGCGACGCCGTGACGCTGGGCGTTGTCGATGGCGGCGACGATCTCGTCCGCGGCACCGGCGCCCTGGACCGACGTCGGGTAGAGGGTGACCGGAATCCCCGGGCAGCGACGCTTGAGCACCGTCAGAATGTCATGCACGGCGGCCCCGGTGGGGGAGGTAACGACGCCAATATGGCGTGGCACGGCGGGCAGGGCTTTCTTGCGGCTGTCCTCAAAAAGACCTTCCGCCTGCAGCTTCTGCTTGAGCGCTTCGAAGGCTTGCTGCAGGGCGCCGAGACCGGCGGGCTCCAGGCTCTCGGCGATGATCTGGTAATCGCCCCGGCTCTCGTACAGCGTGACCTTGCCCCGGATCAGCACCTGGTCGCCTTCCTTGGGGCGGGTGCCGATTTTCTGGTTGTGCCCGCGGAACATGGCGCAGCGTACCTGGCTCTTGGCGTCCTTGAGGGTGAAATACCAGTGTCCTGATGCCGGGCGCGAGAAGGACGACAGCTCGCCCTCCACCCACACCTGCAGGAAACTGACCTCCAGCAGATGTCGTACCTGGTGGTTCAGCTCGCTGACGGAAAGCGCGCGCGGGCGTGAGGCGGTGGCGGTTATATCCATAATATATAGGGGTTTTCCGAGAACCTTGGTGGTTAAAACAGGCGCAATTTCAAAAGGATGCAATAAAACAGGGTGATAATGCAGGTTGTCTGTACATTCACACCCTCATATAATAGATCGATTAAAGGGAGCGATGATAAACACGCTTCGGCAACTCCTCCAGTCCCGACCGGAAATCGAACCCTCTCGGGCCAGCTGGATACAGGTGCTGAAGCGTTTGTTTTATCTGAATTCCCTGATAGCTGCCGGACCTGCCTTTCCAATTCCAGTGCCGGCGTCTTCAGGGACAGGCCTCCCGGAAATTTAGCACGTTAGATTAAGGCGGGTCCCATGCTGCGTATTGCCGAAGAAGCCCTCACGTTCGATGACGTCCTCCTCGTTCCCGGTTATTCCGAAGTCCTGCCCAAGGATGTCAGCCTTGAGACGCAGCTGACGAAGGGCATTTCCCTGAACATTCCCCTGGTCTCTGCGGCCATGGACACCGTCACCGGTTCCGATCTGGCCATCGCCATGGCGCAGGAAGGCGGGATTGGCATCATCCACAAGAACATGAGCGTCGAGCAGCAGGCCGCTGCCGTTCGCAAGGTCAAGAAATACGAGAGCGGTGTGGTGAAAGACCCGATCACGGTCTCGCCCGATACCACGGTACGCGAGCTGATCGACATCACCGCCGCCAACAGCATCTCCGGCCTGCCGGTGGTGGACGGTCGTGACCTGGTGGGTATCGTCACCGGTCGCGACATCCGTTTCGAAAGCGGTCTGGATACCCGGGTGTCCGATATCATGACCCCCAAGGAAAAACTGGTCACCGCCAAAGAAGGCGCCAGCCTCGACGAGGTCAAGAACCTGCTGCACCGTCATCGCATCGAGAAGGTGCTGGTGGTCAACGACGATTTCCAGCTGCGTGGCCTGATCACCGTCAAGGATATCCAGAAAGCCAAGGATTACCCGCTGGCCTGCAAAGACGAGCAGGGTCGCCTGCGTGTCGGCGCTGCGGTGGGTACCGGTGGTGACACCGAAGCACGACTCGCGGCGCTGGTGGAAGCCGGCGTTGACGTGGTCGTGATCGACACCGCCCACGGCCATTCCCGCGGCGTGATCGAGCGTGTTCGCTGGACCAAGGAGAAGTATCCGGATGTCCAGGTGATTGGCGGCAACATTGCCACTGCCGAGGCGGCTCTGGCTTTGGCGGACGCCGGCGCGGACGCGGTCAAGGTGGGTATCGGCCCCGGTTCCATCTGTACCACTCGCATCGTCGCCGGTATCGGCGTGCCTCAGATTACCGCCGTTTCCAATGTCGCGGCGGCGCTGAAGGATCGCGGTGTTCCGCTGATCGCCGATGGCGGCGTCCGTTTCTCCGGTGACCTGGCCAAGGCCCTGGCGGCCGGCGCCTACAGCGTTATGGTTGGCAGCCTGCTGGCCGGTACCGACGAAGCACCGGGTGAAGTTGAGCTTTACCAGGGCCGTAGCTACAAGGCGTATCGTGGCATGGGCTCCCTGGGAGCGATGGGGCAGGGCTCCAGCGACCGTTACTTCCAGGATGCCAGCGAGGGTGTCGAGAAGCTGGTGCCGGAAGGTATTGAGGGTCGCGTGGCCTGCAAAGGCCCGATGCGCGCCATCGTGCATCAGCTGATGGGCGGCGTGCGCGCTTCCATGGGTTACACCGGTTGCGCCAACATGGACGAGATGCGTACACGGCCGCAGTTCTCGCGCATCACCAACGCGGGCATGCGTGAGAGCCACGTCCACGACGTGACCATCACCAAGGAAGCGCCGAACTATCGCGTCGGCTGATTCCAGCGGTGAATGATGACAGGCAAGCGGACAGCGCCGCTTCGCCGCTCGGGACTTGAGGCCGGCGCCTTGAGTCCGCTACCGGGGTGCGGGATATTGACTCGTGCCCCGTTCGTTTTTTCTGAGTTGAGGATTTCATGGTTCAAAACATTCATGACCACCGCATTCTGATCCTGGATTTTGGTTCCCAGTACACCCAGCTGATTGCCCGCCGCGTTCGTGAGATCGGTGTCTACTGTGAAATCCGTGCGTTCGATGTCACGGCCGAAGACATCGCCGAGTTCCGTCCCAAAGGCATCATTCTCGCCGGCAGCCCCGAATCGGTGACCGACCTGGGTGGGCCGCGCCCGCCGGAAGGGCTTTTCGACCAGGGTATCCCGGTGCTGGGTATCTGCTACGGCATGCAGGCGATGGCCGAGCAGCTCGGCGGCCGGGTGGCCAGCTCCGAGAAGCGCGAGTTTGGTTATGCCCAGGTCAAGGTCCGTGCCGAGGGGCCGTTGCTGAAAGACATCACCGATCACCTCACCGAGCAGGGCGAGTCCCTCCTGGACGTGTGGATGAGCCATGGTGACAAGGTCGTGGCCTTGCCGGATGGCTTCGAGCTGCTGGCCTCCACCGAAAGCGCACCGATCGCCGCGATGCAGAACGTCGAGCGCAAGCTCTACGGCGTCCAGTTCCACCCGGAAGTGACCCACACCCTGCAGGGCAAACGCATTCTGGAGCACTTCGTGCGGAACATCGCCGACTGTGAAGCGCTCTGGACCCCGGCCCAGATCGTCGACGACGCGGTGCGCCAGATTCGCGAACAGGTGGGTTCCGAGAAGGTGCTGCTGGGGCTGTCCGGTGGCGTCGATTCGTCCGTGACCGCGGCGTTGCTGCACAAGGCCATCGGTGACCAGCTCACCTGCGTGTTCGTGGACAACGGCCTGCTGCGTCTGCACGAGGGCGATCAGGTCATGGATATGTTCTCACGCAACATGGGCGTGAAAGTGATTCGCGCCGATTCCGAAGACCTGTTCCTGTCCAAGCTCAAGGGCGTGACCGATCCGGAAGAGAAGCGCAAGGTCATCGGCAATACCTTCATCGACGTGTTTGATGACGAGGCTACCCGCATCAAGGACGTCAACTGGCTGGCCCAGGGCACCATCTACCCGGACGTGATCGAGTCCGCCGCGTCCAAGACCGGCAAGGCTCACGTCATCAAATCCCACCACAATGTGGGCGGGTTGCCGGAGACCATGAAGCTCAAGCTGGTCGAGCCGCTGCGCGAGCTGTTCAAGGACGAGGTGCGCCGCATAGGCCTGGAGCTGGGCCTGCCCTACGACATGCTCTACCGTCACCCGTTCCCGGGGCCGGGGCTGGGTGTGCGCATTCTGGGCGAGGTGAAGAAGGAATATGCCGACATCCTGCGTCGTGCCGATGCCATCTTCCTCGAAGAGCTGCATCGTGCCGACTATTACCACAAGGTCAGCCAGGCCTTCGCGGTCTTCCTGCCGGTGAAGTCGGTCGGCGTTGTCGGCGATGCCCGCCGTTACGAATATGTCATCGCCGTGCGCGCGGTCGAGACGGTCGATTTCATGACCGCCCGCTGGGCACACCTCCCGTACGAGCTGCTTGAGACCGTGTCGAGCCGGATCATCAACGAAATTTCCGGCGTATCGCGGGTCACCTACGACATTTCCTCCAAGCCGCCCGCCACGATTGAGTGGGAATAAGTCGCGCTCACCAGAGTGGAAATTTAACGGGATGGTAACGGAGCAGGCGAGTCATCAGGCGCAAGAGGATGTACGCTGGATGACTCGTGCCCTGGCTCTGGCCGAACAGGCGGCCTCAATCGGTGAAGTACCGGTTGGGGCCGTCGTCGTGTTGGACGGCCGCGAAATCGGTGCCGGGTTCAACGCGCCTATCTCCGGATGCGATCCCACCGCCCATGCGGAAATGCGTGCGCTGCGTGATGCGGCGCTGCGGGTGGGGAACTATCGCCTGTCCGGTGCTACGCTCTACGTGACGATCGAGCCGTGCACCATGTGTGCCGGTGCCCTGGTTCACAGCCGTATCTCGCGACTGGTATACGGCGCTACGGAGCCCAAGGCGGGCGCTATCGAATCGTCGGCCCGGGTACTTGAGGGCGAGGCCATGAACTGGCAGATCGAAGTGGTCGCCGGTGTCATGGCGCAAGCCTGTAGCGACCGGATGAGCACGTTCTTTGCAGCACGAAGAAAAGCGATCAAGGAACAGCGCCGGCAAAAGCGCCAGGGACAGAGGGGCGAGAACGGGCAGGGACCGGCCAGCCAGGGCTAGCGCGGGCCAACTCCTGCTCCAACTGACATCGGGAACGGAAAGGGAAAGCGATGAAAGTTCTGGTTACCGGCGGAGCCGGTTATATTGGCAGTCACGTGGTGCGCCAGCTGGGCGAAGCCGGGCACGACGTTGTGGTCTATGACAATCTCTCCACCGGCCATCGCTGGGCCGTCACCTGCGGTGAGCTGGTCGTGGGTGACCTGGCGGACGAAGCGGCGCTGCAGGCCCTGTTCGAAGCGCACGATTTTGAGGCGGTGCTGCACTTCGCCGCGGCCATCGTGGTGCCGGAATCTGTGGCCAACCCGCTCAAGTACTACAGCAACAACACCCGCAACACCCTGAATCTTCTCAAGGCTGTCGAGCGCCACGAGGTGCCCTACATGGTGTTTTCCTCCACGGCGGCGGTCTATGGCATGCCCGATGCAGAGATTCTCACCGAGGATATGCCCCTGGCGCCGATCAACCCGTACGGCGCGTCGAAAATGATGAGTGAGCGCATGATCATGGACCTGGCGGCTGCCAGTTCACTCAACTACGTGATCCTGCGTTACTTCAACGTTGCCGGCGCCAATCCCGACGGCCTGCTGGGGCAGGCCACGCCGGAGGCCACGCACCTGATCAAAGTGGCCTGCGAGTGTGTGACCGGCGCGCGCGAGGGCATGCAGATTTTTGGAACCGATTACGGCACGCGGGATGGCACCTGCGTGCGCGATTATATCCACGTCGAAGACCTGGCCAAGGCGCACGTCATGGCCCTGGATCATATGAAACAGGGTGGGGCGTCCGATGTACTCAATTGCGGCTACGGTCGCGGCTTCACCGTGCGTGAGGTGATCGACGTGGTGAAACGGCTTTCCGGCTCCGATTTTCCGGTTAACGAAACCGGGCGACGGGCCGGGGACCCGGCTGCGCTGATGGCGGATAACTCGAAAATTACCCGAACGCTGGGTTGGCAGCCCGACTACGACAACCTCGATACCATTGTCGGGAACGCGCTGGCCTGGGAGCAGATCTGGCAGGACCGCCAGAAAGGCTGATACAGAATTCGTAACGCTTTAAAAGGAAGAGTGCATGAAAATCACGATCTTCGGAACTGGGTATGTAGGACTGGTGACCGGCGCCTGTCTGGCTGACGTTGGCCACGAAGTCCTGTGCATGGATGTGGACCCGGAAAAAATCGACAAGCTGCGCAGCGGCATCATCCCCATCTATGAGCCGGGGCTGGAGTCGATTGTTGCCCATAACGCCTCGGCAGGCCGCCTGCTGTTTACCACCGATACCGCTGAGGCGGTCGCGCACGGCGATGTGCAGTTCATCGCGGTCGGTACGCCGCCGGATGAGGACGGCTCCGCTGACCTGCAGTATGTCACGGCGGTGGCCCGTTCGATTGGTCAGCATATGAGCGACTACAAGGTCGTCGTGGACAAATCCACCGTGCCGGTTGGCACCGCCGACAAGGTGCGAGCGGCTCTGCGTGCGGAGCTGGACAAGCGCGGCGAAGAGCTGGATTTCGACGTGGTCTCCAACCCCGAGTTTCTGAAGGAAGGCGCGGCCGTGGCCGACTTCATGAAGCCGGATCGCATTGTCGTGGGCACCGAAAGCGACAAGGCGGAGGAAATCCTGCGCGAGGTCTACTACCCGTTCAACCGTAACCACGACCGTATGATCTTCATGGACGTGCGTTCGGCCGAGCTGACCAAGTACGCCGCCAACGCCATGCTGGCCACCAAGATCAGCTTCATGAACGAGATCGCCAATCTGGCCGAGCGCCTGGGCGCGGATATCGAAGCGGTGCGTCGTGGCATCGGTTCCGATCCGCGCATTGGCTACCACTTCATCTATCCGGGTTGCGGCTACGGCGGCTCATGCTTCCCGAAAGACGTCACGGCGCTGTCCCGCACGGCCCGCGACTGCGACTACGAGGCGCGCCTGCTGAACGCCGTCGAGGCGGTCAACATGGCCCAGAAGCACGTGCTGTTCGACAAGGTCAGCCACTACTTCGGCGGCGACCTGTCAGGCAAGACCATTGCCCTGTGGGGGCTGGCGTTCAAGCCCAATACCGACGACATGCGCGAAGCGTCCTCCCGTGTGCTGATGGAGTCGCTCTGGAAGGCCGGTGCCCGGGTCCAGGCCTACGATCCGGAAGCCATGCAGGAAACCCAGCGGATCTACGGCGAAGAGCCGGGTCTGCAGCTGTGTGGCACCAAGGAGCAGGCCATGAAGGGCGCCGATGCCCTGGTCATCTGCACCGAGTGGAAAGAGTTCCGCCTGCCGGACTTCGCCGCGATTGCCGAGGCACTGAAGCATCCGGTGGTATTCGACGGTCGTAACCTCTATGCGCCGGACATGGTCGAGCGCCATGGCCTTGTTTACTATGCTATAGGTAGAGGTAAGACTCAGTTTTCCGCAACCGGGAGCTAAGCATGGACGGGGCAGGCGACTTTATCCTGCACCAGAAGCTCGCTGAAGATACGGTGCCGCTGGCCACAAGCGAGCTGAGCGAGCTGCGATTGATGAATGACAGCCACTATCCCTGGCTCCTGCTCGTCCCTCGACGGGTGGGAGTCAGGGAAGTGTACGAGCTGCCGCCGGCGGATCAGCAGCGGCTGGTGCGGGAGTCCAGTGCCATCGGCGAGGCGTTGATGACCGTCTTCGACGGCCACAAGCTGAACGTCGCGGCGCTGGGCAATATGGTGCCGCAGCTCCATCTGCATCACGTGGTGCGCTACGAGGGTGACGCGGCGTGGCCGGGTCCGGTCTGGGGTGTGGTGCCTGCGGCGGCCTACAGTGAGGCGGCGTTGCGGGACATGCGCAAGAAGCTGGTCCCCGTCATTTCGGCCTTCAACTCCGTGTCCTGACCCTTTCCGGTCAGGTGCGGAATCCCTTTTCGCCCTGGCGTGCCAGCGCCTGGGCGCCTACCAGGATCATTCTCAGCTCGTTCTTGAGCTTCTCCTGCAACACGGTTTTCTCTCGTGGTGACGCGTCGAGGGCTTCGGCGCCCTGGTTGAATACCAGTGTGACCATGGCCTCGGCGACCAGTCGCGCCTCGGCCAGCGGTTTTCCCTGTTCTTCCCCGAAACGTCGCAGGTCGTCGGCCAGTTCCGTTACGAAATGGTCAATCTCGGCCTGTATGGCGGTCCGGAACGTCTTGGAGACCCCCGTGCGCTCGCGCAGCATCAACCGGAACAGGTTGGCGTTGTTGCTCAGGTACTCCATGAAGGTGTCGACGGAAGTGTTGATGGCGCTGCCGTTGCGGGCGATGCGTTTGCGTGCCTGGCGCATCAGTTGGCGCAGTGCCACGCCGCCTTCATCCACCAGGGCCAGGCCCAGTTCGTCCAGTTCGGCGAAATGGCGGTAGAAGGACGTGGGGGCGATGCCGGCTTCCCGGGCCACCTCCCGCAGGCTCAGGCTGCCGAAGCCCCGTTCCGCGCTGAGCTGTCTCAGGGCAGCATCCATCAGGGCGCGGCGGGTCTTGAGCTTCTGTTCGGCGCGGGCGGACACAGCGTTCTCCAGTTCCAGTTGGTCCAGGGAGTGCCCGGTGGGGGCTCCCGAAAAGGCAACATGTTACCGTCACAGGGCGGGAGCGTCATCTCGCGCGGTGACTGCAGGCAGGCCGGTCGGCTGAAGGTGACGATCAGCGTGTACAAATCGGTACCGATGCGGCCTGATTTTGATGGCGGTTATGTTTATAATATGCGGCCTTTAAAGAACCGATGGGTCCGCTCGCGGGCGGGGCTGCGGCTATTGTGGTCGGCAGTCTGGCAGGGCGGTGCAGGCTCGGCGGTTTTCCTTTGATGTGATCAGCGCTCCGTGACGACGGACGAGGCCGGCAGGACCGGTGCTCCGGCGGCTGTGAGATCGCTGCTGTTGGTTATGTTACGGGGATTCGAATATGCCGATTTATGAGTATGTCTGCGACGCGTGCGGCTTCGAGAAAGACGTGATCCAGAAGATGAGTGACGCGCCGCTCAAGGCGTGTCCGTCGTGCGAGGCGGATGCGTTTCGCAAGCGAATTTCGGCCGCCGGCTTCCGCCTGTCCGGAAGCGGCTGGTACGAGACCGATTTCAAGACCGGAAGCAAGAAGAACCTGGCCGAGAAAAGCGGTCAGTCCGGAACCACAAGCAAGACTGAGTCGGCGGCCGGCTGAGTCTCGAACACATTTCGAACACTGATTAACAGGAATGGATATGCGCAGTCACTATTGCGGTGGAATCAACGAATCACACATCGATCAGGACGTGACCCTCTGCGGCTGGGTTCATCGTCGCCGCGACCATGGCGGGGTTATCTTTCTGGATCTGCGTGATCGTGACGGCATGTCCCAGGTGGTTGTCGATCCGGACACGCCCGAAGCATTCGCGCTGGCCGAGAAAGTACGCAGCGAGTTCGTTATCCAAATCACCGGTCGTGTGCGTCGTCGTCCGCAAGGTACGGAAAACGCCAACATGCCGACCGGGCAGGTGGAAGTGCTGTGTAAGGAACTGACCATCCTCAACGCCGCCGCCACGCCGCCGTTCCCGCTGGACGAGCACGTTGACGTGGGCGAGGACGTGCGCCTGCGCTACCGCTTCGTCGACCTGCGTCGCCCGGAGATGCTCAACCGCCTGCGCTTCCGCTCGCGGGTCACCAGCTACATCCGCAACTACCTGGACAGCCACGACTTCATGGACGTGGAGACGCCGATCCTGACCCGCGCCACGCCGGAAGGCGCCCGCGACTACCTGGTGCCGAGCCGGACCCACGACGGTTCCTTCTTCGCGCTGCCGCAGTCGCCGCAGCTGTTCAAGCAGCTGCTGATGGTGTCCGGCGTTGACCGCTACTACCAGATCGCCAAGTGCTTCCGTGACGAAGACCTGCGCGCCGACCGTCAGCCGGAGTTCACCCAGGTGGACATCGAGGCGTCGTTCATCGACGAGAAGGGCCTGATGGGCATCACCGAAGGCATGGTGCGCGAGCTGTTCCGCGACGTGCTCAAGGTGGATCTGCCGGAATTCCCGCGGATGCCGTATGCCGAAGCCATGCAGCGCTATGGCAGCGACAAGCCGGATCTGCGTATCCCGCTGGAGCTGATCGACGTGGCCGACCTCGTGGAAAGCGTCGACTTCAAGGTCTTCGCCGGCCCGGCCAAGGACCCGAAAGGTCGCGTGGCCGCGCTGCGCCTGCCGAAGGGTGGCGAGCTGACCCGCAAGCAGATCGACGAGTACACCAAGTACGTTGGCATCTACGGCGCCAAAGGTCTGGCCTACATCAAGGTCAACGACCTGAGCCAGGGCGTGGCCGGCCTGCAGTCGCCGATCATCAAGTTCCTGGGTGACGACGTGGCCCAGGCACTGATCGAACGGGTCGGCGCGGAAGACGGTGATATCGTCTTCTTCGGTGCGGACAAGACCAGCATCGTCAACGAGGCTCTGGGTGCGCTGCGCGTCAAGCTGGGTCACGATCTGAACCTGCTGACCGCCGAGTGGGCGCCGCTGTGGGTGGTCGATTTCCCGATGTTCGAGGAAGGCAGCGATGGCAGCCTGACCGCGATTCATCACCCGTTCACCGCGCCGTCCTGTACGCCGGAAGAGCTGGCGGCGGACCCGGCCAACGCGCTGTCCCGTGCCTACGACATGGTGCTCAACGGCACCGAGCTGGGCGGTGGTTCGATCCGTATCCACAACGAGGATATGCAGCAGGCGGTCTTCCGCATCCTGGGCATCGACGAAGAGGAAGCGCGCGCCAAGTTCGGCTTCCTGCTGGATGCGCTGAAGTTCGGCTGCCCGCCCCACGGCGGCCTGGCGTTCGGTCTGGACCGTCTGGTCATGCTGATGACCGGTGCCTCTTCCATCCGTGACGTGATCGCGTTCCCGAAAACCCAGAGCGCGACCTGCCTGATGACTCAGGCACCGGGCGAAGTGGACGAGCGTCAGCTGCGCGAGCTGCACATCCGTCTGCGCAAGCCGGCGGTTGCCAAGGGCGCTGAAGCCGGAGACGCCAAGAAAGAAGACTGAAGTACACCGGGCCCGCCTGCTTGAGACCCGATAGGGGTAGCTCTCGGTTGCCCGTTGCCGCGGGCGGGCCCGTCGATTGAAGGAGTGATGTATGGCCGGTCATAGCAAGTGGTCCAATATCAAACATCGCAAGGCAGCGCAGGATGCCAGGCGCGGTAAGATCTTTACCAAGCTGATCCGCGAGCTGACCGTGGCGGCCCGTCAGGGCGGTCCCGAGCCGGCGGACAATCCGCGGCTGCGGGCGGTGATTGATAAGGCGCTGACCGCCAACATGAAAAAGGACACCATGGAGCGCGCCATCGAGCGCGGCGCCGGGAGCGGGGATGACACCAACTACGAGGAGCTGACCTACGAAGGTTACGGCCCGAATGGTGTGGCGATCTTCGTTGAGGCGATGACGGACAACAAGAACCGGACCGTCGCCGAGGTGCGCCATGCCTTCAACAAGTTCGGCGGCAATCTCGGCACGGACGGTTCGGTGGCGTTTCTGTTTACCCGCCAGGGTGTGCTGTCTTATGGCCCGGAAACGGACGAAGAGGCATTGATGGAGGCCGCATTGGAAGCCGGCGCTGAGGACGTGGCGCCGCAGGACGACGGTTCCTTCGAGATCGTGACCCTGCCGGAGCAGTTCCTGGACGTGAAAGAGGCCCTCGTCGCTTCGGGCCATGCGCCGGACAACGCCGAAGTCACCATGGTGCCCGCCACCTATGTCACCCTGGATGAGGACAGCGCCCAGACCATCCTCAAGCTGATCGACATGCTGGAGGATCTGGACGACGTGCAGAACGTCTATTCCAATGCCGACATCCCGGCCGACGTGATGGACGCGCTGGATGCCTGACGCCGCGCGCTTGCCGGGAGCCCGGTTGTGCCCATAATTCTAGGCGTGGACCCCGGCTCGCGGATCACCGGCTACGGCGTGATACGCTGCGCCGGCCGTGTGACGGAGTACATCGACAGCGGCTGTATTCGCATGGGAGAGAAGCCCATGGCGGAGCGTTTGCAGATCATTTACCAGGGGCTGGCAACACTCATCGACCAGTATCGGCCGGATGAGTTTGCTATCGAGCAGGTCTTTATGGCGCGCAATCCGGATTCGGCCCTCAAGCTCGGCCAGGCCCGGGGTGTGGCCATCGTGACGGCCGCCAACAGCGGTCTGCCGGTTCATGAATACACCGCTCGACAGGTCAAGCAGGCCGTTGTGGGGAAGGGGGGCGCCGAGAAGACGCAGGTTCAGCACATGGTGCAGAGCATCCTGTCGCTGAACCGCCGGCCCCAGGAAGATGCCGCGGATGCGTTGGCCATCGCCCTGTGCCACTCCCATATGAGTCAGAGCATCGGTCGTATCGCCTCGGGTAACCGCGTACGTGCCGGTCGAATCCGTTAAGAATCGGGCGGTGGATGGGCGGTTGTCATTCTCGGCCCGGCAGCTGTTCGCCCAACAGGAGGTAATGCGTGATTGCCCAAATCCGGGGAAAACTGATCGAGAAAATGCCCGGCCATGTGCTGGTCGACTGTTCCGGTCTCGGCTACGAGCTCGATATCCCGTATACGACGTTCTTTCATCTGCCCGAATCCGGCCAGGAAGTCACGCTGTTCACGCACTTCGCCGTTCGCGAGGATGCCCATAAGCTCTATGGCTTTGCCGGGCGCCTGGATCGCGATCTGTTCCGTATGCTGATCAAGGTGAATGGGGTCGGGCCCAAAATGGCGCTGGCGATTCTCTCCGGTCTCGATGCGCAGCAGTTTGTGCGTTGCGTCGATAATCGCGATGTGGCGGCCCTGGTGAAGATTCCCGGCGTCGGTAAGAAGACCGCCGAGCGGCTGCTGATCGAGATGGGCGACAAGCTCGGCCAGTTGGAAGGAATGCCCAAGATTACGCCCGAAATGCCGTCGTTGAACCCGGCCAGCGAACCGGCGCACAAGCCCGAAGAGGAAGCCGAAGCGGCTCTTATTACCTTGGGCTACAAACCCCAGGAAGCGGCAAAGGCCGTCAGCCGCGTGGCCGAGGCCGGTATGAACTCCCAGGAGATGATTCGCCTGGCGCTTAAGAATATGATCCCTGCCAGCTAAACCACCGAAACATCGGGCCTTATTCGGGCCCGTTTGCCATGCATCCCCGTTGATGTCTTAATGGAATCTGACTGTAGCGTAACGTGACAGCGTGACTCGCGTTTGTAAAATGGACCTGTTTTTATAGTAACGCGTCGCCACGGAAGACAGATAAAAGACAACAGCATGCCCGCGAAACACCATCATGATTGAATCCGATCGCCTGATTTCACCGCAAAGCAGTGCGTCTGAAGAAGTACAGGATCGCGCCATCCGCCCGACGCTACTCTCCGAGTACGTTGGGCAGCCGGCTGTCCGTGAGCAGATGGAGATTTTTATCTCGGCCGCGCGAGGTCGGCAGGAAGCCCTGGATCACGTCCTGATCTTCGGGCCGCCGGGGCTTGGGAAGACCACGCTGGCAAACATCATTGCCAATGAGATGGGCGTGTCCATCAAGACAACGTCCGGCCCGGTTCTGGAAAAGGCCGGTGACCTGGCGGCGATGCTAACCAACCTGGAAGAGGGTGATGTTCTCTTCATCGACGAGATCCACCGCCTGAACGCGGCCGTCGAGGAAGTGCTCTATCCGGCGATGGAGGACTACCAGCTCGACATCATGATCGGCGAGGGGCCGGCGGCGCGCTCAATCAAGCTCGATCTGCCGCCGTTCACGCTGGTGGGGGCGACCACGCGGGCCGGTCTGCTGACCTCGCCGCTGCGAGACCGTTTCGGTATCGTCCAGCGACTGGAGTTTTACAACACCCAGGACCTGACCCATATCGTGCAGCGTTCGGCCCAGCTGCTCGGCGTGTCGATGGACGAGGCGGGCGCGCTGGAAATCGCGCGCCGATCCCGGGGGACGCCGCGGATCGCCAACCGGCTGTTGCGCCGGGTACGCGATTACGCCGAGGTGAAATCCGACGGTTCGGTGACCCTGGACGTGGCGGACAGCGCGCTGAATATGCTTAAGGTGGACAATCAGGGTTTCGACCACATGGACCGTCGATTGCTTCTGGCCATGATCGAGAAGTTCGATGGCGGCCCGGTGGGCGTGGAGAGCCTGGCGGCCGCCATCAGCGAGGAACGCGGTACGATCGAAGACGTGCTTGAACCTTTCCTGATCCAGCAGGGCTACATGATCCGCACGCCGCGGGGTCGAATGGTGACGTCCCATGCGTACCTGCACTTCGGTGTGACCCCGCCGAAGTCGGGCGAGGGCGCGTCATGACGGCCGTGGATAGCGCCCAATTCCATTGGCCGGTACGGGTCTATATCGAAGACACCGACGCCGGCGGTATTGTGTATCACGCCCGCTACCTGCACTTTATGGAACGGGCACGCACCGAGTGGGTGCGATCCCAGGGCATTGCCCTGCGCCGCGGGCTGGACGAGAACGTCAGCTACGTGGTGCAGAAAATGGCGATCCAGTTTCGTCAGCCCGCCAAACTGGACGATGAATTATGGGTGACGGCCGTCCTGACCGGCAGCGGTCGTGTCTGGTTTGGTTTCGACCAGAAAGTCATCCGCCAGTCCGACGGCGCCGTGTTGGCCGAGGCGGACGTCAAGGTCGCCTGTGTGGCGCTGGACAGCGGGCGTCCGCGGGCCTTGCCGGAGTCCATGCAGGCCATCGTCAGGGAACAATAATGTACATGCCGGTCCGATGGATCGGTCGAATACAGATCCAGGAGTGAAACGTGGAGTCACATCTTTCGGTTTGGAGCCTTATCGCCAATGCCAGTTTCCTGGTGCAGATCGTCATGCTGCTGCTGGTGCTGGCGTCGATCATGTCCTGGGGGTTTGTCTTCCAGCGCCTGCAGGTGTTCAAAAAGGCGCGTAAGGCCCAGTTGGCGTTTGAAGAGCAGTTCTGGTCCGGCATGGATCTGGGGCAACTCTATCGCGACGCCAGCAACCACCCCACGCCTCACAGCGGCATGGAATCGGTATTTCGTGCCGGCTTCCGGGAATTCTCGCGCCTGCGCCAGCAGAGCCAGGATCCGGACGCCGTGATGGACGGAACCCAGCGCGCCATGCGGGTGGCCCTGTCCCGCGAGCAGGAGCGGCTCGAAGCGCATCTGCCGTTCCTGGCGACGGTGGGCTCCACCAGTCCGTACATCGGCCTGTTCGGTACCGTCTGGGGGATCATGAATTCTTTCCGCGGCCTGGCCCAGGTGCAGCACGCGTCACTGGCCACCGTGGCACCGGGCATTTCCGAGGCGCTGATCGCTACCGCCATGGGCCTGTTTGCGGCGATTCCCGCGGTCATCGCCTACAACCGCTTTGCCGCCAAGTCCGATGCCCTGCTGAAGAACTATGAGACGTTCGCCGAGGAGTTCTCCAGCATCCTGCATCGCCGGGTTCACAGCAGCGAGAAAGGCCGCGCAGCCTGATCCGCCGGGAGGCGCATGATGAAAAGCACGGGAATTACCTCGACGCCGCGTCGCAAGCCCATGGCCGAGATCAACGTGGTGCCCTACATCGACGTCATGCTGGTGCTGCTGGTGATCTTCATGGTGACCGCGCCGATGATGACGCAGGGCGTGAAGGTGGATCTGCCGGAAACCACGTCGGACCCGATGCAGGCACCAAAAGACGTTGAGCCTGTCATTGTATCCATCGATGCCAATGGTGCGTACTACATGGAAGTGGGGGACAAAGGGTCGGACCCCATGCCGTTGCCAGCGTTGCGCGAGCAGGTGAGCAAGGTCCTGTCAGGCCGTGCCCAGCGTGATGTGTTGGTGCGTGGCGACCGTAATATCGACTACGGCACCGTAGTGAACCTGATGGCGACCTTGCAGGGCGCCGGGGCCACCAGTGTCGGATTGATCACAGAAGAACCGGAAGGCTAGCTCGGTAGTGGCGGATAATACTCGCGAATCCAATGATTATCAGTCGCGCCAGCCATGGCGCAGCCCGATGGCGATCTCCGTCGGCCTGCATGTCGCTATTGTGCTGTTCTCCCTGGCTGGGTGGAGCTGGTCCGAGCCCAGCCACGAACCGCCGCCACGCAGCATTTCGGCGCGCCTGATCATGCCTGAGCCGGTACCGGCCCAGCAGGCGTCGCAACCCGCAGCGCAGCCTTCGGCCCAGCCTGAGCCCGAACCGCAGGAGGATGCGCAGGAAGAGGCGCGTAAAGAAGCCGAGGAGAAGGCTCGCCAGGAAGAGCAGCGGCAGGAAGAAGCCCGCAAGCAGGCGCTGATCCGGGAAAAGGAAAAGCAGGAAGCCGCCGCCAAGGCCAAGGAAGAAGCGCGCCGTAAAGCGGAAGCCGAAGCGGCGGCCGCCGCCAAACGCAAGGCCGAGGAAGAGCGTCGGCGTAAGGAACTGGAGGCGGAGAAAGCGGCCGAAGAGAAACGGCGGGCGGAAGAGAAAGCCGCCGAGGAGCGTCGTAAAGCCGAGGAAAAACGGCGCCAGGAAGAGGCGGAACGCAAGCGTCAGGAAAAGCTGGAGCAGGAGCGTCGCGAAGCCGAGCAACGTAAGCGCGAAGAGGAGCGCCGCAAGCGGGAAGAGCAACTGGCGGCCCTGGCTGAACAGTCTGCCGAAGAGCAGGCCGCCTCCGAACAGGCGCGCCAGGAAGCGGCTGCTGCGGCTCGGGCCAAGCAGGCGCAAATGGCGTCGGAGAGCGAGAAGTACGAGGCGTTGATCCGGCAGCGCCTGAGCAACGCCTGGTATATCCCGTCGTCTGCCCAGAAAGGGTTGGTGACGACGCTGGAAATTACCCTGTTGCCGACGGGCGAGCTGGCCTCGGTCCGCATCGCCAAGAGCAGTGGCAACACCGCTTTCGATAACTCGGCGCTGAGCGCGGTGCGCGGTGTCCAGCGGTTCCCCGTGCCGAACGATCCGGATGTATTCAACGCCTATTTCCGGAATTTCTCGATTCAGTTCGATCCGGAGAAATTGCGCTGATGCCTGAAAGTAAACCCATGACCATGTCCAGGATGCATTTCAGACAGACAGGATGCCCAGAATGATGCGAGTAATCGTAACCCTGCTGCTGGCGACGGCAATGGCATTGCCGGCGCAGGCGGAACTCTTGATCCGGATCACCGAGGGTGCGGACAACGCCCTCCCGGTCGCCGTCGTTCCCTTCGGCACCGAAGGTGGTTTGCAGCCTACTGAGAATATCAGCGAAATCGTGCGCGACGATCTGGCGATGAGCGGCGAGTTCGCTCCGCTGGAGACCAACCGGATGCTGAGTCTGCCCACTTCCGGAGAGGACGTCTTCTATCGCGATTGGCGCATGCTGGGGCAGAAGTACCTGCTGGTTGGCAATCTGTCGCCCGCCGCTGGCGGCAGCAAGGTACAGGCCCGCTTCGAACTGTTCGACGTGAATCGGGAAGCTCGGATTCTGGGCGAGACCGCCACCGTGTCCGCCGATAACCTGCGTACCCTGGGCCACCACATCAGCGACAAGGTGTACAAGGCGATCACCGGCAATCGGGGCGTGTTTTCCACCCGTATTGCTTATGTGACCCTGGACATGGAGAACGGCAAGCGCACGTATCGCCTTAACATCAGCGATGTGGATGGCAAGCGCTCCCGGGTTTTCCTCAAGTCGAAGGAGCCGATACTGTCGCCGGACTGGTCGCCGGATGGCAAGAAACTGGCCTACGTCTCGTTCGAGACCGGGCGTCCCGCCATCTATGTCCAGGAACTGGCCAGCGGCAAACGCACGCGCATTGCCCAGTTCCCGGGGCTGAATTCGGCCCCGTCCTGGTCGCCGGACGGTAAGTCCCTGCTGATGACCCTGTCCCGCGACGGTAACGCCGAAATCTACCGGATGAACGTGGCCACCCGTCAGTTGACGCGGCTGACCAACCACTGGGCCATCGACACGGAGCCAAGCTGGGCGCCGGATGGGGATGAGTTCGTCTTTACCTCTGATCGCTCGGGTGGCCCCCAGTCGTATCTGATGGATGCCGACGGCGGGGACGTGCAGCGACTGACGTTTGGCAGCCGCTACAACGCACGTCCGCGGTTCAGCCCGGACGGTGAGCACATTTTCTATGTTCATAAGCGCGAAAACTTTTTCCATATCGCGCGGTTGAATATCGAAACCGGTCAGGAGACCATTCTGACCCGGACCAAGCTGGACGAGTCGCCGAGTGTGGCTCCCAACGGACGTCTGTTGATTTACGCGACCCAGGATGGGGGCAAAAGTGTCCTCGCGGTCATCTCGGCCGACGGCGGCTCCAACTACGTGTTGCCGTCGCGTTTCGGGGATGTTCGCGAACCGGCCTGGTCGCCTTTTATCGACTGACGTCGGCTTTCAGAAACCCGGATCGGCTTTTCGGCTTCCGGGGCATTAATACAAACTAAATCAAGGACATGAAAATGATTCGTACCTATTCCAAGCTTTTTGCATTGCTGGTTGCCATGGGTGTTATGGCCGGTTGTAGCTCAACCGGCGGCACGCAGGAAGAAGGTGCTTATGACTCGGACGTCTCCGCCGTCGATCAGGAAGGTGGCAGCGAAGTCTATGGCGGTGAAGGCTCCGACGGTGTCAGCTCCACACCGCTGACCGACGAAGAGCGCGCGGCCCAGCAGGAGCGTGCTGCCCAGCAGGAACAGGCGGCGATGCGCAAGATCACCACCTTCTACTTCGATTTTGACACTTCCGAGCTGAAGGCTGAGTCCCGCGATGTCCTGATCGCCCACGCCCAGTACCTGGCGTCCAACCCGAACCGCAATGTACGCCTGGAAGGCCACGCCGACGAGCGCGGTACCAAGGAATACAACCTGGCCCTGGGCGAGCGTCGTGCCAAATCCGTCGAGCGTTTCCTGGTGGTTAACGGCGCATCCCGTGATCAGATCGAAACCGTCAGCTACGGCGAAGAGAAGCCGGCGGCCATGGGCAGCAACGAAAGCGCTTACGCCCAGAACCGTCGCGTGGAACTGATCTACCAGTAAGTTCAACCGATCGATAAGGTGTAAGGCACATGAGGCGATTGCTCATGGCCGTCACGGCGCTGTCGCTTTGCGGTAGCGCCCTGGCGCAGTCAACCGTACCCGCTTACCAGAACGCCGATTCCGCCGCCCAGAGCCAGTCGGGCGGCAATCAGGCCACAGCCGAACTGTACTTCATGATCCAGCAGTTGCAGCGTCAGGTGCAGCAACTGCAGGGATCGGTGGAGGAGCAACGGCACAAGCTTGAACAGTTGTCGCGCCAGTCCCGTGAGCGCTACATCGATCTGGATCAGCGGATCCTCGACCTGTCCCGCCAGAAGGCGGAGCAGGCCGAGGCTCCCGCCCCCGAGCAGGAGGCGCCCGCAGCCGACACGGCCCAGGAAACGCGGGAGTACCGCCAGCCCAGCGAGGAGGAGCAGGCGCAGTACAGCGAGATCGTCAAGCTGATCCGGGACGACAAGGATTACGACACCGCCATTGATCGCCTCTACACGTTTATTTCCGATCACCCGGAAGGCGATCTGACGGTCAACGCCTATTACTGGCTTGGTGAGGTGTATCTCGTCAAACCCCAGCTCAAACAGGCGAAGCAGGCCTTTTCGATCGTCGCGACCCGTTTTGCGGATCATCGCAAAGCGCCGGATGCGCTCTACAAACTCGGCGTGACCGAGGCTCGGATGGGCGACGACGCTGAAGCGCGCCAAACGCTCAAGTCCGTCTCCTCGAAGTATCCGGATTCCAACGCCGCCCAGTTGGCGAGCGATTACCTGGCCAAGTTATAATCAGGCTGCGCAAGTATTGATCAGCTTGTTCAGCGGTTGAGCAGGTTGTTGTTGTACTGAGGAAAATTTTACGGATTGCCAAAAAAATCTCTGAAACAGGGGTTGCCAAGGCCAAAAAAATCCGTACTATATGCGCCTCGATTGGGTCGTTAGCTCAGTTGGTAGAGCAGTTGGCTTTTAACCAATTGGTCGATGGTTCGAATCCATCACGACCCACCATTATATCGAAGCAGCCTGAGCAGGGTGCTTCCGGGCAGTTGCCCGACCCGTTTTGGGTCGTTAGCTCAGTTGGTAGAGCAGTTGGCTTTTAACCAATTGGTCGATGGTTCGAATCCATCACGACCCACCAAATACGGCGGTTACGCACCGCCTGAAAAAGGGGAGCCCACGGGCTCCCCTTTTTTGTTTGTTTGTCCCGGGCGTGATCCCCTGGCTGGATCCTTGTCAGGGTCGGCGAGTTTCTTGTCCGATCCTGCCGGAATGGACCCCGGCAACCCGCTGGGCCGGGCGGGCTCTGTGAAGCTGCTGGCAACTGCCTTATCATGGAATCGTGACGAAACGATGTCTGTTCCGGGGTGGTATACTGGCGTTTTGCCCCCATATCCAGTCGTGCACCGGCCAGCCGAAGCCGGCAACGACGACACAGGCGTGCATCGGGTCCAGGTCGGCATTCGACCGGCCCGGTTTTGGATGAGAGAAGCGAATTCATGGTAAAGGCCCAAGACAGAATCCTGGTCCAGGAACACCTCGCCCATGAGGCAGAGCCTCGCGAGCTGAGCGGGGAAGAAAAACAGCGTCTTGAAGCTGAGATCAAGGCCGAGCTGAAAGCGCGTGACGCCGTGCTCGTGGCCCATTACTACACCGATGCCGACATTCAGCGGCTGGCGGAAGAGACGGGCGGCTGTGTCGCCGATTCCCTGGAAATGGCGCGCTTCGGCAACCAGCACCCGGCCTCGACCGTGGTGGTGGCCGGGGTCAAGTTCATGGGTGAAACCGCCAAGATCCTGAATCCCGAGAAAACGGTTCTGATGCCCACCCTGGAAGCCACCTGTTCCCTGGATGTGGGTTGCCAGCCGGAGGAATTCAGCGCCTTCTGCGACGCCCATCCCGACCGTACCGTGGTGGTCTACGCCAACACGTCGGCGGCGGTGAAGGCGAGGGCGGACTGGGTGGTCACGTCCAGCTGCGCCCAGGCCATCGTCGAGCACCTGGATTCCCGCGGTGAGAAAATCCTGTGGGCCCCGGACAAGCATCTGGGGCACTACGTGCAGCGCACGACCGGCGCGGACATGCTGCTTTGGGACGGCTCGTGCATCGTGCACGAAGAGTTCAAGGCTCGCGGCGTGGAGGATCTGCGCGCACTGTATCCCGATGCCGCCATCCTGGTGCACCCGGAGTCCCCCGAGGCCGTGGTGGACATGGCCGACGTGGTGGGCTCAACGTCACAGTTGATTCACGCGGTGCAGACGATGCCCAACGAGCGCTTCGTGGTGGCTACGGATAACGGCATTTTCTATAAAATGCAGCAACTGGCGCCGAACAAGACCCTGATCGAAGCGCCCACCGCCGGCAATGGCGCGACCTGCCGCAGCTGCGCGCACTGCCCGTGGATGGCGATGAACGGCCTGGAGAACCTGCTGCAGGTTCTGCGCCGGGGGGATCAGGCGATTGAGGTGGATGAAAGCCTGCGTGAAGAAGCGCTGCGGCCGTTGCGCCGAATGCTGGATTTTACCGCATCGATGAACCTGAAAGCGGCCGGTAACGCCTGATCGGTCGTTTGCGCGGCCGCTTGCTTGGTGCTGAGCGTCACGAACCGCTACAGCGGCGACTCGTCACGATTCCGCGATATCTGGGCCAGGCGCTGACTGATGATTTCGTGGGTTGGCGTGCCCGGGGACGCTTTCTCCCGGGCTTCACGCAATTGTCGCACTGCTGCCTCGCGGTCCCCCATCAACAGGTAGAATTCCGCCCGTGCCCGATGCACGCCGATGATATTCCGGGCCTGTCCTTCCGCGTCTGACAGCTTCTGCCACAGCCCGGCATTGTCGGGATACTGCTTGGTCAGCTCCCGGTAGATTTCCGCCGCCTCGGCGGCGTGATCGGCCTGGTACTGAACGGCCGCGAGCTGATACAGGATGGGGTAGTTGCCCGGGTTGCGTTGCCGGGCGTCCTGCATCAGGGTGATGGCGTCATCCAGCTTGCCGGCACGCATCATGGTATCGGCCAGAGTAACCTGGAAGGTTATGCGGCCCGGATGCTCCTCCAGCAGTGTGCGCAGGATGGTTTCAGCCTGCTTCGTATCGCCGGCGCCGAGATAGGCGACGGCGAGCCCATACTGTACGGCGGCGTCCGGCAGCTCGCTGCTTCCGTCGCGGTAGGTCTGGAAGATCTCGACCGCTTTCTCCGGCGATTGCGCGTAGTGGACCAGCAGTCGTGCCCGCACCAGGTGGTATTCCAGGGAGTCCTGGTAGTTGCGGTCCGGGAACTGATTGGCTCGGTTACGGGAGTCGGAGATACGGCTCCGGGTCAGGGGGTGAGTCGAGAGGTATTCGGGGATTGCGTTTCCCTGGATGCGACTCTGGCGCATCATGATCTCGAACATTTCCGGCATGCCGTGGGGATCAAGGCCGGCATCCTCCATGATGTCCAGGCCCACGCGGTCGGCCTCCTGCTCATTGGAGCGGCTGTACTGGAGCATGTTCTGCACGGCCATGGCCTGGGTGCCGGCGACCGTGGCAATGCCCACGTCCGACTGGGTGGCGGCGGACAGGATGATCCCGGCCAGCATGCCGGCGATGGTCAGCGGCGTCATGTTCTCCTGCTGTTCAAGCTGGCGGGCATAGTGACGCTGAGCCAGGTGGGCCAGTTCGTGGGCCATGACCGCGGCGAACTGCTGTTCGGTGCGGGCATTGAGAAAGAGGCCGCCGTTGACCCCGATGACGCCACCGGGCACGGCAAAGGCATTGATCGCGGGGCTGTCAATCACCACCATGCGCAGGTCGCGGTTCTGCAAGGGCGCGTAGGGGACCAGTCGGTAAACGATGCTCGACAGGTAGTCGAGGGTGATCGGATCGCCGATTTGCCGTGTCGAGCGGCGCAGTGAGCGCAGGACCTGTTCGCCGATGGCCGCTTCCTTCTGCTCCGAGATCAGCCCGCCGCCGACGCCGCCCAACGAGGGCAGGGTGTTGTCTTCCGCGTGCGCAGGCACACTGGTGGCCAGTCCGAGCAGGATGGCGGCGGTCAGCCCCTTGAGTCGAGGGTGCATACAACGAGGCTGTCGAAAACGGTTGACTGCAGTGTGAAACATGGCAGGCCTGATATACTCCCGAATGCTTGGGGATCGGGACACTTGCAGTGTAACCCATCCCGAACAGCGTGGATCATGACAGATTTACAAGACATTGAAACCATGACAGATCATTTACTTGATACCAGCGGGCTTCGGTGCCCGATGCCGCTGCTCAAGACCAAGCTCCAGCTCAATGCCATGCAGCCGGGCGACCGGCTCGAAGTCATCTCTACAGACCCTGGATCGGCCCGGGATATCCCGTCTTTCCTGAAATTGACGTCACATGCGCTGGAAAAATCAGAGGAAAACGAGGGGGTCTTTCGTTTTCTGATACGCTGTGGCCAATCGCAGTAGACGGAGTCGTTAATGGTCAAAATTCTTAGGGGGCTTGCCCACAAATATTTCTCGGATGATGAAGCCGTCATCCTGTTTCTGCTGCTGGTAATCGGCACCCTCGGTGTCATCTGGCTGGGCAATATCCTCGCTCCCGTCATCGCCTCCGTCATCATTGCCTTCATCCTGCAGGGGTTGGTCACCAAGCTGACGGATCGGGGTGTGCCCACCATGGCGGCGGTGCTTGTGGTCTATCTGCTGTTCCTGGGTGTCCTGGTGGGTTTCCTGCTGGGCATGCTGCCGCTGATCTGGATCCAGCTGACGTCCCTGGCCGGTGAAGCCCCGCGGATTTTCCGGGAAATGCAGACCTACCTGGAGCTGCTGCCCCAGGAATACCCGCACCTGATCTCGATGGATTCGATCAACAGCCTGTACCAGCAGGTGACCAGCGAAGTGGCGAACTTCACCCAGTGGCTGGTGTCCTTCTCGCTGGCCAGCATTCCCGACGTGATGGCGTTGCTGATCTACCTGGTGCTGTTGCCGATTCTGGTGTTCTTCTTCCTGAAGGACCGCGACCTGCTGATCAACGCCATTGCCTCCACGCTGCCTCAGCAGCGTCCGATGATGCGTCGCATCTGGCACGAAGTGAACGAGCAGTGTGCCAACTATGTGCGGGGCAAGGCGGTGGAAATCGTCATCGTGGGTGGCGTGACCTTCATCGCCTTCCGGCTGCTTGGTCTGCCGTACGCGGCACTGCTGTCGCTTCTGGTCGGGCTGTCGGTGGTGATTCCCTACATCGGCGCGGCGGTGGTCACCGTACCGGTGGCCATGATCGGCCTGTTTGCCTTCGGCTGGAGCAGTGATTTCATCTGGCTGATGGTGATTTACGGCGTGATTCAGGCGATCGACGGCAATGTGCTGGTGCCGTTGCTGTTCTCGGAGGTGAACAACCTGCACCCGGTGGTGATCATCATTGCGGTGCTGTTCTTTGGCGGGATCTGGGGCCTGTGGGGCGTGTTCTTCGCGATTCCGCTGGCGACCATGCTCAAGGCGGTTTTTGCGGCCTGGCCGGTGCACTATTCGCTGCCACCCCAGGATCAGGACAAGAACGCCGCCTGAGGCCTGAACGACCGGCCATGTGCGCCGGTCGTCCGGTTACCGCCGGGGCGGCTGTTGGGGGTTACAGCGCCTTGGCGGCGTCCAGAACCTCATCCACGTGGTCCTTGACCTTCACCTTGCGCCATTCCTGACGCAGCACGCCTTCCTTGTCGATCAGGAAGGTGCTGCGCTCGACGCCCAGGCTTTCCCGGCCGTACATTTTCTTGAGCTTGATCACATCGAACAGCTGGCAGACCGCCTCGTCCTTGTCGGACAGCAGCTCGAACGGGAACGACTGCTTGGCCTTGAAGTTTTCGTGGGATTTGATGCCGTCCCGGGAGACGCCCAGGATCACAGTGTCGGCGGCGGCAAAGTCATCGTGACGGTCGCGAAAATCCTGGCCCTCGGTGGTGCAGCCCGGCGTGCTGTCCTTGGGGTAGAAGTAGATCACGACATTCTTCTTGCCACGGAAGTCCGACAGGCTGATTTCCTGGTCACCGGTGGCCAACGCCTTGAAATCCGGCACTGGCTGGTTCAATTCTACGCTGCTCATTTCATCTCCTTTCTCTTTTTCAGAGGCTCCCAAGCCTATTCGACCAAAAGTCGGTAAAGCGGTCATACAGAATGGTTGTTTCGGTTGTCAGCCGCAATTACCATTACCGTTTTACGCGAACGGAGTCATTATGATCACTGGTAGCCTCGTCGCCCTGGTCACCCCCATGCACCCCGATGGCGAAGTCCATTGGGAACAGTTGGATCGCGTGGTTGATTTCCACCTGGAGAACGGAACCCACGGCATTGTCGCCGTCGGCACTACCGGTGAATCGTCCACTCTCGATCCCGATGAGCATTGTCGTGTTATCGGGCACATTATCAAGCGTGTAAATGGTCGTATTCCGGTGATTGCCGGCACAGGTGGCAACTCGACGCGCGAGGCCATCGAGTTGACCACCGAAGCCCACAAGCTGGGCGCCGATGCCTGCCTGCTGGTGGTGCCGTACTACAACAAGCCTACCCAGGAAGGCCTGTATCGCCACTTCCGTACCATCGCTGAAGCCGTTCCGGTCGACCAGATCCTCTACAACGTGCCGGGGCGTACCGCCTGCGACATGATGAATGAGACGGTTGAGCGCCTGGCGGATATTCCCAACATCATCGGCATCAAGGACGCCACCGGCAATATTCCGCGGGGCGAGGAACTTGTGCGTCGGATCGAAGGTCGTATGGTCGTTTACTCCGGCGATGACGCCACCGCCGCGGATCTGATGCTGTGTGGCGGCAAGGGCAACATCTCCGTGACGGCCAACGTCGCTCCCCGCGGCATGGCGGATCTGTGCGAGGCGGCCATTGCCGGCGACCGGGAAAAGGTCGAGTCCATCAACGAGAAGCTGATGCCGCTGCATCGCAAGCTTTTCCTCGAGGCCAATCCGATCCCTGTCAAATGGGCCCTGTATCGCATGGGCATGATCGATGAAGGCATTCGCCTGCCGCTGACGCCGCTTGACCCCAAATTCCATGGGGAAGTCGAGGAGGCGCTGACAAGCGCAGGCGTCCTTTGAACCCAACCAAACAGAGGGGGACGGTCGTCGAATGGCCGTCCCGGAGTCGTTTGATGTTTGCAGAACCCGGACGTGCCCGCCTGCTGGCGGGCGCTTTGATGCTGGGCCTGGTCTCGGGCTGCAGCCTGATCAAGGACCGCTCTGAAGAATACCGTGATGCGCCTGCCGGCAAGTCGGTCAAAGTGCCCGACTGGCAGAACAGCGGGCGCATCCAGCCCGCGTACCCCGTTCCCGAGGCCCAGGCCGGTGATACCGTCCTGACAGGCTCCTTCGATGTGCCCAATCCACCGGACATGACCGCCGAGATCCTCGATGAAAACTACGTCATCGAAGAGCTCAACGGCCAGATCTGGCTGCTGGTCAACGAGGTGCCCGGCCGGGTCTGGCCCATGGTGTCGTCCTACCTGACCGAGCGAGGCCTGGGCGTGTACCGCGAGAATCCCCAGATCGGCCTGCTGCAGTCCGATGTGGCGGACTACAGCCAACAGGCGCGGGCGCTGCTGAGTATCACCGGAGAGGGCAGCGACGACCTGACGATCGTCCAGTCGCGCATCTCGCCGGGCGTGCGCCGCAAGACCACTGAAATCCAGTTCCGCCTGCGTGAAGTGGATCAGCGGCCCGACGGTCTCATGCAATGGCCTTCGGAAACCTCGGTGGCGGAACGTGAGAAGACGTTGCTGGCGGATCTCGGCGATTTCCTCAAACAGCGTGAAGACACCAAGTCCTACTCCCGTGCCGCGCTGAACATCCCCAACAAACCCAAGGTCAAGATGGTGGCCGGGCAGAGCAACGATCCGCGCGTGGAGATGGAGCTGAGCGTCGACCGGGCCTGGTCGGAAGTGAACCGGGCCCTGTCCGAGGCCGACATTCCCATTGTCGATATCGACCGCAGCGCCGGTCAGTTCTACGTCGACTTCCGCACTGACGAGGAGCGGGAACCGGGCTGGTTCGACTGGTTTGCGGATCCGGCGAAACCGGAGTACACCTACCTCGTGAGCATTCGCGAAGAGGATGGCGTGGTCAATCTCAGAACCCGCGCCGCGCCGGATTACGAGGGTGACAACCGTTCCCCGCAGCTGCTGTCGACGCTGTTCGAGCATCTTTACTGATGACGTGCTGTACTGACTAAGACGCTGCACTGATCAGGCACCGTTGCTGACAGGCCGGTGCCGTTTTCGATCCGCGGAGCCTCCTTCCCGTTGGGGGCCGCGGGTCCAGGCCAGATTATTCACAGATTGAGGCGGCCCGCTTGGCCGTCGAGCATACCGGAGAAGCAAGATGGAAAAGCGCGAAGCGCTCTATTCAGGTAAAGCCAAATCGGTTTACACCACCGACGATCCCGATCGCTTCGTACTGCTCTTTCGCGACGATACCTCCGCCTTCGATGGCGAGAAGAAAGAGCAACTGGCCCGCAAGGGTATGGTCAATAACCGCTTCAACGCCTTCATTATGGAGAAGCTGGAAGCGGCCGGCATCCCGACGCATTTCGAGAAGCTGCTGTCTCCGGTGGAATCGCTGGTCAAGAAGCTGGACATGATCCCGGTGGAGTGCGTCGTGCGTAATTATTCCGCCGGTAGTCTGTGTCGCCGTCTGGGCGTTGAAGAGGGTCAGGAGCTGCAGCCGCCGACCTTCGAGCTGTTCCTCAAGAACGACGAGATGCACGACCCCATGATCAACGAGTCCCTGGCCGAAACCTTCGGCTGGGCGGCTGCGGACGACCTGGCGGAAATGAAGGCGCTGACCTACAAGGTTAACGACGTCCTGAAGAAGCTGTTCGACGACGCCGGCATGCTGCTGGTGGACTACAAGCTCGAGTTTGGTCGGGCCGACGGACAGATTGTGCTGGGCGATGAGTTCAGCCCGGACGGTTGCCGGATCTGGGACAAGGAAACGCGCAAGAAAATGGACAAGGACCGGTTCCGCCAGGGGCTGGGCGATGTCATCGAAACCTACGAAGAAGTCGGTGGGCGACTGGGCATCCAGTTCGACTGAGCCTGATTCCGCCCCAACCATGGACAAGAAACAGGACAATAAAGGGTAAGACATGCGTAAGTTTGCTTTTGCACTACTCGGCGGTATGACCTGCTTCAGCTCCGCCGCCCTGGCCGATGTGGTGGGCCTGGGCGCGAACGTCAGTTACTGGGATTCGGACCTGACCGGTACCGCCAGTCAGGGCAACGACACGGTCGATGTGGACGACGACCTGAATCTGGACAGCGACGACAACGTCAACCTGACGGCCATCCTGGAGCACCCGGTGCCGCTGCTGCCGAACGTACGCCTGAACTACACCTCGATCGAGCAGAGTGGTCGTGGGCGGCTGTCCACCAACTACAACGGTATTATCGTTGGTAGCGAGGTTCGGTCTGAACTGGATCTGGACCAGGTGGATCTGACGCTCTACTACGAGCTGCTCGACAACTGGGTGAACCTGGATGGCGGTCTGACGGTGCGTAACCTGGACGGTAAGCTCACCGTTCGCGATACCACCAACACAGCCAATGTCAGCGAAACCGAGGTGGACGCCGTGATCCCGATGCTCTATGCCGCGGCGCGGTTCGACCTGCCGCTGACCGGCTTGTCCGTCGGTGTGGAAGGCAGCGGCATCGCCTACGGCGGCGACTCCATCCTCGATGGCTCGGCCTATGGCCAGTACGATTTGTCCGTCCTGCGTTTGCGGGCGGGTTACCGTGAATACAGCATCGACTACGAAGACGGCGACGATGCCCTGGACGTCGAAATCGGCGGACCCTTCATCAGCGCCGGCCTCGACTTCTGATCGATCGTTCGCCTTATTCGAGCGAGACATTACAAGAGCGCCATCTGGCGCTCTTTTTTTATGTCCGACGATAGAATAGGCTTCTATCGAAAGAGCGTCGCGAAAACGCTCAGCGCTCGCAGGGCCGGGATCGCCGGGCGGTCCTGTCCACGCGCACCGACACATCCTTGATTTCCAAACGCATATAGGGAGATTGCCTTGAAGATTCTGGTTACCGGAACGGCGGGATTTATCGGGTCCCATCTGGCTCATCGTCTGTTGGAGCGCGGCGACGAAGTCATTGGGGTTGATAACGTCAACGATTACTACGACGTCAGCCTGAAAGAGGCGCGCCTGGCCCGACTGACCCCGGAACCGGGCTTCACCGAGATTCGCAAGGACGTCGCCGACCGTGAGGCTATGGACGCCGTATTCCGGGAACATCAGCCGGAACGCGTGGTTCACCTGGCCGCCCAGGCCGGCGTGCGCTACTCGCTGGAAAATCCACACGCCTACGTCGATGCCAACCTGGTGGGGTTCATGAACATCCTCGAGGGCTGTCGTCACAATGACGTCAAACACCTGGTCTACGCCTCCAGCAGCTCCGTCTACGGCGCCAACGAGACCATGCCGTTCTCGGTGCACGACAACGTCGACCACCCACTCAGCCTGTACGCAGCGTCCAAGAAAGCCAACGAGCTGATGGCGCACACCTACAGCCACCTCTATCGTCTGCCGACCACCGGGCTGCGCTTCTTCACCGTCTATGGCCCCTGGGGCCGGCCGGATATGGCACTGTTCATCTTTACCCGCAAAATCCTGGCGGGAGAGCCGATCGACGTGTTCAACCACGGTCACCACAAACGCGATTTCACCTACATTGACGACATTGTCGAAGGTGTGGTGCGCACGCTGGACAATGTGGTGGAACCGAATGCCGAGTGGAGTGGCGAAACCCCCGATCCGGGCACCAGTAATGCGCCGTATCGTCTGTACAATATCGGCAGCAACAACCCGGTGGAGCTGAGCCGTTTCATCGAGATCATCGAGGAGCGGATCGGTCGTAAGGCCGAGAAAAACCTGCTGCCCATGCAACCCGGGGACGTACCGGCCACCTACGCCGACGTGGACGCCCTGATCGACGACGTGGGTTATCGTCCGTCGACTTCGGTGGAAGAGGGGATTGCCCGTTTTGTAGACTGGTATCGGGACTTCTATCAGGTGTGACGAGCCGGGCCGTCACTTTTTTCATATCCAGGGAAAAAAGCGGTTGACCGCCCCGAATCGGATCAGTATAGTTCGTCCCCGTTGAAGCACAGGACCATAGCTCAGTTGGTTAGAGCGCTACCTTGACATGGTAGAGGTCGGCAGTTCGAATCTGCCTGGTCCTACCAAGATTCCCGAATAAAGGCAGTGAGTTACAGCGATGTAGCCACTGCCTTTTTTCGTTGTGTTTCGGAAAGCGCAGGCACGACCGTCGTTGTGAAGGGGCCGCGATGCAGCCCCCAAACCGTTATTCGGCGAGAGGTGCAGTGCGTCACCGCCGCAGCAACAACTTCTTCACCGCTCCCCACCGATTGAACAGCAGCGCCGCAAAGATCAGTGAACAGCCACCCAGCTGTACCGCGGACATGGTCTCGCCGAACCAGGCCGCGGCGAAGATCGCGACCCACACCGGCTCCAGTACCAGGATCACCACGCCATGGCTGTTGGCGGACAGGCTCTGGGCGTAGGTCTGCACGAAGAAGCGGCCGGCGGTCCCGATGGTGGCGCTGGCCAGGACCCAGACCCAGAGCATCGGCTGGAAACCGGAGAAGGTCGGGGCCCAGGGCTCGCGCAACGCGGAGAGGGCAAGGGTCACAAAGCCCACCGTGGTGAGGGCGATGGCGGTGAGTGCCAGTGCCGGCACCCGTTCCTTGCGTTGCTCCTCGCCCCGGCTGCCGCGGGTCACCCGAGTGTTGGCGGCGCGGGTGTTGAGGGTGAAGTAGAGCGCGAATACCGATGCAGCCAGCACGAAAAACACCTGTCCCGCTTCGGGTCTGAAGCCATTACGCAGCGACAGCAGCGCCAGTCCGGCGATGGCTACCGGCAACGCCACCCAGGTGGACAGCGGCTGGATTTCGCGGAATACCACCCGGGCAATGATCGGCACGAAAACCACGCCCAGGCTGGTGAGGAAGGCCCCTTCGCCGACGTTGTCGGTCAGGAACAGCCCGGTGATCCAGGCGCTCATGGCAAAGCCGAAAACCAGGCCCACGCCGATGGCCCGTCGCAGCTGGTCCGGCGCCAGCCGGCGGATCTGTCCCTGGCCGGCGACCAGCAGAATGGCGCCGGCGATGAAGAAACGCAGGGACATGAACAGCAACGGCGGCATCAGCTGCACCGCTTCTTTGGAAAACATCCAGCCGATGGCGGCCAGCAGGGTGACGACGACCATCAGCAGGTCGGCTTTGCGGGATTGCGGAATCATCATTCTCGATACGGTCGAAAGCGGGTTGAGAGGCGCCGCAGTGTATCACGAGAATGTTAGGAAGCGAACATAATGCAGCCGCACCCGACGGGCTGTCACCGCTCAGAAGAGGCCGCTGTCCTCATTGGCTTCCAGCTCGAACCGGAGATGAACCTCATCGCCAACCATGTCCTGCCCGTAGTCCATCCCCCAGGTGCTGCGCTGGATCGTGGTGGTGGCGGACAGGCCCATGGTGTAGTCGCCGTGGCCGAACGGGTAATCGCCGGTCTTGTTGAGGGTCACCTGGACGTCCACCGGGTGGGTTTCGCCGCGCAGGGTGAGGTTGCCGCTGAGGACGCCGCGACGATGCCCGGACGCCTCGAAGCCGGTCAGCTCGAAGACGATCTCCGGATGGGCTTTCGCATCGAGGAAGTCATCGCTGCGCAGGTGCTCGTCCCGCTTCTTGTTGTCGGTAAAGACGCTGTCGGCCTGGACAACAACCCGGCCGGACTCGAATTCGCCGGTGGCTTCGTCGTAGACGAACGTGCCTTCGGCGTCACGGAAGAACCCCAGCACCGATGCATAGCCCAGGTGGTCGACGGCGAAGCTGACGGCAAAGTGGCCGGGGTCGATGTCAAAGGTCCGGGGCTCGGCCCACGATGGGACGGCCAGGGTCATCCCCACGGCCGCGGCGAGACAGGATTGGATCATGGATCGCATGTTGAGCGTCCTCCGCTGTGAGTGGCGCCGTCCGGCTGACGCAGCAGCCAGACCACATCGCGCCCGAATGAGTAAACCAGAAGCACCAGCGACAGCGCCAAAGCGGGTGCCGCCAGCGCCGCTGGGAAAGGCGGCAGGAGCACCAGCAGCAGCGTCACCAGTTGCCACACACAGATGGTCTTGCGCCGGAAGCTGTCCGGCAGTGGTTGCTGTAATTTGGGTTGGGCACGGCCGGCCAGCAGGAACAGGTAGCGTGCCAGGCCGATCAACAGGACCCAGCTACCGGCTTTGTCGAGCGATACGGCCAGGGCGCACAGCAACAGCATCAGCGCTGAATCCAGCTCCATATCGAAGCGCGCGCCGAAGCGGGAGTGGCTGCCGGTGCGGCGCGCGGTGGCACCGTCGACGCCGTCCATGACCAGGGCCACGAAACACAGCCAGGCAAGGGTCCAGGACTGCGCCGGTGTGATCGACGTCAATGGCAGGAAGGCCGCGATCAGGCAGATCAGTGTGCCACGGGTCAGGGTGACCCGATTGGCCGGCCCCAGCGACTCATGCCCGGCCATGCCATGGGACTCCGGGTGGCGGTGCCAGCAGTGACCCACCACGATCGCGAGCAGGCCGGCCGCGCCGGTTGCCAGGGCGGGGAATACGGCCGGAAGGTGCAGCGCATAGCCCAGCCCGATGCCGACAACGCCGGTGAGGGCGACGGCCGCGAGCAATTCCGTCATGATACGGCCGTTGAGCCGGCCAGGGCGCAATACATCCATACACCACTCCTGCGACGATCCGGATTGAGGTACGGCCCGCGTGCCGTTACCTTGCATCTCGGCAAAGATTACGCCTTCATGATTAAGGTGGATCGTCCAATCGCAAACGGCAAGCGTAATCCTCCCCGTCAATGGGTTTGACCGCAGGGGGCGGGGGAAAGTTTGCCCACCAGCGACCGGGCGGTTCATGGCAGCTCAGGGGTGTGACATGGAATCGGGCAGGACGGGGAGTCCGGCATGAGAAGGAGTGGTTCATGACGAGTGCGGCGTGTTACCGGGGCGAGGCCTTCTGGATACGCGAGCCGGGGCAGGGCGACATTCGACCGGTCAATATTGACCGCACTGGCGTGGCCGACGCCGGCGATGTGGTGGTCGAAACCCTGTTCAGCGCGGTCAGCCGGGGTACGGAAAGTCTGGTCTTCCACGGCGCCGTGCCGGAATCCGAGTACCAGCGTATGCGCTGCCCGTTCCAGGAGGGGGCGTTCCCGTTCCCGGTCAAATACGGCTATGCCAATGTCGGGCGGGTGATCGAAGGTCCGGACGACTGGCGCAACGAGCTGGTGTTCTGCCTGTATCCGCACCAGACGTGTTTCCGTGTTCCCGGCTCGGCGGTGCAGCGGCTGCCGCGGAATGTGCCGCCGGAGCGGGCCGTGCTGGCGGCCAATATGGAAACGGCGGTCAACGCCCTTTGGGACGCATCGCCCCGTGTCGGCGACCGGATCGCGGTGATTGGCTGCGGCGTGGTCGGTAGCCTGGTGGCCTGGCTGGCCAGCCGGATTCCCGGCACCCGGGTGCAGGCCATCGACCCCAATCCGGACCGCCGCGACACCCTGGCCGCGCTCGGTGTCAGCTGGTCCGCGCAGGCCGATGGGCCGGACGATCACGACCTGGTGGTGCATGCCAGCGGTCAGCCGGAAGGGCTGCAGGTAGCGCTGAGCCTGGCCGGTGTGGAAGGGCGCATCGTGGAAATGAGCTGGTACGGCGATCAGGCGGTTCCCCTGACGCTTGGAGGCGCCTTTCATTCCCGGCGTCTGTCGCTGGTCTCCAGCCAGGTGGGGCGCATCAGCGGGTTTCAGGCACCGCGCTGGAATCATGGCGAGCGCCTGGCACTGGCGTTACGCTTGCTCGCGGCCCCGGAGCTGGATGCCCTGATCAACTCCCAGGGCGCCTTTCACGATCTGCCGGAATCACTTGCCCGGGTGGCCGCGCCGGACTCCGGCGTGTTATGCCATCGGGTTCGCTATTAATGTATATCAGGAGGTATTTCTGACATGTTCAGCCTGACCGTCCGCGATCACCTGATGATCGCCCACAGCTTCAGCGGCGAGCGCTTCGGCCCCGCCCGGAAAATGCATGGCGCGACCTACGTCGTGGACGTAACGTTCCTCCGGGACGAACTGGATGACGACGACCTGGTGGTGGACATCGGTCTGGCCAGCGAACAGCTCAAGGCGGTGGTCACCGAGTTCAATCTCAGCAATCTCGACGAACACAAGGAATTCTCCGGCCGCAACACCACCACCGAATTCATGGCCCGGGTGATTTTCGACCGCATGGCCGAACGCATCCTGGCCGGGCAACTGGGGCCCGAAGCCGAGGGGCTGCGGCGGATGAAAGTCACGCTGGCGGAATCCCATGTCGCCTGGGCGGGGTACGAGAATGAGCTCTGATCTGACGTTTCTGGTTCCCGGATCGCCCGACCAGCGTACCGGTGGCTACACCTACGTCCGGTGTATCGTCGAGGGGCTCAGGGCCGCTGGCCAAGCGGTTCGGCTGCAGGGCCTGGAGGGCGAATTTCCCGAGACCGACCCCCGCGCCCAATCCGCCATGGACCAGGCGCTGGATGCGCTGGAGGACGGGACCACCGCGGTGATCGACGGGCTGGCGCTGAGCGGACTGCCGCCGCTGGCCGAGCGCCACACCCGTCGTCTGCGGATCGTGGCGCTGGTGCATCACCCACTGGCGGATGAGCCGGACCTGGACGAAAGCCGGCGCCAGCGGTTTTTCGATTCGGAGCGGAGAGCCCTGGCGGTGGTCTCCGGCGTGATCGTCACCAGCGACTTCACGGCCCGGCGCCTCGCGGATTTTGACGTCAGCCCGGCGAGGCTGGCGGTGGTGGTGCCCGGAGTACATGTGCCGCAGCGGCTGGAGCCCCGGGTCAAGCCGGATGCGCCGTTCGAGTTTCTCTGCGTCGCCACCCTCGCGCCCCGCAAGGGTCAGGATCTGCTGGTCCAGGCGCTGGCGCGCTGCCCGTCGGACGCCTGGCACTGCACCCTGGCGGGTTCACTGGATCGTTACCCGGCCTATGTGGCGGATCTGCGCAGGCAGATTGAGACACTTGGGCTGGAGGATCGTATTGATCTGTGTGGCGAACTGGATGACGCCGGCCTCGACCAGTCGTACCGGGAAGCGGATGCCTTCGTGTTGCCATCCTGGTACGAGGGGTACGGCATGGTGATCACCGAAGCGCTGGCCTACGGGCTGCCGGTGATCACGACGTCCGGGGGCGCCCTGGCGTATACCGCGGACAACCCAGCTTCCATCAAGGTGGAACCGGGCGATGTGGATGCCCTGGCCGCCGCGCTGAGTCAGTTGCTGGATCAGCCGCAAAGGCTGCAACAGTTGGTCGCGGCGGCGGCTGAGCAACGCCGGACCCTGCCGCAGTGGTCCGATGCGGCCGCCCAGTTCCGGGCCGCCTTGGAGACTTTGACGCAACCGTAGCGCCGGGCCGCTATGGCTGAAAGCAATCACAGCAATGTTACCGGGGGCGTGCATGGCGGTGTCGGAACACAGGCAGGCGGGTTTTTTCGAGGTGGACTGGCTCAGTCTGAGGGAGTCGGTCGATCACGCCGCACGTTCCCCGGCGTTGACCCATGAACTCGCCGGATTCATCGGCGACAGGCTGCCCGCCGGAGCTGGCTATGAGCTGGTGGATCTGGGCTGCGGCACCGGCTCCAACCTGCGTTACCTGGTGCCGCTCTTGCCCGCCGGTCAACGCTGGACCCTGATCGATCATGACGCCTCACATCTGGCCCGGGCAGACGACGCCTGCCGGTCGCTGCCGGGGATCGACACTATCCGGTGCCGTCGCGCCGGGCTGGACCGCCCGCTGGACAGCCTGATTCCCCGGACCACCCACATCGTGACCGCCTCGGCGCTGATCGACCTGGTTTCCCGAGCCTGGCTGGAGCGGCTCGTCGCGCGCTGCGCCGAGTGTGGCGCGGCGGTGCTGGTGGCGCTCAGTTACAGCGGCACTTTCCGGTTAACGCCGGCCCGGACCGATGACGACTGGATCCTGTCACAGTTCAATGATCACCAGTGCCAGGACAAGGGTGCCGGCCCGGCGCTGGGGCCGGAGGCCTGGCCCGAGCTGGTGGAATGCCTGCAGGCGCAGGGCTACGCGGTGCAGACCGCCGCGGCCGACTGGCAGCTGGGGCCGGAGCAGGGCGCGCTGCAGGTCTCCCTGTTACAGGGCTGGGCCCAGGCGGTCGCCGAGCAGTGCCCGATGGACATCGATCGGGTGCGGCGCTGGCTGGATCAGCGACTCAGGGACCGCGCCGCCGATCGGCTCACGATCGAAGTGGCCCACCGGGACGTGCTTGGCTTGCCGGCAGCGGCGGGCGCGGAGGCGCCGGAATGAGAGGATGGATCGGCCAGGCATTCGCTTCCCCATGGGCCCGTTGGCTGTGGACATTGCTGGTCCTGATCGGTGCCTTGTGGGTGTTCGGTCGCAGTGACTGGCAGGTGTCATTGAGCCAGTTGACGCCCGCGGCGCTGGCCGGTGCGTTGGCGTTAACCCTGGTGCAGGTGCTTGTCTCCGCCTGGCGCTGGCAGTTGACCGCGCGTCGGCTTGGTCTGCCGCTCGATTACCGGGCTGCCGTGCGCGAGTATTACCGGGCCACCTGGATTAACCAGGTGTTGCCGGGAGGCGTTCTGGGTGATGCCAACCGGGCGCTTCGCCATGGCTCGGCGCATGGGGATCATGCCCAGGCCGCCCATGCAGTGATGATCGAACGTTTTTCCGGCCAGCTGGTACTGATCCTGGCGGCGTTGCTGGCCTGGCGCTGGATGCCGATCGGGCAACTGGGGCTGAGCCCATCGGCTGTCAGCCTGCCGGGCTCGGTGCAGGCAGTGATCGTCGGCGCGGGGCTGGCGCTCCTGCTTGGCCTGGCATGGTTGGCGCGGCGGTCGTTGCGCGCCCATTCGCTGTCTTTCTGGCGCTCTTTGAAAGCCGGGCTGCTGGTGCCGGACATGCTGGCATGGCAGCTTGCCGGGTCGACGCTGGTGCTGGCCAGCTATGTCGGTGTCTTTGTCATCCTCGCCCAGGCCCTGGGGCTGTCCATGCCGCCGACCGAGGTTGTTCCCTGCGCGCTGATCCTGTTGCTGGCGATGACGCTGCCGGTCACGGTGGCCGGCTGGGGTGTCCGGGAGGGGGTGGCCGGCGTTCTCTGGCTGTCGCTGGGTTATCCGGCCGGGGAGGGCGTGGCGCTGGGCCTGGCGTATGGACTTGTGTTCCTGGTATCGAGCCTGCCGGGGCTGGTCTTCATGATCCCGCAGCTGCGGCCGGCGACCTGAGGCGCATGTCGAACAGATAATCGCTCCCCAGGTTAAATGACGCCCATTCCGGGCGCAGGGCGCCATCCAGTGAATCAATGGCGGGCAACTGGATACCGGGAATGCCACTGCCGATGATCATCGGCGCGACAATCACATGCAGGTGATCGAGACAACCGGCTTCCAGGAAATGGGACACGGTACAACTGCCCCCTTCGATGAAGATCCGCCGATAACCCCGCTCGCGCAGCACCGCGATAATGCCTTCCGGCGTCATGCAGTCCGATGGGCAGGGAATGCCGATCTCGTCGGCGTGCTCGGCCTGCTCGCGGACCAGGCAGTAGGTGCTGGCCTGACGCTGGTCGAACAGCGACTGGTCCCGATCCACGCGCCGGTTGGGGTCGATCACCGCCCGATCCGGATTGCTGCCTTCCACCCGTCGCACTGTCAGTCGAGGCCGATCGCTTGCGGCCGTACCGGCACCGACCACCACGATATCGGCCACCGCGCGCAAGCGGTGCAGATGATCCAACCCGCCATCGCCGTTGATGAACTGGGACGCGCCGGTGACGGTGGCGATACGGCCGTCCAGGCTCTGCCCCACCTGGGCATAGACCACCGGATCCCGGGTCGGAAGACACAGCGGGACAAAGCACTGCAGCAGATCGTCGGCGGTGCGGTCGGCGGGTGTCGCGTGCAGTTGCCAGTCGCCGCGATCACCAACCGTTAGCACCGGTTCCTCCCGGCCGGGCAGGAAACAAGGGCCGGGTGTGGTCTGTGTGGCCAGCGACTGGATCAGGGTCCAGGCGGTTTCGGCATCGAGCGTGGGTCGGGTCATGGTGTCGGTCCTGGCGGTATATCCGTCGCTTTTATTGGGGTGCCCGCGGGGGCGGCTCCTGAAACCATACGAGGCCGGAGCAACGTTTGGATCCCCGGTGTCACGGCGGTTTGTGGCAGCGTGGCGAAACGGTCGGTCATCGTGTCAGCGGGATCGCAGCCATTTCAGATTGAAGGCGGCGGCCTCGCGCACCGTGTCGGCGAGGGAAGCGGCGAAATGGGCCACCAGTTGGGCGCCCTGATCCGCGGTGGCCTTGCCGGCGCGGCCAACGACGCCGGCCGGGTTCAGGTCCTGGCCCATCCAGGCGTAGGCGGCGGTGCCTTCCGGGGCGAGGTAGACGAAATCGGCGAGGTCCGTTTCCGCTGGCGTGGCGAAATCCCGGATCAGCTCCGAGCGGACGCTGTCGGGCGCCAGGTGCAGCATCATGGCGGTTTCCAGTTCGCCGCCATGGATGCCGTGACGGATCTCTTCCGTGGCCACCAGGTGCTCCGGTGGCGGGAATTGGAAGTAGTTGGCCTTGATCACCAGCATGCCGAAGCGCTGACGCAGCTGCAGCGCGGCCAGGTCGATGATCTGGCGGTTGCCGCCGTGGCTGTTGAAGATCACCAGGCGTTTGATACCGGCGGCCGCCACCGACTGGCCGATATCGACAAGCACATCAATCGCGGTATCCGGTCGCAGCGACAGGGTCCCGGGAAAGGCGCCATGCTCCAGGCTCAGCCCAACTGGCAGCGTAGGCAGCACCAGGGCGGGAACGTCTTGCAGGAGAGGAAGGCTGGCATGAAGGATGCCTTCACCAATGGACAGGTCGGTGGACAGTGGCAGGTGAGGGCCGTGTTGCTCGACCGCCGCAACCGGCAGGATGGCAACCGCCTCGCGGTCGGCTTTGTCCGCCAGTTCCACGGTCGTCAGATTCTGCCAGTAGAGAGGCTGCGCGCCCATGCCGGATCGCCTTTTTCGGTTGGCGTTTAAGGCAGTGTAGACCACTCTGGCGTGCCGCATAATACCGGCAAAGAACCTGGCGCGCGCGGCATTGCACGGTCGGCGCTCTATCAAGTGTAATGATGTATTGGCACCGTTTGGGTGCATGGCAACGGAGCAGAGGGTGAGTCAGTCACAAGCGAACCAATCGATCGTCGAAAGCGGGCTGGCGCAGGTGGAACTGCCGCTGTCCGAGGCGCGGACCTGGGATGAAACGTCCCTGCAGGTGTTCCATGAGACCATCCAGGCGCTGCTGCTGGACGAGTCGGTGCGTGGTCTGGTCGTCGCCGGTGAGCCCGGCGAGGCGTTCTGCCGGGGTGTCGACATCGGTCTGTTTGGGAGCGGCAGCAAGGTGGCCGGTGCGGGTCTGAATCGTGCCTTCGCCCAGGCCTTCACGGCATTGCGGCGTTTCCCGGGCGTTTCGGCCGCGGCGCTGACCGGTGAGGCCACGGACGCCGGGCTGGAATGTGCGCTATGCTGTGACTTCCGGATCGCCGAGCCGGGCGTTCGGTTATCCCTGTCTCCGGCGCGCTACGGCCTGGTTCCCAACGCCGGCGGCAGCCAGCTGCTGGTTCGGTTGGTGGGCGAAGTCTGGGCCAAGCGTATGCTGCTGTGCGGCGAATCGGTGGACGCGCAGACGGCGCTGCGGATCGGGCTGGTGGATGCCATCAGCGAGCCGGGCCAGGCCCGCCTGCTGGCGGACGACTGGGTACGGCGTTCGTTCCGCCAGGGACCGCAGGCGGTGCGGGCCACCAAGCAACTGATCGAGCACGCCCGGATGCGGCCGCTGGAAACCGGCTTTGCCGCCGAGCGCGATTGGATGGTGGAACTGCAGGGCGCCGACGAGCAGATCGAGGGCATAGCGGCGGATCGCGAAGGACGCGCACCGTCCTGGCAGGACGATCGTTGACAGAGGGAATCACCAGATGCGGTACATGAAGTCTTTCCATCGTCGGATCAAGGCCCTGCGGGACTCCAGGCAGCTATCCATCGCCGACGTGGCACGCCTGTGCGATACCGACGAACGCCGGGTGCAGAGCTGGGAGGAGGGGAATGCCAACCACCGTGGCTACCCTGACATCGACGAGCTGATGGATCTGTGCCTCAAGACGGAAACCCCGCTGGAGGCGCTGCTGGATTTTGAAGAGGCGCCCGATGCCGGCCAGATGGAGCTGCCGGGGCTGGCTTTTGACAGCGACATGGATCTGACGCGGGCGCTGGATGCGCTGGAGAAGGAAGTCGACAGGCTGAAGCCGTCGGAGCAGGAGATGGAACTGCTGCGCCGGTTCCGTAACAGCACGGACGAAAACCGGCGCATGATCATTCAGCTGTTGGGCTGAATCCTGGAGTCCCGTCTGGTTGGTTCGCTGACCTACTGAACCCCTGAGAGATCAGGCAGCAAGGCGTAGGGACGCCGGTTTGGTGGTTACAAATCAAGTCACTACAACGCAGCAGTACGGTCTCTCAGGGCCTCCCGAAGGACGCGCCGCTGAAGGCCCTGGCCCTGCGTTCGCCGTTGTTGACATGGAGTCACCATGCCGGCGAACGGCGACTTGTCCAGAACCTTCAGTGACGCGCAGTCGATTAGCGAATCAACCAGACGGGACACTCGCGGCGACCGATCAGTCGCCGTTCTTGTAGATATTCTCGTAGACGTGGTTGGTGGCCTGTACGAAGCCATCAATGCTGCCACAGTCGAAGCGGCGACCACGGAACTGGTAGGCCAGTACGCACCCCTTGCGCGCCTGTTCCAGCAGGGCGTCGGTAATCTGCACTTCGCCGTTCTTGCCCGGTTCGGTGTTCTCGATGATCTCGAAAATATCCGGAGTCAGGATATAGCGGCCGATGATCGCGAGGTTGGACGGTGCGTCTTCCGGCGCCGGCTTCTCGACCATGTCGGTGATTCGGTAGAGGCCGTCCTTCATGGGCTCGCCAGCGATCACACCGTATTTGTGGGTCTCGTCGGCGGGCACTTCCTCGATGGCGACGATGGAGCAGCGGAACTGCTTGTACAGTTCGGCCATCTGCGCCAGCACGCCGATGTCGCCCGGTTCGGCGACACAGAAATCGTCCGCCAGGACCACCGCAAACGGGTTGTCGCCCATCAGATTGCGACCGGTCCAGATGGCGTGGCCCAGGCCCTTCATCTCATTCTGGCGGGTGAAGGAGAAGGAGCTGTGGTTGATCAGGTCACGGATGGACGTCAGCAGGTTTTCCTTGCCGGAACCGGCGATCTGGTGCTCGAGCTCGTAGCTGATGTCGAAATGGTCCTCGATGGCGCGCTTGCCGCGACCGGTGACAAAACCGAACTCGTGAATGCCGGCTTCCGAGGCTTCTTCAACCCCGTACTGCACAAGCGGCTTGTTTACGATGGGCAGGATTTCCTTGGGCATGGCCTTGGTGGCCGGCAGGAAACGGGTACCGTAACCTGCGACGGGGAAGAGGCACTTCCTGATCATAGATGTCGTCCTTCTATCGGGCTTGTGAAAACCTGTCCTTTCGGGGCCGTTGGTCCCGCAAGAGGCTCAGTGCTGTTGTGCACAAAGTTTGCCAAGTGTAACCAACTTGTTGTGACAAATGGAGGTATCCAGGGCTTACCACTTCGTCACCTTCCCTTAATCCACGGGGCCATCGGGGCTTTCCCGAATGGCGCCGGGGCGCGGATTCCCTGAGTATTGGCCCACCCGAATCGGTACTGCAAGTCCGTCGTCGCGGTACTCCCGCGCACGACTTCCCGGTGCTTCCCGCCGTGCTGATCTGCCACACAATCGACTGAACGCAACAAGGCTTTTTCTGTGAAACCTGTCAATAATTCCGACGTACTCTACGTTGGGCTGATGACGTTTGCCCTGTTTTTGGGCGCCGGCAACCTGATCTTTCCACCCGAACTGGGGCAGCAGGCCGGCCACCAGCTGGGCTGGGCCATGGCCGGCTTCCTGCTCACCGGTGTGGGCCTGCCCCTACTGGGCGTGGTGGCGGCCGCGCGCATGGGCGGTGGGCTGTCCCGGATCACCCAGGACCTGCCGCCGCTGTTGGCCACGCTGATCGGTCTGGTGCTTTACCTGTCCATAGGGCCGCTGTTCGCGGCGCCGCGTACCGGGCTGGTGGCCTATGAGTTCAGTGTGATGCCGTTGCTGGGCGAGTCGGCCGGCGATGCCAGCCAGTTGATCTACACCCTTGGGTTCTTCGGGTTGAGTCTGCTGGCGGCGATGTTTCCCGGGCGTATCGTCGATTCGGTGGGCAAGTTGATCACGCCCCTGTTGGTGTTGGTCCTGCTGCTGATTGGCGGCGGCACGCTGCTTTTCCCCCAGGGCGAGATGTCCGGGGCGGTCAGCCAAATGGAGCAGGGCGCTTTTGGCAGCGGCTTCCTGGCCGGTTACCAGACCCTGGATGCGCTGGCCTCCCTGGCCTTCGGTATCGTGATCATCACGGCCCTTAAAGGGCGTGGCGTCCATGACGAAAAGGCATTGACCGGAGCCACCATCAAGGCCGGAATCATCGCTGCGGCGGGTTTGTCGATGGTCTACATGGCCCTGGGTTTCCTGGGGGCGACCAGCCACGGCATCGCCTCCGGCACCGACAACGGGGCCCAGATGATCAGCCTCTACATCACCGGTATCTTCGGCGACTGGGGCCAGTGGCTGTTGGCCGCCACCATGACGCTGGCGTGCCTGAGCACCAGCATCGGCCTGGTGACGGCTTGCTCCGAGTACTTCCACGAGCAGTTTCCGCGGGTGTCCTACCGGGTGTTTGCCGTGGCCATGACGCTGGCGTGCGTGCTCGTCGCCAACGTGGGCCTGGAGCAACTGATCGCGCTGACGATCCCGGCGCTGCTGGTGATCTACCCGGTGTGCATCGGCCTGATTGTGTTGTGCCTGATCCGGCCGAGCCTCGCCAACCCGAGACGTACCTTTGCCATGATGTTGACGCCGATGTTCATCGTTGGCCTGATCGATGGTCTGTCCGGTACCGGGCTGGTGCTGTTTGCCAGGGCGGCTGACGCCATCAGCGTCCTGCCGTTCAGCGAATCGGGCATGGGGTGGCTGGTGCCGGGCCTTGCAGCTCTGGTGTTGTCTGAAGCGTCCGTCCGGATCCGGCAGAATTCGGCGGCGGCCTGAGTGGCGAGAGGTCCGGAGTGATCCGGGCCGCGCTCCGAGTCGCTGGCGCCCGGGACCGCATTAAAAACGTGTCATCATGTTGCGTATTTCCGTTACGGACCGACTCCAGAATCTACATATAAATAACGTTACAAGCGCCTGTTTTACTGAAAAAATTAAATTTGTAAAAAATTGAAATCAGGGGCTGGAATCACTCCGCTGGATTACCTATAGTCAACGCCACTGCCAGCAGGCCGGGCTCGATAATGTCGAGCGGTCTGTGCAGCGCTCTGTTCTGAGCACAGATCCTCCCCAAGCTGCGTCGTCTGGGGCACTCGGTAGTAGCCGGCTTCTCTGATCGGTTACCGACAACCTTTTATAGCGACAACCTTTGACAGACAGGTGCGTTTTGCCACCTGCCGGGGACCTTTGTTTGTGAGATTGACAGCGCTCATGATTTTGCTGGGATGTGCTTTCAGCACCGGTGCGGGTGCTGTTGCGCGCATTGAACCGGCTGACATCGGGGCTGGTATCCCGCATTCGTCGATCAGCCTCTCACAGGATCGCTCCTACCTCCGTGAATCCGCCGCAGCCAACAGTTGGCTGACGACGCCGGCACGCCCCTTGCCAGAACGCTCTTCCCTCAACGCCGACTGGCCCAGCGGCCGCTGTGTTCCGGTTAAATCGGTCCGGATGCCCGGTCTTCAGTTGCTGTCCAAGCGGGTGGTGACCCGGGTTTATGCGCTGGTTCAGCCCAATACGGCCCAGTGCCTCGACCCCGAGCGGCTCGACGGTCTCGCCAGCCGCATCAATGACGTGCTGGAGCGCGAAGAAGGTGGCCAAGTGGTGGTTTGGTTGCCGCAGCGGCCCATTGTGGGGCAGGTGCTCACCCTGCGCTTCAAGGACGCCAAGGTGGCTCTACCGGACAATGGCGACTTCCCTGTCAGGCGTCCGGCATCGAGCCGGGTCGAGCGGGCCGGTGAAGCCGGTGCTGCCGACATCGTGGTGCCCCAGTCGCTGCCGTCCTACACCTTCGGGCGCTGGACGCCGCCAGCCGGTACCGCCAATGTGGCGGCGGTGGAGTCGGCCAAGCCCACCGAGCGAGGCCAATCGGGACCCAGTTTCAGTTTGCAGCACGTTCAGCAGCACTGGCTCGGCTCGCACCTGCAGTTGGCGGGCAGCAGTTCCCGATCCCGCGAAGGCCATTCCGGCCGGATCGGGCTGGAAGCGGATGACCTGATCGAAGCCAACCATGCGATGCGCTTCAATTTCAACGAGTCCGGTTCCCAGCGGGTGCAGAACGAAGCCGAGGCGTTTGCCTTCCACTATGCGTTTCCGCTGGCGGGCAATAGCCTGAGCATGGACGTCGATACCTTCTCCTACCAGAGCACTGTCACCGGCGACGAGAGCAAGTACGAAGCTCGCGGGGAAGGGCGCAACCTGATGTTCAGCGGTCGCCGCTCGCTGTTCTCCTGGAGCGGAATCAACTTCGACTCGGTACTGGGTGTACGCAACCAGCAGGCCACCTATCACGAGAAAGGCGAGTGGGTGGAGGATTCGTCGCGTCAGCTGTCGATGTTCACCCTGGAAGGTTCGACATCGCGGGAGCTGCTGTTCGATGTCACCGCATCGACCCGCTTTGCGGCCAGTTCCGGCATGGAGATGGTCAGCAAGGATTACGACGACGAAGACGGCCTTGACGAGAACGATGGTTTCCAGAAGTACGTGCTGTCCGGTTCGCTGAGTCGCCAGCTTTTCGACTGGCAGCTGGACTTCAGTGGCCACTACCAGTTTACGCCGGACGATCTGCCGGACTCCCAGTACTTTACGGTGGTGGGGCCGGCGATGATTTCGGGCTTCAACGGCCAGTCGATTACCGCCGCCAAGGGTGGTTGGCTGCGGCTGGATGCCAACAGTCCGCGATTCACCATGCCAATGGTGTCCTACCTGCGATCAGCGCTCCAGTTCTCGCTGCTGCGGGGCTGGATTCCGGACGCCAGCATGCAGGCGGATCGGGCCGGTTCGGCCAGTGCGGCGGAGGTGTCACTGCGCTTCCAGGGCCGGGGTATCCAGGCCGGCTTCAGTGTCGGGCGGATGCTTGGCGCGTCCAGCGATGCTACCGATAAACCGGACGTTCCGGACGTTTCCCTGTCTCTCTCCGTCGGCCTCTGACCCCGGCGGAGCACCCGATGCCAACCTGACGACATTCCTGCCATCGTCCCCGACATATCCTGAAACAAACCTGAAATTGTGCATATACTGAACAGTGTCGCCTGCGTTGATGATCGGGGCCTTACAGAGATGTCACTTGAAGCCTAAGCCACTGAGAGTGTTACATTTCAACAGCACCGGGCGTGGTAACTGAAATAGACGGCCATACCCCGGTTGCTGAATCAAGGGAGTCGGCACCGCGTTGTGACCGGGAAGCATCATGGTCTGCAAGGTTGTGACAGTGCCCCACTGAACCAACGGAGAAAGGATCGTCCATGTTCCCAGCACGACTGCTGTCTTGCCTTATCGCCCCAGTCATCATGATCACCGCACAGACCGCCCAGGCCTTCGGTCTGGAGGACGTGGTGGATATGGCCAAGGCGCGTGCTGCCACCCCTTACGAAGCACCGGCCCAGGCCCCCCAGTTCCTGCGCGATCTGAATTTCAGCGATTATCAGGCCATCCGCTTCAAGCCTGATGCCAGCCTGTGGCGTCAGGGCGCTTCCCGGTTCCAGGTCAACCTGTTCACGCCCGGCAGCTACTACACCCATGCCGTCAAGTTGCACGAGGTGGATAAGGAGGGCGTCAAGCCCATCGAGTTCGATAAGTCGAACTTCAACTACCCTAACGATGCATTTGCCAAGCGCGTGCCGGCCGACCTCGGCTATGCCGGTTTCAAACTGACGTTTCCCATGCACCAGGAGACCGAGCAGAACCCGTTCCTGGTGTTTGGCGGAGCCAGCTACCTGCAGGGACTGGGCCGCGGTGAGCGGTTCGGCGCATCCGCCCGTGGTATCGCCATCGACACGGGCCTGCCGTCCGGGGAGGAGGTGCCCAGTTTCGTCGAGTTCTGGCTCGAACGTCCGGCCGGCGGCAGCGACACCATGCGCGTCTACGCGCTGCTCGATGGGCCCAGCGTGACCGGCGCCTACCGATTCGACGTGCATCCCGGCGACAGCACCCGGGTCGACGTCAAGGCCCAGCTGTTTTTCCGCAGCGATGTGGAGCTGCTTGGCCTGGCACCGCTGACCTCCATGTTCTACTACGGCGAGAATACCGTCCGCCCGGTGGGAGAGTGGCGCCCCCAGGTGCACGATTCCGATGGGTTGCTGATTCACGACGGCGCCAGCGGCGAGTGGCTGTGGCGGCCGCTGATCAACCCGCGCAAATTGCGGATGAGTTACCTGTATGCCGGAGACATCAAAGGCTTCGGTCTGATGCAGCGCAATACGGATTTCAAGCAGTTCGAGGACATGGAAGCCCGCTATGACCTGCGTCCCAGCGCCTGGGTCACGACCCGCGGCGACTGGGGCGAAGGGCAGGTGGTGTTGGTGGAAATTCCCACCCGCTCGGAAGTGAACGACAACATCGTCGCCTTCTGGCGCCCTGGTAAGCCGATCAAGGCCGGCCAGGAGCGGACCCTGGAATACACCATGCGCTTCGGGGACCAGGAAATCGCTCGGGAGCCAACCGCCAGTGCGCTGCAGACGTTTGTCGGCGAAGGGGATCGTATCGGCGGAGGCAGCGTTGAAGGGGCGTATCGGATCATCGTCGATTTTACCGGGGGCGAGCTGGCCAAGCTCAAATCCGATGCCCCGGTCGTCAGCCAGGTCAGCGGTGGCGACGGCGTCGAGGTGATCGAGCATTTCGTGGAATACAACGAACCGTTGGACGCCTGGCGGTTGTCCATGCTCGTGAAACCGAATCCGGAGGCCGACATGGCGCTGCGCGGTTTCCTCAGCATGGACGGCAAGCCGCTTACCGAGACCTGGACCTACGAACTGCCACCGGGTGCCGACCTGCGTGAGCCTCAGGAATAATCGACCACTCGGGAGGAGTGAACATGCCTAGAGCCGTCTGTCAGCAGGTCCTGGACCGCCTGATAGCCTATCTGCGCGGTTGCGGCGTCGAGATGACGTCGGAAGACTGTTGCAAGGCCCTGTCCCTGGTTGAGCGCGCCCTGCGCGAGGACCCCGATGGCAAGGTCATGGAGCGTGCCATGAACCTGCTGCCGGAGTATTTTGACATCCCGGATGCGACCATTCCCCGGCAGGCGCCTCCGCTGTTACGCGGCAGCATCGGGTACAGTCCCTATGTCTGAAACGCTATCGCAGGACGCCACCGGGGCAACCGCCGAGCAAGCCGCCGACAAGCCGGTACGCTGGCGCGGGATCGCCTTCCTGCGGCGAGCCCTGCTGATCCTGTTCGTGCTCGGTCAGACCGTGGTGGCCTGCTACTACCTTCTGTGGGTACTGCCTTATCACGGTGGCACCGCCGTGGAGATGGGATTGCTGGTCCTGTTTGCGCTGCTCTATGCCTGGATTGCCGTCGGTTTCTGGACGGCGGTGCTGGGCTTCGTGCTGCGCCTGACCGGCGGCGACCGGCGCTCGCTGCTGCACCGCCACCGGCCGGAGGTGTTGGAGCAGACGCCGCTGGGCAAGACCGCGGTGATCATGCCGATCTACCACGAGCCGGTGCACCGTACCCTGAGCGGGCTGAAAGCGGTCTACCAGGACATCGAACGTGCCGGCAAGATCGACGACTTCGAGTTCTATATCCTGTCCGACAGCCGCGACCCCAACGTCTGGCTGGAGGAGCAGGCCACCTGGCACCGGATCTGCGAGGAGCTGGGGGCCCAGGGTCGACTGTTCTATCGTCGCCGGACCGTCAACCTCAACTACAAGAGCGGCAACGTGGCGGATTTCCTGCGCCGCTGGGGGCGCCGCTCGAAGTACATGGTGGTGCTGGACGCCGACAGCCTGGTCAGCGGCCAGACGCTGATCCGCATGGTGCAGTTGATGGAGCGCGAGCCCCAGGTCGGCATCCTGCAGACCAATCCGACGCTGATCAACGGCCAGTCCCTGTTCGCCCGGATGCAGCAGTTCGCCAATCGCATGTACTCGCCGCTCTTCGCCACGGGGCTGGCGGCCATCCAGATGGGCGATGCCGCCTTCTGGGGGCATAACGCGGTGCTGCGGGTGGACGCCTTCATGGCTCATTGCGGTCTGCGTAAGCTGCCGGGCTTCGGTATCTTCGGCGGGCCGATTCTGAGTCATGATTTCGTCGAGGCGGCCTACATGGGGCGCGCCGGCTACGAAGTCTGGCTGGAGCCGGGGCTGGGGCAGAGCTACGAGGAATCGCCGCCCACGCTGTCGGATGAGCTGACCCGGGACGAACGCTGGTCCAAGGGGAACCTGCAGCATCTCTGGATCATGCTGCTGGGCCGGCGGATTCGCTTCGCCCATCGCCTGGCGTTCATGAACGGCATCATGGCCTATGTGGCCTCGCCGCTCTGGCTATGCTTTCTGATTCTGACCACCGTGGAGGCGGCCCAGATGGCGCTGTCTCCGATCGACTATTTCCCAGAGGGGCACGAGGGGCTGTTCCCGCTGTGGCCCGAATGGCGCCCAGAGTGGGCCCTGAGTCTGGCGCTGAGCACGCTGGCGCTGCTGTTCCTGCCCAAGTTCCTGGCGATTCTGGACGCGCTGCTCCACCGTAAGTCCCGTCAGTTCGGTGGTTTCGGGCGAATGGCGCTGAGTGTGCTGTTGGAGATCGTTATCTCCGTGCTGCTGGCACCGGTGCGCATGCTGGCCCACAGCCGCTACGTGCTCAGCGGCCTGATGAATGTGTCCCTCAGCTGGGCCGGCCAGAACCGCACTGAAGAGACCTCCTGGCGGGAAGCGATCGTGACGCAGTTGCCGGGGCTCATCGTGGGCGCCGGTTGGTCGGCGTTTGCCTGGAGCCTGGATCCGTTGTTCTTCCTGTGGTCGTTGCCGGTGGCTGTTCCGCTGGTACTGGCTGCACCGACCTGCGTGTACCTGAGCCGCGTCAGCATTGGCGAGCGGCTGCGGCGTCGCCGGTTGCTGTTGATTCCCGAAGAGTTGCACCCCAGCCAGTTGCTGGATGACGCCGAGCTGAGCCGGGAGGCGGAGCCGGACTCATCGCCGCTGACCAATTTCGAGGAGGCGATCCTGCGCCCGCGACTGAACAAGATGCATCAGGCCCTGGCCGGCCGGCACCGTCGCGAGGTGAGGGCGGAAGTGCTCAGTCGCCTGGTGCGGCGATGCGTGGACGAAGGGCCGGATGGCCTGACCCGCAGTGAACTCAGTCACTTGTGCCGCGACCAGGAGTCCCTGGGGGCGCTGCACCACGAAGCCTGGCGTGCCACTCCGGAGAGCTACTGGGGCCGCCGCATTGCGAAGCTGGCTGCATTCGATTGAGCGGCCGCCTAACGGAAACGACCCCGATTGAGGGAGGGAATTGCAGACATGGATCGACGGACGCTGTTGAAAATGTTCGCCGCCGCCGGCGTGCAGGGTATCCCGGCGAGCGCCCTGTTCCACTCGGCGACCGCCCAGGCGCGCCCCATAGGCGTGGTCAGGGACTTCAGTTACGCCTGGCTCAAGGGGCACGCCCGGGAGCTGGCAGGCCGGCCCTATGAATCCCATGAAGGGGATCTGCCGCGCTCCCTGAAAAACCTGTCCTGGGACGATTACCAGGCGATCCAGTTCCGGCCTGAAAAGTCCCTGTGGCAGGAAGAGGGCATGGCGTTCCGTGCCCAGCTATTCCACCTGGGGTTGTTCTTCAAGACGCCGGTTCACATCTTCGAGGTGATCGACGGCAAGGCCCAGGAGCTTGGCTACGACCCCGAATACTTCAGCTATAGCGGCGAGGAGCCCCTGGGCGATTTACCGGAAGACCTGGGTTACGCCGGCTTCCGAATCCAGTTCCATACCAACTTCAAGCTTGATCTGGCGGCGTTCCAGGGCGCCAGCTATTTCCGTGCGGTCGGGGCCGACATGCAGTACGGGTTGTCCGCACGTGGCCTGGCCATCGACACGGCCACCGACCAGAAGGAAGAGTTCCCCAATTTCACCGCGTTCTGGCTGGAGAAGCCCAAGCCAAACAGCGCCAAGCTGACGGTGTATGCCCTGTTGGATTCACCCAGTGTCACCGGGGCTTATGTCTTCGATCTGCATCCGGGGCGCAATATGGTGATGGACGTGGGCGTCGCCCTCTACCCGCGGACGATCATGGAGCGCGTCGGTATCGCCCCACTGACCAGCATGTACCAGGTGGGGGAGAACAGTCAGCGCATGGACTACGACTGGCGCCCGGAGATCCACGATTCTGACGGTCTGGCGATGCATACCGGTGCCGGCGAATGGATCTGGCGGCCTGTGGTCAACCCGCGGGGTATCCGCGTGAACACCTTCTCCGACCGCAATCCGAAAGGCTTCGGCCTGCTACAGCGGGATCGCAACTTCGATCACTACCAGGACGACGGCGTGTTCTACGAGAAGCGTCCCAGCCTCTGGGTCGAGCCCAGGGAAGACTGGGGCGAGGGCCGCGTCATGCTGGTGGAAATCCCCACGGTCGACGAGACCTTCGACAACATCGTCGCCTTCTGGACCCCGCAGGAGCCGTTGGCACCGGATCAGGAGCACCTGTTCTCGTACCGCCTGCACTGGGGCGAGCGGCCGCCGGTCAAACCCTATGAACTGGCGACCGCACAGGCGACCCGGACGGGCCTGGGCGGCGTGGTCGGCCAGGAGCGGGAATACTTTTCCTGGCGTTTTGCCATCGATTTCGCCGGCGGTATGCTCGATATGCTGGGGGACGACGCCAATGTGGTACCCGTGATCACCAGCAGCCGGGGGCGCATCGAAATCACCTCGGCGCGACCGCTGCATTCGATCAACGGTTATCGGGCCATGTTCGATCTGGTCCCTGACGATTCCGAAGAGCCCATCGACCTGCGGCTCTACCTCAAGCTGGATGACCAGCCTCTCACCGAAACCTGGGTTTACCAGTACACCCCGCCCCCCAAGGATCAGCGCACGCTGTACTGAACCGGTCTTCTGATTGTCAACAATCTGCGTCTTTGGTGGCGCGGATTGTTGACAATGCACCTTCCTGGGCGTAGTTTTCCAGCATTCCACTTTAATATTGTCGACAAAGATGCTGGATATTGCCCCGCAAACCCAAACCCGAGCTGACGAAGCCTTCGATTGTCTGCAAACGGCGATCGTCAAGGGCGATCTGGCCCCCGGCGAGAAGATTGGTGAACTGGAACTCTGCGAACGCTTCCAGCTGACCCGCGGTCCGTTGCGTGAGGCCCTGGGGCGGCTGGAGTCCCGCGGTCTGCTGATTCGGCGGCCCCACGCCGGGTTCAAGGTGATGGCGGTCAGCGGTGACGAGCTGTTAGAGCTGTACCGGATTCGCGAGGTCATGGAAGGGTTGGCCGCCCAGCAGGCGGCCGAGCGCATGAACGACGAAGAGATCGACGATCTGATGCGCCTGCTGGACCGGCACGAACAGATGGTCGAAGAAGCCCAGGGTCAGGCCTACTACCAGCACGAAGGCGACTACGATTTCCATTACTGCATTGCCATGGGCAGCCGCAACCGCAAGCTGAGCCAGATGCTGCTGGGCGATCTGTACTACATGGTCCGCATGTACCGCTATCGCCTGAGCACCTCCACCGGCCGGCCCCAGCGCGCCTTGCGCGAACACCGCAACATTGCCGAGGCCATCGCCCAGCGGGACGGGGAACTGGCCCGTTTCCTGATGCAGCGACACATCAATGCGGCGCGCCTCAATATCGAGAAAAAAATAAAAGAAGGTTCTTTAACCCTTTGAATCAGGAGCCGTTATGAGCCAGCAACTGTCCGCCGGAGCGCGTTTCCGGAAAGCTCTCGAAGACAACACCCCCCTTCAGATTGTCGGCACGGTCAACGCCTACTGCGCCATGATGGCGGAAAAGGTGGGGCACCAGGCGATTTACCTGTCCGGCGGCGGCGTGGCGAATGCCTCCTACGGTCTGCCGGACCTGGGAATGACCACCATGAACGACGTGCTGGAGGACGTGCGCCGCATTACCGCCGCCACCCAGACGCCGCTGCTGATCGATATCGACACCGGCTGGGGCGGGGCGTTCAACATCGGCCGCACCATTAAAGAGATGGAGCGCGCAGGCGCGGCGGCGGTCCACATTGAAGACCAGGTGGCGCAGAAGCGCTGCGGCCACCGCCCCAACAAGGAGATCGTCTCCCAGCAGGAGATGGTCGACCGCATCAAGGCCTGCGCCGATGCCCGTACCGACGACGACTTCTTCATCATGGCACGCACCGACGCCTTCCAGCGTGAAGGTCTGGAGCCGGCCATCGAGCGCGCCCGCGCCTGTATCGAAGCCGGCGCTGACGGTATCTTCGCTGAGGCGGTGACGGAACTGGAACACTACCGCGCTTTCTCCGAGGCCCTCGACGTGCCGATCCTCGCCAACATCACTGAATTTGGCGCCACGCCGCTCTATAACTGCAAGGAGCTGGCGGAAGCGGGCGCGGACATGGTGCTGTATCCGCTGAGCGCCTTCCGGGCCATGAACAAGGCGGCACTGGCGGTTTACCAGAACATCCTGGACAAGGGTGACCAGAAGGACGTGGTGGATACGATGCAGACTCGCATGGAGCTGTACGATTTCCTCGACTATCACGAATTCGAGCAGAAGCTCGACAAACTGTTCGCCCAGCAGAAAGGGTGAGCGGTACGGAATCTGATTGCGTCGGGGCCCGGAACAGAGGCTCCGGCGGACACCACAAACACCAATAATCCCAACAAAGATCGACAAGGTGACATCATGGCTGAGAAAAAACTGGGCGGCGCTGGCCTTCGTGGTCAGGTCGCTGGCGAAACCGCACTGTGTACCGTCGGCAAATCAGGTACCGGGCTGACCTATCGGGGCTACGACATCACCGATCTGGCGGACAATGCCCAGTTTGAGGAAGTGGCCTACCTGCTGCTGCGCGGCAAGCTGCCCAACCAGCAGGAGCTGGACGCCTACAAGAGCCGGCTGCGCGGATTGCGGGCGCTGCCGGACGCTGTCAAGACGGTTCTCGAGCAGATTCCCAAAGACGCCCACCCGATGGACGTCATGCGCACCGGCTGCTCCATGCTGGGCAACCTGGAGACCGAGCAGGACTTCAGCGAGCAGGACGACAAGATCGACCGCATGCTGGCGGTGTTCCCGAGCATCATCACCTACTGGTACCGCTTCGCCCACGAAGGCGTACGCATTCAGACCGACGGAGACTGCGACTCCATCGGCGGGCATTTCCTGGAGCTTCTGCACGGCAAGAAGCCCAGCGAGCTGCACGAGCGCGTCATGAACGTCTCGCTGATTCTCTACGCCGAGCACGAGTTCAACGCCTCGACCTTCACCGCGCGGGTCTGCGCCTCCACGCTGTCCGACATCCACAGCTGCGTGACCGGCGCCATCGGCACGCTGCGTGGACCGCTGCACGGCGGCGCCAACGAAGCCGCCATGGCGCTGATCCAGAAGTTCCAGACTCCGGATGAAGCGGAGCAGGGGCTGCTGGGCATGCTCGAACGCAAGGAAAAGATCATGGGCTTCGGCCACGCGATCTACCGCGAGTCCGATCCGCGCAACGGCATCATCAAGAAGTGGTCCGAAAAACTGGCGCAGGAAGTGGGCGACGAGGTGCTGTATCCCGTCTCGGTGCGCTGCGAAGAGGTCATGTGGCGCGAGAAGAAACTGTTCTGTAACGCCGACTTCTTCCACGCCTCGGCCTATCACTTCATGGGCATCCCGACCGAGCTGTTCACGCCGATCTTCGTGATGTCACGGGTGTCCGGCTGGACCGCCCACGTGAAGGAGCAGCGTGAAAACAACCGGATCATCCGTCCCAGCGCGGACTACACCGGTCCGGATCACGCCGAGTGGCTGCCGATTGAGAAGCGCGCCTGACGCGCCAATGAGAGAGACCGGAGCCGGCCGCACTGGCCGGTTCCGACACAAAGGCCCTCCGACCATTCTTCACAAGAGCCTTAAGTCATGAACACCCAATACCGCAAGCCCCTGCCGGGCACCGACTACGACTACTTCGATACCCGCAAGGCGGTCGACGCCATCCAGCCCGGCGCCTACGACAAGCTCCCGTACACCTCCCGTATCCTGGCGGAGCAGCTGGTGCGCCGCTGTGATCCGTCCATGCTGACCGATTCCCTGAAACAGCTGATCGAACGCAAGCGGGATCTGGATTTTCCCTGGTATCCGGCCCGCGTGGTGTGTCACGACATCCTGGGGCAGACCGCCCTGGTCGACCTGGCCGGCCTGCGCGATGCGATCGCCGAGAAGGGCGGCGATCCGGCCAAGGTGAACCCGGTGGTGCCCACCCAGCTGATCGTCGACCATTCGCTGGCCGTCGAGCATCCGGGATTCGAGAAGGACGCGTTCGAGAAGAACCGCGCCATCGAGGATCGCCGCAACGACGACCGCTTCCACTTCATCAACTGGACCAAGACCGCGTTCGAGAACGTGGACGTGATCCCGCCGGGCAACGGCATCATGCACCAGATCAACCTGGAGAAGATGTCGCCGGTGGTCCAGGTGCGCGACCGCGTGGCGTTCCCGGATACCTGTGTCGGCACCGACAGCCACACGCCGATGGTCGATGCCCTCGGCGTGATTTCCGTCGGTGTGGGCGGTCTGGAAGCTGAAAGCGTCATGCTGGGCCGTGCCTCCATGATGCGCCTGCCGGACATTGTCGGCGTGGAGCTGACCGGCAAGCTGCAGCCGGGCATTACCGGCACGGACATGGTCCTGGCGTTGACCGAATTCCTGCGCAAGGAGCGGGTCGTCGGTGCGTACCTGGAATTCTTTGGCGAAGGCGCCGACAGCCTGACTGTGGGCGACCGCGCCACCATCTCCAACATGACGCCGGAATACGGCGCCACGGCCGCGATGTTCTACATCGACGACCAGACCATCGACTACCTGAAGCTGACCGGTCGCGATGACGAACAGGTGGCTCTGGTGGAGAGCTTCGCGAAGCACACCGGTCTGTGGTCGGACAGCCTCAGGAACGCCGAGTACGAGCGCGTGCTGACGTTTGATCTGTCCAAGGTCGTGCGCACGCTGGCCGGTCCCTCCAATCCGCACGCGCACCTGCCGACGTCGGAACTGGCGCAGCGCGGCATTGCCGGCCAGTGGGAAGAGAAAGAAGGCGAGATGCCGGACGGTGCGGTCATCATTGCCGCCATCACCAGCTGCACGAACACTTCCAACCCGCGCAACATGGTCGCGGCCGGCCTGATCGCCCGCAACGCCAACAAGCTGGGCCTGATCCGTAAGCCGTGGGTAAAATCCTCCCTGGCGCCTGGGTCCAAGACCGTCAAAATGTATCTGGAAGAGGCGGAGCTGCTGCCGGAGCTGGAACAATTGGGCTTCGGCGTGGTTGCCTTTGCCTGCACCACCTGCAACGGCATGAGCGGTGCGCTCGATCCCAAGATCCAGAAAGAAGTGGTTGACCGGGATCTCTATTCAACGGCGGTGCTGTCCGGTAACCGCAACTTCGACGGCCGGATTCATCCCTACGCCAAGCAGGCGTTCCTGGCCTCGCCGCCGCTGGTGGTCGCCTACGCCATTGCCGGCACCATCCGTTTCGACATCGAGAAGGACGCTCTGGGCCACGACGCCGACGGCAACCCGATCATGCTCAAGGACATCTGGCCTCAAGACGAGGAAATCGACGCCATCGTGAAGTCGTCGGTGAAGCCGGACCAGTTCCGCGACACCTACATCCCGATGTTCGATGTCACCCGTAAGGCCCAGGCGCAGTCCGACCCGCTCTACGAGTGGCGCCCGATGAGCACCTACATCCGTCGCCCGCCGTATTGGGAAGGAGCGCTGGCCGGGGAAAAGAACCTGACGGGCATGCGCCCGCTGGCGGTCCTGGGTGACAACATCACCACCGATCATCTCTCCCCGTCGAACGCGATCCTGGCGTCCAGCGCCGCCGGCGAATACCTCGCGAAAATGGGCCTGCCGGAAGAGGACTTCAATTCCTACGCGACCCACCGTGGCGACCATCTGACGGCGCAGCGGGCCACGTTTGCGAACCCGAAGTTGCTGAACGAGATGGTTTCTGACGACAACGGCGAGATGAAACAGGGTTCCCTGGCGCGCATCGAACCGGAAGGGAAGGTAGTGCGCATGTGGGAGGCGATCGAGACCTACATGGATCGCAAGCAGCCTCTGATCATCGTCGCCGGTGCCGATTACGGGCAGGGCTCCTCCCGTGATTGGGCCGCCAAGGGCGTGGCCCTGGCCGGCGTTGAGGCCATCGTTGCCGAAGGCTTCGAACGGATTCACCGTACTAACCTGGTGGGTATGGGCGTGATGCCGCTGCAGTTCGAGGAAGGCACCACCCGCAAGACACTGGGCATCGATGGCACCGAAATGTTCGACGTCAAGGGCGAACCGTCACCGCGCGCGACGCTGGCGCTGGTGATCCACCGCGCCAACGGCGAGAGCCAGGAAGTTCCGGTCATTTGCCGCCTGGATACCCAGGAGGAAGTGTCCATCTACAAGGCGGGCGGTGTGCTGCAGCGCTTTGCGCAGGACTTCCTGGAGGCCGAGGCGGATAAGGCGAGTGCTTGAGCAACCGTCCCTGCCAGGCAAGAGCTATTAGTGTGGGGCTGACTGGGGCACCTGACGGTGCCTCAGAAGCTAAAGCATCTGCTACCTACTCGGGGTGACCTGAAAATGTAGCCGACGCTTCAGCTTCGGAGCAGCCCGCAGGGCTGCCGATGATCCCCCCAGCGGCCGATATCGTCCACAGAATCCGGGAAACACCAAAATGACCCACAAACCCCAAATCAGAATCCCCGCCACCTACATGCGGGGCGGCACCAGCAAGGGCGTGTTTTTCAACCTTGCCGATCTGCCCGAAGCGGCTCAGGTGCCGGGCGAAGCCCGCGACAAACTGCTGCTGCGCGTGATCGGCAGCCCCGATCCCTACGGCAAGCAGACCGACGGTATGGGCGGCGCCACGTCCAGCACCAGCAAGACCGTTATCCTGTCGAAAAGCGAAAGCCCGGATCACGACGTGGACTATCTGTTCGGCCAGGTCTCCATCGACAAGCCGTTCGTCGACTGGAGCGGCAACTGCGGTAACCTGACCGCGGCCGTCGGGGCCTTTGCCATCAATAACGGTCTGGTCGATCCGGGGCAGGTGCCTGAAAACGGCCTGGCAACGGTCCGGATCTGGCAGAAAAACATCGAGAAGACCATCATCGCCCGCATTCCCATGACGAACGGGGATGTGCAGGAAACCGGCGACTTCGAGCTGGACGGCGTCACCTTCCCGGCGGCGGAAGTCCAGGTTGAGTTCATGGATCCGGCGGACGGTGAGGGCGCCATGTTCCCCACCGGCAACGTGGTCGACGACCTGGACGTGCCCGGCGTCGGCACCCTGAAAGCCACCATGATCAACGCCGGTATCCCGACCATATTCATCAATGCCGAGGCCATCGGCTACGAGGGCACGGAACTGCAGGAAGCGATCAACAACGACAACGAGGCACTGGCCCGTTTCGAAACCATTCGTGCCCACGGCGCGCTCAAAATGGGGCTGATCGGCGATGTCTCAGAAGCGGCCAATCGCCAGCACACGCCCAAGGTGGCCTTTGTCGCGCCGCCCAGGGGCTACGTGGCGTCCAGCGGGAAGGCAATCGCCGCGGCCGATATCGACGTGCTGGTCCGCGCGCTGTCCATGGGCAAGCTGCATCACGCCATGATGGGCACCGCGGCGGTCGCCATCGCCACGGCCGCGGCGGTTCCGGGAACCCTGGTGAACCTGGCGGCGGGCGGCGGCGATCGCACGTCCGTGACCTTTGGTCATCCGTCGGGCACCTTGCGTGTCGGTGCCGAAGCCGAGTCCGTAAACGGTCAGTGGACCGCCAGGAAAGCCATCATGAGCCGCAGCGCCCGCATCCTGATGGAAGGCTGGGTGCGCATCCCGGAGGATGCCTTCTAGGTTCCCCGTTTTAGGGGCCGGGCCGGTCGAAGGGCCCCGGCATCCGGTCCATACTGTCCTCACGTCATTGCAAAGCCGGGGCGGGGTGACGTCACGCCAGCCGCGTCCCCGGCAGGGATAAGGGAGAGCAGGCATGTCCGCGACTTTCGATCTCAACGAACGCCCAGACTACGACGACGTACTCCAACAGATCGCCGACTACGTGCTGACCTTCCGGGTCGACAGTCCGGAGGCGCTGGATACGGCCCGTCACTGTCTGATAGACACCCTCGGCTGCGGTCTTCTGGCCCTGCGTTTCCCGGAATGCACCAAGCACCTCGGGCCGCTGGTTGAGGGGACAACGGTACCCCACGGGGCCCGCGTGCCGGGCACCCCGTTTCGGCTGGATCCGGTCAAGGCGGCCTGGGACATCGGCTGCATCGTGCGCTGGCTGGACTACAACGACACCTGGCTGGCCGCCGAATGGGGCCACCCATCCGACAACCTCGGCGCGATCCTGGCGGTTGCCGACCATCTGTCACAGAAACGCGTGGCCTCGGGTCATGCGCCGCTGACGATGCGCGAGGTGCTGGACAGCATGGTCATGGCCCACGAGATCCAGGGCGTGCTGGCGCTTGAGAACTCGTTCAATCGCGTGGGGCTGGATCACGTTGTGTTGGTCAAAGTGGCGTCCACGGCTGTCGCCGCCCGGCTGATGGGAGCGGATCGGGAACAGATCCTGTCGGCACTGTCGCACGCCTGGGTGGACGGACAGGCCCTGCGCACCTATCGCCATGCGCCGAACGCGGGCTCCCGGAAATCCTGGGCGGCGGGCGACGCCACGTCCCGGGCGGTGCGGCTGGCGGACATTGCCCTGCGTGGGGAAATGGGCATTCCCGGAGTGCTCACTGCGCCCCAATGGGGGTTTTACGACGTGCTGTTCAGCAAGACCAACAAGGACCAGGCGCTCAAACCGGAAGAGCAGCGTCGATTCTCGCTACCCCAGGCTTTCGGCAGCTACGTCATGGAAAACGTGCTGTTCAAGATTTCGTTTCCGGCGGAATTCCATGCCCAGACGGCGGCCGAGGCCGCGGTGACCTTGCACCCGCAAGTGAAAGACCGGCTCGACGACATCGACCGGGTGGTGATCACCACCCACGAATCCGCCATCCGCATCATTTCCAAGGTGGGCAAGCTGGCTAACGCCGCTGACCGGGATCACTGCCTGCAATACATGACGGCGGTGCCCCTGATATTCGGCTCCCTGACCGCCGATCACTACGAGGACGATTTCCACCAGGCCCATCCGGAGATCGATGCCCTGCGCGACAGGATGGAGGTCGTCGAGGACGAGCGCTATACGCGGGAGTATCTGGAAGCCGACAAGCGGTCCATTGCCAACGCCGTGCAGGTGTTTTTCAGGGATGGTTCAAAGACGGAACAGGTGGCGGTGGAATACCCCATCGGCCATCGCCGCCGGCGCAAGGAGGGGATGGCGCTGCTGGAGGAGAAGTTCCGCCACAATCTGGCGACCCGTTTCCCGGTGGCGCGTTGCCGGGCGATTGAATCCCTATGCCTGGATCCGCCCAAACTGGAGCAAATGGCGGTACACGAATTCATGGATCTGTTCGTGATATGAAATGTTTTGCAAGATTTTAAAAAAGAGGTGCTTGTGGCACCTCTTTTTTTATGTCCAAAAAATTTACAGCGTAGGCGTCAGTTTTTGTACGGACGTCCTTTAAAAACGATAAAAATCAGTCGGTTGATAATCCTGGTTCCCTTCTTGCTACGTGCCGCCGTGAACAATCACTAAAAACCAGTGTTGTAACAGGAGCTGTGCAATGAAAATGGAACGCATACTCGGTTTGACGGCAGGTGTCGCATTAGGCGTCGCCGGCGTTGCCTCTTCGGCCAACGCTGCGCTGATGCTGTCCGTCAGTGGTGAGGGCGAAGCGGCCGCGCAGGCGGCGGAAAGCGCCTTCTTCAGCAAACTCAAATCCGGTTATCTGACCGAAGGGTTTGAAAGCTATACGGCAGGCACGGGATCGCAGGCCAATACGATCAGTACCTCGGTGGGTGATTTCACCCAGGACGTGGCGGGCACAGGCGGGTCCTGTGATGACGGTGACTTCAGCTGCAGCGGCGGCGTGGCCATCCTGGACGCCGGTAGCACGCCATTCTTCGGTCGGTCGGCGGTGCCCACCGGCCCCGACAATGACAACTGGCTCGACAGCATGGACTCCCAGGAGATGACCTTCTCGGTTCTCGATGGGTACAACGCCGTCGGCTTCTACATCACCGACCCGAACGACGAGGGCGGCTATCTGACGGTCAGCGGCATGACCTTCAGCTACGAGGCGCTGTTTGGCAGCAGCCTTGATGACGGTCAGGTCTTCTACGTCAGCCTCATCGACACCGATGGTCTGGGCGAGATTACGTTCTACTCCAACAACGAAAGCGATGGCTACGGTATCGACAACGTGACCGTTGGCGAAGTGCCTGAGCCGGGAACCCTGGCGTTGCTGGGTCTTGGTCTGGCGGGCGTTGGTGTCATGCGTCGCCGGAAGGCCTGAATCCGGAACGACTGATGAACGCTTTGAGCGAGAACCCCGGCCTGAGTCGGGGTTTTTGTTGTCGAAAAATTTTACATAGCTCAGTCATTTGTTTTGGAATGCACACGATTGCACAGCCAGGCGAATGCAGTAGACTTCGTAGTATCTGGAGTCCGATCCACCGGCGTCAGGGAAGATTCCGGTATGCGTATCGCAAAGGAGTCGACGTGGCACACGTCAGAATTTTCAGGCATTACATTCACATTCCGTTCGCAGTTCTGGGCCTGATCGATTTTCTGGTTCTGATTGGCGCGTTCTGTATTGCCGTTTTTTTCCGCTTTTTCGGCGACCTTCAGTTCTTTAACGAATCGCTGCCTTACATCTACCCGTCGGCCATTGTCTTCGCCGGCCTGAACCTGCTGCTGATGGTCGCCATGGGGGTGCACCAGTCCCGGCTCGAAGACGGCCTGTCGGGCATGATGCTGCGCACCATCCTGGCCCTGCTGCTGAGCATCCCGTTTTCGCTCACTGCCTATATGCTGAGCGAAAACTGGCTCTGGTATCTGGGGGGAGACGGCGTGATCAGCTCCGCCTCCGTCTTCGGCTTCTTCCTGCTGGGTATCGTGCGCACGCTCTACTTCACGATCGCCGGAGATGACACCTTCAAGCGCAAGGTATTGGTGCTGGGCGCCGGCTTCCGGGCCAAACAGCTGCTTGAGGATCTGCGAACCCCGTTCAACCGCAAGGGGTTCAACCTGGTCGGCTTCGTACCCATGGACGGCGAGAAAGTGGAGGTGCCGGCCAACTATCTGGTCAATGTGCCGGTGTCGCTGCATCGCTACATCCTGGGGAATCCGGTGCGGGAGATCGTGGTGTCGGTCGACGACCGCCGCAAGGGCTTGCCCATGGAAGACCTGCTCGAGTGCAAGATGGAAGGCGTTCATATCGTCGATGGCGCCGCCTTCTATGAGCGGGAATCCCGAAAGGTTGCCATGGAAATGATCACTCGGGGCTGGTTGGTGTTTTCCGATGGGTTCACCGTCTCGTCGGTATCCGGCCTGGGCAAGCGGGCACTGGATATCCTGGCGGCCGGCACCCTGCTGATCGCGTCGTCGCCGCTGATGCTGCTGACGGTCCTGGCGATCAAGCTGGAAGACGGCTGGAAGGCGCCGGTGCTGTACAGCCAGGAACGGGTCGGGCTCAACGGCCAGGTGTTCCGGGTTCACAAGTTTCGCTCCATGCGGACCGATGCCGAGAAGAACGGCGCGGTCTGGGCGCAAAAGAACGACACGCGGGTCACCAGGGTGGGCGCCTTTATCCGCAAGGTGCGCATCGATGAGCTGCCACAGATCTTTAACGTGCTGAACGGCACCATGGCCTTTGTGGGGCCAAGACCGGAGCGGCCGATGTTCGTCGAGCAGCTGGCCGAGAAGATTCCGTTCTATAACGAACGGCACCGGGTGAAGCCGGGCATAACCGGATGGGCGCAGCTTTGCTTCGCCTACGCGGATAACGAAGAAGACACTCGCGAAAAGCTTCGCTATGACCTTTATTACATAAAGAACCAGAGTCTTCTTCTGGATTTGCTGGTCATTATTCAGACCGTCGAAGTGATCCTCTTCAAGAAAGGATCACGGTAGACGCGACCAGGCCAAGGAACAGAACAACGCATGCAGTTTTCGGGGTCGGCCACGAAGGCCGGCTGCAATTTGCTTCCAGTAAATGTCGTGAGGACACGAGATGGCAAGGATGTATGTTGCTCTGGCGGTAGTTTTCTCCCTTCTCATTGCGGGTTGCGCCTCGCAGCCGGCGTCGTCGCCGCAAATGATCCAGCAGGCGCTGAACGTCAGTCACGAGGGCGTCGACCAGTACATTCTGGGGCCCAGTGATGTGGTTCAGGTCACGGTGTGGCGTAACGAGGACTTGAGCACCAGCGTGCCCATTCGCCCGGACGGCCGCATTTCCGTGCCCCTGGTCGGTGACATCATGGCCAGTGGCCGCACGCCCGAAGACCTGGCCGATTCCATCGAAGAGGAATTGTCCAGCTTTATCCGGGAGCCACAGGTGAGCGTAGTGGTGACCGGCATGAACAGCCACGAGTTCACCGACCGCGTGCGGATTACCGGGGCCGTGCAGCAGCCCATGTCGATGCCGTTCCGGGCGGGCATGACTGTGCTCGATGTGGTGCTCTCGGCCGGCGGCGCCAATCCTTTTGCCTCCCTCAACGACACCATGCTCTATCGGCCGCTGGGGAGTGAGGTGGTGGCGATTCCGGTCAAGCTCGACGACATCCTGACCGAGGGTGATATCGCGACAAACTACAAACTGCAGCCCGGCGACATCTTGACCGTGCCGGAACGCAGTTTCTGATCGCCGTCAGGGCGCTCTGTCGGCGCGCCCGTTATGGGGCGAAGCACTTGAGGCCGGGTCTTTATCGGAACGGCTTGGCACTTGAGATGAAACAGTCAGGTTAGTGATATGGCACTCCCACTTATCAAGTTACCCAGCGAAGTGCTGCGGGAAGTCCGGGCCCGGAAGTGGCTCGTCCTGCTGGCCTTCGCCATTGTCAGCTTCGGCGTACTGGCGGCCGGCTTCCTGTGGCCCTACCGTTACTCGTCGGAAGTTGTGATCTACGTGGACGACGAGAACATCATCCGGCCGCTCATGGAAGGCAGCGCGGTGACCACCGAAATCAACGAGCGGGCCTCCGCCGCGCAGGAGTTGTTGTGGAGCCGCGGGGTCATGGAGCGGGTGGCCGAGGACGTGGACACTTTCGGCCCCGAAGCCGCCGATCTGGATCCGGAGCAACTGGAATCGCGGGTCAACCGCCTGCGCGGCAACCTGCGCGTGCGGGCTCGCGGGGACAGCTATTTCAGCATTGGTTTCGTGTCGCAATCGCCGATTGAGGCCTATCGCGTGTCCCAGCGCCTGGGCCAGGCCTTTATCGAGGAGTCCGCCAGTCGCAAGCGGGCTGAGAGCCGCAGCGCCTACGAGTTCATCGACAGTCAGGTGAAAAGCTACGAGGGGCAGTTGGCCGGGTCGGAAGCCCGACTCAAGCAATTCCTGTCGGAAAACGTCGACGGCACCGAGGGCGAGGCCAACAACAAGATGGCCAACCTGCGCGGTAACCTGGAGCAGGCCGAACTGCAGAAACAGGAAATGGAAACCCGGGTGGCTTCTCTTGAGCAACAGCTATCGAGCGTCAACGCCACGCTGCGCCAGGAACAGACCCAGGACGAATACCAGCAGCGGATTTCGGCCCTGCAGCGGCAGCTCGATGCCCTGCGCCTGAGATACCACGATTCCTATCCCGATATCGTCATCCTGCAGGAGCAGATTGCCGAGCTCCGGCGCCAGCGCAACCGCGCGATGGCCAACGCCCAGAACGACACCCGCGCACCGCGTTCCGAGCAGACGGTCAACCCGCTTTACAAGGAACTGAGCACGTCGCTGGCCCAGGCGCGCACAGAGATCGAGACGATCAATACCCGCATTCGCTCGCTCAAGGGGCTGATCGACCAGCAGGCGAACCGCATGGAGCGGATCCAGGCCAATAAGGCGGAGTACTCCAAGCTCACCCGGGACATGGACGTCAATCGTCAGATCTACAACGACCTGTTGAAACGGCGCGAGAAGGCGCGGGTGTCGATGCACCTGGATATCGAAGGGCAGGGTCTGAACTACCGCATCAACGAGACCGCCCGTTTCCCGCTTAGACCCGAGGGGCCGCAGTTCGAACAGTTTGCCATGGCCGGTCTGTTCCTGGGGTTGCTGGCACCGCTGGGGGCGATTGCCGGGCTGGTGCAGATCGACCCAAGGGTTCGTGCCAAGTCCCAGCTTGAGGACGACATCAACCTGCCGGTGCTGATCGAGATTCCGAACGTGAGAACACCGTTTGAGATGCGTCGCGACCGGCGCGTCACCGTAACCGTTATTCTTGGCTGCATCCTGATCGTCGCGGCGTACATCGGAATAGCTGTTGCTTCTGTCATGGGAGTATTTTGATGGCTGGAACGCATCAGGACCGCGAATTCGAAGCGTCCTCCGAGAAATCGGGGGAGCGCAAGACGCGGCAGGACCCACAGCAGCCGGGTGCCGATGCTTCCGGCGGCAAGGAAGGCGAGGTCGAGCAGGCCAGCGGCGTACCGTTCAGCGAGTGGGACGATTCCCGTCTGCTGGTTCCCAGCTCCCTGGAACTGGGTGTGGGCGCGGTCGACCGTTACGTCATCAGCCGCCAGATCCGGCGGATGCAGGAGCCGCGCCGGCTCACCAACGACGACCTGGACGAGCGCCGGATCGTCTACCCGGAATCGCCCAACCGGGATCTGGTCAACCGCTTCCGTAACCTGCGGACCAAGCTGCTGGAAGTCTCCGGCGGCAATAACTTTACCCTGGTGGTGTCCGGGGCGACCGAATCCGCCGGCACGTCGTTCATGGCGCTGAACCTGGCCGCGGCGTTTGCCTTCGACCAGGCCAAGACGGCGCTGCTGATCGACTGCAACCTGCGCGACCCGTCGCTGCACACCATGCTGGACATGGTCCCGGAAAGCGGCCTGACCGATTTCCTCGACGAGTCCGACTACGACATCGCCCGCATCATCTACCCGACCGGCATCCCGCGCCTGCGCCTGATACCGGCTGGAAGCCATCGCGAATCGCCGGCGGAATTCTTCACCTCGTTCCGCATGAAGCAGTTCCTGCAGGCGGTACGGCGCCGCTACCCCGACCGTTTCATCATCCTCGATACGGCGCCGGTCAGCGATTCACCGGATGCGCGGATTCTGTCGGAACTCTGTGATTTCTCGCTGCTGGTCGTCCCCCACGGCAAAGTGACGCCGGGGGCCGTCGAACAGGCGGCCGGAGCCTTCAGTCCCCAGAAATTCGCCGGAGCTGTCATCAATGGCTAGATATTCCGAATCAGGGATGATTCGAGGGCTGTTTACCGTAACGACACTGGCCCTTTACGGGGTGTGCACCATGGCCTATGCCGAACCCGCCCGAATCACCGTCGGGGCCGACAGTCGGCTGAGCGACAACGTCGAGCGCTCCGAATCCAACGAGCAGACGGATCTGGAGAACCGGGTCACCCTGGGCATTCGCCACCGGTCCGATCCCGGCCGCTGCAATTCCGACTTGGCGGCTGATCTGGCCTACGGCGTCTACCTGGACGACACCTATGACCCGGAAACCTACGCCAACATCGACTGGCTGGGCAGTTGCCAATTGATGGAGCGCCTGTTCTGGGACGCCTCCAACGAAACCCGGGACGTCATCCAGGACGACCAGGCCTCCAACACGCCCGACAACCGCACCCGGCGCAACATCTTCCGCACCGGCCCCCGCTACGTCTGGGCGGTGACGACGGTAGACACCCTGAGCTTCTCGGTGGAGTACGAGAACATCGATTACAAGGAGCCCGAGGAGCGGGACAGCGACGGTTACATCACCACCGCTTTCTGGCGCCACCTGTTCTCACAGACATTGGCCGGCGGGCTCAACCTGTCCGCGGATCGCACCGAATACGACAACGGCGAGGACGTGGACCGCTACACCGCCACGCTGTTTTTCTCGAAGGAGTTCGCCGCCACCACGATTTCCGGCTCCTTCGGCGGCACCCGCCTGGAGCGTGAATTCGGCCCCCAGGAAAGCGAATTCGATGGCTGGGTCGGGGATCTGCGGATGGAGCGCCAGATCAACGCGTCCTCGTCGGTCTACATTGCCGCGAGCCGCGAGATTACCGATGAGGCCTCCGAGTTTGATTTCGAGTTCAATGACGTGACCTACACCATCGAGGACACCAACGCCCTGGAAGTGACCGACGTGCGCGCCGGCTACAACCGGGAGAACAGCGATGGGTCCAGCTTCGAGCTGACCGGTGTCGCCAACCGATCAGACAACCTGGATACCGACTCCCGCGAAGGGCGCGTGGCGCTGGTGGTTGACTACCGCCGGCCCGTGACCGGCCAGATCGACTTCACCGCGGGCGCTGACGCGGCGCTGCTGAGCTACAAGGACGATGACACCGAAGACCATATTTTCGGCATCGACCTGGGACTGTCGACGCGCCTGCTGTCGGACCTCGACCTCAGTGGCAAGATTGGCCACAACCGGCGCACCAGCGACGTTTCCTCCCGGGAATACACCGAGAACTGGGTGTCGGTCAGCGTGGAGTATCAGTTCCGATGAATACCACCACAGGGAACAGCCGGGCGCCGTTGAACGCGCTCACCATCGATGTCGAAGATTACTTCCAGGTCGCCGCCCTGGCCGAGGCCGTATCGCGGGACGACTGGGACCGCATGGAGTATCGCGTCGAAGCCAATACCGACCGTTTGCTGGCGCGCTTTGCCGAGCACGGCATCAAGGCCACCTTCTTCACCCTGGGCTGGGTGGCGGAGCGCTCGCCCCAGCTGGTGCGGCGCATCCAGCAGGCGGGGCATGAAGTGGCCAGCCACGGCTACAGCCACCAGCTGATCTACAACCAGACGCCGGAGGTGTTCCGCGAGGAGACGCGTCGTTCCAAGCGCATCCTGGAAGACATTACCGGGGAAGCCGTCACCGGCTATCGGGCGGCCAGCTATTCGATCACCGCGCAGTCCCGCTGGGCGCTGGATATCCTGTGCGAAGAAGGGTTTACCTGGGATTCCTCGATTTTCCCGGTGCATCATGACCGCTACGGCATGCCGGGTACGCCCCGCTGGCCCCACCGCCTGACCACCGACGACGGCCACACGCTGGCGGAATTTCCCCTGAGCACGCTGCAATTTCCCGGCTACACGCTGCCCATCGCCGGCGGTGGTTACTTCCGGCTGTTCCCGTACTGGTTCAGCCAGTGGGGGTTGGGGCAGATCAACCGCCAGGGCAAGCCGTTCGTGTTCTATCTGCATCCGTGGGAAGTGGACCCCGGGCAGCCGCGGCTGGACGTCAAATGGTTCTCCCGCTTCCGGCACTACAACAACCTGGACGTTTGCGAGGCGCGGCTGGAGAAACTCCTGCGCCGCTTCCGTTTCGGGCCGATGAGTGACGTGCTGCGGGAGCAGGGCGTGCTGGAGCCCGCAGCCGCGGCGGACCCGGTTACCGGGGAAAGCCACTCAACGCCTGACGCAACGGCTTCCGCATCGCGCCTCACCGGCGCGCCCCACTAGCCGCAGGAGCCCGGAACGCCGCCATGCTCACCCTGATTTTCTGGATCTCGCTGCTGCTCCTGCTCTACATCTACCTGGGCTACCCGCTGGTGGCCTACGTGCTGGGGCGGGCGGAGCGTCGCGTGCACCGTGACGACGATTACCAGCCCAGCGTCACCATCCTGATCGCGGCCTATAACGAGGCCGGGGACATCGAGGCGACGCTGCGCAACAAGCAGGCACTGGTGTACCCCGCCGACAAACTGGAAATCCTGGTGATTTCCGACGAGTCCGACGACGGAACCGACGCCATTGTCGGCGCCCTGGCGCAGGACAGCCCGTTCAACATCCGCCTGTTCCGGCAGAGTCCCCGCCAGGGCAAGACCGCCGGGCTCAACCGTCTGGTACCGGAAGCCCGGGGCGACATCATCGCCTTCTCCGATGCCAACTCCCAGTGGGATGCCATGGCGGTGGCGCGGCTGGTTCGCAATTTCGCCGATGAGCAGGTGGGCTACGTCACCGGCAAGATGGTCTACGTCAACGAAGCCGGGCACCTGGTGGGAGACGGTTGCAGCGCCTACATGAAGTACGAGAACGCGTTGCGCGTCCAGGAGACCCGCATCGGCTCCATCGTTGGCGTGGACGGTGGCATCGACGCCATGCGCAAGTCGCTGTATCAGCCGTTACGGGCGGATCAGTTACCGGATTTCGTCCAGCCGCTCAAAGTGGTCGAGCAGGGCTACCGCGTGGTGTACGAGCCCGAAGCACTGCTCAAGGAAGAAGCCCTGGAAGACAGTGCCAGCGAGTTCAGCATGCGCGTCCGCGTGACCCTTCGCGCACTGTGGGCGCTCAAGGACATGTCGCAGCTCCTGAACCCGCTGCGCTTCGGCGTGTTTGCCTGGCAGTTGCTGTCCCACAAGTTGCTGCGCTACCTGGCTTTCGTGCCGCAGATCCTGTTGACGATCACCGCGCTGCTGCTGGCGGATCGGGGCGGTATCTATGGCCTGTGCCTGCTGGGGCTGGTGGCCGTCTACCTGTGCGCCTGGCTGGGCCGCAAGCGCGAGCGGGATGGGCGGCATCTGCCGTTTTACCTGGCCGCACCTTATTACCTGATGTTGCTCAATCTGGCGTGTTACCGGGCCACGCGATCGTTTGTCCGGGGCGAAAAGAAAGTGATCTGGAACCCAAGGAAGGGATGATTGGTGGTCACCAGGGTGTTGCATCTGATCGACAGTGGCGGTCTCTACGGAGCCGAAAAAATGCTGCTGACACTGGTACGGGAACAAATCGCCGTCGGCCTGTCGCCGCTCATACTGAGCGCTGGCGAACCGGGAATGGCGGAAAAGCCGCTGGAAACGGAAGCGCGGCGGCTGGGTTTGCCGGTCGAGAGCTGGCGCATGAAGCCCGGCTTCAATCCGTCCGAGGCGCTCAGGATCCTGCGCTGGGCGCGGGAACGGGGCTATGAACTGCTGCATTCCCACGGCTACAAGTTCAACGTGCTGATGGGCATGTGGCCGCAGTCGGTCCGGCGCCTGCCGATGGTGGCGACCTTACATGGCTACGTAAAGGCGGCGCGCTTCAGCAAGTCCTGGCTGTACGAGTCGTTGGATCGGGTGATCCTGGGGCGACTGAACCGGGTCATCGTGGTGTCCGACGCCATGATGAAGGATATCCCGGAGGGACTGTCGCGCTCGTCCCGCACATCGGTGATTCCCAACGGCCTGGATATTGACGGCTTGCGCCAGGCGGCCGGGCAGCCGCTGCCGGCCGACTTCGCTGACTTTATCGCCGCCCACTCGCCGGTGCTTCTGGGGGTGGGGCGACTGTCCCGGGAAAAGGGCTTTGAGCGCCTGGTCGCGGCGTTCGCCTCGCTGCGGGCGGACCACCCGGAGGCCGGGCTGCTGATCATCGGCGAAGGCAAGGAACGTGCGGCGCTGGCGCGTCAGGCCCAGCAGGCCGGTGTCGCGGAGGCATTGATGATGCCCGGTTACAGCGATGCCGTGCCGGCGTTGATGCAGGCCGTCGATGCGATCTGTCTGCCGTCCTACACCGAAGGTTTGCCGATCACCCTGCTGGAGGCCATGGCGCTGGACGTGCCCGTGATTGCGTCGGACGTCGGTGAAATGGCCGCGGTTTTGGGAAACGGCGAAGGTGGCTACGTGGTGCGCCTCGACCAGGGCGAGGATCTCCGGGAGGCCATCGATCAGTGCCTGGCGGCGGAGGCGGACCGTCAGGCCCGAGTCGCCTGGGCCCGGGAGCGGGTTTCCAGCGACTATTCCGGGCAGGCCATGGGGCGCCTCTACCTGTCGGCCTACGAGCAGGTGGCGTCATGAAACTCTGCATCGTCATGGATCAGTACAACCACCCGCACGCCGGCACCGAGAGCCAGGTGTTCAAGCTGGTTGAAGGCCTGAGCCGGAAAGGCTGGGAACTTCGCTTTGCGGTTTTTCGAGGCACGGATTACACCCGCAGTGGCGAATTTCCGGTCCCGGTGGAAGAGCTCGGAGTCGGGCGCGTGGCGGACCCCGGGAGCTGGCGGCGGGTGTATCGGTTTGCGCGAACTCTCAAAGCCGAGGGTTTCGGGCTGGTGCATGTGTTTTTCAACGACGCCTCGGTCATCTGTCCGCCGATGATGCGACTGGCCGGTTTGCAAACCATCATTTCGCGCCGGGACATGGGCTTCTGGTATTCGTCACTGTATCTGCGGGCGCTTCGGCTGACAGGGCTCTGGGTGTCGGCGGCCGTGTGCAACAGCGAGGCGGTGGCCACACTGACCCGTGACGCCGAACGCCTGCCGGACAACAAGGTACACGTGATTTACAACGGGTATCCGGTGGACGCGATGGAACCGACGGTCCTGTCTCCACACCGGCCGCCCGTGGTGATCGGTATTGTCGCCAACCTCCGGCCCATCAAGCGAATCGACGACCTGATTCGCTCTGTGGCGGGACTGGTTGCCGAAGGCGGTGACGTTGTCCTGCGGATCGTCGGCGGTGGCGATCCGGCGCCGTATCAGGCTCTGGCCGGGCAGTTGGGGCTGGGGGACCGGGTCCAGTTTGCCGGCAGCCAACCGGATCCCGAACGCTGGATCGAGGCGTTCGACATCGCCGTGCTGTGTTCCGAGTCGGAAGGTTTCTCCAATGCGATCATCGAGTACATGCGTTGCGGCAAGCCCGTGGTGTGCACCCGGACCGGTGGCAACCCTGAAATCGTGTCCGACGGAGAGAACGGCTTCCTGGTCGAGGTGGGGGACGTCGAGGGGATGACGCGCCGGTTGCAGCATCTGATCGAGCGGCCCGAGCTGCGCCAGGCCATGGGCCGGGAAGGGCAGCTGCGGGTTATGAGACGTTATTCCGTGCAAACCATGCTGGATCGTCACGTGGCGCTGTATCGAACATTGATGAAGGAGGAGCGCGCCGCATGATGGAGCAGCTATCGAAGCATGTGTTCTATCCGCTCTGGGACGTGAAGGATCGCAGCCAGCGTCTGGCCGAGTGGAAGGCACTCGAACGGCAACAATGGTGGCCGCGGGAGGATATTGAGACCCTGCAATGGCAGCGGTTGCAGGGCATGATCCGCCACGCCGCACGGAACAGTCCCTTCTACCGGGATCTGTTGGCCGAACACGGCGTTCAGGCAGAGTCCATTGATTCGCCGGCGGAATTCCGTCGCATACCGGTCACGACCAAGCAAAGCATCCGCAACCACCTGGATGCCTTTATCAGTGACGCGTCGTCCAGGGCCTCCCTGGTAACCGCCAAGACCGGCGGATCCACCGGCGTTTCTCTGAATCTGTATTTCGACGAGCCCTGCCAGGAGCGTCGCAACGCCGCCCAGTTGCTTGCGGATCGCTGGGCGGGCTGGGATATGGGCATGAAGCGGGCGTCCGTCTGGGGCAACCCGCCGGTGCCCCAGGGTCTGAAGCAGACCCTGCGTCACCACCTGCTGGACCGCACCATCTACCTGGACACGATGGACCTGAACCCGGAGTCGATGGGCGCCTTTGTCGAGCGTTGGCGACGGGAGATACCCGGCGCGGTGTTCGGCCATGCGCACTCCATCTACATCTTCGCGCAGTATCTGCAGGACAACGGCATCCACGATCTGCGCCCGCACGGCATCGTGGCGACCTCGATGATGCTGTTGGACCACGAGCGGCGGGTGATCGAGTCGGCGTTCGACTGCCGGGTCACCAACCGATACGGCTGCGAGGAAGTCGGGCTGATCGCCTGTGAGTGCGAACAGCACAACGGCATGCACCTGAACCTGCCCCACGTCTACGTCGAATTCCTGGATGCCAACGATGAACCGGTGGCGCCCGGAGAGCCCGGCAAGATCGTCGTGACCGACCTGAACAACTTTGCGATGCCGCTGATTCGTTACCGGGTGGAGGACGTCGGCGTGTACTCCGAACGGCGCTGCGAGTGTGGCCGGGGGCTGCCCATACTCGAACGCCTCGAAGGCCGCGTGGCGGACTTCCTCAAACTGCCGACCGGTGGCCAGGTGTCTGGCATTTCCCTGGTGGAGCGCACGCTGACGAAAGTTCCGGGTATTGAACAGATGCAGCTCGTCCAGGAAACACTCGACAACCTGACGATTAACCGCGTCAAGGGGCCCGAGTTCGACGCCGGCACCGATCCGGCGTTGCTGGCCGCGCTGCGTGAAGTGTTTGACGAACGGGTGCGCTGCACCATTCAGGACGTGGCGGCCATTCCCCAGGAGCCGTCTGGCAAGTACCGGTTTTCCATCTGTCGGGTATGAGTATGTGCAGGGGATGAGTATGAACGAACAACCGCTGGTGTCCGTGGTGATCGCCACCTACAACATGGGGCATTACCTGCCGGAAGCGATCCAGTCCGTACTGGATCAGAGCTGGCAGGCGTTGGAAGTGGTGGTCGTGGACGACGGCTCCACGGACAACACGGCAGAGGCCATGCAGGCATTTGCGACTGATGAGCGGGTCCGCTACATCCCGACCGGGAATCAGGGCCAGCCGCGCGCGAAGAACCGGGGTCTGGAAGAGGCCCGGGGGGATTTCATCGCCTTCTGCGACGCCGACGACCTCTGGTCCCGGCGCAAGCTTGAGCTGCAGATGGCGTATTTCGATGATCCCGCCGTGGGCGTGGTGTACAGCGAGGTGTCCTACATCGATCAGGAGGGCGCGCACATCAACAAGGCGCAGCCCTACGAGCGTCACAGCGGCCGCGTGACCGAGCAGCTCATCATCAAGAACTTCGTACCGTTCGGCACGGCCGTCATCCGTCGGGCCTGTGTCGAGAAAAACGGCCGTTTCGACGAGTCGCTGCCGATGGGCATCGATTGGGATCTCTGGCTGCGTTATTCCGTCGACTGGGACTTCCAGTACGTCAACGACGTGACCTACATCTACCGGATCTGGCCCGGGCAGATGTCGAAAAACTATCGGGGGCGCTATGACAACGCCTTCCTGATCCTCGAGAAGTTTCTCAGCGCAAACCCCAACGTGATTCCGGAGCGTCTGGAATCGAGGGCGTGGGCCGACATGTACATCAGCCGCGGCATGTCCATTGCCGCCGCTGAAAAGTCCTTCCTGGAGCCCTTCCTGGACGTTGGTCGCGGGCTGCTTCGGGATTGTTTCTACTGGCAGGGGTGGCGGTCCCTGGCCAAGTTGATGTTGCGGCGGGTCTGAGAGAAGGGAAGGCGTAAGAGGCAGGTATGACCGTTAACCAACTGATCTATAAGGTGAGCCGACCGATTGGAGGGCTCCGCCTGGCCCGGTTCCTGGCGCGAAAGCATCCACGCATCCTGATGTATCACCGCATCTCGCCCCATGACGAACCGGGCAAGATCCACGTCGACCAGTTCCGGGACCAGATGCGGATGATCAAGCGGGATTTTCATCCCATGAACCTGACCCAACTGATCGAGGCACACCACAGCGGCACGGTGCCGGATCACGCCGTCGTCGTGACCTTCGATGATGGCTACGCGGATTTCGCGGAGTACGCCTTTCCGGTTCTGAAGGAAGAGGGCATACCGGTGACGCTGTTTATCACCACTGGCTTCGTCAACCACGATCTCTGGTTGTGGCCAGATCAAGTGCGCTACGCCATCGATAAAACGGCACGAAAAGGCCCGGTCACCCTTACGGGGATGGACACAAGCCTGGATATCTCAAGCGATCGGAACCAGGCGTGGAATGCCATCGCCGACCACTGCCTGACGATCCCGAACGATCAGAAAGAAACCTTGATCGCGAACCTGTTTGAGCAACTCGACGTCGCCCGCCCCGCCGGACCACCGCCGGAGTACGAGGGGCTGAACTGGCTGCAGGTCAAATCGATGGTGGAAGAGGGGCTGGACATCGGCAGTCATTCCTACAGCCACCCCATACTGACCAAGCTGCGGCAGGATGCCCTGACCACCGAGCTTGAACTGTCGAGACAGCTGATTCGCGAAAAGTTGGGCGTGGATGCCCAGGTCTTCTGTTATCCCAACGGACAGCCCATCGATTTCAATTCAGAGGTGAAGTCAGCGATCCAGGCGGCAGGATACCAGGTGGCGGTGGCGGCCTTTCCCAGCCGGCATCCGTTGGCGGATCCGTGGGCGATCAACCGGTATCCGGCGAATAAGTTGTGGGATTTGTTTGAGAAGAATCTTTATGGGATGACGTATTTGAATAATAGGAATATGGCCTAGACTCAAAAGAACTACATGGAGTCGGCTATTATTAGGGTTATTTAGAAATGGCGGTTAACTAATGACAGCTCATTTAGGGATTTGGCTCTCTTGGGAGCGACATACTCGCAGCCGTTCGTTGTCGGAATGTTTAGATGTTCCTCTTCATGAAATTGTAGTTCATGGAAATAGATTGAAGCGTTACGTTGTATCTCTGATTTGTACAGTTAAAGTTGTAAAGCAATCTTCGACTCCGGTTATTTTCTTCCAAAATCCTTCGCTTGTTCTATCGGTTCTCCTTGTTTTTATGCGTCCAGTTCACAAAAAAATACTAGTAATGGATGCTCATAACGCTGGCATCCTTCCGTTAGAAGGGAGAAGCAGGTTTCTTAATTTTGTAGCGAAATGGGTGGTTGCGAATGTTGATATAACCATAGTCACTAACGGGGATTTGGCCAATAAAGTGCTGGGCATGGGTGGGAACCCTTTCGTACTTACTGATCCAATACCTACATCAATGTTTAAAGGCCAAAGCAATAAAGAAGCATCAAAAGGAAGCAGGCGTGTAATTTTTGTTTGTACATGGGCTTATGATGAGCCTTATTTAGAAGTAATTCGTGCCGCGAAATTTCTAGAGGGTAAAGGTATCTCAGTTCATGCAACAGGAAAGGTTCCTTCTCAAGTTCGTGGCATGGATAAGCCGACTAACTTTATATTAGAAGGTTTTTTGAGCTCCGATGATTATATAGAATTAATGTGTGGTTCTGACTTGGTTTTAGATTTGACAAGTCGTAATAGTTGCTTAGTGTGCGGAGCTTATGAAGCAATAGCATCAGAAACGCCTGGTGTTCTTTCAAATAATTTAGCGTCAAGAACTACTTTCAGTAAGGGGTTCATGTTCACAGAAAATAATGGTGAGCAGATTGCCGAGACGATTCAAGAAGCTCTCTACTGTGCAGATGATCTTCGCTCCGAAATTATTGATTTTAAAGCGAATTATCTCGTTGAAATAAAGAGAAGAGTAGAGAGTTTGAAGCAAGAACTAAAACCATTGATCGATCATTTTTAAATAATGAGAGCCGATAACGAGCTTTATTTTTAGATAAAAATAGTTTTTGACGACAGGTGCATAAGTGTTAGCTTGAACGAATGCTTATGAAACGTCGAAGGGCGATAATATGTTTAAGTGGACTTTGATATTCGTGCTTATGCTGGGATCCGCGTCTGTAAATGCGGCTTTAATAAGCTATGAGATTTCTAATGAGCTTACAGATTTGGATACGGGAGAAGAAAGTACTGCTGCGATGGAAGCTGTTTTTGACGATAGCAAAAATGCATTGATGTTGTTGGATATATCGTTCGGCTCTAAGGTTTGGAGATTTGAATCAGAGATCGGCCAGCACGTGACTTTTTCCACTAATGATCTAGGCGGATTATATGAAATTTTTCTTTTCTTCGATCCCGTTACATTGGTAAACGGTTCGGAAACCGCGTTATTTTCCGTTAGTGAGTGGAAAGTTGCTTCCGGTAATCCCGGTATTGAGGTTCTGCGGAATTTGGGTACTAGTGGCCCAGCTGGACTAGGAATGCTGCAGTTAGGCGGCCACCAGTACGGCGTAACATCGTACTTTGATAATTTAATAATAACTGAGGTCGTTGAACCGACCTCGTTATCGCTAACTCTAGGCGGTCTACTGTGCTGCGTCCTGGTGGCGGTGCCGATGAGACGTAAACGCGTAACAGCCCAGGCATCTGGACAGGTTTACTGAATATCGATTCGCGCAGGAGGGTTTGGGGGAGACGGACAATCATCTGCACATACGCGAACACCATTACTATTTGCGTCGCCATTTCCGTCAACCACATAAACATAGGCGCTAGATAAATCAAAGTCCCCGGGATTTATGTTAACGACGACGTTTGAATCGCTCCAATCTGTTGGGATTTGAATTATTCTGTTTTTGGCGTCAGAAAACGATGATGCATCCGACAAGTAAACACGATGGAAAGAGTCATCTACATAAATGTTGTCATAGTAAATATATAGTGTTTGATTTGCGTTGGTGCCGTTGCTGATTTGATCAAAGTACAGTTGACTGTAGCGATCAGGATAAGAGCTAGTTCTCATTCGGAAATTGCTGTCATGTACTGAGTTTCCATTTCTGATAATGTCGAAACGCCCATTCTGTTCACCGACATCACTAGCCTGGTATACTATTTCTTCCTGTGTCCATTGATCTTCCAACTGCGCCAGATCGGATCCAACCCAAGTGGCACCACCTTCAGCTGTGTATTCCGGATAAATTCGGCCCGAACTGGTTCCTTCTTTACCTTGATATCCAATGTATATATTGTTTCCAGAATCTCCCCATAATCGATTGGTTTTTAAGTTGAACCCGATAGATCCCCACGTTGAAGAATCGTCGATAGAAAAGCTATAGCGACGGTTGAAATAAACATATAACTGATCGGAATCAAATTCTATTCTCGGTATAGCGACTGCGGAGGAACTCTGTCGAATAGTAAATCGCAATACGTTTCCCGAACCAAATGGCGTTGTCTCGCTGACCAGTTCTCCGTCTGTCGACAAGCTTTCAGATGTCATTGAAAAAGAAGAGTTTTGCTCTCGGGAGTTATCTTCAAAGTCAAAATAGTAGAGTGGACGAGGGTGTGGTTTGTTGCCAAAGCCTGAGCCTGAAATGACCAGCTGAGACTCCCCACCGTCAGTCTTCTGAGTGACAGAACTGATTTGAGGCGCAGCAAACCCTTCCGCTACGAGGCAAGGGACTAAAGCTGTGCTGCATGCTATTGTCTTTAATGAGCTTTTCAGAACTGGTTTCATCACGTCCGACCTTTATGAGCCTAATAGACCACATTCAAAGAACCCGTAATGTACAAGTTTAGCGACAATTTTCGAAATGACAATGTGGTCATCTTTTAATAAGAGATTGATTTATCGAAGCAATCTTTTAAAACTGTATGCTTTAAAGGCAAGGGCGGGCACCTACTGTTTATCAAAGCATGGGTGGTTTGTTGGGGCTAGTATATGGTTATGTGAGTTTGGAAAGTCCGTGAATGTATAGTCGTTGGATTTACACCACTCTTCAAGAAACTTAGTATTAAGTTCTATCATCAGTACAGGACGATCCTTTGTTATAATGTCAGATAGAGCATCTACAATTTTTGGTTCATGGCCTTCAGCATCAATTTTTATAAAATCGATAGTGTCGCTGAACTGGAAGGAATTAGGGTGAAGAGTGATAACTTTGTTTTTGCTTGTGTTGCTGAGATGTGCTTGGTAATAGTTGTCGTTAGGAACTGTTATACCGGTTAAGCTAAAGCAATCAGAAATTGCTGCATTCACCAAAGTCACGTTGTTTAGATCTGCAACATTCCCAGCCAGGAAAGAAAACGTAACGGGGTGTGGTTCGAAGGCAAAAACTCGACCATTTTTAGCAATTTCAGAGAACTTTCTAGTGTAGTGTCCTACATTGGCGCCAATGTCGATAACCCAACTATTTTTGGTGATAAAACGTGATAGGCGTGTAAACTCAACTTCTGGTGAAATGAATTTTCCAGCGGCGATCTGCCGCCTGTAGTACATTTGTTTTAGTAAAGGGTAAATGGACTCAGGAAGAAGCTTCGCAGCGCTTCGAATCATCTGCATCTCCGCTTTCATTGCAGGGTGGTGGCGGTCGGATTAGAAATTCTAGACTAGAATATAGAAAGTATACGCCTAGAACTCGCTGGTTTTTATAATATTGTTAGATCATATCTCTGGTTTTTATAATAAAATTTTTAGAAGGTGGCTCTAGCCAGCTTCGTAAAGAGGTAACCGTGGCTAAAAAATATAGAGTCTTACTCGTTGTTAGATGGCCTGTGGGCGGCATTAGAACATTCTTAAAGTATGTTTTTCGGTTTTTTCCTGGACAGGATGTTCTATTTAGTGTGATAGCAGTTGATAGCGAAGGTGGGCGGTTGCTGAAGGAAGAGCTATATAACTCAGTTGAAGATTTTTGGCTTGTGGATGAATCAAGCAGCGTTGCTATGTTGTCTTTATCTGTAGCAAAAAAAATGAAGAATAAGCATTATGACTTGGTTCACGCTCATGGGTTTACCTCAGCTATTGCAGCGATTACTCCTTGTTTAATTTTTAGAAAGAGATTGTTGCTAACCTCTCATGACGTATTAAATTCTAAGCAATTTTGTGGTTTTTTGGGGAATATAAAGAAGTGGCTTCTAGCGCTGGTACTGAATAGCTGTTCGAAAGTGCACTCTGTGTCGTTCGATGCAGAACGTAATTTAAAAGAGATGTTGCCATTTTTTGATTTGGATCACAGTATAGTTATTTTAAACGGGGTGGATTCTGAGCAGTTCGTAAAAGCGCAGGCGAGAGATTTGAAAGCTGAACTCGGGCTATCCAACGATAAAACTGTAATTGGTTTTTTTGGCCGGTTTATGGCCCAAAAAGGATTTCGTTATCTCGTTCAGTCAGTCGAAAAGCTGAAATCAGATGCTGATCCACTGTGTTGTCACGTAATTTGCTTTGGATCAGGTGCCTATATTCGAGAGGAAAAAAGTGATATTGAAAGGCGAGGGTTAGATGATTACTTTTCTTTCGTTCCTTTTATTCCTGACGTATCTGGTGCGATGAAAGGCTGCGATGTAATCGTGATGCCGTCATTATGGGAGGCTTGCCCGCTGCAACCGATGGAAGCGCTATGTAGCGGCGTCCCTTTCGTTGGAACCAGCTGTATCGGGCTCCGTGAGGTTTTGAAGGGAACGCCAGCGGTAGTTGCCGATGTAGGTAGTGCAGATTCGCTAGCGGAGAGCATTCGCGATTGTGTTGCTAAGGGAAGGGCGCCTTTTTCCGATTATCAAGCTACTGCAGCACGTCGGTTTGAAGTACGCTCCACGGTAGATGCTATCTATAACCTTTATCTCAGGGTTCTTGAATAATAATGGATACAAGTATACAGAGAGAAGCGATCAGCGCGGAAGCGGTGGATAAAACAACGCGCCTACCTTATCGGCTATTTTTGCTTTACTTGGTCAGTTTTTTCTTGCATTTACCTGCCCGAATACCGTTGCTGGGAATCATTCGATTTGATTTTTTGCTAGTCGGAGTGATTTCGTATTTGATTTTTGGCGCGAAGGTCACGCGAGGGTCTCGCTTGGATGATGCTTCTAAGTATCTTCTTGCGATCCTAATATACGCAATCGTCACTTTGCCGCTGGTGGAATGGCCTGGATCCGTTATTAATAACGGTTTGATTGCCTTTGTAAAAGGATCAATTTTTTATTTTTTTACGGTGAACTTAGTTGTCAATCAGAGGCGGCTGATGTGGGTGGTCGGTATTTTTGTTGGCTGTAATCTGATTCGAATTCTTGAGCCGCTCGCACTCAATGTCACAACTGGCTACTTGGGATCAGCGACATATTTAGGAGACGGGGATTTTGCCGGTCGTCTGGCCGGCGCACCGTCAGACACAGTCAACCCAAACGGCCTCGCTTTCATCATCGCGACGGTCTTACCGTTTCTGCATTACGTCGTCGCTCCAATCAGCCGAAAGATGTTCGCGTTATACGTTCTTCTTTTTCCGGTTCTCTTGTACACCATGGGGCTTACGTTATCCCGCTCAGGGGTGCTGGCCATTGCTATTATTGCCTTTGGCGTTTTTCTGAAAAGTAAGAGGAAGGCGTTGCTGGCGATGATAGGGATTGCCGGTTTAACGGTGATTTTTCTGAACCTGAATGACATCCAACGTGACCGCTACCTGTCGCTCGTCAGCCACGACACTCGCCAATCGGCCTCCGCTGAAGGGCGAATCGAGGGCTGGGTGAGCGACTTCAAAGTCGCCATGAACCGCCCGATCATCGGGCACGGCCTGGGCACGTCCCGGGAGGCCAACTGGAACGTGGCCGGTAAGGATCAGATTTCCCATATCCTCTGGGCGGAAATCTGGCAGGAGATTGGCCTGATTGGTCTTATCCTGTTCATTCTCTACCTGCAGGCCATGATCCGGAACTTCCTCAAGGCCGGGCGGCTGATACGGACGATTTCCAAGGACGATTTCCTGTTCCGGGCGAACGAGGCCATGCAGGTCTGGCTGTTGATGAACCTGCTGTTCAGCCTCGCCAGCTATGGCCTGAAGAGCTATGAGTGGTACTTCTTCGGCGGGTTGTCGGTGGTGTTGCTGAATATGGTGAACCGGAAACTGGAGGAGAAGTCTGAAAGCAAGTCTTTGGTTCCTGTGTCCGGGAACACGATTGCCGATAAATATCCGCTGGCAGGCCGGGTGAACGAGTACCACCCCCGTCGCTAACGCGTTGCGGCCGTCCTGCTGCGGGAATGACTCATCCGGTCAGGACGGCCATTCCACCTTGCGTAATCCGAGGGCGGTGAGGCAAAGCTTTGTTCCCTGAAACACGTCGTGCTTGAGTTCGCGGCGACTGGTTGGCGGTAGAGTCTGTGAAAACAGGCCGAACGCTTCTCGCAGTTTCCCTTTGCGAATCAGCAGGGTCTGGAATTCCCGCTTCATATGACGTACCAGATCCGCAAGGGTGTCCTGAAGTTCCGGGGTGGTTTCCAGATGCACCAGGCTCGCCCGGCTGCGGATGAAGTTGAACATCATCCGCTCCGGATCCCCGCTCATGTTCAGGTCGTGCAGTCTTCTCTCGAATCCGACGTCCGGCACGACGACCAGAGGACCTTTCAGCGCAACCCGGTAGATCAGATGGAAATCCTCGCAAGCTCTTAGAGACACGTCGAAACCCTGTTCGGCGTCCACCACGGAGCGGCGGAACAGGGGCGATGAGGCGATCGTGAAGTTTTCGTCGATCAGGATTCGGCGGCATTCGGTGGACGGGAGTGTGATGGCCTGCTGGCCCGAGTCGGCCAGTCGCGCGGTGATCGTTGGGCAGGTGGCGAAATGGTCCACCGACGTCTCGGTATCGGTGAAATTCCGGTAGTTGCTGATGACCGCAACAGCGTCGGGGTGGTCCTGGAACTGGCGGACCTGTTGCGCGATTTTCTCCGGAAGCATGATGTCGTCCGCGTCGAAGAAGGTAACGAACTCTCCCTGCGCGTGCTTCAGGCCATTATTGCGTGGCGCGGCACAGCTCCCGCTATTGGGCTGATGGATATAGCGAACGCGTGGCGCATGGGCCTGGACGAGCTCCGCCGTGCTGTCGGTGGATCCGTCATCGACGACGATGATCTCAATATTGGCGTAAGTCTGAGCCTCTATGCTCCGCAGGGTGTCATCGAGATACTGTTCCGCGTTGAAGGCGGGAATGATGACCGTAACCAGCGGTTGTTCCGTGGAGCGTGCCATTCCAGGAGTCCATCCAATCTAGCGTTTTAGTGTTGACCCTTCTTTCTCAGGCCCGAATCCGCAGCGGACCGGTCTACAAAAGGGCTTTAAGGCGCTGCTGTGGGATCAGTTGTCTCAGTATATCTTTCTCTTCCCTCGAAAAGCTGAGCTTGACGCCGATCAGCGTGGTGGCAAAGGCGACGGCTGCCGCGTAGCTGAAGATGGTGAGGTAGCTGGTCAGATCGCCGGCCTGGCCCACGAGATAATAGGCGACGGCCAGTGTCGGCAGCATGACGGCGATCGGGCGCGCCAGGCTCGCATAGTACTCGGATGCCGGCATCCCAAGGACGCGACAGGCGAGGGCGGGAAGGAAGACGATCCGCAAGACGAGCAGGGGAATCATGGTGCCAAAGGCCACGCCCATCAGGCCGTAGAATTGAACCAGGATCACGCTCAGGATCAGGTTGCAGCCCACCTCGATGAGATCCAGCTTGGCGATGACCCGATGCCGGTTCATGGCGTACATGGCGGAGTTCAGGGGATGGTTGGCAAAGCCGATCATGCGCCCGACCAACAAGACGACCATAACCCAGTAGGCGATCTGGTAATCCGGCCCCATCCAGCGGGCGATGAAGGCCTGGCCGAAGATCACCAGTCCGCCGCCGGCCACCATCGCCAGCACCAGGTTGATGCGGGTGACGAACAGCATCTTTCTGTTCATTTCCGCCTGCTCGCCTTTGGCGTGATACCCGGTAAACACCGGCACGAACATATTGGTGGCCTGGCTCAGGAACTGCGCCAGGTAATCCACCAGGCGCACGCCGATGGCATAGGGCGTGACACTGGCGGCGGAGAGGAAGCCGGCGATGACGAAGTTGTCGACATTATTGCGGAGCTGGTAGGCAATGGCGATGACGAAGGACCAGGCGCTGTACTGAAACAATTCCTTGCCCATGGTCCGGGTAATGAATCGACGCCGGAACCGGAGTTGCGGAAAGGCGCTTTTGCAGATCAGGTAATAGAGCAAATTGGACAGGCGCGCGGTGGCAAAGGTGATCACGGCCAGGGCCACGATGCCGTAGCCGTGGCTGATGAACCAGACGTTCAGGCCGGCGCCGATCAGGGTGGTCACGATCCGGGCCAGCGCCACCTGATGGAAGCGCAACCGCGCGCCCGCAACGCCGGCAAGAGCGTTGAACGGGAATTCCAGCGCAACCGACACGCCGATGATCATCACCAACAGCTGGATGATGTCCTTGTCCGCCTCCGTGTCGAAGAACCAGCGGCTGGCGAAGCCGATGGCGACACTGGCCACGGCAATGACGGCGGCGATCACCAGATAGATGGCCAGGGCGGTGTTGACGACCCGGTTGGCTTCGTCGTGGTCGTCCAGTTTCAGGAAGCGGCTGGCGTAGCGCGTTACGGCGGTGGCCATGCCCATGTCGAACAGGTGGTAGGCCGCCGCCAGACTGCCAACGACGGTCCAGACGCCGTACCAGTGATCCCCGAGCTCGTGGATCAGGAACGGCATCATGAAGAACGCGACGGCGATCGACACGAAGGTCTGCGATACCCGGGTAACGGAACCCTTTAGAAGCGTGGTGGCGGTGGACACGTCAGTAACGGTTCTGTGGCTTGATCTTCTTGAGCCAGCGAATGGCCGGGGCCGGCAGATAGCTCAATACGATGTAAAACAGGGCGTCGTTGTTGGGCTGCACGCGCCGGGCACTGCGAAAGGCTTCCCGGGCTTTCCGCAGCTGGTACTGGGAGAAGTAGGAATAGCCCATATCGTGGTAGTAGCGAGCAATCTTGCCATCCAGCACCGCAAGCGAGCGGGCGTCGTGCTGGTGAAAGCGTTTCATCTTGGTGATGGCCTTGATGATACTGGGGGCGCGATCTTCGATGCTGCGCAGTGAGATGCTGCCGGAGCGGACGCGATACTGATGATAGATGGCCGGCAGAAAGAGCAGGTCGAACTGGCTGGCCACCGCCTGCCACATGATGAAATCGTCGGCGTTGCGGACGTCTTCATCGAACAGGCCGACCTTGTCGAACACCTCACGCCGGATGGCAACGCCCGACGTGCCCACGTAGTTGGATCGGGCCAGCCCCTCAAGTGCGGTCCGGGCTTCGATCCGCCACACGCCGTCAGCGACTTCCGTCTTGGGCAGTTGGTGCAGGGTTTCGTAGGGCGCCAGGAAATCCGGGTTGATGACCTGGCCGGCTTCGTCGATACAGGCAAACCCGGTGAACGCCATGCCGGCCGTTGGCGCGGCTTCGAACGCCTCGACGGTATGCTGGAGCTTGTCCGGCAGCATCAGGTCGTCCGAGTCGAAGATAAAAATCACGTCGCCCCGGGCTTCGCGAATGGCGCGATTGCGGGGAATCGACGGCCGGCCGCTGTTGGTCTGGTGGATGTAGCGAATGCGTGGGTCTTCGAACGTCCCGATCACCTCTGCCGTCCTGTCGGTCGATCCGTCGTCGACAATCAGCAGTTCGAAATCCTGGTAGCTCTGGTCGAGTATGGAGCGGAGGGTTTCGGCGATGTAGTCCTGGGAGTTGAAGGCCGGAATAATGATGGATACTGGAGGCATTGGCTTCCCTGCAGTCGATAAAGCGCGCCTTTAATTGTTGGGATTGAGTATAGACCAATGCCCCCGGCGTAAGAACCGTCTGGGCGGGGATTTTTCGGGCGGCGTGGGCTTTTGAAGGTGCTCCCGGCGGCGCCGTTTTGTCGACGGCGCCGCCGGGAAGAGGTTGGCCTAGAACGTCATGCCTTCGACGGATGAGGTGTAGGAGTCGCCGCTGGTGACGCCGCCGCCAATGACCAGCACCTGACCGTTCACGGTGGCCGACGCGGCGCCGTGCTTGGGCGTCGGTACCTGGGTCAGCGGACGCCAGGTGTTGGATACCGGGTCATACTCCTCATTGTTTTCGAACACGCCGGAGGGCGATTCGGGGTTGGACTCGCCGGCCATCAGCTGCGCCTTGCCATTCAGCGTGCCGATCGCCATGGCCCGGCGGCCGGTGGGCATCGGGGTCTGCAGGCTCCAGCTTGCCGATGGGCCAGTGAGCATTTCCACGGACACCAGGGTGTTGTTGGGCACGCTGCCGTCGGCGTTGCGTTCCCGCCCGCCGAACACGTAGATCTTGCCGTCCAGCAGGGCCGACGCCGCGTTGTCGCGCCGTACGTTCATCGACGGGCCGGTCTGCCAGGTGCCGGAAGACGGGTTGTAGATGTCCACGCTGTTCAGGGACGAGCCCTGGGCGTTCATGCCGCCGATCACGTAGATGAGCCCGTTCATGGCCTGGGCCGTTGCGCCGCCGCGTGCCGTCGGCATGTCGGCCAGGGAGGTCCAGCTGTTGCTGCCCGGGTTGTAGACCGCCGCGTTGTTGACGGCGCCGGAGAACGGGGCCGTGGAGCCGCCGAAAACGTAGATCTGGCCGCCGGATGCCACCACCGCCGGGTTCTCAACCCCTTCGCCCGGCAGGGATGCGCCGGTACTCCAGCTGTCGCTGCCCGGGTTGTAGATGCGCAGCGTAGTGAGGTGGCCGCTGCCGTTCTTGCCGCCCACCACATAGACCTGGTCGTTGACGGAGGCCGCAGCGGCGTCCAGCACCGGAGCCGGCAACGGGGCGAGCGTGTCCCAGCAGCCCAGGCTTTCCGGTTGCAGGACCGTGACCTTACCGCCGCCGAACTCGCCCACGAACAGCACGCCTTCCGGCGAGCGGGTCATCGGCAGTGGATCGTTGAAGCCACTGACCAGCGGCGCGCCTTCCACCGCCTGCAGGCCGTTTTCGTTCAGCAGCACGCGGTAGATGTCGTCGCCGATGGAGTAGTTGGTGACCAGCAACTGGTTGTTCAGGAACTCGCCCACGCAGCCGCTGGCGCCGTCGTACTCAATGATGGCGTTGGAGGACTTGTGGTCACCCAGGTTGAACAGCGGTTCGGTGTAGTTGGGCAGCGGCGCAACGCCCTGGTACGAGCCGTCCTTGAACACGCACTCGTCGCGGTACGGGTTGGGGTGCCCGTAGTACATGCCTTCGACGATCCGCAACAGCAGGTCCGGTTGTTCACCCGGATTGTGGCCGCCGTTCAGGTAGCTGCCGGTGCTGCCGAACCCGAGGCAGGGCGGTTCCGGTGAGGGCGGGAAGGTGCCGGTTACGCCCAGGCCGTTGTCGGTGGCGTACATGCTGCCGTTGCTGTGGAACACGAAGTCGTAGCTGTTGCGCAGGCCGGTGGCGTAGGTTTCCACGTCACACGGTGGGGGCCCGAAAATGTTGCTGGTATTCGCGCAGGTGCCGTCGAACCCGGCGGCGAAGACATCCGCCACGACAATGGCCGCGCTCAGGGGCTGCTCCTGCATGTCCCCGAACTCCGAGTTGGAGTTGTTCGGGGCGCCGGCGCCGGTATTGCCGCCGACCGCGATGTACAGGCGGTTGTCATCCCCAAAGTGAATCGAGTTGATCGAATGGTTGGCCTTGGCCCGGGGCAGGCCGGTGATGATGTTGTCGACCTGGTTGAAGCCGCTGCCGGACAACCGCGTGATCATGCCCGAGTTGGGCTCGCCGTCGTCGATCGACGGGCTGGAGTGGGCCAGCCACAGATCGACATTGCCCGCGGTCGCGTTCGGCCCCACCGTGATGCCCAGGGTCAGGCGCGGACCCAGGGCGTCTTGCAGCGAGGTGATGGTTTCGGTATCGACCAGGTTGTAGTCCTCATCGAACGTCAGCGCCTGGATACTGCCGAAGAGCTGCGACACGTACAGCCGGTCGTCCGGTCCCCAGACCATGGAGGTCGGGTAGTCCAGGTCGTAGCTGTTGCGCAGGAACTCGATGCCGGAATCCGGCGACAGGGGTGTGCCGCCCACTTCCAGCGTGAAGTCGTCGAACCGGTAGACCATCGGTGAGGACGCATAGCGATGGGTACCGAAGATGCCGGTGAAGCTGCGGGTGCCGATCTGCGGGTCAATGCCGGCCGCATCGAAGCTGAAGAACTCATCCGGCGGGGTCAGGGTGACCGCCTGGACACTGGTGCCGCCATCAAGCTGATAGCGTAACTCCACCGTCTGCGAGTAGGGATTCACGATCATGGTGAAGGTGACATCGCGCCCGGGCAGGTTGCTCACGGTGATGTTCCTCTCGGCCACGGTCTGGCCACCCACCTCCATGAAGTAGTGGATGCGTGGTCCGGCGGGATGGGACAGGGCGACCAGCTTGATGTAGTTGTCCTGGTCGTTGCCAAACCAGAGCCCCGCCTGCTCGTAGTTACCGCTGCCGGCGGGGACGTCCAGGAGTTGCGCCGTAATGCGGGTGATCTGGTTGGGCGCTGCGAAACCAACGCCCAGGGCGTTCTCCTGGTTGTTATTGCCGGCGTACTGGATGCCGGAATTGGTGGTCAGCAAAAGCACGCCCTCGAGGATGTTCATCTCCAGCTTGCCGGGCACGTAGCCGTTGCCGGAATCGGGCTGGTCGATCCAGGTAAAGCCGGTGCCCAGTCCGTTGCTGTCCATCAGGTAGCCCTGGCTTTCGGTAAAGCTGAGCTGGTAGGGCAGTTCGACACGGACGTCGGTACAGGAGATGGGGGCACAGTTACCGCTGCTGGAGAGCGACAGAGTGACCGGGATGTCCAGGTCCGGGAATCCGGAGGCCGTGATCGTCACCGTGGCGGCGTAATTGCCCGCCGCCATACCCGAGGCATCCACGCTGACCTGGATGATCTGGGGTGTGGTGCCCGACGGGGGCGACGCCGACAGCCAGGGCATGTTGGTGCTGACGGTGAAATCGTGGGTCTCGCTCATGGAGTGGGAAATGTCCACCGATTGCGAGGCGATGGGCGAGTCCGGGGAGCCGCTAAAGGTCAGGCTGGCCGGCGCCGCGACCAGACCGTCCGGATCGTCGGTGATGGTCAGCGTGTAGGTCAGGCTCGCATCGGCATAGCCATCCGCATCCGCGGTGACAGTGCCGGTGTAGGTGCCGACGCTGAGGCCAACCGGGGAAGCGGTGACGGTGACCTGGGCCGGTGTGCTGCCGGAGTTGCCGCTGGCGCTCAGCCAGGCGGCGTTGGATGACAGCGCGAAGTTGGCGCCGGAGTCGTCGCTGGCGGACAGGCTGACGGTGTGCTCCAGCACATCGTCGTTATCGATGTGCCGGGATCCGGCCAGGGTCGTGGGTGAAAAACTCAGCGCCACCGCGTCATTGAGCACCTCGAAGAAAACCGTGGTCTCGTGGAGCGTGTTGGCGTCATCCCGGACGACGGCGGTAATGGTGTGGCTGCCGTCCGCCAGGGTGGTGGTGTCGAACGGATAAGCGGTGTCATTGGGCGCCGTGCCCGCAAAATCATAAGGCGGCAGGCCTTCGGTCTGGATCGGGCTGCCGGATTTGGTGGCGTCGTCCAGATAGAACTGCACGCGGTTGATGCTGCCGTTGTCCGGAACGAACACGAAAATGTCGCCGGCCACCTGTGAGCCCTGCAGTGCGGAGGCACCGCTGCGGCTCGAATTGGTGCTGACCAGCAGGTTGTAATCGCCGCTGGGGGCGGGAGTCACTTCCAGGCTGACGTTGATCTGGTCGCTGGCGACATTGTCGCCCGAGGCGGTAATCACGGCACTGTAGGAGCCGGCGGTCAGGCCGTCCGGCGAGACGGTGACCGTCAGGTTATCCGGCGTTGTGCCGGATGTGGGGCTGACGGACAGCCAGGTGGCGTTGTCGCTGATGCTGAAATCCGCCGTCGTGCCGGCGGCGGTATCGAGCCCCACCGAGGCGGTCAGCGTGTCGCTATCTCCCTCCGCGGCGGTGAAGCTCAGGGTGTTGGTCGAGAACTCGAACGCCGGAGCGGCGTTGTCCACCACAAAGGCGGCGGACACCAGTTCCGTGACGCCACCGCTGTAGGTGACCCGTGCGTAAACGGTGTGCTGGCCATCGTTGATCGTCTGGGTGTCGAAAGGTATGGCCGAGTCGTTCGGCGCCGTGCCGTTGAAGTCATAGGGACTGACGAACTCGGTCTTGCGGGGGGATGACGGAGGTGGGTTGTCCAGATAGAAGTCCACCTTCGTGATGCCGGATTCCGTGGTCGTAAAGATATAGGTCAGCCCTGACAGCTCCGCTCCCGAGAGGCTTGCCGGCGCAGAGCGGTTGGGAAAGGAGCTGACCAACAGGGATGGGACGGCCAGAGCCTGCCCGGCCAGCGTCAGCCCGCTGACAATGAGTAGAAGCGAAACCACGATGCGGCGTAATCCGCCGGTAAACGTCAGGAAAAAAGCTGCCGAGCGTAATGCCTGGGTTGTCAGTTTCATGGGACCATAACCTCCCGCTGGATCCGAACGCGATGTCCAGTGGCATTAGCAGCATCAGGAGTGCCATAGGCGATAACGCACTTCTAGAACAATGTGATAACCTCACTCGAAACCGGTGAATTCTTACAGGAATGTAAGGTTTTTCGACAACGATTGGTCAGCCCCATGCATGAGGAAATGCCGAGGCTATGAGTCTTTTCCAGACCCGGGCATGGCAGGACGCCTGGTGGGCGATATGGGGAGAAACTCCCGGCTTCTCGAAAGTGGCTCGTCCAGCCGAGGATGGCTCCGGTCTCTATATCGACCGCTATCGTTTCAAGGGTGTGTTGCCCGTGCGCTGCCTGCAGTTCGTGGGCACGAATTATCGCCGGCTGTCGACGCCACGAACGGAATACAACGGTTTCGGTCTTGATGACACGGCAGCCGGTGACGCGCCATTGCAGGTGCTTGACCGGACCGCCTGGAGCGAGGCGGTGTTCCGTGACGTGCCCGAGGCGTCGGTGGACTTTCAGTGTCTGCAACGCCTGGCCGATGAGCGCGGCTGGCTATGTCGGGAGGTGGCCAGGGATACCGCCTACCAGATCGACACCCGCGGCCCTTTCGATGCTTACCAGACAAACCTTGGCCGCAACACACGGCTGCGCTTTTTCAATCGGCGTAAGGTGCTTGAGGGCCTTGCCGAGGTCCGGCAGACCAACGCCTTCCCGGACGACATCAACCGCTTTTTCGAGCTGCTCAACGGCTTTCATCGCGACCGGTGGGGCCAGCCGTGTTTCAGTGACGCGAGTCTGGCGTTCCACCGGCGCTTTCTGGAAAACGTGCCTCTCGAAGGCGGCCAACCGCGGCTCAGCATTCTCTGGAGCGGCCCACAACCGGTCTCCGTACTGTATAACGTCGTTTACCGGGGCTGTCTCTACAATATCCAGTCCGGCTTCCTCGAACATTTTCACCGCAAGCTGGCGCTGGGCTCGTTACACTTGGGCTATGCCATCGAGGATGCTTTCCACGATGAGGCGGTGCACCAGTTCGATTTGCTGGCCGGATCGGGCAAGAACTGTAACTATAAAAGGCCTATCGCGACGGACAGCTGCGAGTTGGTGTCCGTCATGCTGGTACGCAGTGCCTGGGCCAAAGGGCTGTACCGGCTCAAGGAACGACTCTGACGGTGGTCGGGCGCAGGGCCCGCCACCGTTTTTCCGGGACAGTCTAGGGATTTCTGTATGGCGCGCACCGATATCGGTTCACGTTTGAGTGTCTGGTCACCGATCATTTTCCTGTTGGCGTTTACCGTTGGGACCTGGCCGGCGCTGGTCGGCATCGTCGAACGCTGGACAAAATGGAACGAGGCCTATTCCCACGGCTTCCTGGTCCTGGCGGTGTGCCTTGGACTGACGTACCGCAAACTCCGCCAGGTTCGTCCCCGCACCGGTTTCTACTGGCCCTGGATTTTGCCCCTGTTGTTGAGCGTTGCGGTCTATGCCGTTGGCAGCCTGCTCCTGATCGAGGCGTTCCAGCAGGTGGCCCTGCTGCCCATCCTGTTTTCGGGCCTGCTCGTTCAGTGGGGCTGGCGCCAGACGATTCCCTTCCTGATTCCCGTCGGCCTGATCGTCTTTACAATTCCATTCCTGGATTACCTCGCCTGGCCGCTGCAACTGGTTACGGTGGCGGTGAACCAGCTCTTCTTTTCGCAGCTGGGCATCGATTTCTCGGTGGAAGGCGTTTTCGTCTATTTCCCGGGCGTAGGAGCGTTCGAGATCGCGCATGGGTGTTCCGGGCTGCGCTATCTGCTGGTGGGACTGACGCTGACGTTCCTCTACGGTGAGCTTAACCTGCGCCACCTGCAGAGCCGCGTGATCCTGGTTGCGGCCGGTGTGGCGCTGGCGCTGGCGGCGAACTGGATTCGGGTGTTCGTCATCATCTACGTGGGCTACGCCTCAGACATGACGTCGCCGCTGGTGAATCATCACGATACCTTTGGCTGGTGGGTGTTTGCCGGCACGTTGGTCCCGGTGTTCCTGATCGCGCGCTGGCTGGAACACCGTGAGGCCCGCCGGGATGAACGCACTGATGACCCGGCAAGCCGCGGTGAGCTCGGGGCAGGGCGGCTGCGGGTGTTTTCCGGGCTGTTCGCCTCTTCGGTACCGCTACTGGCGCTGGCTGCGCTTTTCCTGCCGACCAGCTTTGCCGAGGGGCATCGCCCGGTCGATCCCACGCACCGGAATATCCAGCTTGTCGATGGGGATGGCTGGATGCCGCTGTTCTCCAGCAACCTGGCCGGCTGGCAGCCCATCATCGAACAGCCGGATCGTCGCTTCGAGGCAACGTACGTCGAGCGGGACGGCATCGAGGATTCCGACGCCGCACAGCGCCCCCGCTACTTCGTGGGGCTATACAGCTACGATTTCCAGCGCCCGGGAGCCGAGGTGGTGCAGTACGGCAACCGACTGTATGACGCCGAGCATTTCATCCCGGATCGGACGTTCAGTCTGGGGGCGGCGCCGGCCGACACCCTGGCAGGGCTTTCCATCGCTGAGCGGGGGCAGGGGCAGCCGGTGTATCTGGCTTATGGCTATTACGTGGAAGGCCGCTGGGAGAGTTCTGAGCTCAAGGCCAAACTGGCCCAGCTGCCGGGCATGTTCAACCGGCGCAGCGACGCGTCGTTGTTGGTGATTGGGGTGACCTGCCAGGCTTGCGACGGGACGGAGTTGCTGGAAACGGCCGCGCCCGGGATCCAGTCCCAGGCGCGAGCCTATCTCGATCGTGTCTACGGTTCCCGTCGCCCCGGTGGCTGAGGGGCGATGGGCTAAACACTATTCGACAGTCTGAGACACCTCATCTGACTCGGGGCTTGTCAGGCCGTCACTGTCCACTGTCTGTACGGTGAAGTACCAGGTGCCGCTGTCCAGCCCTTCGAAGGTGTAGGACGTGTCCGCGGATGAGACTTCCACTGACTGATCGAGGTTACCGGAAGACTGCCCGTAGTTGATCAGGTAGTGATCGATCTCGCTGAGGTCGATCGACGAGCCGTCCAGGCGGGTCGAGGGCGCGGTCCAGGACAGGGTCACTTCGCCGGTCACATCGGTGACCGGAGGTTCCGGTTCGGTGGTTTCGCCTTCATCGCCACCGGTGTCGCCGGAAGTCGACTCCAGGGTGTAGGGATCCAGACCGCTTTCGTACGCCTGCAGGTTGGTCACGCCGCTGTCGTTGGACACGGATGTGGCGTCGTCCCGGAAAGGAGCCAGCCCGTAGGCGATCTCCCAGGCGTCAGGGATGTCGTCCTCGTCGGAGTCCAGCGTGCTGGCGCTGCCCGGCTCGGCCGTGATGACAGTTCCGAGGACGTCCACCTCGCTGTTGTCCGCCTGATCCATGATGGTGAAATGGGCCTCGGCGCTGCCGGAACCTTCGAAGTACTCCATGGTGATTGGCACGGTTTCGCCGGCGGCCAGGCTTCGGCTGTAACTGAATTCCGTGGTCGGATGTTCCGACCAGTCGTCGATCACCAACTCGCCATCCAGGTAGAGACGGACCCCGTCATTGGTGTTGGTGATGAACTCATAGTCCCGCGAGCCGCTGCCGTGAGGCGCGGTGAACTGGCCCACCCAGCGCACGCTGAACTGGTCGGACGGGGCGCCGCTGATCGGGGCGCTGCTGCCCCAGTCGAAATCGACGACGCCGTCGGTCCGGTAGCTGACGAAGTTGTCAAAGTCGGTGCCATCGAAGTACTGGCCCACGAAACCGGCAACGGTAGCCCCGGTGCCGGTGTCCGGAACGTCTTCTTCGGGCACTTCGTCGCTGCTGTTGGGGTCTGTGCCGGCCTGGTATTCCTCGAGGTTGCTGTAACCGTCGCCATCGGCATCCCTGGCCGCATCAGTGCCATCTCGCGGATCCAGGTTGTAGGCGAACTCCTGGCCGTCGGGGATGCCGTCACCGTCGGTGTCGGCGTTGTTCTCGGACGTTCCGATCAGGAACTCGTCGGCGGCGGTCAGGAAGTCGCCGTCCGGGTCGGAAGCGGCGTCGTCGGAGTTGCTGGGGTCCAGGCCGTTGACGGTTTCCCAGTTGTCGTAGATGCCATCCAGGTCGCTGTCCATGGGCGGGAAGTCCGGGGCAAAGGCCAGCCCTTGCTCGGCGTCGAAATAGCCCACCCGGTAACCCAGGGAATAGGATTCCGCGGCGCTCTGGTCATCGTAATTGCTGGATTGTCCTTCGCTGTAGAGATATTCGCTGCCGATAATCTGCTGGGAAAGGCCCGGCCCTTCCCAGGCTACCGCGAAATGGTTGCCGCCGTTGCCCTGTTTGTGCCGGATCTCGAAGTAGTAGCGTTGCCCCCCCTCCAGCGTCTGGACGCCGGACGTCTGGGAGGCGTACTTGTCGAACACCTGCGGCTGGCTGTAGTTGGGAACCGATGCAATCTGCTGGATGTTGCCCGAAGACTCGTCGGAGCTCAGCCACAGTTGCGTCTCGTCATCACCCGCGAGGTGAAAGGTGTATTCCCCGCTGCTGGGCGCTTCGATGTAGCCTTTGACCAGGCTGCCGTAGTTGGTGCCCCTGGCCCCTTCATTAACGAGGCTGGTGATCTCTTCGACGCTGTTCGGGTTGTTGGGGTAGGCCTCGATGCTGGTCAGGTCGGCGACATCGGAGCCGCTGATGCCCGTCCAGATTCTCAGTTGAACATACCCCGGCTCACTGCTGGCGGGTATGGCTGCGGTTGGCGGTAAGTCCTGAACATCGTCAGAAGGCCATAACTGACAGCCGTGCATGAAAACGAGGGTGCCACCTATTAGGAAATGTTTTCCGTTGAGCATAAGTCACCTGAAATCAGCGCAGCGAGAATAGGTTACAAGAAGTATTGTTCCCCTCACCGACGCCTGCCACGTGAATTTAGGAATCTTTTGATCTTTGGGCTGTGACGTTATTCCGATAAACCATGAGCGAGGATTGTGCAGGCGTGGCTGATCCCGGGGCCGGAACAGGCTCCGGGATCAGCTTGATGCGTGTCATGTCAGCTCCGGCGACGGCCGGCCAGGAACAGCAGCCCCAGTCCCAGTGCCAGTAATCCCAAGGTTCCGGGCTCCGGTACCGTCATGATGCGCATGATGGAAAAGTCGCTCTGGTTGGTGCAGGCGCCGATACCGCACGTATCGGAGTAGAGCGCATCGAACGTGAGTGAGCCGATCAGGGTGTTGCCAAATATCGATCCCACCGAGACCAGCCCTGGCGAGCCGGTTTCGGCGCTGGACGCGGTGATGGCGGCGGAACTGCTGCTGCCGTCGATGGTTAGCGTCAGGAACTCATCGCCGGGGCTCATGTATTCATTTTTGAGAATCGCGACGCTGGAACTGCCATCAAGGAAGTAGGCCGTGATCCGGGCAATTTCCTCGACGTCGGAAAATTCCGGTCCATCGTACAGGAACGCCAGTGTGAAGCCGCCGAGCTCGAAGCCGCTGGCGGAGCTGGCGGTCAGGCTCTCACGCAGGCCAATCTCGTTGCCGGAGGCATCCCCGGCTACGCCAACGCCGGCTGCCGTAACGCCGTATTCGGTCTTGGTGCCCAACTCGCCACCCGTGGCGGTGAAGGTCAGGCCGCCGCCGTAACCGGAAGCGATATCAACGGCGTTGATCACCGTTGCGTTGAGCGTCGGCGCCAGCAGCATCCCTGTTGTCACTGCGAGAGCCAATCCTGCGGTTCTGATACCCATGGCGGAGCCTCCTCCTGCCGGTTCGGATACCAGAAAAACTGAGCCAGTAGCGTGCCATTCGCCTGGAATGATCAAAAAATCATCAAACTAGTACGTGTGTACAAAAACGGCATTGTAAAGAATGCTGACGGCCTCGAGCCCGCTGTTACAGCCGGGAGAGAATCTTCTCAGCGTCTTCGGAGCGCCCGGTGGTGCGGTAAACCTCCGCCAGATGCTGGGCTATCTCCGGGGTGTCCGGTGACAGGGCGTAGGCTTTTTCCAGCACGGGGAGGCTTTCCGTATGGTTCCCCTGTTGGAACAGGATCCAGCCGTAGGTATCGGCGACCGCGGCGGAGTCGGGCTCGAGACTGTATGCTTTCTCGGCAAGCGCCCGGGCGTCCTGTTTCCCGGATTCATGATACAGCCACGCCAGGTTGTTGAGCGCCACGACGTTCCGTGGTGAGCCCTGGAGAATCGACTGGTAGGCGTCGATGGCTTTCTTGCTCTCACCGACGGACTGGTACGCCATCGCCAGACGCAGCTCCAGGGAGGGGTTGTCGGGGTAGCGCCCGGTCGCGTTCTCCAGGGTGTCGATCGCGCGCTGGTTCTGGCCATGTTGCTGCAGCGCGCCCACGTACAGCAAAGTCAGGCGAGGGGAGTCGTCCTTGGCCAGCGCCAGCTCGTAAAGGTCGGCCGCTTTGCCGTAGTTTTCCTGCTCCTTTTCGTAGGTCGCTTCGACCAGGTAGGGCGTCGCGGAATCCGGGTGAGCCAGTCGCGCGTCTCGGATCAGCTCCCGGGCCTTGTCCGGGTTGCCCGCGTCGAAATACGCCCTGGCGGTTTGCAGGGTGACTTTCTCGTTGTCGGGGAAAAGCACCTGGGCCCGTTGCATGATGGCCAGGGCGGCCCTGGTGTCCTCTTCCTGCAGCTTGGTCCCGGCTACGCCGCCGTAGATGTCGGCCACCGCCTGGGTGTGCGGTGACAGCTCGGTCTCGCTGACCGGTTCGAGCAGGCGCGCGGCCAGCTCGTCAGCCCGGGTGATGTTCTGGGCGCGCAGCGCCAGCTCCAGCAGCGCCAGGCGTGGTGCCACGGCGTCCGGGTGTTCCTGGGCGACCGACTCCAGATATTGGCGCAGCGCGTCCGGCGAGCTGACCTGGGCCAGCCCCTGGATGGACTGGCGGTTGTCCGGAGTCCTGGCAATTGCGGCCTTAAACTGCCTGGCCGCTTCCTCCGGGTTGCCTTCGGTGGCCGCCAGGGCCCCCAGCGCGTTATTGGCCCGTGGGTCGGTATCGGACAGTTCCAGGGCCTGCTGGTAATACTGTCGGGCCTGGTCGTTATCGCCGCCGGCGGCGGCCAGACCACCGCTGATGATCCGCGCACTGACGTTGTCCGGCTGTTCCTTGACCCAGGCGGCGGCCGATTCCTCGGCGGCCGGGATATCACCGGCCTTGGCGTAGGCGTCGACAATCAGGGCCCGGGCCTGGTCGTTGTCTGGCGCTGTATCCATCACGGCCGACGCCTGTTCGATGGCATCCGCGGTCTGGCCCTGGCCGATCAGATAGCGGGCGTAGCGCAACCGCAGGTCGGTGTTCTCGGGATTCAGCTCAAGCGACTTCTCGATGTACTCGCGGCCGGCCACGGTGTCGCCGGCGGCCAGTGACGCGATACCCATCAGCGCCAGTACGCCCGGGTCGGCCTGTTCGTCGCTCAGGTTTTCAAGCAGTTCCCGGGCCTGTTCGGGGCGTTGCAGACGCAGTTGGGCGGCCGCCAGCAGTTTGCTCGCAGCGGCGGAATCCTGGGCCTGGGCGATGGGGGCGAGCAGCTCTTCGGCTTCTTCCACCCGGCCCTGCTGGAAACGGATCATGCCCAGCATGACCGAGCTCTGGACGTGGTGGGGCACCTGCTTGAGGATCTCGTTGAGGTAGCGTGCGGCTTCCGGCAGGTTGCCCTGGTGATAGGCCTCCTGGGCGGCGGCGAAGTTGCTCTTGACGGTACCCGGTGCCGATTTGGCGAGGATTTCTTCGTAGACGAAGGCTTCCGACGATTTACCCTGTTCCCGCAGGACTTCGATCAGCGAGGAGATGGTCGTGTACTTGCGGTAGGTCATGATGTCGTACTGGCCGATATCTTCCAGCGCTCGGATGTAGGCTTCTTCGGAGGTGTTCCACTGTTTCCGCGCCTTGGCCAGTTGGGCCTTCCACAGCCACAGCTCCGGGTAGTTGGGGTCGATCTCGGTGGCCTCGGCGATGCGCTGATCGGCCTGGGCGCTGTCATCCCGGGCCTGGGCCACCTTCGACAGCCCGATCAGGGCCGGGACCGAGGAGCCGTCGGCGTCGAGGGCCGACTGATAGGCCTGTTGGGCAGAATCCAGCTGCTTTTCGTCGAGGAAAATATCGCCCCGAAGCAGGTCCGCCTGGACGGCCTGGGTGCGGTCCGGATTGTGAAGGCCCTTGAGCGCTTCGAGTGCCGCTTCGCTCTGGCGGCGCATCAGGTGAGTGCGGGAAAGGATCAACTGGATGCGGTTGTGGACGCTGTCCGGGGTGTTCTCACCGTCGAGTCGTTTGTCGATCTCCTTGACCTGGCGGGCGGCCGTCACCGCGTCTCCGGCTTCCACGAGGTTGTCGACAATGATGAAGTAGGGTTCGACCTCACCGGGATTCAGCTCGATCGCGCTGCGGGCTTCCAGGGTGCTGGCCTTGAGTTCGCCCTGGCGCTGGAAGAAACGGGCCTGATCCAGGTGGCTCAGGTACTGGATCTCCTGTTGGCTCATTTCTTCTTCGCCGTCGCTGCAGCCGGTCAGGAACAACAGCATCGCCGAAGCCAGCAGGGTAATGCGGAACAACATCTTCAGGGTCATGGAAAAGTCCTTGTCATGCACTCGCCGGAAAGTCCTTGCCCGCCCGCATCACGCGCCTGAGACGGCGGGGGAGGTCTCGATCTTGTATTTGTCGGTCAGGTTGTAGAGCGTGGGCCGGGTGATCCCCAGCAGCCGCGCCGCCTGAGCCATATTGTAGTTGCTGGTCTGGAGGGCATGGTTGATGGCGCCGCGCTCGGCCTCCTCCCGGACCTGTCGCAGGTTCAGGACGTTGCCGTCGTGGGCCACCTGTTCCGAGCGCAGTTGCAGGTCTTTGGCGGTCACGCGCTTGCCTTCGGCCATGATGGTCGCCCGCTTGATCTTGTTGATCATCTCGCGGACGTTGCCGGGCCAGCCGTAGCACTGGATGGCCTGGATGGCATCGTCGGCAAAGCCCAGTTGGGGGCGTTCCAGTTGCCGGCTGAGGGTTTTCAGCAGCGACTGCGCGATCACGATGGCGTCACCGTCGCGCTCGCGCACGGCGGGCACTTCCAGGGTGATTTCGCTGATGCGGTAGTACAGGTCTTCGCGAAACTCGCCGCTGGCCACCAGCTGTTCCACGTCCCGGTGGGTGGCGCAGACGACGCGTACGTCGACTTCCACTGGATTGACGCTCCCGACGCGGTCGATGACGCGCTCCTGCAGGAACCGCAGCAGCTTGGCCTGAAGCGGCATGGGCATGTCCCCGATTTCGTCCAGGAACAGGGTGCCGCCGTTGGCCATCTCGATCTTGCCCTTCTTGCTCTGGGTGGCGCCGGTGAAGGCGCCTTTCTCGAAGCCGAAGAGTTCGCTTTCCAGCAGATTTTCCGGAATGGCGGCGCAGTTGATGGCCGCAAAGGTGCTGCCAGCGCGATGGCTGAGGTCATGGATGGCGCGGGCCAGCAGCTCCTTGCCGGTACCGGTCTCGCCCATGATCAGGGTGGTGACGTCCGCCGGTGCGACTTTCTCGACCATGCGGCACAGGGAGATCATCTGCGGGCTGGCGGCGACAATCCCCTTGATGGAGGTGCCGTTGCGGTTGAGAACCAGCTCGCGGTTTTCTTTTTCCAGCTCCGCCAGACGGAACGCGCGGTTGACGACAAAGGTGAGGATGTCGGGATCCAGCGGCTTCTGATAGAAGTCACTGGCCCCCATGCCGATGGCCCGCACGGCGTTTTCCCGGTCTTCCCGGCCGGTAACCACCACGACCTTGGTGTTGGGCGCCAGGCGAATGATGTCTTCCAGCAGGATAAAACCTTCTCTGGCACCCCCCGGGTCGGGCGGGAGCCCCAGATCCAGGGTGACCACTTGCGGCTCGAAGCGGCGTAGCGAAGTCAATGCGGATTCCCGGTCGCTGGCCACCATGACTTCGATGCTGTCGTTGAAGCACCAGCGCATTTGGCTTTGCAGACCCGGGTCATCCTCAACAATCAGTAGACGTTTATCCACGACCGAACCAAATCCTTTTATCTGATCTGTGACGTCTGGTGCTGCAGCCCGCCTGACCTGCGTCGGCGTGGCCTGGAAGGCGATAAGCCCTGAACACCACGATACGAGTTTTTCGATTATTGATTAGATGAGTCTAGCACTGATTCTGGCTGTATTTTGACGCGAAATAAACATTGGTGTGGTTTTGTCGGAAAAAATGCCGAAAATTTGACAATTGTTTAAAATGCGTTCGAAAACCGAAGCTCAGTCGATCAGTGAATGCGTTAGCCGCTCTCCGCCAGTTTCGGTTCGGTCGGTTCGGAATCCGACGCGCGGGTGTCCGGCCGCCCCAGCGGCAGACGCACGGTGAAACACGACCCCAACCCGGGCTCGCTGGTGACGTCGATGTTGCCGCCGATCTGGCGCACGTATTCCCGGGCCTGGTAGGCGCCGATGCCCATGCCCGCCAGGCCCTTGGTGCTTTCGAACGGCTTGAACAGCTTCATCTTGATGAACTCCTCGCTCATGCCTGAGCCGGTGTCCTGGATAAAGATGACCACGTGGTCGGAACTCTGCTTGACCGTCAGGGCCACCTCGCCGGCTGGCGGTGTGGCGTCCTGGGCATTCTGGATAATGTGCCCGAGCACGCTGTGTAGCTGCTCCGGGTCGCCCTCCACCCAGATGGGCTGGTCGCCGGGCTGATAGCTCGGGTGTGGTTCGCTGCGGGCGTGATAGTGGACCAGTTCCGACAGCAGGTTGTTCAGCTCGATTGACTGTACCGGTAAGTCCTCCCGCGCCGGCCTGCGGATATGGTCGACCAGACCTGACATTTTCGTCACGGCGTGTTGGGTGGTGCTGATCATGTCGTCCACGAAGGCCGGGTTGTGGCGGTGCTTCTCGGCGTTGCGCACCATCAGCGACAGTTGGGCGATCATGGTTTTCAGGTCGTGCACCAGGAAGGCGGACGTCTTGGATACCGCCTCGAACTGCATGGCCCGCGACAGCCGGTTCTGGGCATCCGCCTGGGCCAGCACGTTACAGGTCTGGCGCGCCACCACGCGGATCAGGTCGAAGTTCTCCCAGTTCAGTTCTACCCGGGCGTAAGGGGAGCCGATCAGGCAGATGCCGTAGAGCTCCTCACCCAGGTACAGCGGGATGATCAGCCAGCCATCGGGGAAGCGCAGAACGGCGTCGGGGATTTCCAGCAGTTCGTAGCGCACCGGGTCCTGGTGGTATTCGGACAGGTCGATGATCCACTCCTTCTCCCTGAAGAAGCCGATCATGTTGGCGTCACCGTCTATCAGTGTGTGCCGGGGTGGCGTCATGTTGACGCTGGAGTAGAGCACGTAGTTGCCGTCGTTGTCCCGAACCCAGAGAGCGCCGGCGTTGCTTTCCACCAGGTCGGCCATGATCCGCACCACCCGTTCCGGGAGCGGTGGATCTTCCGTCAGGTTGGCGAAAATCTGCGTCATCTTCAGCCATTCTTCGCGGTAGTCGTACTTGTAGTCGAAGAAGTTCTGGCTGATGAAAATCATCAGGCGGGCGCGGAAACGGCTGGAACTGAGCAGGGCGGCGAACAGCACCAGGAAGATCGACAGGAACAGCACCTGCAGCGCCTCGCCCCAGGCACCGCCCAGGGCCCGCACGTAATAGCCGCCGAATGCCACGAACAGCAGGTAGCTCCCGGCGAACGCCAGGGCACCCACGTGGAACACGGCGTTGCGTGAGAGCTGGAAATCCACCGGCTGCTTGCGGGTGTTGATCACGTTGACGGCGAACAGCGGCACCAGGAAGGCGTTGACCGCGCCGCGGGCGGACCAGAAGGAGTTGGAGATCTGGCCGAAGAGCAGGGCATCGGCGTACATGAAGAAGTCGTAGGCGAAGATTCCGCCGATACCGATGCACAGGTACTTCATGCTGGAGCGGCCGAAGGTCAGGGAGTTACGCCAGATTTGTTCGATCAGGCAGATCCCCAGGAGAGAAAGGGTGATCTGGCCGACGATCTTGGTCTTGCCGTCCAGCAGTTGCCAGCCCAGGGCGTATTCGAAGAGGCCGCTGATCAGCAGTACGGCGATCAACAGGCCAATACTGGTGCCCAGCACGCGGCGCAACCGACCGGCCAGTACGCCGGAACGGCTGCCGTCCCGGATCAGGGCGAAGAGCACCGCGACCCAGGCGCCGTCGCGCACCAGTTCGAGCAGGTAGCGGATGAAGAAGGGCGGCTGGTTCCAGATCAACTGACCGACGAGGGAGGCCGCCCAGATGGTCGATACCATCGCGGCCAGCATCAGCGCGCGGTCGGTGTTGCGTCGCAGGTATTTAGAGCTGACCAGGATTGCCAGGGCTGCGAAAGCGAGAGCGGCAGCCGAGTGGCTCACCAGGCTGAAGTCGATGGTCATGGCTGCACTCGTCCCGTGAGCTCCCAAAACACAGACTGGAATCGTTTATTTTCGAATCAGTATAGAGGCAAACCATCCGGGCTTGCATGTGGTCGGGCGGCCTTGCCTCAGACCGGGTGCTTGTTCTCCCGATAATAGCGGAAGATTTCCTTCAGCGGCCGTTTCGGCTTGAAGCCAAAGGTGTCCCGGAAAGCCCGTCCGTCGATGATCACCGGATACTTGAAGAAGCTCATCAGGTACGACGGAAAGCTTTTCAGGCCCAGCAGTCGGGCGATTGTCCGCGGCAGAGACGGTGGGATCGACGGAATCGGCACCCGCCGGCACCCGCTCAGGTCCAGGGCGTGCTGGTAGGCGATCCAGTCGTCCGGCGCTACGTTGAAGACGCCGCGGTGGCTCTTGCGATAGGCCAGGACGATGGCGTCGGCCATGTCGTCGATGTGGATGAACTGCATCATCGGCGAGAATCCGGCCAGCACCGGCGCGCGACGGCTCGCCAGCAGCGTACTGATCGAGTTGCGCACGCCCGGGCCGACGATGTTGCAGGGCCGCAGCAGCGTGATGTTCAGGTCCGGGTAGCGCCAGAGGTAGATGTTGGCCAGGTTTTCCAGTTCCACCGAGTCGATCAGGTCCATGCTCAGGCCGGCGCTCTTGAGCGGAGCCTGCTCGTCGATCAGCGCGGGGTTGTAGGCCGTCGCGCCGTAGACGTGGTAGGTGGACAGGATCACCACCCGATGAATGCCGTACTTGTGCGCCAGGTCGAGCAGTTTCTGGCTGCCCAGCACGTTGGCGTTGTAGCGTCGCATCCGGGTTTCCTGGCTGGACATGATCCGTCCCAGGTGGATGATGCCCTCGAAGTCGTAGCGCCGGAACAGGTCCTCGAACACCCGTTTGTTGAAGTCGATGCAGTAGCTGGGAACGTCATCCCCCAGGTAGACCTGCTCGCGGAAGTCCACGGCCACCAGGTGAAAGTCGTCGCGCAGCCGATTGATCACCTGCTGGGCGAGCGCGCCGGCGGCACCGGTGACCAGGATTGCGGGTTTGCTTGAATTGGCCATCAGAACAACCTTTTCCTCTCGCTCAGCCCCTGGTTGATCAGCTCGCTGATCTCCGCCTTGACGACCTCGACCCGCTCGGTGACTTTTTCCTCGGGGATGTCGGCATTGTCGAAATACATGGGCTTGCCGAACTTCAGGTAGACCTTGGCGGGCAACACAAACGGCACCGCCACGGGCACATACGGCAGCCCCAGCGCCTTGGCCAGGGGGCGGAAGTTGGCCAGAGCCGGGATGGTCTCCTCGCAGCCCACCACGCCGACCGGCACGACGGTGGCGTTGTACTGCATGGCCAGACGCATGAAGCCATTGCCGAAGCGCTTGAGCTGGTAACGATCGCGATAGAGCTTGCCGGAACCGCGGATGCCTTCCGGAAAGACGATCACCGCCTCGTCGTTGGCCAGCATCTTGGCGCAGTTGACCGGATCGCCAAGCACCGCGCCAAGCTGGTTCAGCATGTTGCCGACGTAGGGCACGGTGGGAAAGAAGCGCTCGATCATGGCCCGCGGAATGCGCGGACGATCCTGCCGCGAGGCAAGGGCGAAGGCGATCAGGATGCCGTCGATCGGCAACTGGCCGCTGTGGTTGGCAATCAGCAGCACGGGCCCTTCAGCGGGCACGTTCTCGACACCTTCCGCCTCGACCCGGAAGTACTTGCTGTAGACCTTCTGGGCGACGGAAAAGCCGATCTTGAGGGTGTCGTTATGGATGCCCCAGGGGTCGTAGCCGAGGGAGCCCAGTGGCTTGCGGATCCGGTTGATCTGGTCGTCGAGGGATTGGGAGACCAGCTTGTCCTTGATAAACGATCTCAGGCTCATCGGCGCTTCCAGGTTTGCCTCGCTGTTGTGGTTGTCTGTTTTGGATCAGCCGGTTATAGGGCCGTCCGTGACGGGGGCTGACCCGTACGGTGCAGGATGCGTGCCTTCTGTGTCATTCCCGCGTCAGCACCAGTTCTGTCGTGTGCGATTGCCCTTGCATTAAACGGACGCAGTCCGGATAGGCATTGGCGGTTTCGACGCACAGCATGGTTTTCCAGGCCGCATCGGGAAAATCCGACAGCCGTTGAGCTTTCTCGGGACCCGGATTCCAGACCACGGTCGACAGACTGCCCTGGGTTTCCAGACGCGCAGTGACGCCGGGCGCCTGCACCAGGATGGGGCTGCTGCCCTGATAGATGCGATCGGTTTCACCCTCGAAACGCACCGGGCCGGATTGGGTTTTCTCGCGCCAGTCATCCAGCGTATCGGTGTAAGTGACGCCGTCGAGGCCCGCCAGTGCCGTGCTGCCGACGGCGTCGGTGGGCAGGTAGGTGTGCAACGCTTCGGTGTAGGCAATGTCGGTCTGGCCCGTGTTATGCGTGGTTAACGTCACGACGCATTGCGCCTGCGAAAAGCGGAAACGGATCTCGCCGCGCAGAGGCCAGTCGCCGTGTTCAACGGAGGCCTCTTTACCCGAGACGTCGGCCGCGTCCAGTGTCAGGGCCAGCTCGACCGAGTCTTCGGATTCGATAATGTCCTGCAGCGTCCAGGGGATGGTGCGGGCAAAACCGTGGGCCTGTGAGGATGCAATCCGGTGGGCCACCGCGGGCGGGTTCCGCGCGGGGTCGCCGAACCAGGGCCAGCACACCGGGATGCCGCCGCGAATGGCCTTGCCCGGCGTGAAGCGGGTGTCGGGGCTGAGCCAGAGCCAGTTCGATTCGCCGGTCGGGGCAAAATGGGTCAGGTGGGCACCCTGAAGAAAGACCCGAGCGCTGAATGCCGGGTGCTTGATGTCGATGGCGTCGAGATCGCCGACCGTGATCGACGTGGCAAAAATAGGCTCGGCTTTGCTTGAAGTCATCCAGATACATCCTGTGTACGCATATGCTGTCATCGGGACTGTTTGAGTCTCGGATCGATTGTGATCATAGTGGTGGCGTCCGGCACCTGGCCAGCCCTGATGGGAATTTAGGGTTACGCCAGCCCCACAGCCGGTCGTCTATACCGTGTTGGTGAAAGGAGGAGCCTGCATGAGTGTCCTGTTTCTGCTGATCAGCGCCCTGGTGCTGATTTACTTCGGGTTGGGCGGCGCCGTCGCTGCCGTGATCATGGCCGTGGCCACGCTGTTCGGCATGTACGAGGATCACTGGCACATCCTGAGCATCCTGTTCGGTGGTGCCGGCCTGGCCCTGGCCATTGTGCTGGTCATGCCCGGCAACCTGCGGCGGGACAAACTGAGCCGGCCGCTGCTGGGCTGGGTGAAGGGGCGTCTGCCAGCGCTTTCGGACACCGAGGCCGAGGCCCTCAAGTCCGGAAGTGTCGATTGGGATGGCGAGCTTTTCTCAGGTCGCCCTGACTGGTCCCGGCTGCTCAATACCACCCACGCACACCTGACCGAGAAGGAGCAGGCCTTCGTCGACGGCCCGGTCGATACCCTGTGCGGCATGCTCGACGACTGGCAGATCACCAACGAACTCTATGACCTGCCCAGGGAAGCCTGGGATTTCATCCGGCAGGAAGGCTTCTTTGGTCTGGTGATTCCCGAGGAATTCGGTGGCAAGGGGTTTTCCGCCACGGCTCACTCGGAAGTCGTGATGAAGATTTCCACGCGCAGCGTCTCTGCGGCGGTGACGGTGATGGTGCCCAACTCCCTGGGGCCCGGCGAGTTGCTGATGCATTACGGCACCGACGAACAGAAACAGCATTACCTGCCGCGCCTGGCCAAGGGTGAGGAGATCCCGTGCTTCGCTCTGACGTCGCCTGTGGCGGGTTCCGACGCCGGCGCCATCCCGGACAAGGGTATCGTCTGCCGTGGGCAGTGGAATGGCGAGGAGGTTCTGGGCCTGAAAGTGACCTGGAACAAGCGCTACATCACGCTGGCCCCGGTGGCGACGCTGATTGGGCTGGCAATCAAGGTCTATGACCCGGAAGGTCTGATGGGCGGCGATGAGGACCTGGGGGTGACCTGCGTGATGATTCCCCACGACCTGGACGGCGTCCACCACGGGGCCCGGCATCTGCCCATGAACACCGTGTTCATGAACGGGCCCACCTGGGGCGAGGATGTGTTCATCCCGTTAAGTCAGGTCATCGGCGGCGAAGGCATGGTCGGCCAGGGCTGGACGATGCTGCTGGAGTGCCTCTCCATCGGCCGTTCCATCTCGCTCCCGGCGCTGGGTACGGGGGCCGGCAAGCTCGCCAGCCTGACCACCGGCGCCTATGCCGGCATTCGCGAACAGTTTGGCCGCTCGATCAGTCATTTCGAAGGCGTGCAGGAGGCCATGGAGCCCATCGCCGGCTACACCTACATGATGGATGCGGCGCGACTGCTGACCTCCGGCATGCTGGACCGGGGCGTGCGGCCCGCGGTGCCGTCGGCGGTCCTCAAATACCGCAACACCGACCTGATGCGCAAAGTCATCAACAACGCCATGGACGTGGTGGCTGGCCGGGGCGTCATCACCGGGCCGCGCAACTTCCTGGCGCGCGCCTATCAGGCCGTGCCCATCGGCATCACGGTAGAGGGGGCCAACATTCTCACGCGCAGCCTGATGATCTTCGGGCAGGGCGCGATCCGCTGCCATCCATACATCGTTCAGGAAATCGAAGCCGCCGGCATGGACGACGAGCGGGAAGCCGTGAACGCCTTCGATGACGTGTTCTATACCCACATGGCGCACACCACCCGCAACGGCCTGCGCACCTTCGTGTTGGGGCTCAGCCAGGGCTGGCTGGAGCCGGTGCCCGGCCGGGGCGGTTTACAGCGCTACTATCGCCAGCTGGCGCGTTTTGCCTCCGCCTTTGCGGTGCTGACCGACGTCACGCTGCTCACCATCGGTGGCGGGCTCAAGGCCCGGCAGCGGCTGTCCGGCCGCATGGCCGACTGTCTGGTAGCGCTGTATTACGCGTCCGCGATCATCAAGCAGTGGCACGAGGAAGGCTATCCGGAGGACAACCGCTCGGTTGTCGAATGGGGGCTGCAGCGCTGCCTGTTCGATTTCCAGACCAGCATGAAGGCACTGGTGGAGAATTTCCCGGTCAAGGCGTTGCGCTGGCCGCTCAAGGTACTGGTGTTCCCGACCGGTGCCCGCCTGAGTCCGCCGGACGACCGGTTGGGTGAGCGCGTGGCGCTGTCCATCGTGCGCGACGGTCCCATGCGTGAGCGTATCGTGCGCGGTGTCTACCGGCCGGAGAAACAGAACGATCCGGTTGGACGCGTGCTGCACGCCTATCGTCTGGCCAACGAAACCCGCGACACCCGGGATCGCCTGAACGACGCCATCCGCAAGACCGATCCCGATGAGCTGCAGGATATCGAGATGCTCATGGCTCACCAGCGGGACGAGCTGGTGGATTGGGCAATCGACAAGAACTACGTGCGCGAAGACGAACGTGAGGCCCTGCTTGAAGCGCTGGGTGCCCTGTACGACGTCATCCGGGTCGATGCCTTCGACGGCGACGCTATCCGCTCCCTGGCGGAGTGCGCTACCGGCAAGCTTCGGGAGATCGAGCGGCCCTGATCCGTAGGCAACATTGCTTATCGGTAGGTCGGATAAAAAGCGGGCGGATCGGCGGGTTTCGTCGTAAACTCCGCCGATCTACCGTGAGGAAACTGCCATGTCCGAACTGCCGTTCGACGCCGCTGAAGCCAGGGATTTGCTGGCCGGCCGTCCACCAGCCAACCTGGATCTGTGGCTGGATGACGTGGCCGGGCAGTTGGCTGAATTCGGCTGGACGTCCCAGTCATTGCTGCCGCACCTGTCGACCGAGACCCTGTCGGCCTTGCGCCAGGAAGTGGAAACCCTCAATCGGACCGAGGCTCTCGACCGGGCTGGGGTGGGGCGGGGCAAGGATCACGCCCACGACCGTTCGGTGCGGCGCGACCGCATCGCCTGGCTCAATGGCGAGACCGTCGCCCAGGGTGACCTGTGGCGCTTGCTGAATGCGCTCCAGCAGGGGCTCAACCAGCGTCTGTTCATTGGCTTGAAGCGATTCGAATGCCATTACGCCACCTACGGGGCGGGCGATTTCTATCGTCGTCACCTGGACAGCTTCCGTGGGCGTTCGTCGCGCATCGTCAGCCTGGTGCTGTACCTCAACGACGACTGGCGGCCGGAAGACGGCGGGCTGTTGCAGATTTACAACCGGGAAAACCCCAACGAGATCTGCGGCAGTGTCTTGCCTGAAGCCGGGCGCGTGGCGCTGTTCATGAGCGAGGATATTCCTCACGAAGTGCTGACCGCCCAGCGCACGCGGTACAGCATCGCCTGCTGGTTCCGGCGTGACCCGATCCAGGGCCTGGCACTGTAGATTGGTGTCCGGTAGATCAGGGATTACGCGGCTGGGCCCGATTGCCTGAAAAAGTCGTTGATGCGCCCGAAGGGGCCTGATAACATGCGCGCCGCATCTGAGGGGAACACCCCCGGATCGATATGGTGGCTCCGCTGGTGCCTCCGCAACGATAAACCGTGAACCCGGTCAGGCCCGGAAGGGAGCAGCCGCAGCGGTGGACTTGTGTGCCGGAGTGTCGCTGGTGGAGCCACCCCCAGTTTTCCTCCCCTGTTTCTCCTATTCCTGATGTATCCAGCGTGCTTGCGATGGTCGATTCGTTGTGCCTGATCGCGCGGTTTCATGCGTGTCATCAGCGGCTTTGGCGCGCCGGCGTTCCTTCTTATCAAGGGCTGTCCATGCTATCGTTAAGCCCGATTTAAACCGGACGTGACGCATTCGATGAGCTATCAGGTTCTGGCCCGGAAATGGCGGCCAAAAACGTTTCAGGACATGGTGGGCCAGGAGCACGTGCTCAAGGCACTGGTGCACGCACTGGACCACGAACGGCTGCACCATGCCTATCTTTTCACGGGTACGCGGGGTGTGGGCAAGACCACCATCGGTCGCCTGCTGGCGCGCTGCCTGAACTGCGAAACCGGAATCACCTCATCGCCCTGTGGCGAGTGCAACACCTGCCAGGAAATCCTCGGCGGGCGCTTCGTCGACCTGATCGAGATCGACGCCGCCTCCCGTACCAAAGTGGAGGACATGCGCGAGCTGCTGGACAACGTCCAGTACGCGCCGACACGCGGCCGCTTCAAGATCTACCTGATCGACGAAGTGCACATGCTCTCCAACTCCAGTTTCAACGCGCTGCTGAAGACGCTGGAAGAGCCGCCCGATCACGTCAAGTTCCTGTTCGCCACCACCGATCCGCAGAAACTGCCGGTGACGATCCTGTCGCGCTGCCTGCAGTTCAATCTCAAGCGGATGACGCCGGAGCACATCGTCAGCCATTTGCACCACGTGCTCGAACAGGAGCAGATCCCGTTCGAGGATCCGGCCCTGTGGCTGCTGGCCCGCGCTGCGGACGGCAGCATGCGGGACGCCCTGAGTCTGACGGACCAGGCCATCGCCTTTGGCAACCAGAAGCTGGCGGCGAGCGATGTCAGTGCCATGCTGGGCACCATCGACCAGCGCGACATCCAGAAGATCGTGGGCGCCCTGGTCAAGGGTGACGGCCCGGCCATGCTCACCGAGGTGAACCGGATCGCCGAATTCTCGCCGGACTATGCGGTGATCCTCAGCGATCTCCTGTCCCTGTTCCATCGGGTGACGCTGGAGCAGGTGGTGCCGGGCAGCGCCGACAACGCCATGGGCGACGCGGACCAGGTCAAATCCATCGCCCGTGAAGTCAGCGCCGAGGATGCCCAGCTTTTCTATCAGGCCGCGCTGATCGGCCGCAAAGACCTGACCATCACGCCGGACGCCCGTATGGGCTTTGAAATGGCGCTGTTGCGGATGCTCACCTTCCGCCCCGGTAGCGAGCGGCGCGATCCGCCGACCATCCGCTCGCAGGGCCAGGGTGCCTCGGACGAGCGCAGCGGCGCCCAGGAAGACTCCGAACCCGCGCCTGCGCCGGCGGCACCAGAACCGGTACCCCAGCCCTCTGTACCCGAATCCGCTGCACCCGAGCCGGCGAGTCCGCGCCAGGAGGCCCCGGCACCACCGGCTGACAACGCGGGGGCGTCACAGCCGGAACCGGCCCCGACACCGGAGCCGCAAGCGGCAGCGCCCGCGGCCGGCGAAGGGCACTCGGCCGGTGAAGCGCCCGCAGCCGGTGAAACGCCGGCGGCCGATGAAGATGAAAAGGAGCCTGAGCGGGGCGATCCGGCTCCAACTCAGGCACAGGCGGATGCGCCTGCGCCTCAGCCGACTCCCGAGCCTCAGCCGCAGAGCGGCCCCGAGGACGTTCCGCTGAGCGCCTATGATGATCCGTCGCTGACCTCAGGCGATTACGACGAGTCGATGTCCGTGGACGCGGCGCCACCGGCGTCCAATGAATCTGAGGCGCCTCCTGAGCCTAAGGCGACCCCGATGCCGGAGCCGGGTCCCGAGCCTGCGCCAGCTGCGGCCGAACCTGCCAGGCTAACTGCGACGGCGGCCATCGAAGCTGGTGATGCCGCCGCCGCGAACGAGGAAACGCGGGCGAGCGTCGACCCGGCCGAGTTTGAATGGCAGCGGGATTTCCGGGTGCTGGGACTGTCCGGCATGGCCGGCAACCTGGCCAGTCAGGCGGCGTTCCGGCGCGAGGGCGCCAGCGTCGTGTTGACCCTGGATTCCGGTCATGCGCGTCTGCTGACTGAGCGTCATCGGGAACGCATCGGTGAGGCGCTGAACGCGTTTTTCGGCGAGTCGCTCAAGCTGACGGTCGAGGAAGGGGAGTCCGGCCCGGAAACGCCGGCGGCTTTCGCCGAGCGCGCCCGGGTGGCCCGGCAGCAGGCCGCCGAGGCGTCCATTGCCGAGGACCCGATCGTACAGAATATTGTGCAGCGCTTTGACGGCACGATTGTCGAAGGCAGCATCGAACCCGTGAAATAGGCGTGTGTCTAAGGAGCTGTACCGCGGCTCCGGGTTGAAATCGGCGCCTTCATGCCGCATTCAATCCATCAGCACCGGAAACATTCGAAGACCGAGGTATCTGTCATGATGAAAGGTATGGGCGACCTGATGAAACAGGCCCAGCAGATGCAGGAAGAGTTCAAGCGCATGCAGGAAGAGGCCGCCAAGGCCGAGGTGACCGGCGAAGCCGGCGCGGGCCTGATCAAGGTGACCATGACCGGTCGCCACGACGTGCGCAAGGTGGACATCGACCCGTCCCTGCTGTCGGAAGACAAGGAAATCCTGGAAGACCTGCTGGCGGCCGCCGTCAACGACGCGGTGCGCCGTGTCGAGGAAAGCCAGAAGGAACGCATGTCCGGCATGGCGTCGGAAATGGGCATGCCGCCCGGATTCAAGATGCCGTTCTGAGGCGCACGGACTCCATCCTGAGGAACTGTAATGGCATTTAGTCCCCTGGTTGACGAGCTGGTCGAGTCCCTGCGCTGTTTGCCCGGCGTGGGCCAGAAGACGGCTCAGCGTATGGCCTTCCATCTGCTGGAACGTGGCCGCGACGGTGGCGAGCGGCTGGCGGGCGCGCTGCAGAACGCCATGAGCGGCGTGCGCCGCTGCGAATCCTGCCAGAATTTCGCCGATACCGAGCTTTGCAACCTGTGCGCCAATGAAAAGCGCCGCACCGGCACCCTCTGCGTGGTAGAGAGCCCATCCGACCTGCTAGCCATTGAGCAGGCCGGTTACTACGAAGGCAGCTACTTCGTGCTGATGGGCCACCTGTCGCCGATCGATGGCATCGGGCCGGAAGAGATCGGCATCGAGCGCCTGCTGCGCCGCATTCGCGACGAGGGCGTCAAGGAGCTGATCCTGGCCACCAATCCCACCGTCGAGGGTGAGGCCACCGCGCACTACATCGCCGACCGGCTGGACGGCCAGGACGTGCTTATCACCCGGCTCGCCCATGGTATCCCGGTCGGTGGCGAACTGGGTTACGTCGACGGCTTCACCCTGGGTCATGCCTTCCGCGGGCGCAAACCCCTGGCGGAATGACCCCGCGGTCCTTCATGTCTTTGCCTACCCAATCCGATAAGGATGTCCCATGACCCAAGCAAGCCATGTACGCTGGATCGAATCGCCGGCGGAGCTGGACCAATGGCTGGCGGCCTCGCCGGACCAGCCGCTGTCCCTGGATACCGAATTCGAACGGGTCAGCACCTTTTTTCCCATACCCGGGCTGATCCAGGTCGGGCTTAGCGACGATCTGCGCCTGGTCGAGCCGTCGGTTGCCGAGGCGGCGTCCGGTTTCCGCGCCTGCATTGGCGATGATCAGCGCCCGAAGTTGCTTTACGCCATGAGCGAGGACCTGGAGCTGTTCCGTCACTGGCTCGACCTGGAGCCGCAGGGCGTGCTCGATCTGCAGCTGGCCTGCGCGCTTGCGGGGCTCGGTTTTTCCGTGGGCTACGCCAAGCTGGTGGAGCAGCTGTTCGATGTGGCGATCGACAAGTCCGCCACACGCTCCGACTGGCTGGCGCGCCCGCTGAGCGAGGCTCAGTGCGCCTATGCGCTGGAGGACATCCGCTACCTGGCGCCGATGTACGAACAGCTGCGCGAACGCCTGGAAGCCCGCGATCTGTATCAGGCGTGGCGGGAGGAAAGTGCCCGTTTCGCCGCCGACCTGTCCGCCCAGACCGAGCCCACCGACTACTACCTGCGCATTCGCGGTGGCTGGCACCTGAAAGCCCAACAGCAGGCCGTCCTGCGCGAGCTGGCGAACTGGCGGGAAGCGGAGTGCCGTCGCCGCGACCGTCCGCGCAACCGGGTTTTGTCCGATAACCTGCTGATTCGCGTCGCGGAGCGCATGCCCACCAGCAAGGGTGGCCTGGCGGCCGTCGAGGAAATGCCCCCGGTGGTGGTTCGCCGTTACGGCGACACCCTGCTGAACCTGGTGGAGCAGGGCAGGTCCGCCGATGCAATTGCTGATAGAATTGAACCGCCCCTGACCCGGGACGAGCAGGGCCTGCTCAAGCAGGTCAAACGCCTGATGCGGGGGGTGGCGGAGGCGCGATCCGTGCCGATTGAGCTGCTGGCGCCGCGTCGCCGTATCGAGGCCTGCATCCGCCGCTGGCACCCGGACGACGAGGCCGCCCGCTTCTTCCTGGAGGGCTGGCGCGGCGAGTTGCTGGCGCCGGTCCTGGATGAAGTTTCGACCGTACTAGAATCAAGAGCACAGGAATCATGACACGAGAGTTTGTATCGGTGTTCGCCAGCACCCGCAAGCAGGACACTTACCTGTACGTCCGGCGCGGTCAGGTCTGGGATGACTTGCCCGAACCCCTGCGGGAGATTTTTGGCGTTCCCCGGCACGCCATGGACCTGATCATGACGCCGGAGCGCAAGCTGGCCCGCACCTCCGGCGCGGAAGTACTCAAGGCCATCGAAGACAAGGATTTCTTCCTGCAGATGCCGGAAGAGCAGGACGCGTACATCGTTGAGTTCAAGCAGCAACTGAAGAAAGCGTAATGATCGCCGCGATTCCTTTCTGGCAACGTAAGCGTTTCGACGAAATGTCGCGCAACGAGTGGGAATCGCTTTGCGACGGCTGCGGCAAGTGCTGTCTGACCAAGCTGGAAGACGCCGATACCGGTGATGTCTACTATACCGATCTGGCGTGCCAGTATATGGACGGCGATACCTGTCAGTGCACCGTCTACAGTGAACGTCAGGCGAAAGAACCGGACTGCATCGTGCTGACACCGGAGTCGGTATCGTCCTTTCACTGGCTGCCGCAAACCTGCGCCTACCGCCTGCTGGCGGAAGACAAGCCACTGCCGGACTGGCACCCGCTGGTTTCCGGCGACCCGGATTCGGTACACCGGGCGCAGGTGTCGGTGCGACAGCGTACGGTTTCCAACGCAGCCGTCGATGAGGACGACTGGGAAGAACACATCATTCATTGGGTACTTTAAGTGATTGAACAACCGATCGGAGTGGATGCACAGGCCCAGGCGGCCTACGTCATTTTCTGGGCCGTGTACGCGGTCGGATTCCTGATTTTTCTCTATCTCATGGGGCGAGGCCTGAAGCGCCTGCCGGTCTATGGCGTGCGCACGCTGATCCTGGCCTGCCTGGCGGTGCTGCTGCTGACGCCGGTGCAGTCCCCGGAAGTGGTCAACTGGTGGATCCCCGCCTGGCTCCATGGCGGCTACGAGTCGATCCTGGGCAATGCCGCCGAGGCGACCCGGGCGTTCTCCAACATGACGTTGGTGGCGGCCGGCGTGTTCGTGATCTGGATTCTCGACCTGGTCCGAGTGCGCATCTGGCGGCGCGAGGCCTGATCGTTGTCCGGCCAGCGTCGTTGTGGTCTTTTCTGACGCCATGGGGATAGGCTAACCTGCGTCGATCCGTTTTCAGACACGACAGATAGCCCAATTATGACGAGTGTTTTTCGATTTCGCGCCGCTGCAATCCTGCTGGCGATCTGCCTTTGCGTCGTCGCCGGCGTAAGCCGAGCCCAGCAGGCCTCGGCCGATACACCCCAGTTGCCGCCCGCGAAGGACGTCCGGATTGTCGTCGACATCTCCGGCAGCATGAAGGACAGCGACCCGAAAAACCTTCGGCAACCCGCGGTACGTCTGCTGGCCCGGCTGCTGCCGGATGACGCCCGCAGCGGCGTGTGGACCTTCGGCCAGTACGTCAACATGCTGGTGCCGTCAGCCGAGGTGTCGCCCGATTGGCGGGATACCGCCATCGAACGGTCCAGCCGCATCAATTCCGTGGCCCTGCGCACCAACATCGGCGAAGCGCTGGAAGTGGCCAGTGACGATTTCTATGGCGACCGCCGCTTCGATAACACCCACTTTATTCTGCTGACCGATGGCCGCGTCGACATTGCCGCGGACGGCCAGGCCAACGCCCGCGAGCGACAGAGAATCCTCGACGATGTGGTCGATCGCATCCGTTCCCGGGGTGCCACCATTCACACCATCGCGCTGTCGGAAAACGCCGATACGGCGTTGCTCGAGCGGCTGGCGGTGGAAACCGGCGGTACCTTCTCCGTCGCGCCCGATGCCGATGCCCTCAACCGGGTCTTTGCCGAGACACTGAACGCCGCCGCCCCGCAGCCGGAAGTCCCGATTCGCGACAACCGCTTCACCGTCAGCGACGACGTGCAGGAGTTCACCGCCCTGATCTTTCACGAAGAGGCGGATCAGCCACTGGCGCTGGTCGCGCCGGATGGTGAACGACTGACCCGGGCCTCCGGTGCCGCCAACCTGCGGTGGTACCGGGAGTCGCAGTACGACCTGATTACCCTGACTGAGCCCGCCGCCGGCGAGTGGCGGATCGACGGGGATCTGGGCGAGCAGTCGCGGGTAACGGTCGTCAGCGACCTGCGCATGGCCGTGTCGCCGCTGCCGAGCTTCTTCTACACAGGCCAGCCGGTGGCGGTGGAAGCGGCGTTCTATGAGAAAGAGCAGCCCATCACCAATCCCGATTTCCTGGGCGTTCTCGATGTGTCATTGACCCTGGCTACCCAGGACGGCCGCTCCGGCACCAAGCCCCTGTCTGGCGAGACGCCGCCGGCCGACGGGGTCTATTCCGACAGTATCGAGAAACTAAGCCAGCCCGGAACCTACGATCTGACGCTGGTGGCCGACGGCAAGACGTTCTCGCGCCAGTTCCATACCCGGATCGCTCTGCGTCCGCCGGTGAGCGTGACCGTCGAGGGCGAAGGCCAGGGCGCGAGCAGCCGATACGAACTCACTATTCGTCCAGAGCATCCGGGCCTGGAGCCGACCAGCGCGCTGGTCGGGGTACGGGTATCGCCGCCCGGCGCTGGCGGTGATGCCGGTTTCGATACGGTGCCTTACGACGCCGAGCGAGGAATCTGGCACAAGACCATCGAAGCGACGGCCGGGGACGGGGACTACAGCGTTGACGTCCGTTTCCGGGCCGAATCCGATAATGGCCAGGACCTGAACTACGCGCCCGGCTCGTTCCAGGCGGTGTTCCCGCGTCAGGGCGACGATGAAGTGGCCTATACATCGCTCAGCGCCGAGACGGTGACGACGCCGCCCGCGCAATCCCGAGGCGCCGGAGCTCCAGCGCCGTTGCCCATCGGTGCGGATTCGGAAGCGGCCGGGACGGGTGAGCCGGAAACAGCCGGGCAATCGGCTGACCAGGCGGCCGCGGACAGCGCTTCCGGCGATCAGGTCACGGCGCCAGATCAGGCTTCGGCGCCGGACGCCGGCGACACCGCGGAGTCCCCGCCGGCCATTGACCTGCCGATCGACACCTCCCAGGTCGAAACCCCGGCGCTGGAGCCCGTCGGCGAAGCCGATGAGGAGACGGATGGCCCGGAGGCGGAGCAGGACATGACGCAGGACGAAGGCGACGAGCCGTCCATCCTCGCTGCGGTGCCTCTGTGGGCCTGGGGCACCGGCGGAGGAGTGGCCGCGCTGGCGGCCATCACCGCTCTGGTGATGCGTTCCCGTCGTCGTGCCGGCGACGAGGAACCGGAAGGCGATTCAGCGGCGGGAGACGCCGTCGCGCCGGAGAACGAGGAGATCGACGAAGACGCCGCCGTCGCGACCGATGAGGGCGACGAGGAAGAAGGCGAATCGTCCGAACCGCCGCTGATGGAGACGCCCGAGCCGGAAGAACCACAACCGGCGGAGGAAACGGCGGCGCAAGAGGTAGCGGACTCCGAAGAACCGGATGACGGCGTGCCCACGCTCGATATCGCCGAGGAGCCCGTCGAGCCGGAGGAAGTTCCCGTCGTCGATGCCGTCGAGGACAGCGACGACGCGCCTTCCGCAGAGGCGGACGAGCCGATGGACGATATCGAGCAGTTCCTGGAGGAGGCGCGCCGGGACGAGGCTGACCTGGCGGCGGGCGAGGACGACATCCTGGCCGAGGATACGGGGGAAGAGGACAGCGACGATTACACGCTGGAGGATTTCGACCTGTCGGACATCGATGATGACCTGCCCGGGGATGATGAGTCCTCCGGGGAATCCGCGTCGCCGGACGAGTCGCCCGAAGACGACCAGGATGAAAAAGACGACAACAAGAAAAACTGACAACGCCAGCCGGGCCGGATACGACAGGGCCCGGTGGTCTGACCGGATTGAAACCAGAATAACCGGATCAATAACAGCGAGAAGGACAGACACCCATGAAATTTACCGGTACCGAGAGTTACGTCGCCACCGATGATCTGCAGATGGCGGTCAATTCAGCCATCACCCTGCAGCGCCCCCTGTTGATCAAGGGGGAGCCGGGCACGGGCAAGACCATGCTCGCCGAAGAGCTGGCCGCCGGCGTCGGCGCGCGACTGATCACCTGGCACATCAAGTCCACCACCAAGGCGCAGCAGGGCCTGTACGAATATGACGCCGTCTCCCGCCTGCGCGACTCCCAGTTGGGCGATGAAAAGGTCAAGGACATCGGCAACTACATCGTCAAGGGCAAGCTGTGGGAAGCCTTCGAGGCCGAAGACCAGGTGGTGTTGCTGATCGACGAGATCGACAAAGCGGACATCGAGTTTCCCAACGATCTGCTGCTCGAGCTGGATCGCATGGAATTCTTCGTCTACGAGACCCAGCAGCAGGTCAAGGCGAAGAAGCGGCCCATCGTGGTGATCACCAGTAACAACGAGAAGGAACTGCCGGACGCGTTCCTGCGCCGCTGCTTCTTCCACTACATCAGCTTCCCGGATCACGACACCATGAAGCAGATCGTGGACGTGCATTTCCCGGACGTGCAGCAGGAAGTGGTGCGGGATGCGTTGGAAGTCTTCTTCGATGTGCGCAAAGTGCCCGGTCTGAAGAAGAAGCCCTCCACCTCCGAACTGGTGGACTGGCTCAAGCTCCTGATGGCGGACGAGTTGTCGGCGAAGATGCTGCAGGAAAAGGACACCTCGTCGGCGCTGCCGCCGCTCTACGGCGCGCTGGTCAAGAACGAACAGGACGTCCACCTGCTGCAGAAACTGGCCTTTATGGCGCGTCGCCGGGGTTAATGGCTCGGCCTCTGGAAGGAGGACACTATGCTGATTGATTTTTTCATGGAGGTGCGCCGCGCCCGGGTGCCGGCCAGTCTGCGTGAATACCTGGACCTGATCGACGCACTGCAGCATCGCCTGGCGTTTGCCGATATGGAGGAGTTCTATTACCTGGCGCGCCTGTGCCTGGTGAAGGACGAGCGCCATTACGACAAGTTCGACCGGGCCTTCGCCACCTACTTCAACGGCATCGAGAATCTCGACGACCTGATGCAGCAGCTGATTCCCGAAGACTGGCTGCGCAAGGAGTTCGAGAAACAGCTCAGCGAGGAAGAAAAGGCGAAGATAGACAGCCTCGGCGGCCTGGAAGAGCTGATCAAGGCGTTCAAGGAGCGCATGGACAACCAGAAGGAGCGCCACCAGGGCGGCAACCGCCAGATCGGCACCGGCGGGACGTCACCCTTCGGTGCCTATGGCTACAACCCGGAAGGGTTCCGCATCGGCCAGGACAAGGGGCGTCACGGCCGCGCCGTCAAGGTGTGGGAAAAACGCGGCTTCCGTGACCTGGACGACAGCATCACCCTGGGCATCCGTAACATCAAGGTGGCGCTGAGACGGTTGCGTAAATTTGCTCGACAGGGCGCCGCCGACCAGCTGGATATGGACGACACCATTCGCTCCACGGCCCGTAACGCCGGCTATCTGGACCTGAAAATGGTGCCCGAGCGTCATAACGCCGTCAAAGTACTGATCTTCTTTGATGTGGGCGGCTCCATGGATCCGCACATCCGGGTGTGTGAGGAGCTGTTCTCGGCGGCGCGCCTGGAGTTCAAGCACATGGAGTACTTCTACTTCCACAACTTCATCTATGAGAGCGTGTGGAAGAACAACGTGCGCCGTCTCAACGAGACCACGCCGACCTGGGATGTGCTCCACAAGTACACTCCGGACTACAAGGTCATCTTTGTCGGCGACGCCAGCATGGCGCCCTATGAGATCTCCCATCCCGGCGGCTCGATCGAGCACTGGAACGAGGAGGCCGGCGCGGTCTGGTTCCAGCGGGTGCAGGAGCATTTTCACAAGGTCGTCTGGCTCAATCCGCTGCCGGAGAACTACTGGGGGTCCGGCGGTTCCATCGGCATGACACGGCAGTTGGTGGGGGATCACATGTATCCGCTGACCATCGACGGCCTGGAGAATGCCATGCGCTACCTCAGCAAGTAATTCCGCAGCAAAGTCGTGCTGCAGCAAGTAGTGCCGCGTGCCCGGGCATCGGCGGCGGGCCCTCGTGCCTATCCGTCGCGGGCGCAATAACAACGGGCATAAAAAAAGCCGATGCGGTTGAGGCGCATCGGCAAAGCTCGGCATATCGAACGGTTTACCCTTCAGCGAAGAATTACACCGCACCCAGGCCAAAGCACGGCCTTTGCCAGCCTTCTATAAAATCATAAAAAACAGGTGAGTAGATAAAACCCGCCTAAGCCGCCAGGGCCCATCCACACCTTCGGCGGACGCATGTGTAAATCACGTCGACATTAGCCGCCGCCGACGGCTGTTTCACTCCGGTTCCGGATGCCGTCTGGTATCAAATTTGGTGACCGGTGCGCCTGAACGGCCGTGGAAACGACGTGATCGGGCCCGGCCGGGCAGGCTGAGGGACAACTGTCGCTGATTTTTACATTGGCTGTTCGCGGCCGTTTCCCTTGCCGGTGAGTGGCTTTCGGGACGGGCAGGCCGGTTAGCGCCGGCTAATCCGGCGCGTTGCCAATCGTGATCGTGGGGAGCTGGGGTTTGGGGAGGGCGAGCTTCTCCGTTGGCGCCACGACGCGGGCTTCGCCGACGACAACCTCCTCGTCACGCTGGTTGGTGACCCGGCAGTCGATGCGCAGACGGTTGCGGCGTTCCTTGCTGGTGACCGTCAGTTTGACGGTCAACGTATCGTCGAGCCTCACCGGGCGTTTGAAATTCAGGTTCTGTTCCAGGTAGATGGTTCCGGGCCCGGGCAGAACGGTTGCCAGGGCCGCCGAAATCAGCGAACCGCTCCACATACCGTGGGCAATACGCTCCTTGAACAGACTGTTGGCGGCAAAGATCGGATCCAGGTGAACCGGATTCACGTCACCGGAAACGGCCGCGAACAGCACCAGTTCCTCCTCGGTCAGGGAACGGGTGTAAGTGGCGGAGTCGCCCTCCTGAATCTCGTCGTAAACGATGTTTTCCAGATACTCCATGAGTGTGTCCTTTCCGGCGGTTCCTTGCTGAGCCTTTGATGAGCTCCTGAGTCTCGCCAGCTTAGCAGGGTTTCGCCCGCATCGTGAGCCGTCGCCGCTCCGCCCGATCGGTCGGCCTGGCGGGGCATGGCTTGGACGGATCCCGGCTTTTATGCTTCTTTGAATACCGGACGGTCGTCGATTGTCCCACCCCGTCGGGCGATGGATTGGCAGAGCAAGCTGGACCGGGCGATACAGTGGTCCGGCATCGCCGGATCCGATTTCCCGCCCGACGGCCGGGTGGGCCAGATGGCACTGCAGGGATGCCCGGTGCAGGCCGCGTGTCTACCTCATTCCGGGGAAAACTGGTATTCTCTCGACACTTTTTGAGACCCTTTGCTGTCGCTGGATCGGATCGCTGTCACTGTCGGCACACCAGCGGGCGGACGCGGGCACAAAGAGCACAAACAGAAAACGATAAAGCGAGAAGAAATCAGGCGTTGCCGGGCCGTTTCCTACACCGGTAGCGACAACTGATCGAGTCAGTCACTACAAACATAATTGCAATAAACAGGAGATGGTGTGATGGATTTGGAGCAGTTCTATCAGGACAAGTATCCGCCCGGCGTCACCAACCAGATCGATCTGGACAAGTACGAAAGCATGCTCGATGTGTTCGACACCGCCGTCCGGAAGTTCGCCGACCGTCCGGCCTTCAGCGCTGTTGGCGTCACCCTGAGCTATCGGGATCTCGACACCCAGTCCCGCAATTTTGCCGCCTGGCTCCAAAACAAGACGAACCTCAAGCCGGGCGACCGGATTGCGGTCCAGATGCCCAACGTGACCCAGTACCCGGTCATCGTTTTCGGTGCCATGCGTGCCGGCCTGATCGTCGTCAACACCAACCCGCTGTACACCGAGCGGGAAATGGAACACCAGTTTAACGATTCCGGCGCCAAAGCCCTGGTCGTCCTGGCCAATATGGCGGACAAGGCCGAGAAGGTTCTGCCGCACACCGGCATTGAGCATGTGATCGTGACCGAGATCGCCGACATGCACAAACCGCTCAAGCGGATGCTGATGAACGCCGCGGTCAAGCACCTGAAGAAGATGGTGCCGGAATACAATCTGCCCAACGCCCACAGCCTGCCGCGCGTCCTGTCCGCCGGTGCCAAGTGCAAACTGACGCCGGTGCAGGTCAAGAAAGACGACATCGCCGTGCTGCAGTACACCGGCGGCACCACCGGCGTCGCCAAGGGTGCGATGCTGACCCAGGGCAACCTGGTCGCCAACCTGCTGCAGACGCGGCCGATGATGGAAGACAACGTGGAAGAGGGGCAGGAGATCGTCATCGCTCCGTTGCCGCTCTACCACATTTATTCGTTTACCCTGAACTGCGGCATCATGCTGGAGTCCGGCGCCCACAGCGTGCTGATTCCCAACCCGCGTGATATCCCCGGCTTCGTCAAGGAACTGAAGAACCACAAGTTCACCTCGTTCCTGGGGCTGAACACGCTGTTCGTCGCCCTGTGCAACAACGAGGAATTCAAGGCCCTGGATTTCAGCGCCCTGAAGATGACCGCCTCCGGCGGCATGGCCCTCACCAGCAGCACCGCCAAGCTCTGGAAGCAGGTCACCGGCTGTGAGATCACCGAAGGCTACGGCATGACCGAAACCTCACCGGTGGTCACCTTCAACCCGCCCAGCGCGATCCAGCTCGGCACCATCGGCCTGCCGATCTGCGGGACGCAGATCAAGACCGTCGATGAGGAAGGCAACGAAACTCCCATCGGCGAGCCCGGTGAACTGTGCGTCAAAGGTCCGCAGGTGATGAAGGGGTACTGGCAGCGTCCGGAAGAGACCAAGAAGTCTTTCACCGACGACGGTTTTTATCGCAGCGGCGATATCGCGCTGATCCAGGAAGACGGCTACATCCGCATCGTCGACCGCAAGAAGGACATGATCATCGTCTCCGGCTTCAACGTGTTCCCGAACGAAATCGAGGACGTGGTGTCCAGCCATCCGCAAGTGGTTGAGTGTGCCGCCGTTGGTGTGGCCGACGAGAAGAGCGGCGAGGCGGTGAAGGTGTTCTTGGTGAGCAACTCGCCGGAGCTGAAGGAGTCCGAGCTCAAGGAATTCTGCCGCGAGCGGCTGACCGCCTACAAGGTGCCCAAGTTCTTCGAGTTCCGCGATGAGCTGCCGAAAACCAACGTCGGAAAAATTCTGCGCCGCGAACTGCGTGACGAAGCGACAGCCAGCTAAGTCGCTATCCGCCGTCTCTAATAACCCTGTCCCGGTGATGGCCGGTGACAGGGTTTTTTGTTGAGGGGTAAGGTGTTCCCGAGCAGCCGGGTTCGAAAGAGTCTGGTAAGGTAAACCCGTTTTCATCGAATTCAGCAGCCCACCTTTTTAATGAGCAAGACGATTTCACCCGATAACGACACAACACTGCCCCGCGGCGCCGAGCTCGACGCCCGTTTCGCCGCCATGCCCCAACGCTACGTCGCCCGCATCCGCAAGACTCTGGCGCGGTGCAAGGGCAAGCCGGGAGCCAAGGAAATCGCGCGCATCGAGCGTTGGCTTGAGGAGGGCCCCGCCGAATTCGAGCGCCGGCAGAGCTTGCGTCCGTCAATCCGCTACCCGGAGGAACTGCCGGTTTCCGAACGGGTGGACGACATCCGCGCCGCGCTGGACGAGCACCAGGTGGTCATCATTGCCGGCGAAACCGGCTCCGGTAAAACCACCCAGATTCCCAAGATTTGCCTGGACGCCGGTCGTGGCACCCGGGGCTTGATCGGCCATACCCAACCTCGCCGCATCGCGGCGCGTAGCGTCTCGTTCCGCATTGCCGAAGAAATCGGGGAAAGTGTCGGTAACCGCATTGGCTACCAGGTGCGCTTCACGGACGTGACCAGCGAGAACTCCCTGGTCAAGGTCATGACGGATGGCATCCTGCTGTCCGAGATCCAGCACGACCGCTTTCTCGACGGCTACGACACCCTGATCATCGACGAGGCCCATGAGCGTAGCCTCAACATCGATTTCCTGCTGGGCTACCTGCGCAACCTGCTGCCCAAACGGCCGGACCTGAAGGTGATCATCACCTCCGCCACCATTGAGGTGGATCGCTTCAGCGCGTTCTTCAGCGATGCGCCCGTGATTGAAGTGTCCGGCCGCACCTACCCGGTGGAGGTGCGTTATCGTCCGCTGGTCAGCGGCGACGACGACAAGGACCAGGGCTGGTCGGACGGCGTTGTGGAAGCACTGGAAGAAATCGAGGCCCACGAGCGCGAACAGGGGCAGCGACCGGGTGACGTGCTGATCTTCCTGCCCGGGGAACGGGAAATTCGCGATATGAGCAAGGCCCTGCGCCATGCGGACTTGCGGCACACCGAAGTGCTGCCGCTGTATTCGCGGCTCAGCGCGGGGGAACAGAATCGTATTTTCCAGGGGCACGCCGGGCGACGGATTGTGCTGTCCACAAACGTGGCCGAGACGTCCCTGACGGTGCCGGGCATACGCTACGTCATCGACACCGGTGTGGCCCGTATCAGCCGCTACAGCGTGCGCTCCAAGATCCAGCGTCTGCCGGTGGAACCGGTGTCCCAGGCCAGCGCCAACCAGCGCAAGGGGCGCTGTGGCCGGGTGGCGCCGGGCATCTGCTTCCGGCTGTATGACGAAGCGGATTTCCTCAGCCGACCCGAGTACACCGATCCGGAGATCCTGCGCACCAACCTGGCGTCGGTCATCCTGCAGATGGCGGTGTCCGGACTGGGCGATATCCGCAGCTTCCCGTTCCTGGAGCCGCCGGATAATCGCCTGGTCAACGACGGCTACAAGCTGCTCGAAGAGCTGGGCGCGGTCGATGGCAAGCGCAAGCTGACCTCGCTGGGTCGCACCATGGCGCGACTACCGGTCGACCCCCGCCTGGCGCGGATGCTGGTGGCCGGCTCGGAACAGGGCAGTCTGGCGGAAGTGCTGGTGATCATTGCCGGCCTGAGTGTCCAGGACCCCCGCGAACGCCCGCAGGAAAAACAGCAGGCGGCGGACCAGGCGCACGCGCCGTTCAACGACAAGGAATCCGATTTTGTCACGCTGCTCAACCTCTGGAACTTCTACGAGGAACAGCGCCAGGAACTGTCCCAGAACCAGCTTCGCCGGCTGTGTCAGAAAACCTTCCTGTCCTACATGCGGATGCGCGAGTGGCGCGACATCCATCGCCAACTGACGTTGTTGTGCCGTGAGCAGAAGCTGACACTCAACCGCAAGACCGCCAGTTACGAGGCGTTGCACAAAGCGGTCCTGTCCGGTCTGCTGGGGCAGGTGGCCACCAAGTACGAGAAGCGCGAGTACCTGGCCACGCGCAATCGAAAGGTGACTCTGTTCCCGGGGTCGAAGGTCAGCAAGTCCGCTCCCAAGTGGGTTGTGGCTGCGGAAATTGTCGAGACCAGCCGCGTGTTTGCCCGCACCCTGGCTCGCATTGAGCCGGACTGGGTGGAACCGCTGGCCACGCATGTGGTCAAGCGCCATTACTTCGAGCCGCACTGGGAGCGCAAACGGGCCCAGGTAGTGGGCTTTGAGAAGGTGAGTCTCTACGGCCTGGACATTGTGCCGCGGCGGCGCATTGGCTACGACAAGGTGGACCCGGCCGAAGCCCGTCAGCTGTTCATCCGCCGCGCGCTGGTGGAAGGGGATTACAGTACCCGCGCGCCGTTCATCACCCGCAACCAGGCCATGCTGGAGACGGTCGAGGATCTGGAACGCCGCTCCCGCCGTCGCGATCTGCTGGTGGACGAGGAAACCCTGGTGGCCTTCTACGACGAACGCCTGCCGGATACGGTGGTCAGCGGCCAGCATTTCGAAACCTGGTGGAAGGGGCTGTCCGCCGGTGAGCTGAAAGCGCTGGAACTGACCGAAGCCGATATCCTGCAGCGGGCGCCGGATGCGGGGCTGACCGACGACTACCCCGACGAGATGGAGTGGGAGGGGGTGCGCTACCCGCTCAGCTACGAGTTCGAACCCACCCGCAACGACGACGGGGTGACCCTGCAGGTGCCGCTGATGGCGCTCAAGCAGGTCCCGTCTCATCGGGTCGACTGGTTGGTCCCGGGATTGCTGCGGGAGAAGTGCATCCATCTGGTCAAGGCGTTGCCCAAGGCCATCCGCCGTAACTTTGTGCCGGTGCCGGATTTTGTCGACGCGGCCCTGGCCAACATGGCGCCGTCCAACGAGCCGCTAACCGAGAAACTGGCGGATCAACTGCGCCGCATGACCGGTGTGCGCATCGATCCCGAAGCCTGGTCGGAAGCCGAGCTGCCGTCCCATCTGCGCATGAATATCCGCGTGGTGGACGAGAAGGGCAAGGCACTGGCGGAGGGGCGTGACGTGACCGGTATCCAGTCCCGGCTGGAACGTCAGGCCGAGGAGGCGCTGTCCTCGCTGCCTGAGACGGATGACCAGCCGGAGTCGGAGCCCTCCGAACTCTGGAGCTTCGGGAGCCTGCCGGTGTCTGTCGACACCGAGCGCAGCGGGATGCAGGTGCGGGTCTACCCGGCGCTGGAGGATCTGGGGCGCGAGGTCCGCCAGACCCGCTGCCTGGATCCGCTGACCGCCGAGCGTATGACCCGGCGTGGTGTGGCCCGGCTGATCATCAACCGCTTCGGCCGCACCCTGGAAGGCATCGAACGCAAACTGCCCGAGTTCAAACAGGCGGCGCTGTTGTTTGCACCGGTGGGCAAGGCGGAGATCCTGCGCGATGACCTGTTGCTGTCGAGCGCCATTGATCACTTCCTGACCTCGACGCTGCCGCGTGACGCCGAGGCCTTCGACGCCGTGTTCGAGGCCGGGCGAGGGGATTTCATTCCCTTCCTGGAGCAGCGTACCAAGCTGATGTACGGGATTCTCAAGCAGTACAACGGTCTGATGAAGCAGCTCAAGGGCAAGATTCCGCTGGCGCTGGCCAACAGTATGGCGGATGTGAAATTTCAGCTGGCGCAATTGGTGTTCCCGGGTTTTCTGGTGGAGACGCCGGGAGTGTGGCTGCAGGAGTATCCCCGCTATCTGGAAGCGGTGGATCGCCGGCTTGAGAAGATGGCCCGGGAAATGGGGCGCGAACGGACCTTCCTGCACGAGTTCGACGGCCTCTGGTCGCGCTACGCCAAACGTCTCGAAGCCCACGACAAGCAGGGTGTCAGCGACCCGGAGCTGGAGCTGTATCGCTGGATGCTGGAGGAGTACCGGGTATCGTTTTTTGCCCAGCAGTTGGGCACGGCCGTGACGGTTTCCATCCAGCGCCTGGAACGGCAGTGGGAGAAAGTCAGCACCTGATCGGAGTCAACATCGACGGCTGATGCCGGAGAACCGGGAAGGGTGCCGTTGCCCTGCGCTGTGTTAGTATTTGGTGCAGACAACGATGCCGTGCCCGGTTGCCACCGGGCCGTGAAAAAGAACGAAACGAATTGTGGGGTTACACGTGATCAAAGCCGTCATTAGCGGAACCGGACTCTATACGCCGCCAGCGACCATCGACAACGCCGAGCTGGTCGACGCCTTCAACGCCTATGTGGAGCTGTTCAACCGGGAGCACGCTGATGAGATCGAGCGTGGCGAGTGTGAGGCTCTGCAGCCGTCGTCGCCGGAGTTCATTGAGAAGGCGTCCGGTATCAAGCGGCGCCATGTCATCGACCGGGAAGGCATCCTGGACCCGAACCGCCTGTGCCCCTCGATTCCCGACCGCAGCAACGACGAGCCCAGCGTCCAGTGCGAAATGGGCCTGGCGGCCGCTCGCGAGGCGCTGCAGCAGGCCGGCCGCGAAGCCTCCGACGTGGACGCGGTGATCGTCGCCTGTTCAAACATGCAGCGGCCGTACCCGGCCATTTCCATCGAACTGCAGGCGGCCCTGGGCATCGACGGCTTTGCCTACGACGTCAACGTCGCCTGCAGCTCCGCCACCTTCGGTTTGCAGGCCGCTGCCAACGCCGTTGAAACCGGCAGTGCCAATGCGGTGCTGGTGGTCAGTCCGGAGATCTGTTCCGGGCACCTCAACTTCCGCGACCGGGACAGCCATTTCATCTTCGGCGATGCCTGCACCGCGATCCTGGTGGAACGGTCCGATCGTGTGGCCGAAGGGCAGGGCTTTGACGTCCTCGGCACCCGTCTCAAGACACAGTTTTCCAATAATATCCGCAACAACTTTGGTTTTCTGAACCGGGCGGACGAGTCCGGAGTGGGGCAGCCGGACAAGCTGTTTATCCAGCAGGGCCGCAAGGTGTTCAAGGAGGTTTCCCCGCTGGTGGCGGAAACCATCCAGGCGCATCTGGCCGACCAGCAACTGGCGCCGGAGAACCTGACGCGGATGTGGCTGCATCAGGCCAATCTCAACATGAATCAGTTGATTGCCAAACGGGTTCTGGGCCGGGACGCGACCATCGAGGAGGCGCCGGTGATCCTGGACGAATACGCCAACACGAGTTCCGCTGGCTCCATCATCGCCTTCCATCTGCACCACGATGGACTGTCCAGCGGCGACCTGGGCGTGATCTGTTCGTTTGGCGCCGGTTATTCGATCGGCAGCGTGATCGTTCGCAAACGCTGAGCTGGACGTCAGGTAAGAAACCCGCCGATGGCGGGTTTCTTACGTTTGGCGTGAGGTGCGCCATAAAGGTTGCCGGCGTCAGGCGGATGACGCGGCGTAGCTGCGAAGCTTATCGGGCAGTGGCGCTGAGCGTCGCGTCGAATGGTCGAACCAGACGATCTTGGCGTAGCCTTCCGAGTACCGCTCCCCGGATTCGCTGTCGACCAGTTCGTACCAGGTTTCCAGGCTGGTGTTACCTGCCTTGCCGGCGTAGGTTTTGACGGTCACCGCCGCCGGGTAGGTGAGTTCCCGGAGAAAGGTGGCGCTGGTCTTGATGATGACCGGGCCGGTGCCGTCCGGCAGGTCGCGCATGCCGATCGAGCCCAGCCAGGTGATACGGGCTTCTTCAAAAAAGCGGAAATAGACCGTATTGTTGGCGTGCCCGTAGGCATCCATATCGCCCCAGCGCAGGGAGAGGTCCAGGCTATGGACCAGGTTTCCAGGTTCTGACATCGAGTCTGTCCTCAGTCGGAGCTTGTGCGTTCAATCGTGAGAAATGCGGATGACCGCTCTCGTTCAGGCGGGTTATTTTCAGCGAAACTTTTTACATGTCAAAACATCAGGAAGCTAAATGAAGATCCCGAAGCTGTTCACCCGCTCACGGAAGGCGCGCCAGGCCGCTGTGCTCCTGGCCCTGTTGGGTGCCGGTCCGCTGGCGGCGCAGGAAGGTTCCGCCAGTGCCGACGAGAGGGATCCCTGGGAAGGCTGGAACCGTGGCGTTTACGCATTCAATGAGTTCGTCGATGACTGGTTCCTGCGTCCGGTGGCCGAAGGCTATCGCTTCATAACGCCGGATTTTGTCGATGCCGGCGTCACCAACTTCTTCACCAACCTGGGTGAGCTGAACAACTTCGTCAACAGCGTACTGCAGCTGAAGGGGGAGTCCGCAGTGGTGGCGCTGGGGCGTTTCACCTACAACACCACCTTCGGGCTGGGTGGCCTGATTGACGTGGGGACGGCCTTCGGTCTGCCCGAGCGTCCGGAAGATCTGGGACAGACCCTGGGCTACTGGGGCGTGAACAGCGGGCCGTATATGGTGCTGCCGTTCCTGGGGCCGTCGAGCGCCCGCGACTTTGGCGGCCTCGCCGGCGACCTGACGGTCATGCCCAGCACCTGGGACTACATCGAGTCACCGGAGAACTACTACCTGCGCGGTGTTCAGGTGGTCGATGTGCGCGCCGACCTGATTCCGGCGGAAGGCTTTATTTCCGGTGACAGCTACACCTTTATCCGGAACGCCTACCTGCAGCGGCGTGAATTCCTGATCAATGATGGCAAGGTCGAGTCCGATCCCTTCGCCAATGATGATGAAGATCTGATGCTCGATGATTTCTAGGCCGCACTGAAACGCTCTTGTCGGAGTCGGTCGCCGCTCCGTTGCAAGGGTGCCAGGCGCGAGGGCGGACCAGGTTTCCGTTGGCCCGGATGGTGGGTGCCCGTTGGTCCGGATGGTGGGTGACAGTGATCAGACCCTGGCGGTATTATACGGGCTTGCCGGCAATATCCTGTGACCTGACTGGACTTCCATGTACTACGACTTTTTCGGCTTTCGGGAACCGCCGTTTTCGATTGCGCCCGATCCGCGCTATCTCTATCTCAGCGAGCGGCACAAGGAAGCGCTGGCCCATCTGATGTATGGGGTTCAGGGGCAGGGTGGTTTTATCGTCATCACCGGTGAAGTCGGTACGGGCAAGACCACGGTCTGCCGCTGCTTTATCGAGAACGTGCCCGAGCACGTCGACATCGCGCTGATCCTCAATCCCCGGCTCTCTGCCCGTGAACTGCTGTCCAGCATCTGCGACGAGCTGGGTATTCCGCACGCGTCGGCCTGCAGCATCAAGCGCCTCAATGATCTGATCAACCATCACCTGCTGGAGGCCCATGCCAACGGTCGCCACCAGGTGTTGATTATCGACGAGGCCCAGAATCTCTCCGCCGACGTGTTGGAGCAACTGCGCCTGCTGACCAACCTGGAGACCGCCGAAAAGAAGCTGCTGCAGATCGTGCTGCTGGGCCAGCCGGAACTGCAGGAAATGCTCGATACCCGGGAGCTGCGCCAGCTCTCGCAGCGAATCACCGCCCGCTATCACCTCGATGGTATTGGCCGTGAGGAATTGCCCGCCTACCTGCGTTATCGCCTCAGCGTAGCCGGACAGCGCAGCGAGTTCTTTACCTTGCCGCGAATGAATCAGCTGTACCGGCTCAGCGGCGGTATTCCACGGGTGATCAACCTGATCTGCGACCGGGCGTTGCTGGGGGCCTATTCCGAGGGAACCCACCACGTGGGGCGTGACCACATCGCACAGGCGGCGCGTGAGGTGTTGGGCAAGCAGCGCGGTGGCAGAACCCGGCGGCGGGTAAAGCTGGGTTATGCGGCCTTTGCCGCCATGGTCCTGATGCTGGCGATCTTTCTCGGCTGGCACCTGGTCGACCCGCTGAGCCCCGGGGCGGAACCGGTCGCCAAAAGCGGCGAGGTTCAGCGCGAGGCCGAAAATGAGCCGGAAACGCCGCCGGCCCCGGAAATCAGCCAGACCGAGCCCGGTCCGGAACCTGATGAAGCAACCACGGATATCGAACCGACCGCGGAGTCAGGCGACCAGCCCTTTGCTGCGGCGAATGAGACGGCGGTTCAGGATGACACTGTGCCTGCCAACTGGCTGTCGCTGATGGAAAACGGGGGCGCCGATCAGACTACGGCCTATCGTGAACTTTTCTCCCGTTGGGGGTTTGACTACAAATCGGCGTCCTATCCCTATGCCTGCGATTTTGCCGAAACCGTCGGCCTGCGCTGCCTGCACCGCCAGGGTAACTGGCGCAGCATCCGTCAGTTGAATCGGCCGGTTGTGTTGCGGCTGTTCGACGACAAGGGGCGCGCCCGTTTCGCCACCCTGATATCGCTGGATGGCGGGCAGGCCAGCCTGGTCATAGGTGAGGAGACGCTGCGTATGTCGTCGGAACGGGTCGACCGTTACTGGCTGGGTGATTACTCCCTGGTCTGGCGGTTGCCGCCCTACGAATCGCCTCTGGTGCCGGCTCAGGAGGCGGTCAGCCCCGAAGCCTGGTTGAGCTCAAAGCTGATGGAACTGATCAGTACCCTGGAAAGCAATGTGTCGCGCCAGGATGAGTTGATGGCCGCCAGCCTGCACGACCAGATCGTCTGGTACCAGTCGCTCAAGGGGCTGATCCCGGACGGCATCGCCGGCGCCAAGACCCTGATCCAGATGAACTCCGACCTGTATCCGTCCATCCCGCGCCTGTCGCCGGCGCGACGACAGACCGCCGAGGTGAAGTGACGCTATGTCCTATATCCTCGACGCGTTGCGCAAATCGGAGAGCGACCGACAGCAGGGGCGGGTGCCCGACCTGGCCCAGTCGGTGCAGATGATCCACAAACCCAGACGCCGCCGCATTCCGGTGGGCGTGTGGGTGGCCCTGGCCCTGCTGGTCAACGCAGCCGTACTGGCGGCGGTTTTCTGGCCGGGCAGCGGGCGCCATGCCGACCAGCCGGCGGCATCGACACCGGTGACCCAGCCCACACCGGCCGAGGTAGCGTCTGAGTCGCCACCCACGCCGTCTCCGGAAAGGACGGCGTCCGATAAGCCGGCTGAACCCGCGCCCGCGCCGGAACCGGTGGCGGAGACCGTTGCGCCGGCCGATCCCCAGCCGGGACCGGCAACGAACTACGCCGAAGACGTCTACCCCGAAGCCGATGAGGCGGTTCCGGCAACCCGCCGGGCGACGCTTATCGTGCCGAACCGGGCGGCGGTTTCCGAATCCGAAGGGGACGCCTTTGAGCAGGCCCCGACCTTTGATTTTGCCGACGGTCCGCCCGTCGAACACCTGGTGGAGAAACCCTTGTCATTCCAGCGCAAGATTCCTGACCTGCGCTTCAGCAGTCATATCTATGCTTCCGATCCGGCCGCTCGTCGGGTCATGATCAACGACAATTACCTGCGCCCCGGGGATTCCTTTTCCGGCATCCGGGTGGAGGCGATCACCTCCGACGGCGTGGTGCTCAGTGCTTACGGTGAGACCTTCCGCGTCGGCGTGGTCCGTGATTGGGTCAGTCCGCGCTGATGGCTTTATCCGACGACGTTAAACAGCGCATCCAGCAAGGTTACCGCGATCTTCTCGAAGGCAAGTCCATCAAGGCCCGTTACGGCCAGCGGCTGATGATCGCCGAAATTGCCCGTTACCTGGGGAGCATTACCGAGAACGATGGCGAACGTACCTCGCCGGCTTCTTCCTGCGTGGTGGAAGCGGGTACCGGTACCGGCAAGACCCTGGCTTACCTGCTGGCGGCCATCCCCATGGCCAAGGCCCTCGACAAGAAACTGGTGATTTCCACGGCCACCGTGGCGTTGCAGGACCAGATCGTGCAAAAGGATCTGCCGGACCTGCGCAAGCACACCAGCATTGATTTCAGCTGGAGCCTGGCCAAGGGCCGCGGTCGCTACCTGTGCATGTCGCGGCTGGAAGGTCGCCTGCACGATGAAGGCGTCAAGGACAGCGACACCATGCCGCTGTTCCTGCTGGAGCGGGAACCGGCGGACGAGCCCGGCAGCCGGGAGTTCTTCGAGGACATGCTCGGGCGCTACGCCTCCCGTGAGTGGGATGGTGACCGGGACCACTGGCCGCAGCAGATCGACGACGACCTCTGGCGCCAGGTCACCACCGATCATCGCCAGTGCACCAACCGCCACTGCAGCTACTTCGATTCCTGCGCCTTCTTCGAGGCCCGTAAGGGGATCGACGACGCCGATGTGATTGTTGCCAACCACGACCTGGTACTGGCGGACCTGGCCCTCGGGGGAGGCGCCATTCTGCCCAAACCGGAGGATGCGGTGTTCATCTTCGATGAGGCCCATCACCTGCCGGACAAGGCGCTCAATCACTTCGCCGCGTCCGTCGGACTGAACAGCACCCGCAGCTGGCTGAAGCAGCTGTCCCAGGTCATCGTGAAAATGAAGCCGCACCTGGGCGCCAACACACTCGCCTCCAAGACGTTGGACCGGATCAGTGAAGCCTCGCGGGATTACGATAACGTGCTGACCCAGGTTTATGATCTGGCCGAGAAAACCATCGACTGGACCTTCGAGGACGAGCGCAACGTGGCCCAGTGGCGCTATCCCGATGGCGAGCTGCCCGAGGATATGGCCAAGGCTGCGGTTGAGGGAGGGGCGGCGTGTGCGCTGTTGACCCGCCAGTTGGGTGTGCTGGTCGACGAGATGCAAAAGGCGTTCGACGACAAACGCGAGCACGACGTGGATCGTCAGACCGCCGAGGCCTGGTTCCCGGTGGCCGGCTCCCTGCACAGCCGCGCGGAGGATCAGCACCGGCTGTGGTCGGCCTGGCAGGCCGAGCGCCAGGAGAAGGGGCCGCCGCCGGCGCGCTGGGCCATTCGCCAGCGGTTCGAGCATTCCGAGGACATCACCTTTTACTCCAGCCCGGTGCTGGCCGACCATCTGCTCTACGGGCGCCTCTGGTCCCGTGCCCACGGTGTGATCCTGACCAGCGCGACGCTCACCGCCCTGGGCAAGTTTGACCGTCTGCGTAGCCGTGCCGGCCTGCCGGAAGCGAGCCAGTACCTGGTGGTGCCCAGTGCGTTCCGTTACGCCGACATGGCCACCGTTGAAGTACCTTCGATGAGCGCGCTGCCCACCGACGCGGATGCCTTCACCGGCGCCCTGGTGGAGCGCCTGCCCGAGCTCTGGCGGGACGGCTCTGCCACCCTGGTGCTGTTCACCTCCCGCCGTCAGATGAATGCCGTGCGGGACAAATTGTCACCGGAGTGGCCGGAACTGATCACCACCCAGGACGACATGGCCAAGGGCGAAGTGCTGCGCCACCACCGCGAGCGGATCGATGCCGGCAAGCCCAGTGTGCTGTTTGGTGTGGCCAGCTTCGCCGAAGGGATCGATCTTCCCGGCGATTACCTGCAGCACGTGGTGATCACCCGTCTGCCGTTCTCGGTACCCGATGACCCCATCGATGCCAGCCTGGCGGAGTGGGTTACCGCCCGCGGCGGCAATCCGTTCATGGAAATCACGGTGCCTGACGCCTCGATTCGCCTGGTCCAGGCGGCCGGCCGGTTATTGCGGACCGAAGCGGACAAGGGGCGCATCACCATTCTCGATCGGCGCATCGTCACCCGGCGTTACGGCCAGCTTCTGCTCGATGCATTGCCTCCGTTCCGCCGTGTTATTTCGCCCTGAAGGTGTAATTGGCCGCGGGAGCGATAAAGCGGCACAAAAAAAGGCGTTCATCCGATGTGGAGAACGCCTTCCGAAAACAGGGTCAGATGCCCCGGGGTTAAAGCAACACGAAACATGGAATCCAAAGGCCTGAAGTTTCAGATTCCGTCGTGAGGTTGCCCTCACCGACAGGGCCATTCTATGGCGGGCATGGCGTAGAGGGATCGTCCAAAGGGCGTAGTGCTGCGGATTAATGGGCGAAAACTGTGACGATGCTCACAGGATCGCAGGTTATTGCAGCAGCGCCAGTTGGCGTGCCCGGGCCAGGGCTTCGGTGCGGCTTTTCACCTGCAGCTTGCTGTAGAGATTGCGGATGTGTGCTTTCACGGTGGCATTGGCCACCTGCATCCGCTGTGCTATGTCCTTGTTGGCCAGCCCTTCGTTGATCAATCCGAGCACTTCGATCTCCCGTGAACTGAGCGGCTCCACCAGCCCGGGTTGCGGCGCCGAGCGTATGGACGGCTCTGACGCGGGCGCATCGCTCGCGTCCAGCAACGCCTGAAGCCCTGACAGGAAATTTCCTGGCATCGTGTCGGGATCCAGGGCGCGGATCATGCGACGGATGCGGGCGCTTTCTTCCACGAATAGCCGGTACAGGCCCTGGCGCGCAGCGCGGCGCAGGGCTTCGGCCAGCATCGCGCTGGCCTCCGCCATCTTGTCTTCGGCCGCCAGGGCGTCGGCATAGATCGTCAGCACCTCAATCAGGTGCTTGTGGTGCTGCCCCTGCTCGGTGGACAGGCGCAGGGGCGCGAGCAGGGGCAGGGCCTCCGCCGGGCGGCCGAGCGCGATCAGTACCCGGGCGGCGGTCATGTTGTCCTGCTCGGCATTGAGCGGGTTGCGGTAACGCCCCGCATCACGACGTTCGAGCCAGCGCTGGGCAGCGTCCAGTTCGCTCAGGCCGAGTTGCGCGCGGGCGGTCATGGCTTCGAGGTTGGGTGGTTCGAAAAGGATGCGATCGCCGCGCTGGGCCAGCATGTTCCGGGCGTCATCGAGGGCGGTGAGGGCGCCGGCAAAGTCGCCCCGGGTAAACGCCAGCCGGGCGCGGGCATACTGGATGATGATGTGCTGACCCGGTTCGGTGCCGGTCTCCAGGTGCGACAACAGCGGTTTGAGGTAGCCCTCGGCATGTTCCAGCTCGCCGCGTTCGCGATGGATCTCGATCAGTGCGCAGTTCTGCCAGCAGGAGATCAGCGTCGGCTGGCGGGGATCGGTGTAGTGCTGGTCGATCCAGCGGCGGACCGCGCGACAGCTTTCCAGCGCCAGGTCGATGTGGCCGCGATGGAAACGGATCCAGGCCAGCAGGCCGCCGCTGGAGAGGACCGTCGAAGCCTTGCGCTCTAGCTGACCATACGACACCGCCGACGCCAGCGCGTCTTCGGCCGCCGGTAGATCGCCGCGGCCGAAACAGTCCAGCCCGATGCCGTAATAGGTGACGGATTTCAGGGGAATCTGGGTATGGTCGATGTCTCGCAGGACCTGGCGGGTCAGATCGGCGGCGCTGTCGTGGTCGGCGCGTGTACGGGCCAGGTGGCCGCGGATCAGCGCAATCTCGCTGTGCAGGCCCAGGGCGCCTTCGGCATCGGGGTGGGCGTCGGCGACGCGCCGGTCGAGCCGGTTTTCCAGTTGCTCCAGGCGCGGCTCGATGGCATCGAGCCGGTTGGCGAAGAAATGCCCCCAGATCTGCAGCATTGACAGCCGCGGGTTCGCCTCGACGGCCCCGCTGGGCAGCTTGTCCAGCCATTCCAGCACCGGCAGGTGGAAGCCTCCGTGGATCAGGTGGTTGCCGTGCTCCGCCAGGACCCGTTCCAGCCAGGGCCAGTCGCGGCGCTGTACCAGTTGGGCGATGGCTTCCTGGATGTCGTCGTTGTCGAGCAGCCAGTCGATCGCCCGTGCCTGGAGGGGCTCGATTCGCTCGGGGGCGGTCTGCTGCAGGCGGGTGAACAGCGCCTCACGAAACAGGTCGTGGTAGCGGAACCACTGGTCGCGGCTGTCCAGCGGCACCAGGAACAGGTTGCTGCGGCTCAGTCGTTCCAGCAGCGATTGACTGTCCGTTGCCTGGCGTACGTGGTTACAGAGCGAGGCGTTCAGGCGCAGGCAGCAGGCGGTGTCCAGCAGGAAGTCGCGTACTTCCGCCGGCTGCTGGTTGAGGATCTCGCCAATGATGTATTCGTTCAGCTCACGGCTGGACGACGGGGGGCGGCCGATGGTTTCCCTCGGGGCCTGCGACGCTGTGCCTGCGGCGATGGCGCTGAGCTGCATGGCGGCCACCCAGCCTTCGGCGTTCTGCCAGATCCGGCGGCTCTCGGCGGGGTCGAGTTCCAGGGCCATGAACTCGCTCAGGAAGCGTCGCGCTTCATCCTCCGAGAAGGCGAGTAACTGAGGCTCGATGGTGTCGGCCCACTGGCGCACGCGCCAGCGCGCTACGGGCAGTTCAGGCTCGGAACGGGACACGATGACCAGGTCCATGCCCGGCGGCAGGTAGTCGATGAAATAGGTGAGCTGACGATGGATGACCGGCGACTGAATCTGGTGGTAGTCGTCGAGAACCAGGCTGACGCCCTCACGGGTATGGGCAACGAGGTGATTGATGAGGCCGGAGATGGCCCCCTCGAAGTCGTGGGTATCGGCCTGGCTGAACAATGACTGGCAGTCATCAAGGTCAGCCAGTCCGGCATGGCTCAGGGCCCCGGCCATATACTGCCAGAAGCGCCTGGGCTCATCGTCGTTGGCATCCAGGGAGAGCCAGCCCACCGCGCCGGTTTGTTGGGTGCACCACTGGTTCGCCAGCGTCGTCTTGCCGTAGCCGGCGGGCCCGATAATCAGGTTGAGCCGTTTGCCCGCGCGGCTCTGCAAGGTGCGCAGCAGCCGTTCCCGGGGGACGGCGTTACGGTCGCTTGCAGGGCGCAGGAATTTCGTGGTCAGCAGCATCTGGGTCGCGGGTCCGGTCCGTTCGGAATGGCTCGGGGATGGCCTGTCGATCCCCGGACTGCCTATCCGATTGTCGGTGTTACCGCTGGGAAGTCAAGGCGTTGCAATGGAGCCTGGACCGGAACGCCGAGCGGGAGCGAGGCGCGCCCGGTTATCCGGATCAGAAGAAGGTGTACTTCAGGCCGATGGCCAACAGGATGGTGGCCAGGGTGGATTGCAGCACCCGGTTCGGCAGCTTGCGGGCCAGCCGTGTGCCGAGTTGGATCGCCGGAATCGAGCCGATCAGCAGGGCGCCAAGCAGTTGCCAGTCGATGTTGCCCAGGTGCCAGTGGCCCATGCCGGCGATGAATGTCAGCGGCACGGCATAGGCCAGGTCGGTGCCGACGATACGCACGCCCGTAAGGTGCGGGTACAGCAGCATCAGAATGGCGGTGCCGAAGGCACCGGCGCCCACCGACGACAGGGTGACGGCCGCACCCAGGAAAACACCGGCGATGACCGTCAGTCCGTTGCGGTGGCGCACCAGGAAAGAGGCGTCACTATCGTCGCCACGGTGTCGCAGGATCCAGGGGCGGAAGATCAGGACCACCGATGTGAGGATCAGCATGGTGCCCAGGGTGGAGACCAGCAGGTTGCGGTATTCGTCCGGGTCGGTGAAGAAGAACGACAGCAGCACGATCGCGCCCAGCGACGCCGGCACGCAGCCCAGCAGCAGGCGGCGCACGATGGGCCATTCGATGGTTTTCTGACGATGATGGGCGAACACGCCGGTGCCCTTGGTGATCGCGGCGTAGATCAGGTCAGTGCCGATGGCGACGTGCGGCGGAAAGCCGAACATCAGCAGCAGCGGCGTCATCAGCGAGCCACCACCGACGCCGGTCAGGCCGACGGCGAGGCCGACGCCAGCACCGGCGAGAATATAGAAGACGATATCCATAAATTATGATCTACACTGAAAACCGTGGACCTTCGCAGACCGGAAGCAACAACGAAGACAAGAGCGTCCAGAACCAATTGTTCCTACAGGGTTTCCAACTGTAGACCTTTGGATCTATTCTTAAAAAGAATTTCTACTTATATTTTTATTCGAATAAGAAAGACGATGGAGCGAAAGGGTCAATGAAATTACAGCAGCTGCGCTACATCTGGGAGGTGGCGCATCACGATTTGAATGTGTCCGCGACAGCGCAGAGCCTGTTCACCTCGCAACCCGGTATTTCCAAGCAGATCCGACTGCTGGAAGACGAGCTGGGCGTCGAAGTGTTCGCCCGCAGTGGCAAACACCTCACCCGGATTACCCCCGGCGGGGAAACCATTATCCGCGAGGCCGGCGAGATCCTGCGACGGGTGGAGGGCATCAAGAAGATCGCCCAGGAATTCAGCAATCAGCGCAAGGGCGACCTGAGCATCGCCACCACCCACACCCAGGCGCGTTATGCCTTGCCACCCATTATCAGCGGGTTTATCGAGGCGTATCCTGAAGTGTCTCTGCATATGCACCAGGGCACGCCCATGCAGATCTCGGAAATGGCGGCCAACGGTGCGGTGGATTTCGCCATCGCCACGGAGGCGCTGGAGCTGTTCAACGATCTGATCATGATGCCGTGCTACCGCTGGAACCGCAGTATCATCGTGCCCCGGGATCATCCGCTGACCCGCTGCCAGCCGCTGACGCTGGAAGCGGTTGCGGAGTACCCGCTGGTGACCTACGTGTTCGGCTTCACCGGCCGCTCGCGGCTGGACGAGGCCTTCCAGGGCAAGGGCCTGACACCCAAGGTGGTGTTCACGGCGGCGGATGCGGACGTTATCAAGACTTATGTGCGCCTGGGCTTGGGTGTGGGGATCATCGCCAGCATGGCCTACGACGAGCGCACCGACAGCGACCTGGTGGCGCTGGACGCCCGGGACCTGTTCGCGCCCAGCGTGACCAAGATCGGTTTCCGCAAGGGCACCTTCCTGCGGGGCTACATGTACGAGTTCATCCAGCGATTTGCGCCGCACCTGACCCCCGAACGGGTCGATGCCGCCACGCACCAGTCAAGTCGCGCCGATATCGAGGCGCTGTTCCAGGACATCGAGCTGCCGACACACTGACGGCAAACCCAAAAAAGAAACGGGACCCTCGGGTCCCGTTTGTGTTTATGCCTTCGGCGCCCGGATTATTTGGCGCTGGCGATCAGGTTGCCGGCGTGCAGGCCGCACTCCTTGTGGGTGGCTTCCTCCCACCACCAGCGGCCCTCGCGCTCGTGCTGGCCCGGCAGGACCGGGCGGGTGCAGGGTTGGCAACCAATGCTGATAAAGCCTTTCTCATGCAGTTCGTTGTAGGGCGCCTCCGTCATGCGGATGTAGTCCCACACGTCCTTGGACGACCAGTTGGCCAGCGGATTGAACTTGATCAGCTGTTTTTCCGGCGTGGAGAAGGCATCGTCCACCTGCACGACGGGCACATCGTTGCGGGTGCCGGGACTCTGGTCCTTGCGCTGGCCGGTAATCCAGGCGTCCACGGTGGCGAGCTTGCGCCGCAGCGGATTGACCTTGCGGATGCCGCAGCATTCCTTGTGGCCATCCTCGTAGAAGCTGAACAGGCCTTTCTTCGAAACCAGCTCCTGGACTTCGGCGGCGTCCGGGAACAGGATCTCGATATCGATGTTGTAGTGCTTGCGCACCTTCTCGATGAAGGCGTAGGTTTCGGCGTGCAAACGACCGGTATCGAGGGTGAAAACCTTGAGGTTATCGGTCAGTTTGTGGGCCAGCTCGATCAGGACGACATCCTCCGCGCCGCTGAAGGATACTGCGATGGAATCGTAGCTACCCAGCGCGTGCTTGAGGATGGAACGCGGTGATTGGTCGTTCAGTCTCTCATTCAGTTCTTTTATGGATTCCATCATGTTCATCGTTTCTGAAATGGTGAACAGAAAATACCACCCGGGACCCTCAATCAAAAGTAACCAGCTTTCATAAGGTTATATCTTCGGTGCAATCAGCATCACTTTTTCATATGATAGGGCGCGCCGGTACCGCGGCGGAAGGCTGTTGTTTATGCCCCGGGCGAAGCACCGGTGATTCGAAACCATGATTCATGGCCCCCGGGCCGCCAACGTTAGGAGTGTCTTGTGGAACTTGCCTGCCTTGATCTCGAAGGGGTGCTTATTCCCGAAATCTGGATCGCCTTTGCCGAGAAAACCGGAATTGAAGAACTGAAGGCGACCACACGGGACATTCCCGACTACGACGTGCTGATGCAGCAGCGCCTGCGCCTGCTGGACGAGCACGGCTACGGCCTGCCGGAGATCCAGGCGGTGATCGATACGCTGGAGCCGCTGGAGGGCGCGCGCGAGTTCATCGACTGGCTGCGAGAGCGATTCCAGGTGGTAATCCTGTCTGACACCTTCTATGAATTCGCCATGCCGCTGATGGCCAAACTGGGGCACCCGACACTGTTGTGCCACAAGCTGGAAGTTAACGAAGACGGCCGTATCACCGATTACCTGCTGCGCCAGAAAGATCCCAAGCGCCAGTCCGTGCGGGCCTTCCAGTTGCTGAACTACCGGGTTATCGCGGCCGGCGACTCCTACAATGACACCACCATGCTCAAGCAGGCGGAGGCGGGCATCCTGTTCCACGCTCCGCAGAACGTGATCGACGAGTTTCCGCAGTTCCCGGCGGTGCACAACTACGACGACCTGCGCACCAAGTTCCTGGAGCTGAGCGAACGCCACTGAACAGCGATCGCCACTGAGAAAACAGGCGTTATAACGAGTCCAGCGTCTTCATCAGGCGCTGGACCTTGGTCACCGACTCCGCGTATTCGGCGCCCGGGTCGGAATCGGCCACGATGCCGCCACCTCCCCAACAGCGAATGCGCCCCCCGGCATCGGTCATCAGTGTACGGATGGCGATATTCGACTCCAGCACGCCCCCCGCCGACAGGGCAAAAACGCTGCCGCAGTATGGACCCCGCTCATGGGGCTCGAGTTCATCGATGATCTCCATGGCGCGACGCTTGGGCGCCCCGGTGATCGAGCCGCCCGGAAACGCCGACAGCAGGGCGTCGATCCTCAGGACATCGTCCTTCAGCTCCCCGGTCACGGTGCTCACCAGTTGATGCACGTTGCGGTAGCTCTCCACGTCGAACAGCTGCGGCACGCGCACGGAATAGGGACGGCAGAAGTGGGACAGGTCGTTGCGGATCAGGTCGACGATCATCAGGTTTTCCGCCCGGTCCTTGAGGCTGTTGACCAGCTCCTCGCGCAGACGGGTATCTTCTGCGGGATCATCGCCCCGCGCCCGGGTGCCCTTGATCGGTTTGCTTTCCACCCGCGCGCCGTCGATGCGCAGATAGCGTTCCGGCGAGATACTCAGCACCTGCCAGGGACCGGCATCGACATAGCCGGCATGGGGGACCGGAATGGCCTCGCGCAGCGACTCGAAAGCGGCGAAGGGCGCGCCCTCGTATCGCCCTTCGAACTGCTGGGACAGGTTCACCTGGTAACAGTCGCCCGCCTGGATGTAGTCCAGGATGCGGCGGACGCTGGCCATGACCGCCGGGCGGGTCTGGACAGGCTGGAAAGTCGATGTCATCCGGAAGGCGTGGCTGCCGGGCGCCTGTGGGGGCGGGCCATTGACGATGGCGTTCAGGCGCTCGGTGGTTTCCGCCGAGCAGCAGGGCAGTCTTCTCAGCAGCGCCGGTTCGCCGTCCTGCGCCGGCAGTTCCAGGGCCCAGGTGAACAGGCCGACCCAGCCGGCATCACCCGTCGATGCACCGTGGCGCGTGGCCTGAAAGCCGGGCACGGTGTGGCGGCCGGCTTCGTAATGGAGGCAGCCGATCAGACCGCCGGAGAAAACCTCACCAGTGTCGTCGCGTGAAGGATCCAGGTTGGCCGTAAGGTCGCGCTCGGCTTGGCGCAAGGCCTGGCATACCGCTTCCCAGTCTTCCGTGGCCCGTGGCAGGAACCATTGACTTTCCGGCCAGGCGGACAGGAACGCGGAGCCATCGGGGCGGGGGAGGAAGCAGAAGCCGGGTTGGGTGGAAAGATGAGTCACCCAAAGTGCCGCGTGTTTGGCAGAAATGGAAAATGCTTTTGGGGAAGATGACACGCTGAACCTGTAAAGCTTGAGTTTGCGGGGCGTCGCGAAGCGCATGATACCGCAAACGTCGTTGCAGGGTGACACTCATAACAACAACTCAGGAGTTCATCATGGCAAGGTTTCACGATCGCTGTACCGGTTTTCGCGGGTTTTTTCTGATCACCTGGATGCTGGCTTCCGGCTGGGTGGCCGCCGCTGCCGAGCCGTCGACGTTTACCGACCAGGACGTCAAGGCCTTTGCCCAGGAGCAGTTCGCCGAGATGTACCACAGGGCCATGGGCGATGCCGGGGAGCGCCTCTCGGCCGGTGAGCCGGTCAAGGCTTTCGCGGTGGTGGCGGATCGCAAGAGCGCCTACCGCACCATCCGCATATCCGGAATCGAAAAAATGCCACCCAACGTAGCGGTGGAGGTGATGCGCCGCAGCCTGCGGGTGCTGGTCAAGAAAGGCAGCATTGGTGCCACCTGCCTGGTGTACGTGGCGGAGAACCCGAACGCCGAAGGGGAGGCTGACCATGTGTTGGTGGCCGAGATGGAGCATATCTTCGGACCCACGCTGGCCCAGGTCACACCTTACACGCTGGAGTCGGGCAAGGCGCGTTTCGGTGAGCCCCTGATCGTCGAATCAGCGCCATCGATTTTCAATATCGAACTCAAGGCCAGGGACGAGGTTTCCTTCGTCGAAGGCGACTAACGTTTACCTCCTCGTTGCGTTCGTCGGCCTGTCTGCGACCTTCCCATCGCCTTCCGCGGCAGCTTTTATCACACCGGAAGAGTTACTCGAAGATAGCCACTCGAAAGGGTGCCGTAGGTCGCAGATTCCATCTCATCTAAGTGTTCGACAATATGATTATCGATCGGTGTGAAGGTGGTCACGGAATGACCAGGAGCGGGCCTCTAATCTGGGACCGTGCGGAAACAAAAGACAACAATCCGCATTGGAACAACAACAATTTTCCGTTAAGGAGAAACATATGAAAGGCCTGAAGAAACTCGCACTGGCAACCGCCGTTGCCGCCGCGCCGTTCGCCGCCCAGGCGGAGCTGAAAGCCCTGGACGACGGCGCCATGGGCAACGTCACCGGTCAGGCCGGTGTGACCATCGAGCTGGAAACCAAGGTCGATGTGGGCGCCTTCACCTACACGGATGAAGGGACCTTCGCGGTCAACGGCGTACACATCGGTGGCGGTGCCATCACCACCGACGCCAACGGCAACGTCAATGGCGTCGACGGTCTCCTTGATGACCTGAAGATCGACATCGACGTGGAAGCCGACGGCGACGCCTTTATTCATGTGGGCAGCGTCAGCGGCGATCCGATCGACTTCGCCATCGGCATCGAGTCAGCGTCACTGAACGCGGCGGCCTCCGACGCGGACCAGAACAGCACGCTGCTGGCCTCCAACATTGGCATCACCGGTCTGCTGGCACAGCTCGACCTGCGCGTCGACACGGCCACCGACACGCTGATTACCGACGTGGCGTTCAACATCACCGACATGGATATGGATGTTGACTTCCTGGGTGTGGGCATCCGTGACCTGACGGTCACTGGCGCCAACACCTTCGGTGCGACCTACGCTGACTCTCCGGGCACATCGACCAGTCCGCTGGCCGGCACCTTCGCGGTGGCCCAGATGACTGTCGGCAAGGCCACCGGCGTGGCTGGAGCGGCCAGTGGCGAGGCGCTGGAAATCGGCATTCCCGAGTTTGTGGCCGATATCAGCATCGGCGAGACCCTGATCGGTGGCACCAACATCGGGACCATCGCGATGGACAACCTGGCGGTCACCCAGACCAACATGAAGGTTTACGGTCACTGATCCGACCTTCGGTCTGAAACCGAAAACGCCCCGCATCGCGGGGCGTTTTTCGTGGGGCTATCAAACGTTGATTCAATCCATAAGGGAAGGGGATACAGCCTGGATGCTGGCGGAATGGCGCGAATGCGGGAAGAAAGGCATAAATGCGGGCACAAAAGGTTATTGCGGATCGGGCACCGCGATCGAGAGATCGAACCCTCCGCCCGGTCGTGGCGTCAGCTGAACGGGGCCTTCGTCGATGGCGTAGGGCACCTGGATCTGGTCGATACCCGGCGGATTACCAATGGAGAAATTAACGTTCTCGCCGTCGAAACCGATGCTTAACTGGTCGTTCAGGAAGGTCTGGTTGAACGGCTCGTCGGGAATCTCCACCTGCCGACCGTAGATCACCGGCGGGATGACGGGTGTGAAATGGGCCACCGGCTGGGTACGTTCGGCTTCCTCGATCGGCAACAGCAGGAACTGTCGCAACGCTTCAGACTCGGCCTGACGCAGGTTGTCCGACTGCCGGTCGTACTGCCCACGGCGCAGGATATAGGCGTAGGCCTGTTCCTCGGACTCCTCGATGACCGGCTCGCCCGGTGAAATGGTCAGCGAGCGGATAATCCGCTGCCGTTCCGCTTCGGCTTTCTGGCGGGCCCGGGGCACCACGATGATGGCGGAGTCCTCGATGTAGGTATCGACCATCTCCTGCGACGTCATGGACTCGACACCGGCCCAGGCTGGAGCGGTCATGACGGCGGCCATTGCGGCTGCCAGGCGTTGTTGTGGGGTCATCGTGTGCTCCTGTGAGGGAGAAAGAGCGTGTCCTCTGGTAAAGTATTTGAAGTCGCGAACGGGTTTTCAAGCGCGTTGTGCTGAAAATGTGACCAGCTCGTATCGATCGGGCCCTTATTTGAGACGTAAAGATTTGAGACGCAAAGGATGATCATCGGCAGATTCAGGCAACGCTGGCGGCGCTGGATCGACCGCCGCATTCCCCGCTCTGACGATCAGCAGTTCACCCAGAAGAACATCTTTATCCTGCCTTCGGGTGCCGGGGTGGTGTTCGGTATCCTGCTGGTGGTGATGCTGCTGACCGGTATCAACTATCAAAACAGCCTGATCTACCTGCTGACGTTCATTCTCGGCGCGCTGTTTGTCGCCGCCATGCATCAGACCCACAGCAACCTGTCCGGACTGCATCTCGCCCTGGTTGAGGCGGGGGAAGGATTTCCCGGCGAGCCTATCGCGTTTCGCTTGCGCGCGACGGCAAAGCAGGCGGCGTTCGCCATTCGCCTGGCACCGGAACAGCACGACGCGCACACCATCCATGTGGATGCCGGCGCCATCAGCGAGGTCGAACTGGCGACCACCGGTCTGCGCCGCGGACCGGTGCAAATGGCCGATATCCGGGTGGATACCCGTTTCCCCTTCGGTCTGCTGACGGCCTGGTCCTGGATGCGGCCGCAGGGGCAGGGGGTGGTCTATCCCAAGCCGGTCATGCCCCCTTACGAGCCCGGCGGTGATGCCGGCGGTGAGACATCCCGCCGCGATAACCAGACGACAGACATGGTCGACGCCAACATCCGCCCCTGGCGACAGGGCGATCTGAGCCAGCGGGTCCTCTGGAAGCGCTACGCTCGCACGGGTGAAATGGTCATTGCCGAGTGGGAGGGGGAGCACCGGGACCCGCAATGGCTGGACTACGACCAGTTTCCGGGCGCCGACCGCGAGCTGCGACTCAGCTACCTGGCGGCACTGGTGGAGTCCCGTTCCCATGATCGCCAGCCCTTTGGGCTGGTGCTTCCGGGACAGACCATTGAGCCGGACAGCGGACCGCTGCACCGCCAACGTTGCCTGCGCACGTTGGGGCGATTCGGATTCGACACCGCGCCGGAGGGGGCGAGCGCCGCATGAACGAGACCGCCACAACGACACTGCCGGCGCGCGCGCTGATCTGGCTGCTGGGCGCCTTCGTGGTCCTGCTGGCACCCCAGTGGGACCGGCTGCCGATCTGGCTGACGGCCGCCTGCCTGGTGCTGGCCGGTTGGCGCTGGCTGGCCCAGCAGGGGCGTGTGGCGCTGCCGGGGAAACTCTGGGGGACGGTGGTCATGCTGGGGTTGATCGGCGTCTACGTGGCGACGGTGCAGGGGCGCTTTACGGTCGAAACCGCCGCCTCGTTCTTCGTGCTTGCCGTCGGGCTGAAGTGGCTGGAAACGCGCACCGCGCGGGACTATTACGTGCTGTTCTTCATCCTGTGCTACCTGGCGGCGGTCAATTTCCTGTTCCAGCAGGGCATTCTGTGGACCCTGCTCAATCTCGCCGGCATCCTCATCCTGCTGGTTGGTCTGCAGGTGCTGAACGCGCCGGAGGCTCCCAATGCACCGGTAGCCGGATGGAAGCGCCTGGGCGGTTTGCTGCTTAAAACCCTGCCAGTGGTCGTGATCCTGTTCATCTTCTTTCCCCGGATGTCGCCCCTTTGGAGCGTGCCGCTGGTTTCGAATCAGGCGCGCACCGGCATTTCCGACACCATGGAGCCGGGTTCCATATCGGACCTGGCCCAGAGCAGCGAGCGGGCTTTCCGGGTGACGTTTGCCGATGGCCTGCCGCCGCACCGGGAGCGTTACTGGCGCGGCCTGATCCTGGACCACTTCGTCGACGGGCGCTGGGAGCCCTGGCAGGTGCAGCCGCGTCGGCGGGCGGGGCGGGTCCTGTCCGATGGCGGTGTCGGACCGCTTCAGTCCGGTCAGTACGATGTGCTGATGGAGCCCACCTACCAGCGCTGGGCCTTTGCATTGGACGACTCCCGGGCGGTGTCGACCAACATCGAGCCCACGGCTGACGGCCTGTTCCGGTTCCGTCGTCCGGCGGACACCAGTATCCGCTATCGTCTGGCCCTGGATCCCGAAGATGGTGGCGAGCTGATCCAGGCCCTCTCGCGTCGCGACGAGCAGCGTTACCTGCACCTGCCGGCCGCCGGCAATCCGAGGGCCCGCGAGCTGGCTGCGCAATTGCGAGCCGACTACGCGGACGACAGCGCGCTGATCCAGGCGATTCTCCAGCGTTTCCGGAATCAGGCTTATTTCTACACCCTGCGACCGCCGGAAATGCCGGACGATAGCGTCGATAGCCTGCTGTTTGCTGCCAAGCGAGGATTCTGCGCCCATTACGCCAGCGCCACGGCCTTCCTGTTGCGGTCAGCCGGCATTCCGGCGCGGATCGTCGTGGGATACCAGGGCGGCAGTCCGGGTGCGGACGGTGACTATCTGATCGTCCGCCAGTACGACGCCCACGCCTGGGTCGAGGCCTGGACGCCGTCGCGGGGCTGGTTTCGGGTCGATCCCACGGCCGCCATATCTCCCCAGCGCATAGAATCCGGGCTGCGGGAGGCGGTCGCCGAGGAAGGTTCGTTCCTGGAAAACGAGTGGACCAGCCCGCAACGCTACGGTGATATTGCGCTGGTGCAGTGGGTGTCATTGCGCCTGGATTTGCTCAACTACGAGTGGCAGCGCTGGGTGGTGGGCTACCAGGGCCAGACCCAGATGAACCTGATGTCGCGTCTGCCCGGCAACCTGTCGTTGAAAGACCTGGGCTACCTGACGGCGGGCCTGGTGGGAACGATTGTGCTGGCGGCGGCACTGTGGAGTCTCTGGCGCCAGCGCCGGCCCGGAGTTTATCGGCCGGAAGCTCGCCTGATGGCGCAATGGCTGCGGCAACTGCGCCGACACGGCGTCGAGGCGGATCGGTCATCGACCCCCATGGCGCTGGCGCAGGCCGCGGCGGCCAGGCATCCGGATGGCGCCCGACAGCACCTGGCTTTTGCCCGCGCCCTCAACAATCACTATTATGGCCCGGCGCCGCTGACCAGGGCGGATCGGCGCCGGCTGCGGAACCTGCTTCGGCAGCTGCGTCGCAGGACTTGAACAGGCCATCCCGGAGGTAACGTGATCACGGATATCGACAGTCTGCCGTGGCTGAGTGACAGTTGGCACCGGTTGGTGCAGCGGTGGCAGGAAGGGCGCCTGCCTCACGCCATCCTGCTGGAGGGTCGCAACGGCATTGGCAAGGACGTTTTCGCCCAGGAGCTGGCTCGGCGCCTGGTCTGCGAAGGCAGTGGTGAAGCCGCCAAGCCCTGTGGCCACTGCAAACAGTGCGAGCTGGTGGCGGCGGGCTCGCATCCGGATATCCGCACCTACCGGCCCGAGGACTCCAAGGTGATCAAGGTGGATCAGGTGCGCGCGTTGGGCGATTTCGCCGTGGCGTCGCCCCAGGTGGCGCGCAACAAGGTGATCATTCTCGACAGCGCTGACCAGTTGAACATCAACTCCGCCAATGCGCTGCTCAAGACCCTGGAAGAGCCCAATCCCGATGTGACCCTGATCCTGCTACAGCAGGCTGGAAAACCGCTGCTACCGACCATTCGCTCGCGCTGCCAGTCGACGTTGCTCGGTGGCCCGTCGATGGATGACGCCGCCGAGTGGTTGGTGCGCTCAGTCGCCGGGGATGAGGCCGTGGAAGCCGACGAGCGAGCCATGGAGCGGGCGCTGCAACTTTCCGGCGGAGCACCGCTGCTGGCGCGCCGCTACCTGGATGAGGGCTATGTGGCCGCGGTGGACCAGTGCCTGGCCGATTTTCGCCAGTTTCTCAAGCTCAAATTGGCTCCCGAAGACGCGGCCAAGCCGTTTGTAAAACTGGGTCTGGAAAACAGCCTGGACCTGATGGCCGGGTGGGCGGCCGATCTGGCGCGGATCAGCGTGGGCGGCGCGGCGACGGATGCGGCGATGGCGGACGTACTGGGCTTCCTGGCGCAACAGAATCCACCCCACCGGGCGCACGATATCCTGGCGCAACTGACCGAGAGCCGTGCCGGGCTGAGTTACAACCTCAACCCGGAACTGGAGATCGAGCGGCTGTTGCTGCAGTGGCTCGCGCTGATGCCCCGGAAACGTCGACGCGCCGGCTGACGCCTTATTTATTTCCTGAAGGCTTCGTCACAGGCTGTCAGGCTGCTAACATTGCTGTAGATTCAAGGATTGGCATCCGTGGTCGGGAACCTGTCCGGCGCAGGGCGCTTTACGGCCGCGGGTGAAAAATAACGAAAGGGTGATTTATGGGTCCAGGTTTTGGCGCGCGCAGCGGCATTCTGACATTGACGATCAAGGACAAGGCTGTGCTGTATGCCGCCTACATGCCCTATATCAAGGACGGCGGGTTATTCATTCCCACCCAGAAACAATACCAGCTGGGCGATGAAGTCTTCCTGCTGCTCAACCTGATGGACGAACCCGAGAAAATTCCCGTCGCCGGCAAGGTGGTCTGGATTACGCCCAAGGGGGCGCAGGGCAACCGCGCCGCGGGCATCGGCGTGCAGTTCAATGGCGACGACGAGAGCGCCAAGAACAAGATCGAGGCCTATCTGGCGGGTGCGCTGGGCTCTGATCGTCCGACCCACACCATGTAACGGCCAGCCAACGCCTATGAACAAGCCTGCTACCGTCGTGCCCGCCCGCGAGGGCCAGGCGGCGAATACTCCCAAGGAAACCGCCTGGCCATTGCGCCACCTGACACTGGCGGGGCTGACCTGGCACGGCAACGTCGCATTGCCGGACAGCGGAATCCCCATCCTTGGCCTGCATGGCTGGCTGGACAACGCCGCAACCTTCACCCGGGTGGCGCCAGCGCTTGGCGACATCGGCCCCTTTTACGGTATCGATCTGCCCGGCCACGGCCACTCCCAGCATCGCAGCCCCGGAGAACATTACAGTCTGCTGGACTATGCGGCGGATGTGGTGGAACTGATCGATCATCATTTCGAGCGTCCGGTGGCGATTGTCGGCCATTCCCTGGGCGGTATCATCGGTACGCTCGTGGCGGCCAGTTTCCCTGAAAAAGTCGACAAGCTGGTGATGATCGACAGTCTGGGCCCCCTGTCCCAGGCGGCCGGGGATTCTCCCGGCCAGCTCCGCAAGGCTATTCGCAAGCGCCTGCGCGGCGCCGGTGCGGCCGCGACCTACCGGACCCTGGAGGACGCCGCCAAGGTGCGGGCCGGCGGGTTGAGCCCGCTCAGCGATGAAGCCGCCCACCTGCTGGTCCCGCGCAATCTGGAAGAGGTCGATGGCGGTTTCCGCTGGCGTACGGACGCGCGACTGCGCTTTCCGTCACCCGGTCGCCTGGACGAGGCCCAGGTACACGCGTTCCTGCAAGCCATCGAGGCGCCGACGCTTTTACTCCGGGCCGAGTCCGGACTGCTGGGCGGTCGTGAAAAGTGGCAGCAGCGGTCGCAGCTGATCCGGAATCTTCAGGACGTCACCGTTCCGGGCTCACACCACTGCCACCTGGATGGCGATGTGGCTCCGGTGACCGACGCAATCAGGGCGTTTCTCAAGTCATGAGTTGTCGCGGGCTGGTTTTCCGGATTGCCATTGCGCTGCTTGGCATGGTTGCGAGTGGTCTGGCCTTGGCCGAGCGTTTGCCGCCGTTCCCGATGGCGACGGTGGAGTCGGACGTGTCCATCGAGGCGCCCAACCACCACGTGCTGCTCAGCCCGGTGCGGGAAGTGAATGACGAAATCCGCGCGGAGCGTCAGTTGCGTCTGGATGTCGAGGGCAGCGGGCGATTGTTGCAGATCGATCCGGACTCATCACTGGACCGGGTGAGCGAGTTTTATCGCGAAGTGTTGGCCCGCGAGGAAGGGCGGACGCTGTTTACCTGCTCCGGGCGCGATTGCGGACGCAGTAACGTCTGGGCCAACCGGGTTTTTCGCCAGGCGACGCTCTACGGTCGCGACGAGGATCAGGGGTACGCGGCGTATTCCTATCGTGATGACGATGGGACCCTCAGGCTGGTGCTGCTCTACAGCATTACCCGCGGTAACAAGCGGGACTATGTATGGCTGGAGGAGCTGGCGGTGCAGGAGAGCGCTGACGCGGTCTCCCTGTCGCCGGAGGCCGGGCGTATCCTCGGCCCGCTCCAGGTGCCCTGGAGCGGCAACATCACCTATCGATTCGACTGGGATCCGGACACCCGCCAGAAACTGGTGGGCTGGGCCGAGGCCCCGGGCTCGACCGTGATGATCACGAGTCATGTGGTTCTGGGCGGCGATGAAACGGTGGGCGATGCGCTCGATCGCTCATCCCGGGTGGCCGATGCCATGCAGGCGCTGCTGGAAAAAATCGGCATTCCCCGCGAGCAGCAGTTCCTGATCAATGCCGGGCCGGCCCAGTCGGCCATCCAGACCGGCCGTGGCGGCGGCAACCGGATCGAGATCGTTGTTATCAAGGAAGCGTCCGCCACAGGAGGTTGAGACCATGACCGAGCGGGAAGACACAAGCCTGCGTCAGTCCGTCGAGAACGCCGACGCCGAGCCACGCCGCCGGACCTGCGCCCTGGTGCTGGGCAGCGGTGGCGCCCGGGGTTACGCCCACATCGGCGCGGTGGAGGTGCTGGAGGAGCGCGGTTACGACATCGTAGCCATTGCCGGCTGCTCGATGGGCTCGCTGATCGGCGGCGTGTACGCCGCCGGCAAGATGCAGGATTACAAGGACTGGGTGACGGGGCTGAAGCAGCTCGATGTGCTGCGGCTGCTGGACGTTTCCCTGTCGCCGGCCGGCGCGATTCGGGGCGAGAAGGTGTTTTCCGTCGTCCGGGACATCATCGGCGATACCCTGATCGAGGATCTGCCGATGGCCTACACGGCCGTGGCGACCGACCTTCTGGCCCACAAGGAGATCTGGTTCCAGGAGGGCTCGCTGCACCAGGCCATCCGGGCATCGATCGCCATTCCCGGCGTGGTGACGCCGGTGGTGTTCAATGGGCGCGTGCTGGTGGACGGCGGGTTGCTCAATCCGCTTCCCATCATCCCCACCATCGCGGCCCATGCGGACTATATCTTTGCCGTCAACCTCGCCGGCGAAGACCGCAGCAGCTACCGCCTGCCCAAGAGTGTCTACATGGACGACCCGGAAAGCGACCTGGAAGTCTGGCTGGACCGCATGCGGACCAAGGCTGGCCGCTGGTTCGACTGGGACCTGCTGCGCTCGCTGGGCCCGAAGGGTGCGACGGATCCCGAGCCAATAGCCGAGGCGAAGGAAGATCTGGAGGAGGAGGCCGAAGGCGTGCAGGCCGGCGAGGACGGTCATGGCACCATTGCCTGGGACAAGCTGGGCATCGGCAAGTTCGACATCATGAACATGACCATCGAAACCATGCAGAACGCCTTGATCCAGTACAAGATCGCCGGATATCCGCCGGACATGCTGGTGAACGTGCCCAAGGCGTCCTGCCGTACTTACGACTATCACAAGGCGCCGGAGATGATCCAGATCGGCCGCGAGCGTATGGAATCGGCGCTGGACCGTTTCGAAAACGACCAAAATACCTCTGGCATCATGGCGCCCTGACGCCCGGAGTGCCACAAAAGGCGGCAAACCTGCGTATAATACAGGCTTTCGAAATAGTCCAAGGAATTGTTTTCGGTGCCTGTCGAACCCGTCGATGAATTACTGACCGTCCGTGACCTGCTGCGTTACGTCACAAGCCAATTCGCCCAGTCCGATATCTACTACGGCCATGGTACGGATAACGCCTGGGATGAAGCCGTCCATCTGGTGTTGCGCAGTGTGGGCCTGCCCCTGGAGAACAACACAGTGTTCCTGGACGCACGCCTGACCCGCGACGAACGGCTGCTCATTCTGGATCGCATGCAGCAGCGCATTGAGGAGCGGGTGCCCGTGGCTTACCTGCTGGGCGAAGCCTGGTTCATGGGGCTACCGTTTCAGGTGGACGCGCGGGTGCTGGTGCCTCGTTCGCCGATTGGCGAGCTGATCCAGGCCGGCTTCCAGCCCTGGCTGGGGGACAAGCCGGTCCACCGGATCCTCGACCTGTGCGCCGGCAGTGGCTGCATTGGTATCGCGGCGGCGACCGTGTTCGAGGACGCCGAAGTCGACCTGGCGGACATTTCCGACGACGCTCTGGATGTGGCCCACGGCAATATCGCCATGCACGGGCTGGGGCATCGGGTGAGAGCCCTCAAGTCCGACGTTCTCGACCAGGTGGAAGGGCGTTATGACCTGATCCTAAGCAATCCGCCCTACGTGGACGCTGAAGACATGGCCGACATGCCGGACGAGTTCCACTACGAACCGCGCCTGGGACTGGAGGCTGGTGACGATGGGCTTGATATCGCTTACCGCATTCTGGAGAAGGCCCGCGATCATCTGACCGACAACGGCCTGCTGGTGGTCGAGGTTGGCAACAGCTGGGTCGCATTGCAGGAGGCGCGGCCGGATATCCCGTTCACCTGGATTGAGTTCGAGCATGGCGGCGACGGCGTTTTCGTGCTGAGCCGTGAGGATCTGCCATCCGCCTGATACTGGCCGGGGTGGGTCGACGCCTGGAAACTATCTAAAGTAATCACTGCAAGAAGCTGATTTATGTCTGGAAACAGTTTTGGAAAGCTCTTCACCGTCACCACCTTTGGTGAAAGTCACGGCCAGGCCCTGGGGGCGATTGTCGACGGTTGCCCGCCCGGGCTACCGCTGACCGAAGCGGACTTGCAGGCGGACCTGGATCTCCGGAAGCCGGGCACGTCCCGCCACACTACCCAGCGTCGCGAGCCGGACGAGGTGCGCATCCTGTCGGGTGTGTTTGAGGGCAGAACCACGGGTACGCCCATCGGTCTGCTGATCGAGAATACCGATCAGCGTTCCAAGGACTACTCCAAAATCAAGGATCAGTTCCGCCCGGCTCACGCCGACTACACCTACATGCACAAGTACGGTGTGCGCGACTACCGCGGTGGTGGTCGTTCCTCGGCGCGGGAAACCGCCATGCGTGTGGCGGCGGGGGCCATTGCCCGCAAGTACCTGCACGAGCGTCTGGGCATTACGGTGCGGGGTTACCTGTCCCAGCTGGGGCCGATCACCATCGAACACCTGGACTGGGATCAGGTGCACGCGAATCCGTTCTTCTGCCCGGATGCTTCCAGGGTGCCCGAGCTGGAAGAGTACATGGATGCCCTGCGCAAGGAAGGCAACTCCATTGGCGCACGCATCAACGTCGTGGCCGAGAACGTGCCGCCGGGGCTGGGCGAGCCGGTATTCGATCGGCTGGACGCGGACCTGGCCCATGCCTTGATGAGCATCAATGCCGTCAAAGGCGTTGAGATTGGCGCCGGATTCGGTGCGATCACCCAGAAGGGCACCGAGCACCGCGACGAAATGACGCCCGACGGCTTCCTGTCGAACCACGCCGGCGGTGTGCTGGGGGGGATTTCGTCCGGCCAGCCGCTGCTCGCCAGCATTGCCCTCAAGCCCACATCCAGCCTGCGCCTGCCCGGGCAAAGCATCGATGTGCACGGCAACCCGGTTGAAGTGGTCACCACCGGTCGTCACGATCCCTGCGTCGGTATTCGCGCCACGCCGATCGCCGAAGCGATGACGGCACTGGTGCTGATGGACCATTACCTGCGTCATCGGGCCCAGAACGGTGACGTCAGCATCGAGACACCGGATATCGAGAAGACGGGCCGCTAAGCGCCCGTCGATGCACAACACACCGGGCCCAGCGGGAGCGACTATCTACTGGCGTCTGTCCAACCTTTATTTCTGGTTTTTCGCGTTGCTGGGCGCGATGCTGCCGTATTGGTCGCTTTACCTCGAGGACCGGGGCTTTTCCTACCTCCAGATCGCTGCGCTGATGGCGACGATCCAGCTCACCAAGATCATCGCCCCCAATGTCTGGGGCTGGCTGGGTGACCGCAGCGGTAAACGGGTTCGCCTGGTCCGTCTCGGATCGGTAATGGGCCTGGTCTGCTTTGCCGGAGTCTTCCTGGAGCCCGATTTCTACGGTCTGATGCTGGTGATGCTGGCGTTCACCTTCTTCTGGAACGCCATCCTGCCGCTTTATGAGGTCATTACCCTTCAGGGCCTGGGACGCGACCGGGCCCGTTACGGGCGAGTGCGGCTTTGGGGTAGCGTCGGGTTTATCGCGTCCGTGGCGTTGATTGGCCTGGTACTCGAATACGTGTCCCTGCGCTGGTTGCCGGCGATCCTGATGCCGCTGTTTCTGGGGATTGCCGTGGCGTCGTTCTGTGTTCCATCGACCCAGGGCGAGGTGCGCCCCGAGCGCACGCGCGGCGGGATCAGCGCGATCGTTTTCCAGGCGACTGTCGTGGCCTTCTTTGCCATGAATTTCCTGCTGCAGGTGTCCCATGGCGCCTACTACACCTTCTTCAGCATCCACCTGGAAAGTCTGGGGTACGACAAGTTCAGCGTCGGCCTGCTGTGGTCGCTGGGTGTGGCGGCGGAGATCGGGCTGTTCCTGATCATGCACCGGCTGTTTCATTGCTTCAGTATGCGCGCCATTGCGTTGGCGGCCCTTGGCCTGACCCTGCTGCGTTGGGTGCTGATTGCGGAGTATTCGGACGTGGTGCCGGTGCTGATCGTCGCCCAGTTGCTGCACGCGGCATCCTACGGCGCCCTGCATGCGGTGTCGGTGAACTACATCCACAGCTATTTCGGTCATCAGCACCACGGCCAGGGGCAGGCATTGTACAGCGGTCTGACCTACGGCGCGGGCGGTGCGGCGGGGGCCTGGATGTCGGGCTTGCTGGTCGAATGGCACGGCACCGCAGCGGCTTTCCTGGGCAGCGCGGCGGCCATCGTGCTGGCCCTGGTGATCGCTGGTGTCTGGCTGCGGTCGCCGCCGGCCGTGTCGCAAGCGGCGTCTTAATTCATTTCTTCGGCGATCGACAGCAGTGCCTCGGCCGCCGGGCTCAGGCTGCGGCCGGCCAGCCCGATGGCACCCAGCATCCGGCTTACGTCATGCGCCACAGGCAATACATGCAGTGATGCGTCCAGCATGCTCCGCGGCAGTACGCTCCAGCCCAGCCCCACGCTCGTCATCATCTTGATGGTTTCCAGGTAATTGGTGGGCATGCGTGGGCGCAGGGTGAGGTTCTCGGCCATGAACAGGCGGCTGATCACCCGATAGGTGGCCGTGCCGGTGTCCGGCAGGAGTGCGCTGTAGCCGGATAGATCCGCCAGTGCGACCGGATCGCGGAACGCCAGCGGGTGTTCGTTGCCAACGACGAAGGCCATCGGGTCCAGCCATTGGGTCTTGATGTCGAAAGGCTGGTCCATGGCGTCGCTCAGGGTGACGAAGGCCAGCTCGCAGGAGCGCCGTTTGAGCTGGTCGAAGGCGCTCTCCGAGTCCATGAACTGCAGTTCCAGCGACACATCCGGATAGTCCCTGTTAAACCGACGCAGCCAGGCCGGCAGGTGGTGCAGGCCGATGTGGTGGCTGGCGATGACGGACAGTCGCCCACCGATACGGCCGGTGGCGGCCGACAGGTCCAGCCGGGCATTATGCAGTTCGTCGAGGATGCGCCGGGCGTAGGGCAGGAGTCGGCGACCGCCTTCGGTGAGCGCGAAACTGCGCTGACCGCGCTCGATCAGGGGCATGCCGGCCTGGTTTTCCAGCGAGGCAAGCCGTTTGCTCACGGCCGGTTGCGTCAGGTGGAGTGCTTCCGCCGCTTCCGAGAAAGACTGATGGTCGACGATCGCGACGAAGGCGGCGAGGGCCTGGGTGTCCATACGGCTGGATTCCTATCTGGAATTCAAACTATAAAAAACATGAATTGAGGTTATCACAGGCGTGGGTTTATCATAAATCATCAATAACGATCATCTGATGAGGCGCGGTGGCAACGCCGCGATTGAGGGAGGCCCCATGGCTGGAAAGACCTTGTACGACAAATTGTGGGACGACCATTTGGTCAAACAGCGTGATGACGGTTCGGCGCTGATCTACATCGACCGTCAGCTCCTGCACGAAGTGACGTCTCCGCAGGCGTTCGAAGGCCTGCGCATCGCCGGTCGCCGTCCCTGGCGCCTGGACGCGAACCTGGCCACGCCCGACCACAACGTTCCCACCACGGACCGGGCGCGCGGTATCGACGGCATCGTTGACCCGGTATCCCGCACTCAGGTGGAAACCCTCGACAAGAACTGCGACGAGTTCGGCATCCTGGAATTCAAGATCAAGGATCAGCGCCAGGGCATCGTGCACGTGATCGGGCCGGAGCAGGGCGCCACCTTGCCGGGCATGACCATTGTCTGCGGTGACTCCCACACCTCCACCCACGGCGCCTTCGGCACACTGGCCCACGGCATCGGGACCTCCGAGGTGGAGCACGTACTGGCCACCCAGTGCCTGGTGCAGAAGAAGATGAAGAACATGCTGGTTAGGGTCAACGGGCGGCTCGGGCCGGGTGTGACCGGCAAGGACGTGGTGCTGGCCATCATCGGCAGGATCGGCACCGCTGGCGGTACCGGTTACGCCATCGAGTTTGGCGGCGAAGCCATCCGCAACCTGTCCATGGAAGGCCGCATGACCATCTGCAACATGTCCATCGAAGCGGGCGCACGGGTTGGCATGGTCGCGGTTGACGACACGACCATCGAGTACGTCAAGGGCCGGCCCTATGCACCCAAGGGCGAAATGTGGGACTCAGCGGTTGCCGCCTGGCGCGACCTCCACAGTGACGCCGATGCCGAGTTCGACAAGGTGATCGAGCTGGAAGGCTCCGAGATCCAGCCGCAGGTCACCTGGGGGACGTCACCGGAAATGGTCGTGGGCGTGGGCGATCAGGTGCCCGATCCCGAGCAGGAAGCCGATCCCATCAAGCGCGAGGGCATCGTGCGGGCGCTCAAGTATATGGGGCTGGCGCCGAACACGGCGATCACCGACATCAAGCTCGATCGCGTGTTCATTGGTTCCTGCACCAACTCCCGCATCGAGGATCTGCGCGAAGCTGCGGCGGTGGTCAAGGGCCGCAAAGTGTCGTCGCAGTTGAAGCAGGCGATGGTGGTGCCGGGCTCTGGCCTGGTCAAAGTGCAGGCGGAACAGGAAGGCCTGGACAGGATTTTCATCGAAGCGGGGCTGGAATGGCGCGATCCTGGCTGCTCCATGTGTCTGGCGATGAACGCCGACAAGTTGGGCCAGGGCGAGCACTGCGCCTCTACGTCCAACCGTAATTTCGAAGGGCGTCAGGGGTTCGGCGGCCGGACGCATCTGGTCAGCCCGGCCATGGCGGCCGCGGCGGCCATTGCCGGACATTTCACCGACGTTCGCGAATTCGTTCACTGAGGAGTCAACACCATGCGTGCATTCACCCGACATCAAGGCGTCGTGGCCCCGATGGATCGCTCCAACGTGGACACGGACATGATCATTCCCAAGCAGTTTCTCAAGTCGATCAAGCGCACCGGCTTCGGGCCAAACCTATTCGACGAACTGCGCTACCTCGACGAGGGCAAGCCGGACCAGGACTGCTCCCAGCGTCCGATCAATCCGGACTTTGTGCTCAATCAGCCACGCTACAAAGAGGCCAGCGTGTTGCTGGCGCGTCGCAACTTTGGTTGCGGCTCCAGTCGTGAGCACGCACCCTGGGCTCTGGACGATTATGGGTTTCGCGTGATCATTGCGCCGAGTTTTGCGGATATTTTCTTTAATAACTGCTTTAAGAATGGCCTGCTTCCGATTGTTCTTGAAGAAGAAACTGTAGACCGTCTTTTCGCGGACGTAGAGGCACAGGAAGGTTACTCCCTGGACGTTGACCTGGATAGCCAGGAAGTGGTGACACCGTCCGGAGAACGTTTCCGTTTTGATGTGGATCCGTTCCGCAAGCACTGCCTGCTGAATGGCCTGGACGACATCGGCGTTACGCTGGAAGACAGTGACACCATCCGGGAATACGAATCGGCGCGTCGCCAGGGCTCGCCCTGGCTGTTCGATTCATTCGCCAATTCATAAACCAGTTTGGGAACCAAGGATATGAGTCAGTCTGTATTGCTGCTGCCGGGGGACGGCATCGGGCCGGAAATTGTTTCTGAAGCCGAGCGTGTGCTGCACGCGGTTAACGAGCGTTTCAAGCTCGATCTGCATTTCGATACAGCGGATGTGGGCGGTGCGGCGATCGATGCCACCGGTGTGCCTCTGCCCGACAGCACGCTCGACAAGGCGCAGAAGGCCGATGCCATCCTGCTGGGTGCTGTGGGCGGCCCCAAGTGGGAAGGTCTGGAAATCGCCATTCGGCCGGAAAAAGGGCTGCTGGGCCTGCGTTCCAACCTGGAGCTGTTCGCAAACCTGCGTCCGGCCATCCTGTATCCGCAACTGGCGTCAGCGTCTTCGCTCAAGCCGGAAGTCGTCTCCGGGCTGGATATCCTGATTGTGCGCGAGCTGACCGGCGGCATCTATTTCGGACAGCCGCGCGGTGTGCGCGAGCTGGATAACGGAGAGCGCCAGGGGTACAACACCTACGTCTACAGCGAATCCGAGATCCGCCGGATTGGTCGTGTTGCCTTTGAAGCGGCCCAGCAGCGCGGAGGCAAACTGTGCTCGGTCGACAAATGTAACGTGCTCGAAGTCACCGAGCTGTGGCGCGAGGTGATGACCGACATGGCGAAGGATTATCCGGACGTCGAGTTGTCGCATATGTACGTCGATAACGCTGCCATGCAACTGGTCAAGGCGCCCAAGCAGTTCGATGTGATTGTGACCGGCAACATGTTTGGTGATATTCTTTCCGACGAAGCGGCCATGCTGACAGGTTCCATCGGCATGCTGCCGTCCGCATCTCTGAATGCGGAAAAGCAGGGTATGTACGAGCCCTGCCACGGTTCCGCCCCGGACATCGCCGGCCAGGGTATTGCCAACCCGCTGGCGACCATCCTGTCAGGCGCCATGATGCTGCGCTACAGTCTGGGGGCGGAAGAGGCCGCGCAGGCTATCGAGAGTGCTGTCAGTAAAGTGCTCGATCAGGGTTTGCGCACGGCCGATATTATGTCCGAGGGGGCCACCCGCGTCAGCACCCGTGAGATGGGTGACGCGGTTCTGGCGGCGCTCTGAGCGGACGATCATCACAGACCTGACGACGGCTGGATGTTGCCGTCGCAGGATCATTCATCCGGTCCGTTCCCTGCGAAAGGGGACGCGGGCCGGCACAGAACGAGGTTCAAAAGTCGCACATGAAGCGAGTTGGACTTATTGGTTGGCGCGGCATGGTGGGATCCGTCCTCATGCAGCGCATGCAGGAAGAAAACGATTTCGCCGACATCAACCCGGTTTTCTTCTCCACATCCCAGGCTGGCCAGGCGGCACCCGACGTGGGCAAGGCCGACGTGCCCGCCCTCAAGGACGCGTTCGACCTGGAGGCCCTGCGGGAAATGGACGTCATCCTGACCTGCCAGGGCGGGGATTACACCAGCAAGGTCTACCAGCCCCTGCGTGACTCCGGCTGGGAAGGCTACTGGATCGACGCCGCCTCCACACTGCGCATGGCGGACCATTCCATCATCGTACTCGACCCGGTTAACCGCAACGTTATCGACGATGCGCTGGCCCGTGGCGTCAAGGATTACATTGGCGGCAACTGCACCGTCAGCCTGATGATGCTGGCCCTGGGCGGTTTGCTGGAAAACGACCTGATCGAATGGATTTCCCCCATGACGTATCAGGCGGCCTCCGGCGCCGGCGCCCAGAACATGCGGGAGCTGCTGGAACAGATGGGGCAGCTGCACGGCAACGTGTCCGACCTGCTGGCGGATCCGCGCTCGGCGATTCTGGAGATCGACCGCAAGGTTACGGAAACCATGCGCTCCGGTGAGTTTCCCACCGACAACTTTGGCGTCCCGCTTGCCGGCAGCCTGATTCCCTACTGCGACAAGCAGCTGGAGAGCGGCCAGAGCAAGGAAGAGTGGAAAGCCCAGAGCGAGACCAACAAGATCCTCGGTCGCAGCGACAGCCCGATTCCCATCGATGGCATCTGTGTGCGGATCGGCGCCATGCGCAGTCACAGCCAGGCGCTGACCATCAAGCTGCGCAAGGACATCCCGGTCAGTGAGATCGAGTCGCTGTTGGCCAAGTCCAATGACTGGGTCAAGGTGGTTCCGAACGATCGTGAAGTCAGCATGGAAGAGCTGACACCGGCCAAGGTGACCGGCACGCTGAGCGTACCCATCGGTCGTATCCGCAAGCTGGCGATGGGCCCGGAGTACATTTCCGCGTTCACCGTGGGCGATCAGCTGTTGTGGGGCGCTGCGGAGCCTCTGCGTCGTATGCTGCGTATCCTGCAGGAACGCTGACAGGTGGCATTTTCACGTCGTTGACCCGGCGTGGAAATGCAAACCACGTCCTGTTTTCAGGATTTGTGTTGGGGGCGAAGGCTGCATTAGGCTTTCGCCCCTGTTATTTTCGGGCGCTCGTTTATTGAAAGTGAATCAGCGATGCGGCCGAAATGTAACAAGGGAATTTGGTAGCGGAATGTAAAGCAGGGTGTGCCGCCAGTAACAAAATTCATCAGTCGGTACAGGGTGTTCCGAACATTTGTTTAACAACAATTACAAACATTATCTCTGATTGATTGATAAAGAGGGCTTTATCAACAATACTTTCGCAAACGTTAGAATCAGATCGATGCCCAATAAAAAAGCGAAAGACGGAAGTCATCCAACCTCGTCCGAGTCTGAATTTAGACGGCAGTAACGAATAACGGAGACTGGTAAGGAAAAAGCATGAAAGTACGCAAACTTGCGGTTGCGCTGGCTCTGGTGGGAGGGCTCGGCTCAGGCGTCGCTAACGCGCTCGGGCTTGGAGAAGTGGAACTTCAGTCCTATCTCAATGAACCCCTCGACGCTCAAATCGAGCTGAGCAACAGCAGCGATCTGAGTCCCAACGAAGTCTTCGTCGACCTCGCTCCACCCCAGGTTTTTGAAAGGGTGGGTATCGATCGTGACTTTTTCCTTACCAATCTCAGTTTCAACGTGGTGACGGCTCCCAACGGCCAGCTTGTGGTCAATGTCACAAGCCGGCAGGCCGTTCGCGAGCCCTACCTCAACTTCCTGATCGAAGTGACCTGGCCCAGCGGCAAGCTCCTGCGCGAGTATTCCATGCTGCTGGATCCCCAGGTGTATGCCGATCAGGTCGGTGAAACGCCGGCGCAGACCGTGCAGGCGCCGGCATCGCAACCGACCCGGAGCACGCAGGCACAGGCCAGCCCGCGCCAGGAGTCGGCCGCAACGGTCAGCCGCAGCAGTGGCTCGTCGTCGGCCCGGACGTTTGGCCCGACCGGCCCCTCCGACACCCTGTGGGGTATTGCCCAGCAGGTTCGTCCGGATGCCAGCTACTCGCCGCAACAAGTCATGCTGGCGCTGCAGGATCTGAATCCTGATGCCTTCATCGACGGCAATATCAACCGGCTGAAGCGTGGCCAGGTGCTGCGTATTCCCTCGGCGGATCAGATCGAGGTGCGCAGTAACAGCCAGGCTGTCCAGGAAGTCATTGCGCAGAATAACGCATTCAAGCAGCCGCAACAGAGCGTCGACGCGACCGGTCAGCAGCCGGGAGCCGTGGCCTCCACGCCAGCGGACAGCGGTGACGAACTGCGTCTTGTAGCGGATAACGATGCCGTCAGCCCTGAAGAAGGCGCGGCCTCCGGCGGTGCTGACGGCGTCGCCGGCGGTGCCGAAGGTAGCACCGAAGTGGTGATGGAGCAGCTCGACAAGGCGCAGCGCGAGAACGCGGATCTCAATTCCCGGGTTGAAGACCTCCAGTCCCAGCTTGAAACCATGCAGCGGCTGGTTGAACTGAAAAACGCCCAGTTGGCCGAGCTCCAGGCGCAAGCGGGTGACCAGCCGGCGAATGTGGGTGCAGGCCAGGACGGCGCCGCCCCGGCGGGCGATGCGGCTGCCGCAGCAGACGAGTCCGGTGAGATGCCGGAAGCAGACCCGCTTGCTGCCGGCGAAACAGCTCCGGCAGGTGAAGAGACTGCGGGCGACATGGCTGCCGAAGGCGAAACGGAGGCCATGCCGACGGCCACCGGTGACGACGCGGCGACGACCGCGGAGTCGTCCTCCGACACCATGGCGGCCGACGATGAGATGACGGGTGATGCCCAGTCGAGTGAGCCTGCGGCACCGGTCGCCTCTGAACCGTCTGCGGCTGAGCCACAGGACGAAGAGCTAGCCCAGCAGCCAGCTGCAGCCGAGCCGGTCACTGAAGATGAAGGCTTCGTGGCGAGCCTCATGGACCAGTTCATGAACAACCGTCAGTACCAGATGGTCGGCGGTGGCGTGGCCATCCTGGCGCTGCTGCTGGTTGCCATGGCAGCCCGCCGGCGCTCCAGAGAGGAGCCGTCGCTGGAAGATGAACTGGACGCCGGGCACGGCGACGATGACACCCTGGATCTTGGCGGTGCCGCTGACCATGCCGACGAGGAGCGGGATGCACTGGCCGAAGCCGATGCCTATATGGCGTACGGGCGCACTGACCAGGCGTCCGAGGTGCTGGAGTCCGCCATTTCGCGCGAACCGAGCCGCAGCGACCTGCGACTGAAGCTGCTCGCCGTTTACGCTGAATCCGAGAATCGGGACGCGTTCGAGAAGCAGTTTGCCGAACTGGAGGCCCTGGACGACGAGTCGGCGATGGCCGAGGCGCAGGCGCTTCGCGGCAAGCTGGAAGAGGCTGAGGCCACGCCCAGCATCGACGATCTGGAATCCCAGCTGCGGTCCGGAAGTGCCGCTGAAGACAAGGACGAGGAAGATATTTTCGCTGGCTTCGAGTCGGATGATTCGACAGAAGCCGGTGAAGCCCGGACGGAGGACGAGTTCAGCGAAAGCGCGGATGATTTCTCCTTTGACACCCTGGACCTGGAAGAGGAACCGGTTGAGGAGAGCAAAGCGGCGGAATCCACGCCTGAAGAAGCAGGCGATGACGCCGCATCGGATTTCGATCTGACCGATCTGGGTCTGGACGATGATGAAGTGGCAGAGCCGACGACCGGCGAATCCCGGCCGGAGAGCGCGTCCGAGGATGATCTCGACTTCAACTTCAGCCTGGATGACGATCTGACTGAAGACGAGAAGAGCGTCGCCGACGCTGAAGAATCCCTTTCGGAAGACGATTTCGGCTCGCTTGAGCTGGACGATTCCCTGCTGGAAGGTGATCTCGACGATAAAGCCGAGGCGTCGACTTCCGACCGGGCCACCAGCGACGATGAGGCGCCGGCACTGGAAGAGGAGCCGGAGCTGGCCTCGGATGAGGACGGCGAGCTGGATGAGTCGTTCCTGGATGACCTCGACGCCGAACTTGAAAAGGTGGCCGGTGAAGAAGAGCTTGGCGAGAAAGCCGGCCAGGACGATGGCGACTCGGAAGATACGCTCGATGAGCTTGAGCTGGATGTTTCCGACGAGGATCTCGCCTTGATGGAAGAAGTGGCGGAATCGCCGGAGGAAGGTTCTGACGACGAACTCGGCGACTTGGAGATTCCGGAATTGGATGAGTCACTGGAGACCCGCGAAGACGATGAGTCGATCCCGACAGCCGAGGAATCCGTCGAGGAAACCGACGCTGAGGAGATTCCAGAGCTGAGCGAGGCGGATGCGGGAAGCTCGGAGGCGTCCGACGAGAAGCGTTCATCCACCTCAATGGATTTTGATGAAGCGGCCCTGGACGACGAGGACGATTTCGATTTTCTTGCTGGAACCGATGAAGCGGCCACCAAGCTGGATCTGGCGCGCGCTTATATCGAGATGGGTGACGCCGACGGCGCCCGGGACATTCTGGAAGAGGTTTCCATTGAAGGGAGCGACGACCAGAAGACGGAAGCCAAGGATCTGCTCAAAAATCTGTCCTGATCCGTTATACTGGGCGCATTGCTAAACCAGCGCCTGATTGAGAGCGCCGGAAGTGGTTTCACTTCCGGCGTTTTCGTTTCCGGATCAGCATCAAGCGGAAGAGTCCACCTTGCATCCCTCGTTCACAACCTTTGATCAGGCAGCGCCGATCGGCGATGGTCGCGTTGCTCTGCTGTTTGAATACGACGGTGCCGCCTTTCACGGCTGGCAATACCAGAAAAGCGGCGTTCCATCGGTTCAGGGGCACCTCCAGGAGGCGGTGTCCAGGGTGGCCAATCATCCGGTCGACCTGATCTGTGCCGGACGCACCGACGCCGGCGTCCATGCCACCGCCCAGGTGGTGCATTTCGAAACGCCGTCGGTGCGCACCTTCCGTTCCTGGATCATGGGCATCAATACGGCGTTGCCGGGCGACATTGCGGTGCGCTGGGCCGGGAAGATGGCCGACGATTTTCACGCGCGCTTCAGCGCCGTCAGCCGACGCTATCGCTACGTCATTCACAATCACCCCGTTCGCCCCGGGCTGCTGCGCAAACACGTCAGCTGGACGTTTCGCCCGCTGGATGCGGAGCGCATGCACGAGGCTGCGCAGGCGCTGGTCGGCGAGCAAGACTTCAGTTCGTTTCGGGCGGCAGGGTGTCAATCGCGTACGCCGCACCGGAACCTGCATTTCATCCGGGTCAGCCGTCACGGCGACTATGTGGTGATCGACATCCAGGCCAACGCGTTCCTGCATCATATGGTCCGAAACATCGCCGGTGCGTTGATGGCGGTGGGCAACGGCAAGCAGCGACCGGAATGGATTCGTGAGATACTGGCGCGGAAGGACAGGCGACAGGCGGATATTACCGCGCCGGCTTATGGGCTGTATCTGGTGAACGTCGGTTATCCGGCGGACGCCGGTATCCCGTCCGAGGCGCCGGGGCCAGACTTCATGCAGCCCTGGTTCTCCGACGAACAGCAGGCCCTGGTTGAAGGACCCGAATTCCAGCGACATCAGAGCGAGGTGTCATGAGGACCCGCATTAAAATCTGTGGACTGACCCGGCCGGATCAGGCGGCTAGCGCCGTTGAAGCCGGTGCCGACGCGATTGGTGTGGTGTTCTATCCGCCCAGTCCGCGTTCGGTGGATATCGGGCAGGCGCGGGAGCTTTTGGCGGCGTTGCCGCCGTTTGTAGAGACCGTGGGGCTGTTTGTGAATCCGGAAGCGGACTGGGTGCGCCGGGTGTTGGACGAGACCGGTATCAGCCTGTTGCAGTTTCACGGCGATGAAACCCCGGCTTTCTGTCAGCAGTTCGGTCGTCGCTGGATCAAGGCGGTTCGGGTGCAGACTCGTGAAGATATCGAGTCCGCCTACGAACGTTTTTCCGAGGCATCGGGATTGCTCGTCGATGCGTATGATCCCAACAGGTATGGCGGGACAGGGCAGACCTTTGACTGGACGCTGATCCCTGAAAACCGCCCCAAACCCTTGATATTGGCCGGTGGTCTGAACTCTGCTAACGTAACGGCCGCGGTAGCGGCGGTACGGCCCTGGGCTGTGGACGTCAGTGGTGGGGTCGAGAGCGACAAGGGCATCAAGGACCCGGCCCGCGTGATTGAATTTATCAGAGAGGTGAATCGTGTCGGTAAAGCTGACTGAAGACATGCTCCGAGACCTCCCGGACACCCGGGGGCATTTTGGCGCGTACGGTGGCCGTTTCGTGTCCGAAACCCTGATGGACTCGCTGATGCAGCTGGAGACCGAGTACCTCAAGCTGCGCAACGATCCGGACTTCATCGCCAAGTTTGACAAGGACCTGGCGGACTATGTTGGCCGCCCAAGCCCGCTATATTTCGCCGAACGGCTCACCCGTGAGGCCGGTGGCGCCCAGATCTGGCTCAAGCGCGAGGACCTTAATCATACCGGCGCCCACAAGGTGAACAACACGATCGGGCAGGCGCTGCTGGCCAGTTTTCTGGGTAAGAAGCGGGTGATTGCCGAGACCGGCGCAGGCCAGCATGGCGTGGCCACGGCCACCGTCTGCGCCCGCCTGGGCCTGGAATGTCACGTTTTCATGGGTGAGGAGGACGTGCGTCGCCAGGCGTTGAACGTCTACCGCATGAAGTTGCTGGGCGCTGAAGTGCACGCCGTCTCCAGCGGCACCAAGACCCTCAAGGACGCCATGAACGAAGCCATGCGCGACTGGGTCACCAACGTCGATGATACCTTCTACATCATTGGGACGGTGGCCGGTCCGCACCCGTACCCGATGCTGGTACGCGACTTCCAGTCGGTTATCGGGCGCGAAACCCGCCGCCAGTCCATGGACCAGGCCGGTCGTTTGCCGGATGCGCTGGTCGCGTGTGTCGGCGGTGGTTCGAATGCCATTGGTCTGTTCCATCCCTTCCTGCTGGATGAGTCCGTTGCCATGTACGGCGTCGAGGCCGGCGGCCTGGGGCTGGATTCCGGTCAGCACGCCGCGCCTTTGACCAGTGGCCGTCCGGGTGTTCTGCATGGCAACCGCACTTACCTGATGGAAGACGAGAATGGGCAGATTGCCGGTACCCATTCGGTCAGCGCCGGGCTGGACTATCCGGGCGTGGGTCCGGAGCACAGCTGGCTCAAGGACGTGGGTCGTGCACAGTACGTCGCGGTCACCGATGACGAAGCCCTGGACGGGTTCCGCAAACTGACCCGGGTGGAAGGCATTATGCCGGCCCTGGAAAGCGCCCACGCCGTGGCCTACGGTGTGAAGCTGGCGGCTTCCATGGACAAGGATCAGATGATTGTCATTAACGTATCCGGTCGTGGCGACAAGGATATCCATACCATCGCCGAGCTGGACGGAATCGAGATTTAAGGGAGTCGGTAAGCCGCATGAGTCGTATTGAGACAGTCCTGCAGAAACTCAAGGGCCAGGGCCGCAAGGCGCTGATTCCGTACATTACCGCCGGGGATCCGCATCCCGACCACACCGTGGAGCTGATGCACGCCCTGGTTGCCGCCGGAGCCGATATTATCGAGCTGGGCGTTCCTTTCTCAGACCCCATGGCCGACGGCCCAGTCATCCAGCTGGCGTGCGAGCGAGCCCTGGTCCACGGCACCTCGCTGCGTCAGGTCATTGGCATGGTGAAGACCTTCCGCGAGCAGGACCCGGACACCCCGGTCGTGTTGATGGGTTATCTCAACCCGGTGGAAGCCATGGGCTACGATGCGTTCACCGAGGCCGCACGGGATGCCGGCGTGGATGGTGTGCTGACGGTCGACCTGCCGCCGGAAGAGGCGGATGATGTGGCACCGCTGTTCGCCAGGGCCGGGCTTGATCCGATCTTCCTGCTGGCGCCGACCACCACCGAAGATCGTATCCGCGCCATCAGTGAGCACAGTTCCGGCTATGTCTACTATGTTTCCTTTAAGGGCGTAACGGGCGCGTCACGTATCGACGTGGCCGACGTGGCCGAGAAGGTCAATCGTATCCATTCGCTGACGGCGGTGCCGGTTGGCGTTGGCTTCGGTATTCGCGACGCACAGACGGCCGCGGCTGTGGGGCGGGTATCCGATGGTGTAATTGTGGGAAGCGTCCTGGTGGATACAATTGCCAAAAATCAGGAAGACATCGACGCCCTCAAGGCGGCGTTGACGCAACTTCTGAAACCGATGCGTGAAGCGCTGGACGAGCTGGCCTCCTGAAGCTGCAAAAACCGGCCGCGCTCGCAGAACAGGACAGACTAACAGGAAGACATCATGAGTAACTGGCTGGACAAGATCATGCCGAGCATGATTCGCTCGGACTCCAAGCAGCGGACGAGCGTTCCCGAAGGCCTCTGGAAAAAATGCCCCAAGTGCGGCGCTTTCCTCTACAAGCCAGAACTCGACAAGAACCTGGATGTCTGCCCGAAGTGCGAACACCACCTGAGGGTGTCCGCACGTCGCCGGCTGGACATCTTCCTGGATCCCGATGGGCGCGACGAGATCGGCGCTGATCTGGAACCCTGGGATCGCCTGAAGTTCAAGGACAGCAAACGCTACAAGGACCGTCTGGCCCAGGCGCAGAAGGGCACCAGGGAGAACGATGCGCTTGTCGCCATGCGTGGTCGCACGCTGGGTCTGCCGGTGGTCGCCTGCGCCTTCGAATTCAACTTCATGGGCGGCTCCATGGGGCAGGTGGTGGGCGAAAAGTTCGTCCAGGCCGTGAATGTGTCCCTGGAGGAGCGTATTCCTCTGGTGTGTTTCTCCGCCAGTGGTGGCGCCCGTATGCAGGAAGCCATCCTGTCGCTGATGCAGATGGCGAAAACCGCCGCGGCCCTGGAGCGCCTGAAGCAGGAAGGTATTCCCTTTATTTCCGTGCTCACCGACCCGGTTTTCGGTGGCGTGTCCGCCAGTCTGGCCATGCTGGGCGACCTGAATGTGGCCGAGCCTTACGCCCTGATCGGCTTCGCCGGCCCGCGGGTAATCGAGCAGACCGTGCGTGAAAAGCTTCCGGAAGGCTTCCAGCGCAGTGAGTTCCTGCTTGAACACGGGGCCATCGACATGATCGTTGGGCGCCACGATATGCGTTACCGCCTGGCCAGCGTGCTGGCCAAGTTCACGGGCCAGGAGGCGCCGCAGCCTGATCCGGAGCGCGAGCCAGAGCCGGGTGAAGAGACTGAAATCCCCGATGCCCCGAGCGCCTGAATCCGGAGCCACTGTCAACGAGTGGCTCGCCTACCTCGAAGCACTGCATCCCAAGGACATCGATCTGGGGCTGGACCGGGTACTCCTGGTCCTGCGCCGGCTCTTTCCGCGTCACCCCGGTGCAAGGATCGTTACGATCGGCGGAACCAACGGCAAGGGCACGACGGTCGCAGCACTGGAGCGCCTTTTACTGTCCCGCGGGCGCTCTGTGGGTGCCTACACATCGCCGCATCTGCAGGTCTATAACGAACGCGTCCGGCTCAACGGTCTGGACATCGATGACGCCTCCCTGGTGGACGCCTTCGAGCGTGTGGAGGCGGCCCGCCGGGGCGTCTCGCTGACTTATTTCGAGTTCGGCACCCTGGCGGCGTTCGTTGCCTTCGGAAAGGCAGGCGTCGAGGACTGGCTGCTGGAAGTCGGTCTGGGCGGGCGCCTGGACGCCGTCAATGTGCTGGATGCCGACCTGGCCATCATCACCTCCGTCGACCTGGATCACACCGCCTGGCTGGGCGACGACCGCGAGCAGATCGGCTTCGAGAAAGCGGGCATCCTGCGATTTGGTCAGGATGCGATCTACGCCGAGTCTAATCCGCCGCGCTCTGTGCTGCAGCAGGCAGCGGCGCAGAAGGTCAGGTTTCGCCGCCTGGGCGAAGACTACCGGATTGATCGCAACACCGATGGCAGGGCCTGCGTGGTCACCGATGACTGGCGCGTGACGCTGCCGGAGGGTGGCTTGCCGGTAGGGAGTCTGGCGGCGGCGGTCCAGGGGTTCCGGATACTCGAGCCGGACGTTGCTGAAGAAGCGATTGCCCAGGCGCTGGAACAGGTAGCCGTGCCGGGCCGTTTTGAGACATTGCAATCGTCACCGAGGGTGATCGTGGATGTTGGTCACAACCCCCATGCCGCACGCTGGCTCCGGGAGCAGATCGCGAAACTGGGTGTCTCGGGTCAGGTGAGGGCGGTGTATGCCTGCCTGGAAGACAAGGATTCCGCTGGCGTGGTGTCCGCCGTCTCATCCGTTATCGGCACCTGGTATCTGGCCCCACTGACGGTTCCCCGAGGATTGGATCTGCCAGGGCTTGAGCGCCGCCTTGAGGCGGTTCTGGCCGGACACGACCGGGTTCGTGGTTGCCCGTCGGTCAGTGCCGCCATCGACGCCGCCATCGCTGACGCCGATCCGGCGGACGTTGTCGTCGTCTTCGGCTCTTTCTTTACCGTTGCCGAGGCGCGACAGCACCTGGGCTGAGCGGATCTGTCCTGAAGGTGTACCCATTCCTTAAAGTTACTTCATGCTCCCGGCAGCCCTTTGTGTTCGGTCGCCGCGGGCGTTAGTATCCGGTCAGACTCTTGGCGAATACAGAGGATCGCTTCCTGTGGATGGACTCAAACAGCGTATCGTTGGCGCACTGGTATTGATTTCCCTGGCTGTTATCTTTGTCCCGATGCTGTTCGACGAGCCGCATACAGAGCGAACCACCCGAACCATCGACCTGCCGGAAGAACCGGCCTTTCCTGCCGTTGAAATGAACGATGCCCAGGGCGATGCCGAGCCCTCCGGCACCGGTGGAGCCATCGCCAATGGCGGCTCCGATTCCGGTAACTCGCAAGGTTACACCATCGAAGAGTCGGCGCCGGTGGTTGAGTCGCCCCAATCCCCGTCGGAGGAACCCGCTTCCGGAACCGCCGAGAGCGTTGCAGCGGCACCGGAACCGGAACCTGCTCCCGAACCGGAGCCAGTGGAGCGCCAGGAGGAGGCGCCGGCTGCCGCGGCGGCCAGCCAGGCCGAGCCAGCCGAGCCGGAACCGGCCGACAAAGCCAATTATCAGCAGGTGCTGAAAGGCGCCTGGCTGGTCCAGTTGGGTAGCTTTGGCAATGAGAAAAATGCCTTGCGTCTGCGCGACAAGGTCCGGGAGCAGGGCTACGCGGCCTACACCCAGAGCGTTGAGCGCGGTGACCTGACGTTGACCCGGGTGTTTTCCGGCCCCTTCGTGAGCGAAGACGAAGCCCGTTCCGCCAAACAGCGCCTGGACAAGACGTTTGCCCTTAACAGTCTGGTGATGTCGGGCGATAAGTAGCGCTGGAACGCGCTTCGGACGCACATTCCGGCGACGGCTTCAAGGTTTGGTGTGACCCGGTTTCCTGTTAGAATCCGCGCTTCTGAAATTCGTTAGTGGGTCGACCATGGACGCGCTGATCTGGATAGACTGGGTCATCATCACAATCATCACGGTTTCGACCCTGATCAGCCTCAAGCGCGGTTTTGTCAGGGAGGCGCTGTCCCTGGTCACCTGGGTATGCGCCTTTATCATCGCGCGCACCTTTCACCCGCAGATGCAGTCGCTGCTGGAGAGCACCGTCGAGACCCCGCTGGTCCGGCTGATTGCCGCGTTTGCCATCCTGTTTTTTGGTACCCTGATCGTGGGTGCCGTGATCAATAACCTGATCGGACAACTTGTCCGCGCCACCGGTCTTTCCGCTACCGATCGTGTACTGGGAATGGGATTTGGCCTGTTGCGTGGCGTTCTGGTCGTAATTGTCGCCATTGCCTTCGTGCGTTATACGCCATTGTCCCAGGATACCTGGTGGAGAGAGTCGATCATGATTGACCGGCTGGCCCTGGTGGAACAGTGGTCCCGGCGCATGCTGGGCGATGAGTTTGAACGATGGCTCGGACCGGCCGGGGAACCCGCTTCCACGGTTCAGGCACAACCGGGCAACGAAGCCATGATTTCTGTACTGGAGAAGTAAACACCCATGTGTGGCATTGTCGGTATCGTAAGTACCTCTAACGTCAACCAGACGCTGTACGACGCGTTGACGGTTCTTCAGCACCGGGGGCAGGATGCGGCCGGCATCGTAACCTTCCAGGACGAGCGCTTTTATCTGCGCAAGGACAACGGCCTGGTGCGGGACGTGTTCCGCACCCGCCATATGCGCCGCCTGGTGGGCAACGTGGGTATTGGTCACGTGCGCTATCCCACGGCGGGCAGTTCCAGTTCGGCCGAGGCCCAGCCTTTCTATGTGAACAGCCCTTATGGCATTACCCTGGCTCATAACGGCAACCTGACCAACGCCGACGAGCTGAGCCAGGATCTGTTCCGCACCGACCTGCGCCACATCAATACCAATTCCGATTCCGAAGTCCTGCTCAACGTGTTCGCCCACGAGCTGCAGAAGCAGGGCAAGCTGGTGCCGACCAAGGACGAAATCTTTGCCGCGGTCAGCGCCGTCCACGAGCGTTGTCGTGGTGCTTACGCGGTGATTGCCATGATTACCGGCTACGGCATCGTCGGGTTCCGCGATCCCAAGGGGATCCGCCCAGCCTGTTTCGGCGTGCGCGAGACCGAAGCCGGCAAGGAATACATGATTGCCTCCGAAAGCGTGGCCCTGAACGCCGCCGGCTTCAAACTGGTTCGCGACATCGAGCCGGGCGAAGCGGTCTACATCGAGACCGACGGCACGCTCTACAACCAGCAGTGCGCCAAGGACCCGCATCTGATCCCGTGTATCTTCGAGCACGTCTATTTTGCCCGTCCGGATACCATTCTCGACAAGGTGTCGGTCTACAAGGCGCGCCTGCGCATGGGGGAAACCCTGGCGGACAAGGTTCTGCGCGAGCGTCCCGATCATGATATCGACGTGGTGATGCCGATCCCCGACACAAGCCGGACCTCGGCCATCCAGATGGCGCACCGCCTTGGGGTCAAGTTCCGCGAAGGCTTCATCAAGAATCGCTACATCGGCCGGACGTTCATCATGCCCGGCCAGAAGATGCGCAAGAAGTCCGTGCGCCAGAAGCTGAACCCCATTGATCTGGAGTTCAAGGACAAGAACGTGCTGTTGGTGGACGACTCCATTGTGCGCGGCACCACCTGTGAAGAAATCGTGCAGATGGCCCGCGACGCCGGAGCGCGCAAGGTGTACTTCGCGTCCGCAGCGCCCCCGGTGCGTTATCCGAACGTCTACGGCATCGATATGCCGGCGGCCAGCGAGCTGATCGCGCACGATCGTTCGATCGAGGAAATCCAGGACATGATCGGTGCCGACTGGCTGGTGTACCAGGACCTGGACGACCTGATCACCTGCGTCAATGACGTCAATCCCGAGATCGAAGCCTGGGAGTGCTCCGTTTTCGATGGCAAGTACGTCACCGGCGACATCGACGCGGCCTATCTCGCCAACCTGGAAAGCCAGCGCAGTGAAAGCTCCAGGGCGAAGAAAAGCACTGCGATGAGCACCGAAAACGGCATTATCGACCTGCACAACGACGAAGACTGAGCTTGAGGAAAGGCACCGATGACCAAGATCCGTGAGGAGCATAACCTGATCCCGGAAACCGACCTTGAGGGCGTGTCCGTCGACACGTTGGCGGTGAGGGCAGGGCAGATGCGGACCGCCCAGCTTGAGCACAGCGATGCCATTTTTCCCACCTCCAGCTTCGTCTATGGCAGCGCGGCCCAGGCCGCGGCGCGCTTTGGTGGCGAGGAGCCGGGCAACATCTACTCCCGCTTCACCAACCCCACGGTCCAGTCCTTCGAGGCGCGTATTGCGGCGATGGAAGGGGGCGAGCGGGCCGTGGGCACGGCATCCGGCATGGCCGCGATTCTCAGTACCTGCATGGCGCTGCTGCAGGCGGGAGATCATGTGGTGTGCTCGCGCGGCGTTTTCGGTACCACCAATGTGCTGTTCCAGAAGTACCTGGCCCGTTTCGGCGTCGACACCACGTTCGTCAGCCTGACGGATATGGAAGGCTGGCGTGCGGCAATCCGCCCCGAAACGAAAATGCTGTTCCTGGAAACGCCGTCCAACCCGTTGTGTGAAGTGGCGGACCTGCAGGAGCTGTCGGCGCTGGCCAAGAGCCACGACGCGTTGCTGGTGGTCGATAACTGCTTCTGCACGCCGATCCTGCAGCGGCCGTTCGAATACGGTGCCGATATTGTGATTCACTCGGCCACCAAGTACCTCGATGGCCAGGGGCGCTGTATCGGCGGTGTGGTCATCGGTTCCAACGCGCTGATGGAAGAAGTCTACGGCTTCATGCGCTCGGCCGGTCCCAGCCTGAGTCCATTCAACGCCTGGGTCTTCCTTAAAGGTCTGGAAACGTTACCGATTCGTATGCGCGCCCACTGTGCCAGTGCGTTAGAGTTGGCCCAGTGGCTGGAACAGCACCCGGCGGTGGAGCGCGTGTTCTACGCGGGCCTGGAGTCCCATCCCCAGCATGAACTGGCCCGCCGGCAGCAGAAAGGCTTCGGTGGCGTCCTGTCATTTCGGGTGAAGGGCGCTCGCGAGGAGGCCTGGCAGGTCATCGACTCGACGCAGGTGATGTCCATCACCGGTAACCTGGGGGATACCCGCACCACCGTGACTCATCCGGCCACCACCACTCACGGCCGCCTGTCCGCCGAAGACAAGGCTGAGGCGGGGATCACGGAAAACCTGATCCGGATATCGGTCGGGCTGGAAGATATTGACGACCTGAAGGCCGATCTGGCCCGCGGGTTGGACGCATTGACGCGCTAATAACAGAAGGAAGCCTGCTCTGAATGAGCCGTAGTCAGTCCATGTCAGAACGGAAAAAAGCGAGCGAAGAGACTCAGCTGACGGAAAAGCAGCAGCGCTTTCGCAAACTGCTGGCGCAGGGTGGTCGCGAAGGGGCGCTGATTGCCCTCGTGGCCCTGTGCATTTACCTGCTGATGGCGCTGGTCAGTTTCAGTCCGAAAGACCCTGGCTGGGCCAGTATCGGGCACGACGTCACGGTGGTGAATTACGCCGGGCGCACCGGTGCCTGGATCGCCAGTCTGCTGATCGATTTCTTCGGGCAGGTGGGCTTCCTGTTTCCGGCGATGGTGGCTTTCTATGCCTTCCTGCTGGTCAAGCATCGCAACGATCCGCTGGAGCTGCATTGGCCCCTGCTGGCGCTGCGCTTTGGCGGTTTTGTGCTTATTGTCCTGAGCGCCACGAGCCTGCTGTCGATGTACTCCATCATGGGGCTGGACGCCAGCGCCGGTGGCGTCATCGGCGTCGAGGTTTCGGAAACCATGGTGGGGGCCTTTAACCTGCCGGCGGCGACCCTCCTCCTGGTGGCGATCTTCCTGTTTGCCCTGACCGTGTTTACCGGGCTGTCCTGGTTCCAGTTAATGGACCAGTTGGGCGACTATACGCTGAAGTCGGTGGAGTGGGTCCGCACCCAGTTTGATACCTCCGGCGATGACGACGATGACTTGCCCGAACCCGAGCCGAAGCGCCGGGAACCGCCGCTGATTAACGACCGCGTCGCCGAGGAAGACGACAGGCCTTCCCTGTTCGAGCGTCTGCGTAACCTGTTCCGCCGCTCCGAACCCGACGATCCCTTCGAGGAAACCCAGCCTCAGCGAATCGAGCCCAGTGTGGATGGTTTGGCGGCCACGCCGGCCGACGATACGCCCGTCGACAGCGGCTTTTCCGCACGCGAAGAGACGCCGGCGCCACCGGTCGCCAAGGCCAAGCCTCCCGCTCAAAAAACGCCGGCCCAGCCGGAATCCCGCTCGGTGAAGATTTCGCCGTTCCAGCGAAAGGACGAAGGGTCAGCCAACAAGAAGGAATCCGGGCGTCAGCCGTCGCTGTTCGACAACATCGACAGTCCGCTGCCGCCGCTGACCCTGCTTGATCCGCCGGATACCAACAAGAAGAAGGGGTATTCCGAGGAGTCGCTGGAGCATATGTCGCGGCTGCTGGAAGAGAAGCTGTCCGATTTTGGCGTCAAGGTGGAAGTGGTCGAGGTCAATCCCGGGCCGGTCATCACCCGGTTCGAGATCAAGCCGGCGCCTGGCGTGAAAGTCAGCCGGATTTCCAACCTGGCCAAGGACCTGGCCCGCTCGCTGGCGGTGCTCAGTGTGCGGGTGGTGGAAGTCATTCCCGGCAAGTCCGTGGTGGGTATTGAGATTCCCAACGAAGAGCGGGAAATGGTGCGGCTGCGCGAGGTGCTGTCGTCCAAGGCCTATGAGGATCCGTCCTCGCCGCTGACTCTGGCGCTGGGCAACGACATCGGCGGTAATCCGATGACCGCCAACCTGGGCAAGATGCCGCATCTGCTGGTGGCCGGTACCACCGGCTCCGGTAAGTCCGTCGGGGTCAACGCCATGATTCTCAGCATGCTGCTGAAGGCGACGCCGGACGAGGTCCGCTTCATCATGGTGGACCCGAAGATGCTGGAACTGAGCATCTACGACGGCATTCCGCACCTGTTGGCGCCGGTCGTTACCGATATGAAAGAGGCAGCCAACGGCCTGCGCTGGTGCGTGGCGGAAATGGAGCGTCGCTACCGGCTGATGGCTGCCCTCGGGGTGCGCAACCTGGCCGGTTTCAACCGCAAGGTGAAAGACGCCATCGAAGCCGGCGAGCCGATCCCGGATCCGCTCTGGACGCCGGACGAGCACCTGGATAACGCCGAGGAAGCCCGCCCGGCCCTGGAGCCGTTGCCGTTCATCGTCGTGGTGATCGACGAGTTCGCCGACATGATGATGATCGTCGGCAAGAAGGTCGAAGAGCTCATCGCGCGGATTGCCCAGAAAGCACGGGCCGCCGGTATCCACCTGATCCTGGCAACCCAGCGCCCGTCGGTGGATGTCATCACCGGCCTGATCAAGGCCAACATCCCGACGCGGATCTCCTTCTCGGTCCAGTCCAAGATCGATTCGCGCACCGTCCTGGACCAGGGTGGGGCGGAGCAGCTGCTCGGCCACGGGGACATGCTCTACCTGCCGCCCGGCTCCGGCCTGCCGGTGCGGGTGCACGGCGCGTTCGTCGACGACGACGAAGTTCACCGCATCGTCAATGCCTGGAAGGAACGTGGCGAGCCGGTGTACGTGGACGATGTACTTAATGGCGCCGAAGGCGAGAGCCTGCCCGGTGTGCCGACCCTGTCGGAAGGGGGCGGTGACAGCGAAGGCGACTCATTGTATGACGAGGCCGTGGCTTTCGTCACCGAGGGCCGTCGTGTCTCCATCTCTTCGGTGCAACGCAAGTTCAAGATCGGCTACAACCGGGCGGCCAACCTGGTGGAGGCCATGGAAGCCTCCGGCGTGGTCAGTCCTGCCGGTCACAACGGCGCCCGAGAGGTTCTGGCGCCGCCACCCCCGCGAGACTAGACGTCGTATCGCATGAGGAGTTTTACTGCATGAAAAGCATTTGCGGCCGCATTCTGGCCATGGCCACTGTCCTGTTTGCCCTGGCATCTCCGACCTGGGCCGATTCCCAGGCGGCGCAAGCCCTGGCCGGCAAGCTGGCCAGCTACCGGACTTACCAGGCCGACTTCATCCAGGTGGTCGTCGATGGCACCGGTACCCAGGTTCAGGAGTCCCACGGCAATCTGAAAGCCAAGCGTCCGGGACTGTTCTTCTGGGAAGCGGAAACCCCGTTTGCCCAGACCATCGTGGCCGATGGGAAGCAGGTGGAGGTCTACGATCCGGACCTGGAGCAGGTGACCATCAAGGATATGGACCAGCAAATGACCTCGACGCCGGCGCTGCTGCTGAGTGGTGAAGTCGACAACCTGGAAGAGGCCTACCGCGTAACGCGGCCGGACGACACGCCCGGCGTGGACGATTACGTGCTTGAGCCACGCAACGCCGATTCCCTGTTCCTGTCCCTGCGCCTGCGCTTCCGGGACGATGTGCTCTCGGAAATGCGCCTGCAGGATTCCCTGGACCAGGTAAGCATCCTCCGTTTTGAGAACGTCCAGGTGAACGAGCCGGTGGCCGACGCCGCCTTTACGCTCGATTACCCGGATTCGGTCGACGTCATCAAGAGCGCCCAGTAATGCAGGGCGGGCTGTTTGCCGAGGAAAAGGGGTTCCAGCCCCTGGCCGCTCGCATGCGGCCTCACTCGCTGGCGGAATACGCCGGTCAGCAGCACCTGGTGGGGCCGGGCAAACCTTTGCGGCGCGCCGTGGAAGACGGGCAGCTCCATTCGATGATTCTCTGGGGCCCGCCCGGCGTGGGCAAGACCACTTTCGCCAAGCTCCTGGCGGACACCGCGGACATCGCCTTCGAGAGCCTCTCGGCGGTGCTCAGTGGCGTCAAGGACATCCGCGATGCGGTGGAGCGAGCCCGCAACCGCAAGCAGGTGGAAGGTCGCGATACGCTGTTGTTCGTGGACGAGGTGCACCGCTTCAACAAGAGTCAGCAGGATGCCTTCCTGCCGCACATCGAGGATGGCACCGTGATCTTCGTCGGCGCGACGACGGAGAACCCGTCCTTCGAGCTCAACAGCGCCCTGCTGTCGCGCACCCGGGTCTATGTGCTCAAGAACCTGGCAGCGGACGACCTGAAGGCGTTGTTGCGCCGGGCGCTGGACAGCGAGACCGGGCTGAACGGGCGCCTGGCGGTGCCGGAAGCCCTGCTGGACGTCATCGCCACCGCCGCCGACGGCGATGCCCGACGCGGACTGAACATTCTGGAGGTGGCGTCCGACCTGGCCCAGGACAACGGCGAGGGCGTCGCCGAGCTGACCGAGACGGATCTGGAACAGGTGATGCAGTCCAGCCTGCGTCGCTTCGACAAGGGTGGTGACGTCTTCTACGACCAGATCTCGGCCATGCACAAATCCGTGCGCGGCTCCGATCCCGACGGCGCGCTGTACTGGATGTGCCGGATGCTGGATGGCGGTGCCGATCCGCTCTACATCGCCCGCCGCCTGGTGCGGATTGCCATCGAGGACATCGGCAATGCCGATCCCCGGGCATTGCGGTTGAGTCTGGATGCCTGGGACACCCAGGAGCGGCTGGGATCGCCCGAGGGCGAGCTGGGGCTGGCCCAGGCGGCGACGTACCTGTCACTGGCGCCCAAGAGCAATGCCGTCGAGCTGGCCTATAACCAGTGTATGGCGGACATCCGCCAGCAACCGGACTACGAGGTGCCGGTTCACCTGCGCAATGCGCCCACCTCGCTGCTCAAATCCATGGGGCACGGTGCCGAATACCGCTACGCGCACGACGAGCCGGATGCGTTTGCCGCCGGGGAAGCGTATTTACCCGAAGCCCTGCATGGGGTACGTTATTACCAGCCGGCGCCCCGCGGCCTGGAAATCAAACTCCGGGAAAAACGGGAAAGGCTGGACGCTCGCAACGAGGCGAGCCCGCAGCAGCGCTATCCCGCCGGCAAACACCCGTCCTGATTGCCATTCCGGTCAACTGTGCGACCCATCGCGGTGGTACAGGAAATTCCTGAAGGTATACTATGCGCAACGTCAGCGCCGGCGTCGGCCAGCCGATGGCGGTGCGTTCTATTCACTCGAAGTTAACAGGACGATCATGCTCGATCCCAAACTCGTTCGCAGCCAGACTGAAGACATTGCCCGCCGGCTCGCCGTGCGCAACTACACCTTCGATATCGAGGCGTTCCAGTCGCTGGAATCCCGTCGCCGGTCCCTGCAGGTCCGCACCGAAGAGCTTCAGAGTGAGCAGAACAAGCGATCGAAAGCGATCGGCAAGGCCAAGGCAGCCGGTGAGGATATCCAGCCGCTGCTCGATGCGGTCGAGGACCTAAAGCAACAGCGTGGCGAAGCGGAAGACGAGCTGCGCGGACTCCAGGCGGAACTGAACGAGTTCCTGTCCGGCATTCCCAATGTCCCGGATGACACCGTACCCGCCGGCAAGGACGAGGACGACAACGTCGAACTGCGTCAGTGGGGCACGCTGCCGGCGTTCGATTTCGAACCGAAAGATCACGTCGACCTCGGCCAGGCGCTGGGCGGCCTTGATTTTGATGCGGCGGCCCGTCTTGCCCAGTCGCGCTTTGCGGTCATGCGTGGGGGCGTGGCCCGTCTTCACCGGGCGTTGGCGCAGTTCATGCTCAATACCCATACCGACGAGCACGGCTACACGGAGACCTATCTACCGTATCTGGTCAACGCCAACACGCTGTTCGGTACCGGCCAGTTGCCCAAGTTCGAGGAAGACCTGTTCAAGATGGAGGGGGAGCATCCGCTCTACCTGATTCCGACCGCCGAGGTGCCCGCCACCAACCTGGCCGGGGACAACATCCTCAAGGCGGATGAGCTGCCTCTGCGGATGGTGTGCCACACGCCGTGTTTCCGGAGCGAGGCGGGATCCTACGGCCGGGACGTGCGCGGCATGATTCGCCAGCACCAGTTTGACAAGGTGGAGCTGATCCACATTGTACGGCCGGAGGATTCCGAGCAGGCGCTGGAAATCCTGACCGGTCATGCCGAAACCATCCTGCAGAAGCTGGAGTTGCCATACCGGGTGGTCGAGCTCTGTGGCGGCGATATCGGCTTCTCCGCAGCCCGCACCTACGACCTGGAAGTCTGGCTGCCGGGGCAGGGCAAGTACCGGGAGATTTCGTCCTGCAGCAACACCCGGGATTTCCAGGCCCGCCGCATGCAGGCGCGTTGGCGCAACCCGGAAACCAACAAGCCGGAGCTGGTGCATACGCTGAACGGTTCGGGTCTGGCGGTGGGCCGCACCCTGATCGCGATCCTGGAGAACTATCAGCAGGCCGACGGCAGCGTACGCGTGCCCGAGGTTCTCAAGCCCTACATGGGCGGCCTGGACGTACTGAAGCCCTGACGACACCGCACCAGGCGGACCGGTCGGGGCTAATCGTGGAAGAAGGAGAGCAAGCAGTTGAGTCTTACGGTTTCGCTTCGCATCGATCTCGCCGTGGTGGCCTGCATTGGCAAGGGGCCGCGTTTGCTGGCCAAGGCGCGTCAATGTGCCGATCAGGGGGCGCGGGTGGTCTGGATCGATCACTCGGCGCTGCCGGACGAAGCCCCGGCAGGTAGCGAATGTCTCCCCGACTGGCCGGCGGATGCGGCCCTGACCGGTGACGACTACGGCCTGGTATTGATCGATACCGGGGCCGCGGACGAGGACCGCCAGTGGCTCGACCGGGTGGATCGGCTGGTGCCGGTCTGGATGCCGGGGCAGGAGCCGCGGGCGCAAGTCCAGTTTCCGGCGGCGATCCAACGTGGTCCTTTGCGGATCACGGTCGACACCGGTGGGCGCTGGCCCACAGTCGCCAACTGGTTGCGTCAGCGGCTGGACACCCTGTTGCCGGAGGGGCTGGCCAACGTCCTGCAAGGCATGACGGGCAAGGGCGAACTGTCGTCGCTCCTGGCCACGCCTCACCAACGCCGTCATTTCTGGTATCGCCTGCTGGAAGGACCGCTGGTCAACCGGGCTCATCAGATGCCGGAGGCGGAACTGCAAGCTGCACTGGATCAGAGCCTGGAGCGTGCGTCCGCCGAGAGCGGTCAGGGTGAGGTCTATCTGGTGGGAGCCGGACCGGGGGATCCCGATCTGCTCACCCTGAAAGCCCTGCGCATCATCGCCCAGGCGGACGTCGTGCTCTACGACCGGCTGGTGTCCCGGGAAATCCTCAACCGGGTGCGGGCGGACGCCGAGATGATCCACGTCGGCAAGGAACGTTCCAGGCACACCCTGCCACAGGATCAGATCAACCAGCGACTGGTGGAGTTGGCCCGCGATGGACGCACGGTGGTACGGCTCAAGGGCGGAGACCCGTTTATCTTTGGTCGCGGCGGCGAGGAAATTGAGACCCTGGCCGAGGCCGGCGTCTCCTTCCAGGTGGTGCCGGGTATAACCGCGGCTTCCGGATGCGCGGCTTACGCCGGTATTCCGCTCACCCACCGGGACCACGCGCAGTCGGTACGTTTCGTGACCGGTCACCTCAAGAACGACAGCTGCAACTTGCCATGGCGGGATTTCGTCCAGACCAATCAGACGCTGGTGTTCTACATGGGACTGGTGGGGCTGCCGATCATCACGCGTGAGCTCAAAGCGCACGGCATGGCGGGTACGACGCCGGTAGCCCTGGTGTCAAAAGGCACCACGCCCGAGCAGGCGGTGCTCACCGGCACGCTGGACACTATTTCTGAACGGGTGGAGGAGAGTACCGTCAGACCACCCACGCTGATCATCATTGGCGATGTGGTGCAGCTGCGTGATCGACTGAGCTGGATGGGCTAGCCGGATATCGGGCAAGCAGGACAAGTGAGGAGTGAGGCGGCCGGCCCCGTGAGGGACCGGCCGTTCTTCGTTTTACTGGGTGCGCTTGGGCAGCACGTCCTTGAGCTTGGCGTGCATGTCGCGCAGTGATTTTTCGGTGGTTTCCCAGTCGATGCAGGCGTCGGTAATGGAGACACCATACTTCAGGTCTTCCAGCTTTTCCGGAATCGACTGGCTGCCCCAGTTAAGGTGACTTTCCACCATCAGAGCCTGGATCGACTGGTTGCCTTCGATGATCTGGTGCGTCACATCCTGCATGACCAGCGGCTGGATGGCCGGATCCTTATTGGAGTTGGCGTGGCTGCAGTCGACCATTAGGGACTTGCGCAGGCCGGCTTTTTCCAGTTCCTGCTCACACAGGGCGACGTTGACCGAGTCGTAGTTGGGCTTGCCGCCACCACCGCGCAGCACCACGTGGCCATAGGCATTGCCCTTGGTGCGTACGATCGAGACCTTGCCTTGCTGGTCAATGCCCAGGAAGTTGTGCGGGTGGGAGACCGATTTCATGGCGTTGATCGCCACGTCCAGGCTGCCATCGGTGCCGTTCTTGAAGCCGATGGCCATGGAAAGGCCCGAGCTCATCTCACGGTGCGTCTGGGATTCGGTGGTGCGGGCGCCGATGGCGGACCAGGAAATGGTGTCCTGCAGGTACTGGGGTGAAATCGGATCCAGCGCCTCAGTCGCGGTCGGCAGACCCAGCTCGGCGATATCCAGCAGCAGACGGCGCCCGATATGCAGACCCTGCTCGATGTCGAAGGAGTCGTCCAGGTGCGGGTCGTTGATCAGACCTTTCCAGCCGATCGTGGTGCGGGGCTTCTCGAAATAGACCCGCATGACGATGTACAGGGTATCGCTCAACTCTTCGCTCAGGGTTTTGAGCTTTTCCGCGTACTCGCGGGCCGCCTTGACGTCATGGATCGAACAGGGGCCCACCACCACGAACAGGCGATGATCCTTGCGGTCCAGGATGTTGTTGATTGTAGCGCGACCGTTCGCCACGGTTTCCGCGGCGCGGTCGGACAGGGGCATTTCCTGTTTCAGCGCTTCGGGGGTAATCAACGGGTCGTTGCTGGCCACGTTGATGTTTTCAATCTGCTTGTCAGACATGTCGTTGTCGTCTCCCGATTCGGCAGCCGTTAACGCAACTCTGCGTTCACGAAGGAAATGTTCCGTGAGAGTGTGGCAGGAGGTGGACCGCCGTCCACCGCGAGGCCGCTTGCTCACGGGCCGCCGGCGATTATTATCGTTAGGTGGTTCCGCCGGACCTCCAGGCTCAGGGGAGGGCCTTGGTCGTAACCGGGCGGAGACACCTTGAAAAGGGCGTTTATGTTGCGATATTAGTCACTCCAATGCAATTGAAAACCGTGCTATTTCAGTGTATCGCGCCGTTAGGGATGACCTATACTGACGCGTTTGTCATGGCTTCCTCGCTCGTTATGCGACGGCTTTGGCACAGTCGTCCCCGGTGAGCGGTGGACTCCTTTGCCAAGCCATGCTGCAATACGCCCTCTTGCACACCGTTTCCTGCCCATGCCTGATTCAGGCAACGGAGGGTCGGCATTCTCGCCGGGCCGGGGCATTACAGGATATCTGATCTTCATGGTTCGACCCCCATCCCGCCAGGCCGGCGGCGCACAGCAGCCTAATCCGGATCTGATCCAGGCGATCCTCAAGGGTATCCGTGTGCCGGATCTGCCTTATCCGTTGACGCGGGAAGAGCCGGTGCCTGACTGGCTGCCGGTGCTGGCCGATTGCTGGCGGGAGCAACAGGACCGTCGCGTGATTGAAGTGCTGCAGGCGATCGATATGAGCTGGTCGGTGCGCCAGGTCAACGCCGCCTACCTGGCCGATCGCATGATGGATGTGTTCCTCGCCAAATCCGGTCTGCATCCCACACTGGTGCGCCGGGTGGCAAGGCTGCGTTTCCTGGTGGCCTGGCAGATCGCCGAGCAGGGGGCGGCCGCCATCGGACCAAACTGTCCGGTCCACGACTGGGTGGACAGCCTTCACACGCTGCGTGGCTGGAGCGACTCCGGCGGTCGGGCGGCGCGCCAGGTGCTGACCTGGCTCGACCAGTTGCAGTCCGCCGTCGACCAGAGCTTCCAGGCACAGTCGCTGGCGCCCTTTGAAGCCTTCACGGCCGACTGGCGCAAGGAACAATCCGGCAAGGACGGTCGCATCGATCGTCTGAGCCAGCGGCTACTGGAAACGGAGCAGGGGGCTTCCCGGCAGCGCGCCGCGGAACAGGTGGCCCGTGCCCTGGTTGGCCGTGCGATCGCCCGCCGGGCACTGCCCGCGGTGGTCACCGAATTCATTACCCACTACTGGCTTCCACTGCTGCGCCAGGTCGCCTGGCAGGACGGTGTCGGCAGCGAGAACGCCCGACATGCCGCCAAGTTGCTTGAATGGCTGGTCTGGGTCGCCGACCCCAACCTGTCCGATCGCGACCGTGACAAGCTGTATCACGTGGGCGAACAGCTTGGCGACAAGATCGGCGAAGTCTGGAATCGTGTACAGAACGAGCCGCTGCCTGCCGGCGCACTGCAAGGCGTCGAGGAATTGATGGTGGCTCGTTTGCGCGGTTCCCCGGTGGAGCTGGAAGCGGTTGGAAACTTTACTTTCGAGCCGCGCTGGCTGAATCCGCCCACCATCGAACGCGCCGAGACGGCCGAGGTGGAAGGCCGCTGGTTTGTCGAGGGCGAAGGCGAGGCCGAACAGCGCATGCATTGTTTCGCCTTTCTCGAGGATTCCCAGGAAATTCTCTGGACCAACGGCGAGGGTGTCAAACTCGGCCTGATGACGTGGCAGGCTTTCCAGGACGACCTGGCGGCGGGTCGCCTGCGTCCTTTGCCGGCCATCTACCCGTTTGCCGAGGTGGTTAGCGAGACGCTGGACAAGCTGGAGCAGGTGCTGCGCAGCCAGGTCGAAAAGCGTCGCGAGGCCCGGGCGAAGGCCGAAGCCCAGGCCGAGAAGGTGCGTCGCGAGCGCGCCGAGGCCGAGAAACGGCGCCAGGAAGAGGCGGAACGTGTCGCCCGGGAGCAGCAACAGGCCCGGGAACGTGAGGAAGCCGCAGCGCGGGAGAAGCAGGCGGCCGAGGAGGAAAAGCGCAACGCCGAGCGATTGGCGACCGTTCGGGAGCAGGTGGATTCCCTCAAACTGGGTAACTGGATTACCCTGGCGCCGGATCCGGACTCGCCCAGCGATGAACCGCGCAAGCTGAAACTGGCTGTCCGGCTCAACGCCACTGGCAAGCTGATCTTCGTCGACCGGTTGGGTCTGAACCGGACGGAAATGACCACCGATACCCTGGTCAAGTGTATTCTGAGCAACCAGGCACGCCTGATGAGCAGTGAGGCGGATTTCGAGGATACCTTGTCCCGGGTCGTGGGAAGAATCAGGGTGGGGCGATAATGGCGATCGGAGACTATGAATTCGGCCACTACGAATTCGGCGATGGTCCGGAAACCGACCACGAGCAGCGCCGCGAGTTTCGCCTCAGTGGCCGGGTCAGCGTTCACCTGGAGCTGGAATCGGCGGGGCCGACAGACGCCACGGACGCGCCACGGGCACTGTCCTGCTATACCGTGGATCTGTCCGCCCGGGGTATCCGTGTCGCGGCCTCGGAGCCGGTCCCGGAAGGGGCCATTCTTCCCGCGGTGGTGACGCTGAAGCGCGCCGCTGACGAAGCCGTCTATCGGTTAATGGTCGAGGTGGTTTGGTGTCGTCGCGAAGACGAGCGCGGCTGGACAGTCGGGCTGGAAGTGCTGGAGTCGGACGATACCGAAATTCTGGAGTGGCTGGAAACCATTGTCCGGGCGCTGGACGACGATTAGCGCGGTAGCGCCGCCGGAAAGAACGGATACCGGGGCCATCGGACGATGGACCCCGGCGCACAGCAGGGCGGTTATTCTTCCAGCGCGCCCATGCCGGTGATGTTGAAGCCGGCGTCCACGTAGACGATTTCCCCGGTGATGCCGCTGGCCATGTTCGAACACAGGAAAGCGGCGGTGTTGCCCACTTCCTCGGTCGTGACGTTACGCTTGAGCGGCGCGCGGTTGGCGTTTTCCTGCAGCATACGGCGGAAACTCTTGATGCCGGAAGCCGCCAGGGTCTTGATCGGACCGGCGGAAATGCCGTTCACGCGGACGCCGTCGGCACCCAGACTGGCCGCCATGTAGCGCACGTTCGCTTCCAGCGACGCCTTGGCCAGACCCATCACGTTGTAGTTCGGCAGAACGCGTTCGGCGCCCAGGTAGCTCAGTGTCAGCAGCGCGCCGTCGTCGCTGAGCATGCCGCGCGCAGCCTTGGCCAGGGCGACAAAGCTGTAGGAGCTGATGTCGTGGGCGATCTTGAAGCCTTCGCGGGTGGTGACGTCCACATAGTTACCGTGCAGCTCGTTTTGCGGCGCGAAGCCGACCGCGTGGATGATGATGTCCACCTTGTCCCAGTGCTTGCCCAGCTCGGTGAATACCGCTTCGATTTCCTGGTCGTTGGCCACATCACAGGGGAAGGTGAGCTCACTGCCCCATTCCTTGGCGAAACCCTCGACGCGGGACTGGAGCTTTTCATTCTGGTAAGTGAATGCCAGTTCTGCGCCTTGCTGGTGGAAGCTCTCGGCGATGCCGTGGGCGATTGAATGCTTGCTGGCCACGCCGACGATGAGGGCGCGCTTACCTTTAAGGATTCCCATGAATGATCTCCTGATTCGTTGATTGGGGCATTGTCTCCGATTGCCCCGCAGCGTTTAAGTCGCTATTCGTCTAAGGTCCGAGTTCAGCGGGCCCCGGTATGGATGTCGTCGGGCGCTTCGGCGTGATAGAAGAAGGCCGCTTCCAGCAAATTACGCGTGTACTCCGCCTGCGGCGTTTCCATGACTTGCCTGGCGTCGCCGTACTCCACCACTTCTCCGCCTTTGAGCACCAGGACCTGGTGGCTCAGGGCCCGTACCACGGCAAGGTCGTGGCTGATGAACAGGTAGCTGAGTCTGTAGCGCTGCTGCAATGAGCGTAGCAGCTCGATCACCTGCTTCTGCACCGTTCGGTCCAGCGCCGACGTGGGCTCGTCCAGGACGATGAGGGACGGTTGCAGCACCAGCGCCCGGGCGATCGCGATACGCTGGCGCTGGCCTCCCGAGAACTCGTGGGGGTAGCGGTGCCGCGATGCCGGATCCAGTCCGACATCCTGGAGGGCCTGGACGATCATGTCCTCGTGCTCGGCTTGCCGGTCCGGAGCGTGCACCATCAGGCCTTCGCCGACGATCTCGCTCACCGACATCCGCGGACTCAGGCTGCCGTAGGGGTCCTGGAACACGATCTGAATATCCTTGCGCAGCGGTTTGAACTGCTTCTGGTTCAGGTTGTTGATCGGCTTGCCCCGGTAGAGGATCTTGCCATCGCTCCGTACCAGCTTGATCAGGGCCATGCCCAGGGTGGTCTTGCCGCTGCCGCTTTCGCCAACGATACCCAGGGTTTCGCCTTCACGCAGTTCGATATGGACGTCGCGGACCGCGTGCAACCAGGCTTTGGGTTTACCGAAGAAGCCTCTGCGCAGCGGGAACCGTACCCCGACGCCATCCATGCTCAGCAATGTCCTCGACGTTGTCGAAGGGCTTGAGGGGGCCTTCCCGGGATCGGCGCTGAGAAGCTGTCGCGTGTAAGCGTCGCGGGGGGATTCGAAGATGGTTTCGGTCGGGCCGGCCTCCACCTGATGCCCATGCTGCATCACCACCACCTCGTCGGCATAACGCCGCACGATCGACAGGTCGTGGGTGATCAGCAGCACGGCCATGCCCAGGCGTTCCTGTAACGAGCGCAGCAGTTCCAGCACCTGGCGCTGAACCGTGACGTCGAGGGCTGTGGTGGGTTCGTCAGCGATCAACAGGTCCGGCGCATTGGCCAGGGCCATCGCGATCATCACCCGCTGCTTTTGCCCGCCGGAGAGCTGGTGCGGGTAGTACGCCAGACGTTCGCGCGGATCGGGAATGCCCACCAGTTCGAGCAGTTCCAGCGTCCGTGCGTGTGCCTGGTTGGGGCGCATGCCCTGATGGATCGCCAGGGTTTCGCCGATCTGCTTTTCCACCGTGTGCAGCGGGTTCAGCGACGTCATCGGTTCCTGGAAGATCATGCTCACGCGGCGACCGCGGATCTGGCGCATGCGTTTGTCGGGTGCGGCCAGCAGATTTTCACCGTCGAGCAGGATCTCGCCACTGGGGTAGGTGGCGTGACGTTCGTCCAGCAGCCGCAACACCGACAGCGCCGATACGGACTTTCCGGAGCCGCTCTCGCCCACCAGGGCGACGGTCCTGCCGGCCGGCACCCGGAACGACAGATCGTGCACCACCGCTTTGCCGTCAAAGGCGATGGACAGGTTGCGTACGTCGAGGAAGTCGGTCATATCAGTTCTTCCGCGGATCGAAGGCGTCGCGCACCGCTTCGCCGATGAACACGAGCAGGGTCAGCATGACGGACAGCGTGATGAAGGCCGACAGCCCCAGCCAGGGTGCCTGCAGGTTGTCCTTGCCCTGAGCGATCAGCTCGCCCAGCGAGGGCGAGCCGGGCGGCAGACCGAAGCCCAGGAAATCCAGCGATGTCAGGCCGGTGATGGCTCCGGTCAGGATGAAGGGCACAAACGTGATGGTGGCCACCATGGCATTGGGCAGCATGTGCCGGAACATGATCGTGCGGTTGCTCAGACCCAGGGCCCGGGCCGCACGGACGTATTCGAAGTTGCGGGCGCGCAGGAATTCGGCGCGCACCACGTCCACCAGCCCCATCCAGGAAAACAGCAGCATGATGCCCAGCAGCCACCAGAAGTTGGGCTGCACGATGCTGGAGAGAATGATCAGCAGATACAGCACCGGCAGGCCCGACCAGACCTCCACGAATCGCTGGCCCAGCAGGTCCACCTTGCCGCCGTAGAAACCCTGCACGGCTCCGACGATGACCCCGACGAGGCAACTGAACAGGGTGAGGGTGAGGGCGAACAGCACGGAAATGCGGAAGCCGTAGATCAGGCGCGCCACGACGTCGCGCCCCTGGTCGTCGGTGCCCAGCCAGTTCTCGGCCGAAGGCGGCGCCGGCGAGGGGACCTTCAGGTTGTAGTTGATGGTGTCGTAGCTGAAGCGGACCGGTGGCCACAGCATCCAGCCTTTCGAGTTGATCTCGTCGGCAATGAAGTCGTCGCGATAGTCCGCTTCGGTGGGTAGAAAGCCGCCAAAGGTTTCCTCGTTAATGGTCTGAACCACGGGGAAATAGACGTCACCGTCATACGTCACGACCAGAGGCTTGTCGTTGGCCACCAGTTCCGCGAAAAGGGTGATGGTGAACAACAACAGGAACAGCCAGAGCGACATATAGCCGCGCCGGTTGTTGCGGAAATTCTGCAGGCGACGGCGCTGGATGGGGGAGAGCTGAAATGCCACGGTTAGCCCTCCCGGCTTTCAAAGTCGATGCGCGGGTCAACCAGCACATAGGTCAGATCACTGATGAGTTTCAGGATCAGGCCCATCAGGGTCATGATGTAGAGCGTACCGAAGATCACCGGGTAGTCCCGGTTCAGGGCCGCCTCAAAGCCCAGCAGGCCGAGGCCGTCGAGCGAGAAAATCACCTCGATCAATAGCGAACCGGTGAAGAACAGTCCCAGCAGCAGCCCGGGCAGGCTGGCAATCACGATCAGCATGGCGTTGCGGAACACGTGGCCGTAGAGCACGCGACGTTCTTCCAGGCCCTTGGCGCGCGCGGTGACCACATACTGTTTGCCGATTTCGTCGAGGAAGGAATTCTTCGTCAGCAGCGTCAGGGTGGCGAAACCGCCGATGGCGTTGGCGGTGACTGGCAGTGCCAGGTGCCAGAAGTAGTCACCGATTTTCTGGTACCAGGTCATCTCGTCGAAGTTGGTCGAGGTGAGGCCGCGCAGCGGAAAGACGTCCCAGTAGCTGCCGCCGGCGAACAGGACGATCAGCAGGATGGCGAACAGGAACCCCGGAATGGCGTAACCGATGATGATGGTGGAGCTGGTCCAGACGTCGAAGCGGGTGCCGTCCATCACCGCCTTGCGGATGCCCAGGGGGATCGATATCAGGTAGATGATCAGGGTCGACCAGAGTCCCAGCGAGATCGACACCGGAAGTTTGTCGATGATCAGCTCGATCACGCTGCGATCGCGGAAGAAACTGTCCCCGAAGTTGAAGGTGGCGTAATCTCCGAGCATCTTGAAGAAGCGCTCTGCCGGCGGCTTGTCGAACCCGTACAGCGTCTCCATCTCGGCGATGAGCTCGGGCGGGATGCCCCTGGTGCCACGGGACTGGCCGTTGCTCCCGCTGTCACTGACTTCGCTGCCACCGCCGCCGCCGGCCCGGGCCAGGGCGCCGGAGTCCATGCCTTCCATCTGGGCGATGAACTGTTCGATGGGGCCGCCGGGGGCGGCTTGTACGATGACGAAGTTGAGCAACATGATGCCGATCAGCGTGGGAATGATCAGCAACAGCCGTCGCAGGATGTAGACACCCATCGGTCAGGGAGCTTCCTCGTGGTTGCGAAAGGTTGTCAGGGTTTGATCCACCAGCGCGACACATCGACGCCGGCCTTGGGTGTGTTGGCCGGGCGTGCCAGTTTGTTCCAGTAGGCCACGCGATCGACGTCCAGGTACCATTGGGGAATCACGTAAAAGCCCCACAACAGCACGCGGTCCAGCGCCCGGGTCCGGGTGACCAGCGATTGCCGGTCGGTGGCCTGGATCAGCTTGTTGACCAGGGCGTCAACCACCGGATCTTTCACGCCCATGTAGTTGCGCGAGCCGGCCTGATCGGCGTTGCCGGAATACCAGTAGTCGCGCTGTTCGTTGCCCGGTGAGTCAGACTGGCCCAGAGTCTGAACGATCATATCGAAATCGAAGTCACGGACGCGGCGGATGTACTGGCTGGTGTCCACCAGGCGCACTTCCACATCGATGCCCAACTTGGCCAGGTTTTGCTTGAACGGCAGTACCACCCGCTCGAAGGACTGGCTCCAGAGCAGAATCTGGAAGCGCAGGGGCTTGCCGGATGAGGTTTCGACCATCTTGCCATCACGGATCTCGAAGCCGGCTTCCTGCAGGAGCTTCATGGCCGTGCGCAGGTTGTCCCGGAGAGTGTGATCGCCGGCGGTGGAGGGCGGTTCGTAGGTTTCGGTGAAGACTTCCGGCGGTAACTGGTCCCGGTAGGGTTCCAGCAGCGCCAGTTCGTCACCGGTCGGGAGTCCGGTCGAGGCCAGCTCACTGTTCTCGAAATAGCTCTCGGTGCGGGAATACTGATCGTAGAACAGGTTGGTGTTGGCCCATTGGAAGTCGAAGCCATAAGCCAGCGCCTGACGAACCTTGCGGTTGTTGAACGGGAAGCGGCGGGTGTTCATGGCGAAACCCTGCATGCCCGCCGGACGGCCGTGGTGGATGGCTTCCTTGCTGATGCGTCCGGAAGCCAGCGCATCGCCCTCGTAAGCGGTGGCCCAGTTCTTGGCGGAGGATTCCACCCGGAAGTCGAAGTTACCAGCCTTGAAGGCCTCCAGGGCAACGGTGTCGTCGGAGTAATAGTCGTAATGGATGCGGTCGAAGTTGTTGTAGCCGACATTCACCGGCAGATCGTCGGCCCAGTAATCCTTATTGCGAACGTAGGTTACGGACCGTCCGGGCTCGTACTTGCCGATGGTGTAGGGGCCGCTGGAGACCGGGATGGTCAGGTCGGCGGACTCGAAATCATGTTTTTCCCAGTAGTGCCTGGGCAGGATCGGCATCTGCCCGAGAATCAGTGGCAGCTCGTGGTTGCTGGTGTCGCCGAAATCGAAGCGCACGCTCAGCTTGTCCAGCACCTCGACAGAGCTGACTTCCGCGTAGTAGTTGCGAAAGAAGGGGTGGCCGTGTTCGGTCAGCAGTTGGTAGCTATAGGCCACATCCTCGGCGGTAATCGGCTGGCCGTCCGAGAAACGGGCCTGCGGGCGGATGTGGAAGATGACGTAGGATCGATCCTCCGGTGTTTCCAGCGATTCGGCGATCAGGCCGTACATGGTGAACGGCTCGTCGGCCGAGGCCTTGAGAAGGGTGTCATAGGCGTAGGTTTGCAGCCCAGCGGCGCCAACGCCCTTAAGCACGAACGGGTTGAAGGAGTCGTAGCCGTTGGAGACCACCCCAAGGCGCAAGGTGCCGCCTTTCGGCGCATCGGGGTTAACGTAATCGAAGTGCTTGAAATCCGCCCCGTACTTGGGCTTTCCATGCATCGCCAGGCCATGGACGGGGTCGGCGGCGTAGGTGGCCGGAAGGAAGGCAAGGCTGAGAAACAGGGCGATGACGGTCTGGCTAAATCGGATCATGAATTCCGCTCTTCTTTTCAGTGGGCCTGACCGTCATCACATCAATGTGCTTGTCGATCAGGGACTTCGGCGAATATCGACGTAGAGTACCAGACTTTGACCTGGCTGCAGATAATTGTTGATGTCCAGGCTGTTCCAGCTCGCAATGTCTTTCACGTTAACGTTGAAACGGCTGGCGATGCGGGCGAGCGAGTCGCCTTTACGCACCCGGTAGCCCACCTTGCGCACCATGTCGGCGTTTTTCCGGCTGCCGGCCATGGCGTAAAGCTGCGATCCCGGCTTGTCGGACCAGATCACCAGTCGTTGCCCCGGCTTCAGCGGATCGCCCGGCGCCATGCTGTTCCACTTGGTGACCTGGCGTACGCTGACGCCATGCTCCCGCGCAATATCCCAGAAGGTGTCGCCCCTTTTGACCACGTAATTGATTCGAGTTCCGCTGGTGCGCTGGCCAATCGCCGACTGCTTGTCCTTCAGGCGCTCGGCGGCGCTGAGGGCGTAGGCGTCGTTGCCCTTGGTGGACGTGGGGATCAGCAGGCGCTGGTCGACCCGAATGAGGTTGGAACTCATGTGGTTGACCTGCTTGATGACGTCGGGGGTGGTGCCGAACTGGTGCGCAATCTTGATCAGGCTGTCACCGCTCTGCACCCGGTAGTTTTTCCAGGAAACGCGTTGGGACGGATCCAGTTGCGCCAGACCCTGACGGAACTGTTCGGCGTGATCCTTGGGCACCAGGAGGCGATGCGGCCCCTCCGGTGATGTGGCCCAGCGATTATAGGCGGGATTGAGCAGGTAGATTTCCTCGATATCGACGCCAGCCAGCGTCGCAGCCTGGGCCAGGTCGATCTGGGAGCCGGTGTCCACCACCTCGAAATAGGGCTCGTCGGCAATCGGCGGCAGGGTAATGCCGTAGGACTCCGGATCGTCGATGATCTTGGCGATCGCGATCAGCTTGGGCACGTAGGCGCGGGTTTCCCGGGGCAGGCTCAATGCCCAGTAATCGGTGGCGCGGCCCGCTGCCTTGTTGCGGCGGATCGCCCGGTTTACGGTGCCGGCGCCGCTGTTGTAGGAGGCCAGCGCGAGCAGATAGTCGCCGTCGAAGCGATTGGCGAGGGCGTCCAGGTATTCCAGGGCACCGTTGGTCGCTGACAGGACGTCGCGGCGCTGGTCGTGCCACCAGCTCTGGTTCAGGCCGTAAACCCGGCCGGTGGACGGGATAAACTGCCACAGGCCGGCAGCCCGGCCGTGGGAATACGCGAACGGATCAAAGGCGGATTCGACCACCGGCAGCAGGGCATACTCACCGGGCAGATTGCGTTCCTCCGCCTGTTCCAGGATGTAATAAAGATAGCGCTGGGCCCGTTTGGCAACCCGGTCAATGTACTGGGGGTGCCGGGCGTACCAGCTCAACTGCTGTTCGATGCGATCGTTGTCGAGCGTCAGGTCGAGTCCGAACTGGTCGCGCAGGCGGCTCCACAGGTCATGCTCGACGCTATCGGCGGCCACTTTCTTGCCGGTGGGCTCTTCCAGGCGCTCGCGGGCCTTGGCGGCCTGGGACTTGAGTGACGGCTCGATGGAGTCATCCAACTGGGTGGTGTCGCCGTCGGCTTGTCCCTCCACGGAGGCCTGCAGCTCGTCATCGCCGGCGGGGACCGAGACGTGTTCGGATTCGAGCAGCTCGCCTTCACTGAGATCCTGGTCGGCCTTGCCGGTAAAGGTCTGGCATCCGGTAATGAGCAAGGCGATCAGGAAAGGAGAGGTCAGTCTGGCGAAGGTCATAATGCGTCCAATAGTGTGGTGCCCGTCGGCATCGCAGGGTTGCGCGGCTGCCGGGAGCGGCAGCAAAACTTCGCAGGATTCTATGGGAACCGATTTCAGGGGGTCAAGAAAGCGCTTATTACGTCCGCGTCAGATCATGTAACGACGATCAGCCCCTGAACGTGTCCTTGGCCTTCCGCACCTGGGCAAATACGCGATCAGCGCCTTGCAGTTCCCCGTCGACGGGAATGTCCCGGGCACTGACGGCTGTCGCCACGGCATCGTCGTCCCAGCGCAGGAACGGGTTAAGGCTGGCCTCGTCTTTCAGTGTAGTCGGTAACGTGGGTTCACCGCGGTCTCGTTTCTGTTTGCAGGCGATTTCAAAGTGCTGGAGCCCTTCGTCGTCCGGCAGCAGGTCACGGGAAAAGCGCAGGTTTGCGAGCGTGTACTCGTGGGCGCAGTAGACCCGGGTCGAAGCGGGCAGGCGACGCAGCTTGTCCAGCGACTCGCGCATCTGTGCCGGATGCCCCTCGAAAAGGCGGCCGCAACCGCAGGCGAACAGCGTATCTCCGCAGAAGAGCGCCGGCGCATTGCCGATGTCGGTCTGTCTGGTGTGGTAGGCGATGTGGTCGAGTGTATGGCCGGGCACGGTGTACACATCAAAGGTCAGGCCCTGCCAGGAAACCTGGTCACCCTCGGTCAGTGTGACGCTGCAGCCCTGGAACGGGGAGTCGGCCGGGCCATAAATGGCCTGGGGCTGGAACGTTTCCTCAAGCTCGGCGACGCCCCCGACGTGATCCGGATGATGGTGGGTGATCAGGATGCTGTCGAGCGTCAGATCATTGGCCCGCAAGTAGTCGGCGACCGGCGCGGCCTGGCCGGGGTCGACGACCAGGGCTTTACCGCTGTTCCGGTCGGTCACGCACCAGATGTAGTTGTCGCTGAAAGCGGGGATGGGGACGATCGAAAGCATGGATGTGCCTCTGTTGGTCGTTTGCAGGGCCGCCCCGACGCAATCTAGCCGGGTGACCCGCGCGATGTTCTTTGTAACGAACCGGGTGGCCGTCGGGCTTATCCACCGGTAGAAGACACTGTTATCATAAAGGATCGACCCGGAGCGCCCAAATTGGGTTTTTCTCGCTGGATGGGGGAGAATGCCTGACAACGAGCCGACGTGGTCGCTAATGAGGTGTTGTCGGTCTTGAAAGGCGCGACCGGCATAACCCCACAGCCCTGACCGGAACACAGCCATGGCCCGAGATACAGCCGTCGATTACACAGCCCAGCGGGACGCTTTCGAAGCCTGGTTCCAGAGCCCGCTCGGGCGTGTGTTGCTGGCGGACCAGAGGCGTCACCTGGACAATGCCGTCGCAGCAATGGCCGGTGCGCACCAATTGCTGGTCGCTGTCAGTCATCGATTGCCCCTGGCCAGTTCGAGCGATTTCAGCAAACGTGTTCTGACCACGCCGTACTGGTGTCGGGAGCTGGGCGAAGGTGTGGTGGTTTGCGATGCAGACGAGCTGCCGTTTCCCAGTGATTCGATGGATCTGGTGATCCTGCACCACAGCCTGGATTTTTCCGATCAACCGCATCAGGTGGTACGCGAGGCCGCTCGTGTGCTGCGCAGTTCGGGAAGCCTTGTGGTGATCGGCTTTAATCCATTCAGCATCTGGGGTGCCCGCAAGCTGGTGTCACGGCGTCGCCAGGCACCCTGGAGCGGTCGATTCATCTCTGCGAATCGGCTGGAGGACTGGCTCAGCCTGTTGCAGTTTTCGGTTGAAAGTACCGACACGCACTTTTTCAGACCACCACTGGCCGGCGCTGGCGCGCTGCACAGGCTGGCGGGTCTCGATCGGCTGGGAGAACGTTTGCACCTTCCGGCGGGGGCCTATTACTGTATTCGCGCCGAGAAACGGATGCCGGCGGCCCGCGTCCGACGCCTCCGTTGGCGCCAGCCGAAACCCGTGGTTCTTCCGGTCGCCGGAGCAATGGGCTCCACGGGGCTTTCCCGGCGCGATCGTCAGGCATCGCGCAAGCATACCCCTTGCCAGGACACGCATTCTCGATATCAGGAACAGTAGTTATGACAAAACGCGTAGTGCTCTATACCGACGGAGCCTGTAAAGGAAACCCCGGGCCCGGTGGATGGGGCGCGGTACTGAGTTACGGGGATGCCGAGCGCGAGCTGCACGGTGGTGAGGCCAATACCACCAACAACCGCATGGAGCTGATGGCCGCGATCGAAGGGTTGCGGGCGCTCAAGCGGGCCTGTGCAGTCGACCTCTATACCGATTCCCAGTACGTTCGCAAAGGCATCACCGAATGGATGGCCAACTGGAAGAAGAACGGCTGGAAGACCGCGGCAAAAAAGCCGGTCAAGAATGCCGATCTATGGAAGGCACTTGATGGCGAGGTACAGCGCCACGACGTCAACTGGCACTGGGTGAAGGGGCACGCCGGGATTCCCGGCAACGAGCGGGCCGACGGCCTGGCTAATAAAGGCGTTGAAGAACTCGCGGCAGTCAATTGATTCAATAGGATTATCTGGAAACGAAATGCGTCAGATTGTACTGGATACGGAAACCACGGGTATCGACCCGGAACAGGGGCACCGGATCATCGAAATCGGGTGTGTCGAAATGGTTGAGCGCAAGCTGACCGGTCGCCACTATCACGTTTACATCAATCCGGAGCGGGAAGTGGAGGCCGAGGCGATGGCCATCCACGGGATTACCAACGAATACCTCGCCGACAAGCCGCTATTCCGGGATGTGGCGACCGAGTTCTTCGAATTCATCAAGGGCGCTGAGCTGGTCATCCACAATGCGGCGTTCGACGTTGGCTTCATCAATCACGAGTTCCGCCAACTGGGCACGGGCTGGAAGGTCGAGGATCACTGCGGCGTGGTGGACTCCCTGGCCGTTGCCCGGGAGCGGCACCCGGGCCAGAAGAATAACCTGGATGCACTCTGTAAGCGTTACGGCGTGGACAACAGCAACCGCGAACTGCACGGGGCCCTGCTGGATGCCGAGATCCTGGCTGACGTCTTTCTGCTCCTCACCGGCGGGCAAACCGCGTTTTCGCTGGATGCCGGTAATGGCGAGGACGGTGAGGAAGCGGCTGGCGGTATACGCCGACTGTCCGCGGAGCGGCGCAAGACCCGCGTGATTCGGGCCAGTGACGACGAAATGACGGCTCACAGCGGCCTGCTGGACGTGGTGGCCAAGGCCGGCGGTGAGGCCATCTGGAACCGGTTCGACGGCGAAGTCGAGTCCGTGGGCTAGGCCGAGGGCCGGAAAGAGTCAATGCCAACCGTGTAAAAGCCAGAAAAATAAGTACACAGAGCCTTTCTTGAGGTGCTTGAGATTTGTGTTATAAGTAAACGTTAGTTCGAATATTTTCAGCTCTGTACGGTCGATAAAGAGGCCAATAACGGGTTTGCCGCAGAGCTGGATTCAGGCGTATCGACAGGCCGGGGACCAAGCCAGACCCGCCGTTGCACGCACGCCGAACAAGAATAGCCACAGGTGGTGCCGGATTCCGGACAGAGTCGTCACCTGAATGATTCGGCAGGGGAAGCGGTGCTCTCCGCATTATCTATGGGAAGCGTTATTTTATGGTGCAATCGTCTCTGGCGACGAAGTCTCAGTCGTTTGATCTGGTCAAGGAAGAAATCGAGCAGACCATCAAACAGGCTGAGGGGAGCCTGGAACGCTTTCAGGAAAACAGGGAAAGTGGCGAAGACCTGCAGAACTGCGTCGATTTTCTGAATCAGCTGCGTGGCATTTTTGTTCTCGTTGAATTGCGTGGCGGGACGCTGCTCTGCCAGGAAGCGGTGGCGGTTGCCAATGATGTCCCGGTGGGTGCCAGCGACGACAAGAACAGTCTGCTGGCGGCCCTGAGCAGTGCTCTGTTTATCCTGAGGCGGTATGTTGAGTATTACCACCAGGAGAGGGCGGACCATCCTGAGCTGCTGCTGCCGATCACCAACGATCTCCGAATTGCCCGGGGCGAGAAACCCTACCCGGAATCCTGCTTCTTCGACATCGACGCGCGCAAACGACCTGATTTCTGCGCGAGTCTGACACTCGCTCCGCTGTCAGACAGTGACGACGATTTCGACATTCACGCCCGCCGTATGCGTCTGATGTTCCAGATCGGCTTGCTCGGTGTGATCAAGGAACGCAACCTGCGCATTAGCCAGAAGCTGCTTGCCCGTTCGGCGAAGGGCTTTGCCCGGCTCAGCGACGGCGCCCCCATGGGTCAGCTCTGGTGTCTGCTTGCTGTCGTGGTGGAGACCATGCAGGACCGTGCCATGGAATACGGGAAGTCTCGTAAGCGCCTGCTCATGCGGATCGAGAAGTACACCCGTGAAATCGTCTACATCGGCAAGGTGGCCATCAACAAGGATGCGCCGGATTCCCTGTTCAAGGACCTGGTCTACATCCTGTTCCGCAGTGGCTCGGTTAACCCCGAAGTCTCCCAGATCCTTGACAGCTACAAGGTTGCGCCCACCGATCTCCCCGAGCATATCCTGGAATCCCATCGCAAGCGCCTTTACGGTCCGGGTACCGATGTGCTGCGCTCCCTGTCCAACGCGCTGCGCGAAGAGCTCAATCAGCTCAAGGACAAGGTTGATATCATCGAGCGGGGTATCGAGCCGGATCTGAACGAACTGGCAGCCATAGCCGGATCCCTGGAGCAGCTGGCGAACACGCTGTCGGTTCTGGATCTCAGCAAACTGGCGGACCTGGCACGCAAGGAAGCGGCGCAATTGCGCAGCTGGCATGCCGACAACCGTCTGCCGGGTGACGACGAACTCTACAACCTGGCCAATGCGGTGCTCAGCATCGAGGACGCGGCGATGCAGATGGTCACCCGCGGCATCACCAGCGAGACCGATGCCCTGGCGATCGTCAAGGCCAGTCGCGAAGAGTCGACCTACCTGAGTGAGGCCTACATCGTGGTGGCCGATGAGGCGAGGGCAGCGCTCACGCTGGCCAAACGTGCGATCACGGCCTTTATCGAATCGGATTACGATAAGCTGCACCTGGCCAACCTGCCGGCAACGCTGCGCAGTATCTGGGGTGGTTTCATGATGCTGGAAGACCGTGACGGCGCCGCCGTGCTGGCCCGGATTGCCGACTCGATCCAGACCCGGCTGCTGGATGCCAAGGAAGCACCGGTGCCAACTGTGCTGGAAGCACTGGCCGACGCCCTGACATCTCTGGAATACTATATCGAAAGCATTGGCACCCGCGAGGAGCGCAACCAGGATTTGCTGAGGCTGGCGGAAACGTCCCTGGCTGACGTGGGTCTGTAATGACGAGTCTTCCTTCGGGCCGACACGATCGTCGGTCCGATTGCCTCGTCGCGGGGCGATAAAGGAAGAGAAGCGTCTATGCCCCAGGATTTTTCCCTGCTCACCCTGGCCGCCGTTGGCGGCCTTCTTGCCCTTATTGGTCTCGCCTTCTTCATTCGCCCCCGCTGGTTTTTCAGCTGGCTCAAGGGAACGTTTGCCATCTTCCTGATTGCGGCCGGCGCCTATATTGGCCTGCTGGCCCTGGATCTACGTCATTATCAGTCGCTGGAAAGTCTCGAGACCATTGCCACCATCGGCGTCTCCAAGACCGGGCCGCAAACCTGGCGGGTTCGGCTCGAGCGTAACGAGCGGCCGCCGATGGAAGTGGTCATACGCGGTGATCAATGGCAGGTGGATGCCCGTATTCTGCGGCTGGAAGGTCCACTGGCGTGGCTCGGCGTCAAGCCGGCTTATCGCCTGGACCGGCTGAGCGGTCGTTATGTCAGCCTGGAACAGGAACGCACGGGCGAGCGCACGGTCTATTCGCTTGGCGAGCCGTCGTGGTTCGACAGCTGGCTGCTGGATCAGGATGTCGGGTTGCCCTTCGTCAAGGCCGTTTATGGTAACGCGACGTTTATGCCGCTGCGTGATGGGGCGGTGTTCGATGTCCGCTTGTCCAGCACTGGCCTGGTTGCGCTTCCGGGCAATGACGCGGCGCGGACGGCGATGGACGAATGGTTTCCGAAAGCGGGGACTTGATTAAGGTTTGCTTGAGGCCGGGAGCTGGTTAGCAGGCACGGGCAGCAAATAAAACGGAGGAGAGGCATCGGGCCGTTCGCTGAGAGCGTACGGCCCGAATCGTCAGTCAGGGCGACGACTTACATCTTGAACAGTTCACCCAGCTTCGTGGCGAGCATCATATCGCCCTCAGCGCGCAGCTGACCGGACATGAAGGCCTGCATGCCGTCGGTTTCACCGGACACGATGCCCTGGAGGGTTTCTGCATTCATGATCAGGGTGACGGACGGATCGTCGTGATCGCCTTCCTGGAGCTGGCAGGTGCCGTCGTTGATGATCAGGTGATAGTTCTGGTCGTCTTCGATGTTGAACTGGAAAACCAGATCGAGGCCGGCAGCCGCGTCCGCGTTGAAGTTCTGTTCCAGCTTCTGGAAAACCTGAGCTACAGACATTGTTTTACCCTTTTCGTGTGCGTCTAAAAGCGAGGAGCCGGGGCTGCGGGGCAGGTTATCCGGCGAAACCAGTTCGACTTTAGGGACCGCTGCAGAGGCTGTCAAGCTCGATCGAACGCTTGTTTGAATTTTCGTTCACAGGGGCCTCGTTTGACCGGTGGCAGGTCGGTTACAATCGCTGACCGTTTGATGAAAATCTGCCAGTATGACTGGCATTTATCATACTATTTACCGTGTTTCTTACCGTATTTCGGCTGATGGAGAACCGATTTGGAATTTCTGACCGATTATGGGCTGTTCCTGGCCAAGACCGTGACCTTTGTGGTGGCGGTTCTGGCCATCGTGACAGTGATTGTATCCGCCGCTCATCGTAAACAGGATAGCGACGATCCGGACGGCGAGTTGCATCTCAAGCGTCTCAACGAGGGATACAAACGACTCAAGGAGAACCTGCAGCAGAAGCTGATGGGTGAGTCGGACCGCAAGGCCTGGCTCAAGGGGCGCAAGAAAGCAAAGAAGGCCGAAGCCAAGGCAAAGAAGAAAGCCGCGAAAGACGGCGAGACAGGGAACGAACCCGAGTCACCCCGGGTATTCGTGATCGATTTCAATGGCGATATCAAGGCCAGCGACAACGATTCCCTGCGTAAGGCCGTTACCGCCGTGCTGAGCGTGGCTGAGCCGGAGCGCGACGAAGTGGTGATTCGACTGGAAAGTGGCGGTGGCCTCGTCCACGCATACGGCCTGGCGGCAGCGCAGTTGGATCGTATCCGTGCGAAGAAGATCCCGCTCACGGCCTGCGTTGACAAAGTGGCGGCCAGCGGCGGCTATATGATGGCTTGCGTTGCCGACCGCATCATTGCCTCGCCGTTTGCCGTGCTTGGCTCGATCGGCGTCGTGGCCCAGCTACCCAACTTCCATCGTCTTCTGAAGAAGAACGATGTAGATTTTGAGGTTCTGACGGCCGGTGAGCACAAGCGCACGCTGACGGTATTCGGCGAAAACACCGACAAGGGCCGGCAGAAGTTCCTCGAAGACCTGGAAGATACGCATGTGCTGTTCAAGGACTACGTCAGTGAACGGCGTCCGTCCGTGGACATCCAGGCCGTTGCCAATGGCGATATCTGGTTTGGCCGGCGTGCGCTGGACGTTCACCTGATCGATGAGGTGAAAACCTCTGACGAATATCTCATTGAAGCCTGTGATCGCGCCGAAGTAGTCTCGGTAAGTTTCCGCCGCAAGCGTACGCTGCCGGAGAAACTCGGACTGGCGGCCAGTGCGGCAATCGAGCACAGTGTCTGGAAGCTCCTGAGCACGTTGCGTCATCGCAACATCCAGTAATGACACATTCACTCAGTCAACAATAAGGATCTGAGATGAGCACCTTTCAAGCCTGGCGAGTACACGAACAAGACGGCCAATACGTCGGCGATATCGAGAGCCTGGACACCGGTGAGCTCCCGGAAGGGGAGGTGCTGATCCGCGTGTCGCACTCCGCCCTGAACTACAAGGATGCCCTGTCTGCTTCGGGTAACAAGGGCGTTACCCGAGAGTTTCCGCACACGCCCGGCATCGATGCGGCCGGCGAGGTCGTGGAAAGCTCGCTGAGTAAACCGGCTGTTGGCGACAAGGTGATTGTCACCGGTTACGACCTGGGCATGAATACAGACGGCGGTTTTGGGGAGTATATCCGCGTGCCGGCCGCCTGGGTGGTGCCGATGCCGGCGAACTGGGACGAGCGCAAAGCCATGATATACGGCACGGCGGGGCTGACCGCCGGCCTCTGTGTCGATAAGCTTCTGCGCATGGGGGCGCAGCCCGACCAGGGCGTCGTCGCCGTAACCGGTGCCAGCGGCGCGGTGGGGTCGGTGGCGGTTGAGTTGCTGTCACGTCTGGGTTTCAGTGTCACCGCCATCAGCGGCAAAAGTGAACACGCTGAGCACCTGACCCGGTTGGGCGCCGCCGAAGTGGTGGGGCGTGATGCGCTCGCCGCAGAAAAGAAGCCGATGCTCAAGCCGCGCTTTGCCCATGCGGTGGATACCGTCGGCGGCGGGCCGCTGGCGGAGCTGCTCAAACAGGTCTTTCCCGGCGGCTCCGTAGCCTGTTGCGGCCTGGTGGCCGGTCCGCAATTGGAAACCACCGTGCTGCCTTTCATTTTGCGCGGGATTAACCTGTTGGGAGTGGACTCGGTGGAGATTCCGTTGGCCTCAAAACAGGCGATCTGGTCGCGTTTTGCCAGCGAGTGGACTTGTCCCGAAACAGAGGCGTCGGCGAAGGATCTTGGCAAGGCGGACCTGAAAGGGGCACTGGATGCGTTCCTGAACGGCGCCTCTTCCGGCAGCCTGGTGCTGGATCACGCTCTCTAGTGATCCCTGTTCAGAGCGGAACAAAAGACGAAAAAAAGACGGCCCGCGGGCCGTCTTTTTTGTGTGCTACCGGATTCAGGAAGCGCGCCGCCGGAACAGTGGCTGCTCTGTATCGACAGCGGCCTGATAGGCGTTGCTGAAGACATTGAGGCAGTATTCAGCGTGGGCGCTGTCCTTGTCTTCACGCAGCGCGTAGGCGTTGAAGCCGCAGCGCTTCATGTAGAACAGCTGGTCCAGCAGGACGTCACCCACCGCACGCAGTTCGCCTTCGTACCCATAGCGTTCGCGCAGCAGTCGGGCGATGCTGTAGCCGCGACCATCGGTAAACTTCGGAAAGTTCACAGCGATCACCGGCAGATCACCGATCATGTCTGCGTACACCTCCGGCTCCTCGTGGCTGTCGAACCAGATGCCGATGTCGTTGCGCCCGGCGAAGCGGTCCATGTTCTCTTTCCAGACGGCCGCCGGCAGCAGGGCAGGGCCATCCGGCAGGCTAAGGTCCTGGCCTTCCTCAGGCTTGGATACGAGCGTCCACTCATCGTTGTGGATGCCATCGTGGCGAATCAGCTCAGGCATAGACGCGCTCCTTGAAGGGATCAATACCAATCCGGCGATAGGTGTCGAGGAACGATTCTTCCTCGGTCCGGTTGTCGACGTAGACGTTGATGATCTTTTCGATCACTTCCGGCATTTCTTCACGGGCAAAGGACGGGCCCAGGATTTTGCCCAGGGACGCGTCGCGCTGGGACGAGCCGCCCAGGGAAATCTGATAGAACTCCTGGCCTTTCTTGTCGACACCCAGAACGCCAATGTTGCCCACGTGGTGGTGACCGCATGCGTTCATGCAACCGGAGATGTTCAGGTCGATGTCGCCCAGGTCGTAGACGTAGTCCATATCGTCAAAGCGACGCTGGATCGCCTCGGCCACCGGGATCGACTTGGCGTTGGCCAGCGCGCAGTAGTCGCCGCCGGGGCAGCAGATGATGTCGGTCAGAGTGCCCAGGTTGGCCGTCGCAAAGCCCATTGGGCGGATGGCCCGCCACAGCTCGAACAGTTGATCCTGGCGCACGTCGGCCAACACCACGTTCTGCTGGTGCGTCACCCGCGCTTCACCGAAGCTGTACTGGTCGGCCAGGTCGGCGATCTGTTCCAGCTGGCGATCACTGGCGTCGCCCGGCGGCACGCCGGTTTTCTTCATGGTCAGCGTGACAATGCTGTAGCCCGGCTTCTTGTGCGCGTCGACGTTGCGCTTGACCCAGGCGTCGAACGCCTTGTTTTCCTCGCGCGGGGCCTTCAGGGCATCCGGATTATCGTCCAGTGACGCGTAATCCGGCTCCGTAAAGAAGGCCTTGACCCGCTCAATGGCTTCCGGTGTCAGCTGTGACGGGGTGTCCTTGATGTGCTCCCATTCCGCTTCGACCTTTTCCGCAAAGGCTTCCGGCGTCATTGCCTTGACCAGGATCTTGATGCGGGCCTTGAACTTGTTGTCGCGGCGACCGTAGCGGTTGTAGACGCGCAGTACGGCTTCCAGATAGGTCAGCAGATCCATTTCCGGCAGGAATTCGCGGATGACCGGGCTGACAACCGGTGTGCGGCCCAGTCCGCCACCGACATAGACGCGGAAGCCCAGCTCGCCGGCGTCATTACGTGTGAACTCGAGGCCAATGTCGTGCACCTGTACGGCCGCGCGGTCATGGTCGTCGGACGCGTTGACGGCAATCTTGAACTTGCGCGGCAGGAAAGCGAATTCCGGGTGGTAGGTGGACCACTGGCGAATCAGCTCGCAATAGGGGCGCGGATCAACCATCTCGTCCGCCTGGACGCCAGCGAACTGGTCGGTCGTGGTGTTGCGGATACAGTTGCCACTGGTCTGGTTGGCGTGCATCTCAACCTCGGCCAGCTCGGCAAGGATGTCGGGCACATCTTCCAGGGCCGGCCAGTTCAGCTGCACATTCTGACGGGTCGTGAAGTGCGCGTAGCCCTTGTCATAATCACGGCTGATGCGGGCCAGGCGGCGCAGCTGGTCGGAGCGCAGCATGCCGTAGGGAACCGCAATCCGCAGCATCGGGGCGAGGCGCTGGACATACAGACCATTCTGGAGACGCAGTGGCAGGAATTCCTCTTCGCTGAGTTCTCCGGCCAGGGCGCGATCGGTTTGATTCCGGAACTGAGCAACGCGCTCTGTCAGGATCTGCCGATCATATTCGTCATAAACGTACATAAACCTGTTCCTGGGGACACTGATTCCAATTTGGCGGCTAAGATAGCAGCTTTGCCTTATGCACTAAATGATTATTTAACAATATGCTAATAGCGCAACGGACTTAAAACCCGGTGGAAGGAAGTCCCGTTCAAACATAGGCTTAACGTGAGTTCACCATGGTTGCGCAGGCTTCCGGAGGCGCCGGGTATGTCCGGCGTAAAGCAGCTATGGTAAAGGCGCCCGTTAACAAGCAGGCGCCGAACACATCACCCATGATAACAACAAAACGGATGCGGCGAGGAGTGCCATCATGAGCAAGAAATCGACGCGAACAGACAGCCAGGTCGACGCGGTTGCGGCGGTTGCCCTGATTCTATTGGCCGTGGCGTTTGCGGTGCTCTGGGTGAGCGGCCAGTAACCGGCTATCGGTCCGGGTGTCAGGCCTGGGTGCTGAGCACCCAGCGCACGATCAGCGCCACGCCGATCACAAAGATCAGGGTAAACAGGATGCCGCCGACAAGGTAGGGCAGCGGGCTGCCGCTGCCGAAATCCTCTTCGCGCCGACGGTTACTCTGCACACCGAAAGCGCCCGCGAGAATACTCTGCATCACCTTCAGAACGCCGGGTCGTCTGTTGGGGCGTTCCGATTGATTGTCCCGATTACCGTCCGATTGCGCCATGCGTCCCTCAACTGATCACTTTCGTGCGATGGGCGGGCCGTGAGATTGGGCGGGCGCGTCCGACGGTACTTATTCCGCCGGGTCGTAGGCCAGACTTGGCGCCAGCCAGCGCTCGGCCTCCGCCTTGCTTACACCCTTGCGATGAGCGTAGTCCTCAACCTGGTCACGGCCAATCTTGCCGACGGCAAAGTATTTCGACTCCGGATGCGCAAAGTACCAGCCGGAGACGGCCGCTGCCGGCAACATCGCGAAATGCTCGGTGAGGTGCATGTCGGCGTTGGCCGGTGCTTCCAGTAGTTCGAACAGGGTAGCCTTTTCCGTGTGATCCGGACAGGCCGGGTAGCCCGGCGCCGGGCGGATGCCACGATAGCGCTCGCGGATCAGGGCGTCGTTATCGAGGGATTCGTCTTGCGCATAGCCCCAGAACTCCTTGCGCACGCGCTCGTGCATGCGCTCGGCGAAGGCTTCGGCCAGACGGTCCGCCAATGCCTTGACCATGATGGCGTTGTAGTCGTCGTTGGCTGCCTTGTACTCGTCCGCCAGCTCTTCGGCACCGATGCCCGCTGTCACCGCGAAGCCGCCGACGTAATCGCAGCGCTCGCTGTCTTCCGGCAGCAGGTAGTCCGACAGCGCCAGCATGGGTTTGCCCGGCGCCTTCTCGTCCTGCTGGCGCAGGTGGTGCAGGGTAGTGAGCTCTTCGCTGCGGGATTCGTCGGCGTAGACGACGATGTCGTCACCGCGGCGGTTGGCCGGCCAGAAGCCGATCACCGCCTTGGCTGTGAGGCGCTTTTCATTGAGGATCCGCTTGAGGATGACCTGGGCATCGTCAAAGAGAGTGCGGGCGGCTTCCCCGCGCTTGGGATCGTCAAAGATTTGCGGATACTTGCCGGACATGTCCCAGGAAATAAAGAAGGGCGTCCAGTCGATGTAGTCGACCAGCTCGTCCAGGTCGTAGCTCTCGAAGGTGCGCAGGCCGGTAAAGCTCGGCTGCACTGGCGTGTAGCCCTCGAAGGAGATGCCGGTATCCCGTTGGCGTGCGGCGGACAGGTCGATCAGTTTGGTGCGCTCGCCGCGGTTCTTGCGACGCTCGCGAATGGTGTCGTATTCCTCGCGGGTCGCTTCGCTCAGGGTCGGTTTCTGGGTCTGACTGAGCAGTTGAGAGGCGACGTTCACGCAGCGTGAGGCGTCGGACACGTAGAGCGCGAGGTCGTTCTTGTACTGGGGCTCGATTTTAACCGCCGTGTGAGCCTTGGAGGTGGTTGCGCCGCCGATCATCAGCGGAATCTGGAAGTCCAGACGCTGCATCTCGCGGGCAACGTGCACCATTTCGTCAAGCGACGGGGTGATCAGCCCGCTCAGGCCGATGATGTCCACGTTTTCGGCCTTGGCCGTTTCCAGGATTTTCTCACAGGGCACCATTACGCCCAGGTCGATGACCTCGTAGTTGTTGCACTGCAGCACCACGCCGACGATGTTCTTGCCGATATCGTGGACGTCGCCCTTGACCGTGGCCATCAGGATCTTGCCCTTGGCCTGCTGGCCTTCGGATTTCTCGGCCTCGATATAGGGGATCAGGTGCGCCACCGCCTGCTTCATCACCCGGGCGCTCTTGACCACCTGGGGCAGGAACATCTTGCCGTCACCGAACAGATCGCCAACCACGTTCATGCCGTCCATCAGCGGGCCCTCGATAACCTCGATCGGGCGGTCGGCGTTCTGGCGGCAGGCCTCGGTGTCGTCGATGATGTAGTTGGTGATGCCCTTGACCAGCGCATGCTCCAGTCGCTTCTCGACCGGCCATTCGCGCCAGGCCAGATCTTCCTCGCGCGCCTTGCCTACCACGCCCTTGTAGCGCTCGGCCGCATCCAGCAGCCGGTCGGTGGCATCGTCCCGGCGGTTGAGTACCACGTCGGTGACCAGCTCGCGCAGTTCGTCGTCAATCTCATCGTAAACCACCAGCTGACCGGGGTTGACGATGCCCATGTTCATGCCCGCCTTGATGGCGTGGTACAGGAACACCGAGTGGATGGCTTCGCGCACCACGTCATTGCCGCGGAACGAGAAGGAGACGTTACTGACCCCGCCGGAAATGGACGCGTGGGGCAGGTTTGCGCGGATCCACTGGGTGGCTTCGATAAAGTCCACCGCGTAATTGTTATGCTCCTCGATGCCGGTGGCAATGGCAAAGATGTTCGGATCGAAGATGATGTCCGCCGGATTGAAGCCGATGCCGGTCAACACCTCGTAGGAGCGCTTGCAGATCTCGGTCTTGCGCTCGAAGGTGTCGGCCTGGCCGTCCTCGTCGAACGCCATGACCACCACGGCGGCGCCATAGCGCAGGCAGGAGCGCGCCTTGGCGATGAATTCCTCTTCGCCTTCCTTGAGGCTGATGGAGTTGACCACCGCCTTGCCCTGGATGCAGCGCAGCCCCGCCTCGATGACTTCCCACTTGGAGGAGTCGATCATGATGGGCACCTTGGCGATGTCCGGCTCCGACGCCACCAGTTTGAGGAAATCGACCATCACGTCGCGGGAATCCAGCATCCCCTCATCCATATTGATGTCGATGATCTGGGCGCCGTTTTCGACCTGGTCGCGGGCGACGCTGAGCGCTTCCTCGAACTGCTCCTCCTTGATCAGGCGCAGGAAGCGCTTGGAGCCGGTGACGTTGGTACGCTCGCCGACGTTGATGAACAGTGTGTTCTCGTCGCCGGTGAAGGGCTCGAGACCGGACAGGCGCAGCGCCGGCTTGATCTCCGGGATCCGGCGCGGCGGGTATTTGGCCACCGCATCGGCAATGGCTTCGATATGATCCGGCCGCGACCCGCAGCAGCCGCCGATGATGTTGAGGAAGCCGTCCCGGGCAAAGCCTTCGATGATCTCGGCCATTTCCTCGGGCGTCTGGTCGTACTCGCCGAACTCATTGGGCAGGCCCGCGTTCGGATGCGCGCTGACGTAGGCGTCGGCACGGTTGGACAGCTCTTCCACGTACGGACGCAGGGCATCGGCGCCGAGCGCGCAGTTCAGGCCAACCGAAAGCGGCTTGGCGTGGGCGATGGAGTTCCAGAAGGCCTCGGTGGTCTGGCCGGAGAGCGTGCGGCCTGAGGCGTCGGTGATGGTGCCGGAGATCATGATCGGCAGTTCGATACCGCTGTCTTCGAAATACTGCTGCGTGGCGTAGATCGCCGCCTTGGCGTTCAGGGTGTCGAAGATGGTTTCAATCAGGATCAGGTCGGAGCCGCCTTCCACCAGACCTTTGACGGCTTCGTAGTAATTCTCATGCAACGTCTGGAAATCGATGTTGCGGTAGCCCGGGTTGTTGACGTCGGGCGAGATGGACGCCGTGCGCGAAGTGGGGCCAACGGCGCCGGCGACAAAGCGCGGCTTGTGCGGCTCTTTGGCCGTGAATTCGTCGGCGATCTGCCGTGCCAGCTGCGCACCGGCGACGTTCAGTTCGTAGGCCAGATCCTCCAGCCCATAATCGCTCTGGGACAGGCGCGTGGAGTTGAACGTGTTGGTCTCGATGATGTCGGCGCCCGCTGCCAGGTAATCGGCGTGGATATTGCGCAGCAGCGCCGGCTGGGTCAGGTTCAGCAGATCGTTGTTGCCCTGGACATCCTGATCGTAGTCGGCGAAGCGTTCTGCGCGAAAAGCGGCTTCCTCGAGTTTCAGGTTCTGGATCATGGTGCCCATGCCACCGTCCAGAACGACGATTCGTTCCTGCAGGGCGTTGTGGAGTTGTTTCAGTCGGGTCTCACGATCACTCATCAGGGTATGTCCGGGTTGTGTTGACGTATTCAGGGCGCGAAAGGATAGCAAAATTGCGCTGGCGCGTCCCGGCATCGGTTGCAATTCAGTTAATTGGCAGCATATCCATACCCAATGACTATTGAGGCACGCAAATCTGAGTAAAACACTAGGTCTTTTATGTTTTTCCGGCGTGCCTTAAAATGAAATCAAATTCTCAAGCAGGTTAAAGAGATGGCATTGGTTACCGTTACCGATTCTGCGCGGGATTACCTGGCGCAATTGATCGAGAAACAGGATGTCGAAGGCATGGGCGTTCGTATCTTCGTGACCCAACCGGGCACGAAGCATGCTGAAACCTGCCTGGCGTACTGCCCGCCAAACGAGGTGGTGCCCACGGACGAGCAGGTCGACCTGGAAAAGTTCACCCTGTACCTGGATCACACTTCGGTGCCGTTCCTTGAGGAAGCCTTTGTGGATTATGCCACTGACCGCATGGGCGGGCAGCTGACCATCAAGGCTCCCAATGCCAAGGTGCCGAACGTCGACGAGAACGCGCCGCTGCCGGACCGGATCAACTACATCCTGGCTTCGGAGATCAACCCGGGCCTGGCGTCCCACGGCGGCGAAGTGTCACTGGTGGAGATCGAGGACGGCTCGATTGCCGTTTTGCGTTTCGGGGGTGGTTGCCAGGGTTGCAGCGCCGTCAGTCTGACGCTGAAGCAGGGCGTGGAAAGCACGCTGGTGGAGCGCGTTCCAGAGCTTACGGCGGTTCGCGACGTGACCGACCACAGCTACACCGAAAACGCCTACTACCAGTAACCCCGGTGGCGCGAGGGCGAGAATCGCCCTTGCGTCGCCAGCCTACCAGCGTCCGCTGGGAGTCACGTCCCGCTGTTCCCGGCGGGACGGCCAATGCAGTTCCTGATCGCATCGAGCATGATCGACTCCAGAGTGAGGGTCCGAACGCAGCGCCAGTGCCTGCGTCGTTGTCCTCGCAGGGGAGCTACAGGCGATTGCCTGGCTGAATGGAGAAACGGACTGGGGAGCCCATGATCAGCGACAATGCGCTATGGACCATTCCGCTGATGGCGGCCTTCGTCGGATGGGTGACCAACTGGCTGGCGATCCAGATGTCGTTCTACCCGGTGCAGTATATGGGCATCGGCCGCTGGTTCGGTTGGCAGGGTGTTATTCCCCGTAAGGCCGAGAAAATGGCCCATATCTGTGTCGACCGCACCCTGCAGCAGTTCGGCGATCTGTCGCTGGTCTATGACAAGCTCGATCCCCAGCGCATCGTGGAACAGGTGGTGTCGCAGGTCACCCCGCGGCTGGACGAGTACATCGACGAGATTATGTACGATGTGCAGCCGATTCTCTGGGACAACCTGCCCAACTTCGTGCGTAACCGCATCTACCAGTGGGCCCGCGAGCAACTGCCCGGGCGCATCGAGTCGCTGGTTGAGGATTTCGGCGACGACCTGAGTGAGATCGTCGATCTGAAGGCGCTGCTCAGTCGCGAGCTCAAGCGGCATCCCGACCTCATGAACCGGATCTTCCAGCAGGCCGGCGCCGTCGAACTTCGCTCCGTCATCAACAAAGGGGCGCTGGTTGGCGGGCTGCTGGGCGCGGCCATTCTGCCGGCCTGGCTGTCCTTTCCCTATCCCTGGCTGCTGCCACTCGCCGGTTTCGGCGTTGGCTTCCTGACCAACTGGATTGCCATCAACCTGATCTTCCGTCCCCTCAAGCCGTTACGTGTGTTTGGCTGGCAGGTTCAGGGGCTGTTCCTGCGCCGTCAGGACGAGATCAGCGAGGTGTGGAGCCAATTGGTGGCCGAAGAGCTGCTGACGGTGGAAAAAGTCGCGGACGCCATGATCCACGGCCGGGAAGGTGGCCGGACTCGCGCTATTATCCAGAAGCACCTGCGTCCGCTGCTCGATCAATCGCTGTTGATGAAGCTGGGGGCTCAGCTCAGCGTAGGGATGACCGGCTACACCGAGCTGAAGAAGGCCATGAATGACAAGGCGGTGCTGGCGACCGGACATGTGTTCTGCGATCCGGCATTCAACCGCGAGCGTGCGCCGATCGTGGCCGGTGTGCTGGCCCGACAGATGAAATCCCTGGCGCCGGCTGAATTCCAGGACATCCTTCGGCCGGCGTTCAAGGAGGAAGAACTGTACCTGATGTTGGTTGGTGGGTTGCTCGGTGCGGTGGCCGGTATCGTGCAGTTGGGCTTCCTGTACTACTGGCCGGGCTGACCCGACCGCGGCCGCGTGCGCCCCTGAAACCGTATACGCGAAGGAGAAACGACGATGCCGATCTGGCAGGAAATCCTATTGCAGGTGGTTGTCACCGGGTTAACGGTCCTGCTCGTACTGGCCGGCTTTTACCGCTGGGTGTTGCGCCCCTATCTGGATCGCAAGGTGGAGGAGCTGAAGGAGGTCGGTCAGGGGGTTGAAAACCGCGTTCGGGAAGGCGTTCGCGACGGTGTGCGGGAAGGCGTTATGGATCTGCCGGAGAGCACGCTCAAGGAATCGACCCGTTTTGGCTCCGGCCTGGTGGAAAACGGGCTCAGCAGTTTCCTTGGTTCCGTCGACGCGCAGGGGCGAGAGGGCAGCGGCCCCGCCCGCCCGGGCAAGTCGGCTTCAGGCGAATAACGACGCGAACCATTTCAAGATCCACTTCACGGCAGGCTGTTCGGCTTGCCTCATGGCTTTATCGCGACCAGCCGCCCGGGCACTGTTGTCCAGGCGCGCCCGATACAGCGACTCGGAAGCCGTTATCCATCGTCAAAGGCAGTTGGTCGGGCGCGGCAGGCCGGCAATCCGGCTGGCCACCTTGACGGCGCTGGTGCCCGGGAACAGCTGCATCAGGTAGATGCTGTTGCCTTTCTCTTCGCCGAAGTGCTGTTTGACGGCTTTGACGAAGAACCGGGCTGCTGGCGGCGCCATTTCATGCTCCGCATAAAAATCCCGCAGCATATTGATGATTTCCCAGTGGGAATCGGTCAGCGCAATGTCCGATTCGGCGGCGATTCTTTCCGCCACCGGCGGCGTCCAGAGAGAAGGGTCTTCCAGAAAACCTTCGTTGTTACGGGCGGGCATTACAAACGACATTACCAGCACACTACCTTTTCAAAGCTGAGGGTCAAAGGAACGAAATCGCTGAATTCGATGGCGGCGACGTTGGGCTTTACCGACGCCGTTTCCAGGCCGCGCGCAGCGAGATCCGGCGCGAGTGCCTTGATGTTCGCATCGGCGGGCGTTTGCAGCGCCTCGTCGAGCAGGCCTAGTACGCCGTTTTCGGTGAACAGCAGTGTATCACCCTGGCGCAGGGCGTCGATGCAGGCGGAGAAGCGCGGGTGGTCAGGATCCTTGTTGAGAATATGAAGCGTCGGCATCACAGGCGTACCACGTCGGAGAATTGATGCGCCAACTCGGTCATGCTGGCGACGGGCGTAATTTCAAGCCCGGAATCGAACGCGGTACCCAACCGGTCAAACGCCGCCTTCGGCACGTACAGCGCCTCGATACCGAACAGGCTGGCCGCGGCAAGGTTGCGCGATCCGGTCTTTTGCTCGATACCTTGCGGCGCCTGCTCTGCGCGCAGCCAGTGCACCCCCTGGCCCGAGAAGGCGAGGGAAACGGGTTGATCGAAAGCGGCGGCGGAGAGTGCCATATCGAGCGTTTCCCGGCCGCTCCAGTCCCCGTAGGGCGCGCGATCGATGATGAACAGGTAGCGGCGCTCCATCAGTGACTCCCGTTGAAATAGAGGGTTCTGTCGGCCTGGCTCGTGGCTTCGAGCCAGTCCCCCAGACCGGCGACCACAAACGGCGCCGCGACGTTCGCGGCGGGTTTTTCGTAGCGCCTGGCTTCGCCTTCGTCCAATAGCCCGCGCCGCAGGGCGGAAGCAATGCAGCAGGTGGCCGGTACGGCGTGGGTTTTCAGGAACGACTGCCACTGGGCGGGCCAGTCGGCTTCATCGCTGGGTGGGCAGGTCAGGGTAGAGGCCAGATGAACGCCGTCACCGTAAAGGAAAACCCGGTCGATCGTATGGCCCTGGGCAACGGCGGCGCGGGCAAACTGCAAGGCCGTTTGCGGGGCCTGGCTGGTGTAGGGCGCCCCCGTGATGACCAGGGCGAAGCGGGCGGCTTCGGGCGCGGGCATGGTGATATCCTCAAATAGCTGGCCAGGACGAAAAAACCCCGGCAGAACCGGGGTTTTGTCAGACGATCCGGCGGACGGATCAGTCGTCGTTGAAAGCACCGATGATGTGCAGCAGGCTGACGAACAGGTTGTAGATGTTCAGGTACAGCCCGGTGGTGGCGATGATGTAGTTGGTCTCGCCGCCGTTCACGATGCGGCTGGTGTCGTACAGGATAAACCCGGACATCAGCAGCACAATCGCCGCACTGATCGCGAGGCTGAAGGCGCCCACGTCAACGCCGAACATGCCGGCCACCATCGAGCCGATGGCCGCGACCACAACCACGACCAGACCCGCCATCAGCATACCGCCCATGAAGCTGAAGTCTTTCTTGGTGGTCAGGACATAGGCGGACAGGGTCATGAACACCACAGCGGTGCCGCCCAGCGCCTGCATAATGATGGCGCCGCCATTGGACAGAGCCAGGTAATGGTTCAGAACAGGGCCGAGGCCGAGGCCGAGCAGACCGGTGAACGCGAAGACCACGCCGATGCCCGCTGAGCTGTTTGCCGTGCGCGGCAGCACCAGCCAGACCAGAGCCAGAGCGCCCAGACTGCATACGAGGCTGGCGCCACGGCCCAGACCGATGGCCATGGAAACGCCGGCCATGACGGCGCTGAACAGCAGGGTCATTGCCAGCAGGGAGTAGGTGTTGCGTAATACCTTCTGGGCATCCGCATCAATCTGGGTAGCGCGCCCCGCTTGGCTGGGCGCGTAAGCACTCCCTTGGCCATTACGAACTTGGAAGCGTCTGTCGTCCATCATTATCTCCAGTCAGATGGTGGAACGGTTAGATAGAACCTACATTCATGATAAAGGCAAAACCGCACATTTCAATGTCTTAAATCGGCAATTGATCGTGTTTCTGTGGGCTTTTTGACCAGCGTTCGACGAAATGGTTCAGCGCTGATACCACTTTGCGATGAATCGATGACAAGGCGTTGACAGCTAAAACGATTCCGGTATCATGCTCCCCGCTGTCGCAAGGCAGTGTCGCCAAGGCGCAGCGGTGGGCTGGCAGAGTGGCTGAATGCAGCGGTCTTGAAAACCGCCGAGGGTTAATAGCCCTCCCGGGGTTCGAATCCCTGGCCCACCGCCACTTTTCTCCTTTCCTTATCTTTTATCTTCCCGGTTTATACCTTCTAACGTTTTCTGGCTTGACCATCCTCGGCCAAGTGATCAGCAGGTCCTGGTTGCCCGCGGGTTTCGCGTTAACGATATTGCGGGTTTCACGGCGTCAAACCGTGCACCCCATCAGTAGCACGAGTTCGGACAGCGCCACGCAAGCACCCAGCGCGTCGCCCGTGTATCCACCCAGCTGTGATTTCAGGTACAGGCCCCAGAGCATGGCCACGCCGAGTGTGGCTGTGAGGCCCGTCATCACGATGCCCGGCATCCAGGGCGTTGCCGTCAGCGCAATCAGCGCGGCGATGCCTGTGGCGACCGCCAGTCGCGTGCCGGGAAAGCCGCTGGCCACCGGTTTGGTTTTGCTTTGCTCCGACAGCGTCACATAGGGCAGCGCGCGCATCAGCAGCAGGGGAGTCAGCCTTGAGATCGCCGGGGCGACCAGCAGGGCCATGGGGATTGAGCGGGCATCCAGCAGCAGCGCGGCCTTCAGGCCCAGCGCCATAACCAGAGCGGCCGCGCCGTAGGTGCCGATGCGGCTGTCCTTCATGATGCGCAGGCGATCTTCAAGCGTATAGCCGCCGCCCAGGGCGTCCACCGTGTCCGCCAACCCATCCTCATGGAAAGCGCCGGTCAGCCAGAGGTGCAGGATCATCACCAGCAATACGCAAACCAGCGGGCTGAATAGCGCGCCCAGCGCCAGGTACACTCCGGCATAGATGGCCCCGAGCATGAGCCCCACCAGCGGGAAGTACATGCTGCTGTTGTTCATGCGCTGCTGCGAGTAATCAATGCGAATCGGCAGCGGAATGCGGGTCAGGAAGCTCACGGCCAGCCAGAAGGTCTGCCATTCCTGGTCGAGTCGGGACGGGGATGCGCTCACGGGGACCTCGGTTAACGGATGAATCCGGCATTCTAAAGGGAAAGTCGGGAATTGACAGGTCGGAGGGTCTGCCTCGTGGTAATCTGGGCGCCTGCCGACAGGGCGGTCGCAGCGGCCGTTCATCCACGCGAAAGTCCAGGAATCAACATGCCAGAGAGAGTTTTGGTTGTCGGAGGCATCCGCTCCGGCAAGACCGCCATGGCGGAAAATATCGCCGGGAAATCCGGCGCGCCCGTGATCTACGTGGCCACGGCGACCGCGGGCGATGGCGAGATGGCGCAACGGATCGAGCGTCACCGGGCGATCCGGCCCAGTCACTGGGGCTTGATCGAGGAGCCGGTCCGTCTCGGACGCGTGTTGCGCGAACAGTCCCAGCCGGAGCCGTCGTGCCTGTTGGTGGACTGCATGAGCCTGTGGCTCAGCAACCTGCTGTACCAGGGGGATGACGTGTTGGTGGCTGAGCGGGAAGCGTTCGTTGGTGCACTCGCCGAGCATCCCGGCGACATCGTGATCGTCAGCAACGAAGTGGGCCTGGGCACCATCGGGATGGATCCGCTGACCCGCCGTTTTTGCGACGAACTGGGGCTGCTGAACCAGGCTCTGGGGCAGGCCTGTGACCGGGTCGTCATGAGCGTGGCGGGGCTCCCTCTCACCCTGAAGGCGCCGGGTTAGCGTCCCTTAATGCCAGCCCCGCGCAATGCTGATGCTGCCGGCTAGCTCAGTCCTGGACCGCCGGCGTATGGCTCAGCAGGGCGCTGAATTCGCCGTGCTCGCTGCGGTCCACACGGATGCGGCTGCGGCAGGCGTAGGGCACAGCAAAGCCGGAGAACGATTGCTCCAGCGGTATTCCGAGCACCCGTGCCAGCAGCATGCGAATCACGCCGCCGTGGCAAACCAGCAGCACCCGTTTCCCTCGTTGATCGTCCAGCAACTGGCGCCAGCCTGCGCCCACCCGGTCGTAGAACGCCGGTAGCGCCTCGCCGCCACCCGGGGTGTTGGCCACCGGGTTCGCCCAGAAGCGCTTCAGATGATCGCCGAAGGCCGATTCGATCTGGGCCGCCGTCAGGCCTTCCCAATCACCGAAGTGAACTTCCTGAAGCTGCGGTTCAGTCACCAGTGGAATCCGGCGCTCACCGGCCACTTGCTTGGCGAATTCGCAGCAGCGCCGGAGTGGAGAGGTCACGACCACGTCCCAGGTTTCACCCTCTGGCACCGCGCCCTTCATCTGTTCCCAGCCCAGCTCGCTCAGCGGGTCATCCTTGCTGCCACGAAACATGGGGCCGCCCTGGGGCTCGCCGTGGCGGATCAGGTCGATAAACGTGGTGTCGTTCACTGGTCACTCCCGTCGCTGACGCCTGCGTCGGCGAAGCTGGCCATCTGGTTGTGCAGGGCGCAGGCCGAACGCAGCAGTGTGACCGCTGTCGCCGCACCGCTGCCTTCCCCGAGCCGCATACCCAGATCCAGCAAAGGATGGGCTTCCAGGGCGTCCAGTACCTTTTGATGACCCTGTTCGGCGGAGCGATGACCGTAGTGGAGCCAGGCGCGCAGGCCCGGCTGTTGGCGCAGGGCAACCAGAGCCGCCACCGATGCGATAAAACCGTCCACCAGTACCGGGATGCCGCGCGCGGCGGCGCCCAGGTAGCTGCCGGCGATGGCGGCAATCTCGAATCCGCCCAGGGACTGCAGCAGGGCCAGGGGATCCCGGTCCTGGCCGTGGCGCGCCAGGGCCAGCTCAACGACATCCGCCTTGTGGCGCACGCCGTCCGGTGCGAGCCCGGTGCCGGCACCGACCAGCACGCGCGCTGGCTGCTCAAGAATGGCGCAGGCGAGCGCGGCTGCGGTGGTGGTGTTGCCAATGCCCATATCACCGGCGATAAACAGCTGCGCACCGGATTGAGCGGCTCGTTCGGCGGCCTGGTCGCCAGCCTGCAGGGCGGCGGCGATCTGATGGTCGTCCATGGCGGGTTCGCGGGCAATATTCCCCGTCGCTGGCGCGATGGGAGCGTGGATGATGTTCGGTACATCGGCCCGCACCTCGCCCACGGTTCCCAGATTCACCACCTCCAGCGCCGCGCCAAGCTGCCGCGCCAGCACGCTGATGGCGGCACCGCCGGTGGCGAAGTTCGCGATCATCTGCGCCGTGACGGCCTGGGGAAAGGCGGAGATGCCCTCATCGCAGACGCCGTGGTCGCCGGCGAACACCGCGATGTGGACGCGATCGACGGCCGGGTCCAGGCGCCGTTGCTGGCCGCACAGGGCAATGGCGGCGCCCTCCAGGCGTCCCAGCGAACCCGGCGGTTTGGTCAGCGAGAGCTGATGTTCCTGTGCGCGACGGGTGAGCGTCTGATCGGGTGCGTGGGGCGCGGTAATCCAGGGGGCGGGTAGGGTCATGGTGATTCCTGCGAGATTCAAAGGCGACCGATGGTCTAACGGCCCCGAAGTGGTGTCAAGGCGGTCCCGGTCGAGTAGACTGTGCGCCCTGTCAGATTACTTGTCCTGGGTCATTAGCCCGGGAAATCGCTTCGCTGAGGTTTATCGGAATTGATCGCGTCCGCCGGTGTCATTGTCGTCGCCCTGCTGTTGGATCACTGGCTGGGAGAGCCCCGGCGAGGGCATCCCGTTGTCCTGTTCGGCGGGCTGGCGGCCCGCGTTGAGGCAAGCTGGAACCGTGAACCCCGATCCGTCGCGCGCGGTGCTATCGCCGCCTGCCTGCTGCTGGTGCCTGTTACCCTCCTGGCCTGGGCCGTCAGCGCCTCACTCTCGGGTAGCCTGCTGCTGGCCGTTGAAGCCGTCGCGCTCTGGCTTTGCCTGTCCCTGCGCGGCTTGGCGGAGCACGGGCGAGCCGTGCGGGCCCCGCTCGAACGCCAGGACATCGAAGGCGCGCGCAAGGCCGTCGGCCGAATCGTCAGTCGCGACACGAGGGCGCTGGATGAGACCGGTGTGGCCACCGCCGCCACTGAATCCATGCTGGAGAACGGCGCCGACGCGGTCTTCGCCAGCCTGTTCTGGTATCTGCTGGCCGGTCTGCCCGGTGTGCTGCTGCATCGTATGGTCAACACGCTTGACGCCATGTGGGGCTACCGCAACGAACGCTTCAACCGGTTTGGCCGGTTTGCCGCCCGTCTCGACGATGCCATGAATTACCTACCGGCACGACTGACGGCCCTGACCTATGCCCTGGTCGGGCGCACGGCGGACGGCTGGCGCTGCTGGCGGGAGCAGGGCAAGACCTGGGAAAGCCCCAATGCGGGACCGGTCATGGCGGCCGGCGCGGGTGCGCTGCACGTGAATCTGGGTGGGCCGGCGCCGTACAGCGAGGGGATGCGGGCGCGTCCCCGCCTGGGTGTCGGCCCGGTCGCCAGCGCGGCCACGATCGGCGCGGCGATTGGGCTTGTCTATCGTGGTGTCGTCCTGTGGGTCGGGGCGGTGTTGCTGATGGCGGCGGCGGGCTGACCCTATGGCCATGTCCGGAAAGCCCAGCCTGGAGCACGGTGGCCGGCTCAACGCCGCGGCTCGTCAATGGAACATTCCCCGGGAACAGTGGCTCGACCTGTCCACGGGGATCAACCCGGTCAGTTGGCCGGTGCCGGCTTTGCCGGAGACGGTCTGGCAGCGGCTTCCCGAGGACGACGACGGCCTGGAGGATGCGGTGCGTCTCTGGGCTGGCGCTCCCGATAACGCCGGGTGTCTTCCCATCCCCGGGTCCCAGGCCGCTATCCAGCGGTTGCCGAGGCTGCGGCCGTCCTGTCGCGTCGGTGTTCCGGTCCCGGGCTACGAGGAGCACGCCCGCTGCTGGGCCCAGGCCGGCCACACGGTTGTCCCGTTGGCTCAGGATGACGGGGGTGCCGATGACTGGCTCGACGAGCTGGACGTGGTTGTCTGGATCAATCCCAACAACCCCAGCGGCGAGCGAATCGAGCGGCAACGGCTCCTGCACTGGCACGAACGTCTGCAATCCCGCGGTGGATGGCTGGTGGTGGACGAGGCGTTCCTGCTCCCGGACGAACCGGGCGAAAGCCTGGCGCCGGTGGCCGATCGTCCGGGGCTGGTGATTCTCAAATCCCTGGGTAAGTTCTTTGGCCTGGCGGGGATCCGGGCCGGTGCCGCATTGGGCGACGCGGACATAGTGTCGGCGCTGGCAACCGATCTTGGGCCCTGGGCGCTCAGCACGCCGGCCCGCTTTATCATGGCCCGGGCACTTGCCGATGCGGCCTGGCAAACCCAGACCATTGAACGCCTGCGCGCGGACAGTCGCCGGCTGGCCGCCTTGTTGACGCAGAATGGCTTCCCTGTCGTACAGGGAACGGCGTTGTTCCAGTACGCGCCAGCGATTTCGGCCGACGCCTGGGCGGATGCGCTTGCACAGCGAGGCGTTTACGTACGCCGGTTCGCCGAGCCGGCCGCACTGCGTTTTGGCCTGCCTGCAACCGAATCCGACTGGCGCCGGCTGCAGCAGGCGCTGCAGGAAATCCAATCCGAAAGAGTCAGGAACACGGCACGATGACCACATTGATGGTGCAGGGCACCACGTCCGACGCCGGCAAGAGCACGGTTGTGGCGGCGCTTTGCCGCTGGCTGGCGCGGCAGGGCGTCTCGGTCGCCCCGTTCAAGCCCCAGAACATGGCCCTCAACAGCGCGGTGACCCGGGACGGCGGCGAAATCGGCCGCTCCACCGCATTGCAGGCCCTGGCCTGTGGCCTGGAGCCTCACAGCGACATGAACCCGGTCCTGCTCAAACCGCAGACCGACTGCGGAGCCCAGGTGATCCTGCGCGGCCAGGTTCATGGCAACATGGATGCTTTGGATTACCACGCTTACAAGGCCGAAGCGGCCAAGTCAGTGATGGCAGCCTGGCGTGACCTGTCCGCGCGCTACGATGTGATCATCGCCGAAGGCGCCGGCAGCCCGGCGGAAATCAACCTGCGCGCCAACGACATCGCCAATATGGGGTTTGCCGAAGCGGCGGATTGCCCGGTCCTCCTGGTGGGGGACATCGAGCGCGGCGGCGTATTCGCGCAGTTGGTGGGCACGCTGGAGTTGGTGTCTGAGAGCGAACGAGACCGCATAGCGGGATTCGTGATCAACCGGTTCCGGGGCGATCCGGGCCTGCTCACGTCCGGCCTGGAGTGGCTCGAAGAGCGGACCGGCAAGCCGGTGGTGGGCGTGCTGTCGCACCTGAGCGGTCTGCTGCTGGACGCCGAGGACAGCGTTAACCTGACCTCCGTCGCCGGCACGGGACAGCTCAGGGTGGTGATTCCACGTCTGCCGCGCATGAGCAACCACAACGATTTCGACCCGCTGCGCCTGCACCCGGGCGTCGACCTGAGCTTCGTCGGGGAGGGCGAAGCCATCCCGCCGGCGGACGTGATCATTCTGCCCGGCAGCAAAAGCACGCGCTCCGACCTGGCCTGGCTGAAAGCACGGGGCTGGCCCGAGGCGATCCGCCGGCATCTGCGCTACGGCGGGCATGTGTTCGGCATCTGCGGCGGCTTCCAGATGCTGGGCGAGTGGGTTGCCGATCCCGACGGCCTGGAGGGGGAGCCGGGCAACAGCGAAGGGCTGGGCCTGCTGCCGCTGAACACCCGGATGGTGGCCGGCAAACAGCTGCGCGAGGTGTCGGGCGAGCTGCGGCTGCCGGACGGGGACGATATGGCCCCGCTGAGCGGCTATGAAATGCACAACGGCGTGACCACCGGCGCCGCGCTGGAGCGCCCGATTCTCAACCTGGACGGTCGCCCCGACGGCGCCGTCAGCGACGATGGCCAGATCATGGGCACCTACGTGCACGGGCTGTTCGACCGGCCTGAGGCCTGCGATGCCCTGCTGGCCGCCTGGGGGCTGCGTGGTGAGGCCGCGGCGGTGGATTACCAGCAGCACCGGCTTGCCCAGCTCGATCGCCTCGCCGACCATCTCGACCAGCAACTGGACACTGACAGACTCCGGCACTGGCTGGGTCTGCCCAAGGAAACTGAATGACCGATTCCGCCAACGACTTCACCGACGCCGAGCGCCAGGGGCTGTATCGCGCCATTTTTGAGCGCCGCGATGTGCGCTCCCAGTTTCTACCCGATCCGATACCGCCCGGGGTGCTGGGGCGGCTCATTGAAGCGGCCCACCACGCGCCGTCAGTGGGCTTTATGCAGCCCTGGGATTTCCTGGTGATCGAAAGCGCCGAGGTACGTCGCCGGGTGCTGGAGAACTTCGAGCAGGAGAACCAGCGGGCCGCTGACAATTACGAGGGCGAACGCCAGGGCACCTACCGCAGCCTCAAACTGCAGGGCATCCTCGACAGCCCGCTCAACCTCTGCATCACCTGCGATCGCAGCCGCGGCGGCCCCAAGGTGCTGGGGCGCAACAGTATCGTCGAAACCGACCTGTTCAGCACCTGCCTGGCGGTGCAGAACCTGTGGCTGGCGGCCCGCGCCGAAGGCATCGGCGTCGGCTGGGTCAGCATCCTCGACCAGGAGCGGTTGGCCGAGGTGCTGGCGTTGCCGGAGAACGTCTATCCGCTGGCGTATCTGTGTGTGGGGTATGTGAGCGAGTTTCTCGAGCAGCCCGAGCTGCAGGCCAGGGGCTGGCGTTCGCGTCTGCCTCTGGAGCAGCTGGTGCATCACGACGGCTGGCAAAAAGCGTTGCCGGATGGCCACCCGTTGGCCGACTGGCTGACCCACAGAACACCCCGAAAATAGGGCGGCCGGGCGCTCCCACATTGCGCCCGCCGGGGCGTTGAATTACGATATCCACCTCGAAGACGGGTGCCCCTGCCACAGGGGATAATCGGGAAGTATGGTGCGGCCTCAGGCCCATTCCATCGCTGCCCCCGCATCGGTAATAAACGCGTAGTCTGCAACAAACCACTGGCCAACGCCGGGAAGGTGCAGATGATGGCGCTCGGAAAGGCGCCCCGTTTTAAGCCCGAAGACCGGCCTGTCATTCCTGCGATCCACCAGTGGTGCGGCGGGCACCAAGGAGTTGATATGTCTGCGTTTTCCTCTTCCTCCAGCGAATCGGTTTCCGGTTCCCGGGTTTCATCGGCCGTCCAGCAGGGCGCTGTTGCGGTCTTCGGCGCGTTGATCCTTTACGCCGTTGGCTTCCTGCCGATGAGCGCGGCCCACAACGCCGCGCACGATACCCGGCACACGTTCGTTTTCCCCTGCCACTGAGCGCTGTCCGATCGTAGGCTATCCGTTCATGGATAGTCTTCCGCAGCGCCCGGCGTTGGCACAACGACCGTTCTATTTCCTGCTGGAGGGAAATCCATGTTCCGCTCATTGATACTCAGCGCCTGCGCTATTGGCGTTGTCGCCGGTCTGGCCATGACCGCGTTTCAATCCTTTGGCGTCACACCGATCATTCTCGCGGCCGAACAGTACGAGGTCAGCGAACCGGCCGAGCCGGAAAGCGCCCATCCGCATGAGGCGGCCGGCCATACTCACGAGCACGGCCAAGCGGGCGGCCATCACCACCACGGCGGTGACGAGTGGGCCCCGGCCGACGGCTTCGAGCGCACATTCTACTCGGCGGTTTCCAACATCTGCGCCGGTATCGGTTTCGCCGCGCTGCTGCTGGTGGTCATGAATCAGCTGCGTGAACGCGGCCGCATGACGCCCAACGCCAGTCGCGGGCTCCTGCTGGGGGCGCTCGGCTTTGTCGCAGTGTTCATGGCGCCGTCGCTTGGGCTGCCGCCGGAAGTGCCGGGTGCCCGTGCCGCCGCCCTGGAATCGCGCCAGCTTTGGTGGGTTGCCACGGTACTGCTGACCGTCGCCGGGCTCGGTATCCTCTTCCTGGCCGGCGGCTGGCAGCGCATCCTGGGTGTGCCGCTGTTGCTGGTGACGCACTTTTTCGTGCCCACCCACGAGGGCCCGATGTTCTCGCATCCCGATCCGGACGCCGTCACAGCGTTGAACGAGCTCCACCATCAATTCATCTGGGCAACCGGCCTCTCCAATCTGGCGTTCTGGCTCCTGATTGGCGTGCTGTGCGCGGTTACCCTCAATTACCTGTCACGGACAGGTCGCATCCATCATGAACAAGTTCCTGCCTGAGTTTCCGTTCTCGGCCGTTGTCGGCCAGGACGATCTCAAGACAGCGTTGCTGCTGAACGCCATCAACCCACGGGTCGGTGGCGTTTTGATCAGCGGTCCCCGAGGCAGCGCCAAATCGACCCTGGCCCGGGCCCTGGCCGACATCCTGCCGCCATCGAGCGAAGGGGCTCGTCCGCCATTCGTGAACATGCCTCTGGGCACCAGCGAGGATCGCCTGATCGGCAGCCTCGACCTCAAACGCGTGCTGGCGGATCAGGACGTGGCTTTCGAACCGGGCTTGCTGGCCCGGGCGGACGGCGGCGTGCTGTACGTCGACGAAGTGAACCTGCTGCCGGATGCCCTGGTGGACCTGCTACTGGATGCGGCGGCACGCGGCATCAACGTGGTGGAGCGCGACGGCATCAGCCACAGCCATGCGGCCCGGTTCGCCCTGATCGGCACCATGAACCCGGACGAGGGCGAATTGCGCCCGCAACTGCTCGACCGATTCGGACTGTGCGTCGAGATGCAAGGCACCATCCCGGTGACCGACCGCATCGCCATCGTTCAGCAGCGCGAGGCGTTCGAGCGGGATCCGGACGCCTTCTGTGCCGAATTCCGGTCGCAGCAGGCCCAGCTCGGCGATCGCCTGGCCGCGGCCCAGGAGCGGTTGCCGTCCGTGTCGCTCGATCATGCCGCGTATGAGCACATCGCCCAGCGCTGCGAGGCGGCCGGCGTGGAAGGCCTGCGCGCGGATGTGACCTGGCATCGCGCCGCCGAGGCCCATGCCGCCTGGCGGGGTATGGATCGGGTGGAACGCGAGGATCTCGATGCGGTGGAACCCTGGGTCCTGGCGCACCGACGCACCACACCGCCGGACGAGCCGCCGACGCCACCGTCCGGCAATCGCTCGTCCGGCCCGGATACCGAAGGCGGACAGGGCAGTGCCGGTTCCGGCGAGAACCGGGGGCAGGGGCAGTGGGGCGCCATGCCGCCCCAGGCGCAGCAAACTGTTGCGACGGAGTGGGCCGCGCCAGAGATCCCGGGCGCACCGCGAGCGAAAGGGGCGACCTCAAGCCAGGCATCCCGCGACCACAGCGGCGAGCAGGCGGGGCAGCAACGCGCCCGTCGGGAAACAAGGCGCCCGGACTGGTTCGCCACCCTGGTTGCCAACCGAGGCCGCATGCCCTGGCACGATCTCAAGTTCCGCCGCGCCCGCACCGGTCAGCCGCGCCTGCACCTGGTGCTGCTCGACACATCGGCCTCCACGCTGGGCCGTGGCGCCCTGGGACGCGCCAAGGGCGTCGTCGAATCCCTGGCGCAGAAGGCCTACGCCGCGCGCGAGCAGGTGGCCGTGATGGGGTTCGGCAGTAACGGCGTAACCCCGATCCTGCCGCGTCGCCGCGCGCCCAAGCGGATGCTGGCGCAGCTGGATGCCACCGGTGGTGGTGGCGGTACGCCCATCCGCGAAGCCATTGCCCGGGCTGCCCGCCTGATCGGCCAATGGCAGCGCCGCGAGCCGGGTTTGCATATCCGCACCTACCTGATTACCGATGGGCGCACGCGCCAGCCGCTCGATGATCTCCCCACGCTGGGGGATTGCGTGGTGGTGGATACCGAACAGGCGGCCGTCAAACGCGGTCGCGGCGAACGCATTGCAGAACAACTGGGCGCGGTCTACCAGACGCTGCCCCTGATGGAGGCCTCATGACCGACAACACCCACGCCACACGCATGCAGAAAAAGAAGGACGTGGTGGACGGCCGCATCGCCAAGGCGACCGAAGAACGCGGCGTGCTGATCCTGCTCAAGGGCAATGGCAAGGGCAAAAGCAGCTCCGCCTTTGGCACGCTGGCCCGCTCCCTCGGCCACGGGCAGCAGGGCGCGGTCATCCAGTTCATCAAGGGCCGCCGCGAAACCGGTGAATACCTGTTTTTCCGCGACCACCCGAGGCTGGACTGGCACGTGATGGGCCATGGTTTCACCTGGGAAACCCAGGATCGCGAGCGCGACATTGAAGCCGCCCAGGCCGCCTGGAAAGTCGCCGAAGGTCTGCTGCAGGATCCGGCCTACCACATCATCGTCTTCGACGAGATGAGCTACATGCTGAAGTACGGCTATCTGGAGCCCGAGCCCATCGTCGAGGCCCTGCGCAACCGGCCGCGTCACCAGAGTGTGATCATCACCGGGCGCACCATGGCCCAGCCGCTACAGGACATCGCCGATACCATCAGCACCGTGCAGGACGAGCGCCATGCGTTCCGGCTCGGCGTGAAGGCCCAGGCCGGGATCGAATTCTGATGAGCCGACCGGAACCCCGCACCCAAGCTGCCTGCCCGGCGGTGTTTGTTGCCGCGCCGGCGTCCGGGCAGGGCAAGACCACCGTCACCTCGGCCCTGGCGCGGATGCTGCGCAACCAGGGCAAGGTGGTGCGCGTGTTCAAGACCGGCCCGGATTATCTGGATCCCCAGGTGCTGGCCCAGGCCTCCGGCCAGCCGGTGGAGCCGCTGGATCTGTGGATGGCCGGCGAGAACGACTGTCGCCAGCGCCTGTTCGAGGCGGCCTGTGAGGCGGACCTGATCCTGATCGAAGGGGCCATGGGCCTGTTCGATGGCGAACCGTCCAGCGCCGACCTGGCCGCCCGCTTCGGGGTGCCGATGGTCATTGTCATGGACGTGAAGGGCATGGCGCAGACCGCGGCGGCTCTGGTATCCGGTATCGCCGGTTTCCGCGACGACGTGACCATTGCCGGCCTGATCGCCAACGCCTGCGGTTCCCAGCGTCACCGGGAACTGATCGAGGCGGCGCTGCCCGAGGCCGTGCCGCTGCTGGCCGCTGTACCCCGCAACGCCGACATGGCGCTGCCGGAGCGCCACCTGGGGCTGGTCCAGGCCGACGAAATCCGCGACGACCTGGAAAACCGATTCGAGGCTGGCGCCCAGGCACTCATGGCCGAAGGCCTGGCAGACAAACTGCTGGCCCTGCCGCCGGTGACGTTCGAGGTTTGTCGGACCCCCGAGGCGGAACCGCCGCGCAGCCTGGAAGGGCAGGTCATCGGCGTGGCCCGGGATGCCGCCTTCAGTTTTATCTACGAGGCCAACCTCGACGTGCTGAAGCGTATGGGCGCAGACATCCGCTTTTTCTCACCGGTCCATGACTGCGAGCTGCCCGATTGCGACGCGCTCTGGCTGCCGGGCGGCTACCCGGAACTCTACGGCCCGCAGCTGTCGGCGAACGAACCCATGAAGGCGGCCATCCGGGCTTTCTTCGAGGCGGACAAGCCGATCCTCGCCGAGTGCGGCGGCCTGCTGTACTGCCTGGAAACGCTGACCGACTACGACGACGCCACCCACACCATGCTGGGCCTGCTGCCGGGTTCCGGCTGGATGCGCGGCCGCCGTGGCTGCCAGGGCATGCAAACCGCCGAGCTGCCGGAAGGCCCGGTGCGCGGCCACGCCCATCACCGCTCGGTATCCGAGGGTACGCCGGAGCCCATTGCCCACGGCCGGCGTCAGCGGCACCCGGCGCCGGGCGAGGCCATTTATCGCCAGCGCCGCCTGACCGCCACTTATCTGCATCTGTTTTTCCCGAACAATCCCGAGGCGATTGCCCGGCTGCTGGGTCCGGTCCGACCGGAGCCGAGCGAGGCGGCGCCCAACCTGGAGTCTGAATCATGCAACTGAACAAGATCCCCGCCACCGTCGTCACCGGTTTTCTCGGCAGCGGCAAGACCACGCTGCTGGCCAGCATCCTGCGCCAGGTCACCGGTAAGCGCATCGCCGTGATCGTCAACGAATTCGGTGAACAGGACATCGACTCCAACCTGCTGCGCAGCTGCGCCCTGGACTGCGAAGACGCCCAGCCCGTGGAAGGCGACGACAGCGGCATCTACGAGCTGGCCAACGGCTGCATTTGCTGCACCGTGGAGGAGGAATTCCTGCCGGTGATGAAGAAACTGGTCGAGCGCCGCGACGACATCGACCACATCCTGATCGAGACCAGTGGCCTGGCACTGCCCAAGCCGCTGGTGCAGGCCTTCAACTGGCCGGAAGTGCGTCAGCACTGCACGGTGGACGCGATCATCACGGTGGTCGATGGTCCTGCGGTCGCCGCCGGCCGTTACGCCAGCGACGAAGACAAAGTCGAGGCCCAGCGCCGCGCCGACGAGAATCTGGATCACGACCCCAGCCTGCGCGAGCTGCTGGACGACCAGCTGGGCGCTGCGGACCTGGTGCTGGTCAGCAAGACCGACCTGCTGGACGGCGCCGACCGGGAGCGCGTCGAAAGTCTGATCGCACAGCAAGTGCCGGAGGCGGTGAAGACCCTGTTCATCGACCAGGCCTCCCTGGCGCAGGACGCCGCCCAACTGGAAGCCCTGATGGGCATCGGTGCCGCCAGCGAGGCGTCCATCGACGAGATCGACAATCATCACGATCGCTACCATGCCGAAGGCGCCCACCACGATCACGCCCACGACCACTTCGACTCCTGCGTGATCACGCTCGGCGAGGTGAACCCCGAGGCCCTGGACACCGCGCTCCAGCAGATCCTGCGTGAGTATCCGATCTATCGCGCCAAGGGCTTCGCGGCCATCCCGGGTAAGCCGATGCGGCAGGTGGTGCAGGCGGTCGGCAAGCGCCTGGACAGCCATTTCGACCGGCTCTGGGCCCAGGATGAAACCCGTCAGACACAGCTGGTCATCATTGGCAAACACCTGGACCGGGATGCCCTGCAGCGCACCCTGGCCGGTGCCGAGAACGCCGCGACCGCCTGATGCACCTGTTCGCCGCCAAACCCGGAGGCTTTGTCGACGACGAGGGCATCGTCGATCTGGAGCAGAGCCCCGCGGACATCGTTATCCTCTCCGCCGCCGACAGCAGCCTGTCGGCGCTGGCGCAGGCGGTCGATCGCCTGGGCGACGGCTATCCGTCGGTGCGGTTGGCGAACTGGATGAACCTGGCCAAGCCGGCGGCCTACGACCTGTATGAAGACCGGGTGCTGGAACAGGCACGCGTGGTGGTGGTGTCGCTGCTCGGTGGCAGCGGCTACTGGCAGTATGGGTTTGAACGATTGCAGGCCTGGGCGGTGGCCCAGCCGGGGCGCCACCTGATCGTGGTGCCCGGTTGCGATGCGCCGGACGATGCCTTGCTGGAGGCATCCACCGTCGCTTTCGACGACGCCCACCGTATCTGGCGTTTTCTGCGTGAGGGCGGAGTCGATAACGCCGAGCAGTTACTGCGTTTCGTGGGCGCCCACTGTTTTGCTCTGGCGCTGGAATGGCGCGAACCGAGGGCCATTCCCCACGCGCTGCTCTACGCCCCGGGCGGCCAGGGCCAGGAAGCGACCCTCAGTGAATGGCGGGCACAGCATCGCGATCAGCGACCGGTCTGCCTGCTGGTGTTCTACCGGAGTCACCTGCAGGGCGCGAACACTCAGGTCATTGACGGCCTGATCCGGGCGCTGGCCGACGCGGGCCTGGACCCGTTGCCAGTTGCGGTGGCCTCGCTCAAGGAAGACACCTGTGTCGCCTTCGTCAATCACCTGATCGGGCAGACCGGCGCCGGCCTGGTGGTGAACACCACCGGCTTTTCCGTGAACCGCAGCCCGGACGACACCGACGCCCTGAGCAACCTTGACGCCGGCAGTTTGTTCGAGGGACGGCCCGTGGTGCTGCAGGCCATGCTCTCCAGCAGCACCGAGGAGGACTGGCTGGCGCAGAGCGGCGGCCTGCGCAGCCGCGACGTGGCGATGCAGGTGGTGCTGCCGGAAATGGACGGCCGCGTGATTACCCGGGCCATCGGCTTCAAGGCCGAGGCCCACTACAGCGATCGCTGCCAGATGTCGGTGGTACGTCATGTGCTGCACCCGGAACGCGCCCGGTTCGTGGCGGCGCTGGCGTATCGTTTCTGTCACCTGCGGCGGACGCCGAATGCCGACAAGCGCCTGGCGCTGGTGCTGGCCAATTACCCTAATCGCGACGGTCGCATCGGGAACGGCGTGGGGCTCGATACCCCCGCCTCGACGGTGCAGATCCTGCGCGCGCTGGCCTCCGCCGGTTATCCGGTCGACGGGATTCCCGACAACGGCGACGCGCTGATCGAGGCGCTCCAGGGCGCAGTCACCAACAACCGCGACGCCCTGGATCAGCGCCCCTGCTGGCAGAGCATTGGCATCGACGAGTACCTGGCCTGGTTCCGGACCTTGCCAGAGACCCTGCAAAGCTCGATCTGGCAACGCTGGGGCGCGCCCGAGTCCGATCCCAAATGCCGCCAGGGCCGACTGATGATTGCCGGCATCCGCCTGGGCGACACGTTTGTCGGTATTCAGCCGGAACGGGATTTTATCGACGACCTGACCCAGACCTATCACGACACCGACCTGGTGCCGCCGCACAGCTACCTGGCGTTCTATTGCTGGCTGCGCGAGCACTATCAGGTCGATGCGGTGATCCACGTCGGCAAGCACGGCAACCTGGAGTGGCTGCCGGGCAAGAGCACCGCGCTGTCCGCCGACTGCTGGCCGGATGTGGCGCTGGGGCCGATGCCGCATTTCTACCCGTTCATCGTCAATGATCCGGGCGAGGGCGCCCAGGCCAAACGCCGCTCCCAGGCGGTGATCATCGACCACCTGATGCCGCCGCTGGCGCGGGCTGAACTCTACGGCGCCATGGCTGAACTGGAAGGGCTGACCGACGAGTACTACCAGGCCCTGGGCATGGACCCGCGCCGGGAGGACCTGCTGCGCCGCGAGATCGTGGGGCACCTGCGGGCCACGGGCATCGACCGCGAGCTGGCGCAGGACATCGACACCCAGTGCGACGACGCCCTGCTCAACGAGCTGGACACCTACCTGTGCGACATCAAGGAAGCGCAGATCCGCCACGGCCTGCACGTTCTGGGCACGCTGCCCGGTCCCGACAAGCTGGCGGGTACGCTGCTGGCCATCCTGCGTCTGCCACGGGGCGAGACGCCCGCGTATCGCGGCTTCCTGCACAACCTGGTGGCGGATCTCGGGCTGTCGACGGGCGACAGTCCGTTCGATCCGCTGGCCGCCGACGCCTCGCCCTGGACGGGGCCGCGTCCTGACATCCTGGCGGATCTGGATGCGTCCCCGTGGCGCACCGGGGCCGATACCCGCGAACGCCTGGAATGGCTCGGGGAACGATTGATCGCCGATTACGTGCTGGAGCCCGGCCCGCTGGAGGCACTGGCCCGCGACCTGCCGGACACCGCCGAGCAATGCCGTTACGCTCGCGACACGGTCTGGCAGGCGATCCAGCGCAGTGCGGAACTGGAAATCCAGTCGCTGCTGGACGGCCTGTCCGGCGTTTTCGTGCCGCCGGGCCCGAGTGGCGCGCCCAGTCGCGGCCGGCTCGACACGCTGCCCACCGGGCGCAATTTCTTCACGGTCGACAATCGCTCGATCCCGTCACCGGCGGCCTGGCGGCTGGGTGAGAAGTCCGCCCAGGCGTTCGTCGAGCGCTACCTGCAGGACAACGGCGACTTTCCGCGCCGCCTGGGGCTGTCGATCTGGGGCACGGCCACCATGCGCACCGGCGGCGACGACATCGCCCAGGCCCTGGCGCTGATGGGCGTACGGCCGGTCTGGTCGCTGGGCTCCCAGCGGGTGATCGATGTGGAAGTGATCCCCACCATGCTGTTGCAGCGCCCCCGGGTGGACGTGACGCTGCGGGTGTCCGGTTTCTTCCGCGACGCCTTTCCCAACGTCATTCGCCTGTTCGACGCCGCCGTGCGCGCCGTGGCCGACTACGAGGAGCCGGGAGAGGACAACACTGTGCGCCGGGCCATACAGGACCGGCAAGTCGAACTCCAGGGCCAGGGCATGGCCCCGGACGAGGCGTTCCGCCAGGCCAGCTACCGCGTGTTCGGCAGCAGGCCGGGCGACTACGGCACCGGCCTCAACCGCCTGATCGACGGTCGTCAGTGGGACAGCGCCGACGATCTGGCCGAGGCCTACGTCAAGGCCGGCGCCTACGCCTACGGCCAGTCCGACGAAGCCGGCGTCGCCGCGCGGGACGCCTTCGAGCACCAGCTCGGTGGCTTGCAGGCGGTGATGCAGAACCAGGACAACCGCGAGCACGACATTCTCGACTCGAATACCTATTACGCTTTCCAGGGCGGCATGGCCAACGCCAGTCGCGCCCTGGGCGGCGAGGCGCCCGCGATCTACCACGCCGACCACGCCAACCCGGCGAACCCGCGCATCCGCACATTGAACGAAGAACTCAACCGGGTGATCCGTTCGCGGGTGCTCAATCCCAAGTGGATCAACGCCATGCGCGAACACGGCTACAAGGGTGCGTTCGAAATGGCGGCAACGGTGGATTACCTGTTCGCCTACGACGCCACCACCGATCTGGTGGCCGATTACCAGTATGCCCAGGTCACCGATGCGCTGGTGCTGGACCCGGACAACCAGCGCTTCCTGCGCGATCACAATGCATCGGCGCTGGAGGAAATGGCCGAACGGCTGCTGGAAGCCACGCAGCGTGGTTTGTGGCAAGAGCCGGGGGAGCACGCCGAGAGACTGCAGGATCTGCTGCTGGAAATCGACGAATCCAAGGAAGGTGCCACAGCACCGGAGGCCGCGGGTCATGGTGGCTGAGGCACGCATCAAGGGCTGGTGCCCGGGGGGCTGGCGGCCGATGGCGTCCGGCGATGGCCTGCTGGTGCGAGTGCGGCCCTTCCACGGCCGGCTGACCCGAGACCAGGCGTTGGCGCTGTGTGACGCGGCGGACACCTACGGCTCCGGCCAGATCCAGTTGACCAATCGCGCCAACCTGCAGCTGCGCGGCGTGTCCGAGTCGGACTGGCCGGCCTTGCTGGAGGCGCTGGCCGGGCATGAGCTGGTCGATCCGGATCAAGAGGCCGAGAGCCGCCGCAACCTGATCCTGGCGCCGGACTGGGAACCCGGCGACGACACGGATCGCGCCGGTGATGCGTTCATTGAACAGATGGCGAAGTTACCGGCGCTGCCCGATAAGGTAGGATTCGCGCTCGATGCGGGACCCGCCCCCATTCTGGCAGACACTTCGGCCGACTTTCGCCTGGAGCGTACGGCCGAAGGCGCACTGATGGTGCGGGCGGACGGTTACGCACGGGGCCTGCCAGTCCCGGACGTGACCGAAGCCGTCACACAGCTGATCGCGCTGGCCCAGTGGTTCGTGGACAGCGGTGGCGCGGCTGCGGGGCGCATGTGCCGTCATCGGGCGCCGTTGCCGGACTGGGCGCGCCCGACGGTCAGCCCGGCGCCGGCTCGAACGCCGCTGGCGCTGGGAGCGTATCCCGCTGGGCAGGTTTACGGACTGCCGTTTGGACGAACCCAGACCACTGAGCTGCGCGCAGCCCTGGCTCCGGCGTCGGTCACCGGCGTGCGGGTGACGCCCTGGCGCCGACTGCTGGTGGAAGGCGTCGAGCCGGGACTCATTCCGGGGCTGCTGAGCGATCACCGCGACCCGCGCCTGAGCGTGGACGCCTGCCCCGGCGCCCCGGCCTGCGAACAGGCCCACGTGGCCACTGAAGCGCTCGCGGAGCGCCTGAGCGGGCGTGTCCGGGGCAACCTGCACGTCTCCGGCTGCGACAAGGGCTGCGCCCGCCGCCAACCGGCGGAGGTCTGCCTGCGTGGGCGGGAAGGGCGCTTTGATGTGATTTTGAACGGTCGGGCCGACGGCGAACCCGCTGCGGTCGGCCTGAGCGAAGACGACGTTATTGAATATCTGGAGAACAGGAATGCCTCACGTCTATGAGACAGACGGCCCGGCCATCTACCGGGAGTCCTTTTCCATCATCCGGCGGGAGGCCGACCTGGAGCGGTTTTCGGAGGACGAAGAAACGGTGGCGGTGCGGATGATCCACGCCGCCGGCCTGGTGGAGCTCGCGCCCCACGTCCATTTCCGGGGCGACGCCGTCCAGCGTGCCCGGACCGCGCTGGAGCAGGGCGCGCCGATCCTGTGCGATGCTCGCATGGTGTCCGAGGGCATTACCCGCAAGCGTCTGCCGGCGGACAACGACGTTATCTGCACCCTGCACGATGAACGGGTGCCGGGGCTAGCCAGGGAGATGCAGAACACCCGGTCGGCGGCGGCGCTGGAACTATGGCGTTCGTACCTTGAAGGCGCTGTGGTGGCCATCGGTAATGCGCCGACCGCGCTGTTTCACCTGCTCAACATGCTGGAAGACCCGGACTGCCCGAGGCCGGCGGCGATCATCGGTTGCCCGGTGGGATTTGTGGGCGCTGCGGAGTCCAAGGAGGCCCTGTGGGAAAGCGACGTCGTACCCTGTTGCATCGTCCGTGGTCGCCTGGGCGGCAGCGCCGTCACCGTGGCTGCCATTAACGCCATCGCCAACCGAACGGAATGACCATGGGAACCATCTACGGCGTAGGATTGGGCCCGGGTGCCCAGGACCTGATGAGCGTGCGGTCGGATCGCCTGATCCGGCAGGCCTCCCATGTGGCGTATTTCCGCAAGAAGGGCCGCACCGGCCACGCGCGCAGCATCGTCGAGGGCATGCTGAGCGCCGACGCCGTCGAGCTGCCGATGGAATACCCGGTCACCACCGAGATTCCGTTCGACGACCCACGCTACAACGAGCTGTTGTCGAACTTCTACGAGGGCAGCGTCGCCCAGTTGATCGAAATTGCCCGGGCCGGACACGACGTGGTGGTCCTGTGCGAGGGCGACCCGTTTTTCTACGGCTCGTTCATGCACCTCTACACCCGTTTGCGGGACGTCGTACCGGTATCGGTGGTGCCCGGAATCACCGGCATGTCCGCCGCCTGGACCGCCACCGGGCAGCCGATCACCTGGGGCGATGACGTTTTGACCGTCGCCATGGGAACGCTGCCGGAGGACACCCTGGCCGAGCGCATCGCCCGGACCGACGCGCTGGTGGTGATGAAGATCGGTCGCAACCTGGCCAAGGTCCGGCGGGCGCTGGCCCAGGCGGGCCGCGAGGCGGACGCCTGGCTGATTGAGTACGCGGCCATGTCGAAGGAACGGGTGATCCCGTTCGCGGAGGCGGGCGACAGCGCGCCGTATTTCTCCATCCTGGTGATTCACGGCAACGGGAGACGGCCATGAGCGGTTCGCTGGTCATCGCCGGGCTGGGGCCAGGCGCCGAGGCGTTGGTGACGCCGGAAGTGTCGGCCGCGCTTGCCGAGGCCACGGATGTGGTCGGGTACGTGCCGTACGTGGAGCGTGTCGCGTCGCGCCCGGGGCTGGTGCGTCACGGTTCCGACAATCGTGAGGAAATCCGCCGCGCCGAACACGCCCTGCAGATGGCCACCGACGGTCACCGCGTGGTGGTGGTGTCGTCCGGCGACCCCGGCGTCTTTGCCATGGCCGCGGCCCTTTTCGAGGCGGTGGAGCAGGGCGATGCCGCCTGGCGCGACCTGGATATCCGGGTGCTGCCGGGGGTTTCCGCCATGCTGGCCGCCAGTGCCCGCGCCGGTGCGCCCCTGGGCCACGATTTTTGCTGCATCAACCTGTCGGACAACCTCAAGCCCTGGTCACTGATCGAAAAGCGGCTGCGCCTGGCCGCCGAAGCGGATTTCGCCATGGCGTTCTATAACCCGCGATCGAAATCGCGCCCGGAAGGCTTCGTGCGGACGCTGGAGATTCTGCGCCAGAGCTGCGAGCCGGAGCGACTGATCGTGTTCGCCCGGGCCGTCTCGACGCCGGACGAGCACATCCGGGTGACCACGCTCGCCGAGGCCACGCCGGAGATGGCGGACATGCGCACGTTGGTGATCGTGGGGTCCAGTCAGACCCGGCGGATCGAGCGCGACGGCGCGGCGCTGGTCTACACGCCGAGGTCGGTGTCGTGAGCCAGCCAGTCCAGCACGGCGTCGATACGGTGGGCTTCGCGGCGGGCCGGCAGCTCTGGGCGGTCGATCATCAGCACCGGGATACCGAGCTCGCGGGCAGCGACGATCTTGGAAGCCGCGCCGCTGCCACCGGCGTTCTTGCACACAACGCGCTCGATACGGTGATCACGCAGCAGCACCCGGTCATTTGCGACGGTGAACGGTCCGCGGTCCACGGTGACTGTGTGACGGGGCAGCGGCGGTTGCGCGTCCGGCTGGTCCACCAGTCGCAGCAGGTAATGGTGCTGGGGCTGACCGAGGAAAGCGTCGAGGTGCATACGGCCAATCGCCAGCATGACGCGTTGCGCCGGCCCGGCCAGGGCCTCGACGGCCGCCGGGATATCGGCCGCGTGCGCCCAGTTGTCACCGGGCTCCGGCGTCCAGGGCGGACGTGTGAGGGCGATCAGATGGACTCCACTGTCGCGAGCTGCCGCAACGGCGTTGAGGCTCATCTGCCGGGCGAAAGGATGGGTTGCGTCCACCAGGTGAGAAAAGCCACCCGCGCGCAGGTAGCGCGCCAGGCCGGCGGCACCGCCGATGCCGCCCACGCGGGTGGGGATCGGCTGTTCGCGGGGCGCGGCCACCCGGCCGGCGTAGCTGAATTCAGCAGGAATGGAACGCTCGGCAAGGGCACTCGCCAGGGCGCTGGCTTCGGTGGTGCCTCCCAGAATCAGGACTTTCATGATGGCTGACGTGAACGCTCCGTGGCTGACAGTCGTGGGCTGGGGCGAGAGTGGCACAAGCGGACTCTCAGCGGCAAGTCGCAACGCGCTGGAAGACGCCGACGTCGTGTTCGGCGCCAAGCGCCACCTGCGGCTACTGCCCGAATTGAAAGCGAGCGTGCGGGAGTGGCCGGTCCCGTTTGCCGACGGGATTCCGCAACTGCTGGCCGAGCGGGGCGGGCGAGTCGTCATGCTGGTGTCGGGCGATCCGTTCTGGTTTGGCGCCGGCACCACGCTGTCGAAGCACCTGGACCCGGCGGAATGGCGCGCCGAGCCGGCCCCGTCGACGTTCAGTCTGGCGGCGTCGCGTCTGGGCTGGGCGCTGGAAACCTGCCAGTGCCTGGGGCTGCACGCGAGGCCGCTGACGCGCATTCGCCCGTATCTGCAGCCCGGTCGTCGGCTGATCGTCCTGCTGCGTGATGGCGAGGCGGTGGCGGAACTGGCGAGACTTTTGGAACGGTACGGCTTCGCCGGGTCGACGCTGGCTGTCCTGGAAGCCCTGGGGGGTGATCAGGAACGCCATCGCACGCTGGCCGGTGCCGGGAGTCTACCCGACGACATCCGCCACCCGGTTGCGGTGGGCGTGGATGTGGCGGGCGAGGGGCCCGCATTGCCGCTGGTGCCGGGCCTGGCGGACGACTTCTTCGAGCACGATGGCCAGATCACCAAACAGGCGGTGCGCGCGGTGACCCTGTCGGCACTGGCGCCCCGGGCCGGTGAGCGGCTCTGGGACATCGGCACCGGCTCCGGCTCCATCGCCATCGAATGGCTGCTGGCGCATCCCGCCAACCAGGCGGTGGGCTTCGAGCGGTCGCCGGAACGGGCGGAGCGGGCCCGGCTTAACGCCCGGAACCTGGGCGTCGACTGGCTCGACGTTGCGCAAGGCGCCGCGCCCGAAGTACTGGTGGACCGTCCCGCGCCGGACGCCGTGTTTATTGGCGGTGGTCTGTCCCAAGAGCTGCTCGATACCCTGTGGCGGGTGTTGCCGACCGGTGTGCGTGTGGTCGCCAACGCGGTGACCCTGGAATCCGAAGCCCTGCTGGCTCAGTGGCAGCAAGAGCAGGGCGGCGAGCTGCTGCGGCTGGGATTGGCCGCCGCCGCGCCCATCGGCGGCCGACGGGGCTGGAAAGCCAGTTACCCCATCGTCCAGTGGCGCACCGTTCGATGAACGTGGCGGGCTTCGGTTTTCGTCGCGCTGCCCCGATGGAGTCACTGGCCGAGGCCCTGGCGCAAGTTCGTCAACGGCATGGCCCGGTTGACTGTCTGGCCGCGGCAGAGTCCATGTTGGCGGCGGTGCAGGGGCTGGCCGAGTCCGAAGGGCTGCGGGTGATCGCCGTGCCGGATGCGATGCTGGCGGATGCGACTACCCTGACCCAATCGCCCCGCAGCCTGGAAACACGTGGCACCGGCAGTGTCGCCGAAGCGGTCGCCCTGCTGGCCGCCGGGCAGAACGCCAAATTACTGGGTCCCCGGGTGATCTCGGAGGACCGGCAAGCCACCTGCGCGGTGGCCCAAGGAGACACTCCATGACCGTACATTTTATTGGCGCCGGCCCCGGCGCGCCGGATCTGCTAACCCTGCGCGGCCGCGACCTGATCGCCGCCTGCCCGGTGTGCCTCTACGCCGGGTCGCTGGTGCCCGAAGACATCCTGGCGCATTGCCCGGCGGACGCCCGGATCATCAATACCGCGCCCCTGTCGCTGGACGAGATCATCGACGAGATTCGCTGCGCCCACGACGCGGGGCAGGATGTGGCACGACTGCACTCCGGCGACCTGTCGGTCTGGTCCGCCCTGGGCGAACAGTTGCGTCGCCTGCGGGCACTCGACATTCCCTACGTCGTGACGCCGGGTGTGCCGTCCTTTGCCGCGGCGGCGGCCACGCTGGGCCAGGAGCTGACGCTGCCCGGCGTGGCCCAGTCCGTGGTGCTGACCCGTACACCAGGCCGAGCCAGCGCCATGCCGATGGGCGAGACCCTGGCCAACTTCGCCCGTACCGGCGCCACCCTGGCGATTCACCTGTCCATCCATAATCTGGAGCAGGTGGTGGCCGACCTCGCTCCGCATTACGGTGTCCAGTGTCCTGTGGCGATTGTCTGGCGCGCGAGCTGGCCGGACGAGCAGGTGGTGCGTTCCACGCTCTGCGAAGTGGCCGGGGCTTGGGATGCCGGTATGAACCGCACCGCGCTGATTCTGGTCGGACCGGCCCTGGCCGCGGACGATTTTGTGGAGAGCGCCCTGTATTCCGCCGGCTATGACCGTCGCTTCCGTCCGCAATCTTCGGACTCGCCGTTTGCCGGCACTGGTGCGGGCGGCGCCAACCCGCCAGAGGGCTCCGCATGATCCAGCTGTCCCTGATCGGCATCGGCACCGGCAACCCGGATCACGTCACACTGGCGGCGGTAAAAGCCCTGAATCGGGCCGACCTGATCCTCCTGCCGCGCAAAGGGGAAGCCAAGTCGGATCTGGTGGATCTGCGGCGCCTGCTGTGCGATCAGTTGCTGGAAGCTTCTTCAGAGACGCGCATCGTCGAGTTCGACCTGCCCAGGCGTGACGGCGAGCGCGATTACCTGAGCGCCGTCGACGACTGGCATGCGGCCATCGCGGCTGTCTGGGGCCGTCTCATCGAACAGCACCTGCCGGACGGCGGTCGGGTGGGGATGCTGATCTGGGGCGATCCGTCCCTTTACGACAGCAGCCTGCGCATCGCCGATCGCCTGCAATCAGGGCATGGAACGGTGGACGTGGAGGTGGTGCCGGGGATTACCAGTCTGCAGGTGCTGACCGCCGAACACCGCATCCCGCTCAACACCCTGGCGGAGCCGGTGCAGATTACGACTGGCCGACGTCTGCGGGAACGGGGCTGGCCGACGGATGCAGCGTCGGTAGCCGTGATGCTGGACAGCGGCGGGGCGTTCGAGTCCCTGCTTCCAGGAGAGGACCTGCACATCTGGTGGGGCGCCTACCTGGGGATGGACAAGCAGTGCCTGATCGACGGGCCCCTGGCCGACGTCAGCGACGCTATCCTGACCCGCCGTGCCGCGTTACGCGAGCAGCACGGCTGGATCATGGACATCTATCTGCTGGTGCGTCGTCCCGGCTGACCGGAGCCTATTCGGTGACCCGGAAGTAGCCGATACCCAGCACCTCGCCGCTGTCGGTCACCGTTTCCACGTGCCAGTCGCCCAGCATCTGGCGATTGATGCGTTTGCTGCTGGAGGCGCGCATGCTGTCCAGGAACGCATCGATCTCCACCCGCGCCATGCGCTCGTCGCCGCGGTACCAGTCGTGATACACCGTCCTGCCTTTCAGGCCCCGCCACTCGTTGAAGTAGTAGACCCGAATCAGGTCCTCCGAGCCCATCCGGACCGTCATGGGCATCACATCGGTGGGTTCGCGACCGTCAAGCGCCGATGTGAGCTGGGCCCGTGCCAAGTGATCGGAGGCGATCTCCACGTAGCTGTTGCCGTCGGCAGCCACTGACGCCGTATCCGTATCATCCACGGACTCCGAATCGGCCGCGGCCGTTGACTCGGGCGTGGCCTGCGGCTCCGGGGCAGCAGGTGCGTCATCGGATGGCGCCGTCGCGGCCGGATCGTCGATCACGTTCTTCGGCGGTAACGTCTCGCCAATGTCCGGCTGGGCTTCGGTACCGTCGTCGTTGGTGCTGACGCTATCGGAGCCGCTGGCCGCAGCAACATCCGGGGCTGAGCTTTGCTCGGGCGACCTGGCGCTTTCGCTTACAGGATCCACGTCGCGAACGTCAGGTGTTGCCTCCGCCGGGACCTCTGCGGGCATCTCGACCGGCTCCGGCTTAAAGTAGAACTTGGGGCCGTCGGACTCAGGCGGCGACGCTTCGGAGGCGCTCTGGCTATCCGGCTGCTCCCGTTCCTGCACCTGCCCGGCGGCCACCAGGCGCTCCTGGATGGGATCATCCCCGCCACTGCCGAGCCAGGACCAGAGGTAGAGCCCCAGTCCCACCAGGACCACGGCGGCAATCACCAGGAAGACCAGGATTCGGCCCCAATGGTAGACCACCACCTCCTGGGCGGGATTGCTCCGGTCGCGGGCTACCGCCCGAATGCGCAAGTTGTCGCTCTTTTCTTTCATGCCGCGTTTTTCGTCCGTTGGTTAGCTGCCGCTGGTCTTTAAGGGGTCTAATAGTAGAGCGCAGTTGGAGCCTTGGATAGAGCGCGGCCTGCGATAGTCGCCGCGAAATGCCCTTGAGCCCGCGCCATACGGGGCCCGGTCACTGGATTGCGATACTGAAAGGATTGGATGGGGCGGAAAGGAACAGGGCGCCACCGGTTAGAACCCGACGGATATCAGGGCGCCCCAGGAACCGAGGCGCCGCTACGTGGGCTCGGGCAGTGCCACGACGAACTCCAGAATGGCGTTAGCCACCGCCTCCGGTGCGGAAGCCTGGGGGAAGTGCCCGGTGTCCAGTGTGACTCGTCGTGCCCCGGGTACGCGTGCCTGCATCTCCCGCTGCACTTCGAGTATCACCGAACGGTCCTGCGCCGCCTCGATGTAGAGTCGCGGCAGACGGCCGAAGCGATCGGCGCTCCAGGTCGGCACCATGGCGCGGCCGGACTCCGGCTGGGGCGTCAGTCGCGCTGCCAGCGTTGAGGCGTCTTCAACCGGTAAATCCTGCAGAAAAATGTCCAGGGCTGCCGCTTCCGGGACCGCGCTGACGGTTCCCTCTTCGGACCAGTCGAGGTGAGGGCCGATGCCGGCGGCGTGGGGAAGGCGTTGCTGGACCGGCTTGACCAGATCAGCAAAACCGGTGCCGCTGGGCAGCATCATCCCGGTGATAAAGACCACGCCATACACCTGATCGACTAGGGCTTCCGCCACCTGGGTGGCGACGACACCGCCGCCGGAGTGACCGACCAGCACCACCTTGGCCGACCCAATCGCCGTGCTCACGACATCGACGAAGTTCTCCAGGGTGGCCGGACCCGGTGTCTGGCCATTGCCCGGCAAATCGACGGCGAGGGTGGGGTAGCCGGCGGCGTTCAGCAAGGGCTCGACCCGGCTCCAGCCCCAACTGCCGGCCCAGGCACCATGAATCAGCACCATCGTCGGTTTTGAGGGCATCTCAGGCATAGGTTCTCCGGTACATCTCGCGCATGTGATTGGCCACGGTGGTGGGCGGGTATTTGGGCGATTCGCCCTGGTCGAGGCAATTTTCCAGGCAACGCACTTCGTGCCCCAATCGACCGCTGTAGAAGAAAGGCACCGAGTAGCGCTCGCGGCCGGACGTATTGACGACGCGATGCAGTGTCGAGCGGTAACGGTCATTGGTCCAGCGCGCCACCATATCGCCCAGGTTGACGACGAAGGTTCCGGGGATCGGGTCCACCGGCAGCCAGCGCTCGTTGCGGATGTCCCAGACCTGCAGGCCGGGGTTGTCATCAAGCAGCAGGATCGTAATGCCGCCGAAGTCGGTGTGCGCGCCGCAGCCTTTTTCGCCCGGCTCCGGCTTCTCCGGTTGCTGCGGATAGTGCAACAGGCGCAGCGTGGCCAGCGGTTCCCGGCAGAAATCGTCGAAATAGGTCTCCGGCAGCTCCAGCGACAGGGCCAGCCCGCGCATGATGCGCTCGCTCAGTACGGTCAGGGCCTCGAAGTATTCGGTCATGGCCGCACGGAAGTCCGGCACATCCTCCGGCCACAGGTTCGGCCCGATGTTGAATTCGCCGTTCAGGGCGCGCGGGTCATCGGCAGGCACGTCCTCACCGATATAAAAGCCCTCCTTCAGGTCCGGCGGAGTGCCGGGTTCCAGAGTTTGCCCACGCAGTGGCTCGTAACCACGGTTTGCCGGCGATTGGGCCTTGTCCACCTGATTCTTGATATCGAGCGGCTGATCGAAGAAAGCCCGGGAGGCGGCGAAGACCCGCTCGATCAGCGCCGGGTTTATGCCGTGGTTGGACACATAGAAGAAGCCGGTCTCCAGGCAGGCCTCGCGTAGGGAAGTCGCTAGGTGGCTTGCCTGTTCCGGCGACAGATCAATGATCGGTACAGCACTGGCCGGGCCGCCTGTGTTTTCGGGACTAACGTTCATAACGCCTCCGGTAATTTCCTGAACAAATAGTCAGGAAAGCCATACATGAAGCGTGCCATTCCTGACCGAATGGACAACTTGGCGAACACTCGATTCTTGCAAACCGGCCGGTGAGGCGATCAGTGCACCTGGAACCCATAGGGTGCAATCGACTTTCAGAATGTCTCATTTCGGTGCGTTTTGGTCATCTACCAGTGCGGAAAAGGCGGTGGTGCGGTCCATTGGAACTGGCACCTCGATTGCATTCGAAAAATGCTGAATAGCTGGTCAGGTTATTTTTAAGCCTGCCTATGGCTTCGAAATACCAGGCCTCAAATAGCGACGTAAAGTTGGCCAAACGGGCAAGTGAGTAAAGACCGGTGCCCGTTGCAGAGGCCAGCGAACCAGCGTCGTAACCGTATTGGATGAGAGCTATGCCAGGATCACGCCATTCGGCGAATAAGCAGCAGGGGCATGCCGTCTACCGTTGGGGGATCGGCTATGCCTTGCTGGCTTTTGCGGCGCTGGGGTGGGGCTGCAACTTTCCGGTGCTTAAGCTCGGGCTGGCCCAGAGCCCTCCGTTGATTTACACCGTGCTGCGTATGTCCCTGGGCTTTTCGACGATGCTGCTGATCGCGTTCCTTTCCGGGAATCTGCGCATGCCGCATCGACGTGACTGGCCGGTGGTGCTGTCAGTGGGTGTGCTCCAGAACATGGGCTTTATCACGCTGGTGACCCTGGGGCTGCAGTACCTACCGGCCGGGCGGGCTGTGATCCTGGCGTACACCACGCCCATCTGGGTCGTGCCCGCCGCCGCGCTGTTCCTGGGTGAGCGCCTGTCGCTGCCAAAGGCGCTTGGCGTTGGTCTGGGGCTGGCGGGTCTGCTGACCATCGTCAATCCGCTGGCCATTGCCCTGATTGACGCCGAAACGCTGAAAGGCATCGGGCTGATTGTCGCCGGGACCATCGTCTGGACGGCGGGGCTGGTGCACGTCCGGCGCCATCACTGGCACGGCGATGTGGTGTCCCTGATTCCCTGGCAGATCGGCTTGTCGCTGCTGTCGCTCACGCCGCTGGCACTCGCCCTGGAAGACCTGTCCGACGTTCAATGGAGCGCCGCTTTCGGCTGGAATGTCCTGTTCAGCGGCGCCATCGCCTCGGGACTGTGCGTGGCTGCGCAGGTCGGCGCAATGCGTTCCCTGCCGGCGGTGACCCTGTCCCTCAATTCAGCGGCGGTGCCCGCGGTTGGCATCGTCGCCTCTTTCTTCCTGCTCGGCGAATCGCCGTCGTTCACCGATCTCACCGGTTTCCTGCTGATCGCATCCGGCATTGTCCTGGTTGGACTGGCGGATCGTCGGCAGGCCTTGCGAGGGCGTGCCCGTCTGGCCGCGCCCGAACGATCCATAACGACATCAACAAACAAAGCAACAACGCAATCAACGACCAAAGCAACCTAGACCCTGACTGGAGCCTGGACATGATGATGAAGAGTTCCCGAATGCTGGTGTTGGCCGCCGCCCTGAGCGGCAGTGGGATGGCCGCCGCGGCGGACAAAGTGGTGTTTCAGCTGGACTGGCTGCCGGGTGGTGACAAGGCGCCCGTGTACGTCGGTATCCAGGAAGGCTACTTCGCCGACGAAGACCTGGAGGTGAGCATTGCCAGTGGCCGCGGGTCCACCGACGCGGTGACCAAGATGGCGACCGGCCAATCGGACATCGGCAGCGCGGATATCGGCGCCCTGATGGCGGCAAAAGCCCAGGATGACGTGCCCGTCAGCGCGGTCTATCCGCTGTTCACGCAGGCACCGCACGCCTTTTTTGTGCTGGACGACAGCGGCATCCAGTCCATCACCGATATCAAAGGCAAGAAGGTCGCCACATCGCCGTTCACGTCTTCCAATGCCTTTCTGCCCATCGTGCTGGAAGAAAACGGCATGGCGCCCGATGCGGTGACGTTGACCAAGACGGATCCCGGCGCGCTGGGCCCCATGCTGATGACGGGCAACACCGACGCCATCATCGCCTGGGTCACCAATGTGGCGCTGTTCCAGAGCCAGGCCACCGACGCCGGCAAGGCCATCCGCGTGCTGCCCTGGTCGGAAGCTGGCCTGGAACTCTACAGCTCGGCCATCCTGGCCAGCGACCGTTTCCTCGAAGAGCGACCGGACGTGGCCAAGCGTTTCCTGAAGGCGTTCGCCAAATCCGTCGCCTTCACCCGGGATAACCCGGAGCAGGCGGGCGAGGACCTTCACGCCATGGTTGCCGAAGTCGACCCGGCGGTCGCGGCCGGCCAGATCCGCGACACCATGAAGCTGGTCTTCAACGACGCCACCGAGCAGGACGGCGTGGGCGTGTTCGCGCCGGAACGTATCGCGGCGACCTGGAGTTATGTGGCCGAGGCCAACGATCTGGCGGAATCCTCCCTGGACCCGGAAACCACCGTCAACCGCGGCTTTGCCCCGGAGCCGAAGTAACATGACCCAGCAACATGAACGCGCCTTCGTGAAGATGGATGGGGTCGGGCATCGCTACGACCCCAGCCCGGACGCACCCATGGCGGTACGTGACATCAACCTGGAAATCCACCGTCACGAATTCGTGGCGGTGGTGGGGCCCTCCGGCTGCGGCAAGTCGACGCTGCTGCGCATGGTATCGGGCCTGCTGATCCCCAGCGACGGGGAGGTCAGCGTGTTCGGCAAAACCGTGAACGGCCCCCGTGATGACGTCGGCATCGTGTTCCAGAAGCCGACGCTGCTGCCGTGGCTCACGGTGCGCAAGAACATCCTGTTCCCGCTCAAGCACAAGTACGGCAGTTACAGCCGCATCGACGAGAAGCGTGCCGAAGAACTGCTGGCGATCGCCGGGCTCGAGGCCTTCGCCGACAAGATGCCGGACGAGCTGTCCGGCGGCATGCAGCAGCGAGTGGGGATCGTGCGGGCGTTACTGCTCAATCCCGACATCCTGCTGATGGACGAGCCTTTCTCGGCCCTGGATGCCATGACTCGCGAACAGATCGGCTTCGACCTGCTCAAGATCTGGAGCGAGCAGCCCAAAACCGTGCTGTTCATCACGCACTCCATCTCCGAGGCGGTGCTGCTGGCGGACCGGGTGCTGGTCATGAGCAAACGCCCAGGCTCCGTGCTTGATCTGATCGACGTTGACCTGCCGCGCCCGCGCAGCGCGGACACCATCAGGGAACCCCGTTTCAGCGACCTGACCGACCGCATAAGGAAGCATATCTATGAACCCGAAGCAGCCGTCTGACATGAGGTTTCGCCAGCCGCTGATGCGGGTTGCTCCCGGTCTCTTCTTCGTCGGCCTGATCCTGGCCTGGGAACTGGTCTGCCGTCTGGCGCAACTGCCGGCGTTTGTCCTGCCGGCGCCGTCGGCGATCTTCCAGGCCTTTCTGGACGTGGACTTCAGCCGCTGGATGACCCACCTGTGGGCCACCTTGCGGGTGGCGCTGATGGGCTTCGCCATCTCAATCGCCATCAGCATTCCGATCGCCATCGCCATGATGCGCTCGGAGCTGTTGTCCCGGACGCTGTACCCACTGCTGGTGGTGATCCAGTCCACGCCGGTGGTGGCGGTGGCGCCGCTGATCATCGTGCTGATGGGCTCCGACGACCCGTCGCGGGTGCTGATCACCTGTCTGCTGACGTTCTTCCCGCTGGTGGTGTCCACCGCAACCGGGATCAACGAGACGCCGGCGGAACTGATCGAGCTGAGCCGGTCGCTGGATGCGCCGATCCGCCGGGAGACCTGGCAGATCCGCATTCCCTACGCCATCCCTCACATCTTTGCCGGTCTGAAAGTCGCCATCACCCTGGCGATTATCGGTGCCGTCGTGGCGGAGTTTGTCGCGGCGGAAGAGGGGCTGGGCTATTTCATCCAGTTCTCCACGTCCTTCTTCAAGATTCCCCAGGCGTTTGCCGGCCTGTTCTTCCTGGCGATTGTCAGTCTGCTGCTTTTCAAATCCGTGCAGTGGGTGCAGCAGGCCTTCTTTGGCTGGAGCCTTCCCAAAAAGAAGTAGTGTCTTGTTAAAACGTTTATAAACAGATTTCTATAGGATTTTATTAAAGTGAGTTATACAGAAACCGATCTGGAATTTCTTCGATCTGCCATCCGCTTGTCGGAGTCGATTGCCGAGCAGGGCATCCATCCCTTCACCGCGCTGCTGGTGGACGCCGACGGCCAGGTACTGATGGAGCAGGTGAACGCCTACCTGCCGGACCAGGACATGACCGGCCACGCCGAACGCGTGCTGATGACCCGGGCCAGCAAGGCGTATCGCCCGGATTTCCTGGCCCAATGCACCATGTACGTGTCCGCCGAACCCTGCGCCATGTGTGCCGGCGCCGCCTATTGGGCGGGACTGGGGCGCGTCGTGTATGGCGTGAGCGAGAAGCGACTGAAGGCGATCACCGGTAATCATCCGGAAAATCCCACCCTCGATCTGCCGTGCCGCCAGGTGTTCGAATCGGGACAGCGTCCGGTCGATGTGATTGGGCCGCTGCTTGAGGACGAGGCCGCCAGGGTGCACGAGAGCTTCTGGGCGAAGCACGGCTAGCGAGGGCAGGAGAGCTGGCGGATAACCGGGGCCGCCGGGACAGCGGCCCCGAAATCAGAACAGGCCGGACTGCTGGAACACCATGTAGCAGGCGGTCCCGGCAATAATCGACAGCAACGCGTTGCGGCGCCACAGGTGCAGGGCCACCACGACCAGGCTCGGCACCAGCGCATCCAGCCCCAGCATCGGCGCCGACCAGTGGCCCGAGCGCAGCAGGAAGATCACCACCAGAAGCGACATGACCGCGGCGGGAAGGTACCGGCCCAAATGCTGGATCAACGGGTGTTCGCTGTGCCGGGAGAAGAAGGCGAACGGAATCACCCGCGTGGCAAACGTGGCCGCCGTGCCCACGGCGATAAAGGCCAGCAGGTACGCCGTGCTGTCGGCGCTCAACACGCTATCCATGGCTGTGTCCTCCATTCCGGTGCGCATCGTTCGCGGCTGTCCGCCGCTGATTCAGGCGGTAATGCCCAAGTAGCGTCAGCGTAGCGACCACCACGGCGCCGATGAGTTGCTGGTCGGCCGGCAGCACGGCCAGGCAGAGCCCGGCAGACGCCGCGCCGATCCACACCGGCAGGCTCTCGCCCAGCCCCTTGTATTGCTCGATGGTGAGGACGATGAACAGTGCCACCAGAGCAAACTCGATGCCGGTGCTGTCGAATTCCACCGCGCGGCCGAGCAGGGCGCCGAGGGTGCTGCCCAGGATCCAGTAGCACTGGTTGTAGAAGGTGATGAGTGCGTCCTTGCGCTGCTCGTCCGAGCCGTTGTCGTGGCGCTTCCGGCTGGTGAGCAGGGAATAGGTTTCGTCGGTCAGCCCGAAGATCAGGTAGGCCTTGCGCCAGCCGGCGCCGCGAAAGCGCCCCAGCAGGGACAGGCCGTAAAACAGGTGACGGGCGTTGAGCACAAACAGGGCGACGAAGACCTCGAGTAATCCGGCGTGGGCGGCCAAAAGGCTTATCGCCAGGATCTGCCCGGCCCCGGCGTATATGGCCACCGACATGAGGGTCGCGCCCCACCAGGGGTAGTCGAGCTGGGTCACGAACAGAACGCCGAAGGCCATGCCCAGGGGCACATAGCCAAAAAGCACCGGCAGGGTAAGCTGGAAGACGGAACGATTGAACACGATCAAACACACTGTGATACAAAGGGGTGAGGCATCATAGACCATGCTCTTCGATCTGGTAAGGTACAGCACACCGCGAATCTGTACCGCATGCTGCGCGCCCCTCTGGCGTCAGTGGCGACAATGGGGAGCCCGATGACAGACGATACCGAACAGCAGCCGCAGTCCGATCCCCGCGAAGAACCGTTCGTGGTGGATACGAACCTGCTCACCGAAGATCAGCTCGAAGGTCTGGTGGAGGAGTATTGCACACGCTATCACGGCATCAATGACGTCGAATCACCGTTCAACGAGAAGCAGCAGGTGATGACCGCGGTCAAGAAAGGGGAGCTGGTGGTGTGGTTCAATCCGGTGGAAAATACCGCGGGACTGGGGCCGCGCCAGTGAGTGCCGTCACGTGCAGGTGGTTGGAAATAGTCGATTCGACGGCTATCCCCGGCCCCTTGAAGACGCTACAATTCTTACTGATTTCGATTTGGTTTTCGCTTTGTCGCCGGCGGACGGACAACGCCGGTGAGCTTGCACCTGCCAGGCAGGGCGATGGCTCGGGGTCGCGAATCTCGTGTTGCGAACATCATTGAACGTGCAGTGTTCGCTGCGCCGCTGTCTACGGGGCGGTGATATAAAGAATAGCCAAACAGACCAGCTAAAAAACGTGCGGGGTGGGTTTTGATCAGGGTCCTGGTTGTAGATGACCACGAACTGGTCCGGTCAGGCATCACGCGGATGCTCGCGGACAACACCGACATCGAGGTTATCGGACAGGCACCGTCGGGTGAGGACGCGGTGGACTTTGTCCGATCCGACGTGCCGGACATCGTCCTCATGGACATTCGCATGCCCGGCATCGGCGGCCTCGAAGCGACCCGTCGAATCCTGCGTATCGACGATTCCGTTCGCGTCATCGTCGTGACCGCCTGCGCCGACGATCCGTATCCCACCCGTGTCATGCAGGCCGGGGCGTCGGCCTACATCACCAAGAGCGCGGACATCAAGGAGATGGTGCGCGCCATTCGCATGGCTCACACCGGCCAGCGTTACATCAGCCCGGAAATCGCCCAGAAGATGGCCCTCAAGCAACTGGGCGGCGACGCGACCGATGACGATAAGCTGTCGATTTTCGACAAGCTGTCCGAGCGCGAACTCCAGATCGCCATGATGGTGGTCGACTGCCAGAAAGTGCAGGACATTTCCGACAAGCTCTGCCTGAGCCCGAAAACGGTCAACAGCTACCGTTACCGCATCTTCGAGAAACTGGATATTTCCAGCGACGTGGAGCTTGCCCTGATGGCGGTCCGACTCGGGTTACTCGATGCCGACAAAGTCTGAGCAGCCCGCTGGCTTCGACAGCAAGACCTTCCTCAAACGCCTTACTGAACGCCCTGGAGTCTACCGGATGCTGGACGCGTCCGGTGAGGTGCTTTACGTCGGCAAGGCGCGGAACCTCAAGAATCGCGTCAGCAGCTATTTCCGCAAGAGCGGCCTGTCCACCAAGACCGAGGCCCTGGTCGCGCGCATCGAACAGGTGGAAGTCACGGTAACCGGCAGCGAGACCGAAGCGCTTCTGCTGGAACAGAACCTGATCAAGTCCCTGCGCCCGCCTTACAACATCCTGCTGCGGGACGACAAATCCTACCCGTACATCTATCTGTCGTCCCACGAAAGATACCCGTCACTGACCTTTCGGCGGGGCCGTACCAAGCGCGGCAAAGGGACCTGGTTCGGCCCCTATCCGAGCTCCGGTGCGGTGCGGGAAAGCCTGAACGTCCTGCAGAAGATCTTCCGCATCCGTAACTGCAGCGACAGCTACTTCAACAACCGCTCGCGCCCCTGCCTGCAGTACCAGATCAATCGCTGCACCGCGCCCTGCGTGGGCTTCGTGACGCCGGAAGAGTACGCCGACGACATCCGCCACGCGGCGATGTTCCTGGAGGGCAAGAACCCGGCGATCATCGATGATCTGATGCGTTCCATGGAGGAAGCGAGTCAGTCGCTGGCGTTCGAGAAGGCAGCGGCGTACCGCGACCAGATCAACCACCTGCGGCACGTGCAGGAACAGCAGTCCATCGAGGCCAGCGGCGGGGACGCGGACGTGCTGGCGATCTCCCAGGACGCCGGGATCGTCTGCGTAGTGGTGATCGTCGTGCGCGGTGGCCGTGTGCTGGGCACCAAGGACTATTTCCCGCGCTTCTCGCTGGAGCAGTCCGAGAGCGAATTGCTGAGCGCCTTCCTCGGCCAGTTCTATTTCGGCGGCGATGCACAGCGGGAATTCCCCCGTGAAGTACTGGTGCCGGTGGAAATCGACGAACAGGACGTCCTGTCCCAGGCCCTGAGCGAAGCCGCCGGCCGCGAGGTGAAAATCCGCCGCAACGTGCGCGGGGAGCGTCGTCGCTGGCTGGATCTGGCGGCCACCAACGCTCAGCAGACGTTGATGACGCATCTGGCGAGCAAGGAAACCGTGTACCGCCGGCTGCTGGCTTTGCGTGACTTGCTGGAGCTCAAGGAAACGCCGACGCGCATGGAATGCTTTGATATCAGCCACAGTCACGGCGAGAATACCGTCGCATCCTGTGTCGTTTTTGACGAGAATGGTCCGCTGAAAAGCGATTACCGCCTCTATAACATCGAGGACGTGACGGCGGGGGACGATTACGGCGCCATGCGCCAGGTGCTGACGCGCCGCTACAGCAAGATGAAAGCCAGCGACGGCAAACGCCCTGACCTGGTGTTTATCGACGGCGGCAAGGGGCAGCTCAACGTGGCGCGGGATGTGTTCGACAGCCTGGGCATCGCGGATATCACCTTGATCGGTGTCGCCAAGGGCGTGACCCGGAAAGCGGGCATGGAGCAGCTGATCGACGCGCTGACCGACGCCGTGTTCCGCGTGCCCGCGGATTCGCCGGCCCTGCATCTGATCCAGCACATTCGCGACGAATCGCACCGGTTTGCCATCACCGGCCACCGGGCCAGGCGCGACAAGAAGCGTCGCCAGTCCACGCTTGAGGGCATTGAAGGGGTGGGCGCCAAGCGCCGCCGCGAGCTGATCCGCTATTTTGGCGGCATCCAGGAAATCAGGAAGGCCAGCATCACCGAAATCGCCAAGGTAAAAGGCGTCAGTCGCAACCTGGCCGAAACGATCTACGCAGCATTGCACAACGAGTAGGGCAGCATGAACTTACCCAACGTACTGACGATGTCCCGGATCGTCATGATTCCGGTTTTCGTCATTGTTTTTTACCTGCCGTTCGACTGGCGGTTCATGGTCAGCGCCGCGATTTTTGCCCTGGCGGGCGCGACCGACTGGCTCGATGGCTACCTCGCCCGCAAACTGAACCAGAGCACGCCGTTTGGCGCGTTTCTCGACCCCGTGGCCGACAAGCTGATGGTGGCGGTTGCGCTGACGCTGCTGGTGGAAGAGCACCACAGCATCAGCCTGACGCTGCCGGCGATGATCATTATCGGCCGGGAAATCGTCATCTCCGCCCTGCGGGAGTGGATGGCCGAGATGGGCAAGCGCGCCAGCGTGGCGGTGTCCTATATCGGCAAGATCAAGACGACCGCGCAGATGGTGTCGATCATCATGCTGCTGGCGTTCCCCCTGGGCACCATCGGTGCGCAGTTCGGCAAGCTGCTGCTCTACATCGCGGCGATCCTGACGCTCTGGTCCATGATCCTGTACCTCAAGGCCGCGTGGGAGCAGATGTTTCCGGAGGAAGGCTCGAAATGAGCCTTGTTTAAAGAATAATCAACCAGTTAGGCGCGAACATTAATTTAAAAAAGGGGTTGACTCCCCGCCGAGATCCATTAATATATGCGCCACTTCAACGGCGACGGGCACAGCGCCCCAGACGTTGAATCCCTGATAAGCCTCAGCGCTGCACAGGGTTATCAGAAACCTGATTTCAGGTTTCTCGAGAAGCGGGAATAGCTCAGTTGGTAGAGCACAACCTTGCCAAGGTTGGGGTCGCGAGTTCGAATCTCGTTTCCCGCTCCAATTTCCCTCCGGTGCCATCGGTTGGAAATCACAATCCAAGTCTCTCAATGCCTCCTGAGAGCAAAAGCCCGTTTCCAAGGCTTTCCCCGGCGCGGTGGCAGAGTGGTTATGCAGCGGACTGCAACTCCGTGTACGCCGGTTCGATTCCGACCCGCGCCTCCATTATTTCCCTTTTAAATCCAGAACTTTGCGGCGTTGATCGTCTGCGAGCGATCGGACGTCGACATCATGTCGACATCATGTCGACATCCTTTCACTGTTTTCGCTTGGCAGCTTCGATCGATTTCAGCGTCGACCTGCTCCGTTCCGGCGGCGTGATAAGCCGGTAGTGCCGGCGCATCGCCTCGGTCTGGTGGCCACCTTTGTTGTTCTCGCCCTGGGAAACGAATTCGTCGGTCAGTCCTTTCTTTCGGAGATCCCGCAGCTGGTACTGGCCACCGTAGCCGGCATCTTTGCAGGCCTGTGCCCACGACAGTTGCATGAAGCGGTGCTTCACTGGCTGGTGGCGGCTGCGCTTGTCGAAGTAGGAGGGGTACACCATCAGGTAAGGGGAGATGATGCCCTGCTGGCGCTTGAAGGTGCGGAACCAGTCCACCAGGTGGCGCAGGTCTTCGTTCATCTCCAGGATGATGGCCACGCCGGTTTTGTGTCTGGCGAAGTGGATCTCGCCCATCGGGCCCTGGTCATCGTGAATCTGTTCTTCCCGCAGGCCGAACACATCGATGGGCTGCTGGCTCATCATGTAGATCATGTCGCAGATCTTGGCCCGCCAGGTGCCGTCGTGGGTTTGTCGGTGCAGCTTGTGCTCGAGGAGCTGGGCGGATATCTCGGCGTAGGCATCGTCGGGGATGAGTACTTCCCGCTTTGGCTCTGTCGCCTTCTTCACATCGGGTATCGGGTTTCGGTCGATCAAACCGTCCTCGACTGCATGGCTGAACACCCGGGAAAGCGTATTTCTCAGGCCGTTGTAGTGCACCGGCTTGGTGTTCCAGGAAGACAGCAGGCGCCGGACCTTCCGCAGCAAGGCCGGGTCGGTGAGCGTGAAGTTGGAGTGGTCGCTCGCCTCCAGCTGCTGCGCATCGTTGGCGTAGTCGCGCCGGGTTGGCTCGGCGATCGGGCGGCCACGGTTGCGACCGCGCTCACTGAGGACATGGCACTCGGCCCATTCCACGCGGCCATCGATTACACGGTGGCCGAGTACTTCTGTTCGCCAGCGCTTCAGGTACTGCCGCAGGGTGGTGCGGCCTGCTGACTGGGCCGGGCGGGCCGCGGCCATTGTGCCGGCCATTCGTTGCACGTCGAACTCAGTCGAGGATTGCTCCCATACCTGCTGGAGCATGGCCCAGCGGCGGATAGCGGTTTGCCTGTCTTTGGTCTGAAGGCTGCCCTGTTTGCGGGTAACCGGATGGCGCACGTGGAAGACGCCATCGCGGGAATTAATGTAAAGGCCAGGGTAGCGGGCAAGCCACTCCTGGCCAAGTTTTCTGCGTGGTGGGGCCATGTTATTGCAACTGTTCTGCCAGATCCTGAATCAATCCTAGCTCCTGGGGGCTTTCCGGCATACCCCTGATTCGCCGTTCCATGGTCTCGAAGTAGGTATCCAGATCGATGCGCCAGCGCCGGCCATCGCGGAACGCGCCCGGGATTTCCGGGCAGCGCCGGCGGATGGTGGCCAGCGAGGGCGGCTCATTGTCGTCGCAATAAACCACCTCGATGAAGGTCTGAATGGAGACCGGTCTCACTGGGTAGTCACCTCCCGCCGGCCCTGCCGGCTTTTCCAGCGTTGAAAGTGAGCCTTGATCTGCCGGAACTTGGTGGCCGCCTGGACGTTGTGGTCCAGCTCGGCCCGGCTGCCGATCTTGCAGGCCGTCAGGATCAGGTCCCGGGCGTCTTCCTCCGAGTGGGTACCATCCGGAATGTAAACGCCGCCTTTGTGGCTCTGGGCTCTGTCCAGGTAGCGGCGGAACTCCGGATCCTGGCAGAGCATGGCTGCGGATCTGGCCACGTGTCCGCCTTTCAATTCATTACCGGACATAACGACCCTCCAAGTTATTGCCTTTCGGTGGTGTGATCTCGTAGCCAAGTGATTCGAGAAACCTGATAGAACGCTCTATCTGGGCTGACCGTTCGTTGACTTTTCGTATCCGCATTGGCTGTCCTTCATCTTTTAGGCGCTCGATTCGTCCGTTCGAGATATCCCAGCTCAAAAGCGCAATCACTCGTTTCTGGGGGATTCCGGTCAGCGCCTCCAGCTCAGCAGATGATCGGGGTTTGCCATCATTGAGAACTCGTCTGAGCCTCTCGGTTTTCGATAGCAACACTGGAGGCTCTCTTGGCTCGGGATCCAAAGCGCCTAAACTCCGGGCTCGCTCCAAATATTTCCTGTTCATCACTCGCCGTCCTTCAGCTGGTTGGCGCAATCCTCATGTATCAAGGCAATGGCGCCACCGGCCGTTCCGATATCGACCAGTTCACCTCTCATGATCGGTTGGTCGCAGAGAGGGCAGAGTGGAATCTCCTCTGGATCAATAGCTTTGCTGATATCTATCACTGGTCACCTCCATCTACCGGCTTGAATTCGACCACCCATACCCAAGGATTTACCTGCCATGAGTCCGGCCCGTTGATTGATTCCCAGAGCCTCATGAATTGGTCCCGGGCGAACTGCCTCGTCACCACGCCGTAGGCTCTCGGCGAGCCGATCGGATCGGTTACACCCTCGGCAGCGCTGTCTTCACCGCTGATATCCTGCAGACGCTCTACCCGAACATCGGTGATCTCGAGCGTGATTCTGCTGGCCCAACGAGGCATGTGGATGGATGGGTGCCAGCGGCCTTCGGCCCCGGATATCAGATCCTCCGACCACACAGCAAAGGTGTAGGGCTTTACTCGCTCGTCGTCGTAGTTGAACGCCCCGTCCTCGTCTTGAAAACTGGGCTCCGCCATAAGGTCGCGGATATCGTCGTCGGCGCGATAGGCTATGCCGGGAGCGCCCTGCAGGTTTACATCGCTCCAGGTCTCCCTCACCCACAGCCGGTCTCCTGGCCTGCCATACGGGCAAGAGACACCTACAAAAATGCTGATGTCCCGCAGATCGATGTGGTTGGAGGCGTAAGCGCCGAATTTCGAGTTGGGCTTGTGGCCATCCCAGCGAAACCAACCATTGGAGTCGATCACCGGCTGCGGTTTCATGATTCTGCGAGTCTGAGTCTTTCGGCCCTCCAGAATGGCGCGGACCATTTCGCCGTTGAGAAGAATCGGTCTTTGCGTGCTCACAGTGCCTCCTCGTCTTCATCCGCGTCATTGAAAAGACACTCGCCACAGAAGTATTCATCGCTGTCCGGATCCGCGGGGTTCTTGGGAGACATTGGACCTTCGCGGCATTCCGGACACGTTGGGCCATACTCTTTCAATTGTTCTTCACCGTCGGCCTGCTCTTTCAATGCCTTCTCCCGTCTCCGATCGATGAACTCCTGGCGCCAGTCCAGCGCCTTTTCGCAGGCCTGCTCGTAGCTCTCGGCATAGATCCACTTCATGCTGTAGTAGCCCCAGGACAGGCGGTGGGAATCAGCCGTGATGTCCTGCGGTACCGGCGTGGCGAACTTGACCAGGTAGCCAAATTTCCGGTTGTCCGTCAGGTGCTCGAAGATCAGGCCTTCGTCGTCCAGGTCGTAGGGCGGCTCGATGCCGATCTCTTCCCAGATCCGGTCTGGCTCGTCCTCCATGAATGCTTCCCGGGCAATGTCCGGCCAGGCATCCTGCGCCAGCATGGTGGGGATGTGGATGATGGCTTCTGCCCGGATGTTGTTTTCAAACATCATGTCGATCATTGCTTCTTTCACGCTGCGTTCTCCTGTTCCAAAACCCGATTTCTGTCTTCCAGGTATTCCCGGTTAACCTGCTGCCAGCGGTCGTACCGCTCCTGGCTGAAGCCGGGTCCGGCCATACGGGTGATGATTTTCTCGTTGTCGGTGACCTGCCGGATGATTTCCGCCGGCGCGTATTGGTAGTGCCAGAGCTCCAGCGGATCCTCGGGTTTCTTCCCGTGCCAGGTCTGGCAGATCCAGCCCATGTCATACACCTGGTCGGTGCGCTGGGCATTGAGAGCGTCGGCCCGGAGCTCGTGGTACAGGTCTTCTACCTGCTGGATGTTGTAGCTGGGCAGATCGAAAAGCCGGCTTTCCATCCAGCTCTTGCCGTCCGGCGCGCGGCACAGGGCACGAACTCCGACGAACCAGTTACGGGGGCGATTCACCAGCTGGTGGGCGAGGTATTCGCCCATGGTGATCCACCCGAACGGGGACCAGCGCTCAGCGGTGGTGTATTGTTTGCCATCCACCGGGCTGATCAGGCCCTCCCAGGTCCACACCCGGGAGTTGGCGAACAGGCGCTGGTCTCTGGCGATGGCGCTGTGCTGCTTTCTGCGGTTTCGCTTCTTACCCATCGCTTGGTACCTCCACCAGGTTCTTGATGGCGGCACGCGCTGCCCTGGCCATAGCCTGCCGGTGGCTTTTCTTCTCGATGCCTTCCTTGTTCATGATGGTCAACACCATAGCGACATCCACCAGCAGACAGGCCGGGCGGCTCTCTGCCTGGTTGATGAGTGTGGTGCTGGCGTCGTCAACGGAAGTGCCGAGCAGACGGGTTGCCAACGTGGTGGCTTCGTCCAGGGCTTTCTGTTCCTGGTCTTTAACGTTATCGCTGCTCATGCCGCACCTGCCTTCGCCGTCAGGGTTTGGTAATCCGGCTGGCTGATGGAGCGCATCCCCCCCATCATGGCCACGCCCCATTTCTGGCGGTTGGCCGGGATGAAGCTGAGGTCGTCCAGGTGATCGGTGAAAGCCACAGGCTGGGTAAACCGCTGAATGTTGGTGAGCTGCAGGGCACTGACCGGGATCCCTTCTAGGAAGATCGGGCAGCTGGCTGACAACCGCCGGTTCCATTGCAGAACTTCTGCGACCTGGGCGCTCGCGATGACCTGGCGAGCATCAGAACACTGGCCCGCGGTGTAGATCAGTACCGAGTTACCCGGCTGCACCATCAGGCGACAGCGAGTTTTCTCGAACAGCGGCCAGAAACCCCATTCCAGCAGGGCGCTGGAAGCGTCCGTGGCGGACAGGATCCGCCCGGTGGTGGTCTCTGAAGGGTGTTTGATCAGGATGAAATGGGAGCGCTTCACGATTCACCCCCGTTGCTCTTTTCAAGTTTCCGTCCGCAGAATGGGCAAAAGTTACACAGAATAGAGACCGAGTCCTTGGTGAAGTTCTTTGCGTGACCACCGCCCTTTTTCGGCTTGCGGTACTCAACCTCTACTCTCGGATTAACAGGAGCAAAATCTCCTCCAGATGGGAAAAAAGCCAGGTTCTGCCAGGAGACATCTATATCGGCTGAGCCCTCGGGAATAGCCTTCTCGATTTGCGGTTTAACCTTCTCAAGCATCTCTGAAAAACATTTGCACTTGCTCATGCCGCCGTCTCCTTCAGCTCAACTTCAATTGGCTTGTTCAGGGCAATCAGGTGGTCCAGGTAACGGATGAACTGTTCCAGTCTGGCCATGCGGGCCAGGTACTCATCGTTCATCTCTCTCTTGTTGAGCCAGTCATAGAACGTGAGCCTGATATCGATCTCGGCGAGACGATCCGGCAGCTCTACGCCGTCGCTCCATTCAGTGTTGGCTGGCATGATGCGGATGTCGGTGCTGTGCGTGTGGCCGTGGATGTTCAGGTGCGCCTGCACGATGCGCCGGCGGTTGAGCACCATGCACTGGAGCAGGACTTCCTCCGTGGCCAGGTGCAGGTTTTCGATCATTTCTTCTTCGGTTAGCGTCAGCATTTCCATTATTTCTCCTCGGCCTTTCCGGCCTGTCTTTATCGGTAGTTCCGTGTTCGCACTTCCAGCAGCTCCTGGCAGTCCACGCACGTGGGGCAACCGGGCAGCGCTTCACGGCGTTTGGCCGGGATTTCCGCGCCGCATTCTTCGCAGTACGGGTCGCTGCTGGTAGCCCTCGGCTGGTTTCGCTGGTTGGCCAGTGCCAGTTCCAGGGACTGCTCGATGTAGTCGCCGGCGATGTCGGCTTTATCCGCCATGGCGCATGGCCTCCGTGGCGTCTGGGTTCAGGTCTGTGGATGGGATCAGGCGCAGGGTTCCCGCCTTCACGCAGGCCTGGGCCTGCTCTGGCGAGTCGAATACCACCACCATGGCCACGCGGTGGTGGCAGCGGCCGTGGTCTTCATTGATGACGGTGAGCTCGCCAACGTCGTGTACACGGCCGGCGGGCTGCTGTTCAGATGGGTTGGTCATGGTTGCTTCCTCTTTTGGCGTCAGCCGGTACCGGATCAGTTCCAGTCCCCGGGCGGTGATCAGGGTTTTGGTGTAGGGCGTTTTGCCCCGGGTGGGGTGTTCGTAGGTGCCAGTCTTCACGACGAAGATTCCCTGGCCCCGGTACCGGCCGGCGGGCATGTTGTGCTGGTCCAGCATCTTCAGCCGGCGGAGCTCTCGGGCCAGTGTGTTCCTGCCGGTGTCCAGCAGAGCGGCGGCTTGGTCGAAGGTGTATTCCACGGTGGCTTCCTCCTTACACTTCTTTCTCGAAGATCCAGCACCGAACCGACGTGCTGGCAGATGAGTTCAAGCTCTCCCGGATGACCGAGCGCACGGTGCGGCTGCTCTCGACGAACTTCCGGCTGCGGCTGGTCTTCAGGTGGCGCTTGAGTTCCGATATCGGGGGGATGCGCAGCTTGGCTTCCGCGCACACCTGCTCGAAATGCTTCAGGTTCACGGCGATCATCTTTTCGTGTTCGCCGTAGTGGTTGAGGGTGGGGGTGCCGTTCAGGCCCTCGATGAAGTCGTAGGCCTCCCAGAATTCCTGCACCATCGGGTGGTCTGCGTTCACGGCGCTCTGGCGTTCCTTGGCCATGTCCATGATCATTTCCCGGGCCGGCTCCAGGTAGGATTCCGGCAGCAGCTTCAGGCCTTCACCACCCAGGCAGTCGATCAGGGCCATCATCTGGCCGTGGTTCTTGGCAATCCGGTGGATCCGGATCTCCGGCAATTCGGCCAGTGATTTCTCGTACTGGGGCGAGCGATCGCACACCAGCTTCATGATCTGGGATTCCGCTGTGGTGGCATGCAGCGCAAAGCCAGACACCTGGTCCATCGGTGTGCGTTCCAGCTTCTCGGCCAGGGCCTTGGTGGTCTCGCTGTGGCCGTCCCGGGTTACGTGCAGGTGCACAATCCGCTGCAGCACGGCATCGCTGGCGTTCACCTGGGCGTTCTGGCTGATCACGATGGCGCCACGGAAGGGCGGCTCGTAGGTGTCGTTGCCGCCGTTCTTCTGGCCACGGCTGCGCACGCTGCGGCCGTTGTAGGCGGTTTTCAGCTCGTCCCAGTCGAACTGCTTCTGTTTGGCGCCGGCTTCCTGGTCCCGGTCGGACTCAATCAGCACCACCGGCAGGTTGCTCACCTGGGCAAAGTTCCGGGCGCGGGCAGCCAGGGTGGCCTTGCTGGGGTCGAAGCCTTCGTAATCCTGCCGGCCTACCAGCTTCCAGAGGAACTCAATCAGGGTGGACTTACCGGAGCCGGCCTCGCCCACAATCTCAATGAACGGGAAGCTCTTGTGCTGCTTCCGGATCTGCTCGGCGAACAAACTGCCCAGCCAGTAGGCCAGGGCGATCACACCCTTCGGGCCAAAACACTCGGCCAGATCGCGGGCCCAGCCGCGCTGGTAATCGCTGCGGTCTTTGTTGATGGACAGCGCGACGGACTCGGAGAGCGTCTTCACGCTCATGCGGCCGATGTCGTAGTAGTCCTCGTTGTTGAGCTCGTGAATCTGGCCCGCGTGCACGGCCAGCTCCGGGAACACCCAGGTTTCGTGTTCTTTGCTGTAGCCGATGAAATCAATGGTCTCGACGGTTTTGATGCCGCTTATCTGCTGTTTCAGCAGGCGGTCCAGCTGCTGGCTGGATCCAGTCCAAACGGCACCGGGTGCAATGCCCAGCAGGCGCTTCTTGAACTCGCTGGCGCTGGCGAGTTGACCGCCGCTGAAGGTGTTCTTCACGGGCCGGCCGTCGTGGGGAAAGTCGACGCGGTAGTAGTACCAGCTTTCGTCTGTGACCTTGTTGGCCAGGTAATACAGGGCGGTGGGGTAGCAGTTGGCGATTTCCACCACGGCGTTGCATTGCTCGAGGGCCCGGTCGACCATCTGGCGGTCGGTCAGCGGCTCGTCGCTGTCCTCCAGGTCACGCATGGCCTTGTGGTATTCCTCCATGTTCAACTTGAACCAGAACAGCCGGTTGTTGAAGCCGAAAGGAAACTCATTGCGCCCGGTGTGGCTGTAAATCCGGTTGGCCTTCTCCTGGGCGCTGCGCGCGATAACCAGGTCACCCTGGTACAGGAATTCCTTGGTGGTGGGCTCGCCGTCTTCGTTGATCAGCTCACCGCGCTGCCAGGCGTCGTTCCAGTCGCGCTTGTGCTTGCCTTCCTGTGGGATGACAGCGGCGCCTACCTTCCAGCCCTGAGACCGGGCGATGTTGGCGAACTTGCGGATGTAGCGAACGCCGGCTTCATCGCCGTCCATCGCCCAGATCAGGCGGGGCAGTTCCTCGCCGGCTTCCTCACGGGCTTTTTGAAGCTCAGCCAGGAAGGTGTCCGGGTAGTTGTTGCAGCTGAAGGCGGCCACGGCTGCGATGCCGGCGTGGTAAAGGGCGATGGCGTCGAAGATACCTTCCACGAGCCACAGCTCTTTGCCCTGGGCCAGATTTAGACCGGGCGGTACCCAGGCCAGGCCCTTGGTCCTGCTGCCGTAGTTGAAATGGGCTTTCTTCTTGCCGAAGCGGTGCGGCTTGTCGATCAGCCGCTCCCAGTAGTCGCCACGGTCGTTGATCTTGAAGCGCACGGTGGCGGAACCGATGTTCCGGTCGCGGTCCCAGTATTGCTCCTGGGTGTACCAGCCTCGGACTTTGGCCAGATCGAAGCCACGGCCATGCACCATGTAGGCATCGGCCACTTCGGTACCGGTTTCTTTCTCGCCGGCCTTGCGATCCTTACGCCCGTAGCGCTCCGTCCAGCTGTCGAACAGGTCGGGGAACAGCTCCTTAACGTGGTGGGAATCACCGCACTTGCTTTCGCGCCCGCAGCGGATCATCCAGGGAGCGTCCAGCGATATGAACGCCTCCTTTTTGTCGCAACTGGGGCAGCGCAGCCGGCGCATGTAACGTGCGTCGGTCGATTCCTTGCCACCAAAGTCACTCTTCAAACGGAACAGGATGTCCGCCCGTAGTTGGTCTTGCATCTGGAGCGCTCTCGATCAGGCGGGAATTTGGATGGCGGCGGCCTGGTCCCGAAGCTTCAGCAGCTCCTGAACCGAAAAGATGCTGGTGCGGCCGGACTGGTCGTGGATCACAACCGTGTTACCGGTGGTCAGGCTTACATCCACATAGGCGTTGGGCTGTTTGGCGCCTTCCAGGTCGTGCCAGGCACGGATGGCCAGCAGGGATGCCCGGCGGCGCGAGCACTGGAACTCCTCCATCAGACTGTCCACGGTCAGTTCGATGCATTCCCGGGCATCGGTACTGCCTTTGCGAAGGGCCAGCAGTTGGGAATAGGCGGCGTCTGTCATGCATTGGGCTACTGCGTTCATCGGGTTGCGTCCTTCTTCTTGGGTGAGAACTTTTCGTAGGCCAGCTCCATTTCCTGCTGGCACTGCTCGCGGACTTCCGGAGCAAGAGGGATCTGCCGAACGTTGCCGTCCGGGTCGAGCGAGAGTCGGTCGGTATGGGTGAGGAACACCACGCCCTTGTAACCGCAGTGGTCTGCGTCCTGGCAGAACACGTAAAGCTGCCGCTGTGCCGAGATCATCTGCACGCTGGTGCGAACACGGCACACGCCGGCGCAGTGGGGGCACAGGATGCGGAGGAAGTTATTCCGGACTCCGGACTGCAGGCGCTGCTGATGTTCAGCATCTGGGGTGCCCGGGTTCTTGGCCTGCAGCACCGGGCCATAGGAGACCTCCACGGAGCCTCGGTAGCCGCATTCGATGTTCCGGCACTGTACAAAGGCGTCTTTGCCTCTCTGCTGGATGGCCCGGCTGGACTGGATCGAGCAGGCCTCGCCGCAAGCAGGGCAGCCGATCGTCAGGTAGTTGCGGGTGATCTGGTTGAGCTTCACTTTCTGGGGCCTCCTACGGCATGAAGCGCCCGGTTACGGCCGGTCAGCTTCAGGCTGGCTCCGCGCATGCGTTGTTTGATCAGCCACTCGGCGGCCTGATCCATGGTTTCCAGTCCTTGCTGCCTGCGGATGGTGTCCAGCAGGTCTGCCTGTTGGTCCGTCAGTTCCAGGGTGATTTCCGGCATCTTTTGAGGACCTCAAATGCTGCGAATGTGGGCCTCGGAATGTGGCGCACCACCGGCCATGCTGGGAGGTGTGGGCAACAACGCGGCCTCTGCCTGGGCGATCAGCATCTGGCGCAGCAGGCTGGCCCGGTCGGTACCGGTGTAATCCACCAGTGCGTTGATCACGGCGGCCTCGTAGTCGTCCAGGTTGAGGCTCACACGGTTTTTGCGGATGCGTTTTGGGTCCTGATACATCGGGCTACTCCTTCAGGGCGTCAGGCAGAGCGGTTGCGCTGGTACTCGTTAAGGCCTTGCAGAAAGAAGATGCGGGCCTGGGATGCCAGGGAACGGCCTTCCGCAAGGGCGGCCTGCTCCAGGGCGGAACGTTCTTCCGTGAGAAGTCGAAGCGCGATGGGCTTCGCAGTAAGAACACCGACGGGTGCGCGGTGGCTGGGGTTGGGTTTTTTTGCACCTTGCATGGTGTATCCTCTGTGTAACGCTGAATTACACAGAATGATAGACCCCAATACGCAAGTAAGTAAACAAAACGGGAATTAAAATTTCCTATTGGTATCCGATATGAATGACAAACTTTTAAATAGTGAACAGATGATTCACAGAATGAGAGATGCGATTGGGGCGCGCAACGACGGGGCTGTGGGTGAATTTGTCGGGGCTTCAAAACAGGCCGTTTATAACTGGAAAAATCGCGGATCTATTCCAATTGAGTACTGCGTCAAGTTTTGCGTGAAGACGGGTAAGAGCTTGGACTGGCTGATCTTTGGTTCGGAATATGGACTTTCGGTGGGAGAAGCAGCCGCTCGGTATGGTGTTGAGCTTGATGAGGATTACAGGGAGATCCCCGTCTATGACATCGAGGCCAGCGCTGGGGCCGGCTCGCTGTTCGACCAGGAGCTGGTGAGTACCTTTCTGAAATTCAGGAAGGACTGGCTGACCCGGGAGGGCTTACACGTTCACAATCTGGTGGCCATTCGTGTATCCGGAGACTCGATGGACGGCACGCTTGCCGACGGCGACACAGTGCTGATCGATCGTTCAAAGCGAAAGCCTGACGGTGTTTTCGCCATTCGAATTGGGGACACGCTGAGAATTAAGCGCCTGCAGATGATGACTGACGGCTCTATCCGTCTTTCCAGTGACAATCCGGTTTACCAGCCAGAGGTGATCCATCCGGAGAACCTGAACCAGGTAGAGATTGTGGGGCAGTGCTACTGGCGTGGTGGCCGGGTGTTCTAAAGATAGTGTTGGCATGGAGGTTGTAACTCATGGACTTGATTGTGATTCTGATGCTCCTGGCTTACGTGGTTTTCGGCTGGCGACTGATCTGCCGGTTCACGATTGCAAAAGGAGGGAAGCGCTGGGTAGGTCATGGACTTGGGGCGATATTCGCGCCTCTTGTGGGCATACTGGCAGCGATACCGGTGATACCAGGGAAGGATATTCCCACCACTACTACCCATGTCATCACTGGCGCGGTTATTCTGGCGTTCTTCATCCTTGCCGAGATCCGAACTCGTAAAACATGGCAAGCTTCTCCAAAGCCAAGGAATGCGCGTGAAGCTTCCAAGGCTGAGGCCACTAAACTCTCCAGCCCATCCAGGGCGCCAGATAGTAGTGAGACCCCAGCTGAGGGCCTGAAGTTTTCTCTGCGCGATACTGCTGAGATCATCCTGGCCGATGACGTTGTAGACCAGCGAGAGGCTGAGCTGCTGCTTCGTTTGCTGGACGGCCAAGACATCCTGAAGTTCGATCCCGCGTGCCGGGAATTACACCAGGTTTTGATTGCCAGCCTCGATGACGGGGTGTTGGATAGCGACGAGGCCGAGGAGATCAAAGCGCTTCTGAGCGAGATCTGCGACCGGCCAATCGAGCGGCCCGCCAAACCTGAGTCGAAGAAGAGGGCGGCATCGAAGAAGCCAGCGGCCACGACGACTGCCAAACCTAAGCGCTCAAAGTCAGATCCCCGTAAGTCAGCCTCTACCCAGCGCAAACCAGAGGTGGGCGATATTCTGGCATTCGCGTACACCGATTCGAAAGGCGACACCTCCGATCGAGAGGTGGAGTACCGGGCCATGACGAAAAAGAATGGTGTCGCCTATCTGAAGGGAATATGCCAGTCGCGGCGGGCGTTCCGGACCTTCCGGTCTGACCGGATGGATTTCGTTTGTTTTGCCGATACCGGTGAGACTGCTGAGAGTTTTCGTTAAATCAGGGCGTGCAAAGAAAGGAGTAGTAACCATGGCCATGACCAGCTGTAAAGAGTGCAAGGCGCAGGTGTCAAGGAAGGCGAAGAAATGCCCGCAGTGCGGTGTCGATAACCCAGGGGTCACTGCGAAGGATTATATTATCGGTAGCGTGGCCGTAGTGATAGTGCTTACTGCCCTAGTTTCCTTTTTCTCTGACGGTGATCCAGAGGAAAGAGCAGGGGGCACCGTAAAAGCGGTTACGGATCTTGATCAGGCAGAGGCTCAAAGGGCCAAAGAGGAGGCCTGCAATACGGACCTTCAGTGCTGGGGCGAGGAAAACTGGTCAGCTGCCACCAACCGGTGTACGAAAGCAATTGAGCGTTTGGCGGAATATGAGGTTAAGTGGACAGACTCCTACCCTGACACCAAGTTGAGCCGCCGTGACTGGCTGAATGAAGAAGAGGGTACCCTCAGCTACTACGGTGACCGGGTGCAATTCTCGAACGGCTACGGGGCGTTCCAGAACTACGTATACCGGTGCGATTACGATCCCAAGACCCAGTCAGTGCTTAACCTTGAGCTAGAGCCCGGAAGGATTTAGGCCTGCAGTGTTTCAGCCTCCAAGCTTGTCACCAGGCCAGAATCACTCAAACTGTGACTGGCCCTGGTTACCACCCATTCCCGCCCGTTGATCTGCCGCTTGAATCCCTCCGTGCGTAGCTGCCATTCCGGACCAACGTCCGGGCGGCCGGTGGCCAGCGTGATCGACAGTTCAGCCTCCCCACGGTTCAGCCGGCGCAGCTCTGCCTGTGCCGCGGCCTTTGCCTCGCTCTCATTGGCGTAGGTACCCCGCAGCCGCTTTACCCGTTCGTCCGTGCCCACCTGGATCTGAACCTGCTGACCAGCGTCGACATCGTCCCAGAAGGCGATGACGCCGGTGTAGCCGTCGCGATCGGTTTCTCGGTAGGTGCCGTTGTCACTGCTGCGGGGATTGATGGTGATGGAGGGCAGGGCGGTACCGCCGGCGGTGGCCGCTTCTCCTCGAGGAGTGAATAGAAGCCTGCCCGCTTTTACGGTGGCGATGGCGTCGTGGCGTTCGCCCAGCCGAGTGAGGAGGTTCAGATCGGATTCGTCGGTCTGGTCCAGGTGCTCGATGCTGATCGTTGCCAGGTTACCGCCGATGACTGGCTCCAGTTCATTTTCCCGGGCGATGGTGGTTACCAGATCGCTGAGTGTTACCTGGTCCCAGCTTCGGGTTCGTCGTGTGGGCAGGCCGTTGCGCATGTCGGCACTGCGGGCGGTAATGTTCAGTACGTTCGGTGCCCAGCTGTAGGAGGCCTCGTCGACGATGAACAGGCCCTTATCGAACAGCGCCTGGCCTTTCCATCCGATGGCCAGCTGGATCTCGGCTCCCTTGGGTGGGATTTCCAGGGCGTTGTCGTGGTCGCTGAGCGTGAGGGACAGGGTGTCTGCTTCATCGCCTGGTGTTTCGTCCAGGGTGAGGTCGATCAGCCTGCCGTTGACGGTTGGCGTGATGTTGCGGCCGTTCACCACGAGACGGTAATCAGGGGCGCGGTGCTGCATTACGCCACGCTCCCGTTATTCCGGCGCGGCTGGTACAGGCCCAGCCCGATTGCGACGTCTCGGCTCGTGGCTGCGCGGTCTCGGAATGCCTGGAAGTCGTCTTCATCCAGGCGCACCAGGTTGATGGTGAACTCGATTTTGCGGGGCACGCCATCGGAGAAGAACGCGGTGCTGGTCTCGCTCACGCTGGTGACGCCCCAGAACCCGTAGACCCTGCCGGAACCCTCGATAAGCGGCCATGCCTTGCCTTCATCGGCCATGATGCGCACGTCGTCCAGGGTGACCCGGCCACCGGTGAGCTCGGGGTACAGGGTGCCCGTGAGAGTGATCGTGTCCTCCCCCGGGCCCGTGTACTGATATGCAGGCCGCTGGCCAACTCGGTTCTGGCTGGGGTGGCGCCACTGGGTGCTGCGCTGCAGCTGCTGGTAAGGCAGGGACTGCACCTCGAAGACGAACATGCCGAGGGTCATCATCATGGCGGGTTACTCCCTGTCGTACAGTGCGCTGCGGGCACGGGTGGCTTTGCGGCGATCGCGCTCCTGGAGAATCCGCTCCACCTGAGCCGCGATTTCACGCTCGTTCTGGCCCGGTGCTGCATAGACGTTGATCGTTACGCTGTCTCCGGCGGTCGCTGCCGCAGGCGTTCCGGTGGCGATCGGCGGCCGGTTGTCGAACTGAACACCCGCTGCTGCGGGCAGGGCGGATGCACCAATGGCGATGCCGGCACCGACGCTGCGCACCCGCTTGCCAAACCCGCTGACCTGCTTCAGCGCTGCCGGCTCCTGCTTCTGAATGCCTTTGCGGTATCCCTCGAGGGTGTCTTGCCCGGCGCTCATGAATACCCGGGACGGTGACTTGATGCCCAGAACGCCCTTGAACCAGCCGATGGTTTTCTGGCCGGCGTTGACGATGGTGTCTTTCACCTTGTCCAGGCCGCCCAGCAGGCCACCGACCAGACCATCAATGATCATGGAGCCGAAGCCGGAGAACTTGGCAGGCAGGCTCTTGAAGAAGTCCATAATGGCGCCCCAGTTTTTGTATATCAGGTAACCGGCGCCGGCGATCGCGGCGATGATCAAGCCGATGGGGTTAGCGGTGAGCGCCACGCCGATGGCTTTGATACCGGCTGCAACGGCCGGCAAACCGCCGGCCAGGCCGACCACTGCCCCGGTGGCCATGAAGATGGCCTTGCTAAAGGCGAGTATGGCCATGATCGGCTTCATGGCCAGAACCACGGCGAGAATCATGCCCAGGTTATCGAACCCTCCCACCAATGTGGCCAGATTGGTGGCGATCAGGCCCAGCGTTTTAGCGGTCGAGGCGGCACCGACGGCGATGTCACGCAGCACCGGGATGGCGTTCTTGAGTTTCGTGCCGAAGTTGGAGGCGAACGCGCTGACCTGGTCCCGGTTCTCTCGCATCCAGGCAGACAGATCGCCCATCATGTCGGTGATGGCGGGCATCAGCTCTGCACCGATGGTGTTCTTCATGCCGGCCATGCCCAGTTGGGCGTCCAGCATGGCATCCTTGAAGGCCTCCGCGTCTCGTGCGGCCTTTTCGCTGAGCACGTAGCCGGTGGCCCGGGCATCCTTTCTCAACGCCTGCAGCCCTGCGCTGCCGTCCTTCATCATGTTGACCATGGCCACGCCTTCACGGCCGAACAGCTGCGCGGCGATCGCTACCCGCTGGGACTGGTTTTCGACGGATGACAGGCGGTCTGCGACCACTTCCAGGCTCTTCTCCGGCGTCAGTTTTGCCAGATCTTCGGCAGACAGCCCCAATTCCTCGTAGGCCTTGCGGGCGGCGCCGGTGCCTTGCGTTGCTTCGCCCATTCGTTTGACGAACCGCTCCAGGCTGGAATCGAATTTCTCGGTAGACACGCCAGAGCGCTCAGCCGCGTATCGGAGTTCCTGGAACGGGCCAAGGGCAATGCCGATCTTGTCGCCTGTTTTCGCTACCTGGTCGCCCAGGGTGGCGGTGGAATTGGCGATACCGAAGATGCCGGCGGCAGCGCCAGCACCCACCAGAGCCGTGCGGCGACCGAACCGGCCTACCTCGCCGGTCATGTTGCTGAACTTGCCGGAGATATCGGCCTTGCCCAGCTGGTCTAGGTATTTCCGCTGGCGTTGGATTCGGTGGTTTGTGGCCTGCATCTGATCGGCCAGGCGCCTTTCCTCGCCGGAGAGGTTGCGCACATCGACACCGGCATCATTCAGCCGCTTACGGACTTTGCCCAGCTCCTTGCGCTGATCCTGGCCCTTACGGGTGAACTTCTCTACCTCCTCCCGGGCCTTGTTGTACTCGCTCCTCAGCTTGGATGTTGGCTTGCTGGTGGTGCGCAGCTCATGGCCCAGGCGGCGTACTCGCTCCTGGGATTCAGCCAGGGCCTTGGCGTTCTTGCCCAGGGCATCGTCCATCCGGCGGAAGGATGAGATATCACGCTGGGAGCTCTGCAACTGCTTGGTTTCCGCCTGGGCCTGTTTCAGCGCCCGGGCGGTACCGGTGGTGGTTGCGTCGATCTTCTTGAGGGGTTTGGTGAGCTTGTCTCGGGCGGCGAGTACCACCTGCAGGTCGAGGTTCTTGGCCATTACTCCTCCGTCGAGCTGCGCCTGCGGGCGTGTTCCCGCCACTCCATGAGTTCTGAAAGGGGCATGTCGTTCATGTCTGACGGCCGCCAATGGAAGATGGCGGCGATGTCAGCCATGGCGTCGTCTACGCGGTGTGGAATTACCCCTTCAACCGCTTCGGCAGCAAAAAACCGGCGATCTCGGTACCGCAGGCAGCCAGATCGGCCGGGTCCATCTCCCGCACTTCCTGTTCGGTGAGGCTTGGGTTGCTGATACGCGGTAGTACCTTGGTCATGCTGTCCACGTCCATGTTGATCAGATCTGCCAGGGACAGGCCCCGCAGTTCGCCGGAGGCCGGCTTGCGCAGTGTGAGCTTGGCCACCTCCTCCTGGTTACGCTTGATCGGGGTGTCCAGCTCGACGGTTGCAGTTACGGGCTTACTCATGAATCAGGGTCCTTACAGGCCAATGTTGCGGCGGTGTTCGGCCAGGCGGTCCTGGCCACGGATGCGCTCCACCATGCCGGGCACGTCGATCTCGACCACTTCCTCACCGCCGATGGTGAGCTTGTAGTAGCTGATGGAGGTGGTGACGGACAGAGTGTTGTCGCTGCCGGATTCGGCATCACCCATTGCGATCTCGCGGTGACGGCCACGAACCACGATTTCCACGGGCAGGGTCTCGCCGGTGTCGTCGCGCTGGTAGCTGCCGGAGAAGCGCAGCAGGTCGGCGTCCAGCTGGCTGGTACCGAAGTTGTCGAACAGGGCGGGGATGATTCCCGCGGGTGTCCACTGGAACTCCATCTTCTCCATGCCCTGGTCGATATCCACCGGGGCATTCATGCCACCGCCGCGGAACTCCTCCATCTGGCGGACCATGGGCGGCAGGGTGAGGGAGGCGATCTGGCCCTGCCAGTTATCGCCGTTGCCGAACAGGTTGAAGTGCTTCAGCTTCTTGGGAAGTGCCATGGTTCAGCTCCTTATGCGTTCACACGGGCGGCGAAGTCGGCCAGGTACCGGTCGGTGATCCGCTGACGGAACAGCAGGTTCTCCAGCGGCGGTACCGGGGTGTAGTCGTAGTCGATGTACAGCTTGCCGGCCTTCAGGGTGTCTTCGGTGTTGATTTCCGGATCCAACCAGGCGTTGGCATCCACGATCAGGCCCAGGAGTTTGAGCTCGCGGAACTTGGCGTTGATCCCTTCCAGGATGTCCTTGGCCAGTGACGGGTGCATGGGCTTGTCCACGGCCCACATGTGCGCCTCTGCGATGGTGTCAGCCAGGATCTGGGCGGTGCGAGTGTAGTTCTCGAACGCGAACAGCGGATCCGAGCTGCAGGTTCGGGAGCCCCAGAAGCGGAAGCCGTCACGCTGGATCAGGGTGGTGACTTCGTTGGCGTTGAGCAGGCCGGCGTCGGTGTTCGGGTCTTGCAGATCCCAGTGCACGTCCTTGTCGATGCCGGTGACGCCGTTCACCGCCACGTTGGACAGTGTCTTGTGCCAGCCCACCTGCTGGTCGATCTTCGCGCGCAGCCCCATGGCGCGGGCCACGGCGGCGGCCTGTTCCACGGTTGCGGTGTTGACGTTAAACGCGGTGAAGTCCGGCCAGATCAGCATCAGTTCCCGGGCGCCAAAGCCGTTGCGGTAGAGGATGGCCTCGGAGATGGTTTGGCAGTTGTTCGCGTAGGCATAGGCGAATGCCCGGAGCTTCTGGGCGATAGTGACCAGCTCGGCGGTGACGTTCTCAGTATCGAGACCAGGAACACCCAGAATGCGGGGTTTGACGCCCAGGTTCTGCTCGGCGGCCAATAGTGCCTTCATTCCGGTTTTCTTGCCCTGGGCGTTGGTGGTGCCGATCAGGTTGGCTTCCGTGGCGGCTTCGTCAGCGCCTTCTTCCACCCGAACCACCACCATGACCGGTGAGGTTTGGTCGCCGATTGCGTCCAGGGCCTTGGGCAGGGTGCCTGTGGTACCGGCGTTGCCGATTGCCTCGTCAATGCGAGTGACCAGCACCGGAGTATCCAGCGGGAAGGGCTCGTTCTCGCCACCGGCCAGGGTGGTGAAGTCCACGGCGTTGACCAGGCCAGAGCCATCATTGCCGGCATCGTTGGCAGCGGTGACCAGGGCAGAGGCCTCGGCGCTGCCGTTGATGGCGGTAACCACCTGGTTGGCGGTGCTGGTGATCTCGCCGGAGGCGTCGGTAGCCAGGGTGACGGTGATGTCGTTGCCACTGACGCTCACAGCCAGCGCTTCGGAATTGGCCGCCGGATCCACATACTGAACTCGGATCTGGTTGCCGGCAGTACCGACGGCCGCAGCGGTGATGAGCACATCCGCGTTAGCAGCAATGGCCGGAACAACGGCTTCAGCCGCCACGCCGGGCAGGGCATCAGGGGCTGTCGCCACCAGACCGATAACGGCGGTGGAAACAGTGCGAATGGTACGGGTGCCTTCGTTAACCTCAAGCACCCGGACGCCGTGGTGGTATTGGTCGGGCATGACGCCTCCTGGTCATCTCAATGGCGGTGTTTTAACTGCCATGATGAACGCTGAAGGCTGAGAGGCTAGGGTGTGGATTTGTGGCAGTGAGGCATACAAAAAAGGGCAAGTTCAGCCCGTAGGAACGAGCATCGGAGACAGCAGAAGGTCCCTCGGGGTTATTCTGTGACTTCTGTCGCCACGAAGCAACGGGCAGCCCGCCTGCTCGAATGCCCAGGCGATCAGCTCAGAACAGAACCAGGCATCCTGTTCCTGCCAGTTACGGCGAAAACCCCAGCCGAGAATACCCGCCCAGTCGTAGGGCCGTCCGATCTGGCTGCGAGCGGCCTCGATCGCCTCCACGGACCCCGGCACCTGGAATTGTGCGCAGGCCAGGGTGGGTTCGGGATTCCGGATGGAGACGCCGTAGCGGGCTGTAGCTCCCAGCAACCGCCCATCAGCCAGCACCAGATCCACGTGGCTATACGGTGACCAGGTGGCCCATCGGATCACCTGGCTGCCGATGCCTTTGGTGGTGGAGAATTGCAGGGTGATCATTCCGGGCCCAAGGCGTCCAGCTGGTCCACGTGACCCTGCGCGACAGCCTCGGCGTCTGAATCAGCGGCTGCATCAACTGCCGCTTTTCCCTGCAGGCGAATGCTGCGCACCTGGGACAAGACGCCACGCCAGGAATGCCCGGTCTGGATTATGTCCTGGGCTGCGGCGCTGGCACTCATGCCTGCCGCGTCCGCCCAGACCTGCACCTCCGAAGGGACAGCGTCAGACGGCTCGCCAGCATCCTGCCACTGTTGCGCGGCGCGCTCCGCCTCGCGGTACTCCTGTTCCACTAGGTCGCCAGGACTCACAAAACGCGCACGCGCTCGGCCAGCTGCGCGGTCAATATCTGCCTTCAGCAGTTCCCGGCTGCGCGGCTCTGGTGGAGCCGGAGGGCTGAATACTTCGCCATCCCAATTCCACCCTTCGCTCACATCAGAACTGCAGGGTTCCCAATGCAACGCAGGATGATAGCGTCCCACTGGGTCCATGTCCGTGATTTCGGCCACGGTGCCATTTTGGATAAGTGCCCACATAACTATCACCACTCAATGAATACTGCACCGGCCGCGCCATTGCCGCCGCCGCCTTGTGTTGTGCCACCACCGCCACCGCCACCTGACAGTGTCGCATTCGGGCCGCCCGCCCCATCAACTCCTGCTCCCGAAGCTAAAGCGCCAGGCCCGCCACCTTCGCCTGGGTTGCCATCCGTAACGCTTCCATCTCTCACGTATGTGCCGCACCCGCCTGGCCCGAGACCTGTGTTTATGTCACCCCCTTGACCGGTGCCGCTTGAGCCGCCCAGCCAATTATTCGCACCTAAACCTCCAGTAGCAGAGCAGAACGCACCGAAAGACGAAGTCCCACCTGCAAGGCCATTGGCATTTGACGTGCTGGCCGGCGCACCTGCACCGCCGGAGCCAACCGTAATTTCAACAGACCCAACCCCAGTCAAATCGACCAGCTTCTGAGAAAAACCGCCACCGCCACCGCCACCGCCACCAGTGGAGCTGTGGTTGCCACCGCCACCACCGCCACCAATTACAGTCACCCATGCACGAGAGACACCGGGCGGCACAGTCCAGGTATAAGATCCAGCAGTGTCGTAAACCTGCACCCCACGCAGCGGCATATCGCGCGTGGTAACACTGGCAGGGTCCAGCCACTCGGAACCGAGACTTGCCAGGACGCGCCGCTGGCCGGCTCCGATCGCCAACGACGCGCCACCTTCGATGGTATCGGGCGCCGTGCCGTCCGGGCTCACCGTGACGGTGTTGGCGCTGTCATCCATGCGCAGAACGGTGTACCGCACCCCGCCGTTGGAGGCCGCAACGGGCAGGTTTAGCGTTACATCCCCGGCGATCGCATCCACAAGCACCAGACCCGCTTCAGCCACTGTCAACGCCTTCGGTGATTCAGCGGATGTCACAACCGTGACGGCCGCACCCAGCAGCCCAGAATCTCTCAGCGCAGCAGCGGTAACCGGATCAGCTGCGTTGTACTGCTTCACCCGTTCCGCAGTCGCTAGACGCAGCATGCCCTGGGCCGACGTGGTACCGGCCGGATGGTTTCGGCCTGCCTCGTGGGTGTCCATCAGGCTATCGGCATAACCGCGCGTAGCCAGTACCACCGATGGATCCACCTTCAGCGTGATCGCCTGGGTATCCGACACCTCCATCACGAACCGGATGGTCTGCGTACGGCTGGAGCCTTCGGCCAGAACCGGCTTGTAAGTCTCGGGGTAGTTGCCGTAGCCGATCAGATCGCCGTCGATATCGAACACGCCGATCTCGCGGATGGTCCAGCCGCCCACGTCCGGCGGCAGCACTTGCTCAACCACAACCCAGTTCGGGTTCTGGTCATCCACTTCGCTCAGGTTGATCGGCGCCCGGCGCACTTCGTTGACCAGGGCCGTGCGCGAAGTCTCTGGGGTAGGCAGGGCGCCGTTGCCGTCACCTACTGCCAGATCGGTGATTTCAATGGTCTGGCCCAGGGCGATGGCGTTGGCGAGTTTGGCCTGACCTACGTCGGTGAGGATGGTGTAGAAGCTTGGCATGCGCTCTCCTATTGCGGATAAACCGTTGCTGAATCGTTGCTGTCAGTGGCCATGCCGACGAAGAAAGGACCGTTCACAGCGACGGTGCCCGGCTGATACGGCAGGACCGCTGTGGCATCGCCATCGTAAGTTGCCGCGCCGGCATAGAAGATTCCGGATGTCTCGCCGGCAAGATCCAGCCCGGTGATGTGGCGGCTGGCCGGCTTTGCATCGTCGATCAGCCGCTCCAGTTCCTGGTACATGGCATCGGTGATGCCGGTGTTCAGTACGCCAATGCGCAGGGCGAAGGTGCCCGGCGTGCCCATGGGCGTGGTTTCCCACCACTCGGTTACTTCCAGCAGGTAGCCCAACGGCTCTACCACCCGGCGTAGTGCACTGATGGTTCCCTTTTTCTTGTGGACGTAGAAGCTGGTGGCGATCACGTCGCGCTTGGCCGCTTCTGTCCAGGTCGGGTCCCATCGGTCGACGCTGAAGGCCCATGCCAGGTATGGCAGCAACTGGGCCGGGCACGTTTGAGGGTTCCATAAGGTCCGGAGCGGTATCGGTACCCGCTGGATCTCGGCCAGAGCCTCAGCAGCGGCGCGTTCCAGCGGTGTGGCGTTACTGGGCAGGAGCGGGGTGCGGTCTTCACTCATCGGAGCCTCCGATCACCACGCTGGTGCTTGTGCAGTACGCCGCCTCGGTTTCATCCAGCACCACATCCGCCGCAGGCTGGGCCAGTTCCACCCGCTGGACACCTTCGACGTGCAGGGCCGCATGCAGGGCAGAGATCCGGATATCACGCCCGATACGTCGCTGGTCGCTGAGGTACTTGTTCAGCGCGGCCTGGGCTGCTTCCAAAATGGGCTCCTGCTCTGGGCCGGGGTACACGTACAGGGTGGCGTCTACCTGGTAATTGACGATGGTGGCCGACTGAACCGTCAGGCGATCGCCCACCGGGCGAATATCTTCGGCAGAGAGAGCCGCGTCGACAATGTCGATGATCTCCTGGCTGGCTGTGCCGTCGCCCTCGGTAGACAGCAAGGTCACTTCCACATACGCCGGCGTCGGGCTAATGGCGCGTGCATCCGAAACCCGCCCGTCAGCTGACAGGGCATGGAACTCGTAGGCCTTGGTGGGCCCGGCCACGCTCAAACCTTCCCAGGACTGCTGGGAGCGCAGCCGCAGGCTCTCGTTGGATTCGTAGGTGGGCGGTACCGGAGGGATGGCGTTCGGATCGCCCGGATCCACCATCAGGCGTTCTGTGTCGAAGTTGGCCACGAGGTTGTCCAGGTCTTCATCGCTCGCAAAGGCCAGCATGTTGGCCACCGCTGCTTCGTTCACCCGTTTGCGCCACACCAGCTCCCGGTAGGCGTTCTCCTGGAGCTGGATGGTGAGCGGTTCAGATTCGAGGGCGAGGGTTTCCTCCACCTCCTGGCGACGATCTTCCGGCACCAGGGAAAGCAGTTTCTGTTTTCGCTCCTCGAGAATCGTCTCGTAGTCCAGCGCCTCGATGACGGTCGGTTGTGGCAGCCGGGAAAGGTCAATCGGCCCGCTCACTGGGCACCTCCTACGGCGACCTGAAGGCGCTCAGTTTGGCCGTTGTCGATTTGGGTTACGGAAATCTCTAGGGTAAATTTGCCGTCTTCACCCATGGTGCGGTTCACGCTGCCCACTCTAACCCGGGGCTCCCACTGCTGAATGGCAACCACGGCGGCACTGTAAAGACGCAACACCGTAGCCCGGTTCAGAGGCTGGTCGATCAGCTCGGGGATCACAGAGCCGAACTCCCTACGCATAACGCGGGATCCCAGCGGCGTGGCCAGGATGGTCGCGATGCTCTGGCTGATGTGTGATTTTCCGGTGAGGTATCGACCGGTGGCTGCGTTCATGCCCATCATTCGACCTTGTAGGTGCCAGCGCTTGAGCCGCCAGTTACCGGCACCTGCGCGTTCGCTTTAATCTCATCCACCACGGCGTTGGAAATCGCTTCTGCCATGCGTTCCACCCAGCTGTACTGGCCTGTTTCCTTGGCACCCTGGGCTTTCATCTCGTTGACGATCCGTGTTTTCAGTTGGGTTTTGCTCAGGGCCATGACTATTTCCCCGCGGTAACCGTGCTGGAGCCATCACCGTGCGGCAGACCGGTGAAGTGGCACACATGGCCAGTGGTAACAACCGGGTTTCCGTCGTTGTGGTGGATCATCTCAGCGTTAACCTTGCAGATCCCGGCTACGGCGGTCGTGGCGTTGCCACCCACATTGATGGTGGCGTTGCCAGTGATGTTCACGTTCACCTTGCCCGGGAAACTCGCCACCAGTTCCTTTTTCACGTGGTCGTAGGTGATGCTGGCGCCGTCCGGATACACGCGCTTGTGTTCATCGGCGCTTTGAGAGGGCGCGTTCTGGCGATAGAGGCCTGTCACGATGATGGCCTGGGCCAGGTCGCCGGCAGGGGATAACAGAACCACCTGTTCTCCAACGGTAGGCGGATCCCACTCGAGACTGGTACCGGTTCTTGCCGACACCCAGGGTTGCCAGCCCGTCAGGTTGTCGCCTGCCTGTACTCGAGCTCGCGCGCGCGAGACATCGACCTCGGCCACTTGGCCGATTCGGACAATGTTGTTGATCAGGCGGAAGGCTTCAGCGAGTGTGTTCATGGGGCCAGTTTGTATTCTGGGCCTCCACAATAAGAAGGGCTTGAGGTTGTGTCAGGGGTCTGAACAAAACCCGGGATCAGAGCTGAATGTGCTCGAGCACTCTGTCGGCGATGAGTTCCAGGTCTCCACGGCCGAAGCCGATCAGGGGGCGTGCCGGGTAGTCGTAGACTGGCCCGTTTTTGTCGACCTTCGCGCGTAATCCGTAGTGGTGGATGGCGGCAATCCGGGCGGATACACCGGTGAACGCCAGGCCGGCCGAGTCCGGGCTGGTCCGGATCTTCAGGTATTTGGCGGTGCGCAGCTTGGTGAACATGGCTTTTTTCCGGATCTGGCCACGCTTGCCCCGGAGTTTCCGTTTCTTCCTGGGCTCCCAGCTCTGACCGTCCGGACCCTGCTGGGCCTTGATTCGCTCCTGGTTCTCTTTCCGCAGATCCCTGGAGATGGTCTTCATCAGCTTCCTGCGTTCAGCAGGTTCCATCTTGCGCAGCAGCGGCTCCACCCAGCCGGCCAGGGCGTCGACGTCATCAGTCATCGGATTCTACCGGTTCATTGAAGCCATGCAGATCGACGATGATCTGCCACTCGGCATCCGGGTTCATGGCAATTTCCGGCTCGGGCAGCACGTGTTCTGTCTGGAAACCAGTCTCCAGCGCGGTCACGATCACCCGCTCGGTTACGTTCACGGTGATGCTGATGTCGTAGCTGTTGTTGTTCAGCAGCTCGGCCTCAAAGCTGATAGAGCGCTGCGGATCTAAGCCGGGCTCCCGGTAGGCCAGCCATGACAGGATAGGCAATACGAGCTCGTCCATGTCGCCGCTGTAGTCGGTTACGATGATCCGGATCGGCAGGGTGTACATGTGGCTGAGGTTAGGGCCCTGCCAGAATTCGATGTTGCCGTCCTCGATGAAACTCAGGAGCTTGTCCGGGTTTCGCTTTAGGTCCGGAACGTTGGCCAGGATGTGGTTTCGGAGATCGGCGAGCTTTTTCATGAGGACTCCTCGGAATTCATCTTCCTGGCTTTCTGTTCGCAACTATCGACCTCGGCCTGGATCTCAGCCATGCGGTCATTCTGGATGGTGAGCTTCGTGCTGTACCGGTCAATCAGATCCAGCAGGTCGCCGTTTTGATTCATCCATTGCCGGCCCGGGTGTCGCTCCTGCGCCGCCAGTGCCTTTACGTTCCCGCACACCAGGTATTCCGTTGTCTGGATGTACTGGACCTTTCCGGAGCAGGCGGACAACAACATCAGGCAGCTCAGTGCGAGCCCAGTTGCGATAGACTTCATTTTCTTTCTCCAGTTGTGCCCGGGCGGCCCGCTCAGATTCCAGGGCAGCCTCCAGGTTGGATTCGTTCGAACGGATCCGCTCAAGGCGTCCGGCCAGGCGATCGCGGGCCTGTGTCATTTCGGTGAGGCGGGCTTTCGTCTCGGTCGCTTCCTGCTCCTGCAGGCTCAGCGCCTCGGCGGTGGAGGCCAGCTTTGCGCTGGTCTCAATGTTTCGCTCGATGCTGTACCAGAGCGCCCCACAGAGTGCGAGAACGACCAAGCCGATAACCAGGTAAACCTTCATTCCTGCCGCCTCCCACTGTTGACGTAAAAACCGAACCAGGCTGCGGCGCCGGTCCAGATCACGCTGGCGTATAGCTGCTGTGGCGTGGTTGGATCAGCCAGCGCGGTGTACCACTGGTGGGTGTCGAAGCAAAGCCAGCCATAGAGAAGCACCAGCACACGAGGCACCACCCGCCAGGCGTCGAGCTGCTCCGGTGTCAGCTTCATGAGATCCGACCCACTTCGCGGAAGCGGTCGTAGGCCGCGGCCATGCGGGTGTCATATTGATTTCTGGCATATGCAGGCCCGTTATAGCGTTCAGCGAACTCTGGCCAGTCTCTGGCCTTCAATGCCTGGTGCAATGCCGGGTCTTTTTTGATGAACCTGACGAAGGCCTCCAGCTGCTCGCCTTCGCTGCGGTGCATGGCCTCTGAAAACACAGCAGCCGAGGCGTAGCCCAATTGCTGCCAGTGGAAGCCCATGATCTGGAACAGGCCCCAGCTGGCCGACTCGATGCCGGCAGTGCGATTAAGGGCACAGGCCCGGGTTAAACGGCGCCACTCGGATTCGCCGCCGATGTAGCCGCCGGGCTTCTGGTTCACCAGTTCAGGGTGGACACTGGCCAGCTGATCGCGATCACGCTTTGGCAACCGTCGATACATGATGTGCCGCTCAAACAGAATCACCGGGCGACCGGAAGGCAGGAAACCAGCCTCCTTGCTCTCTACCTCAGTGACGGCCTTGAGCGCTGCCAGCTGGACGCCCAGCCGGCGAGCTGCATATTTGAGGTCTTCTTCAGCCAGGAGCTTTTCCGCGCTGACGGTGCTGGCTGGATCCAGGCGGGCGAGGGTGGCCGGGCCAGCGATGCCGTCGACCATGAGACCGTGCTGGCGCTGGAATCGGATAACGGCCTTTTCGGTTTCATCACCGAACCAGCCGTCTGGCTCGACCGTGTAACCGGCACTTGCCAGGCGGGCCTGCAAACTGGCGACTTCCGAACCGACATCTCCGTGCTTCAAGATCATCTTTATCCTCCAATTGCCAATGCCACCAGCCGCAGAACTTCGGTGCGGAACATCACGATCAGCCCTCCGATGCCGAGCACCATCCAGATGGCTCCAGCGGCAAAGGCGACCTTTCGAGCCAGGTTCTCGACCTTCTCCGTCAGGCTGGTGATCGCTTTGGTGGTGGCGTTGGCCGTGTCATTCAGTGCGTTGACGGTGTCCCGGTTGTCGTGGTCCATTCGGCGGCGGAAGGCATTCAGGGCCGCGTGAGTTTCGCGGTGAGCTTCCTGCTGCTCAGACCTTGCCTCCCGGAAGTCGTACCGGATCTCCGTAACGGCCTGTTCCAGTGCGTTCACCCGCGGGTGCAGCTTCTCCAGGTCCCGAAGCCGGGCGGCCAGATCCTGCGCCACAATTCGATACAGCTTTTCCTCAGAGGTTTGGGTTTGCGGGCCTGCCACGGTCACTCCCAGAGTTGAACGGTGGATTTGGTGGGTTGGGCCGCTACGGCCGGCATCCGGATCACCGTTCCTGTTGGCAGGATGGGGCCCAGATCAGAAAGGCCGGGATTTGCGGCAAGAATGTCTTCGGTGACGCCGGCGGTGTATCCGTAGTAGCGAAAGCAGACCCGATCGACGGTGTCGCCCTGAATGGTTCGAACCTCGTCCATCAGATCAGCTCCACGGTGGTGCGATTGGCGCCCCGGATATCGGATAGCGCCCACGCAGCATCACGCCGGAGATCATTACCGGTGATATCCATGGCATCCGCCTGGTCATGACCATTACCCGTGGCGTCGTAATCCCGGTACCGCTCGATGAGGTTGGCTTTTGCCAGGCACCAGACAGCGCGAAGGTACAACCGAACGTTGGTCCCCAATGGCTGCCAGTCGGCGTCCGGTACGTCCTCCAAAGCATCGAACCCCAGATCCCTCTGGGATTGCATGTACTCGGCCAGCGACCGGTTGGCATCGAACATCGCTGCCTCGAGGGCATGCTGCGCTCGCTCATCGGTGACAGTGCCGTCCAGACGCATCGAGTCCCGGAACTCCTGGAGGTTCAGGTCGGGGAAAAACGCTGCGTTGGTGATGATGATGGGCTCGGTGGTGCCACCGGCTGCGATCAGGCTCATACTGCCTCCGGGTGAAGGCGGTGGACGGGGCCGTAGAGCTTCCGGCGTGGCCTTGGCTCAGGGCCCCGTGCCGCCTGGCGTCGGGGTGCCGACTCGGGTCCGGTTATTGGCCGGAATTCTTAAGTTCCTTTTTCAGGCGCTCGATGTCCTTCTTCACGCCTATCTTGTCGTTCAGCTTCAGGGCCCGCTCGTAGCAGGCGAGCGCGCCGGATGGACCGCCGATGTTATCCAGAATGGAACCTTCAGCCTTGAAAAGCTTCGCCTTTACCTGGTCGTGCATGTCCGCATTCTCGAACAGTGCACGGCAGCGCTGAACCTGTGCCAGAACCGCTTCCTGGTTCTCGGCTTCCTTGTCCATTTTCAATGCGAAGTCGGCGACCTCCTCGGCGACGAGTGTCGCGGTGGTCCGCTGGTACCGGTCCGGCGTTTCCAATCCGTGGTTTGCAGCGTACTCGGCGATATCCATGGCTGTTTCCAGCTCACCTACATCCAGGTACCAGACCATCAGGGTCATCAGCACATCGTCCTGCTGGCCTTTGCCACCTTCCAGAACGCCCTGAACGTAGCTTTCATAGTTCGGCAGCAGTTCCCGCTTGGCTTCGATCTTGCGCTCGATGCTCTGGATATCAGACAGGCGCCGGACGTCCTCGATGATGGCTGCCTTGTGGAGCTCGTAGGCGTCACCCTGGGGCCGGGCCGGTGTGGACTGTGAGGCCTCAGCCTTCGCCCGGGCACGGTCGAAGTGCTTTCGGGCAGGGCTGGGTCGGGGTTTGCCCCCTTCGCCACGGTTGTAGGGGTTGAGCCGCTCCTTGGCCGGGGCTTCTGCCCGTTCCTGGTCTTTGGCCTCGGCCTCCTGCTGGGCCTTTTTCAGATTCTCGGCCGCAGCCGCCTCACGGGCGGCGCGGATCTGTTCATAGCGCTTCTTCGCTGGGCTGACCATCAGTCCCCCTTACACCTGCGTGATGTTTTCAACGACTGCGCCGGCACCGAAATCCTCGATCACGTAGGCATCGTTGGAAGACTCGAAGTTCTCGATGCGGTTACGGCGCGGGTTGTCGATGATGTGACGGCGGCGTCCACCCTGCTGCCAGTAAATGGAAAGGTTCTCCAGGGTGGTGATCATCAGGGTGCCATCCGGAATGTAAGGCACCTGAATGCCCTGCAGGCCGCCGATGCGCTTCTGGCTCACCAGCAGATCCAGTGCCTGCTGCTCAGTCGGGGCGTTGGACTGGTTGATCAGCGGGAAGTACTTGTCGGACATCAGGGTGCGGCCGACCAGAACCACCATGTCCGGGCTCTCGCGGTACCAGGGATCGACCATGCTGTTCAGCACGTCGAACACCAGGGCGTCCAGGTTCTTGTAGTCTCCTGTGTCGCCGATGGTTACCTGGCCAGAGGCGGCGGCCACTTCAGTCAGGACGCGCTCCGGTGACTGCTCGCGATAGTGCTGCAGCCAGCCTTTGTTCACGTCCTGCAGGAGCGGGTTTGTAACTCGATCAGTAGCAGCTGCAGCGCTGGTACCGTTCCAACCGATCATGATGCGGTCGAGGGCCTGCTGGCGAACGATGGCATCGCGCAGCATGGCCTGGAAGTTCGGGAACTTCGCCCAGGCATCGATTTTGGAGTAGGGCACGGCGGTGTCGAATTCGGTCAGGAAACACTCGTAGCCATTGCCAGTGGTGTCGCTGACGTCGGACGGGGTCCGATCGTTGGCGCTGACGTCGGTACGGCCGGCGATGGTGGAGCCCACGCCCAGGCCAACCTTCTCGCCTTTGATTTCATCCACACCGATCATGTTGATCCGGCTCAGGAAGTCGCTGGACTCCTGCATGCGACGTTCCAGCGTTTGCTGGACGGTGGGAGTGACCGCGAAGGTCTCGGCGGCGGATTCGACGCCGTTCAGCTCCGCAATCCGACGACGGAGCTGGTTGAACTGTACTCGGGATTCATTGCGCATAGTCTGACTTCCTTCAGCAGTCGGTGAGGATTGCGTTTTCGCCACCGGTGGCGGGCGGACGCTGGCTGTGGTTGTGGGGTGACTTCTCCAGCTGGGTTTTCAGTTCGTTGAACTGCTGTTCCAGTGCTTCATGGTCCTTCTTCAGCTGGGTGTAATTGCCCTGAGTTTTCTCCAGTTCGCCCCGCAGCTCCTGTGCTTCGGTTACGAACAGGCCCAGGGTGCTTTCCAGGTCCTTCTTGAAGTCGGCGAACTTGGCGGCGCCGGCTTCCCGGTGTTTGGTGAACAGGGCCTTCACCTTGTCGAAAAGGCTGGACTCCTCCGGATCGCTTCCGGATTCGCCAGATGCTTCCTCGCTGAAATCGAACTCGGTTTCCAGGGCCGCGGTGAACAGGTTTTCAGGGCGCTGCTTCCGGGCGTTGAGCGGGTTGGCCTTGGCTGTGGCGCTGAACTGCAGCATTTCGGTACCGAGAGAAGCGGGGGAATCGGTAACGGCCAGGCCAACCAGGTAGGCTTCGCCGGTGTCGGAGAACTCCGGATCCACCTCGATGGAGGTGTAGATCTTCTGGCGATCCTTGTTCATGGTGATCAGGTCCTGGGTGGGCTCGATCTCGGCGTAGAGCTCCAGCTTTCCATCGGCGTTTTCTTCCGTGCGAACGGCATGAACATCACCCAGGGCTTTGAACGGGCCATCGGCGAACATTCCGCGCATGTGCTCCAGCCAAACCCGGGCACCGTACTTCTGCGGGTTGAAGTTCTTGGCCATCTGCTCGATCCACGCCCGGCTGATAGCCCGGCCATCGGTAGTGGCGCCTTCGGTGGCCACTCGGAACCATTTTTTCATGTTGCCTCTCCAGTGCCTGTTGGGCGATGCTTACTCAGTTGTCGTGCAAGTGCCCTCAGATTCGTGGGAAGGGCATTCAATGCCAACCTGCCGCCTTTGTATCGCCACACTTCACAAAACACCGCACGCTGAACCCTCGCGCGCAGCCTTTACGCTGGCTGCATGGATAAAGTCGTCGAATCGGAATACAGAGAACAGTTCGTCTCCGCCCGCACTCTGCTGTGGATGGGGTGGCGACCTTCGCGCATCGCGGAGCACCTGGATGTCAGCCCGCAGCTGATCAACGCCTGGCGAAAGCGGTTCAAGTGGGACGACGCGCCACCGATGGAGCGGGTGGAGAGCTCGCTGGAATCGCGCATGATCCAGTTGATTTTCAAGGACCCGAAGGAAGGGAAGGATTACAAGGAAATCGACCTTCTGGGGCGCCAGTTTGAGCGCCTGGCCAGGGTGCACAAGTACGAGGAGACAGGGCGGGAATCGGATCTGAACCCGAAGATCCAGGAGCGGAACCGGGCACCCAGGAAGGCGAAGAACGATATCGGCGAGGAAGGTCTGGAACTCATAGAGAAGGCCTTCGATGAGTCGCTTTTCGACTATCAGCACAAGTGGAAAGTGGCGGGCCTTACCCAGCGGATACGGAACATTCTGAAGTCACGGCAGATCGGTGCAACCTGGTACTTTGCCCGGGAAGCGATCGTGGATGCGTTCCACACGGGCAAGAACAAGATCTTCCTCAGTGCCTCGAAGGCCCAGGCTCATGTTTTCCGGCAGTACATCGTCCAGTTCATCAAGGACACTTGCGGGGTTGAGCTCCGGGGCGATCCGCTGGTGCTGCCCAATGGCGCGACCCTTTATTTTCTCGGTACCAACGTCCGGACCGCCCAGAGTTACCACGGCGATCTGTACATGGATGAGTACTTCTGGATCCAGAACTTCCAGGAGTTCCGGAAGGTGGCCTCCGGCATGGCCATGCACAAGAAGTGGAGCCAGACCTACTTTTCCACACCGTCTGCAATCACCCACGATGCCTATCCGTTCTGGACCGGCGAGCTGTTCAACAAGCGCCGCGCCAAGGATAAGCGGGTGAGCATCGATACTTCCCACGCTGCGCTGGCCAACGGCATGGCCTGCGGCGATGGCCAATGGCGCCAGATCGTCACGGTGGAAGACGCCATGGCCGGTGGGTGCGACCTGTTCGATATCGACCAGCTGCGCCTCGAGTACTCCGATGATGAATACGCGAACCTGCTGATGTGCCAGTTTGTGGACGACACCCATGCCGTGTTCCCGCTCGCCAAGCTGCAGCGCTGCATGGTGGACAGCTGGGTTGAGTGGCGGGACCTGAAACCATACACCGATCGGCCACTCGGAGATGGTGCGGTCTGGATCGGTTACGACCCAGCAGGCGGTAGCGAGGATGGCGACGGAGCCGGGGTTGCCGTGGTGTCTCCATCGAGATCCAACCTCAAGCCTCACCGTGTGATCGAGAAGCAGCGTTTCCGGGGCCTGGACTATGAGCAGCAGGCTGAGGAGATCCGCAAGCTCACCCATCGCTACAACGTGGCCTACATCGGGATCGATACGACCGGCCTGGGTGAAGCGGTCGCCGAATTGGTGGAGAAGTTCTTCCCAGCCGTAACCCGGTTCAACTACAGCCCGGATGTGAAGGCCCGCCTGGTAATCAAAACCCAGAACATCATCGACCGCGGCCGGCTCCAGTTCGATGCCGGCTGGAGCGATATGGCCCAGAGCTTCATGGCGATCCGCCGCGGGATGACAGATTCCCAACGCCACATCACCTACAAATCCGGCCGTCGTGAAGATACTGGCCACGCCGATCTGGCGTGGGCGGTTATGCACGCATTGGCAAACGAACCCCTCGAAGGGCCAACCGAGAAAGGTGGCAGCATGATGGAGATTTATTGATGAGCAAACCCCACGTTGAAGCTTTCACCTTCGGTGACCCGGTACCGGTGATGGACCGGTACGACATGCTCTACACCGGCTGCTGGATGGCTGGCATGGACTACTACGAACCGCCGGTGGATCAGTCGGCGCTGGCCAAGTCCTACCGGGCAACCGCTCACCATGGCAGTGCTCTCCAGGTGAAACGGAACATCCTGGTGAAATCGTTCCAGCCGACGGAATATCTCAGCCGGCAGGACTTCTCCCGCATGGCGCTGGATTACCTGGTGTTCGGCAACCTCTACGGTGAACAGATCGAGAACCGGCTCGGCAACTTGGTGCGGATCCGGCCCGCACTTGCCAAGTATTGCCGCCGTGGCGTTGAGGAGGATCAGTACTGGTGGGTGCACGATTGGGAGCAGAAGCAGGAGTTTCCTCGAGGGAGCATTGTTCACCTGATGGAGCCCGACATTGACCAGGAGCTCTATGGCGTTCCGGATTACATCGGATCCCTACAATCGGCCTGGTTGAACGAGAGCGCCACGCTGTTTCGCCGGAAGTACTACCAGAATGGCAGCCACGCCGGGTTCATCATGTACATGACCGATCCGGCTCAGAAGCAAGAAGACATCGATGCCCTTCGCAAGGCCCTGCGGGAAAGCAAGGGGCCGGGCAACTTCAAGAACCTGTTCATGTATGCCCCGAACGGGAAGAAAGACGGCATGCAGGTGATCCCGGTCAGTGAAGTCGCGGCCAAGGATGAGTTCTGGAACATCAAGAACGCCACCCGTGACGACCAGTTGGCCGGCCATCGTGTGCCGCCTCAGCTTATGGGCATCATTCCGACCAACACCAGCGGCTTCGGTGATTCGGAAAAGGCCGCCCGAGTGTTCGCAGCTAACGAACTGGAGCCACTGCAGGAGCGGCTGCTGGAAATGAACGACATCGTGGGCAGGGAAGTGATCCGCTTCCGGCCCTACAGCCTGGGCGAACCCAGCGCCTGAACCTCTTTCGACGACTGCGTCAGCGTTTGGCCACCTTCGGGTGGTCTTTTTTTGTGCCCGAGATCTGCCACCCCCCCGGTAGGGGTGCTCACACCCGAAGCTCGCGGTCACCCCGCCCCGCCTGCGCGCTCTTGGTACCGAGGTTTTTCAACGGCCAGGAATTTCAAACGCGGCATGACTTCTAAGTCATTGATTAGTGGTATACCAGATGCTGAGAAGTAGGGGGGGCTTCGGAAAAGTGTAACAACGTAACAAGGCCTAAAAACGGCTTATAGGTGACTGAAATTATTAGGTAAAACCTGTTACACCCAAAGTGCAACAAAACGTAACGCAAATGCTACATTGTTGATTTTATTAGGGTAGGGAGTCGCAACTTGTTACGTTCAGTAAGTGTAACAACGTTACGTTTTCACCTTCAAAAGTGTAACAAGTAATTATCAATAAAATCAGATAGCTATAAGCAAATATTACACTTATTACAGTTGTTACACTTTTCCGAAGCACTCCTACATTCTGATCCAGCCTGCCCAACGCGCATGCACACACGCGCGTATATCACTCAAAATATCCGCGCTCTTATAAACGGAAATGCTGAGATCCTGGCTGCGTGAAAGTGAGAGGTGAGCGGGGCAGTCGTTGCCGGTCCAGGGACTCCGTGACCGCCGGTACAACGTCGACAACGCTATCGTATGTTATTGATAACTGGGGATCTGAATGTGCGCTTGTGAGCGCTAAGAAACGGAGGGGGAAAGCCGTAACGTACTGTTTTGAAATGAATAACGTGAATCAGCCGTGGGGCGCTGCAACTCCGTGTACGCCGGTTCGATTCCGACCCGCGCCTCCAATTTTTATTGAAATCTGAAGCAATAGCTTACCTCTTGAATCTTCGAAACGGCCTAGTGGTGGCGGTTGCATTCGTCACGTCAAGGGCGAGGTCTCCAGCCATCGCTAAAGAAACCTTCAGTAGCACCAAGAACGAGATCCGACTAGAGTCAGCTCCAGCGTTGGATATGAGGTGAATCCAAAAACCACCTCCAAGCATGAACCCGCGCGATACTCCCCATTTTTATTCCCACGCCATTGAGCTCATGTTATCGCTGCACAGGAATTGCTTTCTGGTCACACGTAAATTCTGGTAAAAAGTCGTCCCTTAGAATTCTAGAGAGTTTGGTTTACCTTTACTGTGAGCTTCAGGGTCTTGAAGTTAAAAGCTAAAAATAAGTTGCTAACGCGACTAGTGGGTCTGGGTTGTAAACCGGCCTCGAAGCTCAGGCAGATAGAATGTGGTAGCCGGAAACAGTAGTCGACCAGTAAACACCGTTTGCCGTTGGCTAGACAGCCCATATTGCGGCCAGAGTAGATAGCCAGGAAATACCGTTACCGCACGGTGAATTGATTGCGAGCTCAGCGCTCCTGAACAAGAATTTGGCTTTCCGGCTGAGGTAGGGCGTGAAACCTAGTCAGGGCGGGGGATTCTGAGCACTCGACATTTCTCGCTTCGACCAACACGTTGAAATGCGCTTCATCCACCGGAATGGGCTAAATGATTTACATTGCCCGTGTGGAAAAACGCAAAGGTTAGGGCTAGCCAATAAGCCTGAATGCTTCAAAATTTTCACCAATCCGCGAAATAGAGCATGTGACAATGCTTGCTGAGCGTGTTTTAGCCTGAATCAGCGCCGGGCATTGCTTTCCGCCGAAACTAATTAAAGAGAAGCCGTAAACAGGGAACCGAATGGACCATAGCGTACACAATAAACTCGTTTCATTTATCTGGAATATCGCCGACGACTGCCTGCGCGACGTGTATGTGCGAGGAAAGTACCGTGACGTCATACTGCCGATGGTGGTATTGCGTCGCCTGGATACCTTGCTGGAGCCCACCAAAAAAGCCGTTCTGGACGAGGTCCGATACCAGAAGGAGGAGATGGAATCCACTGAGTTGGACGAAGAACCACTCAAAGAAGCTTCCGGCTATGTGTTCTACAACGTCTCCAAGTGGACGCTCACCAGCCTGTACAACACCGCCACCAATAATCGGCAGATCCTGCTGGCAAACTTCGAGGAATACCTCAACGGTTTCAGCCCCAACGTCCATGAAATCATCGAGCGGTTCGAGCTGAAGAGTAAAATCCAGCACATGGCCCACAAGGACGTGCTGTTGGATGTGGTGGAGAAGTTCGTCTCGCCGAAAATCAACCTCACCCCCAACGACACCGTGGACCCGGATGGCTACAAACTACCTGCGCTATCCAACCTGGGCATGGGTTATGTGTTTGAAGAGCTGATTCGCAAGTTCAATGAGGAAAATAACGAAGAGGCCGGGGAACACTTCACTCCGCGGGAAGTGATCGAGCTGATGACCCACCTGGTGTTTGATCCCATCAAGAATGACTTGCCGCTCACTCTCACTGTGTACGACCCGGCCTGTGGCAGCGGTGGCATGCTCACCGAATCGCAAAACTTCATTGAAGAGAAATATCCCTCCGACAACAGGGATATTTACCTCTACGGCAAGGAAATCAACGACGAAACCTACGCCATCTGTAAATCCGACATGATGATCAAGGGCAACAACCCGGAAAACATCAAGGTCGGCTCCACCCTGTCCACCGATGAGTTCGCCTCCAGCCGTTTCGACTTCATGCTCTCCAACCCGCCCTACGGCAAAAGCTGGGCCTCGGAACAGAAGCACATCAAGGATGGCGGCGACGTGATCGACCCGCGCTTCAAGATCAAGCTCCGGGACTACTGGGGCAATGAAGAAGACTGCGACGCCACCCCGCGCTCCAGCGATGGCCAACTGCTGTTCCTCATGGAAATGGTCAGCAAGATGAAGGACCCGGCCAGTGGCTCCAAGGGCAGTCGTATCGCCTCGGTCCACAACGGCTCCAGCCTGTTCACCGGCGATGCCGGCGGCGGCGAAAGCAACATCCGCCGCTACCTGATCGAGAACGACTGGCTGGAAGCCATCGTCCAGTTGCCCAACAACCTGTTCTACAACACCGGCATAACCACCTATATCTGGGTGTTGAACAACAACAAGCCGGAACCGCGCCGTGGCAAGGTGCAGTTGATCGATGCCAGCCTGCTGTACCGCAAGCTGCGCAAGAACCTGGGCAACAAGAACTGCGAATTCGCCCCGGAGCATATCGAGGCAATCACCCGCACCTACCTGGACTGCGCCGCCATCGAGCGGGAGTCGGATGACAACAACGATCCCGTCGACATCGCCAGCCAGGTATTCCGCAACGAAGACTTCGGTTACCACAAGGTCACCATCGAACGCCCGGACCGCCGCAAGGCCCAGTTCTCCGAAGAGCGCATTGCCGGTCTGCGCTTCGACAAGCAGATCAGCGAAGTCATGGAGTACCTCTATGCCGAACACGGCGACAAGGTCTACGACAAGAGCGGTCACGGCAAGGACAATAAACAAAGCTTCCTGAAAAGTATCGAAAAGCCGGTCATGGCCTGGTGTGAAGACAACGACATCAGCCTCAACACCAAGGCCAAAACAAAGCTGCTGGACGTTAAACGCTGGGACAGCCTCAAGGCTCTGGTGGAAACCGCCCGTGAACTCATGGCCGCCATTGGTGAGGGCGAGTTCAACGACTTCAACCAGTTCAAGCAGCAGGTAGACGTCGAACTTGAGGCCAGAAAGATCAAGCTCTCCGCCACCGAGAAGAACGCCATTCTCAATGCTGTGAGCTGGTACGACGAAACCGCCGAAAAGGTGGTCAAGAAAGTCGTCAAAATCAATGGTGACAAGCTGGATGAACTGCTGCACCGGTACGACTGCACCCAGGATCAACTACCGGACTACGGCCTGTATCCCACCGGTAAAGCCAATGAATACCTCACCTACGAGCCGTGCTCGGACCTGCGCGACAGCGAATCCATCCCCCTGCTCAAGGACGGCGACAAGCAAGCCATCCACAACTATTTCCAGGAAGAAGTGAAGCCCCATGTGGAAGAATCCTGGATCAACCTGGATTCCACCAAGATCGGCTACGAAATCAGCTTCAACAAATACTTCTACCGCCACAAACCGCTTCGTTCACTGGAAGAGGTCGCCCAGGACATTATCAGTCTGGAGCAGAAATCGGAGGGACTGATTGCACAGATTTTGGGTGTGGATGTTCAGCAGGTGCAGGGGTAAGTGGTGATGTTGAGTATTGCTGAATTTCCAAAGTATGAGGCGTACAAAGACTCCAAGATGACATGGGTGTCAGAATTTCCAGAGTCTTGGAGGATCGAAAAAGGGAAGTGGCTATTCAGTCGAGCTGAGCGACCTGTTCGAAGTGAGGATGAAATTGTCACATGCTTTCGCGACGGAGTGGTAACGCTGAGGAAGAATCGCCGTACTGAAGGTTTCACCAACGCGATGAAAGAACATGGCTACCAGGGAATCAGGAAAGGTGATCTCGTCATACATGCCATGGACGCCTTTGCGGGTGCTATTGGAGTATCTGATTCCGATGGAAAATCAACTCCGGTCTATGCTGCTTGTGTTCCAAGAAATAAAGGAGAGGTGCTCCCCGAGTTTTATGCCTACTTTTTGCGGGATATGGCTCTTTCAGGGTTTGTGGCTTCTTTGGCCAAAGGAATAAGAGAAAGGTCTACTGACTTCAGATTTAATGACTTCGCCAATCTTGATCTTCCAGTTCCGTTGTTTGAAGAGCAAAGGATAATCGCTAAATTCCTCGACAAAAAAACCACCCAAATCGACGAAGCCATTGCCATCAAAGAGCAGCAGATCGCCCTGCTGAAAGAGCGCAAGCAAATCATTATCCAAAAAACCGTCACCCAGGGCCTTGATCCCAATGTGCCCATGAAAGATTCCGGCGTCGACTGGGTTGGGGAGATTCCGGCTCATTGGGAGGTTCGTAGAGGGAAATATATATTCAAGAAGGAGTCTAGGCCGGTGAGAGGGTGCGATGAAGTGGTTACATGTTTCAGGGATGGCCAAGTTACATTGCGATCGAATAGGAGGTCAGATGGCTTCACTTTTGCTATCAAGGAGCACGGCTATCAGGGGGTGAGAAAGGGGGACTTGGTTATCCATGCGATGGATGCGTTCGCGGGCGCTATCGGTGTTTCTGACTCTGATGGGAAGTCGAGTCCAGTTTATGCCGTATGTAGGCCCTTCGATAGGGCCCAAGTTAATTCAAAATATTATGCTTTATATCTAAGAAATTTAGCGTTGAATGGGTTTATAGAATCTTTAGCGAAAGGGATTAGAGAGCGATCTACAGATTTTAGGTTCAAGGACTTTTCAGAGTTGTTTCTTCCTGTTCCAGATTTATTAACTCAGGACCAGGTGGTCGAGGAAATCGAAAAAAACCATGCAGTTATTGATGCTGCGATTAGTGAACTTCTGAAGCAAATAATCAAAGTTGTGGAGTATAGAAGTACTTTAATCAACAGCGCCGTCACCGGAAAAATCCGAATCACACCCGATATGGTGGAGGCCTGATCCAGCATGACTGTACAGGTCGCCACGTGCAGCGCTGCCCAGCTCTTCTCTGAACGTTTGCATCCAGAGTCATCGTCCAGCGCCAATACCATTATCACCAGCGATAACGAGACGGTGGCAGGAGCGCTGACCATCCCTGAATACCAGCGCCCCTATTGCTGGCGGGACAAGCAACTGGCGGGTTTGCTTCAGGATATCTCGTCGCACACCCAGCGAAAGGCCGAACTGCCTTATTATTTGGGCAGCCTGATCCTGCATCAGGAAGGCGATAAGCTGAATATCATCGATGGCCAGCAGCGCATTACCACCCTGGCGCTGATGGGCTGCCTACTGGATTCCGACCCGTTGAGCATCGGCGGCCTGGTCTACGAACACCCCATCAGCCAACAGCAGATCAAGCATAACCTCCAGTGGCTCCGCGACCGTCTGGATCGGGTGCGGAACTGGATCGACTTCAACAAGCTGCAATTCACCCTGGTAATTACCCAGTCCGAAGACGATGCCTACCGCTTCTTTGAAACCCAGAACACCGGCGGCGTGCGGCTGGGCGGGCCGGATATCATCAAGGCGCATCACCTGCGGGCGATTGATAACAAATCGCTCCAGCCACAGTTTGCCCGGCAGTGGGAGGCCATGGGCAAACTGGACAGCACCGTCAGCGCCTTGTTGAAAGGCCGCTTCTGGCAAAGTGTGAAGCCTCGAGAGCTGCCGTCCCACAACCAGAAGAAGCTGATCCGTGACTGTATTGTGGACGAATTGGCGCAGGCTACCGGTGATGGCGACGACGTCGCCTATGGCCGCATCCGTCGTCAGGTCGGCCTGGCGGGCGAGATCAGCCAGCAGACGGACCAGCAGGGCTACGAGGTGCGCCAGCCGCTGAATGCCGGCATCAACAGCATCCGCTACCTGGCCTATTTTAAGGAGTTGCACCAACGCTACTGGCAGCAGCCAGACCTGCCGCATCTGCCTGGCTATCAGCAGTTTGTGCAATGGCTGAAAGATCTGGGTGGGTGTGGTTACCTGGAAAAACTCTACGAAGCCTGCCTGCTGCTCTATATTAGCCAGTTCGGCGAAAACCAACTGGAGCAGGCCGCCAAAAAGCTGTTCCGGGTGGTGTATTCCCGCCGGGTCAGTAATCAGAAATCCGTGCGGGAAAATTCCATCCCTTCCTTCATTGGCAAGTATCCCGTACTGGACTGGATTGCCGCCAGTTATACCCCGGCACAGTGCTTTGCCTTTCTCGACGCTTTTGAGTTGAAGGTGGACCCCAGCAATCTGGACAAGAACAGCGTGAAGCAGCGGTTTGTGAAAGCTGTCTGCGAGCAATTCGAGCTTGGGCTGGAGGTCAGTGAGTATGCAAAGGGATTTGCCCCAGCCTTGAACCAGAAAGTAGCCGGAGTGCAGCGATGACGGCAGCAGTTGAGCATCAGGTAAGGACAGAAGTGCTGACGCTGGAAAAAGTCAGCAACGCTGCCATGGGCTTTGTGATACCGAGCTACCAGCGTCCCTATGTGTGGAGTGATGAGGATGTGATCAAGCTCTTTGGTGACATTCGGGATGCCTTTGGCGCCAAAGAGCCGCATTACTTTATCGGCAGCGTACTGTCAGCGCAGCATGATGTGAATGGCTCGAAGGTGTACGAGCTTATTGATGGTCAGCAGCGCACCACCACCCTGATGTTGCTGTCACTGGCCTTCAAAGCGGCCGATGTGCAATCGCAACTGGCCGACGCCTCCGTACTGGGTGACCAGCCGAGGCTCCGCTTCGAGATCCGTAATGCGGTGGGCAATCTGCTGGGCAGCTACGCGGGCCTGGAGCGCATGGCCCGCCCCGGCCCGGATGCCATCAAGAATGATCCTTACCTTACCCATCTGGATGCGAACCTGCGCGTGCTCAAACAGCAGGTAGAGAAGTTGTCCGAAAGCGATAAGTTCAGCCGTGAAGGGTTTGCCGATTACATCTTTAGGAAGGTGAGCTGGATCAACAATATTGTCCCGGAGAGCATGGACCTCAATCGCCTGTTCGCGAGCATGAACACGGCAGGTATTCAGCTGGAGCCGGTGGACCTGTTGAAAGCCAAGCTGTTCCGCAAGATCACTACTGAGACGCCCCTGTACAGCGCCATCTGGCAGGCCTGCGAGCACATGGAGAACTACTTCGAACGCAATCTCCGCCAGTTGTTCCCCAATGCGAACTGGAATGCGATTGAGTACAAAGACTTGAGTGCCTATGAGCGCAGGTTCTTTGAGTCCAATGTAGGTGGAAGCGTTGAAGGTGAGAGTAAAGCGTCTGGAATGACACTGCTACACCTGCTCGATGAGGTCAAGGCGGGCAGGACAGCCGACAACGTTAAACCGAAAGAAGAAAACGACACCGAGGAAAGCATTGAAGACGAAACCGTCTACTGTCGTTCAATCGTGGGTTTTGATCTGCTGTTGATTCATGCATTTCGAGTGTTCTGCGTCAGAAAAGGTTGGCCGGATATTGAAGCCCGTATCAAGGCCACCAACCTGATGGCGTGTTTTGAGCGCCTCCTCAGCAAAGACGAAGCGGATATCAAGGCGTTTATCCAGACGCTGTGGCAGGTGCGTTATCAATTCGATACCCAGGTGGTGAAGTGGGTAGAGCACGATGACAGCGAAGACCCGCAGTTGCGACTGACCAACATCAGCCGCTCGCCCTCCAGTGGGAAGTATTACATCAACCGCAGTGCTCGGGAGCTGGGAGCGCAGGCCCAGTTGCAGGCAGTGCGTAACTTCACCGGCGACCGTTCCGCCCATTACTGGCTAACGGCGCTGCTCGCTCGGCTGGTGGAACAACCCGGCATGAGCGATGAAGACGTATTGTATGTAATGGAAAAGCTGGATAACCAGCTCTCGCTGACCACCGAAACCCAGAAAGAAGCCAGCTTCAGAATTGCCAAAGGCGAAGTGCCCGCAACAGAGAGTTGGGCTTCCATCCAAACTTATCTCAACAGTGCCCAGGGCACCGGCTTTGAGCATTACTGGTTCCAGAAACTGGAGTATTTGCTCTGGAAGCAGGGCGACAAGAGCGATGAAAAGCTCAGGCGATACCGAATTACCTCCAAGAACTCCGTGGAGCATGTGCATCCTCAGCATGAGGAATACAGAAAAGCCATATCCGAAACGGCGCTGGATGCTTTTGGCAACCTGGTACTGTTAAGTCCGGGCGAAAACTCCTCTTACAGTAACCAGACGGTTGGCAAGAAACGGGAAGATTTCCGAGGCAAGCTCCGCTATGACTCTTTGAAGCTCAAAGCCATCTTTGAGTTTTACGATCAGGCTGACGGGGTATGGGGTGAGGAGCAGATCGCCGAACATCAGGAACGCATGATTGCACTGCTGGAAAAACATTACAGGCAAGGAGGGGAGTATGGTCAGCCAAACCAATGAGCGGGCGTTGGAAGCTGCCATCGAGCAGGGATTAACGGGCATGACCACAGAGGCCATCATGCAGGCTGGCAAGGTAAAAGAGACCCCGGCGGATGATCTGGTAGCCAGTAATGGTTTTCGGCTTGGGCTGCCGATGGACTTCAATGCCCACTACGCCATCGATGAAAAGCAGTTCTGGCAGTTTCTCGAGCAGACTCAGCAAAAAGAGCTGGGCAAACTCAAAAAACACAATCCCACCGACTGGGATCGCAAGCTTCTTGAGCGTTATGACCGACTCATCAAGAAACATGGCATTCTGCATCTGCTCAAAAAGGGGCTGGCGGTGGATGATGCCCATTTCCATCTAATGTACCCCGCTCCGCTCGCTAGCAGCAGTGAGAAGGTGAAACAGAACTTTTTGAGCAATATCTTCAGTTGTACCCGGCAGGTCCGCTATTCCTTAGCCAATCCGCTGCACGAAATTGACATGGTGCTGTTCGTGAATGGTATACCACTGGTGACGATGGAGCTGAAGAACGCCTGGACCGGGCAGACCGCCCGTTACCATGGCCAGAAGCAGTATCGTGAAAGCCGGGATATCCATCAGCCGCTGCTGCATTTCGCACGCTGTCTGGTCCACATGGCCGTGGATACGGACGAGGTCTACATGACCACCAAGCTGGACGGGAAAGCGACCTATTTCCTGCCGTTCAACAAGGGCCATAACCACGGAAAGGGCAACCCGCCCAACCCCAACGGGCACAAAAGTGCGTACCTGTGGCAGGAAGTATTTACCAAAGACAGCCTGGCCAACATTATCCAGCATTTCGTGCGTCTGGATGGCAGCAGCAAGGACCCACTGCGAAAGCGGACGCTGTTCTTCCCGCGCTATCACCAGATGGATGTAGTGCGCAGGCTGGTTGCCCATGCAGAAGCGCATGGTGTGGGCCACACCTATCTGATTCAACATTCTGCCGGTTCGGGGAAATCCAACTCGATTACCTGGGCCGCCTATCAGCTGATCGAGACTTACCCGGACACTGCTGAGGCTGCTGGCGGCAAAGCGATGGATCAGCCGCTGTTCGATTCCGTGATTGTAGTGACCGATCGGCGACTTCTGGACAGGCAGATACGGGACAACATCAAGGAGTTTTCCGAGGTAAAGAACATTGTCGCGCCGGCTTTTAAATCGTCAGAGCTGAAAAGCGCGCTTGAAAGCGGTAAGAAAATCATCATTACCACCATCCAGAAATTCCCGTTCATTGTGGACGGAATCGAGGATCTGGGTGACAAGCGCTTTGCCGTGATCATTGATGAGGCACATAGCTCCCAGTCAGGTACCGCGCACGACAACATGAACCGGGCTATGGGACAGGACGATGACGAGGACGATCAGGACAAGATCCTGAAAGCCATGCGCTCGCGCAAAATGCGAGGGAATGCCTCCTATTTGGCGTTCACCGCGACGCCCAAGAACACCACCCTGGAAAAGTTCGGCGAGAAGCAGGCGGATGGTAGCTACAAAGAGTTCCACCTGTATTCCATGAAACAGGCCATTGAGGAAGGCTTTATTCTTGATGTGTTGGCCAATTACACCACCTATAAGGGCTACTATGAGATTGAAAAATCCATAGCCGAAAACCCCTTATTCGATACCAAGAAGGCCCAGAAGAAGCTGCGTGCCTATGTGGAACGTAGCCAGCAGACCATTGATACCAAAGCGGAGATTATGCTTGAGCACTTCATTCCACAGGTGGTGAATGCAAAGAAGCTCAAGGCCAAGGGCATGGTGGTGACTCAGAATATCGAGACCGCGATTCGCTATCACAAGGCCATCAGTCGGCTGTTAGAAAAGAATGGCAACCCGTTCAAGGCTCTTGTGGCTTTCTCGGGCACGAAGGAAGTGGATGGTATCGAGTATACCGAAGCCGAGATCAACGGCTTCTCAGATAACGATACTAAAGACAAGTTTGATACGGACGAATATCGCCTGCTGGTGGTAGCCAACAAGTACCTCACCGGTTTTGATCAGCCAAAGCTCTGTGCCATGTATGTGGACAAGAAGCTGGCCTCAGTGATGTGTGTGCAGACCCTGTCACGCCTTAATCGTTCCGCGCCCAAGTTGGGTAAGAAAACGGAAGATCTGTTCATTCTTGATTTCTTCAATTCCACGGACGATATCAAAACCGCTTTTGATCCGTTTTATACCGCCACATCCCTGTCTGGCGCCACGGATGTGAATGTACTCCATGAGCTCAAGGATGCGATGGATGAGGCGGGCGTCTATGAATGGTACGAAGTCGAGGATTTCGTAAAGCGCTATTTCAATGGTGAGGACGCCCAGACCCTGAGCCCAATTATTGATGTGGCGGCATCGCGGTTCGAGCATGAGCTGGATCTGGACGATGATGAGAAAGTTGATTTCAAGATCAAGGCTAAGCAGTACGTGAAGATATACGGGCAGATGGCATCAATCCTGCCGTACGAGATTGTGGCTTGGGAAAAGCTATTCTGGTTTCTGAAATTCCTCGTACCTAAGCTGAAGGTGAAAGACCCGGATTCCGATTCAATTGATGAGCTTCTGGAGTCAGTAGACCTTAGTTCCTACGGTCTGCAGAGGGTCAAACTGAATCAGGCGATTAACTTGGATCAGGAAGATACAGAGTTGGATCCTCAGAATCCCAATCCGCGAGGCGCGTATGACGGGGAGAAACAGCTGGACCCTCTGGACGATATTGTCCGCTCGTTTAATGAGCGCTGGTTTCAAGGTTGGAGCGCCACACCTGAAGAGCAGAAGGTCAAATTCATAAACATTGCCGAAAGTATCAAACAACATCCTGATTTTGAGAGCAAATATCAAAACAATCCTGACCCCCATAATAGGGAGTTGGCATTCGAGAAAATTCTAAAAGAAGTCATGCTACGTAGAAGGAAGGACGAGCTGGAATTGTATAAATTGTTTGCCGGGGATGGGGCTTTCAAAGCTGCGTGGATGCAGAGTATGCAGCGAATGATAGATAAGTAGATTGGTATGCGATTCCGAATTTAAGAAGTGCACGGAGTCGGTCTGTTTCGTCAAAAATGCGAACCAAACTGCAACTCCGTGTACGCCGGTTCGATTCCGACCCGCGCCTCCAATTTTTCCTGAAGATCCCGAAGACATCGCTCCCGACTGTTGATCCTTGTCGATCTCCCGGTTGCTGCCGTCATTGAGGCGAGGCGCAGGCCGTTCGCTTCTCGCAATTTATGGCCTTGGCCCGCGACCCCGAAACAGGTTCGCCAACACCGAAATCACCAGCAGCACCAGGAAAATAAAGAACAGGATCTTGGCGAAGCCAGCCGCGGTTCCGGCAATCCCGCCAAATCCCAGCACGCCGGCGATGATCGCGATCACCAAACAAACCAGTGCCCAATACAACATAACGGTTCCTCCTTGCTGTCCGATGCGATATCCGGACGGCGCTGAACGTCATTAACGTTCTTTCAACGTTGCACAGGAATTCAGTAACCACAAACCGTGAGTGCCGTTGCCACGTGAACTATGATGGCCAAGCAGTTGATTTGCAGGCGCATGACGGCTTTATTATGGTTTCTTCAGTTTGTGCTGGCGCGACAGATTTCCGACAATGGGCGACGCTTTCAGAAACCACTCCGCCCGGCTGATTCGGTAGCGCGCGGATTCCAGGGAATGACGATGCAGGCAGTTAACCGTTCAGCGTTGCCCACCGGCTTTCAGGTGATTCACGCCAATAAGCTCGAAGACTTGCGGGCGGTCACCGTGGAGCTGATTCGGAAGTTCCCCCTGGCGCCCCTGGAAAACGAAGTGTTCCTGGTTCACTCCAACGGCATCGCCCAGTGGCTCAAGCTGGCCCTGGCGCGGGATGCGGACGACCCGGAACTGCCGGGCAACGGCATCGCCGCCGCCATGGAGTTTTCCCTGCCGTCGCGCTTCCTCTGGAACGTCTACCGGACGGTGCTGGGCGAAGACCAGGTGCCCGAGCAGTCGCCGTTCGACAAGGATCGGATGACCTGGCGCCTGCTGCGCCTGATCCCCGAGCTGGCCGACGAGCCGGTGTTCGAGCCCCTGCAGCGATTCCTGCAGGGCAGTGAGGCGGAGCGGCGCCAGTACCAGCTCGCCGAGCGAGTGGCCGACCTGCTCGACCAGTACCAGGTGTATCGGGCCGACTGGCTGGACGACTGGGCGAGCGGCGAGGACCTGATTCGCGTGCCCGGTAACGACACCAAGCCGGTGCCCGACGAACAGCGCTGGCAACCGGCGCTCTGGCGGCATCTGATCGACGACATCGAGGCCAGCGTCGCCAACACCAGTCGCGCCGAAGTCCACACCCGGTTCCTGGAAACCGCTCGCACCCTGAATGACAGCAACCGGCCCCGGGGCCTGCCGCGCCGGGTGATCGTGTTCGGGCTGTCCTCGCTGCCGCAACAGACCCTGGACGTGCTCAGCGCCCTGGGGCAGTGCTGTCAGGTGATCCTCTGTGTCCATAACCCGTGCCAGTACCACTGGGCGGACATCATCGAGGACAAGGACCTGCTGCGCGCCGAGCGCCGCCGTCGGGACCGCAAACCCGGGACGCCGTCCACCCTCGACGACCACAACCTGCACCTCCACGCCCAGCCGCTGTTGGCCGCCTGGGGCAAGCAGGGGCGCGACTACATCCGCCTGCTGGACGGCTACGACGCGCCCGAGCATTACGCCCACTGGCTGGACCGGGTGGACCTGTTCCGCCCCAGCGACGGCGATAGCCTGCTCAACCAGCTGCAGAACGACATTCTCGACCTGAACCCGGTTCACGAGGCAACGCGCAGCGCTGAGAGCAACAGCAACGACACCTCCATCGTGTTCCACAGCACCCACAGCCCGTTGCGCGAAGTGGAAGTGCTGCACGATCAGCTGCTCGCCGCGTTCAGCGCCGACGACAGCCTCAAGCCCCAGGACATCATCGTCATGGTGCCGGACATCAACGCCTACGCGCCGCACATCGAGGCGGTGTTCGGCCAGTTGGATCCGGACGACGACCGCTACATCCCATACACGATTTCCGACCAGGGCCAGCGTCACCAGAGCCCGGTCCTGGTGGCGCTGGAGGCGCTCATGTCGCTGCCGGAGTCCCGGCTGGGTGTCAGCGACGTGCTGGACCTGCTCGACGTCGCGCCCCTGCGCCACCGCTTCGGCCTGACCGAGGACGACCTGCCGCAGTTGCACGACTGGATCCGCGGCGCCAACATTCGCTGGGGTCTGGACGATGCGCACCGGGCGTCGCTGGATCTCCCCGAGGGCCTGTTCCGCAACAGCTGGCTGTTCGGCCTGCAGCGCATGTTGCTGGGATACGCCACCGGTGACGGCGGCGCCTGGCAGGGCATTGAACCGTTCAGCGAAGTGGGCGGTCTGGAAAGCCGCCTGGCCGGCCAGCTCAACCTGTTCCTCGAGCAGTTGCAGCAATACTGGGCGCGCCTGCGGGAAGCGCGCACGCCGGACGAGTGGGCGGGCATCCTCAACCAGCTGCTGCGGGATTTCTTCGAGGAGCCGGAAGGCGACGACGTACTGCTGTTCACCCAACTGGAAACCGCCGTCGAACAATGGCTCGACGCCTGCCACGAGGCGCAACTGGATACGCCGCTGCCGCTGCACGTGGTGCGCGACGTGCTGCTGGAACAGCTCGACCAGGGCGGCCTGAGCCAGCGCTTCCTGGCGGGCAAGGTCAATTTCGCCACGCTGCTGCCGATGCGGGCCATCCCGTTTCGGCGCGTGTGCCTGCTGGGCATGAACGACGGCGACTACCCGCGCACCCAGCCGCCCATGGATTTCGACCTGATGGCCCGGGATTACCGCCCCGGCGACCGGTCCCGGCGCGAGGACGACCGCTTCCTGTTCCTGGAGGCATTCCTGTCGGCGCGGGACCAGTTCTACATCAGTTGGATCGGCCGCAGCATCCACGATAATTCCGAACGCCCGCCATCCGTGCTGGTCGCGCAGCTCCGCGACCACATCGACACGATCCGGCCGGTGCCTGAAGGCGGGCCGGCTCTGACCCACGCCCTGACCACCGAGCACCCGCTGCAACCGTTCAGCACTCATTACTTCCGGGACGACGCATCGTTGTTCACCTTCGCCCGGGAATGGCGCGCGGCGCTGGACCGGGACGCACCGATCGAACAGGCCTCGCTGCCCAGTCTCGACAGTCTGCCGGCCAGCGTGTTCGAGCAGCCTTTAAGCCTGGTGCAGCTGAGCCAGTGTCTGCGCCAGCCCGTCGCGGTGTTCTTCCAGCAGCGCCTGGGGGTCTATTTCGAGCGCAGTGAACTGGAGAGCGAGGACGAGGAGCCCATCGTGCTGGACGGCCTGGCCCGCTGGAAACTGACCGATACCCTGATCCAGGGCGTGCTGCGCCAGACCGACGACCGCGAGAACCTGCCGGCCCGGTTGCTGGAGACGGCCCAGCGGGCCATCGGTCGCGGCGAGCTGGCGCTGTCGGAGAGTCTGGCGGATCTGCAGGTGCGCCAGGCCATCGCGCCGCTGCCGGAACTGTTCGACCGCTACCAGGCGAAGCTCGCAGCCTTCCCGGAGGTCGAAGCGCTGACGCCGCTGCGCCTGTCCCTCGAGGTGAGCGACGACACGCTCTGGCTGGAAGACTGGGTCCGTGACCTGCGGGTGGACGGGCAGGGCGAGCGCATCCAGGTGCACCTGAGCAGCAGCAACCTGACCAGCCCGGATCGACGCTACCGCTGGCACCAGCTGTTGCGCCCCTGGGTGACCCATCTGGCAGCCAACGCGGTGCGCGGACCGGTGACGACCCACGTACTGAGCCAGGCCGGCGACGTGGCCTTTACCGGTTTGGATGCCTCGGCCGCCGAGGCCCGCCTGCAGAGTCTGATGCAGCTGTGGCTCGACGCCCATCGCACGCCGCTGCCGGTCGCGCCGAAGACGGCCTTTGCCTGGCTGGGCGCGGAAAACAAGGGCGAGGACGCCATGCAGCGGGCCGCGCGGGGCGCCTACGAATCCCAGTTCAAGTCCACCGGCGAGGCGGACGAAAGCGCCTACCTGCAACGCCTGTATCCCGATTTTGACGGCCTCTCGCAGAGCGGCGAATTCGCACGACTGGTAGACCGCCTGTATCGCCCCATCCGCGACAACGTCCACGGCGCCTCCAGTGCGAGTGCGCGCGCGGCCAAGGACACGCCATGACCGACAACCGCCTGGACCCGTTAACCTTTCCGCTGCACGGCAGCCGCCTGATCGAGGCCAGCGCCGGCACCGGCAAGACCTTCACCATCGCGCTGCTGTACGTGCGCGCGGTGCTCGGCCATGGGCCCATCGCCGAGGTGGGGCACAGCCTGACGCCCCGCGACATCCTGGTGGTGACTTTCACCGAAGCCGCCACCAAGGAACTGCGGGACCGGATCCGCGCCCGGCTGGCCGAAGCGGCGCAGTTGTTCCGCGTGGACCCGGTTGGCATCGATGCGACGACGCGGGCCAATGAGACCGACCCACTCAAGCGCCTGCGTAACGCCTGCGACGACGCCCTGTGGGCCTCTAACGCGCGCTTGTTGGAACTCGCTGCGGAATCCATGGACGAAGCCGCCGTGCACACCATCCACAGCTGGTGCTACCGGATGCTGCGCGAACACGCCTTCGACAGCGGCGGCCTGTTCCACCAGAGCCTGGAGACCGACCACTCGGAGCTCCAGGCCGATGTAGTTCGCGACTACTGGCGCACCTTCGTCAATCCGCTGTCTGTGGCGGGCGTGGAGACCTATCTGCAACAGCTGCGCACGCCGGACGACCTGCACGACGCCGTGCGCCCGTTGCTGTCGGCGCCGGACGACGGGGAGGCCATCTACGCCTCGCCGGAAGCCCTGATCGAGCCGGCCATGGCGGAACGGGCGAGCCTGTTCCAGCGGCTGCGCGGCGAGCTGAGCGAGGCGATCGAGGATTTTCGCGAGCGATTCCAGCAGGCCAAGACCGCCGGGCATATCAACGGTCGCCAGCTGCGTGCCGACTGGCTGGAAGGCTGGCTGGCCGGGCTCGCGGAATGGGCCCAGGCCGACGGCATGGCGTTGCCCAGCGTCAGCGACAAGGTCTGGGAAAAGCTGACCCCGGCCGGCGTCGAAGCCTGCTGGAAGAAAGGCGCGCCGCCGGTGGAGGCGCCGCTGGTGGCCATCGTTGAGGCCCTGGCGGCCGAACGCGAAAAGGAGATCCCCCGGGAAGCGCTGATCCGCCACGCTGCCCAGTGGAGCCGTCAGCGCCTGGAGCGTGAGAAACAGCGCCGCGCCGAGATGGGCTTCGACGATCTGCTCAGCCGCCTGGACGCGGCATTGCAGGGGCAGGGCGGTGAGCGCCTGGCGCGGGCGATCCGGCAGCAGTTCCCGCTGGCGCTGATCGACGAATTCCAGGACACCGACCCGGTGCAGTACCGCATCTTCGACGCCGTCTACACCGTAGCCGACAACGTCGCGGAAACCGGTTTCTTCATGATCGGCGACCCCAAGCAGGCCATCTACGCGTTCCGGGGCGCCGACATCCACACCTACCTGAAGGCGCGCCTGGCCACCGCCGGCCGCCACTACACGTTAGCGCGCAACTTCCGTTCGGCCCGGGCGATGGTCGAGGCGAGCAACCGCGTGTTCGAGCACGCCGACGCCACGTCCCCGCGCGGCGCCTTCCTGTTCCGCTCGGCGGACGGCAACAACCCGCTGCCGTTCAACCCGGTGGAGGCCCAGGGGCGCAAGGAGGATTTCGTGGTCGACGGTGAGGCGCCGCCGGCCCTGACGGTCTGGCACAGCGATCCCGAAGGCAACAAGGCCGATGCCACCGCCCGATCCGCCCAGGCCTGCGCCAGCGAGATCGTGCGCCTGCTCAATCTGGGTCGCGACGGCCTGGCGGGGTTCCGCGACGCCTCGGGCGACATCCAGCCGCTCGCGGCCGGTGATATCGCGGTGCTGGTCAACACCGGTCGCGAGGCGGATGCGGTGCGAACGGCGCTGGGCGAGCGTCAGGTGAAGAGCGTTTACCTGTCGGATCGTGCCTCAGTGCTGGACACCGTCCAGGCTCAGGACGTATTGCTCTGGCTGGAGGCTTGCGCCGAGCCCGAACGAGAGCGCCCGGTGCGGGCGGCGCTGGCCAGCTCAACCCTGGATCTGGACTGGGCCGAGCTGGATCGCCTGCGTCAGGACGAACTGGCCTGGGAGGCCGAGATCGAACGTTTCCGCACGTTTGGCCGCATCTGGCAGCAGAAGGGCGTGCTGGCCATGATCCGGCGCATGCTGAGCGCGTTCGAGGTGCCGGCCCGGCTGCTCCGCGAACCCAACGGCGAGCGCGCGCTGACCGACGTGCTGCACATCGCCGAGCTGCTGCAGCAGGCCAGCCAGCAGGTGGACGGCGAACAGGCGCTGATCCGGCATTTTGCCGAAATGATCGCTGACCCGTCCGCCGATGCCGACACCCGCCAGGTGCGGCTGGAGAGCGACGCCGACCTGGTGCAGGTGGTCACCGTCCATAAATCCAAGGGCCTGGAATACCCGCTGGTGTTCCTGCCGTTCGCCTCCGCCGCCCGGCCGGTCAATCCGTCGCGGCTGCCGATCCGCTGGCACGACGAGCATGGCCACATCCGGCTCACCTTCAAGCCTGACGCGGAGGTCATTGCCGCCGCCGACGAGGAGCGCCTGGGCGAGGACATCCGTAAGCTCTACGTGGCCCTGACCCGCGCGCGCTACGCCACCTGGATGGGCGCGCCGCTGCTGGGCAAGGAAACGCCCCAGAGCGCGCTGGCCGTGCTGAGCGGCTACGATGGCGACGCCGGCGACTGGGGCAGTGCCCTGCAGGTCCTGGCCGGCGACCACGCGGCCATCCGTGTGGAAGCAGAACCCGAGCCGGTTGATACCCGCTATACGCCACCGACCGCGCCCATACCGGGCCCGGCGCGGGTGCCGGCACGCCAGCCGGGCGAGCACTGGTGGATCGCCAGTTACTCCGCCATCCGCTACCAGCAGCCCAGCACGGTTGAGCCGGAGGCAGACATCAGCGCGCCCGGCCCCGAACCGGAAACCGCCGACGCCGAGCGTCTGGCCGAGGAGCGCGACCTGGCCCTGGCAGGGTGGCGCCCGCTGCGTCAGCCCAGTGCCAGCGAGCGGCGGCTGCATCGCTTCTACCGCGGGGCGGGGCCCGGTACTTTCCTGCACGGCCTGCTGGAGTGGGCGGCCGACAGTGGTTTCAGTAGCGTAGTGAACGCGCCCGAAGCGCTGCAGGAGATGCTGGTACGGCGCTGCGACATCCGCGGCTGGGGCCCCTGGGCGCAACCGCTGGGCCATTGGCTGACCGACCTGGTCCAGGCGGATCTGCCGCTGCCGGCGCAGCCCGATGGCAGCCAGGGCACGCTGACGCTGACCGACGAGCCCCTGATGGTGCCGGAGATGGAGTTCTGGATGGCCAGCCGCGATCTGGATATCCCGCGACTGGACGCGCTGGTGCGCCAGCACACCCTGGACGGACGCTCGCGTCCGCAAGCCTCGCCCATGACCGTCAACGGCATGCTCAAGGGCTTTATCGACCTGGTGTTCGAGCACGACGGTCGCTACTACGTGGCCGACTACAAGTCCAACTTCATCGGCACCCGGGACGAGGACTACCACGAGGCGGCCCTGGCGGAGGTGATCGCCGAGCACCGCTACGACCTGCAGTTCTGCCTCTACCTGCTGGCCCTGCATCGTCTGTTGCGCTCCCGGCTGCCGGATTACGACTACGACGCCCACATCGGCGGTGCTGTCTACCTGTTCCTGCGTGGTAATGGCGCCGAGTCCCGGGGCGTCTACAGCGAGCGCCCACCCAAAGCATTGATTGAGGCGCTGGATCGACTGTTCCGGGGCGAGACCCTCAACACGGAGACGGCGGACAGCCTATGACCGACGAACGCCCGCAACAGACCTTCGCCTTCGACGCGTCGCCGCTGGCCGATGCTGACACGGTGCTGGGGATTCTGCAGCAATGGGTCGACATGGAGTGGCTGCGACCGCTCGATCTGTCGCTGGTCCAGCTGCTGGCCCGCGAGGCGCAACAGGCCGGGCAACCGGCGGATCCGCTGCTGCTGATGGCGGTGGCGCTGGCCTCGCACCAGCTGGGCCGGGGGCATGTGTGCCTGGATCTGGCGACGCTGAACCGCCAGGGCTACGACGCCTTGCTGTCGCTGCCACCGGAAAACGAAGAGGCGCCGGAGAACCGGCTGCTGCCATCGGAAGTCCTGCTGGGCGTGGCCGAGGCGGAATGGGATCGGGCACTTGAACACCCGCTGCTCGTGGCCAAAGGGGAAGCGGCGGACGAGGACGACAGCCGACCGCTGGTGCGGGACGGCCTGCGCCTGTACCTGCGGCGCTACTGGCAGTACGAACGGACCATCGCTCGCCATATCGCGGCCCGCCTGCAGCGGCAAACGGCCCTGCAAGCGGCGGATTCCCCGCAAGCCGGCCACCTGAGCGACGCGCTGACGCGGCTGTTCGGCCCGGCCAACTCGGGGGAGACGACCGACTGGCAGCGCGTGGCCTGCGCCAACGCCGCCCGGCGCGGCTTCAGCGTGATTACCGGTGGGCCCGGGACCGGCAAGACCACCACCGTGGTGCGCATGCTGGCCGCGTTGCAACACGTGGCGCTGCGCCAGGGCGAGGGTGCCCGGGAGCGGATCATCCGCCTGGCGGCACCCACCGGCAAGGCCGCGGCCCGGCTCAACGAATCCATCGCCGGCGCGGTGGACAGCCTCGACCTGGAGGCCTTCGGCGACGCCGAACGCCTGCGCCGCGCGATCCTCACCGAAGTCACCACCTTGCACCGGCTGATGGGCAGCACTCCCGGCTCGCGGCATTTCCGGCACAACCGCCAGAACCCACTGCTGTTGGATGTACTGGTGATCGACGAGGCGTCCATGGTGGACGTGGAGATGATGGCCCAGGTGCTGGATGCGCTGCCCGAGGACGCCCAGTTGATCCTGCTGGGGGATAAAGACCAGCTCGCTTCGGTGGATGCCGGCGCGGTGCTGGGCGATCTGTGCCAGCGCGCGGGCGAGGGCGGCTACTGGCCGCAAACCGCGGACTGGCTCAACCGTGTGGCCGGCGAGCGCATCGACGCACAATATGTGGATGCCGCCGGCGGCGATCTGGAGCAGGGCATTACGCTGCTGCGCCACAGCTACCGCTTCGATGCCCACAGTGGTATTGGCCAACTGGCGACGGCGGTCAACCGGGCCGGGCAGAGCACCGCGCCGGCGGACGTGTCGCGGCTGTTCGACGCGGGCTACCCGGACATCGCGCGGGTACCGGTACCCCGGGACCCGGCCGCGACCATTCGCCGCCAGGGCGTGACCGGCAGCCCCGAGGCGTTTCCCAACGCCGGCGAAGGTCGACAGGACCGTGGCCAGGACATGCCACCACCGGTCGGGTACGCCCATTACCTGACGCGGATGCGGGAAACGCGCCCGGCGTTCGGGGCCGAGCAGGCCGCGCTCGACGCCTGGGCCCGCGAGGTGCTGCGAGCCCACAATCAATTCCAGATGCTGTGCGCCCTCCGGCGCGGTACCTATGGCGTGGAAGGGTTGAACGAACAGGTGGCCGGCGCCCTGCACGAGGCGGGACTGATTCCCGCGACGGAGGGCTGGTATGCCGGCCGACCGGTGCTGGTCACGCGCAACGACTACAGCGTGGGCCTGATGAATGGCGATATCGGCATTACCCTGGCACTGCCCACCGCGCCCGGTGAACGGCCGCTGCTACGGGTGGCTTTCCCCGCCAACGACGGCAGCGGTCGCATCAAGTGGGTGCTGCCCAGCCGCCTGCACGCCTTGGAGACGGTCTACGCCATGACCGTGCACAAATCCCAGGGCTCCGAGTTCGTGCACACCTGCCTGGTCCTGCCCGAGCGCAGCAACCCGGTACTGACCCGCGAGCTGGTCTATACCGGCATCACCCGGGCGCGGCACTGGTTCAGCCTGCTGGTGCCGGACGACGGTGTCTTCCGGGAAGCGATCGGTCGGGGCGTGACGCGGACATCGGGATTGCGGGCGGCACTGGAGAAATAGCCGGCGGATCAGTCGCTGTCGCGTGGGACCAGGCGCGGATCAAAATCCATCGGTATGGCCCGGGCGGCGGCGCTGACGGCTTTTGCCTCAGGGTGCTCGGGATTGAACAGGGCGTTGAACTGCTGCGGCACGACGCTGGAGCGAATGACCAGGGCTACAGCCGACTGCTGCTCAAGAAACGCGGTGCCGATGTCCTTCGTCGACGCCTGGGGTTCCAGGTCATTCCAGTCCTGCGGGTAGTCCTCGTCGTCGAGGTACGCGATGAGCGTGTCCGGCACATCCACTTCGAGCAGGACGTAGTCCTTGAGCGAATCCTCGGACTTGAGGTGGACCAGGATTTCAAGCTGGGCGAGGGCGATGCTGTCCGCCAGATAGACGGCGGGATGCCCCTTGTCGTTCCACCGGCCCCCATAGAGCCGCGCACCTTCGCCGGAAAAGGCGGTGTCCCGGTGCCGGCTCTTGGTGATCCGGACGAACTTCATGAAAAGATGCCGTGCTCCAGGCGGCCGATCAGGTCCTTGACGACGTTGCGGCCGGCCTCCAGTTCGATCAGCTCCATCGGCATTTTATTACCCAGCGCCCGCTCCGGGGACTTGAGCCAGCGCCGGGCGGCGGCCTCGTTGCCTTCAAACAGCTTTAACGTGGCCGAGAAGATGTCCAGCAGCGCCACCGTGTGATCGGACAGGTCGGTGTCGAGCTTGCGCTCCTGCCGGCGGCGGTCCAGGGTCCGCTCGGACACCCGCAGCAGCCGCGCCAGCTCCCGGTCGGAAATCGCCAGTTTGGCTTTCAGGCGCTCCAGGGTGGCGACGCCGACGCCCTTGCGAACCCGCGCGATGGAAGCCACGCCGCCCTTGGCCGCACTCTTGCCGGAGCACGTCGACGGCTTGATCACGAACTTGCCGGCGTTGGGGGCAAATTCCTCGGGCGAGACCCCGGCGGTCCCGCTTGCCTGTTTGCCGCCCGATGCGACGTTGCTTTCTTCCAGTTGCGCTTTACCCGTCATGTCAGCCTCCGCCATATGGCGAACTTGATATCGTCATTTGTCATTGTACGCCGCTGCCGAGCGGTTAACAATTGAGCGGCTGCGCAAAAGCGCAGGCGTCAGCCCCGATGGCGTTGTTCGCCGCCAGGATCGGCGGGCAGTCGGTTGTTCAGCATCTCCGTGAGACCATTCAACTGCTGCTGCACGTCGTCCAGCTTGCGGGCCATGTCGTCCCGTTCGCGGTGCGCCTGCTCGGCCTCGCGGCTGTTGTGCTCGGCGCTCATCACTTCCAGGATCACGCCGATCATCATGTTCAGGAACACGAACGCGGTCAGGAAGATGAACGTCAGGTAGAACAGCCAGCTCAGCGGGTAGGCCGACATGGTTTCGTACATGACGTCGGTCCAGTCCTCGAACGTCGCTACCCGGAACAGCGTCAGCATGGCTACCGCCACATCGCCCCAGAGTTCCTCGTTGATCCTGGCGAAGAACAGCGAACCCATCGCGGCGTAGATGTAGAAGATGATGAACATCAGCAGGGCGATGTAGCCCATGCGCGGGATGGCCTTGAGCAGGGAATTGATCAGGAAACGCAGCTCCGGCACTACCGACACCAAACGCAACACGCGGAACACCCGCAGCAGCCGGCCCAGCAATACGGCGTCGGAATTGTCCAGCGGCACCAGGCTGCCGACGACGACGATGGTGTCGAACAGGTTCCAGCCGTCCAGCAGGAAGCGCTTCTTGTCCGGGTAGACGATGAACCGAAACACGATCTCCAGCAGGAAGAACACGGTGATCGCGCTGTCCAGGAACAGCAGCGACTGTTCGACCAGTTCCGGCAGATCATAGGTCTTGGCGCCGATGGTCAGTGCCGAGAGGATGATGATGGCAATGACCGACGTCTGGAACACTTTACTGGATTCGATGCGGCGCAGGCTTCCCAGCACCGATCGCAACTCCGTCGGGTACGGCATGGCGGACTGTCTCCGAAAAAACACGATGGTGCGGAATTCTAGGCAGTTCGTCGCCGAAGGAGAAGCCCGATCAGCGTTTGTCGCGGGGACGGCGCGGGCGGCCGCGGTTCATGCCGATGATGACGTTGGCCAGGGCGTGGACGTGGCGGTTGGCCACGCGGATGGAGCGGTAGACGGTGCGGGAGGTGCCGTCGTGGATTTCCCGGGCGCGCTGGCTGCGCTGGCGGACCACGTCGTTGGGGGCAAGCCGGTCGATGGCTTCGAACGTGGTGGTGGTGACCAGACGGTGCACGACCTCCACGGCGCTGGCGCCTTCTTCCACCGACTGTCGCAGCAGCCGGCGGCGGTTATCGGCCTCGATCCAGTCGAAGCGCCGGCGTTTGACGGGGGATTCGGCGGCCACCAGCGAGCGGCTGAGTCTGCCCAGCGCGCGTTCCTGCCGGTGCGCCTCACGCACGGCCAGGGCCAGTATCAGGGCCGTGGTCAGAACCAGGATCATCGTCGCCAGAGTCATCATCGATCGCGGGCTCCTGTCACCGGTATTCCACGTTCATTTCCGCCTCGATGCCCCGGGAGGTCAGCTCGGCACCCACTTCGCGCATGACTTCCTGATAGACCCGGCGGCTGATCATGTTGGGCATGTGGTCGGCCATGATGCGCGCCGAACGGGATTCCCGCCGGGCCACACCCAGCGGGTCCAGCACCCGTACGGTCAGCACCAGGTAGGGCTCTTCCAGGCTCTCGTCCAGCGGCTGCCCCAGGGCGGCGATGCGCTCCCGGGCGTCTTCGAGCAGGCGCGCCTGTTGGCGCAGCCGGAAAAACAGCAGGGCTGCGACGACTGTGAGCGCCAGGACACACAGGAAGAGAAAGACCGTCAAACCGTGATCCTCCATGCTGTTATTCCCCCCACATTCATGGCTTGCTGTGTTCACTCCGCCCCCGTTACATGACAGGGTACGCAGGCACAGTGTGAGTTACCGGGGCGGCCTTGCGATTGGCCGAACTGCCGTTTCACCCCTGCATTCCCGGAAATCCAACAGGCCGTTGAGAAGGAACCCGACATGGCCCGAACCGCTCTCGTCACCGGCGCCTCCGCCGGAATCGGCGAACGCTTTGCCCACCGCCTCGCGGAGGCCGGATACGACCTGATTCTCACCGCCCGCCGGGAAGACCGGCTCAACGCGCTGGCGCAAACGCTCAGCGAGCGGTTTGCGGCCCGGTGCACGGTCATTCCGACAGACCTGGCCGAGCCCGCCCAGGTGCAGTCGCTGCTGGACAGGCTGGATCGGGACGACTTGCAGGTCGATTTCCTAGTCAACAACGCTGGCTTCGCCGCCCGCACCAGTCTGGTGGCCAGTGATTGGGCGACGCTGCAGCGGGAAATCCAGGTCATGGTGTCCGCGCCGACAGAGCTTATGATACGCCTGGGCCAACGCATGGTGGAACGTGGTTATGGAAACATTGTCAATGTAGCGTCACTGGCCGCGTTTGCACCGCCACCGTCGGGCATGCTTTATACCGGGATCAAACGCTACCTGCTGGACGTCTCGCAAAGCGCCGACATGGAATTCCGGCGTTCGGGCGTCCGCGTCACGGCGTTGTGCCCGGGCTTCACATACACTGAGTTCCACGATGTCCAGGGAACCCGGGAGCAGGTGAGCCGCCTGCCGGGTATTTTCTGGCAGGATGCGGACGCCGTGGCCCGGATCGGATTGCAGGCCGCGCTGGCGGGTAAGGCCGTGTGTGTGCCGGGGCGCTTCAATCGTGTGCTGGCCGCCGTATGCGATGCGTTGCCGGCCTTTGCCCGGTATCAGTTGGGCCGGCGCGGCCGGATATACTGAGCCACTTGTGCTGCTCAAGCGTACGTGCAGCCGTGAGTGCTCTGAGAACACACTGAATGGATAACGCACCGAAAACCGGGAACCATCAACAGAGGAAAGCAGGCATGGAATGGATCAAGGCCTTTATCGCGGGCGTACTGGCAACGCTGATCTTTCACCAGGGGTTGTTCAGCGTCTTTTACCTCGCGGGTGTGGTGCCGGCAGAACCCTATAACCTGGCGCCGGTGCCGCCGCTGGGCGTGCCGTCGGTCCTGTCGCTGGCCTTCTTCGGCGGGCTGTGGGCGATTCCGATCTGGGCGCTGATCCGTCACCTCAAGCCCTGGCCGCACTGGAGCCTCGCCGTGCTGCTTGGCGCCATCGGCCCGACGGCGGTCGCCATGCTGGTCGTCTTCCCCCTCAAAGGCATTCCCGTGACGCCCCAGACCTGGGTCGGCGGCCTCATCCTGAACGGTTTCTGGGGGCTGGGCGTGGCGCTGTTCATGAAGATCATGGTGGTCCGCAAGATTTGGTGAGGAAGGTCTGAAAAAATGGTTAAAACAGCAAGATAAAAGAATAACTTCAAGTCATAGATGACAGGAGATGAACGCATTATGAGCGAGAAAGCTTTCGACATCGTGGTCTTCGGGGCCACCAGTTTCGTCGGCCAGATCCTGAGCCGTTACCTGATGCAGCAGTACGGCGTGGACGGCGAACTGAAATGGGCCATTGCCGGTCGTTCCGAACCCAAGCTGGTGACGCTGAAATCGAGCCTGGGCGACGCCGCCAAGGAGCTGCCGGTGGTCGTGGCCGACGCCTCGGACGAAGCCTCCCTGGCCAACATGTGCGCCCGCACCCGGGTGGTGATTTCCACCGTCGGTCCGTACGCGCTATACGGCGAGCCCCTGGTACGGGCGTGCGTCGAGGCCGGCGTGGACTATTGCGACCTGACCGGCGAAGTGCAGTGGATCCGCCGTATGGTGCAGACGTACGAAGCCCGGGCCAAGGAAACCGGTGCCCGCATCGTGCATTGCTGCGGTTTTGATTCGATTCCCTCGGACCTGGGCGTGTATTTCCTGCAGCAACAGGCGCAGCAGCGGTTCGGTACGCCGTGCAACACCGTGAAGATGCGGGTCAAGGTGGCCAAGGGCGGGATGTCCGGCGGCACCGTGGCCAGCCTGGTCAACGTCACCAAGGAAGCGCTGGCCGATCCAGCACTGCGCAAGGAACTGGCCAACCCGTATTCGATCTGCCCGCCCGAGTTTCGCCCGAAGCGTCGTCAGCACAACGTCAAGGCCGCGGAATACGACGAGGATTACGGCGCCTGGACCGCGCCGTTCATCATGAGCGCCATCAATACACGGGTGGTGCATCGCAGCAACGCGCTGACCGGCGCCGCCTACGGTCGCGAATTCGGCTACGACGAAGCCATGCTGACCGGGCGCGGCCTGAAAGGGCGGGCAACGGCGCTGGGCATCGCCGCCGGCCTGGGCGGCTTCATGGCGGCCACGGCGATCAAGCCGGCCCGCTGGGCCCTGGAGAAGTTCGTGTTGCCCAAACCGGGCGAAGGACCCAGCCCCAAGGCCCAGGAAGAAGGGTTCTACGATCTGCGCTTCGTTGGTATTTCCGAGAAAGGCGAGCTGATCCGCACCAAGGTGACTGGCGATCGCGACCCCGGCTACGGCTCCACCGGTAAGATGCTGGGTGAGGCGGCCATGTGCCTGGCTTTCGACATTGACGCCAGCGAGCGCCAGGCGGGCGGTTTCTGGACACCGGCATCGCTGCTCGGCCAACCGCTGCTCGATCGCCTGACCGCCAAGGCCGGGCTGACGTTCGAGGTCATCGACGGCAAATAGTCCACGGCCGGGCGTTCACGCGCCCGGCGGATTCACCGGGATCGTCCGGTGCATGGGCGGCAGGGCGTTGGCATCGTGGGCGAGTCCGACCACGGTCCTGCCGCTCAGCTCAATGGCCAGGGCGGCGGAGACTTTCTCCGCGGTGCCGCGATCCAGCCCGGTGAAGGGCTCATCCAGAATCACGATTGGCGCCTCCAACAGCAAGGTGCGCGCCAGGGCCACTCGGCGGGCCTCGCCGCCGGAGAGTTGCCGCCCGGCTTCACCCACCCAGGTCATCAGCCCCAACGGCCAGCTGTCCACCGCTTCAGCCAGATGCACCACTTCCAGCACATGCCAGATCTCGCCCGCGGTAACGTCCGGGCGAGCCATCTTCAGGTTATCCAGTAAGGTCCCGTTGAACAGGTGGGTTTTCTGGGTCAGGTAGGCCACGCCACGCCGGGATCCCAGTCCGTCCATAGGCCAGCAGACCTGGCCGTTCACCAGGATCTCGCCGTCGTCCGGCGTCAGCAGGCCCGCCGCCAGATCCGCCAGGGTGGACTTGCCGCTGCCAGAGGTGCCGATCAGCCCCACGTGATCGCCGGGTTCGAGCGCCAGATCGAACTGGCGGAAAAGCGGCCGGCTTTCGCCGTGGGCGTAGGACACCTGGCGCCAGGCCAGCTCGCCGGGGTGCTCGAACAGCAGCGAACGCGACGTTTCCGGTGTTTCATTCTTCACTTCATTGTTGAGGCGCCGGGCCGACGCCACCGTGCCCCCAAAGTCCGCGTACGCCGGCGGCAGGGCGGTGAAGACTTCTCCCAGCCCGAGCACGGCCAGCGCCATCAGAACCGCCACGGGCCCGGTGACCGTTTGCGCCTCGAAGGCAATCAAACCCATCACCAGTGCGAGCAATGAGGCACCCTGCAGCACCCAGGTCACCAGGCCCTGGGCGCGCGCCACTGAGCGCTCGGACGCGTACTGCGGCCCCATCATGCGATCGTCGTCGGCCATCAGTCGACTGTGCTGCACGCCCAGCAGGCCGGCGGCCCGCAGCTCGGCCTGGCCTTCGACGGTGTCGATCAGGTGGCCGCGCAGGGCTTCCAGGTCGTCGACACGTCGCGCGCTGCGCCGTCGGTTGGACAGCGCCAGGAAGGCCGTCACGGTCACGCCCAGCGCGAGCAGGATCAGCGCCAGATACAGCGCCAGGGCCTGGCTGACCAGCAATGCCAGCGCCGCGACGCCGGCTATCGCCACGACGCCCACGCCCACCGGTGCCAGCAGCCGGAGGTAGAGGTTGTCGAGGGCGTCGATGTCCTGAACCATCCGGCTGAGCCGGTCCGAGGCGCGGCTGAACCGGTGTTCGTGGGGCAACTGCCGGGACAGGGTGGCGAACAGTCGCACGCGCAGATCGGCCAGCAGCCGCAGCACCGTATCGTGGTTGAACACCCGCTCCACGTAGCGGGCGACCGTGCGGGTGATCGCGAAGGCGCGAATACCGCCGCCGGGCGCGTAAATGTCCAGCGTTGCCTTGATACCCAGCGCCAGCAGGCCGCCGGTAATGGCCGACGCCGTCAGGAACCAGCCCGACAGGGCCAGCAGGCCGATGGCGGACAGCACCGTCAGCAGGATCAGCAGACCGCCCACCAACAGTCGCCCGCGCCGTTTCAGGACCAGCTTGAGCCAGGGCCAGAGATCACGCATCGGCCACGCCTCCCTTCTCGACGCGGATCACCCGATCCGCCATCGCCAGCAGGGCCGGGTGGTGGCTGGCCATGACCAGGGTGCGGCCATCCTGCGCCAGTGTTTTGAGGGCATCGATCACTTCGGCTTCACTCTCCTCGTCGAGGCCGGCGGTGGGTTCGTCCAGGATCACCAGCGGGTAATCCGCCAGGAAAATACGCGCCAATGCCAGACGCCGCCGCTGACCGCCGGACAGACCCGCGCCGCCTTCGGAGACCGGGGCGTTCAGTCCCTGCGGGTGGTCGTCCACCAGGGGCCGCAGGCCGGCCCGGTTCAGGGCGTCCAACAGCGCGCTGTCGTCGGCCTTGGGGGCCACGATGCGCAGGTTGTCTGCCCAGCTCCCGGTCATCAGGAAGGGCGACTGCCCAAGCCAGCCGAACGGCCGGGCCCCGGGCGCTTCGTCAAAAACCCGCACATCGCCCGCGTCCGGTTCGACGAAACCGGCGATCAGGTGGAGCAGGGTGGACTTGCCGCTGCCGGAAGGGCCTTCCAGCCCGATCACCGAACCGGCGTCCAGCGTCAGCGACAGGTTGCGGAACAGCGGCGGGCGATCCGGGAAGGCCAGGGACACGTGGTCCAGCCTGATGCCCGCCGCCGCGACCGGCTGGCTCTGGCTGGGCCGCACGGGCTTCGGAGCGACGCCTTCCTGCGCGTTCAGGCGTTGCAGCAGGCTGTCCGCCGCGCCCAGGGCCGAGGCGCGATCGTGATAATGCTGGGACAGCTGGCGCAACGGCTGAAAGAACTCGGGCGCCAGCAGCAGAATGAACAGTCCGGTGAACAGGGTCAGCTCGGCGGCGCCGCCGAAGTCGATGTAACCCAGCAGGCCGAAGCCGATGTACATGGCGATCACCGCGATGGCGACCGAGGAAAAGAACTCGAGCACTGCGGAGGACAGGAAGGCGATCCGCAGGGTCTTCATGTTCACGCGGCGATACCGGTCGCTGACCTCGGCCACCTCGTGGGTGGCGTTCTCGGTCTGGCCGAACAGCTGCAGCGTGGTGAGCCCGCGCAGGCGATCCAGGAAATGCGCAGACAGCCGGCCCAGTGTCTCGAAATGCTGGCGGTTCAGGTGTTCCGCGCCCATGCCCACGAGTGCCATGAACAGCGGAATCAGCGGTGCGGACAGCAACAGGAAGCTGGCGGCAATGCCATCCATCGACACCACCACCAGCAGGATCAGCAGTGGCACCAGCACCGAAAGCACCATCTGCGGCAGGAACCGGGCGAAATAGCCGTGCAGCGCTTCCACTTGCTCCAGCCACTCGCTGGCCAGGGTGGCGGCGCTGGTCCGGGACAGGCTGACCGGCCCCAGCGACTGCCAGCGGCGTAGCAGATCCTGCCGCACGCGCTGACGGATGATGCGGCTGGAGGCCGCCGCGGCGTTGTCCCGCAGAATCTGGAAGCCGCCGCGCAGGGCTATGGCCAGCAGGATGCCGCCGACAATGGGGAAAGCGGTTTCCAGGGGAACGTGGTCGGTGATGACCTGGGCCGCGAGCCAGGCGGTCAGGCCCAACTGCACGACCATGGAGATGGCCGAGGCCATCCCGCCAATCACTGCCAAACGTACCTGGGGTCGGGCGTCGGCGGCCAGCTCGTTCAACCAGCGCCGGGCCGCACGCTGCCGTTCCCGAGGTATCGAAGCATCACCCCCGGCGCGGGCGCCGGAGGTGGTCTGAGTGTCCGCCGTTGCCTCAGTGGTAGCCGACACCGGCCTTCACCTTGCCGCGGAATACCCAGTAGGACCATGCCGTGTACATCAGCACGATGGGAATGACGAACAGCACACCCAGTAGCAGGAAGAGCTGGGATTCCGGCGCGGAGGCGGCGTCCCACAGGGTGTACTCGGGCGGCACCACGTAGGGCCAGCGGCTGGCCAGCAGGCCCAGGTAGGTGAAGCCGAACATTCCCATGGTGGCGACGAACGGCATGCCTTCGCTGCGTTTGCCCACGTGGCGGAAGATCTGGAAAGCGCAGAACAGGGCCAGCGCCGGGAAGATCCAGATCACCTCGATGGTGGAGAACCAGCGATCACGCACCAGCTCGTCGACGAACGGAGTCCACACGCTGACGATCGCGAACACCACCAGCACCGCCAACAGCAGCGGGCGGGTGATCTTGTAGGCCCATTCCTGGATATAGCCCTCGGACTTGAGGATCAGCCAGGTGCTGCCCAGCAGCGCGTAGCCGGCCATCAGCCCCAGGCCGGTGAGCACGGTGAACGGCGTGAGCCAGTCCAGCGCGCCGCCCACGTAGACGCCGTTCTGGGTCTCAAACCCCTGGATGTAGGCGCCCACGACGCAGCCCTGGGCGAACGACGCGACCATGGAACCGCCGGCGAACGCCCAGTTCCAAAGGTAGCGGGACGTGCGCGCCTTGAATCGGAACTCGAACGCCACACCCCGGAAGATCAGCCCCGCCAACAGCAGGAACACGCCGATGTAGAGCGCCGGCAGGAAGATCGAGTAGACCAGCGGGAAGGCGGCCAGTAGGCCGGCACCGCCGAGCACCAGCCAGGTCTCGTTGCCGTCCCACACCGGGGCAACCGAGTTCATCATCACGTCCCGTGCCTGCTCGTCCGGCGCGAACGGGAAGAGGATGCCGAGGCCCAGGTCGAAGCCGTCCATGAGCACGTACATGATCACACCAAAGCCGATAATCACGGCCCAGATCAGGGGCAGGTCCAACATTGCCATGATTAGTGGCCTCCTTTGTTCAGGGGAGTGGCGTCAAAATCGCTGTCTTTGCCGGGGTTATCCTTGCCCGGCCCGTCTTTGCCAGGATAGTCACCGGACTCGAAGGTAACGTGCGCGGCGGACAACGGACGCATGGGCCGGTCGTGTTCCTCGTCGACCTGATCCTCGTCCTCCAGCCCCATCTGCAGCACCCGGAACAGGTAATAGACGCCCGCAGTGAACACCATCGCGTAGACCACGATGTAGCCGATCAGCGTGAACAGGGCCATGCCGCCGGTCAGCGACGGGGTGACCGCTTCGGCCTGGGTCATCATGCCGTAGACCAGCCAGGGCGCGCGGCCCACTTCGGTTACGAACCAGCCGGATAGCACCGCCAGAAAGGGCGCCACACTCATGAACCGCAGCCCCTGCAGGTACCAGCGGGTGCTGTAGAGCTTGCCGGTGATCCGCAGCGCCAGACCGCCGAGACCGAACAGGATCATCAGCATGCCCATGGCCACCATGACCCGGAAGCTCCAGAACACGATCCACACCGGCGGCTGCTCGTCAGGGGGCGATTCCTTGAGGCCGGGCACCACGCCGTTCCAGTCGTGGGTCAGGATCAGGCTCGCCATATGGGGGATGCCGATTTCCACCAGGTTGCTCTGGGTGTCGTTATCCGGCCAGGCGAACAGCAGCAGGGGCACGTCGGCTTGGGTTTCCCAGTTGGCTTCCATGGCCGCCACCTTGGTGGGCTGGTGCTCCAGCGTGTTGAGGCCGTGGAAGTCGCCCACGACGGCCTGAGCCGGCGCCAGGAACAGGATCAGCCACAGACACATGGACAGCGCCTTGCGGTTGGCTTCCACCTCGCGCTTGAGCAGCAGGTACCAGGCGCTGACGCCGGCGACCACGAAGCTGCCGGTGAGGAACGACGCCATCACCATGTGAGTAAAGCGGTACGGGAAAGACGGATTAAAGATTGCCTCGGACCAGGACAGCACGTGGAACATGCCATCGCGGAACTCCACGCCCTGCGGCGTCTGCATCCAGCTGTTGGCCACCAGGATCCAGAAGGCCGAGATGAAGGTCCCCAGCGCCACCATCAGGGCCGAAAACAGGTGCACGCCGGGCGGCACCTTGTCGCGCCCGAACAGCAGCACCCCAAGGAAGCCCGCCTCCAGGAAGAAGGCCGTGACCACCTCATAACTCAGCAGCGGCCCGATGAAGTTGGCCGACGCCTGGGAGAAGTTGCTCCAGTTGGTACCGAACTGGAACGACATCACGATGCCGGAGACCACCCCCATGCCGAACACCACGGCGAAGACTTTCGTCCAGAACGCGGAAAGCTTTTCCCAGGCGGGATTCTGGGTGCGGTAGAACAGTCCTTCCAGGACCGCTATGTACGACGCCAGACCGATCGTGAAAACCGGGAATATGGCGTGAAACGAGACGACGAATGCAAACTGGATTCTCGACAGGAGTATCGGATCAAGATCCACGGGGACCTCCGGCACAATGGGTAGTTATGGCAAACCAGGACGGGCTGGAACTGCCGCTCAAACGAATACAAAATGCCATCTGAGGAGTTGTTGTAACCGGCATTGGATAGGATCGAAGCAGGGCACATTCCCCCGGCTTCTGAAGAGCTCGTTCAGCCTACCTGTCGTGTTGTCTTACGCATTGATACAAATCAAGAACATGAACTTCAATGAGGTCAAAGACATCCTCAATATTAGTGTGCAATTTGGAGGCGTCCAATGTCGCTCTACGAATCTCATGTCCTGCCTCATCTGATCAACTGTGCCTGCAGCATCGGGCCCATCATGAAACTGCGTCAGCAGGTGGTGCCCCAGTGCCGCGGCACGGTGCTCGAAGTGGGCATGGGATCGGGGGTAAATCTCCCGTACTACCATCCCGACAGGGTGGACCGAGTATGGGGCCTGGAGCCGTCCGAAGGGATGCGACGGATTGCCGCAGAGAACGTCGCGCGGGCGCCGGTCGACGTGCAATGGCTGGATCTGCCGGGCGAACGGATTCCGTTGGCGGACAACAGCGTCGACACCGTGCTGCTGACCTTCACCCTGTGCACCATTCCCGACTGGCACCGTGCGCTGCACCAGATGGCCCGCGTCCTCAAACCTGACGGCCAGCTCCTGTTCTGCGAACACGGCCGCGCCCCGGACCCCGGCGTACGCCGCTGGCAGGACCGCATCAACCCAATCTGGATGCCCGTCGCCGGCGGCTGCCACCTGAACCGGCCCATTAACCGCCTGATCGAGCAGGCCGGCTTCCGGATCGAGCGTATGAACACCCAATACCTCAAGAAGGCGCCGCGCATTGCGGGCTATGTCTATGACGGCGTGGCAGTGACGCGCTAGGGTAGGGAATAAGGCAGAAGAAGAGGCGAAAACCGAGGGGGAAGCGTGCAGAAAATGCTCAATTTTGACGGTAAGATTGCGATCCCAGACAGCTACTTATACAATCCCCGCCTCCTTCCAGCACTCCCTCTGCCCGGGTGGTGAAATTGGTAGACACTGGAGACTTAAAATCTCTTGACCGCTAGGTCGTGCCGGTTCGAGTCCGGCCCCGGGCACCACTTTTAAATCAAGTCTTTACGCACAACTAAGGCAAGCCCGTTGTTGGGACGTGGTCGCAAAATGGTCGCAGTGTATCCGTGACGCGTCGATCATGCAGCCTCAGGCAACTGAACCGGGCAAATCTCATCACTGGCGATCTGGATCACTCGATCCCCAACCAAAACCTGCTTCTCCCGGAAGAATCCCTGGTTCATTTCCAGCGCCCAGACGTGTTCCGCGCCGGCCGGGTAGGTTGGGCAGCGGCTGGGGTTGTCGGCGGTGCAGGGGAGCATTTTGCGGATGGCTTTGATTTCGCCGGTCTGGTCGATGTAGGCGATGTCCAGCGGGATGAAGGTGCGGTACATCCAGAAGGTGGCGTCGGCGGCGCGCGGCTGTTTGTAGACGAACAGCATGCCGTGGTCGGCGGGGAGGGACTCGCGGCCCATCAGGCCGCGTTCGCGTTGGGACGGGGTAACCGCCAATTCCACCGTAATGGGCACCACGCCCTTGCGGGATTCGAGGCACAGGCGTGCGGTTTCCAACGCCTGCTCGGTTTCGGCGGTGGCGCGGCAGCCGACGAGGGCGATTTGGGTGGCCACCAGAAAACCCGTCCAGACAAACAGTCGCTTCATCGTCAGCTTCTCAGGCGGTAGCCGGTCTTGAAGATGTAGGCGATGATGCCGATGCAGATGATCAGGAACAGGAAGGTCATGCCCGCGCTGACCACCACGTTCACGTCGGATATGCCATAGAACGCCCAGCGGAATCCGCTGATCAGGTACACCACCGGGTTGAACAGGGTGATGGTCTGCCAGATCGACGGCAGCATGCTGATGGAGTAGAAGGTGCCGCCCAGGAACACCAGCGGCGTGACGATCATCAGCGGGACGATCTGCAGCTTCTCGAAGCTGTCCGCCCAGATGCCGATGATGAACCCGAGCAGGCTGAAGGTGATGGCCGTCAAAACCAGGAACAGGAACATCCAGACCGGGTGGTCGATGTTGTAATCCACGAACAGGCGGGCGGTGGCGAGGATGATCAGCCCCAGTATCACGGACTTGGTGGCCGCCGCGCCCACGTAGCCGACTACCACCTCCACGTACGACACCGGTGCTGACAGCACCTCGTAGATGGTGCCGGAGAATTTGGGCATGTAGATGCCGAAGGAAGCGTTGGAGATGCTCTGCATCAGCAGCGACAGCATGATCAGGCCGGGGATGATGAAGGCGCCGTAACTGACGCCGTCGATGTCGCCCATGCGGGAGCCGATGGCGGAGCCGAACACCACAAAGTAGAGCGAGGTGGAGATGACCGGCGACAGCACGCTCTGCATGAGGGTGCGCCACATGCGGGCCATTTCGAATTTGTAGATTGCGCGTATGCCGTGGGTGTTCATGAGTTCGCCTTCACCAGGTTGACGAAAATATCTTCCAGGGAGCTTTCCCGGGTGCGCAGGTCCTTGAAGTCCATGCCCTGTTCGGCGAGCCGGCGGAGCAGGGTGGCGATGCCGGTGCGTTCTTCGGCGGTATCGAAGGTGTAGACCAGCTCGCTGCCGTCGTCGGACAGTTCCAGGTCCAGATCCGACAGCCCCTCGGGCACGGCCTCCAGCGGTGCCTGCAGATGCAGCCGCAGCTCCTTCTTGCCGAGCTGGCGCATCAGGGCGTTCTTTTCTTCCACCAGGATCAGCTGGCCCTGGCTGATGACGCCGATGCGATCGGCCATTTCCTCGGCTTCTTCGATGTAGTGCGTGGTCAGGATGATGGTCACGCCGTTCTCACGCAGGCCGCGCACCATTTCCCACATTTCCCGGCGCAGTTCCACGTCGACCCCGGCGGTGGGCTCGTCCAGGAACAGTATCTGCGGCTCGTGGGACAGGGCCTTGGCGATCATCACCCGGCGTTTCATGCCGCCGGACAGCGCCATGATGCGGGAGTCGCGCTTGTCCCACAGGGACAGGTCCTTGAGCACCTTCTCGATGTGCGCGTCGTTGGGCGCCTTGCCGAACAGGCCGCGGCTGAAGCAGACGGTGTCCCACACGGTCTCGAAGGCGTCTGTGTTGAGTTCCTGGGGCACCAGGCCGATTTTGGAACGGGCCGCGCGGTAGTCGCGCACGATGTCGTGGCCGTCGGCCAGCACGGTGCCGCTGGTGTGGTTGACCAGGCCGCAGATGATGCTGATCAGCGTGGTTTTGCCCGCGCCATTGGGGCCCAGCAGGGCAAAGATCTCACCCCGGTTGATGTCCAGGTTGATGTCCTTCAGGGCCTGATGGCCCGAGGCGTAGGTCTTGTAGACGTTCCTGACGGAAATATCCGGATGCACGCGCGCTCCTGTCTCGGCTGGGGCAACCGTCAACGCTCGTTGCCTGACTGGAATGGAAAGGGTGACCGGCCCTTGGCGGGCAGTCGGCCATTCTAAACGATTCGTAAGCCATCGCGCACGGTTCCTGATCCCAACAGAGTACAGCGACAAGGCGTGCCGGGATGATACAAATCATGGATCTACGGGAAACCACGTACCCGGAGAGCGTAGTTCAGGACGCCGGTTCCAGTTATTGGCGATTTTTGAGGAGCTTTGGCGTCGAACGTTTGGCGTTTTTGTGCAAAGAATTGTGAAAAATACGCTTTTTCGGAAAAATTCCACGTTCGTGCAAGGATTGGCTTGATAAGGTCCGCTAAAAATGACGATGTCCGGGAAACGGAACGGCACAACCAGGCAGGACGGCATGACCGAACGACGACGGCGAGAACGGCTTCCTTTTATCCGGATGGGTGCGCGCATCCGGGTGCGTCGACACCTGTTTACCAACCGTTGGCTGGACGTCGCCGTGCGTGATTTCAGTCGCATGGGGATGGCCATCATTGCGGAACAGGAATTCGAGGAAGGAGACATCATCCAGTTCAGCCTGCGGCTGGATACGGAAGTGGGCGACATCACCGTGAAGCAGGCGTTGGGTGTGGTGCGCAACGCCCGGGTGGACGACGAAGGCACGATCTACGGCATCGAGTTTGCCGGCGACCAGCGCCCCTCGGTCACGGAGTCCCTGTCCCGCATCGAAAGCGTGTTGTCTCGGTTCCGCGCCGTCTCCGAACGCATGCGCTGATCCGCGCTGCCGCAGCGGAAGCTTTGACCGCCGTAGCCAGGCCCCGTTTTTTCGGCGAAAATGCCCGCCCAATGGGTCGATGCCGATCATCGCGTCGCCGTGAATCTGTCGAGATGGGGAGTCTCATTGCCGTGCTGCGGGCTTTACTGGTTATTATCATTATTGTTGGGGCGGTGAGCCTGATGGTGTTCGGGCCGCAGTATCTGCGGACGCTGCAATCCGAGCCCGCCGCATCGGCACAAGACACGGCGGCCGATGTCTGCGACCTGTCGGGCGGGCCGTGCCAGTGGTCCGGCTCCGGTGACGGCTGGCAGGTCAGCCTCGAACGCCGCAATCCGGATGCCCCCGAACAGCTGGCGCTGCGCGTGAAGGCTCCGGCTGACGCCTTGCCCGAGGGAGCGCTGGTCGCGGTGTTGTCCGGTCACAGCATGTACATGGGGGAATACCCGGTGCCGCTGCAAGCCAATGGCGGTGCCTACGTCGCTGAGTTCGAAGCGCCCCTGTGCAGCCAGGACCCGGACATGGCCTGGACGCTCGCGCTCCAGTCCGGCCAGCAAGCTCTGCCCCTGCCAATGAATCCCGTCTTCCGGACCCGCCACTGACACCGTCGCGATTCGGCTCCCTCAATGGCCTTCGCAGGTGAGTGACACCCTCAGCTTGAGATAACGCCGCACCCGGCGGGAAATGCCGTCGATGCCGATGTTGAGGGCCGCCGTCACCAGAATCAGGAGCAGGGCCTTGTCGAACTGGATGTTCTGGATGGCGCTGTCCACATAGAATCCGAGGGTGTAGATCCCCAGGATGCCGAGAATGGCGGTCTCGCGCATGATGATTTCCCAGCGATAGAACAGGAACGCCAGAAACGGGCTGTACAGCCGCGGCAGCAATTCGTAGCCGTAACGCTCGAGGCCTTGGGGCGCGTCCGGGCGCAGGGTCAGTTCATTGCTGCGCCGGCCGATCAGGTGGCCGATGATGCCGCCGTTGTGGATCGCCAGCGCCACGATCGCCGGTAGCATGGACGGTCCCCACAGCTGCAGCAGGATGTACGCCAGCATGTATTCCGGCGTGGAACGGGCGATCACCAGCAACACGTGGCCGAAGCCGCGCCGGATGGGCCCGCCGAAGTGATTCGAGATCAGCGGGAAGGCGAGCAGCGTGACAATCCCGGTCAGCGCCAGCGCCACCTGGGTCAGTATCAGCGTGTGCCAGATCCCGGGCAGCGCCTGGTCGATGGCCAGATCCGATAGCCACTGGCCGAATGCGGCCATTCCGTCACCGTCACGCAACGGGGACGGCACGATGTCCTGGGTGAAGAAGCGCACCACGTTGCCCCAGACGATGGGCAGTCCGTCGCCCAGGAAGAACGGGGCGGCGATCACGTAGAGCGGAATCAGTCGCGGCCGCGCCCAGAGCCGCAGCGAGGCAATCAGCACGTAGAACAGCAGGAGCAGGGCGCCAACTTCGGAGTAGTACCCCTGGGAGAACGAGGATTCCAGGTAGTAGCCCAGCGTGGGCAGCCCGACGAAGCCCAGCACCGCACTGGAACGCAGGCCGCACTCCAGCCGGTAGGAGGTGTAGCTGATCAGGTGCGGCAGGGCGTCGGGAATCCGTGCATAGACAAAGGCGGACAGGGCGTTCACGCCGCGTGGCAGAACCTTGTGCGGGGTTGGGTCCGTCTCGTCCAGGATCTCTGAGTAGACCTTGGCGAAGATGCCGGCGTAGGGAATGGCGATGGCCAGCACGCCGGTGAGCGGGTGGAACCCGAAGAACTGCAGAAAAATCAGTGCCCAGAAAAGTTCGTGAATCGCGCGGATGAAGGCGCAGAAGACGCGCACGGTGCGAAAGCGGAAGGCCAGCGCCAGCGCGAAACCCGCCACACTGCCCAGGGCTACGCCGGTAAAGGCAAAGGCCAGGGTGCGCAGCAAGGCGGTGCCAATGGCCTCAAGGGAGAAGAAATCCGGCGTGACGATGCCGAAGAACAAGTGCGCCAGATCTTCCCATGGATTGACCGTGGTGATTGCCAGGTCGGCAGCAAACAGGCACAGGATCGCGACGGCGAGGAACGCGAGGGTGATTCTGACGGAAGGCGCCCGCAACATATCCGTTGAACGATCAGTAAAGCGGGAGGATGTCGCCGGCGCTGAGCCGGTCGCTGGCGTCGTCCAGCACGATCTGGCCGCCTTGCAGGCCGACGATGCGATTACAGTAGCGCAGCGCCAGGTCGATGTCGTGCAGGGCGATGACGCTGGTGGGGTAATGCTCGGTCATGCAGCCCATGACCACGTGCGCCAGCGGGCCATCGAGGGCGGATACCGGCTCGTCGGCCAACAGGATGTCCGACTGCTGGTACAGCGCCCGGGCCACCGCGGTGCGCTGCTTCTGGCCACCGGAGAGGGCTTCGACCGGTGATTTGAGCTTGTCGGCCATACCCAGCTTGTCCAGCAGCGGCTCGATCTGCGCCACTTCGGCCGAGCGCGGCCAGACCAGGTTCATCAGGTTGTACCAGCGCGAGTGGCGGTTCAGCCGCCCCATGTAGACGTTATGGAAAACGGACAGGGACTGCACCAGCCCCTGTTCCTGCGGCACCAGCGCGGCGCGGTCGCGGACCTGCTCGTACAGCAGATTGAGCAGGGTCGACTTGCCCACCCCGCTGCCACCGACCAGGGCGACGTGTTCGCCCGGCCGGAGGTCCAGCGAGATGGGGCCGAGAACCTGGCGTCCGCCATAGGCGGCGCTCAGGTTGCGCAGGTGCACGGCATCCATTAGTCGATGATGCCGATCTTCTCGGCGGTGGCGCGGATGGAGTCGTAATCCGCGTTGCTGGCCGGGATGAACGCCGAGCGCGGGAACTTGTTGAGCAGCTCCGGATCGTCCATGTTGACCAGCGCTTCCTGAACCCGCGCCTGGAAGCCATCACCGAAGCGCTCGTTGACGTCGCCGCGGATGGTCCACTGGTAATCCTGGTAGTGCGGGGTTTCCCAGATCACGTGGACGGCGTCGGTATCGATCTTGCCCGCTTCCAGCTCGCTTTCCCACACGGAGTAGTTCACCGCGCCCACCTGGTAGGTCCCGGACTCGACCAGGCGAATGGTGCGTGAATGATTGCCGCTGAAGCCGACGCGGCTGAACACATCTTCCGGCGCTTCGCCGAAGGCCTCACGAATGTAGTATTCCGGCATCAGGCGGCCGGACGTGGAGCCCTTGGAACCGAAGGTGAAGGTCTTGTCCTCGATGGCGGACGGGAAGTCATCGGACTTCTCCAGGCCGGTGCTCTCGTGGGCAATGAAGTAGGTGACGAACTGGGTGTCTTCCTGACCCTGGGCGATGGCTTCGGAGCCGGGCACCAGCGCGCGTGCCTGGACGCCGGACAGACCGCCGAACCACGCCAGCTGCACCTGGTTGTTGCGGAACGCGGATACCGCCGCGGCGTAGCTCTTGACCGGCACGTAGCGCACGTCCACGTCCAGCTGCTCCGACAGGTAGTCCGCCACGCTCTGGAAGCGTTCGCGCAGCTTGGTTTCGTCGTTGTCCGGAATCGCCGTAAAGACAAACGTGTCGGCCATCACCGGCGCCACCAGGGCCGCCGACAGCAGCAGGGCGCGTCGAATCTGTTTCAGCATCAGCAAGTCTCCGTTGTTTTCATTGAGCCGTTCCACGGCGCTGGAATCGTCGGGCGGTTCCCCGGCCAGAGATTGGCGCAAGAATACCGCCTATAGGTTGCTAAATGAAGCCGGGCGGGCAGGCGACTCCGCGCCTCAAGCGCTGGCCACGAGCCCCACCGGCGCCAGGTCGTCGCCGGATTCGGTCACCGTGCCGATGATCGCGGCCTGCGGGTAGCCCCGTTCGCGCAGGGCTTCGACGCAGGCCTCCGCCTGGTCAGCCGGTACGCCAGCCAGCAGCCCGCCGGCTGTCTGGGGGTCGAACAGGATCGGGTAGCGCGGGTGTGCGGCCATTGCCTGCTGGTTCCGGAGCGCGCGCCGCAGTCGCACGTTGGCCGGTTGCAGGGAGCTGAGGATGCCCTCGGCGAGCGTCTCTTCCGCACCGTCCAGTAGCGGCAGGGCGGACAGGTCCAGTGTGACGTCCACGCCCGACGGCCGGGTCATCTCCACCAGGTGGCCCAGCAGGCCGAAACCGGTCACGTCGGTGCAGGCGTGGGCGCCGTGTTCGATGAGGCATCGCGCGCCGCGCTGGTTGGACAGCTGCATCTGCTCAAGGGCGTTATCGATCCACCGGCCCCGGGTCTTCAGGCGCGGGTAAGCCGCAAACAGCGTTCCGGTACCGAGCGGTTTGGTGAGGATCAGCGCGTCGCCCGGGCGCAGCCCGTCCTTGCGCAGCGCCTGTGCCGGATCCACCAGGCCGTTCACGGCAAAACCCAGCGCCAGCTCACGCCCTTCGCCGGTGTGGCCGCCGACCAGGGCGCAGCCCGCCGCGTTCAGCACATCCACCGCACCGCTCATCATCTGGTAAACCAGCTCTTCCACCTTGGACTCCACGCCGCTGGGCACGGTGGCGACGGCCGTGGCGGTCTGCGCATCGGCGCCCATGGCGAAAATATCGCCGAGGCTGTGGTTGGCGGCGATGCGGCCAAACACATAGGGGTCGTCGACGAACGCCCGGAAGAAATCGATGGTCTGGACGCTGGCCTTGCCGGGCGGTACCGCGACGATGGCGGCGTCGTCCGGCGAGTGTAGGCCGACCAGGACATCGTCGCGATCCACCGGCCGAATCCTGTCCAGCGCGCGGGACAGGACGGTGCTGCCCACCTTGGCGCCGCAGCCGCCGCAGCGCATGGCCACCGCCGAGATGGCCTGGGCCGCGTCTTCCTCGCTGGCCGCCGCCCGGGTGTCCGCCGCACCGGATTCTTCCGCCATCGCCGGCAGGTCGTTGAATCGGGCCATGAACGTGCGGTCGATACGATCCTTCCAACGCCAGACCCAGCGCCCCGCCAGGCTGACGTTGCCGCGGGAGGCGATCGCGTACTGATCGCCGGTGCTGATCAACGCCAGCCAGCGTGCCTGCGGCCGGAAGGGTCGCAACGGCTCGCCGAGGGCGGCGCGGGCCAGGTTGCGCGCCAACGGCATGCCCTGGCGCACCGCGAAGACGCCGGCTTTTTCCCGGGGGTAGTGGGTCATGTCGGCGATGTCGCCGGCGGCGAAGATGCGATCGTCGGATTCGGTCTGGAGCGTGTCGCGGGTCCGAATGAAGCCGTCATTGTTCAAAGCCAGCCCGGTGCTAGCCAGCCATGCGGGACCGCCGGCCTGGGTGACCCAGAGGGTTTCGTCCACCGCCTGGGACGAACCGCCGGCGGTGTGCAACTGACTGGCGGAGACGCGCACAACCGGGTCGCCGAAGTGGCACTGGATCTGGCGATCGTCCAGCACGTCAGCCATGCGCTGGCGCACTCGACGGTTGTGGGTCGGCAGCAGGGTGGATTCGGCGTCGAACAGATGGAACTGGAGCTGCCGCGGGTCCTTGCCCTGGGCCCGTAACTCGTTGCGCAGCCGGTACTGCAGCGCCAGCATCAGCTCGACGCCGCCGGCGCCCGCTCCGACGACGGCGATACTCATCGGCCCGCGGTGCTGCCGGACGCGTTCAAGCAGAGCCAGCCAGCGAGCGTTGAAATCCCGGATCGGCTTGACCGGCAGCGCGTGCTGGTCGGCGCCCTCCACATCCGCCAGACGGGGCGCGGAACCGATGTTGATTGACAGTAGGTCGTAGGCCACCGGTGGGCGGTTGCGGCACAGGACCCGCTGTGAATCCCGATCGATGCCGACGGCTTCGTCGTGGAAAAAGCGCGCCCCGGCAAACTCGGCCAGACGCCGCAGGTCGATGTGGACCTCATCGTAGCTGTAGTGGCCCGCCACATAGCCGGGCAGCATGCCGGAATAGGGCGTGTGGGTGTCGCGCGCAATCAGCGTGAGGCGCACGCCCGGCACCGGTTTCATCGCGAAGCGTTTGAGCACGCCAACATGGCTGTGGCCGCCGCCGACCAGGACGATATCGCGCAGGACGGGTTGTTCGGGCGTTTGCATCCGTGTTCCTTAACAGCTCGGGAGGCGACGTATGATACGCGTTGCAGCGCCGGACGGCAGCCGCCTGGCATGCCGGGCATAACACCGCACGTTCATGGACGCTGGAATAACCGGATCGAACAGGGGCGGCCCGGGCGGGCCGCCACCAGGGAAGGGGATCAGGCGAGCAGTTTCTTGGCCTCGGCCGACCAGCTGTCGTAGCCGCGCATGCTGGAGAACTGCTTCATCTTCTCCTTCTCGTCGGCGGAGGGCTCCGCGATCTGACGGATCGTGGTGATCCCCATCGCCTGCATCTTCTTTGCCGTGGCCGGCCCGATGCCCTTGACCTTGGTGAGGTCGGTTTGACTCACCGCGTTGGTCTTGGCTGCCGCTGGCTTCTTCGCAGCCGGCGCTTTGGCTGAGGATTTGGCGGGGGCCTTGGAGGAAGGCTTGGCTGAAGACTTGGCGGGCGCCTTCTTGCTCGCGCTCTTCGCGGTCTTCCCGGAGCCGTTACTGGCCTTCTTGGCGGTCTTGGCCTTGGCCGGAGTCGCTTGCTCGACCTTCTCGGATGCGGACTCGATGGCCTTGGTGGCACTCTTCTCGACTTCCTTGCTGGCCAGCCCGACCCGCTCAAGCAGGTGGTGCTGCAGATCGTGGAAGTCCTGCAGGCGACGGTCGAGTTCGTCGTTGAAGCGCTTCATCTCGCGCTCACGCAGTTTCTCGATTTCATCGAGTAGTTTCTTGATGGGTTCCTGGACCTGATTCTGCAGGGCGTCGAACTGCTTGAAAGCGTCGTTGATCAGTTTCTCGATCTGGTTGGAGGTCTTGTCGAATTCCTTGTTGACCTTCTTGACCAGCTTGTCCACACCGGCCTTTTCTTTCTTTGCCATGGCTTGGTTCCCCGTTTGCTATGGTTTTCAGACTGCGGCATTACACGGTTCTGGACGGCCGCCGACGCGTGGGTCGGTGCCTGCACAATCGATAGCGTCATTACCGACGGTCAACGAATCACCCGCGGTAACAACATCTGGGGAAGGGGATTCCGGCCCCGTCCCTGTGACCATTCAACAACCGGCCGAGCCTGGCTCGACGGGCGCAGGCGACTCAGGCGGTCTGGGTGGCGCCTGTCGTGCCCGGCTGCTCCCGGCGGGACTTCAGGGTCTGCTTGCGCGCCAGTACTTCCTGGATACGCTCGAGCTTCCCCCGCACGTCCGCGTCGGTTTTTTCGGCTGTATTAAGAAAATCAAGCGAGTAGAAGAAGTTGCTACAGTGTTTTCGCACTTCTACAACGAGCCCTTCGAGGCCTTCGGCGCGGATGTTTTCGAACGGCATCTTCATCACCAGATCGAACTGGATGGTGTCTCCAGGCTCGAAAACCTTGTCCGTCTTGAGAATGCATCCGTACTGGTCCAGCCCGAACAGGCGGGTCTCGACCATTTCTTTTCTGAACAGGCTCTTCTTGTAGCGGAAGCGCGCTGTCAGGTCGGGCAGGGGCTGTCTATCTGTAAGATCCATTGGATTAAGACCGTCGTCACGGCTCGCTTGGTTCTTGGTTCGGGACAGGGTGCTTCCGCTAAAGTCAGGTGGCGAAGTCGTTCGCCGGGCGGTCAGCACGTCTTCAGTCCGAAAGGCGTTGATCTGTCAATATTGCTCAAACTCTAGTCAGGCTTGCCCAATACCGCAATCCAGTCCCTTCGGAACAATAAGCGTTTTGAATCACCGTTCAAGTCTAACGGGTGTCGATCCAGGCCAAAAGTAGACCCAGAGTAACCATTTGTGACGTTTTGTGCCACGCCAGGCGAATGATCCTTCGCCCTAGCGTGGCAACGGTGCTGCTAATCGTCGTTCATACCCACGCTGTACATGTCGGTACGGCGGTCTTTCAGGTTGGTGACGGAGCCTTCGTTGCGGACCAGTTTGAGCTTCTCCAGGTCCATGTCCGAGAACATGATCATCTCGGTGTTGGGCGTGGTCTCCGCCATCACCGCATCGTGCGGGAAGGCAAAGTCCGACGGCGAGAACACGGACGACTGGGCGTACTGGACGTCCAGGTTCTCGACCTTGGGCAGGTTGCCGACGCTGCCGGTGATCACCACGTAGCACTCGTTCTCGATCGCACGGGCCTGGCCACAGTGGCGGACGCGCAGGTAGCCGTTCTTGGTGTCGGTCCAGAAGGGCACGCAGATGATGTCCACGTCCTGACTGGCGGCGATCCGCCCCAGCTCCGGGAACTCGATGTCGTAGCAGATCATGATGGCCACGCGCCCAGCGTCGGTATCGAACACCTGGAACTGGTTGCCGCCTTCGATGACCCAGTCGCGACGCTCGTGGGGCGTGATGTGGATCTTGCGCTGCTCGTCGACGCGCCCGTCCCGGTGACACAGGTAGGACACGTTATAGAGACGGTCGTTATCGAGCAGCGGCATGGAGCCGGTGATGATGTTGATGTTGTAGCTGACCGCCATCTCCGACATCTGGTCACGGAACTGTTCGGTGAATCCGGCCAGGAAACGAATCGCGCGGGTCTGGTCCAACTGGTCTGTCAGGCCCATCAGCGGCGCGTTGAAGAATTCCGGGAACAGGGCGAAGTCACTCTTGTAGTCGGACAGCGCGTCGACAAAGTACTCCACCTGCTTGAGCACTTCCTCCACGGAGGTGAACTCCCGCATCTGCCATTGCACGGCACCCATCCGCACCTGGGTCTTGCGCGTCTGCAGCACCGGCTGCGGCGGCGTGAACAGGATGTTGTTCCACTCGAGGAGCGTTGCGTAACCCATTGATTTTTCGTCCTCCGGCAGATACTTGTGCATCAACCGGGTGACCTGGAAATCGTTTGACAGCTGGAAGGTGAGGATCGGATCGTAGATCTCCTTGCGGTCCACGCGCTCGATGTATTCGGCCGGCGTGAACTGGTCGGAGAACTTGTGGTAATTGGGGATGCGCCCGCCAGCGAGGATCGCGCGGAAGTTGCGCGACCGGCACAGTTCCTTGCGCGCTTCGTAGAGCCGGCGACCGAGCCGGTAGCCGCGATAGTCCGGGTGGATAAACACGTCGAGACCGTAGAGCGCATCGCCCTTGGCGTTATGGCGGATGCGTTCGTTCTTGAGGATCAGGTCGTCGTAGGTATGCGGGTTACTGAAGCGCTCGTAGTTGACGCACACGGTCAGGGCCACGGCGATCAACTCGCCACTGTCCTCGATGCAGATCTGGCCGTCCGGGAACTGTTCCACCAGCCCCTGGATCGTGTCCTCCGGCCAGGCCCCGCCGATGTCGTCGTAGATCAGATCCATCAGCCCCTTGAGCTGCGGATAGTCGTCTGGAGTCAGATTGCGAAGATTGAGGTGCAGTTCTTCGTGGGCCATTCAGGCGTCTCCCGGGCAGGTTGGAGGCTGTTGCAGAGCGTTACAAAAAAGGCTGTTCAATAAGGGTTTAGCATAACAGATCCCAAGATGACCTTGCGGTAACATTCGCGCATCCATCACAGGGATGCTCGTCGTTCCCGGCTTGTCGCCGGAGTTGCCGCGGTCACCGCCGGCGGTTTCACGCCAGCATCCAACCCCCTTGATGCCAACCCCTGATGCTTGAGGAACGCTCCCCATGAGCAGTATGTCATTCGGCCAGAAGTTGCTGACCGCCGTGGCCATTCTTCTGATTATCGTTGTCAGCCTGTACGCGTTGACCGGCGACCGTCGTCTGGTCACCACAACCGAAACCTACGTAGAAGCCATGGTTGAGGATTCCGTCAACCAGAGCACCGCCAGCATTGCCGAATGGCTCAATGCCAAGATGGATATGACCGAGTCCACCGCCGCGGCCCTGGCGAAAGTGGACTCCAGGGCCCAGGCCCGCGTGCTGCTGCAGGCGGCCACGCGCGGTGGCGGCTTCAACGATGTCTACATCGGCCGCGCCGACGGCTTCATGATGATGCCCACCGAAGCCCGGGACGCCACACTGCCGGCTGACTTCGACCCACGCACGCGCCCCTGGTACAAGCTGGCCCGCCAGAAGGGCAGCGGCACCTTCACCGAGCCGTTCGTCAACGTCACCGACGGCGGCATCATCCTGTCCGCCGCGGCGCCGGTGAAATCCGGCACCTTCGAAGGCGTGGTCGGGGCCGACATCACCCTGAAGACGATCGACCAACTGCTGTCGTCCGTGACTCTGGCGGACACCGGCTACACCACGCTGATCAACCGTCAGGGCACCATTCTCTACCACCCGGACGCTGAGCTGGTGGGCAAGAACATCAAGAGCCTGCTGGGCAAAGCGCCGGAGCTGGATGGTGAGTCCCGGAGCTACACCATCGACGGAGAAGACTGGCGGGTAAGCTTCAACCACATCGACGATGCGCGCGCGGTCGACTGGTACCTGGGTACTGTCGCCAACGAAAACCTGATCATGGCACCGGTTCACGATGCGCGGGTCACCGGTTCGATCATTGCCGTTGTGGGCATTCTGCTGACCCTGGTGGTGCTGCACTTCATGCTGCGCAGCCTGATGGCGCCGGTACGCAACCTGCAGGGTGCCATGCAGGATATCGCCAGCGGCGAAGCGGACCTGACCAAGCGCCTGGAAATCAGTAGTCGCGACGAGTTCGGCCAGACCGCCGAGAACTTCAACGCGTTTGTCAGCAACGTACAGGCGGTCGTGCGGGACGTGCAGCGTGGCGCTATCGAACTGCGCGACGCCGTCGGCTCCCTGAAGCAGACCGCCAGCGCCAGCCGTGGCAGCGTCGAGAATCAGCAGGGCGAAATCGACATGGTGGCCACGGCCATCAACGAGATGTCCGCCGCCGCCAACGAGATCGCCCAGTCGGCCCAGCAGACGGCGGATGCCGCCAACACCGCCGACACCGATGCCCAGGAAACCCGCCAGACAGTGACCGCGTCCCGCGATGCCGTCGAGCGCCTGGCGTCCGAGATCGGTTCCGCGTCTGAAGTCATCGAGCGCCTGGGCCAGGACGTCACCCAGATCAACACCATCCTGGAGGTCATCCAGGATGTGGCGGAACAGACCAACCTGCTGGCCCTGAATGCCGCCATCGAGGCGGCCCGGGCGGGCGAAGCCGGTCGTGGCTTCGCGGTGGTGGCCGATGAAGTCCGCAGCCTGGCCCGTCGCACCCACGACAGCACCGAAGAGATCAACAGCATGATCGAACGGCTGCAAAAGGGCGCCGACGATGCCGTCAAGGTGATGCAGGATTCCCGCGCCATCTCCAATGTGTCCATGGAAAAAGCCCAGGACGCCATGGACGCCCTGAACCGTATTGCCGAGGCGATCACCTCGATCAGCAACATGACCACCCAGATCGCCACGGCGTCGGAAGAGCAGACGTCCGTCACCGAGGAACTCAACGCGTCCATCACGCGCATTTCCGAGCAAGGTCAGGAGGCCGCCCGCGCCGCCAGCGACAACGACCACTACAGCGGCAAGATCGACGAAATCGGCAGCCACCTGCACGACAACGTCGACCGCTTTATCGTCTGAGGTTTCCCTTCCAACTCCCTGTCCGGCCGATATTTTCTTTCGGCCGGACAGGGAATGGGCGAAGGCCGGAGTGTTCCCGCCAACGCTTCTTGCACGGCACTAGCTTTCGCGCTGTCCAATCAAGGGCAGTGCGTCCAGCATCGTCTTGAGCGCCTGCGCGTCCCATGGCAGGTGTTCGGCGATTCCAAGTCCGACGACATCCGCTTCCTTCGCCACATCGCATAGCACCTTGACGGTTTCAGCCATGCCAAGCTTGCCCTGGGCAATGCCCTCAAAGGTCTCAGCCGTGGCGTCCGGTTTGGCAAAGAGCAGGGCGCGGAACAAGGTCGGATCCAGGGCATCCAGATCGAAGTGAATCGCCAGATGTTTCGCGCCGGTCGAGCGGAACCATTCCAGGACCGGCTCGGCACCCCGCTCGGCGACGGTTTCGGGGGCAACGTTGTTCAGCCCGTGACGCGCCATTTCCTGCTGTTCCCACGGCGAGGCGTCATTGACGCCGAGATAGCAGACGTTTGCAGGCCTGACGGGCTTGCGAACGTGATCGCGAAATTCATCGTCGCCGTGCCCCAGCAGGTTGCCGAGTACCATCGCATGCCCGTTCTCGAACTGCTCCGGCGTCATGATGTCCGGGTGCGCATCTACCCAGAGTACCGCCAGGTCATCCTCGTAGCGCTCGTTCAGGTAGGCAAAGGGGGCGAGGTCCACCAGACAATCGCCGCCGATCACCACGACGCGGTCCGGGCTGTGTTTGTCGATCTTCCGGCGCGCGTCCCGCAGCTGTTCCAGCAGCGTGGTTCGCGCGAGGATACCTTGCTCATTCCGCAGCTCACGGCCATCCGGCAACCCCACGTCCACCTCTTCGGTCGGCCCGTCGTGAACGGGAGCCAGCCAGTTCAGAAGCCGGGCACCGAGGTGGTAGAGGCCGTTGTTGCCGCCCTGCCATTGCGGGAAGATCAAGCGCAAGGTGTTGTCAGTGTGCTGAGTCATTGGGTCACTCCTCAAAGATGCAAAAGAATGGTGCCGGTTGCCTGGCGCGATTCGAGCCATTGATAAGCGTCGTTCGCCCGTTCCAGCGAAAAGCAGCGATCGACGGACGGATTCACCAGGCCCTCGGCCACAAGTTGCGAAAGAGCGCTCATGGCGGCATCGACGTCGGCGTTAGTTTCCAGGTGGGCGTCGTAGCCCAGCAGGCGTTTCTCGTAGACAACTAGGTCAACCACATCGACGCTGGCCAGCTCGCCCCCGGCGAAGCCGATCGACACAACGGCTCCGCGGGTTCGTAGGGTTGACAGCAATGGGCCGAGGAGGTCGCCGCCGATCGTGTCGAAGGCGATGTCCGCACCCTGGCCATAGGTCAGTTCGCGGACGCGCTGAGGCAGATCGTCTTTTGAAAGGTCGATGACGGTCTCGGCCCCGGCATTTCGCGCCGTTTCCACCTTTTGCGTTGACGACACAATCGCGATGGGTCGGATGCCTTTAGTGATCATCAATTGGATAAGCGCCTGCCCCACAGCGCCCGAAGCACCGGATACCAGCGCAACCTGACCGCTCTCTGCCTCTCCCACGCGATCGAGGGCCTGCCAGGCGGTCACGAAATTGATCGGCAAGGCAGCGGCCGCATCCAGCGAAAAATCATCGGGAACTGGCATGAGCCGATTGTCCTTCACGGCCACCCATTGCTGTTGCAGGCCATCCTCGGTGATACCAAGGCTGGCGCCTCCGTAGATGGCGACGCGGGTTCCCGGCTTGAAACGCGCACTCTGTTCGACAATGCCAGAGCCGTCGTTGCTCAGCACGAGGGGAGCGGGGCCCGCTGGTACCTTGCCGCTGCGAATGTAGTTGGACAACGGGTTCACCGTCGCCGCATGCATCCGTACCAGTGAATAACCTTCGCGGGGTTCGGGTATGGGACGTTCTTCGACCGCCAAAGGCGCCGCTTCGCCAAATTCTGCAACGACAATTGCTTTCATGAGTTCTCCTTCGCGTTCCCGTGGAAACAGGACTTTGGTCGGCCCTGTTGAATTCACGCGAAGATGATGCGACGGATGGGTGCCGGCTGCTGTGCTGACGGCGCCAACCGCTTTGCTCGGACCGCCTAGTTGCGGGAAATAAGGGTTTGCGGAGAGAAACCGTAGGCTTTTTTGAACGCCCGGCTGAAATGGGAAAGATTGATAAAGCCACAGCTCATGGCGGCTTCGCTGACACTGGAGAACTGATTCCGTTGCAGACCACGGTAGCTGGCTTCAAGTCGTCGTTCCAGTAGCCAGCGCATCACGGTCGTGCCCTGACGGGCAAAGAGCCGGTTCAGGGAGCGGGGCGATAGGTGGGTTTCCCTGGCGATTGTGGCGATCGTCAGCGTGCTATCTTCGAGGCTACCTTGCAGGAAGTGCTGAACGCGCTCAAGCGGGACCCTGTCCCGGCGCAGCGTATCACCGCTACTGGCGCCATCAAGCGCGGTAGAAAGCACGTCCAGAACCGAGGGCAGGAGGCGTCCGCCGGACCGCTGCAAGGCGTCCTCAAGGTTCCAGGCCTCAGCCAGCATGCTTCCGGACAGGCGCCCCAGCGGCGTCTGTCCACTGAGTGGCTGCCCCAGCAGATCCTCGATATGCGGAATGTGGTGCCTCATCACGCCCCGGGGAACCGTGAGCACCACCTGATCATCACCGGCTGGAAACTGATAGTGGTAGGGCTGGGCGCTGTCCAGAACCACGAGATCGCCGGCGTTCTGGATGGCGTCGAGGCCGCGCTGGCTGACCAGAGCCTTATCGCAGAACGACAGGGAAACGAAGTACTGTCCATCACCGGCATCATCCAGGTGATTGGAGTAGTCAACGGGCCGGGACTGGATTCGTGTGATTGAGCCCGGGCCGAAATCTCGCGCCTCGAGATAGCCATCAAACGGACCGTGACTTAACTGCTGATTGATGGTTTGCCGATACGTGCGACCAACCGCATCCTGCCAGTAGTCGAAGCGTTCATGCTCTCGAACGGCCTGTGTGGAATAACGCATTCTATGTCCCATGCCGGATGGCTTGCCTGGACTCTATTTTAGGGGCTGGGACGCTGCCTCTCCAGTCTCCCGACTCTCTGGCTGGGAGGCATCCGACAGCCTGCGGTCTGCAGCCCGTTACATTCTGTCACTACTGTGATCGCTAAAGTTCTCATCCATTCGGCCGATCTTAACGGGTAACACCTATAACACCTGTTGCAGGCTGGGCCGTCCTATAACTCCCGATAAAGAACAAACGACGGCGTGCGACCCACTCGATAGTCCATGGGAGAACCCCGTTCATGCGCAGTATGTCATTCGGGCAAAAGCTGTTAGCCGCCGTCGCGGTCCTTTTCATCCTGGTGATCAGTGTTTACGCCGTCATGGGCGACCGGCGTCTGATCGGTACCACGGAAACCTACGTTGATGCCCTGGTCGACGACTCGGTGGCCCAGAGCACGGCCAGTATCGCGGAATGGCTGAACAGCCGTCTGGATATCACCGAGGGTGCGGCCCGCGGCCTGGCTCCCATGAGTCAGGAAAACCAGGCGCGTGCGGTCTTGCAGGCGGCCACGCAGGGCGGCGGGTTCGAGAACGTCTACGTGGGCCGGGCCGACGGTTACATGCTGATGCCCACCGCCAAGGCGCAGGCGACGCTGCCCGACGACTACGATCCCCGTGTCCGCCCCTGGTACAAGCTGGCCAATTCCACCGGCGGGCGGGCCACGTTCACCGAGCCGTACCAGGACGCCAGCAGCGGTAACCTCATCATTTCCACTGTGGCGCCGGTGACATCGGGCACCTATCAGGGCGTGGTCGGCGGTGACATCACCCTGGCCACCATCGACCGCCTGCTGTCCACGCTAACCCTGGCCGATACCGGCTATGCCACCCTGATCACGCGGGAAGGCAAGATTCTCTACCATCCGGATCGCGAGCTGGTCGGCAAGAACATCGAGGAACTGATCGGCGATCGGCCCCAACTCGACGGGTCCACCCATCACTACGAATTCAATGACGCGGAATGGCGCACCAGTTTCCACGCCATCGACGACGCCCGCGGCGTGGAGTGGTACCTGGGCACCCTGGCCAACGAAGACAAGATCATGGCGCCGGTGCAGGAAGCGCGCATCGCCGGCTCCATCGTCGCGGTGATCGGCATCATCGTGACGCTGATCCTGCTTAATGTGGCGGTGCGCCTGCTGATGAAGCCGGTGCGCAACCTGCGCGATGCCATGCAGGACATCGCCAGCGGCGACGCGGACCTGACCCGTCGGCTGGAGGTGAGCAGCCAGGACGAGTTCGGCCAGACCGCCGAGAACTTCAACGCCTTTATCAGCAACGTGCAGGACGTTGTCCGGGACGTGCAACGTGGCGCGATCGAACTGCGCGATGCCGTGGGGTCGCTGAAGCAGACCGCCGGCGCCAGTCGCTCGAGCGTGGAAGGTCAGCAGACGGAAATCGACATGGTGGCCACGGCCATCAACGAGATGTCCGCCGCCGCCAACGAAATCGCTCAGAACGCGCAACAGACCGCCGACGCCTCGACCACCGCCGACCAGGACGCCCAGGCGACCCAGGAAACCGTCAAGGCCTCCCGCGATGCGGTGGAACGCCTGGCCACGGAGATCGCCTCGGCAGCCGAAGCCGTGGAAACCCTCGGTAAGGACGTCACCCAGATCAACACCATTCTGGAGGTAATCCAGGACGTCGCCGAGCAAACCAACCTGCTGGCGCTCAACGCGGCCATCGAAGCGGCCCGGGCGGGCGACGCCGGCCGCGGTTTCGCGGTGGTGGCCGACGAAGTGCGCAACCTGGCGCGCCGGACCCACGACAGCACCGAAGAGATCAACAGCATGATCGAGCGGCTGCAGAAGGGCGCGGATAACGCCGTCAACGTGATGCAGGAATCCCGCGCGGTGTCCAACGTGTCCATGGAGAAGGCCCAGGACGCCATGGATTCCCTCAACCGCATCGCCGAGGCCATCACCGCGATCAGCAACATGACCACCCAGATCGCCACCGCTTCGGAAGAGCAGACATCGGTCACCGAGGAGCTGAACGCCTCGATCAACCGCATCGCGGACCAGGGCCAGGAGGCCGCGGCGGCAGCCTCCGAGAACGACGTCTACAGCGGCAAGATCGATGACATCGGCCAGCACTTGCACGGCAACGTCGAGCGCTTCAACGTCTAGAGCAATGCGCAGGGCATCGGACGACCGGCGCGAGGTTCATGCCTCCTGCCGGTCGTCGCTTTGACAGGCCGGGAAACAATCCAACCAGACTGGGCTTAAGTCCCGGGCCCTCAGGCCGATAAGTACCACAGGGCCTGCCGAGCCCACCGACAACCACAATGATTCCGGAAAGCCCCTCCGCGCGACCGTTCGGTGCGGGCCGGTTACTTCGACCAGGAGAGTTCAATCGATGCGCAGTATGTCATTCGGGCAAAAGCTGCTGACGGCTGTCGCCGTTCTGTTCATCCTCGTTATCAGCGTGTACGCCATTCTCGGCGATCGACGCCTGAGTTCGACGACGGAAACCTATGTCGACGCCCTGGTGGATGACTCCATCGCCCAGACCCAGGCCAGCATTTCCGAATGGCTCAACAGCCGCCTCGCGATGGTCGAAGGGGCCGCGCGTAACCTGTCCGGCGCGGACACCGAGGAACAGGCCCGGGCAATCCTGCACACCGCGTCCCTCGGCGGTGGCTTCAAGGACATCTCCATTGGCCGTGCGGACGGCTACAGCCTGCAGGCCACCAGGGAATTGTCCGCCATGCTGCCGGACGGCTACGATCCGCGTACGCGCCCCTGGTACAAGGCCGGCATGAGCGCCAGCGGCCCGACGTTCACCGAAGTCTTCCTGGACGCCGGTACCGGCAAGGGCATCATCTCCCCGGTGGCGCCCATCAAATCCGGCCCCTACAAAGGCGTCGCCGCCGGCATCATCACCCTGGAAACGGTGGATGAGCTGCTGTCCGCCGTGACCCTGGCGGACACCGGTTACGCCGTTCTGATCAATGCCGACGGCAAGGTGCTCTACCACCCGAACCGCGAGCGGGTCGGCAAGAACGTCCAGGCATTGATCGGCGAAAAACCGCGCCTGGACGGATCCACGCATCTTTACCACTTCAACGACGCCGACTGGCGAGTGAGTTTCCATTCCATCGCCGACGCCAAGGGCGTCGACTGGTACCTGGGCACGGTGGCCAATGAGGACAAGATCATGGCGCCGGTACACAGCGCACGGATCACCGGGATTATCGTCGCCGTGGTCGGGATCGTGGTGACCCTGATCCTGCTCAACGTGGCGGTACGCCTGCTGATGAAGCCGGTGCGCAATCTGCGCGATGCCATGCAGGATATCGCCAGCGGGGAGGCGGACCTGACCCGTCGGCTGGAGGTAAGCAGCCAGGACGAGTTCGGGCAGACCGCCGAGAATTTCAACGCCTTTATCAGCAACGTGCAGGACGTCGTCCGGGATGTGCAACGTGGCGCCGTCGAACTCCGGGACGCGGTGGGCTCGCTGAAGCAGACCGCCGGCGCCAGCCGCTCGAGCGTGGAAGGGCAGCAGACGGAAATCGACATGGTGGCCACGGCCATCAACGAGATGTCTGCCGCCGCCAACGAGATCGCCCAGAACGCCCAGCAAACGGCGGATGCGTCCGGCAATGCCGACCGGGACGCGCAGGAAACCCAGGAAACCGTCAAGGCGTCCCGCGACGCGGTGGAGCGCCTGGCCACGGAAATCGGTTCCGCGGCCGAAGCGGTGGAGACCCTGGGCCAGGACGTTACCCAGATCAACACGATCCTGGAAGTGATTCAGGACGTGGCGGAACAGACCAACCTGCTGGCGCTCAACGCCGCCATTGAGGCGGCCAGGGCGGGCGAGGCCGGTCGTGGCTTCGCGGTGGTGGCCGACGAGGTACGCAATCTGGCGCGCCGGACCCACGACAGCACCGAAGAGATCAATAGTATGATCGAGCGGCTGCAGAGGGGCGCCAGCAACGCGGTCAACGTGATGCAGGAATCCCGTGCGGTTTCCAACGTGTCCATGGAGAAGGCCCAGGACGCCATGGATTCCCTCAACCGCATCGCCGAGGCGATTACCGCCATCAGCAACATGACGACCCAGATCGCCACCGCTTCGGAAGAGCAGACATCGGTCACTGAGGAACTGAACGCCTCGATCAACCGCATCGCCGATCAGGGCCAGGAGGCCGCCGCCGCAGCCTCGGAGAACGATGTCTACAGCGGCAAGATCGACGACATCGGCGGCAAGCTCCACGACAACGTGGCGCGTTTCGTCGTGTGAACGTGAACCTGCCCGGGTGGTCGCGCAACGGCGGCCATCAGGGCTCCAGATCCGGCGACCGGGTGTCACCCAGCTGGATCTGGACCTTCATTTTCTGCAGCACGTCCTTGCTGATGCCGTAGGTGCCACCTGGCAGCCAGGGATTCCCCAGGTGAAAGACCCGCCGCCCGGTCAGGTTGAGGGCCTCCAGGGGTTCGGTGAAGTAGCGGTTGAGGTATTCCACGAAGCTGCCGTCGGCAATGGAGCGTTCCAGGCCGAGCTGAATGCGCACCGCCAGGGGATAATCGCCGCTGCCGACAAAGAAATAGGACGGCATGGTGTAGGTGAACATCAGGGTCGGCTCTACGACGAAGCGCGGGTCTTTCTGGAGCTTCAGGTCGTAGACCACTTCGCTGACACCCCGCGCGAAGCACTCAAACCGACCGCTGTCGAGCATCTCGAACAGGGTCTCGAAGCGGGTGTGGGTGACCACGTCGAGGCCGTTCGCTTCCAGCACACGGATATCCGGCCAATGACGCCCCTGGCCGAAGCGGATGTGGCGCTCGCGGACATCCGCCAGCCGTTCCACGCCCTCGAAGCGATCCAGCATCTGCGGTGTGGTGACGCAGACGCGGTATCCCAACAGGCCGCCATCAATAGGGATCTGAACCGCGAGCATGTTGTCCTCGCGGTCCGGCGTCGTGGCGACATTGGCCACCTGGACGGCCTTCCGGTTGTCGCGCGCCATCTCTCTCAGGGCGCGCCCCTGGTTCATTTCCTGGCTGCGGACAAGGTAATAGGGGCCGTACTCCGGCGTTTTGTTCAACGCCAGTTCCAGCAGGCCTCGAATCGCCGGGCTGTCGTAATTGCGGTACCAGAGGAGAACGTCCTGAGCGTCTTCGTCTGCGGTGGGAGAGGGCGATCCGGAGGCGTATAGGGCACCGCTTACCCAACACAGGACAACAAACGCCCCCGCCTGCTTCAGAGCGTGTCTGACGACGTCGGTTCGACCGGCGACTGATCCGAATCGCAACACACGGCACATCCTATGCTGTACGACATGTCCCAGTGTAGACCCTGACGCGCCCGGGAAGGGGCGGGAAACATAAAATCCTGACAAATCTTGCCGAGCAACCAACAATCTGTGACGCTTTCCCCGGATACGCTGAAAGGATACCGACATGAGTCTGAAAGACCGCCTGATTGGCCTGACCGGAGACTGGTTGGCCGGACTGGACCCCGAAGCAGGCTGGGACCAGCCTTTGACGCGGCTGCAACGGGAGGGCGGCTTCCGGCTCGTGAACCGGCTGGTCGGCATGGCCATTCCGTTCGCCCCACGCAATCGATTCCGGGTGGAAGAGGTGCGCCCCGGTTATGTGCGCGCTTCCATTGCCATCAAGGGCAACCGCAACCACTTCGGTTCCCTCTATGCGGGTGCCTATTTCCTGGTGGCGGAAATTCCCGGCGGTGTGCTGACCCTGTTCGACCTGGGGCCGGACTACGTTCCCATCCTCAAGGAGATGACGCTGGAATTCCTGGAGCCGGCCAATTCGGACGTGACCATCGAATTGCACATGGACGGGAAAACCCGCGAGCGGATTCGGCAGGAAGCCGACGAAACGGGCAGGGCGGCGTTTACCCTGGAAGGCATCATGCGTGACCGTACCGGCAGCGACGTGGCGCGTTCGCTGGCGCAGTACCGGTTGCGGAAGAAGGGATTCGAGGCTCCGGCCTCATAGGTGTAAGGGCCAAATGAGCGCCAGGCCGCCCTCTGGGCGGCTCGGAAGCGAAAGCGTCCGCTACATGACTGAAACCACCTTCACATCCGCCGCCACCTTCGCCACCTTCACACTCCGGGCGCGCAGCGCGCTTAGTCCAGCGTTCTGATCACTTCCAGGAACGCCTGCCCGTACTTCTCCAGCTTGGCGGCGCCGACGCCGTTGATCTCGCCCATGGCTTCAATGTCCCTGGGCTTGTGCTCCAGCATGGCCAGCAGCGTGGCGTCGTGGAAGATCACGTAGGGCGGCACGCCCTGCTGGTCCGCCAGCTCCTTGCGGCGGGCGCGCAGTGCGTCCCAGCCGGCCGGGTCACTGACCGCGACTTCACGCCGGCTGCCACCGCCGCTCTTGCTGCGGCGCTTGCGCTCGGGGTCCTTGCGCAGCCAGACGGTCTCTTCGCCACGCAGCAGGGGGCGGGCGGACTCGGTGAGGCTGAGCGCGCCGTAGCCTTCCGGGTCCGCCTGCAGCGAACCGTTGGCGACCAGCTGCCGGAAGACGCTCTTCCATTGCTGCGCGGACAGATCTTCGCCGATGCCGAAGGTGCTGACCCTGTCATGGCCCTGGCTGCGGATGCGCTCGTTGTCCGCGCCGCGCAGCACGTCGATCAGGTAGTTGACTCCGTACCGCTGGCCAGTGCGGAAGACACAGGACAGGGCCTTCTGGACGGCGACCGTGCCATCCCAGGTCTGGGGCGGCTCCAGGCAGGTATCGCAATTGCCGCAGGGCTGCTCCAGCTCGTCGCCAAAGTAACGCAACAGCGATTGACGCCGGCAACTGGTGACTTCGCACAGGCCGAGCATCGCGTCGAGCTTCTGGCGTTCGACGCGCTTGAACTGGTCGCTGCCGGGGGAGCCCTCCAGCATCTGGCGCAACTTGATCACGTCCTGCAGGCCGTACACCATCCAGGCATTGGACGGCGCGCCGTCGCGACCGGCCCGACCGGTTTCCTGATAGTAGGCCTCGATGCTCTTGGGCAAATCCAGGTGGGCGACGAATCGCACGTCCGGCTTGTCGATCCCCATCCCGAAAGCGATGGTGGCCACCACGATCACGCCGTCCTCACGCAGGAAGCGTTCCTGATGCGAGGCGCGCGTATCCGCGGGCAAACCGGCGTGGTAGGGCAGAGCCATGTAGCCCTTGTCGCTCAGCATCTTCGCCGTCGCTTCCACTTTATTGCGCGACAGGCAGTAGACGATGCCGGAGTCGCCTTTATGCTCCTCCTCAATAAACGCCAGCAACTGTTTGTTGGCGTTATCTTTCTGCGCGATTCGGTATTGGATGTTGGGACGATCGAAACTGCTGATGAAGCGCTGTGCACCGGTCAGGTGAAGGCGTTCGGCAATCTCACGACGGGTGCGCTCGTCGGCCGTGGCCGTCAGCGCGATGCGGGGAATGGAGGGGTATTCCCGCTCCAGCATGTCCAGGCTGAGGTAATCTTCCCGGAAATCATGCCCCCATTGCGACACGCAGTGGGCTTCATCGATGGCGAACAGTGAGATCGGCGCCTCGTGCAGCAGCTGTTGCATACGCGGCTGCATCAGGCGCTCGGGCGCGCAATAGAGCAGATCCAGTTCACCGCGCACCAACGCATTCTCGATGTCGCGGGCCTCGTCCGGCCATTGTGTGGAGTTGAGAAACGCCGCGCGCACGCCCAGCTGGTTGAGCGCCGCCACTTGGTCCTGCATGAGGGCAATCAGCGGCGAGATCACCACGCCGACGCCAGGCCGGACAATCGCCGGCACCTGATAGCACAGGGATTTGCCGCCGCCGGTCGGCATCAGGACCAGTGCGTCTTCGCCACCTACGAGCGCTTCCACCACGTCGCCCTGCAGCGGACGGAACGTTTCGAAGCCGAAGATGTCATGCAACACCTCACGGGCTCGATCCATCAGGTTGTGGGTGTCGGTGGTGGGCGGCGTGTCCGTGAGGGTCATAGAGGCGCTTCGGGGCGGATGAATTCAGCGGGCAAGGATACCAGAGTCGTGACCTTTTTCTTAGCCGCGAGCAAGGTACAATGCGCCCCGCGTCATGACGCGCTACAATGCCGCGTTAAACGCCAATAACATTCGGCAGCGCCGACACCCGCCCAGTAAAGGCTTCCAAGTTAAGGACACCATGCAGGATTTTGATTCAATTCGGCCCTACCGGGATGAAGAGACCCGGAGCGCTCTGGACCGTTTGGTCAATGACCGGGAATTCCTGGAACTGATCGGCCGCCTCAAGGCGCCCACATTCAACCGGATCGCACCGGGCCTGATGCGCCAATGGATCCGCCGCTGGCTGCTGCGTCACTTCGGCGATGCCGACACCATCGATGGCGTGCAGAACCGGCTTTATCCGTTCGCCGAGCAACTGGTGGAGAAAACCACCACCCACGTCACCCAGACCGGCCTGGACAAACTGGAGTGGGACAAGGCGTACCTGTTTATCTCCAATCACCGGGACATCGTGTTCGACCCGATGATCGTCAACTACCTGCTGCACGGAAACGGCATGCGCACCACGCGCATCGCCATCGGCGACAACCTGCTGCAAAACCGCCTGTTCGCCGAGATGATGCGGTTGAACAAGAGTTTCGTGGTCAAGCGCAACATGTCGAGCCCGAGGGAGATGCGTGATACCTACCAGACGCTGTCGGCGTTCATCCATCACTCGATCGAGGACAACCAGAGCATCTGGATCGCCCAGCGCGAGGGGCGCGCCAAGGATGGACTGGACCTGACCGACCCGGCGATCGTCAAAATGTTCTACATGAGCCAGAAGAAAACCGGCAAGAGCTTCGCCGAGTGCATGAACGAGCTACGCATCGTGCCGGTGTCCATCGCCTACGAATACGACCCCTGCGACGTGCCCAAGGCCCACGAGCTGGAGGAACGCGCCCGCACCGGCGCCTACCAGAAGCACGCGAACGAGGACACCGACCAGATCATGCTGGGGCTGACCGGATTCAAGGGGCACGTCCACGTGCACTTCGGCACCCCGATTACCGACGCCGCAGACACGCCCAAGGAGCTGGCCGAGCGCATCGATGCCGAAATGCACCGGCACTATCACCTGCACGCGTCTAACCTCATCGCATACGAGATGAGCCAGACCCATCGTCTGAGCCATCAGACGGAACCGGCGATGCCGGAAACGATCGAAACCGCAGAAGCCTATTCACCGGCCGACATCGAAGCCGCCCGTGCCGAGCTGGAGCGCCGGCTGGAGAGCGCCGATGCGGCCCTGCATCCGTTCCTGCTGGCAATGTACGCGAACCCGGTCACGAGTATGCTCAAAGCCACCACCGAATCCGAGCGGTCGTAACGCACCATGAATCATCTGTCGCACCTGTTCCTGGCCCAGCCCACCGTGCCGTCACGCGTTGGCAACCTCCTGGGGGACTTCGCCCGCGGGGTTTCCTTCGATGCGTTGCCGGAGCCCGTGCACCAGGGGCTGCGGAACCACTGGAGCGTCGATCGCTTCACCGACCAGCATCCGGAAGTGCGCGCTTCCAAGGCGCTGTTCTCCGCCAAACGGCGGCGCTTTGCGGGGATTGCCCTCGATGTGCTCTATGATCATTTCCTGATCCGCCACTGGTCGGCGTTCGCGGCCATCCCGTTCGATCAGTTTGTCGATGACGCCTACGATGACCTTGAGGACGGCCTGGAGATGATGCCCGAGCCCATGGCGGATGTGGTTGAGCGCATCGTCGATCAGGACTGGTTCGGCGCCTACGCGGATCTGGAGCAGGTCGGTTTTGCCCTGGACCGGATTGCCCAGCGGGTGCGCTTCAAGAACGAATTCGCCGGCGTCATCGAGGAAATCCGGGCGCATCATGATGCCCTGGAAATCCACTTCCTGATGTTCCTGCCGGCCCTGATCCGCCACGTCCGGGAAAGTCGACTGGAACACCCGGTTCCCAACGAGGCGGATGAGACCTGGCACTGGATCCGTTACAATCCCGGCCATTGAACGGCATCCGGATGCCGTTGCGCATCGGGGATGTGCGCTTGCTGACCCAACAACGCTGAGGTGCCTGTGACCACACTGAAGACCATCGAACTCGAAACCCAATCCAATCCCGATGCGGCCGTCATCTGGCTGCATGGCCTGGGCGCCAGCGGTCACGATTTCGAGCCGGTGGTGCCGGAGCTGCGTTTGCCCGAAAACGCCCGGATCCGCTTCATTTTCCCCCACGCGCCCAACCTGCCGGTCACCATCAACGGCGGCATGAGCATGCCCGCGTGGTACGACATCATGGCCATGGACATCGAGCGGACCGTGGACGAGAAGCAGCTGCGCCAGTCCGCCGAGGCGATTGTGGAGCTGATCGAGCAGGAAAAAGACCGGGGCATCGACAGCCAGCGCATCATCGTGGCCGGCTTCTCCCAGGGTGGCGCGGTGGCCTACGAAGTGGGGCTGACTTACGCGGAGCGCCTGGGCGGCATCCTGGCGCTGTCCACCTACTTCGCGACCGCCTCATCGATCCAGCCATCCGAGGCCAATCGCGCCACCCCGATCCGCATTTACCACGGCACCCACGACCCGATGGTACCGGAGAGCCTGGGGCGCAAGAGCTACGAGACCTTGCAGGCGATGGGGTACGGCGCCAGCTATGAGACCTATCCGATGGACCACAGCGTCTGCCTGGAGGAAATCCTCGATATCGGCCAGTTCATCACCCGACAACTGCAACTGGGCTGATGTTCTTCGGTCGCCGCAGGCGGGGGCGGCGCATCACGACACAGACGTTGATCGTCCGCGTCACCATTGCCGCCCTGGCCATCATGGCCGTCTCCGCCCTGATGCGGGTGGGCGACGGGGCCTCTCCCGAATCCTCCCCGCCCAGCGCAACCAGCCCGGCCGCGTCGTCGGGCTCAGGTGCGCCAGAAGGCGGGTGAGAACAGGATAATCACGCTCAGCAGTTCCAGCCGCCCCAGAATCATCCCCGCACTGAGAATCCACTTGGCCGCATCCGGCAGACTGGCAAAATTACCCGCCGGGCCGATCAGCGTGCCCAGCCCCGGACCGACGTTGGTTAACGCGGTAATCGACGCCGTCAGACTGGTGGTCAGATCAATGTTCATCAGTGACAGGCTCAGCGTCATGATCGCCATGCACACCAGGAACACGAACACGTAGGCGATCATCGAGGCGATGATCTCGTCGCTGACCGCCCGGCCGTTGAAGTTGCGGGTCAGCACCGCACGCGGATGCAACAACCGGCGAAACTGTTCACGCAGCACCATGAACGACAACTGGAAGCGGAAGATCTTCATCCCGCCACTGGTGGAACCGGAACAGCCCCCGACGAACGTCAGGAAGAAAAACGCCACGCTGGTGAACGGCCCCCACAGCAGGTAGTCCTCCGAGGCGTAGCCGGTGGTGGTGACGATGGACGTCACGTTGAACAGCGCCGAGACGAACAGGTCCAGCGGATGATCTTCGTGCAGCCACAGCCGGTAGAGCGTCATGATCAGGGCGGCCGCCACCAGCAACCCCACGAACGCGCGAACCTGCTGGTCTTTCAGCAACACCCCGTGCTGACCGTGCAGCTCGCGCACGAACAGGAAAAAGGGCATGGCGCCCAGGGCCATGAACAGCGACGATTCCAGCAGGATGAGGTTGGAATCAAACTGTCCCATGGAGCTGTCCGACGTGGAGTAACCGCCGGTGGAGATGGTGGTGAAGGCGTGGTTGATGGCGTTGAACAGATCCATGCCCGACGACCAGTAAACCAGTGCGCAGACAACCGTCAGCGCGCAGTAAACGAACAGCAGGCCGCGACTCAGGCTCTTCATGCGCGGCAGGGCTTTCTCGGTCCACTCCGACGACTCGGTGGCAAACAGCCGCATCCCGCCGATCCCCAGGAACGGCAGGACCGCGACGAACATGCCGATGATGCCGATGCCGCCAATCCACTGGATGATCGACCGCCACAGCAGAATGTCCGGCGCCATAGCGTCGAGGCCGCTGAGAACGGTCGAGCCGGTGGTGGTGATCCCGGAGAAGCTCTCGAATACCGCGTCGGTCATGGAAAGACGCAGATCGCTCAGGTACAGGGGCAGGGCGCACAGCAGGGAAATGATCAGCCAGCTGCTGACCGTCAGCAGGAACATATAGCGCGGCTGCAGACGATGGGACTGGCGTCGGGTGGCAAGCAGGCCGAGCAGGGCGGCCGCGAAGATACCAGCCGCGGGATAGCTGAAGGCTTCGGCGTTGGAAGAGGCGCTATTTCCAAAGGCGATCGCCGGAATGCTCATGAAGATGCTCAGAAGCACCAGCATGATGCTGACAATGAACGTAACGGGCGCTAGGTTTTTCATTCAGGACAACGTCATTCCTGTGACATCGGGCGTGCTGCGCGCAAGGGTACCCGGGTCTCCGTAAAAAGGCGAATACAGCGATAATCCTAAGCAAGGAATGCCGGACTTGCCTGCAGAATTTGCTCACCGGACCGATGGCCTGCGGAACCCAGCGGCTCCGAGGCGTTCCAACGCTCAAAAAGCAGCGGGAGAATCGAGCATGTTCCGACAATCCCTGTACGGGTTGCTTCTCGTCGCCATGGCCGGGGACGCCTTTGCCGAGGCGACCCGATCCTGGCAGAGCCGGGCCACCGCCACCGATACGGTGGAGCTGTTCACGTCGGAAGGCTGCAGCAGCTGTCCGCCGGCCGACCTTTGGCTGCGATCTCTCGCAGAGCGCCCGGGCCTGTTTTCCGATTTCATTCCGCTGGCTTTCCACGTCGACTACTGGGATCAGCTCGGATGGAAAGACCGACTGGCGGATGCCGCCTTCTCCGAACGTCAACGCACTTATGTGCGCAGCGGCGCCGTCAGCCAGGTCTATACCCCGGGCATCGTGATCAACAGCCGCGAGTGGCGCGCCTGGTTCCGCGGCGCCGAGAACTGGAGCTCTGAGCCCGGGCGCGTGGGCATCCTCCAGGCGTCACTCGACGCGGACCGGCGACTGACGGCGTCTTTCGACGGCAACGGTAAGGCGCTGACCCTGCATGCGGCGTATCTGGGAATGGGTATCGAAACCCCGGTGAAGGCGGGAGAGAACGAAGGTCGCACACTGACCCACGACTTCGTTGTGCTGGAGCTGTTGACGGCCGACGGAATGGCTCCCTGGACACTGCGCCTGCCGGAAGTTCCTGACGCGGGACAGACCCGGACGGCGTTGGCCGTCTGGGTCTCTGAAGCCGGAAGTCCGGCTATTATTCAGTCGGTCGGTGGCTTCCTTGATTGAAACTAAATCGGCAGCTGATCGGTTTCCTTGAGAAACGCCTGGGCCTCCCGCGGATTGACTTCCAGCGTCAGGGTGTCGTCGATCCGGGATGAACGCATCACCAGCTTGACCGGCTCGGACTGGCCGGCAATGTAGCGCAGGGTCGGTTCATCGATACCGGCCACGCCGAGTTCGGCATAGGCACAGCCGTAGTCGTTGCAGGTCATGTCCTGATTTTGCCAGTTCACAGGCAGCGTGACGGTCTGGCCGTCGCGACTGAACTGCACCTCATCCCAGCGGCGCCAATTCTCGGCATTCACCGCCAGTTGCAGGACGTAGAGCTTGTCACCGGACTGCTTGTCGATGGCCGCCTGGAAATAGTAATCCGTCGGTGACGGGAAGCCGGTATACGGCTCGTCGTAGAGTTGCGAGGTCACCAGCACCCGGTCTTCCAGGTCATCGGTGGCCCCTTTGACGGTAATGCCGTCTGTGCTTGCACAGCCTGCCAGCAGCAGTGAAACGGCCGCGCCAATCAGCAGACGGTCCCTGTTTTTCATCATCCGTTCCTCCATCCAGCAGGGGTTCAAATTCATTATACGGCGGTCAAACTTTAACCGACGACTCGTAAAGCCGCCTGAGTCTAGCAAATTTGAGACTGGAAGGCCTTTCGTTTCAATTTGTTGCGCTCTGCGTGGGCGATCGGCCTGCTCACACCGGGGCGCTCAGGTGTGAACCACCTGATGACAGCAGACCCGCAGACAGGACGGCCGGCAGCGGATCGACAGCGGCGTCTTGCCCACGACTTCCCCGTCTGCGGTGACGGTCTTGGGCTTGCGCGTGCGCAGCTCGCACCAGGGGCTCTTGAGGTGGACGATGGTTTCGGTCTGGTTGGGAGAGCGTCTTAACAGGCGCACGCAGAGGAAGGCCAGGAACAGTTTCCAGAGCGAGCGGGGTTTGACCGCGACGATATCCAGTTGGCCATCGTCCGCCGACGCATCCGGAATACTCGAACCTCCGCCGAAGAACGCGCCGGTGGCGATGGCGACGGACAACCAGCGCCCCATGACCTTGCCGCTCTCGCACTCGATCACGGCGCGAAAACCGCGCTTGTCCATGGCTCGTCCCAGCAACGTGGCGGCGTAGCTGAAACGACCCAGGAAACGTTTGGCCTGCTTTGAGGAATCCCGCACCGGCCAGGTTCCCAGCCCGACGTGGGCCACGTTCAGAAAGATTCCCGAGCGCGCCATTTCGGCCGCGTCCACCAGCCGGGTTTCGCCGCTGGCGATCAATTCGCACTGGGCCTCCGGCGATTCCGGCAGTTGCAGGTTGCGGGCGAAGTCGTTGGCCGTGCCGGACGGCAGGATGCCCAGACTCGCACCGGTGCGGAGACAGATCTGCGCGGCGGCGTTCACCGAGCCATCGCCGCCGGCGGCCAGGACGCGGTCATCGGCGCTGACCCGTTCGACCCACGCCTGGTTATCCAGGTCACATACCTCGGGCTGTTCAATGCCGACCCGTGCCAGGTGCTCGCACCAGAAATCGGCGCCGCGCTGGCCATCGCCAGCCGCGGGGTTCGCAATCAGCCAGTCCGTCATGTGCGTCCGTTCCCTGGTATGGCGCCGGAATCACCGGCGCACTGTCGTGGGCGTCAGGCTTCGGCGCAGACGCTATCGATACGGGTGAGGGCGGCCCGTTTGTCAGCGTCGTCCAGCCAACTGCCTTCGATGCTGTTGCGCGCCAGGGTAATGACCTGGTCGCGGGTCAGGCCCGCCTGCTCGATCATCGCCCGGAAATTGGCGTTGACGTAGCCACCAAAGTAAGCGGGATCATCTGAATTCAAGGTGACGTGGAGGCCTTTTTCAAACATGGTCGGCAGCGGATGGTCGGCCAGGTCGTCCACCACACACAGGCGCAGGTTGGAGAGCGGACACACGGTCAGCGTCAGGCCTTTCTCCGCGATCAGCTGCGTCAGCGCCTCGTCTTCCAGGGCCCGGTTGCCGTGGTCGATGCGCTGGATTTCCAGCTGTCGGATCGCCTGCCACACGTAATCCGGCGGGCCTTCCTCGCCCGCGTGGGCGGTGATGCGCAGGCCCAGCTCACGGCACTTGCGGAAAACCCGTTCGAATTTCTCCGGCGGGTGGCCCATTTCCGAGGAATCCAGCCCCACGCCGTCGATCCGGTCCAGGTAGGGCGTGGCGAGTTCCAGGGTCTCGAACGCGCTGTCTTCGCTCAAATGGCGCAGGAACGACAGAATCAACCGGAACGTGATGCCCAGTTTGTCGCGGCCATCGCACAAGGCCCGGTAGATGCCGTTGAACTGGGTGTCGAAATCGACGCCACGCTCCAGGTGAGCCTGGGGATCGAAGAAGATTTCGGTGTGGATCACGTTGTCCTGGTGACAGTGTTCCAGGTAGGCCCAGGTCAGGTCGTAGAAATCCTGCTCCTTGAGCAGTACGGACATGCCCGCGTAGTAAAGGTCCAGGAACTCCTGCAGGTTATTGAACTGGTAGGCCTGTCGCACGGCCTCGACGTCGGCGTAGGGGAGCGTCACGCCATTGCGTTCGGCCAGGGCAAACATCATTTCCGGTTCCAGGCTGCCCTCGATGTGCAGATGGAGTTCCGCCTTGGGCAATTTCTCGGCAAGTTCGATCGTCGACTGCATGTTCCTTTCCTTCAAAGACTATGGCGGAGACAGTACCACAGCCGTCAAACCGCGTCCCCGCGCGATGGCCCTGGCATCGCCCTGAGACACGATGCTCATCAATTCCTGAACATTTTTTACGCATTTCGAATCCCGGTCTACGCTTTTATCGACACCGAAGGACGCAGTGGTGTTGGCACGGCAGGGCGGCCGTGTGCTGTCCCGCCAGACAAAACTCCCAGGATTGGAGGCATAACAATGACTTCGGCATTATCAAAGCTGGCCCCTGGCATTGGGGCTCTGGCCATATCCTTATCCGTTTCCGCTGCACCGACGACACAGACATCGACCGACGATCTCCTTGACCGCTTCTGGAGTCCCGACCACCTGAGCCCCTTTGAATGCCGTGCGGGCATCCTGAACAGCACGCCTTTGGGGCTGCCGCGCTGCATGCGGGTTGAGAACATGATGCACCACCAGGACATGTTCTACGCCATCGCCCAGGCCAACGACGGCAATCGGGCCGCCGGCCTGCCAGGCTACGACGCGACGGTGGACTACGTGCGGACGACCCTGGAAAGCGCCGGCTATGACGTCACGGTACAGACCTTCCCGTTCACCGCCTTTTATCCGGTTGCCGAAGGCGAACTGGCCGCGCTGGCTCCAGCGCCACAGACTTACGTCTGGAACGAGGACTTCACCTATCTATCCCAGACCGAGCCCGGTGACGTCAGCGGAACCGTCGTCCCCGTGGACCTGATGCTCGTGGACGGGAATGCGTCGACCAGCGGCTGCGAGGCGGAAGACTTCGCAGGCTTCCCGGCCGGATCCATCGCCCTGGTGCAACGGGGCGCCTGCAACTTCGGCCTCAAGGCCGAAAACGCTGCGGCCGCCGGTGCCACCGGCGTCATCATCTTCAACCAGGGCAACACGGAGGACCGGACTGGTCTGATCAACGCCACTTTGGGCGAAGCGTATTCCGGCAACGTCCCGGTGTTCTTCGCCACCTATGACAACGGGGTTAGCTGGTCCCAGACCGCCGACCTGCAGCTCAATATGGTGTCGAACGTTGTGCGCGAGCAGACCGAGACCTACAACGTCATCACCGAAACCCGGCGCGGTGACGGGGATAACGTCGTGATGGTCGGCGCGCACCTGGACTCCGTGTTCGAGGGCGCCGGCATCAACGACAACGGCTCGGGCAGCGCTGCGCTGCTGGAGATGGCCCTGCAGATGAAGCGGGCGTATCCACGCAACAAGGTGCGGTTCGCCTGGTGGGGCGCGGAAGAGGCCGGTCTGGTCGGCTCGACCTGGTACGTCAATCAGCTGTCGGATGAGGCCAAGGAACAAATCAAGGTCTACCTCAATTTCGACATGATCGCCTCGCCGAACTTCGGCTACTTCATCTACGACGGGGACGGCTCGGATTTCGGCCTCGAAGGCCCTCCAGGATCCGCCGCCACCGAGGCGCTGTTCGAGAAATACTTTGAGCTGCGCGGCCTGCCATCCGAAGGTACGGAGATCAGCTTCCGTTCGGACTATGCCCAGTTCTTCACCGACGGCATCCCGTTTGGCGGCCTGTTCACCGGCGCCGAAGTCCTGAAAACGGAAGAGCAGGCCGCGAAGTTCGGCGGCGACGTGGACGTCGCGTTCGACCCCTGTTATCACGCCGAATGCGACGACATCACCAACCTGGACGAACGCGCCTTCGAAGTGAACGCCGATGCGACCGCTTTCGTGACCAGTTGGCTGTCCCTGTCCACGCGCCTGATCGACGACGAAATCGCGGCCGCCGAGGAAGCGGAACCCACCGCCGGCGCCCGCGCATTGAGTCTTGAGCAGGGCTACGACATCACTCACTGGGGCAAACACTGGATCAAGTAAACACGAGGATCACGCAGAACTCCAAGAAAGCCGCTCGGTGTTGTGCCGGGCGGCTTTTTTGTCGATCCCGCGTTATGGGCCGGCCAGACCCACAGGAACGACTGTAAAACACTGAAAAATATGCATCTGAAAACTATCCATCCGGATACATCCTGTTACATTGATCGGTAATTGAACAGCGGAACGCAGAGCGACCATGGGTGATCGCGCCTTCGCCCGCCGATACGTAGGGATCATTCAGATGAACCGGCTATGGCAAGTTTTCGGCGTCAGTCTCGTCCTGACTCAGGTTGGGTGTGGCGGTAGCAGCGGCAGCGATTACCGCTCGTCATTGCAGGATTCGGCGTTATCCAGCGCGGGCGGGCAGGGCGATTCGGAAGATGGAGCGGTATGCCTTTCCCCCGGCGACCTGTCGCCAGGCGTTGCCCGGGCGGCGGGCATCTACGCCGGTTCCCTGGACGATGGCAGCGAGACGTCCGGCACACTGTTCCTGATCGGCACGGACGGGCGTGTCCGAGCGCTGCTCGATAGCGGCCCGGATTACATCGCGGGTGATCTGGCCGCAAGCGGTTCGACCGTGACAGGCGGCGCCACGCTTTACTCCGCAACGGACCCCGCCGAGTCGCTTGACCTGGCCGGCAGCTTCACGCCGGAAAGCGGCATGAACCTGACAGTCACAGGGCCTTTCAACGGCACCCTTGAGCTCAATTACAGCGATACCGACGACGATGCCGTTTTGCGGCCTTACTGCATGGAAACGTCCGACTTTGCAGGCACATACGACAATGCCGACCAGGGCACAGAAACCACGTCCTTCACCATCACGGAAGCGGGCGATGTCACGGGGTCAGACACCGACGGCTGCACCTACAACGGCCAGATCGAAAGCTTCAATCTCGAGTACGGGCTGTTTGGCGTCACGCTGAATGCCGCGAACTGCCCGGCGGGGCGCACCAACGGCGATTTCGAAGGTCTGGGATTCTTCCTGTTCGACGACACCGGCGTGGCCACGGAGATCGTGCTGATCACCAATAATGACGACGCGGCGATCGTGGCGGATCTGCGGCGCTAGGTAATTGAAGATGCGTTCTCTGGTAAGGGACTTGGTGGTGCCTGTTGATAGGCGGGGCGGGCAGGATCTTGGGAAAACCTGGCGCGGGGATTTGAATGCCGCGCCTGAGGGGTGAGTTACCCATTTAACTTATGCGCACTGCTGTTGGTTTGTGAATTTCCAGATGATAAAAATATCTTTTAAAAACAGAATCCTATAATTATTTTGGGCTCAGCAGATTCATGAATTTGCTTCATGTCACCTGAATTCAGTTGGTCTCATGAACCGTTATTCGAACGTGTTTAGATTCGCCGGTCGAATGAACTAGTCTCGCGATCGAACCGTTTTGCTGATGATATGGCCTAAACTGTCATAGCTGAATTCAACTGTTTTGTTGCCTGTTGTGATTTGCTTGGGCAGTCGGGCAGAGTCAATCCATGTGGTTTCAGTTCTCCGTTCGTCAGGCTGCCCTAAAGCCTCAACGCGAGTTGTTTCCAGCCCCCGGTCGTTGTATTCGAACTGGGTAACGGCGCCGGCGTTGCCCTTCATCGTTTCCACCAACCCCGTTTCATAGTAGGTGTACTCTGACTGGGTGGCTTTGCAGTTCAGAGAAGGGGTACCTTCAATCGACGAGATTTTCTTCGCGTTATCGTGTGTGCTGAAATGGAAAACGGTTTCCTTTCCGAGGCTGTTGGTTACGGTGATTCTGTCGGTGCCGTACGTCAGTGAGCTTGTTGCCCTTTCTCCGCGTGTCGCATTGGTTACACGCCCCTTCTCATCATACGTCCAGGTGTGATCGACCTGACCGTTTGCCTCACTTTGGGTGAGACGTGTTTCCTCTTCTCCGCCGTATCGGTAGGAGGTGGTCCCGCCGTCAGGGCGGGTGACGCCTGAAATCAGGCCGTTATCGCCATAGTGATAGGACACTGATACATCGCCGTTCGAAACGGAGGTGACCTGACTATCGGAGTCTTTACCGAAAACCAGTTCTGAGCGCGCGTCACGCATGGTCACGGACGCCGGTTGATAGTCGAAATGGACCGTACGTCGGTCCTGATACGTATGCACCGACATCATATGGCCGGTCTCGAGATCGAAGTGTTTCTCCGACCGGCCGTCGGTCATCACCGCTAGGCCATCCGCTTCCCGGATATCAATGCAACCCTGGCCGCTGGTCTTCCAGCAACCGGCAGAGGCTTGATGATAGAAATAGGTGTTGCCCAGACGTTTATAGACGTACTGCGTTTGGCCATTGTAGTTGGAGCGGTGCATTGTCTGGTCAAACGGAAAATACCAATCGGACTGTGACTCCGTCTGAAAATACGTCCGTTCGGCTTGAAGGGCCCCTGCTTGCAGGTCCGTTTCCTTCACGTAAGCACTCCCGGTGCTTAAAGCGACCGAGTCGAGGAGCAACGGCGAGGGGCCGTTGCGACTGGCGCATTGTTGCGGAGGCTCAGGGGGTACGCAACTGCCGGTGTCCTCATTGTAGGTCGCTCCTTCGGGACAGCCTTCTCCCCTCCTATTCACTTGACCCATACGGTCTGGGAAATCTACTCCATCACCTCTATGGTAATCGTAATAACAATGGAACCTCGGATCATTTCTGTACTGAATTACTCGGAAGTTATCGACATAGCCTTTTTTAATTTCCTTGAGCCAATCAAAATAACCCTGACAGGACTCGTAGGGTGTCGGACTTGGATAAGTATAAGTACCTTGGAACTCCCACCAATATGGTTCAGCATGACCGTGCGAAGAAAAGAATGACAAATATAAGGCGCACGCGGCGAAGCAGCATTTTTTCATCGATCGTCTCTATTCATAATCGGTCTGGCCCTAACGCGGACGAATCCAGGAGCAATAAGCTAAAGCAGTTTCAATGTTACGGGGCACAGGTCAGCGGCGAGCCGGTCACATCGCGAGTCGCCTGGTGGGTCTGGTTACCTTCGTCGTCGTAGCAGAACTCCTGGACCCGATCGCCTTGCTCAATACGGATCGGTACGTTGAAGGATGGGTGCCAGGTGGTCTGAATCGTCTGTTCCTCCACGGTGCCCTCGGCCCGGGTTTCCAACGTGACCAGGCCCCGGTCGTTGTACGCGTAGCGGGTGATGAGGCCGTCCCAGTCCGTGGCGGTTTCCACCCGGCCGGCGGCCGTGTAGGTGAACGCCTGACTGGCCGCGGCGCAGTTCTGCGAGGCCTGACCATCGACGCTGGCCACCTTGGTGGAGCCGTTGACGGTGGTGAAGTTGTAGACGCTGTCCTTGCCCAGGGCGTTGGTGACGGTGGTGGTCCCATCGCTGTTGAACTGCAGGTTTGTAGCGTCGGTGCCGTCGCCCAGGGTGTTGCGATGGGTGCGGCCCTGACCGTCGTACTCCCAGGTGGCCAGGGCGTTGCCGTTGTCGAGAATCCCGGTCAAGGCTTCGGGGTAGCGGGTGTCTTCGTAGGCGTAGGTGCGGGCGGTGTCATCGGGGTAGGTGACCTGGTCGAGCATGCCGTTGGCGTCGTAGCTATAACGGAAGGTCAGGGCAGTGCCGTTGTGCGCCAGGACGGCGGACTCGATCGCCTGGGTCGCGGTGTTGTACGTGTAGGTCAGGGTCGCCTGCCGGGTCTGGCTGCTGATCTGGCGCTCGATCGGGTTACCGTCGCTGTCCAGCGTGGTCTCGATCGAAAGCACTTCGCCGTGGAGCTGATCGATCTCGGTGAGCTGACCGGCACTGTCGAAGGTGTACGCCACGCCCGACTTGGCCTGCAGGCGCCAGCCGGACAGCGCACCGGCACTGTCAAAGAGGGCGTCGACAGAGGTAAACGGCGGCTGCTGCCAGGACGTGAACGCGTAGCCGGCGCCGTCCGTGCCCCTGAAGACATAGCGCACCCCGCCGGTCCAGTTGACGGCGTAGCTGATCTGGCCGTCGTCACCGTACTCCCTGGTGCGCTTCTCGATCGTCTGGGTGTAGGGGAAAAACCACTGGCCCTGACCGAGGGCTTCGGGATCCGGGCCCACCGTGTAGAGGTAGCGCCGCTCCAGGGTCAGGCCGCCGGCGGAGGCATCGGTCTCGGTCTGGTAGTTGTTGCCGTTGCGCACGTCGATGGGGTCGCCGACCGTGGACGCACAGGATGGCTTTTCGTCCGTGACGCACTCGCCGAGATCCGGGTCAAACTGACCCCCGCTGGGGCACCGGTTTCCGTCACAAATCGCACGTCGAATGACAGCGGTATCACGGTAGCAATAGTAAGAGGTTATCCCGCTGGTATAAGCTCTGTAGAACTCTGGAGTGTAAGGACTGCATGCACTCACAGCATCTGGAAAAAAACCGCGATCATTGCACGCAGCATACCCACATGATCTTTTCTTACAGATATTCTCGGCTTGCGCGCACGAACTAATGAGCAGAAATGCTATCCCGGTTACTGCAATTCGCATTACAAACGCTGAAATCGAGGTCGTTCTCGTGCGCATATACACTTCATCCTTGAAACTTCAGTTGCCTTTGCTCGTCAAATTTTATTCACATTCTTTACAATAGTGATTAACGGCCTTGAAAATCAATTTCCCCGTTTTTCTTGGCAAAAAAATCCGACCACAATCAATGCCATGAACAGTTATCTCCACCCAGCTTGAACCAAGCAAAAACCTTTTCCTACACGCACCAATGTGCCTAACGTTGACTCCCACATCCTTAATGAAGAGATTAAAAGGAAAAAGATAGCTGATGATCAACTTATTCTGGACAATGCCAACGCGAGTCACCCCTATGAATAGCGTAGAAGGTTTTTCTTTTTGTTTTACTACAACAGGGCACCAAGAAGTTGATGCTTTGTCTTGACCGCTTAGCTCAAAGGAAAATTTTTGAACCAGGACGCGCCAAAACCCTTTTGATAAAACTCTGTGTATCGCAAACAAAACCAAAGACACAATGAATGCAACAAAGACAAAATCAATTAGCATGCAAGACCTCTAATTGAGCAGATCAAACGTGGCTTTGCCTAACCAGCGTCCGATATCACCTAAAATGCTATTGCTATACAAAGTATCCGTATAGGTTCCAGTAATTCCAACTTCAGGAGAACCAACAGAAAGAGCTAGCCCACCCTCAAGAACACCACTTTGTATAGAGGCAGAGAAATACTCGAGTTGTTCGCAACTATCCTCTTCGTATTCAGTAGAGATAGGTCCGTTGACAGCCCCTCCAACAAACCAAGCGGAACCAGAAGCAGAAATCCCGTAGTTCTCTAAGTCGTAGATGTCATTCGGAAACCCATAGACCAAGTTGGCAAATGCCCCGCCTGCCGCTCCGAGCCCCGCTCCAATCTCCCTTGTCCTTTGCACCCCGAAATTACCTCGCGTATCTAGCAAAATCTGAATGCTGTACGAGCCTTTTACTCCATAAACACCACTCAAGCCGACGTTAATGCCGTAGACGTCTAAACCAAAAAGGTCTTTAAGGCGCAGAGGGTTGCTCAAAGCGTAAACGTAAGTATTATCGCCTCCGGCTAATCCAATTGGATCACTTTCAATGTATCTCCCAGTGTTGGGGTCATAATCCCGGTGGTAGTTGTAGCGATAACCTGTTTCTCTGTCGAGATACTGCCCAGGAAACCCAAGTCGTGCGGCGCTCGCTGAAACCTCAGGCTCAACGGAACTGCCAAACGGGAGCCGCTCCTGCTTCCAAATAACCGCCTGGTTCTCGTCGGTCGTGGCGACAGGAGAGCCCAACTGATCACTGTGGATAAAGTACATCTGCGCGGATTGACCAAACGAAGGCAGCATCAAAGCCGCAAGCATCACCAGTTGAATTCTTAACGTTTTCATACCCATTCCGCTGTGGAGGTGTGTGATGAAGCTCCATGCTTTCTACTTTCCAGTGGTTGGATCAATTCTCTGAGACGCAAGGCCCCTGCGCATTCGCCCTAGACTGGATGTGCTATAAGTCTCGCGATTATTCAAGGCTTCATTGCTTTTAATGATAATAAGACGCCCCTCACCAACATATATTTTATTCTAATTTAAAACGGAATCTCGCCTACTAAAAGAGCATACGCACTAGCCGCGGCGAGCACGGCAGAAAACAAAAATCGAACCATGAAAGCAGGAAAGTTATTGCGAGCCGAGAAAGTATGCCCCCAGAAAGATATCTCTCCTGTTAGTACTGCGCGACAAACATCAACCAAATACATTATTAGGAGCCCCCCCTCCACCTGCTCGGACGGCAAACTGCAGCGAAATCACACCACTTTGATAAGCAAACAAAGATAAAATACCCACTATGATTGCTACAAAGTAAGAGGCGACTAATATGCTGTTGATCATTTCAAGCTTCTCTGAATCAGAACTATTTATAAAAAATTAATCTCGGATTATATCAATCACCGTTGCTGCAGCATACCTAAGCAAAAAAATATATAGTTAATTGTTTTTCAGCACCAACAAAGACACCAAGCATAGAGCACTTAGCAGCGCGGTATAATGGAAAACACTTTTTGATAAGACAATTATTTTGCCGAGTTTCTCGATTTCCTGGGAACCACTTTTTTTATGAGCTCCAATTTTTAAAAAATCATCATAGAGAGGAGTGTTTCTCATTAGAATCGTTGCAACCCCATAAGGATTTCCCAGTTTCTTCATAACGGTTGGCGCGTAAATTTTCATTTTACTTGCCAACAATATCCCACAAACCACATAAGAAAATAATGCAACTCCAGATACCACTACCACCAAAGCGAAAATCACGTCTACAAAATCATAAAGGCTCATCTTAATTACCATATTCTATAATCTGGAAGTATTTTGATTTTATAAGTCTCTTGAGATTCTAGCTGTCCTGTAAAACCTCCTATACCAGGCCCTCTCCGGCCCGTAGCTCCCGAAATCTCACCGCCTGATGTCGACAAGCCACCCGCAAATCCGAACGCACCTTTAACTTTGATTGGGCTAGTCAAGCCTCCCGCCACTCCTCTCACATAGTCCCGAGAAGCAGTTGATTCCAGCAGCTTAGTGTCGTCAGGCATCAACTCACCACTTCCTATGGCAGCTTCACCACCCACCGCATAAAAATAGCCGGTGCCTGAAAGTTCCTGATGTGTCAAAACACAATACAAACCGTCTCCATCTGAAGCGAGAGCGAAGCTCGTACTGGTTCCTTCCCCTTCGGTAATGAAAGTCAAATTGACACCAATGCTGTCCCACCAAAGACCATAAATATCGAAGCTTAAAATCGGGTTACTTGTAACGTAGGCATATGTGTTTTGGCCTGCATGCAGGCCTACAGGATCGCTTTCGATATAGCGCCCTATTGCTGGATCGTAATCTCGGTAATAGTTGTAATGGTAATTTGTTTCTCTATCGAGATACTGCCCAGGAAACCCAATTCGTGGGGCGCTCGCTGAAACCTCAGGCTCAACGGAACTGCCAAACGGGAGCCGCTCCTGCTTCCAAATAACCGCCTGGTTCTGGTCGGTCGTGGCGACAGGAGAGCCCAACTGATCACTGTGGATGAAGTACATCTGCGCGGATTGACCAAACGAAGGCAGCATCAAAGCCGCAAGCATCACCAGTAGAATTCTTAACGTTTTCATACCCATTCCCTTTGCGCGTTTCGAATTACGAGCCGGTCTTTTCAACTTTGATCGCGTCAGCGATCACGGTGTCGTCCGCATCATTGGTCAGTTGGATATCAACGCCCGGCCCCAGCGAGTAGGATCCCAGCGCTTGCCATTGCCCACCGTTCGACCGCTGATCAACCACGGCCTGGTGCTGGGTGCCGTCATAGCTGATTGTGTAGGTGGCATCGGAGGCCCGGTTAGCGTGGGAGGTCCAACGCGCATACACGGTGTAGGTCGCTTCCTCGGACAGGCTGGGCTGCCAGTGGAATACGTTGGATCCGTCGCCATCGAGGCTGTATAGATAGCCGTCCCCGTAGTACCCGGGCTGGGTACTCGATGGAGTCCAGGTGCCGGTACTGGAGGTCGCGCTATCGGCGTTGTCGATAATCAGGTCTTCAGACGAGCCACCGGCATCCGCTTCAATGAGCGCAACCGGGGTGTCATTCAGGTAGATGTACTCCCGGAGCAATTGGCCGTCGGCGGCGCTCTCAGCCAGCAAGTGCCCGGCTTGATCGTAGTTGAAGTGCAGGTTCGCGGCCGGATCGGTGGCCACTTTCACGACCCGTTGCCCCAGGGCGTTGTGCAGGTACAGGGCGGTGGTTTCGCCGCCGCTTTGCACTTCGTTCAGGCGGTTTTGCTGGTTGTACACAAGATCCAGCGTTTGGTCGGGCCGCGCATCCTGAACGGTGTTGCCGGCGGCATCGTAGCTGAAACCGCGTTCCGAGACGCTGCCGTTGTCGTCGGTCGTGACGTTGAGCAACCGATGACTGTCGGTGGCGTAGGTGTAGGTTTCGTCGATGAGGCTGCTGCCATCGGTGATGTTCCGTGTCAGGCGGTTGCCATTGGCGTCATAGCTGTAGTCGATTTGTCCGTAGTCGCCGATCGCCTGGGTGAGCCGGGACATGGGGTCGTAGCTGAAGGTCTGGCTTTGGTCCGGATCCAACGCATCGGTGATGCCCACGATGTTACCAATGCCGTCGTACGCGTACGTGCGGGACAGTACGGCACTGTCCTGACCGGTCAGCTCGTAGTCCTGGTTGTAGGTCAACTGGCGTGAGATGCCGTTGCCGTAGGTATAGCCTTTGACAGGCCCGAAAGGCAGATGGTTAATCTCCGACAAGACGGTCTGGGCAGTGCCTTCGCCGGCGGCCACGGTGGTGATCTGTTCAAGCCGGTCCTCGCTGTCGTAGAGGTAGTTCACCACCCGTCCGCTGGGGTAGGTGAGGGCAGCCAGGTTCCCGGAAGCCGTGTAGGCGTACTGGACCGTGTAGGTCTGGTCCTCGATGATCCGCTGTTCCTGAACCACGCGGCCGAGGGCATCGTAACGGAAGAGGGTTTGTCCGGTCTGATCGACGATACCGGTCAGACGGCCCACGCCGAAGTTGCCGTTTGTCGTGTCGTCGTATTGATAGGCGATGTTCTCACCAGGATTGTCTGGGTATTGAACCGAGGTGACGCGGTTAAGGGCATCATATTCGTACAGCGTCTCGACACCGCGGGCATCAACCCGACGGGTCACGTTGCCGGCGTTGTCGTATTCGAACGAGGTGGTCCCGGTATCGGGGCTGGTGAGTGCCGTCACATCGCCGGCAAAGTTGTACTCGTACTGCGTGGTGAGGCCTTTGGCATCGGTCACCGACGTCAGGTTGTCCTCGGCGTCGTAGGTGAAGGTAATTTGACCCTGCAGCGGATCGGTCACGCGACTGAGCCGGTCCAGGGCGTCATAGGCCCGCTGGGTCTCCTGGGAGTTGGCGTCGATCACTGAGGTCAGATTGGAGTTCACGTCGTAGCTGTAGCGCGTGGTGTCGCCATCGGCCTGGATGCTGCGGATCAGTCGCCCGAGCTCATCGAACGCCTGGGTGTGCGCCTTGGCTACAACCCCGGACGCGTCCTCGATGGTCTGGGCGGTCACGTTGCCCATGGCGTCGTATTCCATCTCGACCGAACCGACCGAGGCAATGGTGATGGACGTGAGGCGCCGCGCGGCGTCGTAGGTGTAGCTGAGCACCTGCCCCCCGGGATCGGTTACTGCGATCAGTTGGCCGACAGGGTCGTATTCGTAGGTCCATTCGAGGGTCCCCGACCCTGTCGCGATCGTGCGGGACGTGATGTTGCCGCGCCAATCGTAGGTGAGGTCGGTAACGACGCCATTGGCATCCGTGATTTGCCGAGGCAAACCCAATGCCGAATAATCCGCATACCGGGTCATATGGCCCAGGGCGTCCTCTCGGGAGATCAGGTTGTTGCTGCTGTCGTAGCCGTAGGTGGTGACGTCATTGACGCCCACGCGGGGCCCGTCAACGGTCTCCAACTGGCCACTGTCGGTGTAGGTATAGTTCCAGGTCCGTTCAGCCAGGGCTTGGTGACTGGCTAGCGCTAGCATGGGGGCAACGGCTAACGTCAGGGCCCGTATTCCGGCCTTGCAGTCGATGGATCCGGTCATTCTTATGGCGCGCACGGTCATCCTTTTCTCCTTTTTGAATCCTTTCGCGTCCGATCCCAGGCGTCATTGATTACAACGCGCAGCTGAGGGCTGGGGCGGTGGCGTCGCGAGTCGCCTGGTGGGTCTGGTTACCTTCGTCGTCGTAGCAGAACTCCTGGACCCGATCGCCTTGCTCAATACGGATCGGTACGTTGAAGGATGGGTGCCAGGTGGTCTGAATCGTCTGTTCCTCCACGGTGCCCTCGGCCCGGGTTTCCAACGTGACCAGGCCCCGGTCGTTGTACGCGTAGCGGGTGATGAGGCCGTCCCAGTCCGTGGCGGTTTCCACCCGGCCGGCGGCCGTGTAGGTGAACGCCTGACTGGCCGCGGCGCAGTTCTGCGAGGCCTGACCATCGACGCTGGCCACCTTGGTGGAGCCGTTGACGGTGGTGAAGTTGTAGACGCTGTCCTTGCCCAGGGCGTTGGTGACGGTGGTGGTCCCATCGCTGTTGAACTGCAGGTTTGTAGCGTCGGTGCCGTCGCCCAGGGTGTTGCGATGGGTGCGGCCCTGACCGTCGTACTCCCAGGTGGCCAGGGCGTTGCCGTTGTCGAGAATCCCGGTCAAGGCTTCGGGGTAGCGGGTGTCTTCGTAGGCGTAGGTGCGGGCGGTGTCATCGGGGTAGGTGACCTGGTCGAGCATGCCGTTGGCGTCGTAGCTATAACGGAAGGTCAGGGCAGTGCCGTTGTGCGCCAGGACGGCGGACTCGATCGCCTGGGTCGCGGTGTTGTACGTGTAGGTCAGGGTCGCCTGCCGGGTCTGGCTGCTGATCTGGCGCTCGATCGGGTTACCGTCGCTGTCCAGCGTGGTCTCGATCGAAAGCACTTCGCCGTGGAGCTGATCGATCTCGGTGAGCTGACCGGCACTGTCGAAGGTGTACGCCACGCCCGACTTGGCCTGCAGGCGCCAGCCGGACAGCGCACCGGCACTGTCAAAGAGGGCGTCGACAGAGGTAAACGGCGGCTGCTGCCAGGACGTGAACGCGTAGCCGGCGCCGTCCGTGCCCCTGAAGACATAGCGCACCCCGCCGGTCCAGTTGACGGCGTAGCTGATCTGGCCGTCGTCACCGTACTCCCTGGTGCGCTTCTCGATCGTCTGGGTGTAGGGGAAAAACCACTGGCCCTGACCGAGGGCTTCGGGATCCGGGCCCACCGTGTAGAGGTAGCGCCGCTCCAGGGTCAGGCCGCCGGCGGAGGCATCGGTCTCGGTCTGGTAGTTGTTGCCGTTGCGCACGTCGATGGGGTCGCCGACCGTGGACGCACAGGATGGCTTTTCGTCCGTGACGCACTCGCCGAGATCCGGGTCAAACTGACCCCCGCTGGGGCACCGGTTTCCGTCACAGTAAGCCTCACGAATAGCGACACTATTTCGAAAGCAAGTATATTGAACTGTGCCGTCAGATGTCGTTTGATAATACTGTGGAGTATTGGGGCTGCAAGCGGCGACTGCAGTCGAGAAGAATCCACCGCTGGAGCAAGAGTACCCACAATACCGCTTCTCACAAACGTTTACTGCCTGGGCGGCTGAACTCATCAGCAGAAATACAATCCCGGCCAGCCGGGTCCCGGCTACTGCAATTCGCCTTACAAACGCTGAAATCGAGGGCGCTCTCTTACGCATACATACTTCTTCCCTGAATCTTCAGTTACCTTTGCTCGTCACATCCCGACTGAGCACTCTTCCTTAAAGTGTAGTAACAGGAGTTAACGTTCCAATAGGCTTGATATTTTGACCACCACGCACTGATGGCTATCGCGATCGACGGGGCCCCAGAAACGCTATACGGGTAGCCGGTAGGCACCGAATAGGGAGCTCCGTATTCGGGAGGCACTTCTTTTACTCGTGCACTCGCGCAATTGAATAGGACTAGGAGAGTCCCGGCGAGGAGGGCTTTGCCAAGGTTACACGAACCAAGGCGATGGTGCTTTGATGGCATGTCGCATCATCCCTGAATGAAGGTCGCAATTCCGTTGCGACTACTGCATGGATCGAAAGCTGTTCATGCTTCCGAAGAAGACGCTACACGAATGTTAAATTTTTGCAAGTTATCGCAAAGAATGCGTACAGCGGATTCGATACACAGTGCAGCGGTAGAGCAAAGTTGTGCGAAAGCAAACTGATCGGCAGGATCATTACCATGAACGTAGATGCTCATTTCAGCAACAATCTCAATGGGCGCATGCGTTAACAAGCTGATGGACAAGGGAGAGACTTAACCTTTAATTTTATAAGGCCAAACGACTAACTCGTCGCACCACATCTACTTCAGCGTCAAGGAATGACAATGTTATTTTGTAACGCAAGCCGAATATTTCTAGCCCTTTCTTTCTCACTTATGCTCTTCGAACCTGTGCACGCAGATACGTATGCAACAGGCATTGATTACGAGCATCAAAACTGCAAAGGAGACAGCTATCCCTACGGATATTATGGCCCTGAGAAATTTCCCGATTACCCTGTAAAAATTGTTCAAAAGGGTCAGGCTATGGGCGCCTATACGGGTGCTTCAAATTGCATGGAGTTTAAGTATCGTGCATGTCCTGCAGGAACAAAACTAGATTATCTTAACAGGTATGGAACGCCTTACTGCATTAAAGAGGATTGCTGGGGTGACTCCTGTGTAGAAAACCCTGACAGGAACCTTGGGAAACCTGATTACTGCACTTCGAGCGCGAGCATTAACCCATCAAATGGCAATGTATTCAAGCGTGTTACTGATTTTTCATCCCCTGAACTCAAAGAGTTTAATTTTGAGTGGACCTATAACAGCAAATCTCCGCAAGGAGCTGGGGCATATGTGACTAAACAGACCATGGGATCTCATAGACTTCATTCTTTTGATCGGTCAGCCTGGGTGAACCGAGCAATTGGTCAAGCAGTTGTTCTGAGACCTGACGGTAAAACGCTGATTTTCAAAAAAACCGGAGTAGACGGCTGGCAGCCGCCAAAAGGTGTAACTAGCACGCTGCGCCCCGCTTCCGATATTACGGGCGATGATGACGGGTATGAATACATAGATCAAAATGGAAACCGTGAATATTATTACTTTAATGGATCTTTAGCCAAAATTGTACGCCGAGACGGCACTTCAATTAATATGATTTATCGCCGAAGCAATCATGTTTATCTCGAGAGAGCAGAGAAGAGCACGGGCGAATTTTTGGAGTTCGAATACGAAGCCCGAAGCGGCTCTTCCAGCCGCTTAAGATCGGTGACCACATCTTCAGGTCAAGTGTTTACGTATAGCTATGATGGAAACGACAACCTTTCATCGGTATCGACCTCTCCAGCTGAGGCGAGCGAGACTTTTACGGTTCAATATCTATATGAGAATGAAAAACTCCCCCATGCAATAACGGGAGTAAAAGATGAAAATGGCAACACAATCAGGACGTGGAGTTATGATGAACAGGGTCGCGCTATAGGCACAGAAAATGCAGATGGAACAGGTCAAACAACAGTCCAATATAATCAAGAAAGCTCTACTACCGTTACTAATGCATTAGGTCTCCCCACTATTTACTCTTTTGAAGAATTTGACGGAAAGCTATTGCCGTCGAAAATTGTGGGAGAGTCAACATCTACCTGTCCATCATCCAGCTTTTCATCGTCCTACAATGACAGTGGTTTTCTCGTTAGTTCGGTTGATCGAGAAGGTAATGTCACAGAATACGAGCGTGACTCGCGCGGGAGAGAAACATCTCGAAAAGAGGGGGTAGGTTCTAATATTGAGCGAATCACTAAAACTGAGTGGAATGATCAGTTCAATAAGCCGGCGAGGATTTTGAAGAAAGATGCCATTGTTCAGTTCGAGTATGATAAAAACGGAAATATAGTAAAAAGAAGCGAGATGGCCCGTTAGGGCCTCGTAGTCGTTGCGAGAGAATAGAAAAGCACATCGATCTCTATGACACGGAAGCCAATGCGCAAACCTAACTTTACATCAGTTCAGCTCGCTTTTCCGCTGTTTTTCGGGGGGATTACCGGACGTCTTCGATAGCGGGTCAGCAAAATTAGCGAAGTTAGCAACCGGTGATGGAAAGATTGTGTATTTTAATCAGGACACTAAGGGATGGACTCGTCCGGCGAATGCGAGCTTGTCTCTGGACTCGTTAGCGGATAATGCTGGCTATATTGTGAGTTCGCCCAACGGTACTCGGACGACATACTCGGCCCTAGGCCTGCCGGTATCAAAAGAAATGAGCTACGGACGTACGCTCACATACTCATACAAGGATGATCAGCTGACTCAGATTTCGGATCAGAGCGGCCGAAAAATATCGATTGAGCATAATGGGCGTGGCTTCATCTCATCCATCACCGTGGGTGGGGGACTCCAGTGGGTTTACGATTATGATGAGTTAAATAGGCTTATCCAGGTAACAAATCCGGATAACACAGCCGTGCAGTATGCCTATGACGATGATCGCCATCCTTATGCCCTCACGCGAGTGATAGATGAGCGTGGAATAGAACTAGAATCCAATACATATGACAGCCAGGGTCGCATCGGAGATAGTCATTCTGGATTAGGGAACCAGCGAGGTCTAGAAACCAAGAGAACCGAGGGGCACGGATCAGACTCAGTCCGAGTCATCTCGACAATCTGGAAAGATGACATAGAACAACCCTCGTTGCAGGTAAAGCCCAAAAGCATCGAACGCTTCGAGTACGATTCAGACGGCCGGTTGCTAAGGCGCACTGAGATGCCTAGCGATTAGAATCATGCCGACTATCAGGACCGCAAACGTAAAAAAGCCTTCCGGCCACAGTGATCGGGTAGAAGTCACCGTAACTGACCGTCGTTAGTGTGGCGACAGCCCACCAAAAGCAGTCAAAAATGGACCCGAAGGCTCGAAGCTGAGCAGGATGCTCGAAGTAGTAAATGCCACCGGCGACCAGATACAGGAGTATGACGCTCGCCAGGGTAAACAAGACCTGCTTCTTTTTAGCCCTCAACACGGCTCCAGTGAAACGACGCAACGCCTGGCTGTAGCGGGTGAGCTTTAGCAACCGCAGCTCAGCGGGTGAGGAGGCCAGGATGGCGGTCTTGCCAGGGGCTACGCCCGTCGCCTGATACGGGAGCTGGCGCTTCAACCGAGGTTCATGATTGTTCCGACGCTGCGCTGTGAGCATAGAGGCAATATGGCGGGTAGCGCCGTCTCGCTATCACTAACATTTTCACACTCTCTGAGTGGTTGAGCCAACTTTAAAACCGCGTGTAAGAAAGGGCACCGAATGTTGGCCGTTTTGAGGCAAATGGCCAGAACGAAGGGCTGGACACGAAACGCAGAAATTTGGTGAACCAAAATGAACACCGCACATCATTTAACATAATATACATTATGCGCAGTTAATGTGGGCAGCCACAGTTCGATAGGAAACTAATAACGCACATCCCACCGCGCCCTGGATATCGCCAACCCGCCCGACGTGATTCTCGTTAGTCCTGCGTCATTCGCTTTTCGTTTTTCACTTTGCTGATCGCTTGTCGCATTTCCTTCGTGCTCGCGACGACGATTGCCCGACCAACTGGGTTGGCATCCTGACCGCGAGGTTTTGATCGCTGCGTCTGAACTCACGCCGAGCGTCCACACTCCGTTTTTCCACTGGTAGCATTCAGCCCTTCGAATGGTGTCCCGCTGTTTTGTTCGTGACGCCGGCCTGGTGGCCAGAGTTTGCGCAAGCTGAGCGTTACGGCCGCTCACTGGTCACGACGTGCCTTTAAATAAAGCGCGACGCACCGACCTCACGGTTCACCAGCTGTGCTGTTTAGTTCAGGCCGTCGTTCGGCACGTTTTCGAACACAGTCGCGTGCTGTCGCGCCATTGGGCGGTATCTCATTCGGTACGCCGAAAGACTTGCGATTCCTTGATCAAAACGGCAGGCGATCAAACAAATCGACACCACAGAAATAATCTATAAAGTCTTAATATACAGACTACTATAGAGCATTCTTTATAAAATACGTTAAAATGTCATTTGTACGGATTTTATACTTCCTTTCGTGTCGACAACGTTTTATACCGCTTAATCTGCGGTTCTCTTTATACCTAGCGTCCCGTTGACCGAATCCCGGATTTCCCGATAGCGATCGGGCTCATTGATGAGCGTTTCCAGGTTATCTTCGGGGAAGATCTCCTTCAGTGTCGCCTGCGCGCTCTCTTTCGACACAACCCCGGGCAGCAACTGCTCCAGGCAACGCAGCATCACCTCGGGTGATACCGAAGCACCGGGCGAGGCGCCGAGCAATGTGCCATAGGTCTTGTCGCTGGAGACGAGAATTTCGGTCCCCATCTGCAGGTCGCCGTCCCGGATGATCTGCACGCGCTGCCCTGCCTCGACCGGCTTCCAGTTGAATTTCCGGCTCAGACCGGGAGCGAAACTCTCCAGCTCTTCGAACATGCTCTTTTTGCCTTTGAAGGTTTCAGAGACCAGGTACTTCACCAGTGGGAAATGCTCGATGGCGACGCTGAGCAAGCCCGGGATGTCGTGGATGCGCATCGACCGGAGGTAATCGCCAAAACCGCGGCCTTTTTCCAGAACCGGTTTGAAGGACGCGAACGGGCCGAACAGCAGGTAATGCCGGCCCTCCGACACCCGCAGGTCCAGATGCGGTACCGACATGGGTGGCGCCCCCACCTTGGCCTTACCGTAGGTCTTGGCGCGGTACTGGTCGGCCTGCTCTTCGGTGATCTCGGCCTGCAGGAAGCGGCCGCCCACCGGAAATCCCGCGAAACGATTCCGGAACGGGAGGTGGCTTCTCTTCAACAGCGGGAAAGCGCCGCCACCGGCGCCAACAAACAGCACGTCGGCCTTGTGCCGAACGGCATCGCCGCCCTTCTCTGTCTCAATCAGCCAGCTTCCCGATGGGCTTCGATGGACCCGCTTCACGTGGGTGCCGTACTCGATCTTTACCCTAAGCTCATTCACGGCATAAGCCGCCATCTGCTCCGTGAGCGAGCCGAAATTGACGTCGGTGCCGGTTTCTATGACGGTCGCCGCCATTTTCTCCTCGCGGGAGCGTCCTTCCATCAGGTAGGGAATCCAGCTTTTAATCTGGTCGAAGTCTTCGGAAAACTGCATCTGTTCAAAGAAATGATGAGCGGACATCTCGTTGAAACGGAGCCTGAGTTCTTCGATGGCCGGTTCAGGCACAATGGTGCAATGCTTGGTCTGGTTGATGAAGGACTTCGGATCCTGGATTGCGCCCTTCCTGATCAGGTATGCCCAGAACTGTTTGGCCACGTTGAACTGGGCGTGGATCTTGAGCGCTTTCTCAACCGAGATCACCTCTTCATCCACGGGGGTATAGTTGAGCTCGCAGTTGGCCTCGTGTCCGGTGCCGGCGTTGTTGAACACCCAGGAGTTTCCGGCCCCAGGGCCGTCCAGCCTTTCCAGAATTGTGATATCCAGCTCGGGTGCCAGCGATTTCGCCAAAGTGGCAAACGTGGTTCCCATAATCCCTGCACCAATGATGATCACATTCATAACTGTCTACCCGTCCGTTTCACGATGTCTGAGTTCTGCACGCAAAGTGTTGAAAAGAACCTATCATGGTTCAGGCCGGGACGGAAAACCCGCCCATCGAATTCAGACAGTTGGCGGCCCCTCGCGGCATTCATGTCGCAAATCCATGCTTCCAGGTCGTGCCGGAGCGGATCGAACGAGGGATTTCGACCTATCATCCCTGTAACACCAAAGATTTCGATCGTTCCGGTTCCAGCACAACGTACGGAGGACCGCCATGGCCATCAGCCTTTTCGATATGCTGAAAATCGGTATCGGCCCGTCCAGCTCCCACACCGTGGGGCCCATGGCGGCGGCGCGACGCTTTGCGCGTGGGCTGGAGAAAGACGGGCTACTCCCGGATGTGGCCCGCGTGCACATTCAACTGTTTGGCTCCCTGGGGGCAACCGGCAAAGGGCACGGCACCGGGCCAGCGGTGCTGATGGGTTTGGAGGGGCACCAGCCGGACCGGATCGACCCGGCCATGTTGGCCCCAAGGGTGGCTGACATCCGGGATGAAGAGCGACTCAACCTCTGCGGCAAGCACGTCATCGAATTCATCGAAGCCCGCGATCTGGTCTACCACCGCAAGGCATCCCTTCCGTATCACCCCAACGGCATGCGGTTCTCGGCCAGCGATGGCAGCGGTAACCTCATGATCGAGCGCACCTACTATTCCGTGGGCGGCGGTTTTGTCGTCGATGACAGCGCCGCGGGAGCCGATCGCATTGTCGAGGACCAAACCCCCTTGCCCTACCCGTTCAAAACGGCGGCGGCGTTGATCGAACAATGCGACACCCACGGCCTGTCCATCGCGGACATCATGTTGGCCAACGAACAGGTTTGGCGGTCCGAGTCGGCGATCCGCGAAGGCATACTCACGATCTGGGCCGTCATGCAGGAGTGCGTGCAGAACGGCATTCGTCATGAAGGCACGCTGCCCGGGGGCCTGAAAGTCAAACGACGGGCTGCATCGCTCTATGCACTGCTCATGTCGGCTGACCGGAAGGACCTGATTTCTCCATCGCTGAGCGCCATGGACTGGGTCAACCTCTACGCCCTCGCCGTCAACGAGGAGAACGCCGCCGGAGGACGCATGGTGACTGCTCCCACCAACGGCGCTGCCGGGATCATTCCCGCTGTGTTGCACTACTACTGGCACTGGTGCCCGGAAGCGGACGAGGACGGCATCGTGCGCTTCCTGCTGACGGCGGCGGCCATCGGCATTCTGTTCAAGGAGAATGCGTCCATATCAGGCGCCGAGGTAGGCTGCCAGGGGGAAGTGGGCTCGGCCTGCGCCATGGCGGCCGCCGGTCTGGCTGCGTCGACCGGTGGGACGACCCGGCAGATCGAGAACGCCGCCGAGATCGGCATGGAGCACCACCTCGGCCTGACCTGCGACCCGGTCGGCGGGCTGGTCCAGGTTCCGTGCATCGAACGCAACGCCGTGGGCGCCGTGCAGGCGATCAATGCTGCGGTGATGGCATTACGCGGTAACGGAGAACACTGCGTCTCCCTCGATAAAGTCATCCGGACCATGCGCGAGACCGGCCGCGACATGCTCGACAAGTACAAGGAAACCTCTCGCGGCGGCCTGGCCGTCAACGTCATAGAATGCTGACGCGCACCGCGCGTTCTATCCGAGGGCAAGGGACCTTCAGGGCGCCCCAACCCGCCGGCTGCGCATGACCTTGAAGGTGTCCTGGAAAGTCCACAGCAGCGCTGAGGTGGACACCCCGACCATGACAATGCCATTCAGTGACTCCAGTGGGCCGAGCAGCCGCCACCGTTCGGACATGACCATATCGCCGTAGCCCAGGGTCGCGAAGTTGACGCCGGAGTGATAGAACGCGGTGGCGTAATCGTCGAATTCGCCCAGGTCGTAGAACAGCCAGCCCCAGACACCGATCTGGGCGAGGTTACCCAGCACCAGCAACACCATCACTGCCATCAGCAACAGCAGCCGCGCCCCGATCCGGGGACTTTCCAGCCAGGCGTGATGGCCGATATAGAAACGCAGGGCGGCGATCAGCAGCGCACACTGGAACAGCAGGCACAGCAGCATCACCGTCATACCCACCATCAGATTGATCAGCATAAGGGCTCCTGGTTCGAGGTTGGTAAACGCCGCCGCATGCGCTCGATCAGGCGCGCGGCGAACCAGGCGTAGACCGAAAGCGCAATGAACAGGCTCATGCGCACGGCAAAGGCCCTGTACGGGTCCTTACCATTGAGGGTGTCCTGCACGGCGGGCCCCACCAGGATAAACAGGGTCACCATAGCGTTCTGCCAGAAGCCGGGGCTGAACCGGGTCGTGCCCGGAACCAGCATCCGCCGGCACACGAACAGACTCACCAAAAGCGTCGCCAGGAAGAAAACCCAGAGATTGGGCCGAATCTGCAGCACCCCCCAAACCAGCACCGCGAGCCCCCCGCCGGCAAGGGTGCTGCCCAGCAGTTCGTTGCCCGCTTTGTGCAAATCGGTCTCCGAGGTCTGTTGGCCCAGGGACACCGATTTCATGATCATAGGCACGTACATCGCAGGGTTGGTCAAGGCCAGCAGGTAAACGGGGAATACCAAGACGGTGGTCCGCAGGGCCACGTTCCGTCCCGTCTCGCGCCCCTGCGATTGCGGCTCAGGCGCCGCGGACGTTGCTGCCGGCCTGGAAGGCAGCGGAAGCCAGGGAAACACCAGCCACTGGCAAACGATGGCGATGAATACGCCGCTCAGTATGGCATCCACCATCGTCAGGGCGGCGGTGAAGCTGAGGGTTCCCACGCAGGAAATCAGCGTCATCCCGGCCATAAAGAAAATGCCCGGCAACGCTTTGCCCAGGTTCACCAGCAAATGGGCGCTCAGGTAGATGCCCAGCACCACCAGCAGTAGGCCGGTCAGTGGGTAGTATTCCAGCAGCGGGATCAGCAGCAGGCCACAGCCCAGGGTGATCCCGATCAGCAACATCAACCCCACCAGCCCTTTCAGGCCGATGGGCCGGTCGGATGCGAGCGCCAGCAGGAAGGCGAACAGTGGCGCGATAAAGGGCAGCTCCAGTTGCGCGCCATAGGCAATCGCCAGCGCCAGGGCCGTCACCAGACTCACGCGCCAGCTGCGTCTCGAAGCTGGGGAAACGGGCATGGCCAAGCCTCCTCTGTTAACAGACGTGGAAAAAGTTAATAGACGTAGGAAAAAACGCTCATCATGCGGATATACAGCCGGCCCAGCGGGTTCAGCAGACTGTTGTCGTCGGTGTAGGTCACCACCGTGGCCTGCCCGCCAACCCGCACCAGCGTCGGCAATTCGGGATGCTGGGATTCGTCGAACCGGATCACCACCGGGAAGCGCTGTGCCTGGCGCAACCAGTCGCGGTCGTTCTCAATGCTGGGCAGGGCTCCGGGCGGCGGCGGCCGGCCGGCACTCACGCCGAGGCCAACGCTCTCCACCTCGCCATCGAACACGGCCCCGGGCATGGCGTCGAACAGGATCTCCACCGCCTGCCCGGCACGGACGTAGCGCAGGTTGTTCTCGGTGTACTCGGCGTTGATCCAGACGTTGTGGCTGGCCAGCAAGGTGGCCACCGGCGTACCCATCCCCGCGAAGTTGCCCACGTCGGTGCGCAGGTCGGTGATGCGACCGGCGATGGGCGCGGTCATCTCGGTGTTTTTCAGGTCCAGTTCAGCTTTGTCCACGGCGCTCTGGGCCGCGCGCAACAGCGCGTTGTCCTGGTCGTCATCACCGCCTTTTTGCAGAATCGCGCCCTCGATATCCGCCCTGGCCTTATCCACCCTCGCCTCGGCCGATTCCAGCGACGCCTGGGAGATTTCCAGGCGCCGGACAGAGATGGTGCCGGGATCGTCCTGGTACATGCGCCGCAGTCGGGAATAATCTTTTTCGGCCTTCACCCGATCCGCCAAAGCCGCCTCCAGAGCCGCCCGGGCCGACTGCACCGTGGCGTCACCCGCCGCCACCTGGTTCAGGGTGGAATCCAACTGGGACTGGGCCGCCTGCAGCGCAATCCGGTACTGGCTGCTGTCGATCCGGAACAGGGGCTGACCTGCGGACACCGCCTGGTTGTTGTCCACCAGCACCGCCTCGACAATGCCGGAAACCTGCGGCGCAATGCCTACCACGTAGCTCTCGATACGAGCCTGGGTGGTGTACGGGGTATAGCGGTCGGCCAGCAGATACCACAGGAACGACAGCGCCAGCAGGAACAGGACAATCAACTCCCCGGTGTGGCTACCGCCCTGCTCCTGTACCGGCGCCGCTTGCGCTTCCCTGTCTCTGGTGGGCTCGGTTTCCGGCGATTCGGGTGGCTGTGTCGACTGCGCGGACACGGTATCCCGGTCATCGTTTGGTGAGCTACTCATGACGCGTTGCGCTCCTGTTAGGGGTTATCCGATGCCGTGGCGCCCGCTCCGGCCGCATTGCCTTCGGCTAGCCAGTCGGATTCCACCGGGATTGGCGCGATCAGCAGGTTGCTCCAGTCACTCCGCTGTTCCATCTCGTCGCGGATGGATTGCGGCAGGTAGTCCGCGACGGGCATGTCCGTCCAGCCGCCACCGAGGGCCCGGTAAAGAGCGATCACCGCGCTGATCTGCTGGCCGCGGTCGATGATGTTACGTTCCGACTGGGTCTCCAGGGCCCGCTGGGCGTCGAGCACTCGCTGGAAATCGGCGTAGCCTTCCTGATAGCGGGAAGTCGCCAGTTTCAGCGAACGCTCGGCCGCGGCCAGGGCCTGGCGGGTGAATTGCAGCTTCGCGTGATTCTTGACGATGGCGGTCACCGCGTCGTCCACCTCGCCGGCGGCCCGCAAGAGGCTCAGGTGATAGTTCTCGATCAGCTGTTGCAGGCGCGCGTCCTGTACCCTGACGTTGTTGGTGAAGCGGTTGTAGTTAAGCAGGTTCCAACTGAGAGACGGACCGGCGCTGATGGTGCGAATGGTTTCGCTGGCAGGCAGACCGGCATCCTGCCAGCCGAGCGTGCCGAACAGTGAAATGGACGGGTACTTGTCCGCCTCGGCGACGCCGATCTGCGAGGTCTGGGCGGCGATCTGGTAGGCCGCGACACGGATATCGGGGCGGCGAATCAGCAGCCCGGCCGGGATGTCGGCGATGGTCTCGGGCTTGATCTCCGGCAGTGCTGGCAACTCGCCGGTCATTTCCTCTATTGCCCCCGGCGGACGGGCCAGCAGCAGCCCCAGGCTGTTACGGATGCGGACCAGCAGCAGCTCCAGGTCCGGAATCGTGGACAGGGTGCGCATGTACTGGGCCTTGGCCTGCTGCAGATCCAGCTCGGAACTCTCCCCGCTTTCGAACATCTGCGACGTGATCTCGAAACTGCGACGCTGTAATCGGGCGTTCTGCCCGGCGATGGCGATGCGTTCCTGAGTGATGCGGTACTGGTAGTAGAAATCCGCCAACTGCGCGACCAGCAGTACTTGCGCATCCTGCTGATTGGCCACGGAGGCGAAGAAGGCGGCGTCCGCGGTTTCGATGCTACGACGAAACCGGCCCCAGAAATCGATTTCCCAACCTATGAACACGCTCGCCTGGTAGCTGGTGAAGGTGTCGCTGTCGCCGCTGCTGGTCTGGCTGGGGCGACGCTCGGTGTAAGCGCCGCTGGCGTCGAGCGTTTGCGCTTGCGGATAACGCAGGCTGCCGGCAATGGCCAGTTGCGCCCGGCTTTCCATTACCCGTAGGCCGGCCACGTGAAGGGAAATGTTGTCCCGCCGCAGGATGCCGATCAGGCGCTCCAGCACCGGATCTTCAAACAGGCGCCACCAGAAGGCCAGTTCAGCTTCCGACAGGCTCGCCTCTTGCAACGAGTCGCCGTAGCCGGGCTGCCACTGTTCCAGCCACGCTGACGGCGGTCGCCGGTAATCCGGCCCCAGCGTGGTGCAGGCGCCGAGCAGCACCAGCGCGCAAACGGGCAGGATTCGCGGCACCCGCGTCATGACATTGGCGTCTGGCGGACGGTGCAGTTCGGATTCATCACGAGTATCCCGAACTCAGGGCGCCGGCGGCGTCTTTTCCAGGTCCCGTCTGGCCAGTCCGCGATCCACCCAGGCCATGAAAAGCTGGTAGCCGACCGCCAGACCGACAGCGCCGATAAACAGGCCGATGAAACCCGCGGTGAACATGCCGCCCAGGGCCCCCATCAGGATCACCGGCATGGGGGCATCCACACCGCGCCCCAGCAGCAGGGGTTTGAGGACGTTATCGGACAGCCCGGCGATGAAAAGGTAGACGGTGAACACCACATTGACCACCACGCTGTTGTCGCTGCCCATCCACATCCAGGCCACCACCGGCAGGAAAACCACCGCGGCCGGGATCTGCAGAATACCCAGCATCAGTGTGATGATGGCCAGCAGGCCGGCGGCGGGCACGCCCGCGAACATGAACCCCACGCCCAGCAGCACGGACTGGATAAACGCGACGCCCAGCACCCCGACGGCGACCGAGCGTACCGTGGCAATGCAGAGCGTGAGTATCCCGGGGCCGTTGTCGCCGGCCAATCGGAGGAATATCCGCTCCATGGCGTTATGCCCCGATTTACCGTAGCCCATCATGATGCCGGCGATGATCAGCGCCCCCAGAAACAGGAACGCCGCCCCCACCGCCGATCGGGCGCCGGCAACGACCTTTCGGGCCACTTCCCCGAAATGCGGCTGCAGGCTTTCGATAAACCCGGCGGTGTCGGTGGCCGCAAACTGCCAGCTGGCGTAGACCCGCTCACCCACCACCGGCCAATCGGCTACGCTTTCCTCCGGCGGCGGAATGGCCAGCGCGTCATTTTCAACCCGGTCCCTGACCTCGAATACGCCGTTGACGAAGGACGTGGTCAGTCCCGCCGCCGGAATGCCGAGAATCAGCACCAGCCCGAGAACCAACACCGTAGCCGCCCGGCCGTCCCTGCCACCCATCCTGCGGGCCAGTCTCTGGTGCAACGGATAGAGCGCGATGGCCAGGATCAGGGCCCAGATCAGAATGCTCCAGAAAGGCCCCATGATACGGTCGCACAGCACGACCAGGACGACGATCAGACCGAACCGGATCAGCAGGTCCAGGCCGTCGTGCGATAGGATTTTTCTTATAACGCCTGTATCGGTAGACATAGCTTTGTCCCGTTGAGAAAACGCTTGGGTCCACTGCGGCGGCGAAAACCGTCGTCGACCAGCCGTTACCAGTGGAAACGGACACCCAGTGACGGGCCCACTTCGATGCCTGCACGGTCGTGCCGTAGGCCGGTGGCGCGGAAATCAGGGTAAGCGGATCGTGCAACGACTGGTCGAGCTGGTGATGCAGGCGGCAGCGCTCCATGAGCCCATCCGCCTTGTTCGGACAGAACAGCTTCGTCCTGAGGATTGGCGAGTATCGCAGCATGGGCCGTCCCTTTTAGCTCATTTCCCATGGGGGCGAGCAACCGCGCCCCTCACGCGCAGACAGCGACCACACTTGCGTTATTTATAGTTGCAAAAAGCAAGCGACTTTAAAAGTAAAACACGCCGCTTTGAGTGCCGCTCACAGAACGATTGCTGCTATGGGCTGCCCGACCCATACCGAGTTGGTATTCAGTGGCACGAGAGGTCGGCGTGGCTCGGGTGTCAGCGGTTAATCGGCGATCCGGCCGGTCCGGCTTCAGCGCAGACGCAAAGCGTCCAGTACCACGCTGAATGCCGCCGTGTGTTGTCGGCGACTGGGGTAATAGAGGTGATAACCCTCGAATGGCTCGGACCACTCCTGCAGTACTTCCTGCAACTCTCCGCGGTCGAGGTGCTTCTGGACCAGGCCCTGCGGCAACTGGGCCAGCCCCACACCCTCAAGGCTGGCCTGGAGGATCTGCAGCACGCTGTTCATGATCAACGGCCCACTGACCCTGACCCGGAACTCCCTCTCACCGCTACCGAACTCCCATGGATAGAGGCCGCCCTGTGTCGGCAGGCGCAGATTGATGCAACGATGCGCCGTCAATGCCTCAGGGTTTGCAGGGGCGGAATACCGCTTCAGGTAGCCGGGTGACGCCACGGTGACCAGCCGCATGGGTGGCGCAATCGGTATCGCGATCATATCCGCGGCGATCACACCTCCCACCCGGACCCCGGCATCAAAACGCTCAGAGACGATGTCCGTCAGACCGTAATCCGTCACCAGTTCGATGGTGAGTTCGGGGTAAGTGTCGAGCAGCGGCCGGAGTTTTGGCCAGAGGACATAGCGCGCGGCGACTTCATCCGCCGTGATGCGAACCGTACCGGCCGGGCGCTCCCGGTAATCGGTGACGGCGGTGACGTGCTCATCGATTTCTGCCAGCAGCGGCGCGACCGAGCGCCATAGCCTATCCCCGGCCTCGGTACGGGTCACGCTCCGGGTGGTTCGAGTCAGCAAACGGACCCCAAGCCGCTCCTCAAGCCCACGCACCGTCTGACTCACCGCCGATGGCGAGACGCCTAGATGGGCCGCTGCACGCGTGAAATTGCCCTCACGTCCCACGGTGACAAAAACCGCGAGATCATCCAGATGATGGGTCGCCATTATTAAGCTCCGCTTAACGCTTCATTCAGCATTAGATATCTAATCGATTTAATCGGGGCTTGCTACCTTTCTATTGTCGTATCGATCCGATCTCACACCGTCCGCTCAAGGAGCGTTTATCATGAGCACGTCCGACAACACTTCAGAAGACATGCAAATCCATCGCGCCGGCTCAACCGCGGCCATCAAGGGCCCAGCAGACTGGTTTACCGGCAATGTCCGTATCGACAAGGTTTTCAACGCGCCGGAACCGGCACGCGTCGGTATGGCCGTGGTCAACTTCGAGCCGGGCGCGCGCACCAACTGGCACACTCACCCACTCGGGCAGATTCTTCTGGTCACCGACGGCGTAGGCTGGACACAATGTGAAGGCGGCCCCAAAACCGAAATCCGTCCGGGCGACCTGATCTGGTGTAACTGTGGTCGTCGCCACTGGCATGGCGCCACGGACAAAACGGCCATGCAGCACGTGGCCGTCCAGGAAGCACTCGATGGCAAGCCGGTGGACTGGTTTGAGCCGGTCACGGACGACATCTACCTCGCCGGCCCGGTGAAGAAGGATTAGTTGCGGCCCGACGGTCAAAAAGCGGCCCTTTATGGGCTGCTTTGCGGCGTGTCCGGCGAAACCCGGAGCGCAAGCCAAAGAGAATGAGCGGCGATGGCGCCCAATCCCTCCCGCTCGATTTTTAGTTATCTACTTTTTCCTTTCGCCCCTATTCGACTCTCTCAATCCGCGCAGCCAGCGGGCCGGGTTGCTGCAGCGCATCAATGCTGCCCTCGATCCGGCCCAGAGACACCAGGCCTCTTGCATAGCCGGAATCCCGGTAGAAAATCGCGAGGTTGCCCCAGGGCGCATAGTAAGTGATGTCACCGATGCCTGGATCGTAGCCGTCCGGCGCCTCGTCCGTCGACAGTCGGTCAGGCAGATCGGTCACCTTCTCGATGGCGTGAAAGTCCTCCAGGGACAGATCCAGCGGCAACATCCCGGCGAACTGGCGAGCCGCAGGCGTGTCCTCCAGTAAAGCCGACATCTCCTGGTTTTCGACGATGATGCGTATCTTCATGGCGTTCCCCTTGGGTTCGGAGTCTGCAGCCCAGACGCAGTCCGCCCCCAGTGCCAACACGGCAAGCGCGGTCGCCGTGATCTGCCGAAGCCGGTGGATCATACTGTTGCGGTTCCCGGTGCTTCTCGCCCGCTCACCGGATCGATGCCGGGCCTTTCCCGCTCTCGGCGCGCCGCCCCACCCTGGCGGACGCGCACGATATCTGCCATCACGGCAAGCGCAATTTCCGCCGGGGTCTTGCTGCCAAGCGCCATGCCAATAGGCATGTGGATGCGGTCAATCTGCGCCGGGCTCAATCCGCCTGAGCGCGCCAGGCGTGCTGCCCGGGCCTGGGACGTGCGTTGCGAGCCCATGACGCCGATATAGAACGCCGATGTCTCAACGGCGGCCATCATGGCCAGATCGTCAATCCGGGGATCGTGGGTCAACGCCACGACGGCGGTGGCGTCGTGGCATGCGCCTTCGGATGCAATAAAGAGAGACGGCAAAACCGCCTGGAATTCAACGCCGGAGCCCTCGAAAACGGCGCCCACACCATCGCGCGGGTCGCAGACGATTACCTCGAAACCGAGCGTTTGAGCGAAGCCGGCACAGACCTCCGAGACCGGCGAGACGCCGGCAATAATCAGCCGTGCGACCGGCCCGATACGAATGCGTACACTGTCGCCATCCCGGGTTCGCTCGACCCTTCCTTCCAGGCGCCCTGCCGATTCCAGTGAAACGTTGCCGCTGGACAATTCCACCTGGCGCTCCAGGTCCTGCTGTCCGGCCATGGACGCCAGGATGGCCTGGAGGTGTTCCCGCGTCGACGCTCGGGGTTCCAGGCGCTCAACCAGAACCTCCAGGATACCGCCGCAGGGCAGCCGGACACGTGGCCGGTTGCCCTCGGTCTCATCGCCGTATCGAAGCACGCTGATCGGTTGGTCGAGTTCGCCCTGGCCCAGCCGCTCGAGAAAGTCTTCCTCGACACATCCGCCGGAGAGCGAGCCAACGTGCCGGCCGTCGCTTCGGGCCACCATCATCGAGCCAGGCTCGCGTGGCGATGACCCAAACGTCGCTAGCACGGTGCAGAGCCATAGAGACCCGCCTTCCTCGAGCCATTGCACGCCCTGCTCGATCACCTGGCGATCCAGTGGCTTCATGCTCACGCCGTGAGTTGACTGCCCACCGGCAGTTCCCGGATGCGTTTGCCCGACGCCGCGTAAATGGCATTACACAACGCAGGCGCTATGGGCGGTAGCCCTGGCTCACCCACGCCGCCGGGCGCGATATCGGGATTGTCGTTGATCAGGTGCGTCCGGATATTGCGCGGCGCATGCCGCATGCGGGCGAAATGGTACTGGTGGAAGTTGTCCTGCTGCACCTGGCCGTCCTGCAGGGTGATTTCACTCTGCAGGGCGATGCCGATGCCCATGATGCAGGCCCCTTCCAGCTGGGAGCGAATCCGCTCCGGGTTCACCTGCGGGCCGCAGTCGAACGCCATGTCCACGTTATGGATGACGAGGTCGCCGGAGTCCGCCACTTCCACGTCGAATACCACTGCCGTGTAAGAGGCAAAACTCTGGTGGACGGCCAGCCCCAGTCCGCGGTTGGCGGGCATGTCCCGCCCCCAGCCGGCCTCGGCCGTGGCCTTCTCGACCACCGCGCGCATGCGCCCGATATCAATGGGGTAAAGGTCCGGGTTCTCGCCGTAGTTCCACTGCTCGCCGATGGACTCGGGGTCGATCTGGCGGTCCGGCCCCAGAAGTTCAAGCAGATAATCCCGATGATCGCGGCCCGCGGCTTCCGCCACTTCGGCGGCGAAGCTCTGGATCGCGAAGGCATGCGGCAGGTTGTAGACCGACCGGAACCAGCCTATGCGCACATGAGCCGCAGCCGGCGGATTCTCCAGCTGGAGCGCCGGGATGTCGAAGGGCATGGTGTTAAAGCCCATCCCCAGCTCGAAGCCGCCCTTGTGTTCGGGGTCCGGCCCGAACAGCGAAGTGATGCTCGGTGACAGCGTGCGATGGCGCCAGCCTACCGTCTTGCCGTTTGCATCCAGCCCCGCTTCCAGTCGATCCACGGACAGGGCGTGGAAATAGGAATGGTGCAGATCATCCTCCCGAGTCCACTGCACGCGAACCGGCCGGCCTTCGAAGGCTTTCGCCAGGGACGCCGCTTCGAAGATGAAGTCCGGCTTGGATTTGCGACCGAAGCCCCCGCCCAGCAGCGTCACGTTGATGGTGACCGACTCGGGTTCCAGGCCCAGTTGCTTGGCCACGCCATCCCGGGCCGCCTGGGGGTTCTGGACCGGGGCCCAGATTTCGGCCTTGCCGTCACGAAGCCGTGCCGTTGCAACCGGCGGCTCCATCGGAGCCTGCGCCAGGTGTGGCATGAAATAGGTCGCCTGGATGCTGTCGGAGGCGTTTTTCAGCGCGGTCCCGATGTCGCCTTGCGTTCGGATCACCTTGCCCGGCGACTGGGCGCGCTGCTCCAGTTCCTGTCGAAACGAGGCCGTGTCGTAGCGGGCGTTGTCGCCTGCGGATGTATTGTCCCACTCAATGCTGAGCGCATTGCGCCCCTGGATAGCCGCCCAGGTATTGCCGGCAATCACAGCAACCCCGCCCAGCGGCTGGAAACCACCGGGCTGGGTGGTGCCGTCGAGCTGTTGAATCCCAACGACGCCAGTCACCTGCTTAGCAGCGTCAGCATCGACCTTGGCGACCTTGCCGCCGTAAACGGGCGGCCGGGCGATCACGGCGTAGAGCATGTCATCAAAATCCACGTCGGCCCCGAAGATCGCCTGCCCCGAGACGATGTCCTCCCCGTCGATCGCCAGCGGGCGGTTCTGGCTCATGGCTGACCCACCTTTGCCGATGTAGCGCCAGGCCTCGCGAGGCTTGAGTTCAAGCGTCTCCCGCTCCGGGACCGGCAACTCACGCGCCGCAACGGCCAGTTCACCGAAGCCCAGCTCACGGCCGGACGGCGTATGCCGGACCACCTGCACATCGGCACTGCATTCGGCCACCGGCACCTGCCAGCGGTCCGCGGCCGCCTGTTCCAGCATCATGCGGGCTGCGGCAGCCGCACGGCGCATCGGGTCGAACCAGTGCCGCATGCTGCGCGAACCGTCGGTGTTCTGGTTGCCGTATTTGGCCTCGTCGCCGGGCGCCTGTTCGACGCGCACGCGGTCCCAGTCGGCGCCGAGCTCGTCGGCCGCCACCATCACCAGACTTGTGCGGATGCCCTGGCCCATTTCCGCGCGGTGATTGACGATGGTCACCGTGCCGTCGTCATCGATGCGGATAAAGACGTTGGGATCATCCACCCAGCCGTGAGGCATGGCGTCCGCGCCATACTGCGCTTCCTGCGCCGAGGCGACGCCCCACTTGGCGGCCAGCACAAAGGCGCTGCTTGCCGCCAGTCCCTTGAGAAAGCTGCGACGGCTGACGTTCGCGACGATCAGGTTATCGGAGGATGAGCTCATGCCTTTTCCTCCCCTGCGTCTGCGGCCAGGTGAATGGCCTCCCGAATCCGGGTGTAGGTGCCGCAGCGGCACAGGTTGCCGCTCATGGCATCGTCAATTTCGGCGTCGGTCGGGTTGGCGTTCTGTTTCAGCAGGCCCGTGGCGCTCATGATCTGGCCACCCTGGCAATAGCCGCACTGGGCCACCCCGAGATCCAACCACGCCTCCTGTACACGGCGTCCCACCGGATCCTCGCCAATGGCGTCGATCGTCGTGATGGCCTTGCCCTGGGCAAAGGACACCGGCGTGACGCACGAACGCATGGCCTGTCCGTCGATGTGGATGGTGCAGGCCCCACAAAGCGCCATGCCGCACCCGAATTTGGTGCCCCGCAAACGCACCACGTCCCGAAGCGCCCAAAGCAATGGCATGTCGTCGGGCACATCCAGCTCGTGGGATTGCCCGTTCACGGTCAACGTCTTCATTGGCTCTCTCCGTCTTTATATTCTTTTGCCCGCTTTAACGTTCTTCTTAAAGTAGGAACGGACTCAGCGTTCAGCAAAGACTTTCTTGAACACCGGCAAGGCGGAAAACACGTTCGGCCAGCCCGCGTAGTAAGCCAGTTGCGTGAGCACCTCGGACGCCTCGTCCTGCGTCAGGCCGTTGTCCATCGCCCGGTTAAGGTGAAACGGCACCTGCTCGACCTTGCCCGCCGCCACCAGTGCGCTGAGGGTGACCAGGCTTCGATTCCTCGGGGACAGCCCCGGCCGGAGCCAAAGATCCAGAAACAGGGCTTCGGTCGTGTAATGGACCACGCCCGGCGATGTATCGCCGTAGAGGTTATCAACGTATTCCCGGCGCTTGGCTTCGGCCTCTTTATCCAGCGGAAGCAGCTCCGGAGACGCGGACGGCAACTGGTCGGCGGTCACACCCCGGTCCTGGAAGATCTTATAGGCGACCCCAACGGCGGTATTGGCATTAGGCCAGCCCGAGTAGAACGCCAGGTGCGTGATGGTTTCCGAGACCTCGGCGGGCTTCACTCCGTTATCCAGCGCCCGATTGATGTGGTAAGGCAGCTCGATCACCTGATTTCGGGCGATCAGCGCGGCGATCGTCACCAGGCTCCGATCGCGCTGGGACAGCCCTTCCCGCTCCCAGACCTCATCCAGAAGCAGGTTCCTGGTGTAGGCTGCCAGAGCCGGTGAGACGGCACTGACTTCGTCAGGCGTTGGTACCCGTTGCGGCAGTTCCATGAACGGACCCGCCTCGGGCTCTTCCGCCCAGGATGGCCCGGCCAGAAGAAGTAGCGATATCGGCAGTACGGCAAGCATGTTTTTCATTGGGCATCTCTTATTTGCGATCCGCTTATCGGAGGAGAAGACTGGCTGGCGGCGCAATGGGGCATGGCCAGAGAGCCGCCACCGGAGAGTAAATGCAGTCAGGCTGGCGTCAGTCCAGGTACTGCTCGTCGCTTACCTGCTCCATCCATTCCACGTTGCTGCCCTCCTTCGCCTCCTGGATGGCGATATGCTGCATCGCGTTTTCGGAAGACGCGCCATGCCAATGCTTTACGCCCGGCGGTGTCCAGACCACATCACCGGGTTTGATCTCAATCTTTTCGCCGCCTTCCTGCTGAACCCAGCCCACACCCTGGGTAACCACCAGTGTTTGCCCCAGCGGGTGGGTGTGCCAGGCGGAGCGCGCGCCGGGATCAAAGGAGACGTACGCGGCAGATACCCGCGACGGGGCTTCGGGGTTCTGCAGTCGGTCCACTCGGGCGTGGCCGGTGAAGTACTGATCCGGTCCAATGAACGTCTCCTGCGAGCCATTCGGCTTAACCACCATCGTGGCAGCGGAGTCCTCCGCAAAGGCGCCGGCAGATGTCATGGAACAGGCAATGGCCGTTGCTGCTGCCAGTTTTTTCATAAGAACTCTCCCCAGGGTATTGTCGGGACACATTGGTTGATCGCTCCGGCCACGCGCACGGGCGCTGCCCGGAACCGTTTCAAAAGACAGCTGATAGTTTTATCAAAGAGGAGGACGCCGATTAACGAGGGTATATCGAATGCACCAATGCAACAGATTCATTAATCAAGCACGCTATAACAGCTATGATGAATAATCGGCCGCCCGCACCGACCCGAAACAGACTGAGGATTCGATGGCACAGGAAGGTTATAGCGACCTATTGGCGTTCATTGCTGTGGCGCGGCAAAGAAGCTTTACCCGCGCCGCGGCACAGCTCGGGCTGTCACAATCGGCCTTGAGCCATCGAGTGCGGGGGCTTGAGGAACGGCTGGGCCTTCGCTTGCTCACACGGACGACGCGCAGTGTTTCGCCAACCGATGCCGGCGAGCGACTGCTGCAGAAAGTGGCGCCGAAATTCGAGGAAATCGAAGAAGATCTGGCCAACCTGGAGGAGTTTCGGGATACACCGGCTGGCAAAGTCCGGATTACGGCGACGGACCACGCGGCACGTAACGTGCTCTGGCCCAAACTCTCGAAAGTGCTTCACGAATACCCTGACCTGGAGGTCGAGATCACCATTGATTACGGCCTGGCCGACATTGTGGCGGAACGCTACGACATGGGCGTTCGCCTTGGCGGACAGGTTGCCAAGGATATGATTGCGGTCCGGATCGCGCCCGACCTGAGGATGGCCATTGTTGGCGCGCCGGAATACCTCGACGGAAAACCTCCGCTCCGCACGCCGGAGGATCTGACCAGCCATAACTGTATTAATCTGCGACTGCCCACCAAAGGCGGCCTGATGGCCTGGAAGCTCCGCCAGGGAGACCGGGAACTGAGTGTACGCGTTAGCGGCCAGCTGACGTTCAATAACTCCTACCAGATGCTCGATGCCGCGCTGGAGGGCTACGGCCTGGCGTACCTGCCCGACGATGTCGTGGGCCCGTATGTCACCGAGGGACGGTTGCAATACGTGCTGGAGGACTGGTTCCCGACCCATCCCGGACTGCACGTCTTCTACCCTCACCGCAAACAGTCTTCGCCGGCGCTGGCCGTCCTCGTGGATGCGTTGAGATACGACGCCTGATGCCCGGACCGGGTGGCGTCAACCCCACAAAAACATGGCTCCGACATCAGGCCGGTTCACCGATCGGTGAACCGGCCTGCCCCGGGCGCATTAGATCGGCTGTGCCGTCGGACGGAACAGGATCTCGTTAACGTCCACGTCGTCCGGCTCGCTCATGGCAAAGCCCACCATGCGGGCGAAGCTTTCCGGCGGGATCGCAATCTGGCTGACAAAATCCTGGGTCTGCTCCCGGATTGTCTGGTCACTGATGTGGTCCAGCAGCTCGGTGGCAACGGCACCCGGTGACAGAACGGTCGTGCGGATATTGTACGGCTTCACTTCCTGACGCAGCCCTTCGGACAGCGCACGAACGCCGAATTTAGTGGCGCAGTAGACGGACGCGTCAGGTCCGAGTTTGTGCCCGTATACGGAAGACACGTTAAAGATGTGGCCGGATTTCTGCGCCTTCATGTGAGGCAAAGCGGCGCCAATGCCGTAGAGGGTGCCCTTCAGGTTGACGTCAATCATCTGCTCCCACTCGTCAAATTTCAGGTCCTCGAGCGGAGCCAGCGGCATCAGCCCGGCGATGTTCAGCATCGCATCAACGCGGCCGAAGGTCTCAACCGCTACATCAACCAGATTCTGGACCTGTGCACGATCGGCCACGTCAGTCTGGACCGCCTTGGCCTGGAAGCCCGCCTCGGTCAGTTCCGCGGCGAGCGCCTCGATACGCTCCAGGCGGCGGGCGCCCAGCACGACCGATGCGCCACGTTCCGCCAGCAAACGTGCGGTGGCTTCCCCGCAACCGCTGCTGGCTCCGGTGATGACGGCCACTTTCCCCTGAATATTGTCGCTCATGATGTCCTCCTGTTCAGGCTCACTGTTTATCAACAGGATTAATCGTAGAGTCGACAAATCCCGGGATATAGGGGGTTAAAGTGGTCGCAGCTATGCATCGTATTCATCAATGGTGCTTTTGATGGTCGCGCCTACTCGCGATAGTGCAGGCGATCAATCACCAGCCGGAACGCGGAACTGATCTGGCGACGTCCCGAATAACACAGGTGATAGCCCTCAAAGGGCGGGCACCAATCCGCCAGAACCCGGCGCAGGGTTCCGTCCCGGATATCGTCGACGACCTCCGGCTCCGTAACGAACGCAATGCCATGCCCCTCCTTGGCGGCGTCGATGCAGATGTCGCTCTCACTGAAGACAAACGGGCCGGACACCTTCTTCACGATCTCTTCGCCGTCTTTCTCGAACTCCCAGTCGTAGGGCGACGCATGGGAGTGAAACCGCAGCTGCAGACAGGCGTGATCGTCAAGGTCGGTGGGATGCTCGGGGACGCCGCGTTCACGGAAGTACTCCGGCGACGCTACCGCCACCATTCGAATGGGCGGACCAACCCGAACGGCAATCATGTCGGGGCTGACGAACTCCCTGAGCCGGATGCCGGCATCGAAACGGTTTTCGGCCAGATCGGTCAGTCGGCTTTCCAGGTTCAGTTCGATCTGAACCTCGGGGTAATCGCGGACAATCTTCGACAGCTTCGGCCAGAGCACCCGCGCGCCCGCCTTGCTGGCGGACAACCGCACCAGGCCCCGTGGCGCATCGCCCAGCATGCGGATTTCCTCAATGCGGGCGTTAATCTCGCCGAAACTGGGCCGCAGGGTCGCCAACAGCTTCTCGCCCGCGTCCGTCGTCGACACCCGCCGGGACGTACGATTGAGCAGTTTAACCCCGACTGAGGCTTCCAGCCGGCGCACGGAATGACTGACGGCGGACTGCGATAGCCCCAGGCGTACCGATGCCCGGGTAAAGCTGCTTTCCTCGGCCACGGTCATGAACACGGAGAGATCGCCCAGTTCTTCACGCATCATTTATCACTCATTTGGCATGATTGCCTACCTTAAACGATCTCCAACGGCTTAAGAACGCCAAATTGATGCACTGAATTCATAGGCCCCATCGTCTGGCGGCGGTTGTTGGCAACGGGCGACAAGACTAGTGTCCGTCCGGCTAATTCGATGACCGACGACTACCCGGGAGCGCAATGACGAGTTCAAATCAAACGATGGCCACGGGCGGCTCAACGAGCGCGTGGAGTGCCGTCTTTTCCATGTCGCTCTGTGTGGCGCTCCTGATCGCTTCGGAGTTTATGCCTGTCAGCCTCCTGACACCGATCGCCGAAGGCCTGGGGGCCAGCGAAGGCCAAACGGGCCAGGCAATCTCGGTCAGCGGCTTTTTCGCGGTGATGGCCAGCCTACTGATGACAACGGTGGCCGGCCGTCTCAATCGCAAGGTGATATTGCTGTCGATGACGGCACTGATGCTCTTCTCGCTGGTCCTGATCGCCAGCGCACCGAACTTCGCCGCACTGATGCTGGCACGGGCTCTGCTCGGAATCAGCATCGGCGGATTCTGGGCCCTCGGCACGGCGGTCATCATGCGGCTGGTGCCGCCGGAGTTCGTGTCTCGCGCGCTCTCCGTGATGTTCACCGGGCAGGCGGTGGCGGCCGCCTTCGCCGCACCGCTGGGCAGCTACCTCGGAGGTTTTATGGGCTGGCGCGGCGTTTTCTGGCTTCTGGTGCCGCTGGTTGCCATCAACCTGGTCTGGCAGTGGGTATCACTGCCCTCGCTGCCGGCTAATCAGCGACAGACCATCGGCACGCTGATTCACGTTCTCAAACGCCCCTATTTCGCCCGGGGCATGGCCGCCACGATGTTCACGTTCGCCGGCGCCTTCGCCATGTTTACGTATCTCAGACCCTTTCTTGAAACCGTCACCCAAGTGAACGTGACGGTTCTGTCCATTCTGTTATTGGTACTTGGCTTTATGGGGTTTGCGGGCACGTGGTTGGGCGGAAAGTTCTCGACCCGTCACGCCATACGGCTGCTCCAGCTGATGCCGTTGACGATGGGACTCGTCACTCTGGGGCTGATCGAATTCGGGGAGCTGGTGTTGGTCACCGGGCTACTATTGGCGGTCTGGGGTGCCTTGAACAATGCCATCCCCATCAGCTGGATGACCTGGCTTTCGCAGAACGTCGATGACGCACCGGAGGCTGCCGGCAGCCTGATCGTTGCCACCATCCAGGCCTCGATTCTTTTGGGCGCAGCGTTTGGCGGGTTTCTGCTGGACCACGTGGGTATCGCAGCCACGTTCGTTGGCAGCGCGGCGCTCTCCGGTATCGCGGTGCTCCTGGTCGGTTCCGGTCGAGGGCTTCTCAAGGCGTCCTGACCCTGAGTTTCAACGCTGGAGTCTGCACTGCGGGGCTGCCTCAGGAAGACAACCCAAACCGCTCCCCATGTTTGCCCCACTCCGAATCCGGGACAATCACGATCTTGCCCAGGTAACCGCTGCCCCGGTTGACGAAGTAACGCTCCGCCTCATACAGGTCGGAGAGTTTGAACGCCGCGTGCAGCACCGGCTTGAGTTGGCCCTCGCGGATCCAGGCGACCAGTTGCTCCGCTTCCTCACGGGTGCCATGGGATACGCCGAAGATCTGGACCTGGTACAGGTAAATCCGTGTCCACATGATTTCGGACAGATTGCCGGCGCTGGCCCCGGCGATGCTGAGCCTGGGGTAGTCGCCGCGGGCGTTCATGTCGAAGATCATGGTGTCGATGAAGCGGTCAGTCATCTCGCCGCCGGCCAGGTCCATCACCGCATCAATGGGCGCGCCTCCGGTGACCGCTTTCACCCGCTCCTCGAACGCGTCCATATCGGATCGGTCCAGCACCGCTTCGGCCCCCAGGGCCTTTAGCGCCTTGGCCTTGCTCTGCTGGCTGAGCGCGTATGGAATGGCGCCGACGATCCGGCACAGTTGGATGAGCGCCGTCCCCACGCCGCCACTGGCGCCGGTAACCAGCACACGCTCGCCCTGCTTGATGCGGGCCGAGGTCATCATGTGGTAGGCGGTCTGGTAAGAACACATGCCCATGGACGCCAGCTCGGCATCGGCCAGCTCGGGGTTAGGCACATGGTGAAACTGGTCGGAAGGCAGGGCCACGTATTCGGCGAAGCCACCGTCAGCGCCGTGGCCGTAATAATCCGGCGTCAGATTGATGTCGCGCCGGTCGTCGGCGTAGATGTTGAAATCCAGCAGGCCCCGCTCGCCCATGCGGGAGGCATCAACGCCCTCACCCACGGCAACCACCTGGCCGACGATGTCGGCGCCCTGGATACGTGGAAAGGTCAGCGTCGGTTCGCCCCCCATGGCGAAAGACGTCACGTCGCCCTTGTCCTTGGTCGGGTAAAGGCCCTCACGCGCCTTTCGGTCCGTGTTGTTCTTGGCGGTCGCCGTCACTTTCACCAGCACCTGGCCCGGCTTGGGTTTGGGCGTCGGCGTATCCTGGTAAACCAGCTTGTCCACGTCACCGTGGCCTGTCAGCACCATGGCTTTCATGGTTTCCGGAATCACGGGGTTGCTCATCGTGAAGCACCTTTTATCGCTGTCGTCGCTGTCGTCGCTGTCGTCGCTGTCGTCGCTGTCGTCGCTGTCGTCGCTGTCGTCGCTGTCGAGAGACATGAGAGGGTCCTTTTCAGACCTTAGCAAACCCGTGATTGGGTGCCTACGCCCATGAACGTTCGCGGTGTCGATCATCCTGCCCGTCAGCGTTTACCCTGCTTTACTATCGCCCGGGAACGTTGCATTCCGATAGCATGTAACCCATATCTGCCGTACATCCACGCCGGAACCCGACGAATGGCCGACCTTCGCAAACTCGACTTCAACCTGCTCAAAACCTTTGATGTCCTGATCGATGAACTCAGTGTTACCCGAGCCGCAGAAAGGCTGGCGCTCACGCAGCCGGCCGTCAGCGGCATGCTGACTCGTCTGCGCCAGAGTTTCGATGATCCGCTTTTCGTTCGAGCTCAGCACGGCGTTGTCCCCACCACGCGGGCACTGGAGCTGGCCCAGCCCATTAAAGCGGTGCTGTCCGATATCGAAAAATTGCTCCAGCCGGTAGCCTTCGACCCTAAAAGCGTTCAGATGCCCCTCACCATTGCGGCAACGGATTACGCGTTACGCGCGGTTGTCGTTCCGTTTCTGGAGCGGCTGCGGTCGCTCGCTCCCGGCATACGCGTGGCCGCACGGGCCCTCGACCATTCAAAGATTCAGGGGCAGTTCGAACGCGGTGAAGTGGATCTGGCTCTGATGACGCCAGAAAGCGCACCGGCAGACTTGCGCGCCAGGCACCTGTTTGATGAGAGGTATGTCTGTATCTTGCGCGAAGACCACGAGATGGCCCGTGAAACTCTGTCGCTGGACGATTTCTGTTCGCTCGATCACGCGCTGGTTTCGTTTGAAGGCGGATTCAGCGGAATAACCGACACGATGCTGCAGGAATTGGGACGCGAGCGGCGGATCGCCTTTTCCGTACCCAGCTTTCTGGTCCTGCTCGAAGCCCTGCGTGTCAGCGACCTGGTTGCCGTGGTGCCCTATCGGCTGGTCAAGGAGGAGCCTGGCCTGTCATTGCTTGAGCCCCCAATCCCCATCCCCGGTTTCTCCAAGGTATTGGCCTGGCATGAACGCACCCACCGGGATCCTGTCCACCAATGGGTGCGCAACTTGCTGGCCGAGCTCTTCGAGGAGCGTCAGCAGGCGACCGATTAGATCGTGGCTTGTTCCTTCGCGACACGAATCAGGCCATCCAGCCATTCCTGGTGGGCGTTAAGCATTGGGTTGGGACTGGTCGCAGCCAGCTCCTGCGCTGGCTGCCCAACCTGGGTTTCCTGAGTCAAAACCCGTACCCGGCCGCCCGGCAAATCTTCTAGCAGCCAGGCGTGATGGACATCAAGGCGCTCGGCCTCGTTTCCGTCGACCCAGCCATGCCAGGCGACACGCGCCGGCTGATCGCCGCGTGGGGCAACGTACTCAACAACCTCGGATTCGACTGGGAAGCCGAACGTGGTGAAACGGAAACGCGCACCGTCGCTCAATTCCGGCCCGCTGGCATCATGAAAACGGATCTCGAAGGCATTGCTGTAGTAGGTCGGCCAGGCGTTGGTATTCACCAGATAGGGCCAGACATCGGCCACACTCAGCCCGGCGACGATGACTTCGTTGGATACAAAATTATCGGTGGTTCCCGGCAGGTAATTTTCCGGCCAGACAATATCAGCCATGGCTCATCTCCTCAGTCGTTTGGATCGCAAATCATCGATCGGGCTTAATCAACCCGACAGCTGGGGAGTATTCTGGCCAGGCGCCTGATATCAGTCCAAATGCATTGCTTGATATAGCCCATCATCTTGCCTGATATCTGGGGGCCCATAACCCGCTCAGGACGCCAGTCACGCCGGTGGCGAACTCTCCGCCAGGCGCTGTTTGAGGTATTCGGACGCATATCGCGCTCGCGCCGACAGCGGCCACTCCGCACGGGAAATCAGCCAGAGGGAATCCACCACATCCCGTTCAAAGGTCACCACCTCAATCGCGTCGTTCCTCGCAAAAGCCTGTCGCGCGTATCGGGGAAGGATTGTGAAACCGATTCCCCGCGCGACCGGCTCCAGGATCAGCCCAACCTGGTTGATAAAGCCCCGCACCGGGATATTGCGAATGCCGGGCTCGCCGGGGAAACAGCGGCTCAACAGGCGCGTTGCCATCGCGCGTCCGTCCGGATGATCGATGAACCCCAGCTGCACCAGATCGGACCATTCCCGGATGGCTTTGCCGGCCGGCACCACCAGTTCCAGTGGTTCCTCGGCAAAATGGCAGGAAGCCAGATGCGGATCGTCGGGTTTCACGGTGACCAACCCCATTTCAAAGCGGTTTTCGAGCACGGCTTCCAGCACTTCCGAGTCCGGCGCAAAACGATGACGAATCACCAGACCCGGGTGCTCCTGCTGCAGGTCGAGCAACAGAGGATAGAGGGACAACCCACTGCTGCCCGGCGTAACCAGGCTTACTTCGCCATGGGTTTTGTCGCCTTCGGACAACCGCAGCTGAAGGCGCTTGTCGGCCCGCTCCAGTTCTTCGCAGTAAGCCAGCAGCGCGTGTCCCGCCGGGGTCAGGTCCATTTGCCGCGCCTGCCGGATCAACAGAGGCCCCAACCGATCCTCCAGATGCCGGATATGCTGACTGACAGCCGCCTGGGTCAGGCCCAACTGATCCGCGGTGCGGGTGAAGTTACCCAGCTCCGCCAGTACCGCGAACGAACGCAACCATTGTGGACTTAGCATAAGAAACTGTTATCAACTATATAAGTGGTCGTCTGTTTATATTATACATCGCGAAACCTACTCTGGTCAGACACGTTCCAGAGGAGTTTTAACGATGAGTACGACCTATCCGCGCAGCTTTTCCCATATCGGCCTGTCGGTCACGGATCTCGAAGCCGCCGTCAAGTTCTATACCGAGGTTCTGGGCTGGTACCTGATCATGCCGCCGACCACCATCGAGGAAGATGACAGCGCCATTGGCGTGATGTGCACGGATGTCTTCGGTGCCGGTTGGAGCTCGTTCCGCATCGCGCACCTGTCCACCGGCGATCGCATCGGCGTGGAGATCTTCGAGTTCAACAACGCCGAGAAGCCGGAGAACAATTTCGAGTACTGGAAAACCGGCGTCTTCCATTTCTGCGTTCAGGACCCCGACGTGGAAGGCCTGGCGGAAAAAATCGTTGCCGCCGGCGGCAAGCAGCGCATGCCGGTGCGCGAGTACTTCCCGGGCGAGAAGCCGTATCGCATGGTCTACATGGAAGACCCGTTCGGCAACATCCTGGAAATCTACAGCCACAGCTATGAACTGACCTATTCGGCGGGCGCCTACGAGTAAATCAAGAATGCCGGGTCGACACCGGGCCCGGCGACAGCCGATCTAACCACCGAGGTTCGCATGTCTCAAATCAATGACATTCCCGACCATTACCCGGCCTGGACATGGCAGATGCAGGATGAGCCAAAGGACCTGGCGTTGAAGAACACGGTCACCGTACCGCTGGCAAAGGGCGACGTCCTGGTCCGCAACGCCGTGATCGGTCTCAACCCGGTAGACTGGAAAGTGCTCACCGGCGCCCTGGTGAACTGGGAGGCGGGCAAAGTGCCCGGGGTCGACGGCGCAGGCACGGTGGTTGCCGTGGGCGACGGCGTCTCCGGGAACTGGGTCGGGCGCCGCGTGGCGTACCACCAGAGCCTTGCCCTACCCGGCAGCTTCGCCGCCTATACGCCGGTGCCGGCCCGCGCGCTGATGCCGATACCCGACGCCCTCGACTTTCACACGGCAGCGAGCTTTCCATGCCCGGGGCTGACAGCCTGGCAGGCGCTTGGCAAGATCCCCGCCTCTTCCGGTGCACGGATCCTGATCAGTGGCGCCGGCGGTGCCGTGGGCCACTTTCTGGTCCAGTTGGCGGTTGCGCGCGGCTTCGATGTCTCGGTCCTGTGCAATGCCCGTCACTGGGAGCGCTTGCGTTCACTCGGCGCGAGCAACGCACGGCACGGTCCGCTTGCCGACGACAACGAGCTGCCAGAAGCGCTCCAGGGTCGCTTCCACGCCGTGATCGACGCGGTCAACAGCCAACACGCGGAGCGGCTCGTCCCGGCTCTCCAGGCAAACGGACATCTCGTCTGTATCGAAGGAAGACTGGAGAACTGGCCCAACCCGCCCTTTGGCCAAGCCCTGTCCCTGCATGAAGTCGCCCTGGGCGCCCTTCACAACCATGGCAATGACGAGGCATGGCACCAGTTGACCCAAGCCGGCGAAGAGCTGCTCCAGGCGATGGCCGACAAGCAACTGCAGCCGGAAACCCACCACATCTGTCCGTTCAGCGAATTGCCAGCCTGGCTCGATGCCCTCAAGCATCGGCAGTTCAGTGGCAAAGCATTGGTTGAGATGTAGAACCCGGGTTTCATCCGTCGTTACTGTCTCTCAGGCTGCAGTAGCGACGGCCTCTTCGTCTTCGAATCGAAGTACCACGAAGCCCCTATTATCAACGAAGCGGCGGGTTCTTTTGGGCGTCCTCTTCGGCAATATCGGGTGCATTCTCTGAATAGTAGCTCGCAACGCTGTTGATGTGGCGGTCTAGGATCCCGATGGCACCGTCAGCGTCGGCCCGCTCTACAGCCTCCGCAATCGCCTGATGATCATCCAGAGTTCGGTCGGTCAGATCGTGCAGGTAAGCCAAATGGGTGCGCATGGCGCATATCTTCCCCTCCACCATACGATAAGCTTCTTCCAGGTAGTGGTTACCGCTATAACTGAACGCCAGCTTGTGGAATTGCGCATCCAGATTCAGGTACTCCTTCATCTGGGTTTCTCCGCGATGGCGTTTCATAGATTCAATAAGGCCCGCCATCGCCTCGGCGTATTGATCCCGGCGACGCCCCACCGCAGCCTTGATGGCCAGCGACTCCAGACCAAACCGAAATTCACACAATTCCTTCAGCTCCACCGCGCTGAGAGAAAAGACGCAGCTACCCCTGGGCGTGACTCTGACAAGCCCTTCCAGTCTTAATTGGGACAACGCTTCCCTAACGGGCGTCCGGCTGATGCCCAGCGTGCCGGCCAGTGCATTCTCGGACAACAACTGGCCAAGCTGTAACGTACCATCGACGATCGCCCCCCGAAGCTCTTCCGTGGCTATTTCGGTCAACGACCTGGAGCGTGTGATCTGTTTCATTCGTTCTCTGTTTTCCTTAAACAACGTCGAAACGACGTATCCCCGCTGCGTGTTGCCAATACCTTACCGTATTCTCCTGACTTTCGCATTCAGTATACAGAATACAGCCCCTAAAAATATGGGTTGCATGCTGTATACAATCCGGGTAAAACTTTGGGTACAGCATGCTGTATACAGAACACAAGAACAACATAATGAAAGGTAGAACCGTTATGGCTCGACTCGAGCGACTAGAAATATGGTTCGTTAGAGCGAATCAGGCCTTAATTGCGGCCGCGATGGCGGGCATGGCCATCCTCGTTATGGCCAACGTGCTATGCCGCTACGGGTTTGGCGTGTCTCTTCCCTGGACAGAAGAGCTGTCGCGATTCCTCATGATTGCAGTTACCTACCTCGGAGCTGGACTCGCCCTGCGTGAGGGACGCCTGGTTGCAGTGGAGTTTCTCCAGGATTTATTCCCCCGCTTTTTAATGCCGCTTCGCCTGCTGGTTGCGCTGATCATTATGGTCTTTCTAGTGGTGCTGGCCTGGGTTGGTGTTGGATTCGCCCAGTTCGCCGCAGGCCAGGAAACACCGGTATTGGGTATCTCCGCGAGTATCCCGTACATGATCATTCCTGTCGGCGCTTCGATGCTGGCTCTACACCTGGTCCTTATCCTCCGGGATTTCCTGGCGCGCAACTGGCACACAGATGGGCCGGAAGGCTCCACCGCATCGCATCATCTTGAGTACGGGCAGGAGTAAACCAACATGATAGCCGTCCTGCTCATTTCGTTTCTCGTCGCGCTACTCATAGGCCTCCCGGTTGCTTTCATTATGGGGGTATCCGGACTGCTAACGCTGACTGTCGATGGGGGTTTCCCGCTGGAGGTCCTTCCTCAGCGACTGTTCAATGGCATCAACTCGTTCCCGCTGATGGCGGTTCCGTTTTTCATACTGGCATCGGAGCTGATGACCGCCTCACGAATCAGCAACGCACTGTTGGGTTTCTGTAATGCCCTTGTCGGGCATATTCGCGGCGGGCTCGGGCAGGTCAATGTACTGGTTAGCATGTTCTTCGCAGGCATAAGTGGCTCCGCTCTGGCCGACGCGGCCGGCCCTAGCGCCATCGTGATGAGGATGATGCGTAAGAGCGGCTATACCCCCCAGTACGCAGCCGGGCTAAGCGCCGCGACCTCCACCATCGGCCCCATCATTCCCCCCAGCATCATTATGGTTATCTATGCGGTGACAGATGGCAACGTGACCATAGCGGGACTCTTTCTGGCGGGCATCATTCCCGGTGTTTTACTGGGTCTGGCCCTGGCATTAATGAATTACATCCTCAGTGCCCGAAGCGATAACGGCCATCGCACGGCGTTTTCATTCCGCCGAATGTGGACGTCATTCTATAAGGCCGTTCCCGCATTAATGATGCCGGCGCTGATCCTAGGCGGTATTCTCAGCGGGGCATTTACCGCTACCGAAGCCGGGGCTATTGCGGTTTTCTATGCCCTGGCTGTGGGGCTGTTCCTGACTCGCAGTCTCAGCGTCTCTGACTTGCCAAACATTCTTTTACGCAGCGGCGTGATCACATCAGCTGTGCTTATCGTGGTCTCCATGGCGGCAATCTTCGCCTGGCTCCTGACAGTTCTCCAGGTGCCCAGTGCCCTCGCAAGCCTGCTAGAAGGTATGGATCTGGGGCCGACCGCGGCCCTGCTGGTAATGGCTTTGATCATCCTGTTTTGCGGGCTGTTCATCGATACCCTGCCAGCCGTCATCATCCTGGTGCCCGTACTCGGCCCCATCGCCGCTCATTACGGCATCGACCCTCTCCATTTCGCCATGATGCTGATTCTGAACCTTACCGTCGGGATGGTGACACCTCCGGTTGGCCCCGTGCTGTTCGTGATCAGTGCGGTAGGTCGCATCCGCATCGAATCTGTATCCAGAGCGGTACTGCCTTTCTTGCTGGCAGAGCTGCTCGTCCTGCTACTCATCATCTTCATCCCCGAAATCTCAACCTGGGTACCCAACCTCTTCGGGTACCAGAGATAGGTCCAGGCAACGCCAACAAAAACAAGGAGTCCCATATGTTCAGAACAACCCTTAAACACGCTCTCGCTGCCGTCGGCCTGGCGGCCCTGATGTCAATCTCAGGCGCCGCGCTTGCCGCGACGACCATCAAGTACGCCCACTTCCAGGCCGCCAATGACAATGCTCCCGCTCAGGCCGCGGCGCTCACCTTCAAAAAGTACGTCGAATCGAAAACAGGCGGTGACGTGGAGGTTCAGATTTATCCTGCCAGTCAGTTGGGCAACGGCGTGGAAGTCATGGAAGGCTTGCGCCTTGGAACCATCCAGCTTGCGGTGGTTCACGATGGCGCCATCGCCCCCGTCTACAAACCATTCCAGGTGTTTAGCATTCCGTATATTTTCGACGACCAGAAAATGGCCTGGAACGTCCTCGACGGCCCCTTCGGACAGAAGATGGCGGACGACATGCTCGCCAAGACAGGTATTCGCCTGTTTGGCATGGCGGACAATGGTATTCGCCACTTCACCAACAGCAAGCGCCCTATCCGCTCCCCTGACGACATGAAGGGACTGAAAATTCGGGTCCAGCCCGGACCAATCTTCCAGAAACTGGTGGAATCCCTCGGTGCCAGCCCTTCCGTGGTGCCTTGGCCGGAACTTCCCGGCGCATTGCAGCAGGGGGTTGTTGATGGTCAGGAAAACGGGGTTACGAACATCATTAACGCCAGCCTCTACCAATACCAGGACTACGTCACCCTCGACGGGCATATCTATAGCCTTCACGCCTACATGATGAACAACCGCTTCTACGAGCGCCTGTCGAGCGACGAGCAAAAAGTCGTGGCGGAGGGCATCAAACGAGCCATGAAAGTCCATCGTGAAATGACCTCGGATCAGGACCGCAACGCGAAGGAACTGCTCACCGAGAAAGGCATGCAGGTCACCGAACTGACCGACGACCAAGAAGCTGCGTTCCGAGAGCGGGCTCAGCCAACCGTTAAAGCCTGGGCCGAGGACGAGATTGGCAAGGAATGGGTCGACGGGCTGTTCAACGCGATTCAGGTATACAAGGAGGGCCAGTGAGCGTGACTGCAGAACGGGAAGTTCATACCGGTACGCCAGAGTTGGACGTGGTCATGATCGATACCGGGTACGAAACCTACGATATTGAACAGGCGATTCTCAATACCGTCGGTGCGCGTATCCGCGAGATTCCTTGCCACGGGGACCTGGAACGGATCCTGGAGACGGTGAGAGAGGCCGATGCCGTCATGGTTCGGGAGTCGCCCCTTCCGCGCGACATCATCGAGCAAATGAACCGGTGCCAGGTGATCGTCCGGTACGGTGCAGGGATCGATAACATCGATCTCGAAGCCGCCGCCGAGCGGGGAATCTTTGTCGCTAACGTTCCGGACTACGGTTTCGAGGAAGTCAGCGACCAGGCCCTGGCATTGCTGATGACGGTGGCTCGTCGCACGGCGAGCCGGGATCAACAGGTGCGCGCCGGTGCCTGGAACATAGCCAGACAGGAACCCATGCACCGGATTACCGGCGGCGTCCTGGGTCTGGTCGGATACGGGCGAATCGCTCGGGCTTTTCATCGCAAAGCGATGGGCCTGGGCTTCTCTCGCACTCTAGTCGTCGATCACCACTTAAAGGATTCAACCGGTGATGTGGAGACGGTTGATCTGGACACGCTCTGCCGTGAAGCGGACGTCATCTCGCTGCACGTTCCATTGACGGATCAGACACGCCACCTGATTGATAGGCGACGACTCGCCCTGATGAAGCCAAATGCCGTGCTGATCAACACCGCTCGCGGCGGGTTGATCGACGAACCGGCCCTGGCCGCCACACTGAAAAACGGGCGTCTGTTCGGCGCCGGCCTGGACGTTTTCGAGCAGGAGCCGCCTCAGTCCGACAGCCCTCTAATGGACTGTCCAGGAGTGGTCATTAGCGACCATACCGGCTGGTACTCCGAAGAGTCCATCGCCGAACTCCAGCGCAAAGCCGCCGAGGAAGTCTGCCGGGTTTTCAATAAGGAGCCTCCCATCAACTGGGTCAATCGCTGGGATCATGCCTCGTAATCCATCCACCAGAGTTCAATAACCCATAAAGGGGTGGTTCTACCTTCCCTGCCAGCCCAAGAGTAAAGCTGAAACGGAGAGATAAAGTATGTATTCCAAAGAGATTATCGAAGGATTCAAGAACGTCGAAGTCGCATCGGTCGCTGACGCCGTGGATCAGGTTGTTGGTAAGCGCGGCTACATGCATCACAGCATCAAGCCCCGCATCAATGACAAGAAAATCGTCGGCCCGGCCGTCACCGTTCTGGAAGGGCCGGCCGACGAGAACCTGCCACCTCAGCACGCCCTTGACCTGATCGACGAGGCAGACGAAGGCAGCGTCGTCGTTATCAGCACCGGCGGTGAAGCGGAAATGGCCGTCTGGGGTGGCCTGATGGCGGCAGGCGCCTCCGCCAACAAGCACGCGGGAGCCATCCTCGACGGTGGTGTGCGGGATATCGGTGAGATTCGCAGGGATTACGACTTCCCGATCTATGCACGCTCGGTGTCGCCGGGAACGACCCTGGGCCGTTTCAAGACGATCGACTCGAATGTCCCCGTGGTCGTGGGCGATATCATGGTTCACCCGGGCGACCTGATCGTGGCACATATCGATGGGGTTGTGGTTGTACCCAAAGATCATGTCGATGAGGTGCTCAAGCTCGCCCGGGAAATCGATGAGCGTGAGCTTGAACAGGCACGCCTGATCATGGAATCAGGTTCGCTGCGAGAAGGCCTGGCCAAGTATGGCCGAATCTGATCAAGCCTCGATTCGATAGGGAGTCAACGATGCAAACAACAAAAACGCTCTCCTCTGCCGGCTGCCTTGCAGCCGGCCTCTTGATGCTGGCGGCAGGTCCCGCACCGGCACAGGCGCTGACAAAACCTGAAGTGGTTGCCGAGTGGAACCGGCTGTCGTATGACGTCAACGACCAGGATCAACGAGCTCGCTGGGAGAACAGCGATATCTTCGGAAAGGCGCTGATCCAGGGCCTAAAGCTGGACTCGGAAGGGACCATGTACGTATCCACGGCTCGCTGGGCCGGCCCTGAAATGCCTGCCACCCTCTCGCGTCTGGTCAAAGACGGCGACCACTACGTACTCGCTCCCTTTCCGAGCGAAGCCATGAATGACGTTGATAATCCGGACGGCATCAAATCGGTTCTAGGCTTCGAAATTGATCGGAACGATACAATGTGGATTCTTGATCAGGGACATATTGCCGGTCAGCCTTCCAAGCCCGGGGCTGAAAAGCTCGTTCTGTGGGATCTCAAGAAAAACCGGGAGCTACAGCGCTATGAGTTCAGTGATGAGGATACGAACAAAAAATGCTCGTTTCTCAACGACGTTGCCGTCGACAATGACTCGGGCTTCGCCTACATCACCGACTCCGGCATCTTCTGCGACCCACTTGATGGCGGTCTGATTGTCTACAACCGAGATGAAAACAAGGCCCGCCGGGTGCTGGATCGGACACGATTTACAGGGGATGATCCGAACTTTGTCTTCAACATCGGTGATAGACCCGTTCTCAAAGGGCAGCCCATGCGGACGGGCGCCGACGGGATTGCGCTGTCCGGTGACAAGAAAACACTGTACTGGACCAACCTCACCGGCAACCGTCTCTACTCGATCCCGACCGCCCTTCTGCGTGATTTCACCAAGTCGGAAGTTGAGCTTCAGAATGCAGTCCAGGTCGACGCTGTCCTGCCATCCAATACCGACGGCATGACCGCAGACCGCGCCGGCAATGTCTACATGTCCGCCCTCACGCTCAATGGCGTGATGCGACGAGATGCGGACACGGGTGAAATTTCACGCTTCACGTATCATCCCGAAATGGCCTGGCCGGACACCCTGGCCTGGGGCCCTAACGGAAGCCTCTACGTTGTGAGCAATCATCTGCATCTCTGGGTCGACGGCGACATGGACTTCGAGACGCCGGAAGAACCCAACTTCAGGATCTGGAAGCTCCCCATCAAAAGGCAGAGCTATACCGCGCCCTGATGCCACTCATCGCCGGGGGCCCTACCAGGGCGCCCGGCCCCCAAACAATGGAGACCGCAATGCAAGCCGACATTTTATGTCTAGGAGAGCCGCTGTTTGAATTCAATCAGGCACAAGGTGATCAACAACGCGGCCAGTATCTGCAGGGCTACGGCGGCGACACCTCCAATGCCGCCGTGGCTGCAGCCAGACAGGGCGCCCATGTTGGGTATATTACCGCCCTCGGCCAGGATAACTTCGGCGATGAGTTTGTAGAGCTCTGGGAGAGAGAAGGCATCGACACCGGGTTGGTCAAACGCGATCCCGAGGCTCACACCGGAATCTACTTCGTATCCCATACAGCACAGGGACACGCCTTCACCTACTTCCGCGCGGGGTCCGCCGCCAGCCGTCTGAAACCTGCGGACCTGCCAGAATCCGCGATTGCCAAGGCAAAAATCCTGCACGTATCAGGCATTAGCCAAGCGATCAGCGACAGTGCCTGCGACACAGTATTCAGCGCTATCGACATGGCACGAGCGAACGGTGTCAAAGTCTCTTACGATACCAACTTGCGCCTCAAGCTCTGGGATCTCCCACGAGCCCGCGCCATCACCCATAGTGCGATCGCTCAGTGTGATATCGCTCTACCCAGCTACGAGGATGCCGAGCAATTGACCGGGCTGGTTGATGCCGACGCTATCGTAGATTTCTATCTGCAACTCGGTGCCCCCATTGTTGTCCTGAAACTGGGCGCGGAAGGCGCTCTCGTCGCCACGCCGGAATCTCGCCAGCGCATCCCTGGAAACCGGGTCGAGGCGGTGGATGCAACCGGTGCCGGCGACACCTTCGGCGGCGCCTTTTTGGCTCGCCATGTTCTGGGTGATTCACTTGAAGACGCAGCCCGTTACGCCAACGCGGCGGCCGCCCTGTCTACGCAAGGCTACGGCGCCGTTGAGCCCATTCCCACACAACGGGACGTCGTTAGGTTCCTTGGCCGGCAAAGCCAGGGTAACTGAATAAGCAGTGATACTCCCTGGCGGCACATCACACCCCGCCGTCAGGGACAACCACCATGTATCTATTATCGGATTCCCATAACGAATTCTTATAAATTCGATAATCTATGCATGGTTTTTATTATTTCTTTACACCCGTATGTTTAGGCAGGTATTCACACATCCAGATAGGGAATAACTGTCATGGCAACTCTTTTCGATACCTACGACCTGTCCGGTCTCCTGCTGAAAAACCGCGTTGTGATGGCGCCCATGACGCGCGCCCGGGCGCCGGGTTACGTTCCCAATGCGGAGATGGTGCGTTACTACGGCCAGCGGGCCAGTGCCGGTCTGATTGTGACCGAGGGCACGCCCATTTCCCGCGAGGGCAACGGTTTTGTGGATTGCCCGGGCATCTGGAGCGATGAGCAGATCGCGGGCTGGGCCAAGGTCACCGATCGCGTCCATGATCTGGGCGGCTCGATCTTCACGCAGATCTGGCACGTGGGCCGGATGTCACACGTGTCGCTGCAGGAAGACGGCAAAGCGCCGGTCAGCGCCACCACACAGCAGGCGGAGCATTCCGCCGCCTTCGGCTACAACGCCAATGGCCAGGCCGACTTCGTCACCGCCAGCAAGCCCCACGCTTTGTCGACCACCGAAGCCGAGCGCGTGATCGATGACTTTGCCCGGGCCGCGGCCAATGCCGCCGAGGCGGGATTCGATGGCGTGGAGGTTCACGGCGCCAACGGCTACCTCGTCGAACAGTTCATCAACGGCGCCGTTAATGACCGTACCGACCGCTTCGGCGGCGACAGCGTGGAGAACCGGGCCCGCTTCGCTCTCGAAGTGGTTGATGCCTGCATTGCCGAGCTGGGCGCCCCGCGCGTTGGCATTCGCCTGTCGCCGTTCGGTCGTCTGCACGATCTGGGGGATTTTGACGGGGAAGAGGAAACGTTCCTCTACCTCGCTCGTGAACTGGGCAAGCGCAACATTGCCTACGTCCACATCATGGACCAGGCCAGCCGTGGAGCACCGGCCATGCCGGAGGGCTTCCTCGCCAAATTCCGCGAGGCTTATAACGGTACGCTGATCCTGGCGGGTGGACTGGATAAGGCCAAAGCCGGCGAGTTGATCGACGCCGGCCTGATTGACCTGGCCGCTTTCGGCGCGCCCTTTGTATCCAATCCGGATCTGGTGGAGCGCTTCCGTCACGACTGGCCTGTCGCCGAGCCGGACAAAAGCCTCTTCTACGGCGGCGATGCACGGGGGTATACCGACTACAAGCCGTATACCGCGGCCTGAGGCCGAGCGCGGCGACCCCGACCTGTCGGGTCGCCGCGTTCCAACGATGCGTCATCCCTTCGTGAGTCAATGAATCCCTGATCCGCTGGCCCGTGTTTTCACGGGCACCACACACGCCTTTTACTTCCCGCGGATCAAGGCCACTCTTGGCCTTGGGCCTGGCTTTCGCCCCGCATCAGGCCCCACCTCCAAAGCACGACCGCAGACTCCCGGCAATCGATGTCAGCAGCTCTGGATAGAGGTCGGCGCCGACAGTCAGATCGGAACCCAGCGGATCGATGACGGCAGAGGTATTCACGCCGGTATCTCCAAACACGCTGCGGACAATGCCCGGATTGTACTGGGGTTCGGTGAACACGCAGCTGACCTTCAAGTCGGACACCAGGCCCCGTATCTCGTCGATCCGTGCAGGGCTGGGTTTCGAGGCGTCACCGATCGAGATGGCGCCGGCCGCGGCGATGCCAAACCGCTTCTCGAAGTACTGATAGGCATCGTGGAAGACGATGAACTGCTGGGCACCCAACTCATCGATGGTCGCCTGAACGTCGGCCATCACGGCGTCGATCTTTTTCTTGCCGGCTTCGGCGTTGCGAGCGTAGACCGCCGCATGCTCGGGATCCTCCTGGGAGAGCGCCCCGGCGATGGCATCCAGCCACACCTTGCCGTTCACCGGGTCCAGCCAGGCGTGGGGGTCCAGCCCGTCGTGATGATGGTGATGTTCCTCGCCCGCCGTATCGTGATGTGCTTCGCCGTTGTGTTCATCGTCATGCTGCTCGTCGTTATGGTGTTCCTCGCCCTCGTGTTCGCCATGATGCTCGTGGGATTCGAACGTGGCACCTTTGCGAAAGGCGTAGGTCGTCGTGCCCGGCACCTCGAGCAACTCAACGACATCGGCATCACCAGAGAGGTTTTCCAGCGATCCCTCGAGCCACGGGGTTAATGGCTCACCCACCCAGAACACCACATCCGCCTGTTGCAGCGATTCGGCTTCCGAAGGACTGAGTGAATAGGTGTGAGGCGAAGCGCCGGACTGGACCAGCAGCTCGGGCGAGCCCACGCCCGTCATGACCTGGGAGACCAGTGACTGAATCGGCGCGATATCCGCGACGACTTTAGGCACGGCGGCGCTGGCGCCGACCGGGATAAGCAGACTGCTGACGGCACACGTAAACAAACGGCTAAGTTTCAAGGTTCCAATCTCCTGACACAGTAATGTTGACGTTTAAGTGTTATGTTATAACATACTTAAAAATTCGGAATGAGGCGAGTGACGGTGTTGACCTGTGATCAATCGACGATCCGGACTGACGCACTGAAACGTGCGGAGAACGTCTGCGCCCTTGAGAAAGCGCATTTCACGACCATCCGTCGGCGCACCCTGGAAACCCTGCTGCATTCGCCGTTTGCACTGAGTGCCTATGGCGTCCAGGCGCAGATGAAAGAAGACGGCGTCAACCTGAAGGCACCGACGATCTATCGGGCCCTGCACTTCCTGACAGCCATGGGGTTCGCGCACCGGATCGAGAGTCTGAATGCCTTTATAGCCTGCACATGCGGGGACCATCCGGGGCACCTTCCCGGTTTTTCCATTTGCCGGCAGTGCGGCCTGGTCACCGAAATGGCGCTTTCCGAATCCCTGCATCGGTCGTTGGAACTTTCCGGTCACGGCTTTCACGTTGAACGGACGGTTTTCGAGATCATCGGACTGTGTGAAACCTGCCTCCAGTCGGAGAAAGAATGAGCTTGATCACTATGGACGGGCTGTCGATCCGGTTTGCCGGAAACACGCTCCTGCACGACGTGAACCTGGCGGTCGATCACCGCGAAATTGTCGCGATTCTCGGGCCGAACGGTTCCGGAAAAACGACCCTGCTGCGTACCTTGATCGGTGCCATGTCGCCATCGTCGGGAACGATCTGGCGGCGGCCGGGTATCCGGCTCGGCTATGTACCGCAGCGCCTGTACATCGACGATACCCTGCCGATGACCGTGAACCGCTTCCTTTGCCTCCCCAAACGTCATTCCGCCGGAAAAGTCGCCAACGCGCTGGCAACCGCCGGACTTGAGGCCCACGGCAAGCAGCAGTTGGCCACATTGTCCGGCGGGCAGTTCCAGCGGGCGCTTCTGGCCCGCGCGCTATTGGACGAGCCGGATCTGCTGTTGCTGGACGAAGCCACCCGGGGCCTTGATTTTGCCGGCGCCAAAGCGTTCTACCAGCAGATCGACCGGGTGCGTGATGCCTTCAACTGCGGGGTCTTACTGATCAGCCACGAGCTGAACAGCGTCATGCAGGTCGCCGACCGGGTTATTTGCCTGAAAGATACGATTCGCTGCGAAGGCTCGCCGGAACAGGTGGCCGGCTCCGAGGCATACCGCACCCTGTTCGGGATCGATCAACAGGCCGGGCCCGAACACCTGGCAGGGGTCGATGGGCCGGGCAGCCGCGCTCCAGTCTACCACCTCCACCCGGTCGCAAACCCGGACAAGGGGCGTCAGGATGCTCGATGATTTCATGGTCCGGGCGACGCTCGCCGGCCTCGGCGTGGCCATTGCCGCCGCCCCGCTGGGTTGTTTCGTGGTATGGCGGCGCATGGCGTATTTTGGAGACGCTACGGCCCACGCCGCGGTGCTCGGGGTGGCCCTGTCACTGGCGCTGTCCACGCCGATTTTCGGCGGTGTGCTGGTTGTTGCGCTGATCATGGCGCTGCTGGTGTCGTTCCTGAGCGACCGCGGCTACGCGATGGATACCCTGTTGGGCGTCATGGCCCATTCCGCCCTGGCCTTCGGGCTGGTGGCCGTCTCTTTCTTGCAGGGGATCCGCATCGACCTGATGGCCTACCTGTTCGGCGATATCCTCGCGGTCGGGCCGGAGGATCTGGCGGTGATCTGGGGCGGCGCGGCGCTGGTGATCTTTCTGCTGGTCATTCGCTGGTCGGCGCTGCTGACGACGACGCTGAATCCCGATATGGCTTACGCCAGCAACCTGTCCCCCAAACGCGAGCAGCTGATTCTGACGTTATCGCTGGCCATTGTGGTGGCCGTTGCGATCAAGGTGGTGGGCGTCCTGCTGATTGCTTCCATGTTGCTGCTGCCGGCCGCCTCGGCCCGGCCTCTGAGCCGGACCCCGGAATCCATGGCCCTGCTGGCGGTGGTCTTCGGGTGCGTCGCGTCGGTCTCCGGACTGCGCGCGTCCTATGCGATGGACACACCGACCGGGCCCACCATTGTCTGCGTCGCGGCCCTGCTCTTCGCCGCCACAGGCTGCATCCGCCTCTGTCTGCGCCACTGCCGATCACCGGGGCAACGCCGTAACCTATGACGCCATAAGCGGTGCTCCACAACACGTCAGCCTACGAGGCCAAAATGATTCGCAAAAACCCCAGCGGCGATCTGCCGCAAGTGCATCCCCAGTCCTTCATCGACCCGACGGCCATCCTCTGCGGCAAGGTGATCGTCGAAGAAAACGTCTTCATTGGTCCCTACGCCGTCATCCGTGCTGATGAAGTGGATGCCGACGGCCGCATCGAGCCGATCGTCATCGGTGCCCATTCCAACATCCAGGATGGCGTGGTCATCCACTCGAAGTCCGGCGCCGCCGTGACGATCGGGCAAAACACCTCCGTCGCTCACCGGGCCATCGTTCACGGCCCCTGCATCGTGGGAAGTTCCACCTTCATCGGCTTCAACAGCGTTCTGTTCAACTGCTCCATTGGCGATGGCTGCGTCGTCCGGCACAACGCGGTTGTCGACGGATGCGACCTGCCGGCCCGCTTCTACGTGCCGTCCACCGCCCGGATCGGCCCCGAGACCGATCTGGCCGCCATGCCGTCCGTCTCTGCGGACGCCAGCGAGTTTTCCGAAGACGTAGCGCGCACCAATAACGAGCTGGTCAACGGCTACAAGGCCATCCAGAACGAATTCTGACTTCGCCGGGCGGGCTCCGGCCTGCCCACAGCTCCCAACTCTGCCGTCAAACAGGAACAACCCTATGTCACTGGCCACCGACTTTTCCCACCGTATGACCCGACACCACGCCGACCTCCTGGTTCGTGGCGGCACGGTCCATACGCCCAACGGCGCTGAGCGAATCGATATTGCCTGCCTGGACGGGCGCATCGTTGCCCTGGGTGATCTCAGCCCTCAATGGCAGGCCGGGGAGACCATCGACGCCACAGGACTCGACGTGCTGCCGGGGGTGGTCGACAGTCAGGTCCACTTTCGAGAACCCGGCATGACGCACAAGGAAACCCTCGATGCCGGAACACGAGGCGCCGTACTGGGTGGTGTTACAACCGTGTTCGAGATGCCCAACACGCAGCCGCTGACATTGAGCGCCGCCGATCTGCAGGACAAGCTGGACCGGGCAGACGGTCGCGCCTGGTGCGACTACGCCTTCTACATGGGCGGCTCAGCCGTCAACGCGGACCAACTGGACAGCCTGGAAAATCGGCCCGGCTGCGCTGGGATCAAGGTTTTTATGGGCAGCTCCTTCGGCGACCTGCTCGCCGACGAGGATGCCACGCTGCGACGCATCCTGAGTCACGGTCGCCGGCGCGTAGCCATCCACGCCGAGGATGAAGCTCGCCTCCGGGATCGCTACGAGCGGGTCCGCGCCAGCGGCGATGTCCGTGAGCATCCGGTCTGGCGCGATGCCGAAAGCGCCCTGAACGCCACGTGCCGGATCGTACGACTGGCGGAAGAGACCGGGCGCCGCCTGCATATTCTGCACGTGTCGACGGGCCAGGAAATGGCCTTCCTGGCGCAACACAAGAACCGCGTGAGCGTGGAGGTCACACCGCATCACCTGTCGCTCAGCGCGCCCGATTGCTATGAGCGGCTCGGAAGCCTGGCGCAGATGAATCCGCCGGTGCGCGATAAGACTCACCAACACGCCTTGTGGGAGGCTGTCCGAACAGGGGTCGTCGACGTCATCGGCAGCGATCACGCGCCGCACACCCTGGAGGAAAAGGCCAAACCCTACCCGACCTCTCCCAGCGGCATGACCGGCGTGCAAACGCTGTTGCCGATCATGCTCGATCACGTCAATGCCGGGCGCCTGAGTCTGTCGCGGCTGGTGGACCTGACCAGCGCCGGGCCCGCGAGGCTGTTCGGTATGGAACGCAAAGGCCGGATCGCCGTGGGTTACGACGCGGACCTGAGCATTGTCGATATGGAGGCTCGTCGCACCATCAGCAACGACTGGATCGCCAGCGTCTGCGGCTGGACGCCTTACGACGGGGTCCGTGTGCGCGGATGGCCGATGCACACGATCATTCGCGGGCGCACCGTGGTGAGGGATGGCGGGCTATGCAAGGCGACGCCCTGCGGCGAACCGGTTCGCTTCCTGGAAGCCGATACCCAAACCTATCGGGCATAAGGCGTTATCAGGCCGGAAAGCGGCCCCGGCCGCCTGGTGGTCGCTCGCAACCAGACGGGGCACCGGTCCTTTCGTCAATGTCGAAACAGGGTCTCTCGCCGCTCGTTCAGGGCCTTGACCTCGGCGCAAAGCTCGGCCGTCGGGCGTGTCAGCAGGCGGGGAATACCAATGGGCTCTCCGGACTCCTGGCAATACCCGAAATCGCCGGTGTGGATGCGTCGCAACGCGGCATCAATCTTGGGCAACAGTTTTCTTTCCCGGTCCATGATCCGCAAAGCCAGGCGGGACTCTTCCTCATAGGCGGCCCGATCCGCGTCATCGTTGTTTTCCGGCGGATTGGCCAGCGCCTGTCGGGCGGTTTCGACACCGTCCATCGTGTCCTGCCGCAAGCGTTCCAGTAACGCCTTGAAATAGGCCAACTGGTCGGCATTCATGTAGTCCGACTCGGGCGCGGCTTTGAGGTCTTCTTCGGTGAGCATGGGCTTGTCCTGTTGCATGTCCGTTAGTCGCCTTCCACCTCATCCAACTCGGACAAGGCCCGCTCAAACCAGGCGATGGATTGCTGCCTCTGGGCCTCTCCCCACCGCTCGACGAAGCGGCCGGTCATATGGTCGCTGGAATCGTGCAGCGCCTTGAGGCGCTGCCGGCAGAAATCCCGGGTCAACGCGATACCACAGTCGATCGTGATGCAATGCTTCCATTCCTGATAGGTCCGCGGGATAACGTCCTGCATGATGGTTTCCTGTCTGTTGCGTCCTGTGTTGCGGCTTGCCCCGTGGCTGCGGGCCATGGGGTAGCTGAACCTGAGAAGGGGTCAGTCCTGATGTGGAGAGGGAGGCATGGTCGGGTGCACGGACAGCGTCTGATCGAAGCCGACAACCCGGTTGTAAAAACAACTCTCCCGAAGCGTGTGACAGGCCGGGCCCAACGTATCGACCCGCAACAGGATGGCATCGGCATCGCAGTCGAGACGGGCCTCCACGAGGCGCTGCCGATTGCCGGAACTTTCCCCTTTGCGCCACAGACGCTCGCGCGATCGAGACCAGTAGCACACCCAGCCGGTTTCCAGGGTTTCCGCCAGCGCTGCACGATCCATCCAGGCCAGCATGAGGACGGCCCCGTTGTCATGATCCTGGGCAATCGCCGTGATCAATCCCTGTGCGTTCCAGTTCAACGACGCCAGGTTCACCTGAGTCGCATCAGCCCCCTGCTCCAGCGTTGTCCAGATACTCATGGGCGCCAGTTCCATTCGCTGCGGGCTACGGCATCGTGGGCGTGCAGGCTTTCAAGGTGAGTCACCCGCTGGCGGAAGCCTTGCACCACCGGAATCCGGCGAAGACGTGCATCGATCCTCCTTGCGGCGTCTTCACAGAACATCAGGTTCTGGCCATTGGCAACGGCGAAAGCCTGCTCGTCGATCCGCTTGACCGCCGTTTGCAGGGGCGTGCCGAGCTCTTCTTCAACCCCATCAACAATCTCCTGGACGGGTAAGATCCCAGGATCGTTGGCAAGGTGCAGCGACATCTCGGCAAGACTGCGCTGGCTGTGCGGCGTGGCCCTGATCCCGTGTGTGCTGCCCAGCCATTCCAGGACGGCCTGCCGGCCGGGTGATGCATCGTCGGGAAAATCCCGCTCAAACTGCTCCTGGATGGCCTGCCGTGCCAGGGCCGCGGAACACGGGCAGGTCGAGGAGTAACCGATGGACAGATCCAGCCTGAGATCCAGGCGAGCGTCACGTAACGAGGCACTGACCTTGAACGGGTAACCCTTCCAGCCCGACAGAGGGCTCAGCAGGGCTGGCCGACGCAGCAATAGCTCCCCCGAAAAAGACAGGAACGCGCTAGACGACAGGCCAGCCTGGCTCTCCAGGAAGGCCCTCAGCACGGACTCGATGGCCGATCCATCGAGCTCGGCCTCGGCCAGTGCTTCCAGCGCCAGGTACAGGCGCGACATGTGGATGCCCTTCGCGGTCGGATCGTCGAGACTGACGCCGACATCCACCTTCACGTCGACCGGCCGACCTGCCAACCGGGCCGGAAGATCGATTTTTTCCATCCCGACCCACTCCAGCCTTCCAGCATTGGCAATGGACTCGGTGGCAACGTCGACAAGGTCTTGGTCTGCGGGCATGGCAGCTCCTCAGCTCTGGGTGGACGGCATGTTCTTGCAACCGCCGATCTCGGCGGTCGGCTCGATGGGACGGTATGCGACCGAACCTTAAAGATATGTTATAACATAACTTTAAAGAGATATAAAATCACCCAGACTGTCTTAACGATTGGCTGACGCCACGTCCCCGGGAAACCGGGGCAGCGGTCAGGGTGCGCCTGCCCCCTGACCAAGGACAGACCTTCCGGGCTCTTTAGCCATCCAATGAATCCTTGATGAGCTGGCAGGCGTCTTCCCAGGCGCCAAAGGCATCCCTGGCTTCCAGCGCGTCAAGCCCGTCCCGGGTATAGGTGCCGGGCGTGGCGATCGAGTCGGAGATACCCCGCAATGATCGCTCGGGAAACCCGGCGGCCAGCCCGGTCGCGCCGCGCATGGAGTGAACCACCAGTTCCCGCGCCTGCTCCGGACTCAGGCCCTGACCGGCGAACCAGTCGCTCAGCCGGTCGAGAAAGGCGTAGGTCCAGCCGTTGACGCAGGCCGCCGTCGAGGCCAGTTCAAACGCCCGTTCCGCATCGAATGCAATCAGGCGCCCCAGCGGACTGAGCAGCTCACGCGCCGTCGCTTCGTCGGGGAACAGCGGAACGACGCCTTCCCCGACTTCGGCGCAGGCCAGAGGCAGGGTTCGCACGACACGGGCCGGGCCGACACGCTGGCGAATAGCGTCCAAAGAGACGCCAGCGACGCAGGAAATCAGCAGGTGATCGTCGCGTAACGTCAGCGTATCGAGCAGCGCGTCCAGGTGCTGCGGGCGCACGGCCAGCAGGATCACGCGGCATTCGTCGGCCACCGCCTGGTTATCCGGGGCGATCTCACAGCCGTGTGTCTGGCGCAGGGCTTCGCTGGTCTCCCGGTTGCGCGGGGAAAGCCGGATGGTCCGGTTGTCGCCTGCCTTGCGCAATCCGGCCACCACGTAACTCGCCAGGTGCCCCACTCCCAGAATGCCGAGTGCCTCTGTCATCGTTTCTCCTCACGCTGCGTAACCATTCGGAAAAAGAGTCTACGCGGCGGGACCGCGGCCGGCCAGGCGGGCGAAGCGATCAGGACGCAGGCAGGCCCAAGCGGCCCAGGGTCTCCAGCTCGATACGGCAACGGTCAAAAGCGCGTTGATGGTCTTCCCGTTTGAACACCATTTTGTAGCGCGTCGGCTCGAACAGAGGGTTAACCGCCAGATCGCTGAGTGCCGGCCGGAGCCGGTCGTCCTGCGCAATCAGTTGCCGGTTGATGGCGGCCACAATGGTTGGGTCCGCGACAATCACATCCACGCGGCCACGTGCCAGCATTCTGGAATGCAGTCGCTGGTCGGTGACTTCCAGCACACTCTCGAAAGGCAACGAGCCCAGTCTCAGCAGCTCGTGCCCGCCCTTGAAGGTCACGGCTCTCATACCAGCCAGATCCTGCGGCGTTTCGATGGGACCCAGGCGCTTGGGGGAATAGATCACCGCGTTCTGGTAGGCAATGTAGGGCAAGGAGCCAAATCCACCGATCTGTGCGTCGAACGGCACCGTCATGACCGCGTCAATGGCATCGGACTGGGTGAAAGTCAGCAGGTGGCGCCCGAACGGCTGAACCCGAAAGCGGGTACTGAAACCGCAATGCGCGAGGATCTGGACCACGCGGTCACTGTCGCGGGCGGGTCCGAGCGGATTGACTTCGCCAGGCAGATCCGGGGCGGCGACGACGAGCGCGAGCGGCTCGGCGGGCGTCGCGGAGACCGGAGCGTTCGTCCCAATGCCCAGCACCATGGCCAGAGCAGAGACGAACGCCCTCGTGGTCCGGCCCGACGAGAGAAAACGACGCAGCCGGCCAAACAGTTCTTGAATGCACATATTGTTAAGGATGATCGAAACCGGTCGCGCTTGCCACTGCATTGTGGGCGGCCGTTCAGCCACAGACTCGCGCGATCTCTCAGGCCGATGTAATCTCTCAGGCCGACAGGAGCGGCGCGCCGGAATCGGTACGCGGGAACCACCCTGATTCGGAGGGCGGAGCGCCCAGGCGCTCGGCGAGAATGCCTTCCACCTGGTTGCGAATCCAGGTGATGGCCGGGTCCCGGTCGTGGCGTGCGTGCCAGATCAGGTAGATCGCGGTGGGATTAACCTCAAACGGCAGGTCGGTCTGCCAGAGTCCGTCGTCGAATCCGGGTTTGTAGCTGATCAGTGACGGCACCGCCGCGATCAGGTTGGACTCGCGCAGCATCTGCGGCACCACCGAAAAATGATTGACGGTCACCGCGATGCGCCGGGCCAGACCCTGCTGGTTCAGGTAATCGTCGACGAACCCATGGGCATCGCCGGACAGGGACACCAGCAGATGGCGCGCCTCCAGGAAATCGTCGAGCGTGACCGCCTCGCCCGCCAGCGGATGGTTCTCCCCCATCGCCAGCCGATAGCCGCCCTGATACAGGAACTGGCTGCGCAGGCTGTGGTCGTGCTGGGTCAGTACGCCAATTGCCAGATCCGTATGGGCTTCACGCAACGAGGTTTGCGCACCTTCCGGCGTGTAGGGCACAGCCAGCAGGTCGATTCCCGGCGCTTCCCGCTCCAGCCGTTCGACCAATGGCCGCCACAGGATCTCGATCATCACGTCGGTGGCCGCAATCCGGAACTGGCGCCTTGCCGTTGCCGGCTCAAAGCGCGTTTCGCCGACGGCGTTGGCCAGGTCGTGCATGGGCCGGTTGACCTGACTCCACAGGCTGTACGCATAGGACGTGGGTTCGATATTGCGCCCCTTGCGCACGAAAAGTGGGTCGTTCCAGATCTGGCGCATCCGCGACATGGCGTTGGACACCGCCGGCTGGGTCATGGACAGCCGTTCCGCCGCCCGGGTGACGGACCGTTCCGCCATGATGGCGTCGAAAATATACAGTAACTGCAATTCGTGGTTTTTCATCATCGCACGCAACGGTTGGATTGCCCGGAAATGCACAAGCCGCGCATCGGGCGTAGAAGAGTGAACGCGGTATGGAACCTCTACCGCATTGCCATTATGCCGCTATCCCACGGCAACCCGTTTGCTTGTTCCTTCCGTTGTTTTGCCTAATCCCCTTCATGACGTCGCAGCGGATCGTACAACCCCACCGATGTCGACTGTCCCCTCCGGCCATCGCCGGGACTGTCTGGACAACCTAAGCTACATCCATGACTGATTGCTTATGGAGTCATGATGGCGCACAAGGACTCGACACTGAACATTGTCATTATTGGCTCCGGCTTTGGCGGGCTGGGCATGGCCATGCAGCTCAAACGGGCGGGATTCGGGCATTTCACGATCCTTGAGAAAGCCGACAGCCTGGGCGGCACCTGGCGCGACAACACCTATCCCGGCGCGGCCTGCGATGTCCAGTCCCACCTGTACTCCTACTCGTTCGAGCCCAAGAGCGACTGGAGTCGAAAGTTCGGGCTGCAGCCGGAGATTCGGTCTTACCTGGAGCAATGCGCGGACAAATACCGCCTGCACGAGCACATCCGCTTCAACACGGAAGTCACCGCCGCCCGTTTTGACCGGGCGTCGGCGCAATGGCGTATCGAGACCCGAGACGGCCAGGAACATCGCGCCCACGTGCTCATCCCGGGCTGCGGCCAGCTCAATCAACCGGCCATGCCGGACATCGACGGCCTCGATCGGTTTCAGGGGCCCTTATTCCATTCCGCCCGTTGGGACCACGACGTGGACCTCGCCGGCAAGCGCGTTGCTGTCATCGGCACCGGTGCCAGCGCCATCCAGTTCGTGCCGCAGATCGTGCCCGAGGTGGCGTCACTCAAGCTGTTCCAGCGTTCCGGGGCCTGGGTGATTCCCAAGCCGGATCGGCCCTTCACCGGGTTCGAGCAGTGGCTTTTTGAGGCTATGCCCCTAGCCGACCGGCTGTACCGGGCGTTTATCTATTGGCGGATCGAGACCCGGGCCCTGGCGTTTACCCGCTTTGGGTTCCTGCTCAACGGGCTGAAATGGCAGACCCGACGCCTGGCCCGCAGGCATGTGCGCGATCCCGATAAGCGCGCGAAGCTGATTCCGGACTACCCGGTGGGCTGTAAGCGCATTCTCATCTCCAACGACTGGTTCCCGGCCGTGGATGACGACCGCGTCGACCTGGTGACGGACCCGATCGAATCCGTCGACGACAACGCCGTCATCACACAAGGCGGCGTGAGGCACCCGGTGGACGCCATCATCCTTGGCACGGGCTTCCGGGCGACGGATTTCCTGACGCCGATGACCATTACCGGTCTCGACGGCCGCGATCTCAACGCCGTCTGGAAGGACGGCGCCGAAGCCTACAAGGGCATCAGCGTGGCGGGCTTCCCCAACCTCTTCCTGCTCTACGGGCCCAACACCAACCTGGCACACAGCTCCATCGTGTTCATGCTGGAATCCCAGATTCGCTATGTCATCAAGTGCCTGCGCCTGCTGCGTGATCCGGCCTTGCGATACATGGACGTCAAGGCCGATCGTCAGCACGACTACAACGCTCGACTGCAGGAGACGCTCAGTCACACGGTCTGGGAAGCCGGCTGTCATTCCTGGTACAAGACCGCTTCCGGCAGGAACACCAACAACTGGCCCGGTTTCACCTTCAGCTTCCGGCTGATGACCAGCAAACTGGAGCTGTCGGATTACGACCTGTACTCCGCCTATCCGGCCAACGAAAAACAAGGAAAACCGGCGTGACAGAGACCACTTACGACTACGACTTTATCGTCATCGGTTCCGGGTTCGGCGGCAGCGTCAGCGCCTTGCGGCTGAGCGAAAAAGGTTACCGCGTGCTCGTGATCGAACAGGGCCGCCGCTGGACGCCGGACAACCTGCCCCGCACCAACTGGCGCTTCTGGGATTACCTGTGGCGCCCGGCGCTTGGCCTTAGGGGCTTTCTCAGCCTGCGCCTGTTCCGGCATGTGATGATCCTCCACGGCAACGCGGTCGGCGGCGGCTCGATCACCTACGCCCAGACGCTGCTGGTGCCGCCGGATTCCGTCTGGCGCGACGGCAACTGGGCCGGGCTGGACAACTGGGAAACCGTCATGCCCGAGCACTACGCCACCGCCAAACGCATGCTCGGCGTCACGCGCAACCAGCGCCCCGCAGCGGCCGATGACCGGCTGCAGGCCATGGCGCGTGCCGGCGGCGTCGAAGACAGCTTCTATTACACCGATGTGGGCGTTTTCTTCGGCGACGAGAACGACCCACCCGGCACCGAATACACGGATCCCTACTTCGGCGGTGACGGCCCGCCGCGCCATTCCTGCATCGGCTGCGGCGGTTGCATGGTGGGGTGCCGCTACAACGCCAAGAACACGCTGGACAAGAACTACCTCTACCTGGCGGAGAAACGGGGGGCGGAAGTGCGCGCCGAGACCCGGGTGGTGGACGTGCGCCCGCTGGGCCAGGCGGACGGCGCCGACGGTTACGAAGTCATCACGGTGCCGACGTTTGCCCGGGGCGGAAAACCGCGTCAGCGCATTACCACCCGGCAGGTGATTTTCGCCGCCTCATCCCTGGGCACCCAGAGTCTGCTGTTCGACCTCAGGGACCGCGGTTCCCTGCCGCGCGTTTCCGACGATCTCGGCAAACGGGTTCGCACCAACTCCGAGTCCATCCTGGGCGTGCGCTACCCGGGCTGCGAGGACGACCTGTCGAAAGGGATCGCCATCGGCTCGGGGATTCACATCGACCGCTACACCCACATCGAAGCGGTCCGCTACCCGGACGGTTCCAACCTGCTTAGCAGCCTGCTGACGGTCCTCACGGGCGGCCGTCCTGGCCCGACGCGCATCGGCCACTGGCTCGGCGCCCTCGGCAAGCTGATCGCCAAACGCCCGGTGGCCGGGCTTCGCAGCCTGTTGCCCTGGCGTTTTTCACGGGAAACGGTGATTTTCCTGGTGATGCAGACCATCGAAGGCCACATCAACATGCGCTGGACGCGTCCGTGGTACTGGCCCTTCTCGAAAACCCTGACCAGTCACGGCGACCGGATACCCAGCTATATTCCCGAGGCCAACGCCTTCACCGAGAAAGCGGCGCAGGCGACCGGCGGCATCGGGCTCAGCTCGTTTTCCGAGATCACCTTTAACGTGCCCATGACGGCACACTGCATGGGCGGCTGCGCCATGTCGGACAGCCCAGCCACGGGGGTTATCGACGCGCAGAACCGGATCTTCAACTACCAGGGACTGTATGTGGTGGACGGATCCATGCTGTCGGCCAACCTCGGCGTCAATCCCAGTCTGACGATTACGGCGCTCGCCGAACGGGCCATGAGCTTTATCCCGCCCAAATCGTCGGCCTCTGCTGCGACCGTTGTCGACGTCATGATAGAGCCGGCGCCCGACACTTTGGGTGACAACGAGCCCGCGGAATAGAACGTGCCTTCACCCTGAGCGGCCGATCATTGCCAATGACTATCACACACATCGTAGGATCCGTCTTTCCACACCACTCCGAGGCCTTAGAATGGCGCCGTCAATCGATTAAACAGCTGGAGACCACGGTGGAACGCAAGATCCTCGTTCACATCAACGACCGCAACGAAGTGCATTTTCTCGCCGGCGCCGCCCAGGCCCGCGCGCTGCTGGACATCGGTGGCACGCCCTATGTCTACAACGACGCGGGAGAGCGCTTCCAGATCGAAATGCGCGGCGGCAAGGTCAGCCTCATCGGCGTCTGAGCGTGGGTGCACCGCACCCACTTCCCCAACCCCGCTGCCGATAATCGCCTGCCGATCCACTAACCGCCCGCTTACCGTAGGTCCTACAATAAATCGCTTAAAAACATAAACCTACGGAGATATTTTTAGATCGTGTGTTAACATGGTCGGTTGACGCCTTCATCACACGTCCGAGGTCACTATGCCCAAATCCGGCCAGGCACGGGTTTTAACACCGGAACAACAGCGCCACCTGTTCCAGGTGATTCGCGAACACCGCCACCCGGAGAAGAACGAGGCGATCATGCAGATCAGCTTCAAGCTGGGGCTTCGCGCGCAGGAAATCGCCCTGCTGCAGGTAAAGGAAATTGCCAAGCTCAACAGCACGGGCACCGATTTCGAGCTGTTGAGTGTGATGAGCCTGCCCGCGTCCTACACCAAGGGCGTGGGCGCCACGAGTCGTCAGCGCTATCAGCGTCGCACCATCAGCTTCGAGGTGGAGACGTTCGACCGGATCGTCCGGCAGATCGAAGCCCTGGCCCGCGCGGGAGCCGACATCCATCCGGAGGACTTCCACCCACCGGCCCGGCATCACAAGGGAAAATCCAGGGACCTGCCGCTGGTGGACGATGCATTGCGGGCGGCGTTAACCGACTACCTGCGCCTGCGCATTGAAAAGGCCGGCTCCCTGAAACCGTCGTCGCCGCTGTTCATAACCCAGAAAGGCGGCCCGTATTCCCCCAACACCCTCCAGGAACACATGGCGATGATGCTGCGACGCTGGGCTGGCGTGGAAAAGGCCAGCTCCCACAGTGGCCGTCGTTCGCTGATCACCCACGTAATCCATCGCCAGAAAAAATCGGTGAAAGTGGCCCAGAAGATTGCCGGCCACGTGAACCCCTCCACCACGCTGATCTACGAGGAGCCGCCCGAGGACGTGCTGGAAGACGCCCTGCGGGATATGGACTAGACACCCGAACGCGTCGTCTCTTCGGCCAGAATGTCCAGGAACAGATCCCGCGCCCGATTGGCCCGGCCGTGGCTGCGGGTAATGGCCGTGATCTCCAGTGCATACTGCTTGCTGTCAGGCACCAGCGCGCGCAGGTCACCCGAGACCACCTGGGACTCAACGTAGCTGTCCGGCATGAAGCCGATGTAGGCGCCGGACAGGATCATGGCCAAACGCGCCTCGTAGAAGTAGGAAATCGCCGCCTTGTTCATGTCGGCCAGTTGGGCGCCGACTTCGGGGCTGGTGTGAATGCCGGCGTGAACCACTTTGCTGGCCAGCACCCGGTCCAGGAGCTGCGGCGACGCCCCGGCGTCAAACAACGGATGCGCGCGGCTGCAGTAGAGGTGGCACTGATCCACGTAGAGGGTGCGGTAGTCCAGGCCGGACAGTTGTCGATGGCAGGGAATGAAGCCGATATCCGCCTCATCGTTGAGCACCATCCGCTCGATGTCGTTGAGGGCTTTGACGTCCAGCAACACGTTCACTTCCGGCGCCGCCTCCGCGAATCGGGCGATGGCGTCCGGCAGCCGCGAATGGGGGTCCATGCAGATGGCGTCGCTGGCGATAATCCTCAACTCACCCGTAAGACTGACGTGTAAGGCATTGACGCCGGAACGAAAACTCTCCAGGGCCGAAAACAGCGTTTTCATCAGCTCGTAGACTTCAATGCCTTCCTCGGTCAGCGAGAAGCCACCGCGTCCACGCCGGCACAGCTTCAGGTCCAGCCGCTCCTCCAGGTTGGCGATGTGGATGCTGATGGTGGATCGGCCGATGCTCAGCTCGCTCTCCGCCGCCGCAAACCCGCCGCACTCAACGACCGCCTCGAACACCTTGAGCAGCCGGATCTCGTAATCGCCCACCTGCCCCAGCTTGATCTTCAGGTCTTTCTTCATGCGCCCCGCGCCATTGTTTGAAAAGTATCAATCTATAAATGGAAACAACGTTATTTATCACACATTGGGACCAACCTACCATCGATACAAATCCACAACCCCGGATGGATAACGCCATGACGCTGAAAATCGATCATCCAGAGCTGTTCCGCCAACAGGCTTTCATCAACGGCCAGTGGGTCGATGCGGCCAAGGGCCACACCTTCCCCGTGTTCAACCCGAGCAACGGCGACAAGGTTGCCGACGTGCCGGACTTGGGCGGTGCGGAAACCGCCGCGGCCATCGACGCCGCCGATGCGGCGCTCAAACCCTGGCAGGCGCTGACCGCCAAACAGCGCGCCAATCTATTGCGCCGTTGGTTCGATCTGATCATCGCACACCAGGACGACCTGGCCCGCATCATGACCACCGAGCAGGGCAAGCCGTTCGCCGAGGCCAAGGGGGAAGTTGTCTACGGCGCCTCCTTCGTGGAGTGGTTCGCTGAGGAAGCGAAGCGCCTCTACGGCGACGTGATCCCGGCCCACGGCCCGGACAAGCGACTGCTCACCCTGAAGCAGCCGATCGGTGTGGTCGCGGCGATTACGCCCTGGAACTTCCCCATTGCCATGATCACCCGAAAGGTGGCCCCGGCTCTGGCAGCGGGCTGCACCGTGGTGATCAAGCCCGGCGAAGACACCCCGCTGAGTGCCCTGGCCCTGGCGCAACTGGCCCAGGAAGCCGGCATCCCGGAAGGCGTGATCAATGTACTCCCCACCCTGCAAGCGCCGGAAGTTGGCCGCGTGCTGTGTGAGGACGGCCGGGTGCGCAAGCTGTCGTTCACCGGCTCCACCCCGGTGGGCAAGCTGCTGATGCGCCAGTGCGCCGATACGGTCAAGAAGGTGTCCTTCGAGTTGGGCGGCAACGCACCGTTCATCGTCTTTGACGACGCCGACATCGACGCCGCCGTGTCCGGCCTCATCGCCTCCAAGTTCCGTAACGCCGGCCAGACCTGCGTGTGCACGAACCGCATTCTGGTGCAGGACGGCGTCCACGACGCGTTTGTCGAGAAGCTCAACGCCGCGGTGCGCGACCTGAAGGTCGGCGACGGCTTTGGTGAGGGCGTCACCATCGGCCCGCTGATCAACGACAAGGCCGTGAGCAAGGTGCGCCATCTGGTGGACAACGCCGTCTCCGCCGGCGCACAGATCGCCCAGCAGGACGCCGCCACGCCCGACTCCCCGAACTTCTACCCGCCCACCGTCGTTACCGGCGTGACCGCGGACATGGAGATCGCCCGGGAGGAAATCTTCGGCCCGGTGGCCACCGTGTTCCGCTTCACCGAGGAATCCGAGGCGGTGGCACTGGCCAACGACACCCCGTTCGGCCTCGCCGCCTACTTCTACAGCCGCGACATCGGCCGCGTGTGGCGTGTCGCCGAGGCGCTGGAGTACGGCATGGTCGGCATCAACGAGGGTCTGATCTCCACCGAGCTGGCGCCGTTTGGCGGCGTGAAGGAGTCCGGCATTGGCCGCGAAGGCTCCCGCTACGGCATCGACGACTTTGTTGAAATCAAATACCTGTGCATGGGCGGCATTCGCTAGGCCGGCCACATTCTGAGGAGAATTGATATGTCCAACGCATCCCTGCATCAGCGCCGCGCCGACGCCATGGCCCAGGGCCAGGGCGCGCTGCATCCGGTCTACGTCGACAAGGCCCGCAACGCGGAAATCTGGGACGTGGAAGGCAACCGCTTTCTCGATTTCGGCAGCGGGATCGCCGTCAACAACACCGGCCACAACCACCCCAAAGTCCAGGCGGCCGTCCAGGCCCAGGTTGAGCGGTTCAGCCACACCTGTCTGATGGTGACGCCGTACGAATCCGCCGTCGAGCTGGCCGAGAAGCTGAACGCCATAGCGCCGGGCGACACGCCCAAGAAGAGCATCTTCGTCACCACCGGTGCCGAAGCGGTGGAGAACTGCGTCAAGATCGCCCGCTCCTACACCGGGCGTCCGGGCGTGATCGCCTTCAAAGGCGGCTTCCACGGCCGCACCAACATGACCATGGGCCTGACCGGCAAGGTCAAACCCTACAAGGCCGGCTTCGGGCCGTTCCCGGGTGAGATCTACCACGCACCCTACCCGAACGCCTACCACGGCGTGTCCATCGAGGAATCCCTGGCTGCGCTGGATGACCTGTTCACCTGCGACATCGAGCCGAGCCGCGTCGCGGCGATCATCATCGAGCCGGTCCAGGGCGAAGGCGGTTTCTACCCGGCACCGGCGGAATTCCTGCAGGCCCTGCGCGCCAAGTGCGACGAGCACGGCATCCTGCTGATCGCCGACGAAATCCAGACCGGTTTCGCCCGCACCGGCCGCCTGTTCGCTACGGAGTACTCCGGCGTCGAGCCGGACCTGATGACCATGGCCAAAGGTATTGCCGGCGGCTTCCCGATTTCCGCGGTGGTCGGCAAGGCCGAAATCATGGACCAGCCGGGTCCGGGCGGTCTGGGTGGCACTTACGGCGGTTCGCCGATCGGCTGCGCCGCGGCCCTGGCCGTGCTGGACGTGATCGAGGAAGAGCAGCTGTGCGACCGGGCGCGCCAGATCGGCGAGCGCATGATGGGCCGCCTGCGCGACCTGCAGGGCCGCTATCCGCAGCGCATCGGCGACATTCGGAACCTGGGCGCCATGATCGCCATGGAGCTGGTGGTGGACGGCGACGTCAACCAGCCGGACGCGGAGCTGACCAAGGCGCTGGTGGGCGAAGCCCAGAAGCACGGCCTGATCCTGCTGTCCTGTGGTATTCGCGGCAACGTCATCCGCTTCCTGCCAGCGTTGACCATCACCGACGACCTGGTCGACGAAGGCATGGACATCCTGGCCCAGGCGTTCGACGCCCTGAGCTGATCCCGGGCCGCCGGCGTTTCTTGCGTCGGCGGCTTACCGAGCGCGGCTAACGGTTCCGCGCATTCCCTTTTTTCTGCACTCCACTTTTCCGCTCTCCTTTTTTCTGCGCTCCCGTTTTTATTTTCCGAAGCTCCCGATTCCGCACCAGACCGGTGCACCCAATGCAAACCCTGCTCCAGGGCGGCTCACAGCGCCGATACTTGCGCTCCAAAAATATACCCAGGGGGGTATATCACGGGTTTGTCACTGTCTCGTAACGTTGTAGTCAACTTAAAAAGCGAGCGAATCGACTCGCCACAGATTCAGCCAGCAAGTCATCCAGCAACGATTTTTCGGGAGCCAAACCGTGCCGAGCACTCACATCAATTCCTACTACGCGGCGTCGGCGAACGACACCAACGTCCGCCCGACCCTGCAAGGGCATGTCAAAACCGACGTCTGCATCATCGGCGCCGGGTTTACCGGCATGTCCACCGCCCTTCACCTGGCCGAGCAGGGCTACAAGGTCGTGGTTCTGGAAGGAAGCCGCATCGGTTTCGGCGCGTCCGGCCGTAACGGCGGGCAGATCGTCAACAGCTACAGCCGCGACATCGATTTCATCGAGAACCACTACGGCAAGGAAGTCGGCGCCCAGATGGGCCAGATGGCCTTCGAGGGCGGCCGCATCCTGCGTCGCTTCGTGGATCAGTACAACATCCAGTGCGATCTGAAGGAAGGCGGTATCTTCGCGGCCTGCAACAGCCGGCAGTTCGATGACCTGGTGGATCGCAAAAAGCTCTGGGAAGCCCATGGCCACACCCAACTGGAGCTGCTGGACGGCAACCAGATCCGTCAGCACGTCGGCACCGAGCGTTACGCCGGCGGCCTGATCGACCATTCCGGCGGCCACTTCCACCCGCTCAACCTGGTGCTGGGCGAAGCAGCTGCCGTGGAATCCCTGGGTGGCGTGATCTACGAGAACTCCCCGGCACTGCGGGTGCGCGAAGGCGACAAGCCGGCGGTGCACACCGAGGAAGGCTGCGTGGAAGCGGATTACGTGCTGATCGCCGGCAACGCCTACCTCAACGGTCTGCTGCCGAAGCTGGAATCCAAGGCCATGCCCTGCGGCACCCAGATCATCGCTACCGAACCACTTTCCGAAGGCATCCAGAAGCGCCTGCTGCCGAAAGACAACTGCGTCGAGGACTGCAACTACCTGCTGGACTACTTCCGTCTGTCCGGGGACGGCCGTCTGATCTACGGCGGCGGCGTCACCTACGGCGCCCGCGAGCCGGAGAAAGTCGAATCCCTGATCGTACCGAACATGCTCAAGACCTTCCCCGAGCTGAAGGGCACCAAGGTGGACTACGCCTGGACGGGCAACTTCCTGCTGACCCTGATGCGTCTGCCGCAGTTCGGGCGCATCGGCGGCAACGTGTATTACGCGCAAGGCTACAGCGGCCACGGCATCACCTGCACGCACCTGGCGGGCAAGGTGATCAGTGACGCGATCCGTGGCCAGGCGGAGCGTTTCGACATCTTCGCCAGCCTGCCCCAGCACAAATTCCCCGGCGGACGCGCCCTGCGTATCCCGCTCACGGCGATGGGGGCCTGGTACTACAACCTGCGCGACCAGCTCGGCATTTGATTCCTCCTGCTGAACAAATACAACCGCGTCGCAACCCGGCGAAAACGCGGAATCAATATGCCCAGAACTCCGCGGTGACGGCTCTCACCGCGGTTCCATAAAAAAGCAAGAGACGGGTAAGATAATGACAGATGACACGATGCGTACCGAAAGCGGGTTTTCCGCGCCGGACAGCGACCTGATGGACGCCGCGACGGTCCGAAAACCGCTCAACTCCATCCTGGCCTACGGCGCCATCCTGGCGGTTTTTGCCTGGATGTCCACCTGGCAGATGGACGGCGACACCTACGGCTTTCTGAGCCTGTTGCCCTCACTGCTGATCGTCGCGGTCGCCATCAAGACCAAGCGCCCCCTGGAATCCATCTTCGCCGGCATCATCGCCGGTTCCCTGCTGATCGACCCGGCCAGCATCTTCACCAGCCTCGGCGATCTGTCGATGAACGTGGTCCAGAACGAGACCATCGCCTGGATCGTGCTGGTCTGCGGCATGATGGGCGGCCTGATCAACATGCTGGAACGCGGCGGCAGCGTGCTCAGCTTTGGCGAGATGCTGGCCAAGCGCATCAAGACCAAGCGCGGCACCATGCTGACCACCTCGGCGCTGGGCCTGGCGGTCTTCATCGACGACTACCTGAACTCCCTGGCGGTCTCCGCCTCCATGAAGAACCTGACCGACCGTTTCAAGATCTCCCGCGAGAAGCTGGCGTTCCTGGTGGATTCCACCGCCGCGCCGGTCTGCATCCTGGTGCCGATCTCCACCTGGGCGGTCTACTTCGGCGCGCTGCTGGAAGAGAACGGCGCGGTCGCCGACGGCCAGGGCATGTCCCTGTACATCGAGTCCATTCCGTACATGGCGTACGGCTGGGCGGCCCTGATCGTTGTCTGGCTGGTGGCCATGGGCTACCTGAAAGACTTCGGCCCCATGAAGAAAGCCGAAGAGCGTGCCCGCAACGGCCAACCGATTCCGGACGGCGTCCAGAACACCGGTTTCGATACCAGTAAGGTCCGTCGCACCTCAACCACCGTGGGCCTTCTGAACTTCCTGCTGCCGATGGCCGTGCTCATCGCCGCCAGCGTCTACTACGAGATCGACCTGCTGCTGGGCGCGCTGGTGGCCTCCATCTTCACCATGGTGCTGTACTTCTGGCAGCGTCTGATGAGCTTCGGCGAACTGACCGACGCCATGCTGGATGGCTTCAAGGTGATGCTGCACCCGATCGCGGTGGTCTGCGCCGGCTTCATGGTCAAGGCCATCAACGACGAACTGGGTATGACCCCGTACATCATCGAAACCATCAGCCCGTACCTGTCTCCGGCGATCCTGCCGGCGCTGGTGTTCGCGACCATGGCCGCGGTGGTCTTCTCCACCGGTTCGAGCTGGGGTGTGTTCGTGGTGTCCCTGCCGATCGTGATTCCGATGGCCCAGGCAATGGACATGTCCATGCCGCTGACCGTCGGCGCCCTGCTGTCGGCCTCCGCCTTCGGCAGCCACGCCTGCTTCTTCAGTGACTCCACGGTGCTGTCGTCCACCGGCTCCGGCTGTACGCCGATGCAGCACGGCCTGACACAGATCCCGTACGCCCTGATTGGCGCGGCCCTGGCCTTTGTCTCCTTCCTGGTGATGGGTTTCTGGCTGGCCTGATGCCATCCCGTTAAAGGCACACGAAGCGGGGCTCGAAGGAGCCTCGCTTTTTTTTGCCTGTCGCAAGCCGCAATCGGCGCCTTTACCCGATCCGTTCTGCAGCCAACGCCTCCCGGTACGCAACGCCCAAGTCACAGCGGCCCTCCTTCCCTCTTTGCTCAAAGCGCCGGCGTTACTCAGTACGCCAGTGAGCCTGCCAGACCGGACTCTGTTGATGACCCTCTCAGTGCCCCGAGCGTTTGACGCCCTGCATAGACCGGTTGCCGGCACAACATCGCGAGCGCCAATCACCGGGCAAAAAAAACCGGCGCAAGGCGCCGGTCAAATGGAGAACCGCGATACCGCGGAGACGGGACAGAAACAATCAGGCGGACTTGGCCACCGCCTGCTGGCGAGTCAGGAACGAGGCCATCCAGTGCGCCACCGCCACGGAGTCGGTCCGGGCGGATGCCTGGCCGAGAGCTCCCAGGGCCTCATCGGCCGCACGCGGCGGAATCGGATCGGCCCGGCGCGACCGGACCAGATTGGTCTCGAAATCCACGTTGAATTCCGGGTGTGCCTGCAGCGTGAGGATCCGATCGTCGTACTGCAGGGCCGCGAACGGGCAGAACGCGGACGCCGCAACGACTTCAGCGTTGTCGGGCTTGCTCAGGACCTGATCCTGGTGCATGGCACTCAACTGGAATCGGCGGGCGTTCGGGTCCAGCCCCGGCACGGCCCGGTTCAGGGCGTAGCTGTGCAGCCCCACGCCCCAGCCACCGGGGTACTTGTTGACGTCGGCACCGAAGGCTTCGGCGATGATCTGGTGACCGAAGCAAATGCCCACCATGGGCCGGCCGGTGTCATAGATCGCCAGGATCAGCTCCTTGAGCTGCGCCATCCAGGGCGTCTTCTCATAAACGTTCGCCTTGGAACCGGTGATGATCCAGGCATCACAGGCGTCAGCAGACGCCGGGAAGACGTCGTCGCGGACGTCGTAAGTCTCGTAGGTGAAATCGTAGCCCGCCTGGCTGAACAGGCTGACGAACATGTCGGCGTAGGAACCGTATTGATCCAGCAAATCGTCCGGTGTGATGCCGGTGGCCAGTATTCCAATCTTCAGACTCATCAGGGACTCCTCGTGCGCGCCATTTGGGTCACGCACGTTTATAAAGGCAGATGTTGAGGGTGGCTATCAGAGCAGACCGAGATAGGCGTCATACTCCACATCCGAGATACGCTCGTTCAGCAGTCGGCGCTCCTGGCGCTTGGCAGCGGCGTAGACGCGCACGAACTCCTCGCCCAGGTATTCCCGCAGGATCTCGCTCTGGTCGAAGCGGTCGGTGGCTTCCGGCCATTCGCAGGGCAGCGGAAACTCCGGGTTTTCCTCAGCGTAGGCATCCCCTTCCACCGGCGCTGACGGCGCCAGCTTGTGCTCGATGCCGTAGAGCGCGCCGGCCAGCACCGATGCCAGCACCAGGTACGGGTTGGCGTCGGCACCGGCCACCCGGTGCTCGATGCGCCGCGCCACATTGGGGCTCTCCGGTACGCGCAGGGCCACCGTGCGGTTTTCGTAACCCCAACTGGCAAAGGTCGGCGCGTAGGCGCCCGGCATGAAGCGACGATAGGAGTTCAGGTGCGGTGCAAAAGTGAGCATGCTGTCAGGCATGGTCTGCATCAGGCCGGCAATGGCGTGCTTGAGCACGTCGCTGCCCTGCTCTGTGCCGTTGTCGAACACGTTGTTGCCGTCGGCATCGAGCAGGCTGAAATGCACGTGGAAGCCGTTGCCGCTTTCCTCCGCGTATGGCTTGGCCATGAAGGTGGCGGCATAGCCGTGACGACGAGACACGCCGCGAACCAGGCGCTTGAACAGGATCGCCTGATCGGCCGCGTCCAGGGGATCGGGCACGTGATTGAGGTTGACCTCAAACTGGCCCGGGCCCATTTCGGCGATGATGGTGTCGGCGCCGATGCCCTGGGTTTCGCAGGCGGAGCGGACGTCGGCGAAGAAGGCCTCGAAACCGTCCATTTCCTCCATCGCGTAGCCTTCGGTATGGGACAGGCGGCGCCCGTCACCGTCGCGCAGGGCCGGCGGCAGCGGGCGCTGACGGGTTTCCGCCTCAGCGTCCATCAGGTAGAACTCAAGCTCGGTGGCCATGACCGGCGTCAGGCCATGCTCGGCGAAGCGGTCCACGATCTTTTTCAGGACCTGCCTCGGGTCGGCGCCAAACGGGCTGCCGTCCGGATTGAACATCATGGCCAGCATCTGGTCACGCGGCGCGCTGGACCAGGGGACCGGCGTCGGTTCGTCAGAGACGGGCCTGCAGACGCCGTCGCTGTCGCCGGTCTCGAACACCAGGCCGTTGTCGAGCACGTCAGCCCCCCAGAAATCAAAGCCCATGACCGAACGGGGCAGTTTCAGCCCTTCTTTCATGACCTTCCTGAGGCCATTGGGCGGCATGCGCTTGCCACGCAGGTTCCCGTTCAGATCCGTGATGAAGAGGTCCAGGTCGCGGTTGTGGTCCTGTTTTTTGTTGATCGTCATACGCATCACTCTCGAATGCTTTTTCGAATGTCAGAACTTCACCATATCGGATCACCGAAACCGTGTATCTATCACCCGGGGGGTATTCTGAAGCCGCCCATGACGCCGCCTCCCGCCGATCACCCCTAACCCTTCGGGGGTATATCCCCGAAAACACGACATTTCTTATGGTAAGCGTGGATGTCTTTTTTGCCGGCCGCGGCGCTGACTGGGGCCGGCACTTCCCTTTCCTTCACGGAGGCAGTCATGCTGCACACAACAAAAGCAAACGGCACCGACCCGGCTGAAATCCAGGCCACCGACGCCCGTCACCACCTGCATCCATTTACCGACACCCAGGCCCTGAACGACAAGGGCTCGCGGGTCATCGATCGCGCCGAGGGCGTGCGCGTCTGGGACGCCGAGGGCAACGAACTGATCGACGGCATGGCCGGCCTCTGGTGCGTCAATCTGGGCTATGGCCGGCAGGAGCTGGTCGACGCGGCCTCCGAGCAGCTCAGAACGCTGCCCTACTACAACACCTTCTTCCAGAGCACCCACGCGCCGGTCACGCGTCTGGCCAAGGCCATCGCTGACATCGCGCCGGGCGACCTCAACCGGGTGTTCTTTGCCAATTCCGGCTCCGAGGCGGTCGACACCATGATCCGCATGGTACGCCAGTACTGGACACTGAAAGGCAAGCCCTACCGCAAGCTGCTCATTGCCCGCGACAATGCCTACCACGGCAGTACCCTGGCCGGCGCCAGTCTGGGGGGGATGGGGCCGATGCACGCCCAGTCCGCACCGCTGCTGCCGGGGATCGAGCGCATTCGCCAGCCCTACTGGTACGGCGAGGCCGACGGTCTGTCGGAAGACGAGTTCGGCCTGGCCTGCGCCCGGGCCCTGGAAGACAAGCTGCTGGAAGTCGGACCGGACAACGTGGCCGCGTTCGTCGGCGAGCCGATCCAGGGCGCCGGTGGCGTGATCGTACCGCCGGCCACCTACTGGCCAGAGATCCAGCGCATCTGCCGCAAGTACGACATTCTGCTGGTGGCGGACGAAGTCATCTGCGGCTACGGCCGCACCGGCAGCTGGTTCGGCTGCCAGACGTTCGGTTTCCAGCCGGACATCATGACCATGGCCAAAGGCCTGTCCTCCGGCTACCTGCCGATTTCCGCCGTAGCGGTGGGCGACCGGATCGCCGATACCCTGATTGAGTCCGGCGGCGAATTCGCCCACGGCTTCACCTATTCCGGTCACCCGGCCGCCGCGGCTGTGGCGCTGGAGAACATCCGGCTGCTGCGCGACGAGGGTGTGATCGAATCGGTCGCCTCCGACATCGGCCCCCACTTCCAGTCGAAGCTGCGCAACGTCCTCGGCGAGCACCCGCTGTGCGGCCACATCGAAGGGGTTGGCCTGATTGCCGGCATTGCCCTGGTCTGGGATCGCAAGAATAAGACCTTTTTCGACCGGGACGTGGGCACCCTGTGCCGCGATGAGTGCACGGCCGCCGGGCTGATCGCCCGCGCCTGCGGTAACCGCATCGTGCTGTCACCGCCATTGGTGATTCGCCGCGACGAGGTAGACGAGCTGGTGGACCGGCTGCGCACCGCCCTCGACAACACCTATGCGCAAGCGGTGACCGGTGTGCCGCAATAACGAAGCCGAAAATTGACCGGAACGGCGGGCCGGACTGGCCCTGGCCCGCCAACTGGCTTAGCCTTCAGAAAAACACTCGACAAGGGCTCGTAATGAAAGATCGCGTCAGCCAGATCCAGGCCAATGAAAGCTGGCAGAAAAACCTCGCCGTGCTGATCGAGCATCAGCGGCTACGCAGCTTTCCGGCGGTACTGGAACAATTCCTGTCGACGCTGTGCTTCTTCGACACCATCCTGCTGCTGACCTACAAGGAATCCCTGCGCCCGATCCTGGTCCACCCGTCGGATCCCGAAGAGCAGAGCGACACCCTGCGCCAGTACATCAAACACGCCTATGTGCTCGATCCGCTGTTCCACACGATCAAGGACGGCCAGAGTTCGGGGATTGTCCGGCTGGTTGAGATCATGCCGGATTCGTTCAAGAGCACGGAGTACTACCAGACCTGCTACCAGAATTTCGGCCTGGTGGACGAGATCAACATGCTGATCCGCATCGACGAGAAGGTCACGTTCGCCATCACCCTGGGGCGCAAGGCCTCGCTGGACTCGATTTCCCGCAGCGAGCTGAACGCGCTGCAGGAGTTCTACCCGGTGATCAGCGCCCTGGTGCGCCAGTTCTGGCTGGCCCAGTCCGGTGAATTCCTGCAGTACGGCCGTTCCGACGGCCCCATGAAGCGCGCCCTGCGCACCTTTGCCAGCGGAGTGCTCACCCAGCGCGAGCGGGAAATCACCGACCTGATCCTGCGGGGTTTCTCCTCCCAGGCGATCGCCGACCACCTGAAAATCAGCGTGGGCACGGTCAAGGTGCATCGCAAGAACATCCACACGCGCCTGAACACCTCGACCCAGGCGGAAATCTTCACCCAGTTCATCGCCCACCTGAACAGTCTCGAAGACCATCACTGACCGCTGTCGCCAGCAGGAGAACCAGGCAGGAGCGCACGTTCAAGCGCCCCCTGCCCGCCGCCTTACAGGCTGATCCAGACCGTCTTGATGTCGGTGTACTTCTCGAGGGAGTGCAGCGACTTGTCGCGCCCGTAGCCGGAGGCTTTCATGCCGCCGAACGGCATGGTGCTGTCACCGCCGCCCCAGCCATTGACCCAGACCATGCCGGAGCGGATCTGGCCGCTGACCCGGTGCGCCCGGGACAGGTTGCCGGTCCAAACGGACGCCCCCAGCCCGTAGCGGTTGTCGTTGGCCAGGCGCACGGCCTCGGCTTCGTCCTCGAATTCACCCAGGGCCAGCACCGGACCGAAGATTTCTTCCCGGACGAAGCGCATGTCGTTGCGCGCACCGTCCACAATGGTCGGCGCCACAAAATAGCCCTCACCGGGTACATGCTCGGGCACCCCGCCGCACAGCACCTCGCCGCCTTCGTCGATGGCGGACTGGATGTAGCCCGATACCGTCTCCATCTGCGGCTTGTCCACCAGCGCGCCCATGCGCGTAGCGGGGTCCTGCGGATTGCCCGGCACATAGGCCGCTGCGGCCTTCAGCAAAGCCTCGGTGAAACGCGCCTTGATGGACGACTGCACGTACAGGCGCGAGCAGGCGATGCAGACTTCGCCCTGGTTGGAGAAGATGGCCGCGGCGGCGGTGCCGGCCGCCTGCTCAATGTCCTCGCAGTCCTCGAACACCAGCATGGGCGACTTGCCACCCGCCTCAATCCAGACCCGCTTGAGGTTGGACTGGCCGGCGTACTCCATCAGGAAACCGCCCACCCGGCTGGACCCGGTGAATGCCAGTACGTTGACATCGTTGTGCAGGGCCAGGGCCTTGCCGGCGGTGTGTCCGAATCCGGGCAACACGTTGAACACGCCGTCGGGAATACCGGCTTCTTTCGTCAGTTGCGCCAGGCGCAGGACGCTCAGGGCACTCTTCTCGGACGGCTTCAGGATCACCGAGTTGCCCGCTGCCAGCGCCGGAGCGATTTTCCAGGTCGCCATCATCAGCGGGTAGTTCCAGGGCGTGATCGCCGCCACGACGCCCGCCGGCTCGTGACTGATCAGGCCCAGCGTCTCTTTTCCGGTGGGCGCAATTTCGCCGTACAGCTTGTCGATGGACTCCGCGGTCCAGCGCATGCAGTCGATGGAATCCGGTACGTCGATGCTGAGCATTTCGGTGATCGGCTTACCCATATCCAGGCTGTCCAGCACCGCCAGTTCGTCGCTGTGCTGCTCCATCAGATCCGCCAGACGCAGCAGCGCCCGCTTGCGATCGCCCGGCGCCATGCCCGACCAGACACCGGACTCATGCGCCCGCCGGGCGGCGTCGACGGCACGATCCACGTCGGCGGCATCGCAGCTGGCCACGTCGATCAGGGTCCGCTCGGTCGCGGGATTGACCGCCGGGAAGGTCTCGCCGGAGACGGCGTCGACGAATTGGCCGTTGATAAAGGCCTGGCCGCGCAGTGCGACCGTCTCGCTCAGGGCTTTCCAATCCGCGCTGGTTTTCATGCTTGTCTCCCGACATTGATTGACTTTGCAACCCAGACTACCCGCCGTCCACGCCCTGCTCCATATCCCTCAGTGGGTATACAGCCGTGGCCCCTGTTGGCCACCGCGCGCCATGTTAGGACAAATCGCTAATAACCCAACCAGAGCCCGGGGTGTAGGATGGACGTATACCCTTGATCATAAAACGACACTGTAATTCCCGGGATCCATCACGCATGACTTACGCACGCATTACCGGCACCGGCTCGTACCTGCCAGACAACGTTGTGACCAACCAGGATCTGGAGAAGAAGGTGGATACGAGCGACCAGTGGATCCGGGAGCGTACCGGCATCCACCAGCGCCACGTGGCACCGGAAGGCCAGACCACGGTGGACCTGGCGGAACAGGCGTCCCTGAAAGCCATCGAGGCCGCCGGCATTGATCCCACCGAGATCGACCTGATCGTCTTCGCCACCTCCACCCCGGACAAGATCTTCCCCAGCTGCGCCTGCATTCTCCAGGCTCGCCTGGGCAACCAGGGCTGCCCGGCGTTCGACATCCAGGCCGTGTGCAGTGGCTTTGTCTACGCCCTCTCAACCGCCGACAAGTTCATCAAGACCGGTGCCAGCAAAAAGGCGCTGGTGGTCGGGGCTGAAGTCTTCTCCCGCATCGTTGACTGGGACGACCGCACAACCTGCGTGCTGTTCGGCGACGGCGCCGGCGCCGTGGTCCTGGAAGCCAGCGAGGAAACCGGCATCCTGTCCACCCACATCCACGCCGACGGCCGCTACGAAGAGCTGCTGCATGTCCCCTGTGGCATTGCCAGCGACTACGAAAAAGTGAAAGCCGGCGAAGCCTTCGTACATATGAAGGGCAACGAAGTCTTCAAGATGGCGGTCAACACCCTGGGCAAGATCGTCGACGAAACCCTTGAGGCCAATCAGATGGCCAAGTCCGACATCGACTGGCTGGTACCCCACCAGGCCAACCTGCGCATCATCGCCGCCACCGCCAAGAAGCTGAACATGTCCATGGACCAGGTGGTGGTCACCGTGGACCAGCATGGCAACACGTCCGCCGCATCGATCCCGCTGGCGCTGGACGTCGCGGTGCGCGACGGCCGCATCAAGCGCAACGAGGTGGTGCTGCTGGAAGCGTTCGGCGGCGGCTTCACCTGGGGTTCGGCGCTGCTGCGGTTCTGAATCTCCAGGCCGGCGATACGGTCGGTACTGCCGATACTCTTTGCAGTACTCCGATACAGAGAAAGCAGGCCTCGGCCTGCTTTCTTTCGTTTCCGGTGATCCTATCTGACCAGTGTTGCCGGTCTAGACGACCCGTGTCCGTCGCGACTGCTTCCAGCGGTCGAACAGCACCGCCAGCAGCAGGATCGCCCCGCGCACCAGGTACTGATAGAACGTCGGCACGTTGAGCAGACCCATGGCGTTCTGCACGCAGCCCATGATCAAAACGCCGACCAGCACACCGGTGATCGACGCCACCCCGCCCGACAGCGAGACCCCGCCCAGCACACAGGCGGAAATCACCGCCAGCTCCAGGCCCAGCGAGGTGTTGGGATCGCCCAGCCCCATGCGTGAGCACAGCAGCACCCCGGCCACACCGGCGACGATGCCCTGCAGGGCAAACACCGTGATTTTAAGGCGCCGCACGTTGACGCCCGCCAGGTTCGCCGCCTCGGCGTTGCCACCGGTGGCCAGGACATTGCGCCCGAAGGCCGTGGCGTTAAGCAACACCCCGAAGATCACGAAACAGGCAATCATCGCCCAAACCGGCAGGGTCAGCCCCAGGAAAGAGTAGCTTCCCAGGTCGAAGAACGCCGGTACGGTGATCATCACCGCGTCACCGCCGGAGGTGATGTAAGCCAGCCCGCGCACGAACTCCATCGCCGCCAGCGTCGCAATCAGCGAGTTGACCCCGAAGCGGGCCACCACGAAGCCGTTGAAAGCCCCCACCGCGCCGCCGGCGAGGATACCCACGGTCACGCCGATGAAGACGCTGCCCGAGGTAGAGGTGATCACCGCCGCCACGACACCGGTAAATGCAACGATAGACGCCACCGACAGGTCCACTTCCCCCAGCGCCAAGACCATCATCATGGTGGTGGCGATGGTGCCGATCAGGGTCACCGACAGCAGCAGGCCAACGATGTTACGCCCGGTCAGGAAGTCCGGCACCGCCACCGACAGCCCGATGAACAGGAGAATAAAGACGGCAATCAGCCCCGACGAATCCATCAGCGACCGCATGACCCGAGGCAGCCGGACACCCCCCTTACCTGTGGCGAAGCCCGCCGTGGACTGCGCCAGTTTTTCCGTAGCCATAATCGTTTTCTCTCTCTTATCGTTGTTCAGGCCGGCAAAGCCAGGCCCAGCAGACGCTCCGGTGTGGCCTGGGCCCGTTCCACCACGTCCACTACCCGGCCGTCGCGCATCACGCCGATGCGGTCGCAAATAGAGCTGACCTCCGCCAGGTCGCTGGAAATCACCACCACACTCTTGCCGTTGTCGGCCAGGTCATAAAGCAGCGAATAGATGTCACGGCGGGCGCCCACGTCGATGCCGCGGGTGGGTTCATCCATAACGAACACATCGATTTCCTCGGCCAGCCAGCGTGCCAGGATGGCTTTCTGCTGATTGCCGCCGGACAGGTTGCCGATGGGCGCATCCGGCCCCGGCGTCTTGATGCTCAGGCGACGGATGTAATCGTGGGCGTTGTCGGTCTCCCGCGAGCGGTGGCGGAACAGTTTCCAGCGGGCGAAAAAGCGCCGACAGCTGATGTTGATGTTGTCCGCCACGCTGGCGATGGCAAAGATACCCTGAGACTTGCGGTCCTCCGGGCACATGGCGATGCCGGCATGAATCGCCTTGCGCGGGCTGTCGAAGCGACAGTCGCGGCCCTTGTAGCGAATCTTGCCCGCCTCGGGTTGCTCGGCACCGCACACCAGCCGCAGCAGCTCGCTACGCCCGGCCCCGACCAACCCGAAGAAGCCGAACACCTCCCCCTGGTTCACCGAGAAACTGGCGGGTTCCCGAACGCCGGGCCCTTTCAGGTCTTTGACTTCCAGCATGGGCGGGCCATGTTCCCGGGAACGATAGCCGTAGACGTCCTCGATCTCGCGGCCGACCATCTCGCTGACCAGCATGTCGTGGGTGATGTGCTCCAGGTCCGGATGCGTATTGATGTGCCGACCGTCGCGGAACACGGTCAGGGCGTCGCACATCTCGAAGACTTCATCCATGCGGTGGGTGACGTAGAGCACCACTTTGCCTTCATCCCGCAGGCGGGCGACAATCCGTTTCAGGTTACGGATCTCCTGCACCGACAGGCTGCTGGTGGGCTCGTCGAAGGCGATGATCCGGGCGTCCCTCAGCAGCGCCCGACCAATCTCGATCATCTGCTGCTGACCGATGGACAGGTCACGCACCCGGGTGGCTGGATCAATGGTTTCCTCACCCAGCTCCTTGAGCACCCGCACCGCGTTCGCGTAGAGCGCCTGGCGGTCAATGAACCCGCGCCGCTGCGGCAATTGCCCGAGCAGCAGGTTTTCCGCCACCGACAGGTTGGGCGACAGGGTCAGTTCCTGGTAGATGATGGCGATGCCCTCGGCGAGGGCTTCGCGTTCGTTGGCGAAGACATGGCGCTGGCCATCGATCCAGAGCGCGCCGCCCGACACCCGGTTAACGCCGCTGAGCACCTTGAGCAGGGTCGATTTCCCGGCGCCGTTTTCGCCCATCAGGGCGTGGACTTCCCCGGCCTGGGCCGAGAAGGACACGCGGTCCAGAGCCTTGACGCCAGGGAACTCCACCGAAATTCCGTCAAACCGAAGATACGGTTCAGACATGGCTGTTACTCCCGTTGTGCTGGAATGCCGGAATCGGCGGCCTGCGCAGGCCGCCTCTCCGTCGTTACAGGTTCAGGTTCTGCTTGACCTGCTTCCAGTTGTCACGGGTCATCAGCTTACCAGTGGTTTCGGTATTGGCCGGCGGCTTGTCGCCGTCGATGATCCACTGGTAAAGGTTCTCGGCGGTCTGACGACCGTGCATGGTGGAGCTGACGGCCACCGTGCCGTAGAAGCCGGTCGGCTTCTCGCGGGAGAACTCGGCAAAGGCGGCGCCGGAGCCGTTGATGCCGACACCGATCACGTCTTCGGCCGTCAACCCGTACTGCTCGCTGGCGCGCACACCACCCAGCACGCTTTCCTCGTTCAGCGCGTAGATCACCCAGTGTTTGTACTCACCGCGCTTGGAGAACACCGGCGAGGCAGCGGCAAAGGCGCTGCTGGTGTCGGTGTTCTGCTGGGGGGCGTCGAAGATGTGTTCCTTACTGAAGCCGGCCTTGAGCAACGCGTCGGTCGCGCCGTCGGTGCGTTCCTTGGCGGTAGGCAGCTCGTAATTGGTGATGCGCAGGGCGGCCACGTCGTCCATGTTCCAGCCTCGCACCTCGATCTCCCTGGCGATGGCATTACCCACCTGCTCGCCGATCTTGTAACCGGACATACCCAGGTGCGGAACGGCCTCGATCGGGTCGCCTTCGGCGTCGACAAAGCGATCGTCCACGGTGACCACTTTCATACCGTACTGTTCGGCACGACGCATGATTACGGTCCCCAGACGCACGTCAGGCGGGCAGATCACAAACCCCTGAGCCCCCTGGGAGTTGAGGTTGTCGATGGCGGACAGTACTTCCTGGCCATCGACGCCCGAGAGCCGCACCACGTCGAAGCCCTGCTTTTCGCCGAGCTGGGTGGCAGCCTGCTGTTCGTTGATGAACCAGGCCTGCTCCGGCTTCTTGACGATGAAACCGATCTTGACGTCCTGGGCGGCATGGGCGGAATGGAAAGGCAGGCACGCGATACCGGCGGCAACCGCCAGCGCCTTGAGGTTACGAAGGCATTGCATTGATGTCTCCTGTGAGCCCGTTGGGCCTCTTGTTGTTGTTTCGAAGGATTGCACGTCACTGTGCAGAATGAAGACGGTTCCACGATAGGGTGAGCAGCGATAACCTACAAATCCCAAATTTGGCTATTTCCGATATCATTTTTGTTATCAGTACTGATTTCGGCCGCTACCCGCTGGTGGAAGACATCGGGGTTCTGGTGGCCGCGCTTGCGACGGTTTCCCCGGACATGGACTTTTGTGAGATAGACCTTACCCCGGAAGATAAACCTGACATCGGGAGATAAAACAGGCGCCACCGGGAAACGGGGAGCGGTGCCGCCGGCCAACTGCCCTGGCCGATGGCACCGGACCGACTGCGATCAGTCGTTGGAAAAACGGTAGACGGTGCGTGAACGGTACGGCTCATCCGGCGTCACGAGCGTACTGGGGAAGCCGTCCTGATTGGGGGAATCCGGAAAGTGCTGGGTCTCCAGCGCCAGGCCGGACCGGTGAACATAGGGCTGCCCCGATTTGCCGGTCAGGCTGCCGTCCAGGAAGTTGCCGCTGTAGAACTGGATGCCCGGCTCGCTGGTGGCAATCTCCACCACCCGGCCGCTGGCGCGATCCTCCAGGCGGGCGGCGGGCCGCAACCCATCCTCGCCAGGCTCGCCGGACAGCACGAAGTTATGATCGTAGCCCTGGCCATAGTCGAGCTGGGTATTGTCATCGTTGATGCGCGCACCAATGGCCGTGGGCTCACGGAAATCGAACGGTGTGCCAGCGACCGGCCGCTGCTCGCCCGTGGGGATGAGCGTGTCGTCCACCGGCGTGAAGCGATCGGCATGGATCTGTAGCTGATGGTCCAGGATCGATTCGTGCCCCTCGCCCCGCAGGTTGAAGTACGAGTGCTGGGTCAGGTTCACCGGCGTCGGCTCGGTGGTCTCCGCCTGGTACTCGATGGCCAGCTCGTTGGCGTCGGTCAGCGCATAGGTCACCGTAACGTCCAGCTTACCCGGGTAGCCCTCTTCGCCATCGGCACTGGTGTAGCTCAGCACCAGCCCGGCCTGCCCGGACTCCTGGAACGGCTCGGCCTGCCACAGCACCCGGTTGAAGCCGCGGTCACCGCCGTGCAGGTGGTTAGGACCGTTGTTGGTTGCCAGGTCATAGGTTTCGCCATTGAGGGTGAAACGACCACCGGCGATGCGATTGCCGTAGCGGCCGATCAGCGCGCCGAAATACGGGTTGGCCTTGCGGTACGCCTCGGACAGATAACCGTCCAGGTCGGCAAAGCCGAGGACGATGTCACCCAGCTCGCCGTCACGATCCGGCGTTTTCAGCGAAACGATGATGCCACCGTAGTTGGTCACCTCCATCACCAGCCCGTTATTGTTGGTGATGCGATAAAGATCGGCGGTGCGGCCATCCGGCAAGGTTCCGAAGACCGCGTGTTCGACGCGATCCATAGCGCTGGCGTTAGCCGCCTGGGCGGCCGGAACCACCGCAGCCGCCATGGCCAGGGAGGCGGTTATTGTTTTCCATGTCATGATTTTGCTCCTGCAGACGATTGCTTGGTGCAATCTGTTGTTGTTCCGTCTGTTTTTCGTATCGATTCCCGGGGCCCGATCGCGGAGGTGGACGCCCCGAGGCTTCATCACGTTAGACTAGGGAGCGATAACCGACTAATACGGAATAGTCGGTAAACCAATAACAAATATGGTATCGGCGTCGCCGGTATCGCGAAGAGCGAGCAACGATTCATGGCAAGACTTCCCAACGACTGGTTCCTCCGCGCCCGTTTGAAACTGCGCCACCTGCAGCTGTTCATGGCGCTGGACGAACACCGCAATCTGCACCGGGCCGCCGAGAGCCTGTCGATGAACCAGCCGGCGGCGTCCAAGCTGCTCAACGACCTGGAGGATCAGCTCGACGTGGTGCTGTTCGAGCGCCATCCGCGCGGCATGACCCCCAACTGGTACGGCGAGATCATGATCCGCCATGCCCGCAGCATCCTGTCCCAGCTCACCCACACCGGCGAGGAAATCAACGCCATGCGCCAGGGTAACGCCGGGATGGTGGCGGTGGGATCGGTGATGGCGCCTGCGGTGACGCTGCTGACCAGCGCGGTGGAACGGGTTCACCGGGAGCTGCCGGGGCTCAAGGTGCGGATCGACGTGGACGTGAGCAAACGGCTGGTACCCCGTCTGATCGAAGGCGAGTTCGATTTCGTGCTGAGTCGGATTCCGGAAGGTTTTACCGCGGAGCGTTTCCATTTCGAGGAAATTGGCGAGGAGGAAATCTGCATTGTCTGTCGCGACGGGCACCCGCTGCTGGCGTCGCCGGACCTGGACATGAGCGCACTGACCACCTTCCCCTGGACGTTACAACCGCCCGGTGCCCTGCTCCGCCAGCGTGTCGACAACCTGTTCCTGCACCACGGCGTCGATCCGCCGCGCTACATCGTGGATACCCCGGACTTTCTGGTCTCGCTGGCTCTGGTGGCCAAGTCCGACACACTGACCGTCACCACGCGGCAGGTTGCGGAAATGTTGTGCGCGCCGGAGCGCTTCCAGATCCTGCCGTTCGGCGAGCCGATCAAGGTACAGCCTTACGGCCTGGTGACGTTACGCGACAAACACCTGTCGCCAGGTGCCGCCGCGCTCATGTCCACGCTGCGCGACATCCTGGCGTCAGGGCCGGTCTGATTCATTCGATGAACGCTTCCACGTGCTCCCGGCGCCCCAGCAGGAAGGCGTCGGACACCAGACGCAATGGCGTGACGTCCACATCGCTGCGATTGTCTGCGACCAGCGCGGCAAACCGCTCATAGATCCCTTCGTACTCCCGTTCCGGCGCCTCGAATATCAGCTCGCCATCCACCCACATCTGGCTGCCGCCGGCGGACAGGGTCAGCTTGCCGTCATCGGTGTGGACGTGAATGTCCCAGAGCTGCGGACCGGTCTGGCGAAAATCGAAGGCGGCGTGCATCTCAGTGTCGCCACCGGCCTGGAATACGAGATCCGCGGCGATAGGCGTCTGGCAGTTCTCCGGCACATGCAGCCGGGCATCCCGCAACACGAATGGGTGATCCAGCACCGCCGTGACGATCGACAGGCCGTTGATACCCGGGTCGAACACGCCCATACCGCCGGGCTCCCAGATCCAGTCCTGCCCCGGGTGCCAGACGCGTACGTCTTCCTTCCAGTGCACGTCCACATGCCGGACGGTGCGGCCGGCGAGCCACTCCCGGGCCGGACCAACCGCCGGCGCGAAGCGGGAATGCCAAGTGGCGAACAGCGTCACGCCGGCCGCTTCAGCCTGACGGGACAGCAGCTCCACCTCGTGCAAGGTCGCGCCGGGGGGCTTTTCCAGAAGCACATGCAGCCCCCGGGCCAGGGCCTCCGAGGCCAGTTGATAGCGAACCGCCGGCGGCACGCACAGGGCAACCGCCTGCAGTTCGGGCATGGCGTCGAGCATGGCTTCCATCGACTGGAATTGCGGCAGTGCGTCCTGCGTGCTGCTGGGGCTGGCAATGGCGCACAACTCCATCGACGGGTTACGTTCCAGTGCGGGCAGATGCTGATCCCGGGCGATCTTGCCGAAACCGACAAGACCCAACTTCAGTTCGGTCATTGGTTGTTTCCCTCGCGGATGATCCGCCTACCTTAACCGGCTCAAGCCATATGGGCTAATAGCGATTTTGGTCAGATACCATCACCGTTTTGATATCAAGGCGGGTCATTTCAACAACCGGCGCCGGATCATTCAGCGCAGGTGGCGTTTGAACCAGGGCAAGAGCTTTTTCTTCCAGAGGCGCTGCACAACCGCAATCCAGCGTGGTTTCTGGTAGCGACGGGCTTCCTCCTCGGTGGGCGCCTGGCCGGTGATACGGGTCTTGTACTTGAGGGCGTTGGACATGTCGCTGCGGCGCAACGGAGCCAGCAGGAACCGGCCCGGTCCGCGCACGCGCACCGCGGAGGCGAAATCGATCAGCACCACCCGGCCGCCGCTCACAATGACGTTGGTTCCGCGTACGTCGTTGTGGGTGATCGATTGACTGTGCAGCGAGCCCAGGGCAAGCATGAGTTGGGAGAAGTGCATCGGGTCGCCGGTGCCGGCCAGGTTGCTGAGCAGCTCGCCGGGCACGTATTCCATCAGCAGCCCCAGTGACCCCATACAGCCGATCAGTTTGGGTGAGTGGGGCCAGTCCTGCAGCTGTCGCAGGATACGTGCTTCACGCCACACCAGCAGGCGCGCCGGCCAGGCCAGCCAACTGCCACGATAACGCTGGTAGTCCTTGCAGATGACTGGCGTTCCTTCGTGCATGTAGACGAACACATCGGCTTTCAGGAAACCCTTGCCGGTCTGGATCGGTCGGCTTTCCGACACCGGGCTTTCCCGAACTGGACTCCCTGGCGCGACAGACGCATCGCAGGGCCGGTCTTCGGATATGACATCATCGGTCTCTTTCATCGGGCTTCCCGTCCTTTTTCTTAATTACTTAGCTCCCTATTATATTTTTGACCCGATTGACGGAATCATTGTGGATTCCCGAAGAGACGATTGCCGTTGTCATATCCGTAACTGTTTCACACTTGACGGAGCAGGTATCCTAGCGCGTTTGAATGGGGCCGGAGCCTTGTTATCTACGCTCCTGCCGTCTGTTAACCCCCAATTCCGACTGGTTTCATGTCCACTGCACGTATTTTTGCCCGTCGCGGACGCCCGATACTCATGACTGTTGCGGTCGCCCTTTTGGCGACGGCCTTTTTCTGGCGCCCGGAATCCTCAAGCGCTATTTCCGTCCCCGTCACCATCGTCCATAAACCCGACCAGGAGACAGCATCCGCCGAGAAGGCCTCCAGTCCCGCGCCGGCGGACGACGCCCTCACCGCGTCCCAGGCGAATGCCGAAGACGGGAACCGTTTCTCGGTGCCGGACAAGCCGTTGCCGACTCACTACGAGATCAAGTCCGGCGATACGTTGAGTGAGATCCTCGACAAGCAGGACATCTCAGCCAATACGCTGCACAAGCTACTGGAGGCCGATGCCGAGTTTCTGGACCTGGAAACCCTCCGCCCCGGAACGGCTCTGAACTTCACGTTTGACAGCAACAATGTTCTGCAAAGCATTGATCTACAGCTGGATGCTGCCCGGACCGTGTCTTACGTCCGAACCGACGACGGCGCCTTCGAGCATCAACAGCACACCAAGCCGCTGCATTGGGACAGCCAACTGTTCCACGGCGACATTCACGGCAGTTTCTACACCTCAGGCATCAGTGCCGGCCTGGACAAAGGTCAGGTGGTGCAGGTCAGCCAGCTGCTCAAGGGTAAGCTCAACTTCCGCCGAGACCTGCGTGCCGGGGATACCTTTTCAGTGATCGTCGGCCAGGAAATGACCGATACAGGTGCGACCGGAAACACCCGCATCGACGGCATCGAACTCAACCGCGGATCAAAGACTTACTACGCTTTTCTCTACGATGACGGCAACTATTACGACGAGACCGGCGAGAGCGTGACGCCGGCGTTCCTGCGCTACCCGACACGGCGTCACTTCCGGGTCAGCTCGCCGTTCGACCCTTACCGCCTGCATCCGGTCACCGGACGCCGCGCACCGCACAACGGCGTCGATCTGGCCGCGCCCTCCGGGACGCCCGTCATGAGTACCGGCGACGGTATCGTGACTCGTATCGGCAACCACCCCTATGCCGGCAAGTACGTCGATATCAAGCACAGCGGTGCCTTCAAGACCCGCTATCTGCACCTGAGCAAAATTTTGGTCAAACGTGGCGAGGCGGTGAAGCGTGGCGAGAAAATTGCGCTGTCCGGCGCCACCGGTCGGGTGACCGGCCCGCACCTGCACTTCGAATTCCACATCAAGAACCATCCGGTGAACCCGCTGACGGCGAAGATCCCGACGTCCGCCAAAGTGCCGGCGGACAAGCTGGCCGACTTCCAGTCGCATATTCGCCCGATCATGGCGCGCCTGAACGTGCCGGGCAGCCTGCCGTCACCGCTGGCAAGCGGTGCGAACGGCCAGACACCGGCCACGACCGATGCGAATGACGACTGGACCCGGGCCTGTCTGCGCCCCGGCCAGTGCCGGTATCAGTAAATCGGATTTGCATGGGCCGGGGCGGTTCAAGGAAGCCCCGGCCCGCCTCGGGCTAGCTGCCGTTGCGTTTCGACAGGGTTGAGTAAAGCGTGTCCTTGAGTTGGGCTCGCTCCAGCTTCATCTCGTTGAAATGGGCATCGTCGGTGGGCACTTCCCGGAACTCAAGCCCGCGAATGGACTTGTCCAGTTTGTCGTATTCGTCGCTCAGCTTCTTGAAGTGGTCATCTGACTGCCTGAGTTCGTGGATCAGGTCTTTGTATTCGGGAAAATCGATATGCAGGGCGTGATCACTGATCGACATGCTACCGCTCCTCTGCGAATGGATTCCGTCGTCTCAGAGTCCAGTCAAGGCAACTCAGAATAAGCATAGCACTCCTGCCCGGCACTGTGTTACGCGTCCCAGGGCCTTTTTCAGCCCCTCTTGACCTCGGCCAAAACGCTTGCATTTTTCGGGATTTCCACCACGATGGAATGAAGCATGGCGTGTATGGAGTCTCACCGAATCAATGACCTGGGCCGCTTCGCTGCTTCCCTACGACGTCTCACCGGTTACCATCCTGGCCTACGCGTGCGTCCTTGGCCTGTATGGCCTGGCGCTGGCACGACTGCCTGCCGGTGAACGCCCCGGTCCCTGGCGCATCGGCGCGTTCCTGGTCGGCGTGCTGGCGTGTTATGCGGTCATGCAGACGCGGTTCGATTACTACGCCCAATACATGTTTTTCGTCCACCGCGGCCAACACCTGATCCTGCATCATTTGGGGCCGTTCCTGATTGCCCTGTCCAATCCACTCCCCATCATCCGCTACTGGTACGGTTTTGTGCCGGACGCGGCGCGCCGCGCCCTCAAGCCACTCGGCTGGGTTTACCGGATCCTGCAGCAACCGGCCATCGCGGCCTTCCTGTTCGTGGGATTGATCTATCTGTGGCTGTGGCCCCCGGTACACTTTGACGCCATGCTCGATCGCCAGCTGTACTGGATCATGAACTGGAGCATGCTGCTGGACGGCCTGCTGTTCTGGTGGTTGATGCTGGATCCACGGCAACCGGCCGCCGGGCGGGTGCTGGGGTTCGGTCGGCGAATCCTGTTGATGGTACTGGTTGCCCTGCCCCAGCTGGTGCTCGGCGCGGTGATCGTGTTTGCCCGCGAGCCGCTGTACGACGTCTACGAAGTGTGCGGCCGGGCCTGGCCCCTGGCGCCGGCCACGGATCAGCTGCTGGGCGGCCTGCTGACCTGGATTCCTCCGGCGATGATGAGCATCGTCGGTATTCTGCTCATCCTGCGTCGCATCATGCAGGACCCGAAACGGTCCCGGGCGGCGTCCCCGCAAGAGGTTTCCCATGTCTAGACGGATTCTTGCACGCACGCTGATCGGCGGGCTCGCATTGTTGCTCTCGGCCTGCCAGGACACCCAGGCGCCGTTCAACGGCAAGGACATCAGCGGTGTTATGCCGGACCTCGCGTTCGAATTGCGGGACACCGCCGGCCAGACGGTGACCCAGACGGATTACGACGGCCAGGTGCGCCTGCTGTTCTTCGGCTACACCTCATGTCCGGACGTCTGCCCCACCACCCTGGCCGAGCTGAACCGGGTAATGACGGCCATGCCGACCGATCTGCGCGATGACGTCACCGCCCTTTTCGTCAGCGTCGATCCCAAACGGGACACCCCCCAACGCCTGGATCAGTACGTCCACTTCTTTGGTGACCGGATCGTGGGGCTGACCGGCCCCGAGCCTACACTGCGGACGCTGGCCAAACGTTATCGCACCACATTCGGCTACGGTGATGCCGACGAACAGGGCAACTACGACGTCTCCCACAGCAGTGCGATCTACGTCTTCGACCAGGCCGGCGAAGTCCGACTGCTGCTCAGGCCAGGCATGACCCGGGACGCCATGGTCGAAGACCTGTCCCGGTTGGTGCGTCAGGGCACCTCCTGACGCTTTAAAGCCGTTGGCGTCAGTGCACCAGGTCCCGCAGGATCTCCGCCGCCAGACCAAACGATTTCAGGCGCGCCTCGTGGTCGTGGATCTGGCCAGTCACGATCACTTCATCCACCCGTGTTCGATCGATGAACCGCTCCAGCCAGAGGCGCACCGTTTCCGGCGAACCAACCGCCGTCTCCGCGAGAGCCTGTTTCACCTGCTGCCGCTCGAATTCAGTGGCGACCGTTGCCAGGTCATCCACCGGCGCTTTCAGCGGTCCCGGCGTGCCCCGGCGCAAGGCGATGAACTGCTGCTGGAGGGACGTCATCAGGCGTTGCGCCTCGGCGTCGGAATCGGCGGCGAAGACGTTCACCCCGGCTGCGGCATAAGGCGCATCCAGATAGCGGGACGGCTTGAAGCGCTCTCGATAAACCCGCAGGGCGTCGCCCAGCATGTCGGGCGCGAAGTGTGAGGCAAAGGCAAACGGCAGCCCCAGTTCCGCGGCGAGCTGAGCGCTGAACAGACTGGAGCCGAGCAGCCAGACCGGCACATCCAGCCCCATTCCGGGTACCGCCCTGACCCGCTGGCCGGGCTGTTCGGGGCCAAAATAATGCAGCAGCTCCTGTACCTCCCGCGGGAATTCGTTGGCGGCCTGCATATGGTCCCGGCGCAGCGCCATCATGGTCGGCCCGTCGGTGCCCGGTGCACGCCCGAGCCCCAGATCGACCCGGTCGGGATAGAGCGACGCCAGCGTGCCGAACTGCTCGGCGATCACCAGCGGCGAGTGGTTCGGGAGCATGACGCCACCGGCGGCAATGCGGATCGACTGGGTGCCTTCGGCGACAAAGCCCAGCGCCACCGCGGTGGCGGCGCTGGCGATGCCGGTCATGTTGTGGTGCTCGGCCATCCAGTAACGTCCGTAGCCGGCCGCTTCGGCGTGTTGGGCCAGGGCTCTGGAATTCAGCAGCGCCTGACGCGCGGAGCCACCCTCGGTGATGGGTGACAGATCCAGTAATGAAAATGCTTGCACGCTCGATCCTCACTGTTCGTAGGCTTTGGCTTTTCCGGCAGGCTACGCCTGCCACCACACGAGGCAATGGCAGGCGTTGACCCGGATCAGGCGGGACAAAAAAACGGTTTCGGGAAAAGAGTCAGTTGCCCAACAAGTGGCTGAAAATACTGGTCAGGATCACCAGTCCGGCGATCCAGCCGATTACCGCCGGCAGGAAGTTGGGCATGGGCTGGCGCTTTTCACGGGCGGGCGGCGACTCATTCCCGGACTCAGCACCCCCTTGCCGCCCTGGCTCGTGGAAAGGATCACTGACCTCGCGGTCCTCGCTCACCAGCGACTGATCCACTTCCTCCCAGCCAAACCACTGGGACAGGAATGCGAGTACCGGTTGCGGCAGGGAGCCATCATCGAGCATCGGCCGCAGGCGTGGGTAGAGCGCATCGCTGACCGCTTCCCGGATGGCGTCCTGATCCGCCGGAGGCTCGGTCAGGATCGCCCGCCACAGGTTGGCATCCTTGCGGCGCTGGTCATCGTTCAGCATGGCTTCCACCTGGATCACCACTTCCCTCACGACCTGCTGATCACGACCGCTCAGGGGTTGCTCTGACGCCTCTTTTGCGGTCGGCCTGGGTTCGGGCGCCGGCTCTGACGCGGCCGGTTCAACCGCAAAACCCGCCTCGCGGAGAGCCTGCCGATAGGCGTCGTCCAGTTGCTGTTGAGCCTCCCCGTCGGCGAATTTCCGCTGCGACTGGTAGGCCTGTTCGATCTTATCGCGGTTGTTGGTCGGCGTAATGCCGAGGACCTCCCAACACGTCATAAATCTAAACTCCGGCAAAATATCGCTCGGCTGGAGAGACAGCCGCCGCGCTCTTCACTATGATGAATTCCATGTAACTTTCTCAACGAAATATCTCAACGACATATCTCACCAAGATTGAGCGACGAGATCTCTGATAGAGGCTTCCGACAGAAAGTTACTTGAACAACCATCCAGACCAACTGAACGACGATCTGGGCAACATATTCTCAATCATCGCACCCAATAATAAGTCGCACGCCCCATAACCTATCAACAGTGCGACACCGAACCGTGCTTGGCTCTAGACGAATGACAGTATGAAAAAAACGCTCTTACTACTGCAGTATGGGGGCATTGTGCCCCTGTTTACAGGGCTGGCGTTCTGCGTGCAGGCGCAGGATACCATGCCTTTCTCGACAATCCCCGACAGTGACACCGAACTCAACATGTCCGAGGGATTCGACCCGAATTACGATTTCGTACTGGAAGAGCCGATTCCCGAAGTGCTCTCCACCACCAAACTGCGCCAGCCCAAATCCCGTGTTCCGGGCACCACCACCGTTCTCCAGGGCGAACTGATCCGGGACCTGGGTATTCTCAACATCTGGGAAGTGTTCCGGCTGGTGCCGGGCATGACCGTCGGCTTCGTCCAGAGCAACCGTCCGGTGGTCAGCTACCACGGCACCGTGGCCGACGAGCAGCGCCGACTTCAGGTGCAGATTGACGGCCGCACCGCCTACCAGCCCAACCTGGCCGACGTGGACTGGCACGCCATGCCGGTGCCGCTGGAGAATATCGAGCGGATCGAGGTGACCCGCGGGCCCAACGCCGCCGCCTACGGCATTAATGCCTTCCTGGCCACGATAAACATCATCACCAAATCCCCCGAAGATACCCACGGCGTCAATGCCCGGGTGCGCGCGGGGGACCACGGGTACCGTCAGGCCTACGGCTCCATCGGCGGCAGCATGGATCAGTACGACTGGCGCTTCTCCGCCAACCGGCGCGAATCGGACGGGTTCGACCGTCGCTTCTTCAACCCGGATGACACGTCGGTGGAATCCGGTGAGACCAAGGAATTCGACGACAGTTTCCGCTACACCACGCTCAATTACGATTCCGTCTGGAACGTCGACAGCCGGAACGCCTTCGATTTCCGGGCCGGCTACACCAAGGTGTACGACGAAGAGGACGCCGAACAGTACGGTGAGGAGTTCGGTATACAGGGCGTTCCCGCCGAGACCGGTGATGACTACTACCTGCAGACCAAATGGACCCACTCGCTGAACGACCGCCATTTCTTCCATATCCAGGCCAGCTACCAGGACTATGATCGGCGCCAGGACTGGACCAGCTGCCTGCCGGCGGGCTTCGAGGTGGGCGGCACGCCCCTGCCGCTCGAGCTGTGTGCGGACACCAACCAGGACATCCAGGAAGACCGCCTGGAGTTCGAGATCCAGGACACCTACGCCTTCAACGACAACCTGCGACTGGTGACCGGCGGCGGCTACCGCGAGGACCGCTTCGATTCGGACACCTATTTCAACGGCGAAGGCAGCAACTACCAGACGCTCCTATTCTCGAACATCGAGTACACCCCCATTTCCTGGCTGACGTTCAACGTCGGTGGCAGTTGGGAGAAGACCACGGCGGTTGACGACGACTTCTTCTCGCCCCGATTCGCCGCCAACTTCCAACTGAGCGAAAACCAGACACTCCGCTTCGTGTTCTCCAAGGCGGTACGCACGCCGGACGCCTTCGAACAGGGCGCAGACTGGGGCTACCGCGCCAGCAACGTGGAACCGGCGGCGGTTTACGGTTTTCTGGAGGGCGAGCGGCTGATCGAATTCCAGGCGCCGGGCGACCTCAGCGAAGAGACCATCATCTCCCGGGAAATCAGCTACTTTGGCCAGTTCCGCCTGGGCGATGGTCTGCTGTCCACCGAAGTAAAGCTGTTCTACGACCACCTGCGCGACATCATCAGCGGCGTGATCGCGGTGGATGATCGCTGGGATTTGTGCAATTGTGTCGCACTCGACCAGAAAGGTGTGGAGCTGGAAACGTCGCTGGAATTCCAGCAGAGCCAGTTCCGCCTGACGTACGCCTATCTCGATCAGGATTCGGAGTACCGCGGGCCGCCGCCGGAGCTCGGGGTTAACCAGGAAGAACGCTACATCCGCCTGCAGGGCCGCCTGACCGCCCGGCACTCCGGCAGTTTCGCCTGGATCCAGCGTTTCCCCCGCTCGGTATCCGCTTCGACGGCCTATTACATCGCCAGCGACCTGGGTGAGTACCGTTACCAACGGATTGACCTCAGACTGGCCAAATCATTCTATCTGCCTCGATCAACCTACGAGCTGGCTGCCATCATGCACTATTATCCAACGGACGACCCCATTATGTTCCCGGATAACCAGTACTCGGACCAAACCCAGTTTTTCCTGGAAGCCTCCGTTAAATTCTGATGGGCAAGCCGGTGGTGGATGCAGTGAGTTGGACAGGGACCGTCACAGGGACGGATACCGTCATGCAAGGCGGCTGACGAATCGGATGATGCAACGCGGGAAGCCAAGAAGCGCAGTCGGTGCCCGGCTCCGGAGATGGCGGAGTCGGACATTGGCCACCCTGACCGGCCTGTTGTGCCTGGCACAGCTCCAGGCTGCGCCGTCCGTCAAACTGTCGGAGTCACCCGGTACGCCGCATATCGTGTTCCTGGCCGGTTCCGAAAACCTGTCGTTCAACCTGTTGTTCCGGCAACGTCTGGAAAAGGCCCTGCCCAACAACATCAAGCTGATGAACTACTCCGCCAGGGCCCAGTCCCAGGCGCCCCGCGCCCTGGTGATCACCCTGGGCCCATCGGCAGTCAATGACATCGTGCAGCAGGACAGGCCGGTACCCACCCTGGCCCTGATGGTCACCGAATCCCAGTTCGCCCAGTATCGCGCCCTGGAACGCCCCGACCTCAGCGCCGTGTATCTCAACCCGCCGCTCAAACGTCAGGCCCTGCTGGGCCAGCAGATCCTGCCCCAGGCGTCGCGCATCGCGGTGCTGGCCGAGCCCGGCCAGGAACAGCGTTACAGCACGCTCGCTGAGGAACTGGCGCCCTACGGGCTCGACCTGCGGACCTTTACCGTGGAAAGCCCGGAGAACCTGGTATCCACCCTGAGCCGCGCCCTCAATTACGGCGACTTCCTGCTGGGAACGCCCAATCCGGAAATCTATAACCGGCAAACCATCAAGCACATACTGCTGACGACCTATCGCCACAACCGCATCCTCATCGGCCCGGAACGGGCGTTTGTGCAGGCGGGCGCCCTGGCGTCGACCTACACTCCAACGGAAGCGGTCGTGAAACAGACGGTCGATATCATCCGGCAGTATGTCGCCTCCGGGCAGCTTCCGGCCCCGGATTTCCCAGACCAGTATTCCGTTCTGTTCAACGAGCAGGTCGCTCGTTCACTGAATATTCCGTTGCCCGAAGCCACCGAGGTACTGGACCGCCTCCGGGCACTCGAAGATACGAATACAGGAGTCGGAGATGAGTAACCGGCAACGCCCGCTTAACCGTCAGTTGCTGTTGCTGGGGACCGTGCCGGCAATCCTGATGTTTTTCGTGCTGCTCATATTCTTTACTTCGGTCCGCCTCGAAGACGTACGCAAGGACCTGTTCCGCGCGACCCAGGTGGTGGCGGACAACCTGGCGCCGGCCGTCGAGTACGCCGTGGTGTCGGGTAACCAGGCCGCGCTGAAGCAGATTCTCGAGCGCACTCTGCGGCGCAGCGAGGTGGCCTGGATCCGGGTGCGTGACGTCAACGATCAGGTGGTCGGTCTCGAGGCCCGCACCGACGTCAGCCCGGAGGACGACGACTTTTTCGTGTTCCATTCCGACATTCTTCAGCAACCCCTGGAAATCGACAGCGGCACCGATTTCGAATGGTTCGAGCCGGGGCTCTCCAGTCACTCCGGCGCCCTGCGCATCGGTTCGGTCAGCGTGGCGGTTTCCGGCTCCCGGCTAACCACCCAGCGACAGGAAATCATCTTCACGTCCTTCGCCATTGCGGTGTCGGTGCTGATTGTCACGCTGCTGATCATCAATCAGATCGCCAACCGGATTTCGAGGCCGATCCAGAACCTCAGTGAAAGCGTCAAGGGACTGATCGACGGTCGCTATGACCCACCCGGGCGCTCCTCGCAAGTGGCCCGGGAGATCAACGACCTGGAACAGAACCTGACCGCCCTCGCCTACCACCTGGCGCAGCTGCGGGATTCACGCAACAAGACGCTGGAGTCGACGGAGCGTGCGCGGGAGCGGGCAGAAACCGCCTCGCGGACCAAATCCGAGTTCCTGGCGATGATGAGCCACGAGCTGCGTACGCCGTTGAACGGGGTGTTGGGGATGCTTGAGCTGGTGGCAGAAGAACCCATGTCGGAGCGTCAGAAGGACTACATGCAGACCGCCCGGCGCGCCACCGAGGATCTGCTGACGGTGATCAGCGATATTCTCGATTATTCCCGGGTCGAGCGCGGCACACTGGTGCTGGAACATCGATCGTTCAACCTGCGGCAGGTCATCGAGAATTGCGTCGCCACTCATCGCCATGAGTGCGAATGCAAGGGGCTCGACATGGAACTGCATTTCTCCAGCAACTGGCCGGACGGCGCCCGGGTACGCGGCGACGCCGGCCGCCTGCGCCAGGTGCTGGCCGGACTGCTGGAGAACGCCATCAAATTCACCGAGGAAGGCCATGTCGGCGTGCGCGCGGAATGGCTGGAGATGGAAGGTGGCTCCATTTACCTCAGCTGCGAGGTGCGTGATTCGGGAACCGGCATTCCGGCCGAGCACCTGAGCGGCATTTTCAACAGCTTTGAGCAGCTCGACAGCTCCTCATCGCGCAGCCACGGGGGTACCGGCATGGGCCTGGCGCTGGTGCAACGCCTGATCGAACTGATGGGCGGGCATATCCGCGTGGACAGCAATGTCGGCAGCGGATCGGCGTTCTACTTCGAACTCCCGTTCGAGCAGTCCGGAACGGACGCTTCAGAGCCGGGCGAACGCTTTATCGCGCCGCCAACGGCGCCGGCCCTCGATGAGCCGACTTCGGACCGGGAAGAACCGGCGAAGACGCTCAACGATGCCCCGCTCGCACTGGTGGTGGAAGACAACGAAGTCAACCAGCGGGTGGCCAGCGCGCTCCTGAGGCGTTTCGGGTTCGAGACCGTCAGTGCCGAGAACGGCGACGTCGCGGTCAAACTGGTGACAGAGAGCCGCAACACCTACGACATCATCCTGATGGATTGCCAGATGCCGGTCATGGACGGTTATGAAGCGGCGCGCTGCATCCGCGCCTGGGAAACCGCGCACCAGCGGGACAGCATCCCCATCATCGCCCTGACCGCCGACGCGCTCCCCGGCACCGACCGGCAATGCCGCGCAGCGGGCATGAACGACTATCTCGCCAAGCCCGTGCGCAAAGAAAAACTGCGTAACGTGATCAACCGCTGGATGCGCCTGCCGGATACCCAGTCAGGCGCATCCTGAAGACGACGCTCGGGAAGACGCCTTTGCGGCGCCCCCTGAGATCGTCTACTCCACGATCCGTGTCGGCTCGCGCATGGTGACGAACTCCTCGGCAGAGGTCGGGTGAATGCCGACCGTGCTGTCGAACATGGCCTTGGTCGCCCCGGCCTTGATGGCCACCGCCAGGCCCTGCAGGATCTCCCCGGCTTCCGGCCCGACCATATGGGCGGCGACGACCCGGTCGCTGGCGTCGTCGACGATGAGCTTCATCAGCGTCCTTTCGTCCCGCCCGGTCAGCGTGTGCTTCATGGGCTTGAAGTCGGTGAGGTAGACTCGCAGCTTGCCGTACTTTTCCTTCGCCTGGGCCTCCGTCGGGCCGACGGTGCCGATATTGGGCTGGCAGAACACGGCGGTGGGAATGGCGTCATAGTCCATATCGCCCTCACCGTCGCCGAATAACCGGCGCGAGAGCACCATGGCCTGGCCAATGGCCACCGGCGTCAACTGCGGCGTGCCGATAACGTCGCCCAGCGCGGTAATGGAGGATGCGGCTGTCTGGAAATGATCGTCCACCGCCACATGGCCGGATGAGGTCAGCTCTACCCCGAGTTCCTCAAGCCCCAGCCCGTCCACGAGCGCGCTGCGACCGGTGGCCGCCATCACCAGCCCGGTGGTCAGGCTGGAGCCGTCGCTGAGCTGGAGGATGTAATGGGCGCCTTCCGGCCGCACCGATTCGATGTTCACGCCAAAGCGTAGGTCCACGCCTTTCTTGCGCATCTCGTCCGCGACGAACGCACGCACGTCGTCGTCAAAACCGCGCAGGAACAGCTCGCCCCGATACAGCAGCGTGGTTTTCACGCCCAATCCGGCCAGGATGCCGGCAAATTCAACAGCGATGTAGCCACCGCCCCAGATGACCGCCTCGCTGGGCAACTGCGGCAGGTAGAACATATCGTTCGAGGTCAGCACGCATTCCTTGCCCGGGATATCCGGCACCGTCGGCCAGCTGCCGGTGGCCACGGTGATGTGTTTGCTTGAGATCCGACGATCGCCGACGACCACGGTGTGCTCATCCGCCAGTCGCGCCGTGCCCTCGATGACGGTAACGCCGGCGTTGTCGAGCAGACGCTGATAGATGCCGTTCAGGCGATGAATCTCGGTGTTCTTGTTGGCCACCAGCGTGGGCCAGTCAAAGCTGACCTGGCCGTCCGGCACCGACCAGCCGTAGCCGGCGGCGTCTTCCAGATCCTCGCCCACGTGGGATCCGTAGACGAAGAGCTTCTTGGGCACACAGCCCACATTGACGCAGGTGCCCCCCAGGTAACGGGATTCCACCACCGCTACACGAGCACCGCGCTGGGCAGACATCCGCGCCAGGCGTACACCGCCGGAACCGGCCCCAATCACCACCAGATCGAATTCAAACTGTTCCGCCACATCGACTCCCAGATCAATTACTCAGTCGCCCCGGAGGCCACGCTCACATCCCGGTAAAGGACGTATTCACGCAGCTCCCCCAGGCGTATCTCGCCCAGATTACGGAATCCGAGCGACTCGTAGAATTGCAGATATCGACTATTGCCGGTATCAAGAACCAGCCCGTTGCCCCGGGGATTGTCCCGACACAACCGTTCCACCGCCTCCAGCAACAGCCGACCATAACCCCGGTTCTGATACTTGGGGTCCACCCCCATCAGCGGCAACTGGTGCACGCCCTCCTTCGGCAACCGGGCCCGAATTTGCTCATGATAATCAATGTAACGGCGCGTCGATGCAAGGCCTGCCGTCAGCGTCATGCGCAGTCGCCAGCTCAATCGGTCGGTCAGGTTCAGCCGCAGTTCCGGGTCGCCCAGGAAGGCGACGGCGACCAGGGTGTTATCGAGCATGATGCCGACGGCGTCCTGGTCCAGTTCCCGATAGAGGTTGATGAGTTCCCGTACCGTCGCCCGCACCCGGCGGTCATAGCCCGGCTGGCGCTCGTTGAACAGGTGATGAAAGGTGGGTTCGTGGCGGTAGGCCTTGACGAGAATCGACTTGGCTTCATTGATGGCGCTGGGGTCCAGGCGGACGACTTCCGGCCGGACCCCGGATACCGGCCGATCGCTGGCATCGGGCATCATCCCGCTCCTCCGTTGGCTGCAGAGCAAGGCCCGGCGCACGACGGCCGGACCGTGAGCGCCTCGCGCGCTAGATCTCGAGGGACAGGCGAACGCTGACCAGACCGGGCTGGTTCTCCCGATCGATGGCCGCCTGGTCGATGACGATGCCGTATTCTCCGGTCAGCGTCTCCAGCCAGCGGGACACCTGGTTGAACGGCGCATCCTCGATCCAGACCCGCATCCCGTCCTCGCCGCTGGGCTCGAAACGCTGCAGCGACAAGCCCGACTCGTTGGCGCTGGTGGTCACGGTCGACATCAACGATCGCACGTCCGTAATCTGCGAGGCGCCGCCCCGGGAGTCCCCGGCGGCTCCCAACTGGGCGATGTCGTCACGATGCTGCTGCATCCACGCCACCAGATCCGCGGCCGACTGGCGTTCGGCCACCGCGTTTTCGTGGAAGTCGGCGATCGGCCTCCAGATCAGGAAGTAGACCAGGAACAGGGCAATCGCCACCGCCATGATCTGCAGCGCCATCTGGTCACGGCGCGGCAGGTTGTCGTACTGCGTGACGAGCTTCTGGACCGACGGCTGCTTTTTTAATGTCTCGAACATGTCACGACCCTCCGGAAACCGTCAGACGGGCCCGCGCGCCATCGCTGTCGTTGACCACCGACCCGATGCGCGCTTCGAAACCGCGGTCGCCGATGGCACTGCGCAAGGCGCTGAGGCGGTCGTAACTGTCCGCGCGTAATTCGACCACCAGCTCGCCGCGCTGACGGCTGTAGTTCACGGCGTTGAACTGGACATTGCCGCCGCCCAGGCGTTCGTATTCGGCCCCGGTCTGCCCCAGCAGCGACAGGAAATCAGCGCGGGGTCCTTCCTGGCTGGCTACCCTCAGGCGCCCTTCCAGCACGCGGCGTACGTTACCGGCATGGGTCCGGGTATCGCCGGGAAAGGCCTCGCGGTAGATCGACATGGCCTGCTGCTCCAGATCCCGCGCCTGGGTCAGGTGGTAGTATCCCAGGCCGGCTTCCACGCCCAACTGCAGAACGAACCAGAGACCGGCCACAATCGCGACCGGGCGCCAGGCCCGCCAGGTGCTGGCGCCCTGATCCTGGGGCTCGAATTCGCCCTGGCACAGATTGATCGGATCGCACAGGTCGTTGTGGTCGGCATGAACCAGCAGTTCCAGAGGCGACATCTCCAACGCCTCTCTATGGAGCCTCAGGCGCTCCTGCGCGCCCAATCCGTCGATCACCGAACGCTGCGCTTCCAGGTCCCCGGCGCGACCGTAAAGCGCCACGGGAATCTCGGCGGCCACCTCGTCTTCCTCCGGGTTGGCCAGGGTATAGGCGAAGACAGGCAGGTTCGCGGTATTCATGCGGAACCACTCGCCGCGGCTACCGGAAACGAACGTGGCGTCACCGTCCAGGCAGAGACACCAGCGGGTGTCCTGGATCGGCAACAGGGATGCCTCGGGATAGATCGCTTCCAGGTCGGCGCCGGCGATGTCGTCGAAAAGCGTGTACCAGAGCGCCATGCGCTTGTTATCGATCGCCGCGACCCGGAAGCCCTGTTCCGAGCGCTGGCCGAGGGCCAGGTGGACACTGTCGATGTCCTGGGCCAGTTGCTCTTCGACGGCGAACGGCAGGGCCTGGCGTACGTAGCGCGCCTGTTTGGCGGGAATCTCGGCGAAACAGAACAGACTCTCGTCACCCGGAATAAGACCGATCAGCCGCACGTGATCCAGGTCGTTCTGAGTCAGTGTCTGCTCGATTCGGGACCGATCCTCGTCCTGACCGGTCGCCTGGAACATGCCGCTGGCATCGATCAGGGCCCAGTCAAAGCGCTGGTGGTCGCTGTCCCCGTGCAACGCCGCGAAGGGGGCGACCGGTTGGACATAGAGTCGGTATGACATGTGTGCGTGTTCCTGTCCTGTCTGTTACTGCCTGCTGTTATTATTGCTCGCCGCTCGTCATTCGTCGCTGTGCGCTGCCGGTCCATTCAGCGTCCGGTCAGACTCAGCCGTCCATCGACAGCTGGTAGGGTTCCTTGGTGATCAGGTTGGTCTGGCTTTCGTCCCGGCGAATTGTGTACATCGCCCCCTGCGGATCGCGATAGAGCGTCGTTACCAGACGGTACAACCTGTCATTGACGGTGATCCGCGAGGCAATGTCAAAGAATTCCGAGCGAATCCCGAGGCCATTGCTGTTAAGCCCCAGGCCGGCGAATGCACCCAGGGCCAGGAAGTCCTGCACCGTTTCGAAAGGCTCATCCTCGCGCTGTTCGATCACCGTTTCGATCTGGGCGGCGGTCAGGTTCTCGTGCAGGGACTGCAACACCGGCGCCGGCGCCATATTAACATTGATCGTCGTGCCGGTGACCGGCAGCGCCGCCACGTACGGCATCAGCTTGCGGTAGGCTTCCTCGGTCATGCCGGTGATCAGCCTCAGCTCGGAGACACTGGTAAACGGCTGGTTGCCGGTCCGGTATGGCGGGTCCAGCCCCAGATACTCGCCGTCCTCCGCGCCGTAGGCGTTCACGGTCTGGTCGTTGTCATCGATCCAGTCAATCAGCGCTTCGACCCTGACGTTGCTGATGTCGAGGATCTGGAGCAGACGGGTCAACCGGTCGCGGGTCAGGTCGTTGACGTTGCCGGACGCATCCACCAGGTTGTTGAGGTTAATCCGCCCGCTCAGGTCGTTGATCTGGACCTCCACCACGCTGGTCTCGTCGTAGGGAATCACGGCGGAATACTGGGCCCAGACTTCGTCCGGGCTGTCGATCATGACGCCGTCTTCCTGGTCGTCCTCATAATCCTTGTACAGCAGTTGCTCGGCAAAGGCCTCGGCGCCGATGGCAATGTTCTTGCCTTCGCTCTGGGCCAGGTAATGACTGGTCTTGTAGATGCGTAGGGACTGGATCTGCATCATGCCCGCCACCAGGGTCACCACCAGCGCCATGGCCAGCAGCACCATGATCAGCGCCACGCCACGCTGTGGGTTTGCTGCGCGAGGCGCGCGCGCTGTGCGGGAAAGCTTCATTGCGTGGCCTCCCCGTCGGACTGGTCAGCGGCGCTGTCGTCTTCGGCGGCCCCCTCGTCGGTATCCTCGTCATCCGCCTCGTCGTCGGATTCTGTAGCGTCGGTCACCAGGCCCTGGGCCGATTCCGGATCGAAGTCCGGCAGTGCGAACAATCGGGTAATCTCGCCGAAGCGTTCGTGATCCAGCGTGATCTCGATACCCCGCGGGAAGGCAATGGCCGTCAGCGACGCCGGTGAACCAGAGGCTTCCTGGGCCGCATCCGCCGGCGGCCAGTCCTCTTCCCAGTTGCCGTTTTCATCCATGAAGCGCACCTGGAAATCGACCACATCCGACACCAGCAACTGATCGCGACCCTCCGCGTCCTGGGCAACATCGAGCATGCCCCAGTAACGGCGGTGCAGTTCGTCCCCGGTGAATTCGTAGTTAACCCGCTGCAAGTCACTGCGCCGGCTGCCGATGGGATTGCGCCAGCCCTGACGGGTCAGCGCCACGGCAACGCCCTCCTCGCGGCTGGTCATGGCGTAGCGGGCGTCCCCGTAGATGTCCCGCACCGGACGGTTGACCACCTGGGTGATGTCGCGCTCAATCACCAGCATGGCGCGCTGGAGCGTCTCGAAATCGTCGGCCACATCGTCCACCCGATCCCGGGCGCGGATCACACCGTTGATCATCTGCCAGACGCCAATACCGATCAACGCGGTGATGCCGACGGCGATCATCACCTCCAGCAACGTGAAACCGCCCTGCCGGCGGCGCCTTGTCGAGACGTCAATAATCACCAAGGAACCCCGTCATGGTCGCCAGTTGCCGTTCATCGTCGTCGACGAATTCCGAGACGGTCACTTCGATGCGGCGCACCTTGGGATCCTCGGTGCCGATGACACGGGTTTCCACCTGCCAGCGCCGATTGGCAAAGTCGTCGATGATCTCGGTTTCTTCGGAGATCCCGGGGAATTCAGTTTCCAGGCGTTTCTCGGTGATGATGTTTTCCGCCAGCCAGTTGGCGAGCGTGCGGTCCTGCACCCGGCTGAACGTACCGATGTAGTTGCTGCCGATCTCCGAGGCCGCCGCCGCGATGATCCCGAAAACCAGCACCGCAACCAGAACCTCGATCAGCGTGAAACCGGTCTGCCGGCGGATCGGGCGGTTCCGTATCATAGGCTGTCCTCTTCCCCGGGCGGGTACCAGTCCAGGCCGTTGAGGCCGTCGGTCTCGATGCGGTAGCGGCCCAGTTCCCGCTCCTGGATCCCGAGAACCATGTTGAACGGCGTCATCTCGCCGGAGGAATAGAATACGATGTCCGGTTCCGGCGCGTCGTCCTCCTCGGTCTGGCCCGGCAGGGCTGGCAGGTCGTCCTCGACTTCGTAGGTCAGCGACATCCACTCGGGCAACTGCCGCTGGGCGAACAGGCGCTCCTGCTGGGGTTGCCACTCGCCCTCTACCGCGTTGTAGGCCAGAAAGCGGTAGCGCTCGCCGTCGACGGCCAACCCCATTTCACTGTTGGTCAGCACCGCCTGTTCCGACGCCGTTTGCATGAGCAGGAACAGTTCCCGCGCCTGGTTCTCCAGTTCCCGCTGCTGGGCTCCGCCGCCCAGATTCACCACGGCGATCACGGCCAGCAGTCCGACCACGACCATGACCACCATGATTTCGATCAGCGTGAAACCACGTTCCCGGCGCATGGAACGGACCACTTACTGGTCGGGATTGTCGCGAACGCTGATGTCCGCAGCGTCGCCATCGCCGCCTTCACGACCGTCGGAGCCGTAGGAGAACAGGTCGTAGGGACCGTCCACACCCGGACTGATGTACTGGTAATCGTTGTCCCACGGATCCTGGGGTACGCTTTTCAGGTAGCCGTCCGGATTCCAGTTGTTAGGCTCCGGACTGCCACTGGGCTTGGTCACCAGTGCCTGAAGTCCTTGCTGGGTGGAAGGATAGTGGCCGTTGTCCAGGCGATAGAGATCCAGTGCGTTGGCGATATTACTCATCTGGGTCTGGGCCACCGTCACCCGGGCCTGGTCACTCCGGCCCAGGATGTTGGGCGCCACGATAGCGACCAGCAGACCGAGAATCACCATCACCACCATGATCTCGATCAGCGTGAAACCCGCGTTTTTTCTCAGTTGTTTCATTGTCATCCGTCTCATATTGCTCGTTGGTCTGTGTTATCCCGGCCGAACCTCCTGTCCGACCCTTATCCCACCAGATTACTCATGTTGAGGATCGGCAGCATGATCGCCATGACGATGATCAGCACGACGCCCCCCATCACGAGCAGCATCAGTGGTTCGAACAGCCCCACCAATGTCTGGATCTTTGCCTGTAAGGTGTTTTCCTGCATGCTCGCGGTGCGTTCAAGCATGTGGTCCAGCTCACCGCTGGCCTCGCCGCTGGCGATCATGTGCAGCATCATCGGCGGAAAGTAGCCGGTACCGTCCAGCGACTTGTGCAGGCTGGCCCCTTCGCTCACCGACTGGGCGGCATTCTTTAGCTTGAGCCGCAGGTAATCGTTGGACAGCACTTCGCCGGCAATCCGCATGGCTTCGACCAGCGGCACCCCACTGGTGGTCAGAATCGAAAGGGTACTGGCGTAGCGCGCGGTATTAACGCCACGCGACATGCCGGACACCCCCGGCATGTGCAGCAATGAACGATGAAACTTCAGCCGGTTCGCTTCCTTACGCAGGGCGAACTGGAAGGCCAGGCCAATCACGATCAGGATAATCGCCAGGAACACGCCGTAAGCCGCCAGGAAATCGGATATCGCCAGCATGCCCCGGGTCAGCGCCGGCAGCTCCTGACCCTGCTTGACGAAAACGTCGATGATGTCCGGCACCACATAGGTCAGCAGGAAGACCACAATGGCAATGGCCACCACAGTCAGGATCACCGGGTAGATCGCCGCCAACTGGATCTTCTGGCGCGCTTCCTGCCGGTTCTCGGTGTAGTCCGCCAAGCGGTTAAGCACCAGATCCAGATGGCCGGCGTGCTCCCCGGCCGCCACCGTCGAACGGTACAGGCGCGGAAAGGCCCGCGGAAACTCGCCCAGGCTGTCCGCCAGGCTGTGCCCTTCCATCACCTTGGAGCGGATCGCGATCATCATGCTCTTGATGCGCGGTTTTTCCGATTGCTGGGCGGCCGCCCCCAGAGCCTGTTCCACCGGGATGCCGGACTGGATCAGTGTAGCCAACTGACGGGTCACCAGCGCCAGGTCCGACGCGCTCAGTCCGCGTCCCCGGCGACTGCCGCCACCGGCCCTGGCGCCCTTTTCCGAGGCGGTTTCCACCGCCAGCGGCGTGAGCCGCCGCTCCCGCAGCTGCTGGCGTACGGCTCGGGCACTGTCCGCTTCCAGTACGCCCTGTTTCTGCTTGCCCCGGGCGTCCAGCGCCTTGTAGTTGAATGCGGGCATCGATTAACCCCGGTGCGTCACGCGCAGGACTTCCTCGACCGTGGTCGAGCCGTCCAGCACCTTGGCGACCCCATCGGCGTGGATGCTGGGGCCGAATTGACGCGCCATATGTTCCAGTTCCATTTCACCAGCCTGGCGGTGGATCAGGTCACGCAGCTGTTCGTCCACCCGCACCACCTCGTAGATCCCCATCCGGCCCCGGTAACCCAACTGGTTACACTCGTCACAACCAACGGCTTTGTAGATGCGCGGCGGATTCTCCGGATCCAGCTGCAGGAATTCGCAGTGCTCCGGTGACGGCAGATACGGCTCCTTGCAATGACGGCACAAAACGCGCACCAGACGCTGGGCGATGATGCCGATCAGGCTGGAGGAAATCAGGAAGGGCTCCACCCCCATGTCGATCAGGCGGGCAATGGCGCCAACGGCTGTGTTTGTGTGCAGTGTGGACATCACCAGGTGACCGGTAAGGGACGCCTGTACCGCGATCTCGGCGGTTTCCAGGTCACGGATTTCCCCGATCATGACCACGTCGGGATCCTGGCGCAGAATGGCCCGCAGCCCACGGGCGAAGGTCATGTCGACCTTGGGGTTGACCTGGGTCTGGCCAATACCGGACAGGTTGTACTCGATCGGATCCTCGACGGTGAGGATGTTGCGGCTGCGGTCGTTGATTTCCTGCAAGGCGCCGTACAGCGTGGTGGATTTACCGGAACCGGTGGGCCCGGTCACCAGCAATATGCCGTAAGGGCGTTGAATCAGGTCCTTGAGAACCTTGTAGTCGCGCGCGGCCATCCCCAGGGATTCCAGCTTGAGCCGGCCGGCCTGCTTGTCCAGCAGACGCAGCACGATACGCTCGCCGTTGGATGACGGCATGGTGGAGACCCGCAGGTCCACTTCCCGGCCGGCCACGCGCAGGGATATCCGGCCGTCCTGGGGGACTCGCTTCTCGGCGATATCCAGCCGCGACATGACCTTGATCCGCGACACCAGCAGCGGCGCCAGCGCCCGCTTGGGCTGGACCACTTCGCGCAGGATACCGTCCACACGGAAGCGCACCACCAGGCGTTTTTCGTAGGTTTCGATGTGCACGTCCGAGGCGTTGGTGTTGACCGCCTCGGTGAGGATGGCGTTGATCAGCCGGATGATGGGGGCATCGTCTTCCTGCTCGAGCAGGTCTTCGGTTTCCGGGACGGAGTCGGCGAGACTGGCCAGGTCCATGTCGTCACCGATGCCTTCGACCATTTGCATGGCTTCGGCGGAGTCGTTCTGGTAGGCGGCATTCAGAGCATCGTCGAAATCTTCGGTGGCAATCGGCTCGAAGTGGGCCTGGCCGCCGCTGATGCGGTTGGCCTCCGCCAGCGCCGATGGCGACGCACCGGGCCTCACCAGCAGCTTGTAACCGCCGTTGTCGCCGCGGGTCAGAATGACGCCGTGACGCTTGGCAAACGTGAAGGGCAAACGCCCTACCGGAGCATCCTGGGCCTGTAACTCGAGGTCGTGTTCCACGCCGGTCCCTACCTGTGCCTGTTATTGTAAAAGGTCAAGGCTACCATAGGCCGGTTACCGAATGATGGCCTCACACGAGTTATCTGAGAAATAGATACACTCGTCAAGGCCGGATCGCCTATCTTTTTATTTTTACGTCGTTTTTGGTCGAACATTCGTCATACCGGGCCTATAATCCAGCCCCACTCCCCAATTCCGATTGTATCGCAGTATTTATTGCGCTGTTGTCTAAACTGTTACAGTGCGATTCGTCCCGGGGCTTCGTGACATCGACAGCTCGCGCATTCGGCCACAGGGAGACGGCCAAGCGCACGTGCAAGGAGACCGATAAAGCTCATGACTGGCATCTACGCCCGCTTACCACTGCTGATCGCTATCGTGCTGATCGTGGGCATGCTGGCCTCCCTCGGCTGGCAGGGATGGCAGTTCTACCAGGCGCGTCCATCGTCCGGACAAGCCACGGCGACCGCCAACCCGTCCAGCGAATCCGCCAGTCAGGGCCCGGAGCAGGTCGAACTGTCTTCCATCGATCTCTTTGGCGCTGCCGATCCCCAGGCCGCCAGCACGCCCCAGTCCACCGAAAACCTGCCGGAGACCAATCTGCGTCTGTTCCTGCGCGGCGTCATGGCCGGCGACGAAGACTCCACCGCCAGCGCCCTGATCGAAGGCAGCGACAACCAGACCGAGGTGTACCTGGTCGGCGACGAATTGCCCGGCAACGCCACCCTGCGCTCAGTCTATGCGGACCGCGTGATCATTGAGCGCAGCGGCAAGCTGGAGAACCTCTACTTCCCCGAAACCTCCGACCGCTCGGGCATTGAGGTGGCCGGCGCTGCACCCGAGGCGGCGCCGGAACCGGCGGCAAGCCAGCCTCCAACGGCCCAGCCGGTTCAGCCCCCGCGCTCCGCGCCCGGGGTCACCAGCGAGCGGCGCGAGGAAATCAGGCGGCGACTCGAGCAACTCAGGGAGCGGTTGCGCCAGAACAGTAACTGAGGGTAAGGATGACTCGGACGCGGATCAGGCGAGGAATCAGGTTCTTGGTCCTGGCCCTGTCATTGACCGCGACGGCGGTCATTGGCATCGAGCTCAGTTCACGCCTGCTTGACTATGTGGCCCGGGAATTCGGCGACGGCGCCCGCAAACGCCTGGAGCAGTGGCAGTCCCTTGAGAAACTGGCCGCCAAGGCCCCGGTCCGCCGTCAATTGCGTTTGGTGAACTCGTTCTTCAACCAGGCGGAATTCGTCAACGACATCGAGCACTGGGGCGAAGAGGATTACTGGGCCACGCCCGTGGAACTGCTGGCGACCAACGGCGGCGACTGCGAGGATTTCTCCATCGCCAAGTACCTCACCCTACGGTCGTTGGGCGTCCCGGACGACCAGTTGCGCATCACCTACGTCAAGGCGCTCGAACTCAACCAGGCCCACATGGTGCTGGCCTGGTATCCGGAACCCGATGCCGACCCCCTGGTGCTCGACAACCTGATCAACGAAATCAAACCTGCCTCGCAACGGGACGACCTGGAACCCGTCTACAGCTTCAACGGCGAAGGCCTTTGGCTGCAACGCCTGGATGAAGACGAAAAGCGCATCGGCAACGCCGACAAACTGGAACGCTGGACCGACCTTAATAACCGCCTGATCGATTCGCTGCGCTGACGCCCCTGAATGCCGAAAGCCGTTGACAGGTATTCAATCATCGAATTACCTTTACGTTAACGTCAACCAAAGAAGTCTTCGACGATGAGCAACCTGAAGGTAAAACGGACCTATTCCATCAGCGACCTGGCGCGGGAATTCGACGTGACCACCCGGACCATCCGCTTCTATGAGGAAGCGGCCATGCTATCACCGGAACGCAACGGACAGACCCGCATCTACAGTGACCAGGATCGGGTGAAGCTCAAACTGATCCTGCGTGGGAAACGACTCGGCTTCAGCCTGGCGGAATCGCGCGAGCTGATCGAAATGTACGATCCGTCTTCTGACAATGCTCATCAAATCAATGCATTACAAGAAAAAATTAAACAACGACGTGAAGCGCTAGAGCAGCAGCTGGCAGACATCGAGATCATGCAGAAGGAACTCGATAGCGCCGAGGCCCGTTGCCAGGAGGCACTGGCAAACCTGGGCCACTGAAGCGCATCGAGTCAGACGCACCACAACAAAGACAAGATTTCAGGTGGGTTATGACAATGCAGAACAGTTACGTCAGCGGGGTGAGCGAAACGCCCCTGCTGGGCATGACCATCGGTGAGCGGTTCGACGAGACCGCCAGCCGCTACCCGGACAACGATGCCCTGGTGGTCCATCACCAGGACCGCCGCTACACGTATCGACAGTTGCAGCAGGCCGTCGACGAGTGCGCCCGCGCGCTCATGACCCTGGGTGTCGAGAAAGGCGATCGCGTCGGTATCTGGTCGCCCAACAACGCCGAATGGTGCATTACCCAGCTTGCCACGGCGCAGATCGGCGCCATCCTGGTCAACATCAATCCCAGCTACCGGCGGCACGAGGTGGAATACGCCTTGCGCCATTCCGGCACGGCGGTGCTCATCCTGCAGGGTCAGTTCAAGACGTCCGATTACGTGGGCATGGTGGGCGAACTGGTCCCCTCGCTGCTGGACCGCCGTCAGGATCGGCTTGCCAGCGAACGGCTGCCGAAACTGCGCCAAGTCGTTTGCCTGGATGCAAATCGTACGACCCCGGGCATGTGGCACTGGGACGAGGTGATTGCCCTCGCCCATCAAACCGACGACGCCGACTACCGCGCACGCCAGGCCAGTCTCCAGTTCGACGACCCGATCAACATCCAGTACACCTCCGGAACCACCGGCGCGCCCAAGGGCGCCACCCTCTCCCACCACAACATCCTCAACAACGGATTGTTCGTGGCGCGACGAATGAACTTCACCGAACACGACCGGCTGGTGATCCCGGTCCCGCTCTATCACTGTTTTGGCATGGTCATGGGCAATCTGGGCTGCATCACCCACGGCGCCACCATGATCTATCCCAGCGAAGGGTTCGAGCCGACAGCGACCCTGGAGGCGGTGCAGCGGGAGAAGGCCACGGCGCTGTACGGCGTACCCACCATGTTCATCGCCGAACTGGAACACCCGGAGTTCAGCGGCTTCAACCTGTCCACCTTGCGCACGGGCATCATGGCCGGCTCCAACTGCCCGGCGGAGATCATGCGCAAGGTCATCGACCAGATGCACATGACCGACGTGACCATCTGCTACGGCATGACCGAAACCAGCCCGGTCAGCCTCCAGACGGAACCGGATGCGCCCCTCGACAAGCGCGTTAACACGGTCGGCACCGTGCACCCGCACCTGGAGCTGAAAATCGTCGACCCGGCCAACGGCCATGTGGTGCCCCGGGGCGAGAAAGGCGAGCTGTGCACCCGCGGCTACAGCGTGATGCTGGGGTACTGGAACAACGACGAGGCGACAGCCAAATCCATCGACGCCCAGCGCTGGATGCACACCGGCGACCTGGCCACCCTGGACGACGACGGCTACGTCGCCATCACCGGCCGCATCAAGGACATGATCATTCGCGGCGGCGAGAACATCTATCCGCGTGAAATCGAGGAGTTCCTATACACCCACGAGGCCATCTCGGACGCCCAGGTGATCGGCGTTCCCGACGACCGCTACGGCGAGGAAGTGATGGCGTGGGTCAAACTGATCGACGGTCAACAGGCCAGCGAGGACGAGATCCGAGCCTTCTGCAAGGCCAATATCGCCCACTACAAGGTGCCGCGCTACATCAAACTGGTGGAAGACTTCCCCATGACCGTGACCGGTAAGATCCAGAAGTTCCGGATGCGTGAAATCAGCATCGACGAACTGCACCTGGATCACTGACGAACCCGGGCCGCTGAACCGGCCCGATCCGCGCGGCCGCTTGATCGCGAGATAACGTTAACGTAAACGCACGCTTAAATAACAGGCAACAGAACGCCATTGTGGCGGGAGTGACCAACAACATGAAAAGCCAATACACCTCTCTCAACTTTGGACTCGGTGAAACCGCCGACATGCTACGCGACCAGGTGAACCAGTTCGCCGCCGACCGCATCGCGCCCCGCGCCGCCGACGTGGACCGCGACAACCTGTTCCCCAGCGACCTGTGGCCGGAGCTGGGCGAGATGGGCCTGCTGGGCCTGACCGTCGACGAAAGCTACGGCGGCAGCGGCATGGGTTACCTGGCCCACGTCATCGCCATGGAGGAGATCAGCCGCGCCTCCGCCAGCATCGGCCTGAGTTACGGCGCCCACTCCAACCTGTGCGTCAACCAGATCCACCGCAACGGCAACGATGCCCAGAAAGAAAAATACCTGCCCAAGCTGGTCAGCGGCGAGCACGTCGGCGCCCTGGCCATGAGCGAGCCCAACGCCGGTTCCGACGTGGTCAGCATGAAGCTGCGCGCTGACAAGAAAGGCGACCGCTACGTCCTCAACGGCAACAAGATGTGGATCACCAACGGCCCCGACGCCGACACCTACGTGATCTACGCCAAGACCGACACCAGCAAGGGCGCCCACGGCATCACCGCTTTCATTGTCGAGCGCGACTGGAAAGGGTTCTCCCGCGGCCAAAAGCTCGACAAGCTGGGTATGCGTGGCTCCAACACCTGTGAACTGATCTTCGAGGACGTCGAAGTGCCCGAGGAAAACATCCTGGGCCAGGAAAACGGCGGCGTGCGCGTGCTGATGTCCGGTCTCGACTACGAGCGCGTGGTGCTGTCCGGCGGCCCGGTCGGCATCATGCAGGCCTGCCTCGACGCGGTGGTGCCCTACGTGCACGAACGCAAACAGTTCGACCAGCCCATCGGCGAGTTCCAGCTGATCCAGGGCAAACTGGCGGACATGTACACCGAGCTGGCCGCCAGCCGCGCCTATCTCTATGCCGTCGCCCAGGCCTGCGACCGGGGTGAAACCACCCGCAAGGACGCCGCCGGCGTGATTCTCTACACCTCCGAACGGGCCACGAAAATGGCGCTGGAAGCGATCCAGATCCTGGGTGGCAACGGCTACATCAACGAGTTCCCCACCGGCCGTCTGCTACGCGACGCCAAGCTCTACGAAATCGGCGCCGGTACCCAGGAAATCCGCCGCATGCTGATCGGCCGCGAACTGTTCAACGAATCACGGTAAGGTTCCCATGGCTATTCTTCATTCCCAGATCCAGACCGAATCGCCAGAGTTCACCGAGCGCCACGGCGCCATGACGGCCCTGTGCGCCGAGCGGCGCGAGCGCCATGACGTGATCGCCCGCGGAGGTGGCGAACAGGCCCAGAAGCGCCACATCGACCGCGGCAAGCTGCTGCCCCGGGAACGCATCCACCGCCTGCTGGATCCCGGTTCCCCGTTCCTGGAGATTGGCGCCTTCGCCGCGGACGACGTTTACGGTGAAGACGTGCCCGCCGCCGGCGTGATCGCCGGCATCGGCCAGGTTCACGGCATCGAGTGCATGATCGTCGCCAACGACTCCACGGTGAAAGGCGGCACCTACTACCCGCTGACCGTAAAGAAACACATCCGCGCCCAGACCATCGCCGAGGAAAACCACCTGCCCTGCATCTACCTGGTGGATTCCGGCGGCGCCAACCTGCCGCGTCAGGACGAGGTCTTTCCGGACCAGGAAGACTTCGGCCATATCTTCTACCGTCAGGCCAACATGTCCGCCAAGGGCATCGCCCAGATCGCCGTGGTGATGGGGCTGTGCACCGCCGGCGGCGCCTATGTGCCGGCCATGGCGGACGAATCCATCATGGTGCGCGAGCAAAGCTCCATCTTCCTGGCCGGCCCGCCGCTGGTGAAAGCCGCCACGGGCGAGACCGTCAGCGCGGAGGAACTCGGGGGCGCCGACGTGCACACCGGCATCTCCGGCGTCGCCGACCACTTCGCCAATACCGAAGCCGAGGCCCTGGAGCGGGCGCGGCAGTGCATCGCCAACCTCAACTATCGGCGTCCGGAGACGGTTCGCCGGACCGAACCGCGCGACCCGCTCTACCCGAGCGAAGAGCTGTACGGCGTGGTGCCCAGCGACCTGAAGACACCCTACGACGTGCATGAGGTCATCGCACGCCTCGTCGACGGCTCGGAGTTCGATGAATTCAAGGCGCGTTATGGATCGACCCTGGTGTGTGGTTTTGCCCACCTCTACGGCATGCCGGTGGGCATCATCGCCAACAACGGCATCCTGTTTTCCGAATCCGCCCAGAAAGGCGCCCACTTCGTGGAATTGTGCTGCCAGCGCGGCATTCCGCTGATCTTCCTGCAGAACATCACCGGCTTCATGGTGGGCAAGCAGGCGGAACACGACGGCATCGCCAAGCACGGCGCCAAGCTCGTCACCGCCGTGGCCTGCGCCCGGGTGCCCAAGCTGACGGTCATCATCGGCGGCAGTTTCGGCGCCGGCAACTACGGCATGTGCGGTCGCGCCTACAAGCCCCGATTCCTGTGGATGTGGCCCAACGCCCGCATCGCGGTGATGGGCGGCGAACAGGCTGCCGGCGTGCTTGCCGACGTCAAGCGGGCCGGCAAGGAACGCCGGGGCGAACGCTGGAGCGACGACGAGGAACGGGCCTTCAAGCAGCCCATCGTCGACCAGTTCGAACGCCAGTCCAGCCCCTACTACGCCAGCGCCCGACTGTGGGACGACGGCGTGATCGACCCGGCGGACACCCGCCGCGTCCTCGGCCTGAGCCTGTCGGCCGCTCTTAACGCACCGCCGGAAGACACCCGTTTCGGCCTGTTCCGGATGTAACCCGATGACCAGAGACGAGATGGACAGTCAGGGAATGGAGAGCCTGGGAACAAAAGGCCAGGAAACGAAAAGCCAGGAGATTTCCCCCATGAGCGAACCGATGGTACGCACCGAGACCGACGCCCGCGGCGTCACCCGCATCACCCTGGACCGACCGGACAAACGCAACGCCTTCGATAGCGACGTGATGGCGGCCCTCGCCGACGCCCTGGAACAAGCCGGCCGCGACGCCCGCTGCCGTGTCGTGATCCTTCAGGGCAGCGGCAAGCACTTTTCTGCCGGCGCCGATCTGGGCTACATGAAACAGACCGCCGCCCTGAGCCATGATGACAACGTGGCCGACGCCATGGCTCTCGCTGGCCTGATGCAGACCCTCGACCGCCTGCACAAGCCCACGATTGCCCGGGTCCAGGGGGCGGCATTTGGCGGCGCACTGGGCCTGATCTGCGCCTGTGACATCGCCATCGCCGGCGATAATGCCCGTTTCTGCCTCAGCGAGGCCCGCCTGGGCCTGGCACCGGCGGCCATCGCCCCCTATGTGGTGCGAGCCATGGGGCCGCGACAGGCCCGGCGCTATTTTCTGACCACCGAGGAGATCGCCGCCGAACGCGCCGCCGAGCTGGGCGTGGTGCACGAGGTGGTGCCACTGGAAGACCTGGACGAGACCGTCGAGCAGATAGCCGCCGGCCTGCTCAACAACGGCCCGGTTGCATTGGACGCCTGCAAGCGCCTGGTGGCGCGGACCCAGGAGGACGGCCCCGACGCCGCCCTGATCCGCTACACCGCCGAACTGATTGCCGGCCTGCGCACCGGCGACGAAGGTCAGGAAGGTTTGCAGGCTTTCCTGGACAAACGTCCGCCCACCTGGATCCGGGAGGCGTCCCATGACTGAGCAACCCATCCGTACTTTGCTGATCGCCAACCGTGGCGAGATCGCCCTGCGCATCATGCGCACCGCCCAGGCGATGGGCATCCGCTGCGTGGCGGTGTATTCCGACGCCGACCGCAATGCGCCCTTTGTACGCCAGGCCGATACCGCCGTTGCCATCGGCCCCGCGGCGGCCACCGAGAGCTACCTGAAAGTGGATCGCATCATGCAGGCGGCCCGGGACGAAGGCGCCGACGCGATCCATCCCGGCTACGGCTTCCTGTCCGAGAACACCCAACTGGCCGAACAGTGCGAGGCCCACGGGATCCATTTTATTGGTCCGCCGGCCTCCGCCATCGCCGCCATGGGCTCGAAAAGCGCCGCCAAGGCCCTCATTGCGGATGCCGGCGTGCCGCTGGTCCCGGGCTATCACGGCGACGACCAGTCCAGCGACCGCTTCCGCCAGGCTGCCGAGACCACCGGTTTTCCGCTGTTGATCAAGGCCAGCGCCGGGGGCGGTGGCAAGGGCATGCGCGTGGTGAGCGGGTATGATGAGCTGGACGAGGCCATCGAAGCGGCCAAGCGCGAGGCGCAGTCCAGTTTCGGCGACCCGCACCTGCTGATGGAGCGCTACCTGGAGAACCCGCGCCATGTGGAGGTCCAGGTGCTGTTCGATCGCCACGGCAAGGGACTGTACCTGTTTGATCGCGACTGCTCGGTGCAGCGCCGGCACCAGAAAATCATCGAGGAAGCTCCCGCACCGGGCATCCCGTCCGCCGTGCGCCAGGCGATGGGCGAAGCGGCGGTCCGCTGCGGACAGGCCATCGACTACGTGGGCGCCGGCACGGTCGAGTTCCTGTACGAACCGGGCGGCTATTTCTATTTCATGGAAATGAACACCCGCCTGCAGGTTGAGCACCCGGTGACCGAGATGATCGCCGGCCTGGATCTGGTGGAATGGCAGCTCCGGGTCGCCACCGGCGAGCCCCTGCCCTGGGCCCAGGACGAACTGCGCTGTCACGGTCATGCGCTGGAAGCGCGGGTCTACGCCGAGGATCCGGCCAACGGCTTCCTGCCCATGACCGGCCGTCTGCTGCACCTGCGCGAGCCGGCTCACCTGCCCCACGTGCGCGTGGATTCCGGCGTGGCCGAAGGGCTGGACATCACGCCCTGGTACGACCCCATGCTGGCCAAGGTGATCGCCTGGGGCGAGGATCGGGACAGCGCCCGCCGCCGCCTGATCGATGCGCTTGAACACTACGAAGTCCTGGGCGTCACCCTGAACACCGATTTTGTAGCCCGCGTCTTGCGCCACCGGGACTTTGCCGCGGCCGAGCTGACCACACACTTCATCGACGTCCACGAGTCCGAACTGCAGGCTCCCGACTTCAGCCTGGATGAGCAACTGGCCCTGAGCTGGCTCGCCTGGCAACAGGCCCAGCAGCGGCCGGATCGCGGTGATCCCTGGGACGCCCGTGACAGCTTCCGATTGGGCGGTCCGCGCCAGCAACCCTGTGAACTGCGGATTGGCGAACAGGACGCCACGCTGCGCTACACCGTGGATGGCGCCGATCGGGCGCGGATCGACCTGCCCGAGCGCAACGCCCCGATTCGATTGCAGTGGCGTGCGCGCAACGGCGACCCGGCGCTGGACGCTACCCTGAATGGTCGCACCGTGCGCCTCGCCTGGGCCAGCCACGGCGAGAAACTGGGGGTCTTCGCCGGCAGCGCCGACTGGACGGCCCTGGTCAATCACCCCGAAGAGCAGGCGGATCAGGCCGCCGACAGCGGCCACCTGACGGCTCCCATGCACGGGCGTATCATCGCGGTGAACTGCGCCGCCGGAGATCAGGTCGAAGCAGGACAGACCCTGCTGGTCATGGAGGCCATGAAAATGGAACACAGTCTCAAGGCTCCGTGCGCCGGCCGCATCCAGACGGTAGAAGGCGCCGAGGGCGACAGCGTGGCCGCCGGGCAGCTGTTGATCCAGTTCGACGCCGGGGAGGACGCCGCATGAACGCCGATAGCACACACCGCGACAAGGTCACGCTTGTGGAAGTGGGCCTGCGCGACGGGCTCCAGAACGAAGCCATACCTGTCTCGGCGGAGGACCGCTCGCGCTGGTTCAACGGCCTGGCGGATGCGGGCCTGCGCCGTATCGAGGCGGGCAGCTTCGTCTCGCCCAAGTGGGTGCCGCAGATGGCCAACACCGAGCAGGTGATGGCGGGCATCCAGCGGCGGGACGAGGTTTCAGCCGAGGTTTTGGTGCCCAACAGCCAGGGTCTGGAAAGCGCCCTGGCCTGCAATGCGGATGTGATCGCGGTATTCACCGCCGCCTCGGAGAGCTTCAACCGCAAGAACATCAATTGTTCCATCGCCGAGAGTATCGCCCGCTTCCAGCCGGTGGTCGCCGGAGCCCACGATGCCGGCAAGCGGGTGCGAGCCTACGTATCCTGCGTGGTGGGCTGCCCCTACGAGGGGCCGATCGCTCCGGCCCAGGTCGCCGACGTGGTGACGCAGCTGCTGGAGCTGGGTGCCGACGAGGTCTCCCTGGGCGACACCATTGGCGTGGCCCGCCCGCGGGAGATCCACGCCCTGCTGGACGCTGTCTTGCCGCTGGTCGAGACCGACCGCCTGGCGCTGCACTGCCATGACACCCGCGGCCAGGCCCTCGCCAACATCTACGCCGCCCTGGAGCGCGGCATCCGCACCTTCGACAGTGCCGTCGCCGGTCTCGGCGGCTGCCCCTACGCCCGGGGCGCCACCGGCAATGTCGCCACCGAGGATGTGCTTTACTTGCTGCAGGGCGAGGGATTCGAGACCGGCGTGGACCTGCAGGCGGTGGCGCGTATCGGCGAAACCATCTGCCGGACGCTGGACCGCCCCAATCCCTCCCGGGTGGGCCGGGCCCTGGCCGCCGCCCGCGATGATTCGGCCGATCCACAATAGACACAGAACAAGACGACGCACCACAGTGAAAGGACGTAACGCATGACCCAACCGCCCCTCTGGCAACCCAGCCCTGCGCGCCGTGCCGCCACTTGCATGACCCGGTTCGAGGAGCGCCTGAGGCGCCAGTTTCCCGATATCGATGCCGGCTACGAAGGGTTGCACCGGTGGAGCGTCGACAACGACACCCGCTTTTGGGAGGAGCTGGTGGAGGAGTACGGGGTGCTTGCCGACTGGGACGGCCCGCCCGTCGAAATCGACGCCGAGGTGGTGGGCCGCCGCTTCTTTCCCCAGGCGCGGCTGAATTTCGCGGAGAACCTGCTGGCCCGGGGCAACCCGGACGCCGTCGCCCTCATCGAGCACCGGGAAGACGGCCGGCGCCGCATCGTCACCTTTGCCGATCTACGGCATCGCTCCCAGGCGTTGGCCGCCACGCTGAAGCAGCAGGGCGTCGGTCCCGGCGACCGGGTGGCGGGGTTTGTGCCCAACGGCATTGAAGCGGTCTCGGGCATGCTGGCCACCAGCCAGCTGGGCGCGGTGTGGTCCTCCTGTTCGCCGGATTTCGGCCTCAACGGCGTGATCGACCGTTTCGGCCAGATCGAACCCAAAGTCCTCATCGCCATCAACGGCTACACCTACAACGGCAAGACCATCGACACCCGGCAGCGGGTGGCGGACATCGTCGAATCCCTGCCATCATTGGCCCGCCTGATCCGCATCGACAACCACGACGACTGCCCCTGGCCAGCGGAGATCGGCGGCCTGGGCTGGGCCGAGGCGCTGGAAGCCGCCCCCGAGTGCCATTACGCGCGCCTGCCGTTCAACTCGCCGCTGTACATTCTCTATTCCTCCGGCACGACCGGCGTGCCCAAGTGCATCGTCCATGGCATCGGCGGCACCCTGCTCCAACACATCAAGGAGCTGGCCCTGCACACCGACCTGCGCGCCGGCGACCGGCTGTTCTACTACACCACCTGCGGCTGGATGATGTGGAACTGGCTGATCAGCGGTCTGGCGCTCGGCGCAACCCTGGTGCTGTTCGACGGTTCTCCTTTCTCGCCGTTGCCCGAGGTTCTTTGGGACATCGCCGAGCGCGAGCAGATCCGGATCTTCGGCGCCAGCGCCAAGTACTACGCCGCCTGCGAGAAAGCCGGACTCAAACCCCGGCAAAGTCACAATCTCGACGCGCTCGACGCCCTGCTCTCCACCGGCAGCCCGCTGGCCCACGAGAGCTTCGACTACCTGTACCGGGACGTGAAGGCGGATGTCTGCGTGTCCAGCATTTCCGGCGGCACCGACATTGTGTCCTGCTTCGCCCTGGGCAATCCGACCCTGCCGGTCTACCGCGGCGAACTGCAGTGCCTGGGCCTGGCCATGGACGTGACCTTCGTGGATGACGACGGCCAGGCCCTGCCCCAGGGCAAGGGCGAACTGGTGTGTCGCAACGCCTTTCCATCCATGCCTGTGAGCTTCTGGAACGATCCCGACAACGCCCGCTTCCGGGACGCCTATTTCAGCCGTTTCGAGGGCCTTTGGGCCCACGGCGACTACGGCGAGATCGTCCCGCATACGGCCACGTCGACGACGCCGGAACAGCGTGGCGTGATTATCCACGGTCGTTCCGACGCCACACTGAACCCGGGCGGCGTCCGGATCGGGACGGCGGAGATCTACCGGCAAGTGGAGAAAGTGGACGCCGTGCTGGAAGCCCTGGCTATTGGCCAGAACTGGGACGACGACGTCCGGGTGGTCCTGTTTGTTCGCCTGAGAGACGGCATCACCCTCGACGACGACCTGCGTCAGACCATTTGCCAGACCATTCGGAGCAACACCACGCCCCGACACGTTCCAGCGCGGATCGTGCAGGTTCCCGACATTCCCCGCACCATTAGCGGTAAAATCGTGGAATTGGCAGTGCGCAACGTGGTCCACGGCGAAGCAGTCCGTAACAAGGATGCTCTGGCCAATCCCGACGCCTTGGCCTATTTTGAAGACTTGCCTGAACTCCAACAATAAGACTCAGGGTCGCCCCGTCGCCGCGCGGGCGGCCGCCAGGGATTGCCATGACCCGAACCTCCGGATTCACCGAGAAAGAACTCGCCGATCTGTCTGAAAGCCCCCTGCTTGCCCTGCTCGATCACATCTGTGAGGGCAGCCTGATTGTCGACGACCATGCCCACGTGCTGTGGATCAGCGACAAGTACCGGGACATCCTGGGCCTGGAACGGGATCTGCCCGTGCGCGGCACGTCTGTGGAAGAATTGATTCCCAACAGCATGATGCGTCAGGTGGTCCGCGACGGACAGCCGATACTGCTGGATCTTTTGCGTGTTCGCACCACCTGGATGGTGGTGACCCGCATCCCTATCCGCGACCAGTCGGAGCGCGTGATCGGCGGCATCGGCTTCGTGTTCTACAAGGACATGGATTACCTCAAGGCCTTCGTCGAGAAATACGGCCGGCTGCGGGGCGTACCGAGCACGGCCGAGCGTCAGCTCGCCAGCCTGCGTGATACCAAGTACACGTTTGCCGACTTCCTGGGCCAGAGCGAACCCGTAGAACAGCTGCTGCAACGCGCCCGACGCGCCTCGGAGCTGGACACCACGGTCCTGCTGCTGGGCGAGACCGGCACGGGCAAAGAGGTGCTGGCCCACGCCATCCACCACGCCTCGGTACGCGCCGAGCGGCCGTTTGTCGGCATCAACATGGCCGCGGTGCCCGATAACCTGATGGAAGCCGAGTTCTTCGGCGTTGCGCCGGGCGCCTACACCGGCGCCGACCGCAAGGGGCGCAAGGGCAAGCTGCAACTGGCGGACAAGGGAACGCTGTTCCTGGACGAGGTGGGCGACCTGCCGCCCAACCTGCAGAGCAAGCTGCTGCGCGTGTTGCAGGAGCAGGAATTCGAGGCGCTGGGATCGAACGAGGTCATCCGCGTGGACGTGCGCATCATCGCCGCCACCAGTAAGGACCTGAAAGCCATGGTGGATGCCGGTGACTTCCGTGCCGACCTCTATTACCGGCTCAATGTGCTGCCGATCGTGGTCCCACCACTGCGCGAGCGCATCGATGACATCGAACTGCTGGCCAACAGCATGATCGAACACATCGCCCGGGGGTTGGGCATGTCCCGCAAGTGGCTCAGCGAGAGCGCGCTGGCCTACCTGCAGGATCACGGTTGGCCCGGCAACGTCCGGGAGTTGCGCAACACCCTGGAGCGCACCTTCATCTTCGCCAAGGGCACCACCCTCGACGCCGAGGACTTCCTGCCGCCGTCACCAGAGCGTGAGCCCGAGCGTCAGCGCCCGGACCAGCGCATCGAACCCCTGCACGAAACCGTGGCCCGCGCCGAACGGGAATCCATCCTCAAGGCACTCGAAGCCGCTGACAACAACCGCTCCCAGGCAGCGCGCCTGCTTGGCATCTCGCGCGCCAACCTTTACGAAAAAATGGCCCGGCACAGCTTGTGACCAAGACTGTCCGGAATTCCGGACATCGTCTGAAATTCCGGACAGTGCTTTGGCGATATTTCCGGCCGTTTCCCGCCTTCAGCGCCATCATTGTGTCTTGGAATTCAGACAGCGCGCTCTTCCCAGATTCCCAAGGAACTTTTATCTATTTGTTTTCTATGTATTTTAATTTCCTGGCACAGGGTTTGTTTCGAACTAGATGCAGCTTCTCATCTGCAACGACAACAACAATACCGAGGTACAAACAATGACAAAGCCAATGAAAACCCTCGCCTACCTGTCCGCCTGCGGCCTGGCCACGGCGCTGGCCGCCGCCCCCGCGCTGGGTGCGGACAAGATCCGCTGGAAAATGCAGGCCGCCTACGGCAGCAATCTGCCAGCACTCGGTGACACCATTCCGGGCGTTCTCGAAGACCTCAGCGAAGCCACGGATAACCGTGTCATCATCAAGCACTTCGAACCCAACAAACTGGTTCCCACCCTGAACATCACCGATGCGGTGCGAACCGGCAAACTCGAAGCCGGCTACACCTGGATCGGTTACGACCAAGGCAAGATTCCGTCGTCCGTGCTGTTCTCGGCGGTGCCGTTTGGCATGGAGCCCTGGGAGTACATGGCCTGGTGGTACGATGGTGAAGGTCAGGAGCTGGCCGAAGAAATCTACCACAAGAACAACGTGCATCCGGTCCTGTGCGGCCTGACCGGGCCGGAGACCGGAGGCTGGTTCAACAAGGAGATCAAGACGCTCGACGACATCGACGGCCTCAAGATCCGCTACGCCGGCATCGGCGGCCGCATCCTGCAGGAACTGGGCGCCTCGGTCACCGTGCTGCCCGGCGGTGAAATTTTCCAGGCCCTCGAGAAAGGCGCCATCGACGCATCCGAGTTCTCCCTGCCCACCGTCGACAAGCAACTGGGCTTCTACGAAGTCGCCAAGTACAACTACTTCCCCGGCTGGCACCAGCCATTCGCCGCGTTCCACCTGATCATCAACAAGGAAAAATGGGACGCCATCAGCGATGCCGACAAGAAGCTGATCGACCTGACCTGTCAGGCCGGCGTCACCCGCAACCTGGCCCGCAGCGAGGCCTTCCAGGGGGAAGCCATCGAGTTCCTGGAAGATCAGGGCGCCCAGACCCGCAAACTGCCGGAGCCCATCCTGCGCGAGCTGGAAGAGGTCACCAACCAGGTGCTGCAAAGCGAAGCCGACAAGGACGAGGATTTTGCCCGCGTTCTGAAGAGCCAGAAGGCCTTCGAGGAACAGTACGAGCGCTGGCAGGACCTCGGCTACCTGCCCCGGGATTTCTGATTCCGGTCTGAACGTCGGGTGCGGCACAACGCCGTACCCAGTCACGCTGGCCCGCCGGGGCCAGCCGTTCCAGCTTTGCGGAGATTAGCATGACCGTTTCCATCGATGCGGCCGGGCCGGACCTCGAGCCCGCGCCGCAGGGGTTGACCCGCGACCGCCTGCCCCACACCCCGATTTCCCGTGTCCTGGACGGCACCATCCAGTGGGTCGGTGACCTGAGCAGCTGGCTCTGGCCGATCCTGATGCTGGTGATCATCGTCAACGTGGTGTCCCGATACGTGTTTGCCCAGGGCTTCATCGAGCTGGAGGAGTTGCAGTGGCACCTGTATTCCGCCGGGTTTCTGATCGCCCTGTCCTACGCCCTGCTGCGTGACAACCACGTACGCGTCGACCTGTTTCGCGAGCGACTCAGCTTCCGCACCCAGGCGTGGGTCGAGCTGCTGGGCATCATCCTGCTACTGGGGCCGTTCATCGGCATGCTGCTGTACTACGCCGTGCCCTACGTGGTCGACTCATGGACCATGAACGAGGCCTCCAGCGCGCCCGGCGGGCTCAGCCAGCGCTGGATCGTCAAGAGCGCCCTCCCTATCGGCCTCGGTTTGCTGATCATCGCGGCTTTCTCGCGCCTGACCCGCCTGCTCGCCTTCCTGTTCGGTTCGGAGGTGCGTCATGGAAATGAATGAAATCCTGGCCATCGGCATGTTCGTGGTGTTCATCGGCCTGATCTTCACCGGCTTCCCCATCGCCTGGGTACTGGGTGGCGTCGCCATCGGCTTCACCGGTCTGGCAATGATGTCGGATGCTTTTCTGGACACCTTTATCGCCATCGACTGGACATACATTTCCCTGTCCATCGAGCGCATCTGGGGCACCATGAGCAGCTGGGTACTGGTCGCCATTCCCATGTTCGTGTTCATGGGCCAGATGCTGGACCGCTCCGGCATGGCGGAAAAGCTGATGCTCAACGTCTCGCGCTTGTTCGGGCGCCTGAACGGCGGCACCGCCATCGCGGTGGTGATCATCGGCCTGCTGCTCGCCGCCTCCACCGGCATCGTTGGCGCCTCGGTGGCCCTGCTGACCCTGCTCGCCGTGCCGGTGATGCTCAAGCGCCATTACCAGCCGTCCCTCGCCGTCGGTACGGTATGCGCCGTCGGGACCCTGGGCATCCTGATGCCACCGTCGATCATGCTGGTGATGATGGCCGACCAACTGGCCATGTCGGTGGGCGACCTGTTCATGGGTGCAGTCTTCCCCAGCGCCCTGCTGGGCGTGGTGTTCGTGCTCTACATCGTGATCCGCGGCTGGCTGCATCCGGACGCCGCACCGGCCGGCCACGACGCCGAACCGGTGACCCTGAGGGTGATTCTCGACGCGGTCCTCTCCATCCTGCCGCCGGCCCTGCTGATCCTGGCGGTGCTGGGCAGCATTTTCGCCGGAATCGCCACGCCCACCGAGGCCTCCGGTGTCGGGGCCTTTGGCGCGACCTTGCTGGCCCTGGCGAACAAGCGGCTCAACCTGACCGTGCTGCGGGACGTCTGCCGCGAGACCAGCCAGACCACCGCGTTCATCTTCGCCCTGCTGATCGGCGCCACGGCGTTCTCGCTGGTGCTGCGCGGGCTGGGTGGCGACGAGATGATCGCCGGAGCCCTGCACAGCCTGCCGTTCGGCCCCCACGGCGTGGTCATCTGCATCCTGCTGCTGACCTTCCTGCTGGGCTTCGTGCTGGACTGGATCGAAATCACCCTGATCATCCTGCCGCTGGTGGCCCCGGTGATCCACGCGCTGGGTTTCGACATCGTCTGGTTCACCGTGCTGTTTGCGGTCTGCCTGCAGACCTCCTTCCTGACACCGCCGGTCGGCTTCTCCCTGTTCTACTGCAAGGGCGTGGCGCCGCCATCAATCGGCGTGAAGACCCTCTACAAGGGCGTGACCCCGTTCATCCTGCTGCAGGTGACGGTGCTGGCGATCATCTTCCTGTGGCCGGCCCTGGTGACCTGGCTGCCAGCTCAGGCCTATGGCGGATAAGAGGAGGCGACTATGACCGATTCAAAACTGATCTCCGCCGAACAGGCCGCCGCCCTGGTGCCGGAAAACGCCACCCTGGCAACCGGTGGCTTCGTCGGCATCGGCTTTCCCGAATCCCTGGCCCGGGCCCTGGAAGACCGTTTCCTGGCCGAGCAGGCCCCCAACGGCCTGACGCTGGTCTACGCCGCCGGCCAGGGCGACGGCAAGGAGCGCGGCCTCAACCACCTGGCCCACGAAGGGCTGGTACGGCGTGTTATCGGCGGCCACTGGGGGCTCGTCCCCAAACTGGGGGCCCTGGCCTGTAACAACCGCATCGAGGCCTACAACCTGCCCCAGGGCGTCATCGCCCAGCTCTACCGGGACATCGCCGCCGGCAAACCCGGCATGCTGACTCACGTGGGGCTGCACTCCTTCGTGGATCCCCGCCACGGCGGCGGTCGCATGAACGACCGCACCCAGGAAGACCTGGTGGACGTGATGACGGTGCGCGGACGGGAATACCTGTTCTACACCACCTTCCCGATCAACGTGGCCTTCCTGCGCGGTACCACCGCCGACGCCCGGGGCAACATCACCACCGAGCACGAGGCGCTGCCGCTGGAGAGCCTGGCCATCGCCCAGGCAGTGCACAACTCCGGCGGCAAGGTGTTCGTCCAGGTGGAGCGGCTGACCGAACGCCACCAGCTGCATCCCGAGCGGGTGCACATTCCCGGCATTCTGGTCGATCACGTCATCCTCGCCGAGCCCGCCGAGCACATGCAGACCTTCGCCGAGCCCTACAATCCCGCCTACACCAGCGAAATCCGGTTGCCGGCGCTGCAGGGCGGCGAGCCGCTGTCGATCCGCAAGCTGATCGGCCGGCGTGCGGCGGAGCACTTGTTGCCCGGCGCCATCGTCAACCTGGGCATCGGCATGCCGGAAACCGTGGCGGAAGTGGCGGCGGACAAGGGACTACTGGATCGAATCACACTGACCATTGAACCCGGCGCCATCGGGGGCCGCCCCGCCGGCGGACTCAGCTTCGGGGCCGCGGCCAACGCCGAGGCAGTGATCGACCAGCCGGCCCAGTTCGACTTCTACGACGGCGGCGGGCTGGATCAGGCCTATCTGGGCATGGCGCAGGTGGATCGCTTCGGCAACGTCAATGTCAGCCGTTTCGGCTCGCGACTGTCGGGCGCCGGCGGCTTCATCAACATCAGCCAGAACGCGCGGGAAGTGTTCTTTATGGGGACCTTCGAGGCCGGCAAGCAGGACGTGGCCATCCAGGAAGGCGGCCTGGCCATTCGCCAGAGTGGTACGGGACGCAAGTTCGTGGCCGACGTGGAACACATGACCTTCAACGGACGCTACGCCCTGGAACGGGGGCAGCGGGTGTTCTACATCACCGAGCGCTGCGTGTTCCAGCTCACCGAGAACGGCCTTGAGCTGATCGAGATCGCGCCGGGGCTGGACCTGGACCGGGATATCCTGGCGTACATGGACTTCCGGCCGGCGATCTCCAGCCGCCTGCACGTCACCGACGCGGCACTGTACCGTTAGCTTTATTCAGGCAAACAAAAAGGGCGCCGATTGGCGCCCTTTTCTCGTTGAATCAGTCGATTACAGGACTTTCTTCAACTCTTCCTCCAGCTGCGGAACCGCTTCGAACAGGTCCGCGACCAGGCCGTAATCGGCCACCTGGAAAATCGGGGCTTCCTCATCCTTGTTGATCGCAACGATTACCTTGGAATCGGACATGCCCGCCAGGTGCTGGATCGCGCCGGAGATGCCGACGGCGATGTACAGCTGCGGCGCCACGATCTTACCGGTCTGCCCCACCTGCATGTCGTTCGGCACGAAGCCGGCGTCAACCGCGGCGCGAGAAGCACCGACAGCAGCGCCCAGCAGGTCCGCGACTTTTTCCAGCATCTGGAAGTTGTCGCCGTTCTGCATGCCGCGACCACCGGAGATGACGATACCGGCGCTGCCCAGGTCCGGACGATCGGACTCGGCCAACTGCTCGCTAACGAAGGAAGACAGGCCTGCGTCGTGGTCACCGTCTACGGTCTCAACGGAAGCGGAACCGCCTTCACCGCCAACCGGGTCGAAAGCGGTCGGACGCACGGTCACAACCTTGATGCTGTCGGCGCTCTTAACGGTCGCGATGGCGTTACCCGCGTAGATCGGACGCACGAAGGTGTCTTCGGATTCAACGCGGATGATGTCGGAGACCTGAGCCACGTCCAGCAGCGCGGCAACGCGCGGCATGAAGTCTTTACCGGTGGTTCCGGCGGCGGCGAAGATGTGACCGTAGTCCTTGCCCAGGTCAGCGACCAGCAGGGACAGGTTCTCGGCCAGGAAATGACCGTACGCCGCGTTGTCGGCTACCAGAACCTTGTTCACGCCGTCGATCTTGGCCGCGGCCTCGCCTGCGGCGCCGCAGTTCTCGCCGGCTACCAGAACGTCGATGTCACCACCCACAGCCTTGGCCGCCGCGACGACATTCAGGGTCGCCTGCTTCAGGCTGCTGTTGTCATGTTCAGCAATTACAAGGATGCTCATTTAGATCACCTTCGCTTCGTTCTTCAGTTTGTCGACGAGTTCTGCCACATCGGCCACCTTGACGCCGGCCTGACGGGAAGCCGGAGCCTCAACCTTCAGGGTGGACAGGCGCGGGGCCACATCAACGCCCAGATCGGCCGGGCTCATGTTGTCGAGCGGCTTCTTCTTGGCTTTCATGATGTTGGGCAGCGAAGCGTAGCGCGGCTCGTTGAGACGCAGGTCGGTGGTGACCACCGCCGGCAGGTTCAGGGAAACCGTCACCAGACCGCCGTCGATTTCACGGGTCACGTTGACTTTCTCGCCATCAACAGCCACTTCGGATGCGAAGGTGCCCTGGGCCATGCCCGTCAGAGCGGCCAGCATCTGGCCGGTCTGGTTGTTGTCGGTGTCGATGGACTGTTTGCCCAGGATGACCAGCTTGGGCTCTTCCTTCTCGACCACCGCCTTGAGCAGTTTGGCAGCTTCCAGGGACTGGACTTCTTCTTCGGTTTCAACATGGATACCGCGGTCGGCGCCGAGGGCCAGTGCGGTACGGATCTGCTCTTGAGCAGCCTTGGGACCAATGGAAACCACAACGATTTCTGAGGCAACCCCTTTCTCTTTCAGGCGAACCGCTTCTTCAACCGCGATTTCGCAGAAAGGGTTCATCGCCATCTTGACGTTGGCAAGATCGACGCCGGTGTTATCCGGCTTGACGCGAACCTTTACGTTGTAGTCGATTACACGTTTAACAGCGACCAGAACCTTCATAGATTCCTCGTTCTTCTACGATGGGTTTAAGACTTGCAATCATCGGTGTCGGTTCCGGCGGCGCCGAACCCGGTCACACCAGTGATTCCTGTCGCGTCGATTCGTCCGCGGACCAATCGTACGGTTTCATAGAGGTCCTTCTACCCGGCCTTTCCAGCTCTTTGTTCCAGACCTCTCGAGGGTGTTTCAAAACGACAGTGTTGCAAACCTACAGCGTTTGAACACGGCAATGCCTGAACACCTCGTTCAACAACCTCCCAGTACCAACCATGCAGGCGGCGGAACCGCGAATACACGTTGAACAGTGGGGCTGTTACACTTGGCCCCTCAGTAAAAGCGCCCTAATACTGACGACAATCCCCAGGGGGGTCAATAGCTCCACAGGCATCGTGGAGCCGTCGTCACCGGCATTGAAGCGGCTTTAACCAGTACCAATGGCTTATGCATTTAAGGCCAAGGGTTCGCCACAATGCTATCAGGCTACGGCAATTTCAAACAAACGTTTGTTTGACTTTTATTATATTGTATCCTTTGTGGCCGTTGCACAAGCGTTGCGGCGGTATCACAGGCGTTTGTCGGCGATACCAAGGCTACTATATAATCTCGCACAGCGATTTACCAATACCGCTGTGCGAACCAGGTGACTCATCGGTTTCTTGTGTTAACCGGGCTCACCCTACTAAAACGAGAGACAACAGGATTCTTCTTCGCCGCCTCTATAGATGCGCGTCGAATCCCAAGATCCACAAAAGAAGTATGAGGAGACCAACGTGGAACGCGAATCGATGGAATTTGATGTTCTGATCGTCGGGGCGGGCCCGGCCGGGCTGTCCGCCGCCTGCCGCATCATGCAGATGGCGCAGGAATCCGGCGAAGAACTCACCGTATGCGTCGTTGAGAAGGGGTCGGAAGTCGGCGCCCATATCATGGCCGGTACCGTGTTCGAGCCGACCGCCCTCAACGAACTCTTCCCCGACTGGAAAGAGAAAGGCGCCCCGCTGAACACCCCGGTCACCCGCGACGACATCTTCGTGCTGCGCGGCCAGGATTCGGCCACCAAGGTCCCGAACGCCTTTGTGCCGCGCAACATGCACAACCACGGCAACTACATCATCAGCCTGGGCAACCTGTGCCGCTGGCTGGCCGAGCAGGCCGAGGGCCTGGGCGTGGAAGTCTACCCCGGCTTCGCCGCCGCCGAGACCATCATCGAGGACGGTCAGGTCAAGGGCATTATCACCGGTGACATGGGCGTGGCCCGTGACGGCAGCGAAAAAGACGGCTACATGCCGGGTATGGAGCTGCGCGCCAAGTACACCCTGTTCTCCGAAGGCTGCCGCGGCCACCTGGGCAAGAAGCTGATCGCCGACTTCAAGCTCGACGAAGGCAAGGACCCGCAGCACTACGGCATCGGCATCAAGGAGCTGTGGGACATCGATCCGGCCAAACACGAGCCGGGGCTGGTCGTTCACACCACCGGCTGGCCGCTGAACGAGTCCGGCTCCACCGGCGGCTCCTTCCTGTACCACCTCGAAGGCGGCCAGGTTTACGTCGGTCTGATCACGGACCTGTCCTACAGCAACCCGCACGTGAGCCCGTTCGAGGAGTTCCAGCGCCTCAAGCTGCACCCGGAAATCAAGCAGTATCTGGAAGGCGGCAAGCGCGTTTCCTACGGCGCGCGTGCCATCACCAAAGGCGGCTACAACGCCCTGCCCAAGATGAGCTTCCCGGGCGGCCTGCTGCTGGGCTGTGACGCCGGCACCCTGAACAGCTCCAAGATCAAGGGTTCCCACACCGCCATGAAGTCCGGCCTGTTGGGCGCCGAAGCGGTCTTTGAAGCACTGAAGGAAGGCAAGTCCGGTGAGGAAATTACCAGCTTCGCCGAGCGTTTCGAGAACAGCTGGCTCTACAAGGAGCTGTACGACGAGCGCAACTTCGGCCCGGCCATGCACAAGTTCGGCAACATCGTCGGTGGCGGCATCGCGTACCTGGAGCAGAACGTCCTGCGTCGCAGCCTGCCGATCACTTTCCACGACACCACACCGGACTACGCCACCCTGAAGCCGGCGGACCAGTCGAAGAAGATCGACTACCCGAAGCCGGACAACACCCTGACCTTCGACCGTCTGTCCTCGGTGTTCATCTCCAACACCAACCACGAGGAAGATCAGCCGATCCACCTGAAGCTGACCAACCCGGACACCCCGATCCAGGAGAACCTGCCCAAGTACAACGAACCGGCTCAGCGCTATTGCCCGGCCGGCGTGTACGAAGTGGTGGACGCGGACGATGGCAGCGGCAAGCGGTTCCAGATCAACGCCCAGAACTGCGTTCACTGCAAGACCTGCGACATCAAGGATCCGGCCCAGAACATCACCTGGGTGACACCGGAAGGCGGTGGCGGTCCGAACTATCCGAACATGTAAACCCCGTTCGGTAAGCATGAAAAAGGCGACTCCCCGGAGTCGCCTTTTTCGTTTCCGACTTCATAATGCGTTGAGCGCCCATTCGGACATAAAAAAAGCGGCTCCAGGAGCCGCTTTTCGTGACCGAGCGAGTCGATCTTAGTGCGCGTGACCGTGCTCGACCTCTTCTTCGGTCGGCTCACGCGTTTCGACGACTTCCACGTCGAAGTTCAGGGTCTCACCGGCCAGCGGATGGTTGGCATCGATGGTGACGGTCTCTTCCTCAACCTTAACCACGCGAACGATCTGGGGGCCGCCCGGCGTCTGAGCCTGGAACTGCATGCCCGGCTCGATGGTGTCGACACCTTCGAATGCGGAACGCGGTACCGGCTGGACCAGCTCTTCGTTCACTTCGCCATAACCTTCGGCGGGATCAACGGAAACCTGTACCTTGTCGCCTGCGTCCTTTTCATTCAGCGCTGATTCCAGGCCGCTGATGATGTTCTGTGCACCTTCCAGATAGGTCAGCGGCTCGCGACCTTCCTCGCGGGAAGAGTCGAGCTGCTCGCCCTGTTCGTTGGTGAGCGTGTAATGGATGGTAACAACACGAGGTTGGGCCATGTGTTCTCCTTGCGTGTCGCAATGACTGTGTATGTGTAGCGGCAATCGAAAGTGGTCTTGAACAGCCGGACTGCACAGAGTGACTAACGACAACCATCCTCGTTAGAGAGCAGGGCTCGATAACAAGAGTGTAAGTCTGACAGCGTAACAAACCATGCGCTGACGTCGCTACCAGAGATGTCGGCGGAGCCCTCGCTTTTCAACCCTCTCCGGCCAATTCAGGGTAATTTTTTTTCAATCACTGCTGCCCAGCTCGAAAAATGCGCCATCACTCCACACGCCCAACATGGACGAATCGTGCTCAGCCGGCACCACACAATCGGCCAGCTCGTAGTAGGCCGGTGTCGCCAGTCGCGCTTCCACATCGTGCAGCACCGTGACCACCGGGCGCGGCTCGCCGTCGGCGTAGCTACCAAGCTGCAGCGGGTGCTCCCCGCCAACGACCAGCGATTCGCCGGTGTTGAGGGTCAGGCTGAGCACCTGGTCACGGCCTTTCCCGCTGACCTTCAGGCTGTGGGCGATCAGTGGCGCGTCTTCAACCCGCAGGTGCCACTTCTCCACCGGCGTCACCAGGTAGTATTCGCCGTCGGCTTCGCGACGCAGGATGGTGGCAAACAGCCGCACAAGGGCTTCCCGCTTCATGGGCTCACCCCGATACAGCCAGGTGCCGTCGCGCAGGATCTGGATATCGATCTCGCCGGACAGCTCCGGATGCCACTGATCGAGGGGCGGACGCCCTTCCAGAGATTCGCGGATCTCCTCTAACTGCGCCTCAATGCGTTTGGTGTCGTCTGTCATCTTCTCTCCCGCTATTTTTCGGTACAGCCCTTGCCTGCCAGGGGAGCCGTGCCAAGCCGCCCGGTCTTGTCCGACGCAGGCGCGTCTTTGACGACCGCTCACCCGACGCATGGTCACGTCGAAACACGACATTGTCCAGTTCAGGTTGCCGATAAAGACATCTGTCCCGCTGAACAGCCGGAACAGTCAACAGCGCTTCGCCAGGCGACCGGAGAAGCGGCTCGGTGCAATCGATGGCCCCCGGTCTGTGCCCGTCGCCAGGACGGTGTGGTAGTGTCGACGGGTGACTCACCAAGCCGTCATTGAAGGAAACCAAACAACCATGGATTTGCAGCAGGAATTCAATCTCGATCCCGACATTGCCTACCTGAACCACGCGGCCGTGGCGCCCTGGCCGTTGCGGGCCAGCGAGGCGGTGATGCGCTTCGCCCGGGAAAACGCCGGGCGTGGCGCCCAGCATTACCCGCAATGGATCGAGGTGGAGAACCGCCTGCGCCGACACCTCGGCAACCTGCTGAACGCGCCCTCACCGGACGATATCGCGCTGGTGAAAAACACCTCCGAAGCGCTTTCCTTCGTCGCCGGCGGCCTTGCCTGGCAGTCCGGCGATGAAATCATTATCTCCGACCAGGAATTCCCCTCAAACCGGATTGTCTGGGAAGCCCTGGCGGACCAGGGTGTTGTCGTACGAAGCGTCAGCCTGGACGGAAACGATCCCGAGGGCGACCTGGTCAATGCATTCAACGACAGAACCCGCCTGCTGGCCATCAGCTCCGTGCAGTACGGCACCGGGTTCCGGGTGGATCTGACCCGCCTCGGCGCCGCCTGCCGCAAGGCCGGTGTGCTGTTCTGCGTGGATGCCATCCAGAGCCTGGGCGCGATACCCATGGACGTGCAACGGGACTGTATCGATTTCACCATGGCCGACGGCCACAAATGGCTGCTGGGCCCGGAGGGACTGGGCGTTTTTTACGTGCGTCCCGACCTGCGCGAGCAGCTCCGCCTGACCGAATTCGGCTGGCACATGGTCGAGAAACGCAGTGACTTCAAGCAGACAGACTGGACGCCGTCAGGCACCGCCACGCGCTTCGAGTGCGGCAGCCCCAACATGCTCGCCGCCCATGCGCTGGAAGCCAGTGTTGGCCTGCTTCTGGAGTACGGACTGGAAAACGTGCAACGGACGATTGAGGCTAAAGTCGACAGCCTCGCGGGACGCCTGCAGGGGATCGATGGCGTGGAAATCCTGTCGGACCTGTCACCGGAACGCCGCTCGGGCATTCTGACGTTTCGGATTCAGGGCCAGGATTCGGAATCCCTCTACCAGCGGCTGATGGCCGACCGCGTGGTCTGCGCCAGCCGTGGCGGCGGTGTTCGCTGGTCGCCCCACTGCCACACCAGCGACGCGTCGCTGGCACTTGCGGTGGAACGACTCGAGAACCTGCTGCGCTGAGATCTAACCGAGAAACTGGGCCCGCAGGTCGCCGCACCCGGGCCCGACGATGGGCATGTCCAGCACCACCGCCTGACTGGTCATGAACGGGATACCGCGCCGGTGGCCGTCCACCAGCAGCGTGGATAGCGCGCCCACCAGCGGCATATGCGAGACGATCATCAGGGTTTCCGGCAAATCGTCTTCGATAAGCAGCGCATCCAGGCATTGGCCGGGATCGTCATCGGGCGTCAGGAACGGTCGCTCGATCACCGGAACGTTGATGACGCCACTGACGATGGCAGCCGTCTGCTGGGCACGGACCAGCGGGCTGCACCAGATCAGCTGCGGCCGCCAGCTGGACGAGGCAATCTGATTGGCGACCGTCCCGGTGGCGAAGCGTCCCGCCTCGGTCAGTTCCCGCTCCTGGTCCAGACTATGCCAGCCCGCCTCGCCGTGACGCATGATGATCAGATTCACGTGCCGCTTCTCCGATAGTGCAGGTTCTTCCACGCTTTGCGCGCGCCAAGCGCGCTCAGGACGATGCCGTACGTGGCAGTATGAACTCGACGTCGGAGTTCTGCACCGCCGTCATCAATCCCCGGATCACATCGTGAATCGTGGCATCGCTGTACAGGATTTTGTAGAGCCCGCCCACTAACGGCATGGGCACGCCCATGTCCTCGGCCTTCTCCCTGACCAGCTGCAGCGTGCGGATGCCCTCAGCCACCTGCCCCAGTTCAGCCACGGCGTCATCCAGTTCCTGACCCTGGCCGACGGCGTAACCAATGCGGAAGTTGCGGCTTTTCGACGAGGTGCAGGTCACGATCAGATCGCCAACCCCGGCCAGGCCCATAAACGTCATGGGGTTACCGCCCAGGCTGACGGCAAACCGACTCATTTCGGCCAGGCTGCGGGTGATCAGCATGGCGCGGGCGTTCTCGCCCAGCTCAAGGGCCGACGCCATGCCGGCGATAATGGCGTAGATGTTCTTGAGGGCGCCTGCCAGCTCGACGCCGTAAACGTCGACGTTGGCGTAGACCCGGAAATATTTGCAGCCCAGCAGCTCCTGCACTCGGTTGCGAACGTCCGGGTCCTTGGCCGCAATCACCGTGGCGGTCAGGTCCCGCTCGGCGATTTCCTGGGCCAGATTGGGACCACTGAGCACGCCGATGCGGGTACGCGGGATTTCTTCCTGCAGGATTTCGCTCATCAGGCGAAAACCCTCTCGCTCGATCCCCTTGGTCAGGCTGACGACGACCTGCCCGTCTTCGAAGTCCGCCGCATGTTCGCGGATGACCGTGCGAAACGCCTTGCTGGGGATGGCCAGAAAAACGGCCTCGGCGCCGTGAATAGTGGCTCTGAGATCGGTAGTAGGATGGATATCGCCCTCGAGCTTGAAGCCGGGCATGTAACGGGTGTTCTCGCGCTGGCTGCGGATCTGTTCCGCCTGTTCGGCGTCACGCATCCAGAAACGGACATGGTGGCCGTTTTCGGCCAGCACCTTGGTCATGGCCGTCCCGAAGCTGCCGCCGCCCAGAACGGCGACCTGGCGTCCGGATTCGGAGGACGCGCGGGCGGATGACTCGTTATTTTTTTCAGACATGGGGTTTCCGTGGTGGTGTCCTGGTCCGGCGTGGGCCACTCAGGCCCGGCTTGCCACGGACAGATCCGCCCGACAGGGACGTCTTGAGCGGTCGGTCCGGGGTCAGTGCTCCTCGCACTCGAGGGCCCGCACCAGATTCTTGAATTCTTCCCGGTTGCGGCTGTTCATGCCCATCAGCACACGGTGGGCATCAAGCACTTTATCGCGAACCTGCTGTTCGCTGGCCCGCAGCACCGGAATCTCTTCCAGTTCCTCGATGCGCGAGGCGGGCTCACGCACGATGATAAAGATCTTGTCGAAACCCATCGAGGTGATGATGCGGGTCACATCGGGATTGGTGGAAATCAGGGTCGGCAGGAAATGGCTGCGTTTTTCCGCAGCTATAGCAATCTTGGCAAGCAGGCCCAAGGTGGTGCTGTCGATGATATCGGTTTCTGTCAGATCGATCACCACCGTACGGAATTCCGGATTATTGGTGATCGAATCGACCAGGTTGTCCAGCGTCGAACACAGGTTCAGCCGGATTTCGCCGATAAACTTGAGGAGGTAGATCCCCTGCTGTTCGGCTTGCAGTATCTTGTAACTAGACATGTCAGTTCGCCACTACGTCCGTCACTGTCACGATCGCAATATCGTCCGGCAATTCGGTGATGTCATCGAGGTTAAGGGCATCGCTCAGCGATGCGATAGTGTGACGACCTCCGGAGACGACTTCAAGTAGTCTCATCTCCTTTTCATGGAGGTTTTTCGCCTTGATAACCTCAAGGATGCCATCGGAAAACAGCAATAACCGGAAGCCTTCGTTCAGCGGCGTTTCGTAAATCTCCCACTTGGGATCCTCGAACAGCCCCACCGGAAGCCCGGTTCCTTCCAGGAAATGCGTACCGCCCGGCCCATTATCAAGGATGGGCATCGGAAAATGCGCACCCACTGCGTAAGTCAGGCTCCGCTCCCGGTGGGAGATAATGCCGGCGAACACCGTCAGGTGCTTGCCGAGCCCGGTGTCCAGCAACTCCGAGTTGATGCGTTCCAGAAACCGGTCCGGATACAGAATGTCGTCACTGGACCCTCTCTTGACGTTACGTTGCAGGCGGTTGGTCAGATTCTTCAGCAACACGGTGACGAACGCGGAGCTGGCGCCATGGCCGGATACATCGGCGATATAAACCAGGGTGCGATTCTCATCCAGCGGAAAGTAATCGAGAAAGTCGCCGCTGAGGTACAGCGAGGGTTTGATCATGTGGTCGATCGACAGCTCGGTGGACTCGAAATGCCGGTCCGGCAACATCTTGAGCTGCACCTTGCGGCCGGCCCGCTGGTCGGCGCGCAGTTCCGATATCCCCGAGCGCAAGTCCCGATTGGCGCTTTCCAACTCTTCCCGATAGACCTGATTAAGCCGCGACACCCGCACCCGGTCGAACAGTTTGGACAGCACGTCGTCCAGCGACACCTTGTCGGTAAAGGGCTTGATCACGAAATCGGCGGCGCCGGCACGCAGCGCGGAAACCACTTCCTCGGCCGAAGTGGCCGCATGACAGGCGATGACCGGAATAAAGGTTTCCTCGTCATCGAGCCGGCTGTTCAGGCGGGCAATGACGCCGGCCGGCACGTCGGCAAAAATGGCGTCGGGCAGCGCCTCGTCGATGGCCCGGGAAGCATTCTCGAGATTGTCGTGGATGCTGACGTAAAAGCCGCGGGACTCCAGGAAACGGTCCAGTTCCTTCGCGGCCTCGGGATCCGGATCAATAATCAGAATGCGCTCGGTGCGCGATCCCATTTAGACTTCCTCCGAGAACATTCGCTGCACAGACAGAATGACGGCGCGGAAACCAGCCGAAGCGCCGGACGGGAGGCCACCGAACAGACGCACGGCGGGCATAACGCAAGGCATACCGAAACGGCGGGCGAACTCACAGACGCCGCAGAACACCACGACTTGCCACAGATTCGACGCTTTCAGGGGGTCACCAGCCATTTCAGGGCCTCTTTATATCCGCTATTCTGGCACGGCGGCCACATATAACAAGCCTGAGGAGACCTTCAACGGATGCGACGCGCGATAGATGATCTGCTCGGAGCCTACGACAAGCTCATCATGGACCCGGTCCACGGCGGGATTCCCCTGTACCGCCACGAGATCCAGGTAATCGATCATCCCCTCTTCCAGCGCCTGCGCAACATCTGCCAGAACGACATCCTGAGCCTGGTTTTCCCCGGCGCCACGCATTCCCGTTTCCTGCACAGCATCGGCGTGATGCACGTGGGCAGCCGTATGTTCCGCGCCATGATCAATGCCTACCTGCGCGAACGCCAGCTGAGCAGCCAGGTGGAGCTGACCCTGACCCAGCTCGACGCCCTGGATTACCTGGCCAAGACCATCCGGCTGGCGTGTCTGCTGCATGACAGCGGCCACTCCAGCTTCTCCCACCAGTTCACCCAGGCGCGTCGCATCAAGGATCTCATGGCCCGCCCCGACCGGTTCCAGAACCTGTGGCACGGCGTTGACACCAGCACACTGTACGACGCCGTTCCCGACGAACTGGAGCACGAACACTACTCCGTCCGGGTCGCCTGGGATGTGCTGGAGAGCGTGGATCTGGCTGAGGCCGGGCTGCACCGGGAAGACGTCCTGGGCATCATGGAAACCACCAACGTGCAGCCGTCGGACACTTTCTGCCGTCACGCCGAGACGTTCTGGTCGTTCATTGCCGGGGCCGACGCCAACGCCGGCGCCCTGGAATCCGCCTCGACGCCGCGACTGGTGATGGATCTGCTGTCGTCGATCGTGTCCGGGGAGATCGATGCGGACCGGGCCGACTACATGCTGCGTGACGGCTTCCACTCGTCGGTCACCATCGGCGGCTTCAACCTGGACCACCTGTTGAGCAACCTGCGCTTCGGCTGGACGGTGGATGAGCCCTGGCTCGGACTGGCCATCACACAGAAAGGCCTGGGGGCGCTGGAGGATTTCGTCTACAGCCGCTACCAGATGTACCGCAAGGTCTACGCCCACAAAACGGCGCTGGGCTTCGACTGGCTGCTGCGGGAAGCCATCAACGAAGTGCTGGAGGATCCGGACACGTTCGACTGGGTCGACCTGTGCCTGAGCCGGATGGACTATTTTGCCGAGCTGACCGACAACTTCTTCTGGGAGGCATTCCGGCGCAAGGCGCGCCAGCAGCCGCACAGCTATTCCAAATGCATCGTCGACCGCGTCAAGCTTGAGCATCTGGATACCCGCGAAAACCTGGAGAACGACCGGCTGAACAATCACTGTGCCGAACTGGCCACGATGCTCGAAACCGATCCCGCCGAAGTGGTGACTTGCACCATGCGCGCCCGCTTCTCCAACATCCAGGACAATTTCAACGGCATCAAGGTGCTGATGCGCGAGCCGGTGAGCCGCAAGCGTCACCTCAAGCGCATCACCGACGTGAGCGCGTTTTTCTCCAAGTTCGGCGACGGCACCATCACCCACTTCTACCGCCGCCCGGCGCTGCTGCGCGACGACGCCTAGCGCATCGCCCGTACCAGGGCTTCGGCGCTCTCGAAGGCGCCTTCGACGCGACCGCCCTGCAACCAGTCGCCGCACAGCCCGAGGCGCTGGGCATCATCCCAGACGTAGCCGGGCGGCCTGGAACCGGCGACGGTGCGGGCATACAGCCAGCGATGAGTCAGTGTCTGAAACGGGGCAGTCGCGACGCCGGCCACCTCTGCAAACGCCGCCAACAGGCGCTCGGTCACCCATTGCGGGTCCGCGTCCTGGTGGCGTTCCGACCAGTCGCTGCGGGCGTGCAACACCCACCACACGTCATCCCCGGCGCGTCCGGGTTTGCTGCTGTTGTTGGCGGCCCAGTCCAGTACCGGGTGACGCACGCCGAGACCGTCCGCATCGGTACAGGGGTTATCGGCAAAACAGGCGGCCACCGCCCAGCAGGCCGCCAGCGGGTGATCGTCGAACAGCCCCGGCGCGCCGTCCAGGTCCAGCCCGGAATCCGACAGCAAGGTGCGCGTCTGCGCCGGTGGCGCCGTGACCAGCACGGCGTCGAACGGGCCATGCCGGCCGCCGGCGGTGTCTTCCAACAGCCATTGCCCGGCATCGCGGGTCAATCCGGCCACGCGGGTTTCCGCCCGCACGTCGAGATGCTGCGACAGCCGGCGCGAGATCGCGGTCATTCGCGGCACGCCCACGTAGCGCTCGGTTGCGTGGAAATTCGCCCATTGCCCCTGATCACCCTGGTGGCGCAGGCGCCCTCTCCACTCGGCGTAGCTGTCCGGTCCGGCAAAATCGTCCAGAAACTGGCGGAAAACAGGATTGCGCACCGTGAAGTACTGGGCGCCAATGTCCACCGCGCCGTCCCCGGTGCGTTTGGCGGCGAGGCGGCCGCCCGGGCCACGGCTCTTCTCGAACAGGGTGACCGCCTTGCCGGCCTGCTGCAGAAAAATTCCGGCGCTCAGGCCACTCAGACCTGAACCGACGATGGCAATCGACCGTATGGATTCTTTGACTGACTGGTGCTTTTTCATTTCAGGGCAGGTGCATCCAAATGTTTGGTTTTAAACGTATAGTGTGCGTCGGTGGGCCAATCAACCCGCCGGGCTCCGGACAACAGCGTCCATCGCCGTACTGGAAAGGCAGTAGATTATGACCCGAGTTCAGCATTGGCTATACAGCATTCAGAGGTGGTTCGATTCCGAGGCCCATTCGGATCAGTTGGACCGCCAGTCCCGCTCCTTCAACCTGGTCCGGGTGCTGCCTTTCGTGGCGCTGCACCTGGCGTGCCTGCTGGCCTTTTTTACCGGCGTCAGCGGATTCGCGCTGGCCTTTGCGGTGGGCTTTTTCCTGGTCCGCATGTTCGCGATCACCGGTTTCTATCATCGCTACTTCTCTCACAAAACGTTCAAAACCAGCCGTGGCTGGCAGCTGATATTCGCCATCATGGGCGCCAGCGCCGCACAGCGGGGCCCGCTGTGGTGGGCCGCACACCACCGCCACCACCACCAGCATTCCGACGAGCCTGAGGATCTGCATTCGCCGCAACACGGCGGCTTCTGGTGGTCTCACATCGGCTGGTTCACCTGCGACGCCGGCTTTGCCATGAACGAGAAACGCGTCGGTGACTGGCTCAAGTTTCCAGAACTGCGCTTTATCAACCGCTTCGACGCGCTGGTGCCCGCCTGCTGTCTGGCCCTGATCTACCTGCTGGGCGAAGCGCTTGCCCTCTGGGCACCAGGGCTCGGAACCAACGGTCCGCAGTTGGTCGTGTGGGGCTTCTTCATCTCAACGGTCGTGCTGTTCCATGCCACCGTGTCGATCAATTCTCTGGCCCATGTCTGGGGCAGTCGCCGCTTCGAAACCGAGGACGACAGCCGAAATAACTTCTGGCTGGCGCTGATCACCCTGGGCGAGGGCTGGCACAACAATCACCATCGCTGGCCACGCTCCGCGCGTCAGGGCTTCCGCTGGTACGAGATTGACGTGACCTACTATGTCCTATGGCTGATGGAAAAGGCGGGCATCATCCACGATCTCAACCGTCTGCCCGAAGAAGTGCACCAGGAAGCCATCGACATTGACCAGGCCCGACGCCAAGAAAGGGAGGCCGTATGAACACGCCCCGGGACAACTGCCTTGAGCGCTTCCAGCGCCTTTTCAACCAGATGTCGGCCCATCAGCTCGGCGAGCTGGAGGCAGTCTACGACCGTGATGTGGCGTTCACCGACCCATTCGTCACGCTGTACGGCCTGGACGCACTGGGCGACTATTTCACCGGCGCCTACGCCAACGTCATTGAGTGTCGCTTCGAGTTCGACGGGGCCGTCGATACCGGCGACCAGGTCGCCCTGCCCTGGATCATGACCCTGCGCCACAAACGGATTCGCCGCGGCGAGCCGGTACAGGTCCAGGGCATCAGCCATTTGAAACTGGGCAGTGACCGTATCCTATATCACCGGGACTACTTTGACGCCGGCCAACTGCTCTACGAGAACCTGCCGCTGCTCGGTTCGGCGGTACGCTGGATCCGGAAGTACGCCGCATGAACCACGTGAGACTGCAACACCCCACGTCGATCTGGCTGACCGGCGCCTCGTCGGGCATTGGCGAGCACCTGGCCTTGCAGCTGCTGCACGACAGCCATCACCTCATCATCACCGGACGCCGACGGGAGCCGCTCGACGCCATGGCGGAAGGCTTTCCCGGCCAGGTCACGGTTGCGCCTGCGGACACCACTGACCGCGACGCCCTGTCGGCGCTGGGCGACGTCTTTACCCAACAGGCGCCGCTGCAGATGGCCATCCTCAACGCCGGCACCTGCGAGTACCTGGACGTTCAGGCCTTCGACGCGAGTGTGGTCGAGCACAACGTGGCGATTAACTTCAGCGGCACGGTCCGCAGCGTCGAAGCGGTACTGCCGGCGCTCCGCGCGGCCCGACGCCAGGGACTGCCCGCCCGGATCGTGATCGTCAGTTCTTCGGCCTGGTGGTTCCCCTTCGGCCGCGCGGAAGGTTATGGCGCGTCCAAAGCCGCGCTGACCTACTTTGCCCACTCACTGCGAGCCGACCTGGCTCACGAAGGGATTGAGGTGACCGTGGTGTCTCCCGGCTTCGTACGCACACCGTTGACCGACCGTAACGACTTCCCGATGCCCGGCCTGATCGAAGCCGACGAAGCCGCATCCCGAATCATGCACGGCCTGCGCAAAGGCCATCGGGAGATCCATTTCCCGAAACGTTTCACCCTCACCCTCAAGCTACTGGGCGCCCTCCCGCAGCGCTGGATCGATGCGCTGGCCGCCCGTATGGCAAGACCGAACAAGGAAGACACTCCATGACGCAGCGCCAGCGTGTAGCGGTTATCGGCGGCGGCGTGTCCGGGCTCACCAGCGCCTGGCTCCTGGCCGATCATCACGATGTGACGCTCTTTGAAGCCGCCGACTACGCCGGCGGCCACACCCATACCCGACCAGTCGAACTGGGCGGACGCACCTGGCCGGTCAACACCGGTTTCATCGTGTTCAACGACTGGACCTACCCCAACTTCATCAAGCTGATGGAACGGTTGGGCGTCGTCCACGAGGAAAGCTCGATGAGCTTTAGCGTCGACTGTGACCGGAGCGGCCTGGAATACAACGGCACCAGCCTCGACACCCTGTTCGCCCAGCGCTGGAACCTGCTCAATCCGCGATTCCTGCGGATGATCCTGGAGATCCTGCGTTTCAACAAGCAGACCCGCTCGGATCTGGCCAAAGGACGCATCGGCGACGACGAAACCCTGGGCAGCTATCTCAATCGCCACCGTTTCTCGCGCTACTTCCGCGACTACTACATTGTGCCCATGGGCGCGGCCATCTGGTCGGCGCCGGAGATCACGCTGGAGCAGTTCCCGCTGCGCTTTTTCCTGCAGTTCTTCGAGAACCACGGCATGCTGTCGGTGGACGACCGCCCCACCTGGCGCGTCCTCAGCGGCGGCTCCGCCAGCTACGTCACGCGCATGATGGACAAACTGGGGCCGCTGACCCGGCTCAATTCACCGGTCAGTTCGGTCAAGCGCCATTCGGACCGGGTAGAGATTACCGTCAACGGTAACGTGGAGACCTTCGACCAGGTAATCCTGGCCTGCCACAGCGACCAGGCCCTCACCATGCTGGACGACGCCAGCGACGCGGAAGCGGAGATCCTGGGTGCCATCGAGTATCAGGACAACGATGTGGTGCTGCACACCGACGCGTCACTGCTGCCCACCGCCCGCAAAGCCTGGGCCGCCTGGAACTACTTCATCCCGCAGCACGCCACCGAACCGGTGTCGGTGACCTACAACATGAACATCCTGCAGAACTTCCACGACGCTCCGGAAACCTTCTGCGTCACGCTGAACCGGACCGATGACATCGATCCGGAGCGCATCATCGAGCGATTCCGCTATGCCCATCCGGTGTTCACCCTGGACGCCGTGGCCGGGCAGCAACGTTACGAGGAGATCGGCGGGACCAACCGGACCCACTTCTGCGGCGCTTACTGGTTCAACGGCTTCCATGAGGACGGGGTGCGCAGCGCGGTGCGGGTTGCCAACGCGTTTGGCGCGGAGTTGGCGGCATGACCGACCGGGCGCTGCGCAGTCACTGGCTCGAAGGCACCATACGCCATCGCCGCATGACGCCGGTGCGACACGTCTTCAGCTACGACACCGGCATGCTGGCCCTGGACCTCGACGACTGGTCGCGCATCGGCGACTGCAGCCGCCTGCTCTCCCGGGAGCGCTTCAACTGGCTGTCGCTGAAGCGCAGCGACTACTTCGCCCCCGAGCGCAGCGACCTCAAGCAGGCCATCGCCGACCAGGTGGAGCAGGCCACCGGCTGGCGTCCGACCGGCCGAATCGAGCTGATAACCCATCCGCGCTACCTGGGTTACGTGTTCAACCCGGTCAGTTTCTATTGCTGTTACGACGACACCGACGATCCAACCGCCGGCGCGCTGCCGCGGGTCGTGGCCGCCCAGATCACCAACACGCCCTGGCACGAACGCCACCTGTACTGCCTCACCGGCGCGCCCGTTACCACCACAGACGCCGGTTGGCGCAGCCAGCGCTACAGCTTCAGCAAACGCTTCCACGTCTCTCCGTTCAACCCGATGGATCAGGAGTACCGCTGGCTGTTCAGCGCCTGCGACGATCAGTTGCGCATCCACATGAACGTCCTCCGGGAAGGCCAGAAGGTTTTCGACGCCACCCTGGCGGTCCAACGCACCCCCCTGACACGTATATCCATCAGACGACACGTGCGGCGATTTCCCCTGGAATCGATCAAGGTGGCAAGCGGCATCTACTGGCACGCGCTTAAGCTTAAAATCAAAGGCGCCGTGTTCCATACGCATCCGGACAAGCTCGCCCCCAACGACCCGGCCCACCGGCTGGGACACGACGATCAGGGCGAGCGCGTCGATCCCGCAGTACCCGGAACAGGAAAGGTAAGCTCATGGAGAACCTGAACACCCAACAGCAGACGTCCAACCGATCGCTCACGTCGGGCCTGGCGCGACGACTGGTTACCGGCCAGTTCGAGCAGCTCAAGGCGGGGACGCTGCGGGTCAGCGAAGCCGGACAACCGGACGCGGTCTTCGGCGACGGCGACAGCCAGTATCCGGAGGCGGAAATCCGCATCCACGACGCGTCCACCTGGCGTGATCTGCTCACCGGCGGCAGCATCGGCGCGGCGGAATCCTACGTGGCCGGGGACTGGACCTCCCCCGACCTGACCGCCCTGCTGCGCTTCTTCACGCGTAACATCGACCGGATGAACGCCTTTGAGGACCGGTTCAGCTGGATCAGCAAGCCAGCCCTCAAGGGCCTGCACTGGCTCAACCGCAACAGCCGCACCGGCTCGCGCAAGAACATCGAGGCCCACTACGACCTGGGCAACGCCCTGTTCGAAACCTTCCTCGATCCGACGCTGATGTATTCGTCGGCGATCTACCCGGACGAGGCTGCCACGCTGGATGAAGCCGCGGTGTTCAAGCTGGACCGGATCTGCCGCAAGCTCGACCTGCAGCCGGGCGACCGGGTGCTGGAGATCGGCACCGGCTGGGGCGGTTTTGCCATCCACGCGGCGACGCACTACGGCTGCCATGTGACGACCACGACCATCTCCCACGAACAGCACGAGCTGGCCCGCGGGCGCATCGAAGCAAAGGGTCTTTCCGACCGGATCACACTCCTGTTCGACGACTATCGCGACCTGACCGGCCAGTACGACAAGCTGGTGTCCATCGAGATGATCGAGGCGGTGGGGCCGCAGTTCCTGGACAGCTACTTTGCCCAGATCAGCGACCGGCTCAAGCCCGGCGGCGAGGCCCTGATCCAGGCCATCAACATGCCCGAGCAACGCTACGAGCGGGCGCTGCGTAACGTGGACTTTATCCAGCGCTACATCTTCCCGGGCAGTTTCATCCCCTCGTTCGGCGCCATGCTGGGCTCCGTCCGCAACGGCACCGAGCTGGTCCTGACGCAGGTGGAGGACTTTGGCCTGCATTACGCCCGCACCCTCCACGATTGGCGGGAGCGCTTCATGGACGCCCGCCGCCAGATTCGCGAACTGGGTTACGACGACCGCTTCATTCGCCTGTGGGACTTCTACTTCAGCTACTGTGAAGCGGGTTTCTCGGAGCGTGCCATTGGCGTCGCGCACGTCCAGTTCACCAAACCGGGCAGCTCACAGGCCCCACATTAATCGCATGACTCATCACACCGCCATGATCCGCCACGACTTGCTGCGCAACGTCACCAACTTCGCCCTGTTCCAGGTCGGCTGGTTCGCCTGCGTGCTGTTCCCGGGTGTCGGCGCGGCGTTGCTGGCGCTGGTCATCGTCGGCGCCCACCTGGCTTTCGTCAGTCAGTCGCGGATCGCGGAGGCGCGGTTTATCCTGCTGGGCACCGCGGTCGGCTCGTTGCTGGATGGGCTCTGGTTTCGCCTGGACGTCCTGGCCGAGCCGGGCACATTGCCCCTGTGGACGCCGATCTGGCTGGTCGGCCTGTGGGCCGTGTTCATGACTACCCTGGCCCACTCCCTGGCGTGGGTCGGCGAACGACGCTGGCTGCCCTACGTGCTCGCGCCCCTGGCCGGGCCCTTCGCCTACTGGAGCGCCACCCGGCTGGGCGATGTGCGCTTCCCGGAAACCCTGCCCAGCCTGATTGCGCTGGCGATCGGCTGGCTCATCGTGTTTCCGGCGCTGCTGGCGATCAAGCAGCGTTTTTTCAGGGAGATCACTCCGGCATGAAAACAAACAGATTCTGGCTGACGGCCGTCGGATTCGTCGCGACCTCCGGCGTGTCCGCTGCAACGTTCACCTTCACCGGTACGGCACAAGCCCCGGACCAAAGCGCGCTGTACGAAGAACGCCACACCGTGGAGGGCACGTGTGAGGCGGGCCAGTTCCGGCCCCGCGACCACCAGGTCGATTACATCGCCCTCAATGAAAGCCTGGGACCGCGCAACGAGGTCTTCGCGCGCAAGGATCTGGAATACGCCTCGGACCCGCTGCGGCCAACCGTCGACTTCACCCAGAGCCCGTTCCAGGAACGCATGCGGATCCGCAACGTCGATGACCGCTTGGCCAGGATCGACTGGCAGGAATCGTCCGGCGACCGCGTCAACGAGGAGGTCCCGCTGTCGGATAATGCGGTCATCGACGCCGGGTTCGTACACCTGATTCAGAAGCACTGGGCCGCCCTGAATCAGGGGCGCTCCGTCGACTTCGAATTCCTGGCACCGACCCGGGGCGAGAGCTACCGGTTTGTCGCCGAACCCACCGAAAGCGACACCCTGGACGCTCACCTCGTCGTGTCGATGCGCCCCAGCCAGATGTTCCTGCGCTGGCTCGTCGACCCCATCCTGCTGGGCTTCGACAGCGAGGGCCGGATCGTCCGCTACCAGGGCCTGGGCAATATCCGCAAGAATCTGGACGAGAACTATACCATCGACCTGCGTTATCGATACGGCGAGTCGCCCTGCCCGCTGGTCACCGGCAGCGCCACCGGCGATTGATCGCAGGGAGTGACCGCAACGGTCACGGGGGCCCTTTGTGTCATCACCGGCTATGGTAGACTCGGCGACAATCGATTGTTTATCAACGCAGGAAGCCCATCGTCCATGATCGTCGTTTCGTTCAACGTCAACAGTATCCGCACGCGACTCCATCAACTCCAGGCCGTCATCGACACCTACAACCCGGATTTTATCGGCCTGCAGGAGACCAAGGTCACCGACGAGGAGTTTCCGGCCGACGACATTCGCGCCATGGGCTATGACGTGCAGTTCTTCGGACAGAAGACTCACTACGGCGTGGCGTTGATGTCCCGCCATACGCCCGAGAGCGTGCAGAAGGGCTATCCCTGGGACGATGACGACGCCCAGCGGCGCTTTATTGCGGGTCGCTACGTTGTCGACGGCCAGGCAATCACCGTCATCAACGGCTATTTCCCCCAGGGCGAGAGCCGCGAGCACCCCACCAAGTTCCCCGCCAAGAAAAAGTTCTACGCCGACCTCAACCGTTACCTGGACGAAAAAACGTCGTCCGACGAGCCCCTCATCGTCATGGGTGACATGAACATCTCACCGCAGGACTTGGACATCGGCATCGGCGCCGACAACGCCAAGCGCTGGCTGCGCACCGGCAAGTGCAGCTTCCTGCCGGAAGAGCGGGAGTGGATGGCGACGCTGGAAGGCCGGGGCCTGACCGATGTCTTCCGCCACCTGCATCCGGAAGAAGCGGACACCTTCAGCTGGTTCGATTACCGCAGCAAGGGCTTCGAGCGAGACCCGCGCCGGGGCCTGCGCATCGACCTGATCATGGCCAATAACGCCCTGCTGCCCAAGGTCAGGCGGTCCGGCGTCTCCTACGATATACGCGGCATGGAGCGCCCGTCGGATCACTGCCCCATCTGGGCCGAATTCGACATCTGATCGGCGCCACGGCGCCGTGACCTCGGGGAAGGGATTGCCATGAAGGTAAAAACCCGTGACCGGATACTGGACACCAGCCTCACGCTGTTCAACGTGGTGGGCGAACCCAACGTCACGACCCTGCTGATATCCGACGAACTGGACATCAGCCCCGGCAATCTCTATTACCACTTCAAGAGCAAGGGCGACATTGTCGGCGAGCTGTTCGGGCACTACGAAGAGGCCATGCTGGACCTGCTCGACGTGCCCGGCGATGTGGTCGTCTCCCTGGAACAGCTGGCCATCTTCCTGCACCTGACCTTCGAGGCCATCGCCCGTTACCGGTTTCTCTACCAGGACCTGGTGAACGTGTTGTCACGATACGACAGCCTGCAGAAACGCTTTCGCCGGATCCTGCAGGGCAAGCGTCAGGCGTTTCGCACACTGTGCAACAGCCTGCGGCAGCAAGAGCTCATGGGAATTTCAGATGCGGAACTGGAGGGACTGTGCGAGCAACTGACGCTGACCCTGAGTTACTGGGTCAGCTATGAACTGCTGTCGCACCTGGATGACAAGGACAGCGTGGATCTGGGCCGCGGCGTGTTTCAGGTGATCAACCTGATCGCACCGTACCTGGCGGAAGAGGCGCGTCTGGAGGCGATCCTGATGGCGGAGGACTATCTGTGACGAACTTGTCTGTGACGACCTATCTATAACGCCCTCTGACGCCGCTCAGGGCTGGCGAGCTTTACTCTTCCTCGTCGTCCCGCCGCTGACCGGTTTCCTCCCGCACCGCCTTCAGCTCGGCCTCCAAAGCGGAAATGCGCGCCTCCAGGGCCTCGATCTCATCGCGCCGGTGGATACCCAGCCGCCGCAAGGCACCGGAAACCCGCTCGTCGAACAGGCCTTCCAGGCGATCCCAGGTGCCGGTGGCCCGTTCCTTGACGTCTTCCACGCGCCCTTCGACGTTGCGTACCTGCCGACCGACCACGCCGCGGGTCTTGCGATCCAGCTCCTCGCCTTCGTGCACCAGGCGATCGAAGAACTTGCCGGCGTCCTCTTCCGCCTTGGTGTAGGCGCCCAGGCCCGCCAGCCAGATCTGGCGCGCGGAATCCTTGATCCGGCCCGCCAGTTGGTCGTCGCGCTCCTGTTTCCTGTCCGGATGGGTATCCAGGTTCTTGTCTTCGTCTTTGTCACTGCTCATCGTGCGATGCTCCAAACTCGGGACCTGACATGATACGCCGTCGATACTGAATCTTCTTTGCAGATCATTGTATTACATTCATCCATCGGATTCAGGGGCGAAGGCCCGCGGGCCGCCCTTCCGACCGCCCACCACAACCCCTTTCCGACGTGTTATTAGCTTCGTATGCAATTCCCCGGAAACCCGCGCCACGCTTGTGGTTGCGGGTCGCTATAAGAGTTCTTTCGTTAGAATAAAATCGTTTCAACTGGAGCGGCCAAAAACTTGAGATGTGCAAATTATGAACAATACTAACTGTACCGGTATCCCTGCTGATGCCGGTTTGTCTGGAAGTCTTTCATGGATACTACTCGCACGCCTCTGCCCGGCCTCCCGTGCCGGGCTTTTTTTCGCGCCGGATTCCACCACCCCGTCCCGATGATGCTGACGCCCGCAGACATTCCAGGGTCATGGCTTGGCGGCTTGAATTTATTGGCTTACATTATACTTAATTGTAAATTGTTTAACCGGTAGACGATCTCACCCTGCCTTACGGAGTGACATCATGAATCACGTCGACATCCATGCCATGCGGAATGCCGCCGACCGGGCCAGCCATTTCCTGCGCAGTCTGGCCAACGCCGACCGCCTGATGCTGCTGTGCCAGCTCAGCCAGGGGGAAATGGGCGTCGGCGACCTTGAGGCGGTGACTGGAATCCGCCAGCCGTCGCTGTCCCAGCAATTGGGCATCCTGCGCCGGGAAGGTCTGATCCAGCCCCGCAAACTCGGCAAGCAGGTGTTCTACAGCATCGCCGAACCCAAGGTTCTGGTCATGGTGCAGCAACTCTACGATCTGTTCTGTGACAACCCGGCCGAGGAGGCCCGCGCGTGATCGACTGGGGCAGTTTCACTCCGGTTTCCGCCCTGGTCGGCGGCTCCATGATCGGCCTGGCGGCGGTCCTGCTGATGGCCATGAACGGCCGAATCGCGGGTATCAGCGGTATACTGGGCGGGCTGCTGCAGCTCCGTCGGGGTGAGGTCGCCTGGCGCGCCGCTTTCATCGCCGGCCTGTTGGCGGCGCCGGTGCTCTGGCTGTTGGTCGCCGGCCCACCGCACATCGTCGTCGAGGCCAGCAATGCCGCCCTGGTGCTCGCCGGCCTGCTGGTCGGGTTTGGCACGCGCCTGGGGTCGGGCTGCACCAGCGGACACGGAGTCTGTGGCCTGTCCCGGTTATCGCCTCGCTCACTGGCCGCCACGGCCGTTTTCATGGCGACCGGGTTCATCACCGTTTTTGTCGTTCGACATCTGCTGGGAGGGGCCTGATGCGGAGCACTCTGTTCGCCTTCATTGCCGGACTGGTGTTTGGCCTGGGGCTGCTCGTCTCTGGTATGGCCAATCCGGCCAAGGTGCTGGGCTTCCTGGATCTGGCTGGCGCCTGGGATCCGTCGCTGGCGCTGGTGATGGCGGGCGCCATCGGTGTCGCCTGGCCCGGTTTTCTCCTGCTTCGCCGACAACCGCGCAGCCGGCTGGGTCTGCCCATGCGGTGGCCGACCGCCGGCCACATCGACCGGCCATTGCTGACAGGCGCCCTGCTGTTCGGCGCCGGCTGGGGCCTGGCCGGCTTCTGCCCGGGCCCGGGCGTGGTTGCACTGGGCGCCGGCCAGCCCGGGGCCCTGGTGTTCGTGTCCGCCATGCTGGCCGGCATGGCCCTGTTCCGGCTGTTCGATGACACCAGACGGCTGCGATAATCCTCGCTTAAGTGATGATATTGAAGGAATAAACCGCGCCGCCGGGCATACAATGTAAGGTGCCGAATGCTATCCTGACCGCATGACTGGCCGGTCAAACACAACCCGATGAGTCCGAACTGGAGGAACGCCCCGATGGAGCTGCACAAACTCGATGACACCCTGACCGTCGCCCCGCAGATTTCCGTGGCCGACGTGGCCGAGGCGGCCCGGGCGGGATTCCGCACACTGGTCTCCAACCGCCCCGATGGCGAGGGCGCCGACCAGCCCGCTACCGACGCCATCGCTGAAGCCGCCCGCGAACAGGGACTGGAGTGGATCTACCTGCCAGTGCAGTCAGGCAACGTCACCGACGAGGACGTGGAACGCTTCGCCCCGCTTCTGGAGCAGGCGGACAAGCCCATCCTGGCATTCTGCCGCACCGGCACCCGCTGCTCGACCCTGTGGGCTCTGTCCCGCGCCCGCCGGGACAACATCGACCAACTGCTGAATACCGCCAGATCCGCCGGTTACGACCTGGAAGCACAACGGGAGCGCATGGCGTCCCTCGCCTCACGCCGCGACGCGTGACGGGCGGAGCATGAACGATCGCCTGTCACGCCTTTTTCCGCCACGGATCTGGCTGAAGCAGTACCGCCGCACAACCCTGATACAGGACGCCATCGCCGCGGTCCTGATGACCATCCTGGTCATTCCCCAGTCGTTGGCCTACGCGATGCTGGCCGGCCTGCCGCCGGAAACCGGACTCTACGCCAGTATCCTGCCGGTCATCGGCTACGCGCTGTTCGCCAGCAGCCATACCATGGCGGTGGGGCCGGTGGCGTTGATCGCGCTGATGAGTGCCACTACCGTGGCGCCGTTAAGCAACGGTGATCCGGCGGTCGCGCTGGGCGCGTCCCTGACGCTGGCGCTGCTGTGTGGGCTCTACCTGTTCGCGATGGGCATCGCGCGACTGGGGTTCATCGCCAACTTCATCAGCCATCCGGTGATCTCCGGCTTCATCTCCGGATCCGCGGTCCTGATCATCCTGAGCCAATTGGGCACCCTGCTGGCCATTCCCGCCAGCGGTGCCAATCTGCCGGACATCATGGGGTCGATTGTCACCCATCTGGAGCGATTCAATGCGTTGACCCTGCTGATCGGGGTGGGTGCGCTGATCATGTTGCTGGCTGGACGCCGGCATACCCAACCCCTGCTGATACGCCTGGGGCTGGGCGAAAGCGCCGCCGGCCTGCTGCAGCGGTTGGTGCCTATGGTGGCCGTGCTGGTGACCACCGTCGCTACCGCCAGCGCCGGCCTGGGCGACGCCGGCGTTGCGGTGGTGGGCGTGCTGCCCCAGGGACTGCCCGGCCTGACGCTGCCTTCGGTGAATCTGGCGATGCTCGAGACACTGGCGGTGCCGGCCTTTCTGATCAGCCTCGTGATTTTCGTGGAGTCGGCCTCCATCGCCCACCGAATGGCAGCGCGCCGGGGCGAACGGATCGATCCGGACCAGGAGCTGATGGGCCTGGGCGCGGCCAACGTGCTGACCGCCGTGTCCGGAGGCTTTGCCGTGGCCGGTGGTTTTTCTCGCACCGTGGTCAATGACCAGGCCGGTGCGCAGACGCAAGTCGCCGGCGTGTTGACCGCCGTCGGCATCGGTCTGGTCACGGTCTTCTTCACCGACCTGTTCCACTACCTGCCCAAGGCCACCCTGGCAGCCATCATCATGGCTGCAGCGGTCACCCTGATCGATACCCGTTCCGCCCGCGATACCTGGCGCTACTCCCGGCAGGACGGTCTGGCATTGCTGGCGACCTTCTTGCTGACGGTGTTCGCCGGCGTCATCCCGGGCATTCTTACCGGTGTCGCCCTGTCGCTGCTGCTGTACCTCTACCGCACCAGCAAGCCCCATATCGCGGTGGTCGGGCGTCTGCCCGGCACCGAGCACTTCCGCAACGAGCAGCGCTATGCGGTGGAGACCAACCAGCAACTGATCATCCTGCGTGTCGACGAGGCGCTCTATTTCGCCAACGCCCGCTACCTGGAGGACCGCATCAGCGAAGCGCTGCGCGACCACCCCGCGGTCACCGACTGCATCCTGATGTGCAGCGGCGTCAACATGATCGATGCCTCGGCGCTGGAAACCCTGGAAGCGATCAATACCCGACTGGATGGCGCCGGCGTCCGGCTGCACCTGTCAGAGGTCAAGGGCCCGGTGATGGATCGTCTGGAGACGACGCCTTTCATGCGGCACCTGAGCGGCCGGGTGTTCCTGAGCACGTTCGACGCCTGGCAGTCGCTCAATACGATTTCCCCTGATACAACCGCCGCCGATAATAGCTGATTTCTATGGAGTCGCTGCATTGACTAGTTTTTATAGATCGCTGATCCTTAATACCCGATTCAGCGTATGCCAAAAGCCGCTCCTGAAGCGGTCATGATGTCATACGCGCAATGACCGACACGTCATCAACCCAGCGACTGAACGGAACGCCAACGATGCAATACAAGGGTCCCACCGGATTTCGCCACGACCAGCCCGAGAAGACCGGTGTCCTCATCACCAACCTGGGTACGCCGGACGCGCCCACCGCCCCGGCGCTGCGCCGCTACCTCAAGGAATTCCTGTCGGATCCGCGTGTGGTGGAAGCCCCGCGCCTGCTGTGGTGGTTCATCCTCAACGGCGTCATTCTGCGGATTCGGCCCAAGCGTTCCGCCCATGCCTATCAGCAGGTCTGGGAGCCGGAGGGATCGCCCCTGCTGATCCATACCGCTCACCAATGCGAGAAACTGCGGGAGCGCCTGCAGGCCCGTTATGGGGACGACGTGGTGGTGAGCTTTGCCATGCGCTACGGCAATCCCTCGATCACTTCCGCCCTGGAGGCGCTGCAGCAGGCCGGCGTCACCAAGCTGGTGGTTCTGCCGCTGTATCCGCAGTACTCCGCGTCGACGTCGGCGTCCACTTTCGACGCCATCAGTGCCGACTTCACCCGGCGTCGCTGGTTGCCGGACCTGCGCTTCATCAGCCACTACCCGGATTTCCCGCCGTACATCGAGGCCATGGCCCAGCAGATTGAGGCAAACCGCGCCGAGCACGGCCGGGGGGACAAGCTGATCCTGTCCTACCACGGCGTACCGAAGAAGTATCTGCTGCGGGGCGACCCCTACCACTGCGAGTGCCTGAAAACCTCGCGCCTGCTGGCACAACGGCTGGGGTTGAGCGAAGACCAGTACATGACCACCTTCCAGTCCCGTTTTGGCCGGGAGGAATGGCTCAAACCCTACACGGACGAGACCATGAAGGCGCTGCCCGGACAGGGGATCAAGTCGGTGGATGTGTTCTGTCCGGGTTTCTCCTCAGACTGCCTGGAAACCATCGAGGAGATCGGTCAGGAAAACCGGGACTATTTCATGGAAGCCGGTGGCGAGCGCTTCCACTACATCCCCGCCCTCAACGCGACCGACGGTCACATCGACGCGCTGGAGCAATTGGTCGTGGAGAATCTGCAGGGCTGGAAGATCGCCGGACCGTCCAGCGACGACCTGGCGCAACGGGCAAAGCTGGCCAAAGCCGTTGGAGCAGACGACTGACCCGCTTGCTGGCGGCAGGCGGCAGAGAATGGCGGATAACGCTGACCGGAAAGAGAAGCGGAGGCCGAAGCCTCCGCTTTTCCGTCAGTGCTCGCGCTCGCTCACTCGATGGTGCCGGTTCAACTGCGCACCGATGTCGCTGAGCAGAGCGTCCGGGTCGATCGCGAAGTAATGCTCCGAACGCCACCCCAACTGGCGCAGGATGGACGGCAAGGTCCGGAAGGCGATGCGAAACCGCAGCCACGGAATAAACCGATAATGCTCCCCATGGGCCGTCCAGGTCACCATGGGCGCCAGGTGCAGGCGCCCGTCCGGGTCCCGCTGGTGCTGGGCCGACAGGTCATCCCGCCAGCTGATATGCAGATCCCGGACCGCGAACAGGTCCTCCAACTGCCGTTCTTCGGTCAAACCAATCACTCGCTGGATCATCACGCTCATCATTGAGCCTCCTGTAACAAGACCAAGTATTCCTGATGCTTCGGTTCTTGTTGCGGGCCGATCCCTGACCGCGCTTTCTTGTGTCTTCGATGATACCGCCTGCCGGGCGCCGGAACGCAGGGAGGATACGGCGATGGCCTTTGCGGACAAGCGTCAGCCCGCGCTGACCGGTCTATGGCCCCTTCCAACCGACCTGCCCGACCGCCAGCGGAACCTCGGAGGCCTGGCCCGGGTCAAAAATTTCACCGTAAAAGGGGTGGTCATAACGGGGGCATAACCTCTAAGTTATAGAGGTAGATCACCAACACCCGTCATAGTGTGAAAAGCCATACCGGTTCCGGGCCGGAGGCCCGACCGACGACCTCGAACGTGGCCACGGCCACGGCACGTCAATCAGGAGAACGCCTATGAACAACGCTGAACTGCAAGCCCTCAAGGAAAAGTACGTTGCCGCCGGCGCCGCCAGCCCCAACGATCAGTTTGCGGATCGGGCGGAAAACGCCGAAGTCTGGGATGCCGACGGCAAGCGTATGATCGACTTTGCCGGGGGTATCGGCGTACTCAACATAGGCCACCGACATCCGAAAATCGTGGACGCCGTCAAGGCGCAGCTGGATAAGGTGATGCACACCTGCCAGACCGTCATGCCCTACGCACCCTACGTCCAGTTAGCCGAGAAGCTCTGCAAGGTCGCGCCGGTCACCGGCGAGGCCCACAAGGCGTGCATGTTCAACGCCGGCGCCGAGGCCCTGGAAAACGCCGTGAAGATCGCCCGCTGTGCCACCGGCCGCCACGGCGTCATCTGCTTTGACGGCGGCTACCATGGCCGCACCCTGATGACCCTGGCCATGACCGGTAAGGTCCTGCCCTACAAGCACGACTTCGGGCCCATGCCGGGCGGCGTGTTCCGCGCCCCGTTCCCGATCCCCTACCACGGCATCACCGAGGAAGACGCCCTCGACGCCCTGCACATGCTGTTCAAGACCGACATCCCCACCAAGGACGTCGCCGCCATCGTGGTGGAAGCAGTCCAGGGTGAAGGCGGCTTCTACATCGCACCGCCGACTTTCCTGCAGGCGCTGCGCCGCATCTGCGACGAACACGGCATTGCCCTGATCGTGGACGAAGTCCAGTCCGGCTTCGGTCGCACCGGCAAGATGTTCGCCATCGAGCACAGCGACGTGAAGCCCGACATCATGACCATGGCCAAGAGCATGGCGGACGGCATGCCGATCTCCGCCGTGGTGGGTAACGCCAAGATGATGGACGCCTCCGGCCCTAACAGCCTGGGTGGCACCTACAGCGGTAGCCCGCTGGCCTGCGCCGCGGCCCTGGCCGTGCTGGACGTGTTCGAGGAGGAACAGATCCTCGAGAAGAGCGTGGTCCTGGGCAACAAGCTGGAGAAACGATTCCTGCAGTGGCAGGACCGGTTCAAGCACGTGGACAACGTGCGCCACCTCGGCCCCATGGCCGCCTTCGAACTGGTGGAGGACAAGGTCTCGCGCAAACCGCTCGCGGAAATGACCGGGGCGCTGACCAAGAAATGCAAGGAGAAAGGCCTGATCCTGCTGAACTGTGGCCTCTGGGGCAACTCGATCCGGGTGCTGATGCCGATCACGATCGAAGACGACGTGCTGGAGGAAGGCCTGGCCATCATCGAGGAAAGCCTGGCCGAGTTGGAAGCCTAAAGCGCCGGCCAGCGGCGGGCGGTCTGCGGACCACCCGCCGTCATTCCCTGCGCCGCCGGTTCCTGCGTGACACGGGCCGGCAACTCATCGCCGTCGCACAATCCCAGCCAGAACAACCCATCCACCGCCTTCTTGGCGCCCGATTTCGCCATCGACGCCCGGGACGCCAGTTCCGAAGCCGAGGCAAAACGTTCGCCACTGGCCCGAATCAACCCCGCGGACAACGACACCAGGGGAAAACAGCGTTCGCGGCCGTCGCGGTCCTGGGCGGTAATCTGCCGCGCTTCACGCACCCCTTCGGGATAACGTCCCAGAGCATCGCCGACGAACAATGCCTGCACCTGCCGACAACGCGCTTCCACGTCCGCCTGATCGCAGAGCACAACGAAATCGTCGCCGCCGATGTGCCCCACCCAGTCCCCGTCGCCATCGAACACCGCGCCGATCTGTCGTGCCAGGGACAGGATGACGGCATCGCCCTCGCTGTAGCCCAGCAGATCGTTGAACGGCTTGAAGTGATCGATATCGAAGTAGACGCAGGTGAACGGCTCACCGCGGCGCAGGCGCAGCTCCGCTTCCTGCTGGATCATCACGTTGCCCGGCAACTGGCTCAGCGGGTTGGCGTGGCGGGCCTGTTCCACCCGGCGGCGGGTGAGCATTTTGAGCAGCGAGCGCGTCGACCCCAGACCCATGTAGTTGCCGTCCCGGGTCACGATGAAGTGCTGCTTCAGGTAGTAGAGATCGTCTTCCAGCAGCGACTGACTGACCGCTTCCAGCGACTCGTCGTGCTCGACCACCAGCGCGTCGTGACTCATCAGGCTCAACACCGGTTTCTTCTCGTTCAGGGCGCGACCGTAGGTGGTACTGAAAACCTCCATCACCCGCCATTTGTGCAACAGCCCCAGCGGCCGCGGGCCGTCCACGACCGGCAAGGCAAACACCGACGGGGACGCCTGCAAACGATGCCAGGCTTCGCCCAATGTCGCGGTCGGCGGCAGCGGCTCGATGAATCGCCCCAGATAGCCGGCATCGGAGGTGTCCCGGTTACCGCGAACCACCTCGCTCTCGTCCATGGCATCCAGATTCGCGGCCGGGAACGGGTTGGGCCGGCCCAGCAGGTACCCCTGAATCAAATGAATACCCATGGAGCGCAGCAGAGATAGCTCGGCGGCGGTTTCCACGCCCTCGGCAATCAGCCGGCAGCCGAGACGCTCACAGAGGTTGATAACCGAGCGAACGAACTCTTTCTTCACCAGGTCGCGATCCACATCGCGGATAAAATGCCGGTCGATCTTAACGAAATCCGGCTGAATTTCGGACCACAGCTTCAACCCGGAGTAGCCGGTGCCCAGGTCATCGATGGCAATCAGAAAGCCACGCTGCTTAAGAGCGATCAGCCGCTCCCGGAGCCGGGCCGGGTCTTCGATGGGATAACGTTCAGACAGTTCGATAACGATCCGATCGGGCTGGATGCCATGGGCCGTCAGCATTGCTTCCAGGCGGTCTTCGGTGAACGCTTCGGGCGCCAGCAGCCCTGGCGACACGTTCACGAACACCAGGTGATCGAGGCCGTGACGCAGGCAGCTCTGACCCGCTTCGATCAGGCATGCCCGTTCCAGCGGGATCACCTGCCCACACTGCTCGCCCGCCTGGAAAAGCGCCGGTGCGCCGTGCAACGGGCTGTCGGACGGCCCGCGACTGAGCACCTCATACCCCAGCACCGTGCGACTCTGGCAGTCCACAATCGGCTGGAACAGGGTGGACACCAGCTGCTGGTCGATAATCCGCTGTAGCTCGCGGGCCTGGTCTCCAAGCGTCATATTGTCTCCCGCCGAATCAGACCTGGAAGCGGGCAATCAGCGTTTCCAGCGACGACGACTGCTCGCGCAGCTGGTCGCTGACCGCCTTGGTCTTGCCCGCATGTTCCTCCAGTCCCTGGGAGCTCTCGCCCAGCGCATCCGCGCGCCGGCCGACGCGACCGATTTCATCCCGCTGTACGAGAATCGCCTGGTCCACGTCGTTACTGAAATGCATGAGATCGTCGAACGTCTGCTTCATGGCCCCCAGGTGCGTCTTGAGGGTGCCCAGCGTTTCCCGGTTGCTGTCGCCGGCCTGGCGGGTCTCACCCAGCAGCCCGTTGGCGTGATCCACCTGTTCCACCAGCTCGTTGACCCACTGCCGGATCTGATCCGTGGATTCGCCGGTGCGTCGCGACAGCCCGCGCACTTCGTCGGCCACTACCGCGAAACCGCGCCCCTGCTCGCCGGCCCGCGCCGCTTCGATCGCGGCATTCAGGGCCAGCAGATTGGTCTGTTCGGCGATTTCCGCAATCACGCTGATCACCTGCTCGATCTTCTCGCTGGAGCCACGCAGATCCTCGATGGCGCCGGCCACCCGGCCGATCACTTCGACCGCGTGCTCGGCGGCGTCTTCGCTTTCCCGCAACTGGACCTGCACATCGTCGTTGCCGCGCACGGCGCCTTCCACCTGCTCCCGCGTCTGGCGGGCTGACTGTTCGATTTCCCCGGCACTGGCGGTGATGGCGCCCATGGAGGCGACCACGTCGCGGATCTGCCGGTTGGTGTTGGCGGTGGACGAATGCACGGCTTCGGCCTGCTCATCCAGATTCGACGAACGCTCGCGCAGCGCTACGGCGGAGCCCGTGACGTCGCCCACGAACTCGCGGAACTTGGAAAGCAGGCCGTTGATGGCCTGGGCCACCGACGTCACTTCGTCTCGCCCGCTGATTGGGAGGGTGCGGGACAGGTCCGAGGCCGACTCCATCGCCCGCAGCTGCTCGGAGATCACCTGCAGTCGAGTGGTCACCGTCCGCCGCAGCCAGTAGGTCAACAGCATGACCACCAGCAATGCGACCGCGGCACCGCCCAACACGAAACGCTGCTGCTGGTCGAGGAAGGTCAGCAGCTGGTCGGAACCGGTGTCGGTCACCTGGCGGCCAGCGCTGCGCATCTCGTCAATCTTCTTCAGCATGGGGTCAACGGCCTGATACAGCTGGAAGTCCACGACCTTGCCTGCGGAATAGTAGCTTTGCTCGTCGATGGGTGCCTTGAGAGCCTTTAACAGCTCGAGGACCTTGTCGTGGTCAGCCTGGTTCTCTTCAGCCCAGCCGCGCATACGCGGGTTGTCGAGTGCCTGTTGCCATTGCTCCCGAATGGCCTGGGACGTTTGCTCGAACTGGGCGTTGATCTCATCCCAGAGCAGCAACTGTGCCTTGATCTTGTAGGCCAGATCCTTGAGCTGCCGGTGGCTCCGGTCGAGGTCGGTCAGCAGCCAGACGTCGGCCATTTCCTCGCGCACCAGCCGATCCGTCGATTCCTTGGCTTCGTGGACCACGGACAGGGCCAGCCCCGCCAGACCGCCCAACGCGATGAGGCAGAAGCCGGAAAACACCATCAGGCGCATGCGGACGGTTAGGCTCATAACGTGAACAACCTCTCAAAAATGTCCCGCTGAGCGTAGAAAAGCCGTGTGACAGTTTTATTGCAAATCGTGGCCAAACACTTGAATTGACGAGATCCTCGTCATCTTTCACGGGATTTAACAAGCGCCCGCCAGACTCACGAGGAACGGCTGATCCAGGCGGTCGAGACTGATATGCTGAAGTCATGGATCTACGCGGGGAGAACGCTTTGAAACTGAACTGCGACCTGGGCGAAAGCTACGGGGCCTGGCAAATGGGTAACGACGAAGCGGTCATGCCGCTGATCGATATGGCCAATGTGGCCTGCGGCTTTCACGCGTCCGACCCCAACATCATGGTGCGCACCGTTCAACTGGCCGCGCGGCACGGGGTCGAGATCGGTGCCCACCCGGCCTACTTCGACCTCTATGGCTTTGGTCGTCGCTCCATCCCCCACACCGCGGACGAAATCCACGCCCTGATCTGGTATCAGGTCGGCGCGCTCGACGGCATCTGCCGCGCCCACGGTCAGAGGATCGCCTACGTCAAACCCCATGGCGCGCTCAACAACGACATGATGCAGGACCCGGCGATCCTCGAAGCGGTCATGCGCGCCGTGCACGGCTACGATCCCGACCTGCCGTTGATGATCCCCGTCACCCGCTTCCACGACAGCCATCGTGCCGTGGCGCGGGAGATTGGCGTGCCCTTGCTGCTGGAAGCCTTCGCCGACCGTGCCTACGACAACGACGGCCAGCTGGTGTCCCGTAAGCTGGACGGGGCGGTTCACCACGACCAGACCCGCATCGTCGACCAGGCGCGCAGCTTCGCCGAACGCGGCGGCGTCTTCAGCGTTGAGCAGCAGTGGCTCGACCTGCCCGCCGACAGCCTGTGCGTGCACGGCGATAACCCCGAATCCCTGGCGGCCGTGAAGGCCATCCGCGAGGCATTAGGCCAGGCCGCGTGATCGTCGAACCCGTATCCGAGAATGGCGTCCTGATCCGCTTCGGCGAGACAATGGACGACGCCCTGACGCCCCGTATCCTGCATGTGCGAAACCTCATCGCCGATCGCCTGGGCGACTGGATCGTCGACCAGGTGCCGGCCTACACCACCCTGCTCTGCCTGTACGACGTGCAACGCGTGGATTTCCGGCGGGCAGTTTCAGCCATCCAGGCGATCATTGATGACCTGGACAGCCAGCCACCGGCCGACGAGCAGATCGGCCGCGATATCGAGCTGCCGGTCTACTATCATCCGGACGTGGGCCTGGATCTGGAAGCACTGGCCAGCAACGCCGGCCTGGCCGTCGACGACGTCATCCAGCGCCATACAGGCCGCAGCTATCGCGTGTTTGCCATGGGCTTCGCCCCCGGGTTCGGCTTCATGGGCGAGGTGGACCCCGCCATCGCCACGCCGCGTAAAGCCACACCACGCCAGCGGGTGCCGGCGGGCAGCGTTGGCATCGCCAACCAGCAAACCGCGGTTTACCCATCGGTCTCCCCCGGCGGCTGGAACCTCATCGGCCGCTGCCCGACCGAACTGTTCTCGCTGACCGCCCTCTCCCTGCTCCAGACCGGCGATCGGGTCCGCTTCCGCACCATCACCCGAGAGGAGTTCATCGATCTGGGAGGGCAGCTATGAGCGGTCTGCGCATCCTGTCCGCCGGACTCAGAAGCACGCTGCAGGACCTGGGCCGCACCGGCAGCCAGCACCTCGGCCTCGCCCCCGGCGGGGCCGCGGACCTGCACGCGTTTCGCTGGGCCAACAAGCTGCTGGAGAACGATCCGAACGGCGCCTGCATCGAGACGCTGATGGGCCAGTTCCAGGCCGAAGCCCGGAGCGCCATGACCCTTGCCGTTACCGGCGCCGACACCGAACTGACGATCAACGGCCGCCGCGCCGGTCTGTGGCGAACCCACAACCTCAAGCCCGGCGACCGGCTCGCGCTGGGCGCCACCCGCAGCGGCCTGCTGAACTACGTTGCCGTCAAAGGGGGCTGGCAGGGCGAACGCTTCTGCAACAGCCGCTCCATGACGCCGCGAGAACAATTACCCGGCTTCACCCAACTGGAAAGCGACCAGGAGATCCCCTGCGCAGACGGTGCAACCGCCGCAGCCCATCAGACACCGGCCGGGTTCATTCCGGATTACGCCGAGCCGCTGACCCTGCGGGTGATTCCCGGCTATCAGTACGCCCGATTCAGCCTCTCGGCCCGCCATACTCTGGCCACACGCGCCTATGACATCACCCAACAGATTGACCGCATGGGCTACCGCCTAGCCGGTCCGGCGCTGGAGGTGCCGGACATCAAGCTCCTTTCTGAGGGCATCAGCCTGGGCGCCATCCAGGTCCCCGCCGACGGCCAACCCATCGTCCTGCTCAACGACCGCCAGACCATGGGCGGCTACCCCAAGATCGGCACCGTGGCGGCGCTGGATTGCAGCCGGCTGTGTCAGCGGGGTCCGGGTGCGGCGGTCAGGTTTCAGTTTGCCGAGCTGGCGAACGTACAGTGTGACAGGGCGTTGTTTGAGGCGTTTTTTGAGAGGACGGAATGGGTGGGGGTGGATCGGCTCAGGTGGCCATAGAGACGGTGATTTGGCGCCTTTCAATCATTCTTGTGGAGTGTCGTTCGGAGCACTCCCGATCGGGATTATTCGGCGCTGCGCGCCTCACCCCTTCGGGGCCGTCGTCGCTGGCGCTCCGACGTTCCTACGCAGGCTTCGCCTGCTTCGGTCGAACCCGCGAGGGTTCTTCTACCCTACCAATCGGCCAATAAAAAACCCGGCTCATGAGCCGGGTTCTTTTATTGGCGGAGAGGGGTAAGCCAGGTCCCCGGTGCGAACATCGTTCGCACCCTGGCGAACGCTCCCGACCTCAGGGCGGGAGCCGGACGGTCACCGACCGTTCCGCCATAAAAAAGCCCGGCAGTTGCCGGGCTTCCTTAATATTGGCGGAGAGGGAGGGATTCGAACCCTCGATACGCTATTAACGTATACACACTTTCCAGGCGTGCGCCTTCAGCCACTCGGCCACCTCTCCAATAAACTGTTTCAGATGGGCTGCCCCGATCTGAGGGCGCAAACTCTAATGCTTTTGCCCTGGTTTGGCAACACCCTTTCGCAAATTTCTTTCAAAAACAACGCAGAGTGTAGTTTTTGATCAGTTTCACTTTTTCTTGGCGCGGTAGATGATGCCCGGCTGGCACTGGACCATTTCGTAGTACTCCGGCAATCCATTCAGGGATTCGGAAGCACCCAGGATCAGGTATCCGCCCGGGCTCAGGGCGCCGTGCATGCGGGTGAGGATGTCTTTCTTGAGATCCGCGGAGAAATAGATCAGGACGTTGCGGCAGAACACGAGGTCGAATTTGCCGAGCATGTATCGCTCCAGCAGGTTCAGTTCCTTGAACTCGACCATGCTCTTGATGGCCGGTTTGATCTGCCAGCCGCCGCTGGGGGACGGTGCGAAGAAGTTGCGCTGGCGTTCCGGGGACAGGCCGCGGCCGATGGCGAGCATTTCGTACTCGCCCTTGCGGGCGACGTCGAGGACGCTGCGGGAGATGTCGGTCGCGGTGATTTTGACGTCACCGCGCAGTTTGCCCGGCTTGAGACGGCGGAACTCGTCAATCGCCATGGCGATGGAGTACGGCTCCTGCCCGGTCGAGCAGGCGGCGGACCAGATGCGCAAAGGCTGGCCGCCCTTCTGCTCCGCCAGCTCCGGCAACAGTCGTTCGGTGAGGATGCGGAACGGGTGGGTGTCACGAAACCAGAGGGTTTCGTTGGTGGTCATGGCGTCGATGACCACCTGACGCAGCGGGTCGCGCGGTCGTTGCAGCTGTTTGACCAGGCCTCCCAGCGTATCAAACCCGTTTTCTTCCAGGATCTTGCGCAGCCGGCTCTTCACCAGATACTGCTTGTTTTCACCGAGCAGTATGCCGCAGGCGTCCTGCAAAAAAGTCTTGAAGGCGTCGTATTCCTGGGGAGTAATCTCTGATTTCATGAGCTCTCAGCAGTTGCGGTGCATCCGGTCGGGTGTAGCCTGTTACAGCTTGTCCATGACTTCCATAACGCGCTCAGCCAGTTCGTCGGGACTGAACTTGGCCATAAAGTCGTCTGCCCCCACCTTCTGGACCATGGCCTTGTTGAAGACGCCACTCAGCGAGGTGTGAAGCATGATATAGACGGAACTCAGCTGCGGGTTTTCCTTGCAGCGGGACACGAGGGTGTAACCGTCCATTTCCGGCATTTCCACATCGGAAATGATCAGCGACAGATGATCGGAAACATCCGAACCATCGGCGGTCAGTTCGCGCAAGTATTCCAGCGCCTGCTTGCCGTCATTACGTACGACCACCTGCAGGCCAATCGCCGTCAGGCAGCGCTCGACCTGACGCCGGGCGACGCTTGAGTCATCCACCACCAGCACCGGACGCGTGCTGGAACGGTCGCTGCTCGCTCCCCGGCCAATCATCTCTTCGCCCACGTCTTCCGACAGCGGCGATACCTCGGCCAGGATCTTCTCAACATCAATGATCTCAATCAGCTGATCGTCGATGCGGGCGACCGCCGTGAGGTAAACCTCCCGTCCGGCGCCTTTCGGCGGCGGCGAGACCTCTTCCCAGTTCAGGTTGACGATCCGGTCCACGCCACCCACCAGGAAACCCTGGGTGCGCCGGTTGTACTCGGAAATGATCACGAAACTCTCCGCCAGATCCGACGCCGGCAGCTCCGGCATGCCGATGGCCAGGCCGAGATCGATGATGGGAATGGTTTCGCCACGGATGTGGGACACGCCACGTACGACCGAACGGCTCCTGGGAATGGAGGAAAGCCTGGGACACTGCAGGACCTCCTTCACCTTGAAGACGTTGATGCCGTACACCTGACGCCCCCGCAACCGGAACAGCAGCAGTTCAAGGCGGTTTTGCCCCACCAGCTGCGTGCGTTGATTAACACTGTCCAATACACCGGCCATACGCTGTTACCTGTCTTGTACTCAGTTTCACCCCGCGAGGTCGGACATCCCGAAACATTTAGTCGGCACGGTTATTGCGAGATTACCACCAAAGGGTCCCGCATCTTCCGACGGTGACGGAAAGCCGTCAATAGGGCCTAGGGCGAATTCCGTCTCATTGCATGTTCCAAACTCACCGTAAGCATAGGACAGACTGTCGAAAATGCGCGTATACATTTTGTCTCTGCTGCTGGGCCTGACGGTCGTGTCCCAGGCGGCGGCCGTCGAAAAAACGACGCCCCGGATGATACGGGATGCCGCCCACGAGTTTCTGAAGCAGTTCGTCCGCGAGCAGCAGGCCGAAGGCCGCGAGGTCAGTTACAGTCTGGGCAACCTGGACTCCCGACTCAACCTTGCCGCCTGCCTGGATGGGCCGACGGTGGATTTCTCCAGCAATCCCATGCAGACCACCCAGCCCACCCTGGAGGTCTCCTGCCAGGGCCAGCGCCCCTGGCGCATGTACCTGTCGGTGTCCATGGAAATCCGCGGTCAGGCCCTGGTGGCGGCGCGTGCACTGAGCCGTGGCGCCCGGGTCACCGAGAGCATGATCCGCTCCCAGGCGGTGGTCATCAATGCCTCGCGGCGCGGCGCCATTACCGACAGCCAATCCCTCGTGGGCATGGAAATCCGTCGCTCGGTCAGTTCCGGCACCCTGTTCACGCCGGATATCGTGACCCAGCCGGATGCCGTGGCCCGGGGCGACCATGTTATTATTATCGCCCGCAGCGGACCGATCGCCGTCCAGTCCCGCGGCAAGGCCCTGGGTAATGGGCGCGTAGGCGAGCAGGTCCTGGTACAGAACCTGCGTTCAGAAAAGACACTGCGGGCGCTGGTCACCAGCCCCGGGCACGTCGAAGTCCCGATGTAGCCACAACCATCAGTATGAGCGGCAAGGCCTTGCCTGGAAGCGGCAACGACCTGCCGAAAAAATGTCAAAAGTCGCTAAAGCTTCCCAGGAGCCGGCCGATACATTATGTAACCGGTTAGATCACACCATGTGCAGGTATCGATATGTCCGTTAATTTCAATGGCGTTGGCCCGGGGCACGTCAACACCAAGACCAACCAGAACGTATCTGAGCAGTCTGCGCCGAAAAGCCCCTCGACGCCGACCGAACAGGCTCGTACCCAAAGCTCCCAGCCCGACAGCGTCAGTCTGAGCAGCCAGGCCCGGGACCTGAAGAAGCTGGAAGAGCAGATGAACAGCTACCCGGAAGTCGACGACGAGCGTGTCGAGCAGATCAAGGCCGCCCTGGCTGACGGCAGCTATAAAGTGGATGCAGAGAAACTGGCCCAGAAAATGCTTGATATGGATCAAAGCATTTTTGGGTGAGTAGATCATGGCCGCCATTGATGAACTGAAGAAACTTCTGAGAGAAGACATCAAACAGCTTGAGCAGTTGGGAGGCGTTCTGGCTTCGGAGAAGTCGCTGCTCAAATCCTCCGATGTGGATGGCCTGGAAAGCGTGACCCAGGAGAAGAACCGGCTTCTCGCCTCCGTCCGCGAACGGGCCAAGCAAAAGATCCACGTTCTGGTCCAGATGGGCTTCAACCCGCGCAACGGACAACCGTCCACGTTCATCCGCAGCGCCGGCATCGAGGAACTGACCACGCTCTGGCAGGACGCGGAAAACCGTCTCAAGGCCTGCCAGCGCCTCAACCAGGTTAATGGCCGAATCATTGGACACCTGCAACAGCGCCTTGGCCGCCTGAATGAGATTTTCCGGGGCTGCTCGGACCAGGCCAAACTGTACAGCTCTTCCGGCCAGTCCTCAGCCGTCAGCCACAAGACGGTCCTGGCCAGCGCCTGAACCGCCACCGGGTGTGAACACAAAAGAAAAGCCGGCCCTGTTGCCGGCTTTTCTCGTTATCCGCGACGTCTTTTTCCCTTCCGCTGGCGACACTGATCGCCTCCCCCAACACCTGCATCGGCACGCAAGCGAGATCAGTCGCGCACGTAGATCGTCATCTTTGAGTCCGGCGAAAAACGGATGTCGTGCAGACCGATGTTGCCCAACGTGGGGCCGGTTCCGTTCGTCACCCGGATATCGGTCAGACTGATACGCTCGATCCGCTCCGGCAGTGCCAGGCGCACCCCGCCATCCGGCTGAATCCGGATCCGCGGACTGCCCGGCCGGTAATGGACGCCGGAGACGGTCACGTCAGCCTCAAGAAAATTCAACACCGGCACGAAGGTGTGCGCCAGCAACTTGAGACCCTCGACGGCATCCACCTCCTCACCCTGCGCGGCCTGCCCCAGGTTGGCCACGGCTTCGATCCGGGCCTTCAGGGTGTCGCTACCCTGCCCGGCAGCAGCCTGCATTTCACGGTCGCTCAATGGCTGGAAGCCGCGCTCAGGGTTCATGATCTGGCCGACGGGCGCCGCTTCAGAACGGTCCGGCGCCACTGCAGCAAGCGTGACCACAGGCTGCAGCGGCAAGGTGACAACCGCAAACCACGCGGCCGTGCGCCGGTAACGGCGCTGTTGCCGCAGGACCCGTTCCAGTTCCCGGTGCGTCAGCCAGCCGGACGCCACCACCACCTCACCCAGTAACCGTCCGGACGCGCGCTGCGTTTCCAGCGCCTGTGTCAGCTGCCCTTCGCTGAGGTATCCGCGATTGACCAGCAGCCGACCCAGTCGGGATTTATCCTGATAAGCCTGCCTCGTGTTCACTGTCCCCTCCGTGTGTCGCTCCTGTGCGATGCGCCTTGTTGCCAAGGCCGGGCCGTCCTGTCACCGGAAATTTGGTACACTCCGCTGCATTCCTACAGCCAAGCACGAGGACGCCACCTTGACGATTCCGGCCCTGAAAAAACGCGTAAAAGACTCGGTTTCTGTGACCGCATTCCGCTTCATCCTGACCCTGATGCTGAGTCTCGGTGGTTTCGGTGCGGCCCAGGCGCAGAACGGCGAGATGCCGATTGTGCGGCTGGACACCACCGAGGGCGTGATTACTCTGCGCCTGCGTCCCGACGTGGCCCCACAGACCGTCGATAATTTCCTCCAATACGTTGAGTCCGGCTTCTACGACGGCACCGTTTTCCATCGTGTCATCCCCGGCTTCATGGTCCAGGGCGGCGGCTTCACACCGGACCTGCAGCGCAAGGCGACCCGCGATCCAGTGGCCAACGAGGCCAGCTCGACCTTCGGCAACGTGCGCGGCTCGGTTGCGATGGCCCGGACCAACGATCCCGATTCAGCCACCTCCCAGTTCTTCATCAACCTGGTCGACAACGAATACCTGAACAAAGGCGTTCGCGGCGCGGGCTACACCGTATTTGGCACGGTGATCGAAGGCATGGGCGCAGTCGACGCCATTGCTTCGCTCCCCACCGAGCGCAAGGGCATGATGGCGAATGCACCGACCGAGCCCGTCATCATCCGCTCCGCCACGGTGGTTGCTGCGGAGAACGCTCCGGAATGAGCGAGAGCACGTCTCGCACCAAGCCTTCTCGTCCCAATCCGTCTCGCCTCAGCCCGCCGTCAGCCGGCCCGGCGATCGAGTCGGCGGACATCGAATGGCGCGACGGCCAGCCGGTCTCCCGGCGTTTCGGTGACGTCTACTTCAGTCGTGACAACGGTCTGGAGGAGACGCGCTATGTGTTCCTTGGCCACAATCAGTTGGACCGCCGTTTTGCCAACCTCGGCAACGGCGACAGCTTTGTCGTCGCCGAAACCGGCTTCGGCACCGGGCTGAATTTCCTCGCCACCTGGCAGGCCTGGCGCAACCACGCGCCGGCCGACGCCAACCTGCATTTCGTCACGGCCGAGCGGTTTCCGCTGACCCACGAAGACCTGACCCAGGCGCTCGAACTGTGGCCGGAACTGGCGCCACTCAGCGCGGAACTGCTCGACCAGTACCCCGCTTTGATCAGCGGCACTCACCGGCTCGTTTTCGACGGCGGCCGCGTGCGCCTGACGCTCTACCAGGGCGAAGCGCTGGAGGCCTGGCAGAGCCTGGACTTCACCGCCGACGCCTGGTTCCTGGACGGTTTCGCCCCGGCCCTGAATCCGGACCTGTGGGTTGACCGCCTGATCGACGCCGTCGCCACACACAGCAAGCCGGGCACCACCGTGGCCACTTTCACCGCCGTCGGGGCCGTGCGCCGGGGCCTGCAGGCCGTCGGCTTCGAGATGCGCAAGACGCCGGGCTATGGCCGCAAGCGGGACATGCTGGTCGGCTGCTTTCGTCCGGGCGACGTCGTTGATCACAAGGCGTCTGAGCGTCCTCGTGCCATTGTCGTCGGCGCCGGTATCGCGGGCGCCCTCACCGCGCGTAACCTGGCCGAACGTGGATACGAGGTCGAGGTCCTGGCCGCCGGGGACGGCCCCGGGGACGCGGCTTCCGGCAACCCCCAGGCCGCGCTCTACGTGAAGCTCGGCATCGATCGGACGCCGGAGACCCGCCTCGCCCTGGCCGCCCTGCTCCACGCCCAACGCACCTACGCCCGATACAGCCCACTGGCCGGCGATACCGAGCCGTTCTGGCACCCGACCGGGCTACTGCAAATCGCCGCCACCGAGCAGGAAGCGTCCCGGCAGAGCCGTTTCATTTCGCGCAACCACTATCCGGCCGAGGTGCTGCGCCCGGTCACCGCTGACGAGGCGAGCCAACTGAGCGGCGTGCCCATCGCGCACGCCGGGCTCTGGTTCCCGGGCAGCGGCTGGCTGGCGCCGCGGCGTGTCTGCCAATGTCTGCTCGATCACCCGTCGATCCGCTGCCGTTTCAACGCCACCGTGGAAACCCTGGCGCACGATGGCGAGCATTGGCGCGTCACAACCACCGACGGCTTCGAGGCTGCGGCCCCGCAAGTCGTGCTCGCCGCCGGACACCGGATCGAAAGTCTGCTGCCGGGAGAAACCGGCTATCGCTTCAAACCCATACGCGGCCAGGTCAGCCAGCTCCCGGAGCAAGCCTTCGCGGCCGGCCCCGAGGTAGTGGTCTGCGGGCCCAGCTACCTCAATCCGGCGCATCAGGGCTGGGCCGTCACCGGCGCGACCTTTGACCTGCGTGACGCGAACCCGGCCGTCTCGGCCGTGTCTCACCAGGAAAACCTGGACAAACTGAGCCAGTGGCTTCCGGACCTCTGGGGTCACGACGCACCTGCTGCCGATCAAATTCGCGGCCGGGTCGCCTTCCGCTGCACGACTCACGATTACCAGCCCGTCGCCGGCGCCGTGGGCGATCAGCCGGACGGGCTCTACGTCCTTACCGGCCTGGGCAGCAAGGGTTTCGCCCTGGCTCCGTTGCTGGCCGAGTGGCTGGTGGACCGGATGACGGCCCACCCCAGTTGTCTTGAGATCGATTTGAGCGGCAGACTGAACCTGGCGCGCTGCTGGGAGTCGAACACTTGATGACCGCCATGCGCCCTGGACTGCATTCCGGCGAATTTCGCAACGATTCGAGCCACGTTTCTGATTGTTACGATAAAGTCGTTCATTTTTGGCGCCATTCGCCGATAAGGTATCCAACGGGGTTGCATCCCCTTGCCTGCAGTCAGTGAGGATGGCCTATGCCCATATTTGTCAGTGAACCCGGACGCCCCCAGCCAACCCGCCTGCCCGAGGTCTACCGCGGCCAGGGTATCGGTACCGTCGATGAGCTGAACGAGTCCCAACCCGCCCATGAGAGCCGCAACGACCCCGTGGACGTGGTAGAAACCCAGCAGCGCCAGGCCGCCGCACAGCGAGCCATCAACGAATACGGCGAGCAGACCCAGTCCAGCGATCCGGAAAGCGGTGCCTACATTCCGGTTTCCCGCATGGCCACCGAGCACGTCCACACCCTGCCGGCCAGCGCCACCTTCCGCGAGGGATTCGAACTGATGGAGCGCTTCGACATCCATCACCTGGCCATCGTGTCCGACGAGCGCGTCGCCGGGCTGATCAGCGACCGCTGGATGCTGCACTGGCTGCGCGAACAACCGGAAGACGACCGCCTGATTCGCTTCGCCAGCGTGGAACTGCCCGCCTTCCTCACGGCCACTCCGGAGACCGACGCCCATCAGCTCGCCCGCATGATGCTCGCCCACCGCCTGGACGCGGCGCTGGTCATCGGCCCGGGCTCCAATCCGCAAGGCATCGTCACCGGCCGCGACTTCCTGCGTCTTTACGCGGAGAGCAGCGCCCAGGCCGGCAACGTCTGAACAGCCCGCCCTAAGGTGGGTTAAGCCACTCGCCATCACCATTGAACAGCAGCACTTCATAGATCCTGCCGCCGGCGTTACGTGATACCAACGCCGTGATCTCAGCGTTTTCGTAAACCGCCAGACGTTCCAGTCGGGCACCGATGCCCAGCGACGGATACTGGTCCCGCCCCCGCTCCAGCAGGCGCCCGAAGCGGTGCTCGATCGGCGAGTCCGGGTCGTCTTCGTTTTCCTCGATCACGACCTGCTCCTCGCGGCCAACGCGTGCCAGGATCAGCCCGCCGCCGGAACCCTCGACGAAGGCGCCGCTGCTGTGTCCCCCGATGATGAGGTCGCCGTCAAACCCGGTGGCGGCCGACCAACGCTCATCGGACAGATCGTCGCCATCGTTGAGCGTCAGCGCCGAATCGAACGTGCCATCCAGCTCATAGGTCAGCACATAGCCGGTGCCGGAACGCGCGTCGGCACCCGCCACCAGCTCAGCCACGTACTCGGACTCGTCGATGTGCTGCGAGTAGCCAAAGGCCCCGTCGCCGACCAGCCACGCAAACGCATCATCAATTTCAGCGGCGTTCGCGGTGTCGCCGCGGGCGGTACCGACCTGGCTCGTCGTGGCGTCGTCGCTGCCCGCCCCCGTCACCTTGGACAGGAACAGGTCGCGCCCGCCCAGTGGCGTCTGGTTGCCGATCTGTCCCAGCGTGGTGCCGGTCAGCGTGGTGGTGAGATTGTCGACGCCCAGCCCGGTCAGACCGTCTGCGGCGCCCGAGCCCTGCTGGTGGGTCCAGGCGGTTTCCGGAGCCTCGACACCGTTGTTGGTGACCGTGTCGATGCGCTGCACGAAGACGTCCACGCCGCCACGCCGGCTTTGCCCGGGCCAGGCGCCGGTTGTCTCGCCGGCAAGGAAAATCTGGTCCGAGGTGTTTAGGCGGATTGCCAGCGGCTTCTCGTCAACAGCGGTGCCGTCCTGTCGGTGCCAGACTTCCGTGTAGCCCGGCTCGTCGGCATCGCGCCGGTACAGATAGACCGCCTGGTCGAGACCGCCGCGGCTGGTCGCTCCCGGCACGGCGCCGTCCGTACGGAACGCCATCACCAGCGAGCGGCGGATACGCTTCTCCGAACCCGCTTCAATCACCCGCTGGGCGAACGCCAGGCGCGGCTCCGGCGCCACCGTGCTGCCGGTCGCCACCGTCAACGTCTGCTCCGGGGCGCTGCCACCGAACCGGTCGTAGATATCCAGCGTGGCGTAGTATTCTCCGCTGGCGTCGTCATGGAGGGAACTGGCGACAAAGACACGACCGTTATCCCCCACCACCAGATCCGACGGCACACTGCCCGCCGCCGCATCGCCCACCAGAAGCGGGGATGTCAGTTCATTGAGCCACAGCGTCAGCGGCGTACCGGCCGACGCGTAGAAGGCGCGCCCGTTCTGGTAGCTGGCGTCGACCGTGACCGACAGGAATTCGTCGCCATTATCCGGGCCGTCCCCGGCCGGGTCCTCGGACGCCGGCGGTGCTGCCGAATCGTCAACCGCGGCCACCTCGAAGTACGCGGTATCCTCGTTGGCCGGAAAGGTCAGCTCGGTGCCGGCGACGAAGGTCTCCGGAGCCTCCGGGTCGGGCACCCGGAACTCGAAATCCGCGGCACCGGCTTCGGCCACGTCCGGGTCATTGAACAGACGCACCGAATAGGCTTGCGACGCGGGGGCGTCGCCGCGATCCAGCACCGCCTGGAAGCGTCCGGTCGCACCTTCGTTCAGGGCACTGGCCGCATGCCCTTTCAGCGACTGGAAATTCACCGTCGGCGCGTTATCGGAAATGCTCAGGGCCTCGCCCAGGCCATTACCGTCACTGCCCAGGGACACCAGGCCCTCACGGACCTCAGTCAGGGCCAGTCGGAAATGCTCGGTCGGCTCGGGAAACGGATCGTCGACGACTTCGAGGCGGATGAAACATTCCGTGATCCCCGGCGGAACGGTGAGTACGCCCGACGTGTCGTCGATCACCTCGACATAATCCGGCTGAGGCAGACGTTCGCGGGTACCACTGCCGTTGCGATTGCCGGCGAGGACCACGTCCTTGCCCAGTTGCACCAGCTGCAGGTTCTCGGTCGAGAATTCGCAGGCCTGGCCGTCCGCGCCGCCATCGCAGTCGGCCGGATCAAAGTCGCTCTCCAATTCAAAGACCAGCCTGGTCGCCAGGACCGACGGCTCAGCCAGACGCACGGTAACCAGCACCGGGCGTGTTTCCAGCACCCGGCTCTCGGTATCGCCGGAGGCGCTGCCGTCTTCGTTGTACAGATCATAGGTCACTTCGTGGCGGCCGGTGCCGGACATGTCCGGCATGGCGCAGATCTCACCTTCGCCGGCTCCCTCAATGGCCGCCCCGGTTTCGCCTTCGGTGTAGTCCGGCGCGGCGATGGACACTGTATTTTCCTGGACGTCGATGTCGAACGCCTCGACGCCCACCCGTCCGCCGTCGGTGGTGGTGAGATTGATGTTGTCGTGGGCGCCCAGATCCGCCTCGCCGCGTCCGCCGCCGGTCACACCGGGCACGCCGCGCAGGATGATGCCCTGGCGCGCCTTGTTGCTGGTGTCCTCCAGCCCCAGCCAGGCCGGCGCGTTGGTCAGGGAATAATCGAGAATCCGGTCGCCACCATAGGCGCCGAAGTTGTATGCGTATTCCACACCGAGGTAAGCAGTAGCCGGTGGCGTACCGATAATGGTGGGCGCGTCGGAGGACTTTTCCGTGCGGCAGCCGCCCAGCAGGACGGCGGCCATCAGTGTGGGCAGCACCAGACGGAAAACAGTCCGGTGCCGGGCGGGCTTGAGAAAGCAGACAGGCTCGGGGCGAGACGGGCGGTTGGCGCGCATTCAATCATCCATGGCCGGTATTGTTATTGTGCCAACGGCCGGCATTGCGTCTGGGCGATGCTCGTTACAGGCCGTTACATTTCCGGTTCATGGTAAAGAATTCGGTGGGCGCGCTATCTGCGCGAGTTCTCAGATTGGAGGGATGGCGGCCACAATGCGCGCTGGGCTCGCATCGTGGCCTGTCCGGACGGGATACTAACCACCCTGCTCTTCGAGGAATCCCTGGAACTCGCTCTCATCCATCACAGCTATACTCAGGGATTCGGCCTTGGTCAGCTTGGAGCCGGCCGCCTCGCCGGCCACCACATAGCTGGTTTTTTTGGAAACGCTGCCGGACACCTTGGCACCCAGGGCTTCCAGGCGCTCCTTGGCCTCTTCCCGGGTCATTTCCGACAGCGTGCCGGTGAGTACGAACGTCTGTCCCTTCAGCGGTTTCGGGGCGGCCGACGGCTCCAGGGTCTGCCACTGCACGCCCGCATCCTTGAGGGCGTCGAGGATTTCCTGGTTGTGGGGCTGCTCGAAGAACAGGCGGATGTGACCGGCGACAATCGGTCCCACGTCCGGCACCTCCACCAGGGCTTCCTGGTCGGCCTCCATGATCGGGGGCAGATCACCAAAGTGGGATGCCAATCCCTTGGCCGTGGCCTCGCCCACCTCTCGGATACCGAGGGCGTAGATAAAGCGCCACAGCTCCGGGTGCCGGGATTCAGCGATGGCGTTGACCAGGTTGCTGGCCGACTTCTCGCCCATGCGGTCCAGGGTTTTCAGGTCGTCGACCGTCAGCGAATAGAGGTCGGCGACGGTCTTGACCATGCCCCGGTCCACCAGGATATCGATCCACTTCTCACCCAGCCCCTCGATGTCGAGGGCACGGCGTGAACCATAGTGGCGGATGGCTTCACGCTGTTGGGCACCACAGTAGAGACCACCGGTACAGCGGGCGACCACCTCGCCCTCCAACTGGACCACCTCGGAGCCGCAAATCGGGCAATGCTCCGGACGCGTTACGGTGGGCGCGTCTTTCGGGCGTTTCTCCGGCACCACCTTGACCACCTGGGGGATCACATCGCCGGCGCGACGGATGAAGACCGTGTCGCCCACGTGCAGGTCCAGCCGCTCGATTTCGTCCATGTTGTGCAGGGTGGCATTGCTCACCGTCACACCGCCGACAAAGACAGGCTTGAGACGTGCCACCGGCGTCACCGCGCCGGTCCTGCCTACCTGGAACTCCACCGCCTCGACGACGGTCATTTCTTCCTGCGCGGGAAACTTGTAGGCGATGGCCCAGCGCGGTGCGCGGGACACGAAGCCCAGCGCCTGCTGCAGGGCCAGATCGTTGACTTTGAAGACGACGCCGTCGATCTCATAGGCCAAATCGTTGCGGCGCTCCATCAGCGTCTCGTATGCCTTTTCGCAAGCCTCGACACCCACTGCCTTGCGCATCTCCGGGTTGATGCGGAAACCCCATTCCTTCAGCTTCTGCAGACAGTCCCAGTGGAACCCGGGCAGAACCGTCTCGTCGTCCACGGCGACGCTGTAGGTGCACAGTTCCAGCGGGCGGCGGGCGGTGACCCGCGCGTCTTTCTGGCGCAGACTGCCGGCGGCGGCATTGCGGGGGTTCACAAACGTCTTTTCGCCGCGGTTGGCCAGGTCGACGTTGAGCTTCTCGAAACCGGCCTTGGGCATGTAGACCTCACCACGCACCTCCAGGGTCTCCGGATAGCCTTTGCCCCGAAGCTTGAGTGGCACCGAAGGAATGGTGCGGACGTTGGCGGTAATATCCTCGCCGGTGTAGCCGTCGCCCCGTGTGGCGGCGCGGATCAGCGCGCCGTTCTCATAGACCAGGCTGACCGCCAGACCGTCGAGTTTGGGCTCGGACACGTATTCCACCGGCTCCTCGCGCTTGAGACGATCGCGCACTCGACGATCGAAGTCCTCCAGCTCTTCCGCGCTGAAGGCATTGTCGAGGGACAGCATGGGCACCCGGTGCGCGACCTCGGCGAAGGTGTTGGAGGGCATTGCGCCCACACGCTGGGTGGGCGACTCGGGCGTGACCAGTTCCGGGTGTTCAGCCTCCAGGCTTTGCAGCTCCCGCAACAAACGGTCGTAGGTGGCGTCCGGAACCGCCGGCTCGTCGAGCACGTAATAGCGATAGTTGTGGTCGTCGATCTCGGTGCGCAACTGCTCAATACGCTGAGCCACTGAATCTGTCATGTCTTTCCGCCTGTCACAAAAATGCCCGGTCAAAACCGGGCATTATGGCATATTCTCGGGGTATTCCTGCAGTCGTCGCGTCAGCCTACCCGCTTGGAGCGCCGTTTGCGCTCGAACTCCCGGATGCGCTGTCGACAATGCTCAATGGTTTGCGGCGTCATCACACTGCGGCGCTCGTCCTTCATTTCGCCACCGAGGTTATGCACCACGCACTGTGCGGTTTCCAGCATGAACTCGAACGCCTTGAGCGAATCCGAGGGCCCCGGCATGCTCATGAAGAAGCTGATGCCCGGTGTGCTCATGGTCTTCATGTCTTCGGGCCGGAACGTGCCCGGCTCAACAGCGCTGGCGACGCTGAACTGGACCGGGCTGCGGGTGTCGCTTTCCTCGTGGCGGTGGTAGATGTCCATGTCGCCAAACTCCAGGCCGCAGGCCTCGAACAGCTTGCGCAGCGCCGGTCCTTCGAACGCCTTGTCCTGACGGGACAAAACGTTGATGACGATGACTTCCTGGGCATCGGGACGGTTGGCCCCGGCCTTGGGTGCGTCACTGTCCACGGCGTGGGGACCCGCCGTGTGCCGACTGGCGGTGTCGTCTTCCACCGTGGGCTGAACCGCCGGTTCAGGCTCGAATTCGGGCTCCGGGGCTTGCGGCGCGCTTTCGGCAACCGGCTCTTCGAAGCGTTCATCCTCCGGCTCGTCCCAGCCGCCGGCATAATCATCGGGCGCCTCGTCGACGGCGCTCATGTGCTCCACCGGCTCCTCGTAAACCGCATCGGCCTCGTACACCTCATCGGCCTCGTAGCCGCCGGGTGACGGTGCCATGTCCGCCGTAGTCTCTTTAAAGGATTCATCGTCCGCGACGGTATCGGTCACTTCAGGGACCGACTCAGGTCGCGCGTCCACCACCGGCCGCGTGGGCTTCTGGCGCTTGGGGCCAAACCGGGACTTGTGCGCCTGGCGCACGTAGCCGCGTTCTTCGAGGGTATCCGCCGTCACCGGGCGGGATCCGCCGTTAGGCAGTTCGGGGTTGAATTCTTCGTCGATGGGCGAGCCGTCGATATCGTCGGCACCCATGCCATTGGAGATAGCGATGGCCTCCTTCCGGGCACGGCGCATGCGACGCACGCCGTCGATAACAATACCCAGAATAATCAAGGCTCCAATGGCAATTAACCATTCACGCAGAGACATAGAAATGCGGTCCTGTTGGTTCTTCTAATCCTTTACGGTGACATCAGGCGTTTGCCGGAACAGGATGCTGTGAAAACGGTCGGCGGATACCGTTACGCAATCATTTAGCGATCGCATTCACGGATCATTCGTTTGCCGGTCTACAAACGTATCTATAAACAACATCCTGCTGGCGTTGGACAATGCCCTGCTGGCGCCCGTCGGCTCCTGAATACTCTAAGCAATGAGTGTCAGGAATACAACGCGCCAGCCCGCCACATGGCGGGTTTGTCATCCGTAACGGCATAAATTTGACAGCAGATTGCAACTATTGCCGCCAATTCCTTGATTCGTCAGGCCTCGGCGAGCGCGGCAGCCTCTTCCACGTCCACCGATACCAGTCGCGAACAGCCAGGTTCGTGCATGGTCACCCCCATCAGTTGATCCGCCATTTCCATGGCGATCTTGTTGTGGGAAATGTAGATGAACTGCACCTGGGAGGACATTTCCTTCACCATGTTGGCGTAGCGGCCGACGTTTGCGTCGTCGAGCGGCGCGTCCACCTCGTCGAGCATACAGAACGGCGCCGGGTTGAGCTGGAAGATCGAGAACACCAGCGCAATGGCGGTCAGCGCCTTCTCCCCGCCCGACAGCAGGTGAATGGTGCTGTTCTTTTTGCCCGGCGGGCGCGCCATGATGGCCACCCCGGTTTCCAGCAGGTCTTCGCCGGTCAACTCCAGGCTCGCGCTGCCGCCGCCAAACACCTTGGGGAACAGCGCCTGCAGGCCGCCGTTGACCTTGTCGAAGGTTTCCTTGAAGCGCTGCCGGGTTTCCCGGTCGATCTTGCGGATCGCCGACTCCAGCGTCTCCAGCGCTTCCATCAGATCCTCGTGCTGGGAATCCAGGTAGGTCTTGCGTTCGCTCTGGACCTGGTACTCGTCGATGGCCGCGAGGTTGATCGCGCCGAGGCGCTGAATGCGGTTGCCGATTTTCTCCAGTTCGTCGGCCCAGTCCTTTTCGCTGGCTTCCTCTGGCAGGGTTTCGAGAATTTCCGCCAGTTTGACGTCCAGCTCCTGCAACTGCTCAAGGTAGTTGCTGGCACGGATCTCCAGCGCCTGGGATTCCATCTTGGCTTTCTCAAGCGTGGCGCGGACGTCCTGAATCCGGTGTTCCGCCTTGCTCCGGCCCTGCTCCAGCTCCCGCACTTCGCGGTCGATTTCCTCCAGCGAGTCCCGGGCCTGGCCGAGTTTTTCTTCCTCGGCGAGGCGACGATCTAGCAAGCCTTCCAACTGCATGGCCAGGTCTTCGATCGGCTCCTCAGCCACCTCGCGGTTCTCGCGCAGCACCATGATGCGCTCTTCCAGGCGCTCCTTCTGTAGCTGCATGCGATCCAGGGTCTGTTTGAGGCCGCTGTGCTGGCTTTGCAGCGACTGCACCTGCAGCTCCACCTGGTGGGCGTGATCCCGGTCGTGGCGGGCCTGGTGGCGCATTTCGTCGAGTTTTTCGCGGACCGAATCACGCCGGCTGAGCAGCGATTCCTTCTCGTTAGCGTGGTCCTCGGTGGCATTCAGCGCCTCCTGCCAGACCGCACGCACTTCCTCCAACTTGGCCAGCTCGTCTTCCTGTTGCTCGCGGACGTCGGCGGAGTCCTCGTCGATCCGGGACAGCCGCGACTCAATCTGCTCGGCGCGAGCTTCCAGGCCACTCATGCGCGAGCCGATATCGCTCAGCTCGCGATCCACTTCCGAAACCTGTTGCTGGGCCTCGTCCCGGCGCAGCTCCGCGTCCTGGGTGCGCTCCTTGAGATCAGCCAGGCGCGCGCTGGCGCTTTCCCAGCGCTGGCTCAGGGAATCCACCTCGGCCCGCAACCCGTCGACCTTCTCCTGACGCTCAATGACACCCACCTGCCCTTCGGCGGACTCCGGCGTCTTGAGCCAGTGGCGACCCAGCCAGACGCCATCGCGGGTGAGGATGGTTTCGTGCGGCGCCAGATTGTCGCGGCGCGCCAGGGCCTCGTCGAGGGTTGCGGCGGTGTGGATGCTGTCGAGGAACCCGTGCAGCCCGCCGGACTGGCTGACTTCCGCCGACAGCCGGCCCGTCGTGGCCTCGCCCGCGCCCGGCGCCGCCGTCATCAGGGACAGGCCGCGCGGCGCTCCGTCCAGCAAATCGCTGAACGCGTCGACGGCATCGACGCACACACTCTGAGTAAAGCTGCCCAATACCTGCTCCACGGCGAAAGACCAGTCACTGGACGCCTTGATCTGCTGGGCGTAGCGGGGTTTTCCCGCCAGTGACTGGGACTCCAGCCACGCCTGCAGGGCATCGTCGTTGCTGCCCAGTTGCTCGGCCAGCAGGGCTTCCTGGGACGTCAGGTTGGCCCGGGCGGTCTGCAGCTGCTCACGCAGTTCGTGGCTTTCCGTCTCGGCTTCCACCTGGGCATCCCGGGCTTCCTGGAGATCGCTGCCCGCCGTTTCGATCTGGGCCTGGGCCTCCTCACGACGCAGTTCCAGCATGGCGCGCTGTTCACGCAGATCGTCCAGCTCCTGACGGTCGATCTGGCCTTCCAGCAGTTGACGTTCATCGGTCAGGCGCTGGAGGCGGGTCTTGAGGCTGTCGATGGCGTCTTCGGTGGCGCGGATGCGGGACTGGGCCAGCTCGGCACGCTGACGGGCTTCGGCGGAGCGGCTGCTGAAGCTCTCCCACTCCTGTTGCCACTCACCCATCGCCTGTTCCGCGGACTGCAACGCGTCCGCCGACGCCTCGGACCGGGCCGCCAGCTCTTCCTGTTCCGGCTCCAGCATGGCCAGCTCTTCGGCGGCGTGGTTCAGCTTTTCCTCATCGCTGCCCAGCTCTTCGGCCAGCTCCCGCTGGTTGGCCAGGGCCTGATCCAGCTCGGCGGCCATCTGCCGCGAGCGCTCGCGCTGGTGTTCCAGGCTCTGTTCGATGCGGGCGATGTCCGCACCGGCCTCATAATAACGGGCCTGGGCGCGGTTGAAATGTTCGGTGCGGTCCTGGTGGTCCTCGCGCAGGCCTTCCAGCCGGGTTTCCAGGGAAACACGCTCGGTCAGCAGGCGCTCCAGCTCCAGCTCGGTCTCGCTGATCTTTTCGCGGCCGTACTGCAGTTGCTGGTCGAGGGCCTGCCAGCGCAGCACCGTCAGTTCCGCCTTTTTCTGGCGTTCTTCCTGCTTGAGGGTCTTGTAACGCTCGGCGGCCTGGGCCTGACGCTGGAGGTGCTGGAGCTGGCGATCCAGTTCCTCGCGCAGATCGGTCAGGCGTTCCAGGTTTTCATTGGTGCGGCGGATGCGGTTTTCGGTCTCACGGCGGCGCTCCTTGTACTTGGAGATGCCGGCGGCTTCCTCGATGTACACCCGCAGTTCTTCTGGCTTGGCCTCGATCAGACGCGAGATCATGCCCTGCTCGATGATGGCGTAGCTGCGCGGCCCCAGACCGGTGCCCATAAACAGATCGGTGATGTCCCGGCGGCGGCATTTGGAGCCGTTGAGGAAGTAGTCGGACTGCCCTTCCCGGGACACCCGGCGCTTGACCGATATCTCCGCGAACGCCGCGTACTCACCCGGCGCGGAGCCGTCGGCGTTGTCGAACACCAGTTCGATGGAGGCCTGGCCCACCGGCTTGCGGGCGCTGGAGCCGTTGAAGATGACGTCCGTCATGGACTCGCCGCGCAGGTACTTGGCGGAGCTTTCCCCCATAACCCAGCGCACGGCGTCGATGATGTTGGATTTACCACAGCCATTGGGCCCCACCACCGCCGTCATGTTGGACGGGAAAGGTACGGTCGTGGGATCGACGAATGACTTGAAACCTGCCAGCTTGATTGACTTGAGACGCATAGCCGCCCGTTGTCCTGCTCGTTGTCGTCCTGCTTATCCCGTCTGGGCTGAAGCGTCCATTTCTGAATTCAAGGTTTTCAGTACCAGGCTGCGCTGGTGCTCGCCGAAGTGACGAATGGCACCGGCCAGGGCGTCGGCATCGCGATCCAGCGCCGCCCTGGCCAGCGTCTGGAACAGCCGCCGGGTTTCGCCCACCTCTTCCCGGAAACGGGCCATCGCCAGGTAATAGGTCCGGCTGATCGCCGGCCGGAAGTTTTCCAGCGTCTCTTCGAGGAACGGGTTGTCGGCGATGCCAAAGGCGTGACGCATCAGCTCGAACCCGCCTTCAATGATGCGCTCGTGATCGTCCCCGGCGGACACCACCAGCTCGTCGAGCGCCCGCATGCGCTCCACCAGCGGCATCAGATCGGCGCCTTCGGTCAGCTCCACCACGCGGCGCGCGAGCATGGCCAACAGTTCGATATACACATCGTAAAGGCCGTTGACCGCGGTCGGCGTCAGGGCCGACACCACCGCACCCTTGCGCGGATAGATGTCGATCAGGTGGCGACGTTCCAGAATCAGCAACGCCTCGCGAACCGAACCGCGGCTGACGTTGAGTTCACCGGCGATCCGCAGTTCCTGGATCCGGTCACCGGGCTGCATCTGGCCGACGATGATGCGTTGTCCGAGATGCTGTGCAATCTGTTCGGAGAGACTCTCTGGCGCTTGAAACCGCATGCTGAATTCGCGAGTGAAAAATTAACGCCGAAGTGTAACACAACGGCCCATCGAGCCCAGTTCCAACCGGGCCCAATCGGGTCGCTGGTGTGAATGGCCCGGGTGTCCGTTACCGGGCGGCCCGTCAGATGCGGCGCGCGCGGAAGGACCGTCCTTTCATTTTACCTGAAGAAAGCTTTTCAAGCGCCTGTTTTGAATGGGATCGTTCGACGGCCACGCAAGCGCTGTTGTCCATCACGTTGATCTTGCCCACGGACTTGCCGGGGACACCGGACTCACCGGTCAGGGCACCGAGAATATCGCCCGGGCGAACCTTCTGCTTTTTGCCACCGTCAATCTGCAGGGTGACCATCGGCGGCTTGTAGGACGTCTGATGGCGCTGGTTGCCGGCCGGCAGCGACGATTCCCTGATCGTCTGCCCGGTGCGCTCTGCCAGCGCCTCGACCTTGTGACGCTCTTTCTCGGAGAAAAAGGTAAAGGCCCGGCCGCGATTGCCGGCGCGACCGGTGCGGCCAACCCGGTGTATGTGCACGTCCAGGTCGCGCGCCACGTGGTAGTTGAACACCGCGTCGAGGTTGTCGATGTCCAGCCCCCGGGCCGCCACGTCCGTGGCCACCAGCACGGTGGCGCTGCGGTTGGCGAAGCGGATCAGCATCAGGTCACGGGCTTTCTGCTCAAGATCCCCGTGCAGGGCCAGTGCGGTGAAACCGTAGCTGCGCAGGGCGTCCGCCACGGCGTCGGTCTCGCGCTTTGTGTTGCAGAAGACGATGGCCGAATCGGGACGATGCTTCATCAACAACAGGCGCAGCCCTTCCAGACGCTGGTCATCGTCTTTTACCGGGAAGAACGCCTGATCGATCGAGCCCTGACTGTGAGACGCTTCGATCTCGACGCGCTCGGGTTGCCGCATGATGCGGCCGGCAATCGCCTCGATGGCCTCCGGATAGGTGGCGCTGAACAGCAGGGTCTGACGATCCTGGGGGACTTCGGCAACGATCGCGTCGAGCTGTTCCTGGAAGCCCATGTCGAGCATCCGGTCGGCCTCGTCCAGAACCAGCGTGCTGACGCGATCGAGCTTCAGGGTGCCTTTGCGCAGGTGATCCGAAATGCGCCCCGGCGTGCCCACCACGATGTGCGCGCCATGTTCCAGCGAGCCGATCTGGGGCCCGATGGGCATGCCGCCGCACAGGGTGAGGATCTTGACGTTGTGGACGGCCCGGGCCAGTTTGCGAAGCTCGCCCGCCACCTGGTCCGCCAGCTCGCGGGTGGGACACAGGATCAGCGTCTGCACGCAGAATCGCTCGACACGAAGCTTTTGCAACACGCCCAGCCCGAACGCGGCCGTCTTGCCGGAGCCGGTCCGCGCCTGGGCTATCAGGTCACGGCCGGCCAGGATACGGGGCAGGCTCGCCGCCTGGATCTCGGTCATGGCGTTGTAGCCGAGCGAGTCCAGGTTGCGCAGCAGCTCCGGGCGCAGGTCGAGTTCGTTAAAGTCAGGCATTGGCAATTCTGTCCGTTCGGGAAAAAGTGGCGGCCATTCTACCTCAGCCAGGCCCCTACCAGTGAATCGGTCCTTTCCGCAGGTTTCTCACGTAGCGCTTGTTCAGGGTGCGCAGGATCGGCGCGAACAGGAAGAACACGCTGCCGATAATGAAGAACCAGGTGGCCACCGTCTGCCAGGACTCCCACAGGAACAGGACACTGCCGACCAGGAACAGGATTGCCGAGACATAGTCGTTGGCAATGTGCAGCCACTCATAGCGTTCGTGGATGCGTTTTTCGGCTTCCAGCAGTTCCTGGTCCAGGCGATGAGCGGACTTATTCATGCGGCGGGCTCCTTGCAGCTTCAGAGGGTTGACGTCAGTCGGTCCCCTAACGGTGCCCGGCCAGGGCGGGATGGGCAAGCCGGAGTCGGCGTCTGCGGATGATGCGGGAAAAGACACCCGGGCCAGGCGGCCCGGGCCGATGCCCCTAGTGACTGATCATCCAGGGGCGCATGGAGGGAAACATCTTCTTGCCGTCGGCGGTGTAGAACAGCTTCGAATGACGCCGTTCCGTGTGGTCACAGCCGCAGCCCCTACGGGCGGCATGGCGGGCGCGGTCGTCCGCCTCGGCGCGGGAGTCCGCTGTCGAGAGGACTGGCTCATGGCGCGCCTTCTCGTTGCGGGCTTCGGCATCCTGCCGATCCCGGTCCAGGCCCCGCAGCTCCGGCGGCAACACGATCACCCGGGCCGACATCACGCCGCAGGTGGGGCAGGCCGCCGGCTTGGCGGCATCGTCCATGCGGGCCAACTGATAGAAATGGCCGTGCTCCCGGCATTTGTAATCGTAAACAGGCATGGCTTACTCCTTGTCCGGTGACAGCGGAACGTCCATGCCGCCACTGACTTTCTTGCTCGGACCGTCGGCGGACGGGTTGATGTCGAAGTCGAAGATGCCCGTCGGCAGCCAGAGCGTGGCGCAGGCGTTGGGCACGTCCACCACCCCGCTGATGTGCCCTTCCACCGGCGCACAACCCAGCAACGCGTAGCCCTGGGCCGGGGTGTAACCGAACTTGGTCAGGTATTCGATGGCGTTCAGGCAGGCCTGGCGATAGGCGATGTGCACGTCCAGGTAATGCTGCTTGCCCTGCTCGTCCACCGAGATGCCCTCGAAGATGACGTAATCGTCGTACTTGGGCTTGATCGGGCTGGGCTTGAAGATCGGGTTCTTGACGCCGTACTTGGCCATGCCGTCCTTGACCACGTTGACCCGCAGATGAATCCAGCCGGCCATCTCGATGGCACCGCAGAAGGTGATTTCACCATCACCCTGGCTGAAGTGAAGGTCGCCCACGGACAGACCACCGCCTTTCACGTAAACCGGGAAGTACACCTTGGAGCCGCGGGACAGGTCCTTGATGTCGCAGTTGCCGCCATGTTCCCGGGGCGGCACGGTGCGCGCCCCTTCCGCCGCCGCCACGGCTTTGGCGTCGCCCGTCAGTTTGCCCATGTGGGCGGTTTCGGCGAACGGCAGATTGGCCAGGCCCGGCACGCGATCCGGCTCGGTGTCGTAGAGTTCTTTCTCGCGCCGGTTCCACTCGTCGAGCATCTCTTTCGACGGCAGGCAGCCGATCAGCCCCGGGTGGATCATGCCGGCGAATTCCACGTTCGGAATGTGACGGGACTTGGTGAACATACCATTGAAGTCCCAGATGGATTTTTGCGCTTCCGGGAAATGCTCGGTCAGGAAGCCACCCCCGTTCTGCTTCGAGAAGAACCCGTTAAAACCCCACTGGCTGTCATCGAAAGCGCCGATGTCCAGGATGTCCACTTCCAGCAGATCACCGGGTTCTGCGCCTTCGACGCCCACCGGGCCGGACAGGAAATGCACCTGGGTCAGGTCCACGTCGCGCACGTCGTCGGCGCTGTCGTTGTTCTGGATCTGGCCGCCGGTCCAGTCATGACACTCGATGATGAAATCGTCACCGGGCTTGACCGTCGCCGCCATGGGAATATCCGGGTGCCAGCGGTTATGAACTTTCTCGTTTTCGTAGGCGGATTTATTCAGGTCGATCTTGATAATGGTTTCGGCCATCGTGGACGCTCCTCGAATCACGGCGTAAACAGTTGTTGGTGTGGCTCGCAGGCCCGGCCTGCCAGGTCCTGTTCACTATCCGCTATCCCCACAACGCCCACTATTGGGAAAACGCCCCCCGTCCCTACGTCATTTGACGTATTGAGTCCGGGACATGACACAGAGGCACCCTTTTCTATCGCCCATAAAAAAAGCCGCCCAACCAGGAGGGCGGCTTGCGGGAAACACGGCCGGTCTGACTCAACGGGAATCAGGCCGGCCCTCCCGGAACCGGGTCGGGCTCAACGCAAACGGCGCCGCCCCGCAGATAACCTCGAAACGCCCCGATCTCGGGATACGCCAGCAGCGCTTCCGCCAGCGGCGGCTCCAGCGTCGAACGCAGGCGCCGCAGGATATCCCGGGCGCCGAAGCGGTTGTCGTAGCGTCCACAAAGGTATTCCCGCAGGGCGTTGGTCAACTCGATGGACGCGCCCCGCTTCGCCAGCCGCTGGTTGAGGCGGGCCAGCTGGATGCTGAGCAGATCGTCGAGCCGGTCGATGCCTAACCGGTTGTAGGTGTGGATGCCGTCAATCCGGTTGATGAACTCGGGATCAAAGGTGTTCAGCAGGGCCGCTTCCAGCACCTCGGCCTCACGTCGGGGGATCAGGCCCAGCCAGCGGCGCCAGCCACGCCGGAACGTGTCCCGGTAGCGGGCGGCCTCCGTTGCCCCAACGTTGGAGGTCATGAAGATCAGGCTGTTGCGGAAATCGATCTCGCGCTGGCCTGACGGGAACACCATCCGACCGCTGTCCAGGATATTCAGGAGCGTACGGACCACTTCCGGGCTCGCCTTTTCCACCTCGTCGAACAGCACGATGCCGGGTTTGCTGAAGCTGCCCTGAATGGCTTCGGTGTCGAACAGGGTGTGGCCTTCCTTGCTGCCGACATAGCCGGGCGGTGCCCCCGTCAACGCGGCCGCGTAATGCTCCTGGGCCAGCGTATTCATATCGATCCGGCACAGAGCATCACGTTTGCCGTGAATGGCCTCCGCCAACAGACGCGCGGTTTCGGTCTTACCCACGCCGGTGGGCCCCATCAGCATATGGACCGCCAGCGGCCTGTCCTCCGGGCCGATGTCCGCCTTCACACGGATCAGCATCGCCGTCAGGGCCTGGAGGGTTTCGTCCTGGCCGACGATGCGCTCCCTCAGACGGTCGCTGACGGCGTCCGGATCGAACACGAACCGGGACATCCGCTGGGCACGGCCTGCGTAATCCCGGCGTGCCGCCTGCTCGCGATTGGCTTTAATCTTCTCGTTGATGAACGGCACGCCGGTCCCTCCTTACGCGCCTGCGGCCTTCTCCTGGCCATCGTAGGGCAACTCGCCCACCGGGCACTCAGCCACGCCGACAGTCTTGCGGGTCATCGCCTCGACGTCTTCCTGCGCCTTCTGCGCGTCCATCACCCAGGTGCGGTAGAACTCGAACGGGCAATCGGCCACGCCCTTGTCGCCGTCACCGGAGTCGTGCATGCCGGTATAGCCGCGATGCAGCAGCTTGAACAGGTGATTCTGGGACTGGTCGTTGGCGCGGGCGTCGCGGATCTGGCTAACAGAGAGCTGGGCATACTGCACGCCCATGTCCTCCTCGCCGCATTCGCCGAGGGTGCGGCCGTCGAAGCCGATGATCGACGAGTGGCCGAAGTAGGAATAGACGCCGTCGAAACCGGACGCGTTGGCCACGGCCACATAGCAGTTGTTGGCCCAGGCCATGCTCTTGGCCATCATCACCTGCTGGTCCTTGGCCGGGTACATGTAGCCCTGGCACCGGACGATCAACTCGGCACCCTTCATGGCACAGTCCCGCCAGATTTCCGGGTAGTTACCGTCGTCGCAGATGATCAGGCTGATTTTCATGCCCTTCGGCCCTTCGGTGACGTAGGTGGTGTCGCCGGGATACCAGCCTTCGATCGGGCACCAGGGAATGCACTTGCGGTACTTCTGGACAATCTCACCGTCGTTGTTGATCAAAACGAGGGTGTTGTAAGGCGCCTTTTTCGGGTGTTCTTCATGGCGTTCACCCGTCAGCGAAAACACGCCCCAGGTATTGGCTTCCCGGCAGGCCGCGGCAAAAATCGCCGTCTCGTCGCCCGGTACCGTGGCCGCCGTCTCCATCATCTCATCGTGGTCGTACATGATCCCCATGGTGCTGTATTCCGGGAAGACCACCAGATCCATGCCCGGCAGGCCCACCTTCATCCCCTTGATCATGTCGGCGATCTTGCGGGCGTTGTCGAGGACCTCGTCGCGGGTGTGCAGGCGCGGCATCTTGTAATTGACGACCGCCACGCCGACCGTGTCGTTGCTGCTGGAAATATCACCGTGTCGCATGCTTCTCTCCTATTCGTGTGGGATTGCCGGGGATCACACCGCCAGGTAGCGGGCAATCTGTTGCTCGTCCGCGGTCTTTCCGTCCACCTCGTGGACGATGGCCCCCTTCTCGATCACCATCACGCGATCCGCCACCGCCATGGCAAAGCTCAACACCTGCTCGGACACCACGATGCTTAGCTTGCGGATTTCCTTGATCTCGTTGAGGGTCTTGGCCAACTGCTTGATGATGGATGGCTGGATGCCTTCGGTGGGCTCATCGAGCAAAAGCACCTTGGGGTCCGCCGCCAGGGCGCGCCCGATGGCCAGCTGCTGCTGTTGCCCGCCGGACAGGTTGCCCGCCTTGCGATGCCGCATGTCATGCAGCACCGGGAACAGGTCGTAGATGTCCGCTGGAATCTTCTTCGCCCCGGTCGCTTCGAGCCCGGTGGCGATGTTTTCTTCCACGGTCAGCGTCGGAAACACCAGCCGGCCCTGGGGCACATAGGCAATGCCCCGCTGCACCCGCTGATAAGGCTTGGTGCTGGTCAGGTCCTCGCCGCCGAGGGTGATCTGCCCTTTCGCGGGCAACACCCCGATCAGCGATTTGAACAGCGTGGTCTTGCCCATGCCGTTGCGGCCCATGATGGTCAGGGTTTCGTTCTCGCCCACGGTCAGGGACACGCCGTGGATGACTTCACTCATGCCGTAGCTGACACGTAAATCGTTGGTGCTGAGCATATTGCGATCTCCTGCGCTCGCGGCGCCGTCAGTGCCCCAGGTAAACCTCGATCACCCGTTCGTTCTTCTGGATGTCGTCCATCTTGCCCTCCGCCAGCAATTTGCCCTGGTGCAGCACAGTCACCTTGTGGGCGATGTCCTTGACGAAATCCATGTCGTGCTCAATCACCAGCACCGACCGGTTCTGGCTGATCTCATTGAGCAATGCCGCCGTGCGCTCCCGCTCAACCACGCTCATCCCCGCCACCGGCTCGTCCAGCATCAGCAGTTCCGGGTCCTGGATCAGCAGCATGCCAATCTCCAGCCACTGCTTCTGGCCGTGACTGAGCAGGCCGGCGCTCTTGCCCAGGTCGTCCGCCAGGTAGATCTGCTCGGCGATCTCCCGGACCCGTTTGTTAATGGCGTCTGTACGCCGGAAGAACAGACTGCCGAATACGGTGCGGCCGGAGGGATAGGACAGCTCCAGGTTCTGGGCGACCGTCAGGTTTTCGTAGATGGACGGGGTCTGGAACTTGCGCCCCACTCCCTTGTGGACGATCTGGTGCTCGGCCATTTTCGTCAGCTCCAGATCCTTGAACTTGATGGAGCCGTCCGTGGCCCGGGTCTTACCGCAGATCAGGTCGAGCAGCGTCGTCTTGCCGGCCCCGTTGGGACCGATCACCACCCGCACCTCATTGCGCTCGACGTAGAGCGACAGCCCGTCGACGGCCTTGAAGCCGTCGAATGAAACGGTCAGATCCTCGACCGCCAACAGAATCGGTGAACTCATCAGTGGCTCTCCTGTGCTGAGGCGATGGACACGTCTTCACGGGCTTTGGATTCCGCCGGCTTTGGCGCGCCGGGCTTTATTTCCGGTCCGGAAGCGGCGATGGTTTCGCGCTTGAAGGCGCTGGCGAACCAGTTGCGCACGGGCGCGGCGTAATCCGATACCAGACCGGCCAGCCCCCTTGGGAACAGCATGACCACGGCGATGAACAGCGCGCCCATCGCCACCACCCACAGCTGCGGGAAGCTTTCGGACAGGGAGCTCTTGGCCAGATTGACCAGGAAGGCGCCGTAAGCCGCACCGATCAGGGACAGTCGCCCGCCGACGGCGCAGAAAATCACCATTTCAATCGACGCGACCGTGCCCACGAACGAGGGCGACATGAAGCCCACCTGGAGGGTGAAGAAAGCACCGCCGATGGCCGACATGACCGCCGCTGCAACAAACACGAAGATCTTGATGTTGGCGACGTCATAACCCGAGAAACGCACCCGGTCTTCCTGGTCGCGCATGGCGATCAGCAACTGGCCATATCGGCTGTTGAGGATGAACTGGCCCGCCAGCAGGCACAGGATCAGGGCGATACCGCAGGCGAAGAAGAGCACGTACTGGGCGAAATCGGTCTGGATGTTCCAGCCCATCAGGGTGCGCAGGTCGGTAATGCCGTTAATGCCGCCGGTATAGCCTTGCTGACCAATTATCAGGATGGTCATGATCGAGGCGATGGCCTGGGTGATGATGGCGAAGTACACCCCGCCCACCCGGCGTTTGAACATGGCGTAGCCGATCACGAAGGCGAAGAACGCCGGCACCAGCACGATCAGCAGCAGCGTCAACGGGAAGCTGCGGAACGGTTCCCAGAACCAGGGCAGCGCCGTGAGCTGGTTCCAGTCCATGAAATCGGGAATCCCCGGGGTGGACTGGATCGCCGTGTTCTCCGGCGACGACGCCTCCAGCTTGAGGAACATGGCCATGCAGTAGCCGCCCAGCCCGAAGAAGATCCCCTGCCCCAGGCTGAGAATGCCGCCATAGCCCCAACACAGCACCAGGCCGGCGGCGACGAAGGCGTACGTCAGGTATTTGCCGTACAGGTTGAGGCGAAAGGTGTCCGCCACCAGCGGCAATACCACCAGGATCAGAACCGCAATGATCAGGATCTGTATCAGTTTTCCGCGGCCGCCGAACTTGTCCATCCAGCTGGCCTTCATTACAGGTTGCGTACTCATTGTCGTCTCCTCGTATCAGGCCGCTATCAGCGCCGGACCTTGCTGGCAAACAGTCCCTGGGGCCGGAGCATCAGGATGATCACGACCGTCATCAGGGTGATGACCTTGGCCATGGAGCCGGACAGGAAGAAGGACAGGATCGACTGGGACTGGGCGATGCCGAAGGCCGATGCCACTGTGCCCAGCAGGCTGGCCGCACCGCCGAAGACCACCACCAGGAAGGTGTCGACGATGTAGAGCGAACCGGTGGTCGGGCCAGTCGAGGCAATCGTGGTGAACGCCGCACCCGCCACGCCGGCGATGCCGCAGCCCAGCGCAAAGGTGAGCCGGTCGACCCGCTCGGTGTTGATGCCGGCCGCGTTGGCCATCACCCGGTTCTGGGTGGTCGCCCGGACCTTGATGCCCCAGCGGGAGCGGTAAAGCAGGATGAACACGGCGATGGTCAGCACGATGGTGATCCCCACCACCAGCAGGCCGTTGAGCGGGATATCCACCATGTCGGTGGCCTGGTAGGAGCCCATAAGCCAGTCCGGCATGACGACGCTCTTCTCACGCGGACCGAACGTGGAACGGAAGATCTGCTGCAGGATCAGCCCCAGCCCCCAGGTGGCCAGCAGCGTGTCCAGCGGGCGGTTGTAGAGGAAACGTATAAGGTACCGCTCCACCAGATACCCGAGAATGAATGTCCCCAGGAAGGCGAAGACGATCGCCACCGGGAAGTAGTAATCCAGCAGGAACGGCCACACGTCCGAAGCCGCGTAGGACACCAGGTAGGTGATATACGCCCCCAGTGTCAGGAATTCACCGTGGGCCATGTTGATCACGCCCATTTGTCCAAAAATGATGGCCAGCCCCAGGGCCATCAGCAGGAACACGCAAAACAGACTGAGGCCGCTGAAACCCTGCATCAGAAAGATTGCGGTCAGTTCCTCTCCGGTATAACCACCCATGATCAGTCCTCCCCTGAGCGCGGACGGCCCATGCCCGTTCCGCGCCCGGCTGTGCTTGTTGCTTCGCTCGAATGGAATCGCAATCGCAGACGGGGCCCGGAGTCACCGGGCCCCGACCGATCACTGGTAGCCTTCCGGGAAGGGGTTGGGTTCGATCACGTCGGACTCCCACACCACGTCGGCCTGGCCATCGGCGTTCCACTTGCCGATGCGGGTCTTCATCCAGAGGTGGTGGTTGGGATCGATCTTCAGGTAGCCGTGCGGGGAGCTGTCCCAGGTCATGTCCGGAGAAGCGGCCACGACCTTGTCGACGTCAAAGCTGCCGGCGGCTTCCACCGCGCGCTTCCACAGCCAGGGGCCGAGGTAGGCGGACTCGGTCACGTCGCCGATCACCGCGTCTTCGCCGTACTTTTCCTTGAAGGCCGCGACGAATTCCCTGTTACCAGGCAGATCCAGGCTCTGGAAGTATTTCATGGAGGAATACAGGCCTTCGACGTTCTCGCCGCCGATACCCAGCACTTCATCCTCGGTCACCGAAATGGTCAGCATGGGCTGTTTCTGGAAGGTCAGGCCGGCGGCGTTGAGTTGCTTGAACCAGGCCACGTTGGAGCCGCCGACCACGGCGCCGAACACCAGGTCCGGCTTTTTCAGCTTGATCTTGTTGATCAGCGAACCGAACTGGGTGCTGCCCAGCGGGTAGTACTCCTCGCCGACGACCTTGCCATGCAGCACGTTCTCAATGTGCTTGCGGGCAATTTTCATGGAGGTGCGCGGCCAGATGTAATCGGACCCCACAAGGTAGAAGGTCTTGGCGCCCAGTTCCTCATGGGCCCAGTTCAGCCCCGCCAGAATCTGCTGGGTGGCCTCCTGGCCGGTGTAGAACACGTTGTGGGACTCTTCCAGCCCTTCGTAGAAAGTCGGGTAGTACAGCAGACCATTGTCCTTCTCGAAAACCGGCAGGACGGCCTTGCGCGATGCCGAGGTCCAGCAGCCGAAGACGGTCGCCACCTTGTCACGCTCCAGCAGTTTGTGGGATTTCTCGGCAAACGTGGGCCAGTCCGACGCGCCGTCTTCCTCGATGATCTTGATCTGGCGTCCCAGCACCCCGCCCTGGGCGTTGATCTGCTCGATGGCCAGCTTCTCGGCCTGCACGGAACCGGTTTCACTGATCGCCATGGTGCCGGTCAGCGAATGCAGGATGCCGACGGTCACGGTATCGTCGGTCACCGCCAGCCCGGTGGTGTTGACCTCGTCGGTCGCCGGTGCAGCATTGGCGCCGGTCGCCAGCATCACGGAGGCGGCCAGCGTCATCAGGTTACGGCGCCAGCCGTTACCCCCCGACAGCGCGCGCTGATTGCCTTTCTTATCTGTCGAACCCATGGTCTTTCCTCGCATTGTTGAGTGGTCGGCCTGACACCCGCAACGGGGTCAGCACCTACGAGGATCATTCTGTCCAGCGCCGTCATGACGGCCCATTCGACAAATACCCCACCGACCTACGTCATTTGACGCATGGCTGCGGGGCCGTCGTCAGGCTAAAAACGCAGGGGATTCAGGTCGCCGCTTCGCTGGCACGATAATTGTTCTTCCACTTCCGGTATCGCCAACCCATTGCGCGCACACGTCCTCCGGATGTTTGTGCCTTGTTTTGGCGCATAACAATCCAAAAAGGCACCGGATATGGGGAAACAGGTAGTCAACGGCGAAGACGGGCTTTCACTTCGTCACGGCGGACTTCCGGGCAACAAAGCCGGAACGCCGGAACCGGATTCGGGCCAGCCTATGACGGCCAGACAGCACATTTTTCGCGTGCGACGCCGTTACAATCAATGGGTCGCCAACCAGACGCTGGAGGACTACGCGCTTCGTTTTACCGCCAAGACGGCTCGCCGCTGGTCCGCGGCCCGGGTCAGCAACACGGCGCTGGGCGCCATTTCCTTCCTGGCGATGGAAGCCATTGGCGGCGCCATCACGCTTCACTACGGGTTCGATAACGCGTTTGCCGCGATCTGCGTGGTCAGCCTGATCATCTTCCTGACCGCCATTCCGATCAGCTACTACGCCGCGCGCTACGGTGTCGATATCGACCTGCTGACCCGCGGCGCCGGCTTCGGGTACATCGGTTCCACCATCACGTCCCTGATCTACGCGTCTTTCACGTTCATTTTCTTTGCGCTGGAAGCGGCCATCATGGCTATGGCGCTGGAAATGCTGTTCGGCATCCCCCTGGTTTTTGCCTACCTGATCTGCGCGGTGGTGATCATTCCCCTGGTGACCCACGGCATCACCACCATCAGCCGCTTCCAGCTCTGGACGCAGCCGGCCTGGCTGGTGCTGCAACTGATTCCGTTCGTCTTCGTGATCTACACCGACGCCTCCTCGGTCACCGACTGGACGCAGTTCGAAGGGGTTCATCCAGACCCCGGTGGCGGCTTCAATTTGCTGATGTTCGGGGCCGCCGCCGCGGTCGTCTTCTCACTGATCGCCCAGATCGGCGAACAGGTGGACTTCCTGCGTTTTATACCGGAACCCAAAACCGGCGAGAAAACGCGCTGGTGGCTGGCCGTCATGAGCGGTGGCCCCGGCTGGATCGTGATCGGCAGCATCAAGATACTCGCCGGCTCCTTCCTGGCGGTGCTCGCCCTGAACCAGGGCATTCCGGCCAGCGAGGCCTCGGACCCGACCCGCATGTACGTGGTGGCGTTCAACTACATGACCGGCACGCCAAGCGTTGCCCTCGCCATGGCCGGTGTGTTCGTAATCCTGTGCCAGATCAAGATCAACGTCACCAACGCCTACGCCGGCTCCATCGCCTGGTCGAACTTCTTCTCGCGGCTCACCCACAGCCACCCGGGCCGCGTGGTCTGGCTGGTGTTCAACGTCGCCATTGCGCTACTGGTCATGGAGCTGGGTGTCTACCGGGCGCTGGAAGACACCCTGGGGTTTTACGGCGTCATTGCGCTGGCCTGGGTCGGCACCCTGGTGGCGGATCTGGTGATCAATAAACCGCTGGGGTTCAGCCCCAGGCACATCGAGTTCAAACGGGCGCACCTTTACGACATCAACCCGGTGGGCGTCGGCGCCATGCTGCTGGCGTCAGCGGTCGGACTGGTGTGCCATAGCGGGGCCCTGGGCGACGTCGCCCAGGCACTGTCCCACTTCCTGACGCTCGCCGCGGCCCTGTTGATTGCGCCCCTGATCGCCTGGCGGACCGGCGGCCGCTACTATCTGGCTCGCCCGCCCGTGCGGTTCGATACCGCGGAAGGACTGGTCGTCTGCTGCATCTGCGAGCATCGATTCGAGACGGAGGACATGACCCACTGCCCCGCGTACGACGGCCACATCTGTTCGCTGTGCTGTTCGCTGGACGCTCGCTGTGCCGATTTCTGCAAACCCGGGGCCGGCTACCGGGAGCAGTTCCAGACCTTTTTCGGGCGTTTTCTGCCGTCTTCGCTGATACCCCGGCTCAGCAGCCGCATCGGACACTTCCTGATTCTGCTGTTCGCCATCAACGGCGTCTCCGGCATGCTGCTGTCGCTGATCTACTTCAAGACACCGGTGGACAGTGCCGCGGCTGCGCTTTTGCTCTCGGCCACGCTCTGGAAGGTGTTCTTCATCCTGATCATCGTTACCGGGGTGGTGTGCTGGCTGTTCGTGCTGGCCCACGAGAGCCGGGTCGTTGCGGAGGAGGAATCGCAGCGCCAGACGCGGCTGCTGATGGAAGAGATCGTCGCCCATGAAAAGACCGATAAGGCGCTCCAGCAAGCCAAGGAACACGCCGAAGCCGCCAACGAGGCCAAGAGCCGTTACCTCACCGGCATCAGCCACGAACTGCGCTCGCCTCTAAACGCCATCCTCGGTTACGCCCAATTGCTTGAGAACGACGCCAGCATTCCCGCCAACCGCAAGGACGGACTGGACGTTATCCGCCGCTCCGGCGAGTACCTGGCGGACCTGATCGAAGGACTGCTGGATATATCGAAGATCGAGGCGGGCCGGCTGGACCTGCACCGCGACCAGGTCCGCATCGCGATGCTGATGGACCAACTGGTGCACATGTTCCGGCTGCAGGCCCGGGAAAAGGGGCTGCATTTCAGCTACCAGGGGCCTCGCCATCTCCCGGAATTCGTCAGTACCGACGAAAAGCGGCTGCGCCAGATCCTCATCAACCTGCTGTCCAACGCCATCAAGTACACCGACCGGGGCGACGTCACCTTCTCACTGCGCTATCGCAGCCAGGTGGCGGAATTCGAGGTTCGCGACACCGGTGAAGGGATTGCCGAGAGCGATATCGAACGCATCTTCCGCCCCTTCGAGCGCGTCCGAACGGCCGGCCTGAACCGCGCCGGAACCGGGCTGGGACTGACCATTACCCGTCTCCTGACGGAAATCATGGGCGGCGACATCAGCGTCACGAGCACGCCAGGTCAGGGCAGCGTGTTCAAGGTCAGCCTGATGCTCTCCAGTATCGACCGCCCTCGCCCCGAATCCATCACCGTACCCACCCGGACCATCTTCGGCTACGAAGGGCCGGCGCGTCGCATCGCCGTGATCGACGACGAATCGTCCCATCGCACGCTGATCCGGGCCATGCTCGCGCCGCTCGGTTTCGAGATCTTGGAGATCGACAATTCCCTGTCCGCGATGCAGATGATTGAACGGAAGCAGCCGGACCTGGTGCTGCTGGATATCTCAATGCCCGGCTTCACCGGCTGGGAGATCCTCGACCAGATTCGCGGCGCCCGTCTGAAACTGCCGGTGGTGATGGTGTCCGCCGACGCCAGCGAGGGACGCCACCGCCTGCAAACGCCCCCGCTGTATGACGGTTACATCGTCAAGCCGGTGCGTCTGAACCTCCTGCTCGACCGCATCGGAGAGCTCCTGAAGCTGTCATGGCGGTATGAAGCCGACGACATTGTGGCCACCGACGACACGACGTCTTACCCGCCGATGGATGCCCTGCCCGATCCGGTTCACCGGGAACGGCTGCTGGAGCTGGCGTCTATCGGCCACCGGAAGGGATTACTGGAAGCGCTGCACAGTCTGCGCCTGCATGGAGATGCAGAAACCCCTGTGCTCGATCACCTGACCGAGCTCACCGAGAATTTCCGCTTTGAGGAAATCATCTCCCTGTTACAGGTAACCCGTGATGAATGCTGCTAGCGACAAACGCACTACCGTGCTGGTCGTCGATGATGCGGTGGACAGCATCCGCATGATCAACGACGTTCTGGAAGAAGCCGGCATGACGGTGCTGGTGGCTCTGGAAGGCCACCAGGCCCTGACCATTACCCGCAACATCGCCCCGGACGTCATCCTGCTCGATGCCATCATGCCCAACATGGACGGCTTCGAGACCTGCCGCCGCCTCAAGGAACGCGCCGAGCTCCACGACGTCCCCATCATCTTCATGACCGGTCTCAGCGATACCGAACACGTGGTGATGGGGCTGAAATCCGGCGGTGTCGACTACGTCACCAAACCCATCAACGCCAGTGAACTGGTAGCCCGGATGAACGTTCACCTGGCCAACGCCCGCCTGGCCCGCAGCGCCCGTTCAGCGCTCGATCACGCCGGCCAGAACCTGCTGGCCGTGGACCGGGACGGCCGCCAGCTCTGGGCCACGCCAGCCGTCCAGCAGCGCCTGCAGGCAGCCGGCGCGCTGGACCCGGACTCCGAAGCGCGCATCAGCGCCAGCCTGCGCAACTGGTTCGAGCATCGTCCGCAGAGCGGGCACAGCCTTCCGCTGGAGGGCCTGACCGAGCCCCTGGGCGTTGAATTGCTGGCGCACATCGACGCGTCCGACTACCTCCTGCGCCTGACTCACCTGCGCGACGACGATCAGTCGACGGAGGCTCTGCGGAAGCGCTTCGGCCTGACGGCAAGGGAAGCCGACGTTCTGCTCTGGATCGCCAACGGCAAGACCAACCGGGAAATCGGCCAGATCCTTGAGATGAGCCCGCGCACCGTCAACAAACACCTGGAACAGGTCTTCCGCAAGCAGGGTGTCGAGAACCGGACCTCCGCAGCCGCTGCTGCGATTCGCTGCCTGGGCCGGATCTAGCCGGGTCAATCTCTCCGCAATGTGCAAAACTACAATAAGACGAGTAGCGTAAAGTGAGGCCTGCTGGCCGCGGCTGCACACAGACGGAGAAAACCCATGGACCAAGACGCCATGACCGACCTGGTTCGAGGAGGATGGATGCTGTTCAGCGGCGGATTCTTGCTGCTGTTGGCGGTCGTGGTTTTGGTCATGGTCAACCGTCACATGAAACGCTCGCGGGATGAGATGGACCGCCTGGACCACCGCATCGGCACACTCTGGCAAGAGCTGGACAGTCGCCGGCAGGAGCCCGCCGATCCAGAAGACCATCCGAGGCTGACAACCGGCACCCACACCGCCGGGTCCGACTCGCCGGAGAAAGTGGCCGCCGAGCGGGCCGTCTACGAGCGCATCTGGCCCACCATCTGGACGCTGCACGAAAAGGTCGGCGCCTTCCTGCGAGCTGTCGAACATCAGGACAGCAACAACAACGATAATCGCCTGGCCGCCCGACAGGCCGCTCTTGATCTGCGAGGCGAAGCCAACCAGTTGCGGCCGTTCCTTGACGAAACGGTGGATCAACTCGTCCATCAACTGCTGGACGTGGAGATCAAGGCGCACCTGGCCGCCTGTCAGTTCCTGGACAACCGTCAGGCGCAATTGGGCACGGACTCATCCGCCGATATTGCGCGGGACGGGTACCGCCAACAGTGGCACCTCCACCACGATAACGAGGCCAAGGAGATCCTGGGGCATCTGGTCCACGCCATTCGACGCCGCACCCTTTCCTAGTCAATTCACTGATCTGCTAGATCTCCCCGTCAGCGTCGACGCTTGCGGGCTGCTGAACGGATGGCCGCCGACCAGGCGCGCCCGCCCCAATCCCGCATGGCATCGATATCGTCAAAAACCTCCTCCGGAGCCTCCCGGTATGAGAGGGCGACATCGCGCCCGGCGCGTTGATAGGTGAAAGGCATCAGTCCAGCCTCAACAAAGGCTGCTTCGGTCTCTGAATCGACTTTGAAGTAGAGCGCGCGGTCGGCAATCAGGCCAATCATCAGGCCCTCCAGAAACAGCCCGGCGCCGCCGAACATTCGGCGATGGGTCACCGGCCCAACCGACTGCATCAGCTCCAGGACAAAGCGAGTGAACTCAGCGTCATCGTTTTGCCTCATGGCAAATCCCTTCCGGCATTTGCCGGGAATTATCCGTCAATATTTTGTCTAAAACGAACATCGTCGAGGCGATACCTCCCGCTGACTAACGTAAAATGCTGTATTCCGTCGAGTTATCGACAGTGGCACGGAGTCTGCTTCTACGGCGCTAAATCCTTGAGAGTATGCAGTATGCCCCCTCGCCCTTCCTCACAGACAGCGACCAGCCAGCGCCGGGAACAGGCCCTGGCCGATCTCGAGCGTCTGAGCCGTCAGTGGCAGAGCGACAATGATCCCTTCACCCGCCTTGGGCGTCGCCTGTCGACGACCCTTGAACTGAAGAAGCTGATTGCGATCTTTGCCGAGGAGCTGGCGTCGGTGATTCCCTATGACAGCCTGACATACCAGCATCGCCTCGAGGATCTGCCCATTGAGGTGGCCTTCGGTCGCGGCGGCAACCACAAATGCGAATACCGGCTGAACCTTGAAGGTCAGGACTACGGCTTACTGCGAATTTTCCGCCGCATGCGCTTTGCCGAACAGGAGCTGACCATCATCGAACAGTTGCTGGGCAGTGCGATCTTCGCTATCCGTAATGCATGCCAGTTCGAAACCGTGCGCCGGGCCGCCCTCACCGATGTCGTGACAGGCGTTCCCAACAAGCGTGCCTTCGAAGACGCTTTGCGTCGGGAAACGTGCCTTGCCGAGCGCCACGGTACGCATTGCGCATTGATTTTATGCGACCTGGATCACTTTAAACGGGTCAACGACACGCACGGCCACCAGGTGGGTGACCAGATTCTGCGCATCGCCGCGCTGGCGATTCAGGATGCCACACGGCGAACGGATGCGGTCTTCCGCATCGGCGGCGAGGAGTTCGGCATTCTGTTGCCGCACGTCGGTGACAGGGAGTGTGAACTGGTGGCAGAGCGGATTCGCCAGACGATATCGGACATCACGCTGGACGCCCACAACGAAACGGTCCGCGTGACGGCAAGCGCCGGATACGGTCTGCAAAACAGTGGAGAAACCGCCGACAGCTGGTTCCGCCGCACCGACCAGGCGCTCTATCGCGCCAAGTCGGAAGGCCGCAACTGCACTCGGGCGGCGGCCACTGCGACCATCACCGGACGAACGGAGCCAGACGGCAGCAGCCGCCTCAGCTCGTCCTGAGTTTCTGAGAGCGGGAGCCCCTGATCAGCGCTTACCGTGATCCCGGGGCCTGGAACGTGGTCCACCCCGGCGCTGGGCTTTATCGGGGCCAGCGGCGGATTTTTCCTGCGGACGCGTTGATATCGCGCCCTTGCGAAAACCACCCGGCTTGCGCGGGGCTTTCTTGCGCTGCTGTCGCCGATGGGCCGCGGCCTCCCCCGGGGTCTTGGCCGGAAGCGCCAGCGGATCCAGCCCTACCTGTCGGCTCAGCGCATCAACGCCCCGCTGATCCATCTCTTCCCAGCGCCCCATGCTGAGACGGCTTGGCAACATGGCTGGACCGAAGCGAACGCGCTTGAGTCGACTGACCTTCACGCCCTGGGATTCCCACAGACGCCGCACCTCGCGGTTACGCCCTTCGAACAGGGTGACGTGAAACCAGTGGTTCATGCCGGAACCACCGCCGCTACTGATGTCGGAGAAGCGGGCCATACCATCTTCCAGCAATACGCCTTCCTGCAATCTCTCGGTCATGGCCTCGTCGACCTCGCCGAAGATACGCACCGCGTACTCACGATCCACTTCATAGGACGGGTGCATCAGACGATTGGCCAGCTCACCGTCGGTCGTGAACAGCATCAGGCCCGTCGTATTGATATCAAGCCGGCCAATGGCGATCCAGCGCTGGTCTTTGAGCCGCGGCAGGCGATCGAAAACCGTCGGTCGCCCTTCCGGGTCGTTGCGGGTCGTTACTTCCCCCTCCGGCTTGTTGTACATCAGCACACGCCGTACCGGAGCCTGGGCCGCCTCGATACTGACCGGCTTACCATCCAGGTAGATCGCGTCGTTCACCGTGACCTTCTGGCCCGGTACCGCCACGTCTTTGTTGACCGTGATGCGCCCCTGCTCGATCCATGCTTCCACCTCACGGCGCGAGCCGACGCCCGCGCGGGAGAGGACTTTCTGCAAACGCTCCGGTGGCAGTGCCTGGCGCGTTGGCTGGTGTTTGGATGAGCCCGGACGAGATGAACGGTCCGGCCGTGAGTCGCCTTTTTGCGACATGAAAGATTCCTTCAAGCGTTACGGGATCGATACGTTGTCTTGCGTGCCGTCTGTCACGCAATCAGTGTAGCGTCCCGGAAATGGATTCGTTGTGGTCGTCATCACCGGAAGCGCTCCGGTCATCGTCGTTCGCGTCCTCAGAAGCATCGAACGGGATCTCCGCCTGGATCTTCTGTTCGATCTCTCGCCCGATTTCCTCCAGGTCGCGAATCTCGGACAGCGGCGGTAACTGCTCCAGGGACTTCATGTTGAAGTAGTCAAGGAACTGCCGGGTCGTGGCGTACATGGCCGGGCGTCCTGGCACGTCTTTATGGCCGACAACACGGACCCATTCTCGTTCCATAAGCGTGCGGATGATATTGCTGCTAACCGTGACACCCCGGATGTCCTCGATTTCGCCACGGGTGATTGGCTGGCGATAGGCAATCAGGGCCAGGGTTTCCAGCAGGGCGCGGGAATAACGCTGCGGCTTTTCCTCAAACAGCCGCCCCACCCAGCGGGCGTAGTCCTCGCGAATCTGCAGGCGATAGCCGCTGGCCACTTTACGCAGCTCGTAACTGCGCGATTCGCAGGCCTGTTCCAACTGGCTCAGCGCGTGCTCCATCACCTGACGGGCGGGACGTTCGTCCTCGCCGAACAGCTCCCGCAGCTGATCCAGGCTCAGGGGTTTGGCAGCGGCCAGCAGCGCCGCCTCGATGATGTTCTGGATACGGTGTATCTGTTCTTCGTTCATGACGTTTCTGCCAATCAGTTGGCGGCCCGGGCACGGACGTGGATCGAGCCGAGAACCTCCGCCTGGACCACTTCGATGAGCTGCTCCTTGACCAGCTCCAGCGTGGCCAGGAACGTCACCACGACACCCAACCGCCCTTCTTCGATTGTAAACAGGCTTTCGAACGTGACGAAGCGGTCGTCGGTGAGCCGCGACAGGATGTGCGACATGCGCTCCCGTGTCGACAGTCTCTCCTTTTCCACCTGGTGACTGGTGAAGAGATCGGCACGACGCAGCACGTCCCGCAGCGCCAGCAGCATGTCCTTGAGGTCGACGTCGGGGTGCACCTGGCTGTCGGGCAGTCGTGGCAGCGAGGCGGACGACGCAAAGTGCTCACGCTCCATCCGCGGCAGCTCATCCAGGTCTTCAGCCGCCTTCTTGAAGCGCTCGTATTGCTGCAGTCGCCGGATCAGCTCAGCACGCGGATCGAGCTCCTCCTCTTCCTCACTCTCCTGCCGAGGCAGCAACATGCGCGATTTGATCTCGGCCAGGGTCGCGGCCATCACCAGATATTCGGCCGCCAGCTCGAAACGCATGGATTCGGCGACGTTGATGTACTCCATATACTGGCGCGTGATCTCGCTGACATCGATATCCAGGATATCCATGTTCTGACGCCGGATCAGGTAAAGCAGCAGATCAAGGGGGCCCTCGAAGGCCTCCAGGAAGACCGCAAGCGCGTCCGGTGGGATATAAAGATCCTGTGGCAGCTCCTTGACGGGATTCCCGAGCACTCGGGCAATCGCGTCTACATCCGCGGACGCGGCTTCAGCGGCGCTTTCCGATGGCGGAGCCTGCTCGTCCGCCTGCGGCATTGGCTGATCGTCAGTCATCCCGGCTTCCTGTCACGGCACCCTGCATCATCAGCGGTAGGACAGCCCCATGGCGTGGCGCACCTCATCCAGGGTTTCACGGGCGGCATCCCGCGCGCGCTCGCAGCCCTCCTCGATGATCGAGCGAATCAACTCCGGATTCTGTTCGTATTCCCGCGCCCGCTCGTGCAGCGGCCGCTGTTCCTCAACGATGGCGTCGATCAACGGTTTCTTGCAGTCCAGGCAGCCGATGCCGGCGCTGCGACAACCGTGCTGGACCCATTCCTTGGTCTGATCGTCGGAGTAAACCTTGTGAAGTCCCCAGACCGGGCACTTTTCCGGCTCCCCCGGATCGGTGCGACGAACCCGCTGGGGATCGGTCTGCATCACACGGACTTTCTGGGCAACGGCGTCCGGCTCTTCCCGAAGACCGATGGTATTCTGATAGGACTTGGACATCTTCTGTCCATCCAGCCCCGGCATTTTGGAATCCGGTGTCAGCAGCGGCTGGGGTTCCGGCAGGATGACCTTGCCGCCGCCCTCGATATACCCATACAGCCGCTCGCTGTCCCCCATGGAGATGTTCTGCTGTTCCTTGAGCAGCGCCCGCGCGCGATCGAGGGCCTCGGCGTCGCCCTCTTCCTGGTACTTGCGCTTGAGCGAACGGTACAGCTTGGCGTTCTTCTTGCCCATCTTGGTGATGGCGGCTTCCGCCTGCTCTTCAAAACCCGGCTCACGTCCATAGATGTGATTGAATCGGCGGGCAATCTCCCGAGTGATTTCCACGTGGGAAACCTGGTCGGCGCCAACCGGCACGCGGCCGGCCCGGTACAGCAGGATGTCGGCGCTCTGCAGCAGCGGGTAACCCAGGAAGCCGTACGTCGCGAGATCTTTCTCGCGCAGCTTCTCCTGCTGGTCCTTGTAGGTGGGAATGCGCTCGAGCCAACCCAGCGGGGTAATCATGGACAGCAGCAGGTGCAACTCCGCGTGCTCCGGTACCTTGGACTGGATGAAGATCGTCGCCGAACCCGGGTTGACCCCGGCCGCCAGCCAGTCGACCACCATATCCCAGACGCTGGCCTCAATGCCGCGCGTGTCGTCATACTGGGTGGTCAACGCGTGCCAGTCGGCGATGAAAAAGAAACATTCGAATTCATGCTGGAGCTTCACCCAGTTCTTGAGCACACCGTGGTAGTGGCCAAGATGCAGTTTTCCGGTGGGACGCATACCAGACAGCACGCGCTGCTGGGGATCTACAGAACTCAAAGCATGAACTCCTTAATGGGAACTGGAACACTCAAACACCGTTTCGCAACGGCGAATAATCTCAGTCGGTCGATATCCTCGCCCGGGATTATAACTGATGAACCGGGCAGGTTAACGCTAAAAACCGGATTGTGACAGCAATCACGCCGAAACCGGTCATTCTGAAACGAAAAAACCCCTGCTTTCTCCAGAGGGAGAAAACAGGGGCTTGGAGGTTCAGGCCTGCGCCTTTACCAGCCAGTGACCTCTTTCAGAGCCTGGCCGATTTCAGCCAGACTGCGAACGGTCTTGACGCCAGCGCTTTCCAGAGCGGCGAACTTGTCGTCCGCGGTGCCCTTACCACCGGCGATGATCGCACCGGCGTGGCCCATACGCTTGCCCGGAGGCGCCGTCACACCGGCGATGTAGGACACGACCGGCTTGGTCACGTTGTCCTTGATGAAGGCTGCGGCTTCTTCCTCAGCGGTACCACCGATCTCACCGATCATCACGATGGCCTGCGTCTCAGGATCGTCCTGCAGCAGCTTCAGGATGTCGATGAAGTTGGAACCCGGGATCGGGTCACCGCCGATACCGATACAGGTGGACTGACCGTAGCCGAAGTCAGTGGTCTGCTTGACCGCTTCGTAAGTCAGGGTACCGGAACGGGATACGATGCCGACCTTGCCTTTCTTGTGGATGTGACCCGGCATGATGCCGATCTTGCACTCGTCCGGAGTGATCACGCCCGGGCAGTTCGGGCCAATCATGCGAACGCCTTTACGATCGACGTACTCTTTCGCGTAGAGCATGTCGATGGTCGGGATGCCCTCGGTGATGCAGACGATCAGCTCAAGGCCGGCGTCTGCCGCTTCGATGATGGCATCCTTACAGAACGGCGCCGGAACGTAGATCACGGTCGCCTGGGCGCCAGTAGCTTCAACCGCTTCGCGAACGGTGTTGAAGACCGGCAGACCCAGGTGCTCGGTGCCACCTTTGCCCGGAGAAACACCGCCCACCATCTGGGTGCCGTACTCAAGCGCCTGCTCGGAGTGGAAGGTGCCTTGTGAGCCAGTGAAACCCTGGCAGATCACTTTGGTGTCTTTGTTGATCAGGACGCTCATTACTTACCTCCCGCGGCTTTTACGACTTGCTGTGCAGCATCCGTCAGACTGGTAGCCGGGATGATGTTCAGGCCACTGTCTGCCAGTACTTTGGAACCCAGTTCGGCATTGTTGCCTTCCAGGCGAACCACGACAGGAACTTTGACGCCCACTTCCTTCACGGCACCGATGATGCCTTCCGCGATCATGTCGCAACGGACGATACCGCCGAAGATGTTGACCAGAACCGCCTTAACGGCATCGTCAGACAGGATGATCTTGAACGCTTCGGTAACGCGCTCTTTGGTGGCACCGCCACCGACGTCAAGGAAGTTCGCCGGTTGACCGCCGTTCAGCTTGACGATGTCCATGGTGCCCATGGCCAGGCCAGCACCGTTAACCATGCAGCCGATGTTGCCTTCCAGAGCGACGTAGTTCAGCTCCCATTTCGCGGCATCTGCTTCGCGCTGATCTTCCTGGGAAGGATCGTGCATCTCGCGGATCTGCGGCTGACGGTACAGGGCGTTGCCGTCAACGCCAATCTTCGCGTCCAGGCAGTGCAGGTTGCCTGCCGGCGTGATGACCAGCGGGTTGATTTCCAGCAGGGCCAGATCCTTGTCTTCGAACAGCTTGGCCAGACCCAGGAAGATCTTGACGAACTGCTTGATCTGGTCGCCTTTCAGGCCCAGTTTGAAAGCCAGCTCACGACCCTGGTACGGCTGCGCACCGACCAGCGGGTCGACTTCCGCCTTCAGGATTTTTTCCGGGGTTTCCTCGGCAACCTTCTCGATCTCGACACCGCCTTCGGTGGAGGCCATGAAAACGATCCGACGGCTGCCACGGTCAACTACCGCACCCAGGTACAGTTCCTGGTCGATGTCGGTCAGATCTTCAACCAGGATCTTGGCGACCGGCTGACCGTTCTCGTCAGTCTGGTAGGTCACCAGATTGCGGCCCAGCCAGTACTCCGCGAATTCACGGATTTCGTCCTTGCTGCTGACCAGCTTGACGCCGCCAGCCTTGCCGCGACCACCAGCGTGAACCTGGGCCTTCACAACCCAGCGCTCACCGCCAATCTCAGCAGCTGCAGCCACTGCGTCCTGCGGAGTATCGCAGGCGATACCTTTGGAAACCGGCAGGCCATATTCAGCGAATAGCTGCTTGCCCTGATATTCGTGCAAATTCATAACGTTGTCCCACTCTTATATGGAATAAACCACGGAAGAAAGAACCGACTGCCTTGACGCCCACGGCGTACAACGGCCCGGTCTCTCCCTTTGGGATTGGAACCCGCGTAAAGCGAATTCGTTGTAAGCACTCCGGACGAGCGCGAGAAGCCGGAAACCCGCCCCTCATGGACCGACGTTCAGACGCGTTTTCCTTCAACCGAAAGACAACCGACTGAACCGGAAACGCTTGTCCGTATCGTGGTGCTCCGTTGTTCCCCTCTCGTCTTTATTGTTACAAGGAGGGCCGGATAAACCGGCCCTGCCCCTTATTATTTTTTCTTGCGCTTGCTAGCGACGTGAATCGCGCCGCTTCCCGCTGCAAGTGCGGCCTCGTGCACAGACTCGGACAGAGTCGGATGCGCGAAACAGGTCAGCGCGAGATCTTCCGCGCTGGAACCGAATTCCATGGCAATCACGCCCTGGGCGACCAGCTCGGACGCCTGCGGACCGGTGACATGGAAACCGAGAATGCGATCGGTCTTCTCGTCGGCGATGATCTTGACCATGCCGGTGGCTGCGTTGGCTGCCATGGCACGACCGTTGGCCGCGAACGGGAAGGTGCCGACCTTGTAGGCTTCACCTTCGGCCTTCAGCTGCTCTTCGGTCTTGCCGACCCAGGCCACTTCCGGGAAGGTGTAGATCACGTTCGGGATGCAGTCGTAGTTGACTTGCGGCTTGTGGCCGGCGATGCGCTCAACCACCATGATGCCCTCTTCCGACGCTTTATGCGCCAGCATCGGACCGCGAACCACGTCGCCGATGGCGAAAACGCCCGGCGCATCGGTCTGGCAGTTGTCATCAACAAAGATGAAACCACGCTCGTCCAGGTTCACACCGCTGTCGGCGGCCAGCAGGTTGTCCGTATTCGGACGACGGCCCACCGCGACGATCAGCTTGTCGAACTTCTGCTCCTGCTCGCCCTTGGCGTCCTCGTAGGTCACGTTGACCAGGTTACGCTTGACGGAGGTGCCGGTGACGCGTGCCTTCAGCTTGATGTCCAGGCCCTGCTTCTTGAACTGCTTCTGGGCATCCTTCGCGACCTGCTGGTCTACAGCCGGCAGGAAGGTGTCCAGAGCTTCCAGAACAGTGACTTCGGAACCCAGGCGCGACCAGACGCTGCCCAGCTCCAGGCCGATGACACCCGCACCGATGACGCCCAGACGCTTGGGCACTTCATCGAATTCCAGGGCGCCTTCGGAGTCCACGATGAAACCTTCGGTCATCGGGGCCGGCGGGATCTCGATCGGGTTGGAACCGGTCGCGATGATGACGTTGTCCGCTTCGTAGTTCTTGGTCTTGCCGTCGTTGTCGGTGACTTCCACCTGACGGTTGGCCAGAACCCGGCCACGACCGTGGATCGGGGTCACGCCATTGGCCTTGAACAGCTGGGCAATGCCGCCGGTCAGCTGCTTCACGATGCCGTCCTTGCGCTCCATCATCTTGGCGATGTTGATGCTCGGGTCCTTGACCTCAATGCCCTGATCGGCGAAGTCGTGGCTGGCTTCCTCAAACTTGTGGGAGATCTCCAGCAGCGCCTTGGACGGGATACAACCCACGTTCAGACAGGTACCACCCAGCACCTGGCTCTTACCGTCCTTGGAAGTCCAGTTCTCAACACACGCGACGTTCATGCCCAACTGGGCCGCCTTGATCGCGGCAACGTAGCCCCCGGGGCCCGCACCGATGACGATTACATCGAACTTATCTGCCATTTTCTATCCTGTATCTCTGATGTGTTGATTAACCGGTTCAGACGTCCAGCAGGATCCGCGCCGGATCTTCGAGCATTTCCTTGATGGCGACCAGGAACTGAACCGCTTCCTTGCCGTCGATCATGCGGTGGTCGTATGACAGCGCCAGGTACATCATCGGCAGGATTTCCACCTGGCCGTTAACGGCCATCGGACGTTCCTGGATCTTATGCATGCCCAGGATGGCGGTCTGCGGCGGATTCAGGATCGGCGTGGAAATCAGCGAGCCGAAGATACCGCCGTTGGTGATGGTGAAGGTGCCGCCCGTCATGTCTTCGATACCCAGCTTGCCGTCGCGGGCCTTGGTACCGTACTCGATGATGGTCTTCTCGATATCCGCCAGGCCCAGCCCATCGACATCGCGCACCACCGGGACCACCAGACCGCGATCGGTGGACACCGCAACGCCGATATCCTGGTAACCGTGGTAGACCATGTCATTACCGTCGATGGAGGCGTTCACCGCCGGGAAACGTTTGAGGGCTTCGGTGGCCGCCTTGGCGAAGAAGGACATGAAGCCCAGCTTGACGCCATGGCGCTTCTCGAAGGTTTCCTTGTACTGCTTACGCAGCTCCATCACCGGCTTCATGTTGACTTCGTTGAAAGTCGTCAGCATGGCGGCGCTCTGCTGCGCATTCACCAGACGCTTGGCGATGCTGGCACGCAGACGGGTCATCGGAACACGCTTCTCGGGACGCTCGCCCGGGGCCACGTCGGCGGCCGGTGCTGCGGTCGCCGCCGGTGCTGCTGCCGGCTTGCTGCCGGAATCGATGTGCTTCTGAACGTCTTCCTTGGTCACCCGGCCATCTTTACCGGTGCCCTGCACGGCATTGGGATCAACGCCATTTTCGTCCGCCAGCTTACGGGCGGCCGGGCTCAGGATCGCCTCGCCACCGGCCGGCTTGCTTTCGGCTTCTGCCTTCGGCGCCTCGGCCTTGCTCTCTTCTTCCGCCGGCTTGGCTGCCGGCGCACTGCCGGCCGCGCCTTCCTTGAACTTGCCGACGACTTCGCCGCTTTCGACGGTGTCGCCCTCGCCCTTGACGATTTCCTCAATCACGCCGTCCGCCGGCGCCACCACTTCGAGGACGACCTTGTCGGTCTCGATATCGACGATCAGTTCGTCACGTTCAACGGCTTCGCCCGGCTGCTTGTGCCACGTTGCAACCGTGCCCTCGGCGACGGATTCTGGAAATACGGGAGCTTTAATTTCAGTTGACATCTCGGATCCTTAAATTCGGTAACTCGTCAAACTTCGAACGCGTCGTTAACCAGTTTTTTCTGCTCTTCAATGTGTACCGAGAGGTGCCCACACGCAGGTGCGGCAGAGGCATCCCGACCCGCATACTGAAGATACAGTTTCGGATTATGGCGGTGGAGCGCCTGGCGCATATGGTGCTGGCTGGAGTACCAAGCGCCCTGGTTCATCGGCTCTTCCTGACACCAGACCGCATGAGTCAGCTTGGTGTAAGGCTTGAGCACCTCGTCCAGGTCGTCGGCCGGGAACGGGTACAGCTGCTCCAGTCGGACGATGGCCACATCGTCACGGCCTTCTGCCTTCTTTTTCTCCAGCAGGTCGAAATAGACCTTGCCACTACAGAGAATCAGGCGCCGGGCCTTCTTGGGATCAGTCGGTTCCTTCTCCGGCAGAACGGTCTGGAACGTGCCCTGGGTCAGGTCATCCAGGCCGGAGGTCGCTTCCTTGTGACGCAGCAGACTCTTCGGCGTGATCGCGACGAGCGGCTTACGCAGCGGGCGCTTCACCTGGCGGCGCAGCATGTGGAAGACCTGGGCCGGCGTGGTCGGGACACAGACCTGGATATTGTGCTCGGCACACAGCTGCAGGTAACGCTCCAGGCGCGCCGAGCTGTGTTCCGGCCCCTGACCTTCGTAACCGTGCGGCAGCAGCAGTGTCAGGCCACACAGACGGCCCCACTTGTGCTCACCACTGGTCAGGAACTGGTCGATCACCACCTGGGCACCGTTGGCAAAGTCGCCAAACTGAGCCTCCCAGACGATCAGCGCGTCCGGTTTGGTGGTGGAATAACCATATTCAAACGCCATGGCGGCTTCTTCGGAGAGCAGCGAGTCGTAAAGCTCGAACTTCGGCTGCTTCTCGGACAGGTCCGCCAACGGAATATGAACGTCGCCGTTCTTCTGGTTATGCAGCACGGCATGACGGTGCGAGAAGGTACCACGCCCCACATCCTGACCGGTCAGGCGGATCGGGTGGCCTTCGTTAAGCAGCGTTGCGTACGCCATGACCTCGCCATAGCCCCAGTTAATCGGCAGGGCGCCCTGGGTCATCTTGTTGCGGTCATCGACGATCTTGGACACCTGGCGCTGGACCGCGAAGCCTTCCGGCAGCTGGCCCATCTTCTTGCCCAGACGCTGGATGGTGCGCAGGCCGACACTGGTCTTGCAGCGCGCGGTCCACTCGTGACCCAGGTACGGCTGCCAGTCGACGTAGAGCTCCTTGTTCGGCTCCTTGACCAGGGACTTGACCACGTGATCGCCCTTGTCGAGCGCGTCGCGGTACTCCAGTTCCATGCTCTTGGCTTCGTCTTCGGCAATAAGACCGGCGGACAGCAATTGCTGGGCGTAGAGATCGCGAGTGGTCTTGTGCTTGCGGATCTTGTCGTACATGACCGGCTGGGTCGCAGACGGTTCATCGGCCTCGTTATGGCCGCGACGACGATAGCAGACCAGATCGATGACCACGTCCCGCTTGAATTCGTTGCGGTAGTCCATGGCCATCTGGGTGGCAAACATGACCGCCTCGGGATCGTCACCGTTAACGTGCAGGATCGGAGCCTGAACCATCTTGGCCACGTCGGTGCAGTATTCGGTGGAACGGGCGTCTTCCTGCTTGCTGGTGGTGAAACCAACCTGGTTGTTGATGACGATGTGAATGGTACCGCCCACACCGTAGCCCCGGGTCTGGGACATCTGGAAGGTTTCCATCACCACGCCCTGACCGGCGAACGCCGCGTCACCGTGCATGATGATCGGCACAACCTGGGTGCCGTCCGGATCTTCGCGGCGTGTCTGACGGGCCCGTACGGAGCCTTCGACAACCGGAGAGACGATCTCCAGGTGCGACGGATTGAAGGCCAGCGCCAGATGCACTTCGCCGCCCTCGGTCATCACGTTGGACGAGAAGCCCTGGTGGTATTTCACGTCACCGGAGCCGACGTCCGCCAGCTTCTTGCCCTCGAACTCGTCGAACAGCTCTCGCGGGTTCTTGCCCAGCGTGTTGACCAGAACGTTGAGACGGCCGCGGTGAGCCATCCCGATGACAATTTCCTTGGCGCCGTAGCTACCGGCACGCTGGATCAGCTCGTCGACGCACGGAATCAGTGTCTCGCCGCCTTCCAGGCCGAAGCGCTTGACACCCGGGTAGCGGGAGCCCAGATACTTCTCCAGCCCCTCGGCAGCGGTCAGACGCTCAAGGATGTGCTTGCGGGTCTTGGCTTCGTACTCCGGACGCGAACGCACCGGCTCCATGCGCTGCTGGAACCAGCGCTTGATGCGCGTGTCCACGACATGCATGTATTCCGCGCCAATGCTGCCGCAATAGGTCTGGTTCAGACCGTCGACGATGTCGCGCAGCTTCATGGTTTCCGCGCCGAAGTTCAGGGAACCGGTCTGGAATTCCAGCTCCATGTCGGCATCGCTCAGATCGTGGAAACCAATTTCCAGATCTTCCACCGGCTGGCGTTCCCAGACACCCAGGGGATCGAGCTGGGCTTGCTGGTGACCGCGGAAGCGGTAGGCGTTGATCAGCTGAAGGACACGGATTTGCTTACGGTCGGCATCGGAGGTTGCCGAAGCAGGAACACCACCCAGGGCCAGGCGACGTTGATTGCGGGAGATATGCTCAAACTGTTCGCGGATCGCGTTGTGGGAGACGTCCCTCCCCGGGGAGCCTTCAACACGGGGCAGTTTGTCGAAATAGTTACGCCATTCCTCAGGAATCGCATTGGGATCGGTTAGATAAGTTTCAAAAAGCTCTTCAACATAGGTCAGATTCCCGCCCTGCAGGTGGGATGTCTGCCATAACTGCTCCATGACGCTTTCATGCATTTTGAATAGCTCACCTCGGACTGGAGCGGGGAGCAACCCAGGGATGGCAACGGGCAAAAACAGTCACCCTACAAATTGAAGGCTGATGGCTGCTGCCACCACAGAGATCGCACGGAATTATTCCGTTCCCCGGTGGTTAAACTCAGCAAAGCCGCTCAGAGGGCAGTGACGCCCACGTCACGGCTTCCGTAGTCTGCCTCCCCTACCCGGCGTTGAGTATTAGCCATTGGTTTGAGCCATCAGTTTGGCAAAACCCAATAGCGGGGAAGGCCGAAATTATCAGAACAGTATAGTGCCTAAGTCAGTCTCTGCAGATCAGGTGGCCCGCTGAAGCAGAAGGCTGCGAATATGACCAATCGCCTTGGTCGGATTCAGCCCCTTGGGACACACGCTGACGCAGTTCATGATGCCACGGCACCGGAACACACTGAACGGATCGTCGATATTGGCCAGACGCTCTTCCTGGGCCTGGTCACGACTATCGGCGAGGAACCGATAGGCCTGCAGCAGGCCGGCCGGGCCAACGAACTTGTCCGGATTCCACCAGAAGGACGGACAGGAAGTGGAGCAGCACGCACAGAGGATACACTCGTACAGGCCATCCAGCTTCTCCCGCTCTTCCGGGGATTGCAGGCGTTCGATTGCCGGTTCCGGATCATGGTTGATCAGGTACGGCTGGATTTTCTCATACTGCTTGTAGAAGAGGCTCATGTCGACCACCAGGTCGCGCATCACCGGCAGACCCGGCAGCGGGCGGATCACGAGCTTGTTCTTCTTGACGACTTCCGAGATCGGGGTGATACAGCCAAGGCCGTTTTTCCCGTTCATGTTGAGGCCGTCGGAACCGCAGACGCCTTCGCGGCAGGAGCGACGATAGGCCAGTGACGGATCCTTTTCCTTCAGCAGGTTCAGGACATCCAGCACCATCAGATCCTTACCGGCAGGAATTTCCAGTTCAATATCCTGCATGTAAGGCGCATTGTCAGTTTCGGGATTATACCGATATACGCTTACCAACATCTCTGCGTCACCCCCTTAGTAGGTCCGAATCTTCGGCTGGAATGTATCAACCGTTTTCGGCGCGAAGTTCACATCACGCTTACCTACACGCTTCTCGAGCGGGAAGTACAGCGAATGCTTCAGCCAGTTTTCGTCGTCACGCTCGGTAAAGTCGTTCCGCGCGTGGGCGCCGCGACTTTCCTTACGCTCGATGGCTGAAACCGCGGTGGCATAAGCAACTTCGTACAGGTTGTCCAGTTCAAGCGCCTCGACACGATCAGTGTTGAAGGCATTGCTGCGATCGGTCAGCTTGGTGTTGCGAACCCGCTCGCCAAGCTCATCCAGCTTCTTGAGACCTTTTTCCATGCTCTCGCCGTCGCGGAAGACGCCGAAGTAAAGCTGCATGGTGCTCTGCAGGTCTTTGCGAACCTCGGCAACACTCTCACCTTCGGTCGTGCTGTTGAGGCGGTCAAGACGAGCCATGGCACGCTTGATTTCCTCTTCGGTCGGCTCGAGGACATCAGAACCTTCACGCAGCTGCTTCTCGATATGCAGGCCAGCGGCACGACCAAACACAACCAGATCCAGCAGCGAGTTGCCGCCCAGACGGTTGGCGCCGTGAACCGACACGCAGGCCGCCTCGCCACAGGCAAACAGACCCTCGATGAAGACGTCGTTGCCGTTTTCGTCCTGGCTGATCGCCTGGCCGCCGACGTTAGTCGGGATACCACCCATCATGTAGTGGCAGGTCGGAACAACAGGGATCGGCTCTTTGACCGGATCCACGTGTGCGAAGGTCCGCGACAGCTCACAGATGCCCGGCAGACGCAGATTCAGGGTTTCTTCACCCAGGTGATCCAGCTTCAACAGGACGTGATCCTTGTCGGGCCCCACGCCGCGGCCCTCGAGAATCTCGATAACCATCGAGCGAGCAACCACATCACGACCCGCCAGATCCTTCGCGTTCGGCGCATAGCGCTCCATGAAGCGCTCGCCCTCGGAGTTGATCAGGTAACCACCCTCACCCCGGCAACCTTCGGTCACCAGCGTACCGGCACCGTGAATACCGGTCGGATGGAACTGCCACATCTCCATATCCTGCACCGGGAAACCGGCGCGCAGCGCCATACCGATACCGTCGCCGGTATTGATCAACGCGTTGGTGGTGGAAGCATAAATACGACCGGCACCGCCTGTCGCCAGTACAGTGGCCTTCGCCTTGATGTAGGCAACTTCACCGGTCTCGATCTCAATGGCGATGACACCAACCACCTGGTTCTTGGCATTCTTGACCAGATCGACCGCGTACCACTCGTTCAGGAAGGTCGTGCCACCCTTGAGGTTGGCCTGGTAAAGCGTATGCAACAGGGCGTGACCGGTACGGTCCGCCGCGGCACAGGTACGCGCCGCCTGACCGCCTTTACCATAGTCTTTGGACTGACCACCGAAGGGACGCTGATAGATACGACCGTTCTCGGTACGGGAGAAAGGCAGCCCCATGTGCTCAAGCTCGAAAACGGCTTGCGGACCGACCGAACACATGTACTCGATCGCGTCCTGGTCACCGATGTAGTCGGAGCCCTTGACGGTGTCATACATGTGCCAGCGCCAATCGTCGTTGGGGTCGGCACTGGCAATGGCGCACGTGATACCGCCCTGGGCGGAGACCGTATGGGAACGGGTCGGGAACACCTTGGTGATACAGGCGGTATTCATGCCCGACTCGGTCAGTTGCAGCGCGGCACGCATGCCGGAGCCACCACCGCCAATGACGATGGCATCATAGGAAATAGTCTTGATATTAGACATGGATTAAAGCCCCCAGAGAATCTGTACACCCCAAACGACATAGACGAACATCACAACACCACAGAAGGCCTGCGCCAGAAAACGCGGTGCGGTCGCCTTGATATAGTCAGTCGTTACGGTCCAGAGCCCAACCCAGGCGTGCGCACCGATAGAAAGGAGCGCCAGAAGGCTGAAAATCCGGAACCAGGTTTGATTGAACAGACCCGCCCAACTGGCGTAATCCACGTTCGTGAACAGGACAAAGCCCAGCAGGAACAGCGTGTAGAGCGCCAGAACGTAGGCCGTGACACGCTGGATCAGCCAGTCGTAAACACCACTGCGACCCAGGTTGGTTACGCTGTTTACCATACCCAAACCCCCGCGAGAACGATCAGAATAACGGAAATAACCACGGTGGCCTTGGCGGCCATACGACCGGACTGGAGCTCTTCGCAGTAGCCCATGTCCATAATCAGGTGCTTGATACCGGCTACCAGATGGTAAAGAAGGGCTGACAGGAGGCCCCAGACAATCAGCTTCGCCAGGAAGCTGTCCAGCAGGTCGCTAACCGCATTGAAGCCACTCTCTCCGGACAGAGACAGTTGCAGCCCGTACAGCATGAACGCAATACCGATAAAGATAATGATTCCGCTGATACGATGCAGGATCGAGGTGATCGCCGGCAATGGGAAATGGAACTTGCTGAGATCGAGATTTACTGGTCGTTTGCTATTCACAGCTCTCTCACACTCTCTTTTTGTCCGATCTACAGGCGTGCAAATTCGGACGGATGGTTGGTCTAGTTAGGTGTTCTTTTGCGACAAGAACATGGAGGGAGAACACGGCGCTGACGAAACGTCGTCATTGGCGTTCCAGACTGGCATGTCCCCGATTCCGGGCTACGGATTATAAGGAGTGCCCCCCTGAATTACAAACGGGCAACCGGGGGAAACCCCACGGCGAGCGGGCAGTTAGAATCAATTCCCACCATAGCTCTTCTTTATTGTTAGGTAGCTAAAATTCGTTGTAAGACAAAGGGCTAATCTCGGAAACTACCTATACAATTATTCCAAACTAGAACTTCCTGCCGATATACATCAAGCCCAAATCCTGTTCCATGCATTGACAACAAAAGCCAAGTCCCTATATTTTGCCGCCACGCTTAAAAACTGTTTAGGGGCCCAATGCGGGGCTCTAACCCGAAATCAGACGGTTTTGCGGAATAACCAAGTAGCGCACACGGCTGCCCCCAAGCAGCCCCTGAGCCCTGAACCTATCGGGCGTTCACGGCCGTGACCTGACGGTGTGTTGTTGCAATAATATGCGTTTTCAAGAGAGCAACCGGCGGCGGTCAGGGTGATCCCCTGCCCGGCAGTTCTGCTGCGAAGCTTCCGGAAACCTTTCTAACGCTGGAAATGCTGATATAGGAGAGCACCATGACCGACAAGAAAGCACAGCTTTCGGTGGGTGATAAGTCTATTGAGCTGCCCGTATACGCAGGCACGGAAGGTCCGGACGTAATCGACGTCAGAAGTCTCGTCCAGGAAGGCGTCTTTACCTATGACCCAGGCTTCGTATCGACAGCAGCCTGCGAGTCCAAGATCACCTACATTGACGGTGCCAATGGTGTTCTTCTGCACCGCGGCTATCCCATCGAACAACTCGCCGACAACTCCGATTACCTGGAAGTCTGTTACCTGCTCCTCAACGGCGAGCTGCCCACCGCAGAAGAAAACGCCCGCTTCCGGGATACCGTCAAGCACCACACCATGATCCACGACCAGATGCGTCATTTCTTCAGCGGTTTCCGCCGCGACGCGCATCCCATGGCCATCATGTGCGGTGTGGTCGGCGCCCTGTCGGCCTTCTACCATGACCAGATGGACGTCACCAACCAGGAGCAGCGTGAAATCACCGCCCATCGCCTGGTTGCCAAGATGCCCACCATCGCCGCCTGGTGTTACAAGTACGCCAACGGCCAGCCCTTTATCTACCCGCGCAACGACCTGAATTACGCCGAGAACTTCCTGCAGATGATGTTCGGCAACCCGTGTGAGGAGTACAAGGTCAATCCGGTGCTGGCCAAGGCCATGGACAAGATCTTCATCCTGCACGCCGACCATGAGCAGAACGCCTCCACCTCCACCGTACGCCTGGCGGGTTCCACCGGCGCCAACCCCTACGCCTGTATCGCCTCCGGCATTGCCGCGCTGTGGGGACCGGCTCACGGCGGCGCCAACGAAGCCGTACTGGACATGCTGGCCGAGATCGGTGACGAAGCGAACATCGAGCGGTTCATCGCCAAGGCCAAGGACAAGGACGACCCGTTCCGCCTGATGGGCTTCGGCCACCGGGTCTACAAGAACTTCGACCCGCGCGCCAAGGTTATGCGCGAGACCTGTCACGAAGTCCTGTCCGAGCTGGGCCTGGAGAACGATCCGCTGCTGCGCATCGCCCAGCGTCTGGAACAGATTGCCCTGGAAGACCCCTACTTCGTCGAGCGCAAGTTGTACCCGAACGTGGACTTCTACTCCGGCATCATCCTCAAGGCCATCGGCATCCCGACCTCCATGTTTACGGTCATCTTTGCCATGTCCCGGACCATCGGCTGGTTCTCCCACTGGAACGAAATGGTCAGCGGCGACTACCGCATCGGCCGTCCGCGCCAGCTTTACACCGGCTCATCCAAGCGCGACTATCCTGCAAAGTAAGCACTTTGCCAGGCAACGTTCCAAAGGGCTGCACAGTGTGCGGCCCTTTTTCGTTGCACCAAACGTCGTTGCAGCAAAGCGACCGCGCGACCTGCACACCAACGCGATCAATCGATCAGGGAGTCAAGCACTATGCCGTTCAAGGTTACCTTTATTGGACTCGGAGTCATGGGCTATCCGATGGCCGGCCATCTCGCCAGAGGCGGGCACGACGTCACGGTTTTCAATCGCACATCCGCGAAGGCCGAGGCCTGGGCCCGGGACTACACCGGAAAAACCAGCTCCAGGGTGGCCGACGCCGTGCGGGAAGCGGATTTCGTCATGACGTGCGTGGGCGCCGACAAGGATCTGCGGGAAGTCTACCTGGGGCCGGACGGCATCATCGCCAACGCCCCGCCAAAAGCCATCCTGATCGACCACACCACCGTGTCAGCCCAGGTCACCGAGGACGTCGCCCAGGCTGCCCGTGAGCGCGGCCAGTCATTCATCGACGCTCCGGTGTCCGGCGGCCAGCAAGGTGCCGAGAACGGGCAGCTGACGGTCATGTGCGGCGCCGAACAGGCAGCTTTCGACAAAGCGCAGCCGCTGATGGACCTGTACGGCAAGGCGGTGACCCGCATGGGCGAGCCAGGCAAGGGACAGCTCACAAAAATGGTCAACCAGATTGCCATTGCCGGCCTGGTCCAGGGCCTGTCGGAATGCCTGTACTTTGCCGAGAAGTCCGGACTTGACCAACGTCAGGTGATCGACGTCATTTCCAAGGGCGCCGCCCAGTCCTGGCAGATGGAAAACCGCGCCGGAACCATGATCGACGGCCAGTACGATCACGGCTTTGCCGTGAACTGGATGCGAAAGGATCTGAATATCTGCCTGACGGAAGCCCGGGAGCGCGGCGTGACATTGCCCGTCACCGCCCTGGTGGACCAGTTCTACGCCGATGTCCAGAACATGGGCGGCGAGCGCTGGGACACCTCGAGCCTGCTGGCACGACTGCGCAAACTGGGCGATCTGGACTAGCATCCCATCGCAGCTTCGGGCAAAAGCAGACAAAAAGAAAGGGCCCCACGGAGCCCTTTCTTTCTTCTGGAGTAGCTGACGACCTCTGTCGCCGCAAGAGGGCCTGGCGCCCTACTTCTTTTCCTTGGGCTGCCACTTGCCGTTCGAGTAGAACGCACTCCAGCCAGTGGCCTTGCCGTCCTTCTCGCTCATCACATACTGCTCCTTGGTCTTGCGGCTGTAGCGGATCACCGTGGGATTGCCCTCGGGGTCTTTCTCCGGCGCATCGACCAGGAAATGGTACTTGGGGTCAATCTCAGCGCGATGCGGCTTGATCTCCTTCACCAGCGGCGCCCGGGTTTCCCGGTTCTTGGGGAACTTGCTCGCCGCCAGGAACAGGCCTGACGCGCCGTCCCGCAGGACGTAGGTGTCGTCCACCTTCTGGCACTGAAGCTCCGGCATCGGCACCGGATCCATCTTGGGCGGCGCGGGCTCGCCATTGCGCAGCAGTTTGCGCGTGTTCTTGCACTCGCTGTTGGTGCAGCCGAAGTACTTGCCGAAGCGGCCGGTCTTCAACTGCATCTCGGAGCCGCATTTATCGCATTCCAGCGTCGGCCCGTCGTAGCCCTTGATGCGGAAGGTGCCTTCTTCCACTTCGAAGCCGGAGCAATCCGGATTGTTGCCACAGACGTGCAGCTTGCGCTTTTCGTCGATCAGGTAGCTGTCCATGGCGGTACCGCACTTCGGGCAACGCCGCTTCTTGCGCAGCAGGCGACTCTCGCCCTCGCCTTCCACGTCGTCCTCGGCCGAGACCACCTCGTCGCCCGGCACCAGGTTGATCGTGGTTTTGCAGCGTTCCTTGGGCGGCAACTTATACCCGGAGCAGCCCAGGAAGACACCGGTACTGGCGACGCGAATCTGCATGGGACGCTCGCAGGTCGGGCACGGAATGTCGGTTTCCGTCGGCGTATTGCCGCGCATGCCGCCTTCATCGTCCGAGCCGGCCTCTTCCAACTGCTGGCTGAAGCGCTCGTAAAAGCCGTTGAGGACGTTCTTCCAGTCAATATCACCTTCGGCAATCTCGTCCAGCTCTTCCTCAAGACGGGCCGTAAAGTCGTAATCCATCAGGTTGGAGAAAGACTCGTACAGGCGATCCGTCACAATGTCGCCCATCTTCTCCGAGTAGAAGCGGCGATTCTGCAGCTTCACGTAGCCCCGATCCTGGATCGTGGAGATGATCGAGGCGTAGGTGGACGGGCGCCCAATCCCACGCTTCTCCAGCTCCTTGACCAGGCTCGCCTCCGTGTAGCGCGGCGCTGGCTTGGTGAAGTGCTGGGTCGGATCCAGTTTCGCCAGATCCAGCTTATCGTCCACCTTGATATCCGGCAGGGCAACATCCTCGTCCTTCTTGGACGCCTGCGGCGCCGCCTTGAGGAAACCGTCGAAGCGGATGATGCGACCGCGGGTGCGCAGCTCGTAGTCGTCGGCCTCCACGGTGATCGAGGTGCTGGTGAACTCGGCATCCGCCATCTGACAGGCGATGAACTGGCGCCAGATCAGGTCGTAGAGCCGCTCAGCGTCCTTTTCCAGGCCCTTGATATCGGCCGGCCGGCGCTGGACATCGGTGGGACGGATGGCCTCGTGAGCCTCCTGCGCACCTTCTTTACTGCCGTAGACACGGGGTGCGTCCGGCAGGTACTTGTCGCCGAACTGCTTGCCAATGTACTCACGTACGCTGGAGATGGCGTCCTGACTCAGGTTGGTGGAGTCAGTCCGCATATAGGTGATAAAACCGGCCTCGTAGAGGCGCTGTGCCAGCATCATCGTTTTCTTGACGCTGAAGCTCATGCGGTTGCTGGCCGCCTGCTGCAGTGTCGAGGTGATAAACGGCGCGTTCGGGCGCGATCGCGTCGGCTTGTCTTCGCGCTTGGCCACCCGGTAGGCGGCGGCCTTGAGCTTGTCGACGTGCGCCTGGGTTTCCTTCTCGCTGGTCGGGCGGAATGTCTTGCCATCGGCCCGCGCCACTTCGAAGCGGACCGGCGACTTCACGCCTTTCGCCGCCAGATCGGCGTGGACTTGCCAGAATTCTTCCGGGATAAAGGTGCGGATTTCCCGCTCACGCTCAACGATCAGACGGACCGCAACGGATTGAACCCGGCCGGCTGACAGCCCCCGCGCCAGCTTGCTCCACAGCAGCGGCGACACCATATAACCCACCACGCGATCGAGGAAGCGACGCGCCTGCTGGGCATTCACGCGATTGCGATCGAGTTGCCCGGGCTCCTTGAAGGCCTCCTGGATAGCGCGCTTGGTGATCTCGTTGAACACAACGCGTCGGTACTTGTCGGGCTCGCCACCGATGGTTTCCTGCAGGTGCCAGGCAATCGCCTCCCCTTCGCGGTCCAAATCCGTCGCGAGGTAAACGTGGTCGGCGGACTTGGCCAGACGCTTGAGTTCGTTGACGACCTTTTCCTTGCCCGGCAACACTTCGTAATTGGCTTCCCAGTTACGATCCGGGTCCACGCCCATGCGGTTGACCAGCTGCTCGCGGGCCTTGCGCTTCTTGTACTCCGCCTTTTCCTCAGGATTCATCTTGCGAGTCTGGGCGGCCTGGCGGGCACGCTCCTTGGGATCGGTCTGGGAACCGCTTCCGCTTACCGGCAGATCACGAATGTGCCCGACGCTGGACTTCACGACGAAATCGTCGCCCAGGTATTTGTTGATGGTTTTCGCTTTTGCCGGTGACTCGACAATGACGAGACTTTTTCCCATAGCGGAATCTGCTTCCTCAATCGGCTCCCTTCTCAACGGGAGCGTCACACACTGAACCCGAGAGGCACTGAACAGGTGTCCGAAATCCCCGACTCCGACGACAGCTCTTCAGTGCATCTCAATATTGGCTAAAAATCAGGCTGCTAGCGGCATAGACCGCTCGCAGGTTTTATAGGTGCTCTGTTTTACAGGGTCAAGATGCCCAGCACAACCCATCATTGGGTCACTCTTCATTTATACAAGCCAATCCTCCAATCGCGCCAACAAAAAAGCCCGGCAAGTGCCGGGCTTCTGGTTTCAGGCCTGAAGGATCAGACGCGCTCCCAAACGGTGGCGATGCCCTGCCCCAGACCGATACACATGGTGGACACACCCAGCGTACCGCCCTTGGCCTGCAGGACGTTCAGCAGCGTGGTCGAGATCCGGGCGCCGGAGCAGCCCAGCGGGTGCCCCAGGGCGATCGCGCCGCCGTTGAGGTTCACCTTCTCGTCCATCACGTCCAGCAGCTTCAGGTCCTTGAGGACCGGCAGCGACTGGCCGGCAAACGCCTCGTTCAGCTCCCAGAAGTCGATGTCCTCGACGGACAGACCGGCGCGCTTGAGGGCCTTCTTGGTCGCCGGAACCGGACCGTAGCCCATGATCGCGGGATCGCAGCCAGCCACGGCCATGCTGCGCACCCGGGCGATCGGGGTCAGGCCCAGGGCTTCGGCGCGCTCGGCAGACATCATCAGCATCGCCGACGCACCGTCGGTCAGCTGGGATGACGTGCCGGCGGTCACGGTACCGTTCTTCGGATCGAAGGCCGGACGCAGTTGGCCGAGCGATTCGGCCGTGGTTTCCGGACGAATGGTTTCGTCTTCCTCGATCAGCTTCACGAAGCCGTTCTCGTCATGGCCCTGGATCGGCACGATCTCGTTCTTGAAGCGACCTTCCACCGTGGCTTCGTGAGCCAGACGATGGGAGCGCGCACCGAACGCATCCTGCTGCTCGCGGGTGATGCCGTGCATCTTGGCCAGCATTTCCGCGGTCAGGCCCATCATGTTGGACGCCTTGGCGGAGTATTTGGACGCGGCCGGGTTGTGATCGAAACCGGAGGTCATGGGCACGTGACCCATGTGCTCCACACCGCCCACCATGAAGACCTCACCGTTGTTGGTCTGGATGGCCTGGGCCGCCGTATGGATCGCGGTCATCGCGGAGCCACACAGGCGGTTGACGGTCTGGGCCGCGGATTCGTGCGGAATACGGGTCATCAGGGAAATCTGACGCGCCACGTTGAAGCCCTGCTCCTGGGTCTGGTTGACACAGCCCCAGATCACGTCTTCCACTTCTTTCGGGTTCAGGTTCGGGTTGCGCTCGAAAATGGCATCGATCAGCGCAGCCGACAGGTTTTCCGCTCGCACGTTGCGGAAGCATCCGTTCTTGGCACGACCCATCGGAGTCCGCACGCAATCGACGACGACAACGTCTCTCGGATTAAGGCTCATAGATCTTTCTCCGTTCGGAAATCTCGTTCAGGGTTAGCCGAAGAACTTCTCGCCATTCTTGGCCATTTCACGCAGCTTCTCGGTCGGGTGATACAGCGGACCCAGATCTGCATACTTGTCTGCCAGTTCGACGAAGGTGTCGACACCCATATCGTCGATGTAGCGCAGGGCGCCGCCACGGAACGGCGGGAAACCGATGCCGTAGATCAGGCCCATGTCGGCGTCAGCCGGCGCTTCGACGATGTTGTCTTCCAGGCAGCGGACGGTCTCGAGGCACAGCGGAATCATCATACGGGCGATGATCTCGTCTTCCTCGAAGTCTTTCCTGCCCTGAACGACCGGCTCGATCAGCTTGTAGGTTTCCTCGTCGACGACCTTCTTGGGCTTGCCCTTCTTATCGGTCTCGTATTTGTAGAAACCCTTGTCGTTCTTCTGGCCGTAACGGTCGTTCTCGAACATCACATCAATCGCGGACTTGTTCTCGTCCTTCATGCGGTCCGGGAAGCCCTCGGCCATCACTTCGTTGGCGTGCTTGGCGGTGTCCATGCCGACAACGTCCAGCAGGTACGCCGGGCCCATCGGCCAGCCAAATTTCTCCATGACCTTGTCGACTTTCTGGAAGTCGGCGCCGTCGCGTACCAGGCCGGCAAAGCCGCCGAAGTACGGGAACAGGACACGGTTGACCAGGAAACCCGGGCAGTCGTTGACGACGATCGGTGTCTTGCCCATGGCCTTGGCGTAGGCGACCGTGGTGGCAACGGCTTTGTCGCTGGTCTTCTCGCCACGAATCACCTCAACCAGCGGCATCATGTGCACCGGGTTGAAGAAGTGCATGCCACAGAAGTTTTCCGGGCGCTTCAGGTTCTTCGCCAGCGTGTTGATGGAGATGGTGGAGGTGTTGGAGGTCAGGATAGCGTCCTCGCGAACCATGTCTTCGGTTTCGCGCAGCACGGCATCCTTGACCTTCGGATTCTCAACAACCGCTTCAACAACCAGGTCCACGTTCTTGAAATCGCCGTAATTCAGGGTCGGCGTAATGCTGTTGAGGACGTCGGCCATCTGGTCGGGCTTCATCTTGCCCTTGTCGACGCGCTTGGCCAGGAGCTTCTTGGCTTCCTTGAGGCCCAGGGTGATGCCGTCCTGGTTGATGTCCTTCATCAGGATCGGCGTACCTTTCAGCGCGGACTGGTAAGCCACGCCGCCGCCCATGATGCCGGCACCCAGTACTGCGGTCAGCTTGACGTCGTTGGCTTCCTTCTCCCACTGCTTGGCCTTCTTCTTCAGCTCCTGATCGTTCAGGAACAGGCCGACCAGGCATGCCGCAACGTTGGTCTTGGCCATCTTGGCAAAGCCCTTGGCCTCGACTTCGATCGCCTTGTCGCGGGTCAGGCTGGCGTGCTTCTGCATCACCTTGATGGCTTCCACCGGCGCCGGGTAGTTCTTGCCAGCCTTGCCGGCCACGAACGCCTTGGAGATTTCGAAAGCCATCATGCTTTCCATCGGGTTCAGCTTGATCTTGCCCTGCTTCTCTTCACGGCGGGCTTTGTAGTCAAGCTTGCCGGCGTTGCACTGCTCGATCAGATCGACGGCAGCCGCCACCAGCTTGTCGCCTTCCAGAACGGCATCCACGGCGCCTTCTTTGAGCGCTTTGTCGGCGCGGTTCTCGGTACCGCCGGAGATCCACTCAATGGCGTAATCGACACCGATCAGACGTGACAGGCGAACTGTGCCGCCGAAGCCCGGAAAGATCCCCAGCTTGACCTCCGGCAGACCAACCTTCGCTTTCGGGTCCATGACGCGGTAGTCCGTCGCCAGGCACATTTCGAAGCCACCGCCCAGCGCCATGCCGTTGATGGCGGTCACCGTCGGGAACGGCAGGTCTTCGATGGTGTTGAAGACCTCATTGGCCTTGAGGTTATTGGCCACCAGATCCTCTTCCGGACCCGCGAACAGGTCGGTGAACTCGGTGATATCGGCACCGACGATGAAGCTGTCCTTGGCGCTGGTGACAACCAGCCCCTTGATGCTGTCTGACGACTTCAGCTTGTCGGCGGCGGCTCCCAGCTCTTCGATGGTAAGGCGATTGAACTTGTTGACTGACTCGCCTTGCAAGTCGAAGTTCAGCTGAGCGATTCCGCCTTCGATCTCTTTAACCGTGATGGCTTTACCTTCGTAAATCATCAACTGATCTCCAGTCTGTGTTTGGAACTGCACCAATCGCCTCCCCGTCAGGCGCGGGGCGGCTTTTCATGCAGAGAGATTTCGGTCACTGCCCGATGCGTCGATTCAAAATTCATACAGTCGTTTGAATCGAGTGGGCACACGATGAGAAAAAACCGTTGGTTTGTCAATTTGTTTCTTGCTCCATATCTCCGGCGGTATCCGCGGAAACACGAGCGCCCGGCATGAATCCGGATAATAAATCCATAGATTACAGCCGGTTGAAAACTCTATTTTATGTAGATTATGAAGCCGAGCCCGGGACTACCGACAACGCCAAGACCTGGTCCGGAGCGCCCTGTCAAAGCCTGTCAAACCGCTTGAACGGATCAGAGAGTTACTTTAGCCTCAAGATCGAGAGAGCGTCCAACAGTCATTGTTCCTAAAACAAGAGCTCTTATAACCGCTCTCCGACAGACCGGGCGCTCGCAACAAAAACAACGATTCTCAACGACCCAACAAGAAAAACGGAGATCCTGCCGATGCAACCTTTCGGTCAGTGGTTCAGTGCGCGACTGATCGCGCTCTCGCTTGGCATGTCCAGCCTTTTCCTTTGCCAGACACTTCACGCGGCGGACTCGCCCCTCCTGGCCGCCATCCACCAGTTCCGCATCAATACCTACTCATCCCTGAACGCCTACTACCGGTATACGGTCAGCAACGATACCGACACGCTGAACGAAATCGTCGGGTTCATCAACGCATCCAACGACGACACGCAGCAGATTACGGAACAGTCCGGCGACCGCCTCGACCAGCAACAGCTCGACCGGCTGACCACGGACTTCGACCGCTACAAGGATCTGATGCGCCAGAACATCAACGATGTCCGTGCCAATGGCTACCCGGATCTACGCCTGGTGTCCGATATGGCGAACCAGGCCCAGGCACTGAGCGACACCTCGGAACAGCTCTACGAAACCGTCCGCACCCACGCCGACGTCACCACCGATGACCGGATTGAAGCCGCCCGCGCCGCCGCGGTACTCATGGCAAAGATGATGAGCAAGTATTCGGCTCGTTCGACGTCGGCCGTATCCCAGACGTTCCAGGGCGCCGATACCGATACGGCTCTCGATCAACAGGCCAAAGCCTTCGACGAGCTGATGTCCAGGGTGACCTCAGGCAACCCCAGCGGCGATCTGCGAGCCGCCCTGAGCAGCGCGGCGTCCAAGTGGGGGTTCATTCGCAACTCCTATATCAACTACAACGAAAACAACGTTTCTTTCATCATCGACCGCTATTCCAAGGGCATCCTGAAAGAACTGGAAATGGCGATTTCACTCCTGTCCGGACAGACGTCTTCCCGGACAGCGCAAACCGCCCAGACAAACACCGGCTGATATTCCAGGCCAAGGTGACGACACCAACAACCGCCCACCTCCAAGCGGCCGTCAGGCCGCTTTATCGGCCCGGATAGCCGGACCGCCCGCAACGGAAAATTTGATGCAAATCAGTGATGGGATTGACCTTCTGTCCTAGATTTATGGTAAGAGGAACCTATCCCCCACCGAGAGGACAACGCCATGGCGATGTACAAAACGATTCTTGCGGCCATTGACCTGACAGAAGAAGCCGACCAGGTAATTGGCCACGCGGCGGAGCTTGCTGGCATCCACGGCGCCGAGCTGATTCTGCTGCACGTGGTCGAGCCGGTCGGCTATGCGTACGGCGGCGATATTCCCATGGACCTGAGCGAACTCCAGGACCAGCTGGACAAATCGGCCCGGGACCAGCTCACCGACCTGGGCCGCAAACACAGCATTGAAGACAAAAACCTGATGGTCACAGTGGGACGGCCGGAAGCGGAAATTCACCGGATCTGCGAGGACAGGGGCGTCGACCTGGCGGTCGTCGGCAGCCACGGACGCCACGGCATCCAGTTGTTATTGGGGTCGACGGCGAATGGCGTGTTGCACGGCGCCAAGTGCGATGTCCTGGCGGTGCGGATCCACTGATCCGCACTCTACTCGGGGTGGGAGCTCTGGGGGCGGCGGGCGCGACGCGGCCCCGATCGCCGCTTCAGACCGCGCCGATGCCTTGCTCGTCCAGCTTGCCCTCGAGCTTGCGCAGTTGTGTTTCCAGCGAATAGGACACGCTGGACGCCATGGAAAAGAAGTTCAGCAGCGCCTTCAGGTTGCTGTCGCCCTGGCACACCGTGTGGATGCGCTGCCAGAGCGCCTGGTTCACTAGCTGTAGGCGCTGATTACGCTCCACCAGGCCGTTGAGCGCCCAATCGGGCTCCCGGTCGTGACGCTTGGCAAAGTATTGCTGCAGCAAATAGAGGGAAACGCTGCGCATGATGAACTCGTCCGAGCTCGCGAACGGCATGTGATGCACCGCCATCGGCCGCAACTCCGCCAGGATTGGGCAGGCGCTGGTTGCCATGATGAGCCCCAGCAACGAGCGCAGCGACTCTTCCAGCGTGGTGTCTTTCTCATACCGGCGGCGACCATCGTCCACCCGGACGGTCATTTTCTCGTAGGCGTCGTCATTGCGGAACCTGTCGACGATCGGCAGTATCGCCACCGCCGCCGGACAGTGAGACTCTTTCTCGATCGACAACGGGCAATTACTGCACTGACAGTGCCCCAGACGCGTCCACTCGGGTAACGGGCGCGCCTTGTCGCGATCGCTGCGATGCATGCCGGCATCCGGATCGACATGGAATGTTGTTGGATTGTCGCCGTCAGGGCGAAAGGTATAGGTAACCGTCATTCAGAGACCTTCACACTTCTGAAGCTGGAAGCACTGGACATCATCCAGTCTACTCGATTGCCCGCCACCTCGCCGTGATCTTTGGTGTGATTTTGCAATCGCGCGGCATTGTCCCCGATTGCCGCGCCGCCGTTGATGCGACCTTAGCCTGACAGCGCTCAGGCGCCGGCCATGTCCTCCAACTCCATCCAGCGCTCCATCGCCGCCTCCAGCTCTTTTTCCTTATCCGCCAGATGCGCCAGAGCCTGGGAGACTTCCTCGTGGGGCCGGTTGTAGAAATCGGGCTCCGACACCTTGCCCTGCCATACCTCAATTTCCGACTCCAGCCCGGCAATCCGCTCAGGCAGGGCCTCCAGCTCGAGCTTCAATTTGTAGCTGAGCTTGCGCGGCGAGGCCGGCCTGGCAGCTTCAGCCTCCTTTTTGGCCGGTTTGGCCGCCGCCTTGCGCGGCGCCTCGGCCGGGATTTCCGATGGGAACCGGCCGCCCTGTCGGCGCCAGTCCGAATAGCCACCCACGTAGTTCCGCACCTGGCCGGATCCGTCCAGCACCAGGGTGTCGGTCACCACATTATCGAGAAACTCCCGGTCATGGCTGATCACCAATACCGTGCCGCCGAAGGACACCAATTGCGACTCCAGAAGCTCCAGCGTCTCCACGTCCAGATCGTTGGTCGGTTCGTCCAGCACCAGGATGTTCGCCGGTTTGCTGAAAAGCTTGGCCAGCATCAGCCGCGCCCGCTCCCCGCCGGAAAACACACTGACCGGCGACCGTGCTCGCTCCGGTGAGAACAGGAAATCCTGCAGATAGCCCAGAACATGCTTTTTCTGGCCGTTGATCTCGATGAACTCCCGACCTTCAGCCAGATTATCCAACGCGTTCAGTTCCGGATCGAGCTCGCCTCGCAACTGGTCAAAATACGCCACGGAACGGTTGGTACCCAGGCGAACGGCGCCATCGGTCGGATCCAGATCGCCGAGCAGCAGGCGCACCAACGTCGTCTTGCCCGTGCCGTTTTCGCCAATCAGGCCAATCTTGTCGCCGCGGATCACCGTCAGTTCCAGATCGCGGATAACAGGCTTGCTCTCATCGTACGCAAAGGAGGCCTGCCGGGCCTCTACAACCAGCTTTCCGGAGCGGGCCGCATCCTCGATCGCAAAGCTGGCGTTGCCGCCTCGCTCACGCCGTTGCCGGCGCTCGTCCCGCATGGCCTTGAGCGCCCTGACCCGCCCCATATTGCGGGTCCGTCGCGCCTTGATGCCCTGACGGATCCACGCCTCTTCCTGCTTGAGCTTGCGGTCGAACTCAGCGTTGTGACGCTCCTCTTCCTCAAGCGCCTTTTCCTTGAGCGTCAGGTAACGGTCGTAATCCGCCGCGAAGCTCACCAGCTGTCCACGATCGAGCTCGACAACACGGGTTGCCAGACGGCGTATAAACGCCCGGTCGTGGCTCACGAACAGGATCGCCCCCGCGAACTGGCGCAAGGTGTCTTCCAGCCAGGCAATGGCGGGCACATCCAGGTGGTTGGTCGGCTCATCCAGGAGAAGAATATCGGGCTCGGCGACCAGGGCCTTGGCCAGCAACACACGCCGCTGCCAGCCACCGGAAAGCGTCTTCAAGACCGAATCCGGATCGATGCTGAACTGGGCCAGGATGGCATTGACCTTCTGATCCAGGCGCCAGCCGTCCAGCGCTTCGAGCTTTTCCTGGACTTTCATCAGACGGTCGAGACTGGCCTCGTCGGCCTGCTGCGACAGGGTATGGAACTCCGCCAGCAGGGCGCCGGTTTCCGGAAAGGCGTCCGCCACCACCTGGTAGGCGCTACGCTCATCGTCCGACGGCAGCATCTGCGGCAGGGAGGCCAGCACCGAGCCGTCGTCCAGTCGCACTGAGCCGCTGTCCGGCGTCGCCAGTCCCTGGACAACTTTGAGCAGTGTCGACTTGCCCTCGCCATTGCGACCGAGCAGGCAGACACGCTCGCCGCGCTCGACGGTCAGTTGGGCGTCATCCAGCAGCGGATGCAGGCCGAAAGCCAGTGACACGTTTTCCAGGGAAAGCAAGGGCATGAATCAGTGTTCCTCTTTCAATTCCACATCGAACCAGTCGCCGACACGGATGCCGCCGGTACCGCTATGAATACCGTTGACGCCGAACATCACGCCATCCGGCGTGCGGCGAAAACGTCCCAGTTCGCGTAAGGGTTGCAGGTCCGCCGCTTTTTCACCCTTGTCCGGATCCACCGTCGTCATCACACAGCGGGAACAGGGTTTGACCAGATCCAGGCGCAGGCCGTCGATCGTCAGGGCCCGCCACTGATCTTCGGCAAAGGCGTCGCCGCCGGAGACGACGATATTGGGACGGAAGCGACGCATATCAAAGTCCTGCCCCGCTCGCGCCGACAGGGCCTGTAGCGATGCGGTGTGGGTGACCAGAAACGGGAAACCATCGGCGAAACTGACGCGGCGCTCCGCCAGCGAGTAATTATGGTCCACCGGCCGCAGACTGGAGTTCGGCATGTAGACCAACGAGACGGGCGTATACAGCCATCGGCTGAGTCGCTCCGAGGCATCGCCGGCTGCAAAGCGCGCCTTGACCCAATCCCGCCAGACGCGTACGCGCTGCTCAGTGCCGGACGGCTCGACCGCGACGGCATCGGCCTCACCGGGGAGCGTCAGAACCAGGCGACCGTCATGCAGGTCCGCCTGGATCAGGGCCAGGCGGGGTTGCTCCCGCTGCGTCACGAAGCAGCCCTCCGGATCGACAAGCATCCAGCGCCGATCGCCGGCCGGCCCGAAATCATCGAGCGTCATGCTCGTCAGGGAGACGCCTCGGAGGGACTTGACCGGGTAGTAAAACAGCTGCTCGACTTTGACCTTCGCCATGACGCCCCTCCTTGTAAAAGAAGCAAGGATACCAGCGCCTGCAGACAGCGTCAGTCAGAAACGAAAAAGCCCGGCACTAAGGCCGGGCTTTTTCTGGAATCTGGAGCGGGAAACGAGATTCGAACTCGCGACCCCAACCTTGGCAAGGTTGTGCTCTACCAACTGAGCTATTCCCGCTTATTTCGAAGCTGCCTGAGCAAGCTTTTGATCTGTTTTGAGGGGCGTTCCCCTCTCAACGGCTGCGTATTCTACGGATCCCGACGCGGCCGTCAACCATTTTCTTCATTCTTTTTTTCCAGTGCTTGCGTGGCCATCAGGCCAGACAGGCGCTCGTCACTCCAGGCTGATGCCGCGGCACTGATCGCATCGTCGGCGTCGGCGGTAGAAGCTGCGTCAGACGAGGCCGTGCTCGCCGCTGACGAATCGTCAGCGGTAGCCGTTTCGCTGGAGGCCGCATCACTGTCCGTCGAGTCGACAGTCTCAGTGGACTCAGTGCTCGCCCCCGCCGCCGATGAGGCCGGAATCAGGCTCTGTGCAATCCCCAGGGCCAGGCTCTGCCCCAGCAACCCGACGGCATTGCCGCTCTCCTGCTGAGTCGTACCCGATCCCGACAGCGATTGCTCCAGCGTCTGACCGAAAATCTGGCTGAAGCTGTCGCTGGATGCGGTGTCGGTCGATGTGGCCAGCTCGCCGCTGTCGGTCGCTGGAAACAGCCCAGAAGGCAAAATCGAACTCAAATCCATGGAATCACTCCCAAAAACTGTCCAACTGAACCAGGTCACGGACCTGAATGCTGGCCGGCATAATGCCCGTTACCGGGGCCAGCACGCTGTGATCCGGGAACACCCGAACCACTTCGAAGTCCAGCCCCGAATCACTGAAACTGGCGTAACTCACGCCCTGGTCATCGATAAACCGCTCCTCGTACTTGAGGCGGAAGACGGTGTCCCGGCGCAGCCCCTGGCGCGCGCCGATCGCCACATCGACACGGTTCGGCTGGACCCGGATGACCCGCGCCGCCGGTCGTGCGCAGGCGACGAGACCCGCCATGTCATCCACCGCCGTCTTCGTGAGACGCTCGACTTCCAGACCGTATTCCGAGTCCCAGAAGCGGTCGCTGTCGACACCGACACGTTCGGTGGCCTTGAACGGCCAGACCGTGCGCGTTCGATACTGCTGCGAGCGAATGACATCCCCCGACAGCCCATCGACGATGTCGACGGTCATGGAAAACTGCCGCACCAGCGAGTCACCGCCGAGCAATCCCCCGTCCACCTGGCCCAGGGAGATGTTGTCGATTCGCCCCTGCATCACGTACTGACTGCGCGAGCGCTCGGCCAGATAGCGGTATTCAAGGCCCGCAGGCCGGTCGCGACTGCCGGCGTTTACCTGTATCGGTAGCGGACGATCAACCACCTCATTGACCAGGAAGTCTTTCGGCACCCCGTTCAGCGCTTCCCGAAATCGCTCCGTCAGGGCCTCCGGAAGACGCTCCAACTGCCCCCAGGCAGACTGATCCGCCGTATCCAGCGTGAACGGAAGCAACGTAACCGACTTGCTGATCGGCGGCGCCCCGCAGACCTGATCGGCGCGCGCAATGTCGAGTCGCAACTGGACCCTGGCCCTGGCGTCGTATTCGTACTCCTTCACCAACTGGACGCTACGAATCAGCCCGCCATCGCGCGTGACGAAAAGCACCCCGCCTTCGGGGCTGGCGAGCTGCACATCCACATCCTTGACCAGCGACACTGACGCGCCAGCCGAAAGCACAGCATCGCGAATGGCTACCTGGGCTGCTTCGCGCATGGCGAAACCATAGTTGTCGTTGATGATGGCGGCACTGCCCTCGCCGCTGTGCCAGGCGGCCTGCACCTGGGAGACGAAGGCCAGCCCGATCAGCAGGCGTCTCAATACCACCATGGGTGATCCTGCAGCGAACTTTCGGTGACCGACTCGTCCAGTTCATCGAGCACCGACTTGTCCAGGGTCAGTTTGGTGGTATACATCTTGCCATCGATACCGTGTGCGACGATGGCCGCCCCGCGCACGATCCCTTCAACACGAACTTCCCGCACCTCGTGTTCGACGCCCTGGTCGTCGACGCTGGTGCGGGCCCGCACCTTGACCCCGTAGATCTGTTCGGCCAGACGTTCATAGGCCTCCTCGCGGGAAGCCTCCATCGCCTGCATGAGCTTTTCTTCATAGCTGGGGCCCGGCTGGGTATTGATCGGTGCATAGCCCTCGGCTTCAAGCACGGTCTTCTCGTCTTTATCCATAATCTTGTAACGGGTGAGTTGTTCGGCGCTGCAGGCAGTCAGCAGCAGGCTCAGGCTAATCAGGAAAATGACGAGTCGCATCAGAACGGCCAGACCTCAGGATCATTCAGTTTATCGGCAAGCCATCCCAGGCGCTGACTGTCCGCCAGCGAACCGGTGCCGGAGTATTCAATTCTGGCGTTGGCGATCTTGGAGGAATCGATGGTGTTGTTGTCGTTAACATCCTTGGCACGGATGACGCCGGTCAGGCGGATGTACTCCTTGCCATTGTTGATCAGCAGCCATTTATCGCCACGGATCACCAGGTTGTCGTTGCGCAGAACCTTGGTGACGGCCACCGTCAACTCACCCTCGAAACCGTTGCTCTGACTGGCCGTGCCGTCTCCCTTGAACGTCTGCTCCTGGTCGAGGTCCAGCTGGACCTCGTTGTCACCAATTTCCAGGTTGCCACCCGGTACGCCGATCGGTTCAAGATTGAACTGGCTGGTTTTCTTGAGGCTCGTGGTGCCCTTCTTGGTTGCCTTGGTGGACTCCTCCAACTGAACGGAAATGATATCCCCGACGTGAAAGTGGGACCGTTCCTGATAGAGACCACGGGACACGCCGGGCTGGTAGATGGAGCCGGTCGGCACCTGCTCCGCCGGCTCGGCCTGCGGCTCCATGGCGGCGAAGAACGGATCATCGGGATCGGCCTCTTCCAGCTGCCCCATGGGCGACCCGGTTTCCAGTCGGTGGGTATAGTCGTTACTGGCCTGCTCATCGGTGGTTGCACACCCTTGAAGCCAGATAGGCACACAAACACTGATAACAATCAAACTGCGACGCACGTGACGACAACCTCCTGACACGTTGGTTTTGCTCTGCAAGTCATGGTATCGATTCCAGTGTTTGATGCGGTTAAGCCAGTGTTAGATTGGGTAAAGATTCCCGCCAACCCATGACAAGGCACGACCAATGCGCCGATAATGCAGGCCGCTTCGAAAAGTCTGGATTCTATGTATCAAGCACTGCTGGTCGACGACGACCGAGAATTAACGGGGATGCTGACGGCCTATCTGAATCGTGAAGGGTTCGGAGTCAAGGCCGTTCATACCGGAGAGGAAGGCGAGATGGAGGCGCTGTCGGGCCGCCATGACATCGTCGTTCTGGACGTCATGCTGCCCGGCCTTTCCGGCATTGAGGTACTCGGCCGGATTCGCGGCCAGAGCCAGGTGCCGGTGTTGCTGCTGACCGCACGCGGCGACGATATCGACCGGATCTCCGGTCTCGACCTCGGTGCCGACGACTATGTCCCCAAACCCACATCGCCGGGCGAGCTGGTAGCGCGGCTGCGGGCGATTCTTCGCCGCACTCATCGCGAAGCCCAACAGACGCCGGAAAACGGTCTGATCCAGGCGGGCGCCCTGAATCTCTGGCCCAGCCGCCGTACCGCGGAATGGAACGGCGCGCCGCTGCAACTGACCAGTACGGAATTCAACCTGCTGGAAGAGCTGGCCCGTCACGCCGGCAAACTGGTCAGCAAACAGGAGTTGTCGAGCAACGCTTTGGGGCGACCGCTGACCCGCTTTGACCGCCGCATTGACGTCCACGTCAGCAGCATCCGCCAGAAGCTCGGCCAGCGTCCGGACGGGCAGTCCTGGATTCACACAGTTCGCGGCCTGGGATACATGCTGGTGACCGAATGAAGCCCAGCCCACTGTTCTGGAAGTTCTTCATCGCTTTCTGGCTGGCGATTACCCTGTCCTTTTTTGTCGGCGCCGCGCTGTTCCGGTTCACCGATCACAACCGGCCGGACCCAAAAACCGCCGAACGCATGATGTCGATCGATCATTCCCGCCGGGTGATCGAACGGGACGGGATCGAGGTCGCTCGCCCGCTCCTCGACTGGGTCACACGACCGGGCGGCGGTTCGCTGGCGCTGCTGGACAGCAACGACAAGGTGATTGCCGGCCAGCGGCCCGACCAGTTCGCCACCGTCATCCCCGTGACCGGACCCGAGGGCCAGCGTTTCCGCTTCGTATCCGCCGACAGGCTCCAACACCTCGGACCGCCCCGCCCCAACGATCTGGTACCGGTGGCGATTGGCGCTGTGGTGAGCGTCCTTTTCAGTCTTTTCCTAGCCTGGTACCTGGCTCGGCCCCTGATCCTGATCCGCGACGGCCTGCGCTCCATTGGCGGCGGACAGCTCTCCACCCGAGTCCGCCACCTGCTGGGGCGACGCAAGGACGAGATCGGTGAGCTGGGCGACGATTTCGATCGCATGGCCAGCCATCTGCAGAAGCTCATCGAAGAAAAGCGCCGGCTGCTGCACGACATCTCTCACGAGTTGCGCTCGCCGCTGGCTCGACTGCGGGTGGCCACTGGCCTGCTGACCCAATCCCGCGACCCGCAGCCGGGCATGCTGGAACGCATCGAACGGGAGGCGGAGCGACTGGAGGGGCTGATTGAGGAGATCCTGACGCTGTCCTACCTGGAAAGCGGCTCCGACAAGCCGCTGACTGAGCGCGTCGACGTGATCGAACTGCTCAATGTGATTGCCGACGACGCCGATTTCGAGGCCAGCAGCAAGCGGTGCGCCGTTACCCTGGAGGCACCGGGGCAGTTCGTCACGCGGGTGTCCGGGGAGCTGCTCTACCGGGCGTTCGAGAACGTTATCCGCAACGCCGTGAAGTACACCACCGAGGGCACGACGGTTCGTATTTCCGTCGCCGTCGATACGGGGTCGGAGCAACTGGCGGTCGATATCATCGACCAGGGCCCGGGAGTGCCGGAATCGATGCTGGATGACATTTTCCTGCCGTTCAAACGCCTCGATTCCCAGCAAACCACCGAAGGTGTCGGCCTGGGGCTGGCTATCGCACAGCGCGCTATCGCCGTCCACAACGGCCATATCTCGGCAAGTCAGGCCACCGGCGGCGGCTTACACGTCACCATCCGCCTGCCCCGTTGGGAAGACAGCGGCGACTGACCGACAGCCGCTCACGCAGAGATCACCACCGATCGCCGCAGGTGCGCCGAATTCGCTATCCAGCACCATACGAATCATCCGTTCGAACAGAGCCCGCAACCAGCCAGCATCAAACGCCCTGCCCAACAGCACGCCGTCAAACCCGAGACCGGTCACCAGCCCCACCAGCAACTCGGCGTCCCGGCGCGGGTGAGACGCCCCAAGCCGGACCAGCAACGCCTGCACGCTGTCGATCCAGGCGCGCCGATAGTTACGGGCCAGCTCTTCCAGCAAGGTATCCCGCATGGCTTCAACCAGGAACGCCTTCTCGACCAGGATCGCGTTGCGGTTATCGCGGATCTGGGTGGCGAAGTATCGGGTCGCACATTGCGCCAACGCCTCGGCGAGCCCCGCACGGCCCGGTGCAGCGCTCAACCGTTCTTCACTCGCCTCACCATCGATGATCGTTTCCATGGCCGTGTAAAAATCACGGATCCGCTGGTTGGATTTTTCCGCAAACAGTATGAAGGCATCGAGGATGAGTTCATCAATGTCGCGGAAATAGTAGGTGGTGGATGCCAGGGGAACGCCGGCACGACGGGCCACCGACCGATGCTTGATTTCCCGCACGCCGTCGGTCGTGGCTATATCGAGCGCCGCCTCCAGAATCTGCCGCCGCCGCTGCTCGCTCTTGGCCCGTACGGTCTTTCGTCCCTGGTATTGAATCGAGTCGCGCAAACCCCCACCGACGGCGTTAACCGGGTCGTGCTTACCGTCTGTCATTATTTATTCCGTTCTTATGGGACACTCTGTGGCCAGGCTCATTGACCCATCCACGGGTAACTACTCAGACACACCACAGAGTGTCGCGGAAAAGAAACAGCGAGATAGTGACTTGAATCAATAAAGCGGATTAATCCACGCCATCCTATTGCCCGAACGCCGGTCCGCCATCGCGCAGATAGCCCTCTTCCTCTGGCGTAGAGCGCCGTCCAAGCAGCCGGTTACGGTGTGGAAACCGCCCAAACCGGGCCACGATGTCCCGATGACTCACGGCGGATTGATGGAAACTGCGCAGGACGTCCTTCAGGCGACCGTCGGCCAGGGCCACCAACTGCTCATACAAGGCCACACCCCGCTCCTGGTGCGTCAATTTTTCCGAATGCTGGAGCGGCATGAAGAAAAAGGCCCGCTGGATCAGTGGCAGGGTCACATCATGTCCGCGCTCCAGGCCCGCCAGGCAGTTCTTGAGGGCCTGTGGATCGGCGTCAAACGCCATCGCGCGTCCGCGATGAATGTTGCGGGGGAACTGGTCAAGCAAGAGCAGTTCCGCCAGGGCCCCGCCCGGCTCGTCACGCCAGGACTCGAGGCCATTTTCCGACGCCACCAGCACCAGGCTGAAAAACCGGCGGCGGATCTCCCAGTCGAAGGATCGGGAGGCCTGGAACCAGCGCTGACGAAGCTCCGTTGCGGGAACGCCGTCGTCATCCAGTTCGCCAAACCAGAAATACAGGACTTCCTCCCAGGAAAACATCAGCGGCGTCCCCATTCGATTCGGTGCCCACTGCTCCAATCGGCCATAATGTACGTAGTCCTCCGGTAACTTACGTTGTAACTCACGTTTTAACCCTGTTGATACGAGGAGATAGTATCAAAATGTCCGACCATCGCGTTCTCCTGCTGGCACATGGCAGTAGTGATCCCAAGTGGTGTGCCACTTTCGAGAAACTGGCCGCCCCCAGCCTGTCGTCCATTCCGGACGCCGCCATCGCCTACATGGAGTTGAGCCAGCCATCACTGGACGACGAGGTCCGGCGCGCCGCCGCCGATGGCGTCAAATCCATAACCGTCCTGCCCCTGTTCCTGGCCGCCGGCCGACATCTCCGCAAGGATGTACCCGCCATGCTGGAACGGCTCTCGACAGAGCACGGTATCGCCATTGAGCTGTCCGCCCCGGTTGGCGAACATCCTTTGCTGGGCGATGCCATACGGCATATCGTAGAGGAAAGCCTGACTCAATAATCACTGGGGGCGCCGCATGATTCAACACATTCTGGTCACCGGCGGTACCGGGTTCATCGGCCAGCGTTTGTGTCCGGAGCTGCTGGAGCGGGGCTATCGTCTGACCATCCTCAGCCGCCGCGATGATGCTGAAGTCCGGGCCCGTTGCGGGCGCGTAAACAGCATCCAGTCAACCGAGGCGGTTCGTGACCTCGACGACATCCACGCCGTGATCAACCTGGCCGGCGAAGGCATCGCCGAGGGCCGCTGGACCGAAGCCCGCAAACAGGCGTTACGGGATAGCCGCATCGCCCTCACCCATACCCTGATTGATGCCCTGGAACAGCGGACACAGCGGCCGGACATCTTTGTTTCCGGCTCAGCCGTGGGCTATTACGGCAGTCACGGCGGTGAGGCCGTCACCGAGGACGCACCGCCGCGGGACGAGTTCACCCACCAACTATGCGCCGACTGGGAAGCCGCTGCCCGCCGCGCCGAGGCCTGGGGTGCCCGGGTCTGCCTGTCGCGCACCGGCGTCGTCCTGGATCGTGACGGTGGTGCCATGGCCCGGCTGCTCCTGCCCTTCCGGCTTGGTCTCGGAGGGCGCCTGGGAGACGGCCAGCAATACATGCCCTGGATTCATCGCGAGGACGTGGTGCAGGCCCTCATCTGGATGCTGGAGTCACCGGACGCATCCGGTCCCTACAACGTGGTGAGCCCCCATCCGGTCACCAACAAGGCCTTCACCCGCGCTATGGGCAAAGCCCTGCACCGGCCCACGCTGTTCACGGTGCCCGCGTTCGCCCTGCGCGCCGCGATGGGTGAACAGGCGGTGCTGTTACTCGAGGGTCAGCGCGCCCTCCCCGCGAGACTGCAGCAAACCCAGTTCGAGTTCCGATACCCGGAGCTGGAAGACGCGCTGCACCAGATTGTCTGAGCGATTCGATCTGCATCCGGCGCACCGCTATGCTCGGGGCGCTGGTTGCCGTGGATTGGAAGAGCAGATCGACAGAGGCGCATGCCCGGTCAATCCAGGCCGACGCTGCGCCTGAAACCCGAAAAGCAGATTTTTTTATAAAAGGGTTTGACAGCGTCCAGCGCCTTACCTAATATACGCGCCACCTCGACGAGGCAAGCTTTTGAAGCCGATGCGTCCCCTTCGTCTAGTGGCCTAGGACTCCGCCCTTTCACGGCGGCAACAGGGGTTCGAACCCCCTAGGGGACGCCACTTCTTTCCTTCCTTATTGCTTCGTATTTTCTTTTGCTCCATGAGTTTCAACCGATACAGATCCAGCCGATCTGACACGTTGCGGACCATTATAGTTTGGGCAACAGACGATCCGGTGAAATGAATTCCAGCCCCTGAGCTTCCGCCACGCCTTCACAGGTCAGCTTGCCCTGGGCCACATTCAATCCCGCCAGGAAGCCTGGATCGCCATCGAGCGCACTGCGCACCCCGTAATCCGCCAGCCGCAACACATACGGCAAGGTCGCGTTGGTCAATGCCAGAGTGGACGTGCGCGCCACGGCCCCCGGCATGTTGGCGACGCAATAGTGAACGATGCCGTCGACGACGTAGGTGGGGTCATCGTGAGTGGTGGGGCGCGACGTTTCGGCACAGCCGCCCTGGTCAATCGCCACATCCACCAGGGCCGCCCCCTCCGGCATGACCTGCAACAGATCCCGGGTAATCAGTCGGGGCGCCGAAGAGCCGGGAATCAACACCGCCCCCACGACCAGATCGGCATCGGCCAGAACCGATTCGATGGCGTCACGGGTCGAATAAAGCGTGGTGACCTGCCCCCGGTACAACTGGTCCAGTTCCCGCAACACCGGCACGGAGCGATCCATGACGGTCACGTGGGCACCCAGCCCAACCGCCAGTTGTGCCGCGTTTCGTCCCACCACGCCGCCACCGATGATCACGACATTGCCCGAATGCACCCCGGGAACACCTGACAGCAGCACTCCACGACCACCGTTTACTTTCTCCAGCGCCTGGGCTCCGGCCTGGATGGCCAGACGCCCGGCGACCTCGGACATGGGCGCCAGTAAAGGCAACTGCCCGTGGACATCGGTCACGGTTTCATAAGCAATACAGGTAGCGCCGGATGCCAGCAGGTCGCGGGTCTGCTCCGGGTCCGGAGCCAGGTGCAGGAAGGTGAACAGGACATGATGCGGCGCCAGCTTGCGACGCTCTTCCGCCAGCGGCTCCTTGACCTTGACCAGCAACTGCGCCGCCTTGAACACTGCGTCGGCATCATCGGCTATACGCGCTCCAGCCCGTTCGTAAAGCTCATCGGTAAACCCTGAGCCCTCTCCGGCACCACGCTGGACAACGACCGTATGGCCGTGCTCGGTCAGCTCGCGAGTGCCGGCCGGCGTTAGCCCGACGCGGTATTCGTGGTTCTTGATCTCCCGGAGCACTCCCACGGTGGTCATGACACCCTCCTCAAACCTCGTCAACAGTCTGCCTGCCGGCCTCCGGAACGGGGTCGGCGCCGTTTCGTCACTGAAGTATAGGAAAGGATGGAGGAGCTATCGTCATCAACTCGCCGGTCAAAAGCCGGCGTACAACTCTTAATTTTTGCAAAATCACCGGCTTATTCAGCGTACCGACAGGGCATGGGCGCAGATGTGCTGCTATAGTGGCTAAAGGGCTGATTGCTCGTTGTTTTTCTGTCGAACTTTTAGCCAACTGATGCCAGCCCCCGCCAGCCGCCCGGCCCAAAACGCCTGGCCAGAAGGCTTCGGGACATTCGGTTTACCTGAGACCATGAACTCGACAGCATGCCCAAATTGTCGACGCGACTAAGCCAGTTCAAAGCCAGTTCGCCCCTCTCCTTCCGGCTACTGGCCTATATCCTGTTGTTCAGTTCCCTGTTTACCCTGGTTGCGTCGGCCATTCAGGTCTACACCGACTATCGCAAGGATGTGTCCCTGGTAGACGAGCGCATGGCGGTGATCGAAACCAGCTACGCCAGCAGCCTGTCACGCAGCCTCTGGGCACTGGACCAGAAACTGCTGCAGGTGCAGATGGAAGGTATCCTCAGCCTGCCGGACATCGTGCACCTCAGGCTCAAGATCTACCCGGACTCCGAAGTGGTGATGGGTGAAATACCCCGGGAAACCTCCACCATGACCCGCTCTTTCGTCCTCAACCATGAAGGCGACGAGGTCTACAAACTGGGCAAACTGACCATTACCGCCAGCCTGGCGGACATCTACCAGGACCTGCGACGCAAGGTGCTGGTGATTCTCACCACCCAGTTCTTCAAGACGTTCCTCATCTCCGTGCTGATCATCTGGATCTTCCAGTTTTTCGTCACCCGTCACCTGTCCACCATGGCCAACTACACCCGAGGCTTCTCCCTGCGTAACCTGCAGCAGCCGTTGCAACTGGACCGGCCCGACACCGACATGAATCGCCGCGACGAGCTGGCTCAGGTGGTGGACGCCTTCAACCAGATGCGGGAACGGCTCAACGAGGACATCCAGCGCCAGGAGGAGGATGCTTCGGAGATCCGCAAACTGTCGCTGGCCATCGAGCAGAGTCCGTCGTCAGTGCTGATCTGCGACCGTCACTGGCACATCGAGTTCGCCAACCACAAATTCTCTCAGCTCACCGGGTTCAGCCTGGAAGAGATTCGCGGCAAGCATCCCGGGATGTTCACCAGCGACACCTTCTCCCAACGCGAGAATCAGCAGCTGTGGCAGAACATCCGTTTGCAGGTGCAGCGCGTGGGCGTCTGGCAGGGTGAAATCAACAGTGCCCGACGCAGCGGCGAGCGCTTCTGGGAGCAGGTGATCGTCACGCCCATCAAGGACGACGATGGCAATCCCAGTCATTTCCTGATCCTCGGCGAGGACATCAGCATCCGCAAACGCTACGAACAGCAGCTGCTGCGCCAGGCCAACTACGACATACTCACCGGCCTGCCCAACCGCATGCTGGCACTGGACCGCCTCAAGCTCGCCCTGGCCCAGGCCCGCCGGGAAGAAACCCTGGTCGGCGTGATGTTCCTCGATCTGGACAACTTCAAGCACATCAACGACACCATGGGGCACGAAGCCGGCGACAACCTGCTTATTGAAGCCTCCCGGCGCATTTCCAGCTGTCTGCGCGGCACCAGCACCGTAGCCCGGTTGGGCGGCGACGAGTTTCTGGTGATCCTGCCCGGCCTACGCGATCCGGAGGCGACCGAGCAGGTCGGCGACCGCATCCTGCAAACGTTCGCGCCTCCCTTCCATCTGAATGGTCAGGAAGTTTTTGTCAGCACCAGCATCGGCATCGCCATCTACCCCACCGACTCGGACAACAGCGGCAACCTGCTGCAGCACGCCGACGCCGCCATGTACCAGGCCAAGAGCAAGGGCAAGAGCGCGTACGAGCGCTTCGCTCCGGAGATGAAAGAAGTCTCCCACGAGCGCCTGCAGATCGAATCACGATTGCGCCGCGCCCTGGAGCTGGACGAGTTCGACCTGCACTACCAGCCGATCGTGCGCGCGGCCACTGGCGAGCTGATCGGTGCCGAGGCGCTGATCCGCTGGAACAGCCCCACCATGGGGCTGATGATGCCGGACAAGTTCATCCCGCTGGCCGAGGAAACCGGGCTGATCATCCCCATCGGGGAATGGGTAGTCCGGCAGGCCTGCGCCGCCGCACGGCAATGGCAGGAAAGTACCGGCCTCAAGCTGAGCATCGCGGTCAATGTTTCACCCCGACAGTTCCGCGATCCGTCTTTCATCGACGCCATCCAGCGCGCCCTGACGGAGCAGGAACTGGATCCCGCCTGCCTGGAACTGGAGATCACCGAACGGCTGATTCTGGATAACACCATCGAGACGGCCGACATATTGCGCCGGCTGGACGGGATGGGCGTGCGCCTGTCCGTGGACGACTTCGGCACCGGCTACTCGGCCCTGAGCTACCTCAAGTCGTACCCGTTCGACACCCTGAAGGTGGACAAGTCATTCATCCGGGACGTGATGGTCGAACCGGGCGACGCCGCCCTGGTGCGCGCCATCATCCACATGGCCCACAGCCTGGATCTGGAGGTGATCGCCGAAGGGGTGGAAGAAAAGGCCCAAAGCGAGTTCCTGCAAGCCCAGAACTGCGACTACGCTCAGGGCTATTTCTACAGCCGGCCGGCCTCAGGCGAGGCGTTCGTCGAATGGGTTCGCAAGCACCACCCGGCCAGGGGCGCCTGAATACGGGCACCCCGGCGGGAATCGGCGAATGCCTGAGAAAAGTTCGAAGCCCCCGATGGACAGGAGCGCCTAGAAACGAGCGCAGAAAAGACTAACGCGCTTTCTTGCGCTTGTCCTTCTGTTTGGTCTTGCGCACGTGCTGCATCATCCGACGCTTCTTGGCTTGTTGGCGCGGGGTCAGCTTGTTGACGCGCCCGGCATAAGGGTTTTCGCTGGAACGGAACTCGAAGCGAATGGGAGAGCCCTTGACGTCGAGCACGCGGCGAAACGTATTCTCCAGGAAGCGCTTGTAGGCTCCCGGCAAGGAGGCGGTCTGGTTGCCGTGAACCACGATCAGCGGCGGGTTGGAACCACCCTGGTGCGCATAACGCAACTTGATGCGCCGGCCGTTGACCAGCGGGGGCTGATGCTGGGTCAACGCGTCCTCGAGGATAGCCGTCAGACGGTTGGTCGGCCACTTGGCCATGGCGGATTCATAGCAGTCGGCAATGGAGTCGTACATCACGCCCACGCCCGAGCCATGCAACGCCGAGATGTAATGCTTGTCGGCGTAGTCCAGGAAATCAAGCCGACGAGCGACCTGCTCTTTCACGCGGCCACGCTGCTCGCCATCCATGCCATCCCACTTGTTGACGGCAATCACCAGCGACCGCCCGGCGTCCAGCACAAAACCGATCAGGTGCAGATCCTGGTCCACCAGCCCTTCCCGGGCGTCGATCACCAGGATCACCACATGCGAATCCTCAATGGCTTTGAGGGTCTTGATAATCGAGAATTTTTCGACCGCTTCGCGCACACTCTTGCGGCGCCGGACACCGGCGGTGTCGATCAGGGTGTATTCATGCCCCTGGCGCTCGTACGGGATGTACACGCTGTCGCGTGTAGTACCGGGCATATCGTAGACCACCACACGGTCTTCGCCGAGCATGCGGTTGACCAGCGTGGATTTACCCACGTTCGGCCGGCCCACGATACCGATGCGAATCCCCGGGTATTTCTCGGCAACGTCTTCCTCGACCTCCGGCACCTCAACCAGCAGGTCCTCCAGCATTGAGCGAATGCCGCGGTTGTGGGAGGCCGCCGTCAGGAACACGGATTCGAAACCAAGCTGGTAGAAGTCGGCGGCGGCCACATCGGGATCCTGGCCATCGGTCTTGTTGACCACGAGATGGGCCTGCTTTCCGGACCGGCGCAGTTGGCGGGCGATCAGCTCGTCGCCACTGGTCAGACCGGAGCGGCCGTCCACCATGAACAGGACGATATCCGCCTCTTCCACCGCCTGCAGCGACTGGCGCGCCATTTGGGCATCGATGCCTTCCTCGTCTCCGGTGAGACCGCCGGTGTCGATGACGATGAAGCGACGCCCCTCGTAATTGCCCTCCCCGTATTTCCGGTCCCGGGTCAGGCCAGCGAAGTCAGCGACCAGGGCGTCCCGGGAGCGGGTCATCTGGTTGAACAGGGTCGATTTGCCAACGTTGGGGCGTCCAACCAGGGCGATTACAGGAATCATAGCGTCGTCGTCATTCAGAAGTCGTGAACCGGGCGCGCCGATTCGACGCGCCGGTATGGATTAGTCGGATTCCTGCAGCCGGTAGGCCGCCAGTTCACCGCTGTTGCCGTAAATATAGATCAGATCGCCGTTGCGGATCATGGGCACCCGCAGGCCGGCGTCGTCAACCTGGCGCTGCCCCTGCAGGGACCCGTCCAGTTGTGAGAGCACGTGCACGTAGCCTTCGTAGTCGCCGGTCAACAGGTAACCGTCCACCGGCAGCAGGCCGGTCGTCTGACGCCACTCAAGCTGATCCTGCTTCCACAGCTCCTTACGGTTGAACACGCTGAACGCGGTGATCACCCCGTCGGAGCCGGAAATGTAGATGTTGCCGTAATCCAGGGTCGGCGACTGGAAACTGCTGGCCTGCTGCTTCCAGATCTCTTGCCCGCTGCGCATATCCACGGCCGCCACGCTGCCCTGGTAGCCGGTGACATAGGCCACGCCATCACGCACCACCGGGGTACCGTCGACATCCACCAGGCGCTCCAGCTCAGTACGACCACTGGGCTCGCCCACCGAGTACTGCCACAGCGGCTGGCCTGATTCGGACAGCACCGCCACCACTTCACCGCTGGCAAAAGCCAGCAGGGTCACCTCGTCACCCACGCGGGGCGTGGCGTTGCCGCGGAAACTCAGGACCGGAATGGAACCGTCGTACTGCCAGAGTTTTTCGCCATCGGAGGTGCTGAATCCCACCGCCTTACCGTCGATGGTCTGAACCACCACCACCGAACCGTTGGACTGCGGCGGCGCCAGAATCTCACTCGGCAGGTCGACAGACCAGACTTCACCGCCCTGCTCTTCCCGGGACAGGGCCAGTAGCTGACCGTCACGGGTGCCCAGGTACAACTGGTTGGCGTCCGCCCCGACACCGGCCAGGATGGAACGATCCAGCTCGGTATCCCAGTTGTAGTCGCCGTTCTCCGGGTTCAGCGAGGCCAACTCGCCGTCCGCCGAAACAGCGAACAGCTCGCCGTAGGACAGCGTCGGCTGCAGGAAAAGCAACTGTTCGTCAGCGCCGTCGCCAATGCTGGTGTCCCAGACTTCATCGAGCCACACCGTGCTCTCGATTTCAGGCAACGGCTTGGGCTGCTCAAAATTGTCGTTGGAACTGCATCCGGCAAGCAGTGCGGCCATGGCGCCGGCCAATGCCCCGTGACGGATGACTCGCGCACCCAGGGGCATCAAGCATCCTCCCCAATGGCCAGATCGGACATCTTAAGGCGCAGCAGCGGGTTGGCCTGACCTTCAGACGCCTTGCTCGCCGCCAGGTAAGCCTTGCGCGCGCCTTCGAGATCCCCCTGCGACCGCAGGATGTCACCTTCCAGCTCTGCATACAGGGCACTGAAGGCACCGGGGGAAGCCACGCCATTCAGGGTGTCCAGCGCCGCATCGCCATCGCCGGCCGCAAACTGGGCCTGGGCCAGACGATGTTCAATCATCACTTTGAGCGGACCTTCCTCAGTGTGGTCCCGGGCCCAGGTGAGGGATTCCGTCGCCGCCTCAGGATCACCCTTCTCGTCGAACTGGTGCGACGCCAGGATGAGCGTGCCATACACCGCATAGGCGCTGTCTGAGAATTCGTCCTGCAGCTCCTGGGCGACAAACGTGATGGTCTTTTCCCGCTCGTCGTTCGCGGGCTGGTTCACGGCACTGAGCAGCTGTTGGTACTGCGAACCGGCCTGGCTGCGCTGGTCAGCCTGGTGCTGCTGCCACGCCTGCCAGCCAAAGACGATGGCCAGTGCGGCGCCAATGCCAATCAGCAGGGAACTGCCGTTCTTCTTCCACCAGCCCTTGATCGCTTCGACTTGTTCTTCTTCGCTACGCAATTCCACCTTCTATGACTCCCGTAATCCAAAAACGTCGTGTATCCGGTTACTGCAGCAACGCAGCAAGTTCGTCCGCGAGGCCGGACTGGGCAACCGTGCGCTGTTCTTCGTCGCTGCGCAAGGGTTTGAGACTGACCGCTTGCTCAGAAACTTCATTGTCGCCAATGATCAACGCATAACGGGCGCCGCTGCGATCCGCCTTCTTCATCTGGCTCTTGAAACTGCCGCCACCGCAATGCAGAACAATCACCCTGTCCGCCAGCGATTCACGCAGCGCTTCGGACACCTTGAGGGCCTCCGACTCGCCGGCCTCACCCATGCCCATGACGTAGAGGTCCGCGTCACCGCTGACCGATTCAGGCACCAGCTCGAGGGTTTCCAGCATCAGCACCAGACGCTCGATTCCCATGGCGAATCCCACGGCCGGCGTGGGCTTGCCGCCCAGTTGCTCAACCAGGCCGTCATAGCGGCCGCCGGCGCAGACCGTACCCTGGGCACCCAGGCTGTCGGTGACCCATTCGAATACCGTCTTGCCGTAGTAGTCCAGCCCCCGCACCAGACGGGAATTGACCGTGTATTCGATTCCCGCCAGTTCCAGGCGGCGTTTGAGACCTTCGAAATGCTCGATCGATTCAGCGTCGAGGAAATCCACCAGATCCGGCGCGCCCTGGAGAATGGCCTGGGTTTCCGGCACCTTGGAGTCGAGGATCCGCAGCGGGTTACTCTCCATCCGCCGGCGGCTGTCTTCGTCCAGCTGCTCGGTATACGCCGAGAGATAATCCACCAGCGCCTGACGATAGGCTTTGCGGGCCTCGCTGGTGCCGATGGAGTTGATTTCCAGACGAACGTGGGGCGCCAGACCCAATACCTTCCAGAGACGCGCGGTCAGGGTCAGCAGCTCGGCGTCGATATCCGGCCCGCTCATGCCAAAACATTCCACGCCGATCTGGTGGAACTGGCGATAGCGCCCCTTCTGCGGACGCTCATGGCGAAACATCGGGCCGGTGTACCAGAGCTTGCGGGTCTGGTTGAACAGCAGGCCGTGCTCCTCACCGGCGCGAACGCAACCGGCGGTCCCTTCCGGACGCAGGGTCAGGCTGTCGCCATTGCGATCCTCAAAGGTGTACATCTCCTTTTCGACGATGTCGGTCACTTCGCCGATGGAGCGCTTGAACAGATCGGTCTGCTCCACGATGGGCATACGGATTTCGTGATACCCATAGTTGCGCAGGACCTGCGCCACCGTACTTTCCAGATACTGCCAGACCGGCGACTGGTCCGGCAGGATGTCGTTCATGCCTCGAATTGCTTTAATCTTTGCCAAGGTGTCTTTCCAGTCTGAGCTTCTCAAAGTCGTGCGGCAGGGCCGGCCCGCAGGCCGGCATGAGGCGGGTGTTATGCCCCGCGCCGCACGGTATCAATCTTGGGCGCGGGCGATAATGGAGTCGTCCTGCTCCTTGCGGCGCTTCACCTGTTCCCGGATCAGGCGTTCCAGGTCATCCACCAGATTCTCGTTATCCAGCTTCTGGTTCGGGCTGCCGTCGAGATAAAGCAGGTTGCGCGGACTGCCGCCGGTCAGGCCCAGATCCGCTTCCTTGGCCTCACCGGGGCCGTTGACGATGCAACCGATGATGGCCACGTCCAGCGACGTGTTGACGTCATCAAGACGCTCTTCCAACTCGTTCATGGTCTGGATGACATCGAAGTTCTGCCGCGAGCAACTCGGGCAGGCCACGAAGTTGATCCCCCGGGCCCGCAACCGCAGGCTTTTGAGGATATCGAAACCAACTTTCACTTCTTGCACCGGATCCGCTGCCAGAGACACGCGGATGGTGTCGCCGATTCCGTCCATCAGCAGCATGCCCAGGCCGACGGATGATTTGACGGTACCGGAACGGAAACCACCCGCCTCGGTAATACCCAGGTGCAGCGGTTGTTCGATCTGGGTGGCAATCTGCCGATACGCCGCCACCGCCATAAACACATCCGAGGCCTTCAGGCTCACCTTGAAGTCCTGGAAGTCGTAGCGGTCCAGAATGTCGATGTGACGCATGGCCGATTCCACCAGCGCCTCGGGCGTCGGCTCGCCGTATTTGCGCTGGAGGCTTTTCTCCAGCGAACCCGCGTTCACGCCGATACGGATCGGGATATTGCGATCCTTGGCCGCATTGATGACCGCCGTTACCCGGTCCTCCCGGCCGATGTTGCCGGGATTGATCCGCAGACAGTCGACGCCGTATTCGGCGACCTTCAAGGCGATCTTGTGATCAAAATGAATATCGGCCACCAGCGGCACCGACACACGGGCGCGTATTTTGGCAAAGGCTTCCGCCGCATCCATGGACGGCACGGAAACCCGAACGATGTCGGCGCCGGCCTGCTGCAGGGCCTCGATCTGCCCAACAGTGGCATCGACGTCGCAGGTTTCGGTGTTGGTCATGCTTTGCACCGCAATCGGCGCATCGCCACCGACGGGCACAGAGCCCACGTGAATCTGGCGGGATTGACGTCTCTTGATGGGGGATTCGTGTTTCATAAGGTCCTGGATTCGTTTAACGGATCAGTTTCCAACGGTCAGCGCCACGCGGTTATTTGATGCCGGATAAACGGAAAGATCCACCGCTTCACCATTAAAACGCAACGTGGCGGCGTCCGCAGCCCCGAGGACAATCTGGAATGGCCCCCGGCCCTCATAACGCAGGCTCTCACCGGCACGTTTCAGGGACGCGACAACCGTGGTCCCTTCCGCATTCTTGATCGACACCCAGCAATCGCCGGTAAAGCTGGCCGTCAGCAAGTCCATATCCGGGGATGTCGGTGTAACCGGCGGGTTCTCCGGCGCCGGCGCACTCGCCTCGTCCGACGACGCTTCCGGTTCGGCCACCGGAGCCGCGGCGTCGGGCGCGACCGCCGCAGGCACGGCTTCGCTCATGTCACTGCCGTCACCGGACGGCGCCTGGTCGGTGGCGGCCGGCTGTTCCATATCGTCCTGCGTGGTGGCCGATGTACTTTCCGGGTCGTTCCCGGCCGGCATGCCGGCGTCGTTTTCAGCAGCCTCCGGGCTGTCCGCAGCGCTACTTGCCGAGGCGTCCTCGACCGGCTCGCCGAAGGCCGTGGCGTTGTCTGCCGAATCGTCTGCCGCCGTCTGGTCAACCACGGAACCATCCGCTTCGCCATCGATTTGCGATTCCGCTGTCGCCGCTTCATTCACGTCTTCGGAGGGCGCGGGATCGGATGTATCGAGTGCACCGCTGATGCCGCCCGGGAACAGTTCCGTCTCCATCACGCGATAGCCGATTCCAGCCACCACGGCGATCAACAGGATGATCAGCGTCCAGCGGGCAACACGACGTTTCTGTCGCTTCTTGCGTTCGATGGATTCCAGCGGGTTATCACGGCGTGCCTGCTCCTCCTCCTCGCGCATCGGCATCAACTCCAGATCGAGCTGATCAACCAGTTTGCGGGGGTCGAGACCAACCTGTTCGGCGTAGGCCCGCACATACCCTTTCAGGAACAACTCACTACCAATTTTCTCGTACTGCCCTTCTTCGATCGCCTGGATGATCGACGGGCGCAAATGCTGACTGTCCGCCACGTCGGTAATCGAAATCCCCTTCGATTCCCGGGCGCGGCGGAGCTGATTCCCGACCTCTCCGGTTACCGCCTCGGCAACCGGTATTTCCTGGGTATCATCATTAGTCATTCGAAATCAGTGCTCTGTACTGTTTAAGTTGTTCTGATTCTGGGTATTGGTTCCGCAGAAGTAAAGCGAGGCTCGCCTCGCGATGCGAGTCCCCGAAATAATGCGCCAGCCGCAGCCCCGTCAAGAGACTTTCCGGCGAGTGCTGGAGATTGGGGTTACGATCCATCACCGTGGTCAGTTGGCGATAATAGATCGACGCCTGATTGTAATCATCGGCCTTGAGCAACAGGCTGGACAGGGCAAGCAGGTAATCCGGTTTGCCGCGACTGAGGTTGACGGCGCGCTTGTAACTCTTGGCCGCGGCCGGGTAATCCTGCTGCTGCTCCTGAGCGCGGCCCAGGTTATAGAAAATCGACGCGCGCTCGGTGTACTCAACATCCTGTGACGCGCGCTGGAACTGCTCCTCGGCTTCCTCGTAACGCCCCTGGTTGTAGAGGAAGGCGCCATAGAAAATGCGCCCGCGGGTGTAACTACTGTCACTGGACAGCGCCCGACGAAACGCCTTTTCCGCCAACTCCGGCTCGCCTTCGGACTGGTACACCAGCCCCATCCCGGCCAGCGCACCCGGGCTGTCCGAGTCAATATCCAGCGCACGCTGCAACCGATCCCGTGCCCGATCGTAATGGCCCTGGCCGATATAGGCGAGACCCAGCCGCACGTAACTTTCTTCAGCCTTCTGCTGGTCAGCGTCCTTGGCAAATGGACTGTTCGTTGTGGTGACGCAACCGGCGCTGGAGGCCAGCAACCCAACCATCAGAATGGCTCTGACGACTGCACTGGGAAAGGCGTTAAGTTTCACGCTTGGCAAATCCTTTTATTGAAAGGCGCGTCAGGGCGTCATCTGGTGAACGGGAATATACCTCTGGCTGCGGCGCGTTCGATCCTCGAACTGCCCCACCAACTGGCCACAGGCGGCGTCGATATCGTCGCCACGGGTCGTCCTGACCGTTGTCACATGCCCGGCCTCATTCAGGATCGACTGGAAGCGACGGGTGGCCATCGCCTTGGGCCGTTTGAAATCACTCTCCGGGAATGGGTTAAACGGAATCAGGTTGATCTTGCACGGCAACCCCTTGAGCAGCCTGGCCAACTCGTGGGCATGCTCAAGCTTGTCATTCACGCCCTGGATCACCGTGTACTCGATGGTCACCTTGCGCTTGTCCGGCAGGCGTGACAGATAGCGTCGAGTGGCGGCCAGCAGTTCGCTGATGGGGTATTTCTTGTTGATCGGAACCAACTGGTTGCGAAGTTCGTCGTTGGGGGCGTGCAGGGAAATCGCCAGGGACACGTCGGTCAGTTCGCCCAGGCGGTCGAGCGCGGGCACCACACCCGACGTGCTCAGGGTCACCCGACGCTTGGAGAGACCATAGGCGTAGTCTTCCATCATCAGGTCCATGGCATCGACCACGTTGTCGAAGTTGAGCAGCGGCTCGCCCATCCCCATCATCACGACGTTGGTGATCGGGCGTTCCTCGTTGGGATTGAACGGCATGAAGGAGCGCCGCGCCACCCAGACCTGGCCGATGATTTCCGCGGCCGTCAGGTTGCGGTTGAACCCGCGCTTGCCGGTGGAGCAGAAGGTGCAGTCCAGACTGCAACCGATCTGTGAGGAGACACACAGCGTCCCGCGCTGGCCATCCGGAATGAGGACGGTTTCAACACTGTTGCCGCTGTCCATGCGCATGATCCACTTGCGGGTGCCGTCCTTCGACGTCTCGTCAAACACGACCTCGGGCCCGCGGATCTCAGCAACAGCCTTAAGCTTTTCCCGTAACGCCTTGCTGACGTTAGTCATTTGGTCGAAGTCATCAACACCACGCTGATGCATCCACTGGAGCAGCTGGGTGGCGCGGAATTTCTTTTCGCCCAGAGACTCGAAAAAGGCCTCCAGTTTGGGCTTGGGCATGCCCAGAAGGTTGGTTTTTTCGGTCGGCGATGACATAACGATAACCTCGATCAAATAACCCGTCAGAACGGGCGGCCGGCCTGGCCGCCCGCCCCGAAGAGAATCAGCCGCGCGGGCAGATCTCGTTGTCGTTGAAGAAGTACGCGATCTCGCGCTCGGCCGATTCCGGAGAATCGGAACCGTGTACGGCGTTGGCGTCGATGGAGGACGCGAAATCCGCACGAATGGTGCCGGCGTCCGCTTCCTTCGGGTTGGTCGCGCCCATCAGGTCACGGTTCTTGGCGATAGCACCTTCACCTTCCAGCACCTGGACCACAACCGGGCCGGAGGTCATGAAAGCCACCAGGTCCGGGAAGAACGGACGCTCTTTGTGCTCCGCGTAGAAACCTTCCGCCTGCTCCTGGGTCAGGTGCATCATCTTGGCAGCAACGATGCTCAGACCGCCTTTCTCGAAGCGGGAGTAGATTTCGCCAATGACGTTCTTGGCCACTGCATCGGGTTTAACGATAGAGAGCGTACGCTCGATAGCCATGCTATATCTCCAATTGGTTAAGGGTAAAAAACTAGACGGCGATTATACGCAGGAAGCCAGCCACTGCCTACCTGACTCCGGAGCGCGAGCGCTGCAGGCCCCGCAGACGCTCCAGCACTGTCGCAATATCTGACACGGCAAAGGCAATGTCCTCTTCAGTGCTGAAACGGCCGAATGAAAAGCGTAGCGCACTGTGCGCAAGCTCGTCGCTGACGCCCAGAGCACGCAGCACGTAGGACGGCTCCAGGGATGCCGATGCGCAGGCGGAACCGGACGACACCGCCAGATCTCGCAACCCAAGCATCAGGGATTCGCCATCAACACCCTCAAAACTCAGATTGACAATGCCCGGCACACAGAGTTCCTGATCGCCGTTGAAATGCACACCCTCCAGCGCCAGCACTCCGACCAGGAACCGCTCCCGCAGCGCTGTCAGGCGCTCCCGCTCAGTGTTGAGCTCGTCATCGGCGAGCCGGAAGGCTTCCCCCATACCGACGATCTGGTGCGTCGCCAGGGTGCCGGAACGCATGCCCCGCTCATGGCCACCACCGTGGATCTGTGCCTCAACACGCACAGCGGGATCGCGACGGACGTACAGCGCGCCAATGCCTTTCGGGCCGTACACTTTGTGGCCGGACAAGGACATCAGGTCCAGCTTGACCTGCGACAGGTCAACCGGGAGCTTGCCCGCCGCCTGGGCCGCATCAACGTGAAACAGGACGCCACGCTTTCGCAGACGCTCACCAATCGCCGCCACATCGGTCATCACGCCGATCTCGTTGTTCACCCACATCAGACTGACCAGACAGGTGTCCTCTTCCAGCGCGTCATCAACCTGGTCCGGCGTAATGTGTCCGGCGGCATCCGGCTGCAGGTAGGTAACGCGCATCCCTTGGGATTCGAGCCAGGCGCAGGTGTCCAACACCGCTTTGTGCTCAATCGCGGATGTCACGATGTGGGCACCCGGGAAGCGGGCGGCAACGCCTTTCAGGGCCAGGTTATCGGCCTCGGTGGCGCCGGATGTCCAGACGATCTCGCGGGGATCACAACCAATCAGATCGGCCACCTGCCGCCGGGCACCTTCGACGGCGGCCTCTGCCTGCCAGCCGTAGCCATGGGAACGGGATGCCGGATTACCGAAAACCCCGTCGAGGGTCAGGTGTTCGGCCATGTGCTCGGCCACGCGCGGGTCAACCGGAGTCGTAGCCGCATAATCGAGGTAAACTGGTTTCTTCATAGCACTCTGGAACTGAATGAATCGGTGCCCCTGACTCCGGGGCCGGGACAGGTTGAATCAGGCGGGATCGTTCTGGACCAGGCGCCGGGTATTGATGGCTTCCGCCTGACGCCGGTTCTGGCGATGGGCCACCACCTGGATTTCCCGCTTACGCATGAGATCGGCGAGGCTGATCTCACTGAGAAACGTATGAATCTGGTCACTCAGGTCCGACCAGAGATGGTGAGTCAGGCATTTTTCACCATTCTGACAGTCGCCCTTGTTGTGGCAGCGGGTCGTGTCCAGGGACTCGTTGACCGCATCAACCACGTCGGCGATGAACACAGCATCGTGGGGACGTCCAAGCTGATAGCCCCCGCCCGGACCACGCACGCTGACCACGAGCTTTTGACGGCGGAGCTTGGCAAACAACTGCTCAAGATAGGACAGGGATATATCCTGGCGCTGTGAAATATCCGCCAGCGACACAGGCCCGTCCTCGGCGTGGAGCGCCAGGTCGAGCATCGCCGTCACGGCGTAGCGGCCCTTCGTCGTCAGTCGCATGGATCACAGCCTCGAGAGATCGAACCAGTGGGTCTGTCGACTTGAGAGTATGAATTGACCGACTAAATCAGTCAAGTATTGCCCTCTCGCCCAAAAATCCAGGCAACGCCGACAGTTACCACCCCTGTCAGGACGATTCCTTATCGTCCCTTACGCAGTCGAAATCTTCCTCGTCGAGCGGCGGCAAAGCACCGTTACGGTACTCATGATCCACCCGCTGCAGCGCCTTGCACATGGTTTCGATACGCTCGTCCACCACGTGCATATGATCCAGCAGACTGCGCACGGCACGCGCCACGGGGTCGGGCATTTCCTCGGTGACACCGTAGGCGTCGAACCCCATTCGCTGCTCCATATCGCGGCGCTTGCTGGATTCGGCGTCCTTGTCACGCTTGACGATCACCCGGCCAGGAATACCCACCACGGTGGCATCCGCCGGTACCGCCTTGGTGACCACGGAATTGGACCCCACTTTGGCCCGGTCACCCACCTCGAACGGCCCCAGGATTTTGGCCCCCGCGCCGATCACCACACCATCGCCCAGCGTCGGGTGCCGCTTCCCCTTATTCCAGCTGGTTCCTCCCAGGGTAACGCCCTGGTAAAGCGTCACGTCGTCACCAATAACGGTGGTTTCGCCGATCACGACGCCCATACCGTGGTCGATAAAGAAACGGCGACCGATCACCGCGCCCGGATGGATTTCAATCCCCGTCAGCCAGCGTGCCACGGTGGAAATGGTGCGCGCCAGCCACTTGAAGTCACGGCACCAGAGACTGTGAGCCAGGCGGTAAAACAGGAGGGCGTGCAGCCCCGGGTAATTGGTCAGTACCTCAAACGTGTTCCGCGCGGCGGGATCACGATGAAACACACTGCCGATATCTTCGCGCAAACGCTCAAACATAGCTCAGTCCTGCTCCTGCTCCGCTTCGGGACGGCTCTGGCCGCCCCCTGCACTCTTCTGCACGGCAGAGAGGATGCCGCGCAGAATATTGATCTCCATCTGATCCAGATGCGCCCGCTGGAACAGCCGTCGCAGCCGGGTCATCAACTGGCGCGGATTTTCCCGCCGATGGAAATCCACGTCCACGAGCACCTGCTCCAGGTGCCCGAAGAATCCCTCCACGTCCTGTACCGAGGCCAACGGGATATCCCAGCCCTCGTCGCCGGGCCGCAGCATCGGCTTGAGCAGCGCCTGCCCGTCGCCGGCTTCCAGCGCGCGAAGCTGATGCATCCGGACCTCGTAACAAATCACCTGCACCGCCATGGCCAGGTTCAGGGAGCTGTAATCCGGATTGGACGGTATGTGGATATGGTAGTGGCAACGCTGCAATTCTTCATTGCTCAGGCCATGATTCTCACGTCCGAACACCAGGGCCACATCCCCCTGCCCCGCCTGCTCGGCCGCCCGGGCGGCGCTTTCCGACGGCGGGATCACCGGCCAGGGCACCTTGCGTCCGCGGGCGCTGGTCCCCATCACCAGCACACAATCCTCAATGGCCTGCTCCATGGTATCGACGACCACAGCCCGATCGAGGATATCGGATGCACCGGACGACCGGGCATAGGAAGCCTCGTCAGGAAAAGACGCCGGGTTCACCAGATACAGATTGGACAGCCCCATGTTCTTCATGGCCCGAGCCACCGCGCCGATATTGCCGGAGTGCGAGGTTTCAATCAGGACGATGCGGATGTGTGCTTGGGGGTCTGTCTGGGTCATGCGACTGTCTCGGGTCTTACCGTTGGCTTAAGGGCGCAATATGATAGCAGAAAGTCGCGGCAGTTGAGCTGCCCACCGGGGTAATTCCCTATGAGCACCCCGTCAAAAAACGTACAAGCGCAGTCAGTGATTTGCTATCATACGCGCCCTTTGAACAGCCAGTTGACAGAGAGCTCCATGCAACCAGCGATTAAAATGGCTCTGCGCATTGCGCGCCAGGGCTCCGAGTACCTCAAGGCCCACTTTGAACGCCAGGATCCTGCAGCCATCGACGACGGCGCCCGCCAGCAGCTGGCCCGCGCAGAAGCTTCTGTTTATGCCAATTTCGCCGAGCAGCTGCAGAAAGCCTACAAGGATCACTACATTGCTCCGGCCGGCGACATCGAGGCCGGCGACGAGGCACTGAGCTGGCACGTTTTCCCGCTGATCGGAAGCGAGAATTTCCTGCGTGGCATCCCCGAGTTTGCGCTGGCCCTGGTCCAGAAGAAAGCCAACCGGGCCGAGCACATGCTGCTGGTCAATCCGATCACGGGTGAGGAATACTCAGCCAGCCGTGGTCACGGCGCCGCTCTCAACAGCCGCCGCATCCGCATGAACGGCGCTCAGGGCATGCGCCGCGCCATCCTGGCGACCAACGTCCTCGACTTTACTCGCGAGACCGACGATCCGCTGATCTGGGGCGAGCTCATCAGCACCCTGGCCCGCGAATCTTCACAGACCCGCACCTGTGGCTGCGGCGTTCTGGATATCGCCCGCGCCAGTGCCGGCCACCTGGACGGCGTCGTCCTGTTCCGCCCCACCGCGGTAGAACAGTCCCTCGCACTGCTGCTGACCCACGAGTCTGGCGGCCTGTCCGGCGACTTTTCGGGCAACCCGGCCGGCGGGGACACCAGTCGTCAGCTGGCGATCGCCAACCCGAAACTGTTCAAGGAGCTGCTGAAAACGCTGCACCCGTTCCGCGGCCGACTGCCACGCTGATCCTGCGCTTTCATCAGACAAAAAAAGGCCGCAATCGCGGCCTTTTTTTGTGCCCGGGAACCGGGCTGGAACAGCATCACCGGATTTACATCCGGTTCAGCCATTCGGGCGGTTCCTCGTCTTCCTGCTGATCGGCGGCGCCTTCCTTGGGCGGCACAACCAGATCTTCCCGGGTAACGCCCAGCAGCACCAACAGGTTCGCTGAGACGTAGATGGAGGAGTAGGTACCCACGACAATGCCGATGATCAACGCAACGGCAAAGTTATGGATCGCCTCACCACCAAGGAAGTACAGGGAGAGCAGGACGACCAGCGTCGTACCCGAGGTGTTGAGGGTCCGGCTCAGGGTCTCGGTGATCGAGTGGTTGACCACGTCTTCGGTACCACCGGTGCGCAGCTTGCGGAAATTCTCCCGGATACGGTCCGCCACGATGATCGTATCGTTCAGCGAGTAACCGATGACGGCCAGCAACGCGGCCAGCACGCTCAGATCGAACGTCCACTGAAACAGCGAGAAAATACCCAGCACGATCAGGACATCGTGTGCCAGCGGCAGAACCGAGGCAATTCCGAATTTGAGCTGAAAACGCATACCCACGTAGATCAGCACCACGAACAGGGCCAGCAGCAGCCCCAGGCCGCTGTCTTCCTTCAGCTCGTCACCCACCTGGGAACCGACGAACTCCGCCCGCACCAACTCAAGCTGATCGCCATCGGCACGCAGCGCATTGATCATGTTCGCGGAGAGTTCGTCGTCCAGATCCTGGCGCAGACGCACCAGCACCGACTTTTCGTCGCCGAAATTCTGGACAACGAACTCGGTGTAGCCGGCGTCATCCAGCGTCTGGCGCACCTCGTCCAGCGACGGCGCCTCCTCGTAGGCGAACTCCACCGAGGTCCCGCCGGTGAAGTCCAGACCCAGATTGAGTCCGTTCACCGCGAGAATGACAATCGAGAGGATCACCGCGGCCAGGGAGCCGAACGACGCGATGCGCCGCACTCCCATGAAGTTGATGGTTTTATCCGTCAGATTAGCCATTGGCAAGCTTCCCCCCGATCGCAAGCTTCTCGATCTTGCGACCGCCATAAATCAGATTGATGATGCTGCGGCTGACCAGCAGGCCGGTGAACATGGAGGTCAGGATGCCGATGCACAGGGTCACCGCGAAGCCTTTGACCGGCCCGGAACCCATGGCGAACAGGATGACCGCCACCAGCAATGTAGTGATGTTGGCGTCAAAGATGGAGACGAACGCCCGGGAGAAACCAGCGTTGATGGCGCTCTGGGGTGGCGCGCCCTGCCTCAGCTCTTCCTTTATTCGCTCGAATATCAGGACGTTGGCATCCACCGCCATACCTACTGTCAGTACGATACCGGCGATACCGGGCAGCGTCAGCGTGGCCGACAGGATCGACATGCAGGCCACCAGCAGCATCAGGTTGACGGTCAGGGCCACATTGGCCACCAGACCGAAGAACCGGTAGTACAACAGCATGTAAAGCAGGACGATGGCGAAACCGACGGTCACTGACATGACGCCTGCATCGATGTTCTTCTGCCCCAGGCTCGGACCAATGGTCCGCTCCTGCACGAAGTACATCGGCGCAGCCAGGGAACCGGCCCGCAGCAGCAGCGCCAGCTCGCCCGCTTCAGCCACGGAATCGAGACCGGTGATGCGGAACGAGCTGCCGAGGGTGGACTGGATGGTCGCCAGGCTGATGATGCTGCGATCCACCTTGCGCTCTTCCACCTGCTGGATCTCGCCGTCGACGCGCTTGCCCACCGTCTCGGTCTTGTACTCGATGAACAGCACCGCCATGCGCCGCTTGATGGCGTCGCGGGTGGCACGGGTCATCCGGTCACCGCCGGTGCCGTCCATCGTGATATTGACCTGCGGCTGGCCATTCTGGTCGAAAGCCTGCTGGGCGTTAGCGACGTTTTCGCCGGTGACAATGATTTCGCGCTCAAGACGAGCGGTACGGTTCGGCTCATCCCGGAACGGATACACTTCGGCTGTCCCGGACGAGGCGTCCTGACGAGCTTCCAGCCGGAACTCGAGGTTGGCCGTGGCACCCAGTACCCGCTTGGCCTGTGCCGTGTCCTGCACGCCCGGCAGCTCCACCACGATGCGGTCACGCCCCTGGCGCTGGACCAGTGGTTCAGCAACACCCAGCTCGTTGACCCGATTGCGGATCGTCGTGAGGTTCTGCTGTAGCGCGTAGTCCTCGATTTCGGTCACGGTCGCTTCCGACAGCTGCAGTGTCAGCAGCCTCTGGTCGTCGTCGCCGGACTCGCGATTCAGCAGGAACTCGTTGTACTGGCCGCGAATCAGGTCGAACGCCTCATCGCGGGCCGCATCGTCCCGGAACGACAGTTCAATGGTATTGCCGTCACCCACATCACCGCCGCGGTAGCGAATGCGCTCCTCGCGCAGCTGACGCTTGATCTCACTGGCATAGACTTCCAGGCGTTTCTGCAGGGCGCTGTCCATATCGACTTCCAGCAGGAAGTGGACACCGCCGCGCAGGTCCAGCCCCAGCTTCATTGGCCCGGCGCCAATGTTGCGCAGCCATTCCGGCGTGGTTGGGGCCATATTGAGCGCCGCCAGGTAATCCTGGCCCACGGCCTCCTGGATGACCGGGCGGGCACTCAGCTGGGCATCGGAGCTTTGCACGCGAATCAGCGCGTTGGGTGGGTTGAGCACCGCATCTTTGACCTGGACGCCGGCTTCGCCCAGCGCATCAACAGCCTCGTCCAGGGTCGCCTGATCGACCTGGGTGCTGCTTCGTGCACCGGTGATTTGAATCGCATAGTCATCGGGATAGAGGTTGGGCAGCGCGTAGATGAAACCAATCACCACCGCGACCAGAATCACGATATTTTTCCAGAGCGGGAATTTATTGAGCATGGAATGCCTTGTTCTGCTGGTCAGAACCAGCCCTGTACCGTCTTGAATACCTGACGCCGGCCAGGTTGGCCGGCGCCGTCTACAGATCCGCGCCAGGACGGCCGGACCTGATATGAGAAGGGGCACTCATCTCGTGCCCCTTCCGGAAGGATCAGATATCTTTCAGCGTGCCTTTGGGCAGCGCAGTCGCAACTGCGACCTTCTGGACCTTGACTTCGACGTTGTCCGCCACTTCGATCACGATGAAATCGTCAGTGACCTTGGTAATGCGGCCGGCCATACCGCCGGAGGTCACCACTTCGTCGCCCTTGTCCAGGCCGGCCATCAGCGCCTTGTGCTCCTTGGCACGCTTGGACTGGGGGCGCCAGATCAGGAGGTAGAAAATCAGGATGAAGCCGGCAAAGAAGATCACCTGACCGATGACGCCCATGCCACCCTGACCTGCCGCCGGCTGCTGAGCCATGGCGACCGCAGGCGATGCGGCCAGGCAGACAGTAAGCGCGTTACGCAAAGCTTTCATTCGAGTACTCCGTTTTTGATTTGAATCTTGTCTCCGCAAGGCGGTGCGCGTCAGCCTTCGGATTCACCAGCCAGGGCCGGCACAGGCTGCCCCCGACGCGCGTAGAACTGCTCGATAAAGTCCGACAATGTACCTGCTTCAATGGCCCCACGCAATCCAGCCATGAGGTTCTGGTAATAGCGCAGGTTGTGGATCGTATTGAGCTGCGATCCCAGCATCTCTCCACACCGATCCAGGTGGTGCAGATAACCGCGCGAGAAGTGCTGACAGGTGTAGCAGTCGCACTCGGAATCGAGCGGACCGGTATCGGTCCGATGCCGCGCGTTACGTATCTTGATCACGCCTTCGCTGGTGAACAGATGGCCGTTGCGGGCATTGCGCGTCGGCATGACGCAATCGAACATGTCGACACCACGACGCACCGCCTCGACGATGTCTTCCGGCTTGCCCACGCCCATCAGGTAACGCGGTTTGTCTTCGGGCATCTTTGGCGGCAGGTGATCGAGGATCTTCATCATTTCCTCTTTGGGCTCGCCCACCGACAGCCCACCGATGGCGTAGCCATCGAACCCGATATTGACCAGGCCTTCCAGGGATTGTTCCCGTAGCCCTTCATACATGCCGCCCTGGACGATGCCGAACAGTGCCGACGGGCTGTCGCCATGGGCATCACGACTGCGCTGGGCCCAGCGCAGGGACATCTCCATGGACGCCTTGGCCTGCTTTTCAGTGGCCGGATACGGGGTGCACTCGTCGAAGATCATCACGATATCGGAGCCCAGATCGCGCTGCACCTGCATCGAGATTTCCGGCGTCAGCTCCACCGGCGAGCCATCCACGGGCGAGCGGAACTTCACACCCTGCTCGGTGATCTTGCGCATTTCGCCCAGGCTGAACACCTGGAATCCGCCGGAGTCGGTCAGTATCGGGCCCTGCCATTGGGTGAAGTCGTGCAGGTCGCCGTGTTGCTTGATGATCTCCGTGCCGGGACGGAGCATCAGATGGAAGGTGTTGCCCAGAATAATCTGCGCGCCGATCCCTTCGATATCCCGCGGCAGCATGCCCTTGACCGTGCCGTAGGTGCCCACCGGCATGAAGGCGGGGGTCTGGACCTCGCCCCGTGGAAAGCTGAGGGTGCCCCGCCGCGCCCGACCGTCGCTGGCCAGGGTCTTGAAGGACATGAAGCACTCTTCTCTCATTGATCTGACTCCTGATGGGCCTGCTCCGCCTGCGCCGACGGCTGCTGGCCGGTCACAAACATGGCATCACCATAACTGAAGAAACGGTAGCGCTCGTCAACCGCCTGACGATAGGCGGACATCACCGACTCGTACCCGGCGAAGGCACTGACCAGCATAATGAGGGTGGATTCCGGCAGGTGGAAGTTGGTAATCAGCGCATCGACGCACTGAAACCGGTAGCCGGGGTAGATAAAGATATCGGTATCACTCTGGAACGCCCGGAGCTCGCCGTTGCGGGAGGCCGACTCCAGGGAACGCACCGAAGTGGTCCCCACGGCCACCACTCGCCCGCCTCGCTGGCGGGTGCGCCGGATGGCATCGACCGTGGCCTGCGGCACATCCACCACTTCGCTGTGCATGTGATGTTCTTCCACCGAATCGACGCGCACCGGCTGGAAGGTGCCCGCGCCCACGTGCAGGGTCACGAACGCCTGCTCAACCCCCTGCTCGGCCAACGCCGCCAGCATCGACTCGTCGAAATGCAGTCCCGCCGTGGGCGCCGCTACCGCGCCCGCTTCCCGGGCATAGACGGTCTGGTAGCGCTCGCGATCGGCTTCTTCGTCGGGACGATCGACATACGGTGGCAACGGCATATGCCCCACCGCTTCCAGCAGGGCCAGGACCGACTCGGCACCGCTATCAAGCTCAAGCTGGAACAGGGCGTCCTGCCGGCCGACGACACGGAACGCACCACCCTCGTCCACCAGGATCCGCTGGCCTGCCTTGGGCGATTTCGACGAGCGGATATGGGCCAGCAACTGTGTTTCGTCCAGCACCCGCTCCACCAGGATTTCCAGCTTGCCGCCGGTTTCCTTGTGGCCGAACAGTCGGGCGGGAATCACGCGGGTGTCGTTGAAGACCAGCAAATCGCCGGGTTTCAGCAGGCTCTGGATATCCCGGAACTGGCGATGGGTCACCGCGCCCGTGGAGCCATTGAGGTGCAACAGTCGGCTGGCGGTACGCTCCTCAAGGGGATAGCGCGCGATCAGTTCGTCCGGAAGGTCAAAATGGAAATCGGAGACTTTCATCGAGGCTCAACCTGGTCTGGCAAGGGGACTCACCAACGGCTGGCATTCAGGTCCCGGCGGGTGCGTACAGTGACACACAGCTACAGAAAAACAGGAATTTGGTGCCGGGGGTGGGACTCGAACCCACACGCAGTTGCCTGCACGAGATTTTGAATCTCGCGTGTCTACCAGTTTCACCACCCCGGCGTCTGGAGAGTGTGGCGATTATACTGAGCGGAATGCCCGGGTCAACCGGATAACACGGGTTTCCACACGAAATCCGGTTCTTGACCCCGTCCGCTCCGGTTACAGACGATCGAACAGCGACAACTGGGACACCTGCGCGAACGATTGCTGGGCCGCCTGCAGCACGAAACTCTGGAAACTCAGGCGACTGATCGCCTCAGCGTAGTCCACGTCGCGCAGCTCGGAAGTGATCTGCTCATTGTAGACGGAGGAATCGGTCAGGAACTCGCTGGTGCTCTCCACGGCATTGAGACGCCCGCCGATCTGGGTCTGGGTCGTGAGGACGCTTTCCTGGGCGTTGTCCAGATTCTCCAGGGAGTCGGCGATCAGGTCGTTGAACGCCTGCTGACCGCTGGGAAACGTGGCGGCGTCAGCACTGTCCGGCTGCACCACGCTGCCGTTGATGTCGATGTCCTGGAACTTGGCGCCGCTGATCTCCAGGTCACCGCCCCAGCCGCCGGCGTCGATCTCCAGGTCACCCTGGGTCGACTCCAGGCTGATCGACCCCGGCAGATCGTCGGTGTTCACGCTCACCCCCTCCAGGGCCGGGTCGGTGCTGCTGTTGATCGCGTCGGCCACGGACTGCAGGTCGTCCGTATTGTCGAAGCTGAAGGTCACCCCGTTGATGCTCACCGAATCACCGCCCGCCTGGGCGGAAAAGTCGGAGATGGTCGCGGTCGCCGGCGTCTTGGCCTGGTTCTCGAGGCCGTAGATCAGCTTCTCGACCGTGGAAAACATTGACTGGCGGTCGGATGTCTTGACGAAGAACTTGTCCCCGTCGGAAGCCCCCGTAATCTCGAACTGCATCCCGGCCACCTGGATGCTGTCACCGCTGGTGTACGTGTTGTCCGCCGGCGTCAGATCGGCCCCGGTGGAACGGTTGGTCACCGTGTAAGTGCCGGCGGTGGCATCTACCTCAACCACCAGATCATCCGGGTAAACGGAATTGAACACCTCCTGATCCAGCATCATCCCGGTACTGATGGTGGCCGGGGGATTGGTGCTGTTGGCACTACTGGCTTCAGTGAAAAACGTCGGGTTGTTGCTGGCCACGTCAGAGAAGATGCCCTTGCCGTGGTCGCTGATCGCCACTTTGACGCCCACATCGATTTCCAGCTCCCGCTGCCCCTCGTCGCCCTGGTACACCCAGCTTCCCGAGACGTTCTGCTGGTAGGCCTGGGTATTGCCCTTGAAGCCGCTGAAGATGTACTCGCCGGACGCATCCCGGGTGTTGGCCAGGGACGCCAGCTGGTCCAGCCGTTCGCGCAGCTCCGAGGCGATGGAATCGCGGTCCTCCGCCGACAGGGTGCCGTTCCCCGCCTGCACGGTCAGCTCGCGCACCCGCTGGATGACGTCGGTGACGTCTCCCAGCGTGCTCTCCTCCTGCTGCAGACGGTTGGTGGCCAGGTCGATGCCGCGCTGGAACTGGTCGATCTGGGCCGATTGCTGGTCCAGTTTCAGCAGTCGCGCCGCAGCCACCGGGTCGTCGGACGGGTTGATGACCCGCTTGCCGGTGGACACCTGCTGCTGAGTCTTCTGCAACTGGGTGTTGAGGTCCTGCAGCCGGTTAACGCCACCGCTGAAAATCTGCTGTGATGAAATACGCATGGTCAGACGCCTTAGTTAAAGGTACCCAACAGGGTGTCGAACAGGTCCTGCGCCACGCTCATGACCTGCGCCGACGCGTTGTAGGCGGCCTGGTACTGGATGAGACGGCCGGCTTCCTCGTCCAGGTTCACCCCGGAGGTGGACTCCCACTGGTTGGTGGACTGCTCCAGCAGTGCCTGCCCCGCTTCCATATCGAGCTGGCTCTGACGAGTGGTCACACCCACCGTTTCCACCAGCCCGCCATAAGCCTCGGTGAAGCTCTGGTTACCGCCGTTCATGGTGTTGGTCGTACCCATGCCGCCAAGGATCGCGGCATTGCGGTTATCGGAAACCCCATCGGTGTTGTAACCAATGGTGAAGACATCATTCGCTTCCGGGTTGCCGCTGATCTCGAACTGAAAGCCTCGATAGTTCGGATCCGACGGGTCCTCGGAGAACAGCTTGTTGGACACGCCCGGCTGATAGGTGCCGGTCACCGGAGGCGTCAGCGCCTGCGGGTTGGTCGGGTCGGTCGCGTCCAGGATTTCGTAGCTGGTATCCGAGGTGAACCGGACCATCAACGGCGGAGACAGCTCCCCGCGCTGACTGAACTCGTCCAGCGGCACGTTGGTGAGCGGATTGGTGGTGCTCAGCATGGTGCCCTGGGAAATCTGGGCATCGCCGGTGTTGCCTTCATCCGACTCGGCGGAAACGGGCGTGGCAAACGCCAGGTCCTCTTCCCGATTAATCTCCATCCCGATATTCGCCGCGGCATTGCGGGTCGGTCGCACCAGGAAGCTGTCGCCATCGCTGAAAGAACCGGCTTCGATGTGTACATTGAAACCCGGCATCTCGATTTCCGCCGGCAGCGGATCCGGCAGTTGCCCCTGGCGCACGATCTCGCCGGTCTCGGCGTCCACCAACTGGAAGTTCTCGCCGTTGGTGCCGCTGAATTCCAGATTGTAGGATTTGGCCGCCAGCTCGCTGGTGTCGGTAATCTCGACGGAAACCACACCGTCCTGCGGCGGCGCGTTGTTATCGCTGGCCGACACTCTGTCCAGTTGCGCCGCCCGGGTATTGACGTCGCTGAAGAAGAGTCCGCCCAGGTCGCCTTCCAGATCCATACCAACACTGTGCTGCTGGTTGATCTGGTCCGAGACCGCCAGGGCCACACGGCCCAGTTGGTCAAACGCGGGCTCCAGCACCTTGTTCTGGAAGGTCCGCAGACCACCGATGGTGCCGCCGATCATCTGGTCGGTAACATCGGCAACGCGATTGCCGGTGGTCAGCTTGAACGCCAGCTTGTTGGGGTCGTCCGGTGAGGTTTCGGTGGACAGGCTGGCGGCCTCGTTACCGACCACCAGCGCCTGACCACTGCTCAGGGCAACGTTGACCTGGTAGCCATCGACCTCGGTGACTTTCACCTGCAGCAACTCGGACAATTCGCGGATTTTCTCGTCGCGCTTGTCCAGCAGATCATTGGGCAGGTTGCCCTGGGCAATGCCCGGGCTCTCCGAAATCGATTCGTTCAGATCCGCGATGGTGCTGAGCAGGCTGTTCACATCCGACGCCGCCGCTGACATCTGGCCAGTCACTGACTCCCGCTGCTGAACCATCTCTCCGTGCAGGGACTGGAAACGGTTGACCAGGTTTTCCGCCTCGCTCAGTACCGCCTGGCGCTGGGGCAACGCCGCCGGGTCTTCGGCGGCACTCTGCAGACTGGAGAAGAAGTTGTTCAGGGCATCATTGAGGCCGGTACTTTCCCCACCCAGCAGGTTGTCCAGGCGGGTGAGCTCCGTGTTGAGCGTGTCCTGCTCGTTGAATAGGGAGGTGTCCGAGCGCAGCTGGTTGACCACGAACTGATCTGAAATCCGGCGAATTTCGCTGATACTGACGCCCGAGCCGATGCTGCCGGCACCGGTGTTGATGCCGCTCTGGCTCTCGAATACCACCTGCTGGCGGCTGTAGCCGTCGGTGTTGGCGTTGGTGATGTTGTTGCCGGTCGTATTCAGCGCGGACTGGTGCCCCAGAATCCCCGAGAGACCGATGTTGATCAGGCCAGCCATGACAGTTACTCCTCACCGCCCTGTTTCAGGGACAGGGACTGCCCCGTGACTCCCTCGAACGAGTCACTGTTGAGAATGCGGCGGATCTTGGCCCCGTAGGCCGGATCGGTCGCGTAACCGGCCTGCTGCAGGCCGTCGGCAAAGGCTTCCGGATCGTCCGCCACCGACAGCACGTCGCGGTATCGAGGATTACGCTCCAGGAAGCCAACATAGTCCTCGAAGCTGGACTGGTAGTCCGGATACGACCGGAAAGCCGCCCGCTCCTTCAACGGGATTCCATCGCGGAACTCGGTGGTCAGTATGTCCACGGAGTCGCCCTGCCAGCGGCTGTCCGCCTTGATGCCAAACAGGTTGAAGCTGGCTTCTCCCTCGCTCCCCCGAATCATGTGCTTGCCCCAGCCGGTTTCCAGTGCGGCCTGGGCCACCATGACCCTGGGATCGATACCCGAGTCCCCCGCCACGGACTCCGCCATCGGCAGCAGCGTCTGCACGAAGTGCTCCGGCGACTCGAAGCGCTCGGGCATGAGTGCCGTTGTCTCGGCTGCCGAGTCAGAGTCGGCCGTCACGGCAACCGGGGCTTCCGGTTCCGCGCTGCTGCTCGCCTGGTTCGCAGCGATCGCCTTGACCTCATCCACTTCCTTCGGCAAACGCGGAGACAGCGGCGGCAGACTGCGCTGGTAATCGGCGATGCTGGCCCGGTGGCTGGCGCTTTTGTCGCCGTCGCCTTCCAGACCGGGGATCTGTTTCGACAGCTGCCGCACCAGGGTCTCCGCCAGCCCGAAACCACTGTTCTGGCTCATGCTCAGGGTCAGCTGGCTGTCGAACATCTGCTGGTAGAACTTGCTCTGGCTGCTGTTCAGGTAGTTGCCCTCGGCGTAGACGTCGTTCACCTTGCGCATGGACTTGAGCATCTGCGACAGGAACAGGCTCTCGAACTGCTTGGCCACCTGCCCCAGCGCCGCTTTCTTGTCCTTGTGCGCCTCCGTTTTCAGGGCGTTGAGGCCGCTGAAATCGGTGTAATACTGAGCGCTGTCGAGACGGGCATCCTGCATCACGGCACCTAGATCACGATCAACTCGGCACGCAGCGCGCCGGCTTGCTTGAGGGCTTCCAGCACCGCCATCACATCACCCGGCGCGGCACCCACCTGGTTCACTGCCTCGACGATCTCGTTGAGCGTTACCGCCGGACCGAACTTGAACATGCGCGCCGGCTCCTGGGTGGTGGTGATGGTGCTGTTCTGGGTGACCACCGTGTCACCGCCGGACAGGGGACCAGGCTGGCTGACGTTGGGGTTCTCCTCGATGGTCACCGTCAGGTTGCCGTGAGTGATCGCGGCCGGGCTGACGTGGACGTTCTGGCCGACCACGATGGTGCCGGTGCGGCTGTTGATGACCACCTTGGCCGCCGCCTCGGCGGGATTGACCTCCAGGTTTTCCAGCACCGACAGGAAACTGACCCGCTGGGACGGATCCCGCGGCGCCTTGACCCGGATTGACGAGGCATCCTGGGCGTAGGCCATGTCCGGGCCCAGCGTGTTGTTGATCACGTCCACCACACGGCGGGCGGTGGTGAAATCCGGCTGTAGCAGGTCGAACGTGATGGTATCGCCGCGACTGAACGGCGAGGTTACTTCGCGTTCAACGCTGGCCCCGTTGGGAATCCGGCCCACGCTGGGCACGTTGACGGAAATCCGCGAGCCGTCGTTGCCGGAGGCGCCAAAGCCACCCACCACCAGGCTACCCTGCGCCAGGGCATAGACTTGGCCGTCGGCACCTTTCAGCGGCGTCATCAGCAGGCTGCCACCGCGCAGGCTTTCAGCGTTACCGATGGACGACACGGTGATGTCGATTTCGTTGCCGCGCTTGGAGAACGGCGGCAACGTCGCGTGCACGGTGACCGCCGCCACATTTTCCAGCTTGGGGTTGACGTCGGCCGGCACAGTGATGCCGAACTGGTTCATCAGGTTGCGGAACGTCTGGTTGGTGAACGGCGCCGAATCGCCGGTACCATCCAGCCCCACCACCAGGCCGTAGCCCACCAGCTGGTTCGAGCGCACGCCCTGGATCCGGGCCATGTCTTTCAGGCGATCCGCCAGCAGCGGCTCGGCCACGACGGCCAGCACCAAACCGGCGATCAGCGTTCTAAGCAAACTCATAGCGGGAACCACTCGCTGTTAAAGAAGCGCGACAGCCAGCCCTGGCGTGTGGCATCGTCAAAGTCACCGGTGCCGCCGTAGGCGATGCGGGCATCAGCGATGCGATTGGAAGACACCACATTATTCGGCGAAATATCCTGCGGGCGTACCAGCCCGGTCAGGCGGATGTACTCGTCACCGTTGGTCAGCGACAGCCACTTCTCCCCGCGAATACGCAGGATGCCGTTGGGATAAACCTCGGTGACGGTTACCGTGATGCTGCCGGCCAGGCTGTTGCTCTGGTCCGCCTCGGCTTCCCCCTCGAAATCCCGTTCCAGGTTGGGGTTGGTGCCCAGGTTCAGATTATTCAGTCCCAGGATGCTGCCGTCGTTGAAATTGACCTCATTGTCCTTGGTGATGCTGCTTTCCGCGTTTTTGGAGGCCTGGGTCTGTTCTTCCAGGCTGACCATCAGAATGTCGCCCACGTTCAACGCCACGGTATCGCCGTAGAAGTTGAAGTTACGCGAGGTCTGGTAGATGGCGCCTGACGACGGATCGCGCTGCATCAGGGCCTGGGCCTTGACCGGTGCATACGCCGGATCATCCGGAACCGCACGCGGACGACTGACCGCCTGACAGCCTTGCAGGACGATCAGCGACACGATCAGGAAAGGAGTCAGTCTGGTTCGCATGGTCTCATTCCTCCTCTGAACCGCCGTCAGCCCTAGCCGACGTTCTGGTTCAGGAACTGGAGCATCTGGTCGGTGGTGGAGACCACCTTGGAGTTCATCTCGTAGGCGCGCTGGGTGGTGATCATGTTCACCAGTTCCTCGACCACCTCGACGTTGGACGCCTCGGTCATGCCCTGCTCGATCTGGCCCAGGCCATCCAGCCCCGGCTCGCCTTCCTGGGGATCACCGCTGGCAGCGGTTTCACGGAACAGGTTGTTGCCGATCGCCTGCAGACCCTGCGGGTTGACGAAGTCCACCAGCGTGATATCGCCCAGCTCCACCGGGTTGGCCTGGTCGTCCACGACCGCCGAGACGGTACCGTCCGTGCCGATGGTGATGCTGGTGGTGTTCTCGGGCACGTTGATGTTGGGCTCCAGCGGGTAGCCGTTGGCGTTCACGATGTCGCCCTCGGAGTTGAGCTGGAACTGGCCGTCCCGGGTGTAGGAGATGCTGCCGTCCGGCATCAGGACCTGGAAGAAACCGCGGCCATCCACGGCCATGTCGAGCGGCTGCTCGGTCACCTGCAGGTTGCCCTGGGTGAACTGTTTTGCGGTCCCCACCACGCGTACACCGGTACCCAGCTGCAGACCCGACGGCAGTTCCGAGTTCTCGGCGCTCATGCCGCCCGGCTGCCGGTTGATCTGGTACAGCAGGTCCTGGAACACCGCCCGGTCGCGTTTGAAGCCGGTGGTGTTCACGTTCGCCAGGTTGTTCGAGATGGTGGACATGTTGGTGTCCTGCGCACTCAAACCGGTTTTACTGACCCAAAGTGCTGGATGCATGCTCTATCTCCTGCATGGTGCCGGTGGCGACAGCGGCGAGACATTGCCGCTTTTATCCGCCGTTACCGGCCACTCAGACTGTTATCCAAGGTTTTGCAACAGCCGTGCCGTCGCTTCGGAATTGCTTTGCGCGGTGCGCATGACCTTCACCTGCATTTCGTACTGGCGCGCCAGCTCCATATTGGCAATCATCTCCTCCACCGCGTTGACGTTGGAGGACTCCAGGAAGCCGGATTGCAGGCGCACGGCACCGTCGGCTGCGAAAGGTCCTGCCGCCTCGCCGGGTTTGCTGCGCATGAAGCCGTCGGTCCCTTTCATCAGACTGTCCGCCGGCGGATTGACCAGCTTGAGGCGATCCAACTGCACCAGCTGATCCGGCGGTCCACCCGCTGGAACAATCGATACCGTGCCGTCCTGACCGATCTGCAATTTATCGTAGGGAGGCAGAGCCACCGGCCCGCCGTTGCCCAGCACCGGTTCGCCGGTGGCCGTACGCAGGATGCCGTTGACGTCCACGCTGAGGCTGCCGGACCGGGTCAGGACTTCTTCACCGGTATCCGCCTGGACCGCCAGCCAACCGTCGCCGGAAATGGCAACGTCAAGATCCCGTCCCGTTTCCATCAGCGCGCCGGAAGACAGATCGGTTCCCGGGCGCTCCGTCATGGCGTAGGCACGCGTCGGATAATGCTCACCGAACACCGGCATACTGCGGGCCTGGGCAAAATCCCGTTTGAAACCAGTGGTATTGACGTTGGCCAGGTTGTTGGCGTGGGCCTGTTGCCCCAGCATGCTTTGCTTGGCGCCGGACATCCCGATGTAGATGGCCTTGTCCATGAGGAAAACTCCTGCCGGATTTTTGACTCGATAACAGAGTCATTGCAGAAGTCGTGCCAGAACTGTAGAAATGCCGCCAGACCGGGCCTGGAGCCCGGATCCGGCGGTTTTTCAGGAGGGATTAGCGGAGATTGATGATGGTCTGGGTAATGGCGTCCGACGTTTCGATCGTCTTGGCGTTGGCCTGATAGTTACGCTGCGCCACGATCAGGTTGACCAGTTCTTCAGACAGGTCGACGTTGGACTCCTCGACCGAACTGGCGGTGATCGACCCCAAGGTGCCGCTGGACGGTGAGCCGATGATCGGCTGGCCGGACTCGAAAGTCTCCACCCAGGTGGTGTCACCCACCGGCGACAGACCCTCGGCGCTGCGGAAGGTGGCCAGAGCCACCTGCCCCAGCGTTTGCGACTGGCCGTTGGTGTAACGGGCAAAGACCACGCCTTCGTCCGACACATCCAGACCCGACAGGCGGCCGGTGGTGTAGCCGTCCTGGGCCTGGTCGTTCACCGCAAAGTCGCTGCCGTACTGGGTGGTCTCGTCCAGCGTAATGACGAAGTTGGAGCTGACAGGGGGATCCGGAATCGGCGTGGTGCCGCCGTCGGCCACCAGTCGCGGGCCATCCGCACCGTTGGGCTGACCATTGGAATCCAGCGGCGTCCAGTTGGAGATCAGCACCTCACCATCGGGGTCGCCGTTGACGCTCTGCAGGGTGCCGTCCTCGCTGAATACCAGGTCGTACTGGGCCATGGTCGCCTGACCGGTGGAATTGGGCGGATCACCGATGTTCTCGCCGTCAATCTGGACGTACATGCTCCAGGCGTTGCCCTGGCTGGCGCTGGTGTTGGGCTCCTTGACGAAGTACTGGGTCATCACGTGCGGATTCCCCAGACTGTCGTAAATCGTGGTCGACGTGGCGTGGTTGTAGGTCTTCTGGTCCGTGGGATCGAAGGTGTTGTTGGTGAACGAGGTCGGCGTGACCCCATCCAGAATGGTGGTCGTCGACGGCGCATCGGCGGCGGCGGTCATCTGCACCTCGCCGTCCAGCGTGACACTGACCGTGCCCACCTGGGTGGACGGATTGGTGCTGTCGGTGGACACGGCCGTGCCATCGTCAAACGCCATCGCGCCGCCGTTGGCGTTGACGTCCTCGTAGCTCATGCGCAGGGTGTCGCCGCGACTGGAAATCAGGCGTAGTTGGCCACTACTGTTGATGGTGGCGTTGATGCTGCTCAGCGACGACCCGTTAATATCGTCCGCCAGCTGTTGCAGACGCTCGGCCGTGGTCAGGGTGTTGCCGGAGCTGTCGGTGTCGGCCACAGTGAAGTCCACGCCTTCCAGGGAAAAGATGTCGGCGGCCTGGATAGACGAGCCGTCCAGCAGCACCTCGGTGCGGCCCGAGGCGCTGACATCCTCCTCCTGACTCAGGGCGTTGGCGATCTCCCGCGCGGAGCTGTCGGCGGCTACCGAGACATCGCGCGTGGAGCCGTCCGGATAGGTAATGGTAAAAGTCTGTGCCCCGGTGCTGGCGTTGGGCGCGAAGTCCCGACTGGTGACGCGGGTGCCGCTTTCAGCCAGGACGCTTTCGCGGGAATCCAGGTTCAGCTCCGACTCGACGCCGGTGGTCCGGCGCGGTGAGAGGTTATCGCTGTCGATGAACAGATCACCGCGGACGCCGGACAGGTTGCCCTCGTCATCGGCCTGGAAGCCCTGCACGCGCATGCCCTGGTTGTTCACCACATAGCCTTCGCGGTCGATGCTGAACTGACCGGCGCGGCTGTAGCGGACTTCGCCGTTGTTATTCAGTATAAAGAAGCCGTCGCCGTCGATGGCCATGTCCAAGCCATTGTCAGTAAAGCTGACATTGCCCTGACCAAAGGACTGCTTGATGTCCTGCACGCGCACCCCGTCGCCGATGGCGTTGGTGCCGCCGGACAGGAAACCGCTGGCGTAGAGGTCACCGAACTGGACCTCACTGCCCTTGAAACCGACGGTGCTGGCATTGGCAATGTTATTGCCGGTGACATCCAGATCCACGGACGCGGCCCGCAAGCCACTGAGACCGATATTGAACGCCATACTTCACCTCATCCTTAAATCTGTTTACGGAGCCTTTAGCGGACTCTTCAGTTAATCTGCTGCACGTCGGACAGGGCTACCGAACCCATGCCGGCAAGATTGAGCGTGACATCGCCGCTGCTGGCCAGGGAGACGCTGTCAACGTTGGCACTGAGCATCGTGCTGAGCTGCTCGGAGCCACCGGTATAACTGCCATGGGCCTGGAGCACGTAGGTGCCCTCCGGCAGATCATTGCCGTCCGCGTCCTTGCCGTCCCAGGTAAACGACTTCTGTCCTTCGGACGCCGCCCCCAGGTCGATCTGGCGCACCAGCTCACCGGACGAATCCAGCACGTCGAGACGCAGGCTGGAGGTCGACGCCGGTACCTGCACGGCCCCCTCTACCTCACCGGAAGCGCCGAGGATGGCGGTCTGGGAAGGCACCATCACCGTGCGGCCGACCATGGCCGACGCCTGCAACGCCTGGGTGGAACGGAACTGACCGGCCAGGTCCTGCACGCTGTCCGATACCCCCTGCATTTCCTCCAGCGAGCTGAACTGCGCCAGCTGTGCCAGGAAGTCGCCGTTTTCCTGGGGCTTGAGGGGGTTCTGGTTGTTGAGCTGGGCGATCATCAGCTCCATGAATTCGTTCTTGCCAAGCTCGTCGGAGGATGACGTGCCGCTGGCGGTCTGGGACCGGTACTGACTCAGTACATCGGTAGCGGAGGTGCTGTTAACGGTGCTCATGCTCTACTCCTTACTGAGTCGATTACTGGCCGAGAGTGAGGATGCGCTGCATCATCGACTTGGCCGTGTTCATCACGTCCACATTCATTTCAAAGCTCCGCGAGGAGGACATCATGTCCGCCATTTCCTCCACCACGTTCACGTTCGGGTAGTAGACGTAGCCGTCCTCGTTCGCCGCGGGGTGGTTGGGCTCGTAACGCATCTGCAGCTCGGCATCGCTTTCCACCACACCGTCCACCTTGACGCCGGCCGACGCGGCGCCATTGCTGCCCTGGCTCCAGCCGGTACCAAAATCGCCCTGGGACATCATGTCCTGCTGAATGGCGGAGAAAACCGGCTTACGCGCCCGGTAGGTGGTATCGGTGCTGGAGCTGGCGGTTTCGGCGTTGGCGATGTTCGACGCCGTGGTATTCAGCCGCAGGGACTGGGCTGTCATACCGGAGCCGGCAATATCAAAGATGTTTCCAAGTGACATGACGCGTGTCCTCTACCCTGCGGTCCTTTATTCGCCCTTGATGGCCTTGGTCAGGCCCTGGAATTTGCTGTTGAGAAACTGGAAGCTGGCCTGGTAATCCATGGCGTTGCGCATGAACCGGGACTCTTCCTGCTGTGCATCCACCGTATTGCCGTCCAGGGAAGGCTGGTACGGGTTGCGATACATCAGCGCGGCGCGCTCGGTCATGGCCGCTTGCGGATCGATGTGGCCGCTGCTGGTACGCTCCAGCGGCAGCGACGAGGCCTGCGACTGGGCATTACCCAGCGCCGCCTTGAAATCGATGTCGCGCGCCTTGAAGCCCGGGGTATCCGCGTTGGCCAGGTTATTGGCCAGCACTTCGGCACGTTGAACCCGTACGTTCAGCGCTTTCTCGTGAATGCCCAGGGCGTTTGCAAAACTGATGGCCATGCCGTCTCTCTCCGGAGGATTGCCGCATATCGCTTTGGATAAGACAAAGCAACAGCAATGCCAGTTTACGGAAACCCCTGAAAACAGAGGGTTGGAGAGGAATAAGCGGTTTGCGGAATGAAGGCGGGACGGGGAAAGCGGCAAGGACTTTCCCCCGGAGTTTCCCCTGCGGCGGCGGCCCCTCTCTAGACGGGCCAGCGGGACGCGAAGGTGGCCGGCTGCGGCCGCTCCATCTGCGGCTTGCGCAGGGCCGGCGTTCCCACATAGAGGAAACCGGCGATCGATTCGTTCTCTGCCAGCCCGAGGCCCTCGTGGACACGCCGGTCATAGGCCACCGGTCCGGTGCGCCACATTCCGGAAAAGCCACGCGCTTCCAGGGCCAAAAGCATATAAGCCATACCGCAGCCGGTGGAAACGGACTCCTCGATGGCCGGCACCTTGGGATGCGATTGATGACGGGTGATGCCGACCAGGATCATCGGCGCGCGTAACGGCATCTTGCGCAGCTTTTCCTCGCTGGGCGCGGCCGGGTCCTCCGGGTTGGCGATCCGCGCGAACACCTCACCCAGGGCCGAGCGTCCTTCACCCTCCACCACCAGGTAACGCCAGGGACGCAGCAACGCGTGATCCGGCGCCCGGGCAGCGCAGGCGAACAGATCTTCGAGCACCTCCGGGTCTGGAGCGGGTGCCTGCAGTTGGGGCTCCGACGTGCGGCTGAGGATCGCATTCACGGTATCAGTCATAGTTGATTCCCGGGTTCATCAAAACGGTTGCGTGGTCATGCCAACGCCGATGCGGCTGACCGGAACGGAGCTGCAGCCCTGGAGCCGCCACGCTGACGCCGCCAAAACAGAATCGACGCAGATCACGTTGCAATTGTGACATTTCACCAATACTGCTAACCTTTTTCCGACAGGTCACACCGCTCGACGTCTGGCAGTCCGGCTTCGCTGGACGGGCGCCATCGACCTTTCGGATACCACACTATAACAACAAGTTGACGGCGGAAAGCCATGACAGAACAACGCCATTTTGATCGTTTTGCCGATTTCTACCCTTTCTATCTGGAAGAGCACAGCGATCCCACCTGTCGCCGCCTGCATTACCTGGGCAGCGTCCTGGTGATTGCCGTCCTGCTCTACGCCATCACCACCGGGCAATGGCTCTACCTGCTGCTGGTGCCGGTGCTGGGGTACGGGTTTGCCTGGGTCGGCCACTTCGTGTTCGAAAAGAATCGTCCGGCCACGTTCAAGCATCCGCTCTACAGCCTGATGGGTGATTGGGTAATGCTCAAGGACATGCTCACGGGCCGCATCCGGTTCTAGCGCCTTCAGTCGATCAGCGAACCAACCCGACGGGATACCCGATGATGAACGCTCCCCTGGCCAGCGGAAAATCACTGCTGCTTGAGGCACAGAGCAAGCCGGTCGCCATCCCCCCGATGCCGGATTACAACGGCCGGGTGCTGGCCTACACCGGTGCGGCCGCCATCATTTTCACCGGCCTGCTCACCGACCACTTTCCGGACTGGCTGATCTGGCTGGTGCCCGCCGCGCTGCTCTGGCCCCACACCGTCCACTTCCTGACCCATCAGACCCGACTGCGCCATTCCAACCGCATCCGTCAGAAAATGCTGCTGCTCGACTGCCTGCTGGGAGGCGCGTTCACCGGCGTGATCGGGCTGGTCGCGGTGCCGTCGCTGGCGGTGCTGATGATGCTGATGTTCAGCGCCATGCTGGTCGGTGGCCTGCGCCAGTGGTTCTTCGGAACCTTGCTGTTCGCCGGTGCCGCGGCCGTGGGCCTGACCTGCCGCGGCATGTCGGTATCGCTGCAGGCGCCGCTGGCGCTCAGCCTGGTCGCCCTGCTGGCGACCGCCCTGTACATCTGCATCACCGCCTATTACGCCCACCAGCAGGCGCGCGCCCTGATGACCGCCAAATCCCAGATCCAGTATCAGCGGGAGCAGTCCATCGCGTTATCCCACAAGCTCTCCAAGTACCTCTCGCCGCAGGTCTGGCAATCCATTTTTACCGGCGAGCGGGACGTGCGCCTGGAAACCCAGCGCAAGAAGCTGTCGATCTTCTTCTCGGACATCAAGGGCTTCACCGAGCTGTCCGAGGAAATGGAACCGGAAGCCCTGACCGAGCTGCTCAACCACTACTTCAACGAAATGTCCCAGGTGGCCCTGAAGTACGGCGGCACCATCGACAAGTTCGTCGGCGACTCCATCATGATCTTCTTTGGTGATCCCACCAGCCGTGGGCCACGCGAAGACGCCCTGGCCTGCGTGTCCATGGCCATCGACATGCGCAAACACATGAAGATCATGCGTCAGAAGTGGCGCAGCCAGGGCATCAAGACCCCGCTCCAGATCCGCATGGGAATCAGCGCCGGCTATGCCACGGTCGGGAATTTCGGTGCCGAGAACCGGATGGACTACACCATTATCGGCAAGGAAGTGAATCTGGCCAGCCGGCTGGAATCCCTGGCCGACCCCGGCGAGATCCTGATTTCCTACGAGACGTTTTCACTGATCAAGGACAAGATCATGTGCCGGGACAAGGGAGAGATCACGGTGAAAGGATTCGGGCGTCCGGTGCCCATCTACGAGGTGGTCGATTTCCGTCGCGACCTGGGCGCCGAACGCAGCTTCATGGAACACGAGCAGGCCGGCTTTGCCATGTACCTGGACTCGGACAAGGTCCGCAGCACCGAGCGGACCGAAATCCTGCGCGCGCTGGAAGAGGCGGTTGACCGCCTCCGCATCGAGGAGGAGCCCGCACCGCCGGCCAATTACTGCCGCACCAGCCGCAAGCATTCCGGCTGACCCGGACCGGTACTGCGCCAGGGGTTGATATCCAGTCCGCCACGACGGGTGTAATGGGCGCTGACGGTCAGCGACTGCGGCTGGCAACGCGCCATCAGCTCAGTGAACACCGTCTCCACGCAATGCTCGTGGAAATCCTGCTTCTGCCGGAATCCCACCACATAGGCCAGCAGCCCCGCCCGATCGATTTTCGGACCGGTGTAGTGAATCAGCAGGCTGCCCCAGTCCGGCTGCCCGGTCACCGGGCAGTTACTCTTGAGCAGATGCGAGCACAAGGATTCGGTGACCACCGGACCGGACGCCTGCAGCCGCTCCGGACAGGGCTCGTAGCCATCCACGTCGATCGGCTCGTCGTCAATCAGCAGATAGTCCGCCGGACGCCCGGGGACCGTCGCTCCCTCGTCCACCGAATGCAGGCGGCAGTGCACCGCCGCTCCCGAGGCGCTGGACAGATCCTGCTCAATGCGCTCGGTCACCTGGCTGGCGTCGGAAAAGGTTTCCTGATTCAGCGAGTTGAGATAGAGCTTGAGCGATTTGGATTCGATAATCGAAGGCGACGCCGCCGGCACCTCAATGACCGCCCAGGCGACCGCCGGCACGCCGTTGGGGCGAATCCAGGAGATTTCCCAGGCCTGCCAGTAGTCGCTGCCGAACCAGGGCCAGCGGCCATCCTCCAGCCCGATGCGCTGACGGTTGTCCCGTCGCGGCACCGGGAACAGCAGCTCCGGCGCGTAATGTTCGGGGTATTCGCTGCTCTTGCCCAGCGGGGCGTGTTCCAGGGCCATAGACTCGTTTCCTCAATGGCGAATGCCGCGACCGCGAGCCAGCATTCGCAGGCTGACAACAACCAGAATGATAATGAACAGCAGCACCATGGCCAGCGAAATGCCCACGTTCACATCGGAAATCCCCAGAATTCCGTAGCGGAACGCGTTCACCATGTACAGGATCGGGTTGACCATCGACACCGCCCGCCAGAAATCCGGCAGCAGCTGAATCGAGTAGAACACCCCGCCCAGATAGGTCAGCGGCGTGAGCACGAAGGTCGGGACAATGGAAATGTCGTCGAACTTGGTGGCCAGCATGGCGTTGATAAAGCCGCCCAGCGAAAACAGCATCGACGTGAGGATCACGGTGATGACGGTTGCCAGCGGATGATGCAGGCTCAGATCCGTGAACCACAGGGATAGCACCGTTACGATCAACCCCACCCCAAGGCCGCGAGCCATGCCACCGGCCACGTAACCGGCCAGGATAATACCGTTGGGTACCGGCGACACCAGCAGTTCCTCGATGCTGCGCTGGAACTTCATGCTGAAGAAGGACGACACCACGTTGGCGTAGGAACTGGTAATCACCGACATCATGATCAGCCCGGGCACGATGAAGGCCATGTAGTCGTGGCCTTCCATCTGCCCGATGCGCGAGCCGATCAGGTTGCCGAAGATGACGAAATAGAGCGTCATGGTCACCGCCGGGGGCAACAGCGTCTGCGGCCAGATTCGCGTAAAGCGGCGGATTTCACGGACGACGATGGTGAGGAAGGCGGTCAGTTTGGCGTCGAAGCTCATGCCTCACCTCCTTCCTGCTTGTTTTCCTGGACCATGCGGATAAACAACTCCTCGAGACGGTTGGCCTTGGTGCGCATGCTGGTGACGCGGACGCCCTGCTCGTCCAGTTGACCGAACACTCTGTTAAGGTCCTGACCCTGGCGTACATCCACTTCCAGTTGCCCGTCGCCGTTGATGCGGGTATCGAAGTCCGCCAATGCCGGCGCCTCCTCCAGTGCCTCGGCCGTATCCAGCAGGAAGGTCTCCATGCTCAGTTGCTTGAGCAGGTCACGTTTGCTGGTGTTGTGCAGGATCTGGCCGTGATCGATGATCGCAATATTGCGGCAGAGGGCTTCCGCCTCTTCCAGGTAATGGGTGGTGAGGATGATGGTGGTGCCGCGGCGGTTCATCTCCTCCAGGAAGGTCCACATGGAACGGCGCAGTTCGATATCCACGCCGGCGGTGGGCTCGTCCAGGATCAGCAGCTTCGGTTCGTGGACCAGGGCCCGGGCAATCATCAGGCGCCGCTTCATGCCGCCGGACAGCATCCGCGCCGGCGTATCCCGTTTATCCCACAGCCCCAGCTCACGCAGATAGTGCTCGGCAGACTGACGCGCCTTACGGGCGGGGATGCCGTAGTAACCAGCCTGGGTGACGACGATATCGAGCACTTTTTCGAACTGGTTGAAGTTCATTTCCTGGGGCACCACACCCAGGTTGAGCTTGGCCCTGGCCAGATCCCTGTCGATGTCGTAGCCGAACACCGACACCTTGCCCGACGACTTGTTGACCAACGAACAGACGATCCCCAGCGTCGTCGACTTGCCGGCTCCATTGGGGCCCAACAGGGCGAAGAAGTCCCCTTCCTCGACGGCCAGATCGATGCCCTTGAGGGCTTCGAAACCGGAGTCATAGGTCTTGCGGAGGTCCTGTATTTTCAGAGCATTGGTCATGGGCGCGCTGCCTGCTTTGTCTTTGGGGTGGGTCACATGCGGCAACACCCTGTTATTGTGCCGCTTCCCCCGATTTCAACCCGCCCGGGCCGATCGAACCCTTGCTTTGCGATCTCGGCAAACTGCGACGGATGCCCGGAATCCCCGCCGCCTGGCCCCTATACTCGGGCCAACAACAATGAAACCCCGTGCCCCCCTGCCTGGGTCAACGGGAGACGCAAGGAAAGACAACATGCCCCGGACGCATCGATCCCTGACGCTGCTTGCCGCCAGCCTGTGGCTGGCCGGCTGCATGGGCGGCGACAGCAGCAGTGACAGCGACGACGACACCTCGCGAGGCCAGGTGATGCCCTCGGGCGTCCAGGGCCTGACCTATCAGACCCGGAGCCAAAGCGGCACCACCCATGCTGCGGGACGCTTCCGCTACTACCCGGGCGAGACCATCGACTTCAGCATCGGCAATCTGACGCTGGCCAGCGACGTCCCCGCCAGTCGCATGGTGACGCCGCTGGCGTTCTTTGCGGAGGCCCGCTCGGCACTGACCGGCGCGATCGCAGACGACCTGGGCCTTCTCAGCCACAAACCAGTGGAACAACAGGTGATGGACACCCCCGCCGTACAGAACACCGTACGCCTGATGCTGGCCCTGGATGAAGACGGCACCGCCGCCGAGGGTGAGCCACTGGTTTTCAGCGACCGGGTCATCCGCCAGCTCAATGCCGCCCTGCCCGCACTGGCGGAGCCAATCGACGTTCACCAGAGCGTGAACGCCTTCGCCGATCCGGACGTCAGCGACAACAGCCTGTCTCCGGTCAATCAGTTGCTGGCGGCCATCTGCTTCTACCCCGAAGGCGACGAGCTGTGCGAGGAACCGCCCAGTCAGGCGGAAATCGATGCAGCACCCGAGCCGCCACCGCAGAGCGAGGCCCGGGACCCGGACATCGACTACAGCGACGAATTGCAGAACAGACGGAACCGCATTCTCAACGCGGTCCGCTCCATCGAGGATGTCGAGCTGGAGGACGTCGACGACTACCTGATCCGGGAACTGGACGCCATCACCACCGAGCGGACCAACCGCTATTACCTGTCGACGGTCACCGCCAACATTCCGGCGTCAGATACCGCGATCCGCGAGGTGTTCGTCCGGCGCGCCGGCGGCGAGGTAACTCTGGATAACATCGAAGCCCTCAGCACCGATCCCGGGGCCGTGGTCGTGCACGCCGCGAGCGCCCAGACCCATTCTGTGGAGTATTTCGTGGATGGCCGTGCCGGCGACGAGAGCGACCTGATCGTCAACTTCAGGCCTGCCGGCGATTACCGCTGGCTACGCAAACCGTTACGCGTGGTGATCGAGTAGCACGGACCGACAGGCACTCAGCCGATCAAATGACGAAAGCTCCAGCGGCTGGCGGCGCCGGTCACCTCGAAGTGGCGGGGATCAAGACCATCGGCACCGAACGGCAGGCAGCCACTGACCGACAGCGCGTCCTCGGGCTGTCGACCTTCGTTGAGCTCCGCCAGATTCACCACCCGCGCGGTTTTCAGGGGTTTCTGGTCGCGGTCCGTCATCACCATGACCCGCGGCCAGAGACGGCGCCCCGGCGAGTGAGCCACGACCGCACCCCGCTCTCCGCTGCTGAGCTGGACCAGGGTGCCGGTCGGATAGACGCCGATCGACTGGATAAAGTGCTCCACCAGGTCTTCCTGGAATTCGATGTTGCGCAGCTCGTACAGGTGCGCCACAGCCTGAGCCGGGGTCAGCGGCATCTGGTCGGCGCGGGGCTCCACCAGGGTTTCGTAATGGTCCACCAGACCGGCGATCTTGGCCAGCAGCGGAATGCGGTCACCGCGCACCCTTTCCGGGAAACCCGAGCCGTTGTGGCGCTCCCGGTGATAGCGCACCACGTTCACCACGGCCCGTGACAGGCCGGCCGCTTCCAGTCGCTCCACCCCCTTGTCGACGTACCGGCGGAACAGTGCGAAGTCATCCGCATCCAGCTTGTGTTCATTGCGCACCACCTCGACAGGCAGATCCAGCTTGCCTATCTGGCACAACAGCGTGCCCAACGCCAGGTTTTCCAGCGCCGGGCGCTCCAGACCCATGTGCCGGCCGCACACCAACGCCCAGACCGAGGCGTTCAGCGCATGCCGGTAACTGTGGTTGTCGTGCTGATGCAGGCGCGATACCCAGAGCATGGCGTCGGGATGACGCACCACGCTGCTGGCCATGCCCCGGGCCACCCGCGACACCGGCGCAAAATCCGGGGTCTGGCCCGCCCGCACCTGACGCTCGATGGCACTCAGCGTCTTGGCGATATCCTGCATCAGACGCCTGCCCTGGCGGGCCTCGCGCTTGAGCGTGGAAGCCACTGGATATTCCTGGCGGTTACGCACCTGGATGGCAGGCAGCTTCAGGGTTTCCTGCTGATGACGCTTGGAGCTGCGCCGGGAAAAGATGGGCGCATTGGAGGCTTCGTATTCAGACGTGTCACGGGTTTCGGTGACGTCGACCATTACCCAGCGGCAGTACGACGTCAGGGAGCGGACGTCCTCCTGGGTGCGAATGTAGAACCCCTGGATCGGGAACGGCGTTTCGTGCCACGGACGATCCAGGTCCGAGACAAACGATCCAATAGTCAGGTCCTGTACGGCCACTTTCTGCTGACGGACACCCACGGCATACCTCTGATAGAACAAACCGGTCGACGTTTCCATTCTGACGTCAGGGCGGCCAGACTCCACAACATTTTGCAGCTAAAGGGTAACCAACTGGCCACAAAACATTGCAAATCTTTGCTGACTTAAACAGAACGTAGCGTCGAGAATTGAGTAACGGTCGGGCAGAGAACTTCATCACAAAAAGTGGCCGAAAGTCCGCGATTGTTACGTAATCGTCATGACATTGGTTTCGAATGCGCTGTATCTGTCACAGCCAGGAGTACGCTTCAGAGCGCCGATGAGGGGCTCCATCGACGCATCAACGCATGCGGGCACCCGGGATCAGGAAACCAGATATTAAGAAACCAGCGATGCAAGAAACTAGAGATTGAGGAACTCGAGACCGAATCCCTCCGGGGTCAGGCGGACGACCTTCATGCCCAGAACAGGTGCCTCCCCGGGCAACCCCTGTACCTGAACCTCGACCTGGTCACCGATATCCGGCCAGGTATCGTCTTCGACAACGACGAATATACCGCTATCGGAGATATCTCGGGTGTGATACACCCGCTCACCTAAAGTGGGATGGCTAATCCTTACCCGGGCACTGAGAGCGGTTCGAAGCGCTGAACGTCGGTCGTGGGACATCGTGGATCTCGACTACTGCGTTGGCGGTTTTGGTGCTGACAGCTGCCAGACTTCCCTATCTTTTGGCTGAGGATAGCACCAAATGGGTTGTCAGTTCGCGCCCCTGGTCGCTCCCTCTAAAAACAATAATAATTCCGTTTAGCAATATTCTCGATTTTCATGTTTAATGTCGCTTGAAGACGCCGTCCGCCACGCGGCAGAACGTCAAACACAAACTGTGAGCGGGAAGTTACGAAACCATGTCCATTCGCACTGCCGTTATTGCGCTGGCCACTGTGGCCTGCACCGCCGGTTCACTCCAGGCCAATGCCGCCGGCGAAGTCAACATCTATTCCTATCGCCAGCCCTACTTGCTGGAGCCCCTGCTGGAAGCCTTCACCCGGGAAACCGGTATCGAGACCAATGTGGTTTTTGCACGCGCCGGCCTGGCCGAGCGCCTGGAAAGAGAAGGCCGAAACAGCCCGGCTGACGTTGTGATGACGGTCGACATCTCGCGCCTGAGCGAACTGGTCGGGGGCAACCTCACCGCCGCCGTCGAGACCGACACCCTGACCGGAGACATTCCGGAGAACCTGCGCCACCCTGAAGGCAAATGGTACGGCCTGACCACCCGCGCGCGTCTGATCTTCGTATCCAAAGAGCGAGTGGAACCGGGCGCGATCAGCACCTACGAAGACCTGGCGGATCCCCGATGGGAAGGCCGCATCTGCACACGCAGCGGCAAGCACCCCTATAACGTCGCCCTGTTTGCATCGATGATCGCCCATCACGGTGAGCGTGAAGCGGAAACCTGGCTGGCCGGACTCAAGAATAACCTGGCCCGGCGGCCACAAGGTGGCGACCGGGACCAGATCATGGCGATTTCCGAAGGCGTCTGTGACGTCGCCATCGGCAACAGCTACTACTACGGCAAGATGCTGGAGGACGAAAACCAGCTCCCGGCCGCCGAGTCGGTCAATCTGGTGTTCCCGAACGCCGAAGGACGCGGCACCCACGTCAATGTCAGCGGCATGGCCCTGACCCAGAGCGCGCCCAACCGGGACAACGCCATCAAACTGATGGAATATCTCACCACGCCGGAAGCACAGAGCATTTACGCCAAGGTCAACTATGAGTACCCGGCCAACCCGGACGTGCCGCCGTCGGAAGCCGTTGCCTCCTGGGGCTACCTGAATCCGGACTCGCTTTCCCTGAACGAGATCGCCGCCAACCGGGAGGCTGCTGTCAAGATGGTTGACCGGGTCAACTACGATAACTGATGTCACACGCAAAACCGGCGGACGCCACCGTCCGCCGCTCCCGTCCGGGACGGTCATGAACCAGGCCGTCAAAGACCTTCAGCAACAGCCGCCCTCGCACATCCTCCGCTCCGGCGCGGCGCGGCGCTGGGTGCTGTCGGCGGGGCTGACCACCGCCCTGGTGGCGCTGCCCGTGTTTGCCGTCCTCTACCTGGCGCTGTTCCCCGAGGACAACATCTGGCCGCACCTTATCAACACCACGCTGCCGCTGTACCTGTCCAATACTTTCCAGTTGATGCTCGGTGTTTCCCTGCTGACGCTGGTGATCGGCGTATCCACGGCCTGGGTGGTCACCATGTGCCAGTTCCCCGGCCGCCGCTTCTTCGAGTGGGCCCTGTTGCTGCCGTTCGCGGTACCGGCCTACGTCATCGCCTACGTGTACACCGATCTGCTCGACTACCCGGGGCTGGTTCAGTCGTGGATGCGGGACGCCTTCGGTTGGGAGAACGCATCGAACTACTGGTTCCCCAACATCCGCAGCCTGGGCGGCGCGGTGCTCATGATGGGGCTGGTGCTCTACCCCTACATCTACCTACTGGCTCGCGCGGCCTTCATGGAGCAGTCGCCCTCACTGTTTGCCGTCAGCCGCAGCCTGGGCCGGTCAGCCCTCGGGACTTTCTTCCGGGTGGTTCTGCCCATCGCCCGGCCGGCCATCGCCGTCGGCCTGTCGCTGGTGCTGATGGAAACCCTGAATGATTTCGGCACGGTGGACTTTTTTGCGGTCAACACCCTGACCGCCGGCCTGTTCGACACCTGGATGAACCTGGGCAACCTGGGCGGCGCCGCCCAGATCGCCACGGTCATGCTGGCCTTTGTGCTGATTCTGGTGACCCTGGAACGCTACTCCCGTCGACGCCAGCAACAATTCGCCGCCCGCGACCTGCGCGAGCCACTGCAGCGCTTTCGCCTGTCCCGCGGTCGTCAGGGGCTGTGCCTGCTGGTCTGCACCCTGCCACTGCTGCTGGGTTTTCTGGTACCGGCGCTGGTGCTGGGCTATTACGCTACGGAATATTTCGCCGAAAGCTGGACCGACGATTTTGTCGAGAACAGCCTCAACAGCCTGACGCTGTCCTCGCTGGCCGCCGTGTCGACGCTGATCATCGGCCTCCTGCTGGCGTACAGCCGCCGCCTGCACGATACCCCGGGCATGCGTCTGTTGATGCGACTGTCCAGCCTTGGCTATGCCATGCCCGGCGCGGTGCTTGCCGTTGGCGTGATCGTTCCCCTGGCAGCGTTCGACAACTGGTTCGACCTGCGCATGCAGAACTGGTTTGACTGGAATTCCGGTCTACTGCTGAGCGGCACCGCCTTCGCCATCGTCTTCGCCTATACCGTCCGCTTCCTGGCGGTATCGGCAGGCAGCCTGGAAAGTGCACTGCAAAAGATTACGCCGAGCATGGACATGGCCTCACGCTCTCTGGGCATGCCGGCCGGCAGGACGCTGTTGCGGGTGCACCTGCCCATGCTGCGGGGAACCCTGATTACCGCTGCGCTGGTGGTGTTCGTGGATTGCATGAAGGAGCTGCCGGCCACGCTGATCCTGCGACCGTTCAACTTCGAGACCCTGGCGACCTATGTCTACCAGTACGCGTCAGACGAAATGCTTCGCCAGAGCGGCCTGCCGTCGCTGGTTATCGTGTTGGCGGGGATTGTGCCGGTGATCCTGATGAGCCGATCGATCGGCCAGTCCAGGGAGTTCCAGTAGCGGACGGCATTCACTCCCGGACCACGACGAAGCGCCCGGAAAACGTCGCAGCGGGAAAAGCCGTACCGCCCTCTTCGGCAAAGATGGTCGACTCCAGCGTCACCCGGCCTTTGCCCCGGCGTTCGATGCTCCGTTCGAGACGCTCCAGGTCGTCCGATACGGGCAGCGCGCACTGGGCGTAGAAATCACTGCTGACGGGCAACCCGTAGTCCATGCTCCCGGATTGAACGACGACGCGGCAGTTCAGGTCGCGCTGAGCCAACCACAACTCCAACAGGGACCAGGCGGCGGTAACCGCAACGGCATACAGACTGCCACCGAAACCGGTCCCCTGATGGTTGTGGTTTTCCTCAAGCGGCGCGCGGACGCTCAGACGCTCGCCATCAAAATCCTCAAGCGTTACGCCGAGGGCCCTGGTTAGCGGTATCTGCTCGTGGATACGAGCCTGAAATGCGTCAAGATCGATCATCGCTGCGCCTCCTTTACCACCAGTCTAGGGCCCACCTCGAACACGCCCAATTCGACCAAAGGCTTGCGCCCCATAAATACTGTCATGACGACAGGACAACCGTCATCGGCTGTCGGCCCGCGCACCGGAAACGCAAGAGGGCTCCACACGGGAGCCCTCTTGCCGGCAGGCTTCCACCTGACGCCGGGAAGTCTACTGCCAGATGACCGGCTGCTTCTCGTCGTACCAGCGATCCGCTTCCACCTTGTAGGCGTCCTCCACCACGTTGCGTTTGAGCTTTAGGGTGGGTGTCAGGAAATTGTTCTCGATGCTCCACTCATCCCGGACCACGGCGATGAACTTGAGGCGCTCGTGAGGGTCCACCGCCCCGTTGACCTCATCGAGCAACGACTTGAAGCTGGTCTCCAGCTGCATCCGGAAAGCGTCGTCCGCGGTCTTGCGGTGAGCCTCCTCCGAGAGCATGACCAGGCAGTGGGGCTGAGGCTGATCCGCGCCGGAGACGCACACCATCTCAATATCGGGATGGCTCATCAGGCGGTTCTCGATGGGTGCCGGCGCCACGTATTTGCCCTTGCTGGTCTTGAAAATCTCCTTGATGCGGCCGGTCAGCCGCAGCCGCCCCTGCTCGTCGATCTCGCCCTTGTCGCCGGTACGCAGGTAGCCATCCTCGGTAAAGGCCTCGCGGGTTTTCTCTTCATCCCGGTAGTAGCCCATCATGGTAGCAGGGCTCTTGACCAGCACCTCGCCCTGATCGCTCAGTTTGACGTCCACGCCTGGCAACGCTTCGCCCACGTATCCGGTCCGGGCACGGCCGGGCTTGGTCATATGGGAATAGGCGAAATTCTCGGACATGCCGTAACCTTCGAGCAGCTCAAGCCCAAGGTCCCGGTACCAGTCGAGAATATCGTGCGACAACGGCGCCGACCCGCTGCCGGCGAACTTGACGTGCTGCAACCCCAGTCCGGTCAGGATCTTCTTCTTGATCAGGCGGTTGAGAATCGGCACGCGCAGCAGACGCTGCAGCTTTTCCTGGGGCATTTTTTCGAACACGCCGTGCTGGAACTTGGTCCAGATCCGCGGCACCGCCAGGAACAGTGTGGGCCGGGCTCGCTTGAGGTCCTCGACAAACGTGTCCAGGGACTCGGCGAAATAGATATGGAAACCGCGGTAGATCGACCCCAGCTCCACCACGAAACGCTCGAACACGTGGGACAGCGGCAGATAGGACAGCATGCGCTCGCTGGCCGTCACTTCCAGCGCTTCGACCCCACCCAGGGAGGCAAACGCGAGGTTCTGGAAACTGAGCATCACGCCCTTGGGTCGACCGGTGCTGCCGGACGTGTAGATGATCGTCGCCATCTCATCCGGATCCCGCGTCACGTTTTCCTGCACGGGAGCGAACTCGGCAACGATGTCGTCCCAGGTGGGGAAATCATTTTCCGGGCTCAGCGGGTAGGAAATGCAGTGGATCGAGGCCGGCACCCCGGGTTTCATCTGTTCCCAGTCGTCCAGTTTGCCCACGAACAACACTTCGCATCCGCTGTGTTCCAGGGTGTACTGAACGGTGTCCGCATTCAGCGTGGGATAGAGCGGCACCGACACGTGGCCCGCCATCCAGATCGCCCAGTCCGACATGATCCAGTGGGCGCAGTTCTTGGAAACAATCCCGATGCGGCTTTTCTCGGGCAGGTCGAGAGATTTGAGATAGGCCGCCATCCGGCGAGCCTCACCGACCGCCCGGCGCCAGGTGAAATCCACCACATGGCCGTCGCCCATGGGCTGAGACATGTAGACGTCACCGGCCTTGGCCGATTCCCAGTAATACAGCATTTCCAGGGGGAGTTTATTGTTGGTGTCCATGGAAGTTCCTTGTCTATTGTTATTGGAATTCACGTGTTCTTTGTCACGGTTTTGTCGCTGAACTGGACCACTGCAGTGCCGCTCCGCCCAATCACCGATGGTACCAACTGCAAGCGGCCCATTTGACGATAGACCGAATCCCCCGCCCGCTCAACCAGGTAGCGCGCCCAACGGACAAATTGTGACCATTTCCCGGCATGTTTCCTGAATTCCGGCCATAATGCCTGCACGTGGACTGACAGGAATGCCCCTATGTATGTATGCATTGACTGCCGCAAGGGTCTGATGGATCCGGTTTCGCACCTGGACGAACCCACCGCCACAGACCGTTTCCAGTGCAGCTATTGCGGCGCCCGCGCCACCATCCCGCCGCTGATGATCAGCCTGACACAGATCGGCTCCTGCCTGCTCGGGCTGGGTTTCACCCTCTTCCTTTTGTTGCAGCACCTGGGCGCGGCATTAAAGGTGTTCCAACTGGGACTCAGTGGCAGCGTCACCCGGGATCTCCTGTTGGCGGGACTGGCCCTTGTGTTCGTTGGCGGTTTCACCTTCACCCTCTATAAAGCCTTGCGTAACCTCCGCACGCAGTTCCGCTACCGGCACCGCCACCCCGCCCACTGACGGCCTGCCGGCTGCGGCATCCCCGTAGGAGGCAATACCTACGGTTTGTGGTAGACTCCGCTCCCTTTCAGCGACCCCGCTTGTTGTATTTCATCGACCGATAAAAACCCATCACTAAAAAATGGACCGGGAGTATCAGCGCATGAACCGCTCTATCCTGAAAGCCCTCGTTTCGGCCGGCCTCGTGTTGGCCGCTGGCGCTCTGCACGCGGAGCCCCGCACCGTGGCTGTCACCCAGATCGTCGAACACCCTGCCCTCGATGCCGTCTATGAAGGCGTCAAGGATGAGCTCGCCGAAGCCGGCTATAAGGAAGGTGAAGACGTGCGCTACGTCCACGAAAGCGCCCAGGCCAACACCGCGGTGGCTTCCCAGATCGCCCGCAAGTTTGTCGGCGAACAGCCGGACGTGATCGTGGCCATTGCCACCCCGTCCGCCCAGACCGTGGCCGCCGCGGCCCGCAACATCCCGGTGGTCTTCTCCGCCGTCACCGATCCGGTCGGTGCGCGTCTGGTCAAGAGCCTTGAGAAGCCCGGCGCCAACATCACCGGCATCACCGACATGCTGCCACTGGACAAGCACCTGGACATGCTGCAGCGCGTGGTGCCGGACGCCAAGCGCATCGGCACCGTCTACAACCCCGGCGAGGCCAACGCCGTGGCACTGGTCGACCAACTTGAGAAGAAGCTGGATGCGCGCGGCCTGACCCTGGTCAAAGCCGCCGCCACCAAGACCTCCGAGGTGCTGGGCGCGGCCCGTTCCCTGGTCGGCAAGACCGACGCCATCTATCTGACCACCGACAACACCGTGGTCTCGGCGGCCGAAGCCGTCATCTCCGTGGGTGAGCGCGCCAAGATCCCCGTCTTCGCCGCCGACACCGCCACCGTTTCCCGCGGTGCCATCGCCGCCCTGGGCTTCGACTACTACGACGTGGGCCGCCAGACCGGCAAGGTTGTCGGCCGCATCCTGGCCGGCGAGAACCCGGGCGACATCCCGGTCGGCGGGGTTGATGCCCTGTCGCTGTTCGTCAATCCCGAAGCCGCCAAACGTATGGGCGTCGAACTGGCACCGGACGTCATTGCCGATGCCGAAGAAGTCGTGACCACCGAATAAAACAGCCGCAGGATCAACATGCTTAGTGAAATCGCCCTCTACGGGGCCTTCGAAACCGGGCTGATCTACGGTCTGGTTGCCTTCGGGATCTACCTGTCTTTCCGGGTACTCGATTTCCCCGACCTGACAGTGGACGGCAGCTTCCCTCTCGGGGCTGCCGTGTCCGCCGTGCTCATCATCGGCGGCTGGAACCCCTGGCTGGCCACCGCAGCGGCGATTCTCGCCGGCATGGCCGCGGGCGCCGTCACCGCCATCCTCAACGTGCGCCTGAAGATCCTCAACCTGTTGGCGTCGATCCTCACCATGATCGCGCTCTATTCGGTCAATCTGCGCATCATGGACCGCCCCAACATCGCCCTGCTGTCGGAAGACACGGTACTGACGCCCTGGTACGACCTGGGCCTGGCCTTCCACCAGGTACCGGTGATCCTGTTCCTGATCGTGGCCATCGTGGTCATGGTCCTGCTGTGGCGCTTCATGCAGTCGGAAGTCGGCCTGGCCATGCGGGCCACCGGAGCCAACCCGCGCATGGCCCGGGCACAGGGCATTGCCACCGGCTGGATGATCATCCTCGGCGTGGCCCTGTCCAATGGTCTGGTGGCCATGGCCGGCTCCCTCTTCGCCCAGAGCCAGGGCGCCGCCGACGTCACCATGGGCGTGGGCGTGATCGTGATCGGGCTGGCGTCACTGATCGGCGGTGAAGCCGTCCTGTCGCCGCGCTCCGTGTTCCGGGCGCTGCTGGCCTGCCTGATCGGCGCCATTCTCTACCGTCTGGCGATTGCCCTGGCCCTGAACGCCGACTTCATCGGCCTGAAGACCCAGGACCTGAACCTGATCACCGCGGTGCTGGTGACCCTGGCCATCGTGCTGCCGAATGCCCGGCATTCGGTGAAATCCTTCTTCGCCCGGAGCTGAGCCCATGATCAGCGCAGACAACCTCAAGCTCACCTTTGGCAAGGGCACGCCGCTGGAAAACCCGGCGCTGCGCGGCCTGAGCCTGACCGTTAACCAGGGCGAGTTCGTCACCGTGATCGGCAGCAATGGCGCCGGCAAGTCCACCTTCCTCAATGCCTTGTCCGGCGAAGTCCTTGTGGACAGCGGCCGCATTGAGGTGGACGGCAAGGACGTCACCCGCCTGCCTACCCACAAGCGTGCCGACCGGGTGGCGCGAGTGTTCCAGGACCCCCTGGCCGGCACCTGCGAAAACCTGACCATCGACGAGAACATGTCGCTTGCGATCAAGCGTGGCATGCCCCGCGGCCTGGGCGCGGCGGTCAAATCCCGCTACCGCAAGCGCTTCCGCGATGGCCTGGCCAGCCTCAATCTGGGCCTGGAAGACCGCCTGGGGGACAAGATGGGCCTGCTGTCCGGCGGACAACGCCAGGCGGTGAGTCTGCTGATGGCCAGCCTTAACCCGTCCAGCATCCTGTTGCTGGACGAACACACGGCTGCACTGGACCCGCGCACAGCCGCGTTCGTGCTGGACCTGACCACCCAGATCATCGACGAGCAGAAGAAAACGGCGCTGATGGTCACCCACAGCATGAAACAGGCCCTGGAAGTCGGCGATCGCACCGTCATGCTGCACCAGGGGCAGGTAGTGTTCGACATTGCGGGCAATGAGCGCCAGGGCCTGACGGTCAGCGACCTGCTCCAGCTGTTTGAGAAACAGCGCGGCATCGAAGTCACCGACGACAGCCTGTTGCTGGGCTGAATCCGCCTATGCGGGCCTGCGTCGCCTCGGCGCCGGCCCGCATGCCCCCCATTCCGCTGCGCTTCTTTCTGGCAAATCGGCGCCCGCGCCCGCTACACCCCAGCCCCTGGACAGGACACGATGGCGCCGGTTGCGATCAGAGCAGCGGACACAATATGTAGTAGCCGCGACCTGGCGGAAAGGAACCCCAAACCTCCCTGGTTTGCAAGTATCGCTGCATTGATTTTTATTTTTCTCCGGCACGATCCGATAGTTTCCGCTTCCTTCACAGACCACAATATCCTGTTATACTCTCCCGAAAACGACCGATATATTGGGTTTTTCTCCACCAACCCAATACTAGCCGACACGATTCGACGCCCGCTCTCTCGACGCCAAACAGCGTCGCAGCAGGCTTTCAGGGGCGTCGAGCGATGGTCCGGAGTGTCGCGCAGGCAGACACCAGATGTAGTGATCAGGATTTAGCCAGGGAAGCACTCCCTGGACGGGGTCAGGCTGACAGCAGCCTGAAGCAGAGAACATTCGGAGCTTTGAGGGCGGCAATGAACGCAAAAGTACAGGAACTCATGAACACCATTCCCATGCAGGATGCTTCGCTGGATATCTGGAATTCCAAATACCAGCTGAAAACCAAGAGTGGCGATCCGGTGGACGCCACGATCGAGGAAACCTATGCGCGCGTTGCCCGCTCCCTGGCGGACGTGGAAACCAGCAAGGCGAAACGGGAAAAGTATTTCAAGGAGTTCCTGTGGGCCCTGCAGAACGGTGCCATCCCGGCCGGCCGCATAACCTCCAATGCTGGCGCCGAAGCGCACAAACCGGCCACGTCGACCATTAACTGCACCGTTTCCGGCAGCATCAACGACTCCATGAATGACATCCTGGAGAAGAACCACGAAGCCGGCCTGACCCTGAAAGCCGGTTGCGGTATCGGCTACGAGTTCTCCACGCTGCGCCCGAAAGGCGCCTACGTCGCCGGTGCTGGCGCCACCACGTCCGGCCCGCTGTCGTTCATGGATATCTTCGACCGCATGTGCTTCACCGTGTCCTCCGCCGGTGGCCGCCGCGGCGCCCAGATGGCGACCTTCGACGTGCACCACCCGGACGTGATCGACTTTATCCAGGCCAAGCGTGAAGACGGCCGCCTGCGTCAGTTCAACCTGTCCCTGCTGATCACCGAGGACTTCATCGAGGCGGTCAAGAACGGCGACGACTGGCACCTGTCCTTCCCGGTTACCGAGCAGGAAGCCGAGGCGGAAGGCCTGGACCTGACCGATACATCCAGCTTCGTCTATCGCGACTTCCCGATCCAGGAGAGCTACGTCTGCAACAGCGAAGGCAAGGTCGCCTGCCGGATCTACAAGACGGTCAAGGCCCAGTTCATCTGGGACAGCATCATGACCTCCACCTACGATTACGCCGAACCGGGCTTCATCCTGATCGACAAGGTCAACCAGATGAACAACAACTGGTTCTGCGAGGACATCCGCGCCACCAACCCATGTGGCGAGCAGCCGCTGCCGCCTTACGGCAGCTGCCTGCTGGGCTCGGTCAACCTGACCAAGTTCGTGGACTACCCGTTCACCGACAAGGCCAGCTTCAACTACGAGAAATACCGTCAGGTTGTGGGCACCTTCACCCGCATGCTGGACAACGTGGTTGAGATCAACGGCCTGCCGCTGGATGAGCAGCGTCACGAGATCCGCTACAAGCGCCGCCACGGCATGGGCATCCTGGGTCTGGGCTCCACCCTGGCCATGCTGCGCATGCCGTATGGGTCCGACGAATCCGTGGCCTTCACCGAGGAAGTCGTGCGCGAGATGGCCGTGGAAGGCTGGCGCCAGTCTCTCGCCCTGGGCGAGGAAAAAGGCCCGGCACCGATTATGATCGACGAGTTCGAAGTCACCGGTAAGATGCTGGCCAAGTGCCCGCAGATGCGCGAAGACGGCTACAAGGAAGGCGACAAGGTGCCTGGCCGCATCCTCCACGCCAAATACAGCCGCTACATGCAGCGCATTGGCGAGGTGGAGCCGGAGCTGATCACCAAGCTGGCCGAGAAAGGCGGTCGCTTCACGCACCACACGTCGATCGCGCCGACCGGTACCATCAGCCTGTCCCTGGCCAACAACGCCAGCAACGGCATCGAGCCGAGCTTCTCGCACCACTACGCGCGTAACATTATCCGCGAAGGCCGCAAGACCAAAGAGAAAGTGGACGTGTTCTCCTACGAGCTGCTGGCCTACCGCCACCTGATCAACGCGAAGGCCATGCCCTTCTCGGACGACCAGGAAGCCAAGCTGCCGGACTACTTCACTACATCCGACGACGTGACGCCGACGCAGCACGTGGACATCCAGGGCGCCGCCCAGAAATGGGTAGATTCCTCGATTTCCAAGACGGCCAATGTGCCGACAGACTTCCCGTACCCGGACTTCAAGGACATCTACATGTACGCCTACGAGAAGGGTCTCAAGGGCTGCACGACATTCCGCTTCAACCCGGAAGCCTTCCAGGGCGTCCTGGTCAAGCAGAAAGACCTGGAGAACACGGTTTACGAATTTACTCTGGATGACGGTTCCAAGGTGAGCCTGAAGGGCCACGAAGAGGTGGAGTACGACGGTGAGGTCCACACCGCCGCCAACCTGTTCGACGCCCTCAAAGAAGGCACCTACGGCAAGTACTGATCCGTCACCACAGCACAGGACACAGAAAGATGACTGTTAAGATTGAAAAGAACATCGTGGGCTACCGGGTCGCCAAGGCCGGGGAAGACGCCCCGAAGAGCAACGAGGCCGCCGAAACCGCGCAGGATAATGCGCCGATCGAGATGAACGAGCACATCGAGCGCCCGGATTTCCTGCTGGGAACCACCTACAAGATCAAGCCGCCGGTGGCCGAGCACGCGATGTACATCACCATCAACGACATCCTGCTCAATGAGGACACGGACCACGAGAGCCGTCAGCCGTACGAAGTGTTCATCAACTCCAAGTCGATGGAGCACTTCCAGTGGGTCATCGCCCTTACCCGCGTCATTTCCGCGGTGTTCCGCAAGGGTGGCGATGTGACCTTCCTGGTGGAGGAGCTGCGCTCGGTGTATGACCCGAACGGCGGTTACTTCAAGAAAGGCGGCGTCTTCATGCCGTCTCTGGTGGCCGAGATCGGCGCCGTGATCGAGAAGCACATGAAGGCCATCGGCCTGATCGAAAGCGACGAGATGAGCGACGTCACCAAGCGCGTTCTGGCCGAGAAGCGGGCGGAGTTCGAATCGCGCCAGTCCGCCAATAACGAAGACAGCGGCGGCGGGGACTACCCGGCCAACGCCACCATGTGTGGCAAGTGCAACACCAAGGCGGTCATCGTTATGGATGGCTGCGCCACCTGCCTGTCCTGTGGCGACAGCAAGTGCGGCTGATCTGAGTCGCACCGCCACAAACGAGAAAGCCACCCGAGGGTGGCTTTTTTGTTGCTAGGCGTTTTGTTGCTCGCGGGACACTAAAAACGGAACTCCTCCCGCATCGACACCGGAAAAATCCGCGGCTCGACCTCCAGCGCGACGCTGTAACGGGCCTGGACATCGTCGCGGATACGCGAGGCCAGCCCCAGTAATTCCCCACCCTGTCCGTCACCATGGTGCACCAGTACCAGGGCCTGACGATTGTGGACACCAACGTGGGCGTCACGATGACCTTTCCAGCCACACTGGTCGATCAGCCAACCCGCGGCGAGTTTGGCGCTGTCCTGGCCAACATAGGCCACGATGTCGGGAAAGCGCTGTTGCAGGGATTCGAACTGCGCCAACGACACCACCGGATTCTTGAAGAAGCTGCCGGCGTTGGGCAGGAAATCCGGGTCCGGCAGCTTGCGGCTGCGCACCTGGATCACGGCCTGGGCCACGTCTTCGGCGGTGAGCGCGTCAATAGCCTGACCGTCAAAGAATTCCTCCAGATCCCGGTAGCCGAGTCTCAACGGCGCCCGCTTGGACAGACGCAGACGCACTTTCAGGACCACATAACGCTCCGGCTGGCGCTTGAACAGACTATCGCGGTAGCCAAAGGCGCACTCTTCGCACGTCAGTACGCGCTCGGCGCCCTGCTCCCGGTCCCAGACGCTCACATCGACCAAGGCGTGGGACAGTTCCACACCGTAGGCGCCAATGTTCTGAATCGGCGCCGCCCCCACCGTGCCGGGAATCAGCGCCAGGTTCTCAAGGCCGCGATAGCCCGAACGCACCGAGTACATCACCGTTTCGTGCCAGTTCTCGCCGGCGCCCACTTCCAGGATCGCGGAACCATTATCCACGCCGCTCCAGCAGCGCCCGCCGAGGGATACACGCAACACCAGTCCCGGGAAATCCCCGGCCAGTACCAGATTGCTGCCGCCACCAAGCAGGAGCACCGGGAGATCCTGTCGATCCGCCCAGTCCAGTGCACGACGCAGTTCGGTCACATCACCGGCGCGCGCGTACCAGGCCGCTTCGGCCGGGAGCCGCAGTGTGTTGCGGGACTGCAGGCTCACGTTGGCGGCCGGTTCAAACGGCTTCCCGGTCAAAGCCGGTGCTCCCGGATGTGATCGATCAGGCCGTCACAGGCCGACTCCACCAAGTCGAGCACAAATTCGAAGCCGTCGCCGCCACCGTAATAGGGATCGGGCACCTCATCGACCGGGCTGTCGCCGGCGTAGGTCAGGAACAGCTCGGGCTGGGTGCGTCGTGAACTGGCCAGGCTGCGACTGCGGGCCAGGTTGTCGCGATCCATCACCAGCACATAGTCAAAATGGTCCAGATCCGCCGATTTCAACTGGCGGGCGCGAATGGTCGACAGGTCATAACCGCGCTTGCGGGCGGCCGCCATGGCGCGCTCGTCGGGCGGCTCACCAATATGCCAGGCGCCGGTGCCACAGGAATCGATTTCGATAGAGTCGGCAAGACCGGCCTGCTCCACCCGGGCCTGGAAAACACCATGCGCCGTCGGCGAGCGGCAGATATTGCCCATGCAGACGAACAGTACGCGGACCGGATCAGGCATCCTGCTCAACCTCCAGCAGGCCGTCGGCAAAGGCGCGGCGCAACCGCTCCAGGTCGTCAGGGGTATCCACACCGCCGGCAGGCCGTTCGGAGGCCACGTCCACGTGAATGCGAGCACCGTTTTCCAGAGCGCGCAGCTGCTCCAGCGACTCAGCCTGTTCCAGTGGTGACGCCGGCCAGCGCACGAAGTCGTGCAGCAGGCGCACCCGGTAGCCGTAGATGCCGATATGCCGCAGGTACCGAATGCCGGTCGGCATACCGGCCGCCGCGGCGCCGGCCAGATCGGGCCAATGCTCGCGCGCCCAGGGCACCGGCGCGCGGCTGAAGTAGAGTGCGAACCCGTCCAGGCCGCGAACAACTTTCACCACATTGGGGTTGAGCGCCAGTTCGGGGGATTCAACGGACTCGCACAGGGTCGCGATGTCCGCGTCCGGGTAGCGCTCCAGGTTCTGTGCCACCTGGTTGATCAGCACAGGCGGGATCAGCGGCTCGTCCCCCTGCACGTTGACCACACGCTCCTCCGGGCCGAAGCCCAGGGTGTCGGCCACTTCCTGCAGTCGGTCGGTGCCCGAGGCATGATTGGCGGCGGTCATCACTACTTCCGCCCCGAAACCTTCGGCAGCGGTGGCGATGCGCTCGTCGTCGGTGGCGATGATCACACGGCCGGCCTCGCTCTCGCAGGCACGGTTATAGACATGCTCGATCATCGTTTGCCCGCCGATTTCCAGCAGCGGCTTACCCGGCAGACGGGTCGACGCGTAGCGGGCGGGAATGACTACGGTAAAAGACATGGTCGCTCCTGACTCGGTGGTGTTGCGGATTCGCCCGGGACCAGTCTGTGGCCGGCCCCGGACCGCCCTAGCGCTTTTCCAGGCGCTCGTCGGTGGTCAAGGTGCGGGCCTCGACGGCCAGCATCACCGGGATCCCCTCACGGATGGGAAAGGCCATCCCGTCGGGCCGGCAGATCAACTCCTCCCGGTTCTCGGTCAGGTGCAGCTCACCCTTGCACACCGGACAGGCCAGCATGGCTACCAGTTTCTTGTCCATATTCGTTTCTCTCACTGTCAGGCCGGACGCTGGACCAGAGCGGCCAGACGCTGATCCAGCCAACTCCAGAAAGCATCCGGCAAGGTGGCGCGAACTTCAAGCGACCAGCAGTCGGCATCGGCCAGTTCCCGACATTTTACGGCGTCCTTGGCGGTCATGACCAATGCCTGTTGCGGTTGCCGCTGGAGATCGCGCGCCTCAAAGGTGTGATGATCCGGCAGCGGGCGACCGTCGACCCGGGCCCCGAGGGCTTCCAGGGCCTGGAAAAACCGCTGCGGGTTGCCAATACCGGCCACGGCCGCCACCGAGCGCCCCTGCAACCAGTCCACCGGCACCCGCTCGCCGCTGACCAGATTTTTCAGGTGCACCGACTGGAACTGCATGACCACCGTCTGGGGATGATGAATGCCCGCCACCGGACTGCCGTTGAACACTACGGCATCGACGTCAGCCAGGCGCTCCGGCCCTTCACGCAGCGGGCCCACAGGAATCGGGGCCCCGTTGCCCAGCCCGCGCTGACCGTCGAACACCGCGATTTCGAGATCGCGCCCCAGGGCATAGTGCTGCAGGCCGTCATCGCAGACCAGGATGTCCGCCAATCCTTCATCATGGGCCCAGACAGCGGCCCGGGCACGCCTGGGATCGACAACCACCGGCACCCCGGCCTGCTCCAACAGCATCCGGGGCTCATCGCCACTGATGCTGGCCGGCGTATCGCGGGTGACTTCCAGGGGATAGCGATCGGACTTGCCACCATAACCCCGGCTGACAATCGCCGGCCGCCAGCCGGCCTGTCGCAGATGATCGACGAGCGCCAGTGTCAGGGGGGACTTGCCGGTGCCGCCGGCGGTGATGTTGCCCACGACGATGACGGGGATCGGCGGCCGAGCCGACGCCTTGTGACCGTCAGCATAGGCCCGCCGCCGACGCCGACTGACCCAGCGGTAGAGCCAGGCCAGTGGCCACAGGAACCAGAGCGGCCGCCCAGCTCCATACCAGAGGCGCTGGATCATGGTGTTCAGCCGGCCTCGGCAAAGTTGGTCTGGTGCAGCTGGGCGTAGATACCGCCCTGCTCCAGCAACGCCTCGTGGTTGCCGGATTCCACGATCTGGCCATTGTCCATCACCAGGATGCGATCAGCCTTCTCGATGGTCGACAGCCGGTGCGCGATGACCAGCGTGGTACGCCCCTTCATCACCACATCCAGGGCCTCCTGGATATGCCGCTCGGACTCCGTGTCCAGCGCCGAGGTGGCCTCATCCAGAATCAGGATCGGGGCATCCTTGAGCAACGCCCGGGCAATTGCCAGACGCTGGCGCTGACCGCCGGACAGCATCACGCCGTTGTCGCCAATCAGAGTGTCCATGCCTTCCGGCATGCGATCAATGAACTCCAGCGCGTGGGCCTTGGCGGCGGCCTCGCGGATTTCCTCGCGGCTGCAGTCTCGCAGCGCGCCGTAGGCAATATTCGCGGCGATACTGTCGTTGAACAGCACCACGTTCTGGGTCACCAGGGCGATCTGTCGACGCAGCGCTTCCAGGCTGAAATCGGTCAGGGGAACACCGTCAATCAGGATGTCGCCACCAGTGTATTCATAGAATCGCGGCAACAGGCTGACCAGGGTGGACTTACCACTGCCTGAGCGCCCCACCAGAGCCACACTCTGGCCCTGCGGAATCTCCAGATCGATGCCCTTGAGAACGTCATCCAACTGATCGCGGTAGCGGAAACGCACGTCACGCAGGCTGATATCGCCCTTGACGCGTTCCGGCGCGAAGGTGCCCGTGTCGTTTTCCGGCACCTCGTCGATCGTCTCGAACACATCGTGTGCCGCCGCCACGCCTTTCTGGATCTTGGCGTGCACCGACGTGACCTGACGGATGGGCTTGGCCATGGTGGTCGCCGCAGTGATGAAAGCGACCAGTTCGCCGGTGGTCATGCCGCCCCGAATCTCAGGCGCCAGCATGACCCACACCAGCGCGGCAATGGACAGCGCCACCAGGATCTGGATCACCGGCACACTGATCGCCTGGGTGGAGGCCATTTTCAGGCTCTGGTTCAGATTGCGACCGCTGACGGCATAGAAACGATCGCGCTCGTAGCCTTCACCACCGAAAATCCGTACCACGCGATAGCCGCCGATCGACTCGGACGCCACATGGGTAATGTCCCCCATGGAACCCTGGATACGGCGGCTCAGTTTGCGGAAGCGCTTGCTGGCGTAGCTCACCACGAAACCGATCACCGGCCCCAGGGCGACAAAAATCAGTGTCAACTTCCAGTTGGTATAAAGCATGAAGCTCATCAGGCCGATGATGGTCAGCCCTTCGCGCAGGGTGATGGTCACCGCGCTGGTGGTGGCATCGGCCACCTGCTCGACGTTGAAGGTCAGCTTGGACACCAGGTGGCCGGAGGAATGGTCGTCGAAAAAGCGCGAAGGCAGCTTGAGCAGCCGGTCGAACACCTGGTTACGCAGGGCATTGACCACGTGCCGGCCAACGTAGTTGATGAAGTACTGGCCCAGAAAAGTCCCCAGCCCGCGCAGGGCGAACACGCCCACGATCATCCCGGTCAGCAGCATGCGATTCTGGTCGGTCGGGTTCTCAATCGCGTTGATGACGTATTCCATGGCCGCCGCCATGCCAGTGGACGCGGCGGCGTAGATCATGTTGCCGAACACGGCGAGGGAGAAGGCGACCCAGAAGGGCTTAACGTAGGACAGCAGACGCTTGTACGTCTGCCAGTTGGATGCGGAGTCCGCTGTCATAGTCGGGTTCCGTTAAGATGGTCGGTCTGTACACGCGCCCCGGCGGCACGCCAGGGCACTGGATTTATTCGCCATCCGAGGGACGTTCGGTGGTGATACTGAGTTTGACGAAACCCAGTCGGCCAGCCACGTCCATCGCCCGGACAACGTATTCGTGGGGGGTCTGGGCATCGGCCGTGATGATGAACGGCAGCTTGGAGTCGCCTCCCGACACATCCTTCACGGCTTTCTGCAGGGTGTCGCGCTGGTTGTTGACCAGGCGGCGGTCATTGACCGAATACTGCCCTTCGGCATTGATCACCACATCCACCTGCTCGACCGGGGCTTCCGACACCTTGCCGTCCGCTTCGGGCAGGTCCACCTGCAGATGACTCTCCCGAGTGAAGGTGGTCGACACCATGAAGAAAATCAACAGCAGGAACACGACGTCGATCAGCGGGGTCAGGTCAACGCCGACTTCCTGGCTTCTCTGGCGCTTGAACTTCACGACGCTCAAGCTCCCTCTACGTCGATTTCGCGGTCACCGTGGACCACTTCCACCAACTTGATGGCTTCCTGCTCCATGCTCACCACCAGCGCATCGACACGGCGGATGAAGTAGCGGTGGAAGATCAGGGCGGGAATCGCCACGCTCAGGCCCGCGGCGGTGGTCATCAGCGCCTCGGAAATCCCTCCGGCCAAGTTGCCGGCGTTGCCGACGCCGGCCAACTGGATCTCGGCAAACACCTTGATCATGCCGATCACCGTGCCCAGCAGCCCCAACAGCGGCGTGATCGTGGCCACGGTACCCAGCGGATTGAGGAAACGCTCAAGGTCGTGAATGACCTGGCTAGCCTCTTCCTCGATGCTTTCCTTCATGATCTCGCGACCGTGCTTGGCGTTCATCAGGCCACCGGCCAGAACGCGGCCCATCGGGGAGGAACCTTGCAGGGCTTTGAGCTTACGCGCGTTCAGCTCCTTTTTCTTGATCCAGCGCCACAGTTCGTTGATGGTTTCCTGTGGTGCCACGCGGGATTCGCGCAAGGACCAGAATCGTTCGAGAATGATAGCCAGGGCGAGGATGGAACACGCAACAATCGGCACCATGATGATGCCACCCGCCTGAAGAAGCTCTAACACGCTTTATCTCCCTGATAATGAACAGCCGCGCGCTACTTTAGCACAGGCCGCCCCGCGCGCCACACCCTGGCGGGACCTTCATCGTATAGCGTCTGTAAACGGTTCGACCCAGAACGGGACGTCGCTGCGCCAGGGGGTGACCTGAACGCCCGACTCCGACAGCCGGATTCTTACCGCCCCGGCCGTCGCCGTATTGAACAGACGCGCCCCGGCAGCCCGATAGCGCTGCACCACTTCCGGGGCCGGATGGCCGTACGGGTGATGGTAACCGGCAGCGAACACCACCACGTCAGGCGCCAGCGCCCGGATCCAGGCCTCGCTGGACGATGTGGCGCTGCCATGATGCGGCGCCACCAGAATCGTACGGCTGCGGGCCTCATCGCGATGTTGCGCCAGCCAACGCCGTTCCTCCTCCGCCGTCAGGTCGCCGGGCAGCACGATCCGCCAGCCGTCGCGCTGGATAACCAGCACACAGGACGACGCGTTGCCGGGTTCCGCCTGCGCATCCCGCCAGAAGGACAGTCTGGCCTGCCCCAGTTGACCGCTTCCGTAACAGGGTCCAATCGCGCGATGATGCCGTTCGATGCGGTCAGTCACCCGTCCGGGCTCACCGCTGATAAACCGGTCGCTGGACACCTTATCCAGCAAATCATCCAGGCCGCTGGCGTGATCGGCATCGCCGTGGCTGATCACCAGCCAGTCCAGCCTGCCGATACCCAGCGCCCGGTAGACTGGCAACAAAACCGAATCGACCGCCGTATAGCCGGATGCCGAACCGGGCCCGGAATCGTATTGCAGCACCCGGGCGCCCTCGCGATAGGTGACGGCCAGCCCCTGCCCCACATCCCAGACCCAGAGCTCCGGTTCCGTTATGCGGGCGTTGGCGGCGGGTGTCGAGGTGCGACCCGGCACCACGCAACCGGCAATCGCAACCACCGCTACGCAGAACAGGCCGGCGCGCGCGGGCCAGCGGAGCGGCAACAGCGCCACCACCGCCAGCGAGGCAAGCAGCACCGCCAGTGGCAGCGGTACAGCAACGGGCTCCGGGGCAATCGCCGCCACCCACGACAGCCATTGCATCAGCGCTTGCAGGCAGGCATCGATCACCAGCCCGGCCCAGCCCGCCAGAGGTGCCACCGCCAAAGCAATTAGAGCCCCCGCCAACGCCACCGGCAGAACCAGCACCGACACCAGCGGAATGGCCACCAGATTGGCCAGCCAACCCAGCGGCGCCATCGGCAATCCGGCCAGCGCCATCACCGGCAGCAATCCCGCCACCACCACGAACTGGGCCTGCAACAGCCCCTGCAAGCGACCGGCAGGCGCCACCCGGCCCACAAACACCAGGATCAGACTGGCTACCGCGCCGAAAGACAGCCAGAAACCACCGTCCAGCGGTGCTAACGGGTCGATCAGCAGCACAAAACAGAGGGCACAGAGCCAGGCCGTCCAGGCTCCGGACAGCCGAGCTCTGACGTACAGCACCGACGCCACCACGGCCATGACCAGCGCCCGCTGCGTGGGCACGGTAAATCCGGCGGCCAGGGCATAAGCCAGACACCCCAGAAGCACCCCGGCCGCCCGCACCCATCGCTGGCGCCGGGCGTCTGATCCGCGGCCGGAAAGACGGCGCTGAACCAGCCCGAATAGCCCGCCGACCAGCATGCCAACCAGACCGATGTGTAACCCGGAAATAGCGATCAGGTGGGAAGTGCCGGTGGCCTTGAACAGATCCCAGTCCGCGGGCGTCAGCCGCCCCCGCTCGCCCAGCAGCAGCGCTTCCAGCAACCGGTATTCGTCCATGCCGCCCAGGCGGTCCCGCAGAGCCCCGGCGAGATCCTCGCGCAGGGTGTGGTAGCGGCACGTCAGCCAGCAGGGAACATCGGCTTCGCCCCACTCACGGACGCTGCCCGTCGCATCGTATCCGTGCCGGAAAAGCCAGGTTTCGTAACGGAAGCCAGCCGGATTAACCGCGCCATGGGGGCGTTTCAGGCGAACACTCAATTGCATCCGCATGGGAAGGTCAGGTGGCGGGTCCTCGTCGTAGAGCGCCAGACGGAGACGTTTGGGAGCAGTGGTCACCGACGGCGGTTGTGGGCCCCACCCGGTCACGCAGAAATCGAAGCGAAGGCTGTCGTAGGCGCCGGGCGACACCAGGCTGCAGCGATAACCCTGGACCTGCCAGACGCTGTCTTCCATACTCGCCGGCAATCGCGAATCGATGCGTGCGCCAGCGTGCCACCCGGCCCAGGCCAGGCCGAGGACCAGTCCCAACACCCAGGGCGCAATCCGGCGGCAACGGTGCCCAATCCGCCAAAGGCCGATGCCCATGATCGCGGCAATTACGAAGACCGGCCACGGTGGTATTTCGTCAAGGCTATACAGTAAGATTACGCCGCCCGCGAACGCCGTCATCCAGACTCGCACGGTGAAACTCCCGGGCAATCCTTGCCCCTTCATCCATAATAACGGCAGAGTTGACCCTCAGAAGGTCATTTGCCAACGACGGAAGACGACCGACAATCACGCCATGCCGAAACGGTTCATAAAACGGCACATGCCCACGCCGGAGAAAATCAGGGAGATGAAGGCCCTGCATTTTCTGGGCGACGTATTGCATGAGCCCAACCTGTGGCACATCAACCGCCACGCGGTCAGTCGCGCTTTCCTGGTTGGCGTGTTCTTCTGCTTTATCCCGATGCCGTTCCAGATGGTCGCGGCCGGCTTCTTTGCGATCTGGTTCAACGCCAACCTGCCGCTGTCAATCATCCTCGTCTGGATCAGCAACCCGCTGACCATGCCGCCGATGTTCTATTTCAACTACAAGGTAGGCGCCTGGCTGCTGGGCCGTCCGGTTCTCGACTTCGAGTTCCACCTGTCGTGGCACTGGCTCTGTGAGCGCCTGATCGACATCGGCGTGCCGCTCTACTTCGGGTCGATCGTGATGGGCGTTATCGGCGCCTGCATCAGCTACCTGCTGATCCAGTTCCTGTGGCGGAGAAAAGTGCGGGGCGACTGGCGCAAACGCCGTGACCTGCGCCAGTCGGCCTGAGCGATCAATCGACCTCGACCAGGCGCCCCTCTTCCAGTCGCAAAACCCGTCCCAGTTGGCGCGCGATGCCCATGTCGTGGGTCACCACCACGAAGGCGATTCCCAAGTCATCCCGCAATGATTCGATCAGGTGCTGCACTTCGCGAGCGGTATGCTCATCCAGGTTGCCGGTCGGCTCATCCATCAGCACGCATTCCGGTTCGTTGACCAGCGCCCGGGCAATGGCCACACGCTGACGCTCCCCGCCAGACAGCTCGCCAGGCTTGTGTTCCAGCCGGCTGCCGAGGCGCACCTGTTCGAGAATCCGTGTGGCCTTGCGACGCGCCTCGGACATGGACTGCCCCGCCAGAGCACAGGGCATCATGACGTTTTCCAGCGCTGTGAATTCAGGCAACAGGTGATGGAACTGGTAGACAAAGCCAAGCTGGCGATTGCGAAACTTCGCCCGAACCTTCTCCCGCATGGCGTGAATATCGGCGCCACAGATCGAAATGTGCCCGGAGGATGGCTTGTCGAGACCGCCCAGGAGGTTGAGCAGCGTGGTTTTACCCGCGCCGCTGCTGCCCACGATGGCCACCGTCTCCCCGGCGGACACTTCCAGGGAAATGTCGGAGAAGATGGTCAGGGTTTCCGGTCCCTGCCGGTAAGACCGGGTAATGGTCTGACAGTCGATGACCAGCGGTGCTTCGGCCGCTTGCGTGGATGGTACCGCATTACTCATAGCGCAAAGCCTCCGCCGGATCGACACGGGACGCACGCCATGCCGGATAAATGGTTGCCAGTAAGGCCATGATCAGGCCCGACCCGCTGATGATGAACACGTCTTCCCATTCCAACTGGGAAGGCAGGTAACTGATGAAGTACACGTCCGGGCTCAGGAACTTGTGACCCATTACGCCTTCGAGCCAACTGATGATGGCGCTGATATTCTCGGCACCGAGGATGCCCAGCACCGTGCCCACCAGCACGCCGACCACGCCGATGATCGCGCCCTGCACGATAAAGATGCGCATGATGCGTCCGGGGGTGGCACCCATGGTGCGCAGGATGGCGATGTCGGCGGTCTTGTCGGTCACCACCATGACCAGAGTGGACACCACGTTGAAGGCCGCCACGGCGACGATGAACATCAGCAGCAGGCCGATCATGGTCTTCTCCATCCGGATGGCCTGGAACAGGTTGCCGTGGGTGCGGGTCCAGTCGGACACGTAGTAGCGCCCCCCCAGACTGCGCGCGACCCGCTCGGCCACACCGGGCGCCTTGAACAGGTCGGACACCAGCAGTCGCACGCCCTGGGCCTTGCCCCCGGTGCGCATCAGCTTGGCGGCATCGTCCATGTGGATCAGGGTATAGTTGCCGTCCAGCTCGGCACCGACACTGAAGACGCCCTTGACGGTAAACCGCTTCAGTCGCGGCAACACCCCGGCCGGGGTGATCGACGCCTCGGGCATGACAACCGTGACCTTGTCGCCGATGCCCACCCGCAGGCTCGACGCCAGCAGACGACCGATAATAATGCCGAACTCGCCGGACTTGAGATCGTCCAGCGAACCCTGCTGCATGTGCTTGTCGATGATCGACACCTGGCGTTCTTCGTCCGGCACGATGCCGTTGAGCAGGATGCCGTGGACGTTCCCGGAGCCGGTCATCATGCCCTGCCCGCGGATGAACGGCGCCGCCGCCAGGACATCGGGATCCTCGGTGGCCATGCGATCCAGCCGCTGCCAGTCATCGACAGTGCTCTGCCCCTGGATCGTGGCGTGCGGCACCATGCCCAGGATCCGGTTCTGCAACTCGCGGTCAAAGCCGTTCATCACCGACAGCACAATGATCAGCAGGGCGACGCCCAGCATCAGGCCCAGCATCGAGGTCAGCGAGATGAAGGAGATGAAATGATTACGTCGCTTGGCCGCGGTGTACCGCAGACCGATGGAAAAGGTTAAGGGTTTGAACATTAATGAGGGCCTACCACTTCCCTGAAGTCCGTGCTGTTAACCGCCCCAACGGATCGGTCCAGCTGTTAAACTTGAATCGTGCTTACCGTTTGGGGTCCGGAAACCCGGTTGCGGGCCCGCAAGCATCTACCAGTGCCAACCCACAGCCAACCGACAGGAAGTACGAGGTGCAAGGCATGGCTCCGAACGCAAGCGATGATCGCCGCGAATACTACCGAATCCAGGATCACATCGGCCTGGAGGTCCGCCCACTGGAACCGGATCCGCCGGAAGATACGACGCGTCCCTTCGACCCTGACCACCTGGCGGCACTGCATTCCGAGCTGCGCCGGGTCGACCAGGATGTGCGCAATCAGCTCGCCAGCCTGGCGGAAAAAGATCGCCTGCTCGCCAACTTGCTGAAATCCCTGAACACCAAGGTCGACACGCTGGCGCGCATTATGGCCTTTGAGCAAAATCCGTTGCAACCGCAGCAATGGCGGGATGTGACGCTCAGTGAGGGGGGCATCGCCTTTCCCCTGGCCGATGCGGCGTTTTCACCGGGCGACGCCATCGCCGTCCGAATGACCCTGCCACCGGAACTTTACCGTCCGGTTGCCGTGGCCGAAGTCGTCTCGATTCGCGAGGATCCCGAAGGCGCACCCTGGGCCCACGCCGATTTCCGCCAGATTGACGACGCCGACCGCCAGCAGATTGCCCGCCACGTCATGCGCTGGCAGGTCCGCCAGCGGAAACGGGAACGGGTCGACATTGCCGACGACTCGGCCCATACCGGGTAAGCGCAAACGTTTCTTGGGACCTTAACCTGTAGTACTGTTGGCCTGATAATAAATTTACGTAACCAAAACAACGCGTAGCAGTAGCAAGCAGTCACTGAGGAAATCGCATTCATGGACAGACATTCAAAGCATGGGCAACGTCGCACAATGGCTCGGGTCACCATGGCTCTGGTGGCCGGCGGCCTGTTGTGGGGCGCCGCCGGTAGCGTCGCTGCCGATGAGCTCAAGACACCGGTCATGCAGCAGGGCGCGGACCGTGAGCAGGTGCAGATGCCCCGTCACGGCCAGTCCCAGCAGCAGGTGCGGAGCGACTACGGCCAGCCACAGACCGTCAAGGGGCCGGTGGGCGATCCGCCCATCACACAATGGGTCTACGACGATTTCGTGGTTTATTTCGAATACGACCATGTCATCCATTCGGTAAAAAAGCCCGAATAACAACGGTGGGGCGATCGTAAAACCCGGCGCGTCAGTGAAATCCGAAAACGCTGTCAGAGAACGGCCAGGGCCGCTGGCGCCCGCCCCCGAAGCAGGTAGAATAGCGACTTCCCAGGTGACCGCCCCATCCTGAAACAGGCTTCAAATCAACGGCCAGGCGGCACCACGACCGGAAAAAGGTGAACAGAGCTTGAGTACCTTCCGCCGTATGCCCGCCGAATGGGCACCGCAAAGTGCCGTTATGCTGACCTGGCCCCACGCCGGCACTGACTGGCAAGACAGCCTGGATACCGTAGAATCGGCTTTCCGTGCCATTGCCAAAGCCGTGCTGCGCCACGAACACCTCGTACTCAGCTGCGAGGAGGCCGACCGCCTGTCCAGGGTAAGGGACTCACTCAACGCCTGGGCGCAGGCCAACGCCCTGCCGGGCCGGGTACAGGCGACCGCCGCTCCGGCGAACGACACCTGGGCGCGCGACCACGGCCCCATCGCGGTTGAGGAAGATGGCCAGGTGCAGCTGCTCGACTTCCGCTTCAACGCCTGGGGTGACAAGTTCGAATGGCGCAAGGATGACGCTCTCAATCGCCTGCTGAGTGAAGCCGGCCTGTTCGGCCGCACGCCGCTGACAGCGGTGGACTTCGTACTCGAGGGCGGCTCCATTGAATCCGACGGACAGGGCACCATCCTGACCACCAGCGAATGCCTGATGGCCACCGCCCGCAACCCCGACCTGGATCGCAGCGGAATCGAGGGCATGCTGGCGCGGACCCTGGGCGCCGAGCGTGTGCTCTGGCTCAATCACGGCTACCTTGCCGGTGACGACACCGACAGCCACATCGATACCCTGGCCCGCTTCTGTGCGCCCGACCACATCGCCTACGTGGCCTGCGACGACCAGGAAGACGAACACTACCCGGCCCTGCAGGCCATGGCGGATGAACTCAGGCAATTTCGCACGGCCGATGACCGCCCCTACCGCCTGACCGCCCTACCCTGGCCTCAAGCCTGCTACGGCGAAGACGGCGAACGCCTGCCGGCGACCTACGCCAATTTCCTGATCATCAACGATGCGGTTCTGCTTCCGGTCTACGACGTTCCCCAGGACGACGAAGCCATCCGCGTCCTCGGCGACATTCTCCCGGACCGGGAGATTATCCCCATCAACTGCCGCCCGTTGATCGAACAGCACGGCAGCCTGCATTGCGTCACCATGCAGGTGCCGGCAGGAGTCGTCACCCCATGACCGATACACGCCAACTCCGGGTCGCTGCCATCCAGCAGGCCTGCAGCCCGGACAAAAACGAAAGCCTGGCCACTTCCGAGCGCCTGATCCGCGCGGCTGTGGCCGATGGCGCTCAACTGGTGGTCCTGCAGGAACTGCACGCCACCCTGTATTTCTGCCAGAACGAAGATACAGACACATTCAACCTGGCCGAGCCCATCCCCGGCCCCACGTCCGAGCATCTGGCCGGCCTGGCCCGAGAACTCGACGTCGTGCTGGTGGGCTCGATCTTCGAGCGCCGCATGAACGGCGTCTACCACAACACGGCCGTCGTGTTTGAGCGTGACGGCAGCCTCGCCGGGCTGTATCGCAAGATGCATATTCCGGACGACCCCGGCTTTTACGAGAAATTCTACTTCACACCCGGCGACGCCCAGTTCAACGACGGCCACAGCGGGTTTACCCCGATCGACACCTCGGTGGGCAAGCTGGGCCTCCTGGTCTGCTGGGACCAGTGGTATCCCGAAGCCGCCCGCCTGATGGCACTGGCCGGCGCCGAGCTGCTGATCTACCCCACCGCGATCGGCTGGGACATCACCGACAAAGCGGACGAACAGCAACGCCAGCTTGAAGCCTGGGTGACCGTGCAGCGCGGCCACGCCGTGGCCAACAACCTGCCGGTCATCGCGCCCAATCGCGTCGGAACCGAGCCGCACCCGGAAGGTATTGGCGACGGCATCCGGTTCTGGGGCAACAGCTTCATCTGCGGCCCTCAGGGCGAGTTCCTGGCCCGCGCGGGCGACGCCGGGGAATCCATCCTGCACGCGGTGATCGACCGGGACCGTAGCGAGTCCATCCGCCGCATCTGGCCCTACCTGCGGGACCGCCGCATCGAGGCCTATGGTGACATCCTCAAGCGGGTGCGAGATTGATGGATCGTATGAAAAAAGTCATCGATGATACGGTCGCCCGTCTCAACGGCATCCTGTTGGGCAAGGATCACCAGGTGCGCCTGGCCGTGTGCTGCATCCTGGCCCGCGGACACCTGCTGATCGAGGATATCCCGGGCATGGGCAAGACCACCCTGTCCCATGCCATGGCCCGTGCCATGGATCTGAGCTATACCCGCATCCAGTTCACCAACGACCTGCTGCCAGCGGACGTACTGGGCTTTTCCATGTACGACAAGGAAGCCGGCAGCCTCGTATTCCACCCGGGCCCGATCTTCAGCCAGGTGGTCCTGGCGGACGAGATCAACCGCGCTTCTCCACGCACCCAGAGCGCGCTGCTTGAGGCCATGGAAGAGCGTCAGGTCTCTATTGAGGGCGAGACCCGCCCCCTGCCGAAACCGTTCTTTGTCATCGCCACCCAGAATCCGCTGGAACAGGGGGGCACCTACCCCCTACCGGAATCCCAGCTGGACCGGTTCCTGATGCGCATCGAACTGGGTTACCCGGATCCGCGGGCCGAACGTGAGCTTCTGGAAGGCTCGGACCGCCGGCAGCTCACGGCCGAACTGGCGCCTATCCTCACGCCCGACAACCTGTCGGTGCTGCAACAAGCCGTCGACCGCATCAAGACCAGCCCGGCCCTGCTCGACTACGTGCAACGCATCCTCCAGCAGAGCCGCCAGATGCCGGGCGTTCTCTATGGCCTGTCGCCCCGCGCCGGACTGGGTCTGGTGCGAGCCGCCCGTGCCTGGGCGCTGATGGACGGCCGCCATCACGTGCTGCCGGACGATGTTCAGGCGGTCCTGCCTGCCGTTGCCCGCCACCGTCTGGAACAGGGCGATACCGGCCAGAGTCAGCAGCGCATTCGACAGCTGATGGAACAGGTGACCGTTCTGACCTGAGCGGACGGCCCTTGAAAAAGTCGGCTCGACCGTCATATCCGTTGGAAACCCGGCACGGAAGCCACGCCCATAGCCCATTGCAATCGGACAAATTAGGGCGATCAATTCAGGCGAAGACCCGGATCGTGCTATCCTCGCCCCCATTTACACAGGCGGGCGATGCGCCTGTTGGTTACCGACACGTTTCAAGAGAGAGCGCAAGATGAGCGAAGCGAAACATTCCCGACTGATCATTCTCGGTTCCGGTCCGGCCGGCTACACCGCTGCTGTATACGCAGCCCGTGCCAACCTGAGCCCCACTCTGATCACCGGCATCGAAGTGGGCGGCCAGCTCACCACCACCACCGACGTGGACAACTGGCCGGGCGATAACGACGGTGTGCAGGGTCCGGAACTGATGCAGCGGATGCTCAAGCACGCCGAGCGCTTCGAAACCAGCGTGGTGTACGACACCATCAACGAAGCGGACGTCAGCCAGCGTCCGTTCCGCCTCAAGGGTGACAGCGGCGAATACACCTGTGACGCCCTGATCATCGCCACCGGCGCGTCCGCCATGTATCTGGGCCTGGAGTCCGAAGAGAAGTTCAAGGGCCAGGGCGTGTCCGCCTGCGCGACCTGCGACGGCTTCTTCTACCGCAAGCAGAAAGTCGCGGTCGTCGGCGGCGGCAACACCGCTGTGGAAGAGGCGCTCTACCTCTCCAACATCGCCGAGGAAGTCACCCTGGTCCACCGCCGCGACAAGCTGCGTGCCGAGAAGATCCTGCAGGACAAGCTGTTCGAGAAGGACAACATCAAGGTTGTCTGGGATCACACCCTGGACGAGGTGCTGGGCGATGCGACCGGCGTCACCGGCATGCGCATCAAGAGCACCCAGACCGGCGAGACCCAGGACATCGAGCTGGCCGGCGTCTTCATCGCCATCGGCCACAAGCCGAACACCGACCTGTTCAGCGGACAGCTGGACATGGAGAACGGCTACCTGCGCATCCGTTCCGGCCTGGAAGGCATGGCCACACAGACCAGCGTACCGGGCGTTTTTGCCGCGGGCGATGTCGCCGACCACGTCTACCGCCAGGCAGTAACCTCCGCCGGCTTTGGCTGCATGGCAGCACTCGACGCGGAGCGTTTCCTGGACGAACTGGGCGACTGACTCGCCGCAGAAAGCCCGACGGCGCGCCTGATCCGGCGCCCGTCGGGCTTTTTTGTGGGTCATCCCCGAGTCGTGCCCGAGTCCGGCGTAGATGCTACCCTTCCTGTAAAGAGCCAACGGCGTGCACTGGAGTACCCGACCCGACAATGACCTCATTGCCCTGGCTTGATCCCGATGAGCTCTGGTTCCCCTCGCCGGAAGAGGCTTTGGACGAACCTGACGGCCTGTTGGCGATTGGCGGCGACCTCGCCCCCGAGCGGCTGGAAAGAGCCTATCGTTCCGGCATATTCCCCTGGTTCAGTGAAGAGCAACCCATTCTCTGGTGGTCGCCCAACCCCCGCTGCGTGCTCATTCCCGATGAGGTGCACATTTCGCGGCGACTGAGGCGCACGCTCAACCAGGAACGCTTCCGCATCACCATCGACCGCAATTTCTCCGGTGTGATTCGCGGTTGCGCCGAGGTACGCGAGGAAGGCACCTGGATCACCGACGAGATGGAACAGGCCTACAAGCGCCTGCACCGCCGCGGCCTGGCACACTCCTTTGAAGCCTGGAACGACCGGGGCGAACTGGTCGGCGGACTCTATGGCGTCGCCATCGGGTGCTGCTTCTTCGGCGAATCCATGTTCACCCGGGAAACCGACGCGTCCAAGGTCGTCTTCGTCCACGTCGCCCGTCAACTGCAGGCCTGGGGCTATGCGCTCATGGACTGCCAGGTGGAAAACAGTCACTTGATCAGCCTCGGGGCGCGGTGTATTCCACGCAAATCCTTTTTAACTATACTGGAGAAAAACATCGACAAATCACCCGGACACCAGCAGTGGATCCTGGAAAAACACTGGACCCGCGCCGAACGCTAGCAGGAGGTGTGATGAGCAGCCTCAAGACACTGGTATTCTTCGCAACCCCCCCACACGACTGCAGCTACCTGTCTGACCGCGAGGCGACGACCATGTTTGTCGACCCCCGCGCCCATGTCGACAAGCGCCTCTACAGCCAGCTCACGGCCCTTGGTTTTCGTCGCAGCGGCTCCCACTATTACCGGCCGCATTGCGAAAACTGCAACGCCTGCATCCCGGTGCGGCTGGACGCCACCGCGTTTCAGCCCAACCGATCCCAGCGCCGGGTCTGGAAGCGCAACGAGGACATCACCTTCCGCCTGCAACCGGCACGTTTCCAGGAAAATTACTACCAGCTCTACGCCCGCTATATCGAGCAACGCCACCATGACGGCGATATGTATCCGCCCTCACGGGAACAGTTCACCTCTTTCCTGGTGGAAGGCGCCAACCAGAGCGAGTTCCTGGAAATGTGGCGCGACGACGAGCTCATTGGCCTGGCCGTCCTGGACGCGCTTGACGACGGACTTTCCGCCATCTATACCCTGTTCGACCCGGATGAAGAGGGGCGCAGCCTGGGTACCCTGGGGATTCTCTGGCAAGTGGAAGAAGCCCAGCGCCGGCATCTGCCGTTCCTGTACCTGGGGTACTGGATACGTGAATGCCGAAAAATGAATTACAAGTCGCGCTTCAAGCCGCTGGAGGCCCTGATCGGCGGCCACTGGCAACCGCTGAACGTCAGTGATTGAGGCGGCCGGCACGGCCGGCAGGATCCGGCAACTTTCCATTTTGCCATCGGGTTATAATTCAGGCAGAATTGCGCACATTTATCGCGCTGGGCGTCGGGCCCTTGATTTTTCTATTTCCGGCCCGACGTTATAGCCCGTAATCAATCGACTCAAACACGTGAGGTTCCTACTGAATGGCGAAATCCGATGTCATTGAAATGGAAGGTGTGATTGTAGACACCCTCCCCAACACCATGTTCCGCGTTGAGCTGTCCAACGGCCACGTCGTGACAGCCCACATTTCCGGCAAGATGCGCAAGAACTACATCCGCATCCTGACCGGCGACAAGGTCAAGGTTGAGCTGACTCCCTACGACCTGAGCAAGGGCCGCATCGTCTACCGCGCCCGTTAATCGGTTTCCGCACTGCGATTTGCCGGGCCGACAACGCCCGCGCCGTCAAAAGCCCCGCCTTTCGCGCGGGGCTTTTTGTTTTCCCGCTTTTGTATCCCCACTTGTTTGCCGCTTGCCCGTCGGCCCCGTTGCCCAGCGAACCCGCCTGCTGACGCGAGCATAAAAAAACCCGCTTCCAGAGAAGCGGGTTTTCTATACCGATGCCGAATCTCAGACAGCTTCGGCGGGTTCGTTCTCGTACTCGAAAACCAGTTCGTCGTTCTCGAGATGGATATGAACCTCCCCTCCCGTCTCGGCCAGGGCTCCGAACAGGATCTGCTCGGCCAGCGGCCGCTTGATCTTGTCCTGGATCAGGCGCGACATTGGGCGGGCGCCCATGGTCACGTCGTAGCCCTTCTCGGCGAGCCAGAGCTTGGCGTCATCGTCCACATGCAGGACAACGCGCTTCTCATCCAACTGCGCCTGAAGCTCGGTGAGGAACTTGTCCACCACGTGGGTGATGGTGTCCCGCTGCAGATCGGCAAACTGGATGATGCCGTCCAGGCGATTGCGGAACTCCGGCGTGAAGGTCTTGGTGATCACTTCCATGCCGTCGGTGCTGTGATCCTGCTCGCTGAAGCCGATCGAGCGACGCGTCATGGTCTCGGCACCGGCGTTGGTGGTCATCACCAGGATCACGTGGCGGAAATCCGCCTTGCGGCCGTTGTTGTCGGTCAGCGTGCCGTGATCCATCACCTGCAGCAGCAGGTTGAACACTTCCGGATGCGCCTTCTCGATCTCGTCCAGCAGCAGGACGCAATGCGGCTGCTTGTTGACCGCCTCGGTCAGCAAACCGCCCTGATCGAAGCCGACGTAGCCGGGAGGCGCACCGATCAGCCGCGACACGGTGTGACGCTCCATGTACTCGGACATATCGAAGCGCACCAGCTCGATCCCCAGGATTTTGGCCAACTGCCGGGTGACCTCGGTCTTACCGACCCCGGTGGGGCCGGAAAACAGGAACGCCCCTTCCGGCTTCTCCGGTGCCTTCAGGCCCGCCCGCGCCAGCTTGATGGCGGTGGACAGGGACTCTATGGCACGGTCCTGACCGAACACCACCATCTTGAGATCCCGCTCCAGGTTGCGCAGCAGATCCTTATCGCTGGTGGATACGCTCTTCGGCGGAATTCGCGCGATGGTGGCCACCACGTCCTCAATCGAGGAGACACCGATGACCTTGCGGCGCTTGTTGCTCGGCATCAGGCGCTGACGGGCACCGGCCTCGTCGATCACGTCGATGGCTTTGTCCGGCAGGTGCCGGTCGGTGATGTAACGATCCGCCAGCTCAGCCGCCACGCGCAGGGCCTTGTCCGTGTACTTGAGGTCGTGATGCTTCTCGAAGTGGGACTTCAGGCCGCGCAGGATCTGGTAGGTATCCTCGACGCTGGGCTCGTTGACATCGATCTTCTGGAAACGGCGCGCCAGGGCGCTGTCTTTCTCGAAGATACCGCGGAATTCTGAGAAGGTCGTGGAGCCGATGCAACGGATCTCCCCGGAACTCAGCAGTGGCTTGAGCAGGTTGGAGGCGTCCATGACGCCACCCGATGCCGACCCAGCACCGATAATCGTATGAATCTCGTCAATAAAGAGAATCGCATGATCCTCTTTCTTGAGCTCGGCCAGAAGCCCCTTGAAGCGCTTCTCGAAGTCGCCACGGTACTTGGTGCCCGCCAGCAGCGCGCCCAGGTCCAGGGAATAGACCACGGCGTCGGAAATCACGTCCGGCACCTGACCGTCGACCACCCGCTTGGCCAGACCTTCGGCGATGGCGGTCTTGCCGACGCCGGCCTCGCCGACCAGCAGCGGGTTGTTCTTGCGGCGCCGCACCAGAATCTGCACCACCCGCTCGACTTCGTGCTCGCGACCGATCAGCGGATCGATGCGGCCCTGCCGGGCCTGCTCGTTCAGGTTGGTGGCATAGCTCTCCAGCGGCTTGGAGGACGTTCCGTCCTCGCCCACCTCTTCCTGGGTATGGTCGGTGCCTTCCTGCTCTTCTCCGCCCTGAACCCGGGAAATACCGTGGGATACGTAATTGACGACATCAATCCGGGCAATGTTCTGCTTCTTCAGCACATACACAGCCTGACTTTCCTGCTCACTGAAGATGGCCACCAACACATTGGCCCCGGTTACTTCCTTCTTGCCGGAAGACTGGACATGGAAGACAGCCCGCTGCAGCACACGCTGGAAACCGAGCGTCGGTTGGGTTTCACGCTCACTGTCGTTATGGGGAATCAGGGGCGTGGTCGAATCCACGAACTCCAGAAGCTCTTCCTGGAGTCGCTGCAGATCTGCGCCGCATGCCTTGAGCACACCGATGGCAGAGTCATTGTCCAGCAGAGCCAACAACAAGTGCTCCACCGTCATGAACTCGTGCCGCTTGTCACGGGCATTCTTGAACGCAGTATTCAGCGTGATTTCCAGATCTTTACTTAGCATGGGCCACCCCAAGGTCTATCAGTCCGCACGTTCAATCTCGCAAAGCAGCGGGTGCTCACACTCCGAAGAGTACTGGTTCACCTGTGCCGCTTTGGTCTCCGCGATGTCACGGGTGTACACCCCACATACAGCTTTTCCCTGCGTATGGACGAGCAGCATCACCTGCGTCGCCTTTTCTTCGTTCATTGCGAAGAATTTCATCAGGACATCAACGACGAAATCCATCGGCGTGTAATCGTCATTGAGTAACACGACCCGAAATCGCGCCGGGCGTTTCAGGGCCGGTTTCTCAGGAGAAGTCACCAGACCGTCGTCGTGATCCGGATCCTGATCATGATCCCCCTGATTCAATATTAGTAGAGAATTCTCGATGTTCCGCATGGTTCGTTCCGGAATTTAGATGCTCGCCTGCTGGCCGAGTTCCGCTCTTGAATGAAGGTGGTTCCCCTGACGAACGTTTTCAAGACGAGGCAGGTTAAACCTTGTTTATCGACGTCATCATCTTAACGCCTGAGCCGCCCCGCCAACCAGTTTTTTGCCTATTGACTCTGTGGAAATATTGGTCAAGAGTAGGTACTGCTATTGTAAAATTATGTAAACCCGGAAGCCGCACCATCCGGCACCGCATCGACTACACTATTATTCTGTTTCGGCATTTGTAACTTAATGAAAAGCAATAATAAGACGAGCAGGAAACCAAGGGAGTGAATCATGCCTCAAGGCAAAGTGAAGTGGTTCAATAACGCCAAGGGTTACGGCTTCATTATCGAGGATGGCGGCAGCGAAGACCTGTTTGCTCATTTCTCGGCTGTCCAGATGGAAGGCTACAAGACACTGAAAGCCGGCCAGACGGTCAGTTTCGATAAGAAGCCCAGTGACAAGGGAACCCACGCGGTCAACATCGTCCCTCTTGATCGCCTGGAAAAGCGGGAGCCTACGCAGAGCAAGGCAGCAAACTCCGATCACGCGGAATCGCGATCGGAGCGCTCGGAAACCGCCAACGACAGTCAGATGCGAACGGCCCACGCCTGACGCCGGCTACAGGGATTACCAACCGGCCAAGCGTCGGCTAAGCAATGAATAAAGCGGTCTGACTTTGGTCAGATCACCCTCAAACTTCGTGCTGGAGAACGGACAACCCGGCACAACAACGCAGTCTATTTGCCGAAAGCCGGTGCGTGATGCACCGGCTTTTTTATGGGCGGATGTCCTTATGAGCGACTATCGCTCGTAACCGTGCCCGGCACCCACTGAACCGTCCCGCGCGGCGGCGCCTGTAACAGGCCGATGACCGCCCGGTCATAGTGATCGCCGCCACCGTCTTGTAAGATCAGTAATCGAATTCATCCGGCGGCATCACTCCGCCTCTGCCAGCAGAGCATCGATGGCCAACCTGATTCTCCTCAACAAGCCGTACAACGTACTGTGTCAGTTCACCGACCCTGAGGGGCGTCCAACCCTGGCCGATTATGTGCCCCATCGCGACGTCTACCCGGCTGGGCGGCTCGACTTCGATTCCGAGGGACTGGTGCTGCTGACGGATGACGGCCAACTCCAGCATCGGATTGCCTCGCCGCGCCAGAAGATGGCGAAAACCTACTGGGTGCAGGTCGATGGCGCCATCGATGACGCGGCGCTTGAGCGCCTCGCCGCCGGCGTGGACCTGAAGGACGGCCCCAGCCGTCCGGCCAGGGCCAGGCGTCTGGAAGACCCGGACATCTGGCCGCGCCAGCCGCCGGTGCGTTACCGCGCCAACGTGCCCACCAGTTGGATTGAACTCACGCTAACCGAGGGTCGCAACCGCCAGGTACGTCGCATGACCGCCGCCGTTGGCTTTCCGACCCTCCGCCTGATCCGGCGCTCGATCGGCGACTGGTCCATCGACAAGCTGGCGCCCGGTGAAAGCCGCCACCTCAGTATCCATTTACCCCGATCGTCCGGCGCACCCCGCCAGCGCCGGGGCGCGTCGCGGTCCAACAGAAGGAAGACCTGAATGACCTGGAAGCCACACGCCACCGTTGCCGTCGTTACCGAGAAAGACGGTCGATTCCTGATGGTCGAAGAGCGCAGCAATGGACTGGTCGTCTTCAATCAGCCGGCCGGCCATGTGGAAGAGAACGAAACCATCCTGGAGGCGGCCTGCCGGGAAGCCCTTGAGGAAACCGGCTGGCAGGTCGAGCCGCGCCACTTTCTGGGGCTGTACACCTACCAGGCGCCGGCGACCGGCAAAACATACTATCGCATGTGCTTCGTCGCCGAGGCGCTGACTCATGAGACCGACGAACTGGACGACGACATCATCGCCGCCCACTGGCTCACCTACGAAGAGCTCAAGGAGCAGTCGGAAAAACTGCGCAGCCCTCTGGTGATGCGCTGCATTGAGGATTATCTGGCCGGCCGCCGTTTCCCGCTGTCGGTGATCATCGATCCGGCGGCCTGATCCTGAGGCCGGTCGGGGCGGACGTGCTACTACGGATCACCCGGCGCCGCAAACCTGTTAGAATGCGCGTCATTCAACACACATTTGCGAGCAACTGCGTCCGCCACCGTTATGACTGAGTCCGCGTCCAGCGCCAACCAAAACACCCGCGTCATCGTCGGCATGTCCGGCGGTGTTGACTCCTCCGTCGCCGCCCTCCTCCTGCAGGAACAGGGATACACCGTCGAGGGGCTGTTCATGAAAAACTGGGACGAAGACGACGGCACGGAATACTGCACCGCCATGACCGACCTGGCCGACGCCCAGGCGGTGGCCGACAGGATCGGCATCAAACTGCACACCGCCAGCTTTGCCGCCGAGTACTGGGATCGCGTGTTTGAGCACTTCCTGTCGGAATATCGGGCCGGACGCACCCCGAACCCGGATATCCTGTGCAACAAGGAAGTGAAGTTCCGCGCCTTCCTCGACTACGCCGTGACCCTGGGCGCCGACTACATCGCCACTGGCCACTACGCCCGCCGCCGCATCACCGATGACGGCCGCGCGCAGCTGATCAAGGGCCTGGACGACAACAAGGACCAGAGCTACTTCCTGCACGCTGTTTCCGGTGAACGCATTGCGCGCACCCTGTTTCCGGTTGGCGAGATCGAGAAGCCGGAAGTGCGCGGCATCGCCGAGAAAGCGGGTCTGGTCACCCACGACAAGAAGGATTCCACCGGCATCTGCTTCATTGGTGAACGCAAGTTCCGGGATTTCCTCAAACAGTACATTCCGGCCCAGCCGGGAAACATCGAAACGCCGGACGGCGACGTCATTGGCCGCCACCAGGGCCTGATGTACCACACCATCGGCCAGCGACAGGGTCTGGGTATCGGCGGACTGAGCCACTACAACGACGATCCCTGGTACGTGGCGGAGAAAGACCTGGACCGCAACGTGCTGATCGCCGTGCAGGGCAAGCAGCATCCGCTGCTGTTCTCCCGCGGGCTGACCAGCGGCCCCATTGACTGGGTGGCGGGCGAGCCGCCGGCGAAGGAATTCCGCTGCCATGCCAAGACCCGCTACCGCCAGCCTGACCAGGCCTGCACCGTCACGGTGACCGACGCGGGCACCCGCGTGGTTTTTGACGACGCCCAGCGCGCCGTCACCCCCGGTCAATCGGTGGTGTTCTACGACGGCGACATCTGCCTTGGTGGCGGCGTGATCGAAACCACGTGGCGCGATGAAGCGCCCGGCCTGGACCGGACCGCATCCTGAGCCGACGGTGTCGCTGAAAGACGACCACCGGGCACCCCATTTCCCGCTAACCCGACAGACGTGAGGTGACGTTGAGCCGCTCACTGGAAGATCAGACCCTGGCCCTGGCCGGCGTGTTTCAAGCCGCCGAACTGGTGCAACAGATTGCCCACCAGGGCCAATGCGCGCAGTCCACGTTCGAGACCTGCATTCGCTCCCTGTTCATGACCGATCCTCCCAACACGCTCAGCGTCTATGGCGAACTGCGTGACCTGCGGGAAGGCCTGTCGGTCCTGCACGGTCTGATGCAGAAGCAGGACGGCCAGCAGGACGTGGAAATCCTGCGCTACACCCTGAACCTGATCCACCTGGAAGCGCGCCTGCGCAAGCAGCCGGACATGATGGACGTCATCGGCAGCCGCATCGACCAGGCCCGCCACACCGCTGAGCATTTCGGCTACAACCACATCAATCTGATCAACAACCTGGCGTCGATCTACACCGACACCATCAGCACCTTCCGTCTGCGCATCCAGGTCACCGGCGACCCCAACCAGCTGCGGGTCGAGGAAAACGCCGCGCGGGTGCGCGCCCTGCTCCTGGCCGGCATCCGCTCCGCCGTGCTCTGGCGGCAGCTGGGTGGGCGCCGCTGGCACCTGGTGTTCTACCGCAAGCGTGTGGTGGAGACCGCCAGGCGACTTTCGGAGCAGGCCAACCAGGCCGTTTTTCACTGAACCGCGCCGCCGGGTGGTGTATCATAGGCGCCATTTTCCAGCGTGGGTGATCACCGCGAGCGCCCACGCATCCCGCATCGATGAACTGCAGTCCGCATACGATCTATTGAGAGGTTTCTGATGGAATTAACTGCCCTCACCGCCATCTCACCGGTTGACGGCCGGTACGGCGAAAAAGTCCGCGTGTTTCGCGAAATTTTCAGCGAGTATGGCCTGATCAGAAACCGTGTCACGGTGGAAATCCGCTGGCTGCAGCAACTGGCCGCACACCCCGGTATTACCGAAGTGCCGGCCCTGTCCGCTGATGCAGATGCCCAACTGAACCGACTCGTCTCCGAATTCAGCCTGGAAGACGCCGAGCGCATCAAGTCCATCGAGCGCACCACCAACCACGACGTCAAGGCGGTGGAATACTTCATCAAGGAAAAAATCGCGGACAACGCGGAACTGCAGGCCATCACCGAGTTCGTGCACTTCGCCTGCACCTCGGAGGACATCAACAACCTGTCCCACGGCCTGATGCTGCGCGAAGGCCTGGACCACGGCCTGCTGCCGGCCATGGATCGCGTGGTGGAGCGCCTGACCGAGCTGGCCGACGAGCACGCCGAACAGCCGATGCTGTCGCGCACCCACGGCCAGACCGCCTCCCCGTCCACCGTAGGCAAGGAACTGGCCAACGTGGTCTACCGTCTGCGCCGCCAGCTCAAGCAGATCCGTGCCGTCGAGATCCTGGGCAAGATCAACGGCGCCGTGGGCAACTACAACGCGCACCTGTCCGCTTACCCGAGCGTCGACTGGGCGGCCAATGCTGAAGCCTTCGTGACGTCCCTGGGGCTGTCCTGGAACCCTTACACCACCCAGATCGAGCCGCACGACTACATCGCCGAGCTGTACGATGCGGTGGCCCGCTTCAACACCATCCTGATCGATCTCGACCGGGACATCTGGGGCTACATCTCCCTGGGCTACTTCAAGCAGAAGACCGTGGCCGGCGAGGTGGGCTCTTCCACCATGCCGCACAAGGTCAACCCGATCGACTTCGAGAACTCCGAGGGCAACCTGGGCATCGCCAACGCGCTGTTCGGCCACCTGTCCGCCAAGCTGCCGATTTCCCGCTGGCAGCGTGACCTGACCGACTCCACCGTGCTGCGCAACCTGGGCGTCGGTTTCGCCCACAGCCTGATCGCCTATGAGGCGACCCTGAAAGGCCTGGGCAAACTGGAAGTCAACCCGGCACGCCTGGACGCGGACCTGGACCACGCCTGGGAAGTGCTGGCCGAGCCGATCCAGACGGTCATGCGCCGCTACAACATCGAGAAGCCTTACGAGAAGCTCAAGGAACTGACCCGCGGCAAGGCGATGACGCCGGAGCTGATCCAGGACTTCGTGCGCAATCTGGATATCCCCGAGACCGCCAAGGAAGAGCTGCTGGCCCTGACACCGGCGACTTACGTCGGCAACGCGGTCGACCAGACCAGGGCGCTCTGATGCAGCTTCCCGGTGGCCTCGACGTCGATGTCTTCCTGCGCGATTACTGGCAGAAGAAGCCGCTCGTTATCCGTCAGGCCTTTCCCGGCCTGACCTGCCCGGTGACACCGGACGAACTGGCCGGCCTGGCCTGCGAGGAGGCGGTGGAGTCCCGCATCGTCGTCGAGAACGATGGCGGACGCCCCTGGCAGCTGGAGAACGGCCCGTTCCAGCCGGAGCGGTTCGAGCAGTTGCCGGCGACCCACTGGACCCTGCTGGTGCAGGGTCTGGACCACTGGGTGCCGGAGCTGGCCCCGTTACTGGACCGCTTCCGCTTCATCCCCAACTGGCGTCTCGACGACATCATGGCCAGCTACGCGCCGCAAGGCGGCAACGTCGGTCCCCACTACGACCAGTACGACGTGTTCCTGCTGCAGGCGGAAGGCCATCGGGAATGGCAGTTCGGCGGCCAGTGCGATGAAACCTCGCCCCGCGTGGACGGCACGCCGCTGCGCATCCTCAAGGATTGGCAACCGGAAGAAACCGTGGTGCTGGCGCCGGGGGACATGCTCTATATCCCGCCCGGCGTGGGCCATCACGGCATCGCCCAGGACGATTGCATCACCCTGTCCATCGGCTTCCGCGCGCCCAGCCACGACGACATTCTCACCGGCTTCAGCGACTTCCTGTGCAACCAGCCCGGCGCCGAGCAGCTGCTGCGCGACCCGGACCTGGCACCCCAGGACAATCCCGGCCTGGTCAGCGATGCCGCCGTTGATGGCGTCAAGGCGATTGTCGAGAATGCACTGCGCCGGGAAGACCTGCTGGCCCTGTGGCTGGGCCAGTACAGCACCGCGCCCAAGAGCGCCCAGATCGTGCAGCCTCCAGAAGAAGCGCTGGACGCCGAGCAGCTTGGCGCGGCCCTCGAAGACGGTTTTACGCTGCGCTGGAATGAAGGATCGCGCTTCGCCTACCGCCCCATGGACGACCGGATTGCCCTGTTCGTGGACGGTGAACGCTACCTGCTGAACGGCGACGCTCGCTGGATCGCCCCCCTGCTCTGCGCCCGTCACCAGCCGGACCCGGCACGGATGCGTGAAGCCGCCGCGGACCCGGCCCTCGCTGGCCTGCTCGTCACACTGATCAACCAAGGCAGCCTGTACCTGGAATGACACTGAAGATTCGCAAATACAGCTGGCAGCTGGCGCCGGCCTCGATCAAGGCCATTCGTCAGCAGGTGTTCATCGACGAACAGGGTGTCCCGCCCGAGCTGGAGTGGGACGATACGGACGAGGTGTCCGATCATTTCGTCGCGGTCCTGCCGGACAACACGCCGGTGGCGGTCGCCCGCCTGGTGCCGTCGATCACCGACATCGGCCGCATCGGACGCATGGCGGTCGTCAAGGAGCACCGGGGTAAGGGCTACGGCGAGCAGCTGTTGCGCCACCTGATGGCAGAAGGCGCCGAACAGTTCAGCGAACTCTGGCTCAGCGCCCAGCAATACGCGGTGCCCTTCTACGAGAAGCTGGGCTTCCATGTATGCTCCACGCCTTACGACGACGCCGGCATACCGCATCTGGACATGCGCTGTCTGGCCGCGACCCAGATTATCGAGTCCGGCCGGGAACAGGCTCCAACCATCGCTGGGCGCGATGACGCCACCTGGCATTTTGCCCAGGAGAATGATTTTACCGATTTGCTGGACACGATCGCCGGTCAGGCCAACCAGCGCCTCTGGCTCTACGACCGCCTGCTGGATCACGACCTCTACGACCGCGAGCGTCTGCGGGACATTTTCTCCGCCATGGCGCGGCGTCACCGGGTCTGCGAGATCCGCCTGCTGGTCCACGACGACAAGCCGCTGGTCCAGCGCCGCCACCAGATTGTGCAGCTGATGCGCCGACTGCCCAGCAAGATCGAGTTGCGCCTGGTCAATGACGACTACCCGGCCGAAGACGCGCCTTTCCTGATTGGCGATCGCGAGACCATCGCCTGGCGCCACGGTTTCGACACCCTGGAAGGCTGGGCCCGGTTCAGCGACTCCGGGCGGGTCAAACTCCAGGCGGAGGCCTTCCAGCGTATGTGGGATACGGCCCGCCCGTCCCTGGAGCTGCGCGAACTACCGCTCTGACTGCAGACTCGGCTGCGGCCCCTGGTTTTCGAAGGGCCGGCCGAAGTCGGCAAATTCCTCATCCACCTCGGCCGCCACATCCACAATCAGGCGGCGCAGCCACTGGTGATCCGGGTTGTGCTGGAGCAGCGGGCTCCAGGCCATTTTCAGTTCGAACGGGGGGATCCGGAATGGCGGCACTTTCACCACCAGGTTGGCGTTGTGCTGCTGAAGCCAGGCGGCCCGGCTGGGTAGCGTGGCGATCAGGTCGTGTTGCTCGGCCAGCAACATCGCCACCTGATAATGACGGGTAAATACCGAAATCCGCCGCTTGCGCCCCATCAGACCCAGCGCTTCGTCCACCCAACCCAGCCGCTGCACGTCCTGCGGGTTGACCCCGACGCCCACCCCAAACCCGGTCTTGCTGACCCAGATGTGACTGGCGTCAAGGTAGGTGTCGAGGGTAAATGGCTCGCGCAGGATCGGGTTGTGCGCGCTCATCAGGCAGGCGAAATACTCGGTCCACAGGGTTTTCTGGTGGAACGACTGCGGCAGCTTGTCGAAACGGTTGATGGCCATGTCCAGCCGCCCCTGCTCCACATCGGGGAAGCTCACGTCACTGGGCGTCAGCACGTCCAGCGTCACATTTGGCGCTTCCTGGCGGATACGGCGAAGGACCCGGGGGATCAGGCAGGATTCGGCGTAATCACTGGCCATGATACGGAACACCCGGTTACTGTCCGCGGCGGAGAATTCGGACTTGGCCTGCACCGCCCGCTCTATGTCCGAGAGCACGCTACGCACCAGCGGTTTAAGCTCTAGCGCCCTTTCGGTGGCCGTCATCCCCTCACTGGTGCGCACCAGCAGAGGGTCTTCGAACAGATCGCGAAGGCGGCGCAGGCCGTTGCTCATGGCCGGCTGGGTAATACCCAGGTGATTGGCCGCCTTGGTGACGTTCTTTTCGCGCAACAACACGTCGAGATAGACCAGAAGATTCAGGTCGACGCGGGAAATATCCATCGGCAAGTTCCAGAGAGAATCAGGGGCTCAGCCTATCATTCATCAGATAAATACAAAACAAGAAGACCATCACCTTCCGGAATCAAACAGTCGCTCAAACCCAAGGGCCTTGAGTGCCATCCGGCGGACTCGTTGCATAGAACACACAACTTAACCCTTTGAACACGCTTAATACGCTATACTCGAAGCCGGTATTACGGATACGGTATCGACAGATTTTCCGATAGGGATAATCAGGCGGATCCAGGTGATGCGCCGCCATAATAAACATCAACGATAGAGAGACGGCTGCCCGGGCATGGATACAACGCTCATTGTCATTTTCTTCGCGGTTATCGTACTGGTGTCCATCGCCGTTATCGTGCTTGTCCAGGCTCGCGAAAAAGCCCGGATCGAACGGGCCCGCAAGGCCAAATCCAGCGAAGACGGTTTTCGCCTCTGCCTGAGACTGCTGGATGAACTGCCTCCGCAGTACCTCACCCGGGACATCAAGTCGATCCTGCTGATGCGGGCCGAAGACGCTTGCCGCGAGCTGAAGGGGCTCAAGGGGGCTCAGCCCGTCGACGACTGGGAAAAAGATCTCGTCACACGGCGGGAACGGATGCAAGACGGTGCCGACGAACGCTCTCCCGTGCGCATCGACAGTCCGGCCCGGGCCGGCGAAGTCCGCTCCATGTTGCAGTCCCTGTACCGGATCATCGAGGCCATGCAGAAGCGGGGCCGTCTCGACACCAAGCTGGCGCGCAAGAACCTCAAGCTGACGGTTTTCCTGGTGCACAAGACCACCGCCGACTTTCATGTCGCCCAGGCCCGCGACATGATCCGCCAGAAGCAGCTGCGCAAGGCAATCCACGCCTATCACCTGGCATCGACGGAGATGGGCAAGACCAAGGATCACCCACTGGCGGTCAAGTCCATCAAGAGTTACCGGACCCGCATCAAGGAGCTGGAGGACATGGTGACGACCGAAGGGGCCAAAAGCCAGGAAGAGGAAAAGCACCGTCTCGACAAGGAATGGGACACCTTCCTGCACGAAGAGGAAGAGTGGAAGAAAAAAGCGGACTATGACGACTAGTGTTAGTGGCCGATGACCCGGGCAACGCAGTGCACTGCATGGACAGCCTGTTCGGCCGCCTTGTCCGAACAGGGACTGTAAACCGGTGAGTATGACATTCACAAAGCGCCTGTCGTTCAGGCTGACCCGCAACACAGTGCTCCTGGCCATGGCCCTGGGCGTCCTGCTCAATATGGTCCAGGTCACGCTGGACTATTTCACCGCCCGCAAGAGCATGGACGAGGAAATCCGGGCACTGATGGACATCAGTTTCAGCCCTGCCTCCCAGATCGCCTACAACATCGACACCCGCCTGGCCAAGGAACTGCTCGATGGCCTGCTGCGCCACCCGGCAATCATCGACGCCCGCATCGTCGACCCGGACGGCCGGGTGCTGGCCGCCTCTTCACGGCGCTCCACCGAGTCCACCTACCGGGTTCTGAGCGACTTCCTGTTCGGATCTTCCCGCGAATACAGTGAAAACCTGCGCGTGCCCCAGCTGGAGGAAATCCCCCTCGGCCAACTGGAAGTGCGCATCGACACCTATCACTACGGCACGGCCTTTCTGAGCCGCGCCGGGTATACCCTGTTCAGCGGCTTCATCAAGAGCCTGATCCTGAGCATCATCCTGCTGTTCGTGTTCTATTTCATCCTCACCAAACCGCTGATGCGAGTCATCCAGGCCCTGCGCGAGGTGGAACCGCAGGCGCCGGAAAAAGTGCGTCTGCCGATCCCGGGCAATCACCAGAACGACGAGATCGGTCAGATGGTCGGCATCATCAACGAGCACCTGGATACCATCGACAGCAGCCTGGACCAGGTGCGCCTGGCCGAAAGCAAGATGAAGCACTATTCGTCCAAGCTGGAACGGGAGGTCGAAGACCGCACCCGGGAGATCTCCGAGAAGAACGAAGCCCTGCAACGCGGCAACCGGGCCCTGATCCGGGCCAAGGAAGACGCCGTACACCGGGCCCGCAGCCGCGCTAACTTCCTGGCCAGCATGAGTCACGAAATCCGCACCCCACTCAACGGCGTGCTGGGTATGCTGGAGCTGGCCCTGGACGGCGAGATGTCGCCAAGTCAGCGCAACCGGCTGGAGATCGCCCGCAACGCCGGCCAAAGCCTCCTGGGACTGCTCAACGACATTCTGGACATTTCCAAGGTGGAAGCCGGCAAACTGAGCCTGGAAGCGATCGAGTTCAGCCTGCGCGATGTCATTGAGGAATGCGCCACCCTGCTCAACCAGCAGGCCCGAGGCCGCGACGTGCAACTGGTGATCGACATCGACCCGGCCCTGCCGGAAACCTTCCAGGGCGACCCGACCCGGGTACGCCAGATCATCAACAACCTGCTGGGCAACGGCATCAAGTTCACCGAGGCCGGTGAAGTCCGCATCCGCGCTCTGTGCCAGGATGGCGAGACCCGGATTGACGTGATCGATACCGGCATCGGCATGACCGACGAGACCCTGCGCCGCATCTTTTCGCCGTTTGCCCAGGGTAAAGCCGACACCACCCGACGCTTCGGCGGCACCGGGCTCGGGCTGACCCTGTGCCGGCAATTGGTGGAACGCATGCATGGACAGATTACCGTGGAGTCCCGCGAAAACCGCGGCACCCATTTCACAGTCATCCTGCCCCTGCCCGTCCGCAGCCCGTCCCTGGTCACCCAGATGGACCAGTCCCCGTTGCGGGACCAGGGCGTCATCCTCGACATCCCGCTGGACAATCCGCATCGCCTGCCACTGGAACGTCAGCTCCAGGCCTGGCAGATTCCCGTGCTGGAAACCGATGCCGAGCAGGCCGGCGCCTACCTGTGCGACACGGATCTCTGGACCCGGGGGGCGCTGGTGGATCAGTCCCCCGTTGCCCCCCTGATCCTGTTCGGTGAACCGGAGCAGTCGATCACCAACCTGGCCGGGGAAACACCTCGGGTAGTGGCCCTGCCCCTACGCCGCGACCAGCTGCAGGACGTTCTGCAGTGGGCTTCAGGGGAACGGGCAGCGGATGAGATCGCCGCGCCCTCGCCGCCCCGGGAAGCGAGCCCGGACCTGAACATCCTTCTGGTGGAGGACAACCGGGTCAACCAGATCGTGGCCAGCAGCATGCTGCGCAAGCTGGGGTATCGGGTGGATCTGGCGGAGAACGGTGAGCGGGCCCTGGCCGCCCTGCGCCAGCAGGATTACGACATCGTGCTGATGGACTGTCAGATGCCGGTGATGGACGGCTACGCCGCCACTGGCCACATTCGCAAACACCCGCAATGGAAACATCTGCCGGTGATCGCCGTAACGGCCAACGTCATGCAGGGGGACAAGGAAGACTGCCTGGCAGCGGGCATGAACGACTACGTCACCAAGCCCTACAACAAGGACGAGCTACGCGCGGTGATCGAACGCTGGGCCGGCCATACCGTCGCTCAGGGTAAATGATCCAGCAACGCCTGCAGTGACGATCGCAACTGCCGGGCCTGCTCCGTATCCAGGCCGCTGCGGCACATCAGTTCGCCGGGCACGGATTCGGCACGTTGGCGCAGGGAGCGGCCGGTCTCGGTCAGGGATACCACAACCACCCGCTCGTCCTCCGGGTGACGCTGACGCCGCAGCAGACCGCGGGATTCGAGGCGCTTCAATAGCGGCGTCAGGGTCCCGGAATCGAGCCGCAGCCGCTGCCCCAGGAAAGAGACGCTGATCACTTCGGTGGCCTCGGCAACCTGCTCCGCCTCCCACAACACCAACATCACCAGGTATTGCGGATAGGTCAGCCCGAGCTCTTCCAGCAGCGGGCGATAAAGGCCGGTGATCGCGCGATTGGCCGCGTACAGCGCGAAACAGACCTGGTTGTCCAGCGCCAGCGGATCCTTGTTCTCACTCATTGCGGTCGTGGTACCCATTCATGACAGAAGCTTTTCGATATCCTCCCGGATGTCTTCCGGGCGGGTTGTCGGCGGGTAGCGCTTGACCACCTCACCCTCGCGGTTGACGAGAAACTTGGTGAAGTTCCATTTGATCTTCTCCGACCCCATCACGCCGCGCGCCTCACGCTTGAGAAACTGGTAGAGGGGATGCGTTCCGTCGCCATTGACCTCGATCTTGGCGAACATCGGGAAGTCAACGCCATAGTTCAGGCTACAGAACTGGCTGATCTCGTCGTTGTCACCGGGATCCTGGCTCATGAACTGGTTACACGGAAAACCCAGCACGCTGAGCCCGCGATCCGACAGCTCACGGTGAAGCGCCTGCAACCCTTCGAACTGCGGGGTGAAGCCGCACTTGCTGGCCGTGTTCACAATCAGCATCACATGGCCCTTGTACTCGGCCAGGGACCGGTCCCTGCCCTGGATATCCTGCACGTTGAAGCTGTAGATGTCTTCCGTTGCCATAGTCACTCCCCGATTAGCGGTGTCTTTCGGAATCCGGTCGCCAGCCTGACGGGCACCGGGCTTATTATTTTTCACCATTTAATTTTGCACAACAGAGTGCGTCTGGCAACGACGTAACACCGCCGATCAGGCCATCAATCGACGGTCATCGACAGGATCCGGCTGATGTGTGCCATGGGCAGGCCGGACTGTTCGCGCCAGGTGACGAAGGCGTCGTTCACGCGCTGCCTGTCCGCCTTACGAGTGGGTTTATCGTCTATCACATCGCTGGCCTGCAGGGCCGCCAGCACATCGTCGGTCAACAGAAAGGTGTCGCGACCGACCAGACGCAGGAAGCGAGCGCCGGAATGACCGCCCATGCGCTGGAAACGCTTGCCGAGCCAGCGCCACAACCCGAACAGGTCGTCGTCCGGCCACTGCGCCAGAAACTGGCCGAAACCGCCCTCCGCCTGACTGACGCGATGCAGTTCGCCGGCATTGACCGGGATCGTGCGCAGCTTGCCCCAATGACGAATCAGCTTCGGGTTCTGCATGGCGGATTCCAGCTGCTCTTCGGAGAGCAGCATCAGTTTCTCCGGCTCAAAGGCCCAGAACCATTCCTCGAACACCGGCCAGCGCTCGTTGATCAGGCTGTGCTTCATGCCGGCCTGAAAGATCCGTCGGGTCATGGCGGACAGGTAGAATCGATCGGGCAAACCGGCCAGCTCCTGAGCGCTGCGCACCGGCGGCATCCGCGCCGCCAACGCCGAAGGACCGCCCGCGCGGGCAGCGGCACGATCGTGGATGACGTCAAAAGCCAGCATGTCTGTCTCCCTGTACACTGAATACCGATACAGCAAGTCATCAGCCGCCAACTGTACCGGTCGCCGGGCCAGAGACTGTGACTCTCAAATTCCGGGCCATTGTGCCACTATTCATCACAATTCAGGAGCCTTTCGCCCTTTCTACCCAACTGGCGCTTTGGCTAGAATAGAACGCTTCCGGGATAACCGGGCAATCGATACACCCCATCTTTCAGGAATTGAACGCTCATGCAGAATTTCAAGAAGTCCGCCAAGCTGGATAACGTGTGCTATGAAATCCGCGGTCCGGTTCTGCGTGAAGCGCGTCGCCTGGAAGAGGAAGGCCATCGGGTACTGAAGCTCAACATCGGCAACCCGGCCGCCTTCGAGATGGACGTTCCCGAAGAGATCCAGCAGGACGTCATCTATAACATGCACTCAGCCCAGGGCTACGTGGAATCCAAGGGCCTGTTTTCCGCCCGCAAGGCGGTCATGCATTACTGCCAGCAGCGCGGCATCGAAAAAGTCGACATCGACGACGTCTACCTGGGCAACGGCGTCAGCGAGCTGATCGTCATGTCCATGCAGGCCCTGTTGAACACCGGTGACGAGGTGCTCGTTCCAGCCCCGGACTATCCGCTCTGGACCGCCGCCGTCACCCTGTCCAGCGGCAAGCCGGTGCACTACCACTGCGACGAATCCCAGGACTGGTTCCCGGACATCGACGACATTCGCAGCAAGATCACATCGCGCAGCCGCGCCATTGTGCTGATCAACCCGAACAACCCGACCGGTGCCGTGTATCCGCCGGAACTGCTGGAACAGGTCATCGAACTGGCACGCCAGCACAACCTGATCGTGCTGTCCGACGAAATCTACGACAAGATCCTCTACGACGGCGCCAGGCACGTATCCACCGCCTCCCTGGCGGACGACGTGCTGTTCTTCACCTACAACGGCCTGTCCAAGAACTACCGGGCGGCGGGTTACCGCTCCGGCTGGATGATCATCAGCGGCGCCAAGCACAAGGCCCGTGATCTGATCGAGGGCATCGAGATGCTGGCCTCCATGCGCCTGTGCTCCAATGTGCCGGCGCAACTGGCGATCCAGACGGCCCTGGGTGGCTACCAGTCGATCAACGATCTGGTGGCGCCGGGCGGGCGGCTCTACGAACAGCGCGAAACCGCCTGGTCCCTGCTCAATGACATCCCCGGTGTCAGCTGCGTGAAGCCCGCCGGCGCGCTGTACATGTTCCCCAAGCTGGATCCCAAACGCTTTCCGATCTTCGACGATGAGAAGCTGGTCCTGGATCTGCTGATGCAGGAGCGTATCCTGCTGGTGCAGGGCTCGGCCTTCAATATCGAGGACCGGCAACACCTCCGGGTGGTGTTCCTGCCGCGGGTCGACACCCTGGAAGACGCCGTCAAGCGCCTGGCGCACTTCCTGTCGACCTACCAGCAGTAAATCATCGGCAAGCGGGACGTATCAGCACCATGGCAGACATCCACATCGAGGAGTTCTTCCGGGACACCGCCATCATCCTCGTACAGCTCTACAACGCCTTTCCGCGCAAGGTAAGCCTGTACGTGGAAGACATCGCCGGCCCGGACACCCCCGACGAGTTCGGCCTGCACAGCCGCCGTCACCGCGCCTGTTTCTCCACCATGCTGTGGCTCGCCGAAGAGGGGCACATCCGCTACCAGGATACGATCCACCAGGACGCCGTCGACCAGGTGGTGCTGACGCAACCCACCTTCACCCGGCTCAACGCCGCGGTGCGCACCGATGCCCTGCCCGCTTCCCTGGCCGGTACTTACCCGGAAGACACCGAAGGCCTGCCGCCCGCGGTTCAGGCCGACCTGGCCACCAATATCCACCTGGTGCGCGTTGCCCTGAAGCACGGCAACTCATCGCTGCTGGCCGATACGGTCCATACCATCCTCTTCGTCGGCAACTGATCCGCGACCGAAAAAGCCCGCAGCCCTCCAGGTTAATTCCCTGTAATCCCATTGAACGGGAATTCTGCCGCCCCGATATTGTCTGTCGTATTCAACTGGAGGTTGGAACCTGATGAGAATTCTGCTCTTCCTCGCCACAAACCTGGCGGTGATTGTGGTAGCCAGCATCACGCTGAAACTGATTGGCGTGGACAGCTACCTGGCACAGAACGGCATTGCCTACGGCAACCTGCTGATTTTTGCCGCTGTCTTCGGCTTCGCGGGATCAATTATCTCGCTACTGATTTCCAAGAAGATGGCGCTCTGGAGCACCCGCGCCCAGATCATCGAACAACCACGCACGCCGGCCGAACGCTGGCTGGTGGAAACCGTGGCCGACCTGGCCCAGCAGGCCGGCATAAAGATGCCGGATGTGGCCATCTTCCCGGCTAGCCAGTCCAACGCGTTTGCCACGGGCTGGAACAAGAACGATGCGCTGGTGGCCGTCAGCCAGGGCTTGCTGGAACGCTTCAACAAGAACGAAATCCGTGCGGTGCTGGGTCATGAGATCGGTCACGTGGCCAACGGCGATATGGTGACGCTGGCGCTGATCCAGGGCGTGGTCAACACCTTCGTGATCTTCGCCGCCCGGGTGATCGGCTCCGTGGTGGACCGGGTCATCCTCAAGAACGAAAACGGCCACGGCATCGGCTTTTTCGTGGTCAGCATGATCGCCGAAGTGGTCCTGGGCATCCTCGCCAGCACCATCGTGTTCTGGTTCTCACGCCGGCGGGAATTCCGCGCCGACATTGCCGGCGCCCAGCTGGCCGGCACCGGCGCCATGATCAGCGCCCTGGAACGACTGCGCCAGGAAAGCGGTGTGCCCGACCAGATGCCCGACTCCATGCAGGCGTTCGGTATCAACCGTGGCGCCCGCGGTGGCCTGAGCGCCCTGTTCATGACGCACCCACCGCTGGAAGAGCGCATTGCCGCCCTGCAGGGCCGGGGCAACTGAGTTTGATGGCGGGGCCCTTCGCCCCGCCTTATCTCTGCACTTTCCCCGGCTTGGGCCCCACCTTCGTACAATAGCTTCCCTCTCCGCCGACTGACAGACTGTTGCAAAGGTCAGGCAACAGCAGGCATCGTACCGATGTCATCAATCGGACACATAGCTGCTTTAGCCTGCCAGCAGGATGAAACGACAACCGAGAGAGGCCGGATTCATGACGCAACAGCAACCGCAAACGGAAAGCTGGATGAACGGCGCCGCCATCGTCCTGTCCGATGGCCGTGAAGTACCGATTACCGATGCGATGGTTCGCTCATCGCTGGCACAGCTGGCTGACGCGGATGACACCCGCGAGGAGCCGCTGCGCAAAGTAGGCTAACAGGCGCGATCCCGGATCGGGCCGCCGACAGACACAGCGGATAAGTGTTGAAATGGCCGGCCAGCGGACGCTTGCCGGCGGATCGACGAAGCGTCAGGTTTTCAGCTTGAAGGCCAGCGCCTTGAACACCTGTTGCAGGTCCTTGGCACCGCCCTTGAGCTGCACCTTGGTGCTGGAGAACTCCCGACGCACGGGATAATCGCGGCGCATGGCGTCAAACGCTGCTGCCCGCTCGCTCTCCGGCAGATCGAGCACCCGCCGGTAGCGGGCGTCGTCGCGACGCACGTCGTAGCAGGCGCGAATCGCCAGGTGAGCGGCTTCCTGAGCAGTCGCCGACGCCGTAAACGAAAGCTTGCTCAAGGCCGGATCGGCCATAAACTGACCACTCTTCTTGCGAGCCGGCAAACCCAGGAAACGACACAGCGCCTGGTAGATCCGCTCCGTTCCCCCGACCTTGCCTTCCAGGCTGTAGCCGGCAATATGCGGCGTGATCAACCACAGCATCCGGACCAGCTCCGGGTCCACAGCCGGCTCCCCTTCCCAGACATCGAGCACCGCCCAGGGCGGTTCCGGCTGCGCCAGTCGCCCTTTCAGGGCCTGACAATCCACCACGCCGCCGCGACCGCTGTTGATCAGCAATTGGGAGGCATTCAGGGTCGCCAGGCGATCGGTATCGATCATGTGCCGCGTCGGGCAATCGCCGTCGTCGGTCAACGGCGTGTGCAGGGAAATCACGTCACAGGCCAGGACATCCTCGAGCGTGGCAAAGTCTTCGCCGGGCTCGGCCTGCTGCCGCGGCGGGTCGTAACGTCGAACCTCGAATCCCAGGCGGCCCAGCGTATCGGCAAGGCGCTGCCCGACGTTACCCGCGCCGACGACGCCCACCGACAGGTCGGACCAGTCGTCATGGCCGCGCTGCTCGGCATAAATCGACAGGATACTGATCACGTATTCCACGACGCTGGAAGCGTTGCAGCCCGGGGCGCTGGCGAAAGCAATGCCCTGCCCGGCCAGCCACTCGGTGTCCACGTGATCCGTACCGATGGTGGCGGTGCCCACGAACTTGACGCGACTGCCTTCCAATAACTGCCGATCCACACGCGTGACCGACCGCACCAACAGGATGTCGGCGTCCGCCACGTCGGCCGGCGTCAGATCCCGGCCGGACACCCGGCGAATCGTCCCCATGTCGTCGAAGAAGGCATCCAGTAAGGGAATGTTCTCGTCCGCAACGATCAGCATCTGTCTCTACCTTACGCCCGGCGCGGACGGCGCCCTGACGACGGCCGGCGGTTGCCACCGCCGCCACCACTACTCCGACGCCGGCGACGCGGTTCCTGGGGCTGGGCCAGCTCCGCCATCAGGCCTTCCTCGGGAATCGTGCAAGGCAGTTTCTGGCTGATGTAGGTTTCGATGGCCGGCAACGAGAAGGCATCGTCCTCGCTGGCAAAACTGACCGACACGCCGTGCTCACCGGCACGCCCGGTACGGCCAATGCGATGCACGTAGTCCTCGGCGTTTTCCGGCAGGTTGTAGTTGAACACATGGCTGACGCCGCTGACGTGAATGCCGCGACCGGCGACGTCGGTGGCCACCAGAGCCTTGATCGAGCCGTCCTTGAAGCGATCCAGGGTCTTCAGACGCTTGTTCTGGGCGATCTCGCCGGACAGCAGCGCGGTACTCACACCCTGGCGGCGCAGATCCTGTTCCAGATCGCGACACTGGTCGCGCCGGTTGGCGAAAATGATCGCCTTGGTGACCTCCGGGCGCTGGATGTAGTTGACCAGCACCTTCAGCTTGTCGTCCTCGCTGACCATATAAACGGTCTGCTCGACGCGCTCAGCGGTCTTCTGCTCCGGTTCGATCTCCACGAATTCAGCGGACCGGGTCCACATGGACGCCAGGTTGAGCACGTCCTGGTTGAAGGTGGCGCTGAACAGCAGGGTCTGGCGCTCTTCCTTGGGCGTGCACTTGCGGATGATGCGCTTGACGTCAGGGATAAAGCCCATGTCCAGCATACGATCCGCTTCGTCGATGATCAGGATATCGAGCTGATCGAGGAACACATCCTGGGAACCCAGGAAATCGATCAGGCGGCCGGGCGTGGCCACCAGCACGTCCACGACCTCATTGCGCAACTGGTCGCGCTGGCGATCGTAGTTCATGCCGCCCAGCACGGTCACCACGTTATGGCCGGTGTGGGCACACAGTTCCTCGGCGTCCTTGGCGATCTGCAGGGCCAGCTCGCGCGTCGGTGCCAGGGCCAGGATCCGCGGTTCGGAGGCGTAGCGCTCCTCCAACGGAATCGGGGACTTCAGCATGCGCTGGATCGCAGTGATCAGGAACGCGGCGGTCTTGCCGGTCCCGGTCTGGGCCTGACCGATCAGGTCGTGGCCGGCGAGGGTCAGCGGCAGCGTCTCCGCCTGGATCGGCGTGCAGTATTCGAAACCGATACCGCTGATCGCCTGTTGCAGCTTCGCGTCCAGATCGAACGAGGTGAACGGCGTCTGGCCGTCGTCTTGTGGCACTTCCATCGTATTCAAAGAAACCTCTCCACGGTCTTCGTCCCGCCCTTGTGATGGGTTCGGCGGGAGCAACATGTCATTGTACTCTCATCGAGCGTCTTACGTTCTCTATCCGCTATCCGCGTCCGCACCTCGTCGGCGTCTTCAGGCCTGGAACAGGTGCGCGCCGAAGCGGGAACGGCGGTCGTAGAAATCCAGCAGGGTATCCAGGAACATCCGGGCCCGCTCCGGCATCTTTTGCGCCAGGTAGGTTTGGGCCTGCAACGCCACGTTCCGCCGGAAGTGTTCCTCGTCGCAGGCACCATCGCCCGATAGATTGTCGACACTGATGTGAAAGCGGCGACCCGCAGCCTCGCTGAACAGCCACTCCAGGGCCTGGGGCTTGACTTCCACACTCTCGAAAGCCGCCTGCTGATCACCGGTGCGCCCGTCGGGACAGTACCAGTAGCCGTAATCGTAGAGCTGGCGCCGTTTTTCGCCGGCGATGCACCAGTGGCTGATTTCGTGCAGGGCGCTGGCAAAATAGCCGTGGGCAAAGACCACGCGGTGGTACGCCTCGCTGTCCGCGGCCGGAATGTATTCAGGCTCGTCCTCTCCACGCACCAGTTCTGTTCGCCATCGTGCGCGAAAAAGATCGTTAAAAAGCATTATCAGGTCGTCTGGATGGTGTTGCATGCGTGCGCTATTGTGCGTGTTTCGTCCACTCAATACCAGTATTCGGATCAAGACCGCACCAATGGTGGGATTGTTGCGGCATCCACGGCCCCACCGGGTTGCGAACTTTCTGATACCATTCGACTCTAAATGGCCAGCTCGCGGCGCGCCCGGTACGGGCCCTGCGCCGCGCTCCGCTTTCACTGACCAGACGAGAAGAGTCGACGTTTGACCAGTTTGCCCCCGATATTCCGCTCATCGACACACCGGCGCGCCTTGCAGGCCCTGCTGACGCTCCTTGCCGTCGTTTTCCTGCTGGCAACCGCTCCGGCACACGCCTTCGATCTCAAGTCGGCAACCGGAAACGATCAGCTCGGTGAATTCCTGCCCGTCGATGAAGCGCTGCCGTTCAGCTCGTCCGTGACGGACGGCGGCGTCGCGTTACGCTGGGACATCGCCCCTGAGCATTACCTGTATCGCGGACGCGTGACGGTCACCGCGGACAACCCGGACGTCAGGATCGGCGCCCCAAGTTTCACCGTGCCGGGCCATCTGAAAGACGACCCCTATTTCGGCGAGGTCACGGTCTTTACCGAGCCGGTGACCGCCAATGTGCCGGTCACCCTGCCCAGCGGCATGGACGAGGCACAGCTGACGGTCAGCTATCAGGGCTGTGCAGAAGCCGGTTTGTGTTATCCGCCTCAGAAGCGACCGGTACTGTTCGTCGGCAATGGCGCCGGAGCGGCCGGCGCAACAACCGGCGCAGATCCGGCAGGCACCGTTTCTGCTGACAACGCCAGTGGCATCGCCGCGTTGCTGAGCAGCCAGTCGCCCTTGGCGATTGCCGGACTCTTCCTGCTGCTGGGCCTGGGGCTCACCTTCACGCCCTGCGTGCTACCCATGGTGCCGATCATCACCGCGGTGGTGTCGAACCGGACCAGCAGCACCGCCCGGGCGCTGGCGCTATCGATCAGCTACGTTCTGGGCATGGCGCTGACCTATGCCGCCGCCGGGGTCCTGACTGGCCTGCTCGGGGCCAGCTTCAACCTGCAGGCACAACTGCAGTCGCCGCTGGTGCTGGTGACGTTCGCCGCCTTCTTCTTCGTCTTCGCCCTGGCCATGTTCGACGTCTTCGACCTGCGCCTGCCCCAGACCCTGACCAGCCGACTCGATGCCACTTCCAGCCGGTTGCCCGGCGGCCAGACGCTGGGCGTGTTCGCCATCGGCGCGTTGTCAGCCCTGATCGTATCCCCCTGTGTGTCGGCGCCCCTGGCGGGCAGCCTGCTCTATATCAGCACCACCCAGGACGCCGTCCTGGGTGGAATGGCGTTGCTGGCTCTGGGGCTGGGCATGGGCATTCCGTTGATCCTGGTGGCCGTCGGCGGTCGCCGCTGGCTGCCGAAAACCGGCCCCTGGATGCAGACGGTCAAGGCGTTCTACGGGGTGATGCTGCTGGCGGTTACCATCTGGCTGCTGGAGCGGTTGCTGCCCGGCTGGGTCACGCTCATTCTGTGGGGCCTTTTGGCGGCGGTCACCGGCGTCCAACTGGGGGCGTTCGAGGCGGCCCGTGTCGGCTGGCAGCGCACCTGGAAAGGGGCGGGTCTGGTCCTGTTCGCCTACGCCATTGCGCTGATCGGCGGCGGCCTCGCCGGTGGTGTGGATCCGCTCCGGCCGCTTGCGCCGTTTACCGCACAGCCAACCCTCGTTCATAACGGCACCAATGATGCCGAAACGATATTCCGCCGCGTCGATTCACCGGGGGCCCTCCGGAACGCGCTGGCCGACGCCGCCAGCGCCGGCCGTCCGGTGATGCTCGACTTCTACGCCGACTGGTGCATCAGCTGCAAGGTGATGGAGCGCAACGTGTTCAGCGCGCCAGCGGTGCGTTCAGCCCTGGCCCCGCTGACGCTGCTGCAGATTGACGTGACCGATAACACCGCCGAACAGCAGGCCCTGCTGGACGAGCTGGGACTGTTCGGCCCTCCGGCAATCCTGTTCTTCGACGCCGCCGGTGAAGAGCGCATCAACGCCCGCATCATGGGTGAAATGGACCGGGAACAGTTCCTGTCCCACCTGGAGCGCCTCCAACCCCTCTCCGCGGGCCTGTGACGGCCATCCAGCGTGGCGCGGCCTTTGTCCTGGCCGGCGAGATGCTGCTCGCGGTCATGGGGGCGATCATCAAGCACCTTTCGCCGGACATTCCGTCCGCCCAACTGGTCTTCCTGCGCAATATCCTGGGGCTGACCATCATCGGACCGCTGCTGATCGGCCGCGAGGGCGTGGCCGGCCTGAAAACCCGGCACCTGCGCTTTCACCTGATGCGCGCGGTCATCGGCGTCAGCGCCATGTACTGCTACTACCTGAGCCTGGAGAAGCTGGTGCTGACCGAAGCGGTGCTGCTCAAGCTGACCGCGCCTTTCTTCATTCCAGTCATTGCCCTGCTGTGGCTGAAGGAAAGCACCTCGCGCCTGATCTGGCTGACCATCGCGGTGGGATTTGCCGGGGTTCTGGTGATCCTAGATCCGGCCTCCGCCGACCTGAACGACTACCTGTTTGTCGCGGCGGGCCTCGCCGGTGCCCTGCTCGGAGCCACGGCGAAGGTGACCATCCGGCGCATGGGCGTTGCCGAGCCCAGTGCGCGCATCGTCTTCTACTTCGGATTGTTCGGAACTCTGATCACCGCGCCGGCCGCCGCTGCGGTCTGGGTTCCGCCAGGTCTGTCGACCTGGCTCTGGATGGGCGGGCTTGCGCTTTGCGCCACCCTGGCGCAAATGCTGATCACCACCGCCTACCGCATTGCACCGGCCGGGCAGATTGGCCAGTTCACCTACTCATCGGTGATTTTCGCCGCACTGCTGGGTTGGCTGTTCTTTATGGAACCGGTGACCGGTTCCCAGGTGGTCGGGTGCGCACTGATCGTCGGCGCGGGCCTGTTCAACCTGCGCCAACGCCGGGCACCGGCCTGACACGACCACAGAGCCGCGCCGGCCGCAATCGTCAGGCGCCCCGCTGGATGTAATAGACGAACTGCGTGTCGGTGTGCTCTTCCTGCAGCAGCCGATGGTTGAGGAACTGGCAGAATTTAGGCACGTCGCGCTGTGTGGATGGGTCGGTGGCGACCATTCTCAGCACCCCCTCGACCGGCAATTCCGCCATGCGATTGTGCAGCATCATGACCGGCTCGGGGCACATCAGGCCCGTGGCATCCAGTTCCAGGTCGAAGGTCAGGTCCGCCAAATCATGTCTCCCCCGCCCTTTACAGGCGAATCGTCGGTTACGGTGCTAGATTGAATTATAAGAACAAAGAGTTGCGGAGGCCATGATGATACGGGTACTGATCGAACGCCATATCGCTGCCACCCTGGAATCCGCCTACGAACAGCAGTCGAGACGACTGCTGCAACGGGCCGTCGGCGCCCCCGGCTTCATATCCGGGGAGACGCTGGTGGACGCCAGGGATGGTAATCACCGACTGACATTGTGCAACTGGCGCTGCATTTCGGACTGGGACCAGTGGTACCACTCCGACGAGCGCAAGGACATGATGAACGAACTCAGTCCGATGATGGACCAGGACGAGAAAATCACCATCCTGGAGCAATGCTGACGGACTCTTGAGGCATGCCGGTTGCTGTCTTGCCCGCTCAGCTCATGCGTTCGACAAAGCAGGTAATCTCTTCCCGGTCGTGATACAGGTGCCTTGCCCGCAGGCGCACCTGAACGCCGACCGCGTCCAGGTTTTCCAGCAGACGCTCACGGCAGGTTAACCACTCGTCGTAGCGCTTTTTCATCGGCAGTTTCAGGTTGAAGACAGCGTACTTGCAGAGCCGCTGGCCCAGCCAGTCGACCACCATGTCGGTGGTACGACGCGGCTTGTCGACGATGTCGCACACCATCCAGTCCACCGCGCGCTGGGGACGCCACAGGTAACCGTCGGCGCGCACATGCTCGACGTGGCCCGACGCCATCAGCTCGTCGTTCATGGGTCCGTTATCCACGGCGGTCACCAGCATGCCCTGCTGCACCAGCTGCCAGGTCCAACCGCCAGGCGCCGCGCCCAGGTCCACAGCCTTCTTGGCGCCCCCCAGATAGTCAAGCCACTGGGCATCGGGGATAAACACTTTCCAGGCTTCTTCCAGCTTGAGCGCGGAGCGGCTTGGCGCCGAAGCCGGCAGCCGCAGCCGCGGGATTCCGCTCAGCCAGGGCGACCGGTTTCCGGCGTGGCTGAGGCCCACCACCATGCGCTCGAAAGACGGCAGGAAAACTTCCAGGCGCCAGGGGTTGTCGGCGTTTTCCTCCAGAAACCCCGTTTCCCGCAATGCACGGGACAGGGGCGAAGCCCACTTGCGCCCGAAATGGCTGAGATCCCGTTGCTCACTGTCTTCAGGCAGCCGGATCTCTACCCGCGCTGCCACCGGCAACTCAGGCTGGTTCCGGAGCACGTCCAGAACAGCGCCCACCCGGTCTTCCTGCGGCAGGGGCTCGTCGGCGATCACCTGGAACCAGTCGCGCACGAAGACGAGATCCGCCAGTTCGACCTGGTTCATGAATTGGCCGGGCTCGCCACCATCGGCCAGCACGAACAGCACGCGGCCGGCATGGGCTTCAGGCTGGAAATAGCCGTAGCGTCCAGCCGCTGCGGCGGCGTCGGTCAGCTCCCGACCCGCCTCGGTCTCGAAGCCGGCCCGGCAGAAAAGAAGAATCTGATCCATGGTGGTTCGCTCGTTCGGTTGGAAAAGGTCAGGTCGTGAGATCGTTGATCCAGCGCGCCGTGCGTTCCGCCGCCTGGGCGATCAACGCCTGCTGGGTGAGGCCGGAGGCTTTGCGCGGCTTGAAATCGTGCTCGCCATCCTCAAGCCATTCCACGGCAAACGGCAGGGACGACTCAAAATGCGCCAGGACTTCCTCCTGGCGGCCAAACGGGTCCCGTGTCCCCTGGTTGACCAGCAGGGGTACAGCCAGTTCGGCAAAATGGTCGGTGCGCCAGCGATCGGGCTTGCCCGGCGGATGGAACGGATAGCCGAAGCAGGCGCAGCCGGCAACCGGCGCGGCCTGAGAAGCCGCCAGCAACGAAGCGATCCGACCGCCCATGGATTTACCGCCGACGAACACAGGCTTCCGGCTGTCGCCGCCGTAGGCCGTGACTTTCCCGGCGAACTCGTCCACCAGCTTTTCCGCCTTGGGGGGCGGCCGCTTCTTGCCATCCTCCCGGCGCCGGGCCATATAGCCGAATTCAAAGCGCACCACCTGGACGCCACGCTCGGCCAGCTCGTCAGCCAGTGCGGCCATGAATGGGGAATCCATTGGCGCTCCCGCACCATGGGCCAGCAGCAATATCGGGCCTGCTTCTCCCGTCTGAATGTCTTCGGCCATTGGTCGTAGCTCCAAAGGTGTCGCCTTCCCGGCCGGCTCGGGCCAACCGATCCGCAAAGCCCGGCAGTTTATCAGCCCTGCCGTGCGAACCCCATATTTGCGGCTACCCTTATTGGAGCGGGGCCAGGGGCAAGGGACAGCTGCTGACTGCACGCTCGAGGGACGCGCCTGCTCCTCAAGTCGAATAACCCCCTGCTTGGCAGCTATGTCGCTGATTTGGACGACTTGTTTGCTTGATCCAGATCATTGAAAAGCGGCTACCCATTAACCATACTTGCGAACGCGACATTTCTCCCTCGTAATCCTCTGGCAGGGCCATTATGAGCACAGTGCATCCAACGCTGACCTACAACTACAAGGTAGTGCGCCAATTCGCCATCATGACGGTCGTCTGGGGTATCGTCGGCATGGCCATGGGGGTTCTGATCGCCGCCCAGTTGCGCTTTCCCGCCCTGAATTTCGATCTGCCCTGGACCCATTTCGGCCGACTGCGTCCGCTGCACACCAACCTCGTCATCTTCGGTTTCGGCGGCAGTGCGTTGTTTGCCACCTCCTACTACGTGGTGCAACGCACCTGCCAGGCCCGGCTGTTTTCCGACGGCCTGGCGGCGTTCACCTTCTGGGGCTGGCAGCTTGTGCTGGTGGCGGCCTGTATCACGCTGCCCATGGGGTTCACGTCCACCAAGGAATACGCCGAGCTGGAATGGCCCATCGACATTCTGATCGCCCTCACCTGGGTGACCTACGCGCTGGTGTTCTTTGGCACCATTGCCCAGCGCAAGACCAAACACATCTACGTGGCCAACTGGTTCTACGGCGCGTTCATCATCACGGTGGCGGTGCTGCATATCGGCAACAACCTGGAGCTGCCGGTAGCAGCGTTCAAATCCTACTCCATCTACAGCGGCGTGACCGACGCCATGATGCAGTGGTGGTGGGGCCACAACGCGGTGGGCTTCTTCCTGACCGCTGGTTTCCTCGGCATGATGTATTACTTCGTGCCCAAGCAGGCGGAGCGGCCGGTCTATTCCTATCGCCTGTCGATCGTGCATTTCTGGGCCCTGATCGCCACCTACGTCTGGGCCGGCGGTCATCACCTGCACTACAGCGCCCTGCCCGACTGGGCCCAGACCGCGGGGATGGTGATGTCCCTGATCCTGCTGGCACCGAGCTGGGGCGGCATGATCAACGGCATGATGACCCTGTCCGGGGCCTGGCACAAACTGCGCACCGACCCGATCCTGCGCTTCCTGGTGGTGTCCCTGTCCTTCTACGGCATGTCGACCTTTGAAGGCCCGATGATGTCCATCAAGACGGTCAACGCCCTGTCCCACAACACCGACTGGACCATCGGCCACGTCCATTCCGGGGCGCTGGGCTGGGTGGCGATGATCAGTATCGGCGCGGTCTACCACCTGATCCCGCGGCTGTGGGGCATCTCCAGCATGTACAGCGTGGGACTGATCAACGTGCACTTCTGGCTGGCGACCATCGGCACGGTGCTCTACATCGTCGCCATGTGGGTCAACGGCATCATGCAGGGCCTGATGTGGCGTGCGGTTAACGCCGACGGCACCCTGACCTACAGCTTCGTGGAGGCCCTGGAGGCGTCCAAGCCCGGCTATCTGGTGCGCCTGATCGGGGGCGTGATCTTCCTCGCCGGCATGTTCGTGATGGCCTACAACGTGCGCATGACGATCCGCCAGAAGGACGCTGCCGCCCTCGACAACAGCGTGGCGCAGACCGCGTGAGCAGGAGAGAGAGCCAATGAAGCACGAAGTTGTCGAGAAGAACCTGGGACTGATGGCCGTGCTGATCGTACTGGTGATCAGCGGCGGCTTTCTGGTCGAGGTGGTGCCCCTGTTCTTCCTCAAGGAAGTGAACGAACCCATCGCCGGCCTGGAGCCGCTCACGCCACTGGAGATGGAAGGCCGGGATATCTATATCCGCGAGGGCTGCCACGTCTGCCACACCCAGATGATCCGCCCCTTCCGCGCCGAAACCGAGCGTTACGGGCATTACTCGGTGGCCGGTGAGTTCGTCTACGACCATCCGTTCCTGTGGGGCTCCAAGCGTACGGGTCCGGATCTGGCACGGGTGGGCGATCGTTACTCGGATGCCTGGCACCGGGTTCACCTGTACAACCCACGGGACGTAGTGCCCGAATCCAACATGCCGGCGTTTCCCTGGCTGTTCGATCGTCAACTGGACCCGGACGGCATCCAGGGCAAGCTGGAGGCGTACAAGATGCTCGGCGTGCCCTACACCGATGAGCAGATCGCCGCCGCGCCCGACGAGATCCGCGGCAAGTATGAAATCGAAGCCCTGGTCGCCTACCTGCAGCAACTGGGCACTGTGATTTCGACGAAACGGTGATCGCGATGGATATGAACGACCTGCGCGGGATCCACACCCTGCTCGTGATGATCGCCTTCGTCGGCATTGTCTGGTGGGCTTACAGCGCCCACCGCCGCAAGCACAACGACGAGGCGGCCAACCTGCCGTTCGAGGACGACGACATCGACCAGCGCACTCAGCAGCGGGACAAGACGGAGAAGAAGCCATGAGTACGTTCTGGAGCATCTGGATCAGCGTGATCGTGCTCGGTACCGTCATCGGGTGCTGGTGGCTACTCTGGGCGACACGCAAGAGCCAGACCACCGATACCGAAACCGATCGCACCATGGGTCATTCCTTCGACGGCATCGAGGAATACGATAACCCGCTGCCCAAGTGGTGGTTTTATCTCTTTTCGGCCAGTTGTGTCTTTGCCCTCATCTACCTGCTCCTGTATCCCGGGCTGGGCAACTTCCAGGGCCTGTTTGGGTGGAGCCAGGAGAAACAGTGGGAAGAGGAAATGCAGCAGGCCGAGGCCCGCTATGGCGAGCTGTTCGCGCGTTACGGCGACGTGCCGATCCCGGAACTGGCGCAGAACGAAGACGCACGTAAGATGGGCCAGCGGCTGTTCGCCAACAACTGCTCGGTGTGCCACGGTTCCGCCGCGCGCGGCGCCATCGGCTTTCCCAACCTGACCGATGACGCCTGGATCTGGGGCGGCGAACCCGACCGCATCCTGCAAACGCTGCACGAGGGGCGCGTCGCCGCCATGCCGGCCAAGGGACTGATGCCCAGTATGACCAATCAGCAGGTGGATGCGGTGGTAAATTACGTGCTCAGTTTCAGCGACCGCGAACAGGACGCGGAACTGGCCAGACAGGGCGAGGCCGTTTTCGCTCAGGCCTGTGCGCAATGCCACGGCGCGGAAGGCCAGGGTAACCCGATGCTGGGGGCCCCCAACCTGACCGACGACGCGTGGCTGTACGGCAGCACCTACGAGTGGATCCGGGAAACCGTGGTTTACGGCCGACAAAACCGGATGCCGCCGCAGGAGGGGCGCCTGAGCGACGACCAGATCCACATCCTGGCCGCTTACGTCTACGGCTTGTCGCGTCGCGATGAGTAAACCTGTTTACCACCGGCCTGTTCTCCGGACGGGCCGCGCAACCGATGGCACACGCCACAGCCGGCCGGGCGGCTACGTACCCGGTGCACCATCCGGTGAGCCCGCAAGGCAGCGCAAGACTGTCCGCACTCGCCGGCCGTCAGTACTGATGAGAGGTCATGATGAGCCGTCAAATCCCGGTCAAAGACATTGACCCTGCGACTGACGCTGCCTCCGACAACAAGAAATCCGACAACGTCGAACTCTACGCCAGCCGGAAAAAGATCTACGTCAAAGCCGTTACCGGACTGTACCAGCGCATCCGCTTTTTCAGCCTGTGGGCGCTGATGGGCATGTACTTCCTGTTCTGCTGGATTCAAATTGGCGGCGAGCCGCTGATCTACTTCGACCTGCCCGGTCGCCAATTCCACCTGTTCGGCACTACCTTCTTCCCCCGGGATTTCATCCTGCTGTCGGGCATGCTGATCATTGCCGCCTTCGGCCTGTTCTTCATCACCACCCTGTTCGGACGCGTGTGGTGCGGCTACACCTGCCCGCAGACGGTCTGGACCTTTATTTTCATGTGGGTCGAGGAGAAGGTCGAAGGCAGTCGCAATAAGCGCATCAAGCTCGACCAGGCGCCGGGTAGCACGGCGAAATCCACCAAGAAAGTCATCAAGCACGCCCTCTGGCTGGGCATCGCCTTCGCCACCGGCCTGACGTTCGTCGGCTACTTCTACCCCGTGCGCGAACTGGCGGTGGACCTGTTCACGCTGCAGGCCAACGGCTGGGCCTATTTCTGGGTGTTCTTCTTCACCGTGGCCACCTACACCAACGCCGGCTGGATGCGCGAGCAGGTCTGCCTGTACATGTGCCCCTACGCTCGTTTCCAGTCGGTGATGTTTGACGAAGACACCCGCGTGGTGTCCTACGACTTCAACCGCGGCGAGCCCCGCGGCGGCCGCCGCAAGGATGCCGACAAAACCGCGCTGGGCCTGGGCGACTGCATCGACTGCGGCCAATGCGTGCAGGTCTGCCCGACGGGCATCGACATCCGCGACGGCCTGCAATACGAGTGCATCAACTGCGCCCTGTGCATTGACGCCTGCGACGAGATCATGGACCGGATGAACTACCCGCGCGGACTGATCCGCTACACCACCGAACACACGCTCCAAGGCAAGCCATCCAAGCTGTTGCGACCGCGCACCATCGGCTATGGTGTGGCGTTGGCGCTGATGATCGGCGCGCTGGTGTTCACCTTGCTGACCCGCTCCCCGCTGGAACTTGAGGTGCTGAGGGATCGCGGTGCACTCTACCAGATGAACAATCGCGGCCTGATCGAAAACTCCTACACCGTCAAGATCCAGAACAAGACGGAAGTGCCGCAGACGCTGACGCTGTCGGTCATCGGCCTGGATACCGCCCGTATCCTGACCGATACCCGCGTGCGACTGGATGCCGGCGAGAATCTCGCCTTGCCCACGGTCGTCGAAGCCAGTCCCGACGCCTTGCCCGGCACCCACAACGACATCGTGTTTGTGGTCAGCGGCGCCGAAGGCAGCGATCTGCGGGCCGAGACTGAAAGCCGTTTCCTGGGCGCCCGACGGCGCTGATCCGATTTGCTGCGAGGCTGACACCCATGTCCGAAAATTCCGTCGAAGACCAAGGCCCCTGGTACAAGCAGTTCTGGCTCTGGTTTGTGCTGGCCATTCCGGCGGTCACCATCCTCTGGTGCATCTTCATGATCACCGTGGCGGTCCAGACCCAGGGCTCAATGGTCAGCGATGATTACTCCAGGGATGGCCTGGGCATCAACATGGAACTGGCGCGGGACCGCAAGGCCGCCGACCTGGGGCTGAACGGCAACATCCGTTTCGACGAGCGGCGGGTCGCCCTGACGCTGCAAGATGGCGACGGTTTCCCGTTCCTGGTACTCAACCTGTCGCACCCCACCCTGTCCGAGAAAGACCGCCGGCTCCAGTTGCAGCCGGTGGGAGACGGTCGCTACGAAACCACGCTGGCCACGCCACTGGAAGGCCGCTGGTACCTGGATCTGCGCGGGCCGGACAACAGCTGGCGTCTGAAGGGCCAGGCGGCCCTGCCGTCCGATATCGCCCTGCCGTTGCGACCAGCACCGCAGGGGTAAATCGTGAGCGATCACACCTGCTTCCACTGCGGTGAACCTGTTTCCGCCCACCCCGCCATCACCCTGACCGTCGACGGCGAGACGCGCGGCTTCTGTTGCCAGGGTTGCCGCGCCGTATGCCAGTTGATCGTCGATGAGCACTTGACCGGCTTCTACCATCACCGCACCGCCCGCCCCGCCACACCGCAACCGCTGGACGAACGCCGGCGCGAACAGTTGGCGCTATATGATCATGAACGGGTGCAACAAACCTTTGTCTCCCGAACCGGCGACGCCAACGGAACCCCACGCCGCGACGCCCAGCTGCTCATAGACGGACTGTCCTGCGCCGCCTGCATCTGGCTGCTTGAGCATCACCTGGCCCAGCAACCCGGCGTCGAGCAGTTCAGCGTCAACCATTCCACCCGCCGTGCCCGCCTGGTGTGGAACCCGGATCGGGTTCCGCTCAGTCACCTGCTGGAAGCGATCCATGAGCTGGGCTATGGCGCCCGCCCCTACGAGCCCGACCAGGCGGAGGCCCAGCTCCAGCGAGAGAAACGCGGCGCGCTGATCCGGCTCTGGATTGCCGGCGCCGGGACCATGCAGAACATGATGCTGGCCATGCCGCTCTACTTCGGCCTGATCAGCGGCGTCAGCGAGGCGCAACTCGATTTCTTTCGCTGGGTCAGCCTGCTGGTGGCAACACCGGTGGTGATGTACAGCGCCCGTCCATTTTTCCGGAACGCACTGCGGGACCTGCGCAGCCGTCACCTGACCATGGATCTGCCGGTGGCGCTCGCCATTGGGCTCGCTTACGTGGCCAGCGCCTGGGTCACCGTGGTCGGCGGCGAAGAGGTGTACTTCGAGTCGGTCTGCATGTTCACCTTTTTCCTGTCCCTGGGTCGCTACATCGAAATGCAGGCCCGTTACCGGGCGGGGTTGAGCAGCGGCGCGCTGGCCTCATCGCCACCGCCGATCGCCACCCGGGAAACCGTCACCGGCTTCGAGGTGGTGCCGGTGCAGCAGTTGCACCCCGGCGATCGCGTCCGGATCAGGCCCGGCGAGGTGGTTCCGGTGGACGGAATCATCGAGTCGGGACATTCCACTCTCAACGAGGCCGCGCTCACCGGCGAATACCTGCCCGAAGCCCGCGGCCCCGGCAGCCGGGCCCATGCCGGGTCGATCAACGGCGAAAATCCGCTCACGGTCCGCGTGGAACGGGTGGGCCAGCAGACGCGGTTATCGTCCATCCTGCGGATCCTGGATCGGGTACAGGCCGAGAAACCCAGGGTGTCGCAGCTGGCGGACCGGGTGGCCGGCGTGTTCGTCAGCCGCATCCTGCTGATTGCGCCTGCCGTCTGGCTGGGCTGGTGGCTGTCCGGCTCCGACACCGCCTTCGACACGGCCCTGTCGGTGCTGGTCGTGACCTGCCCCTGTGCCCTGTCGCTGGCGACGCCCACGGTCCTGACAACGGCGACCGTGCGCCTGCGCCGTGCCGGATTCCTGCCGACGCGGGGGCATACCCTCGAGTTGCTCAACCGCACCGACACGGTCGTTTTCGACAAGACCGGCACCCTGACCCGGGGCCAACTCAGCCTGATCGGGATGCAAACCCTGGGCAGCCTGCCCGAGGACACGTGCCGCGCACTGGCAGGCGGCCTGGAACAGTTCTCCGAGCACCCGGTTGGCCAGGCACTGAAGGTCATGGCGCGCCCGGATATGCGGATCGACGAGGTAGCCAACCATCTGGCCGGCGGCCTGACCGGGCAGTGGCAAGGTCGCACCTACGCGATCGGCCACCGGGCTTTTGTCGCCGAACAGACCGGTGTGGCGTTACCCGCCCCTGATGATGACGGCCTGACCGTCTTCCTGGCGAGCGAGGCCGAACCGCTGGCCAGCTTCCTGCTCGACGACGCCGTCCGTGCCGATGCCCGGGACACGGTCCAGAGCTTCCGCGACCGCGGCATCCACACCGTTTTGCTCAGTGGCGATCGCTCGGGGCATGTCGAGAAAGTCGGTCGGGCGCTCGGCATAGACACGGTATGCGGTCAGGCGTCGCCGGAGGAGAAGCTGGCGTTCCTGCGCCGCCTGGAAGATCAGGACCGCCACGTGCTGATGGTGGGAGACGGCCTCAACGACCTGCCGGTGATGGCCGGGGCCGAGGTATCGGTGGCGGTCGACAGCGCCACCGACCTGACCCGGCTGAAAGCCGACGCCGTGCTGCTGGGCGACCAACTGACGCCCCTGGCAACGGCCCTGGACACCGCCCGCCAAACGCGCCGGATCATTCGCCAGAACATGGCCTGGGCACTGTGCTACAACCTGTGCGCACTGCCCCTTGCCGCGGCCGGTCTGGTGCCGCCCTGGGCGGCCGCTCTGGGCATGTCCGCCAGCTCGTTGATCGTGGTGCTGAACGCGCTGAGACTGGGACAACCTGACGCCAAAAAGCCAGACCGCGCTGCGCAAGACGGGTTGGCCAGCTCCATCCGGCCTGATACCGTGACCTGAACGACGATCCAGTCGCTCGCATGCCCTTTGTGGCGTCAACGCGGTCTTCAGAAACGACTTCAATCAACGGATAAACGAGAGATCCGCCGTGGAAATCGTCTACCTGCTCGTCCCCGTTACCCTGATGCTGGTCGGTCTCGGCATTGCGGTATTCTGCTGGGCCGTGAAGAGCGGTCAGTACGATGACCTGGAAGGGCCGGCCCACCGCATTCTCTACGACGACGACGCCGACATGATCCCCGACGACGCCAAGACCGATCAGCAAAAAACGCAGGATCGCCGGTCACATCCGGCTACGGGCTCTGGCTCTGGCTCTGGCTCTGGCTCTGGCTCTGGCTCTGGCTCTGGAGAACCGTCCGACACCCATGGCCAGTGAACTGCTGATCGGCTACAGCGGGGCGTTCATGATCGGCTTCATGGGCAGCGCCCATTGCCTGGGCATGTGCGGCGGCATCAGCGCGTCGCTGTCGATGGCCCTTCCGGTGGGGCCGGGCTTCCGCCTGCGCCAGTCGGCCCTGCTGCTGGCATTCAACGGCGGCCGGATCGCCAGCTACATGGTGTTGGCCAGCCTGGTCGCGCTGGTGAGCACCCAGGCGGCCGGTACCTGGCAATCACTTGGCCCGCTGCTGCGCTCGCTGGCGGGCGCCCTGTTGATTCTGATGGGCCTGTCGCTTGGGCAATGGTGGCAGGGCATCCAGTACGTGGAGCGGTTGGGGAAACCGCTCTGGCAGCGTCTTTCGCCGTTAAGTGGCCGACTGATGCCGATCCAGTCGCCCTGGCAGGCGGTCGGCCTGGGCATGGTCTGGGGCTGGCTGCCCTGCGGGCTGATCTACAGCACCCTGGGCTGGGCGGCATTGCAGCCCAGCGTGCCCGCGGCGGCGCTGACCATGTTCTGTTTCGGCCTGGGCACCCTGCCCTCCATGCTGGCTACCGGCTACGCCGCCAGTCAGTTGCGCAAATGGCGCAGCCACCCGCTCTTTCGCAGAATCACCGGCGCCTGCCTGATCGCCTTCGGTCTATGGACCCTGCCCGTATCCGGCCTGCTGATGGCCCGCTGATCTTTATAGATGCAATTTTCACAAGATTTTAACGTTCATTTATTGACCAATCGATCGTCCGTGATCTATTGTTCATCATGAACTTAGCGGTTAATGCTAAAGTGAAAGTGGCAGATAAAGATTTAACTGTCTGTCCCTGATGCAGGCATCGTGAGGGCTTGATCCATGTCCCAGGCATCTGCACTCCTTGATCACGTTATTCGCCCCGTCGCCCAGTCGCTCGGCGAACCCCACCCCATCCTTGACGAAATTCTGCTGGGAGCCGCCACCCTGCGCCGTTTCGACCCCTTTGCCATCGCCGACGATGAGGGCCTGGGCGTGTTCGGCATTTCTCCCATCCTGCATCGACAGGTGTGGGACGAATACCTGGCCTTCGACCCGGAACGGGCCAGCCGCGTGCGCGGTTTTGCCAGCCAGCATGAGTTCCTGGTGAATCCGGATCTGGAATTGATCACCAACGCCCGTTACGGGGCGGCCGTGGCGATCAGCGCGCTGGAGTGGGTGAAGCCGTCGTGGCCGCGCCCCAACGACGCGGACGGGCTGACACGGCTCTGGTCGAGCCTGCTGCACATCGAGGAAGAGAGTTACCTGGCGCGCCTGCACAAGGCCCTGGCTCCGCTGTGCCTGGCAGCACCGCGGGGCCTGCCTGCGATTTGACGCGGCCGGTCAGAGGTTGAGTACGTCCAGACGCTCGTAGGCGGGCGACGGCTGACTGTCCTGAACGTCCGACTCACCGCCCTGGCGCCAGTCCACTTCCAGCCGCTCGAAATCGTAGATCGCCGGATCCGCCAGGTGCGACGGAGACACGTTGCAGATGGCACGGAACATGGACTCGATCCGGCCCGGATGCTCCCGGTCCCAGGCTTTCAGCATGTCCTTGACCACCTGACGCTGCAGGTTCTCCTGGGAACCGCACAGGTTGCAGGGGATGATGGGGAACTGACGCGCCTCCGCATAACGCTCGATGTCCTTCTCCCGGGCGTAAACCAGCGGGCGGATCACCACATTGCGACCGTCGTCGCTCTTGAGTTTGGGCGGCATGGTCTTCAGGCGACCGCCGTAGAACATGTTGAGGAACAGGGTCTCCAGCAGATCGTCCCGGTGGTGGCCGAGCGCGATCTTGGTGACCCCATGCTCTTCGGCGAAGTTGTAGAGGATGCCCCGGCGCAGGCGTGAGCACAGGCCGCAGGTGGTCTTCCCTTCCGGCACCTTCTCCTTGACGATGCTGTAGGTATCCTTCTCGATCACGTGGTATTCGATACCCAGCGAGGACAGGTATTCCGGCAACACATGCTCAGGGAAACCGGGCTGTTTCTGGTCCAGGTTGACGGCAATCAGCTCGAACGGCACCGGCGCGCTGCGCTGCAGGTTCAGCAGGATATCCAGCATGGTGTAGGAATCCTTGCCCCCGCTCAGGCAGCACATGACCTTGTCGCCGGCCTCAATCATGCCGAAATCGGAGATCGCCTGGCCAACATCCCGGCGCAGCCGTTTCTGCAATTTGTTGAGTTCCAGCGTGGCCTTGCGTTCGTCTTTGAGCTGCTCTGACATAATCCTGCCGGTGATCGGGAAAATGGGGCACGAGTATACCGAAAAGGCCCTCCGCCGTCAGTCATGGCTCCTTCTATTCCGGGTTTCACGTATACCCGACCCTGGTCGCTTTCAGAGACTCTAGCGTCAAGGATGACAATCAGTTCATAAAAAACAGGCCCGGCCCGAAATCAGCCGAGGCACCCAAGGAAAGGGACCGTAATCATGATCGATACCGCCACGCTCGGTAAACGCGAACGTAACCGCCTGAACAACCAGAAAGCCATTCTCGACGCCGCCCGCGACTGTTTCCGGGAAGTCGGGTACGAGCAGACCACCATCCGCGACATCATCCGCCGCACAGACCTGGCGGCCGGCACTTTCTACAACTACTTCTCCGACAAACGCGACATTTTCATCGCGCTTTTCCGCGATTTCCTGGAATCCCTGCGCACGCTGGTGAAGCAGAGCCAGGGCGCCGCCCAAAGCGAGCAGGAACTGGTTCACCATACCTACCGTGCCCTGTTCCAGGCCGCCGCAGCAGACCCGGTCACCTACGACCTGGCCCACCGTAACGACCAGGCGATCCGCGATCTCTTCGGCGCCGGCATCCTGGACCTGGCCACCGCCGCCCTGGATCGCAACATCTGCGGTGCCGTCAGCCGCGACCACAGCCACGGCGTGGAATCGGGATACCTGACCGCGGCCTGCCGGGGCATTGCCTACGAGGTCAGCCTCAAAGTTGCCGAACGCTGCATGACGCAGCCGTCCCTGGATGCAGAGCGGGAGGCAGACAGCGCCGCTGACTTCGTCCGCGACCTGATCCTGGGCAACAGCGGAAACACCCCCGTTACCCTACTGAAACGCGCCTGATCAGGCGATCGGGGCTTCCACTGCCTGACGGCCTGCATTAGGCTCAGGGTATGGATGCATCCACCACCACACAGCCCGACGACGGACAAGGCGCGCGTGCTGCCCGCTCGGCCGCGCTGCAGCAAAAGATTGCGGCCGTGATGGCGGCCGCCGAGGCGATCCTGCGGGAGCAGGCGGAGGGCGTCAGCGAGCTGGCGCTGATTCGCCAGCTCCAGCACCCGCCCTGGCAATTACTGGACAGTGTCGATTTCTCCGAGCCGTCCGCCATCTACCCGGCGCATTTCCTGCTGTTCCACTGCCTCTATCGGCTCAGGGATGACCTGAACGCCAACGGCGAGCAGCTCGACATCTCTCCCATGCGCATCCGCATCCGGTTATCGCCAATGGTTTCCGGCGACGGCATGCCGGGCAATTGCGACCGGCTGCGCGAGTTCTATCTGGACCTGAGCCAGTACAACCTGTCCGAGGGCGCGGTACAGCGCATGCTCGACGATTTCTGGGCCGGTCGCGCCCCGGTTACCGCGGATCGCGACAGCCTGGACGAAGCCGCCCAGGTGCTGGGATTCGAAGCCATACCCGACGACTTCGCTACCATTCGCCAGGCCTACCGCCGCCAGGCGATGCACGCCCACCCGGACCGGGGCGGCACCAAGGAAGCGGTGCAGGATCTCAATGCCGCCTTCCACACCCTGCGCGACTACTTTCTCTCCAGCGCAACCGCCGACCGTTGAAGCCTGCAAGCCAATACGCTATAGACGTTCATGATCTCCGCCCGCGGAGATACCCAGGGGCTGTCGTCCCTTCCCAATGCACGAGAAGGAGAACCCGTGAAAGCCATACCCTCTGTTATCCGTTCGCCGCTGATGACCGGCCTGCTGCTCACTGTCAGTCTGCCCGCCGCCGCAGATCTGGCCGTACTGCAATACCACCACGTCAGTGACGACACGCCGGCCGCGACCAGCACCACGCCGGCGCTGTTCGACCAGCAACTGGAGCTGATCGACACACTGTCGTTGCCGGTGGAACCGCTGCGGACCGCCACCGAGCACGCGCTGTCCGGACAGATGGGCGCCGATCCGGCGGTGGCGATTACCTTCGACGACGCCTACACCTCGGTTTACACCACCGCCGCCCCCAAACTGCTGGAGCGGGACTGGCCCTTCACGGTCTTCGTCAATACCGACGCCATCAATGAGGGCCGCCACGACTACATGACCTGGGATCAACTGAAGGAGCTGGCCAGCCATCCGCAAGTCACCATCGCCAACCACAGCGCCGATCACGGCCACCTGGTGCGCAAGCTCGATGAAAGCGAGGAACACTGGCAGCAGCGGGCAGCCGCCAGCCTGGACCAGGCGCAGTCGACCCTGGCCAGCAAGCTCGGCACGGACGCGCCGCTGTTTGCCTACCCCTACGGCGAATTCGATGAGAACCTGGAAGCCCTGATCCAGGCACGGGACTGGTACGGCTACGGCCAGCATTCCGGCGCGGTCGGGGAAAGCTCCGGCGCTACCCGCCTGCCCCGCTTCCCAATGGCCAACGCCTACGGGCAGATGGAGGGCCTGAAAGACAAACTGCTCAGCCGCGCCCTGCCGGTTGACGCGAACACGCTGCCGGACGGCCGTCTGCCTGAGAATCCCCCCACCCTGGCCCTGGACCTGCCGGAGTCGCTGCGGGCGTCCGCCCTGACCTGCTTTGGCTCCGGCGTGGGACAGCTGGATGTGGAACCGACCGGCAACGGCAACCGGGTGACGATCACCGCCGACCAGCCCTTCAACAGCCGCCGTTTCCGCTACAACTGCACCTATCCGGCCGGCGAAGGGCGCTACTACTGGCAGTCGGTCCAGTGGCTGGACCGGAGCCAGCCGGAAGACTGATCCGACCGCTCAAGGCGCCAACTGCACCAGCCCCAGCAAACCGCTGTGGGCGTGGTGCAGCACCCGGGGCCCCGCCTCACTCTCGATAACGGTCTGGCCCACCTGGTCCTGCTGGCGCGACAGGATCAGCAGCCAGCGCTCGCCCCGGCCCGGGAAAACCGGTACCCGCGCCTCCAGGTAACCCAGTCGGTGCCAGTTCTCGGCGGCGTAGTCGAAAGCCAGGTCGGTAACCAGTCGCTGCACGGCCATCTCTTCATCGAGGAAAACCAGCGTCGGCACGAAGACGGTGTTGTCGATATAGGACCGAACCTGCGCCACGAACGCTGAAACTGCGGCCGGTTCCGGCAACCGCACCAGCCGATAGACGCTCTCCCCGGAGGCAAATCGGTAGGTTGGCGCCAGGTCGTCCAGGTCCAACTGGAATTCCCGGGAATCGTCCCATTGCGCCAGGTCCGTGACCGGCAGCCCGCCGCAGCACCGCTCCCGCCAACGCTGAAGCAGCGTCCCGTCGCGGTCGATGCCGAGTACGGCCAGGGTCTCGCGATTCGCCGCCGGCACCACGCCGGGCCGGCTTTCAATCACTAAACCTGGCGTCAGCGATGGCGCGGACTCCGCACGCGGTTCCTTCTCGAATCCAGGCTTCGGGCGATAGTAGTCAACCCGCAGGTTGCCGTGGGCGTCCCGCCAGGTGAAGTACGGCAGCGGATCGCCGTCCCGGACAAAGCCGTCCCGGGCCAGCGCGTCGCCGTCGGGAAAGTTTTCCAGGGTATATTCGGTGTCGTCGGCAGCCCGGTTCCCGGAATGCTCTGCCGATGCCGGCCGGGGGGAATCCGGTACGCGCGTTGAACGTCGCGGGACAGCTTCGGGCGCCGCCGTTGCCTTCCCGGGCTCGTTAGCATCACGCGTCGAGGCGACCGGTTCGTCAGGCTCCTGAAGGTGGTCGTTTTCGACCCGCCGTGCGGCTGCGGGCTTCTCACCTGGCTTCTCAGTGCTCCCCCGGGACCGGGCGTCGTCCGCCGCCGTGGTGTTGCCTTCGCTGCCTTCACTGCGCCGCGCCTCTTCCACTTTCCGGGCCCGCGCCTCAAGCGGGTCAGCCCCGTCCCGAATCAGGGTATGGTGCACATTGCCGTGCTCGTCGACCCAGGTGAAATAGCGCTTGTCGGCCTGCGCCGGCGGGGCCATCGCTAGCCCCAGCCCGACCCCAAACAACAACGCCCGCTGTATTTGCCCAATCACGCCTGCTCCTCCTAGAACCGCGTCCTGAAACTCAGGCCGGCCATCACCACTCGCAGCGAGGTCTTCACATCCAGACCCGCGTAAGGGTTATAGATGATGTTCGTGATCCCCGTGCAGTTGACGTTGCAGCTGGAATTGGCGGGAATCTCCTCCACCGAGTGCAGGTAACTGAGGTTCATATCGATCTGCGTGTCCCGGTCCCAACGATATCCCAACCCCACGCTATAGAGTTTGGTGTCGCCAAACGGCGCCATCACCTGGCGCTGGTCGTCCGGGATCACCGAATCGCGGATTTCCAGCCCCGCGCGCAGGTCCAGCCGGGACGACGCGTGGTATTCCATGCCGAAACCCCAGGTCCACTGGTCCTTGAAGCCCAACGGGAGTCGCAGCGAATTGGGCGTCGCGTTGTCCGGCGACAGGATGCGCGCCGCGTTAAGGAACTCCAGGTTGCGGTCAAACTGGAAGTTCAGGGCATCCCACTCGGAGAAATCGGTCCAGCCCACATCCGCATTCAGTGTCAGCTTGGGGTGGACATCGACGCTGATACCGGTCTGGAAATGCTGCGGATAGGTCAGGTTCAGGCTGACGTTACCCGACTCCCGCGGCGCGCCGGACGGCAGGCTCAGGATGGCCGAGCCGACCGCGCCGATGATCGAGCTGTTGACGCTCTGCCAGAAGCCGGACCAGTCCTCGGTGTACTCGATGGCAAACGAGCCCTTCATGTTCATGTCCGCTTCCGAGGTGTAGCTCGCCCCCCAGCGGAACCAGTCGGTGGGCTCCCACATCACCCCCAGGGAGTAGTTCGGCGAGACGGTTTCCTGGACGTCGATACTCAGCGCGCCGATATCATCCCAGGGCCCCACGTTGCCGCCACAGAGCGCAAGCCACGGCGCCAGCGGCTCGTCACCGGTTTCACAGTTGAAGGCATCCTGCAGCACTTCCGCCACCCCCAGCAGCATGTTGGGCGCCCGCATGTACTGGTCGGCCGCAACGCCCATGTGGGAAATCTGGACACCGGCCCCCACCGACCATTCGTCGTTGATCTCGTAGCCCACCGTCGGCGCCAAATACGTGGTCCGCTGCAGGGCCGTCGCTTTGGGCTGGTAACGGCCCGGGTCTTCCTTTTCCCGGTAGTAGCCCGCCGCCATGGGCATGTAGAAGGCGTTGGCAAACGTCAGCTTGGAACCCGGCGACTGAACGCTGATCCCCGCCGACGGCGCCAGGGCCGGCCCCTTGGGCAGCTTCTGGATACCGTAACCGGGCACATAGAGGGCAACGTTGTTGGTGTGACTGTGACTGTTGGCGATGGGGTCCCGCTGTTCGCCAGTCAGGGGGTCGGTTTCCAGGCCATCGATGCCGAAGATTTCGTAGCCTTTCGGGGCGGTGAAATCGGCGTCGATATCCATGTAGATGCCCATCAGGTTGACCTCGAACTGCCGCCCCTCCAGCTTGGTCAGGCCCGCCGGGTTGTAGTGCACGGCCATGATCCCCGGTGGATCGGCCGTCACCGCATTACCCAGGGCCAGCGCCTTGGGATGAATGGTCAGGTTCTGGGTCATTTGCGCCTGAACGCTGCCGGCGAGCAGCCCAGCCACCAGCGTCCCCGCCAGTCGCAGTGCGTTGGAGTCGGATCGCATATCGTGAATCCCCTGCCTTCGTTGCGCTTTGGGTCGGCTCACTCCTTGAGTCCCGAGAAGTTGATGGGCAGGGAAAGCCCGATGTTGAAGTCCGGTGCGTCTTCGGTGAGACCAATGCCGACGCTGGTGTTGAGGATGGTGGTGTCACTCACCCGGGTGCCGAGGGAAAAGCTGAGAAACCCGGTCATCTGGTCCTGGGCGACGGCTTCGGTGCCGTCACTGAATGACAGGGTGGTCTCGTCGCTGTAGCTGATCTGGGTGGAGACGCTCAACGAAATGTCGTAGGACAGGGAATAGGCAAAGCCCAGCGAGCCCGACAGACCGAACCCAGGCTCCACTTCCGTCAGCAGGCGGGCACCACGGACCTGATCCAGGCCGTCTTCCTTGACGTTGTAGCTGGCGCTGGCCGAGCCGAACAGCACCACCGGATCGAGCACCTTGGACAGGCTGGCCCCGCCGGACACCGTGTAATAGCCCGAGCCGGTCGAGAGCTGCCGCCGGATATCAATCTCGTAGGGACTGACCCCGGTCTTGGTGGTGATCGAGGTAAACAGCGTGGTGGACATCTGGCCCGGCACGTAGGCGCTGGGCTGCCAGCGGGCGGTGAAAGAAACGTCGCCCACGTCGTAGATTTCCAGCTCGTCCTGGGTGTCGTACTTGACCACCAGCGGCAGTCGCGCACCGATGGTCAGGTTGTCGAACAGGCCATAATCGTAGGAAAAGGCGTTGGTGAAGCTGTGGGTGGCGGACGGCACGATGTCCAGGTTCCGTACCGAGCCATCGGAGATTTCCAGGTCCAGCCGCTGGTCGCCGGTGTAGGAATAATCGAACGAGTATGTCAGGGCGTGAGTGCCCTCCGCCTGCAGCGAATAGTTTTTCTCCGCGGACTCGAAGACTTCCTCCAGCTGTTTGGTGGCATCCTCGTCCCCCTCCTGCCTGGACAGGGCTTCTCGCGCCTGATCGGCGTTGTCGTCCTGTGCCAGCGCCAGCATCGGCTGGCCGGCGGCGGAAAAGATGATCAAACCTCGCACTACCCAACGCTTCATCCGAGTTCCCTTTTATTCTTGGAATAGGTCTGGCTGACGGGCCCCGCTCCCGCAATCAGTTGCGGCGGTAATAGAGTTGTTTGCGGGTGTTCTCGACCGTGCCGTCAGGATTGTTCTTCTGTTGTTCCAGCAGATTGTTGATGCGACGTTCGGTCGCCTCGTAAAAATCAGGAATGGTGTCCATCGCCAACAGCGTCATCGTCTGGTCGTCGACAAAACGCATGTCCTCGTCGCTCAGCTGAAGCACATCGAGCGGCTTCTCTTCGCCGGGAAACACGATGAACAGGACGTTGTCGTCCCACTTTTCCTCAAACTGAACCAGCGGAAAGGAAATGTTGCCGATGGACGGATCCGCCAGGAAAACCCGATCGTCGCGGATCGCGCGCAGCACCACGAAATGCTTGAAGCCGGCATGATGAATGGGAACGATGGCCGGATGATCCAGCTCCCGGAGGTCTTCGACGTTGGCGCGGAACCCCCCTGAGGGATAACCCAGCGCGGTGACCAGCCGTTTCATGTCGAGCATGGAGAAGGCGCGGCGCTGCACGATCCGTTCGCTCTCGCCGTAGTGGAGCAGCCCCTCCATTACCTGGCGCTCGTTCAGGTTGCGCCCCAGGTAATAGCGCAGCACCGTGGTCAGCGCGGCCGAACCGCAACTGTAGTCGTAGGCCTGGCGCACGATATGGCGATAGCGCTGTTCGACCAGAGGCGCCACGGTGAACTCGCTACGCAGGGTCTGTGGCGAGGCGTCGTAATCCTGTTCGATCACGATGTCCCGTGGGCCGAAGGGTTCCACGTCGGTAGCTTCCCGGACCATCGCGAATGTCAGCAAGGACCCGGCCAGGACCAGCATCATGGCAATATCGCTTCCCTGTTAAATGGGCACAGGTCTTCTGGAGCACATTGGATTGTCTGATTAGCGGTCGGTGCGCTCTGCGCGGCGGTCGTTATCATTGTTGTGCGCGTGCCTGGCGTTACATCTTGTAACGGGAAGATACCGAATCGATACCGCGCTTAAAGATAACTGTGCCTCATTCGGTAGAGCCGGATCGGCTTGCGGGCACCGCTTTTGCGAGCCAGTTCACGCCGTGGAATGACAGGCGAACGAAAGCCGCCAGAGACAGTGGCTGATCATTGCAGAGAGGGAAAAGCGGAAATCGGGAAGGAAATCCGGGCACCCGCCGGCCGGCGGGTGCCCGTAACAGGCCGGTTTACAGCAGCAGATGACGCAGGTCTTCCAGACCCGCCCGCAGCGTGTTGGTGAACCGGGCCGCGTCAGCGCCGTTGATCGCACGATGGTCGTACGACAGCGACAGCGGCAGCATCAGCCGCGGCTGGAAGGCGGAGCCGTCCCAGACCGGGGCCATCTTGGACTTGGAAACACCCAGGATTGCCACTTCCGGCGTGTTGACGATCGGCGTGAACGCCGTGCCGCCAATGCCGCCGAGGCTGGTGATGGTGAAGCAGGCACCCTGCATGTCCTTGGGGCCCAGCTTCTTGTCGCGCGCTTTCTGGGCCATGACCTGGCACTCTTCCGCCAGCTCCCACAGGCCCTTCTGGTCGACGTTGCGAATCACCGGAACCACCAGGCCATCCGGCGTATCCACGGCGATGCCGATGTGGATGTAGCGCTTCTGGATGACTTCCTTCTTCTCCATGTCCAGGGACACGTTGAAGTTCGGGTGCTCGGCCAGTGCCTTGGCGCAGATCTTCAGCAGGAACGCCATGGGCGTCAGCTTCACGCCGCGCTTCTCACCTTCGGCTTTCTTCGACTTGCGGAAGTCCTCCATCTCGGTGATGTCGGCTTCCTCAAACTGGGTCACGTGCGGCACGTTGAGCCAGCTGCGCTGCATGCTGTCCGCCGTCAGCTTCATCAGGCGGCTCATGCTCTGGCGCTCGATCTCACCGAACTGGCTGAAGTCCGGCAGTTTCACCGCCGGCAAGCCCGCCCCGGCCGGAGACGCATCCTGCTGCACCTTGGCCAGAGCCTGCTTGATGTACTTCTCGACGTCCTCTTTGAGGATGCGGTTCTTGGGACCACTGCCCTGGATGCGGCCCAGGTCGGCGCCCAGTTCCCGCGCCAGACGGCGCACCGCCGGGCCAGCGTGAACCTTCTTGCCCGACTTGGCCGCCGGCTCAGCCGCAGCCGTCGGTTGGCTGGCCGGCGCCGGTTCGGACTTGGCCGGGGCTGCCGGCCTGGACTCCGGCTGGGCCGCCGGAGCCGGTGCGGCAGCGCCGCCGCTGGTCTCGATCTGGCCAACCACGTCGCCTTCGCTGATGCGATCACCAACGCTGACGCTGATGGCCTTGACTTTACCCGCGGCCGGAGCCGGCAGTTCGACGGAGGCCTTGTCGGATTCGACCACCAGGATCGGGTCTTCCTCGGCCACGTCGTCGCCTGCTGCGACGCTGATCTCGATGACTTCCACCGAGTCGGCACCACCCAGGTCGGGCACCACGATGTCTTCGCTGCCACCGCCGGACGCAGCAGGCGCAGACGCCGCCGGTGCTTCGGCCGGTTTCTCGGCAGCCGGAGCGGACTCGGCCGCCGCCGGCGCGGATCCGCCCGCGGTTTCGATCTGGCCGATCACGTCGCCTTCGCTGATGCTGTCACCCACGCTCACGGACAGCGCCTTGAGGGTGCCGCCCGCCGGCGCCGGCAGTTCCACCGATGCCTTGTCGGACTCGACCACCAGGATGGCGTCCTCCGCCTCCAGGCTGTCACCGACCTTCGCGCTGATTTCGATGACTTCGACGGAATCGGCACCGCCCAGGTCCGGCACGACGATGTCTTCGACACCGCCGCCCGAGCTTGGGGCCGGCGCTTCTTCCTGGGCCGGAGCCGGCTCGGCTTCAGCCTTGGCCGGGGCGTCCTCTTCAGCGGCGCTGTCGGCGGTTTCGCCCTCGCCCGCTTCGATCTGGCCAACCACGTCACCCTCGCTGAGGCTGTCACCGACGCTGACGTTCAGCGCGGTGATCTTGCCGCCCTTGGGTGCCGGCAGCTCGACGCTGGCCTTGTCCGATTCCAGGACCAGGATGGGATCCTCTTCGGCCACGGTATCGCCCACTTTGACGCTGATCTCGATGACTTCGACCGATTCCGAACCACCCAGGTCGGGAACACGAATATCTTCTGCCATGATGCTGTGTCTCCTTGCCGGTTTACTTCAGAACGGGATCGGTCGCGTCGGCATCGATGCCGAATTCGCGGATGGCATCCTCGACCACTTCAGGCTTGATCTTGCCCTGGCGTGCCAGGGAGCCCAGTGCGGCAACCACGACGTGGCCACGGTCGACTTCGAAGTGACGACGCAGCTTCTCGCGGGTGTCACTGCGGCCGAAGCCGTCGGTGCCCAACACGGTATAGTCGCCCTTGACCCAGGCGCGAACCTGGTCGGCGTACAGGCGCATGTAGTCGGTGGATGCGATCACCGGCGCATCGGAGTCGCCCAGCACTTCCTCAATGTACGGTGTGCGCGGACGGGACGCCGGATGCAGGCGGTTCCAGCGGTCGATGTGACGGCCGTCGCGCGCCAGCTCGTTGAAGCTGGTGACGCTGTAGACGTCGGAGGCCACGTCGTACTTCTCCGCCAGGATCTTGCCGGCTTCACGCACCTCATTGAGGATGGTGCCGCTGCCCATCAGGCGTACAGAGTGCTTGGCTTTCTTGCCGCCGTTCTCTTCCAGCTTGTAGATACCCCGGATGATGCCGTCTTCCACGCCTTCCGGCATGGCCGGGTGCGCGTAGTTCTCGTTCATCAGGGTGATGTAGTAGTACACGTCCTCGTTGTCGCCGTACATGCGCTGCATGCCGTGGCGCACGATGACCGCGATTTCGTAGGCGAACGTCGGGTCATAGGACACGCAGTTCGGCACGGTGGCGGACAGCACGTGGCTGTGGCCGTCCTGGTGCTGCAGGCCTTCGCCGTTCAGCGTGGTCCGGCCGGCGGTACCACCCAGCAGGAAGCCGCGGGAACGCATGTCACCAGCAGCCCAGCACAGGTCGCCGACACGCTGGAAACCGAACATCGAGTAGAAGATGTAGAACGGGATCAGCGGGTAGTCGTTGGTGCTGTAGGACGTCGCGGCGGCAATCCAGGCGGACATGGCACCGGCTTCGTTGATGCCTTCCTGCAGGATCTGGCCCTTGCGGTCCTCACGGTAGTACATGATCTGGTTACGGTCGTTGGGCGTGTACTTCTGCCCCTCGGCCGTGTACAGCCCGACCTGGCGGAACATACCGTCCATACCGAAAGTACGGGCTTCGTCCGGCACGATCGGCACCACTCGGGAACCAATCTGCTTGTCTTTGATCAGCGTGCCCAGCATGCGCACGAACGCCATCGTCGTGGACAGCTCGCGGTCGCCACTGGATTCCAGCTGCGCCTTGAAGTTCTCCAGCGGCGGGATAGTCAGCGGCTGACTCTCGGTGCGACGACGCGGCAGGCTGCCGCCCAGTTTGTCGCGCATCTTCTTCATGTACTGCATTTCCGGGGAATCCGGCGCCGGACGGTAGTACGGCATGCCTTCGATTTCGTCGTCGGAAATGGGCACACCGAAGCGGTCACGGAATTCCTTGATGGTTTCCATGCTCAGCTTCTTCTGCTGGTGCGCGGTGTTCTGCGCCTGGCCTTGTTCGCCGAAGCCGTAGCCCTTGATGGTGTGGGCCAGGATCACGGTCGGGCCACCCTTGTGGTTGACCGCTTCGTGATAAGCCGCGTAGACCTTGTACGGGTCGTGGCCGCCGCGGTTCAGGGCGTAGATGTCGTCGTCGGACATGTGCTCGACGCGCTTGAGCAGCTCCGGATCGCGACCGAAGAAGTTCTGGCGCACGTAGCCACCGCCGTTGGACTTGAAGTTCTGCATCTCGCCATCGACGGCTTCGTCCATGACCTTCTGCATGCGGCCATCGTCGTCCTGTTCGAACAACGGATCCCACAGGCGGCCCCAGACAACCTTGAGCACGTTCCAGTTGGCGCCACGGAAGATGCCTTCCAGCTCCTGGATGATCTTGCCGTTACCGCGCACCGGGCCATCCAGGCGCTGCAGGTTGCAGTTGACCACGAAAATGAGGTTGTCGAGCTTCTCTCGACCGGCCAGACCGATGGCACCCAGCGTTTCCGGCTCGTCGCACTCACCGTCACCAATGAAGCACCATACCTTGCGGTCCGCGCCCTGCGTCTGCTCGCGGTTCTGCAGGTACTTCATCACGTGCGCCTGGTAGATCGCCTGGATCGGGCCCAGACCCATGGATACAGTCGGGAATTGCCAGTAATCCGGCATCAGCCAGGGGTGCGGATAGGAAGACAGGCCGTTGCCGTCCACCTCGTTACGGAAGTTGTCCAGCTGCTCTTCGCTCAGTCGGCCTTCCAGGTAGGAACGCGCGTAGATGCCCGGCGAGATATGGCCCTGGAAGTACACCAGGTCGCCTTCGCGGGTTTCATCGCCGGCGTGGAAGAAGTAGTTGTAGCCCACATCCATCAGAGTGGCGATGGATGAGAAAGAGTGGATATGGCCACCCAGCTCGCCCGGACGCTTGTTGGCCCGGATAACCGTGGCCAGGGCGTTCCAGCGGATCAGGGAGCGGATACGACGCTCCATGAACAGGTCACCCGGCATACGCGCCTCGCGACTGGCGGGGATCGTGTTGCGGTACGGCGTGTTGACGCTGTACGGCAGCATCGTACCTTCCCGGCTGGCACGCTCGCCCAGACGCTCAAGCAGAAATGCTGCCCGGTCAAGCCCTTCCTCACTCAGTACGGATTCGAGGGATTCAATCCATTCCCCGGTTTCCGTCGGATCTTCATCATGCAACATTCAATATCTCCTCGTGCGGAAGCTGGGCGCGACCCGGCTTGGTGAATGACTGGTCGTTACGGAGCGAACCTGTTCATAATGGCGGGAACCACTACCATCGGAGGGAACCACTACCGATCAGGGTTGGCGTAAGCCAGGCGACCTTATACCAGAACGCGGCCCTGTTAAGTCCTACGACTTTTGTAGTAATTAATAAATCAATGTATATTTGAGGCGCTCTATAATAGGGTTTTTTTGCTATTATTTACAACAAAAGAGCTTGATCCAGATGGTCATGACAACAACAGTCGAGCCCGGTCAGCGCACCTTCATCAGCGCCAAAACCTTATCACCACAAGCCCCAACGGCGCTCATTAGCCGGGAAAAATTCAATGACGTGCTGCATGAAACGAATAGCGTAGGCCTGCTTCTCGTACAGGCGCCGGCCGGCTATGGCAAAACCACCACCCTGGCCGAACGGTTGGCAGCGCTCCAGGCCGACAGCGCCTGGTTCCGTCTCGATGCGCCCGACAACGACCCTGCCCTGTTCGCCGCCTACCTGGCACACGCCCTGGAAGAAGCGCGACCGGGCACCTGTCCGCAAACCGTAAAGACGCTCTCGGACACAGGCTTCGATAACCTGCAGGCATTCCTGACCCATCTGCTGGCCGAGATGCCGCTCGAGGCAGACCCTCTTTACCTAGTCCTCGACGATTACCACTTGATGACATCGCCCGAGATCCACGATGCCATCCGTTTCCTGCTGCGTCACCAGCCCGGCTACCTGGTACTGGTCCTGCTGACCCGCACTGCGCCGCCGATCGGCGTGGCGCAGTTACGCATGCAGGGACGCATGCTGGAAATCACCGCCCGCGATCTGGGCTTCGACGCCGACGAAGCCCAGCACTATTTCGAAAGCCGGCTGCGCTACGAGGTCTCCCGCGAGAGCATCGAGCGCGCCGTGCGACGGGTGGAGGGCTGGATTTCCGCCCTGCAACTGGTGGCCGCGCACGCCCACACCAGCGTCGAATTCAACACCATGGTGGAGCAATTCGAGGACGGCAACCAGTTCATCTTCGACTATTTCGACGAACTCATCGGCCGCCAGCTGGATACCGATGCCCTGGGCTTCCTGTTACGCACCAGCATCCTGGACCGGTTCAACGCTTTCCTGGCCATGCGCGTGGCCGGCCACAGCGACGGCCAGGCCCTGCTCAACCAGCTGATCAGCCGCGGCTATTTCGTCATGGCACTGGACAGCAGCGGCCTCTGGTTCCGCTACCACCCACTGTTCAGCGCCTACCTGCGCCACCTGCTGGCCTGCTCGGCCCAGGAAAACCCTCGCAGCCTGCACCAGAAAGCCTGTGATGCCTGGCGCGAGATGGGCAGCCCCGAGGACGCCGCCCGCCACGCCGTGAAGGCCCAGGACCCGGAACGCATCGTCAGTCTGCTCAAGCAACACGGCCGCTCCTTCTTTACAGAGGGGCTGTTCACCCTGCTGCAACAGTGCCTGGACGCCCTGTCTCCGGCGAGTATCGCCGACGAGCCCATGCTCACCCTGCTGCGCGCCTGGGTGGCACAGAGTCAGTACAAGTCGGACGAGGTGGAGCAGTGGCTGGCCGCGGCGGAAGCCAAGCTCAAGGAGCATCTGAGCGAGGACGACCTGCGTTCGGTGCAATGCGAATTCAGTGCCGTGCGCGCCCAGGTGGCGATGAACTTCGGCGACTCACACACCGCGCTGGGGTTGGCCACCGACGCCCTGGAACAGGAGGCTCGCTTTCTGCCCACGTCCAAGGTGGCCGCCGCGTCGGTGATGGGCGAAGCTCTGTTCGTCGAAGGCCACCTCAAGGAAGCCCTGGCGCGAATGCAGGAAACCGAAACCCTGGCGCGCGCCCACGGCGCCCACCAGAACGTGATCTGGGCCTTGTGCCAGCAGTCGGAAATCAGCGTTGCCATGGGCCTGCTGCAGAAAGCCTATAACGTCCAGGAGCGCGCGTTCCAGTATGCTGAAGAGCATCACCTGCACCACCTCCCGATTCTGGAATTCCTGTTCCGCATCCGCAGCCAGGTCATGTGGGAATGGCATCATCTTGAGAACGCCGAGCGCTGCGCCCTGCAGGGCATCGAGATCCTCGAAGCCCAGGGCGAGCGCTGGCACCTGCAGAGCTACACCACCCTGGCCAAGGTGGCCCAGGCCCGTGGGCGCCAGACCCTGTGCGCCGACTACGTGCAGAAGATCCAGAAGATGCTGGCCTCCGGCGAATACCACATCGACTGGGTCGCCAACTCGCACGCCACCATGCTCTCTTTCTGGGATGCGGTGCGTGACCGCGATGCCATCCAGCGCTGGCTGACGGCGGCGCCGGAGTACACCATCGACGACGCCACCAACCACTTCCTGCAATGCAATGCCCGCAACTGGGCTCGCGCCTACCTCAGCCTGGAGCAGCCGGAGAAGGCCCGCCCGATTCTCGAGGGATTGCAGCAGGTGGCCGAGCGCACCGGCCTGCAGACGGACCTCAACCGCAACCACATCGCCCTGTCGCATCTCTACTGGCAGCTGGAGAACCGCGACCAGGCCCTGCACCACATGCGCGAGGCGCTGACCCTGGCCAGCACCACCGGCGCCGTGGGCAGCTTCCTGCGCCTGGGCAAGGTGCTGATCAATGTCCTCAAGGGCCTGATCAGCGACCAGTTGATCGACGGTATGGAACTGCAGCGGGCGGAGCGTCTGATCCAGCTTTCCCAGCAGCAGCGTGATTTCAGCCGGGCCATCCGCATTACCCTGGACGAAGCCATCATTCAGGACATCATCGACCGTCCGGACGTGCCCGAACTGATCCGCACCTCGCCGCTGACCCGGCGTGAGTGGCAGATTCTCAGCCTGATCCACGCCGGCCTGTCCAACGACCAGATTGCCGAACATCTGAAAGTGGCGGCGACCACCGTCAAGACGCACATCCGTAGCCTCTATCAGAAACAGAACATCACGCACCGCTCGGAAGCCATCGAACTGGCCCGCGACCTGCTCAGCAAGATACAGGGGGAGTGATGCGAAAGCCGACGGGGACGGACTCCGGGGCGCCGGCCCGCCCAACGCCGGGAAGCTCCTCCGCCCCTCTCCTCCCCCGGACTACGCCACCATAATTACCGCCGGGAGGATGCCCGGGCCAGCACAAGCGCGCACCATAAAGCGATGACAAGAACAAGGGACTCCTTCCCCCCAACCGACTTTGTAGTGAGTGAGGCATGACAAGAACCGATTCCGACTGGTGGCGCGGCGCCGTCATCTACCAGGTCTATCCACGCAGCTTCTTCGATTCCAACGGCGACGGTATCGGCGATCTGCCGGGCGTGACCGCCAAACTGGATTACATCGCCGACCTGAACGTGGACGCCATCTGGCTGTCCCCTTTCTTCACCTCCCCGATGAAAGATTTCGGCTATGACGTATCCGACTACCGCGGCGTGGATCCTATCTTCGGGACACTGGACGACCTGGACAAGCTGATCGCCGAAGCGCACCAGCGCGGCCTGAAAATCATGATCGACCAAGTGCTCAGCCATTCCTCCGACCAGCATGCCTGGTTCAAGGAAAGCCGCGCCAGCCGCGACAATCCCAAGGCGGACTGGTACGTCTGGGCGGACGCCCGCGAGGACGGCACGCCGCCCAACAACTGGCTGTCCGTCTTCGGCGGCTCCGCCTGGGCCTGGGACAGCCGTCGCCGCCAGTACTACCTGCACAACTTCCTGGCCAGCCAGCCGGACCTGAACTTCCATAACCCGGAGCTGCAGGACCAGATGCTCGAGGAAGTGCGCTTCTGGCTGGAGCGCGGCGTGGACGGGTTCCGCCTGGACGCCATCAACTTCTGCTTCCACGATCCCGAGCTGCGTGACAACCCGCCCAGCCAGGCGGTTCAGGAAGCCTCTATCGGCGTGCGCAAGGAAAACCCCTACGCCTACCAGTACCACAAGTACGACAAGACACAGCCGGAGAACCTCGTGTTCCTGCAGCGTCTGCGCGCGCTGCTCGACGAGTATCCGGGCACGACCACGGTCGGCGAGATCGGCGACGACAATTCACTGCAGACCATGGCGGATTACACCGGCAACGGCGACAAGCTGCACATGGCCTACTCGTTCGACCTGCTCACCGAGCAGACCGGCGCCGATTTTATCCGCCACACGGTGGAGACCATCGAATCCAACCTGACCGACGGCTGGCCCTGCTGGGCGATCGGTAACCACGATGTGGCCCGCGTCGCCAGCCGCTGGCGCGCCCAGTCGCCGGAGCAGCTCAAGCTGTTCATGATCGCCCTGCTGACCCTGCGTGGCAGCGTCTGCCTGTACCAGGGCGAGGAACTGGGGCTGACCGAAGCCGAGCTGGCGTTCGAGGATCTGGTGGATCCCTACGGCATCAGTTTCTGGCCGGAGTACAAGGGCCGCGATGGCTGCCGCACGCCCATGCCGTGGCAGCACGATGCGGACCAGGCGGGCTTCTCGTCCGGCAAGCCCTGGCTTCCGGTGGCCGCGGATCACAAGGCGGCCGCCATTGACGTCCAGGGCGCGGCTCCGGACTCGGTGCTCAACGCCTACCGGGCCTTCCTGGGCTGGCGCCGTGAGCAGGACGTGTTGCTGGCCGGCGCCATCGAATTCCACGACAGCCCGGCCGACACCCTGCTGTTCAGCCGCCGCGACGGCGACCGGCACCTGCTGGTCGCGCTGAACTTCGGCAGCGAAAGCGTCACACTGGATTTGCCGGCCTCCGCGCAGCCGATCACCGGCACACCGGGTTGCCTGAAAGGCGACTGGCAGGGAACCCAGGTGACCCTGCCGGCTTATGGCGCCGGTGTCGCCGAAGTATAAGCCGTACGGTACCGGGGCCCTGTGCCCCGGACGAATCAAGACCGACAACGAAGAATCAGGACTATGGCAAGCGTCACTCTCAGAAACGTCTACAAGCGCTTCGGCCATGCCGAAGTCACCCGCAACGTGAACCTGGACATTCAGGACGGCGAGTTCGTGGTGTTCGTCGGCCCGTCGGGCTGCGGCAAGTCCACCCTGTTGCGCATGATCGCAGGCCTTGAGGACATCTCCGACGGCGAGCTGTTCATCGGCAACGAAAGGGTCAACGACAAGCCGCCCAAGGATCGTGAAGTGGGCATGGTGTTCCAGTCCTACGCCCTCTACCCGCACATGGACGTGGCCGAGAACATGGCTTTCGGGCTCAAGCTGGCCAGCGTGAAAAAGGATGAGATCGACCGTCGCGTACAGGACGCCGCCCGCCTGCTGCAACTGGACAACCTGCTGGAGCGCAAACCCAAGGATCTGTCCGGCGGGCAGCGCCAGCGCGTGGCCATTGGCCGCACCATCGTGCGCGAGCCCGCGGTGTTCCTGTTCGACGAGCCGCTGTCCAACCTGGACGCCTCCCTGCGTGTGCAGATGCGCATCGAGATTTCCAGCCTGCACAAACGCCTGGGTGCCACCATGATCTACGTGACCCACGACCAGGTGGAAGCCATGACCATGGCGGACAAGATCGTCGCCCTCGACGGCGGCGCCATCGCCCAGGTGGGCAAACCGCTGGAACTGTACCACTATCCGGCCAACCGCTTTGTGGCGGGCTTCATCGGCTCCCCCAAGATGAACTTCATCGACTGCGATGTGGCCGACGCCAGCAGCCAGGAAGTCACCGTGAACCTGCCGGGCGCCACGCAGATGACACTACCGATTAACGGCGGCGAACTTTCCGCCGGGGAAACGGTCACATTGGGCATTCGGCCGGAGCACTTTTCCGCGCAGGAAGACAGTGCCATGTCCATTCAGGGAACCGTCAACGTGGTCGAGCGGCTCGGCTACCAGACCCTGGTCCACCTGAACGTCGAAGGCATTGACGGCATCATCACCATGCGCACCGAGGGGACCAACCCCGTGCAGGAAGGCGATCCCGTCACCATCGGTATCAAGCCGGAGATGTGCCACCTGTTCCGTCAGGACGGCGCGGCTTGTCCACGGCTCTTCCACGAGCCGTGTGTCGATCTCTGATCGACGATCTCCTCACACTCTTTTTGACCATTTGTCACGTTATCGCCCGCCTCGCCGCGGGCTTTTTTTCGCCTGCTCCCCCGGTACCTCCCCCACAACATGCCGCCGAAGCATAAGCTCCGGAGGGCCCTCTAAAGGGCCCCTTGCTTCATCCTGCAAGCAACCAAGAGCCAACGGCGGTAAAACTCCCAAGCCTGAAAGAAGCGAAGGGATACCCTCGCCGAAGGAAGGACAGGGACGTCCTGGTCGCTATTACGGCCAGGGACGGCCGTTAATAGCAGCGTAGGCGAGGGTATCCCTTCGCTTCCCACTGGAGCCCGAATTCCTTAGCTGATGAGATCCGGAGTACGCGAGCCGCCTATCGCAAGACGGCCAACTGGATAAAGAAGCCCATACCCCCCGCCTATGCCGTAACACACCTCCCTCCATGGCCTTCTATCCCGGCCAGGGCCTACCTGCCCCTTCTTCAGCAAGGGTTTCCATGAGCTTCAATCGATCTTTTGAGGCGTCGCAGGAGGGGCTTTCCAATCCGAGGGAGGGAATCGGGCCCTTCACGCCCTCCGAAGCTTAAGCTTCGGCGACATGTTTGCGGGAACGCATGGGGCCATAACGCAAAAAGCCCCGGAACAGCCTATATCCGGGGTCGCGTAGGAGGAGGAGCAAAGGTGGAAGACGCAACAACGTCCGCGCAAGCAGGCGGACGGGCCACCAGGCAGCCCGCCCGCGGGGATCGCTAGCCCTTGACGCCACCGGCGGTGAGCCCGCCGACGATCCATTTCTGGCAATACAGGAAGATCAACGTGATCGGCAGCCCCGACAGCACCGCCGCGGCGGCGAAATCGCCCCACAGGTAGTTCTGCTCGTAAAGGTACTGCTGAGCCCCGACCGCCAGCGTGAGCTTGTCGGTGTCCACCAGCAGGATCGAGGCCATCGGGTATTCCATAATGGTCATGATGAACGCCAGGATGAACACCACCATCAAGATCGGCACCGACAGCGGCAGCAGGATGTAGCGGAACGCCTGCCAGGTGGTGGCACCGTCGACGATGGCCGCCTCCTCCAGGGATCGATCGATGGAGTCGAAGTAGCCCTTGATCGTCCAGATGTGTAGCGCCATACCGCCCAGCGACGCCACGATTACCGCGCCGTGGGTATTCAGCCCCAGCCAGCTGACGTGGTTGCCGATTTCATCGAAAAGCGCGTACAGCGCCACCAGCGACAGCACCGGCGGGAACATCTGGAAAATCAGCATCGACTTCAGGACAAAGCCCTTACCGGCAAAACGCATGCGCGCGAAGGCGTAGGCCGCCGTGGTGGACAAGGCCAGGATCAGCACGGACGAGATCACCGCCACCTTGATGGAGTTCCACAGCCACAGCAGCACCGGGAACGGCGGCTGGGTCACGTTACCCGCCGCATCGGTGTACGGGATACCCAGCGCCAGGGACCAGTGTTCCAGCGAGGGCGTTTCCGGCAGCAGACTGCCGGTGGCAAAGTTACCGCTGCGGAAGGAGATGGAAATCACCATCAGCAGCGGGAACAGGATCAGTGCGATAAAGCACAGCAGGCCCAGGTGTGAGGCCAGCACCCGGTATTTCGTCGAACGCGGTTCTACCATCGCCATAGCCGCCTCCTAGACCTTGACTTTGGACAGTTTGAGGTTGATCAGGGACAACGCCCCCACCACCAGGAAGATGACCGTCGCGATCGCCGCCGCCAGACCAAAGTTCTGGCCGGAATCCTGGAAGGCAATGCGGTAGGTGTAGCTCACCAGCAGGTCGGTCGTGCCCGCCGGGGTGCTAGCACCGATGATGTCGGGCGCGCCGCCGGTCAACAGGGCAATCAATACGAAGTTGTTGAAGTTGAAGGCGAAGCTGGCGATCAGCAACGGTGCCAGGGGCTTGAGGATCAACGGGAACGTGATGTTCATCAGGTTGTTGATCGGGCCCGCGCCGTCCATGGCCGAAGCCTCATACAGGTCCCTCGGGATCGCCTGCAGCAGCCCCATGCACAGCAGCATCATGTAGGGGTAGCCGAGCCAGGTGTTGACGATCAGAATCATCGTCCGCGCCATGGCCGGGTCGCTGAACCAGTCCGGGCGCATGCCAAACAGGTTCTCAAGCACCAGGTTGATCTCACCGAAGTTCTGGTTGAACAGGCCCTTGAAAACGAGAATCGAGATAAACGCCGGCACCGCGTATGGCAGGATCAGCATGGTGCGGTAGAAGCCTTTGGCGCGGATCTGGTCCCACTGCAGCAGGTTGGCCAGCAGCAGCCCCAGCACCAGCGTGAAGACCACCGTGCCCACCGAGAACAGCAGTGTCCAGATGAAAATCTGCACGAACGGGCCGCTGATCGACGGATCGGTGATGACCTTCAGGTAGTTGTCCCAGCCGGTGTTGACGGTCCAGCCCGGCACCAGTCGCTCGCCCTCGGCAGTCTCGTAGAAACCGGCGTCGTTATTGGGGAAATAGACCTCCCCGGTGCGAGTGTTGGTCAGGGTGTCGTTGCCGCTCTTCTCGTACAGCGGCTGGATCGCCGCGAACGCGCGCAGGCTCGCCATGGTCAGCTCGCGCCCGTCCTCCAGCGTCAGGCTCAGGGATTTGAGTGCGTCCCGCTGCTGGATGATGTCGCGAATCTGCAGCGGCTCGCCGGCCGGCGCCACGCCTGGCTCGACGCCCACGGTGGTTTCGCCGTCCAGTTGGAAAGGAGCGGAACGCAGGGACCGGCCCTGCCCTTCCAGCACCATCACGTAGCCCTCGCCAGTCTGATACAGCTCGTAGGGATAGCGCGCCGACTCGGACTGGTAGGAGCGGCCCAGCAGGTTTTCCTGCACCCGCTCGAAGCTCAGCAGGTTACTGGCACTGTAGTTGGTGAAGCCGATGCCTACGGTGTAGAGCAGCGGGAACACGACGAAAACCGCCATGCCGGCCACCGCCGGGTAAATGTAGCGATGGGCGTACATGCGGCGGTTGACGAAGACAAAGACCGCCGAGGCGGTCAGCACCAGGAACAGCATCGCGAACACGAATTCGCGCTGGGCGTAGAGGGCAAAGATCAGGTAGAGCGCCATGCCGACCACGGCGGCCAGGACGCCCCACTTAAGAAGATTTCGGCTCATGAAAGGTCTGTTGGCTGTGCGCGGGTAGGACAGCGTGTCACTTAGCATTGTAGTCAGCCCCGTCGATTGTCGCCTGCGGGTCGTTCACGCACGACCGCATCCGGCAGCGGCCGAAGCCGCCGCCGGTCAGAGGCTTTTTATCGGGTGATTCGGTTGGCCGCGGTATCCAGGGCTTCCTGGACGCTCTGACGGCCGGAGGTGATGTTCTGCAGGGCCGGTGCCATGGACGACCAGAAGGCACCCATGGCCGGCACGCTCGGCATCGGCTCGCCCAGCTCGGCGTTCTCGAAAGTCGCCTTGATGTGCGGGTTGCCGGCGGACAGCTCGTCCATCAGTTCCTTGTTGGCGACAGCACCCAGAGGCACGTCGTCGTCCACCATCTTCAGACCCTTGACGGACAGCGCGTAGTTCTCCAGGAACTCCACGGCCAAGTCCTTGTTGGGGCTGGCACTGTTCAGGGTTGCCGCCATGACACCCACCATCGGCTTGGGTGTTTCACCGTTGATGGTCGGCAGCGTGGTCACGCCGAAGTCGATGCCGCTTTTCTTCAGGTTGGCCCAGGCCCAGGGACCGTTGATCATCATCGCCAGTTCGCCCTTGTTGAACTGGGCATCCATGGCGCCATAGTCCGCACCGCGTGGCATCACGCCCTGCTCGATCAGGTCGGCCAGTACCTGCGCGCCGGCCACAGCGCCGTCGGTATTCACGCCGGTGTCGCCGACGTCATAGCCGTTGGCGGTTTCCTTGAAGATGTAACCGCCGTCGGCGGCCAGGAGCGGCCAGGTGAAGTAGGTGTTGTTGTAATCCCAGAGGATGGCCTTCTTGCCCTGTTCGGCGAGTTTCTTGTCCAGCGCGGGGATTTCCTCGAAGGTCTTCGGCGGCTCGGGCACCAGATCCTTGTTGTAGATCAGGCCGATGGACTCCACGGCCATGGGATAGCCGTACACCTTGCCGTCGACGGTCACCGCATCCCAGGTGAAGTCATAGCTGGCGTCGCGAGTGGACTGGGAGGGGTTGAGCTCGGCGATCAGGCCGCTTTGCGCCCATTCGCCGAAGCGGTCGTGGGCCCAGATGAAAATGTCGGGACCGTTGCCGGTAGCAGCGGCCTGCTGGAACTTGTCGGTCGCGCTGTCGGGATGAGCGACCTCGACGGGAATGCCGGTTTCTTCGGCGAACCAGTCGCCCACTTGCTGCAGGCCGTTATAGCCCTTGTCACCGTTGATCCAGACGACCAGTTTTCCTTCTTCGATCTCCGCCTGGGCCGGAGAAACAACACCCATTGTCGCGAGCATGGAGACAGCCAGGGTGCTGCGGATAAAGTTTCGGCGATTCATTGTGTCAGTACCTCTTCTGTTCTCTGCCTTATTGTTTTTGTCCGGTGACACCGGAAGGGCATCGGCACCGGATACTTAATGTTTGTATTTATTCCGATCATCGTCATCGTCCGTAAAAACCGCAATGCGGGCATCAGCCCTGATTTCAATCGCCGAGGCGTAGAACGGGGGAGTAGGGGGCGTAGTCGTTTCCGTCTACCCAAGCGGCTTCGGCTTTGCTTACATGCGGCGTTATAACAAGCGGCGGCAGCCTTTCCCGCCCAACAACAACCCACAGCCGGAGTTCCAGATGGCCACGAAACCACTCCCCCTCCTGGCGGCAACCTGCGCGCTATTGACAGGCTGCGCCGGACACGCTGCCAACGGCGCTCTCGACAGCACCGCCCAGCCCAGCAATCAACGCGCGATGCAGTCCGATATCTGCCCCGCCGCGACAAAGCCGGTCAGCATACCGGTCGGCTCCACCTTCCGCGAGGGCGAATGGCTGCGCGACGCCTACTCCGGCGCCAGGGTCCAGGTCAGCGACGGCCAGGTTACCCTCGCCCCGGCGCCCAACGCCGAGGGCCTGATCCTGCTGGAGGCCGCCGACCCACAACCGCAAAGCTTCGAGTGGGCCGGCGCCACGGTCTATTTCGCCATCACCGACCGCTTTGCCAACGGCCGCACGGACAACGACCACGCCTACGGTCGTCACGACGACGGCGAGCAGGACATCGGCACCTTTCATGGCGGAGACTTCGCCGGCCTCGCCGACCGCCTGGATTACCTGGCCGAGCTGGGCGTGGAGGCCCTGTGGATCTCACCGCCGGTGGAGCAGATCCACGGCTGGGTCGGTGGCGGGGATCAGGGCGACTTCCGCCACTACGGCTACCACGGCTACTACGCCCTGGATTTCACGCGGCCGGACGCCGCCTTCGGCACGGAGGCAGAGTTCCGGGAACTGGTGGACCAGGCCCATCAGCGCGGCATCCGCGTGGTCATGGACATCGTCATGAACCACCCGGGCTACAGCACCCTGCAGGACATGCAGGATTTCGGTTTCGGCGGTCTGTTCGAGGGCTTCGAAAAATACCTGCCCGAGCGCTGGGGCGACTGGCAGCCGGAATCCTGGGAGAACCTGCACGCCTACCACGCCCTGATCGATTACGATCATCCGGCCTGGTCACGCTGGTGGGGTAAGGACTGGGTCCGTGCCGGCATTGCCGACTATCCGGATGCGCCCAGCGTGACGCTCGATCCGGTCAAGGGCTCCCTGTCCTTCCTGCCGGATTTCCGCACCGATTCGAAGGAACCGGTGGACCTGCCCGTCTTCCTGGCTGAAAAAGACGATAGCCGAGCCCGCAACCTGCCCAACGCGACGGTGCGCGACTACCTGATCCAGTGGCACAGCGACTGGGTGCGCCGCTTCGGCATCGACGGCTTCCGGGTGGACACGGTCAAGCACGTGGAGCCCGAAGCCTGGGCCGAGCTCAAAGTCGCCGCCCAGGCAGCGCTGGACGACTACCGGGCCGACCATCCGGACGCCGTCCTGCCCGCCGAAGATTTCTGGATGGTGGGCGAGGTCTTCCCGCATTCGGTGACCCGCAGCCACTATTACGACAACGGCTTCGACGCGATCATCAACTTTGACCTGCAGGACGACGCCCTGGCCGGCGCCGAGTGCCTGCCGGACATGGACAGCATCTACGCCGAGTACAGCGACGCCCTGCACGGTGACACGCCCTTCAACGTGATGAGCTACATTTCCTCCCACGACACGCGGCTGTTCAGCAGCGAGGCCCACCAGGACCCGCAGCTGCAAAAGCGCGTGGCCGCCGCCCTGCTCTTTTCACCCGGAACCGTGCAGGTCTTCTACGGGGACGAGAGCGGCCGCGCGGACGGGCCCAACGGCTCGGACCCGCACCAGGGCACCCGCTCGGACATGAACTGGAACGCGCTTGAAGATCCGCAAACCGCCGCTATCCTGGCGCACTGGCGTCAACTCGGCCAGTTCCGGCAACGGCACCCGGCGATCGGCGCCGGACGGCACCAGAAGCTGTCCGAATCGCCCTACACCTTTTCCCGCGTCAGCGACGACGACCGCGTGGTCATCGCCTTCGCGCGACGCTAGCGTGATACCAGAACAACAGGAGTCCTCTTGATGACATCGCCCTACCCCGACCTGATCCTTGGTTTCATGCGCCTGTCGGATTACCCCGACCTGGCCAGCCCAACGGCCCTGGCCGACTGGATCGAGGCCCGCCTGGACCAGGGCCTGGACACCTTCGACCACGCCGACATCTACGGCGACACCCGGTGCGAGTCGGCGTTCGGCGAGGCCCTGCGAGCCCGTCCGGCACTGCGCCAGCGCCTGCGGGTCATCACCAAGACTGACATCGTCCACGCCCGGGACGGCGTGGTGAAGCACTATCGTGCCGAGGGTGGCTACGTCGCCAGCGCTATCGACGCTTCCCTGCAACGCCTGGCCATGGAGCAGATCGACACCTTCCTGATCCATCGACCCGACCCGCTGATGGACTCGGCGTCCGTGGCGCGGGCGCTGGAGGACGCGGTGCGGGCCGGCAAGGTCGCGCGTATCGGCGTCTCCAACTTCCTGCCGGAACAGTGGCGCTGGCTGCAGGCCAATACCGAGCTGCCGCTGGTGTGCAACCAGAGCGAACTGTCCCTGCGCGCCAACGCCGCGCTGTCCGACGGCACGCTCGAAGCGCACCTGCGCGACAACCTGCACTGGCTGGCCTGGTCACCGCTGGGCGGCGGCGCCTTGCAGGAAGGCGCGCTGGCCGAAACGCTAAAACGCCTGCAGGAGGACACCGGACTGTCCGCCACCGCACTGGCCGTGGCCTGGCTGCGGATGATTCCGGGCCAGCCGACGCCGGTGCTGGGCTCGATGAAGCCGGGTCGCATTGAGGAAGCCCTGGCGGGCCTGAACGCGGAATTGAAACGGACGGACTGGTTTGCGCTGCTCGAAGCGGCGCGGGGACAGGAAGTGCCTTAGGCTGGGCTGGCCGCTGTCAGAGCGACAATCGCCGCTCTCATCGTCTCGCTGGAACGGTTGTCTTTCTGCCATAAAAAAACGGGGCCTCAGCAAGGCCCCGTTTTTGTTACCGGAACGTCCCGGCGATCACACCGCCTTGGCGGCAATGATCTTCTCGTGCCACTCGACCGGGCCGGTCTGGTGCACAGAGCTGCCCTTGGAATCGACGGCAACCGTCACCGGCATGTCTTCCACCTCGAACTCGTAGATGGCTTCCATACCCAGTTCCTCGAAGGCCACCACTTCGGCGTTCTTGATCGCCTTGGACACCAGGTAGGCCGAACCGCCGACGGCCATCAGGTAGACCGCGCCGAACTCCTTGATGGCGTCAATGGCCACCTGGCCTCGCTCGGCCTTGCCGATCATGCCGGTCAGGCCGGTCTTCTCGAGCATGGTGTGGGTGAACTTGTCCATGCGGGTCGCGGTGGTCGGACCCGCGGGGCCCACCACTTCCTCGCGCACCGGATCGACCGGGCCCACGTAGTAGATGAAGCGGCCCTTCAGATCGACCGGCAGCTTCTCGCCCTTCTCGATCATGTCGACCATCTTCTTGTGGGCCGCGTCACGGCCGGTCAGCATCTTGCCGGACAGCAGGACGGTCTCGCCCGGCTTCCAGTCGCGCACGTCTTCCGGCGTCACCGTGTCCAGGTTGACGCGACGCACGTTGTCGCCCACTTCCCAGGTAATCTCCGGCCAGTCGTCCAGGCTCGGCGGCGTCTGCAGTGACGCGCCGGAGCCGTCCAGCACGAAGTGGGCGTGGCGGGTCGCCGCGCAGTTCGGGATGATCGCCACCGGCTTGTTGGCCGCGTGGGTCGGGTAATCCTTGACCTTCACGTCCAGCACGGTGGTCAGGCCGCCCAGGCCCTGGGCACCGATGCCCAGATCGTTCACCTTGTCGAACAGCTCCAGACGCAGTTCCTCGGAACGATCAGAAGCGCCGCGAGCTTTCAGGTCATGGATATCGATCGGGTCCAGCAGGGATTCCTTGGCCAGCTCCATCGCCTTTTCAGCGGTGCCGCCGATACCGATGCCCAGCATGCCCGGCGGACACCAGCCCGCGCCCATCTGCGGAACCATTTTCAGGACCCAGTCGACCACCGAATCGGACGGGTTCAGCATGGCGAACTTGGACTTGGCCTCAGAGCCACCGCCCTTCGCCGCCACGTGCACCTCAACCTTGTCGCCCGGCACCAGCTTGTGGTGAATCACCGCCGGCGTGTTGTCCTTGGTGTTCTGGCGCTTGCCGTCCGGATCCGCCAGGACCGAGGCGCGCAGCACGTTGTCCGGATGGGTATAGGCGCGACGCACGCCTTCGTTGACCATGTCGTCCAGGGACATCTGCGCGTCCCACTGCACGTCCATGCCGACTTCAACAAAGACCGTGACGATGCCGGTGTCCTGACAGATCGGACGCTTGCCCTGGGCGCACATGCGGGAGTTGATCAGGATCTGGGCCATGGCGTCCTTGGCCGCCTGGGATTCTTCCCGCAGGTAGGCCTCGTGGACGGCCTGGATAAAATCCTTCGGGTGATAGTAGGAAATGAACTGCAGCGCATCGGCAACGCTTTCGATCAGGTCGTCCTGGCGAATCACGGTGGTCATATTGGCTCTCATCGGTTGTGGTTTTTTCCGTTTGCCGGTGAGCCGGCGCTGGCGCCCCGGGCAAACGATCAAAAATTGCGCCACATTGTACCCGATCTGACGGGCCGAATCAGCGTGTGGCCTGCTTTGGCTCACGCGGTGACGTGCAAGGGTCCGTTACCGAAAGCGTACAACTGAATCTGGTTGCAAAAGGGGACCACATACCGCTTTAATGGTCGGACGCGATCGCGCACCCACACCAATACAATGACATGCCGCGATCCGATTCAGACACCCGCAAGGTTTTCGACCACCGGATCATCAACGGAGAGCCCCGTGACCGACTTCATCCAGACCGACATTCAGGACCGTATCCTGCGTGTCAGGATCAACCGCCCCGAGCGCAAGAACGCCCTGAACCACGCCATGTACACCGGTCTTGCCGAAGCCCTGGAGCAGGCCGAAGCCGATCCCGCCATCCGCTGCACGCTGCTTGCCGGGCACAGCGACTGTTTCACTGCCGGCAACGACCTGTCGGATTTCGCCGAAGGACTGCCCGGCGAATTCGCATCCACCCCGGTCGGGCGCTTCCTGTTTGCCCTGGCGAACGCCGAGAAACCCGTCGTCGCGGCCGTGAATGGGCCCGCCGTGGGCATCGGCACAACCATGCTGTTGCATTGCGACCTGGTCTACGCCGGCCGCAACACCCGCTTCCAGATGCCGTTCGCCAACCTGGGGCTTTGCCCCGAGGGCGCTTCCAGTCTGCTGCTGCCCATGTGGCTGGGCCGCGTTCGCGCCGCCGAACTCCTGATGCTGGGTGATGCGTTCGAAGTGGAGCATGCCGACCGGCTGGGCCTGATCAACCGCATCTGCGACCCGGAACAGACCGAGACGGACGCCCTGCAAGCCTGTCAGCGCCTCGCGGCGCAGCCACCGGCGGCGATCCGCGCCACCAAGGCACTGCTTAACCGGCCCAACAAGGACGATCTCAAGGCCGCGCTGCTCGCCGAGGGCGAGTTGTTCGGCGAGCGCCTGAAATCCGACGAAGCCGCCGAAGCCTTCCGCGCCTTCCAGGAAAAGCGCAAGCCGGATTTCAGCCACTTCGGCTGAAATCACGCCATCCTCGCTCGTCCCGCCTCGCCAATCCTCACAAGGGGTTTGACCATTCGACAGACGTCAAACCCCGATCTATTTTTCATACAGGTTGACCGCTCTCAATCGACGAACGTCGAAGAATCACACTTTAGAGCGATCAACAGCTTTCGGTGGCTTTCGATATAGTCAGGATGACAAGAAACTGCCGGTGTTGCGCACCGGAGCGCTGACTGGAGCCCGGCTGAATCGTCCGCTCCCTGATTTCAGATCGGTTTTCAGAGATCGGTTTCCAGAGAACAGTTTTCAGACGACGCTTTCTCGATAAAAAGGCAACTGTACGACACCGGGGCACCCCGCTCGCGCAGCGCCCACAATAACGATACAACAACAGGAAAAGGTTCCACCCATGTTGAGAAAAACACTAATAAGTCTCGCCGTGGCATCATCCGTTGGACTCACCGGCTGTCTGGATGACGGCTCCTCTGACAAGAACGCGAATCCGGATTATCAGATCAACGACACCAATCTGGACCCCAGTGTCGTGCGGCCGCTGTACAACCCGAACCCGATCGCACGTAATCCCCAGTTCCCGATCAACTCGGACCTGGTTCTGCTGCTCGGCGCCAGTCAGAGCGCCGACTACGACTTTACGGGGCTGTCCACCGGCGACACGCCAGCCGACGATGCCGTGAACCGGCTGCTTGGCTTCTCAACCTCTGGCGCCTTCACACTCAAATTTAACGGCTCGCTAACACCGGCCTCGGTGGTGGCTAACGCGACCGTTTTCCTGGTGCCGATGAATGTCGCGGATGCCATTGACGGCAGCCCCGGCGCACTGCCCAACACCAATCCGTCGGGCATTGATCAGACCGCCCCCTTCGACATGTCGGTCGAGCAACCGAATTTCCGCGTTGACGTGGTCAGCGTCGACGGCGGGACGAACAACGCCATTCGTGTCGTCCCACTGGAACCGCTGTTGGAAGATCAGAAGTACATGATCATTGCCACCAATGATATTCTGGGGGCCAACAGCAAGCCCATCGGCCGTTCCGCCGAGGACCTGGATCTGTCCGACGGCACCCGGGTCAGCGCGCTCGAGACGGTCCAGGACCTGCTCAAGGCCAACGACACGCTGGCGACCGCGTTCCTCGCCTCGACCATCCCCAGCGATACACCGGATTCAGCGCTGGCCTACACCTTCACGACCAACTACGGCACCGACGTGCTCAAGGCCATGATGGCACCGGCGGCCTACACCACAGCCCTCGGCCAGAAAATCGGTTTCACCGCCCAGTTGAAAGCGGTCCGCGACAACTACCCGGACCTGAACTTCTCCGAGCTCACGGCCCAGCTCTCTGAATTGGCGGAACTGGCCGCAGGCCTGGGCGACGGTTCCGTCGATCCCAACGACCTGAGCGCCGAAGAACTGAATGCCATCACCGCCCTGGGCGCCGCCCAGGACATCCAGGCGGATATTCCGGCGGCCATCACCGCCGAGTTTGGCGCCGGTGGCAACCTGCACCTGCCTCAGCCTCGCCCTAACTTCATCCTGTCCACCGGTGCAGCATCCGACCTCGCCACAATTGCGGCTCTGGATGTCGGCACCAACCCGATCGCACAGGCGGCAACGCAGGTGAGCGTCTCCCAGGGCGCCATCACCCTGCCCTACTTCCAGCATTTACCGGGCTCGGACGGTAGCGGCCTCGTCGAAGGCTACTGGACCGGCAACACCGATCTGGAAGATAGCCTGAACGAGTCCCTGACTGGTAGCACCTCCCAGGAGATCTTCAAGTTCCTGCGCGACGGCGATGGGCAATTGAACGTCAACGGCTACTTCCCGTTCCCGCAGCAGCAGGCGACGGTGACGGTTCCGACTACGATTTTCTTCCCGGATCCAGACAGCCTTCCCGCTAACTGTGGCGGAAGCACCGAACCGCTGGGCGTAACCATCTACCAGCATGGTATTACCACGGACCGGAGCACCGCCATGCTCCCGGCCATCCTGATGGCGAATCAGGCCTGCCAAGCGGTGATTGCCATCGATCTGCCGCTGCATGGACTGGGTGGTTCCAATGCCGCGCCGGGGACCGTAGCCGGCCTAACACCGCTTGACGAAGCGACACTGGATCCCGCACTCGATGCAACAATCGCGGCCCTGAATTCGGCCGGTGATGCGAACTCGCTGGCCCTGGCTGCCCAGCTCACCGCGATGAAGAACGCCGATTACACCGGCGAACGTCACTTCGACTACACAGCGGACGATTCGCTGAACCCGGTTGCCGCGGGCAGTCTGGCCGATGTGAGTTCCGGCAGCCTGTTCATCAACCCGCTGAACATGCTGGGCAGCAGCGATAACCTGCGCCAGGCCATCGTCGACCTGCTGAATGTGACCGCGACCGTCCAGACGATGGACATCGACGGCAACCTGTCTCCCGACCTGGCCGGACTGCCGGTCAATTTCGCCGGGAACTCCCTGGGCGCCATCGTCGGGGCGAGTTATGCCGGGCTGAACAACGACCCCACGCTCAACGCCACCGCAGCGGGCACGCTCAGTTCCTCGGGCTTCACGTACCCGACGTTGGCGTCCGTCACCCTGCACAACGGCGGCAGCCAGGTGACCCGCCTGCTGGAGAACTCGCCGCGCTTCTCGCCAACGCTGCTGGGAGGTCTGGCGGCCGAGGGGGTCTCTCAGGGTTCGTCTGACTTCGAGAGCTTCTTCTACGTCTTCCAGTCCGTCGTGGACGGCGGCGATCCGGTGTCCTACGCGAAAGACCTGGGTGGCTCGACCCCCAATGTCCTCTTCACGGAAGTCACCGGCGACAGCGTTGTTCCCAACGAAGCCAATGTGAACCCGCTGGGCGATGCTTTCCCGGCGCCACTGGCGGGTACGGAGCCGATGCTGGCGCTGTTTGATCTGGGCGCCGGTGGCGGTACCCTGGCCGATGGCACTGGCCTGGGCATTATGGACACCGACACACCGAACTCGGCCGCCATGCCGCTGGCCAGCTTCTTCGACGGCACGGACCCGTGCAACGGCGCCAACCACGGCACGGTCGTCGCCCCGGTCCAGCCTTCGGAAGACTGTGGCGGCACCTCGGACACATCGGTGGCCTTTACCGCCATGGTCACCCAGATGATCACGGCAATCAGCGGTGGCCCGATTGCCGGCGCCGATGCAGAAGCCTCTGTTGCCGCGTCGCTCGGCAAGAGCGACACCCTGCCCCAGGCACTGGATCAGAACTGATCCGAACCCGGGCACGCAGTACCAAAACCCCGGCCCAGGCCGGGGTTTTTCGTTTCGGGCCATGAACCGACTCAGCGCGATCCCCTCCGAGTTACCTGCCCACTTGCTCCGGCTAAGGACAACGGCCAGCCGCCAAGGAATAACCAGCAATCCAGCTCCCTCTTTGCACCGCGCGACTGGCGATCATCGAATGCCCTGGCCTCAACTCCCGGCGGTCTGGAATCACCACAGGCCAGCAGCTTGTGAGCGCTCTCGCCTGACAGCTCCACGCCAGCGATGGGCAGTCGACTCATTGACCAGCCCATCAGCCACAAAAAAGGGCACCCCGAAGGGTGCCCTGTCTGCACGGTTATCCGTTAAAGCGATGCGTTAATGGTCTCTTCGCCATTCGGCAGAAGGTTCTGCTGAATCTCCTGCTCCGTGAACAGCAGCTTACGGTATTGCTTGTCGCTGTAGTTCTGACTCTGGTCCAGGAAGAAGTCAGACATGGCGTCTGACGACTGGCTGTAGCTGACCAGACCGTAGGCCTCAGGGCCCGTATCGGTGAACTCGAGACCATAGTGCCAGCTCGTGCCCCGAGCCATAAGCCAGCCCTCGGTTCCAGCCACGGCGCCATCCGACAGACCACCGGTATTGTCCACGACACTCGGCGCAATCCGCGGGAACCGCGTGTCTTCGGCGTACTCATCCGTCACCACGCCGATGGCGTTGAAGGCGCCGTCGACGTTACCGTCACCGCCATGCCAGGGAATACCCGGGCTTTGGAAGATCGGCGTACCGCCAGGCGGGACGTCCCCGGACGGGCGGATATACTGCACCGATCCCAGGGTGGCATTGAGGGCAATGCCCTGCGCATTGAGTGCCTGCACGCCCTGGGAAAGGGCCAACAGCATCGGATCGGAGGCCGTGCCCTTGTCCGTTTCGGACGGCGCACCTGGCGTGTAAACCGGATCGTCCGGCGTGAAGGCCTCGGTCAGGTCCGTCTCGAAGCTGTCCGCATAGTTGGCGATGAACACGCGGAAGACATGAGCGCCGACGCTGTCGAGGTTGTAGACGCTGTCCCAACTGTCCAGAACGCCACAGGCGGTGCTCAGATCCACGCCATCCACCGTCGTCGCACCAATCAGGCCGCACCGTTCACGCAGCTCGGGCAGGAACTGCTCGGCGTACCAGGCGCGGTTGTTCCAGATCACATTGATCAGGTCCTCGGCGCCGAACTTGCCGTCCTGACCGGCCGGCGGTGTGACACCCGGCATGCCGGCAGCATTCGGATTCTGCAGCATCTTGATGCCCAGCCGGGTGCGAGGGTTGATCGGAGTCCTCTCGGTGCCGAACATCGGTGAGAAGCCCTCCAGGAACTCATCCGGATTGGTGGCCCAGTAACTGCTGTTGGAGTTCTGGACCCAGTCCGAACGCAGCAGCTTGGGCTTGCTTTCATACGGCACAAGGCCGTCACAATCGCCTTCGACCCAGTCGTCAAAACTTTCGGAGCCATCCAGCAGGGTCAGACCGGCATCAAAGAGATCGGCGTAGTCGCTGCTGACCGAGCGTTTGAAGTTGATCAACGCAATGGATTTCTCGGACAAGTTCGGCACCGAGCTGCTGTCGATGTAGAACGCATTGCCGTCCTTGTCCGCATAGGTTGAGTTGGTCCAGAGCGTCGAGCCGCAATCGCGGAAAACCTGCTGGAATTCATCCAGGTTACTGGCACGGCTCATCCCAAGCCAGGTATCCAGCAGTCCACCGGTATCGGCATTGGCGTCGCGATAGCTGTATGCCTTACCGCTGGCGTCACTCCAGACCGGCAAACCACCACCGGTGATTGCGCTGCCGGACACCATCGGCCCGTACTCGGAAAAATAGAAGGTGCGCTCAACCACGGCGGGGCTCGTCCCACCGATGTCGACCTCAATCTGGAAGGTTTCAGAAGTAATGGGCTTTTCGACGCCGTCCTTGATGTAGGTCAGCGGATCGCCGGCCTTCAGCGTCAGCTCGTACAGGGCGAAACGCCGGCTCGTCGTGACCGTGTGGGACCAGCTCAGGCTCTCGTTGAAACTGATCAGGGGGATGGCGGTCCCCAAAAGTCCCGCACCATTGATGTTCAGGTATCCCGGCACGGTCATTTGGCTCTGGTATAGACGGCGATGCCCAGTATACGGGAAGTGGGGGTTGGCCAAGAGCGCGCCGCGGCCCTGTTCGGTCATGTCTGCGCCGATACCCCAGGCGTTGCTGGCCAGACCCAGGTCACTATAACTGGCCCGCTGTCCCGCACCATGGACGGCATTGTCAGCGATTTGCTTCGTGTTCAGCAACGTCCCGGTGGACGCCATAACCGGTGTCGGCTGGATATCGACCAACTGCTCACCCGGGACGGCAGAAAACACGGCACCCGTCGCGAAGAGCGCACCGGAGGCATACTGTCCCACAATACGATAGTGCGCCAGCAGATCCTGCGGGCGAATCTCCTTGACCCAGGGTTGATCGCGGCACTCAGCGGGCAAATCGCCGGCGGGCGTCTCGGTCACATACTTGTTGTAACCCGCCGTAAACCCGTCAATCATGGCCCGGCTCTGCTCGGACAGGTCGTCGTATTCGTCTTCAGCACCACTCAGAATGTGCTGGGCCTTGTAGCTTAAGTCGTTGATAATATTGATATCGTCCTGGCCGGCACCGAAGTACTTGGCGCGCTCGCTACGAGCCTTGACGATCGCTTCCGCCAACAAGCAGACGTTGTCCCGGGTTTGGGCGTACCCCAAACCGAATGAGGCGGACGCCAGATCATCGGCCTTGATGTGGGGCACGCCGCCCGTGGTAAGCCGGATCGTCGCCTCCAGTTGGCCGTCGGAAGGTGTCAGTGGCTCGTTACTGGCGGAATCGCCTCCGGAACCACCATCCCCGTCAAAACACCCGCCAAGCAGGATACTTCCGGCAACAGCCACTCCGAGGGCACGCCACGGCGTCCGTCGGGCAGCGCCCGATCCCTTTTTGAAATGCTTCATGGTTGTTTTTCCGTCTTATTGGAATTGTTGGAAATGAGAAAGAGTCGAAAAACGACTCATCAACCAATCTAGCAGAAGGCAACAGCCCCTCCCAGCAAAAACTGAGTCACAATTCACCTTTTAAACGAGGACTTTTCCAGACGGCCAGAAGACGATGAAAACCGCTCCCGGCGCGGGTCGGTAAGCAGTGGCAGATCTGGATTCAGGGGGCAACAGGCTATGGAAGAACAGGGCGGGAAAAGAAGAACAGGAGACCGCCGGGCGGCGGCCTCCTGGCAGGATCAGCTCAGCTTGCGACCTTTGCTGGCCGCAATCCGCAGACGCAGGGCGTTCAGCTTGATGAAGCCTTCCGCGTCTTTCTGATCGTAGGCACCCTGGTCTTCCTCGAAGGTGGCGATCTTCTCGTCGAACAGGGAATCGTCGGACTTGCGGCCGACCACTTCGACGTTGCCCTTGTAGAGCTTCAGACGCACGGTACCGTTGACGTAGCTCTGGGTCTGGTCGATCAGGGCCTGCAGCGCCTCACGCTCCGGTGACCACCAGTAACCGTTGTAGATGACCTCAGCGTAGCGCGGCATGATGCTGTCTTTCAGGTGCGCGACTTCGCGGTCCAGAGTGATGGACTCGATGGCGCGGTGGCCACGCAGCATGATGGTGCCGCCCGGGGTTTCGTAGCAGCCGCGGGACTTCATGCCCACATAGCGGTTCTCGACGATGTCGATGCGGCCGATGCCGTTGTCGCCGCCCACCTTGTTCAGGTGGCTCAGCACTTCGTGCGGCTTCAGACGCTCGCCGTCGATGGCGACGATGTCGCCCTTCTCGTAGGTCAGCTCGATGTAGGTCGGCTGGTCCGGCGCCTGCTCGGGAGCCACGCTCCAGCGCCACATTTCCTCTTCCGCCTCGGCCCACGGATCTTCCAGCACCATGCCTTCATAGGAGATGTGCAGCAGGTTGGCGTCCATGGAGTAAGGAGACTTGCCCTTCTTCTTCTCGACCGGGATGTTGCGCTCTTCACAGTAGGCCAGCAGCTTCTCGCGGGAGTTCAGGTCCCACTCGCGCCAGGGGGCGATCACATGAACGCCCGGCTTCAGGGCGTAGGCGCCCAGTTCGAAGCGGACCTGGTCGTTGCCCTTGCCGGTCGCGCCGTGGGAGATGGCGTCGGCGCCGGTCTCGTTGGCAATGTCGATCAGGCGCTTGGAAATCAGCGGTCGGGCGATGGACGTGCCCAGCAGGTACTCACCTTCGTAGATGGTGTTGGCGCGGAACATCGGGAACACGAAATCGCGCACGAACTCTTCGCGCAGGTCCTCGATGTAGATTTCCTTGACGCCCAGCGCTTCGGCCTTGGCTCGTGCCGGCTCGACTTCCTCGCCCTGCCCCAGGTCCGCTGTGAAGGTTACGACTTCACAGTTGTAGGTGTCCTGGAGCCAGCGCACGATGACCGACGTGTCCAGGCCACCGGAATAGGCCAGCACCACCTTATTGATATTTGACATGTCCATGCTCCGACTCGATCAGAATAGGAACACCAGCGGCCGCCCCGAGGCGGTTCGCCAGCCGTTCCTACAATGGATGAACGACGCCCCGGCGTGTCAGCACCGGTGCGACCGATTCAGAATGAAGGCGCATATTGTACGGCAGCGCCGCCGCGCTTCCAATTGCAGCGTGCAAATGGTTGCCCGGACGGGCATGGTCAGCCGTTGCTGCGAGGGTCGATGTCCGCCTCGGCCTGCTGCAACGAGCGGCGCTCGCCCTCTCGCTCCAGGCGAACCGTGGTGCGGCGGTTGTCGGCCGGGTTACCGGAGGCCGGGTAGCGCTCGCCGTGGTAACGGGTGACGATCTTGTCGGCCGCGATGCCATTGGCCTTGAGATACTCCGCCACCGCATTGGCGCGGTTCTCGGACAGGGTGCGGTTGTGGATGCGGGTGCCGCTGCGATCGGTGTGGCCATCCACGAAGATCCGCGCAATGCTGCTGTCGGCGTGGATGAACTGGACGATCAGGTCGAGGCGATCCAGATCGGCATCGCTGAGCCGGGCGCTGTCGAGCTTGAAGTGAATCCGCGAGCGCTTGATCTGGTCGAAGTTCACCGGGAGCAGCCCGGCGACGCAGGTCTGGTAGTCCTGGTAGGTGCCGGCGAAGTTGATGTTCGACAGCTGGACCCGGACCGGCTCGCTGGAATAGCGGGCTTCGCTGGTCACCGTCGGCGCCATGCCCTTGAGCAGACCGTGAACCATGGCCATCGCCCGCGGCGTATCCACTTCCACCGAACGCTGCTCGGTGGTCACCTGTACCCGCCCCAGACGCGTCGGCGCGACGCCGGGCCGCCAGCTCGGCGCTTCGACGTTCAGGTAACCGGCGCCCACTTTCATCAGGCGGATGTCCGACTCCAGGTAAAAGCGCAGCTCATCGCCGGCCCGATGCTGGAACACCGCTCGACCGTACCCGGGCACCTCATGGGTGAGCGAACAGCTGAAAACCGAGGAGGCCAGATACCATTGGCTGTTTTCGATGCCGGCGCCGTAACTGGCCGCTTCGGTCCCCGTCAGGGGGAACGCCAGTAAAGGAACGACCAGCAGGGGGCGCAGAGAACGTCGCATCGCCGATAACCCGTGGTGACTGCGTGAAAAAGTTGCGTTGACTCTTCACCTATCGGCCAACGGGGGCGAACCTTTAGCCGTTCGCCGGAAATTTCCCGGCCGTCCATCCAAACGCCGGGTCTGGTATACTCCGCAGCAAATTCTGTTCACCGGATTGGAAGATTGACGCCCATGACCACGACCCTGACGCTGACCCGCCCCGATGACTGGCACCTGCACGTACGCGATGGCGAGGTATTGGCCGATGTCGTTCCGGCCACGGCGCGCTGCTTCCGGCGGGCGATCATCATGCCCAACCTGGTGCCACCGGTGGTCAACGCCAGCGACGCCCTGGCCTATCGCCAGCGCATCATGGCCGTGCTGCCCGAGGGCGCGGATTTCGACCCGCTGATGACCCTTTACCTGACCGAGCAGACCACCGCCGAGGACATCCGCCAGGCGCGCGAGGCGGGCGTGATCGCCGCCAAGCTCTACCCGGCCGGCGCCACCACCAACTCATCCTCCGGCGTGACCGATATCCGCAACATCGATGCGGTGCTGGAAGCCATGAGCGAGTGCGGCATGCTGTTGCTGGTGCACGGCGAGGTGACCGACAGCGACATCGACATCTTCGATCGCGAGAAGATTTTCCTGGAGCGCGTGCTGGCGCCGACCCGGGAGCGCTTCCCGGACCTGAAAGTGGTGCTCGAACACATCACCACCGAGGATTCCGCCCAGTTCGTGCTGGAAAGCGACCGTAACCTGGCCGCCACCATCACCCCGCAGCACCTGCTCTACAACCGCAACCACATGCTGGTCGGCGGCATGCGCCCGCACCTGTATTGCCTGCCCATCCTCAAACGCCAGCGCCACCAGCAGGCCCTGCAGGACGTGGTGGTTGGCGGCGATCGCCGTTTCTTCCTGGGCACCGATTCGGCGCCCCACGACACCAGCCGCAAGGAAAGCGCTTGCGGCTGCGCCGGCTGCTTCTCCGCGCCGGCGGCGATCGAACTCTACGCCGAAGCCTTCGACGACCTGGGCGCGCTCGACAACCTGGAAGCCTTCGCCAGTTTCAACGGCCCGGACTTCTACGGCCTGCCGCGCAACACGGACACCATCACCCTGGTGCGCGAGCCCTGGACCCAGGCTGAGAGTCTGCCGCTGGGCAGCGGTCGTATCACACCGCTGCGGGCGGGCGAGCAGATCCGCTGGCGTCTGCAGGCCTGAAGCCGGCGGGCCGCAACCGAATCAAGTCATTAACAGTAAGGGTACTCAGTGATCGAGGAAGACAAACCAACCTCCCCCATGGCCGCCCGTTTTCGCGGCTTTCTGCCTGTCGTCGTGGATGTGGAAACCGGCGGATTCAATGCCGACACGGACGCCCTGCTGGAGGTGGCTGCGGTCCTGATCGAAATCGACGATGACGGCTGGCTGCAGCGCGGCGAAACGATCGCCTACTCGGTGCATCCGTTCGACAACGCCAACCTGGAACAGTCGGCCCTGGACTTCACCGGCATCGACCCCTGGGATCCGGAGCGCGACGCGGTGCACGAGCGCGATGCCCTGAGCGACGTTTTCGGCCCGATCCGCAAGGCGGTGAAGCGCAACGAGTGCAAGCGCGCGGTGCTGGTCGGCCACAACGCCACCTTCGACCACAACTTCCTGTTCGCCGCGTCCGACCGCTGCGGCATCAAGCGCAACCCGTTCCACCCCTTCTCCACGTTCGACACCGCCACCCTGGCGGGCCTGGCGTACGGGCACACTGTGCTGGCGAAGGCCTGCAAACTCGCCGGCATCCCGTTCAGCAATCGCGAAGCGCACTCCGCGGCCTACGACGCGGAGAAAACCGCCGACCTGTTCTGCGGCATCGTCAATCGCTGGAAGGAATTGGGCGGCTTCCCGCCGCCGCAGGTGGAAGAAGCGTCCGACGAGGCCGAGTAACCCGGCCAACCCGGTTTTCAGACATAAACCGGTTTTCAGACGTAAAAAGGGCCAGTCAGCGACTGGCCCTTTTTCGTTCCGGACGACGACTTACCAGTAAATCCCCCGCATGATCGCCGCAAAGGCCACTTGCTCGGTGGAGACTTTCGGCTTGTCCCGGCTACGGCTGCCCGCGGCGGCGGGCGAGTCCGGGAACATGCGGTAGCCGGTGTTCATCACGATCTCGCCCATCTTCGGCGCCAGGGCGTGCAGCACCTGCGCGAAGACGCCCAGCCGGGTGGCGATGCGCTTGGGCCGGTGGATGATGGCTTCGGCCACCATGTCCGCGGCCTCGTCCGGCGTCAGCGTCGGCACCTGGTCGTAGATCTTGGTGGGTGCGATCATCGGCGTCTTCACCAGCGGCATGTTGATGGTGGTGAAGGTGACGTTGCGGTCGGACCACTCGGCGGCGGCACAGCGGCTGAACGCATCCAGCGCCGACTTGGACGCCACGTACGCGGAGAACCGCGGGGCGTTGGTCAGCACGCCAATGGACGAGATGTTGACGATGTGGCCGCGCCGCTGCTCCAGCATCGACGGGGCGAAGCCCATGATCAGGCGCACCGAGCCGAAGTAGTTCAGTTGCATGGTGCGTTCGAAATCGTGGAAACGGTCAAACGACAGATCCAGCGAGCGGCGGATGGACCGGCCGGCGTTGTTGACCAGCACGTCCACATGGCCGTGGTTGTCGAGCACCGTCCGCACGAACTCGTCGCACTGGTCCATTTCCGAGAAGTCGCAGCGGTAGGCGTGAACGCTGGCGCCGCGAGCCTCCAACTGTTCCGCTACTTCCTTCAGGCGCTCCGGCTTGCGCGCACCGATCACCAGGATCGCGCCGGCATCCGCCAGCTTCTGGGCGGTGGCCAGGCCAATGCCCGAGGTCGCGCCAGTAATCACGCAGACCCGCCCTTCGACGGTGCCGCGCAGGGTGCGGTCCTTGAACAGATCCGGGTCCAGGTGGCGCTCCCAGTAGTCCCAGATCACCGGCGCATAGTCGGCCAGGCGTGGCACCTCGATGCCCGTATCCTTGAGCACGCGTTCGGTCTCGCGGGCGTCGAAGCGCGTCGGGTAATTGAGGAAGGACAGTACCGACGGCGGGATGCCCATGTCGTCCAGTACCGCGGTGGTCAGGCGTTTGACCGGGGGCAGGTTCTTCAGGCTCTGGCGGATGAATGGCGGCACGAAACCGAACATGCGGCTGTCCACGCGCATGGCCATGCGCGGCGCGTGGCCGGCCTCGCAGAAGATATTGAGGATCTCGCCCATCTTGTGGGGATCGCTGTCCACCAGGTGGAAGCAGTTACCGTCCTCCCCCTCAAGGTGAGCAATATGATCCAGGGCCGCCACCACGTAATCCACCGGCACAATGTTGAGGCGCCCGCCTTCCAGACCGATGGTGGGCACCCACTGGGGCAGCGCCGCACGAATCTTCTGGATCATTTTGAAGAAGTAATAAGGCCCGTCCACCTTGTCCATCTCGCCGGTCCCGGAATGGCCGATCACCATCCCCGGACGGTAGATGCGGAACGGAATCGTGCACTCGTAACGCACCACCCGCTCGGCGTCGTGTTTGGTCTGCAGATAGGGATGCTCCAGATGCTCCGCCTCTTCGAACATGTCCTCGCGGAAGGTGCCCTTGAACATCCCAGCGGCGGCGATGGACGAGACGTGATGGAAGCAGCCCGCTCCCATGGCGGCGGCAGCAGCGACCGCCTGGTGGGTGCCATCGATGTTGGCGGCGCGCTGGGCGTCGTCGTCAGCGCCCATGTCGTACAGCGCGGCCAGGTGGAAGAAATGGTCGATACGGCCCTTGAGGCTTTTCATCATCTCGGGTGCGATGCCCAGCTCCGGCGACGTGAGATCCCCCACCACGGCCTGCAGACGGGAATCGTCCACCTTGAGGCGCTCGCGCAGCCGGTCGATCTTGTCGAGGGACTGCTCCCGCACCAACAGGTGCACCGTGCCGCCCCGCTGCAGCAGTTTCTCTACCAGAAACCGGCCGATGAAACCGGTTCCCCCCGTCAGGAAGTACTCCATAGGTTGCCCATCCATTCTTGTGGTGCTTATTGTCCGGAGCCAGGGCGCGAGCCGACCGGCTCCCTTTGTTTGTGTCTGCTCACCCGGCTACAGGACACCGGGTTGATCGCAGTTTACGCAATGCCGGGTTGAGAGTAATGTGATTTATTAGAGCTTTTACTCCGTAGTTAACTGTTTTTATTAGAATCTTAACTCTAATAGCAGAAAGGAAAACCGCGTTACCTGAGCGGTCGGAGACGGGGCCCCGAAGCTCTCAGGCGGCTCAGAACAAGCCTAGCACAGGCCTTGCCACCTGCCCGCTCGAGGATGATCCGGCGGTGCTGTCCCGATTTTTCCGGACGGGCATAGGCAGCGTCGGAATGCGGTGAGATAATCCGCCCCTTTGAACTTTTCAGGAGTACCCCATGTCAGAGCATGACGCCAATTCCGAGCGCTACATCAAGATTGCCCGGGCCTGCCTGCGCGCCATCAATGACGCCGGTACCAGCAGCGACGATCGCGAGCAGAAGATCCAGCAGGTGTACCAGGCCATTGATGAAGCCTTCCAGGCGGAGCTGACCGAGTACCAGCAATCCCTGGCTGTCATGGGCTCGGTACTGGAACGCATTGCCTCCGGCGAACTCAGTGCCGACGCGGCGGCCGAGCTGGCCCGCAAAACCATCGCAGGCTCCGGCCACAACGTCACCAGCCGCCCCATCCACTGAGACACCGGGGTTCCAACCAGACCCGCGCGGGCGCTTCGGCGCTCGCCCGTGGACTACTGCACCCAAGAAAAGGAGTATCGTGTTGATCGGTCACAGGTCCCTGTTCCGTCACCTGGTCATCCTGTCCCTGTTACTGCCCGCGCTGGCCCTGGCCGCAACGGCACCCGTCAAGAGTCCCAACGACGACAACCAATATCGCTATCTGGAGCTCGAAAACGGCCTGAACGTACTGCTGATTTCCGATCCGGACGCCGACAAGGCGGCCGCCGCCATGAACGTGTCGGTGGGCAGCGGTGACGATCCCGATGATCGCCAGGGACTGGCGCACTTCCTCGAACACATGCTGTTCCTGGGCACGGAGAAATACCCGGAGCCCGGCGAATACCAGCAGTTCATCGCCAGTCACGGTGGGTCCCACAACGCGTTTACGGCGTTCCAGGACACCAACTACTTCTTCGATATCCAGGCCGACGAGCTGGAACCGGCGCTGGACCGTTTCGCCCAGCAGTTCGCCGCACCCCTGTTCACCGCCGAGTTGGTGGACCGGGAGAAGAACGCCGTCAATTCCGAATACTCCTCCAAGCTGAAGGAGGACGGCCGCCGCTTCCATTCCGCCGAGGAAGCCGTCATGAACCCGGAACACGCCATGAGCCGGTTTGCGGTGGGCGATCTGGACACCCTGGCCGACCGTCCGGGCGATCCGATCCGTGACGATCTGGTGCAGTTCTGGAAATCGCACTATTCGTCAAACCTGATGAGCCTGGTGGTGCTGGGCAAACAGTCACTGGATCAACTGGAGGCGATGGTCAAGCCCCGCTTCTCGGCGATCGAGAACCGCCAGCTGGCGCCCCATGAGCACACGGCCCCCATCTTCAAGCCGGGCTTCCTGCCGTCGTTCCTGCAGGTGCAGTCCCTCAAGGACGTGCGCCGTCTGGAGCTGACCTTCCCGCTGCCGTCCCAGCAGGACGAATACGCCGACAAACCGGTGGGTTACATCGCCAACCTGCTCGGCCACGAAGGTCAGGGCAGCCTGCTCAACGTGCTCAAGCAGGCGGGTCTGGCCAACAGCCTGGCCGCCGGCCAGGGTCAGGACACCGGCCACGAGAGCAGCCTGAACATCAGCCTGTCACTGACGCCCCAGGGGGTGGAGAACTGGCGCAACGTCATCGCCCTCACCTTCGACTACATCGACCGGATCCGTCAGGACGGCATCCAGGAAACCTACTTCGACGAGCTGCGGCAGCTGTCAGAGACCGGCTTCCGTTTCCAGGAGAAGCGTTCGCCGATCCACACCGTCAGCTCGCTGGCCATGCAGATGCAACGGGTCAAACCCGCCGACGTCCTGCGCGCGCCCTGGATGATGGAGGATTACACGCCGGCAAAATACCGCGCCGTGCTGGATCGCCTCACCCCGGACAACGTGCTGATCTCCCTGATGACGCCGCAGGCCCTGCCCAAGGACGCCCCGCGCACCGAATGGTACGACACGCCCTACCAGGTGACCGACTTCGACCCGGCCCAACTGGACGACGCGCCCGAAGCCCTCGCGGCCCAGCTTGGCCTGCCGGAGCGCAACCCGTTTATCCCGGAGGATTTCAGCATGGTGCCGGGCCAGACCATGGCTCACCCGATCAAGCTGGACGCGCCGGGTGCACCGACGGTCTGGTACGCGCGCGACAAGCATTTCGGCACCCCCAAGGCCAACGTCTATCTGAGTCTGCGCTCGCCCCTGACCCGGGATTCCGCCCACGGCCAGGTGCTCACCGAGCTGCTGGTAGACAGCATCCGCGACAACCTCAACGCCTACGCCTATCCCGCCCAGCTGGCCGGGCTGGACTATCGGGTGTACTCGCACCTGCGCGGCATCACCCTCCGCGTGGGCGGCTACAACGACAAGCTGCACGTGCTGCTGCGCCGGATCATGACCCAGGTGGCAAATGGCGAGATCGACCCCGCCCGTTTCGAGATCAACCGCAAGCGCATGATCGACGAGCTGCGCAACCAGGCGAAGAGCAAGCCGGTCAGTCAGGTCATGTCGGAAATGCAGAGCGCGCTGATCGAGGGCGCCTGGCCAACCGGGGACAAGCTGGCGGAAGCGGAATCGGTCACGCTTGGCGAGCTGCGTGAGTTCGCCCGTGACTACCTGAAGGAAGTGGATCCGGTGATGCTCGTCCACGGCAACCTGACGGAAGCCGCCGCCATCAACCTGCAGCGTCAGGCCAACGCCCTGCTGTTCGACGACAGCGACATCAAGTCGGTGCCGCGCAGCGGCGTACGCAAGCTGCCGGAGGGCGAGACCGATATCGGGTTGCAGGTGGATCATCCGGACACCGGCTATGCCCTCTACGTGCAGGGCGATTCCACCGAATTCGACGAACGCGCCCGCTTTGCGGTGCTGGCGCAAATCATCAGCAGCCCATTCTACGAGAGTCTGCGCACGCACCAGCAGCTGGGCTATATCGTGCAATCCTCGTCGTTCGAGATGCTGGAAGTGCCAGCCCTGGGCTTCATGATCCAGTCACCCAACAGCGGTGCGGACAAGCTGGACCAGGCGGTTGGCGAGTTCCTGACAAACTTCGAAGGCAAGCTGGCCGACATGAGCCCGGCCGAAGTAGCGCGGGAGAAGCAGGCGGTGCTCAGCCAGTTGCTGGCGCAGGACCGCCAGCTCGGCGAGGTTTCCGAGCGCTACTGGCGCGAGATTGACCGCCAGGCGTTTGACTTCGACAGCCGCCAGAAGATGGCCGAGGCGATTCGCAAAGTGTCCCTCGACGACCTGACCCACACCTACCGCGAAGAGATCGAGCCGCGCCTGCGGTCCCTGAAAGTCACCGCTGGCCAGCAGGTCACCGATGACCGGGCCGCCCTGGACACGCTGCGCAGCGCGTCCTTCGTGTACTGATCCCGCCAACCTGGCGGGGCGGCTCTGCCACAAGCCGCCCCGCCCTCTCTATCCGTTTCGTTTCAATCTGAAGCTTACTGCCCACTGAATCACTGACCACGCAGGTCAGAATACGGCGCGCATGGCCTCGAGGCTGGGCCTTTCGATGACGCCCTTCTCGGTGACGATGGCATCGATCAGTTCCGCCGGCGTCACGTCGAACACGGGGTTATAGACGCTCACACCGTCCGGCGCCACGGACACGCCGCGTACCGCCCTGACCTCACTGCCATCCCGCTCTTCGATGGGAATGTCCGCGCCGGACTGCAGCGCCATGTCGACGGTGCTGGACGGCGCCACCACCATGAATTTCACCCCGTGATGCCGGGCCAGCACCGCCAGGCTGTAGGTGCCGATCTTGTTGGCCACATCGCCGTTGGCGGTGATCCTATCCGCTCCCACGATGACCCAGCGCACCTCGCCCTGACGCAGGATCTGGGCGGCGGCGCTGTCCGCGTTCAGAGTCACCGGAATGCCTTCCTGCTGAAGTTCCCAGGCGGTCAGGCGGCTGCCCTGCAGCCAGGGGCGGGTTTCGTCGGCGTAGACCCGCGTCAGCCGACCGGCGCGCCACAGGCTGCGCACCACACCCAGCGCCGTGCCGTAACCGCCGGTGGCCAGGGCGCCGGTGTTGCAGTGGGTCAGCACCGCGAATGGGCTGTCCGGCATGATGCCCAGGGCGTGTTGCCCCATCAGCCGGTTGGCGGCCACATCCTCGGCGTGAATGGCTTCCGCCTCACCGGTCAGGCTGGCGACCGCATCCGCAGCGCTGGCGCAGGTCTGCAGCCGTGTGCGCATCCGCTCCAGCGCCCAGAACAGGTTCACCGCCGTGGGCCGGGAGGCCGCCAGGCGATCGATGGCATCGCCCACCGCCATTTTCCAGTCAGCGTCCCGGCCGGCTCGCTGGGCCGCCAGCACCACACCGTAAGCGGCCGTGATGCCGATGGCCGGCGCGCCGCGAACGACCATATCGCGGATGGCGTCGGCCACGCCCTGAGCGTCGTTGTAGGTCAGCCAGATTTCGTCATCCGGCAGCAGGCGCTGGTCGAGCAGCGCCAGGTGGTCGCCATGCCAGAGGATGGCCAGGGTGCCGAGGCTGTCGGAGGTAGAGTTGGCGGCGGGTGAATCGGTCATGGAAAAGCGTCCTGAAACTGAGGAGTTACTGGCCCCCGATTATAGCCCGTCCGGACGACTCCGGGCACCCGATCCGCTGGTTCCGTCCGGTCCGTATCGCTATACTGGCGGACACGCCGACGCCGCCCGTTCACGGCGTCAGAACCGGATTCTCCCAACCAGGACTGGCATGACCGCAGACACCATCACCGCTGTCGACACCCGCATCAACGCGCGCTGGATCATCCCCGTCGTTCCCTCGGGCACGGTCCTCAATCACCACGCCCTGCTGATCCAGGGCGACCGCATCGAAGCCATCGTGCCCCAGGCCGACGCCGACCGCGATTACCGCGCCCGCGAAACCCTGGACCTGGGCGACCACGTGCTGCTGCCGGGGCTGGTCAATGCCCACGGTCACGCCGCCATGTCGTTGATGCGGGGCCTGGCGGACGACCTGCCGCTGATGACCTGGTTGAACGACCACATCTGGCCGGCGGAGGCCAAGTTCGTCAGCGACGACTTCATCGCCGACGGCACCCGGCTGGCCATTGCCGAGATGCTACGCACCGGCACCACCTGCTTCTCGGACATGTACTTCTTTCCCGAGATCGCGGCCCAGACCGCCACCGACGTGGGCATCCGCAGCCAGATCTGTTTCCCGGTGATGGACTTTCCCACCGCCTGGGGCAGCGGGCCGGACGACTACCTGAGCAAAGGCGCCGACCTGATCGATCAGTGGGGCCAGCACAGCCACGCCCGCATCGCCATCGGCCCGCACGCGCCCTACACCGTCTCCGACGGCCCGCTGAAAGCCATCGTCGAGCTGGCGCAGGACAAGCAGGCCGCCATCCAGATTCACCTGCATGAAACCGCATTCGAGGTGGCCGACGCCCTGGAGAAATCCGGCATCCGCCCGACCCAGCGGCTGGCCGACCTGGGCCTGCTGACGCCCAACACCCAGTGCGTGCACATGACCCAGGTGGATCCCGGCGACCTGATGCGCATGGCCGAGAGCGGCGCCCACGTGGTGCACTGCCCGGAATCCAACCTGAAACTGGCCAGCGGCTTCTGCCCGGTGGACAAGCTGCAGAAGGCCGGCGTCAACGTCGCCATCGGCACCGACGGGGCCGCCAGCAACAACGATCTGGACCTGTTCGGTGAAGTCTCCACCGCCGCCATGCTGGCCAAGGCCGTGGCGGAAGACGCCGCCGCCCTCTCCGCCCACGATGCGCTGGCCATGGCCACCCTCAACGGCGCACGGGCACTGGGTCGCGACCACGAGATCGGCTCGCTGGAAGCAGGCAAACTGGCCGACGTGATCGCCATCGACCTGAGCGACCCGTTCAACCAGCCGATCTACGACCCGGCCTCGCACCTGGTCTACAGCCGTCACGGACGCCAGTTGAGCCACAGCTGGATCGGCGGCGTACCCCAGGTACAGGACGGACGACTGACGCGGATCGACGTGCCGGACCTGATGCTTCGCGTAGATCAATGGGCACAACGCATCCGCCAGGGCTGAAGAGCCGCCCGGCGTCGATGCCGACAGACTTGCTGACAGGAAACCTGAGAATCATGACCGGTAACAACACAAGCGGTAACAACGTGAGCGGTAGCAACGTAGACCAGAACGAAATCGCCAAATTCGAGGCCCTCGCCAGCCGCTGGTGGGACCCCAACAGCGAGTTCAAGCCCCTGCACGAGATCAACCCGCTGCGCCTGAACTACATCGACGAGCGCGCCCCTCTGCCCGGCCGCAAGACGCTCGACGTCGGCTGCGGCGGCGGCCTGCTCAGCGAGGGCATGGCCCAGCGCGGCGCTCACGTCACCGGCATCGATATGGGCGAAGCGCCACTGTCGGTGGCCAAGCTGCACGGGCTGGAGTCCGGCATCAAGGTGGATTATCGCCGGGTCAGCGTCGAAGAGCTGGCCGAGGATCCGGAGCACGCCGGCCAGTACGACGTGGTCACCTGCCTGGAGATGCTGGAACATGTGCCGGATCCTGGCTCGGTGATCCGCGCCTGCGCCAAACTGCTGCGCCCCGGCGGCGACCTGTTCGTCTCCACCATTAACCGCAACCCCAAGTCGTTCCTGTTCGCCATCGTCGGCGCCGAGTACGTGCTCAACATGCTGCCCAAGGGCACCCACGAGTGGCGCAAGTTCATCCGGCCTTCGGAGATGTCGAACTTCCTGCGTGACGCGGGCTTCGAAGTGAACGACCTGACCGGCATGACCTATAACCCGATTACCCGCATCTACAAACTGGGCCGGGACGTGGACGTGAACTACCTGATGCACGCCAAACGGCACGACGACCGGAGCGACACGGTTTGAACCGCCCGCGCGCCGTCCTCTTCGACCTCGACGGCACACTGATCGACACGGCGCCGGATTTCGTCCGCTGCCTGAATGCCGTGCGCACCCGTTACCGGCTGCCTCACCTGCCGGAAGACGTGATCCGCGAAGCCGTATCCGACGGCGCCCGGGCGATGATCCAGGTGGGCTTCGACCTGACGCCGGACGACGACGATTACTTCGACCGGCACAGCGAATTCCTCGACATGTACGAGAGCGAGATCGCCGTCGATACCCGCCTTTTCCCGGGTATGGAGGACGTGCTGGGCTGGCTCGAGGACAACGGCATCGCCTGGGGCATCGTCACCAACAAACCGCGCCGCTTCAGCGTGCCGCTGCTGCACGCCCTGGACCTGCACGACCGCTGCGATGCCCTGGTGTGCCCGGACGACGTGGATCAGCGCAAGCCGCATCCCGAATCCCTGTTCCTGGCCAGCGAACTGCTCCAGGTGCCGCCGCCGCAATGCATCTACGTGGGTGACCACATCCGCGATATCGAAGCCGGACGACGCGCCGGCATGACTACCATTGCCGCCCGTTACGGCTACGTCCGCCACCCGGGAGAAATCGGCGAGTGGCAGGCCGACTACATCATTGATTCCGCCGCCCAGCTGCTGAGCCTGTTACAGAGCCGCTAGTGGCACGGGCACAGGCACGCAGCACGCTGTTATCCAATCGTTTTTCGAATCAGACAGTGATCGATCCCGGTAAATCGGGCAGGCTACAATCAGAGATGACGGATCGCTCCCATCGGGCGATTCATGCACCGCCCCGCCGGGCCGAGTAAGGAGACCGAACCATGCAAGACTACCAAGCACCGGCCGACCTGCTTAAAGATCGCATTATCCTCGTCACTGGCGCCGGAGACGGCATCGGCCGCTGCGCCGCCATGACCTACGCCGCCCACGGCGCGACGGTCATCCTGCTGGGGCGCACCATCAGCAAGCTGGAGTCGGTTTACGACGAGATCGAGGCCGCCGGCCATCCCAAGCCCGCCATCGTACCGATGAACCTGGAAGGCGCCGCGGTCAAGGACTACGAAGAGATGGCCATGACCATCGAGGAACAGTTCGGCCAGGTGGACGGCATCCTGCACAACGCTGGCCTGCTGGGGCAGCGCACGCCGATCGAGCTCTACGACCCGGAAGTGTGGGACCAGGTCATGCGGGTGAACGTCACCGCGCCCTTCCTGCTCACCCGGGCGCTGATTCCGGCCATGCGCAAATCCAGCGACGCCTCGATCGTGTTCGTATCCTCCAGCGTGGGGCGCAAGGCGCGCGCCCACTGGGGCGCCTACTCGGTGTCCAAGTTCGCCCTGGAGGGCCTGAGCCAGCTGCTGGCCGACGAGCTGGACGACGAGCGCCACAACGTACGGGCCAACAGCCTCAACCCCGGCGCTACCCGTACCAACATGCGCGCTCACGCCTACCCGGCGGAAAACCCGGACAGCAACCCGACGCCGGAGGACATCATGCCGATGTTCCTCTACCTGATGGGCCAGGACAGCCACGGCGTCACCGGCCAACAGTTCGACGCGCGCTGATCCCATGAGCCGGGACAACCTTCATCCGATGCAGTTGGTGTTCTACACCACCGACCACTGCCAGCTTTGTGAACTGGCCGAGGCGCTGCTCGTACAAACGCCCATGGATCCGCCGATTCCCGTGGACGCGGTGGACATTGCCCAGTCCGAGGCCCTGGTGGCGCGCTATGGCGAGCGTATCCCGGTACTGCGGCGCGCCGACAACGGCCAGGAGCTGGACTGGCCGTTCACCCGGGATGATCTGCTCTCGTTTCTGGGCAAAACCTGAAGCGATGCATTAGATAGAAATACTCAATTTAAACAGCAATAGGTTATAATTTATTATTATCAAAAGTTGATAATCGATTGCTGCGACAGACCCGATTCCGAAGATCCGATCCGACAGTGAGGAACCAATCATGCTGATGGTCATTTCCCCGGCCAAAAACCTGGACTACGAGAGCCCCCTGGCGACGCAGAAATACTCCCAGCCGGCCTTCCTGGACGACGCCTGCGAACTGATCGACCAGCTCAAGCCGCTGGAGCCGCACCAGGTGAGCAACCTGATGGGCATCAGTGAGAAGCTCGGCGAGCTCAACGCCCAGCGCTACCAGGACTGGCACACACCGTTCACCCCGGACAACGCCCGCCCGGCCGTGCTGGCTTTCAACGGTGACGTCTACACCGGCCTGGATGCGCCGTCCTTCAGCGACGCCGACTTCGAGTTCGCCCAGGATCACCTACGCATCCTGTCCGGCCTCTACGGCATACTGCGCCCGCTGGACCTGATGCAGCCCTACCGCCTGGAGATGGGCACCAGGTTCGAGAATACCCGCGGCAAGGACCTGTACGCGTTCTGGGGCAACAAGCTGACCATGGCCCTGAACGACGAACTGGCGGACGAGGGTCAGGTGCTGATCAACCTGGCCTCCAACGAGTACTTCAAGAGCGTCAAGAAGAAGGAGCTGGACGCGCGGGTCATCACGCCCCAGTTCAAGGACTGGAAGAACGGCCAGTACAAGATGATCAGCTTTTACGCCAAGAAGGCCCGCGGTCTGATGTGCGCCTACGCCATCAAGAACCGCATCAACTCGGCGGAAGACCTGAAAAAGTTCGATGTGGCGGGCTATTACTTCAGTGAGGAACAATCCAGCGGCGACAACTGGGTGTTCCTGCGTGACGAACCGGCCTGAACCTGACCCATGAATGAAGCCCTGTTCTCGGAAATCGCACTTTACGTCCTGCTGACGGGGCTGATTGTGTGGATGGGCTTCATCGTCTGGGATCTGGCGAAGAAGTCCAAAGCCGGCCGCTTCGGCACGATGGCGCTGTTCATCGTGCTGGGCGCCGGTGTCCTGGGTTTCGTGATCAAGACGATCCTGGTGGAAGTGATGGGGATCTGAATCGCCCCTTCCTCTCCTCCCCCGCCTCAACCCGCCTACAACAACCGTCGCGCCAGCAGCCTGGCACTCTCAACGGCACACTCGCCCGTCAGTGGCCAGGTCTGCGTCAGCCCTTCGTGCAGCAGCATGAACTCGTCGCGGCACGCCTCCAGTCCCGTGGCGCGCACCATGCCGTCAGCGACTTCGCCCTTGTGACGTTGCAGCATCTCCCGTAGCGCCGGCTTGTCCGGATGCGCGGCAACGGCGCTGTGGAACAGGCAGCCGTAGGACGCGTTCTCCGCCATCCACCGACCAACCCGCTCGAACATCTCGCCCAGCACCTGTTCCGGTCCGCCGGACAGATCCCCGAACAAATGCGCCAGATACCGGGTATGCCGGTGTTCCAGGGCCGTCAGCACCATGTCCTCACGTGACGGGCAGTACTTGTAGAGCGTGCGCAGACTGACCTGCGTGGCGTCCCGCAGGCCATCCACGCCGATCTCCGCAAAGCCGTGTTCGGCAAAGGCGCGCTCCAGCCCCGCCGCAATTTTCTCTTGTGTCGTTTCCATGGTTGACAGAGTAAAACGATCGCTCTACCTTCGCAAGTAGAACGATCACTTTACCGATCAGTGGGAGGCCTCATGAAAGCGACGACAACCACGAACCTGTTGCACCGTATGGCCGCAACGCCCGTGCTGGAGGCCGGACTGGTCATCGCCTGGAGCTCCGGCTTTATCGGCGGGACCCTGGCCTCCATGACCGCGTCGATCTTCCTGGTGCTGTTCTGGCGCTTCCTGCTGACGGCGCTGATCCTCCTACCGCTGGCCCTGCCGCAGTTGCGGCGGATGCCGGCACGCGACATCGGCCTGCAGGCACTGATTGGCAGCTTCGCCATGTTCGGCTACCTGGCCACCATGATCGCGTCCATCGACATGGGCGTGCCGCCTGGCACCGCGGCGCTGATTGCCGCACTGCAGCCGCTGGCGACCGCGGCGTTGTCGGGCGTCATTCTGGGAGAGAGCGTTGTTCTACGCCAGTGGGCGGGACTGGCCCTGGGCTTTCTCGGGGTAGCGGTATCCGTTGTCGGCGGGCTGAACGACGCCCCCCTGCTGGGTTACGGCCTGGCGCTGGTGAGCATGGCCTGCATAGTCACCGCCACACTGATCACCAAAGCCAAAGCCCGGGCGACGCCGATCGTCCCCACGCTGGCGGTTCAATGCGCGGCCTCCGCCGCTCTGTTCGCGCCACTGGCGATGATGGACGGCGGCTTGACCCCGGAACTGACTCCCGCGTTCGGTTACGCCGTCGTCTGGTTCATCCTGTTCTCGACACTGGGGGCTTACGGGCTCTACTGGGTCAACCTGGCGCGCACGTCCGCCACGCGCGTCTCCAGCCTGATCTACCTGACACCGCCGGTGACGACCGTTTGGGCCTTTGCGATGTTCGGCGAGCCGATCACGCTGCCGGCGGTTGCCGGTTTCCTGCTCAGTCTGGCGGGCGTCTGGCTGGCGCGGAATCGGCAGCCGGATGGGGAACTCACGCTACCGCGAGAGAGCCGCGGGATGGGATAGCGGCTGGAAGGAGACAGCCCGGCGCTGCGTCCGGGCTGTCGCGCCTGAGTTTCAGGCGCCCTGCGTTTTCTTCAGACTCTCCTGTTCACCCTGAGCGTGACGCGCGGCGCGGGCCGCATGCAGTTTCTTGTAGCTCTCGATCAGGCGCAGGTGCTTGTCCAGGCCCTCCAGCTGCATGTTGGTCGGGGTCAGGCCGTGGAAACGCACGCTGCCGTCGACGGTGCCGACCACGGCGTCCATGGTCTGCTCGCCGAACATGCGGCGGAAGTTGTAGAGGTAGTCGTCCAGTTCCAGCTCGTCGTCGAGCACCACTTCCAGTACGGCGCACACGGCGCGGTAGAACAGCCCACGCTCGACGGTGTTGTCGTTGAACTGCAGAAACGCCTCGACGAACTCCAGCGCCTCTTCGTGCCACTGCAGCGCCAGACAGATCAGCGCCTTAAGCTCGAGAATGGTCAGTTGGCCCCATTCGGTGTTCTCGTCGAATTCCACACCGATCAGGGTGATGATCGTCATGTAGTCGTCAAGCTGGCTGGCTTCCAGGCGCTCCACCAGGTCCGCCAGCTGTTCGTCGCTGAGGCGGTGCAGGTTTAGGATATCCTCGCGGTAGTCCAGCGCCATGTTGGTGTTATCCATGATGAGGTCCTCGACCGGATACACCTCGGAATAGCCCGGCACCAGGATGCGGCAGGCCGGCGCGCCCAGTTCCTCATAGACCGCAACGTAAACCTCCCTGCCCAGCTCGGCGAGGATGCCAAACAGGCGCTCGGCCTCCTCGTCATTGGTACCGGAGAAATCCCACTCGACAAACTCGTAGTCGTGCTTCGCGCTGAAGAAACGCCAGGAGACCACGCCGGTGGAGTCGATGAAGTGCTCCACGAAGTTGTTGGGCTCGGACACTGCCTGGCTGTTGAACGTCGGCGGCGGCACATCGTTCAGCCCCTCGAAGCTGCGGCCCTGCAGCAATTCGGTCAGGCTGCGTTCCAGCGCCACCTCGAGGCTCGGGTGCGCGCCGAAGGAGGCAAACACGCCGCCAGTACGCGGGTTCATCAGGGTGACGCACATCACCGGGAACTGGCCACCCAGGGACGCGTCCTTCACCAGCACCGGGAAGCCCTGCGCTTCCAGCGCTTCCAGGCCTTCGACGATGTCCGGGTACTTGGCCAGCACGGCCTGCGGCACGTCCGGCAGGACAATCTCATCCTCGATGATCTGCTTCTTCACCGCCCGCTCGAAAATCTCGGACAGGCACTGCACCTGCGCCTCGTTACGGGTGTTGCCGGCGCTCATGCCGTTGCTCAGGAACAGGTTCTCGATCAGGTTGGACGGGAAATACACCGTCTCGCCGTCGGACTGGCGCACGAACGGCAGCGAGCAGACACCCCGGTCACTGCGGCCGGAGTTCGTGTCGATCAGGTTGGACCCACGCAGGTCCCCCTCCGGGTCGTAGATGGCGCGGCAGTGCTCGTCCAGGATGCTCTCGGGCAGCTCGTCGTTCGGGCCGGGCTGGAACCACCGCTCGTTCGGGTAATGCACGAAATCGCTGTGGGCGATCTCCTGGCCGAAGAACTGGTCGTTGTAGAAGAAGTTGCAGTTCAACCGCTCGATGAATTCACCCAGCGCGGAGCACAGGGCACTTTCCTTGGTGGCCCCCTTGCCGTTGGTGAAGCACGCCGGCGACGCCGCGTCGCGGATGTGCAGCGACCACACGTGCGGCACGATGTTGCGCCAGGAGGCAATCTCGATCTTCATGCCCAGGTCTTCGAGGATGCCCGTCATGTTGGCGATGGTTTCTTCCAGCGGCAGGTCCTTGCCCTCGATAAAGGTGCGGTCGGCGCTGTCGGTGTCCACCATCAGCAGGGCCTGGGCGTCCTCGTCCAGATTGTCGACCGTCTCGATCTGGAACTCCGGCCCGGTCTGCACCACCTTTTTCACGGTACAGCGGTCAATAGCGCGCAGGATGCCCTGGCGGTCCTTGTCCGACAGGTCCTCCGGAAGCTCCACCTGGATGCGGAAGATCTGGTTGTAGCGGTTCTCCGGGTCGACCACGTTGTTCTGCGACAGCCGGATGTTGTGGGTCGGGATATCCCGCGCCTTGCAGTAGACCCGCACGAAATACGCCGCGCACAGGGCCGACGACGCCAGGAAATAGTCGAACGGGCTGGGAGCGGACCCGTCGCCCTTGTAACGCAGGGGCTGGTCCGTGACGACGGTGAAGTCGTCGAACTTGGCTTCCAGTCGAAGGTTTTCGAGAAAGTTGACTTTGATTTCCATTGCGGGGATTACCAGGTTCGGAGAATTTGACGGGCTCAACGATCGAGCCACCGCCATTATCCAGTTTTGCGGGGGCGGCGTCTGCACCGATTGCGCAGCGAACCGTACGCGTTGCTGCGTACCGGGCCGGCTCACCGGACACGAAAAAGCGCCCCGCCGGCGGGCGGAGCGCTCTCAAGATGAAGGCTGCCTGCGACGGAGCCGTTATCCCCGGCTGGCGTCGATCAGGTGTTCCAGATCGGCCTTCACGGCCTCGACCGGATCGCTGTCGCGGGTCAGGAACTGGGCGTTGCCCCGGGCATCGAACGCGATGACGGCCGCGGCGTGGGAGACGTCGTAATTGCCGTCCGCGTCCGGCTCGCCGTAGCTGTAGGAAACGCGGAAACGATTGGTCACGTCGTCCAGCTGCTCTTTATCGCCGGTCAGACCGATGAACTGCGGGCCGAAGGCGTTGGTGTAGGTGGTCAGGGTTTGCGGCGTGTCCCGCTTCGGGTCCACCGACACGAACAGCACCCGGAACGCCTCCCGATCAGACGCATCCAGCTGCCGGGTGATCTGCATCAGCCGCGCCAGTGTGGTCGGGCAGACGTCCGGGCAATGGGTGTAGCCAAAGAAGACCAGGGCCGGCTTGCCGGCGTAGTCCTGCTCGGTCACCGTCCGGCCATTCTCGTCGACCAGCTCAAAGTCGAGCGACGGCAGCTTGTCGGAAATATCCGCCGTGCGCCAGTCATCGGCTTTGCAGCCAACGAGCATCACGGCGATCAGCAGCAGGAAAAGGTGTCTCAACATCGTGTATCCAGATTATCAGCTTGTTCGGGTATCGGGCGTCACATATCCGCCGGCGATACCACGTCGAAGGTCACCGGCAGAGGGTCGTGCCCTTCGAATTCCAGTGTGACCTCCACGTCGTCGCCCAGTTCCAGCGGCACCGAGCGCTGCATCAGCATCAGGTGGTAGCCGGACGGCGCCAACTCGAAGCTCTCACCGGCCTTGATTTCGATCGCGGGCACGGCGTGCATGTGCATCATGCCGTCTTTTTCCATGCTCTGGTGGATCTCCACCTTGCCGTAGGCATCGCTGTGGGCCCCCACCAGCTTGATGGTCTCGTCACTGCCGTTGTGCAGGTGGAAGTAACCCGCCCCAGGGATATCACCGGGGAGCAGGCGCACGCGCGCATCCGACACCTCAACGTCGCCGGCGAAGGCCATTCCGGTGGACAGCACGAACGCCGTGGCGCCCATCAACAAAGCGTTGGCAAGGTTACGCATGGAGTCATCCTTATCTCGAATGTTGCTGTGGTCTGAGAGCGCGTGCTGACGATCGGCACCGACGATCTCTAACAGAAGGCCGCCAGGCCGCAGTTGGAGGTAAACTGGCGGGAATTAACATCCAGCACGATCTGATGTTTGGCGGTGTCGTAGAAGAAAGACTTGAAGCCCTTATCACTGTCCGCCACCCGATAAGTCCCGCAGATGCCGTAACCGACCCGCACTTCCTCAAGGTTGGCCAGCTCCACCATACTCGCGCTGGCCGACGGCATGGTCTTGGCAATGGCCCGCTGGATCTCGAACCCTTCCTTGGTCTCCGACAACGCCTGCCCCCCGAAAATCGTCGCGCCCAACAGCGCGCAGCCCAGCAGGGGAATGGCGAAGACAAAATAGAAAGGACGCGGCAGTTTCTTCATCTCAATCAATCGCTTTGGTGTATGTGGAGACATTACGAGCGCACGGACACCGTGGATGCCCTGGCGGCGTTTGATGGTCACGGATTATGCAATAGGTGGGCACGCGGTGGGAAGTTCGGGGATGCCGCAGGACTCGTGGGAGTGATGAAGGATCGCTGAACACCGATATCGCCCTTCCCCCACCATCCGTCTTTGCCGACACTGTCTTTTCCCGCGGGTATTTGCTTCAATGCCCGGTCTCCGTTTTCGAGAGTGTCCGCCGTCGTTTCTGGCCTTTATCCGGCCCGGTCTGTGCCGGCTCCGGCGGGCGCTCTGCTCAGTAACCACGTAACTCAGGGAACATCCGAATGCTGTTTCGTAACGCCCGAATCTATCGGTTCACCAAGCCGTTTGATGTCGCTCTTGATGAGCTGGAACGCCAGTTGGAAGCGGACGCTTTCAAACCCTGCGGTCCGCAGGAGTCTTTCCGCCAGGGCTGGGTTCCGCCGCTGGGGCGTCATGGCCAGCAGCTGGTGCACAGCGCCAACGGCTATCACCTGATCGCCCTGCGCAAGGAAGAGCGCGTGCTGCCGGCGGCTGTGATCAAGGAGGCGGTCACAGAGCGTGTCGAGATGATCGAGGCCGAGCAGATGCGCAAAGTACCGCGCAAGGAGAAAGACGAGATCAAGGAGCAGTTGACCCAGGAGCTGCTGCCCCGCGCCTTCACCAAGTCCAAGCGCACCTTTGCCTACCTGGCGCCCAAAGACGGCTTCATGGTGGTGGACGCCGGCTCCGACAAGCAGGCGGAAGAGATCGCCACCACCCTGCGTAAGGCCATCGGCTCCCTGCCGGTGCGTCCGCCCGCGCTGGAACAGGCGCCGACGTTCACCTTCTCCGGCTGGCTCAGCGAGACCGTGGATCTTGCGCCGGCGTTCGAGCTCGGTAACGAGTGCGAGCTGAAGGACACAGGAGAGGAAGGCGGCGTGGTGCGCTGCAAGGGCCTCGACCTGCTGGGCGACGAGATCCGTAATCACCTCAACGCCGGCATGCAGGTGACCAAGCTGTCACTGAGCTGGGAGGACAACATCTCCTTCGTGCTGGACGAGGAACTGACTCTGCGCCGCCTGAAATTCGGCGAGGACTTCCAGGAAAAGCTGGACGACATCGACGCCGACGATGCGGTCGCCAAGTTCGATGCCTCCTTCAGCCTGATGACCCTGGAATTGGCGCGCCTGTTCCCGGCGATGCTGGAAGCGCTGGGCGGCGAGGACCGTTCGGCGATTGTCGAGGAAGACGCGGCGTAGGTCGCCGCTGGGGCGGCCCGCGGGGCCGCTCCGAAACTGAAGTTTCGGCTACACTCTGGGGCACCTGCCAGGCAATGTAGCGGGAGCTTTAGCTTCCGAGGCGCCTAACAGGCGCCCAGATTCCATGGATGGAATTCACATGTCGTACAAAGAAGCCGTTCGGCACCGTCAATCGGTGATCGGCCAAGAGTACCTCATCACGATCTGCCTTCAGGATCGACAGCCCCTCTTCCAGCACTTTGATTTAGCCCGCGCTGTTGTCCATGCCTTCCGAAAAATGGAAGCCCAAGCTCAGGCATCCGTTCTTGCCTGGGTTGTGATGCCGGACCATCTGCATGCTCTGATTTCACTGTCGAACCCTAAAGGGCTAGGCAATACGGTCGCTCACTTCAAGATCGATGTGTCCCGATGTGCCAGCCGCCGAATTCCGTGGCAAAAGGGATTTCATGAGCGAACATTGCGGAAAGCGGATGATCGAAAGGATATTGCCCGGTATATCATTCTGAATCCCGTGCGAGCGGGTCTTGTTGCCTCCGTGCGGGAGTATCCACATTGGGACTCGGTTTATCTTTGACGTGCATTCGGCAGCCTTGGCGACTGCTCCGAAACTGAAATTTCGGCTACACTCTGGGGGCTTCTCCCAGGCAATGTAGCGGGAGCTTTAGCTTCCGAGGCGCCAGAAAGGCGCCCTACTACCCCCTCAATTTCTCCCGCTGCCAATCCGTCTCCGGCTCGTTGAGCGGCAGGCGCAGGTCCATGACGTCTTCTTCCATGTTGTAGGTGAGCTGGAAGCCCAGGCTGCGGGCGAGGTTGAGCATGGGCTGGTTGTCCGGCAGGACGTTGCCGATCATTTCCACCGTGCCCCGCGAGCGGCAATAGTCGATCATCTTGCGCATGAGGATGTAGCCCAGCCCTTCCCCTTTCAGGTGGTCGCGCACCATCACGGCGAATTCGCACTGCAGGTTGTCGGCGTCGGTCCAGACGCGCACGGTGCCGAGAGTTTCCTCACCCTTGCCGTCTTCCCGTTCGGCGTTGGCGATAAAGACCATTTCCCGGTCGTAGTCGATCTGGACCATCTGGGCCACGTCTTCGTGGGAGAAATGCTTGCGGTACTGGAAGAAGCGATAGCGGATGCTTTCCGGCGACTGGCGCTGGTGGAATTCCAGGTGCGCCGGTTCGTCCTCCGCCAGCACCGGGCGGACGATGACCTTGCGGCCGGACTTGGGCAGCACCACCCACTCTTCGAGCTCGCGCGGGTATGGCTGGATGATCGGCCGGCCCGGTTCCCTGGCCAGATCGATGGCCACGTCCACCGCGACGGCACCATCACGATCGAACAGAAGCGGCAGGATTTCCAGCCCCTTGATCTGGGGAATGTCGATGACGATCTGCGACAGGGTCACCAGGGTCTCGCAGATCGCACGGATGTCGTCTTCCGGCTGCAGGCTGTATTCCCGCAGCAGGCGGTACATGTAGGTGCGGCGCAGCAACTCCTTGGCCAGGACCATGTTCAGCGGCGGCAGGGCGATCTGGCGGTCGGTCATGACGTTGACGCTGGCGCCGGCGGCACCACAGACCACCAAAGGCCCGAACAGGGCGTCGCGGGTGATGCCGGTACTGAAGGCGATGCCCCCCAGGTGCTGATAGGTGCGCTGGACGGCAAACCCGAGGAAGCCGCTGCGCGGGAAGTGGGCGCGGTACTCTTCCATCAGGACGTTACAGGATTCGATGATGGCGGATTCGCTGTTGAGCCCCTGGATCGTCGACTTGTAGCGGCCGCGGCCGGTCTGCTCCTCCAGGAACGGGTGGCAGCCGCGCTCGTGGATCAGGGTGACGTCGATGGGGCGACGCTCCACCTGGAAGCTCTCCACCACGCCGTCCACATCGTCGCAATACACCGTGTCGACGGTGCGGATGCCGTAATCGGCAATGACCGCCCTCGCCTCGCTGTTGGACAGGTGGTTGCGCCCGGAGCGGTGCGCCTTCATGACGATCTTGCGCGCCAGGGCCCGGTCGGCGTAGTGGTCGGTGAAGGACTCGGGGGTCTCCCGCAGCAGCCTCTGCACGCGCTGGTGATGGACGTGCTGCATGAAGGCCTTGACCGCCTTCTCCGGCGAGAAGAAGGAGGGGATGCCGGCACGATAGAACTCGTCGCGGGCATCCAGCACGGTGGCCTGTCCCAGCCAGCAGGTGAAGATATTGAGCCGCGTGCCCTTGGCGGCCTGTACCACGGCGTCTGCGATCTGCAGGCTGTCTTCGGTGAGGCTGGGCGCGTACATCACCAGCACATTGGAGACGTTGGAATCCTTGGCCAGGATGCGGATGGCCTCGGCGTACAGTTCAGGCGAGGCGTCGTAGTTCAGGTCAATCGGGTTCTTGCGGGTCCAGTAGGACGGCAGATGATTGGCCAGGGCGTCGATGGTGTCGTTGGAGAGGCTGGCCAGTTCGCCATCCAGCGCCGCCAGGCGGTCCACCGCCAGCACGCCGGGGCCAACGCCATTGGCCATGATCACCAGTTCCTCGCGCCGCACCGGACGCATACGGGTCAGCGATTCCAGGGCGTCGAACATCTGGCTCAGGCCATCCACCCGCAACACACCGGCCCGGCGCAACACGGCGTTATAGATCGGATCGGTGCGGGTGACACCGATCGGTCGCTCCGCCGGCATCCACTCGGATTCCGGCACCCGGCCGCTCTTGACCGCAATCACCGGCTTGGTGCGGGAGGCCACCCGCACCGCCGACATGAAGCGGCGCGGGTTGGGAATATTTTCGATGTGCAACAGGATCGCGCGGCAGCGGGTGTCCTGGGCGAGGTAGTCGATGAGGTCATCGTGACCGATGTCCATGCCGTCGCCGAGGGTCAGGAAATGTGAGAAGCCCACGCCCCGGGCAAAGGCCCAGTCGATGATGCTGCTGGCCACGGTGCCGGACTGACCGACGAACGCCACCTTGCCGGGAATGGCGCCCATGTGGGCGTAGGTGGCGTTGAGGGAGCGGAACGGCACCATCAGACCGATGGTGTTCGGTCCCAGCACCCGGATGCCGGCCTCGCGGGCGGCGTCGCGTACCGAGTACATCAGTGGCTGGCCGGTCTTGCTGTGGGCCCGGGACATGCCGCCGGTCATGACGATGGCGGTGCGCACGCCCGCCTCACCCAGTTGGCGCACCATACGCGGCACGGTGTCCGGCGGCGTACAGACAATCGCCAGATCCGGCTTGAAGGGCATCTTGGCGACCTTGGGCACACAGGGCACACCGTGGACGGTCTGGTACTCGTTGCGGTTGATCACCAGCAGCTTGCCGGGAAACCCGCCGCCCATCAGGTTGCGCAGAACCATACCGCCCAGGCTGTCGGTGCGCTCCGACGCCCCGGCGATGACGATGGAATCCGGATTGAACAGGCTTTCCAGATAACGCGTACCCACGGTTTCTTCTCCCCCTTTGGCCTGCTCTCATGGTAGGCGGTCGACGGCCGGTTGAAAACGAAACTTTTGCGTTTCCAAGGCAAATTCCGGCCCGGCGTGCCGCCCCGGAACCCACTGGCCCGCCTACAAAAATCCAGCAAAGAAAAAAAGCGGCCCCGGGGCATCCCTGTTAATATGGCTATAAAAGACGCACTCCAGTGATACAGCACCACGGGATCAATAATGACAACAGCGTTCTTCTATCATGAGGATTTCCTCAAACACGACATGGGGCCGGAGCACCCCGAGTCGCCGGACCGCCTGACGAACCTGATCAGCTATCTGGCCGACAACGGCCTGGACCAGGCACTGGATTGGGTGCGCCCGGAAGAAGTCACCCGTGACCAACTGCTGCAGGTGCATCCCGACACCTACCTGCGCCAGCTGGACATGATGCAGCCGACCCGCGGCCGTGTGTTCACCGATCCCGACACCGCGATGATGCCCCACACCCTGCGCGCCGCCCGACTGGCCGCCGGGGCCAACGTGCAGGCAGTCGACATGGTGGTCTCCGGCCAGGCCACCAACGCGTTCATCGCCGCCCGCCCGCCGGGCCATCACGCCGAGCGCGGACGTTCCATGGGCTTCTGCTTCTACAACAACATTGCACTGGCGGCGCGTCATGCCCTGAACTTCCATGGGCTGGAACGGGTCGCCATCGTCGATTTCGACGTGCACCAGGGAAACGGCACAGTGGACATCGTGCAGGGCGACGAGCGGGTGCTGATGTGCTCCAGCTTCCAGCATCCGTTCTACCCGCATTCCCACGTCTATCGCTGCGCGGAAAACATCGTGAACACGCCGGTTTCCGCCGGCACCACCGGCTCCGATTATCGTCGGCTGGTGGAGGACGCGTGGCTGCAGAAACTGCAGGACTTCAAGCCACAGATGGTGCTGGTGTCCGCCGGGTTCGACGCCCATGCCGCGGACCCCATGGCGGAGCTGCAACTGCAAGTGGACGACTACCGCTGGCTGACAGACCTGATCACCAGCGTGGCCGCCGATTCAGCCGACAACCGGGTGGTGTCGACACTGGAGGGTGGCTATCACCTGAAAGCGCTGTCCGAGGGTGTTACGGCGCATCTTGAGGGGCTAACCGCCATCAAGGATTGAGCGGCGAGGTGTTGCCGGGTAACGCGAAGATACTGTCCAGAGTGCCGTCCTGACGCAGACTTTCCAGGGCCGCCCTCATCTCGTCTTCCAGTTCGGGGTGTAGAGCTCGACGGGACATATACAGATGCCCCTCCTGCCCGGCCCGAAAGTTGCGCATGCGGAAATCCTCCGGTGACAGATCGAGAGACGCCAGGGTGTGATAGATCGCCTGGTCACTGCACAGAATGGCACTGACACGCCCCAGCTTGAGCATCTCCAGCGCCTGAAAGATATCCCGCACGGCAAACTTGTGGATGCCCTGTGCCCGGGCGAACGCCTCGCCGTAATAGGTTCCGTGAACGAAGGCGACGGGTTTGCCCCGCAACCCTTCCAGGGTCAACACGACGTCCGATGATCTCAGGCCTGTCATGATCGCGCGCGTCGTGACAACCGGCCCGAGATCAATAGCCTCGTCCGCCAGCCGGGGACTTTCAAAAAGCACCACGAAATCCACCTCGCCGCGCAACAGCTCGGTGATGGCCCGGCGGTGGGGACGCAGTTCGTACTTGACGGGAAGGTCGGCCCGGGTGACCAGTTGGTGGGCCAGGTCGACCAGGGAGCCCTCGGGGGAGCCGTAGCGGCCGGCGTAACCCCAGGGCCAGACTTCGGGGATGGCAAAGATGGCGGGCTCATCGGCATCGGTCGCGTAGACCGATGCGCTCCCCAGCACGAGAGCCAGGGCAGCCAATCGCAGCAAGGCGGTCAGGTTCAAACTCGTGCTCTCAGGCAATCATCGAAGCTGCCAATCTAGCACGGTCTGACCCACCTTGCCGCTTTTACCGGACCGCAGACGTCAGACCGCCGCCTGCTGACCCGAGGAGGTCATAACCTCCTCGCGAATGCCGTCCCAGCCGTCCTTGATCTGGCGCAGCAGGCTGGACACTTCGTCCAGCTTGGCCACGTCGTTGTGCCGGTTGGCTTCGAACAGGGTGCGCTCCATATACTCATAGAGCGATTCCAGCCGCTCGGCCAGTTCGCCGCCCTGCTCGAAATTCAGGAAGCCGCGCAGGCCGCCGATGATCTCGATCGCCTTGCTGATCAACTGCCCTTTGCCAGCGATGTCATTGGCCTGCATGCGCGCTTTGGCCATGTTGATCCGCTCCAGGGCACCGTTGTACAGAAGCTGGATCAGCTTGTGCGGATCCGCATCGGTGATGCTGGTCTGGGTGTTGACGCGCTGATAAGCCTGTAAACCGTTCATGATGAACCTCTCACTTCTCCTGCAAGCCAGCGATGATTAGCTGTCATTGCTGTTGTTGGGTGCCAGCGCGGCCAGTTGCTGGCTGATGTATTCCTGGGTGTTATTGAGCTGCGCAATCAGCGAATCGGCCGCCGTGAACTGACTGACCAGCCGCTCCCGGTATCGGGTCATGCGATCTTCCAGTTCGAGACGCTCTTCCTCGATCTCGGCCAGGTCGTCCTGAAGGTTGTCGGTCCGGTTCTCCAGGGTGCCATCGGAGCCCAGGATATCGGTGACCATATTGACCGTCTGCTCACCGATCCCCTCGATGAAGGACACGGTGCCGCGGGGACCGGTCTGGTCCCCGGTGATGCGAACCTGCATGCCGGCGGCGCCGACAGAGCCTTCCACGAACAGGATTTGACCTTCCCCGGTCGCACGCTGGCCGTTAATGGTGCCCGCCACGTCCTTGCCCACCGTACCGGTGGCCACGCTCAGCCCCAGGTCCGCCGCGGAATTGGTGTCTACAGATGCGATGCTGACGTTGGATTCGCTACCGAACGCGCCGGACTTGAACGACAGGGCACCGCTGGTGCTGTCGAAATCCACCTGCACGGACTTGCCGGAGCTGCTCAGCGCCGTATTGGTGTTGAGCTGCTCCTGGATCTGGGCGGCCAGTTCCTCACGGGTGTAGGTGCCCGCATCCAGGGTAATGCTGACGGAGGTTTCGCCATCCACCTTGAACGTCAGGTTGTCATTGTCGCCGTCGATGGTGACTGATCCTGCGCCCACGTTGGTGCCGGTCAGCGAGCCCTGGGTCGCCGCCTGGGTGATGTTGATGCTGTACTCACCCGGCTCGGTATTGATACCGCTGCTGACGAACTCCACCTGGGCATCGCTGGTCCGCCCCTGCTCGGCAAACAGGGCTGTGACGTCGTCCGGGTTCGCCTCAAGCTGCTCAACGAACTTCTCCTGGTCGAACTCAAGCTTACCGGTCTCGTAGTCAGTGGTGATGCCCACGTCCGCCAGGGTGCGCACCGCAGAATCTTCCAGCCCCGGCACGATGCGGGTCAGCATGTTACGCAACCCGTTCTGGATACCGCGCACCGTGGAATCGCCGGACAGAACGCCGGCCGTCTGCGTCTCGGAGTTATAACCCGCCAGACCGGAAATGGTGTCCTGCAGCGCGTTGAATTTTTCAACAAAACTCGCCACACGATCCGTCACCGCGCCGGTGTCCTGCTCGACCTTGACCGTGGACGTGACACCCTCAGCCTTCACCTCGAAGGTCAGCCCGTCGATGACGTTGTCGATGGTATTGCTGGAACGGGTGATGCTGATCCCGTTGACCTGGACCACTGCGTCCTTGGCCTCAACCGTCTCGGTCAGGTTCTGGGCGGTGCCGTTGAAGACGAACTGGGACAGGCCGGCGGCGTCGGTGTTGTTGCCGTCGCTGTCATTAACGCCGATGCGAATGGCGTTGTCGGTACCGGTTTCGTCCGAGGACATGACCAGACGATAACCGTCGCCGGTGTCGATCACGCCGGCGGACACGGCCAGGCCGGAATCGTTGATCTCGTCGGCAATGCCCTGCAGCGTGTTGTTGGAGCTGTCGATATCGATCAGCTTGGTTTCACCGCCGACGCTGATGCTGAGGGTACCGGTGCCGACCGGGGTGGCGTCACGATCCTCGAAGGTGCCGGACGCGAGAGACTGGGCCTGGGCCAGGCTGTCCACCTGCACGGTGTAGCTGCCGCGGCTGGCTTCGGTGCTGTCGACGGTGACTGCCACATCCTCGTTGGAGGAGGAGGCGGAGAAGGATTTGAGATTGTCGGCTGCACTCAGCTGACGCATTGGCAGGCGCAATTCCGTAATCGCGCTGCGCAGCGTGCCGTAGGCTGAGATCAGCGTCTCCGCCTTTTGCTGTTTGCTGTCCAGCCGGTTGGTGACCGGCTCTTTCTCCGCAGCCACCAGCTGATCGACGAGATCCGAATTCAGGACCCCGGAACCGATACCCAGTGATGAAATGCCTGCCATAGTTTCAGCCCCTCAAGAAGGCAACCTATCCCTTTGTACGCTTATCGGCCAAAAGCGGCAAAACTTTGCCCTTTGCCCCGATCGCTTTGTAACAATATGTATCCAGACTGCGAGATCTCACAGTACGCTTACGACACTCCGCCGCAACCGCGCCAGCCATTGAAGCCTCCAGAAAAGCACTGCCATTTCAGGTCCCTGGATGCAAAACACCGCCGACCCCATAGGAGCCGGCGGTGCTGAAATACCGCTATTTGGGCCCGGCATGACACCGGCAAGACCCTACACTTCGATATTGAATAGCGTCAGCGGTTCGTCCTGCTGCAAGTTTTCGGCCAACCTCAAAGCCACGTCGTCCGGAATCTGCCGAATGACCTCATCGGTCTGCTGGTCCACCACCCTCACGATTGTCTTGCCGGAGTCGTTGTCGACCTCAAACTGGAGGTCGCGCTGAACCGTCTGCACGAAGTCGTTGAGTTGGGAGACCGCCTTATCCAGAGATTCTTTCTGGGCTTCCTGCTGATTCTCAAGACGCTGCACACGGGACTGGTCAGAAGCCTGTCGCAGTGCCACCACCCTGGAATCGGAAGCCGCCTGGGCTCGAGCGGAAGGCGTGTTTCCTTCAGCCTGAGGTGACGCAGACGCCCGAGCCGGAGGCTGATCACTGGAGCGAACCAGCTTCAAATCCGGGCCATTCAGGTTTACGTCAGTCATAGCTCACCCCACTATCCTGATACGGCGGAAAGCCGGCCCCCGAAAGGGCCGGCTTTTACCGTGCTATCCCTGTTACTGCAGGAGGGACAGAACCTGCTGCGGACGGGCATTGGCCTGAGCCAGGACCGAGATACCGGCCTGCTGCAGAACCTGGGACTTGGACAGCTTCGCGGTTTCGGATGCGAAGTCGGCGTCCAGGATCCGGCCCTGGGCAGCGGACAGGTTCTCAGAGGTGGTCGCGATCGCTTCGATGGTGGACTCGAAGCGGTTCTGGATCGCACCCAGGTCCGCACGCTGGCTGTTAATCGAGGACAGCGCGGCATCGATCGTTTCGATAGCGGCGTTCGCGCCATCAGTGGTCGTGATGTCAATCTCAGCTACGGAGCTCAACGTACCACCCCCGTCAGCGATTGCTGTTGTTCCGCCAGAAACACTGAAGGCGCTACTAGAGGAAAGGTCAACAGTGCCCGTCACAGTACCTGCGGTCGCAGAGCTGAAATCGACACTACCACCTTCACTACCAGCCATGGTGGCTGCGGCCGTTCCGGTGTTTGCGTAGCTCGAGATACTGATGTCAGCACCACTCTCGCTAGTCAGCTTCAGTTGCTCAGTACCGGATTCCGTAACAACCTGAGCCGTAATACCGGTTACCGCGGAGTTATCATTGATCGCATCTGCAAGTGAGGAATAGTCGCCGCCAGTAACGGTCGCGGAAATCGAGACCTCTTCCCCAGTTCCATCGTTCTCACCGGCCAAATCAAAGCTAACTGTACCGTCAGCAATACCGCTCAGAGTTGCCTCAGTTCTTGCACTCGCTGTTACACCAGTATCGGCACTGAAAGCGTTAATACCCGCAGCAATGTCCTGCGCTGAATCTCCGGCCACTGTCGTGTAGGTGCCGCTGGCACCATTACCAGAAACCTCTATCGCCTCACTTCCGGCAACAGCGTTAGATGCAGCCGCTTGACCAAGCGCGGTACCGCTTGCACCAAAGGTATAGTTGCCAATATCCGTTCCACGCGCGCTGCCCATGGTGACATTGATAGTCTGGTTGGCATTGGCGCCGACCTGGAACTGGGCGTTAGTAAAGTCGCCGTTCAACAGGGTCTGGCCGTTGAAGTTGGTGGTGTCGGCGACGCGGTTCAGTTCCGCCTGCAACTGGCTTACTTCGGCCTGCAGCGACTTCCGGTCAGAAGAGGAATTGGTGTCGTTGGCCGACTGGACCGACAGCTCACGAATCCGCTGCAGCAGGTCACCGGCCTGCCCCAGCGCGCCTTCAGCGGTCTGTGCCAGGGAGATACCGTCGTTGGCGTTGCGCTGGGCAACGTTCAGGCCGCGGATCTGTGAATCGAAACGAGAGGAAATCGCCAGACCAGCCGCATCGTCTTTAGCCGAGTTGATGCGCAGACCGGAGGACAGACGCTCAAGAGCCTGGTCCGAGAGAGACTGGGACTTGTTCAGGTTGTTCTGAGCGCTTAAGGACGCAACGTTAGTGTTGATACCGAGAGCCATGATGCTTCTCCTTGAAACCGTCAGTTTTGACTGGAAAGAGGTCTGGCGCCCGTTTTCATCAGTTGGGTGCGCCGCCCTGCTGTAATGCTTAGCGGCGAGGGTTAAGAATCCTTTAGAAAGAATTTCGGATTTTCTTGTTAACTAATGTAAATCACTATCACGCTTTCAGTTTTATTTTACTTTTCATAAAGATAGGTCGATAAAAAATCCTTCCTCATATCGCCTCAACGCCTAAAGCGGGTGCAAGACCCGGCCATCCCATCGAGTGCGTCTGCCGCTCGTGACTTCCCCACACTCGGTTGAAAAAGCGGCAATTCCCTTCCTGCCGGTCAGTCAAAATATCGGCGCCCGCAAGCCGACCCGTCTCGCGACAAATTATTTTTTACAATCATTATCAGTGACTTATAAATAAAAACAAGAAACTGGCACACACTTCGCTTCTGGCACGGCAACGCTTGCATTTTAACGAACGTTTGCCGGTAGGGCGTCCTTTTGATCGGGCACTTGGGTTCCGGCTTTTCCTGGCAAGGAGAAACAGCATGCCTCAGATCATTAATACGAACCTTGCGTCGCTGAATGCGCAGCGCAACCTGAACACGACCCAACGGGACTCGGACACCGCGATGCAGCGTCTGTCCTCCGGCCTGCGCATCAACTCGGCCAAAGACGACGCCGCCGGCCTGGCCATCTCGGAGCGATTCACCTCCCAGATCGATGGTCTGAACCAGGCGATTCGGAACGCCAACGACGGCATCTCCCTGGCACAGACTGCCGAAGGCGCGCTGGGACAATCCGGCGATATCCTGCAACGGATTCGCGAACTGTCGGTCCAGTCCGCCAACGCCACCAACTCCGCCTCCGACCGCCGGGCCCTGCAATCCGAGGTCAACCAGCTCAAGCAGGAGCTGGAGCGGGTGGCTACCACCACCGAATTCAACGGCCTCAAGCTGCTCGACGGCTCTTTCCAGGCCCAGCAGTTCCAGGCCGGCGCCAACGAGAACCAGACCATTGCCGTCTCTATTCAAGGCGCACGAACCACGGATCTGGCCAACAACAGTGTGAGCGCCTCAAACACCACTGCCGGACAAGGCAGTGGATCTGTTTACGCCGCAGCGGCTGGCGATGCGTCAGCGGCAAACACCATTGCTGCTCAGACGCTGACCGTCTCCAGCTCACTGGGTGAGGCCACTGTGGATGTTGAGAGCGGCGATACCGCCGAAGACATCGCTGCGGCGATCAACCAACAGGTGGATGCCACGGGGGTCGAAGCACAAGCCCGAACCACGGCTGACTTATTCGGCCTTGGCGGTACAGGCACTGTTTCCATGACGATATCGAGTGGAGGCGAAAAATCGACGATCTCCGCCCAGATTGACGACGTCGACGATCTGCGTCCCTTGGCGCGCGAGATCAACTCCGCGTCAGGTACCACAGGTATTACCGCTGAAGTGGAGGATGGCCGACTGACGCTTGTGCAAGCGGAAGGTAAAGACATCCTGGTTGAGGATTTCACATCCAACGCCACAACACCTACCGCCAGCTTCCGCGGTGGCGCTGAAGTGGACGGAGACGCCATCACTCTTGATGGGTCAGACGACACCGCCGATAGCGCGCGTGCTTCAGGCGAAATCACTTTCGACTCGTCTTCGAGCTTTGCCGTATCATCCAGTATTGACGACACCGCCGGCAGCATTTTGGATGAGGCCGGTGGCACCGCCGTCGGTTCCACCACAGAGGATGTCTCCAGCATCGACATCAGCACCGTGGAAGGCGCCAACAGCGCCATTGCCGTGATCGACGCCGCCCTGGAGAAAATCAGTGGCATCCGCGCCGACCTGGGTGCCGCCCAGAACCGGCTGGATTCCACCATCTCCAACCTGAGCACCACGTCCGAGAACCTGTCAGCCGCCCGCTCCCGTATTCGCGATGCGGATTTCGCGGCGGAAACCGCGGAACTGGCGCGGACCCAGGTGCTGCAACAGGCGGGTCTTTCGGTCCTGTCCCAGGCCAACGCCCAGCCGCAGCAGGTCTTGCAGCTGCTGCAGGGCTAAGCCTCAGCGGAACCCGAAAAGGCCGGCAACTTGCCGGCCTTTTTTACGCCCGTCTTTTGCACCAACTTTGAAAATCCGCACGTTCCGCCTGCCGACACCGACCATGTCGTAAAACTGGCACGCCTTTCGCTCTACCTCTCCCAAAGGCCCATTCCCGGCCCAAAGCTGCAGATTATTGCCGGTGCCACCCTGCCGGCGGCAAGGAACAGACGAGGTGATCCATGCACGCACAGCACCACCCGCAAGTTGGTCAGAACGATAGAGTCGCGATTGCGCGCCTGTTGCTCGCCGCCAATTCGACCTACAACCAGTCGAACGATCCCGGCAACAGCTATGCGGCCCGGCTGGAAGCTCGTGAGGACAGCCGCCACTATCTGGCTCAGGTAATGGAGCGGACCCACGACAACGCGGCAGCCTGGGGACTGCTGGGCCGTCTGGAAATGGACGACGGCAACCTGGACACCGCCCAGGCGCTGTTTGAGCGCAGCCTGTCCATCGACCCGGATCAGCCCCAGCAATACACCAACCTGGGTTACTGGGCGCTGGCCTCGGAACGCCCGGCCCTGGCCGAGCAGTATTTCCAGGAAGCGCTGAACCGGGATCGCCAGTCGGCCTCGGCTTTCTGCGGTATGGCCCACGCCAAGCGCCAACTCGGTCAGTTCGATGTCGCCTACCTGCACTACCGCAAACTGCTGCAGCTCAACCTGGAATGGCCGTCGATCTACAGCGGCATGGTGGCCTGTGCCGCCCAGCTCAGCGTTGATCAGGCGGACCAGGAACTGGCCTACGACGCCATCACCCTGCTCTCGCGCGACGACATTCCGCACCAGGACCTGGGACGCTTCGTGGCGGCGATCCTGCGCCACCAGTACGACCTGGACAACCCCGATGCCCGGGTGCTGCTTGAAGCCGCGGCTGACGACGAGCTCCTGCTGCTGGCCCTGGAAAAGACCCTGATGCCGGACCCGGCCGTGGAATCCTTCGTGACGCTGCTGCGTAACGCCATCCTGAGCGAAGTGGCGACCACCGCCACCCTGCGGGACGGGCTGCACCGGCTGGCCATCGGCATTGCCCTCTACGCGGACCGCACCGGCTACGCCCTGCCCGCCGGCGACAACGAGGCTCGGGTGATCGACGCCATCAACAGCAGCGTCTGCGCGCAATTCGCGTTGGGCGAAAGCATGGAGGCCATTGCCGGTTCCCTGATGATCAGCGCTCTTTATGGCGCCCTGTTCCACCAGCCGTTCGCAACGCAACTGGGCCGCTGGGGACTGACCGAGTGGCCGACAGGCCTGCAACCGCTGTTGGCAGCCAGCTACTATCACCGCGCCACCGAGGAAGCCATCAAACAGGGTTTTGAGGAAAAGCAGGATGAGCTGGCGCTGGCGCCAGAAGATGTGCCCCAGGCCTGGCCGCACTGGCAGACGTTGAGTCAACATCCCCAAACCAGCCTCAAGGCCATCATGCGCTCGCGCCTGCGCCTGGATACCGACAACCTGCCGGACACCCTGCGTCTGATGGTATGCGGTGCGGATTCCGGCCAGCGAGCCCTGGAGCTGGCGCGCAGCCTGAGCGATGTGGAAATCATCGCCGTGGACGAGAACCTGTCCAACATTGCCCGCGCCAGTCGCACGGCCCAGGATATGGGCCTCGAACAGATCGTGTTCTGGCCATGGTCTCTGGCGAGCCGGTTCATTGCCGACGGCAACCGGGTCGACTGGATCGAGCTGGGCCGACCGCCCTCTACCCACGCCAGCCACGTGTCGCTCGCCGGAGTGGTCAACCAGGCGTGCCAGCAAGGCAGCATCGTGCACCTGCGGACCAGCATGGCCGGCGATTCCACCGCCGACGCCCAGATCCGCCAGCTGATTGCCCGGCACCAACTACCGGAAACCAACGATTCCCTGCGTCAACTGCGTAATCTGATTACAGAGAACGCCCAGGACCCGGCCCTGGCGGCGCTGCTCGAAGAAGAGGATTTCTACGGTCTGGGCGGCTGCCACAACCGCTGGTTCCGGCCGCAGGATCCGCACCAGCTTCGCTCGCTGCTGGCACTGATGTGCAACGAGGTGGACTGGAAGCTGGTCCGTGCCCAGGACAGCGACGGTCACGGCCTGGCCCTGTCACCGGTACAGCGGCAACTGCGCGCCGAGGCCAGCGGCAGCGATGTGCAGAGCGTCTGGGGCCAGCCTCTGGGCCTCTATTTCATGCGTCGTCGTTAAGACCTCTCGGAACGGCGGCCCTTTGGCTGATGTCAGGGCCGCCGCGAGTCCAGGAAACGCTGCCAGTCGGCCAACGTATCCACGTCCCAGCGGGCCGGCAGGCAATGCACGCGGCAGCCGGCCTCGACCAACGCATCCCGGGTTTGCTCAAGCGCCTTGTCGGTGCCCCAGGCTATGCCATTCAGAACAGGACCCAACGGCCGCCGGGCGCCTATGAGAACAAAGCCGCCGTCATCCGACGGTCCCAGCACCACGTCATCATCAGCCAATGCCCGGATGGCCTCAGCGATGTAGGCCGCATCCACCGACGGACAATCACTGCCTACGATGACCGCCGCCCCGGCCTGTTTCAGTTCGGCATCCAGCGCTCCTGACATACGCGCTCCCAGATCCTTCCCCGCCTGGATGCGCTGCGCTACATCGGCAGCTTGCAGGCGGTCGAGAATCGACGTGGCGTGGCCCGGGTCGTCAGGCCGTGCACGATCCCACCAGAACGACACGGGCAGCCCTGTCGATAGCAGATTGTCGAGCACAGCACCCGTGAGGCGGATATGGGCGTCAAGCGCACCGCGCTCGCCGAGGTCCGCCGCCAGCCGCGTCTTGACGCGGCCGGGTTCCGGCCACTTGGCAAACTGGATCAGGCGAACGCCGTCAAAATCACTTGGTTTTGGTCGCGGCATTGGGGGACGCAGCCTTGGAGGGTGTGACGTTGGGATAGTAGAGGCGAGCGAGGTGGACGGGGTCCTCACCACGCCAGTAACGGAAACGCAGCTGCCACATCAGCAGGATGGTCCGCAGAATGCCGTGCTTTTCCCAGCGACGGCTGTCCGTCACCGCCCGGGAGCTGACGCAAAAGGGCTTGGAGAGTGGCAGCAGACGCCGGCTCAGGGCAATGTCCTCCATCAGCGGCACGGTCTCGAAACCGCCCACTTCCTCGAAGATGGCGCGTCGCACGAACATCGCCTGGTCGCCCGTGGCTATGCCGGTGATGCGCGATCGCAGGTTCATGGCGTGACCGATCACCCGCAGCAGGACACGATCGCCGGACAGACGCACGTCGAACCGCCCCCAGGCTGCCGGGCTGTCGACGAAGCGCTGCAGGTGCTCGAGGGCGTCCAGCGGCAGGCGCGTGTCGGCATGCAGGAACACCAGCACCTCACCGCCAGCAACGGCGGCACCGGCATTCATCTGGTGTGAACGGCCACGCGGCGACTCCACCAGTCGATCGCAGAGTGAGCGCGCCTGCTCGACGGTGGCGTCGTCGCTGCCGCCATCCACCACGATCACCTCGTGCCCTTCCTCACGCCATCCCTGCAGGTCGTTCAACGCCATTCGGACGCTCTCCGCCTCGTTGAGTACGGGAACGATAAACGACACATGCAGTGGCACGGTAACCAAGAAGGACTCCAGAACTTTCGAATGACGGTGGGACCGTTAAATTAACAGGACAGCGGCTCCAACACCAAGGTTCCCGTCCAACCCGCAGCGCGGTTGAGCCGTGGCAACCCGATGGGTATGATACCCGTCCTTCGCCCCCGTAGCTCATCTGGATAGAGCGGTCCCCTCCTAAGGGACAGGTAGCAGGTTCGAGTCCTGCCGGGGGTACCACTCCTATTGCATCCCCACAGCTTAAGCGCCCGCAATGCCACCTCTCGTCAGATTTCCGGCACCCGACAGGGCACACGTTGACGACGCCCCCGCTGGCCAACGCAACGCCCCAGCCCCGCCCCCTCGCCATTCTGGCCCACTTTGTGCAAAGGCCAAGGCAGAGTAAATCACTTTGCCGATCAGGGGCGTACCACCATGTCACTGCTGTCATCGCTGGCCCGGGCCAGTGCCAGTTTCCAACAGGCCGCGGAAAATCGCGCCGCGGCGAAACAGAACGCCGCCCAGGCCGCTGCAAAGGCGACGCCGGCCAAGCAGGAAACCGGTTCCGACGACAGCGTCACCCTGACCGGCGACACCCCATCATCCTCGAAAAACCGCCTGTCGGTGACATCCTACAAGCAGAATGTGGGGCAGGATCATGCCTTTGTGCAGGATACCCTGCGGCATAAACTTGCCGAATATAACCTGAATCCGGCAACGCGCATTGCGGTGGAAAAAAACGAGAGCGGCGGTTTTGCAGTGAAGGCGATGATGCCGGAAAGCACCCGCCAGCAGATCGAGAAAGATCTGGACAACAACAAGGCGTTCCGGGAGGCATTCAACCGGCTCAGCGTCAACGAACCGACCGTTTCCTTCGTCGACACGGCCCTGCGCCTGAATCAGGCCTACGGCGTCAACAACGCGGTTCTGGACCAGATGGTGAGCGAGAATCAGCAGTTCAACGGCCTGCAGGATCTCGCCCACCGCTACGACAGCCTGCGTCGGAATGTAGGCTCGACCACGGCTGAAGCGGCCGGCCAGGCCAGACAGTATGCGTTCAGCCTGAACGCACGCGCCTGATCCGACCGCCCTGAGGCGCCGTTACCGGAACGGCGTCGGGTCGCCCTTGCCTTCCCTGACCAACTCTGGCACTTCCCCACAGAAGTTAACCACCGTCGTCGCCTCGAGTCCGCAGAAACCGCCGTCGATGATCAGGTCCAACTCATGCTCGAGGGTTTCACGAATGTCGTAGGGGTCGGTCATCGGGTCGGTTTCCCCGGGCAGGATCAGGGTACTGCTCATGATTGGTTCCCCCAGCTCAGCCAGCAACGCCTGGACAATGGGGTTGTCCGGCACCCGCAGGCCGATGGTGCGACGCTTGGGGTGCAGCAGCCGCCGCGGTACTTCGCTGGTGGCATCCAGGATGAAGGTGTACGGCCCCGGCGTGTAGGTTTTCAGCAGCCGGTACTGGGTATTGTCCACCTTCGCGTATTGCCCGATGTCGGACAGGTCCCGGCAGACCAGCGTAAAGTTATGCTTGTCGTCCAGTTGCCGGATCCGCTTGATGCGGTCCGTCGCCTGCTTGTCTTCCAGCTGGCAGCCGATGGCATAGGCGGAGTCGGTGGGATACACCACCACGCCACCGTTGCGGAGAATGTCCACCGCCTGCTTGATCAGCCGTAGCTGGGGCGTTTCGGGATGAATCTGGAAAAACTGGCTCATTGTGCATCCTTACTTGGTTGACAACCGGACGGGGCCCGGGGCACTCAGTGTTTGTCGTGCTTCGAGCCGCCCATGCACTGTGGCGATGAGGGCGCAACGCCATTGCGGGTTTGCCATTCCTCCGGGGTATAAAGGTGCAGGGCCAACGCGTGGACGCCGGCCTGCAGCTCAGCGCCCAGCACGCCGTAGATGGCCTGATGACGCTTGACCCGATTCTTGCCTTCGAAGTCGCCACTGACCAGGGTGACCTTGAAGTGGGTTTCGGAGTTGGGCGGCACGCTGTGCATGTGGCTTTCGTTTTCCACCCGCAGGTGGTCGGCCTGGAATCCGTCAGTCAGTTTCTTCTCGATGGCCGACTGAATGGGTGCGGCTGTTTCGGGCATAATAGTCCTCCCTTTGCTGGATGCCGTTATTGTAACGTAATCCGGGGGTCCCCGGCTTGACACTCAACAGCGGCTTCGCCATCTTCCATCGCCTGTTTTAACCGCGGTCGTGCCATGCGTCTTTTTATTGCCGAAAAACCCAGCCTCGGACGGGCCATTGCCAGCGCCCTGCCCGGCGAAATCCAGAGAGGCCGCGGCTGGCTCCGCTGCGGCGAACGCGACGTGGTGACCTGGTGTATCGGCCATCTTCTGGAGCCGGCAGAGCCCGGCCACTACGATCCACGCTGGCTCAAGTGGCGCCTGCATGAGTTGCCGATTTTCCCGGAACATTGGGAACTCGCGCCCAAGAACAGCGTGCGCGACCAGCTCAGGATCGTCGAAGGCATGCTGGCCAAGGCCGACACCGTGATCCACGCTGGCGATCCGGACCGCGAGGGCCAGTTGCTGGTGGACGAAGTCCTGCGATACTGCCGCTATGGCCGACCGGTCGAACGCCTGCTGATCCAGGACCTGACGCCGGCGGCGGTGTCCCGGGCGCTCAACCAGATGCGCGACAACCGCGATTTTCGGCGTCTGTCCCATTCCGCCCTGGCCCGCCAGCGCGCCGACTGGCTCTACGGCATCAACCTGACCCGCGCCTACACCCTGCGTTACCAGCAGCAGGGTCAGCAAGGGGTCTATTCCGTCGGCCGCGTCCAGACCCCGGTTCTGGGGCTGGTGGTGGAGCGGGACCAGACCATCGCCGATTTCGAACCGAAGCCATTCTTCACCCTGACCATCAACTGCGACACCCCGTCGGAGACACCGCAGTCGTTCGAGGCACGCTGGCGCCCGGACGAACGTTTCCGCTCGGCCATGGATGAGGAAGACCGCGTCCTCGATCGCAAGGTCGTCGAATCGGTTGCCGAGGCCGTCCAGGATCAGAGCGGCACTATCACAGACGCCCGCTTCCGCGAACGCCAGGAAGCCCCGCCATTGCCACTGTCGCTATCGATACTTCAGATCGAAGCCGGCCGACTGTTCGGCATGAACGCCAAGGCGGTACTGGACTCGGCCCAGAACCTGTACGAGAAACATCAACTGATCACCTATCCACGTTCCGACTGCCGCTACCTGCCGGAAGAGCACTTCAGTCAGCGACACGATGTGATCCGCGGGCTGTGCGGTGTCGCGCCCGGGCTGACCGAATTCGCCGACCGCGCCGAACTGAACCGCCATTCACGGGCGTGGGACGACGAAAAGGTGGACGCCCACCACGCCATCATCCCCACCATGCGGCAGCGGCCGGCCGGTAACCTGAGCCGTAACGAGCGCCGCGTCTACGAGCTGGTGGCCCGCTATTACCTGATGCAGTTCTTCCCGGAGGCGATCCATCGTGAGGGTCGCCTGGATCTGACCATCGAGAGCCATGCGTTCCGCGCCACCGAAACCGGCGTTGTGGCACCAGGCTGGAAAGAACTGGAACTGCGCAAGAAGGAAGCGTCGGAAAAACCGTCCAGGGCCCTGCCCCGCCTGGATAAGGGCAACGAAGTGCAGTGCCGGTCGTCCGAGATAAAAGACAGGATGACCCAGCCGCCGTCGCACTTCACCGACGCGACACTGTTGTCGGCGATGACCAACATCGCCCGTTTCGTTGCCGACAGCGAGCTGCGCAAGACCCTGCGCGACACCGACGGACTGGGCACCGAGGCCACCCGCGCCAGCATCATCGAGACCCTGTTCAAGCGCGAGTACCTGTATCGTGAAGGGCGCTATATCAAGGCCACTGACAAGGGACTGGACCTAATCGCCGCCCTGCCATCGGCGGTGGCCAAACCGGACATGACCGCCGTCTGGGAGGCCACGCTGGAGCGGATCCGTCAGGGCGAAGGCGATCCGCGCGCCTTCCTCGGCTCCCTCGAGGACCAGATCCGCGAATTGCTGGCCCCGTTGCGTGACGGCACTACAATGGGGGGTACAACGCATTGGGCGCCCGAGCAGACCGGCGTCCACTGCCCCCAGTGCCGCTCGCCCATGCGCGAGCGGGAAGGCAAGTTCGGGCGCTTCTGGGCCTGTTCACGCTATCCGCAGTGCCGAGGCACCCGCCCCATCGAGGACACAACGGACCATGCTGACGGCGCCGATCAGGCTCCGACGCCCTGCCCGGCCTGCTTTTCACCGCTGATCCGGCGCCACGGCAAAAAAGGTTGGTTCTGGGGCTGCAGTAATTACCCCGGGTGCCGACAAACAGTGAGCGATGTGGACGGCAGACCGGCCACGGCCGGCCCCGGACCCGCCGGATAAAAGCGGGACGCGGTAGGCGCGCCGTATAGGCAACCGCGCCCTTTATTACAACGATGTGGCACAATCGCGACGCTTGGTTAACAGTCGGCAACACATTGACACTGACCGCCCCGAGGCAATTTGCAAGAATGTTTTCCATAATGGCCCGGATACCGCATGGACAACCGGGCCTAATATTGCAGGAGACACCCAATGCGTATCGCATTACTGGAAGATGAACTGGCGCAGGCACGCAACATCGAGAGCCTGTTGGGAGACAATGATCATCAGTGCGATAGCTATCAGACCGGCCAGTCCTTTCTGAGCGCCGTCACCCACCGCAGCTACGACCTGCTCATCCTCGACTGGCAGATTCCCGACATGACCGGGATCGACGTGCTGCGCAGCGTCCGTGAGCAGCTCAACTGGCCCATTCCCGTGGTTTTTCTGACCCAGCGGGACAGCGAGCAGGACATCGTCCAGGCGCTGGATGCCGGTGCCGACGACTACCTGTCCAAGCCCGCGCGGCCGGCGGAACTGCTCGCCCGCATCCACGCCCTGGCCCGGCGCACGAATCCGGACGTCGAGCGCCAGGTCCAGGAGTTCGGCCCGTTCAAGATCGACACCAAATCACGGGTCATTCTCCTTCACGGCGAGGCGCTGACGCTGACCGACAAAGACTTCGACCTGACCCTGTTCCTGTTCCAGAACAAGGGCCGGCTGCTGACCCGGGAAATGCTCCTGGAGCGGGTCTGGGGCGTGACGCGCGACATCAACACGCGCACGGTGGACACCCACATGAGCCGTCTGCGACGCCGGCTGGGGATCAAACCGGAGAACGGATTCCGCATCAAGACCATCTATCAGCGCGGCTACCGCCTGGAAGCCATGGATGAGTTGTCCGGTGACGCCGACCTGGCGGAGCCGGTCACGCCCTGATCGAATCACACGAGCCGAATTGACGAAACGCCGTATGCCCGCATTGCAGCGACCCCACAAAGCACAGCGCCTGAGGCGAGCTGGCCTGATTGCCGGCCTGATTACCATGCTGGCCGCCCCGGCAACCCGTGCCGAACTGCCTGTGGCCATGGGGTCACAACTGACCGCGACCCCAGGCAATCCGACATCACCGGTCACCGAATGGCGCTACACGCTGCGCCCGGGAGAGAACCTGGATACGGTGGCACGCGAGTTGTTGTCCGAACCGCATACGCTGGCTCAGTTGATGCAGTACAACGGCTTCCAGCAATCTCGCGACCTGTCCCCGGGGCAGAGTCTGCGGATCCCGGTCAACTGGCTGGAGCAACAGCCGGAGCCGGCTCGTGCGGTCACGGTGTCCGGCCCGGTCCAGCACATTGACGGGGTGAACGGTAAGCGGCGTGTTCTCACGACTGACATCCAGTTGCGGGCCGGCGATGAAATTCGCACCGGTTCAGGGTTCACGGTGGTGCAGCTGGCGGACGGCTCGCTGATCCGCCTGGGCCGGGATACCCACCTGGTTTTCAACCGCCTGTCCCGTTTCGGCAAAACCGGAATGGTCGACACCCGCATGCGCCTGGACCGGGGGGAACTCGACGCCGAGGTGGAAACCCTGGTCGAGGACGGCTCACGCTTCGAGGTGGACACGCCATCGGCGGTGGCCGCGGTGCGTGGCACCAAGTTCAGCCTTCAGGCGAACCGGCAGCAGACGCGCCTGCGTGTCATCGAAGGCCGCGTAGCCTTCGGCCCCTCTGGACGCACCGTGAGCGTGCCGGCCGGATACAGCGGCACGGCCGGAGAAGGCACCCGCAGCCCGGTGGACATTCGCCGCCTGCCCGCGGCTCCGGCGCCGGGCGACTTGCCGGCGACCGTACACGAGCTGCCGCTCCCCATCACCTGGCCGGCCGTTGCCCGCGCCAGCCGCTACCAGGTGGATATCTTCGACGCCGACAGTGGCAACTGGTTATCCCGCGAGACCACTCTTAGCCCCGAGCTGAACCTGGGCAACCTGGAAAACGGCCGGTATGAGATCCGCCTCGCCGCGATCAGCCACCAGGGCACGCCCGGCATGCCGGTCACCAAAAGCCTGACCGTGGACCAGAAAGCCCTGGCCGCCGCATTGGACAAGCCGTCCCCCGACGCCAAACTGGACGACGAGATGCCGTCTTTCAGCTGGTCCTACCAGGGCAACAACGAGCTGGGCCGCATCGAACTCGCCGAGTCCCCGGATTTCAGCCAGCTCGTTGCCACCAGCGAGTGGGCCCCCGACAGTAACGCAATCCCGTCGCGCGCCCTGGAACCCGGCGAATATTACTGGCGCGTGGTCACCAAGGCCGGCGGCACCTCGCAGGCCACCAGCGAACCGCGCAAGCTGATGATCAACGGAACGCTGCCACCCACCCGGATCATCAACGTCAACTACGTGGATAGCCAGGTCCGTATCTTCTGGCAACAGGTCAATAAAGCCGACGAATACCGTCTACAGCTTTCCGAAGACCCGTCGTTTCAGCGTATTATCAAGGAAGCCAGCGTCGCCGACACCACGGCGGCCTTGCGCCTCATTCCCGGAAGACGGTATTTTGTGCGCCTAAAAGCGCTTTCTGAAGGCCCGATCAACGGTCGATGGGGACCGGGCAGGGAGCTTTTCGTCAATTGATCCGCATGACGCGGACCGTATCAAGCGAGACGCATGCAAAGGGATTGGTTCAGACTGACACGTACTGCCTGGAAACTGGCCCTCCCCCTGATAGGCATTGCGATCCTCCTGAAACTCGCCGGCATCCCCCAGCGTCTCGACCTGTGGCTCTACGACACCCTCGCCCTCAGCACCAGCCTGGCGCCGTCCAGCAGCCTGGAACTGGTCGCCATCGATGAGAAAAGCCTGCGCGAGCTGGGCCGCTGGCCCTGGCCCCGTTCACGTCACGCCCAACTGATCGACCGACTCCGCGACGCCGGCGCCAGGGTCGTGGTGTTCGACGTGCTGTTTACCGAACCGGGCACCGAAGATCCGACCATGGCCCGGGCCATGCGCGAACAGGGGAGCGTGATCCTGCCGGTGCACCTGTATCCGGCCTCGGCCGACGCGCCGCTGTCCGAGCAGCTCCCCACCCCCACACTCACCCGGGCCGCGGCGGCCCTGGGGCACGTCCACGTCGAGCTGGACGAGGACGGCATCGCCCGCGGGCTCTACCTCTACAGCGGTCTCGGGCGCGCCTCGTGGCCGGCCATTTCGCTGGCCGCGGCGCAGTTGGCCGATCACGCCCAAGGGGTCTCACTGCGCGACGACCAGCAGGTCTCCCCCTACGTCAACGTGCGCAGCCAGTACGCCTACATTCCGCTGGCCGGGCGTGTGGGCTCGATCCCCACCACGTCCTACAGTGATGTACTGGCCGGCCGGGTGTCCATGGAACGCTTCGCCGGCAAGACCGTATTCATCGGGGCCACCGCGCCCGGGTTCGGCGATGTCCTGCCCACCCCGCTGTCCGGCCTGGCCAGCCCGATGTCAGGGGTCGAGTTCCACGCCAACGCCTATTCCGCCCTGGTGCAGGACAAGCTGATGCTGGTGATCCCGGCTTACCAGCAGTTCCTGCTGGCGGCGGCGGTCATCGTATTCATCAGCCTGGCCCTGCCCCAGCTCAAGCCGTCTCACACGCTCTGGGTATGCCTGATGACCAGCGCACTGCTCCTGCTGGCGGTAACCCTGCTGTTCCGCCACGCCAGCACCTGGGTACCCGTGTCCCAGGCGCTACTGGTGCCGCTGATCGCCTACCCGCTATGGAGCACGCGCCGGCTGACGCTTCTCAACACCTTCCTCAACCGCCAACTGGATATCCTCAGCCGCGATCCAGGCCTCGGCCTTAAAGACATTCACCAGCAGCAACCGATCCGCATCGTTGAGGAGCTACGCCTGCTGCTCCAGGCCGAAGGCTGGTGGCTATCCCAGGACGATCTGATCATGGCGCAGCACGGCCTGAGCAGGCGCGATCGCCCCAAGTCGCTGGAGAGCGGTCTTTGGACCCACCGGGGCGATCAGAGCTGGATCCGATTCGCTCGCGGCAACCGGTCGTTCGAGCTGGGGCTGATGCTGCCCGCCTCCCTGGGACGGGAGGCCAGCCGGCGCTACCTGCAACGCCTGCGGCTGGATAGTCCCGGGTATTTCCAGGGTCGGGAAAGGAACTACCCGGGCGAGAACATCGGCGACCGCATCGAACGGGTGCAAGGTGCCATCGAATCCCTGACGGACATGCGGGAATTCATTGCCCGGGGCTTCGAGCGCATGCCCGACGGCGTCATCGTGACCGACGCCATGGCAACGATCCAGTTCGTCAACGGCCACATTGAGGAATGGTTCGGCGAGCCGCGACCGAGCCTCATCGGCATGTCGTTGCCCGGACTGCTCAACGCCCACGACCCGCGGGACGCTGCACCCTGGCAGGAAACCATCTCCGACACCCTGACCCTCGGCCAGACGCGAACCGTCGACCTGCAGGTCAAGGGCATGGATCTGCTGATTCACCTGGCACCGTTCAGCATGTCAGACGCCGACCAGCACGGCATCATTGCCAACATCTCGAATATTTCCGAATTGCGCGAGCAGCAGCGCCAACACCGGGAGGCCATCGACTTCATCTCCCACGACGTGCGCTCACCGCTGGTCTCGCAACTGGCCCTGATCGCCCAGCTCAAGCGCCGGCCGGAATCCATCGGCCCGGAGCAACTGGAGCACTTGGGCAATCTGGCACGGCGCAGCTATCAACTGGCCGAAGAATTTGTGCAGCTGGCCCGCGCCGAACAGTTGACCGAGACTCGATTCTACGACTGTGAGTTCCTGGCCGTGGTGGAGAACGCCCGTGACAGCGTCAGCGAGCAGGCGCAGAGCAAGGGGATCTATCTGGCACTGCACGGCGCCGACGACATCTGGCTCAGGGGCAATGCGGAACTGCTGGAGCGGGCGGTCATAAACCTGCTGACGAATGCGGTGCAGTACAGTCCGGCTGGATCGACGGTCACCATCCAGGTGTTCCGCGCCGGGCACCAGGTCTGCCTGACAATTTCCGACGAAGGCATGGGCATTGCCGCCCATGAGTTGCCGCACCTGTTCGACCGCTACCGGCGGCAGAAAAGCACGGAGCTGTCCGGTAACCGGGGCGCGGGTTTGGGACTGTCGTTCGTCAAGGTGGTGGTCGACAAGCACAAGGGCGAAATCAGCGTTCACTCGCGTGAAGGTGAAGGATCCTCCTTTACCCTGCGCCTGCCAGTGGCCGATCCTCTGGCCACCATCACCCCGAGTGAATCATCCCTGAATTGACTTGCTGACGACGTCCGACATCGGGCTGGCCAGCCCTTCCGTATCGATCGCGCGCACGGCGAAGTACCAGTCGCCGTCCGCCAGGTTTTCGATCGTGAACTGCGTCCGGCTGGCATCCTCGATCACGACGCTATGCGTCAGTGCTGAGGCGCTCTGGCCGTACACGATTTCGTAGCCCTGCAGTTCGCCCATGGCGATACTCACGCCGCTCTGGCGCGTCAACGGCGCATCCCAGCTCAGGGTTGCCGAACGATCGATGATGGTCGTGCTGCCATCGACGCTTTCTTCCCCACTTTCTTCGCCGCTGCCTGCCCCGTCGCCCTGACCCGCTCCGGCGACCAGCGCATAGAAGGCTTCAGTCCGGTCTGAGACCTCGTCCAGCGCCGCCAGCACCTCACCGTCGGCCACCTCACTCCGAAGCCCCTGGGAGATCACGGCGGCCTCCAGGGTCAGCTGTTCAATGGTCGGCGCCATCGCCTGACCGCTGTCGGGCAGCATGCCTTCCGACTGCACCCATGCCTCACTGTCGGCCAGCACCTCGTCGATCGAGCTCCAGGTCGTGCCATCCACCATCGCCAGAAACGCCGCGTTGATCACGGCCAGTTGAATCGCGTCGGTGCTGCCGCTGAACCCGTCCAGCCGCACCAGATCCGGGGGCGACAACTGCAGGGTGCCGGCGCTCAACCCAAAGTGGGCTTCCAGCTCGCCATAGGCCGCCAACAGGGCGTCCGGAGACAGCCCTTCGTCGGATCCACCGGCCAGCGCCACCGCCAGGGAAGACAAGGGCGTCAGGTAAACTTCACGCGAATCCGTCAGGTTGACCACCGCGCGCAGCCGGAAACCGGCGGAAAGAGGAAAGGTTTCGCCAAAGGCGACCGCGTTCGGCGTTCCGGAAAAACAGGCGGGCACCACGTCACAGGTCATGCGGGTTTCATTGTCGGCCGTCAGCTCGACCAGGACCCAGCCGTCCTTCTTACCGCTGATCGGCAACTGGAAACGGCCCTGGCTATCCGTGGTTACGGCACGCCCAAGCTTGCCAGCCAGCTCATAACGACCACTACGACCATCCCGGGTGATATTCCAGGCATTGACGATGCCATGGCCGATGACCCCCTTGATCGCGCCACCACTAACCACGATAGACTCGGAGGGACTGGCGGATGTTGAAGTCTCGCTGTCAGAGCCACCTCCACCGCCGCAACCGGCCAGAAACAGGCAGAAAAACAGACCGACCGCTGCGATCATTGACCGTTTAATGACGCAATTTGCCATTACATGACACCATAAGATTGACGTTACGGGGTCACTGTACGGATTTTACGCGTCCATTAATGCGCTTTACGTCATTATGCAGATTATTTTTTAGCCATTTTTTTGACATCACCGAATCGACCAGACCATGACGACCAACACCCTACACTTCACCATCCGCCGCTTTCGACCGGAATTCGACAGCCACGCCATCGGCCAGCTCTACCAGGCGTCCGTGTCCGTGCTTGGCGCCGGACACTACGAGCCGGAAGTAATCGAAGCCTGGCGCCGATGGGCGGACCACCCTCACGCCGTGGCCCAGCTCCTGAGCCAGGGAATGACGCTCATTGCCCAGCACAGCGGCCGTATTGCCGCCTTTGGCCAGCGCCACCCCGCCGGTCACATCAACATGCTCTACACCCATCCGAACTTTGCGCAGCGGGGACTCGGTCAGGCGCTTCTGGAGGAAATGATCGACGCGGCAAAACGGGAGGGCCTGTCCGGACTGTCCGTTGACGCCAGCCGTATCTCCCGCTCGCTCTTCGAGAAAAACGGATTTCGGGGCGACAGTCCGGAATGGGTGGAACGCGACAATCTGCGCATCGAGCGATTCCCCATGACATTGCAGTTTTCGGGGGACAGGTAAGGACAAAAAGAAAGAATGGATCGCTCCGACGAGAGCAGCGCCCCTCCGCACGCCGGGCGACTCGGCAACAGGAGGAAAAGACAGGTCACCCGATCGGCCTTTATCGATGGGCACCGGGGAGCAAGCCCTCTAAAGCACTTGCGTCAATCACTTCGCCGAATGCTGAGCGATAAAAGCGATGCTTTAAAATCCCTCGCGCACAAAAAAGAAAAGGCCAGTCATTCGACTGGCCTTTTTCAATTGGTAGCGGGGGCTGGATTCGAACCAACGACCTTCGGGTTATGAGCCCGACGAGCTACCAGACTGCTCCACCCCGCATCAAACTGATTGTCGCTCCGCTTAATTACTTGGACCGATCTATCTGGATATCGATCCCGGAAACGGCCGAATGACTCATTCGGACTTTAATTGGTAGCGGGGGCTGGATTCGAACCAACGACCTTCGGGTTATGAGCCCGACGAGCTACCAGACTGCTCCACCCCGCATCAAACTTTTCTTCCCAGACCAAACTTAGCGATAGCGCTTAAGGTCGGCCTCAAACCCGAAGGTCGTTATGACTCCCTTCGGCCTTTTCAGGTATGGCGAGCCCGACGTATTAACAGACTGCCTTACCTGTATCAAACCTTTGCAAATCAAAGCGTTGCCTTTAACCGCCTCGATCTCAGTGGCGCGTATAATACGGCCCAAACCCACACCTGTCAACGTATTCTCACTTCGGATTTCACACATTGCAAAACGCTGTGCTGTTTTCCGGATAGACCTTGCCTGATCGGCCGATACGGGGTATTCAAGAGGTTCCGGGTAGCGCCTGTCTCCGTTGATTCATCAGCAGAAACCAATCCGATATGTCCGAGAACGACAATCAAAAATCGACATCGAGCCAGGTTGAGTCGCTTATCCAGCGCGTCAGACACAACGAGGCCATTGCCAGCAAACTCTTTGATATGGAACTGGCGATGATGCAGGCCCCGGATCTTTCGACGTTCGCAGACCGCCTCACCGAACAGGCCCGCAAACGGTTTGACCTGGACGATGCCTGGTTTGTTCTCACCGATATCGACGACAACCGTCGAATCATGGAGCTGATGGACGCCCAAGGCGCACTCTCCGAGCGACTGATTGTCGACACCCAGGTGTTCTTTCAACTCGTCGATAACCACGAGCAGCCGCTACTGAGCGCCGATTGCGGCCCGCTGCGAGCATTGATTCCCGCTCACCTCAGCAGCCGCATCCAGTCGCTGGCCCTGCTTCCTTTGCAGATGGAAGGCCGCCCGGTAGGCGCCCTGGTTCTGGGCGCTGCGGATCCCAGCCGTTACCAACCGGGACTGGATGCTTTCTTCCTGCGCCAACTGGCCGTGAAGACATCAGCGGGATTGACCAGCATCTGGGCCCGGGAACAGTTGAAACGGCTCGCTACCCGGGATCCCCTGACGGGGTTGCGCAATCGCCGCGAAATGGAGTCGGCGCTGGCACAGGAACTGAGCCGTGGCCGCCGTCAGAATCACCCCATCACCCTGTTATTTCTCGACCTGGACCGGTTCAAGGCCATCAACGACGAACTGGGCCATGAAGCCGGCGACGCCTGCCTGATCCATGTGACGCGGCAACTGCAATCACAACTTCGGCGAGACGACAGTTTGTTCCGCTTTGCCGGCGACGAATTCGTCGCCCTTCTGCCGGGACAGGAGGAGGACAACGCAAGCCGCGTCGCGTCACGCATGCAGAACGCTCTCAGGGACGCTCCCTTCCGCTTCGGCGACTCGAAAACAGCCATCCAGTTCAGCTATGGTATGGCGAGCGTCACACCCGAGCAGAACGCAACGGTTGCCGACGTCATCAGACTGGCGGATCAGAGGCTTTACGAGATGAAACGGGCATACGACGCCCCGTCGCCCTGACGGCCGTCAGGCATCGAAGAGGTCAGCCGGGAAAACCGGCGCATTCTCCCCGGAGGCGACACCAACGGCGTCGAGAGCTTCACGCACCGGACGAAAGGAGCGGCGGTGGATCGGTGTCACCCCCAGCTCCGTCAGGGCCGAAAGGTGCGCCGCAGTGGGATACCCCTTGTGGCCACCGAGACCGTAACCTGGATATTGGCGATCCAGTTCCACCATTTCCCGGTCCCGCGCCACCTTGGCCAGGATCGAGGCCGCCGAGATAGCAGCGACACGACCATCGCCCTTCACCACCGCTTCGCTGGGCCAGCGCCAGCGCGGACACCGGTTGCCATCCACCAACACAAACTCGGGAGCCGGCCCCAGCGCACCGACGGCTCTCTCCATGGCCAGCATCGTCGCCTGGTAGATGTTGAGCCGGTCGATTTCATGCACTTCACAACGCCCCAGACTCCAGGCCATGGCTCGGTCGCGAATCTGTTCGGCGAGGGCCTCCCGACGTTTCTCCGTCAGTTTCTTGGAATCCATCAGCCCTTCGATCGGCTTTTCCGGATCGAGAATGACCGCGGCGGTGACCACCGGTCCGGCTAGCGGGCCTCGACCGACCTCGTCGACGCCGGCCAGCAAGCGCCCCTGATAACGACAGACAAACGGCGGGAGTGGTTTAGAGGCCACGTTCTTTCCCCTCGATTACAGGCACCAGGGCATCAGCGGCCCGCTCGTTGGCGTTGCGCCGCAGGGTCTCATGCAATTCCGCAAAAGCCTGTTTTAACGCGTCCAGGTCAGGACCGGGTTTCAGGCGATCCAGCACCGCTCGCCCCAGGGCTTCCGGGGTGGCTTCCTCCTGCAGCAACTCGGGTACCAGCTCACGCCGCGCCAGCAGGTTGGGAAGCGATACGTGGGGCACCTTGACCAGTCGTGAGGCCAGCAAGAACGTCATGCGGTTGAGGCGATAACCCACCACCATCGGCTTTTTCAGCAACATGGCTTCCAGGGTCGCCGTGCCGGAGGCCAACAGGACAACATCGGCGGCAGCCATAACCTCCCGGGAGCGTCCCAGAACCAGCTTGACCGGAAGCTGCACGTCCTGCTCATCAAGCAACGTTCGCAGTTGCTGCTGCCGGGCTTTGTTGACGCAGGGAATGACGATCTGCAGATCATCGCGCCGTTGCTGAATCCAGTGCGCCGTCGCCAGGAACAGCGACCCCAGCCGATCGACCTCCCCCGCCCGACTGCCGGGGAGAATCGCCAGCACCGGCTGCCCGGGCTCCAGCTCGAGGGCGCGACGAGCGGCCACCGTATCCGGGGTCAGCGGAATATCGTCCGCCAGTGGATGGCCGACGCAGGCCACGGGCACGCCGTGTTCTTCGTAGAACCGTGCTTCGAAAGGAAACAGCGTCAGCATCTTGTCCACCGCACGGGCGATCTTGAAGATGCGCTTGCGCCGCCATGCCCACACCGACGGGCTGACGTAATGGGCAGTGGGGATGCCGGCCTGGCGTAGTTGAAGCTCCAGGCCGATGGTGAAGTCCGGTGAGTCGATACCAATCACAATCGCCGGCGGTGTCGCCAGGAAATAGTCTCGTACCCGCCGGCGAATCGACACCAGCTCGCCAATACGTTCCAGCACTTCGAACAGCCCCATGACCGAGAGCCGGTCCATGGGAACCAGTGAGTGAAACCCGGCGGCCTCCATCTGCTCACCGCCGATGCCGGCAAAGCGGGCATTGGGATAGCGTTTACGCAACGAACGAATCAGACCGGCACCGAGAAGGTCGCCAGACGCTTCGCCAGCCACGATACCAATGGTGAGGTGTCGATCGCTGATCACCGGTGGAGAAGAAGACTCCACCGGCTGTTCGTCGACGGAAGCCGCCAGGGTTACGGCCATTTCGTCAACGAACGATGCCGCGATGGGCGTTTCGGAGGGAATCCGTCAGCATCCGGACTTCCGAGGATTCGGCAAAGTCCTTTTCGAGCGTCTCGATGGCCTGCGCCAGAGTCAGCCCCTGACGGTAGATGACCTTGTAGGCCCGTTTCAGCTCGGAGATGATTTCCCGCGAGAAGCCACGACGTTTCAGACCTTCGGCATTCAACCCGTGCGCTGACGCCGATTGACCACTGGCCATCACATAAGCCGGGATATCCTTGAGAACGATGCTGCCGCCGGCGCTCATGCTGTGGGCGCCGATATGACAGAACTGGTGCACCATGGTGCCACCGCCCAGGATGGCCCAATCCCCCACCGATACATGACCGGCCAGGGTGGCGCAGTTCGCCAGGATCGTGTTGTCGCCGACCACGCAATCGTGGGCCACGTGGACATAGGCCATCAGCAGGTTGTCGCTGCCAATGCGGGTTTCTTTGCGATCCTGCACCGTACCGCGGTGGATGGTGCAGTTCTCGCGAATGACATTGTTGTCACCAATCACCAGTGTGGTGGGCTCGCCAGCGTACTTCTTGTCCTGGCACTCTTCACCAATACTGGAGAACTGGAAAATGCGGTTATTGCGGCCGATCACAGTCGGCCCCTTGATCACGACGTGGGACAGAATTTCGGTTCCGTCTCCTATCTCCACGTCTGGTCCGACAAAGCTCCACGGGCCGACAGTGACGTCCTTGCCCAGCTTTGCAGACGGGTCGACAATCGCCTGAGGATGGACTCCCGACCAAACCTTTGTCGCCATCAAACTTCTCTCTCAGCGGTCATGATTTCCGCGACGCAGGCCACTTGCTCGCCGACCAGCGCACGGCAGTCAAACTTCCAGATGCCGTGCTTGTCCGACAGAAAACGGGACTCAAGCCGCAACTGGTCTCCCGGCACGACAGGTCGCTTGAAGCGGGCCTTACTGGAGCCGGCGAGGTAGTGTATCACGCCATCCGACGGTTTCCGGTCAACGGTCACAAACCCGAGAATGCCGGACAATTGCGCCATCGCCTCGATAATCAGGACACCCGGCATGATCGGCTTGCCCGGAAAATGCCCGTTAAAGAACGGCTCGTTGATGGAAATGTTCTTGTATCCGGCGATGGACTGCCCTTTTTCAACTTCCGTGACGCGATCCACCAGCAGGAACGGATAGCGGTGGGGCAGGAATTCCATGATTTCTTCAATGTGCATCATCAGGTACGGCCTCAGGCTCGTTTAAGCAGTTTCTTTTCCAGTTCGCGCAATTTCCGCGCCATCTGATCCAGATTGCGGAACCGCACGACACTCTTCTGCCACCGCTTGTTTGTATCCACACCCGTCCCCGAAGAATAGACGCCGGGCTCTTTCAGGCTGCGGGTCACCATCGTCATACCGGTCAACTGCACCTGATCGGCGATCTCCAGGTGACCACCGATACCGCTTGCACCGCCGAACACACAATGCCGCCCCACCTTGGTGCTGCCGGCAATGCCGACCAGCGCCGCCATGGCCGAGTGGTCACCGATGCTGACGTTATGAGCGATCTGAACCAGGTTGTCGATTTTGACCCCATTGCCGATCACGGTATCGTCCAGCGCGCCGCGGTCAATGGTGGTGTTGGCGCCGATTTCAGTATCGTCACCGATCACCACACCGCCCAACTGGGCGATTCGATGCCAGACGCCTTTCTCGTTGGCAAAGCCGAACCCATGCGAGCCGATAACGGCACCGCTGAGGATGAGGCAACGCTGCCCCACGCTAACGTCGTGGTAGAGCACGGCCCGGGCTTCCAGGACGGTGTCGTCCCCCACACAGGACCGTTCGCCAACGACGCAACCGGGCCCAATCACAGCGCGCTCGCCGATCGTGGCGCCCGCCTCGATCACCGCGTTGGGCCCAACGGCCGCCGAGTCTGCAACAGTGGCCGCCGGATCGACGACCGCCGACGGATGAACGCCTGCTCCGGGCTTGGGTGCCGGATCAAACCAGTGGCTCAAACGAGCATAACCGAGGTAGGGATTGTCCAGTAACAGGACATTGGTCGGACACTCATCAGCCATGCCCGGGGCGACGATGACCGCCGAGGCGCCGGTTTCTTTGAGGAAACGCCCATAGGAAGGATTGGAGAGAAAGGATATCTGGCCGGCGCCGGCATTCTGGAGCGTCGCCATGCCCGAGATTTCGGTGCTGGCATCCCCGATGACCCGGCCTCCCAGCGCCTCGGCGATATCACCCAACGTATGGACTGTGTTCGTCATTGCCCTTCCCACCTAACGCGTTCCACCTAACGTTTTCCCTGCAAATAACCGGTTCCACAACACCTCGGACAGGCCCCGGCCAATTATCTGAAACCTGTCCGTTTCCGCCGTCTTACCGGTTCAGCTTTTCAATCAGCTCTTCGGTCAGATCCATGTCCGGCTTGGCGAGAACGACCGCCTGTCGCGGAAGGATCATGTCGAGGTCGTGCTCTTCGAGCAGCGCTTTCACCGCTTCATCCACCTGCGGCTGGGCATCCTCCAGGAACTGCTTTTTGCGATTGCTGACCGTGGTGTTGAGACGGTTCTTGAGATACTGGTATTCCTGCACCTTTTCCTGGAACTGGCCGGACAACTCTTTGCGCTCTGATTCATTCATCATAGCGCCATCTTTCTCCAGTCGTTCCTTGAGGCTCTGGGCCGTTTCCTGGGCTTCGCGCACCTTGGCTTCGTCGTCCTTGAATTCGGTTTCCAGCTTCTGGCTGAACTTCTGGGCACTGTCGGACGCGAACAGCGCGTGCCGCAGGTCGACCACGCCAATATTGGTGTCAGCCAGTGCCGGCACCGCCAGCATCAGGGCCAGGGCGGCGGTCATCATCTTCTTGAGCATGGAAAAACTCCTGTCTGTGCGTCTCGTTTTGTTGGCATTGTACCGGTTAAGCCGTGCCTGGAAACGGTGGCGGCCTAGAAACTTGAGCCCAGTGAGAACTGGAAAATCTCGGTTTCGTCGTCGTCGCCGGGATTAAGTGCTTCGCCGAGGCTGAATGCCAGGGGCCCAATCGCCGTGATCCACTGAAACCCAATACCCGCTGCGAAGCGCAGCTCGCCAGCTTCCGGGTCATAACCACGAGCGGTATCGAAGACCTGACCACCGTCAAGGAAGAACGCGGTCCGCATCGAGCGAGTATCGCCGGCAAACGGCGTCGGGAAGATCAACTCGACGCTGCCCTCGGTAAGCACGTTACCGCCAAACGGATCCGGATCCGAATCATCACCGGCGGCGTTGGTTGCCAGGTTCCCCAGAGAGTTTGCCTCGTACCCACGGACTGAGCCGTAACCCCCGGCATAGTAGTTCTCATAGAACGGCAGCTCGCTGCTGTCGCCATAGCCATCGCCGTAGCCGATCTTGGTGCGGGTATGGAACACCCAGGTCTCGGCATCATTGAGCGGCTGGAAGAAGTTGGTCCGGTGCGTCAGCTTGTAATAGGTCTGGTCACTGCCCGGCACCGCGACGTCCAGCGACAGCGAGTGGCTGAAACCATCCGTTGGCAGGACACCCCGGTTCAGCGAGTTGCGGCTCCATGACCCTGTCAGGTGGTAGGTATTGAAAGAGTCACCGTATTCGTCGATGAACTCCGTCACCTCCTGGGCCGGGAACTCGTCCAGCTTGATATTGGTTCGGGTATAGCCGACGCCGAAATTCAGACGCGTGATGCTGTCGATGGGGTAACCGAAGTCAAGGCTCGCACCGTATTCGTCAAGCAGGTACGAGGAAATGTCTTCCTCGTCGTAGTCCGTTTCGCGGGCATAGATGCTGAAGCCCCGGCTGACGCCATCGACCGTATAGTAAGGGTTGGTGTAGGAGAACTTCGCGCTCTTGACCGAGTCACTGTGGGTGGCGCCGATAGTCACCTCTTTACCGGTACCGAAGAAGTTGTTCTCCGACACGCTGGCACCGAGGATAACGCCCGAGCTCTGGGAATAACCGAGGGACGCTGACAGGCTGCCGGTGGGCTGCTCTTCGACCGTGTAGTTGACATCGATCTGGTCGTCCTCGCCCGGAACGCGCACGGTCTCCACGTCGACCGTCTTGAAGAAGCCGAGCCGCTCGAGCTTGGTCTTGGAGTACTCGATCAGGTCGGTGGAGGCGACGCCGCCTTCCATCTGCACCATTTCACGGCGCAAGACCTCGTCCCGGGTCGAGACGTTGCCCTCGAAATTGATGCGCCGCACGTACGCCCGATTGCCCGGCTCAACATAAAAGGTGATCGCAGCGGTGTTGTCGTCCGACTTTTCAGGTCGGGCGTTCACGTTTGCGAAGGTGTAGCCCTCACGCCCCAGTCGCCGGGACAGCGCCTCGGAAGTACTGGTAACGAGCTGCTGGGAGTACACATCGCCCGGTTTCATCTTGATCAGCTCACGCAGTTCGCTTTCCTTGAGGATCAGGTCGCCACGCAGATTGATCTCGGAGATGGTGTACTTCGGCCCTTCGTTGATCGACAGGGTGATGAAGACGTCTTTTTTGTCCGGAGAAATGGAAACCTGGCTGGATTCCACATTGAAATCGAGATACCCCCGGTCGAAGTACCAGGAGCGCAGGGTTTCCAGGTCGCCGCTGAGGCGCTCCCGCGCGTACTTGTCGGAACTGGTAATGGAAGACCACCAGTCGGACGTCTCCAGCTCGAACTGGTCGAGCAGTTCCTCATCGGAAAAGGCGTCGTTGCCGATGATATTAATGTGGCGGATCGAGGCGACACTGCCCTCATTGATGTCGAGTTTAACGGCAACCCGATTCCGCGGCAGTTCCTGCGCCGTCGCCTTGACCCGGGCGTTGTAGCGCCCCTGTGCCACATAGGAACGCAGAATCTCAAGTTCCAGGCGCTCCAGCGTCGCGCGCTTGAACACCTGCCCTTCCGTCAGCCCGGCACTGTTGAGCGCCTGGGTCAGCATCTCGGTCTCGATGGCCTTATTGCCTTCAATATCGATGGAGCTGATGGCCGGCCGCTCCTGCACCGACAGCACCAGAACGTCCTCATCCCGGCTGGCACTCAGATCCGTAAACAGGCCGGTCTGAAACAGGTTCTTGATGGCATCCGCCAGAGTGACTTCATTGACCTGCTCACCGATGCTGACCGGAAAAGCCCCGAAGACGGTACCGGCGGACACCCGCTGTAAGCCTTCGACTTCGATATCGGAAACTACAAACTCATCGGCCAGAGCCGGTGGCAAAGAGCCTACTGTCGACATGAGGCCCAGAGCCACACTCAGAAGAGAACGTCTCATTCAGATTATTCGCCTGTTTATGCGCGTACGGAAGGTCGCAATTCTCACAACCGCATCAGGTCGTTGTAAAGAGCGAAGACCATCAATGTCAGAATCATTGCCATTCCTATTCTTACTCCGACTGCCTGAACGTGCTCCGAGAGCGGCTTCCGCCGAATAGCCTCCAGGCTGTAGAAGAGAATATGGCCCCCATCGAGGACGGGAACCGGCAAAAGGTTCAATACACCGAGACTGACGCTCAGGTATGCGAGAAAACGGATAAAATCCTCGAAACCGGAAGTTGCACTCGCCTCGGCAACGCGAGCAATCGTAATCGGACCGCTGAGATTATTCAAAGACAGCAGCCCGGTCACCATCTTCTTGATCGCGACCAGGGTCAAACGGGTATCGTCCCAGGTTTCCCCGACCGCGTTCGGAATCGCTGCCAGGATCCCGAGCCGGGTCTCCCGCAACATACTGTCAGGCCATTCAATTGGCGCCACGCCAGCGCCGATCAAGCCGATCTCACGGCCATCTTCGGTGGTCTGGCGCTTGGGTGTGACATTCAGGGTCCGGGTGGCATCGTCCCTCTGCACCGTCATGGTCAACGGCTGTTCGGGAGCCGCCTGGATGCGCTTGACCAGGGCAAACCAGTCGTCGATCCGCTCGCCGTTTACCGATATCACCTGATCTCCCGCCTGCAGACCGGCCGCCTGGGCACGACCGCCATCGACGATTTCGCCAATCTGGGCAGGCACCGCCGGGCGATATGGGGCGATGCCGAACAGATCAATCGGGTTGGGATCGTCGTCGCCGAGTCGCCAGCCCTGCAGCGATGCGGTGCGTTCGCTGAGACGGCCATCCTGGCTTACTTCCATGCGGATGGTGCCGTACTCACCGGCCCTCTCGAGCAGGAGGCCGCCGATATCACGCCAGTCGCTAACGGACTCGCCATCCACCGAGCGGATTTCCATACCCGAACTCAATCCCATGCGCTGGGCCACACTGTCCGGCTTAACCTCGCCCACCACCGGCGCCAGACTGGTAAAGCCCACCACACTGAGCAGCCAGTACGCGAAAACAGCAAATATGAAATTCGCAGCCGGACCGGCGGCCGCTATCGCGATCCGCTTGCCGGGAGACTTGCGGGTAAAGGCTTCGTGCAGTTGGTCGTCCGGTACGGGCCCTTCCCGCTCATCGAGCATCTTGACGTAACCGCCCAGCGGAATGGCCGCCACCGCAAACTCGGTACCGTGGCGGTCGTACCAGGAAAACATGGGCTTGCCGAACCCCACGGAAAAACGCAGAACGCGCACCCCGCAGCGGCGGGCTACCCAGAAGTGGCCGTACTCATGAATGGTCACGAGTATGCCCAGAGTCACGATCAGCGCGAGGGCGGTTTGAATGAACTGCATGCTACTCCGACATCAGGTCGAAACAATAATCACTGGAAACGGTCATTGGGACCCGGTCAGCCCAAGCCCGACACTGAGACCGCGTGGTGGCGAATCTGTTCCGCAGACCGGGCGCGGGATTCTCGATCCTTCTCAAAAATAACCGGAAATTCGTCCGCCGGCACCGTCGCTATCGACGCCATGACGGACTCGATAACGGCGGGAATCCCGGTAAAACCCAGCTCGCCGCGCAGGAACGCCGCAACGGCTTCTTCGTTGGCGGCGTTCAGAACCGCCGGCGCGGTACCCCCCAGACGAAAGGCTTCCGATGCCAGACGCAGGCACGGGAACCGCTCCAGATCCGGCCGTTCGAAATGGAAGCGACCGATATCAAACAGGTTCAGGCTGTCGACGCCGGCATCGATGCGTTCCGGCCAGGCCAGGCCATTGGCGATCGGCGTGCGCATGTCCGGGCTGCCCAACTGGGCCAGCACCGAGCCATCCACGTACTCTACCATCGAATGGATGATGCTCTCCGGGTGCACGTGCACTTCCACCTGATCCGGCCGGGTATCGAACAGCCAGCAGGCTTCAATGAGTTCCAGGCCCTTGTTCATCAGGGTGGCGGAATCCACGGATATTTTCTGGCCCATGCTCCAGTTGGGATGGGCGCAGGCCTGGTCCGGCGTCACCTGCTGCAACGCTTCAGCCGAGGTTTCCCGGAACGGCCCTCCGGAGGCGGTCAGCAGGATTCGGCGCACACCAGCGCCAGGCAGATCCCTGCTCTGCCCCGGCGGCAGACACTGGAAGATGGCATTGTGCTCCGAGTCAATGGGCAGCAGCTCGGCACCGCTCTCGGCCACCGCTTCCATAAACAAACGGCCGGACATGACCAGGGCTTCCTTGTTGGCCAGCAGCACCCGCTTGCCCGAGCGTACCGCCGCCAATGTCGGCGCCAGCCCCGCAGCCCCGACGATAGCTGCCATAACCGTGTCACAGTCAGGCGACGAGGCGACAGCCTCCAGCCCTTCGGTCCCGGCCAGGACCTCGACGCCTGCCCCCTCGGGCAGGCGCTCGGCCAGCTCCAGCGCTGCAGACGGTTCCGCCATGACAGCGTAACGCGGCCGGAACCGCTGACACAGCGACAGCATCGAATCCACCTGGCGACACGCGGTCAAGGCAAAGACGTCGAAGCGATCGGGATGACGGCCGATCACGTCCAACGTGTTCAGGCCAATGGAGCCGGTCGCTCCAAGAACGGTTACGTGGCGCATCAATCCCCCTGCATCGTCATGCGAGCGGACTGACATGCAGCCAGCCAAGCAAGGTGATGCAAAGCGTAAAGACCGGAATGGCCGCAGTCAGGCTGTCAATCCGATCCATAATACCACCGTGGCCCGGCAGCAACTGACTGCTGTCCTTAATCCCCCGGAAACGCTTGAGCATGCTTTCCAGGAGGTCCCCCAGCACCGATACCGCGCCGGTGATCAGACTGACCAGAAGCAGTAACGCCGTATCCGCCGCATTGGCTCCTATGGCAAGACTGACCAGGACAGCCAGCACGGCCACCGCGACCAGTCCACCCCAGACGCCGGCCCAGGACTTGCCAGGACTGACTCGCGGAGCCAGTTTCGCCTTGCCGAAGGCGCGGCCGGCAAAGTACGCCCCGATATCAGCCACCCAGACCACACAGAACACGTAGAGCAACAACAGGAGATTGTTGTCGATCGCCGCCAGGTGAAACGAGCCTGAGCGCAGGTGGTTGAGTCCGACCCAGGCTGGCACCAGCACCAACAACCCCATCAGCAGGCGGATCGGCGTTGCCTGCCAGCGCCCGGTCGTGGCCGGATAGGAACTCACCAGGAACAGGGCCAGTGCCCACCAGAGCACGGCCAGGACCAGTAGCGTGATGGCCGTGGTTTGCAGCAGGAAAAACAGAAGGACCGCCGTCAGAACAGCAAAGGCGATACGGAAACCACCCTGGGATACGCCGGCCATATTCGCCCACTCCCAGGCCCCCATCGATATGATCACCCCGGTAAAGATAGCGAAGCCCAGGGGAGGCAGGAAGAAAATACAGGCGATGGCGACCGGCGCCAGGATTAAAGCTGTGATAACGCGTGTTTTGAGCACAACGGGGCTCGCTCTTCTTATTTATTCGGTGTCGGAGCCAGTCGCGGCCAGTTTATCGAGTTGATCGTCCGTCTGACCAAATCGACGCTTGCGCCCCGCGTAATCCTTGAGGGCGGCGAGCATCTCCTGCTCGTCGAAGTCAGGCCAGAACACGTTGGAAAAATGGAACTCGGTGTAAGCCAGATGCCACAGCAGGAAATTACTGACGCGCTGCTCACCGGCGGTCCGGATCAGCAAATCCGGCATTGGCAGGTCACCGAGACACAGGCGCTGCTGAAGGTGATCGTCGGTGATGTCGCCAGGCTGCAGCAGGCCATCACGGACCTCCTGAGCCAACGAGCGTGCCGCCTGGGTAATGTCCCAGTGGCCACCGTAGTTGGCAGCGATCACCAGCGTCATGCCGTCGTTGTCTGCCGTCAGGGACTCGGCGCGGGCCATATGGTCGCGCAGAACGTCGCTGAAAGGAGAACGGTCACCGATGATCCGCAGACGGATATTATTGCGGTGCAGCTTCCTGACTTCCCGCTCCAGCGCCATCAGGAACAGACGCATCAGCGCACTGACCTCGTCCTTGGGGCGGCGCCAGTTCTCGCTGCTGAACGCAAATAGCGTAAGGACCTCAACGCCGTTGCGGGCGCATGTTTCCACCGTTGACCGCACCGCATTGACACCGGCTTTATGGCCTGCCACGCCGGCCAGCCGGCGGAGCTTGGCCCAGCGATTGTTTCCATCCATGATGATCGCGACATGCCGAGGGGTAGCCGATGCGGCCATCGGTATTTCGGCGGAGAGACTGTCCGTCATGCCTTCCTCTGAAACGTCACGGGGGCGTCAGAAAAGGCGTTTCCTTTCCTGACCGCCCCCGGATCTGTTGACTGGTCACTGATGCGCATGCGAAGTGAGCGGGTCAGACCGCCATCAAGTCTTCTTCTTTACCCTTCAGGATTTTCTCGACTTCGGCAATGTAGCGGTCGGTCAGCTTCTGGATTTCCTGCTCGCCGTTGCGCTCTTCGTCTTCAGTGATTTCCTTTTCCTTGAGCAACTCTTTCAGGTCGCTGTTGGCATCACGGCGCGCATTACGGATGGCAACCCGTCCATGCTCGGCGTCGGCCTTGGCCTGCTTGACCAGCTCGCGGCGACTTTCTTCAGTCAGCATCGGCATGGGGACGCGGATCACGTCGCCGGTGCTGGCCGGGTTGAGGCCCAGATCAGACGTCATGATGGCCTTCTCGATCGCCGGAACCATGGATTTCTCCCACGGAGCGACGGCCAGTGTGCGGGAATCCTCAACGTTGACGGCGGCCACCTGCTTCAGCGGGGTTTCCTGGCCATAGTAGTTGACCATCACGCTGTCCAGGATGGCCGGATGGGCACGGCCGGTACGAATCTTGTTGAAAGCCGAATGCAGCGCGTCAAGGCTCTTCTTCATTCGCTTTTCGGCGTCTGACTTAATCTCGTTGATCACTTTGAATTCCTCAATTCAGTCCGTTGCCCGGAAAATGCTTCTCAAGACTGGCTGTCAGCCGGTCTTATTCGATCAGTGTACCTTCCGCCTCGCCCACGACGATACGGGTCAGTGCGCCCGGCTTGTTCATATTGAACACGCGCACCGGCATGCCCTCATCACGGCACAGGCAGATGGCCGTCAGGTCCATCACGCCCAGTTTCTTGTCCAGCACGTCGTCGTAGGTCAGGCGTTCGTACTTTTCGGCCCCCGGATCCTTGACCGGATCCGCCGAGTAGACACCATCCACCTTGGTGGCCTTGAGCACCACATCGGCATCGATTTCGATACCACGCAGGCAGGCCGCCGAGTCCGTGGTGAAGAACGGGTTGCCGGTACCGGCACAGAAAATCACCACATCACCGTCTTTCAGGTCGCGAACGGCACGACGGCGGTCGTAATGTTCGACAATACCACTCATCGGGATGGCAGACATAACGCGCGTGCGGATATTTGAGCGCTCCAGCGCATCGCGCATGGCCAGACCGTTCATCATGGTGGCCAACATACCCATGTGGTCACCGGTGACACGGTCCATGCCGGCCGCACTCAGGGCGGCACCGCGGAACAGGTTGCCGCCGCCGATAACCAACCCCACCTGGACGCCGATACCGATCAACGCGCCGATCTCCAGCGCCATCCGATCCAACACTTTGGGATCGATCCCGAACTCCTGCTCACCCATCAGGGCTTCGCCGCTGAGTTTGAGGAGGACGCGTTTGTACTTGGGCTGGGTCTGGGAGTGCTTCGGCATGATGAGGGATCCCCTTAACTGGCGTCCAGGCGGACAGTGATAGAGCAGATAGACGGCACACCTCCGGCCGGCAATCTGCAGCGGGAGGCGAGCATCACGTCAGGGTTGCATGCGGGGTAACCCGGAACCGGGCGACCCCGTATACAACCCGCGCCGCGCAGAGCGCGACGCGGATAACAAGCGGAATCAGGCCTTACCGGTACCTGCCGCGGCAGCCACTTCAGCCGCGAAATCCACTTCTTCTTTCTCGATGCCTTCGCCCACTTCCAGACGAACGAAACCGGACAGGTCAGCGCCAGCGGATTTCAGCAGCGCACCGACGGTCTGATCCGGATCCTTGACGAAAGGCTGTTCCACCAGGCTGTTTTCCTTGAGGAACTTGTTGATGCGACCGGTCATCATCTTCTCGACGATCTCGGCCGGTTTGCCTTCCATATCCGGCTGTGAACGGATGATGTCTTTCTCTTTCTCGACTTCATCCTGCGGCATTTCATCAGGCTTGCCGACGGTCGGATTAACAGCGGCAACGTGCATGGCAACATCGCGGGCCACTTCGGCGCTGCCGCCGGTCAGTGCAACGATGGAAGCAATCTTGTTGTTGCTGTGAACGTAACCGTCGACCACGTCGCCTTCCAGCTTGACGACACGACGCACGGTGATGTTTTCACCGATCTTCTGGACCAGCGCTTCACGCTTGCCTTCCAGTTCACCTTCCATCAGCTTGGCGACGTCAGTCTCACCGCGCTCGACGGCAACGGCCAGTACGTCGTTGGCAAAGGACATGAAGTTGTCGTCACGAGCCACGAAGTCGGTTTCAGAGTTGACTTCCAGCAGCGTGGCGCTCTTGTTGTCGTCGGCAACGTGCAGAACGGCAACACCTTCAGCCGCGGTACGGCCGGCCTTCTTCGCCGCTTTCAGACCGGAAGACTTGCGCAGCTCTTCGATTGCGTTGTCAACGCTGCCGTCAGCCTCAACCAGTGCCTTCTTGCACTCCATCATGCCCAGACCAGTGCGATCACGCAGCTCTTTGACCATTGCAGCGGTAATAGCAGCCATGTTCAATCCTCTCGTTTCTGTATCCAGAATGTGGCGCTCTGTGCGAAAGCGCCACCTCATCTATTCTTCCGAAACCGGACAGCGTGTTCGGCCCCGGACTACCGTTAACTGTGCAACCCTTACAAAAAAGGGGGACTCAGCCCCCCTTTCCTGATGCTGAATCAATGTCAGCCGATTGCGCCGCTGTTATTCAGCGGTTGAAGCGCTTTCTTCGTTATCGCTTACTTCGACGAACTCATCAGCGCCGGCGCCAGACTGGGAAGCTTCCACACAGGTGTCTGCAACCGCCTTGACGTAGATCTGGATCGCGCGGATCGCGTCGTCGTTGCCCGGGATAACGTAGTCGATGCCGTCCGGATCGCTGTTGGTATCGACAACACCGATAACCGGGATGCCCAGCTTGTTGGCTTCCTTGATGGCGATACGCTCGTGATCAACGTCAATCACGAACAGAGCGTCCGGCAGGCCACCCATATCCTTGATACCGCCGATGCTGCGCTCAAGCTTGTCCATCTCGCGAGTGCGCTCCAGCGCCTCTTTCTTGGTCAGCTTGTCGAAAGTACCGTCCTGGCTCTGGGTTTCCAGATCACGGTAGCGACGGATGGACTGACGGATGGTCTTGTAGTTGGTCAGCATGCCGCCCAACCAGCGATGGTTGACGTACGGCTGGCTGGCGCGCAGGGCTTCTTCCTTGATGATCTTGGAAGCGGCGCGCTTGGTGCCTACGAACAGAACCTTGTTCTTGCTCTCGGCCAGTTGCTGAACGAACTTCAGAGCTTCGTCCATGGCCGGAACGGTCTGTTCCAGGTTGATGATATGAATCTTGTTCCGGGCGCCGAAGATGAACTTCGACATTTTCGGGTTCCAGTAGCGAGTCTGGTGACCGAAGTGGGCGCCTGCCTTGAGCAGGTCACGCATGTTGACTTGTGCCATGGTTAATACCTTCTAGCGTTTGGGTTAGTCCTCCATGTGTCCAATTGCCCAACCCGGCGTTTCAGATTGTCCGGGCACCCTGGGTCAACGTGATGACACATGTGTGTTTTTGCCGGCCATCATTCGAACACAGGATTCGACGATGACGTTCAGCGGGCGCGTTTATACCATATTTCGCAGCCCAGACGCCACTTGTTTGTTACGTGCTTTCCGAAAATCAGGCACCTGGGGCCGTCAGTATAGGTCACGTAAATAAGGGTGGTAGACGGGCCTGCCTTGTACCCTTTCGAGCACCTCCCTAAAATGGTCGCTTAATCAGCAGGAAGGATAGTCCCAGTCATGCAGGTATCGATCAAAACCCCTGAAGAAATCGAGAAGATGCGCGTCGCCGGACGCCTGGCCGCCGAAGTCCTGGAAATGATCGGCGACCACGTCAAGCCGGGCGTCACGACCGAGGAACTTGATCGCATCTGCCACGACCACATCGTCAACGTCCAGGATGCCATCCCGGCACCGCTGAACTACAAGGGCTTTCCCAAGTCGGTCTGTACGTCCGTCAACCATGTCGTCTGTCACGGTATCCCGAGCGAAAAGAAAGTGCTCAAGAGCGGGGACATCATGAACATCGACGTGACCGTTATTAAGGACGGCTATCACGGCGACACCAGCAAGATGTTCATCGTCGGCGACCCCAAGCCCGGCTCAGACCGCCTGATCCGCATCACACAGGAATGCCTCTATAAAGGGATCGAGCTGGTTCGTCCGGGGGCCCGCCTGGGCGACATCGGACACGTGATCCAGCAACACGCCGAGAAAAACCGTTATTCCGTGGTGCGTGAGTATTGCGGCCATGGCATCGGCAAGGGATTCCATGAAGAGCCCCAGGTGATGCACTATGGAAAACCCGGCACCGGTTTTGAATTGCAGGAAGGCATGACGTTCACCATCGAGCCGATGATCAATCAGGGTAAATTCCATTGTAAACTGCTGCCAGATGGCTGGACGGTGGTCACCAAGGATCACAAGCTGTCCGCTCAGTGGGAACACACCATTCTGGTGACCGCGGACGGCTACGAAATCCTTACCAAGCGTTCTGAAGAAACCTTCTAGACCTTGATGAGATTTGCCAGATTTTGAAGACACGCCGATCCCGCCTTCTCGATTCCCGGCCGGCTATGCCGGCCCAAGACCAGCCGCAGAGGCAATAACGACCATGGCAACAGCCAATGCCATCGACACCGTAAGCCTTGAAGCCCAGATTGCCGAAGCGCCCTCGCCTATCGGCCCGGCTCGAAAGGCCCTGAGCACCACCTTCGAGGCCCACGCGGAGGCGTTCCGTAATGGTGCCGACATCCGCGAGCTGGTGCTTGCCAGGGCGCTGGAAGTCGACCGCATCCTGGCGCTGCTCTGGAACCGCTACCCGTTCGCCCAATCCGGTGATATTGCCCTTGTGGCAGTCGGCGGCTATGGCCGCGGCGAGCTACACCCCCACTCGGACATCGATCTTCTGATCCTCACCCGGTACGACGTCCAGCCGGAATGGCAGGACGATCTCACCGCCTTTATTACGCTGCTGTGGGACCTGCGCCTGGACATCGGTCACAGTGTGCGCAGCCTGGAGCAAAGCATCGAGGCTGCGCAGTCGGACGTCACCATCCTGACCAACCTGCTGGAAACCCGCACCATCGCCGGCCCCGACAGCCTGCGCGCCGAGCTGTCCAGCCAGGTCTATTCGGACGACATCAGTGCCGACCGCGCCTACTTCATTGCCAAGCGCGACGAGCAACGTCGCCGTCACGAGAAATACGGCGACACCGAGTACAACCTGGAGCCCAACATCAAGGCGTCGCCGGGCGGGCTGCGGGACATCCAGACCATCGGCTGGATCACCAAGCGCCACTTCGGCCTGGAATCCATCGCCGACCTGACCCGCTTCAGCATCCTCACCGAGGAGGAGTACCAGATCATCCTCAGCGGAGAGAATTTCCTGTGGCGGCTGCGCTACGGCCTGCAGCTGATCGCGGGACGCAACGAAAACCGGCTGCTGTTCGATCACCAGCGTGCCCTGGCGGAACTGCTCGGCTACAAGGACCAGGACCGCAAGCTCGGCGTCGAGCGCATGATGCAGAAATATTACCGCACCGTGCTCGGACTCTCGGAGCTGGCCGACGTGATCCTGCAGTATTACGACGAAGCGATCCTGGGCTCCGACGGCGAGGACGATATCCGTCCGCTCAACAAGCGCTTCCAGATCCGCAACCGTTACATCGAGGCCGTTAACAACCAGGTCTTCGCCTACGCGCCCTATTCGTTGATGGAAATCTTCGTGCTGATGGCGCAGAACCCGGAAATCCGCGGCATCCGGGCCACCACCATCCGCTCGCTGCGGGCCCACCGTCACCTGATCGACGACGCCTTCCGCTCCGACCTCGCGGTCACGACCCTCTTTATGGAGCTGCTGCGCACGCCGCACGCGCTCGACCAGACCCTGTCGGCGATGAAAAAGTACAACGTGCTGGGCCGCTACCTGCCGGAGTTTGGCCAGATCATCGGCCAGATGCAGTACGACCTGTTCCACATCTACACCGTCGACGCCCATACCCTGCGGGTAATCCGCAATATGGCGCAGATGCGCACGGAAGAGGCTCGCTCGAACTTTCCACTGGCCTCGCGCCTGATCCATCGACTGCCCAAGCTGGAAAACCTCTACATCGCCGGCCTCTACCACGATATCGCCAAAGGCCGCGGCGGCGACCATTCGGAGCTGGGCGCCGATGACGCCATCGATTTCTGCCAGCGCCACCACCTGAGTCAGCGCGACACGCAACTGATCGCCTGGCTGGTGGAAAACCACCTGCTGATGTCGATGACCGCCCAGCGCAAGGACATCTCCGATCCGGACATCATCCACGCCTTCGCCCGCTCAGTACCCAGCCAGGTTCACCTGGACTATCTGTACGTACTGACCGTCTGCGACATCAGCGCGACCAACCCCAAACTGTGGAATACCTGGCGCGCCTCACTGCTGCGCCAGCTCTACATCGAGGCCAAAAGGGCCCTGCGCCGCGGCTCGGAAACGCCGGTGGACCGCAACGCCTGGATCAAGGCGACCCAGTCCGAGGCGCGGGAGATCCTGCTGGCCCAGAACATCACCGACCAGCAGATCGATGCCGTCTGGAACGCCATGGACGAGGATTACTTCCTGCAGGATTCCACGGTGGACATCGCCTGGCAGACGGCGGCCATCATCCGCCACGGCGACCACCCGGACCCGCTGGTCATGATCCGGGACACCCACGGCGGGCCGACCGACGGTTTCTCCCAGATCGTCATCTACATGAAGGACCGGGCCGCCCTGTTCGCCGCAACCACGGCCGTACTGGAGCAGCTCAACCTGAACATCGTCGACGCCCGCATCAGCAGTGGCGAAGGTCCCTATTCGGTCAGCGCCTACGTCGTGCTGGACGAGCAGGGGCAGCCCCTGGGCAAAGACGAAGCCCGCAAGGCCCGCGTCAAGCAGCGCCTGATTGAGGAGCTGGACGACCCGGAAGACTACCCGGACATCATTCATCGCCGCACACCACGGCAGCTCAAGCATTTCTCCTTCCCGACCCAGGTGACCTTCTCCAACGACACGGTCAATCAGCGCACGGTGATGGAGCTGATTACACCGGACCGTCCGGGCCTGCTGGCACGTATCGGGCGCGTCCTGCTGGAGCACGACGTGCGGCTGACCAACGCCAAGATCGCCACCCTGGGCGAACGCGTCGAGGACGTCTTTTTCGTCACCGACAGCAAGGGCGGTCCGCTCAGCGATCCGGCCCTGTGCGAAGCGCTGCAGGACGACCTCTGCCGCCAGCTGGACGAGAACGTCGGCGTCTAATCCACTCAGAGATCCAGACATGAACCCGAATCTAGATCGCCTACACCCTTACCCGTTTGAAAAACTGGCGGAGCTGAAAGCCGGCATTGAGCCATCGGCGCACCTGGCGCCCATCGCTCTGGGTATCGGCGAGCCCAAACATCCGGCGCCGGCATTCGTCAAACAGGTGGTCCGCGACAACCTGGACCGACTGGCCAATTACCCGACCACCAAAGGGATGGACGAGCTGCGCCAGGCCATCGCTGATTGGGCGACGACCCGCTTCCAGCTCAAGCCCGGCACGCTCACCGCCGCGGATCATGTGATTCCGGTGAACGGCACCCGGGAAGCCATCTTTTCGCTGATCCAGGCCGTAATCGATCCCAAGCCGGACGCCACACTGGTGACGCCCAACCCCTTCTACCAGATCTACGAGGGCGCCGCGTTCCTCGCCGGCGCCACGCCGCACTACCTGCCGTGCGATGCGGACAACCATTTCATCCCGGATTTCGAGGCGGTATCGGCCGCCGACTGGGACCGTTGCCAGGTGCTGTTCCTGTGCTCACCGGGCAATCCCAGCGGTTCCGTGATCCCGCGCGACACCCTCAAGCGGCTGATCGAACTGGCGGACCGACACGACTTCCTGATCGCCTCGGACGAGTGTTATTCAGAGCTCTACCCGGACGAGAACAACCCGCCGGAAGGACTGCTGCAAACCTGCGCCGCCATTGGGCGCGATGACTACGCGCGCTGCATCGTATTCCACAGTCTGTCCAAACGCAGCAACCTGCCGGGCCTGCGATCCGGTTTCGTGGCCGGCGACGCCAGCGTCCTGAAACAGTACCTGCGCTATCGCACCTACCACGGCAGCTCAATGCCGATCCAGCATCAACTGGCCAGCATCGCCGCCTGGCAGGACGAGGACCACGTGCGCGAGAACCGGGCCGCCTACCGCGAGAAATTCGACGCGGTGGTTCCCATTCTTGCTGACGTCATGCGGGTGTCCGCCCCCGACGCAGGCTTCTATCTTTGGCCGGAGACGCCGTTCGCCGACGATATTTTCGCCCGCGACCTGGCCGCCAGTCAGAATGTCCACGTTCTCCCCGGGCGCTATCTGTCGCGCACTATCGACGGCCATAACCCCGGCGAAAACCGGGTCCGCATGGCCCTGGTCGCACCGCTGGAGGAATGCATCGAGGCGGCGCAACGTATTCGAACGTTTATCAAGGAGCAGTAACCGTGGATATCTACGGCATCAAGAATTGCGACACGGTCAAGAAGGCCCTCAAGTGGCTGGACGCCGCCGACAAATCCTACACCTTCCATGACTATAAAAAGGAAGGCGTGGACCCCGAGCGCCTCGCCGCCTGGGAAAGCCAGGTCGGCTGGGAAGTCCTGCTCAACCGGCGCGGCACCACCTGGCGCAAGCTGCCGGACGAGGTCCGTGATAACATTGACCGGGATTCGGCGCTGACCGTGATGCAGGAGAATCCCTCCGCCATCAAACGCCCGGTGGTCGAGAACGGCGACCAGGTGCTGGTCGGCTTCAAGGCAGACGACTGGGAAGCCCAGCTCGGCTGAGGTCCGCCAGGAACAGATTCTGAGATTCAATGCGTGGCTGGCCAGGCCCGCCCAACACCAGATTGAGACCAAGGAGCACACCCCACATGAGTTTTGCATTCGGCATCGGTATCGGCACCCAGAACCTTAAAGGTGAATGGCTGGAGACCTTCTACCAGAAGCCGCTCTATATGCCGGAAGCCACGTTGACCGAAATCGCCGGCAACACCCTCGGCTACAAGGGTGGCAACCAGGCTATCGAGGCCAGCCAGGAGCAACTGAAGACCTTCGCCGAAGCGCTGCGTGGCGCCGGCCTGGAGGACCAGGCCAAGCTGGCTGACAAGGCGGCGAAGAGCGAGCGCCCCGCGGTGGTGACGCTGCTGGAAACCGACGATACCGCCTCCAGCACGCCCGAGGTCTACCTCAAGCTGCACCTGATCTCCCACCGTCTGGTCAAGCCCCACGGCCTCAGGCTGGACGGTATCTTCGGCCTGCTGCCCAACGTGGCCTGGACCGACGAAGGCGCGATCGACCTGGACGAACTGCCGGAGCGCCAGATGGATGCCCGCATCGCGGGTCGCACCCTGGAAGTCAAATCCGTGGACAAGTTCCCGCAGATGACCGACTACGTGGTTCCGCGCGGCGTGCGCATCGCCGACACCGCCCGGGTTCGTCTGGGCGCCTACGTGGGCGAAGGCACCACCGTCATGCACGAGGGTTTCATCAACTTCAACGCGGGTACCGAAGGCACCAGCATGATCGAAGGCCGGATCTCCGCCGGCGTGATGATCGGCAAGGGCTCGGACCTGGGCGGCGGCTGCTCCACCATGGGCACCCTGTCCGGCGGCGGCAACATCATCATCTCCGTGGGTGAGAACTGCCTGATCGGCGCCAACGCCGGTATCGGTATCCCGCTGGGCGATCGCAACACCGTCGAGGCCGGACTCTACATCACCGCCGGCACCAAGGTGGCGGTCCTGGACGACAAGAACGAGATCGTCCAGACGGTGAAAGCGCGCGATCTGGCGAGCAAGACCGACCTGCTGTTCCGTCGTAATTCACAGAACGGCGCGGTTGAGTGCAAGACCAACAAAACGGCCATTGAGCTCAACGAAGATCTGCACGCCAACAACTGATCTGCCCCGGAGGGGCCTCGCAAGAGGCCCCTTGTCTTACCCTGCGAACACCGGAACCCCTCATGTCTCTCTCGCCAACCCTCGAACTCGCAATCGAACTGATCAGCAGACAATCCGTCACCCCGGACGACGCTGGCTGCCAGGACCTGATGATGGAGCACCTGGCGCCCCTGGGATTCAAAGGCGAATCGCTGCGCTTCGGTGACGTCGACAACCTCTGGGCCCGCCGGGGCACCGACGGCCCGGTGCTCGCCTTCGCCGGTCATACCGACGTGGTGCCGACCGGTCCCGAAAAGAACTGGGCGCACCCGCCGTTCGATCCCGCCATCCGGGACGGTTACCTGTACGGACGTGGCGCCGCCGACATGAAAGGCAGCGTGGCGGCCTTTGTCACCGCCTGCGAACGCTTCGTGGAGAAACATCCGGACCACAAGGGCTCGATCGCGCTGCTGATCACCAGTGACGAGGAGGGCCCTGCCCACGACGGCACGGTGAAGGTGGTGGAAACCCTGGAAGCCCGCAACGAGAAAATCGACTGGTGCCTGATTGGCGAGCCCTCCAGCACCCACGCCGTGGGGGACATCATCAAGAACGGCCGGCGCGGCTCGCTGCACGGCTACCTGACCGTACACGGCGTACAGGGCCACGTGGCCTACCCGCATCTGGCGGAGAACCCGGTGCACACCGCCGCGCCGGCGCTGGACGCCCTGGCCCGGACCCAATGGGATGAAGGCAACGAGTTCTTCCCCGCCACCACGTTCCAGATCACCAAGATCGAAGCGGGTACGGGAAGCAACGTCATTCCGGGTGAGCTGACGGTGCACTTCAACTTCCGCTACTGCACGGAAAACACCGCCGAAAGCCTGCAGCAGCGCGTGATCGGGATTCTCGACGAGCACGATTTGAAGTACGACCTGCAGTGGCACCTCAGCGGACGCCCGTTCCTCACCGATCGGGGCGCGCTGGTGGATGCCGCCAGCGACGCCATTGCCTCCGTCACCGGCCGCACCACCGAGCTGTCAACCTCAGGCGGCACCTCCGACGGGCGCTTTATTGCGCCGACCGGCGCACAGGTGGTGGAGCTGGGCCCGCTCAACGCCACGATCCACAAGATTGACGAGTGCGTGAAGGCCGAAGATCTGGACACGCTGTCGGCGATCTACGAAGAGATGCTGGTGCGCCTGCTCGCCCGCTGACACGCGCCCGAGCAGACGCTCACAAAAAAGCCCCGGCGATGTCCCGCCGGGGCTTTTGTCGTTCAGGAAGACGACCTAACCGTTCTCGGCCGCTTCCCAGCTCTTCAGCAGTTCCTCGTAGGGCACCGTCTCGCCCTGGGGCTTCTCGTTCTCCAGCTTGGGCTTAGGCGCACCTGGCTGCTCCAGCCAGTAGCTCGCTTCACGCGGCTCGTTCAGCTTAGGTCCACAGGTCGCCATCACCTTGGCCCGCTCCAGGCGCATCATGATGTTGTCCTGAGCATCGGCGAGACCGTCCAGCGCCTGCTGCGGGGTACGCTCACCGCTGGCCGCCTGGGAGATATACTGCCACCAGAGCTGGGCCAGTTTCGGGTAGTCAGGCACGTTGGTGCCGGTCGGGCTCCACTGCACTCGCGCGGGGCTGCGGTAGAACTCCACCAGACCGCCCAGCTTCGGCGCGGCTTCGGTCATGGCTTCGGAGTTGATATCCGACTCGCGGATCGGTGTCAGGCCCACCAGGGTCTTCTTCAGGGAGACGGTCTTGGCGGTGGTGAACTGCGCGTACAGCCAGGCGGCCAGACGACGCTTCTCCGGCGTGGACTTCATGAAGGTCCACGAGCCCACGTCCTGGTAGCCCAGCTTCATGCCTTCCTGCCAGTACGGACCATGGGGCGACGGCGCCATGCGCCACTTGGGTGTGCCATCCTCGTTGACCACCGGCAGTCCGTCCTTGGTCATGCTGGAGGTGAACGCCGTGTACCAGAAGATCTGCTGGGCCACGTTGCCCTGCGCCGGCACCGGACCGGCCTCGGAGAAGGTCATGCCCTGCGCTTCGGGCGGCGCGTACTTGTCGAGCCAGTCCACGTACTTCTGGGTCGCGTAGACCGCCGCCGGTCCGTTGACCGCGCCGCCGCGCGTCACGCTGGAACCCACCGGGTGGCAATCCTCCACGCGAATCCCCCACTCGTCCACCGGCAGGCCGTTGGGCAGGCCCTTGTCGCCGGCACCGGCCATGGAGAACCAGGCATCGGTAAAGCGCCAGCCCAGTGACGGGTCCTTCTTGCCGTAATCCATGTGGCCATAGACCCGCTTGCCGTCAATCTCCTTGACGTGCTCGCTAAAGAATTCGGCGATGTCCTGATAGGCGGACCAGTTCACCGGCACACCCAACTCATAGCCGTAGAGGTCCTTGAACTGTTTCTTCAGGTCCTCACGCTCGAACCAGTCCGCCCGGAACCAGTACAGGTTGGCAAACTGCTGATCCGGAAGCTGGTAGATCTTGCCGTCCGGCGCCGTGGTGAAGTCCAGGCCGATGAAATCGTCCAGGTCCAGCGTGGGCGAGGTAAAATCCTTGCCGTCACCTTCCATCATGTCCGTAATGGGGACTACCTTGCCGTAGCGGAAATGCGTGCCGATCAGGTCGGAGTCGTTGACGTAGCCGTCGTAGATATTGCGACCCGACTGCATCTGCGTCTGCAGCTTCTCGATGACGTCCCCTTCCTGGATCAGGTTGTGGGTCAGCTTGATCCCGGTAATCTGGGAAAACGCCTTGGCCAGCACGTTGGCCTCGTACTCGTGAGTCGCGATGGTTTCCGAGACCACATTGATCTCCATGCCCCGGAAAGGCTCGGCGGCCTTTGTAAACCAGGCCATTTCCTCAAGCTGTTCTTCCTTGGTCAGGGTGGACGGCTGGAACTCGTCCGTCACCCATTTCTCGGCGGCATCGGAATACTGGTCAGCGCCGGCCGACAGGCTGAACCCGAGACTGAATACCCCGACAGCGGTACTCAGCAGCAGGGCTCGCGGAGTCTTCTTGTTGTTTAACATAGCCAACCTCGTCTGCTCTTTTCAGAATCATCGACCCTTGGCGGAAGCCTTATGCTACAGGGAGTCGCTTCCGGTCGATCCCTTTCCCATCGGCGGCCGGAATACCGGCCACCCATCGAAAATCGCTTGTCGCACCGCCCGCTGGTGGGGCGGCACTGCCCTCACCCCCAGCGCAGAAGCACCGCCACCCAAACCACAGAAAGGACCAGGGCAATCCAGAGACTGGCCTCGGTCAGCCCCAGGAACAGCAGGTGGATATAGGCGCTGCTGAGCAACCCGATAAACAGGCGGTCGCCGCGAGTGGTGGCGATGGGCAGAAAACCCTTGCGCTCCACGCACGGTCTGGCCACTTCGAATACCGTCATCACCAGCAGGATCGCGGCAATGGTGGCGAAGAAAATGGCCGTGGGTATCGTCCACTGCATCCAGGCAATCATCACGAGCCTCCTATACCCGGCCCAGGGCAAAGCCCGTAGCCACATGGTTGCGAACGAACCAGACCACCAACAGGCCCGGAATAATCGTCAGCACGCCGGCCGCCGCCAGCACGCCCCAGTCGATACCGCTCGCGCCGACCGTCCGCGTCATGATGGCGCTGATGGGCTGGGCGTCGACGGACGTCAGCGTGCGCGCCAGCAACAGCTCCACCCAGGAAAACATGAAGGCGAAGAAAGCCGTCACACCGATGCCCGAGCGGATCATCGGGATGAAAATCTTGATGAAGAAGCGCGGGAAGCTGTAACCGTCAATATAGGCCATCTCGTCGTATTCCCGAGGGACGCCCGAGATAAAGCCCTCCAGAATCCACACGGCCAGGGGCACGTTGAACAGACAGTGCGCCAGTGCCACCGCAATGTGGGTGTCGAACAGGCCGATGGATGAATACAGCTGGAAGAACGGCAACAGGAACACCGCCGGCGGCGCCATGCGGTTGCTGAGCAGCCAGAAGAACAGGTGCTTGTCGCCCACGAACTTGTAACGGCTGAAGGCGTAGGCCGCAGGCAGCGCCACCAGCAGCGTAATCACCACGTTGATCGACACGTAGATGGTCGAATTGATATAGCCCGAGTACCAACTGGGATCGGTGAAAATCACCTGATAGTTATGCAGCGTGAAGTTCTGCGGCCAGAAGGTCAGCGAGCTGAGGATTTCCTGGTTGGTCTTGAACGACATGTTCAGTAACCAGTAGATGGGCAGCATCAGCAAGACAATATAGAGACTGATGCCAAAGCCCTTGCGACGATGATGGCTCTTCATGATCCGTCTCCCCTACTTGTCCCGGTCCGGATAGGTAATCGCCGTGAAGAACAGCCACGACACCAGCAACACAATCAGGAAGTAGACCAGCGAGAACGCCGCCGCCCGGCCAATATCGAACTGCCCCACCGCCATGGTGGTCAGGGTCTGGCTGAGGAACGTGGTGGAACTGCCCGGCCCGCCGCCGGTGAGCACGAAGGGCTCGGTGTAGATCATGAAGCTGTCCATGAAGCGCAGCAGCACCGCGATCACCAGCACGTTTTTCAGACGCGGCAGCTGGATGTAGCGGAACACCGCCCAGCGCGACGCGCGGTCGATCTCCGCCGCCTGGTAGAAAGCCTCGGGAATGGCGCGCAGACCCGAGTAGCACAGCAGCGCCACCAGCGGCGTCCAGTGCCAGACGTCCATCAACAGCACCGTCAGCCAGGCATCAAGGGTATTGGCGGTGTAGTTGTAATTCACGCCCATGGCATTGACGGCCCACCCGAACAGCCCGATGTCACCGCGGCCGAAGATCTGCCAGATGGTGCCCACCACGTTCCAGGGAATCAGCAGCGGGATGGCCAGCAGGATCAGGCACAGCGAGGCCCGCCGACCGCCGGTCGGCATCATCAGTGCGATGCCGATGCCCAGCGGAATCTCGATCAGCAGCACAGCGCTGGAGAAGATCACCTGACGCCCGAGGGACGCCTGCAGAGCGTCATTGCGCAGCACTTCGCGGAACCAGTCAGTACCTACGAAGTAAGCGCTGTTAGGGCCGAAGATGTCCTGCACCGAGTAGTTCACCACGGTCATCAATGGGATCAGCGCGGAAAACGCCACCAGGATGAACACCGGCAGCACCAGCCACCAGGCCCGGTTATTGGGGACTTTTCTCATACTCGAATCTCCCTCATACCGAAACCGCCTCAGACGGGTCCGCATCCACCAGGAACTCGTCGATGTAGAGCTTCAGCCACTGACGCGGGAACACCACGTGAACCGTATCGCCGGCAATCACCTGATCCTCGTCCACCCGCGCCTTGATGGTTTGCTGCCCCAGGCGCAGGGTCAGGATTTTGTAGGTACCCAGGTCCTCTACATCCAGCAACTCGCAGGCGAAGGTCTCGTCCGTCGCATGACCGGACAACTGCACGAATTCCGGGCGGATACCCAGCTTCAGGTTGTCGCTGCCGACACGCCGCACCTCTGCCATCACCCCGTCCGGGAGCGGCACCTGAATGCCATCGAACTGCACGCCCTGCTCGCTAGCGGTGACCGGAATCAGGTTCATCCCCGGGCTTCCGATGAAGAAACCGACAAAGGTGTGATTGGGGCTTTCGAACAGTTCCCGGGGCGTACCGAACTGGACGATCTGGCCCTCATACATCACCGCGATCTTGTCGGCGAAGGTAGAGGCTTCCAGTTGATCGTGGGTGACGTAGACCATGGTGATGCTGAACTGTTCGTGGATCTGCTTGAGCTTGCGGCGCAGCTTCCACTTGAGCTGCGGATCGATCACCGTCAGCGGCTCGTCGAACAGGATCGCCGACACGTCGTCGCGCACCAGCCCACGCCCCATGGACACTTTCTGCTTCTCGTCCGCCGTCAGGCCCCGGGCTTTCTTTTTCAGGACCGGTTCCAGCTCCAGGATGGCGGCGATCTCCTCCACCTTGGCGCGAATCTTCGCCTTGGGCATATCAGCGTTGCGCAGCGGAAAGGCCAGGTTGTCGTAGACGGTCATGGAGTCGTAGACCACCGGGAACTGGAACACCTGGGCGATGTTGCGATCCTTGGGCGACAGCTCGTTGACCCGCACGTTGTCGAACAGCACGTCGCCCTCGGACGGCGCCAGCAGCCCGGAGATGATGTTGAGCATGGTGCTCTTGCCGCAGCCGGACGGGCCCAGTAGCGCATAGGCACCGCCCTTGTGCCAGGTGTGACTCATCTGGCGAATGGCGTAATCGTCCGGCCCGGACGGATGGCGCTCATAGCTGTGCGCCAGGGACTTCAGCTCGATCTCAGCCATGCGCCGCACCTCCTTCGCCCGCTCCGGTTTCATGGGCCGGCGCATGCACCAGTTCGCCGGCCTGGTTGAACACGAACAGCTTGCCAATCGGCAGGTAGATCTTGATTGGCGTTTCCGTGTGGTACTCGTGAACCCCCATCAACTGCAACACCAGCTCGAAATGATCGTTTTTTACGTGCATGAAGGTTTCCGAACCGGAGATTTCCGCCAGCTCGACGGTCATCGCCAGTTCCAGGTCGTCCTCGTTCTGCGGCACCAGGCTGATATGACTGGGGCGGATGCCGAACTGGTAGGCGTCCGGCTCCAGAGCCTTGAGCTCGCGGGTCAGCGGGTGGTGGGCGTACTCATCGAAGGTGACGTCGTTCTCGGTGACCCGGCCGGGCATGAAGTTGATGGGCGGCTCGCTGAACAGTTCGGCGGCCGTCACGCTGGCCGGCTTGCGGTACACCTGAGTCACCGGTCCGCTCTGAATGATGCGCCCTTCGTGCAACAGTGTGGTGTGGCCGCCCAGCGCCAGCGCCTCATTGGGCTCGGTCGTGGCGTACACCGCGATGCAATTGCGCTCACGGAACAGGGCGCGCAGCTCGGTGCGCAGCTCCTCACGCAGCTTGTAGTCGAGGTTGACCAACGGCTCGTCGAACAGGATCAGGCTGGCATCCTTGACCAGCGCCCGCGCCATGGCCGTGCGCTGTTGCTGACCGCCGGACAGCTCCAGCGGATAGCGCTTGAGCAGCGGCTCGATGCGCAGCATCGCGGCGGTTTCCTGTACCCGCCGCTCGATCTCGGATCGGGGCATGCGCGCCAGTTTCAGGGGCGAGGCAATGTTGTCCCAGACGGTCAGGTTCGGATAGTTGATGAACTGCTGGTAGATCATCGAGATGTTGCGCTTCTGCACGGACTGGCCAGTCACGTCCTGGCCATCCACCAGCACACGGCCCTCGTCAGGCCGGTCCAGGCCCGCCATCAGTCGCATCAGCGAGGTCTTGCCGGCCAGCGTCCGGCCCAGCAACACGTTGAACGAGCCGGCCTCGAAGGTGATGTCGGCGGCGTCGATATGGGCGACACCGTCTACGGTTCGGGAAACGTTCTCCAGGGTCAGCGACATGCGCCTTGGATCCTTGTTTTTATTTTCGGATCACCGCGCGCCGGATTGCATCAGCGCACGTTCGTATACGAATACAATGGCGCAATGAACATACCAATGTCCCAACATAAACCGTCAAAATCCCACAAAACACTGATTAAAAATAACTAAATAAAATGATTCGCGAACAGGGAAGGCGTTCGTGTTTTTCGTTTTCGAATCATTGTGTTCAATATGAACATTGACAAGCGAACACCCTGAACACAATACTGAACAAAAATTGCGCACACCCGCTCGGCAAACAATCACAACAAACAAGGCAGGTCATCACCGTGAGCAGGACGCCCACCTCCGACGATTTTGGCGATCTCATCGCCGCTTCCTGGACTCGTTGCCAGGCCATGGGCCTGAGCCACGCCACGCCAGCAGGCACCCACCGGATAGCCACTCCGGAACCGGCGCAGCGCTTTGCCCTGCTGCTTGAGACCACCGAACGGGAAGTACTGCCCTATTACGAGAACATACTTGCCAACAGCCGCTCCCTGATCCTGCTGGCCGACCACGAAGGCCGGCTGCTCAAGCACTGGGGCGACCGGCGTTTCATTGAGCCGGGGCGGGAAGCCCTGTTCGAAACCGGAACCAGTTGGCAGGAACGCGACAACGGCACCAACGCCATCGGTACCGCCATCGCTTCGGGCCAGGCGGTGCAGGTGCAGCGCAACGAGCACTTCCTGACCGCCAACCGCTTCATGACCGGCTGCGCCGCGCCGATCCTGGACGCGGAACAGAACCTGGTCGGCGTGCTTAACGTATCCAGCGATGCCTATCTTCCCCAGGCCCACACCCTGGGCATGGTCAAGCTGATGGCCACCGCCGTGGAGAACCGGCTATTGGTGCACCAGTACGGCGGCGGTTGTGCCCTGCTGACCTTCAACACCAACGCTGACAACCTGGACAGCCAGTGGTCGGGCCTGCTCGCCATCGATGCCGACGGCGAGGTAATGGCCGCCAACCGCCGTGCCGCCCAATTGCTGGGCACCGACCTCCTGCACCAGCCGATCACCGGCCTGGTGGACATGTCGCTCTCCAGTCTGCTGAACCAATCGGATGACCACACCTTTCCGCTGCAGGCACGAACCCGCCGACACCTCTACGCCAGCCTGCGCAAACCCGACCGGCGCAGCGGCGAAGCGCCGGCTGCCAAGCAGCACGCCCGGCACCCGCAAAGTGCCGCGGGCTTTCGTAACGTGGAGTTCGGCGACGCCCAGATCCAGCGCTGTATCCGCCAGGCCACACGCGTGGCGGGCCGGGACATCCCCATCCTGATCCAGGGGGAAACCGGTGTTGGCAAAGAGGTGTTCGTAAAAGCGCTGCACCAGGCGAGCGCCCGCCGGGAGAAACCGCTGGTGGCCGTCAACTGCGCGGCGATTCCATCGGAGCTGGTGGAATCGGAGCTGTTCGGCTACGCCAAGGGCGCCTTTACTGGCGCCAGTCTGCAGGGGTCGACCGGGCTGATCCGCAAGGCCGATGGCGGGATACTTTTCCTGGACGAAATCGGCGAGATGCCGGCCCGGGCCCAGGCCCGGCTATTAAGGGTACTGCAGGAGCGGGAGGTGCTGCCGGTTGGCGCCACCGAAGCCTATCCAGTGAACATCCATCTGGTTTCGGCGACCAACCAGCCGTTGAAGGAACGGATTGAAAGCGGGGTGTTCCGACGGGATCTCTACTACCGGATCAGCGGGCTCGCCCTGGAGCTGCCTCCACTGCGCCAGCGCACCGACCGGCGCTCGCTGATCCGCCACATCCACACGCTTTACCGGGACAGCGACCAGCCCAGCGCCCTGCCCGATGCCATCCTCGATCTGCTGGAGCAGCATCCCTGGCCGGGCAACGTGCGCCAGTTGATCAACGTGATGCAGGTGGCCCTGGCCATGGCCGGCCCGGAACCGGTGGAAACCTGGCACCTGCCGGACGACTTCCTGCAGGATCTGCAGCTGGCCACGGTGACGCCCATCGAACCGGCGCTGGCCGTCAGCCGCCCCGCCGGATCCGGGCCCGGCTCGACGCTCGACGCGCTGCTGGAAGTCTACAACCGGCACCAGGGCAATGTGTCCCGAACCGCCCGCCACCTGGGCTTCAGCCGCAACACCGTGTACAAACGGCTGCGGGAGCTGGGCGTGCGTTGAACGCCGCCCGGCTGCGGAAGTCGGTCAGTCCTGCAGACGGTTCACCGCTTCGACCCACCCCTCGTAGAGCCGGTCTCGGGTTTCCTTGGTCATCTCCGGGGTGAAGCTGCGGTCGCATTGCCAGAGCTGTTCCAGCGCTTCCAGGGACTCGAACACGCCGGCCTTGAGGCCCGCCAGATAGGCCGCACCCAGGGCGGTAGTTTCGATCAGTCTGGGTCGGTCAACGGTAGCCCCCAGGATATCCGCCAGGAACTGCAGCACCCAGTTGTTCTCCACCATGCCGCCGTCCACCCGCAGCGCCACCGGCCGCACGCCGTCGCGCTCCATGGCTTTCTGCAGATCCTTGGTCTGGTAGCACACCGACTGCAGCCCGGCGGTGACGATTTCCTTGATCCCCGTATCCCGGGTCAGGCCGAAAATCGCTCCGCGCGCCTTGGGGTCCCAATAGGGTGCACCCAGCCCGGTGAACGCCGGCACCAGGTAGACGCCGTGATTGGCCGGGGTCTGTTCCGCCAGGGATTCCGTTTCCTTTGCCATGCGGATCAGCTTGATGCCGTCCCGCAACCACTGGATGGCGGCCCCGGCGATGAAGATGCTGCCCTCCAGGGCGTAGGTGGTCTTGCCATTGAGGCGGTAGGCCACGGTGGTCAGCAACCGCGATTCGGAATGCAGCGGTTTATCGCCGGTGTTGAGCATGAGGAAGCAACCGGTGCCGTAAGTGCTCTTGGCCATGCCCTCGCGGAAACAGGTCTGACCGAACAAGGCCGCCTGCTGGTCGCCCGCCATGCCGTACACCGGCACCGTCCCGCCGAGCAGATCGGCCTCGATGTCCCCAAAGTCGTCCGCCGAATCCTTCACCTCCGGCAGCAGCGATTCGGGCACGTTGAACAGGGCCAGCAGGTCCTTGTCCCAACGCTGTTCGTGGATGTTGAACAGCAGGGTGCGGGAGGCGTTGGTGGCGTCGGTCAGGTGCCTGCGGCCACCGGTCAGCCGCCACAGCAGGAAGGTGTCGACCGTGCCGAAGGCCAGCTCTCCCCGCTCGGCGCGAGCCTGGGCCCCTTCCACATTGTCCAGGATCCAGCGAATTTTGGTGGCGGAGAAGTAAGGGTCCGCCAGCAGACCGGTCTTGTCCTGAATCACCGGCTCGTGGCCCTCGTCTTTCAGAGTACGGCAGAGGGTCGCGGCGCGGCGGTCCTGCCAGACGATGGCGTGGTAGATGGGCTTGCCGGTCTGGCGATCCCAGATCACCGTGGTTTCACGCTGGTTGGTGATGCCGATTCCGGCCAGATCGCCAGCGCCGATGCCGGCTTTTTCCATGGCTTCGCGGCAGGTCCGCAGCACCGAATCCCAGATGTCTTCCGGATCGTGCTCCACCCAGCCACTCTCGGGAAAATGCTGCGGAAATTCCTGCTGGCTGACCGCGCGGACCTCGGCCCTTTCATCGAAAATCATGGCCCGGGAACTGGTCGTGCCCTGGTCGATTGCCAAGATATAACGCGTCATGCTTGCCCCCTGTCCACCGTCTTATTGCACCAGTACGTTGCCGCACCAAGGCGTGCGTTCTTGTTCGGTTCGCGGAAACAGCCGGCGACGCGGTTTGACCCAGGATGCCCGCCGGTCCATTTCCCTGAAAGCCCTGCGGGCATTCTTGCGCTTTTCGCAAACGAATCCAAATATTTTTTCGTTTACGATGATCGTGGCGCCCGTATTCCGGCCAGGCACTTGCCAGACTGCTATGATTGCCCTGTAATCTCATGATTTACCGGCATTCAATGCCACGCATTGCGCACGGCGCAAACGAACCAGGCGAACCGATATGGCACAGAAACACCGTCAGGACCTGATCATGGAGCTGATCGAAAAGACCGGCTTCGTGACCACCGAACAACTGGTGGAGCATTTTCAGGTGACGCCCCAGACCATCCGCCGCGACCTCAACCAGTTGGCCCGGCAGAGCCGCGTGCGGCGCCATCACGGCGGGGCGGGCGTCGATTCCAGTACCGTCAACACCGCTTACCAGGCGCGCAAGATCATGGAGCTGGAAGCCAAGGAACGCATCGCCCAGAGCCTGGTGCGGATGATTCCCGACGGTGCCTCGCTGTTCATCAACATCGGCACCACCACCGAGACCATCGCCCGCGCCCTGCTGGGTCACAGCAACCTCAAGGTCGTCACCAACAATCTGCATGTGGCATCGATTCTCGCCAGCCGGGAAGACTGCAGCATCATCATCGCCGGGGGCGAAGTGCGTAATCGCGACGGCGGCATCGTCGGCGAGGCGACCCGGGATTTCATCAACCAGTTCAAGATGGATTTCGGCATCGTCGGCATCAGCGGCATCCACATGGACGGTTCCCTGCTCGATTTCGACTACCGCGAGGTGCGTGTCGCCCAGACCATTATGGCCAATTCCCAGCAAGTGCTGCTGGCCGCCGACCACTCCAAGTTCGGCCGCAACGCCATGGTAAGACTGGGCAGCATTACCCAGGCCGACCACTTCTTCACCGACCAGGCACCGCCCCTGGAAATCCGCCAACTGCTGGACGACAACGACGTGCGCCTGCACGTGGTCTGATGCAAACACCCGACGTTTTGGGTGTTTTCTAAAATGTTCGTTTTTTGTCGGTTGTTTTCCTTTACGAATCACCCGGCTTTTCGCATAATGCAGGCATTGTCCACTTTTTCGCCAACCGGCGGCCACAGCCCGCGCGGTCGAGAGGATCATCGGCATGCAATCGGCAACCACGGACTACGACCTGATTGTCATCGGCGGCGGCGTCAACGGTACCGGCATCGCTATGGATGCCGCAGGCCGGGGCCTGAAGACGCTGCTCTGCGAGATGCACGACCTGGCGTCAGCCACCTCTTCCTCCAGCAGCAAGCTGATCCACGGCGGGCTGCGCTATCTGGAACACTACGAATTCAAGCTGGTACGCCAGGCTCTGGCGGAACGGGAAGCCCTGCTGCGCAACGCGCCGCACATCATGTGGCCAATGCGCTTCCGGCTGCCCTACCAGTCGCACCTGCGTCCCGCCTGGATGATCCGTACCGGTCTGTTTTTGTACGACCACCTGGCCAAACGGGAGTTGCTGCGCGGCTCCAACGGCATTCGCTTTGACGGCAACAGCCCGCTGATCCCCGGGATCACCCGTGGCTTCGAGTATTCCGACGGCTGGGTCGACGACGCCCGCCTGGTGGTCCTGACCGCCAAGGCCGCGGAAGAAAAAGGCGCCACGGTGCGCACCCGAACCCGCTGCGTCAAGGCAGAGCGGGACGGCATGAACTGGCAGGTGACACTCCGGGACGAGCGCAGTGGCCACGAGCAACAGGCGCGCTGCAGGACGCTGGTCAACGCGACCGGCCCCTGGGTCAGCTCGCTGTTCAAGGAGTCCCTGGGCATGCAGGCGCCCAAGCAGATCCGTATGGTCAAGGGCAGCCACATCGTGGTGCCGCGCATCCATACCGAACCCGAAGCCTATATCCTGCAGAATGCCGACGATCGCATCATTTTCGTCATTCCCTACGAGGACGATTTCTCGCTGATCGGCACCACGGATGTGGACTATCAGGGAGACCCGAAGAAGGCCACCATTTCCGAGGAGGAAGTGGATTACCTGGTCGGTATCGTCAACGACTATTTCCGCAACAAGCTGACGCCAGAGGATGTGGTCTGGTCCTATTCCGGGGTGCGGCCATTGATGGACGACGAAGGCGGATCGGCGCAGAAAGCATCACGGGACTATACGTTCGAAGTCGATGGCGGCAAGGACGACGCGCCGCTGATTTCCGTATTCGGCGGCAAGATCACCACCTACCGCAAGCTCGCGGAGGCGGCCACCGACCGCATCAGCCAGTTCTTCACCGACGCCGGCGACGGCTGGACCCGCGACGCCACCCTGCCCGGCGGCGATTTTGAAAGCCAGGAGGACCTGCGCGACGAGCTCAAGACGGCCTACCCCTGGGTGCCATCCGGCCTGCTCCACCGCTTCGTGCGGACCTACGGTACGCGCACCCGGAAACTGCTCGATGGCTGCCACTCGATGGAAGACATGGGCCGGCATTTCGGCGCCAACCTCTATGCCCGCGAGATCGACTACCTGCGCGATCAGGAGTGGGCGGTGGACGCCGAGGACATCGTCTGGCGCCGCACGAAGCTGGGTCTGCGTCTGACCGCCGCCGAGCTGAGCGGCATCCAGGCCTACCTGGACAGCCAGACGGTTACCGCACCGCTAACCACCGCCTGATTCCAGCGCCCACCGGTTGCCGGTGACAGGCCGGGCGCCGCCGGACTCCACAACCACCGTCTCGCTCAGGCCAATGCCCCACTCCCCCGGCACGCGCAGGCACAGCGGCAAGTGGAACACCATGCCAGGCTCGAACACGTCCGTCTGCCCGCGGGCGATAAAGCCACTGCCTTCCACCCAGGAAGGCGGGAACTGCGCGCCGACGGTATAACCGTACACCCCGGAAAAGAACGCCCGGTCCTGCCACTCGCGCCAGGCCATCTCGGCCGCCACAGCCGCCGCATCGAAGGTCCGGCCCGGCACCATGTGGGCAACCAGGGCCTCGAAGACTGCGCGGCAGGCTCCGGCCAGCGACGCCATGCGCCCGTTCACCGGCTCGCCACCGGCCACGACCGTGTGCATCATCGGCGCGGTATAGCGTTCGCAGGCCGCCCCCAGTTCAATAAACACCGGCTCACCCGAATGGATGGCAAAACGCCGATGGTTGGTGTGGATGATGCTGCTGCGTCTTCCGGCAACGACGATGGGCTGCATGCTCATGAATTCGCTGCCGGCTCGGTGCATGGCGTCGGCTGCGGCAGCAGCGACGGCGCTGTCAGTAACGCCCGGCAGCACCGCCTCCCGCGCCGCCTGGATGCCGGCCTCGGTCATCCGCGCCGACGCCTCCAGACAGGCCAGCTCCTCAGCGGATTTGACCCGGCGAATGGGCCCCAACAAGCCGCCGATGTCCTGCCACTGGCGATCCGACAAGCGCTCCCGCAGGATGGCCAACAGTCCCGGCCGCAGGCCACCGCCCCAGAGATCGACGCCCAAGCGCGGGCCCAGCCCGGCCAGCACCTCGGCCAACGGCTCGACCACTTCGCGCGGGTCTTCCCAGCGATAGCCCAGCACCCGATCCACCCGGGCACAAGCCACCGCCGGGCCGGTCTCGATCGACGGCACCTGCAGGGCGGTAAACCCGGGCGCATAGACCAGCGCAGTGTGCACGGAGACTTCGAAGGTATTGTAGCCGGTGAGGTAGTAGATCTCGGCGGGGTTGGTGAGCAGCAATGCGTCCAGGCCGGCCTGTTCGAGGGCCGCATCCAGGGCGCTGCAGCGGCGTACGTACTCCGCCTCTGAAAACGCCCGCTCGCGCTGGCCGCCCAGCGCCTTTTCCAGTGTGTCCGCGTAGGTTCTGAAATCCATCCGTCATCTCCCGCGACAGGCTGAAACGGGGATACTGCGTGTCCGCGGCACTCTCGCCGCCCACACAGCCCCTGACGACCCATGTTTACATCGGGTAACCCGGCGACACAATTCCTTGCTCAATCTTTTACGTTAGTCCCATTGATGCCGCGTCGACTCCTACCCAGACTCGATAGTGGAAACTACTTACCCATCCAAAAACAACAAGCGGCCTCGCGCGTGGACAGGCGCTGCGGCCAGGGAGAAGTTCATCATGTCACTCACGCGTCTTTGCTGTGCGTGCCTTGTGCTCGCATTCGCGGTATCAACTCACGCCGCCGACACACTCAAGATCGGCTTCAACTACCCGCAGAACGGCCGCTACAAGGACCAGGGCCTGCAGGAACGGCTCGGCGCCTTCATGGCCGTCGACGAAATCAACCAGGCCGGCGGCATTCTCGGAAAACCCATCGAACTGGTCATCCGCAACAACAGCAGCGATCCCAAACAGGGCGCCGCCAACACCGCCGAGCTGATCGACCAGGAAGACGCCGCCATGGTCTTCGGCGGCGTATCCAGTGCCGTGGCCATCGCCTCGGGCGAGGAAGCCCGCAAGCGGGATCGTCTCTACTTCGGCACCCTCACCTACTCCAACGCCACGACCGGCAGTGCCGGGCACCGCCACATGTTCCGGGAACCCTTCAACGCCTGGATGGCGGCCAAGGCCATCAGTCATCACCTGCAGAATCGCTACGCCGGGCAGAAATTCTTCTACATCACCGCCGATTACACCTGGGGCTGGTCCACCGAATCCTCCATGCGGCGCTTCACCGACACCGGTAACGACCAGGCCCATCCGGGGGTCAAGACGCCTTTTCCCAACGCCTACCTGAAAGACTTCAAGGCCGCCCTGGACAAAGCCGACGCCGCCAACCCGGAAGTGCTGGTGATGGTGCTGTTCGGCGACGACATGGTGCGCGCCCTCAACCTGGCCTACGAGATGGGCCTGAAGGACAAGATGCAGATCGTGGTGCCCAACCTCACCCTGGGCATGGCGCAGGACGTGGGGCCGACCATCATGGAAGGCGTTATCGGCGCGGCGCCCTGGGTCTGGGAAGCGCCTTACCAGTATGACTACCCGCGTGGCCGGCAGTTTGTGGAGGAATTCGCACGGCGCTACGAGATGCGCCCGTCCTCGGCCGCGGCGTCCGCCTACAGCATTCTGCACCAGTACCGGGACGCCGTGGAACGCGCCGGCACCACCGACACGTCGGCGGTGATCCGCGCGCTTGAGGACTACCGCTACAGCCTGCTGAAAGACGAACAGCAGTGGCGCGCCTTCGATCACCAGAACGTGCAGACCGTCTACGTGGTGCGCAGCAAAACCCGGGAGGAAGTGATGGACGATCCGATGGGCGCGGACTACTTCGAAATCGTGGACACGCTGGACGGCAACACAGCCGCCAAGACACTGGAAGAGTGGCAGGAGGAACGCCGGGAAGCCAGCAAGCCACTCAGCCTCTGACGGATACGCCGATCAGGAACGGCACGCCCCTCGCCTCAGCGCCACTTGGCCTGGGGCGATTTGTAGTGCTGGAATCCGGCCAGGATCTCGGCCGCATTATCACCGACAACCAGCATGTCGCGGTACGGCTCCTTGAGGAAAGCGTGCTGGCACATGGTGTCGAAAAAGCCCAGCAACTGATCGTAGTAACCGGCAATGTTGTAGAAGGCGCAAGGCTTCTCGTGATAGCCCAGTTGCGCCCAGGTCCAGGCCTCGAAGATCTCCTCAAGCGTGCCCGGGCCACCCGGCATGGCCACAAACGCCTGGGCCAGGGAATTCATCCGGGCCTTGCGCTCGTGCATGTCGTCGACCACGTAGAGCTCGGTCAGGCCATCGTGGGCGACTTCGCGCTCCTTGAGCATACGCGGGATCACACCGATGGCCTCGCCACCGTGTGCCATCACCGCCGACGCCACGACACCCATCAGACCGACCTTGCCACCGCCATACACCAGGGTATGACCGCCTTCGGCCAGGGCCTGCCCCATGGCGCGGGCGCCTTCCTCGAATACCGGGTCGTTACCGGTGCTGGACCCACAGAATACTGCGACTTTCATAGATCGGATCGGCCTCCCATTGTCCGCACGCCCGTCCGGGCGACTTCAGGCGAACGCTAATAAGAACAGATCATCAGGCGGGAAACAACGCGAGCGGACCGTCCGTGGCCCGCCGCGTAGTTGGCAAATCAGGACACTTCGGGGTTACGCAGCGCTTCCGCCGCGCCCAGCAGGCCGGTGTAGGGTTCGGTCACCACATGCACCGGCGTCCGCTCCATCAACGGACGCATGCGCCCCTTGTCCTCAAAGGCGGCCTGGAACGGGCTTTCCAGGAAGAACTCGATGAAGCGCGGCAGGATTCCGCCGCACAGGTACACGCCGCCCACGCTCCCCAGGGTCAACGCGGCGTTGCCCGCGGTGCGACCCAGAATCTCGCAGAAATGACGCAGCGCGTGTCGAGCCAGTGAATCGGCGTCGGACACCGCCGCCGCCGTGATCTTGGCGGGGGTATCCAGCGGCGCGGCCACGCCCTGTATCTCGGCATGGGCCTGGTACAGGTTGAGCAGCCCCTGACCGCACAGGATCCGCTCGACCGAAACCCGACCGAAGCGCGCTTTTAGGATCTGCAGGATAGCGATCTCCACCTCGTCGGTGGGCGCAAAATCCACGTGCCCGCCTTCGGTCATCAGCGGCACCCAGCCATCACGCAGTGGCACCAGCCCGGAAACGCCCAGACCGGTGCCCGGCCCAATCACCAGACGCGCACGCGTCACATCGCCCGGCCCGCCGCAGACGTGGATCAGGTGCTCCTGGGGTACATGGGGCACCCCCAGCGCCATGGCGGTGAAGTCATTGATCACCTTGAACGAACGCAGGCCAAACTGCTCGCGAATGACCTGCAGGCCGAAACGCCAGTGGTTGTTGGTCATCCGCACCTGGGCGTTGGGATCGTTGGGCGACGGCACCGGCCCGGCGACCGCCAGGCACACGTCCTTGATCCGCTCGACACCGACCCGCTCCATGTAGGCGCGGATGGCACCGTCCAGGTTGTCGAATTCGCCACAGGGCAGGACCTCGATGGCGTGGGGGCGCACGTCCCCTTCCCGGGCCAGCGCAAATCGGGCGTTGGTCCCCCCGATATCGCCGACCAGCTCTACCATGGATTGATCAGTCATGCGTCGTGATTCCAGAAAAAGCTCGCCCCCTCTTCCGGCGTGCCGGCAGAGCGGCGCAGCCAACCGAACAGTTCGCGACCGTAACCGGTGTGGTAGCTCGACAGATCGACTTTCGCCTGCTCGCGCTGGGCCAGCTCGTCATCGGATACCTCGATGTCCAGCTTACCCTGGCTGGCATCCAGGCAGATGATATCGCCGTCCCGGACCCGTGACAGCGGGCCGCCGTCGAGGGCTTCGGGATAGACGTGGATCGCCGCCGGGACCTTGCCGGAGGCGCCGGACATGCGACCGTCTGTGACCAGCGCCACCCGGAAGCCACGATCCTGCAGCACGCCCAGGTACGGCGTCAGCTTGTGCAGTTCGGGCATGCCGTTGGCCTTCGGACCCTGGAAGCGGACCACCACGATGCAGTCCTTGTCCAGTTCGCCGGCATCAAACGCCTGGGCCAGCTCGTTCTGGTCGTTGAGCACCACCGCCGGGGCGCGGATCACGTGGCGATCCGGTTTGACCGCGGAGGTCTTGATCACGCCACGACCCAGATTGCCGTCCAGCACGCGCAGACCACCTTCCGGCGCAAACGGCTCGGCGGCGGAACTGAGCACGTCGGTATCACCCGAGGTCTCGGCAGACGGCGTCCAGACCAGTTTGTCGTTATCCAGCGACGGCATCTGGGTGTAGCGATCCAGGCCGTGGCCCATGATGGTTTCCACGTCCTCGTGCAGCAGGCCATGGGCCAGCAGCTCACGGATCAGGAACGGCGTGCCACCGGCCTCGTGGAAGGCGTTCACATCCGCCTGGCCATTCGGGTAGATGCGCGTCATGGACGGCACCACCGAGGACAGCTCGGCGTAGTCGTTCCAGTCAATGAGGATACCGGCCGCCCGGGCGATGGCGATCCAGTGAATGGTGTGGTTGGTGGAACCGCCGGTCACCAGCAGGGCCACCAGGGCGTTGACGATGTTCTTCTCCGCCACCACGTCACACAGCCCCCGGGTGCCGCCGTTGGGGCGGGACTGGCGAATCACCTGTTCGGTCACCTCGCGAGTCAGCTCGTCGCGCAGCGGGGTGTTGGGGTGGATAAACGCTGCACCCGGCAAATGCAGCCCCATCACTTCCACCAGCAGCTGATTGCTGTTGGCGGTGCCATAGAAGGTACAGGTGCCCGGGCTGTGGTAGGACTGGCTCTCGGCCTCCAGCAGCTCGTCCTTACCCACCTTGCCTTCGGCGTAGAGCTGACGAATGCGCTGCTTTTCCTTATTGGGCAGACCCGATGGCATGGGCCCGGCCGGCACCAGCGCGGTGGGCAGGTAGCCGTAGCTCAGGGCGCCAATCAACAGTCCCGGCACAATCTTGTCGCAGATGCCCAGCAGCAGGGTGGCGTCGAACATGTTGTGACTCAGGGCGACGGAGGTGCTCATCGCAATCACGTCGCGGGAGAACAGACTCAGCTCCATACCCGGCTGGCCCTGGGTGACGCCATCGCACATGGCGGGGGTCCCACCGGCGAACTGGGCCACCGAGCCCATGCCGTGCGCCGCCTTGCGGATCAGGTCGGGAAACCCTTCATAGGGCTGGTGTGCGGAGAGCATGTCGTTATAAGCCGACACGATGGCCACGTTGGCCTGGTTCATCAGTTTGAGGGTGTTCTTGTCGGACTGACCGCAGGCGGCAAAGCCGTGGGCCAGGTTGCCGCAGGAGAGGACACCACGCTGCGGTGACTGCTCCCCGAGTTGGGCCATGCGCTGGAGGTAGTCCTCACGGGTCGCCCGGCTCCGTTCGATTATCCGCTGGGTTACTTTTTCCACAATCGGATGCATGTCTCTCTCCTGATTATTGTCGCATCGACGGACGTCGGCCGCACCGCGTCCGTCCGATTCACGCCTCTCTTCAAGCGCCCGCTCTCATGGGCCGGGAACGGCCGGACCGCGACGCTGTCGAATTTTCAATCAGTTTACGGCCTATGGCCGCTTTAATGGCCGTAATCCTACGTAATTTTTTTGTCTATTTCACGATAAAATCTACATAGACGAAATTTATTTTGTTATGTTTACTACATCGGATGAAAAACAATCGACCTGAATGACCCTTTCACTCCATTCAGGCCGCCGACCAGCAAAATAATCAGAGTCAGCGGAGGCCCGACATGACTATTCGCATCGCTATCAACGGTTTTGGACGCATCGGCCGCAACGTTCTGCGTGCCCTTTATGAAAATGACTACCGCGAGGACATGCAGGTTGTCGCCATCAACGATCTGGGCGACGCCGAAACCAACGCACACCTGCTCAAGTATGACAGTGTGCACGGCCGTTTTAACGGCACCGTCACCCACGATTCCGAATCCCTGACCGTCAACGGCGATCGCATTGCCATCCACGCCGAGCGCAATCCCGAAGACCTTCCCTGGAAAGCCTACCACGTGGACGTGGTGCTCGAATGCACGGGGCTGTTCACATCCCGCGACAAGGCCGCGGCCCACCTGAGCGCCGGCGCCGGCCGAGTGATCATTTCCGCGCCCTCCGGCGATGCCGACGCCATGATTGTATACGGCGTCAACGACGATACCCTGACTTCCGAGCACAAGATCATTTCCAACGCCTCCTGCACAACCAACTGCCTGGCACCGGTGGTCAAGGCGATTCACGAAGGTGTGGGTATCGAAACCGGTCTGATGACCACGATCCACTCCTACACCAACGACCAGAAGCTCAGCGACGTCTATCACAAGGACCTGTACCGCGCCCGTTCGGCCACCCAGTCCATGATCCCGACCAAGACCGGTGCCGCCGCGGCGATCGGTAAGGTGCTGCCGGACCTAGATGGCAAGCTCGATGGCCTCGCCGTGCGGGTGCCGACCATCAATGTCTCTCTCGTGGATTTCAGCTTCGTCGCCAGCCGCGACACCAGCGTCGAGGAGATCAACGAGCTGGTGCGCAAGGCCGCCGAGCAGAACCCGGTACTGGGCTACAATGAGGAAAAGCTGGTCAGCATTGATTTCAACCACTCCGCCCTGTCGAGCGTGTACGATGCCAACCACACCCGCGCCCTGGGCCGTCAAATTAAAGTCATGGCCTGGTACGACAATGAGTGGGGCTTCTCCAACCGCATGCTCGACAACACCCGCGCGCTGATGGCGACGGGAAAGTAAGACGCGGACGGACCAGCAAACGCTTCACTCATTCAGGGGGTTCCGCGCCGGCCAGCTCGACGTTCCGCTTGCCGGATCGCCGCGGCGCCCCACCCAGTATCAGAGGACACTTCATGCTCAGGCGTACAAAAATCGTCGCCACACTCGGCCCGGCCACGGATTCTTCCGACTCGCTGGCCGCCATCATCGCCGCCGGCGTTGACGTCACCCGCCTCAATTTCTCCCATGGCAGCGCCGAGGACCACATCGACCGCGCCCGCCGGGTTCGCGAGACAGCCAAGGCTCAGGGTCGCTTCGTGGCCCTGCTGGCCGACCTGCAGGGGCCCAAGCTGCGCATCGCCCGCTTTGCGGAGAACAAGATCACGCTGCAGGCCGGGCAGACTTTCGTGCTGGACGCCGCCATGGACAAGGAGGCCGGCGACAGCGAGCGCGTGGGCATCGACTACGAACAGTTGATCGACGACGTGAAGCCGGGCGACATCCTGGTGCTGGACGACGGCCGCATCGAGATGGAAGTGGAGTCGGTGGACGACCACAGCATCGCCTCGCGCGTGCTGATCGGCGGCCCCCTGTCAAACAACAAGGGCCTGAACAAGCGCGGCGGCGGCCTGTCAGCCGACGCCCTGACCGAGAAGGACAAACAGGACATCAAGACCGCTGCGGCGCTCAATGCCGACTACGTGGCGGTGTCCTTCGTGCGCACGGCGGACGACATGCATACCGCCCGCACCCTGCTGCGCGAGGCCGGCTCGAACGCCGCGCTGGTGGCCAAGATCGAACGCGCCGAGCTGGCCCACAACCCGGAACAGCTGGATGCCGTTATCGAAGCGTCGGACGCGGTGATGGTGGCACGCGGCGACCTGGCCGTGGAAATCGGTGACGCCGAGCTGGTCGGCGTGCAGAAACACATCATCAACCGGGCCCGCAGCCTGGATCGCGTGGTGATCACCGCCACCCAGATGATGGAATCGATGATCGAGAACCCGATGCCGACCCGGGCGGAAGTCTCTGACGTGGCCAACGCGGTGATGGACTACACCGACGCCGTCATGCTGTCGGCGGAAACCGCCGTGGGCGACTACCCCAAGGAAGCCGTGGAATCCATGGTGCGCATTTGCCTGGGCGCGGAAAAGCAGCCCTCCATGCACCAGTCCAAGCACCGCATCCACGAGAGCATGGAGCGGGTGGACGAAGCTATTGCCCTGTCGGCGATGTACGCGGCCAACCACCTGGAAGGCGTGACCGCCATCATTTGCCTGACGGAAACCGGGGCAACACCGCTGCTGATGTCGCGCATCAAGTCGAGTCTGCCGATTTTTGCCCTGTCCCGGCACCACAGCACCCAGCACAAGGTGGCGCTGTACCGCGGTGTGCAAACCGTGCCGTTCGACTCCAAGCCGATGCCCAATGAAGAAATCAACGCCCGCGCCGTGGAAGAACTGATCGAGCGCGGCGTGGTCCGGGACGGCGACCTGGTGGTGATGACCAAGGGCGATTACGTCAACGCCCAGGGCGGCACCAACACCATGAAAATCCTGCGCGTGGGCTCAACGATCCAGTAAGCCCCGCTCACTCTCTCTTAATTGACGACTGCGTGGTGCTCCAACCATCGTAGACTTGGCGGCCTGGCTTGTTCCGTTGGTCAGGCTGCCCTTTTTCCCCTCTTTTCTCTCTCGCACAGCCGCCCTGCTCCAACCTGTCGGCACCTTTCAGCACTTTCCGAAAAAAGACGCCCCTAAACCAGCTCCACATACCGCAGATACTGGCTAACGCACGTGCCGCATGACCTGAAAATGCGTTGGCCCGTTTCGACAGCCCCGCATCAGCCCGCCCAGTTGACTTAATAGAGTAAAAGCTCTAAATATTGATTAACACCACAACAACACGGGTAGAGCACCATGCAAGGCAAGGCATTCAGACCGATGGCGCTGCAGGCCAGGCGCCTGTATGTGGAGTTGATGTTCCAGGTGATGGGACGCGCGTTGCAGGGCATCAGCGAAGTCGACGAAACCGCGCGGGAGGAAGCCCGGGCGCTGCCGGTGGGTTTCCTGTTCGAGATGAAAGTCCGGCCCAACGGCCCGGCCCTGGTGATTGAGCACATTGGCGACGGCCAATTCCGTTTTCACGGCGACGAATCGCCCCGACCGGTGGACCTGTCCATCGAATTCAAGCACATCGCCCACGCGTTCCTGGTGGTCTCGTTTCAGGAGAAGACCTCCGTGGCCTTTGCCAACGACCGTATGCTGGTGGACGGCGACATCGGCTACGCCATCCGTATGACGCGCATCCTCAACCGCCTGGAGGCCTTTATCCTGCCCAAGCTGGTGGCCAAACGCGCGGTCAAGGAATACCCGGCCAACCTCAAGCTGCCGGAAAAAATACTCAGTGCCGCCCGCATCTACCTCAAAGTGGCGGGCCAATTCCTGGAGACAGCGAGAGCATCATGAGCCAGAACTACTACGAGTTTTTCTGTCCGGTCAAAGTCATCGCCGGCAAAGCTGCGCTGGAGCACATTCCCTACGAATTATCCGGGCTTGCCGCCGGCCGCCCCATGCTGATTACCGACAAGGGCGTTCGCGCCGCCGGCCTGCTGGATCCGGTCATCGAAGCCTGCGAGGAAGGCGGCCAGGACATCGTCACCATCTACGACGATGTACCGCCGGACTCCTCCACCCATGTGGTCAGGGACATCGCCGGCATCTACCGCAGCGAGCAATGCGACTCCATCATTGCCGTGGGCGGCGGATCGGCCATCGACACCGCGAAGGCGGTCAATATCCTGGTGTCCGAAGGCGGTGACGATCTGTCCACCTACGCCGGCGCCGGCGTCCTCAAGCACCCACTGAAACCCTTCTTCGTGGTGCCCACCACCGCCGGCACCGGGTCGGAGGTGACCTCGGTCGCCGTGATTGCCGATACCGCCAAATCCGTCAAACTGCCGTTTACGTCCTCTTTCCTGCTGCCCAATGCGGCGATCATCGATCCGCGCATGACCCTGACACTGCCGCCGCACATTACCGCGGCCACAGGGATGGACGCCCTGACCCACGCCACCGAAGCCTTCACCTGCATGGCCAAGAACCCGCTGAGCGACGCCTATGCCACAGCGGCCATCAGGAAAATCAGCGGCAACCTGCTGACTGTGATGGATAACCCCAAAAATGCCGATGCCCGCCTGGAACTGGCCCAGGCCTCCACCATGGCCGGCATCGCCTTCTCCAACTCCATGGTGGGCCTGGTGCACGCGCTGGGTCACGCCACCGGCGCAATCTGCCACCTGCCCCACGGCCTGTGCATGAGTCTGTACCTGCCCTACGCCCTGGAGTACAACCTGGACACCATCCGCGAGCCACTGAGCGAACTGCTGCTCTACATGGCCGGCCCCGACGTTTACGCGACCACACCGGCCAACCGCCGTGCCGAGGAATGCATCTCGACCATCCGCAAGTTGCGCGACGACCTCTACCGCCGCTGCCAACTGCCGCGCACGCTGCAGGAAACCGGCAAGGTGGAGGCCGAACAGCTCGAACAGATCGCCCGCACGGCGCTGGATGATGGCTCCATCATGTTCAACCCGCGGGAGGTGACACTGGATGACGCCATGGCCGTACTCAAACGCGCCTGGGGCTGAACACCGATGGCGGCCCGGCGGCCAACACCGGGTCCGCCCGAATTGCAATGACGGGAACTGACAACAAGACGACATCTGTCATATCTGGCAAACTTGCGGCAATGGCAGGGATAGGCCTAAAAACGATAAAGCGCCGGAAAATTCGACCGATCGAGGATCGATCATCGCCCTTTCCGGCATGGTTTTGCAGGCTAGACCACTCATGCTGCGAGTATTCCTTCGCTCGGCCTTCGTGCTGGCGACGCTATTGATCGCCCACACGCCCGCAGCGGCAGACACCGGAAACGACCACGTCCTCAAGTTCAACGTATCCCCCGCCGGCTACCCGCCTTACATCATCGTCGATGACAAACAGGTTTCCGGCATCGTCTGGGATGTGATCACCAGCGTTTGCGAGCGCCTGGACTACCGGGTCGAACCTCACATGATCCCGCGCAAACGGGTCGATCGCATGCTGCTCGAAGGCTACATCGACGCCACGGCGCGGGCCCGGGAATGGACCGCCCACCCGGAGCATTTCGTGTTCTCCGCGCCCATCGTGCGGGTGCGTGAAGTCTTCTTCACGGTCGACGGCGCGCCATTTGACTACCAGGTGCCGGCGGACCTGCAGGGCATGACCGTGCTCACCCACCTGGGCTACCGCTACCCCTACCTGAAAGAGATGTTCGAGTCCGGACGCGCCCAGCGCTTCGACGTGCCCAAGGACCGGGATATTTTCAGCTACCTGCTCTACGGCGAGGACCGTTTCGACGTCGCGATTGCCGACGAACTCGTGGGCCACTGGCTGATCCGAGAGAACGGCTGGAAAGGTCGCTTCAATACCAGTGTCAACGCGCTCACCGACTTCGGGCTGCGCCTAATGGTCCGCCCCGGTATCGCCGGCTTCGCCGACGACTTCGACCGGGAACTGGAAGCGCTGCGCGCCAGCGGCGAGCTGGATCGTATCATCACCAGCTACCGCTGACCTCGCTCGTCACTCGAGGCGCCGCAGCAACAACATGGGCGAGACCCGCAACACCGGATTGAGCTGCCAGCGACCAAACACCGCCAGCACCGCGGCACTGACCAGAGGCAACATCACCACCACCTGCCAGTGCCATTGGAAGGTCCCCTGGAACATCCGATACTGCAGTGCCCAGACGGCCACTTCCGCCGCGACCACGCCGAGAATCCCGGCAAACGCCCCCAGCAGCGCGAATTCCAGCATCGTGCTGTTCACCAGCAGCCGCTGGCGCCCGCCCAGGGTACGCAGTAGCGCGCCCTCGCGCTGGCGATCCTGCAGCGTGGCGCTGACGACCGCCGCCATGACCACCACGGCCGCCGCCAGGATCATCGCCAGGATGGCCTCGATGGCCTGGGTCACCTGCTGCACGATCTCGCGGATGCGGTCGATGATGTGGTCGATCTCCAACACCGAAATGGTCGGGAACTGGCGGGTGAAGTCGTTCAGGATCGGCTTACGCGACGGGTCCAGATGGAAGCTGGTGATCCAGGTGGCCGGCAACCCGTCCAGTGCGCCACCCGGCGGGAACGCCATGTAGAAGTTGGGTTTCATGCTGTCCCACTGCACCGTGCGCACGCTGGTGACCGGCTGCTCGATGGTCTGGGAGCCGATGGTGAAGCCCAGCCGATCTCCCAGATCCACGCCCAGCTCGCTTGCCAGCTCTGCCTCGATCGATAGCCCCTCGGTCGCCTCCGGCGCGAACCACTGTCCGCGTACGATGCGGTTATCGTCCGGCAGGTCCTCCATCCAGGTCAGGTTCAGCTCGCGGTTCAGGGCACCAACGCTCTGATCCTTGCTCACCACCTCGCGCACCGGTTCGCCGTTGATGGTGGTCAGACGGCCGCGCACCATCGGGTACAGGGTATCGGTGGACAGGTCGTGACCGTCCAGGAAGCCGCGTACGTCACCCACCGCTTCCGGGCCGATGTTGATCAGGAAATGGTTGGGCGCGTCCTCGGGCAATTGCGCCTGCCAGTCGTCCAGCAGGGACGAGCGCACCAGGATCAGCGTGGCCGCCAGCATGAGCGTCATCGAGAACACGGCAATCTGGGACAGACTGGCCTTGCGGTGGCGATACAGCCCCACCAGCGCCAACCGCCAGGCGTTGCCGCCACCGACGATCCGGCGCAGGCCCAGCACCAGCAGCCAGCCCAGCACGCCGAGCACCGACAGCAGAGCCGCCAGACCACCCAACAGGGCAAGCACCAGCCAGATTTCCCCGGCGTAGAGCCAGACCAGTCCGAAGATCGCCACCAGGGCAATCAGGCCGTCCCGCAGCACGCCGCGTCCGGCCTCCCCCGGCTGGGCCCGCAGCACCCGCATAGCCGGCACCTGGCGCAGCCGCTGGATAGGCGGAAACGCGAACGCCAACAATGCCACCAGCGCGGTGATCAGCGCCGGCCCCAGCGCGAGAAGGTCAACGCTGTAGTCCGCGTCCCGCTCCAGCAGTTCGGCGGTCAACGATGCCAGCCCCCAGAAGATCGGCAACGCCACCAGGATGCCCAGCGCGGTGCCCACGACGCCCCAGAGCACCAGCCGCCCCAGGTACATCCGGCTGATCCGGCGCCCGGGGACGCCCAGGGTCTTGAGCAGGGCCACGGTATCGCGCTGGCCCATCGCGTACTGGCGACTGGCCACCGCCACAGCGACCGCCGCCAGCAACACCGCCAGGCTGCCGCCCAGCAACAGGAAACGACGCGCCTTGCTCAGTGAATCCGACAGCGCTTCGCCATCCTCAATGCTTTCCCATTCGTGACTGGGCCCGAAGCGCGGCTGCAGCCAGGCGTAGAAGGCATCCAGGGCATCGGATTCGCCGGCGAACAGATTGACGTACTCAACCCGGCTACCCTGCTGGATCACACCGGTGCTGGCCACGTCGTCGGCGTGCATCATGATGCGCGGCGCCAGCGCCGACATGCTGAAGCCGCCGTCCGGTTCGCGGATCAACAGCCCGCTGACCGTCAGCGAGCGGTTGCCGACTTCCACCTGGCCGCCGATGTCCAGATCCAGCAGGCGCAGCAGACGCGGATTGACCCAGACCTCACCGGGCGCCGGGCCATGCCCCACCATCTGGCGGGACGCATCAGGGCCGGTCTGGAACTCGACTTCCCCGCGCAGCGGATAAGCGTCACTGACCGCCTTGACCGACACCAACTGGAAGTTGCCGGCGCCAAACACCATGGTGGAGAACTCCACCATCCTGGCGGTGGCGATGCCGCGGCGTTCGGCTTCGTCCCGCCAGGTTTGGGGAATGGGCTCGCCGTTCTCGCTCTCCAGTTGACGGTCGCCGGCCAGGAAGGCGCTGGCCGAGGTGACCAGGGTGCGCTCCAGGTGGCTGGCGTAAAGGGCGATGGTGGCCACCGTGGCCACCGCGATCACCAGGGCCGCCACCAGCACCCGCACGTCGCGCTGGCGCCAGTCCCGGCCGGTGTGGGAGAGGCTTGATCCCTGACTCATGAAACCGCCGCCTCCGGTGCCGTCGTGGCGGCCGGCTCGGTCAGCTCACCCGCATCAATATGGAACTGACGCTGGCAGCGGGCGGCCAGTTGCTCATCGTGAGTCACCATCACCAGCGTGGTGCCCTGTTCGCGGTTCAACGCCATCAGCAGGTCGGATACCGCCTGGCCGGTGTTGTTGTCGAGATTGCCGGTGGGCTCGTCGGCGAACAGGATTCTGGGCCGCGCGGCGAACGCCCGGGCGATGGCAACGCGCTGCTGCTCGCCGCCGGACAGCTGGCGCGGGGTGTGCTCAAGCCGCTCGCCCAGCCCGACACGCTGCAACAGCTCCGTCGCCTGGCTCGCGGCATCGCTCTGCCCGGCCAGTTCCAGCGGCAGCATCACGTTCTCCAACGCGGTCAGCGCCGGCAGCAGCTGGAACGACTGGAACACGAAGCCGACCCGCTCGGCCCGCAGGCTGGCCCGCTCGTCCTCGCTGAGGCGGCTGATCGGCTGACCGTCGAGCTCGACCTGACCATGGCTCGGGGTATCCAGACCGGCCAGCAGGCCGAGCAGCGTCGTCTTGCCCGAGCCGGAACGGCCCACGATGGCCACTGACTCGCCCTTGCGGATCGACAGGTTGATGCCATGCAGGATGCGCAGAGAATCCTGCCCCAGATCCACTTCGTGGGTCAGGTCGGTTACCTTGAGTATGTCGTTCTCCGTTGCCACGGAACCTCCTCGACGGTAGAACTGATTGGAATATCATCGGTCAATCGGCATGATCGACTGAGAATAGTTTTATCTGACAATGGATACGGTATACATGTTCCTGAGATCAATCACTTTTTACTTATTGACCCTATGCAGCCTGTTCACGATTGCCGTCCCGGCCGGCGCCTCGACCCTGCTGATCATGGGTGACAGCCTCAGTGCCAGCTACGGCGTCGACACGGAAAAAGCCTGGGTATCGCTCTTGCGGCAACGACTGGACCGCGAGGGATTCAGCCAGTGGACCGTGGCCAACGCCAGCATCAGCGGTGAAACCACCGACGGCGGCCTGCGCCGGTTACCCGGCCTGCTGGAGCAGCACGAACCCGAAGTGGTGATCATCGAGTTGGGCGGCAACGACGGTCTAAGGGGCTTTCCGCCCAACGTCACCCAGGAAAACCTGGCCCGCATGACCGAACTGTCCCAGGCCGCCGGCGCCCGGGTCCTGCTGGTGGGCATGCAGATGCCGCCGAACTACGGCGAGCGCTACACCAGGGCCTTCGCCGCCATCTACCCCACCATCGCCGAGAACAGCGGCGCCGAGCTGGTGCCGTTTTTCCTCGACGGCATCTACAACCGCGACGGCTTCATGCAGGACGACGGCATACACCCCACGGCAGCGGGCCAGCCGCAGCTGCTGGACAACGTCTGGCCGCACCTGCACCCCATGCTACAGAATACGACCGGGGCCAACTGAAGATCATTCAACAAGCCCGCGCAGGAAGCTCAGCGCCCGGCGTTCGGACCAGTAATAGCCGTCCCGGGCCACCTCCACGAAGCCCACATGGCCGCCCCAGCGCGGCACTTCCAGGGTCACCCAGGCCCCCAGCTTGCGGCGCCGCTCCGGGAAACAGGCCGGTGACAGGAAAGGGTCATCGGCGGCGTTGACGATCAGCGACGGCACCCGGATCTCGGGCAGCCGCGGCAGGCACGAGGCCTGGGCCCAGTAGTCCCGGGCGTCGCGGAAGCCGTGCAAAGGCGCCGTGTAGCGGTCATCAAACTGGTGAAAGTTGCGAATGTCGTCGAAGCCGTCCATGCGGATCTGGTCCGGGAACAGACGCGCCTTTTCTTCCATCTTGATCCGCAGATCCCCCAGGAAGCGCTGCATATAGATCCGGCGGCTGCGCCAGCCCAGGACTTCGGCACTGCCGGCCAGGTCACAGGGCACGGAAAAGGTCACGGCGCCCCGGATACGGCTATCGATGCGCTCGCCCTGCTGGGCCAGGTAAAGCATGGTGAGGTTGCCGCCCATGGAAAAACCGGACAGCCCCAGATGCTGATACGCCGGCTCCGCCGCCAGCGCGTGCCGGACCACCACATCCAGGTCTTCCGTCGCGCCGCTGTGATAAAAACGCGGAAGCCGGTTCATGCGCCCGCCGCACGAGCGGAAATTCCAGGCCAGCACGTCCCAGCCGTCCGCCAGCAGGCCGCGCGCCAGGCCCTGGATATAGGGGCGCTGGCTGTGGCCCTCCAACCCGTGGGACAGAATTGCCAGCCGGTCGCTGCCCTGGCGGTACCAGTCCAGGTGGAGCTGGTCACCGTCGGGCGTATCCACCACAGCGCTTTCCGGCTCGCTCAGCGCGACCCGCCGGAACAGCGTGGGCCATACCGACTGCAGGTGCCCGGAACGCAGCCACAGCGGCGGCCGATAGCTGCGCGCGGTGGAAACGAGAGTGGATGGCACGGGATAACTGCGGGAAAAATGACCGGTCATGCTCGATGTTAACGTCCTGTGGCTTTTTCTGCCGGGAAGGCTTGACCCCTCCCCCCAACTTCCTTAATATGCGCGCCTGCTGATCACAGCTGTTCCCCGATAGCTCAGTTGGTAGAGCAACGGACTGTTAATCCGTTTGTCGCTGGTTCGAGCCCAGCTCGGGGAGCCACCGAATTCCGTCGAAAGGCCGCTCAATCGAGCGGCCTTTTGCGTTTCAGGCCGCCCATTTCCGTCTGAGCCGTCCGCAAACGGCTCAGTCCAGCCGCTCCAGCTCGATATACTGACGCAGTACCCGGTACAGCACGTAAGCGTCCTTCGCCCCGGCGGTTTCCCGGATCGAGTGCATCGCAAACTGCGGCACCCCGATGTCCAGCGTCCGCACCCCCAGGTTGCCCGCCGTAATCGGACCAATGGTGCTACCGCAGGCCATATCGCTGCGCACGACAAACGCCTGGCACGGCAGGTCCAACGAATCGCTCAGGTGACGATACAGCGCCGACGTGCGGCTGTTGGTCGCGTAACGCTGATTGTTGTTGATCTTGATGACCGGACCGCCGTTCAGCAGCGGGCCGTGATTGCCGTCATGGCGGTCGGCGTAGTTGGGATGCACACCGTGGGCGTTGTCCGCCGAGATCATCATGGAGCGGGCAATGACTCGCGGCTTGTCTTCCAACCCCACCCAGCGCTCCAGCACGGACGACAGGAACGGCCCCTGCGCGCCTTCCGCGGACTGGCTGCCCACCTCCTCATGGTCGTTGCACACCAGCAGCGCCGGTTGCGACGGATCCGCGTCCAGCAGCGCCTGCAGGCCGATAAAGCAACTCAACAGGTTGTCCAGCCGCGCCGAGGCAATGAACTCGTCGTTGAATCCCACGGTGGCCGGCGGCTGGGTGTCGTACAGGCTCAGCTCGTAATCCAGCACCCGGGCGACGTCCGCCTGGGGATGCTCCTTACCGATCTGGCGAGCTAGCAAATCACGGAACGACGCAGCGTCTTTTTCCTCGCACTGCATGAGGATGGGCGGCACGTCCGTCTGCGGGTTAACGGTGCGGCTGCTGTTGGCTTCGCGGTCCAGGTGAATCGCCAGGCTGGGGATCGTCACCACCGGCTTCTCGAAATTGACCAGGGCATCGTGCAGACGCCCCTGGCCGTCGACGTAACTGACCCGCCCGGCAATGGACAGGTCGCGGTCGAACCAGGGGTTGAGCAGTGCGCCGCCATACACCTCGACGCCCAGCTGGTAATACCCTTTACGATGCAGTTCGGGGTTCGGCTTGACCCGCAGGCACGGGCTGTCGGTGTGCGCACCCATCATGCGCACGCCCTGTGCGGCGGGGTCGCCCTGCCCGGTCTGGAAGGCGATGATCGAGGAATCGTTGCGGGTCACGTAATAGCGTTGCCCCGGCGCCAGGGACCAGCTCAGCTGCTCGTCCAGGCGTTCGAAACCGGCCTTCTCCAGGCGACGGGCCATGCTCTGGACCGCGTGGTACGGCGTCGGCGACTGCTGCAGGAATTCGAAGAGGTTGGCGTTGAAAGCGCTGTTGTCCATCGTGATCCGGGTACCTGTCTGCAATGGAATGGATATCGATCAGGGGTCAGTATCGCATGTTCGCCCGCCCTGCCGAAATTCAGCGGTGACGGCGGGCATGAGCCCTGCCTAGCGCCGGCGGTTACTGGTATCCTGTGGGTTCAGTTCATTGCATTAACGGAAACCATCATGCGCCTGCCCCAGTTCCTGGATATTGAATTCGTCGACACCGAGGAGCTGTGTTTCCCCACAGCCATCGCCTGGTCCCTCGCCGACGGCAGCATGAAGACTGTAGTCATCGAGCCGGACGACAGCTGGCTGCCGGACGAGCCCGAGATGCTCGACGTGGACCTGCGCTACCTGCAGGAACAGGGCGTACCGCTGTTCGAGCTGGCGCGCGAGCTCAACGAGGACCTGGCCGACCAGACGGTGTTTGTGGACGGTCTGGACCCGGACGAAGGGCTGGTCGACTTGCTGTTCGATGCGATCCGTCAGCCGGTGCCCTTCGAACTGGCCACCATCGACAACCTGGTCAAGCACGTGGAGCTGGACGAGCTGGAGGACTGGCGCCGCGAGCTGCTGTTCACCCACGGACTGGAACCGCAACTGCCCGAGAGCGGTGTCTTTGCGTTGCTGATGCTGGCCCGCGACGGAGGCTTTATTCCGGAAGGCACGGACACCGGCGATTTGTGACCTGAGTCGACGTAGCCTGCTCCCGCACTTGTCAGAATCCTGGGAAACCAACGGGACACAGATCCCGCATAACAAGAACCGCCGCACCAAGGCGGACGAACCTCAGACCAGGATTCCCCATGATGACGCCATTGCCAGCCCGGCGTGCGCTGTGCGCCTTCGCCGTTTGCCTGCCCCTTCTCGCCTCCCCCTGCCTCGCGCAGGAGCCCGCTGAAAGCCGCGCCGACAAGACCTACGTCGGCCTGCAGGGCATGGCCCTGCAATACCGCAAGGTGGGCGGCCTGCCCGACAGCGACGGCTGGCTGAGTGCAGGCACCCTGGTGCTGGGCAGCCATATTTCCGAACTGTTCCACGTCGAGCTGCGTGCCGGCGGCGGGCTCGGCGAGTCGGAAGTGACCGATGACCTGACCGTCAGCATGGACTGGTTCGCCAGTTGGTACATGGGCATCCACTACGGCCTGACGGACTTCTCCAATGTCTACGCCCAACTGGGCTTTTCCCACATCCAGGGGGAAGCCGAGCTGGAGAACCGCGACGCGGAGCGCAACGACGCCTTCGAGGATTTCGACGACGAGTTTCCCGGCAGCTCCTTCGCCTTCAGCTGGCTGGCCGGCATCGACCTGGAACTGATGGACGACACCTACCTGGTGCTCGAAGGCGGGCGCCTGTTCGAGGACACCGACACATCCGCCAGCGGCTACCAGTTCAACGGCGGTTTGCGCTACGAATTCTGAGCCTCGCGGATTTCCCAGCAACGGTGGATGCGCGGATTGCGGGCGAAATCCTTGTCGATGGTCCGCGCGGTGACGTCACGCACGTCGAACTCGGCTTCCAGTTCCGCCTCGAGGCGGAAACGCCGGAAGTTGTTGGAGAACACCAGCACCCCGCCCGGGGCCAGACGCGCCATGGCCTGACGGATCAGAAGCCCGTGGTCGCGCTGGACATCCAGCACCCCTTCCATACGCGCCGAATTGGAGAAGGTCGGCGGGTCCATGAAGATCAGGTCGAAACCGCTCTCGCCCTGCCTGGGCGTTGACTGCAGCCACTGCAGACAGTCCGCCTGGATCAGGCGGTGGTGCCGGTCTTCCAGACCGTTGAGCGCCAGGTTCTCCCGCGCCCAGTTCAGGTAGGTCTTCGACATGTCCACGCTGACCGTCTCCGATGCCCCACCCACGCCGGCATGGACCGTCGCCGCGCCGGTGTAACAGAACAGGTTGAGGAAGCGCTTGCCGACCGCCTGCTGCTGGATCCACTGACGCACGGGACGGTGGTCCAGAAACAGCCCGGTATCCAGGTAGTCGCGCAGGTTAACCCTTAACGCACAACCGGCCTCGTGCACCGTAAAGAAGTCGCCGCTGGCCGACTGCTTCTCGTACTGGGCGGTGCCGGCCTGGCGCTGACGCTGCTTGCACACCAGCGCCTCCGGTTCGATGTCCAGCACCTCGGGAATCACTGCCAGCGCCTCGCCCAGCCGTTCCCGGGCGGCGCGGGCGTCGACCGACTTGGGCGGCGCGTATTCCTGTACGTGGACACGATCGCCGTAGCAGTCGATAGCCAGGGCGAATTCGGGCATATCGGCATCGTAGAGCCGGTAGCATTCAATGCCCTGTTTGCGGGCCCAGGAACCCAACTGCTTGCGATTCTTGCGCAGACGGTTACGCAGCATGTCGGCCCGCTCCTGGTTGGCGATGCGGGGCTGGACGGTCTCCGCCTCACCGGGTCGGCGCACCCGGGCTTCGTTGTCCGGGGAGACTTCGAACAGCAGCAACTGCGCCGGAAGCTGGCCGTTGAACAGTTTGTATTGCTTGTAGCTACGCAGCCCCAGGCCATGGCACAGCTCAGGCACGCCGGTGAAGACACCCAGGCGCCAGCCCTGTGCCTGCTCGCGGGCGCCCTGCCCCAGCGCTTCGTAGACCGGCCCCAGCGCTTTCTTTTCGCTGAGCCGCTCGCCATAGGGCGGGTTCGTGAGAATCAGCCCCCGCGGTGCCTGGGACTCGTTCCGGAACTCGACGACATCGCGCTTTTCCACGTGAATACGATCCTCCAGTCCCATGCGCTGGATGTTGCGCCAGGCGGTGGCGATCACCTTCGGGTTCTGATCGTAGCCCCGGTATTTCGAACGCTGGGTGCGCTGGCCGATTTGGGCCCGCTCCCGGGCGTCATCCACCAGCTGCTGCCAGAGACGGTTATCGTGCCCGGGCCAGCGACTGAAACCGTACTGGCTGCGCTGCAGGCCCGGCGCCATGTCGCAGGCCATCATCGCCGCCTCGATCAGCAAGGTGCCGGAACCGCACATCGGGTCGGTAAAATCCCCACCACCGGCGGCAACCTCCGGCCAGCCGGCACGCAGCAACAGGGCCGCTGCCAGGTTCTCGCGCAGAGGCGCGGCGCCCTTTTCCGTGCGGTAGCCGCGCTTGTGCAGGCTCTCGCCGCTGAGGTCGAGGCCAATCTGCGCCTCACCGCGGTGCAGGCGCACCGATACGCCGATGTCCGGATCCTGCGTGTCGACCGCGGGACGTATGCCGGAGGGTTTGCGCAGCCGGTCGACGATGGCGTCCTTGACCCGCTGCACACCGTACTGGGAGTTGCGGATGGCGTCGTTACGGCCCACAAAAGCGACCCTGAACCGGCCGGAGACGTCCAGGTGATCTTCCCAGGGCATCGCCGTGACCGCATCGTAGAGAGCATCGCCACTCTGCCCGTCGACTGTCGCCAGGTGCAGGATCACCCGGTTGGCCAGGCGCGACCACAAGCACGCCCGATAGCCGGCCTCAAGGTCACCTCGCCCCCAGACCCCGGCGGGCGCGTTGCGGGTGACCGTCATCCCCAGGCTCACCATCTCGTCGGCAAGCAGGTATTCCAGGCCTTTGGGACAACTCAAAAAATAATCGTGCTGGGACACAGCAAACTCCACGTTACGAACGGTTACCGAAACCGGAAAATTTTCAGGAATTTGGCAACGGCTCTGAACTCACTCCAATAAACCGCTGATTCAAACGCCAAGCGCTGCTAAGCGCGGCGGTTTTTATGTCACACAAACATAAAGCAACGGTCATCTAGATGAAATTAATAGTGTACAGGCTAGCCTGTTTCGTCTTACCTTGGTGATGACGCGTCTTTTTCAGGTTGGCGATTTCCAGTCAACCACAGGATCCTGGTGCCCGCACCCCGGGCTACACGCTTCGGGCGGAGTCCCGAAGAACCGCAGCGATGGGGTTGTTCGGCACGTGTGCACACTCATGAACTGAAAATCCATGAGGTGAGGAACAGCATGAAAAGACAGAAAAGAGATATGAGTGCTCGTGCATTCAAACGCGGTTATCTGGCCGGAATTTCCGGTAAATCCAAAGATAGTTGCCCTCTTGATCGCATCGAAAGCCGGCAGGAATGGCTGAATGGCTGGCGGGAAGGACGAACGGATCACTGGGATGGCCTCACCGGCGTCTCGGGGATTCATAAACTGCCAAACATTACGGCCTGATTCGGATAACCCACTGTCTTTTATCGAACTGGCCCTAAAGCTGAAAAATGCACAGAAAATGCTGATAACGCAAGGAGCCACGCGTTAACCACACAATCTGAAAGACATACCCAATACACCCAAAGGGTCCACTCGACCCTTACCAGAAAAAGAAGCAATCGCCACGGGGTTTATCCCCCGCACGGGCCCGCTCAGCGGGCCCACTTTTTTTGGGCGGCTTCCTGCGATTCGGACACCCTATCGAAACACCTGCCCGCTCAGCCGGCGCCTCATCCTGCAAGCCAGCTGAAAGCCCGGAAGCACCACTCAGATTCTAGCGCATCGCCGCCCGCACACCTTCCACGGCCTCGCCAATCAGGGACGGACCGCGATAGATGAAGCCGGTATAAAGCTGGACCAGCCTGGCGCCGGCGCGAATCTTCTCGGCAGCGGATTCGCCGTCGGCAATGCCGCCGACTCCGATAATGGGCACGCGCTCGCCCAGGGACGCGTGCAGCCCTTCGATCACCCGGACCGACGGCGCCCGTACCGGCAAGCCGCTCAGCCCACCCTGTTCGTCCGCATAGCGATGGCCGGCGACGGCTTCGCGTTCGATGGTGGTATTGGTCGCAATCACACCGTCGATACCGGTCTCCAGCAGCGCATCGGCCACAAAGCGGATGGCGGTATCGTCCATGTCCGGCGCGATCTTCACGGCAATCGGCACATACCGCCCATGCACTTCCGCCTGGGTATGCTGCTCTTCCTTGATGGCCTCAAGCAACCGCTTGAGGGAGTCTCCAAACTGGAGGTCGCGCAGGCCCGGCGTGTTCGGCGACGAGACGTTGACCGTAATGTAACTGGCCAGCTCGTAGACACCGGCAATGCCCTTGCGATAATCGGACTCCGCCAGCTCCGCCGGCGTGACCTTGTTCTTGCCCACGTTGATCCCCAGGATACCGTTGAAACGGGATCGGCGAACATTCGCCAGCAGCACGTCCAGGCCCTCGTTGTTGAAGCCCATGCGATTGATAATCGCCTGATGCTCGGGCAGGCGGAACATACGCGGCTTGGGATTACCCGGCTGGGCCAGTGGCGTCACCGTGCCCACCTCAATGAATCCGAAGCCCAGCGCCGCCAGCGCGTCGATATGCTCGGCGTTCTTGTCCAGGCCCGCGGCAAGCCCGACCGGGTTGGGAAAGGTCAGCCCCATGACCTCCACCGGCGCCTCAGCCACCGCTGGACTAAACTTTTCCAACAATCCCAGGCGCTGTCCGACGTCCATGGATCGCAACGCAATGTGATGGGCCTGCTCGGGCGGCAAGCGGAATAACAGATTGCGAATCAGCCCATACATCGTGTCTACTCCCTGGTTTCAATGCTGCGGGAGTATACCGGATCGACAGGAAAAACAGCCACTGTGGAAACCGGTTGTGACTGGAATGGTGCCCCCTGCCCCATAGGGGTTTTCCACAGGGTGTCCGGGCCTTCATACATGACGTGTAAATGACTGTAAGGTGAAGCTCTTGTGACCTTTTCCACGAATTCTGTGGATAACTCTGTTGAAAATGGCCCTGCGGATTTTCAGACCCCTTGGGGCCGGGGACATTCTACAGATTGATCATTTTTTAACCAGTTATTTTGTTGTTTATTTTCATACAGTTAAAAGCGCATCAAGGCGGTGCACGGCCAAATGAGACAGATTCGGATTTCGATCATTAGCCCTGCATTTTGTGCATAAGACATACACGATTCAGTCACTCCAGCCGGTTCAGACGAGCATGTTCATGACCCAGACCCAGTCCAACCAGGAAGCCCGCGCCGGGACCCGCGTCACGCTGATCGGCATGCTGCTCGACGCCGTTCTGGGATTGTTCAAGTGCGTGGTGGGGCTGATATTCCATTCCCAGGCGCTGATCGTCGACGGCATTCACTCGTTTTCCGACGTGGCCTCGGACCTGTTGGTCCTGGCCCTCATGCGCACGGCGCGCCAGGCTCCGGACTCCGATCACCCCTACGGCCACCAGCGTTTTGAAACACTGGGCACCATGATTCTGGGCAGCCTGTTACTGGGACTGGCCGGCGCGCTGGCCTGGGACAACCTGCAGACATTGCTGCCCGGCACCACCGACCTGCCCTTGCCGGAATGGCCGGTGCTGGTGGTAGCCGCCTTCTCCGTGGTCAGCAAGGAATGGATTTACCGCTACACCCGACGGGTCGGTGAAGCCATCCGTTCCGACCTGATTGTGGCCAACGCCTGGCACAGCCGCACCGACGCCTTGTCATCGATCATCGTCTTCATCGCGGTAGCCGGCGCCATGACCGGAGTCGACTGGCTGGATACGGTCGCCGCCATCGCCGTAGCCATCGTCATCGGCCACATTGGCTGGACGCTGACCTGGCGCAGCGTAAGGGAGCTGGTGGATACGGCACTGGACCCGGAAACCACCCGGACCATCAGCCAGATCGCTCGTGAAACCGAAGGGGTTCGCGATGTCCATGACCTGCGCAGCCGGCGTATGGGCAGCGACATCCTGCTCGATCTGCACCTGCTGGTCAGCCCGGTGATTTCCGTGTCCGAGGGGCACGAGATCGGGGTACACGTGACGCAACGCATTCGTGAAGCTTACCCCGACATTCGCGAGGTGACTTTTCATATCGACGCGGAGGACGACGCCGGCAACGAGCCTAGCGCCATCCAGTTGCCCACGCGGCGGGAGACCATCCAGTCACTGGAGACCGCATGGCGCGATCACCTGGAACCGGAAACCCTGCGCTCGTTGCGTCTGCATTACCTGGGGCGGCACGTCTCCGTCGAAGTGTACGTGCACAACCCGGACAACCTGGGCCAGCCGGTGACGCCCGGCCGGCTCAAGCAGGCCGCGACCCACCTGTCCTGGCTGGGAGACGTACGCGTCTGGGTGCCTTCAACCAAGCGTCACGGGTCGCAGGGCGAGGAATAGAATCAGGCCCGGCGCCGCGCCTCCATGCGCGACAGGAACTCCTGCATCACCAGCGTGTAAAGCTCGCCCCCGAGGAAACGGTCCTCAACGCCGGCGTCGATGTTCGGGTTGTCGTTCACCTCGATTACCGCCACCCGATTGCCCGACTGCTTGATGTCCACCCCATACAGTCCGTCGCCGATCAGACGCGTGGCGTTCAGGGCGGCCTGGATCACATTGCGCGGCACTTCGTAGGTTGGCAGGGTATCGAAGTCGCCGCTGTCGAACTGCTGGTTGTCGCCGTGGCTGTAGATCTGCCAGTGGCCCTTCACCATGTAGTACTTGCAGGCGAAGATGGCGCGCCCACCGAGCACACCGATACGCCAGTCGTAGTCCGTGTAAAGGTATTCCTGCGCCAGCACCAGCGCCGACTGCCGGAACAGCGTTTTCAGGGCGCCCTGCAACTGCGCTTCGTTTTCCGCCCGCATCACGCCCCGGGAAAAGGCGCCATCGGGGATTTTCACCACCATGGGAAAGCCCAGGTGTTCGATAGCCTGCCCGACGCTGTCCTTCTGGTCTTTCGACAGGATCAGCGTGCGTGGCGTGGGCACCTTGTTGTTCTTCAGCAGGTCCGCCAGGAACACTTTGTTGGTGCAACGCAGGATCGACACCGGATCGTCGATCACCACCAGCCCTTCGGCTGCCGCCTTGCGGGCGAAACGGTAAGTGTGGTGGTCGATGGATGTGGTCTCGCGAATAAACAGGCCGTCGTATTCCGGCAGGCGCATGTAATCCCTGCGGGTGATGGTTTCCACGTTGATGCCCAGCTTGCGGCCGGCCTTGATAAAGCATTCCAGCGCCTTGCCGTCGCTCGGCGGCAGCTTTTCTTCCGGATCCACCAGCATGGCCAGGTCATAACGGTACGTGCGGCGCGAACGCGGCTTGCGCCACAAGGCGCTACTGAAACGGTCCAGCGCCTCGGCGAACGTGTCCTGCTCGGTCTCGCTCAGATCGGCCGGCGAGGCCGGCTTCATGGACTCAATCTGCCAGTTGCCGCGAAAGCGGAACACCACCTCCAGGATGGGACAGGGGAAGCGCTCGAACAGGGCGCGGGCCACGGGCTTGAGGGCCTCGTGCTGTGACTTGCCGAAGAAGGTCCGGAGTTTGATCCGGTCCGCCCTGCCGGCGCTCTTGGCGGCGTCGTCCAGCCAGCGCAGAACCCTGGGGTCCAGCTCATCCAGTTCCAGCGAGAACAGCGATTTGCGGCGCAGATCGTTGAGCGTCATCACCGACGGCACCACATGGTGCCCACGGGCCTCCGCCAGCAGGGAACAGTAGTAGCCACGACTCAGGTAGCGGGCACTCTGGCACAGGTTGATCACGCGCACGCGCTGGCTGGCATTGGCGGAGAACTGGACGTAATCGTCGAACGTCATCACATCCGAACTGGGGTAGTACGGAGCCCAGTCACGGGCGCGATCGACAACAATCAACAGACGGGACATAAACCGGTTTCCTTCCTGAAACGGCCCTGAAAGCGCGACAATACGCCGACTCGTGAAACCGCACAATCGGCCGCCCATAGCGGATTTCACGCACCTTTTCCGACGCCTGGACTGGCCCCATAATGGCGGCGCATGCAAGATGCTTGCATCATCAACCGATTTGTTGCCAACAGGTATTGCCCAGAGTCATGACGACGGTTATCCGCACCGCCCAAAACAGCGACCTGGATGCGCTGGTCACCCTGGAGAATAGCAGCTTCTCCGACGACCGGATCTCGCGCCGCAGCTTCCGCCGCTTCCTGGACATGCCCCGGGACCGGCTGCTCGTAGCCGAAAACGACGGCGGCCTGCTGGGCTACAGTCTGGTGCTGATGCACAAGGCCACGCGCCTGGCCCGCATCTACTCCATCGCCGTGGCCGACGAAGCCCGCGGCCAGGGTCTGGGAGAACAGCTGGTGCGCGCCAGCGAGCAGGCCGCGGTGGATGCCGGGCGCATCGTCATGCGGCTGGAAGTGCGGGAGGACAACGCCGGCGCCATTCGGCTCTACCGCAAGCTGGGCTACCGTCAGTTCGGCACCTATCGCGACTACTACGAGGACCACGGCAACGCCCTGCGTTTCGAACGGCGCATCCTGTTCTTCGAGCCGTCGGCCGGGATGCGGCCGGTGCCCTACTACCCGCAGACAACCGACTTCACCTGCGGGCCCGCCGCGCTGATGATGGCGATGGCGGCGCAGTGCCCCGACCGGCAACTGACCACGCTGGAAGAACTGCGCATCTGGCGCGAGGCCACCACCATCTTCATGCTGGCCGGGCACGGGGGTTGCGGGCCCCACGGCCTGGCCCTGGCAGCGTGGCAGCGGGGTTTCGACGTCTCTGCCCACATCAGCAAGGAGGGGCCGCTGTTCCGGGATACGGTGCGCAGCCCGGAGAAAAAGCGGGTGCTGGAGCTGGTCCACGAAGGGTTTATTCACGATATGGCGCGGACCGGTATCGCCCTGCACCACGAGCCGATCGGCATCGAGGTGATCGAACAGGCCCTGTCACGAGGTGAGGTGCCGGTCATCCTGGTCAGCACCTGGCAGTTGAATCGCAGCCGGGTGCCGCACTGGGTGGCGGTGTGCGCGATGGACGACCAGTTCGTCTACCTGCACGACCCGGAAGTCTGTATCGAGGACGGTGAAACCATCGCCGACAAGCAGTACCTGCCGATCGACCGCAGCGTGTTTGGCCAGATGGCGGCCTATGGCCATCGCCAGCGCCTGCAGGCCGCGGTAATCGTCGGCCCCAGGCGGGAGGACGGGGCAGCCGCCTGATGCGCGATCAGGCGGTGCGGATGGTGGCTTCCTTGAGCGAGGCGATTTCGTCACGCAGGCGGGCGGCACGCTCGAAATCCAGGTCCGAGGCGGCCTTGTACATGTCGTCCTCCAGCTTGCCGATCTCCTTGAGCAGCTCCTCCGGCGACTTGCCATGGGCCTTGATGCGGTATTCCTCCGCTTCCTCGGCGGCCTTCTGCCCCGGACGCTCGGAACCGCGACGACGACCCGGCGCGCCGGCCTGGGCTCCTTCCATGATATCGGTGACCCGCTTGTTGAGCCCCTGGGGCGTGATCCCGTGCTCCTCGTTGTGGGCCATCTGCTTCTCGCGGCGACGCTCGGTCTCATCGATGGCCCGCTGCATGGAGCCGGTCACATTATCCCCGTAGAGGATTGCCTTGCCGTGCACGTTCCGCGCGGCACGGCCGATGGTCTGGATCAGTGAGCGCTCGGAGCGCAGGAAGCCTTCCTTGTCGGCGTCGAGAATGGCGACCAGGGAGACTTCCGGCATGTCCAGACCTTCCCGCAGCAGGTTGATCCCCACCAGCACGTCGAACTCACCCCGGCGCAGGTCGCGGATGATCTCCACCCGCTCCACGGTATCGATGTCCGAGTGCAGGTAGCGCACGCGCACATCATGCTCCTGCAGGAAGTCGGTCAGATCCTCGGCCATGCGCTTGGTCAGGGTAGTCACCAGCACCCGCTCGTCCACGTCCACGCGCTTGCGGATCTCGGACAGCAGATCGTCCACCTGGGTCGAGGCCGGACGCACCTCGATTTCCGGGTCCAGCAGGCCGGTAGGACGCACCACCTGCTCCACCACCTGGCCGGCGTGCTCGGCTTCGTAGTTGGCCGGGGTGGCGGACACGAAAATCATCTGCGGTGCGATCCGCTCCCACTCGTCGAAGCGCATGGGGCGATTATCCAGCGCCGACGGCAGGCGAAAGCCATACTCCACCAGGGTTTCCTTGCGCGAACGGTCGCCCCGGTACATGGCGCCGATCTGGGAAATGGTGACGTGGGACTCGTCCACCACCAGCAGTGCGTTGGGCGGCAGGTAGTCGAACAGCGTCGGCGGGGCCTCCCCCGGCCGGCGCCCGGACAGGTAACGGGAGTAATTCTCGATGCCGTTGCAGTAGCCCAGCTCCAGCATCATCTCGATGTCGTAGCGGGTCCGCTCTTCCAGGCGCTGGGCTTCCACCAGCTTGTTGTTGTCGCGCAGCTGCTTGAGGCGCTCGTCCAGCTCGACCTTGATGTGCTCCACCGCGTCGAGCACCACCTGGCGCGGCGTGACGTAGTGACTCTTGGGATAGATGGTGACGCGCGGCACACGACGCAGGACTTCACCGGTCAGCGGGTCGAAGTAGCTGAGGTTTTCCACCTCGTCGTCGAACAGCTCGATGCGGATCGCCTCTTTCTCGGATTCCGCCGGAAACACGTCGATCACGTCGCCGCGGACCCGGTAGTTGGCGCGGTGAAACTCGACGTCGTTGCGGGTGTACTGCAGCTCGGCCAGCCGACGCAGGATAAAGCGCTGGTCGATCTCGTCGCCGCGATCCAGATGCAGCATCATCTTCAGATAGGACTGCGGGTCGCCCAGACCGTAGATCGAGGACACGGTCGCCACGATGATCGAGTCGGACCGCTCCAGCAACGCCTTGGTGGCGGACAACCGCATCTGCTCGATGTGCTCGTTGATGGAGGCATCCTTCTCGATGAAGGTGTCCGACGACGGCACGTAGGCTTCGGGCTGGTAGTAGTCGTAATAGGAGACGAAGTACTCCACCGCGTTGTCGGGGAAGAACTCCTTGAACTCGCCGTAAAGCTGTGCCGCCAGGGTCTTGTTGTGGGCCATGACGATGGTCGGTCGCTGCACCCGCTCCACCACGTTGGCGACGGTGAACGTCTTGCCCGAACCGGTCACCCCCAGCAACGTCTGGTGCGCCAGGCCGGATTCGATGCCATCGACCAGACCCTCGATCGCGGTCGGCTGGTCACCGGCGGGCTGGTAAGCGGATTCAACCTTGAACATGTGGCGTGACTGCCCCCTTATGCAGTGAATCGCAGTGTGCGAAGATGCCCCAACGTGGCATCAACTTATCCTGATGCCGCCTTCATGGTAACATCATAGCGTTTTGCTTTTATCAGGCTTTCCCGAATTCAAACGCCGGCCAATCGGGTCCGGCGGCCGGGCGGGCCACTCATGACGCATCTTAAGGAGCGCTAGTTTGGACGTTCAACTCTCGAACCGTGTGCAAGCCATCAAGCCCTCACCGACCCTGGCTGTCACCAACAAGGCAGCGGAATTGCGAGCGGCCGGTCAGGACATTATCGGCCTGGGCGCAGGTGAGCCGGACTTTGACACGCCTGATCACATCAAGGCCGCGGCGATCGAAGCCATCAAGGGCGGTCAGACCAAATACACCGCTGTGGACGGTACGCCGGGTCTGAAGAAAGCGATCATCGAGAAGTTCAAGCGCGACAACGGCCTCGACTACGAAGCCAACCAGATCCTGGTTTCCAGCGGCGGCAAACAGAGCTTCTTCAACCTCGCCCTGGCGACCCTGAACCCGGGTGACGAAGCCATCATCCCGGCGCCCTACTGGGTGTCCTACCCGGACATGGTACTGGTCGCCGAAGGCAAGCCGGTGATCCTGGAAACCTCCGCCGAGAGCCGTTTCAAGATCACCGCCGAGCAGCTGGAAAACGCCATTACCGATCGCACCCGGCTGTTCGTCATCAACAGCCCGTCCAACCCGAGCGGCATGGCCTACTCGATGGAAGAGCTGCAGGCCATCGGCGAGGTGCTGAAGAAGCACCCGCAGGTGATGATTGCGACGGACGATATGTACGAGCCGATCCTCTGGACCGGCAAGCCGTTCTGCAACATCCTCAACGCCACGCCGGAACTGTACGACCGGACCTTCGTGCTGAACGGGGTGTCCAAGGCCTATTCCATGACCGGCTGGCGTATCGGCTACGCCGCCGGGCCGGCCAAGGTCATCGGCGCCATGAAGAAGATCCAGTCGCAGAGCACCTCCAACCCCAGCTCCATCTCACAGGCAGCCGCCCAGGCCGCCCTCGATGGCTCGCAGGACTGCGTCGGCGAAATGGTCAAGGCGTTCAAGGAACGGCATGACTACGTGGTCGACGCGCTCAACGGGATCGAGGGCGTGGAATGCCTGTCCGGCGACGGCACCTTCTACGTATTCCCGAGCTTCCAGGGCGCCATCGACGCCCGTGACGGCGTCAACACCGATGTCGAGCTGGCCGAAACGCTGCTCAAGGAAGCGGGCGTCGCCCTGGTTCCGGGCTCGGCGTTCGGTGCACCCGGCCACATGCGACTGAGCTTCGCCACCAGCATGGAGAACCTGCAGAACGCCATCGAGCGCCTGCAGAAAACCCTGGGATAAGCCCGATCTGCGACAGGCCCGAAAAAGATAAAAGGTTTGTCGCAGAAGGGGTTGACGGTGACGGGGCGCCACCGTAATATACGCGCCTCGTCACCGATGACACTCCCCGATAGCTCAGTTGGTAGAGCAACGGACTGTTAATCCGTTTGTCGCTGGTTCGAGCCCAGCTCGGGGAGCCAAATTGCAAAAAGCCGCTGAAACCAGCGGCTTTTTTTTATGCCCGAAACCTGTGCGCGACCATCGCGACACCTCCCGCTTGCAGGACCGGCATCAACCCCGTCAGGCCCGAACGCCCCCGAAACAAAAACGCCCCGGCCATATCGACCGGGGCGCTCTTTATGACAGCGACAGCGGAGAGTTCGTCACACCTACTCTTCCGCCAGCCGGATCTCTGCCTGAATCTCTTCCAGAGCCTCCAGCGGGTTGCCCGCCTGGGTAATCGGCCGACCGATCACCAGATAATCGCTACCGGCACGCAAGGCATCGGACGGCGTCATAATGCGCCGCTGATCGCCCTGTGCGGCAAACGTCGGACGAATGCCGGGCGTTACCAGCCGGAAGCGCTCGCCCTGCTCTGAACGCAGCACAGAGGCCTCCTGGGCCGAGCACACCACACCATCCAGACCGGCGTTGTAGGTCATCGCTGCCAAGCGAGAGACGTGCGCCTCCGGCGATTCGGCAATCCCGAGACCTTGCAGGTCGGCCGCGGTCATGCTGGTCAGGACCGTCACGGCGATCAGCAGCGGCCGATCCTTACCGAAATCCTCCAAGCGCTCACGGCACGCGGCCATCATGGTTTCACCGCCGGAAGCATGCACGTTGACCATCCAGACGCCCAGGTCCGCGGCCGCCGCGACCGCCGCGGAGGCGGTATTGGGAATGTCGTGAAACTTGAGGTCCAGGAAGACCTCGAAACCACGCTCCTGGAGCCGGCGCACGAAGTCGGGCCCGAACCGGGTGAACATCTCTTTGCCAACCTTCAGCCGGCATAACCCCGGATCCAACTGGTCGACCAGCTTCAGGGCGTCATCCTGAACCGGGAAATCCAGGGCAACAATAATGCGCGGGCCCAGCTCCGCCATCGTTTCATTCATAACCGTTCTCATCTTTGCTCTGGCAGGCACTTGAAACGCCTGCCGGGTGAATCCGTTATTCCGCTTCCACACCCTGGATGGGCTGGACTTTTTCCCAGCGTTTGCAACTGGGACACAGCCAGTGCAGCTGCCGCCCTTCAAAACCGCAGTTGGTGCACCGATAGACCGGGCGGTTGGACAAAAGTAGCTGTCCCATCCGACTAACCAGACGACCTTCATCGGTCGTCATGCCTTTCTCGTAGCCGGCCATCTCAACCAGCCGCAACAACCCCTTCAGGCTCGGGCGAATCTCCAGCTCTTCCCTCAAAAGCTCAATGGCCGCGGGTCGCCCGGAGCTTTTCTCGACCGACTCCACCAGCGCCAGCAGCAGACTGGTGGATGGCCAACGCTGGTAGAGCTTGCGCAGGCGACGCGCCAGCCGCGCCACATCGCCCTTCTCCCGCGCTTGCCGCATCAGGCGATCGATCGCTTCCGGCCCAAAAGCCGGGTTCTGATCGAACACCTGGAGCAGGGATTGCGACACCTCGGACAGGTTCCCGTGACGTTTCTGAATATCCGCCTGCAGAAAACTGGCGCGCACGCAGGTGTGGTCGTGCTCAAGTGCGTCCTTGAGCAGCTTTTGTGCCCCCCAGCGGTCATCATGTCGCAGCGCATCTTCGGCCAGCTCGCAGGTCAGGTAAGCCAACCGCTTCTTCAGCTCATCCTCGGGATAGCCCACGGTCAGCGTACTGGCAACCTGCCGCGCCTTGTCCCACTCACGCTCCTGCTGGTAGAGCTCAATCAGCTGGTCGGCAGCCTGCCGACTGTAGTCGCGACTACCCAGCAACTGGTGGAACAGGGACTCCGCCCGATCCAGCAAGCCGGCGGTCATGTAATCCATGGCCAGTTCGTAGGTGACTTGCGGGGAAAAGCGGGAGGGCAACTCAGGGCGGGCCAGCAGGTTCTGGTGAATAACAATGGCGCGCTCGGTCTCACCCTTCAGGCGGAAGTGCGCGCCCACCGACAGGTGCAGACCCACGGTCTCACGATTGACCACCAGCGACTGCACAAAGTTCTCGATGGCCTGGTCGGAATAGTTGGTAAACAGGAACTGGAGGCGGTCGCGAACGGCATCCTCATCGTCGATGCGGGCACCGGCCCCCTGACCATCGCGGCCCCAGCGCCCCATAAACCAACCGGCGGCAACCGCGATAACAAGGAGCAGCCAATGAAGCACTGTTTCCATCAGGGATTCCGGTCAGCTTCCAGCCTGGCCTTTTCGAGCTGCTTTTCGGTCTGGTCCAGTTTCTTCTGAAGGTGTCGGCGATTCACCGACGAGCGGAGCATGGCCAGGGACGTCAACAGCATTCCGATCACACCGCCCGCCACGAAGGCAAGGATCAACCAGAAGGCGATGCCATAGGCTGCCGTTTCAAAGAATAAAAAGTTAAGTGATACAGAAACCTGATTATTCAGGGAAAAAACCAGCGCGACGAGGATCAGAAAGATCACGACGAGGCCGATGATCACCTTTTGCAGCCAGGCCATACCTAGGGGCTCCCGAGTGGTTAGCTTCCGTTCCGGAGGGGGCTCATATAGTAGCACAGCAAAACGGGCGGATGCCCGGACATCGGACACCAGCCTGCCGCCCGGTCAAGGCCAGGCAAGCCAGACCCGCTCCGGATCAAAAGCCACTCTTCATGCTGTCATTGACCTGCTCGCGCAATTCCTTGCCCGGCTTGAAATGCGGAACATGCTTGGCGGGTAATTGCACAGCGTCCCCGGTCTTGGGGTTGCGGCCGGTACGAGCAGACCGGTGATGCAGCGAAAAGCTGCCGAATCCCCGAATCTCAATACGCTGCCCTTCGGCCAGCGACTGGGACATGTGCTCGATAATGGTTTTCACCGCCAACTCAACGTCTTTCACGGACAACTGTGTCTGCTTGGAAGCAATCAGCTCTACCAGCTCAGACTTTGTCATGACTCTTCCTTCTGATTCTTATCGCGATATCAGCCCCTGGAAACCTGCTTAATCGGGATTTCTGCCTGCAACAGTCGGCACCGTAAAGATCGCTGGCACGAAAGGCAATCCCCTGATTTCGCCTTTCTGCACCCAACGAACAAACAACGCGGCACGCCGCCTGAGTGTCGGCCATCGATCTCCCGAATACAGGAAACGGATCGTTACCGGAGAGAGCCAACCAGCAAAGCGAACCCTCCCCTTGCCAGTAGTTTAGCCAAACCCAAAAAAAAGACAAAAAAAACGGGCTGTTACAGCCCGTTTTTTTATTTCAGCGCTTCTGCCAATTATTCTTTGTTGGCATTCTGCTGCTGCATCTGCTCTTTGATCAGGTCACCGATGGTGGTGGCACCTGAGGTTTCGGCAGACTTCTCGCGAACGCTCTGCAGCGCCGCTTTGTCGTCTTCAACATCCTTGGACTTCACGGACAGGTTGATGACGCGGTTCTTGCGGTCGATGCTGATGATCTTCGCTTCGACTTCGTCGCCTTCATTCAGGACGTTACGCGCGTCTTCAACGCGGTCACGGCTGATTTCAGAGGCTTTCAGGACCGCTTCAACTTCGTCGTTCAGGGAGACAGTGGCCGACTTGGCGTCGATGGCCGTAACCGTGCCCTTGACGATGGAGCCCTTGTCGTTCAGCTGTACAAACTCGGCGAACGGATCGCTTTCCAGCTGCTTGATGCCCAGGGAAATGCGCTCACGCTCCGGATCAACAGACAGGATAACGGTTTCGACTTCGTCGCCCTTCTTGTACTGGCGAACGGCTTCTTCACCGGCTTCGTTCCAGCTGATGTCGGACAGGTGAACCAGACCGTCAATGCCGCCGTCCAGACCGATGAAGATACCAAAGTCCGTGATGGACTTGATCTTACCGGTGATGCGGTCACCCTTGTTGAAGTTGCTGGAGAAGTCTTCCCACGGGTTGGACATGCACTGCTTGATGCCCAGGGAAATACGACGACGCTCTTCGTCGATGTCCAGAATCATCACTTCAACTTCGTCACCCACCTGAACAACCTTGGACGGGTGGATGTTCTTGTTGGTCCAGTCCATTTCGGACACGTGCACCAGACCTTCAACGCCTTCTTCCAGCTCAGCAAAGCAGCCGTAGTCGGTCAGGTTGGTCACGCGCGCGTTGACCTTGGAACCTTCCGGGTAGCGACCCTTGATATCAACCCAGGGATCTTCACCCAGTTGCTTCAGACCCAGGGATACGCGGTTACGCTCACGGTCAAACTTGAGCACCTTGACGTTGATCTCGTCACCCACGTTGACGATCTCGCTCGGATGCTTGATGCGCTTCCACGCCATGTCGGTGATGTGCAGCAGGCCATCGACACCGCCCAGATCCACGAACGCACCGTAGTCGGTCAGGTTCTTGACGATACCCTTGATTTCCAGACCTTCGGTCAGGGTTTCCAGCAGGGCTTCGCGCTCGGCGCTGTTCTCAGCTTCCAGAACGGCACGACGGGAAACGACCACGTTGTTGCGCTTCTGGTCCAGCTTGATGACCTTGAACTCAAGCTCTTTGTTTTCCAGGTGAGTCGTGTCGCGAACCGGACGCACATCAACCAGGGAGCCCGGCAGGAAGGCACGGATACCGCTCAGGTCGACTGTAAAGCCGCCTTTAACCTTGCCATTGATCACACCTTTAACGACTTCTTCCGCCTCGAAGCTCTTCTCGAGCACTTTCCAGGCTTCAGCGCGCTTGGCCTTCTCACGGGACAGACGGGTTGCACCGAAACCGTCTTCTACCGCGTCGAGAGCCACATCGACAACGTCACCAATCTGGATTTCCAGTTCGCCCTTGTCGTTCAGGAACTGGCTGGCAGGAATCGCGCCTTCCGACTTGAGGCCCGCGTTAACGGTGACCCAGTCGTTGTCGATGTCAACCACGGTTCCCTGGACAATGGAACCCGGTTGCATGTCAATTTCTTTCAGGCTTTCTTCAAAAAGATCCGCAAAGCTCTCGCTCATTATGTGTCCTATGTGATCAACGCAAGTGTTCTCCGTGCTACCAGCAACACGGTCTGTTCAAAGTGGCCAAAAACCTGCCAAAGGCTGGCGAACTACACAGATTTTCAGCTTCCAACGACAAAAGGGTGCGGTCAGGCCTGACCACTTGCGGCCATTACCTTTTCCAGCACCTCTTGTATGCTTAATCCCGTCGAGTCAATGACTTGCGCATCTTCTGCGGGTTTAAGCGGAGCACTGGCCCGGTTCATATCCCGGTCATCCCGTGCCCGTATCTCCTCTAAAAGGTCGTCAATACTAACACCGACACCCGCTTCCAGCAACTGCTGATAGCGTCGTTCAGCGCGTTCCTCGGCGCTTGCGGTCAGGAAGATCTTGACCGGAGCGTCGGGGAAAATCACCGTGCCCATGTCGCGGCCATCGGCCACTAATCCGGGCGCCTTGCGAAAATCCCGCTGACGCTGCAGAAGCGCATCGCGCACGGGCTGCAACACCGCGACCCGGGAAGCGTTCTCGCCACAGGTCTCGGTGCGGATCGCCGCGGTCACGTCATCTCCATCGAGCAACACCCGCGCCGGCTCGCCGGGCGGAGTGGGCTCGAAAGCCACATCCAGGGAGCCAGCCACTCGGACCAGCCCCTCGACATCCTCATAGTTTACACCGTGACGCTCCGCCGCGAGTGCTGTCAAGCGATACAGAGCACCACTATCCAGCAGGTGGTAACCCAGTTTACGAGCCAGCATCTGGGTGATCGTGCCCTTGCCGGAACCGCTGGGCCCGTCGATCGTGATAACCGGGATCGACGTCATGACGCCTCCACCTTCAACTGGATGCCGACACCCTGCGCCAGCTCTACGAAATTCGGGAACGAGGTCGCCACATTGGCGCAATCGGTAATGGTGATCTCCCCTTCCGCCCGCAGCGAGGCGACGGCAAAAGCCATGGCGATGCGGTGATCACCGTGACTGTTGACGGTGCCGGCCCGCATGGGCTGGCCACCGCGAATCTCGATACCGTCCGGAGTGACCCTGCTCGCCACGCCCAGTTCGGCGAGGCCGTCCGCCATGACCTGAATGCGGTCGCTCTCCTTGACGCGCAGCTCCTCGGCGCCGGTCAGGACCGTTTCGCCTTCGGCACAAACCGCGGCGATAAACAGTACCGGGAACTCGTCGATGGCCAGCGGGACCTGATCTTCAGGAATCCGGATGCCTTTCAGTGGCGCGTAACGCACCCGCAAGTCGGCGACCGGTTCACCACCGACTTCGCGCTCGTTTTCCAGCTGGATGTCGGCGCCCATCTGCCTGAGGATATTGATCACGCCAACCCGGGTGGGATTAATGCCCACGTGACGCAGGGTCAGGTCGGCACCGGGCGTGATGGACGCCGCCACCAGGAAAAACGCCGCCGAGGAGATATCCGCCGGCACGTCGATGTGTCCGCCAGTCAACTGGCCACCACTGCTCACCTTCGCCGTGGCTCCTTCGCGGGTCACCGGATAGCCGAAGCCCTGCAGCATGCGCTCGGTGTGATCGCGGGTCGGCGCCGGCTCGGTGACCGCGGTTTCGCCCTCGGCATAGAGCCCCGCCAGCAACAGGCAGGATTTCACCTGGGCGCTGGCCATGGGCATGTTGTAGGTAATTCCGTGCAGCGCCTGACCGCCCTTGATCGTCAGTGGCGGACGCCCGCCTTCGGCGGTGTCGATAACCGCACCCATCTCACGCAGCGGATCGGCGACCCGGTTCATGGGGCGCTTGGTCAGGCTCTCGTCGCCGGTCAGTTGGGTATCGAATGCCTGGCCGGCGAGCAGCCCGGCGAACAGGCGCATGGCGGTGCCAGAGTTGCCCAGGTAGAGCGATCCACGCGGGGCCTGCAGCCCGTGCAGGCCGACACCGTGGATGCGTACGTGCCCCTGGTCCGGACCCTCGATGGTCACCCCCATGTCGCGGAACGCCTGCAGGGTGGCGAGACTGTCCTCACCTTCGAGGAAGCCGTCCACTTCGGTAATACCGTCCGCCAACGCGCCCAGCATAATGGAGCGGTGGGACATGGATTTGTCGCCGGCTACCCGGATATCGCCCCGGACGCTACCGCCGGGCTGGAGTTTGAACGTTACCTGTTTCTGGCTCATGGTCGTTACGTACGCCTGTCCTGAGAGCATTTTGGAGAAGTGGTCGCGGGCCGCCTTGGCGCGACTGAAAACCCGGAGTAACTGCTTGCCGTCACCCTGTTCGATCGCACTCCGCAGCGATTCGAGATCGGCCGAGAAATGATCGATGACTTTAAGAACCGCCTCCCGGTTCGAAAGAAAGATGTCATGCCACATGACCGGGTCGCTCGCAGCAATGCGGGTAAAGTCCCGGAAGCCACCCGCTGCATAGCGGAATATCTCGAGATTATCGTCTTCCCCGGCCAGGGTATCCACCAGGGAGAAAGCGATAAGATGCGGCAGATGGCTGGTCGCCGCCAGCACTTCGTCGTGACGCTCAACCGGCATGGTCAGCACGGTCGCACCGCAGGCCGACCAGAGGCCGCTCAGTCGTTCGACCGCAGAGGCATCGCTGTGTTCGTCCGGCGTCAGGATCACCTTGTGCGCGGCAAACAGGTCGGGATTCGCAGCCGTGATGCCGCTTTTCTCGGAGCCGGCAATGGGATGGCCGGGAATGACCCAACTGGGCCAGCTGCCGAAAACCTCGCGCACGGCCTGGACGAAGCTGCTCTTGGTGCTGCCGACGTCGGTCAGCACAACGCCCTCGGCCAGGTGATCACGGATCTCTTCCAGTACGCTGCCCACGGCGCGCACGGGAACGGCGACCACCACCAGATCGGCGCCCTTGACGGCCTCCGCCGCCGTGGGTGACCCGCGATCAATAACGCCCAGTTCCACTCCGGTTTTCAGGTCGTCGAGCCGCTGATCGGCGCCGACCACTTCGGCCACCAGCCCCTGCTCGCGCGCCGCCCTGGCCAGGGAGCCGCCAATCAGCCCCAGCCCAATGACGGCCATGCGCCGGAACAGCGGCGCAGCACGTGAGGCCGGAGTCGTCGGGTCAGCCATCGGCGGACTCCAGCACCTGTTTCAGGGCGTCCAGACAACGGGCATTCTCATCCGCCAGACCGACGGAAATCCGCAGGTGGTTGGGCATGCCATAGCCACCGATCGGGCGCACGATCACGCCATGACGCAGCAGCCCCTGGAACACGGACTCGGCGTCACGCCCCACATCCACGGCGATGAAGTTGCCGCTGGACGGGATGTATGCCAGCCCCAGTTTTTCGAATCCCTCTGCCAACTGACGCAGCCCGGCCCGGTTCACCTCACGTGAACGCTGCAGGTAATCGTCGTCGTCCAACACCGCGGTGGCGGCGGACAGGGCCACCGTATCCACATTGAACGCCTGGCGCACGCGGTTGATGACATCGGCAATGTCCGCCGAGGACACCGCATACCCCACCCGCAGCGCCGCCAGCCCCCAGGCCTTGGAGAAAGTGCGCGCAACGACCAGGTTGGGATGGCGCGGCAGCATGGAAACGCCGTCGGGGAACTCATCCCCTTCAAAGTACTCGCCGTAGGCCTCATCCAGAACCACGACGACATGTTCCGGCACCCGGTCCAGGAAGGATTCAATCGCCGCCTGCCCCAGCGCCGTGCCGGTGGGGTTGTTGGGGTTGGCAACGAACACGATCCGCGTCCTGTCGGTGATCGCCGCCGCCATGGCGTCCAGGTCGTGCCCCCAGTTTCGGGCGGGCACGCTGATGCCTGTGGCACCCACCGCCTGGGTGGAAATCGGGTAAACCGCAAACGCGTACTGGGAGAACACCACTTCGTCGCCGGGACCGGCAAAGGCGCGAATCACCAGCTCCAGCACATCGTTGGAGCCGTTGCCGAGCGTCAGTTGGTCGGTCGACACGGACAGGCGTTCGGCCAGCTTCTGCTTGAGAATAAAGCCGTTGCCGTCGGGATACAGGCACATGTCATCGAGCGCGGCCTTCGCCGCCGCCAGGGCCTTGGCACTAGGGCCCAGCGGATTCTCGTTACTGGCCAGCTTGATGATCTCGGACGGCGCCAGCCCCAACTCCCGGGCCACTTCCTCGATCGGCTTGCCCGGCTGGTAGGGGCTCAGGGCCCGCACGCCGGGAACGGCCAGGGATTTGAAATCGATCGACATGCTCACTCCTGCTCTAACTTTTTACCACTCAGGCAGCCACCACGGACCGCCCGTCACCGGATCACCCCTAAAGCACGCCGATGGGGTAAGACCCCAGACGCTTGAGTTCCACTGCGCCGGCATCGATTTCCCGCAGCACCGCCTGCACCCGCGGATCGTCGGCGTGCGCCTCGAAATCGATGTAGAACACGTACGCCCAGGTGCCGCTCGGGGACGGCCGGGTTTCAATCCGAGTCAGACTCAGGCCGTGACGGTGGAACGGTTCCAGCAGCTCGTACAGGGCGCCCGGTTTGTTACGCATGGACACCAGGATGGAGGATTTGTCCTGGCCGCTGGGGCCGACTTCTTCCCGCCCGATGATCAGGAAGCGGGTCGTGTTGTCCGGACGATCCTCAATGGTGCCCGCCAGTTTGCGTAACCCGTACAGCTCAGCCGCCATATCGCCGGCAATCGCCGCCGTTCCGGGCTCTTCGGCCGCCCGCCGCGCCGCTTCCGCGTTGCTGCTAACGGCCACGCGCTCAACGCCGCTCCAGTGAGCGTCCAGCCACTGGCGGCACTGGGCAAAGGATTGCTGGTGCGAGTAGATGCGGGTGATGGCGCCATCGTCTGTTTCCGCGCCGGTCAGCAGGTGATGATGGATACGGAGCTGCACCTCGCCGCAGATCTTGAGCGGCGACGCCATGAACATATCCAGGGTGTGGTTGATCATGCCCTCGGTGGAATTCTCCACCGGCACCACACCGTAATGAGCCTCGCCGGATTCCACTTCGCGGAAGACGTCGTCGATCGCCGGCAGCGGCACGCTGACCACGGAATGCCCGAAATGCTTGAGCGCCGCTGCCTGGGTGAAGGTGCCTTCGGGGCCGAGAAACGCGATGTGCATGGGCTTTTCCAGCCCCAAACAGGCTGACATGATCTCGCGGAACAGTCGTGCCATCTCTTCGCCCGGCAGCGGTCCCGGATTGTCTTCCTTGATCCGGCGCAGGATCTGCGCTTCGCGCTCGGGTCGATAGAAGAAAACGTCCTCGTCCGGACGCGCCGCCGTTTTCACGTGGGCGACTTCCTGGGCGCACTCGGCGCGGGCGCTGATCAGCGCCATGATCTGCTTGTCGATGCTGTCGATGCGCTCGCGCAGCTCCGCCAGCCGGGTCTGTTCATCACTCATAATCAGCCCCGCTCCTTCTCGAACGCCGTCATGTAGTCGATCAGCGCGTCAACGCCCGCTTCGGGCATGGCGTTGTAGATGGATGCCCGCATGCCGCCCACGCTGCGATGCCCCTTGAGGTTCAGCAGGGAGCGCGCCTCGGCGCCTTTGAGGAACTCGGCGTTGAGCCCATCGTCCGCCAGAGTGAACGGCACGTTCATCCAGGATCGGAAGCGCGGCTCGATCGGGTTGGCGTAGAAGTCGCTGGCGTCGATGAAATCGTACAGCTTGCGAGCCTTGCGCTGATTGATTTCGCCTATGGCGGCCACACCGCCCTGGGCCTTGAGCCATTTGAACACCAGCCCCGCCAGGTACCAGGAATAGGTCGCCGGCGTGTTGTACATGGAGCCGTTGTCAGCGATGGTCTTGTAATCCAGCATGGTCGGCGTACCGGGACGGGCATGCCCCAGCAGGTCCTTGCGGATAATCACCACCACCAGACCGGACGGTCCGATGTTTTTCTGGGCGCCGGCATAGATCAGGCCGAACTTCGAGATATCCACCGGCCGCGACAGCATGGTAGAGGACATATCCGCCACCAGCGGCACGCCGCCGGACTCGGGGACGAAGTCATACTCCAGCCCACCGATGGTTTCGTTTGGCGTGTAATGCAGATAGGCGGCGTCCGGGCGGGTCTGCCACTCGGCCTGATCGGGAATCGTCGTAAACCCCTGCGCTTCGCTGGAAGCCGCCACGTTGACATCGGCAAAGCGCCGGGCTTCGGCGATGGCCTTCTTCGACCAGATGCCGGTGTTGACGTAGTCGGCGCTCGACTTCTCGCCCAACAGATTGAGCGGCACGGTGGCGAACTGACTGCTGGCGCCGCCCTGCATGAACAGCACCGCGTAGTCGTCGGGCACGCCCGCCAGTTCCCGGAGATCCTGCTCGGCGGTCTCGGCAATCGCGACGAACTCGTCGCTGCGGTGACTCATTTCCATCACCGACATGCCGGTCCCCTGCCAATCCAGCATTTCCTCCCGGGCCTGCCGGAGGACCTCTTCCGGCAAGGTCGCCGGGCCCGCACAGAAGTTATACGCTCTGCTCATTACCGCCTGCTCTCTCCTCGTTACTGGGAATGCGGACCGTCAGTCCGCATCGCCTCCGGTTTCCGGCGCGTCGGTCGCGCCTTCTTCCGCGGCGCCTTCATCGCCCTCACCCTCTTCGCCTTCATCGTCGCTTTCGGCGATGCGCTGAACCGCCACCAGGCGCTCGTCTTCCTGAGCCAGACGGATCAGGCGTACACCCTGGGTGTTCCGGCTCAGCAGGGAAACCTCACCGGTGCTGGAGCGCACCAGGGTGCCCTTGTCGGAGATCAGCATCATCTCATCGCCTTCGAACACCTGGGTCGCCGACACCAGGTTACCGTTACGCTCGGAACACTGCATGGCGATGACGCCCTGGCTGCCACGACTGTAGGCCGGGAATTCTTCCAGCTGGGTGCGCTTGCCATAGCCGTTTTCACTGGCGGTCAGGATCATGCCGTCTTCTTCCGGAATGATCAGAGACACCACGCGGTGGCCATCAGGCATCTTGATACCACGCACACCGCGCGCAGTCCGACCCATCGCGCGCACCTGCTCTTCCTGGAAGCGCACAGCCTTGCCGGCGGAGGAGAACAGCATGACCTCGGACTCGCCGGCGGTAATGGCCGCGCCGATCAGGGTGTCGCCCTCGTCCAGGGACAGGGCAATCAGGCCACTGCTGCGCGGGCGCGAGAAATTCGGCAGCGGGGTCTTCTTGACCACACCGGCGGAGGTGGCCATCAGCACGTAATGGTCTTCCGGATAATCGCGCACCGGCAGGAAGGTGGTGACACGCTCATCCTCATCCAGCGGCAGAATGTTGACCATCGGCCGGCCCCGCGCCCCACGGCTGGCCTGGGGAATCTCGAACACCCGCAGCCAGTACACCTTACCCTTGTTGGTGAAGCACAGGATGGTGTCGTGGGAGTTGGCGACCAGCAGCTTCTCGATGAAATCCTCTTCCTTCATCGCGGTCGAGGAGCGGCCACGGCCACCACGGCGCTGGGCCTGGTAGGCCTCCACCGGCTGGGTCTTGGCGTAACCGTTGTGGGAGATGGTCACCACCAGGTCTTCCTCGTCGATCAGATCGGCGATGGTCAGGTCGCGGCGGGAGCTGGTGATCTCGGTGCGGCGCTCGTCGCCGAACTCGGACACGATGGCTTCCAGCTCTTCCTGAATGACTTCCATCAGGCGCGCCGGCTCGCTGAGGATGTGGATCAGCTCGGCGATCTTGTCGAGGATTTCCTTGTATTCGTTCTGCAGCTTCTCGGTTTCCAGACCGGTCAGGCGGTGCAGGCGCAGGTCCAGAATGGCCTGGGCCTGCTCCGGCGACAGGTGGTAGATCCCGTCGCGCATGCCGAAGATCTCCGGCAGATCGTCCGGACGACAGGCGTCCTGACCGGCGCGTTCGAGCATGTCGGACACCTGCCCCGGCTGCCAGCCTTTGGCCAGCAGCTTTTCCTTGGCTTCCGCCGCGGACGGGGACTGCTTGATCAGCTCGATGACTTCGTCGATGTTGGCCAGTGCAACCGTGAGACCTTCCAGGATGTGGCCGCGCTCACGGGCCTTGCGCAGTTCGTAGATGGTCCGGCGGGTAACCACTTCGCGCCGGTGACGGACAAACGCTTCCAGGATCTGCTTCAGGTTGAGGATCTTCGGCTCGCCGTTGATCAGGGCCACCATGTTGATGCCGAACACGGTTTCCATCTGGGTGTGGGCAAATAGGTTGTTGACCACCACCTCGGCGTTCTCGCCCCGGCGCAGCTCGATCACCACGCGGATGCCTTCCTTGTTGGACTCGTCGCGCAGCTCGGAGATGCCTTCGACGCGCTTCTCCTTGACCAGCTCGGCGATCTTCTCGATCAGGCGGGCCTTGTTAAGCTGGTACGGCAGCTGGGTGATGATGATAGCCTCGCGGCCGGTCTTCTTGTCGATCACCTCGATCTCGTGACGGGCACGGATATAGATGCGACCGCGACCGGTGCGGTAGGCCTCGATGATGCCGGCACGGCCGTTGATGATGCCTTCGGTCGGGAAATCCGGCCCCGGGATGTATTCCATCAGCTCATCGATGGTGATATCCGGGTTATCCATCAGCGCCAGGCAGCCGCTGACCACTTCTTTCAGGTTGTGCGGCGGAATGTTGGTCGCCATGCCTACGGCAATGCCGGAGGAACCGTTGACCAACAGGTTGGGCACACGGGTCGGCAGGACGTCGGGAATCTGCTCGGTGCCGTCGTAGTTGGGTACGAAGTCGACGGTTTCCTTGTCCAGATCCGCCAGCAGCGAGTGCGCAATCTTCTCCATGCGGATTTCGGTGTAACGCATGGCCGCCGCGTTATCACCGTCGATGGAGCCAAAGTTACCCTGGCCGTCTACCAGCGGGTAGCGCATGGAAAACGGCTGAGCCATCCGCACGATGGTGTCGTAAACCGCGGAATCGCCATGCGGGTGGTATTTACCGATGACGTCACCCACCACACGGGCGGATTTCTTGTAGGCCTTGTTCCAGTCGTTGTTCAGCTCCGACATCGCGAACAGGACACGACGGTGAACCGGCTTGAGGCCGTCGCGGACATCGGGCAGGGCCCGCCCGACGATCACGCTCATGGCGTAATCGAGATAGGACTGTTTCAGCTCGTCTTCAATATTTACGGGCAGGATCTCTTTGGCTAATTCACCCATCGAGAAGGATTCCTTTGCGTTTGCTGGAAGTCGTCCTTGCGGGAATCGGCATTGGCTCCGCTTCCCGGACACTGGCTTTCCGGACTGGCTTCTTCGGCCACCGGAAACGACCTTGCCGGACGCTGCTTTATTCGCCGGGGAAACATGGCCCCTCTCGCACGTGAGAGGCTCCCCAGGGCGGATTTATAAGCCGTCGATGATACCACAATCGAGGCCCCGGGGTGACATCGAAATGCCGTCTAAATGAAGGAAGGAAGTCAGCTTTCCGGAGGTCGGGCGACCTCCGGATCAAACCCGCGTTCAGGTGAAAACGACGGTCTTGTTCTCGTGAGTGATGACGCGGTCCTCAATGTGCGAACGCAAGCCTCGGGCCAGCACATTCTTCTCGACATCCTTGCCCAGTCGCACCATGTCCTCGATGGTGTCGCTGTGGCTGACGCGGATCACGTCCTGCTCGATAATCGGCCCCTCGTCCAGATCCTGGGTCACGTAGTGGCAGGTGGCGCCAATCAGCTTGACCCCGCGGCTGTAAGCCTGGTGGTAAGGACGCGCGCCGGCGAACGACGGCAGGAAGCTGTGATGGATATTGATCACCTTGCCGGCGTACTGCTCGCACACCTCCGGCGGCAGGATTTGCATGTAGCGGGCCAGCACGATCACATCCGCGCCGTAGTGGGCGAACAGATTATTCACCTCGGCGAAGGCTTCGGGCTTGTTGTCCCTGGTCACCGGTACGTGGTGATAGGGAATATCGTGCCACTCCACCATGCGGCGCAGGTCGTCGTGGTTGGAGATCACCGCCACGATTTCCGCGTTCAGCTCCTTGCTGTGCCAGCGGTGCAGCAGGTCCGCCAGACAGTGAGATTCCTTGGAGCACATCAGCACAACCTTCTTGGGCTCGGCGGAATCCGCCACATGCCAGGTCATGTCGAATTCCCGGGCAATCGGTTCGAAGGCGGCGCGGAACTGATCCAGGCCGAAGGGAATGGAACTGGCCTTGATCTCGTGCCGCATAAAGAACCAGCCGGCCTGGTTGTCGGCGTGGTGGCTGGCCTCGGTGATCCAGCCGTTGTAGGTAGTCAGGAAGTTACTGACCTTGGCCACGATGCCAACCCGGTCAGGACAGGAAATCACCAGACGATATGTATGTTCCATGCGTTATCACAGCCATCCGGAAAGGCCGCCGCCGGAAGCCCGCAGGCAGCCTCTCATTCAATCTCGGAGACGGAAAACGGCGGCACGGCCGCTTTCCAGCGAAACGCCGCATGATAACGGATTGTCCGGGCCGGCGTAAGCCACCGGTCCGGCGGGAATTACCGAGACTCAGTGCGCCAGGTCGTCGGTACGAGCGGCCATGATGAAGTCGTTGCGATGCAGGCCGCCGATCTTGTGGGTCCACCAGTGAACCGTGACCTTGCCGTACTCGGTCAGCAGGGCCGGATGATGCCCCTCCGACTCGGCCAACTCGCCCACCTTGTTGGTGAACGTCAATGCCTCGGCGAAATTCCTGAAGCGGAATACCCGCTCAAGCTGCCGCTCGCCATCCCGGGTCACCACCACCCAATCCGGCAGGTCGGCGCTGAGGGTATCGAGCTCCTTGCCGGTGACCTCGGGCGCATCGGCACGACAGGCTTCGCAGGACTCGGATTTCAACTCTGACATGACTTCCTCCTTGGTCCGGAATGGTCAGTCACAGCCTGCGCCCCACCCCGAAACAGGTCAACCCCCTTGCAAGCCATCCCACTCTTTGCAAACGACCACCCTCAACCTATACTGTATAAATAAACAGTATCGCAGAGAGACACGCATGAGCGAGATCCTCGACCAGCTACTCGACAACGCCCGCATCTGGCAGGCCAGCCGCCACCAGCAGGCCCTGGGTGCGGCAGCGGAGAGCACCGGCTTTGCCGCGCTCGACGCGCAACTGCCCGGCGGCGGTTGGCCCCGTGGCGCCCTGATTGAATGCCTGACCCCCGCCCCCGGCATTGGCGAACTGCGCCTGCTGCTGCCGGCCCTGTGCCGCCTGTCCCGTGCCGGGCAGACCGTATTCTGGATCGACCCGCCACACACACCCTACGCACCGGCCCTGGCCCGGGCGCAGGTGGAACTGAACCAGGTGGTGAGTGTGCAGACCCAAAGCCGGGAGGACCGGCTCTGGGCCCTGGAGAACTGCCTGCGCTCGCACACCACCGGCCTGGCCATGATCTGGCTCGATGCCGCCAGGCGCAGCGACATCCGCCGAATCCAATTGGCTGCCGAAGCGGGCGATAATCTGTGCGTCCTGTTCCGGGACGCGCGCTATGCCGACCAGTCCTCCCCCGCTGCCCTGCGCCTGCAACTGAATCCCCTGGCGAACGGCCAGTTGCAGGCGAATATCCTCAAACGCCGTGGCGGCTGGCCCGTCGACGGCCTCACCCTGCCCCTGGCACCAGTGGCTCCGGCACAGGATGCCGAAGCCCTGCCTGGCAACGTCATCCGCGGCCCCTGGCCCCAACCGCACTGAGATCCGGCATGCTGTGGCTTTACCTGCACTTTCCCCACCTGTTGCTGGAGCATTTCAGCCAGAGCGAGACCTCGCCCCGCCCCATGGCACTGGTCAGCGGATACCCGCCACGGGTCACCCAGCTCAACCCGGAAGCCGCCCGGGCGGGCGTAACGATTGGCCAGAGCCCCCAGACCGCCAGCGCCCTGGCGGACGGCCTGCAACTGATTCCCGCCGACATGGAGGAGCAGGCCCGGGTTCTGGAGCAGCAAGCTGCCTGGCTCTACCGCCAGGCCGCCCGCATCAGCCTCTACCCACCGGACGGCCTCCTGGTCGAGGCCGGCAGCCTGCGTCGCCTGCACGGCGGCCTGGACAATCTGTGGCGCACCCTGGAAGCGGAGCTGGGCCGACGCCACCTGAGTGCCCAGCTGGCCTGCGGTAGCACGCCCCTGGGCGCCCGCCTACTGGCGCGCAGCAACAGCGGGCACTGCACCGATGACACCCGGCGCCTGCGGCACTCCCTGGATAGCCTAGACATCGGCCACACCGACCTGGACGAGCGAACCATCGAACGCCTGCAGCGCATGGGCCTGCACACTCTGGGGCAGGTGCTCACCCTGCCTGATCGGGAGCTGGCCCGGCGCCTGGGACCGGAGACCTGCCTGATGCTGCAGAAGATCGAGGGGCGGGCCGCTGATCCGCAGTCAGACTGGCAACCCCCACCCTACTTTCACCGCCGCCTGGATTTCGCCGAGGATGTGGAACACAGCAGCGGCCTGCTCTTTCCCCTGCAGCGCGCCCTGCAGGAACTGGAAACGGAGTTGCGCTGGCGCCAGCAGCACACCGACACACTGCAACTGGAAATCCGTCACCGCAGTCAGCCGGTCACCTCTCTGCCGCTTCGCTCCACCGCGCCGAAACACCGTGCCAGCGCCTTTCTCGACCTGGCGCACCTGAAACTGGACCGGCACACCCTGGAGGCGCCAGCCATTGGCCTGTCCCTCAAGGTGCGGCGCTTTATCGGGCGGGAAGCGCCGACCGGCGACGACCTGTTCGGCGACACTCCCAACGCCCGCGACGAAGCCCGCCAGCACCTGCTCAGCCGGCTGCAGGCGCGCCTGGGAGAAGACGCCCTGCATCGGCCGACCCTGCGGGCCGACCACCGCCCCGAGCAGGCCTGGACCGCGTCTCCAATGCGGGCCATGGCGGCAACAGCCAGCGACCTGCCACGCCGACCGCTGTGGCTGTTGCGTGCGCCCCAGCCGCTACAGGAAATGCCGCAACTCTGGCTGGCCGGCCCCGAACGCATCAGCGCCGGCTGGTGGGACGGCGAGCGCGTCCAGCGCGACTATTACATCGCCCGGCTGCACAGCGGCCAGACCGGCTGGCTGTTCCGGGACGTGACCGGCGGCTGGTTCATCCACGGCTGGTTCGGGTAAAACCATGAGCTACGCGGAACTCCACTGCCTGAGCAACTTCAGCTTCCTGCGCGGCGCTTCCCATCCGCACGAACTGGCCGGGGAAGCCGCCCGCCTCGGCTACCGGGCGCTGGCCATCACCGACGAATGCTCGGTGGCCGGCATGCCGCGCGCTTTTGCCGCCCTGAAGGACAGCCCGGTCAAGCTGATCACCGGCAGCGAGTTCCGCCTGCAATCGCCGGACGGCCTGCTGGTCCTGCTGGTCCTGCTGGCCCGCACCCGCACCGGCTACGGCCAGCTCTGCCAATTGATCACCAGCGCCCGGCGCCGCGCCGAGAAAGGGCACTACACGCTCCTCGGGGACGATCTGGACACCCACCCCCTGGACGAGTGCCTGGCCCTGTGGGGAGCCGCGCCGGTGGTGGACTCCAACGAGCTCGACGTCGGTCGCTGGCTGAAACAACACTTCCCCGACCGCCTCTGGATCATGGCCGAGCGCCCCCTGACCGACCGCGATGAAGACAACATGACCGGCTGGCGCCAGCTGGCCCGTCGCCTGGACCTGCCGGTCGTGGCCACCGGCAACGTCCACATGCACCAGCGCGGCCGGCAACCGCTTCAGGATGTGCTGACCGCCGTACGCCACGGCTGCACCGTCGCCGAGGCGGGCCACCGCCTGTTCGCCAACGGCGAGCGCTACCTGCGCCCGATCGGCACTCTGCGCAAACTGTTTCCGGACGCCTGGGTCGAGCAGAGCCGGATCATTGCCGACCAGTGCACCTTCAGCCCCGCCGAGCTGCGCTACCAGTATCCACCGGAGGTGGTACCGGAGGGCCATACACCGCAAAGCTACCTGCGCGAACTCACCGAGCGTGGCATTCGCTGGCGCTTCCCCGACGGTATCCCCCTGGACAAGCGGGCGCTGGTGGAGAAAGAGCTGACGCTGATCCGGGAGAAAGCCTACGAGCCCTACTTCCTGACCATCCACGACATCGTGGCGTTCGCCCGACGCCAGGGCATCCTGTGCCAGGGCCGCGGGTCATCCGCCAACTCCGTGGTCTGCTACTGCCTGGGCATCACCGCCGTCGATCCGTCACAGGTGGAACTCCTCTTCGAGCGCTTCATCTCAGCGGACCGGGACGAGCCGCCGGACATCGACGTGGACTTCGAGCACGAGCGGCGCGAGGAAGTGATCCAGTACATCTACCGGCGCTACGGCCGCGAGCGCGCCGCCCTGGCGGCCACCGTGATCCGCTACCGTCAGCGCAGCGCCATCCGCGATGTGGGCAAGGCGCTGGGTTTCGACCTGCACCTGCTGGAACAGATGATTGGCAACGTGGACTGGCGCGACCGGGAACAGGACTGGCGGGAACAACTGCTGCAGAAAGGCCTGGCGAAATCCGCACGGGCTGTGGAACAGTTCCTGACGCTGGTGAAGACGCTGATCGGGTTTCCCCGCCACCTGTCCCAGCATGTGGGCGGTTTCGTTATCAGCGAGGGAGCCCTGGCGGAGCTGGTGCCGGTCGAAAACGCCAGCATGCCGGACCGCACGGTAATCCAGTGGGACAAGGAAGATCTGGAAAGCCTGAACCTGATGAAGGTGGACGTGCTGGCGCTGGGCATGCTGTCCGCCATACGCAAGGCGCTCGACCTGATTGGCCGCAAGACGGATCGCGCACTCGGAATGGCCGACATCCCCACGGAAGACAAGCGGGTGTACGACATGCTCTGCAGCGGCGACAGCATCGGCGTTTTCCAGGTGGAGTCCCGCGCCCAGATCAACATGCTGCCCCGGCTCAGGCCGCGAACATACTACGACCTGGTCATCCAGGTCGCCATCGTCCGCCCGGGCCCGATCCAGGGGGATATGGTGCATCCCTTCCTGAAGCGCCGGAACAGGCTGGAAGACCCCGACTACGGCCAGGACCCGGAGATCGAAGCCGTCCTCAAGCGAACCGAGGGCGTCCCCATCTTCCAGGAGCAGGCCATCAAGCTGGCCATGGTGGCGGCGGACTTCTCCGGCAGCGAGGCCGACAAGCTACGCCGGGCCATGGCCGCCTGGAAATCCGACGGGGATCTCACCCCGTTCAGGGAGAAGCTGATCAACGGCATGCGCGCCAAGGGCCACACCGATACCTTTGCCGAAAAAATCTACACGCAACTGAGCGGCTTCGGCGGCTACGGCTTCCCGGAATCCCATGCCGCCAGCTTCGCCCTGCTGGTTTACGTGTCCGCCTGGATCAAACGACACCATGCACCCATCTTTTATTGCGCGCTGCTCAACAGCCAGCCAATGGGATTCTACTCACCGTCGCAGTTGATCCAGGACGCCCGACGTCACCGTGTGCCGGTTCAGCCTATCGACGTCAACCACAGCCACTGGGATCACACCCTGGAACACGGCTACAAGCATCTGCGTCTGGGCCTGCGGATCGTAAAGGGCCTCAGCCAGGCAGGAGCTCATCGGCTGGTCGACGCGCGTCCGGCAGCCGGCTACGCGTCCATCGAGCAGATCCGCCACCGGGCCGGCCTCGACAACCGGGACCTGGAGTGCCTGGCCAGCGCCGGCGCCCTGCAGGGCTTCAGCGACAACCGCCACCAGGCTCGCTGGGATATCCTCGAATACGACGCTCCGGCGCCATTATTCGCGCAGGAGGATGCGCCGGCCTACCGCATCTCACCGGAGCACGGGTCAGCCCCCGCCGTCCCTGGCGACCGCGTGCGCATGCCCGAGCCTTCGGAAGGCCAGAACATCCTGGAGGACTACGACAGCCAGGGGCTGACCCTGCAGCGCCATCCGCTGGCCCTGCTACGGGAACAGGGGCACCTGCGTCACTGCCACACCACCGACAGCCTGAAAGCCGAAACCAGCGGGCGCCCGGTGCACGTTGCGGGGCTGGTCACCGGCCGCCAGCGGCCCGGCTCCGGCAAGGGCGTGACCTTCGTGACGCTGGAGGATGAAACGGGGAACACCAACGTCGTGGTCTGGCTCAACACCGCACGCCAACAGCGCCAGCCACTGCTCAAGGCACGGCTGCTGCACGTCAAGGGAGTGCTGGAACGGGAAGGCGATATCGTGCATGTGATGGCCGGCAAGCTGACCGATCTCAGCCACCTGCTGGGCACACTGAAGATCCATTCGCGGGACTTCCGATAACCCCTCAGACAACCGCCCGCCGGTTCGCACACGGCGCGCCTCCGAACCGCTGCCCCTGAAACAGAAAAGCCCCGCCAGGGCGGGGCTTTCTGGAACGAACGGCGGGAGGATCAGCCGAGCAGCTTGATCATCACGCCCGCAGCAACGGCCGAACCGATCACGCCGGCCACGTTCGGGCCCATCGCGTGCATCAGCAGGAAGTTGTGCGGGTTGGCGTCGAGGCCCACCTTGTTGGAGACCCGCGCCGCCATGGGCACCGCCGAGACACCGGCGGAACCGATCAACGGGTTGATCTGCTCCTTGGTGAAGGCGTTCATTGCCTTGGCCATCAACACACCACACGCGGTACCGATACAGAACGCCACCATACCCAGTGCGAGAATACCCAGGGTCTGCAGGTCCAGGAACTTGTCGGCACCCAGCTTGGAGCCGACGGACAGCCCCAGCACGATGGTCACGATGTTGATCAGCGCGTTCTGCGCGGTATCGCTCAGACGCTCCACCACACCGCACTCGCGCATCAGGTTACCGAAGCAGAACATGCCCAGCAGCGGCGCTGCGTCCGGCAGGAACAGCACCACCAGGATCAGGACAACGATCGGGAACACGATCTTTTCCTGCTTGCTGACATGACGCAGCTGGCTCATCTTGATGGCCCGTTCCTTCTGGGACGTCAAGGCCTTCATGATGGGCGGCTGGATCATCGGCACCAGCGCCATGTACGAGTAGGCGGCTACCGCGATTGCACCCAGCAGATGCGGGGCCAGAATGCTGGAGACGTAGATCGAGGTCGGGCCGTCGGCACCGCCGATGATACCGATGGCAGCCGCTTCGAGGATCGTGAAATCCATAACGCCCGAGCCATCCAGCAGCGCCGCACCGATGACGGTGCCGAAGATGCCGAACTGGGCGGCGGCGCCCAGCAGCAGGGTCTTCGGGTTGGCCAGCAGAGGGCCGAAATCCGTCATCGCCCCAACGCCCATGAAAATCAGCAGAGGCGCCACACCACTGGCAATCGCCACGGTGTAGAAGTTGTAAAGCATGCCGTTGGAGTAGCCCTGGTCCTGCGCTACGGCGTTTGCCGCCGCAACCATCGAATGGCTCGCTTCCTTATAGGCCAGCTTGAACGCCTGCAGCACGTCCGGCGTTACGCTCTGCGCGGCCTCATACGGCACGTTCAGGGCACTGGCCAGAGCCGCCAGTGTCTCGGGGCGTGCGACGTGGATCGCGTTTTCCGCCGCAGACAGGGCCAGCCCCGCCTCCGGGATATTCGCCAGGATACCGCCGAAGCCAATCGGCACCAGCAGCAGCGGCTCAAAGCCCTTGCGAATCGCAAGGAACAGCAGCAGAAGGCCAACGACGATCATCGCCGCCTGACCAATACTCAGGTTGAACAGGCCACTCCCTGTCCATAGTGTCATCATTTTATCCATGGAATGCTGGCCCTTATGCGATTGTCAGCATTTCATCGCCGACGGCGACGGCATCACCAACCTTGATGAAGACTTCGCCGATGGTACCGGCCTTGGGTGCGCGCACTTCTGTTTCCATTTTCATGGCTTCCAGAATGATCATCACGTCACCTTCTTCCACGGCCTGACCCGGGGACACCAGTACCTTGAAGATGTTGCCGCCCAGCGGCGCCGGAACCGGCTCGCCACCGCCTGTGGGTGCCGCCGCCGGAGCGCCTGCGGCCGGTGCTGCGCCGCCACCCTGGGACTGGATCTGGCTGATCTCACCGCCGGCCTCAACCGCAACCACGTAGTCCTTGCCGTTGACGTTGACGGTGTAGGTTTCCGGACCGGATGCTTTCGCCGGGGCCGCAGCGGCTGCGGCGTCTTCAGCCGTCGGAGCCGGCTCGAACGCATCGGCGTTGCCCCGGTTTTCCAGGAATTTCAGGCCGATCTGCGGGAACAGGGCGTAGGTCAGCACGTCGTCGACGGTGTCCGCCGCGAGCTTGATACCCTTTTCTTCAGCCAGTTTCTTCAGTTCGTCGGCCAACTTGTCCATTTCGGGCTCAAGCAGATCCGCCGGACGGCAGGTGACCGGGTCCTTGCCTTCCAGAACGCGCTCCTGCAGCTCCTTGTTGTAAGGCGCCGGCGCGGAACCGTATTCGCCTTTCAGGACCGCCGCGGTCTCCTTGGAGATCGACTTGTAACGCTCGCCCGTCAGCACGTTGAGCACCGCCTGGGTGCCAACAATCTGGGAAGTGGGCGTCACCAGCGGGATGAAGCCCAGGTCTTCGCGCACCTTGGGAATCTCGGCGAGAACGTCATCGAACTTGTCCGAGGCGTTCTGCTCGCGCAGCTGGTTTTCCATGTTGGTCAGCATGCCACCCGGCACCTGGGCGGTCAGAATGCGGGAATCAACGCCGCGCAGGCTGCCTTCGAATTTCGCGTACTTCTTGCGCACCTCACGGAAATAGCCGGCGATCTCTTCGAGCAGATGGATATCGAGGCCGGTGTCACGCTCGGTGCCTTCCAGGATGGCCACCACGGATTCGGTGGGCGAGTGACCGTAGGTCATGCTCATCGAGGAAATCGCGGTGTCGACGTTGTCGATACCGGCTTCCGCCGCCTTGAGTGCCGTCGCGGTGGACATACCGGTCGTGGCATGACACTGCATGTGTACGGGCACGGACAGCGCCTTCTTCAGCTTGGTGACCAGCTCGTAGGCCGTGTATGGCTTGAGCAGCCCCGCCATGTCCTTGATGGCGATGGAATCGGCGCCCATGGACTCGATTTCCTTGGCCAGATCGACCCACATGTCGATGGTATGGACCGGGCTCACGGTGTAGGAAATAGTACCCTGGGCATGCTTGCCCATCTCACGCACGGCCTTGATGGCGGTTTCCAGGTTGCGCGGGTCGTTCATCGCGTCAAAGATGCGGAACACGTCGACGCCATTTTCGGCGGCACGTTCGCTGAAGCGCTTGACCACGTCGTCGGCGTAGTGGCGGTAGCCCAGCAGGTTCTGGCCACGCAGGAGCATCTGCTGCGGCGTGTTCGGCATGGCTTTCTTGAGTTCGCGGATGCGCTCCCAGGGATCCTCACCCAGGTAGCGAATGCATGAATCGAAGGTGGCGCCACCCCAGGATTCCAGGGACCAGAAGCCCACCTGATCCAGCTTCTCGGCGATGGGCAGCATGTCGTCCAGTCGCATCCGGGTGGCCAGCAGGGATTGATGCGCATCACGCAGGATGACATCGGTAATCCCCAGTGGTTTTTTTGTATCTGTCATCGTGTCAGCCTTCTTTCTGAAGTTTCTAATCGTTTATGGGTCACCGCTTGTGGCGGGACCGGAATTTCGCAACAGCCTGTTTAATGGCTTCGGCCGTATCAGGGTCCACTGATGTTGGCTGAGAAGGTTTGGCACGTGGGGATCGTGCAGGCGTAGCCGGTTCGGGTGGCGCCAGCCGGGCCACAACCTTGGACATCAAGGTGGTCGCGAATACCAGGATTATCAGAAAGACAAAAACAAATCCCATGCCGGCAACCATCAGCTCGACGGCCTTGGTCATCAAGTCATTCATGGAGTGCTACCTTATTGTGCGGATTTTTTTCCGACAGCAGCCGACACGATAGATGTCGCTGCTTACAATTCGGAAGGCAAAATCCTGCGTAATTTACCGCTTTCCCCGCACCCCAGCAACCAAGGCAATCCGCACAAACCCGTAGCCAGCGCCGCAAACCCGCGCGGCTGGCGGCCTGCCCGAGCGCATTCAGCTTACTGATTCTCTGTATAAAAACGAAAAATACCCGATGAGGGGCCATCGAGCAGCCGAATGTCGGGCATCCTGGCCGCCGAAAGCGGGATGAGGTGGCCGGATTCAAGCAGCCGGGACAAGCGGACGCACACCTCGGAACGGGCTGCGCCTGGGGAGAAGCGGATCGAGCCATGCAACGCTGGGCGGGGCTCTTCGTTTGATATGGCGCGGCCGGGAGGATGACTTTGGGCCTACAGCCCGCCCTCCGGGCCGTCGTCGCAAACTCCGACGTTCCTACGCGTGCGCGGCACGCTCCGGTCGAACCTCTTATCGGTTCGAATCCCGTCGGAACTCTGCGCTACACAAACAAAAAACCCCGCACTCGGCGGGGTTCTTTGTTTGATATGGCGCGGCTGGGAGGATGACTTTGGGCCTTCGGCCCTGCCCTCCGGGCCGTCGTCGCAGGCTCCGACGTTCCTACGCGTGCAGAGCACGCTCCGGTCGAACCTCTTATCGGTTCGAATCCCGTCAGAACTCTGCGCTACACAAACAAAAAACCCCGCACTCGGCGGGGTTTTCTGTTTGATATGGCGCGGCTGGGAGGATTCGAACCTCCGACCGCCTGGTTCGTAGCCAGGTACTCTATCCAGCTGAGCTACAGCCGCTTAAAACTCTCGTATCCAGTTTGGCATTCGCTGCCAGGGGAGGATGACTCGGGTCTTCAACTTCGCCCCTTCAGGGTCGTCGTCGCTACCGCTCCGACGTTCCTCGGCACGCTTTGCGCGCTTTAGTCGAACCTCTTTCGGCTCAGACCCCTTTCGATCTTTCGACACCGCTTGCTCGGCGGTTACGAAATATCGATTCTGAATAAGTGGCGCGGCTGGGAGGATTCGAACCTCCGACCGCCTGGTTCGTAGCCAGGTACTCTATCCAGCTGAGCTACAGCCGCGCATCAAAACTCATTCAAGCAATAAGTGCTCTTCCTAAGAGCGAATCCGCTCTGAACAGCGGGCGCGCATTGAAACACTTATCAACGCATCCTTCAAGGATGCTTGCTCTCTTTTATTTCCAGAAATGGAAATGGCGGAGAGGGAGGGATTCGAACCCTCGATACGCGCAATGCGTATGGCTCCTTAGCAGGGAGCTGGTTTCAGCCACTCACCCACCTCTCCTTGAGAACGCGGCGTATAGTACCACAATTTTTCTGTTTTCATAGGGTTGACGGGAATTTTTTCGGGATCGATTTCAATCATTTTCGAGATTGATTACTGACTACCCAACTATCGCGCCAACCTGTTTAGTGAGTGATCAATGACAGCAGAATACGCACAAAAAACCCGCCCTGGTGTTGCGGCGGGTTATTGCCATTCAGATGTTGCCTGATTCGGTTTCATCCGGGTCCGTCTTTTCCTTCTGGATGCGCTGATAGATTTCTTCACGGTGTACGGCCACCTCTTTCGGTGCGTTAACGCCGATCCGAACCTGGTTGCCTTTTACCCCCAGAACCGTGACGGTCACTTCATCGCCAACCATCAGGGTCTCGCCAACGCGGCGGGTCAAAATCAACATGTCCTTTACTCCTTCTCTCCAGAGCTACCTGTTCCGACTTTCAACTATTACTTAACTATCTTTATAGCGGGACGACGCGGTTTTCGACACTCGCAATTGTCCGTAAGGGCAATCCCTGAGAGGGCCTAAGCCCCGAATCGTTCCCTTGTCACTCCAGACCAGACCGGCGCTTTGCTTTGCCCGGTCAGGCTTCCTGATCCTGTCGCTGAAGCTCGAAGGCACTGTGCAGCGCCCGAACAGCCAACTCGAGGTACTTCTCATCGATGACCACGGAGATCTTGATCTCGGACGTGGATATCATCTGGATGTTGATGCCCTCGTTGGAGAGCGACTCGAACATCCGCGTCGCAACGCCGGCGTGCGAACGCATTCCGACACCGACGATGCTGACTTTGGCGATCTTGCTGTCACCGCTGACCTCGCGGGCCGAAAGCTCATTGGCGATGTTTTCCAGGATCGCCCGGGCCCGTTTGTAATCGTTGCGGTGGACCGTGAAGGTGAAGTCCGTGCGATTGTCAGCACTGACGTTCTGGACAATCATGTCCACTTCGACATTGGCATCGCTGATTGGTTTGAGTATACGCAGCGCACTGCCCGGTGTATCAGGTACGCCGGAAATCGTCAGTTTCGCCTCATCCCGGTTAAACGCAATGCCGGAAACAACCGGTTGTTCCATGTCACCCTCTTCATCAAGCGTAATCAGAGTCCCCTCGCCTTCCCCGAAGCTCGACAGGACACGCAATGGGACGTTGTACTTGCCCGCAAACTCGACCGCCCGGATCTGCAGGACCTTGGAACCGAGACTGGCCATCTCGATCATTTCCTCGAACGTGATCCGCTCCAGGCGGCGAGCGCTGTCCACGACTCGGGGGTCGGTGGTATAGACCCCGTCTACATCAGTATAGATCTGGCACTCGTCCGCCTTCAGGGCAGCGGCCAGGGCCACCGCCGTGGTGTCGGAGCCGCCCCGCCCCAGAGTGGTGATATTGCCGTCACCGTCCACACCCTGGAACCCGGCGACCACCACCACGCGACCGTGATCCAGGTCGGAGCGCATGCGCGCCTCGTCGATGCTCTGGATACGCGCCTTGGTGTGCGCGTTATCGGTCACGATGCGAACCTGGGAACCGGTGTAGGAGCGCGCATCCTGCCCATACTTCTGCAGGGCCATCGACAGCAACGCAATGGTGACCTGCTCGCCGGTAGAGACCAGGACATCCAGTTCCCGGGGCGTCGGCTCTTCCATCATTTCCTGGGCAAGGCCGATCAGACGGTTGGTCTCGCCACTCATCGCCGACACCACCACTACAATGTCGTGCCCTTCTCTTCGGAACCGGGCGACGCGTTCGGCCACTGCATTGATCCGCTCGATGGTGCCCACGGATGTACCGCCAAATTTCTGGACCAGAAGTGCCATCGTCTTCCTTATTTCAAGCTGTCAGACCGGGTTTTCCAACCAAATGCCGCGCTGCTACCAGCGTTCAGGGACACCAGACACAGCGCGGCGATTATAAAGGGACTTCAGGCCGCAGGATACTGTTTCCAAGGCTCCACAGCGCCCGCGACCGTGTTGTCGGCGACTCAGCGGCTGGTAGCCTCCTCGACCCAACCGCTCACCTGGGACAACGCTCCAGGCAGCTTGTCCGGGCTGGAACCACCACCCTGGGCCATATCGGGCCGGCCACCGCCCTTGCCATCCACGGCTGCGGCGAGTTTCTTCATGATGTCGCCGGCACGAACCCGGTCGGTCGCATCCTTGGTCACGCCGGCCACCAGCGTCACTTTGTCGCCCTCTTTCGCAGCCAGCACCACAACCGCAGACCCCAGCTTGTTCTTGAGCTGGTCGGCCGTATCCATCAACGCCTTGCGATCAGCGCCTTCCAGCTCGGAGGCCACGACCTTCAGACCGTTCACGTCGACAGCCGAGCCGGCCAGGTCGGAACCGGCCGAGCTGGCCAGCTTGGCCTTGAGCTGCTCCAGCTCTTTCTCCAGCTGGCGATTGCGCTCCAGCGCGGATTCGACTTTTTCGACAACGCTGTCACGCGTACCGCGTACCAGCCCGGCAACCTTGCCCAGGCGGGCGTCAATGTCGTCCATCCAGGCCAGCGCGCCCTTGCCGGTCACCGCCTCGATGCGGCGTACGCCGGAGGAAATACCGCTCTCGGAGACAATGCGGAACGCGCCGATATCCCCGGTGCGGGAGACGTGGGTGCCACCGCAGAGCTCGACGGAGAAGTTGTCGCGCCCCATCGACAGGACCCGCACCTCGTCGCCGTACTTCTCGCCGAACAGCGCCATGGCGCCCTTGGCTTCGGCCCGCTCCATATCGGTGACCTCGATCTCCACCGCCTCGTTCGCCAGGATCTGGTCGTTCACCTGGGCTTCGATGATCTTGAGCTGCTCCGGAGTGACCGCCTCGAAATGCGAGAAGTCAAAACGCAGGCGCTCGGCCTCGACCAGCGAGCCCTTCTGGGTGACGTGATCGCCCAGGACGTTACGCAGCGCGGCGTGCAACAGATGCGTCGCCGAATGGTTCAGGGCAATGGCCTGGCGGCGGCCGTGGTCAATGCGCGCGTCCACTTCCAGTCCGGGGAACAGCTCGCCCTCGATCACCGTCCCGATGTGCAGGTGGTTGTTGCCTTCTTTCCGGGTATCGCTCACCTGGAAACGGCCACCGCTCCAGGTCAGCAGACCGGTGTCGCCCACCTGGCCGCCGGATTCGGCGTAGAACGGCGTGCGTTCAAGAACCACCACGGCCTCGTCGCCGGCCTGGGCATTGGCTTCCTCGCCTCCCACCAGGACGGTACGGATCTTCTCGTGGCCATCGATGCGCTCGTAGCCGGTAAACTCCGTGCTGCCTTCGAGGTTGGCGGTGGCGTTGTAGTCGATGCCGAACTTGGAGGCGGCACGGGCACGCTCACGCTGTTCTTCCATGGCCGCCTCGTAACCGGCGTAGTCCAGGGTCAGACCACGCTCGCGGGCGATGTCGTTGGTCAGGTCTACCGGGAAGCCGTAGGTGTCGTACAGGGTGAAAATGGTCCGCCCCGGAATCTCGGAGCTTTCCAGGCGCTCGATGTCCTGCTCCAGCAGTCGCAGCCCCTTGTCCAGGGTACGGGCGAACTGCTCTTCTTCCTGCAGCAACACCTTCTCGATCTGGGCCTGGGTGCGCACCAGCTCCGGATAAGCCTCGCCCATCAGCTCAACCAGGGCCGCAGTCAGCTTGTAGAAGAACGGCTCACGAGCACCCAGCTTGTTGCCGTGACGGGCCGCGCGGCGAATGATCCGGCGCAGCACGAAGCCACGCCCTTCGTTGGACGGCATCACGCCGTCAGCAATCAGGAACGCGCAGGAACGGATGTGGTCCGCCACCACCCGCAGGGAGGCTTCCTCGGTATCGATGCCACCGAGGATGTCGGACGCCGCCTTGAGCAGGTCCTGGAACAGATCGATTTCGTAGTTGCTGTGCACGCCCTGCAGAACGGCGGTAATCCGCTCGAGCCCCATACCGGTGTCCACGGACGGCTTGGGCAGCGGCTGCATTTCGCCGTCGGCAGTACGGTTGAACTGCATGAAAACCACGTTCCAGATCTCGATGAAGCGGTCGCCGTCCTCTTCCGGGGAACCGGGAGGGCCGCCGGCAATCTCCGGGCCGTGGTCGTAGAAGATCTCGGTACAGGGGCCGCAGGGACCGGTGTCGCCCATCTGCCAGAAGTTATCGGAAGCGTATTCCGCACCCTTGTTATCGCCGATGCGGATGATCCGGTCCGCCGGCACCCCCATGCCTTCGTTCCAGATGCGGTAGGCTTCGTCGTCCGAGGCGTAGACGGTGACCAGCAGCTTTTCCTTGGGCAGCCCCAGCCAGTCGTCGCCGGTCAGGAAATTCCAGGCGAATTCGATGGCTTCCTGCTTGAAATAATCGCCGAAGCTGAAGTTGCCCAGCATTTCGAAGAAGGTGTGATGACGGGCGGTGTAGCCAACGTTCTCCAGATCATTGTGCTTACCACCGGCGCGAACGCAGCGCTGGGAACTGGTAGCGCGGGTATAGCCACGGTCTTCACGGCCCAGGAATACGTCCTTGAACTGGTTCATGCCCGCGTTGGTGAACAGCAGGGTCGGGTCGTCATGGGGAACCAGTGAGCTGCTGGGAACAATCTCATGCCCCCGCTGCTGGAAGTATTCCAGAAAAGTCTTTCGCAGTACTGCGGTTTTCATAGCCGTGTCCTGATCGCCTCGTCAGAAATTCAGTTCGAAAATGGAGCCAGCCTGGCCACCCGAAATCAGACAGACCTCCAGGCCGGCGGAAACGCCATACATAAGGCCGCTACTCTAGCACAGCCGCAGGGTGTAAAAAACGAGAAACGCCGCCCGGAAGGCGGCGTTAGGGCTGTCTCATCAGGAAGATGCGACCCGCGCCGGGTTCAGGAATCCGAATCGTCGACGCCTGATTCCAGCCCGCCAATTATGGCCTTCCAGAACTCATTCATGAGGTCGGCGGTGTCGGATTCAAGCGGCCGGGAAGCGCTGGCGTCGAGGTCCGAGACAATCTGGTCCATTAAACTTGCCAATGAGGCGCCATCGACACCCTGCCCGCTGGCCTGGCGAGCCAGGTCCTGCACTTCACCGGCCAGCCCGGCGAGTGGGCGCAACCGGCTGGCGGCCGACGTCTCGCCGGCAACGGACTCATAGGCAGAAGCGCTCACCGTGCGACTCGAACTCAGGTTCAGGCTGAAGCCGGCCAGTTCCTCTCCGTCCAGCCCGAGTGACTGGGCCGCGCTGAAGGCGGACTGGATATCGCCGTCGAAGAAGCGTCCGGCCACGGACTGAACGTCCTCGAAAAGCTCCGTCAAAGCCGCTCGCTCGCCGTCGTCCAACTCCCCTTCCACGGCAAACTGATAGCTCCCGGCGAACAGACTGACACTTGAAGACTGGCTGGCACGCCCTGCGTCCGACGTCACCGACGCCTGACTGACACCGGCGTAACGCTGCTCATCCATCCGCACCGTCACCACATCGCCATCCCGGGTTCGCACCTCGAACGCCAGCTGATCGCGGGATGCGGCCTCCACCCGACTGGCTGAGACCTGCGACGCCGGGGCAGCACCCGGCTCGTTCAGGAAGCGCTTGGATAGCTGATCGAGCCCTTGCTGGATGCGGGAAAAACTGTCGTCGATGCCCGCTGACAGGTCGTCGCTCATCATGCCCAGCGCCTCGATCTGCTCGCGAGCCTCGGCAAAGCCCTGCTCGACGCCCGCCCGGGCCTGCTCCATCAAACTGGACAGGCGCTCGCTGTCGGCACCCGCGTCGGCCTCCTGCTGCAACCGGCTCTGCACAAAGCCGAGCACCCGCCCGGCCACATCAGCGGCGCTGGGCGGCTCGAATGACGACGACGCGGTCCGGCCCGAGGCTCCCGTGTCGCGGCCGCTCAACATAGCCGCCTGGAGCCGCTGATCAAGACGTGCCCGCAACACATCGATGGCATCCTGGGGCGTGCGCACGCTCGATTCGCCAGGCGCACTCCGGCCCGCCCGCTCGCTGCCCGGCTTACCGCCGGTGGCACCGTCCTGGCGCGGCTGACGACCCAGGTAATCAGCACCGCCGCTTCTGATGGAATCGATCATAAGGCCTCCCGCGAGTCATCCCGTAGCGGGTCTGGTCACCCGCCGCACCTGTTCCTCCTTAGCGGCCCGGACACCTCAATCTTTAGGAATGTTTGGGTATACTGACGACGTGCCACAGGTCCTTCATGCATAAGCCTCAACGCCATGGCGCCCGATTCGGAGTCCACACATGCCCCAGCGTTTCCATGCCACCGACGAACTCCTGCCGCCCGCCAGCCTGGTCAAACGGCTGCTGGCCATGATCTACGACGGTCTCATCTGCATCGCGGTGCTGATCGTCACCAGTTGGGCCTACACCATGCTGGCGGCCTGGGTCATCGGTTTCGAGGAATACAAGGCCCTGGCGGAATCGGGCCGACTGTCGTCGGACCCGCTGCTCACATCGGTCCTGTTCGTCACCCTTTTCGTGTTCTTCGGCTACTTCTGGACCCGTACGGGGCAGACGCTCGGCATGCAGGTATGGCGGGTACGGATCGAGAATGCCGACGGCACGTCGATTCGCTGGTATCAGGCGCTGCTGCGCTACCTGACGGGCTGGCTCAGCTGGCTGATCGGCGGGCTCGGATATCTTTGGATGCTGTGGGACAGCGAGAACCGCAGCTGGACCGACCGCGCGTCGGAAAGCCGGGTGGTGACGGTGCCCAGGCCGTCAGACCGCAAAGCCTGACGGCCTGGAAAGCGCTATCCCGCCCGTCGCATGAGGATGGCGCCCACAACGGCGCTGACGACAATGGGCGCGGCGATCGCAATGATCGGACTGAACCCGAAAACCAGGCTCATGGGTCCCAGCAGGTCCTGGGCGTACTTGAACAGCAGCCCCACGATGATGCCGGTAAACACCCGGAAGCCCATGGTCACCGAGCGCAACGGCCCGAACACGAAGGAAATCGCCACCAGCACCATCACGGCCGTCGCCAATGGCCCCAGCACCTTCTTCCAGAACGCCAGCCAGTAGTTGCCGGAACTCAGGCCCTGCTCATCAAGATAGGTGCCGTAGGTATACAGGCCGCTGATGGACAGGTCCTCCGGCTTGACGATCAACACGCTCAGAACATCGGGCGACAGCTCCGAATCCCAGCGAATTTGCGGGGCCGTATCGCGGGTGGTGCCGTCACGCGTGAGGTGCGTGGTCACGGTATCCTCGAGATTCCAGTGATCGCCCTGGTAGTGCGCCTGCTTGGCGAACGTCGCCGACATCAGCCAGCGGTCGTCGTCGAAACGGAACAGCGACAAGCCGTGCAACACGCCATCGGGCTGAACGGCATTGATATGGATAAAGGTATCCCCCTCCCGGTGCCATAAACCCTCCGCCGACGCCACGTTGCTGCCGGCGCCCGTGGCCACGGCTTTCTGGCTCTGGGCCATACGCTCGAAATGCGGGGCCACGAACTCGCCCAGCGCCAGCCCGAGAATGACCACCACGATCGTCGGTTTCATCGCCGACCAGACGATCCGGCGCAGCGACACCCCGGCGGCGCGGATCACCACCAGTTCGGACGTACTGGCCAGGGCGCCCAGCCCGATCAGGCAGCCCATAAAGGCCCCCAGCGGCAGATAGTCATAGATTCGCCGAGGCAGGGTCATGATGATGTACAGCAGCGCTTCCAGCGCCTGGTAATTGTTTTCGGTGTCGTCCAGCTCGCCGATGTAGCCGAAAATCAGGTCCAGCGACAGCACAACCACCATGACCAGGATGGTGGCTCCACCCACGGTTTTGATGATGTAGCGATCCAGCTTACGCATGGGCGGCCCCCTCTTTCTGCAGGCGCCGCTTACGCAGCCAGTCGGGACCGAACTGCAGCCACAGGGCAATACACAGGAAGATCACGTGCACCCAGGTCAGTCCCAGCCACTCGGGCACCTGCTGCTTGGCCAGGGCATCCCGCGCCACGATCAGCAGCCCCAGGTACACTATGTAGATCATCATGGCCGGCAACAGATGGAAGAAGCGCCCCTGTCGGGGATTGACCCGACTGAGCCGAACCGCCAGCAAGGTCACGATGGGCACGATCAATGGCAGCGACAGGCGCCAGTGAAACAGCGCACGCAACTCCGGATCGTCCGAGTTCATCAGCTCAAGCGTGGAGAGGGCTTCCTCGTCACTCTTCTTGCGGTAGGACTCCGGCCCGGTGATCTTGAGGCCGTAGGCGTCGAAGGACGTCACCTTGTAATCAAGTTGCCCGGGGTTACCCTCGAAACGCTGCCCGTCCTCCAGCACCAGGAAGCGGCTACCGGTGTTCTCGTCCACGTACTGGGAACCGGATTCCGCAGTGGTCATGGTGAGCCCGGAACCGTCCTCGGCAAACTCGGCAATGAACACGCCGACCAGCTCCTTGCGGTCGCTGGTCAGCCCTTCGACGTAGGTCACCCGGTCACCGGACGACAGGCTCTGGAAGCGACCCGGTGACAGGAGCTCGAATTCGGTCGCCTGGCGCTGCTGGTTGATGATGTCCTGCACCTTCTGCATGCCCCAGGGGGAAACGTAGAGACTCATGGCGCCCACGATGATCATCACCACCACGCTGGCCACCATGGTCTGGGCCAGCACCTGGCGATCACTGACGCCACAGGCAAACAGCACGCTCATCTCACTGTCGAGATACATACGGCCGTACGCCAGCAGGATGCCGATGAACAGCCCCAGCGGAAGGATCAGCTCCAGGAATCCGGGAAAACGGTAGCCCATGATGGCGAACAGCACGTCGCCGGCCAGCTCGCCGGCGGCGGCGTCGGCCAGGTACTTAATAAAGCGGCCACTCATGAACACAAGCAGCAGGACCCCGGAAACCGCCAGCATACTGACGATGACCTGGCGGGTCAGGTAGCGGAAGATGATGCCCAAAATGTCCTTCCCAAACTGAGCGGATGGAGGTTCCCTACGAACCCGCGCTATTCTAGATAACCTTGAAGGCGAATGACAGGCTGCCGGCCAGCCACAGCGCAATCCGGACCGCACGGGCCGGCGTAGCCAATGGCGACGGCCATAACGTACACTTGGGGCCTTTCGGGCGGCCACAGGATGCCGCCGGTGCCACGCCCTTACCGTCGTCGCCGAGCCGACGAGCGATGCAGAATCAACCAAACGGAGCTGCCATGAAATACACCCTGAACAGCAAATCCCTGACCGACATCAAAGCCGACTGCCTGGTCGTGTCCGTTCCCGAGAAAGGCGACTGGCCGGCCTCCACCTCCGCCGCCGACGCGGCTCTCAATGGCCAGATCAAGGATTTGCAGAAGAACGGGGATATCTCTGGCAAAGCGGGCAGCAACCTGATGCTGCCGCTCAAGGAGCAGCCCTGGAAACGCCTCCTGGTCGTCGGCAGCGGCAGCGATGCTCCCCAGGACCCACTGGGCTTCCGCAAGCTGCTGAACACAGCGTTTGCCAAGCTGCAGGACTCCCCCGCCAAACACGCCCTGGTCGCCCTGGCGGACAATGAGGTCCGGGACCGCGACGAAGCCTGGCGCGTCAGCCTGATCGCCCGTGTCTGCGAGGAACAGCAATACCGATTCGGTGAGTTCAAGAGCAGCAAGACCACCGCGCCGGCGCTGAACCGGGTTTCCGTGACGGCCTCGGCCAACAACAAAGCCCTCAAGGCCGCGCTGGCCACCGGCGAAGCCGTCGGCCACGGCATGAACTTTACCCGCGATCTGGGCAACACCCCGCCCAACGTCTGCCACCCGACCTGGCTGGCGGAACAGGCGACGAACCTCGCCAAGGAACACGACGTCATCAAGACCGAGATCCTCGACGAGAAGCAGATGAAGAAGCTGGGCATGAACAGCCTGCTGTCCGTTTCCGCCGGCAGCGACCAGCCGGCCAAGCTGATCGTGATGGAATACCGCGGCGGCAAGGCCAAGGAGAAGCCGCACGTACTGGTAGGCAAAGGCATCACCTTTGACTCCGGCGGCATCAGCCTCAAGCCCGGCGAAGGCATGGACGAGATGAAATACGACATGGGCGGGGCCGCCGGTGTCTTTGGGGCCATGCGTGCGATTGCCGAGATCAAGCCGGCCATCAACGTGGTGGCCATCGTGGCGGCCGCAGAGAACATGCCGGGGGGCGGCGCGACCCGTCCGGGCGACATCGTTACCTCCATGTCCGGCCAGACCATCGAAATCCTCAACACCGACGCCGAGGGCCGCCTGGTACTGTGCGACGCCCTGACCTATGCCGGCAAGTACAACCCGGCAACCGTGGTCGACCTGGCCACCCTGACCGGCGCCTGCATCATCGCCCTGGGCAAGGAAACCACTGGCCTGTTCAGCAACGACGACGAACTGGCGCAGCGCCTGCTGCAATCCGGCCAGACCACCGGTGACCGAGCGTGGCAGCTGCCCATCTGGGACGCTTACCAGGCGCAGCTGGACAGCAACTTCGCCGACATGCAGAACATCGGCGGACGCCCGGCCGGCTCCATCACCGCGGCGTGCTTCCTGTCGCGCTTCACCAAGCAGTACCGCTGGGCGCACCTGGACATCGCCGGAACGGCCTGGCTGTCCGGCAAGGAGAAAGGCGCCACCGGTCGTCCGGTGCCGCTGCTGGTCGACTACCTGCTGTCCAATGTCGACTGATCCATCCGGCCGGTCGCAAGGCCGGCACTGGTTCTACCTGCTGCCCCAGGACACGGAATCCGCGCGCCTGCTCTACGCCGCCCGCCTGGCGGAGAAGGCGTGGAAGCAGGGCGACCGGATCGGCCTGGTGTGCAACCCGGGCGAACAGCTGGAGGCCGCGGACACCATGCTCTGGCAGTACAGTCCGGAGAGTTTCCTGCCGCACCGGCGCCTGGCGCGCAGCGCGGATCCCTGCCCGGAGCGGGTCGGCCTGATGACGGACCACCCGTCGCCGGATGACTGGGACACCGTGATCGTGCTGGGCAATACCCTGCCCGCCCACGCCGACCGCTTCCAGCGTCTGGCCCTGATCGCCAGTTCCGACGCCGCCACCCTGAACCAGGCCCGCACCCATTTCCGCCAGCTGCGCGAGCTGGGCATCGAAGCCCGCGTGCACGACGCCCGGCGCGCCGCAGGAAGCAACCAGACGGGGCACTAGGCCCCGCGGCTACGCGTCCTCCGGGCACCCTGCCAGGGTTCGCCCGGATGTTCCGCGCCATGTATAATCACGTCCCTCACGTTTAACCAGGCATTAAGCAGATACCTTCATGGAAAAGACCTACCAGCCCGAGAATATTGAGCGTCAGTGGTACCAGAACTGGGAGCAGAAGGGTTACTTCCGTCCGCAGGGCGAAGGCGACTCCTACTGCATCATGATCCCGCCGCCCAATGTCACCGGCAGCCTGCACATGGGCCATGCGTTCCAGCACACCATCATGGACACCCTGACCCGGTTCCGCCGCATGCAGGGCCGCAACACGCTCTGGCAGGTAGGCTCCGACCACGCGGGCATCGCCACGCAGATGGTGGTCGAGCGCAAACTGGCCGTGGAAGAGGACAAGAACCGCCACGATCTGGGCCGCGACGAGTTCATCAAGCGTATCTGGGACTGGAAAGAGGAATCCGGCGGCACCATCACCCGCCAGATGCGCCGCCTGGGTAACTCGGTGGACTGGGATCACGAGCGCTTCACCATGGACGACGGCTTCTACAAGGCGGTCCAGGAAGTCTTTATCCGCCTGTACGACGAGGGCCTGATCTACCGCGGCAAGCGCCTGGTCAACTGGGACCCGAAACTGCACACCGCCATCTCCGACCTGGAGGTGGAGAACAAGGAAGAGAAGGGACACTTCTGGCACCTGCGCTACCCGCTGGCCCACGGTGAGACAACCCGCGACGGTAAGGACCACCTGGTGGTGGCCACCACCCGCCCGGAAACCCTGCTGGGCGACACCGCGGTCGCCGTGCATCCGTCCGACGAGCGCTACCAGCATCTGATCGGCAAGACCGTCATGCTGCCCCTGGTCAACCGTGAGATCCCCATCATCGCCGACGAGCACGCCGATCCGGAAAAAGGCTCCGGCTGCGTGAAGATCACCCCGGCCCACGATTTCAACGACTACGCCGTCGGCAAGCGCCATGAACTGCCGATGATCAACGTGATGACGCCGGATGCCGATATCCGCGCCGAAGGCGAAGTCTTCAACAGCGACGGCACCGCCAACACCGACATCAGCGGCGCCCTGCCCTCCGCCTACGCCGGTCTGTCCCGCGAGGACGCCCGCAAGCAGATCGTCGCCGATCTGGACACCGACGGCCTGCTGCATCAGGTGGAAGACCACGTTCTGAGCGTGCCGCGCGGCGACCGTTCCGGCCTGATCATCGAGCCGATGCTGACCGACCAGTGGTTCGCCGACGCCAAAACCCTGGCCAAGCCGGCCATCGAAGCGGTGGAAGACGGTCGCATTGAGTTCGTGCCCAAAAACTACGAGAACATGTACTTCTCCTGGATGCGCGACATCCAGGACTGGTGCATTTCCCGCCAGCTCTGGTGGGGCCACCGCATCCCGGCCTGGTACGACGCCGAGGGCAACATCTATGTGGGCCGCGACGAAGCGTCTGTGCGCGAGAAGTACAGCCTGGCCGCCGACCTCAACCTGGAGCAGGACGCCGACGTCCTCGACACCTGGTTCAGCTCCGCCCTGTGGACCTTCGGTACCCTGGGCTGGCCGGAAGACAGCGAGCGCCTGGCCACGTTCCACCCCACCGACGTGCTGGTCACCGGCTTCGACATCATCTTCTTCTGGGTCGCCCGGATGATCATGATGACCATGCACTTCATGAAGGACGAGAACGGCCAGCCGCAGGTCCCGTTCAAGACCGTTTACGTCACCGGCCTGATCCGCGACGAACAGGGCAACAAGATGTCCAAGTCGAAGGGCAACGTCCTCGACCCGCTGGACATGATGGACGGCATCTCCCTGAACGACCTGCTGGACAAGCGCACCGGCAACATGATGCAGCCACAACTGGCGCAGAAGATCGCCAAGCGCACCAAGAAGGAATTCCCGGAAGGCATCAGCGCCCACGGCACCGACGCCCTGCGCTTCACCCTGGCGTCCCTGGCCACCACCGGCCGCGACATCAACTGGGACATGAAGCGCCTGGAAGGCTACCGCAACTTCTGCAACAAGCTGTGGAACGCCGCCCGCTATGTGCTGATGAACACCGAAGGCGAGGACTGCGGCACCAACGACGAGCCGGTGGAACTGTCCCTGGCGGACCGCTGGATCATCAGCGCCCTGCAGACCTGCGAGAAAGAAGTGACCCGCCACCTGGACCAGTACCGCTTCGACCTCGCCGCCTACGCCATCTACGAGTTCATCTGGAACGAGTACTGCGACTGGTACCTGGAGCTGTCCAAGCCGGTACTGACCGACGACAACGCCTCCGCCGAAGCCAAGCGCGGCACCCGCCGCACCCTCGTGCGCGTACTCGAAGCCGTGTTGCGCATGGCGCACCCGATCATTCCTTACATTACCGAGGAAATCTGGCAGCGCGTGGCGCCGCTGGCCGGCAAGTCGGGCGACACCATCATGCTGCAGCCCTACCCGCAGGCCGAAGAGAGCCGGATCGATGCGGATGCCGAAGCGGACATCGAATGGCTCAAAGGCGCCATCGTCGCCGTGCGCAATATCCGTGGCGAGATGAACATATCACCCGCCAAGCGGATTCCAGTACTGCTGCGCGGCCCGGACGCCGACCACCAGCGCATGGAGAAGAACCGCAGCTTCCTGGTCTCCCTGGCCAAGCTGGAGAACCTGACCTGGCTGGGCGACGAAGAGGCCCCCATGTCCGCCACCCAACTGGTGGGCGAGATGGAAGTGCTGGTGCCCATGGCCGGCCTGATCGACAAGGACGCCGAACTGGCTCGCCTGGACAAAGAGCTGGAACGCATCGGCAAGGACATCAAGCGCCTGGAGGGCAAGCTGGGCAACGAGAGCTTCACTGCCAAGGCCCCGGCCGAAGTGGTGGAGAAAGAGAAAGCCAAGCTGGCCGACGCCGAAAGCAGTCTCACCCGCCTGCAGGACCAGCGCGGCAAGATCGAAGCCATGTAAAACCGCTGGAGCCGGCGCCCGATGACCGAATCGACCGTTCCCCCGATCCTGATCATCGGCGCCGGCGCCATGGGCCGCACCTGGGCGGCGCATCTGCAGCCCACTCGGCCCGTGGTCTTTGCCACCCGCCGCTCGCCGGGCGATACCGTCAGCTATCTGATGACGGACACCGACGGCGTCCAGCGCCACGTCTCCATTCCCCTCTGGGATCACCTGCAGTCGCTCTCGGCCGCCCTGGTCATGACCAAGGCGCCAGACGCCGAGGCTGCGGTTGAGCGGCTTCAGGCCGATCTCCCCGCGCACCTTCCACTGGTTCTCTTCCAGAACGGCATGGGCAGCCAACAGACAATCCGGGACCGTTTCGGGCCTCACCACCCGGTGCTGGCCGCGTCCACCACCGAGGGCGCCTACATCGCATCGGAAGGCCATCTGGTCCACGCCGGTCGCGGCACCACCTGGCTGGGTGGACTGAACGATTCCGGTCGCGCCAGCGTAGATACCGTGCGCCCGTTGCTGACTCCCTGCGGCCTGCGCCTGGACGTCGACCCGGATATTGAGGCGCGACTGTGGCAGAAACTGGCGATCAACGCCGGCATCAACCCGTTTACCGCCCTGCTCGACTGCCCCAACGGTGAGATCCTGGGAACGCCCTACTTCGAGGAACGCATCGGCGCGGTGTGTCGCGAGGTGAGCGCGTTGATGCAGCACGAGGGGCGCCACGCCAGCCCGACAGCGCTGGAACAGCAGGTGCGGGACGTGGCCCGGCGCACGGCGGCCAACAGCTCGTCAATGCGCCAGGACGTACGCGCCGGACGAAGCACCGAAATAGACATGATGAACGGGTTCGTCGCCCGGGCTTCGGCCGCCGCCGGGCTGGCCGCTCCGGTCAACCAAGCCCTGGCCGACGCTGTAAAAGCACTCTGACGAGGACAGGATTCATGGGTTATCGACTTTCCAAGATCTATACGAAGACCGGGGACGACGGCTCCACCGGGCTGGCGGACGGCAGCCGCATTGCCAAGAACGCCCAACGGGTGGACGCCATGGGCACCGTCGACGAACTGAACTGCCAGATCGGCGTGCTGATTGAAGAACTGGACGGGGAGGCCGAACTGGCGACGCTGCTGCGCCAGATCCAACACCATCTGTTCGACCTGGGCGGCGAGTTCGCCATACCGGGCAGCCACATGATCGGCGACGGCCACATCGAGTGGCTGGAAAACACGCTGGACGAATGGAATGAAGCCTTACCGCCGCTGAAAAACTTCATCCTGCCCGGCGGTCGGCGCGACGCCGCACACTGCCATCTGGCCCGCGCCATCTGCCGCCGCGGCGAGCGGGTGGTGGTGGCCCTTGGGCACGAAGATTCCATTAACGACGCTTCGCGCCGCTACCTGAACCGGTTGTCGGACCTGCTGTTCGTGTTTGCCCGCATCCTCGCCCGCCGCAATGGCGGCGAGGAGGTACTCTGGTCCCCTTCCCCGGATAAGCCCAAAGACTGACCGCCTGGCGCGCCGCCCGGACGGACGGCGGCGCTCACACCCGGAAAGACGCCACCAGCCGGCGCAGCTCGCCGGTCAGGCCTGACATTTCCTGCGCCGCCGACAGCGTTTCCTGCGCATTGCCGGCGGTACGATGGCCCAGGTCGGTGATCTGCTCGACGTTGGTGTTGATGTTCTTAGCCACCGCCGACTGCTCTTCGGACGCCTGGGCGATCTGGTGGCTCATATCCACGATGGTGGAAATCCCCGCCAGAATCTTCTCCAGGGCATCGGTGACTTCCGAGGATTTGGCCACGGTGGCGTCGGTCACCTCATGACTGTTGGTCATGGCGCTCACCGCCTCACGCACACCGCCCTGCAGGCGACCAATCATTTCTTCGATGTCCTCCGTCGAACGGTGCGTGCGCTGGGAAAGGGAACGCACCTCATCCGCCACCACCGCGAAACCGCGCCCCTGCTCCCCGGCGCGGGCCGCCTCGATGGCGGCGTTCAGGGCCAGCAGGTTGGTTTGCTCGGCAATCGCCTTGATCTCCACCAGCACCTGGCTGATGCTGTCACTGTCCTGGCTGACGCGGTTGATCACGTCCACGGCCCCACGGATTTCATGAGCCAGCGTATGGATCGTGTCGACGGTTTCGGCGACCACCTGACGACCGGTTTCCGCGTCCTTCTCGGCGTGACCGGCCGAGTCCGACGCGCGCTGGGCGCTTTCCGCCACTTCCTGCACCGTGTCCACCATCTGCTGCATGGCGTCGGAAATCTGGTCGGTTTCCGCCATCTGCCGGGTCACCGCCTCGCTGTTGGCGCTGGCGCTGTCGTTCACCCGGGACGCCTGGCCATCCACGTCGCCGGTAGTACGGCTGACCGAACGCACCAATTCCGCCATGTGCCGGGTCATGTTATTGAATTCGCCGGTCAGGGCGCCCAGCTCGTCACGGTTATCCAGCTGGATCTGAGCGGTCATGTCACCCGCGGCCACCTGTCGGGCCGCCGCGCCAAACCGGTTGATCGCCGTGCGCACCGACAGGAAGAACCCCAGGTAGAGATAGACCACCACCAGGAGCAGCGCTCCCAGCACCAGGAAGATCGTCAGGCGCTGCCCGGCTTCATCCGCCAAGCGCGCCTCGAGATTGCCGCGCACAATGCTGAACAGGGTGTCCTGCAGGGCAAAATGACGCTCGATCTCTGGCGTCACCAGGGCATCAAAGTCCTGCCAGGACATTTCCAGCCGGTACGGCGTAATGACGTTCACATCCAGTGCATCGCGCACCGCGACGCTGCTCTGCACCACCGAATCAATCGCGTCGGCATGCTGCTTCAGGACCGGGGACGCGCCAACCGCGACCTGGAATTCCGACTCAATGCGGCTGTTGAGACTCGTAAGCTCGTCGAAAAGACCGTTCATCACATCGGCCAGGGCATAGCCCACGGTGCCCTGATCCAGCGCGTAGATACCGAAGGCGCGCACTCGCCCCTCAAGGCTGGCCGAATCATGGACCGAGTTGGCGGCCAGCTGCAGCAGCATCTGGTTGTCCGGATCGGCATCCCGGGCCAGACCGGACACCTTCAGCGTCGATTCCAGCAGCGCCCGGGTCTTCTGCACGAATTCCTGGTAGTAACCAATCTGGGGATCGATGTTGCTCTGGAAAATGTCTTCCTGTCGGAGCTGCTGCCACGCCTGCCCCACCGCAGCGACCTGCGCATTCCAGGCGCCGTTGTGGTCGAATCCGGGCCGGGACGCCTGCAGCGCCTCGAGGGTCCCGTCAATCCGCTGTGCGGCTTCATCACTCATGGACAGGAACGCGTCATCATTGCGCACCTTGCCAACGGCGCGGTAGTCACGGTAGTCGTACGCGGCACGGACCAGCGCATTAACACGGTCCAGTTGCGTCAATCCTTCCGCCTCTTCACTGATGGCGGCGATGGACTGGTTGAGCTGGCTGACCAGCAGGTAGGACAGGCCGCCAATCGGCAGCAGGAACAGGACACTGATGAGGCCGAACTTATAGATCATCGGCAACCGGTTCATCAGCGCGACGGCAGGATACAGCAGTTGACTCACACGTTCCCCCTCTAACACGCGTGCTGGCCAATCCACAGCCAGGGTTCTTGTTTTTTGTTATGTCACGCTTCTTCACGTGCTGGGTGTCGGCAGCCGCGAGATAGCGTCGTTATGGTTATTATCGGCCGGCGTTCGATAAAGTTGAGTTTTATCGTTTTTCTTCAGGCCATGACAGGCCGGCACCGGTTTTACGTAAACACCCCGCCAATGGCCAGCAATGCCAGGGCACAGATCCACACGAACAGACTGCGGTTCATCAGGTCGCGTACCGCGCGCAGGCTGCGCTCACCGTAGTCCTGCCACTCGTCCGGGTGCGTCCGGGCGAAGCGGTCCGGGTCAAGCGAATAGCTCGACAACGCCCGATTGGCGCTATCGAACAGCAGGTCCGCCGCGGCCATACCGGGTGACAGGATGCGCCGTCCGGCACCGCCCATCCAGCCCGCCAGATCACCCGCCACACCGAAGCTGATGCTGAGCAGGCGCGCCGGAATCCAGGCAATCGGGAAAACGAAGCGGGCAAAGGTTTCACGGCCGGCCGGATGTGGCCAGTGATCCCGCAGGGCCACCGCCAGGCGCGCACCGACGGCGCCCGCCGGGCCGGCCAGCACGTACCAGAAAATCACCAGGAAATAACGCTCGAACACCACCGCCACAAATTGGCGCGCCAGCAGTCGATGCAGTTCCCGCGGCTCCGTCGCCAACCCGCGCTCCGGCGCTGGAAGCAGATGATTGACGTGGTGCCAGGCGGCCTGGGCATCCCCACGGCGCCAGGCTTCGCCATAGGCCCCCAACGGATTACGCCAGCCCGGCACACCCATCATAGCCAGCAGCACGACCAGGTCGAGCAACCAGGTCAGCGGCCACACCGGGCTTCGTTGCAGTGCGATATTCAACACAGCCACCGCGACCACCAGCAGAACCAGCAATGCCAGGCCAAGCCCCGCGCGCGCCTCACGGCCCGCCGCCACCCCGGGGAATCGGGCCAGCGCCCGGCGCAGCCAGCCTTCCGCCCCTTCGCGGGGAGAGCTGTCGAGAAACCGCCGCATCACATAGGCCACCAGCAGAATGACAAAGCCCATTAGCAGGAGTCTCCAGCCGGAGGGACCGCATCCGCCAGGCACCGCCGGAAATGCGACCAGTCGAACGCCGGCCCCGGGTCCGTCTTGCGACCGGGCGCGATGTCGCAGTGGCCCGTCATGCGCTCAGGCGTCACCGCTGGCCAGCGCGTCCGGATCGCCTGGGCAAGAGCCGCCAGCGTCCGGTATTGTCCGGCTTCGTAGGGCAAGTCATCGGTGCCTTCCAGCTCGATGCCGATACTGAAGTCGTTACATTCTTCTTCGCCGAGAAAACACGAGCGCCCGGCGTGCCAGGCCCGATCCTGAAAGGACACGAACTGCACGCAGGTGCCGTCACGGCGCACCAGCGCGTGGGCCGATACACGCAGATCGCGGATTTCCTGGAAATAAGGATGCTCCGCCGCGTCCAGCTGGTTGCAGAAAAAACGCTCGATGGCGTCTCCACCAAACCGGCCCGGCGGCAGGCTGATGTTATGGACCACCAGAAGCGAGATGGGGCGCTCGGGAGGGCGGGGCCCGAAGTTGGGCGACGGGCAGTGTTCAACGTCGACGAGCCAGCCGGCATCGTCAATCTGGAAGGTTTGGTTACGGGACCGGGCAGTCAAAATGCATCCATCGCTTGTTCAGGAGGAAACCGAAATCCGGTCCGCCATTCTACGTCGATTCATGCACAAAGCAACGAAGTGCCGCCCACCGGGCAAAGGCGGCTACCCGGAACACCGTCAGTCCCGGCGGTTATGGCGCAGGTTGTCGATGATCGATTCCAGCGCCCGGTCGAAGATCAGGCCATCATCGAGCATGCTGACTTCTCCCGTGGAAAGCGCCTGGGCCACATCTTCCAGGGTGTATTCCTTGACCTTCGCACCATTGCGGTTAACGAAAATGAACTTGCCGGTCGCCTTGATCACCGCGGCCAGCTTACAGCGGCTCTTCTGGCCGTCGTTGAGCAACTCCACCCAGGAACCCACCCGCAGCTTCTGAGCCATGTCCTGCCAGCGTGGATCAACATCGGCATGCTCGGTCCCGACTGTTTCTTCCGCTGCCGGAGCAACCGGCGCCCGAGGCGCCTCCGGGGTATTCGCGGCCTCGGCAACCGGTGCCGGCTCCGTCGGCTCGCTGACCTGAGGCGCCTGGAACTCGGCGACAGCCTCAGCCACTGACGCATCAACCGGCGGTTCCGGCGTGTCGACCGGAGCCGCTACCGGAGACTGCAACGCCAGCTGCTGCAGGATATCCACATGGGCCAGCTCCAGATCCCGAATCAGGGCATCGCTGGCGAACGGGTCCCAGGAAATGGAATGCAGGGATTTGCGCAGGTTGTCCACGATGGACGGGATGCGACGCAGCAGTTGGGCGCGGGTTTCATCGGTCACCGGAGCAGGATCAACACTCCACACCAGTTCCCGGGCCAGCTCGACCGAATGGGTCCAGGCATCGCTGCCCTCACCTTCGCGCAAGTAGAGGAACTGCAGCACTTTCATCCAGGGCTCGCCCAGGATGGTATGAACTACTTCAGGAAGCTGGCGACCGGACTGCAGCGGCTCCAGCACCAGGCGGGCCGCCTCACGGGCGCGCTCCTGCCGGGCGCGGCCTTCCTCGGCGTCACGCAGCCGCTGCTCGACCAGCTCTCGGCGGCGCCGGTCAAGATCCATGAAGTGACTGAATTCCGCCAGCAGCTCGGAGAACAGTTCGACATTGTCGGTAAAGTCACCGACAAGACGATCCACCACCGCCTCGATCTTTTCACGCAGCGGATCACGCTGGCCGGCCGCTTTCTCGGTCCAGCCGATGCCCGCCATGGCCAGCTCGTTGAGCAACTTACGCGCCGGGTGGCCGCCCCGGTTGAAGAAGCTCCGGTCCAGCAGTGCCACCTTGAGGATCGGGATCTGCAGGCGTCCGATCACCATCTTCATCGCCTGCGGCAGTTGCCGGTCTTCGAGGATGAAATCGAACAGCATGGTCACCAGGTTGACCACATCGGCGTCCACCTGGTTCAACGACGCCATGGCCTGCCCCTTGCGGGCGAGCATCGTTTCCACCTGCCGGGTCAGATTGCCTCCGCCGGTGGTTTCTTCCTGGCCGTGCTCCGCATCGTGGACGTCATACCGGCTCTGGAGCTGCGCCAGTTGGCGCATCAGCTCCGTCGTCGTCATATCCGAGCCCGCACCGGCGCTACTGTCAGCCTGGGCACTGCCCTGCTGGGTGTGCAGCAGGGCCGACAGCTCGGAAAACGTCGCCTGATGGTCGCCCTCGACGGGAGGAAAACCATCCGGCCGGGTGGAGAGCTCTTCGGCGTCGGTCTGTTGCGGAGCCGACGCCGAGGCCTTGGGCGCCGGTCGTTTCTTCATCGGTGCGCCCACCGGCGGGCGCTTCATGTCCGGCAACACGCCCTGCTTGATCAGCAGCTCGTTGGCATCGCGGTAAAGACTGTCGAGCCGATGAATAAACAGCTTGTCGAACAGCTTGAGCACCACCAGCTTGGCGCGGATATCGATATCGAGATCGTTGCAGGCTTCCTGCAGACCGCTGCAGATCACTTCCGGACTGAGCGGCATATGCCGGTCTTCAAGCTTTGCCGCGGGGACCAAGTGCTGGAAACGGTGTACCAGCATGCGGATCAGCTCCTGGTGCCGGTTACGCAGCTTGTTGATCAGGTTGTCGATGGCCACTTGCTGCTCGTGATCACCGTGATCGACCAGACTGAGAGCCTCCTGATCAATTTCCGTGAGGCCGGAGGAGCGGGGGCGCGGATCGAACGAGCCCATTTCATTGAAAGCCCGGGCCACCCACTGCTGGATTGACAGGGACATCGCCTTGCGGCGCAGGCGCAGTTCGCGCATGGCATCGAAGTAGGCGGATTGATCCTGATTGGAACCGGCCTTGTCGGCCAGGTCGAACAGGGCATCGTCGGCACTGTCGAAGAATTCCGAGAGTTGCGTGCGCAGGGACTGCCCGGAATAGTCACGCAGCCGGATCAGCGATGCAGGCAACGAGAACGAACGTTCTCCGGATGCCTTGCGCAGATCCACAACGCGATTGTCACTGACCATGACGACTGCCTCCGAGCACTTGGCTGCGTACAATCGTCCTGGCTGACGATTGCAAACGGCCCATTTCACATGAGTTTACATCCACTCTGGCATCATAGGCGGAAACCGCGTCATCTTGTGTCAGGTTTTGTCACCATTTGTGACGGCCCAAACCACGTCACACTTTCAAACGATTTTGCCGCCGTTTCAATCAGTTGTAATCGCGACTAATTAACGTCGCGATCGCAGGTTGACGCTTTCGGTCACCCGGCCTCACGTTTGCGCCAACACGGGGCCGGCGGCGAAAATCAACCTTGGCGCGGTCCGGCAGAGCCATTAAACTCCGCTTTTCCGGACGCCCGGCCCAGGCCGGCCCCGAGAACCGCAGCCTATAACCGGAGCCCGAGCCCATGACCACCCCTGATCCCGCCCAGCTCAATTCCGCCCGAGCCCAGGCCGTTGCCCTGAGCCTGCAGGAAGATATCGGCAGCGGCGATATCACGGCCCGCCTGATTCCCGCGGATGTGACGGCGTCGGCCCGGGTCATTACTCGCGAGGAAGCCGTGATCGCCGGGCGTGAGTGGGTCGAGGAAGTGTTCCGCCAGGTGGATCCAACGGTCACGCTGACCTGGGCCTGCCAGGACGGTGACCGGGTAACGGCAGACGACACCCTGTTTACCGCCGAGGGGAATGCCCGCAGCCTGCTGACGGCAGAACGCTGCGCCCTGAACTGGCTGCAATCGCTGTCCGGCGTGGCCACCCGCTGCCGCCATTACGCCGACCGGGTTGCCCACACCTCCGTGCGCCTGCTCGACACTCGCAAAACCCTGCCCGGCCTGCGCCTTGCGCAGAAGTACGCGGTCACCTGCGGCGGCTGCCACAATCATCGCATCGGACTCTACGACGCCTTCCTGATCAAGGAGAACCACATCGCCGCCTGCGACTCCATCGCCAATGCCGTCGCAGAAGCCCACCGGATCGCCCCGGGTCGCCCGGTGGAAGTGGAAACCGAGAACCTGGACGAATTCCGCCAGGCCCTTGATGCCGGCGCCGACATCGTCATGCTCGATGAGTTCTCCCTCGACGACATGCGCACTGCCGTAGCCGAAAACAACGGCCGGGCACGCATCGAAGCCTCCGGCGGCATCACTGAAACCACCCTCGTCCCCATCGCCGAAACCGGTGTCGACTACATTTCACTGGGCACATTGACCAAAGATTTGAAGGCCGTCGATCTTTCCTTGCGCCTGAACATGTAGCATGCTTGTGACACATCGCGTCCCGCTACTCCGGGCTTACAGTCGGTAACCGTAAGCGTGTATCAACCCATGCAATTCGGAGTAAGCTTGGAGACGTGTGAGTAAATTGTAAAACCGTATGAAATGTAATGGACGCCGGGCAGCCAGGGAATGGACGGCCTGCTTTCGCACCGCCCCACGGCCCCAGCTTGCCTGGACCCGTTACTTACCAGGGAAGGGTTTCAATTGAACGCACCAGCTCGTTTGGCCGAGTCCGCCCGGACCCTGCTGGCTAACTTGCTGATTGCAGCGGCCGTCGTCGCGCTTGCTGTCGTCTGCATTCAACTGCCGTCGGGCGTCACGCCAGTGCCCGCGATCTGGCTGCCGTCCGGTTTTGCCCTGGCCCTGCTCGTCCTGCGATTCCGGAGTTCAGCGCTCCCGGTCTTCGTTGGCCTGATCGTGTCCGCCCTGGCGACCGGTTACCTGACCGGGCCCACCAATAACGACACCATCAACACGCTGGCGGCCAACCTGCTTTCCTATTGCCTTGCGCCGGGGCTGGCGTACTGGGTGTTCTGGAAGATGTCCCGCAGCCACAACCCGCTGTCGGACTACATTGGCTTCCTCTGGCTGCTCGGCGCCATCACCCTGGGGTCTGTCGCCGCAGCCCTGCCGGTGACCTATCTGGCGTCGCTCAACGCCACTCCGGACAGCCCGCCGCTGAACGAAGTCCTGCTGTTCGCCTGGTTTGCCCACAGCCTGGGCTGTCTGACCGTGACACCGCTGCTGCTAAGCCTGGTGCGAGAGCCATTGGTTGCACGTCTGTTCCAACGCCCCCTGGAATGGCTGCTGTGGCTGGCCGGCCTGCTCTTCATCCTCGGGCTGACCCTGCATAACGCCCTGCAGGCACTGACCCTGCTGCTGCCGCTGATGACCTGGTCGGCGACGCGCTTTTCCCTGGGCGGCAGCATGCTGGCCATTACCCTGGCCACCTTTGCGGCGCTGGCCAGCGTCTTCCTGATGGGCAGCCCCGATATGCCCCGCGGCATGGAAGTCCTGCTGGGGGAAACCCTGATCCTGGCCATCGCCGGTACCACCTGCTACCTGCGGGTCCTGCTGGCCGACCGCGAGCGCGTCGAGAACAGCCTCGAGTCCACGGTCGAGGAGCGTACCCGCGAGCTCCAGCTCACCAACTTCGAACTCAAGGACGAGATCTTCATCCGAGAACAGGCGGAGAAATCCTTCCGACGCTCGTCCCGGCATTTCCGGGCCCTGTTCGAGAACACCAGCAACCCGATCATCGTGGTGGATCAGGACAACCTTATCCGCCAGTGGAACAGCGCCGCCGAGTCGCTGTTCGGCTACAGCCGTGACGAAGCCCTGGACCGCAACCTGCTTGACACCTTTATCCCGCCGGAACAGCGTGACGAGCTGGCCTGGAAGATGACCAAAGTCCTGCACACGGGCCTGGACCGCGATCAGATCGAAACCCAGGTCAACAGCTTCGACGGCACCAGCCACACGCTGCTATGGAACCTAAACCGCCTGCACGAAGAAGATGAAGAAGCGCCGGCGCACATCATCCTGATTGGCCAGGACATCTCCGAGATCCGCGAAACCCAGAACCAGCTTCACTACCTGGCGCATTACGACGTCCTGACGGACACGGCCAACCGGCGCCTGTTCGAGGACCGCTGCCGGCAGGCCATCACCAGCGCACTGCGCCACGGCCACTACTGCGCCCTGATCGCGCTGGATGTGGATCACTTCAAACGCATCAACGACACCCTGGGCCACGACGCCGGCGACGAGCTGCTGCAGGAACTGGCCCGCCGCCTGCAACGCAACGTACGCCAGGAAGACACCATCGCCCGGTTGGGGGGCGACGAGTTCGCCATCCTGCTGAATCAGGTCAACGGCGCCGAAGGGTGCGAAAAAGTGGCCCGCAGCATCCTGTCGGCGATCACAGAGCCCGTTCGCGTACCGAGTGGCGAACTGGTCATCACCTCCAGCATTGGCATCACCCTGGCGCCGGTCGACGGCAAGACCTACGACGACCTCCTCAAGAACGCCGATATGGCGATGTACCGCGCCAAGAAGGCCGGCCGCAACAACATCCAGTTCTTCAGCCAGGACATGAACGAGGAAATGCAGCGCCAGATGGACTTGGAGCGGGAATTACGCGAGGCGATCCGCGTTGGCCAACTGGACCTCTACTACCAGCCCATCATCAACGTCCGCGACGGGCGCGTGGTGGCGCTGGAAGCCCTGCTGCGCTGGAATCACCCGACCCGCGGCCTGCTGACGCCACAGGATTTTCTCGATGTCGCCGAACAGACCGGACAGCTCCAGCAACTGGGCGAGTGGGTCTGCCACAACGCCTGCCTGCAATCCCGGGCCATCCAGGAGATGAGCCCAACGCCGGTCACGGTCAACATCAATCTGTCGTCGCGTCAGTACAATCACCCGCAACTGGCGTCCCGGCTGCATCGCATCATCCAGGACACACACCTGGACCCGAGCCTGCTGGCCCTGGAAATCGACGAGCGAGCTCTCAGTGATCGACTTGAGGAAACCGCAAAAACGCTGGATCGGCTGCGCACGCTCGGCATCGGCCTGGTGCTGGATCGCTTCGGTAGCGGTCTGTCGTCACTGAAACTGCTGCGGGATCTGCCGTTCGACCAGGTCAAGATCGATCCGGATCTGTTGCAACAGGCCCCGATCGAGGAAAACACGGCAGCCATCGTACACACCCTGATCAACCTGGCGCGCCAGCTTTCCCTGAAGGTGGCGGCCTCCGGTGTGGAAACAGCGGAAGAAGACGCGTTCCTGCGCGGCGCCGGCTGCCACCTTTTGCAGGGACATAGACTGTGTCCGCCCCTACCCAGTTCCGGTCTGGGCGAGCTGTTCAGGGATGTGCGCAAGGGACGCCGCCTGCTGCCGGAGGATCATTACTCCATCAGCATGCCGGAAGACGGCCGACAGAAAGGCACCGACGGCTAATTCCCCTGCCGGAGAGATGGGAAGGGGTCAGCGCTGGCCGGACAGGATCGAGTCAATCCGCGCCAGTTCGTTGATCAGGACACGGCCGGACACGCTCTCTTTGCGGAAAAATTCCTCCGCCATCGGCGCAATACCCGATACCGCCGGCAGGTCCCTATCCGCCTCAATGAGATCCTTCATGCGCGGCAGGAAAATGAACTGCAGCCACTGGGGAAAGGTCAGGGTGTCGACGCAGAAAGGCTGGGCGCTTTGCAGCGCTTCCGGGGATGGCGGCTGGTACTCCCAGTACTCCAGCCGGCGCAGTTCCACTTCGATGGTGAGCAGGCCATCCGCGACGTGCGCGGCGGCGGTTTCAGCTTGCTTGGTCAATGCGTTACTCCGCCCCGTCAAAGGGGTTCAACGTCCACCTTCTCGCCATTGAGCAGGCGGTAAAGATCCTGGTACTGACGCGTCAGGTTGTGCCTGGGCGCATAATGCACCAGCGGCTGTCGCGCCTGGTGGGATTCTCTCATTTTAACGGACGCCGATAAACGCACCCCGAGGATGGGCAAGCCCTCCTCCACCAGCTCCTGCACCAGGCGCCTGGGCAGTGAGGCGCGGGGCTGGAACTGGTTGGCAATGATGCCTTCGACGATCAGGTCGGGGTTGTGATCTTCCTGCAGATCCTGGATTTCGCCGAGGATGTTGTACAGCGCCTGCCGGGAGAAATCATCGCAGTCAAAGGGAATCAGGCAACGCTGGGCGGCGATCAGCGCCGAGCGGGTGTAGAAATCCAGCGCCGGCGCCGTGTCGACGTAGATTTCGTCGAAATTCTCGCCCAGCTTCTTCAGGGCTTCCCGCAGCTTGTAGATCTTGTGCTTGGCTTCGAGCTTGCGCTCCAGGTAATCCAGCTCGGGGCTGGAGGGCATCACGAAGAGATTGGAAAAACCGGTGGCGTGGACAAACTCATCGGGCCGGCGATTAAAGACCGAAAAGGAAACCGTCTGTTCAAGCAGATCGGCCACCGTGTCCTTGAGGTCCGCCGCCGGCTTGCCGAGCAAATACTGGGTCGAGTTGCCCTGGGGATCCAGATCCACCACCAGGGTACGCTTGCCTTCGGCGGCGCTGATCGCCGCCAGGTTACAGGTAATACTGGATTTCCCGACACCACCTTTCTGGTTGAATACGACGCGTCTCATGATGCCCTTCCCTTTTGTTGTGCGCGCCGGCGGCTCACGGTGCCGGCGCGGTTGACGTGCAAAAGGACGTGCGCGCTACCACCCCATGACGGCTTTCACGAACGGAATGGTCAGGCGGCGCTGTTCCCGCAGCGAACGCTCGTCCAGGCGCTCGAGGATCGACAGCAACTCTCCGGTATGTCGCGATGCGCGACGCAGGATAAAACGACTGACATCGTCGGGCAGCACCAGGCCCCGACGTTCGGCCCGGGTACCGAGTATCAGCAGGCGATCCTCGTCGCGCGGCAGTCCCAACTGCAGCACCACGCCATGTTGCAAGCGGGATGCCAGATCCTTGAGATCCACCTTGAGCTGCCCAGGCGGCGATCCGGCCGCAATGATCAACTGATGGCCGTTGTCCAGCATGCGGTTGAACAGGTGGAACAACGCCTCTTCCCAGTGCGGATCGCCCAGCACAGCCTCAATATCGTCCAGGCAGACCCGGGCAAAGGCCTCCATGCCCTGCAGCGCCCGCGGACCGATCGGCATCAGCTCTTTCAGGTTAAGGCACAGCGCCTTGAGCCCAAGATCCTCGGCGTGGTGGCAGACTGCCTGCAACAGGTGGCTCTTTCCAGTGCCGCTGTCACCGCAGACGACGATCACCGGTAGATTGGCGTCTTCTGACAAGGCCTGGAGTTTACGGGCCGGCAAGGCATTGCGCTGCCCCAGGTAGTTCGCGAATGTAGCGTCGTCGCGCAGACGGACACCGAGTGTCAATTGTGAACCGTCTAGTGAGTTGCCTGCCATGCCCGACGCGCCCAAACCAGAGTGTAATGAAGGCCGCTGATGACCGCGGTGGCGGTAACCAGCCAAATGCCGCATGGCAGTGCCCAGGCCGGCATTGGCAGGCCGGCCTGGTAAACGACAATCGCCAGCACCACCACAATCTGGACCAGCGTATTGAGCTTGCCCAGCAGACTTGGTGCCATCTCGAAGCGACCGATGAAATAGTGAAAGGCCAGCGCTCCGCCGACGATCAGGAGATCCCGCCCCAGCACCAGCACGAACAGCCACACCGGCAGGATGCCGGTCAGCGTAAGAATCAGGTAAGCGGTTATCAACAGTCCCTTGTCCGCCAGTGGATCCGCGATGGCCCCCACGCGCGATTTCCAGTCGAACTGACGCGCCAGGAAGCCATCAAAGCCATCGGATAACGCCGCCACCACGAATACCAGCAGCGCCGTCCTGTACTCTTCATGATACAGGGCAATCGCAAACGGGACTATCAGCAGCAACCGGAGAAACGTCAGCGCGTTGGGAATCCAGCGCCAGCGGTTGATCTCCCTCACCTGGGTGCCCACCTGCTCATTCAGCCGCTGCCTGCGCCGCCCCATCGCCGACCCAGCGATAGTGCAGCACGGGGTACAGGGACTCGAAGTCCTGGTCCGAACCGGCATCCGCGCTCTCTGCATCGGATGCCGCTGGCCGGTAGTTCAGGCCGACGTCAGCGCCCTGGTCACCGACTGGCTGATTGCCTTCTTGCGGGGCCGCCTCGGTGGACGCGGTCGGATTTTCAGCGGCTTCCGGCTGCCGCCCTGCATCCGGCGCCTGACCGACTGTCGAGGCAGACATGTCGGCTGCGGATTGGGAGGGCTGCGACGCCACCCCTACCGCCTCGACCTCACCGGCCACAGGTTCGAAGCGCTTATCCAGCGCGATGTATTCCTTCAGGACCGAAAGCTCACCGGAAAACGCCACTCGCATGGTGGTTTCATCAACGCTGGCCTGCACGGGGCCGGCGGAGACCACCGGTGTCATCCGCTGCAGGGAGGACATGACCGCCCCGTAGTCCTCAACGGTGGCTATGTCGTCAATCACCAGATCCACGCGCTGCGACTCGGAAACCTGCCCGGCATCCACCGAATAACGGTCTGCCAGCAGGTCCGACCAGGCGTCGACCACCGCCACGGCGACCGCTTCCGACGATGGCTCACCGCGAATCTCGCCAGTCTCGGAGAAAGCAGGGCCTTCCAGCAACCAGCGGGCCTCCCAGGACGAGCCGCGCCGGCTGATGTTCACCACCGTCATCAGGTTGTGGGAATAGCCGCTGGCTTCGGCGCGCAGGCTATCCATGAACTGGCCGCGTATTTCCGATACCAGATCCCGGTTGTTCCGCACGTCTGACGACGGCAACACCATCGGCAGGCCACGTTTAACCGCCGCCTCGCTGAACGCCCGGGCCCAGCGCCCGCGCTCGTTGAGCCCATCGTCGTCCCGGGTCAGCACCCAGCGGTCGCGTCCGGAATCCACCGCGATCCAGCTCAGGGTCAGGGGGCGGTTGGCACCCCATACCGGCACCTGCAGATCGGCCAGGGCCCGGTTGACGCCCACCGAACCGAAGGTCATCAATAACTCGTCGCTGCCGTCAGGCGACCGCTGGAACTGGTAGGACTGCAGCAGGGATTCGGCCTCGTCGAGCAGCGGGGCAACCTCCTCGCTGTCAACAATCTCCCGATTCCCCGACACCCGCATCAGCACCTGACGTAACCCTTCCCGGTACGCCGCCTGCTGGGCGGATGCGGATGTGTTGGCCACCGGCACCTGCGCGCGGTAGAGCCCATCGACCGTGACCGCTCCGGCGACCAGCGGAATCAGGGCCAGGAGACAGGAAAACGCCATCCGGATCGACAACTTGGCTACAGACTTCATTCAACACCCTGCTGTTCGCTTGAATGGCGCATAGGATACACCATGGCCCCGGCACTGAGTAGCGAGCGGGGGCCACGCTATCTCACCATTTCGTAACGCATTGCACGCGTCTGCCGAACATCGCGGCCACTTTCGGCAAACACGACCAACAAGCATTTGGACGCCACTTCGCCACCTGCTAAAATTGCCGCCCTTTTTCCTGATCAGAGCAACGGACATCATGAGCGACCAGAAAACCGGACTCACCTATCGTGACGCGGGTGTGGACATCGATGCCGGCAACGCCCTTGTCGAGCGTATCAAGAACACAGCGGTGCGGACCCGCCGCCCGGAAGTGCTCGGCGGCCTGGGTGGGTTTGGCGCCATGATGGCACTGCCCTCCGGCTACAAGGAACCGATCCTTGTCTCCGGCACCGACGGCGTTGGCACCAAACTGCGCCTGGCCATGCAATTGGGCCAGCACGACACCATCGGCATCGACCTGGTCGCCATGTGCGTCAACGATCTGGTGGTCGGCGGCGCCGAGCCCCTGATGTTCCTGGACTACTACGCCACCGGCAAACTGAACGTCGACGTGGCCGCTGACGTGGTGGACGGCATCGGCCGCGGCTGCGAGCTGGCCGGCTGCGCGCTGGTGGGCGGCGAGACGGCGGAAATGCCCGGCATGTACGAAGGCGACGACTACGACCTGGCCGGCTTCTGCGTCGGCGTGGTCGAGCGCAGCGAGATCATCGACGGCTTCAATGTCCGGTCCGGCGACGCCCTGATCGCACTGGGCTCCTCGGGCCCCCACTCCAACGGCTACTCGCTGATCCGCAAGATACTGGAAGTCAGCCAGGCCGACCTGGACACCCCCATCGGCGACACCACGCTCGCCCAGGCGCTGATGGAGCCGACGCGGATCTACGTCAAGAACCTGCTCAAGCTTCTGAAAACCGTCGACGTGCGCGCCATGGCGCACATTACCGGCGGCGGCCTTCCGGAGAACATTCCCCGCGTGCTGCCGGACGGCGCCACCGCCGTCGTCGACACCGAGAGCTGGACTCTGCCCCCGGTGTTCGAATGGCTCAAGCAGGCCGGCGGCGTCGAGGCCAACGAGATGTACCGGACCTTCAACTGCGGCATCGGCATGGTGATCTGCGTTCCCGCCGATCAGGCTCAGGACGCCCTGGACACCCTCGCCGGGCTGGGCGAAAACGCCTGGCGCCTGGGTCACATCGAACAGGCCGCCAAAGACGCCGTCGACGCCGATCGCGTCGTCTATCGTCCGGGTGCCGCGCGCGTATGACCTCGCAAGCCACACCGTCGAGCAGTGATGACGCCCTGGAAGCACGCATCGTCGTGCTCATCTCGGGCGCCGGCAGCAACCTGCAGGCACTGATCGAAGCCACCGCCTCCAGCGATTTTCCCGGCCGCATCGTCGCGGTCGGTTCCAATCGCCCCGAGGCCACCGGCCTGGGGCGCGCCGACCAGGCCGGCATCGAGACCTTCGTGCTGGACCACACCGGCTACGGTGACCGCCAGAGCTTCGACGTGGACCTGCTGCGCAAGCTGGAAGGATACAACCCGGACCTGGTGATCCTGGCCGGGTTCATGCGCATCCTGACGCCGGACTTCGTCCGCTATTTCCGCGGCAAACTGATCAACGTGCATCCGTCGCTGCTGCCCAGATACCAGGGCCTGAAAACCCACCAGCGAGCGCTGGATGCCGGCGACTCGGTGCACGGCGCCTCGATCCACTTCGTCACCGAGGAACTGGACGGCGGCCCCGTGATCGCCCAGGCGGAAGTCCCCGTCCTGGAAAACGACACCGCAGACACGCTGGGCGCGCGCGTCCAGGCCCGGGAGCACGTACTCTACCCGATCATTGCGCGCTGGTTCTGCGAAGGCCGGATTGCGCTGGGCAACGACGAGGCGCTGTTCGACGGCAGCCCGATGCCGGCCATCCTGACGTTGCCGGCCGACGTCTACCAGTAAGCCTCCCCATTTCCTCCCTGTAAGTTGCGGGGCGAGCCCGCATGCTCTAGCGTTGAGAGTGTCCGCATCAGGCGAGCCCGGCTCGCCCGATGTTCCAGTGCCGTGACAAGGAAGACGCCGGATGATGAACGCTCCTCCGCCCCTGGCTACCTTTTTTTCCTGGGCACTCCTGGTCCTCATTGCCAGCCTCCCCAGGCTGGCCGCAGCTGAAAGCGAAGAGGAGGCCCTGCTGCCCTACGAGGCGTCCTATCGGGCCACCCTGGAAAAGGGCATCCCCTTCAACGGATCCGCCACCCGCAGCCTCGCCCTCCAGGACGACGGCAGCTGGCTGTACACCTTCAAGGTGGAATCCTTCATTGCCGACATCACCGAAACATCACGCCTCAACTGGATCGAAGGACAGGCCAAACCGTCTACCTACCGTTACGCCCTGGAAGGCATGATGATTCGCGACCGGACCCGCTCCATCAACCTCAACTGGGCGGACCAGCACGCAACCGGCCACTATGAGGACCGCGACATCGACCTGAGCGTACCGGCCACGGCCCAGGATCCCCTGAGCTACCAGCTGCAACTCCAACAGGATATCCGGCTGGGCAAACAGACGATGCATTACCAGGTGATCGACAAGAACCGGATTGAGGAAGACACCTTCGCGGTGCTCGGAGAGGAAACGCTGAACGGCGAATTCGGGTCGGTCAATACCATCAAGGTGGAGAAAGTCCGGGAAGAGGAGGCCAAGCGCACGACCCTGATGTGGTTTGCCCCGGAGTGGGATTACCTGCTGGTGCGTCTGCTACAGATCGAGAAAGACGGAACCCGCTACGAGATCCACCTGGAATCGGCCCGCGTCAACGGCGAGCCGATCCAGCTTCCGCCCAAATCGTGAGCACCTCGTCGGCGATGGCCCTCAGGCCCTCGGCGACGCGCTCATCGTCCTGGGAATAGGTCACCCGCAGGCATTCGTGGCGGTGACGCCAGTCGTCCTCGGGCAGACCGGGGAAAAAATAGTGGCCGGATACCACCAAGACGCCGCGCCGCTTGAGGCGCTCGTATAGCGCCAGACTGGACACCGGCAGATCCGGGAACCACAGCCACAGGAACATCGCCCCTTCCGGCTTATGCACCGCCCACGGGCAACGCTCGCCCAGGGCATCCTCCAGCACCGCCACCGCCTTGCGCATCTTGCGCTGGTAGAATGGGCAGACCACGTCGCGGCTCAGGGACAGGATCTCACCACTGCGCACCAGCGGCTCCGCCAGCATGGCGCCGAAGCTGCCGGTGGCCAGGTTCATGATGGCGTTGATGCCCGACAATGCCTTGATCACCGGCTCGGCAGCAATCACGATGCCGGTCCGCGCCGCGGGCAACCCCAGCTTGGACAGGCTCAGGCAGAGAATGATGTTGTCGTTCCAGCGCGGCGTGGCGTCCACGAACAGCAGGCTGGGAAACGGCGTGCCATAGGCGCCGTCGACGATCAGGGGCACGTCACGCTCCGCGGCAATCGCTTCCAGCCGCGCCATTTCCTCGTCGGTAACCACGTTGCCGGTGGGGTTGGTCGGCCGCGAGACACAGATCGCGCCGGTCTCTTCCGTCACCTCCAGGGCGTCGAAATCGACCCGGTACTTGAACTCGTGCGGGCCGGTGTGGGTGATTTCCGGCTTGACGGCGTGAAACAGGTCCTTGCCCAGTCCGGCATCGGCGTAGCCGATGTACTCCGGCGCCAACGGCAGCAGGATATGACGCTGGCGCCCCTCTCCATCGTCGCCGCCAAACATGTTGAACAGCATGAAGAACGCCGCCTGGCTGCCGTTGGTCAACGCGATGTTGGCCGGGGTCAGGTCCCAGCCGTATTCGCGGTTGAGCAGCTCGACCAGCGCCGCAATGAACTGCTTCTCCCCCTGCGGCGGATCGTAGATGCCCACCAGCCGGCGAAACGCGTCCTCATCATCGACGATATCGCCGAGCACCTGCCGCAGCCGAGCCTGCATCTCCGGCACCTGACCGGGATTCCCGCCGCCCATCATGATCATATCGTCCCCGGACGCCAGGGCGTTACCCAGATCATCCATGAGCGACGTAATGCCGGCCTCGGCGGTGAACTTGCGGCCAAAGGCGGAGAGTTTCATGGCGTGTCCTATGTGTCTTGCGGGCTATTCGTCTTCGAGAGCAATGCCAAGATTGCTGACGCCGTCATTGGCCGCTTCGGTGCGTATCGAACGCAGGAATTCGGCCGTGGGCACACGCTGCTTCTTGAGAGACTGCACCAGATCCCGCTGAAACACCTTGTCGACCTTCATTAACTCGTGACGGTCAAGCAGGCGCACCAGGGCGTCTTCATCGAGATCTTCGCCTTCGGACATCTCGATAAACTGGGCCACCGTAGCGGTCGCCCACTGGGAGGCATCCAGGGCCCGCGGGCGGGTCGAGTTGAGACGATTGAGCAGCGCCTGCTCCAGCAGCTTGCAGAAATCGTCGGCGGGATAAACGCCGTACATGTCGTAGCCGTCCGGGTTCGGCGCCAGGCTTTCCAGCCGAGCCAGCGCCTGGGTGACCCGGGCATCGCCGGCCTTTTCTTCGACCATCCCCCAGGCCTCGTCCAGCAGCAGGCGCATTTTCGCGCCTTTCTTGGCACCAATCGCCTCATCGAACAGGACGTAGTTGGGGAAAGCGCGCTCGGCGAGGGCGAGAATGAAGATGCACTCCCGCCAGCCACGCATCTGCTCGAGGGCTTTGATGAACTGATTGGCGTTCACGGGAGTATCTCCATTCCGGTCGAGGTGCAGCGTCGCCGTCGATCAGGTACGCGGCAGGGTCACGCCCCGCTGCCCCTGATACTTGCCGCCGCGATCGCGATAGCTGGTCTCACAGACCTCGTCGGACTCGAAGAACAGCATCTGGGCCACACCTTCGTTGGCGTAGATCTTCGCCGGCAGATTGGTGGTGTTGGAGAATTCCAAGGTCACCTGGCCTTCCCACTCCGGCTCGAGCGGCGTGACGTTGACGATGATGCCGCAGCGGGCATAGGTCGACTTGCCAAGGCACACCGTCAGCACATTACGCGGAATGCGGAAATATTCGACCGTCCGGGCCAGGGCAAAGGAGTTCGGCGGAATGATGCAGACGTCGCTGGACACGTTGACGAAGCTGTCGTCGTCGAAGTTCTTCGGATCCACCGTCGCGGAATGCACGTTGGTGAAGATCTTGAATTCCCGGCTGCAGCGCACGTCGTAACCGTAGCTGGAGGTGCCATAGGAAATGACCCGGCCCTTTTCGGACTCGCGCACCTGATCGGCCTCGAACGGCTCAATCATCCCGTGCTCCTGCGCCATGCGCCGGATCCATTTATCAGATTTAATCGTCATCGTCTGTGTCTCGCAAAACGTCGGGAGGCAGCGCCGGAGCCGGGCTGGCGCGGCGCGCTGGTAAAGGGGAACTATGGTAACGCCTGGGCGGGGCGAAGACAAAGGCGCAAACGCCCGCAACCGAAGGCAACGGGCGCCGCTTCCGCTCAGTCGTCGCTGATGGAGATGCTGGGAATCGGTGAGCTGAGATTGCGTTCACGACGGGACAGTAACGCCGCCATGCGACGCGCCGAGTCTCGGTAAATACGGGCGACTTCCGAGTCCGGCTCGGCAACGACGGTGGGCTGGCCGCTGTCGGTCTGCTCGCGGATGGTCATGTGCAGCGGCAACTGGCCGAGCACCGTGGTGTCGTAGCTTTCCGCTACGCGGTGCCCGCCGCCCTCGCCGAACAGCGGCTCGTGATGGCCGCAGTTGCTGCAGATGTGCACGCTCATATTCTCGATCACGCCCAGCACCGGGATGTCCACCTTGCGGAACATCTCGATGCCCTTCTTGCAGTCCAGCAGGGCGATATCCTGGGGCGTGGTGACCACCACCGCGCCGGTAACGGGCACCTTCTGCGCCAGCGTCAGCTGGATATCACCGGTGCCCGGCGGCATATCGACGATCAGGTAGTCCAGGTCGTTCCACTGGGTCTGGGTCAGCAACTGCTGCACCGCGCCGCTGACCATCGGCCCGCGCCAAACCATCGGCGTCTTGTCGGTGACCAGGAACGCCATGGACATCGCTTCGACGCCATGGGCCGGCACTGGAATGAACCACTTATTGTCACGCGTCTGCGGCCGGGTGCCCTCCGGAAGGCCGAGCATCATACCCACGCTAGGCCCATAGATGTCCGCATCGAGGATCCCGACCCGGGCGCCTTCCATCTGCAGCGCCAGCGCCAGATTGACCGCGGTGGTGGATTTACCCACCCCGCCCTTGCCAGACGCCACGGCGATGATGTTTTTCACGCCGGCGATGGACTGCAGGTCTTTCTGGGCCTGATGGGCACGCACCGCGTGGCCGGTGTTCACGGTTGCCTCGTCGACGCCGGGCACGGATTCCACTGCGTTACCCACCAGCTGACGCAAAGCGCCGGCAATGCCTTCCGCGGGATACGGCAGCTCCACGTTGACCGTCACCCAGGCGCCATCGATGTCGACCGACTTGACCGCGTCTATCGCGAACAGGTCGGTTTCCAGGTAGGGGTCGCGGTATTCACGAATCGCCGCTTCGACAGCATCGCGGGAAATCTGGGTCATAGAGGTCTCCAAAGCCGGGCAATCGCCGGGTAAAATACAGTACCCGAGTAAAATACTGTGTTATTTCGCAAAGCCTATTTAAGCACAGGTCCGGGGCTCACAGAACCACCCCCGCGGCCCGTTGCGGCCAACAAACGGGATGAAATAAAAGCCCTGTAACGGTATTATTCGGGACCCGTTTTTTCCATGGCCGGCCCTGGTACATCCGGCCCTCATCCTCGTTGATCAACGTTTGGGACATCAAATGACGCAAACGAACGCACAGCCGAAGCGCGACATCCTGGTCACCAGCGCCCTGCCCTATGCCAATGGCCCGATCCACCTGGGCCACCTGCTGGAATACATCCAGACCGATATCTGGGTGCGCTACCAGAACATGCGCGGCAACAACTGCGTCTACGTTTGTGCCGATGACGCCCACGGTACCGCCATCATGCTGCGGGCCGAGCGCGAGGGGATCACATCGGAGGAGTTGATCGAGCGAATCAACAGGGAGCACCAGGAAGACTTCGGTGGGTTCCTGATCCACTTCGACAACTACTACAGCACCCACTCGCCCGAGAACCGCGAGTTTTCCTCGTACATCTACGAGCAGCTCAAGCAGAACAACCACATCGCCACCCGGAGCATCACCCAGGCCTACGACCCGGAAAAACAGATGTTCCTGGCAGACCGGTTCATCAAGGGCACCTGCCCCAAGTGCAAGACCGAGGACCAGTACGGCGATAACTGCGAGGCCTGTGGCGCCACCTACACGCCGACGGAACTGATCAACCCGCGTTCGGCCATTTCCGGCGCCACGCCGGTGGAGAAGGAATCCGAGCACTACTTCTTCCGCCTGCCCGAGTTCGCCGAATTCCTGCGCGACTGGACCCGCAGCGGCACCCTGCAGCCGCAGGTGGCCAACAAGCTGGCCGAATGGCTGGAAGCCGGCCTGCACGAGTGGGACATCAGCCGCGACGCGCCCTACTTCGGCTTCGAGATCCCGGACGCGCCGGGCAAGTACTTCTACGTCTGGCTGGACGCGCCCATCGGCTACCTGGCCAGCTTCAAGAACCTGTGCGACCGTCGCGACGATCTGGACTTCGACATCTTCTGGAAGCCGGATTCCCAGGCCGAGGTCTATCACTTCATCGGCAAGGACATCATCAACTTCCACGCCCTGTTCTGGCCGGCCATGCTCAGCGGCGCGGGCTACCGCACGCCGTCCGCCGTCTATGCGCACGGTTTCATTACCGTCAACGGCAAGAAGATGTCCAAGTCCCGCGGCACCTTCATCATGGCCCGCACCTATCTGGATCACCTGAATCCGGAGTACCTGCGCTACTACTTCGCCACCAAGCTGACCAGCAACGTGGACGACATGGACCTCAACCTTGAGGACTTCGCCCAGCGCGTGAACTCCGACCTGGTGGGCAAGGTGGTCAACATCGCCAGCCGTACCGCGGGCTTCATCACCAAGAAGTTCGACGGCCAGCTGGGACAGGTCACCGAAACCGTCAAGCTGGATGAGTTCATCCAGGCCGGCGACGAGATTGCCGAGCACTACGAAACCCGTGAGTTCGGCCGCGCCATGCGCCGGATCATGGAGCTGGCGGACATCGCCAACCAGTACGTCAACGACAGGGAGCCGTGGGTCCTGATCAAGGACACCGAGCGCGCAGCCGAGGTGCAGGCGATCTCCACCAACGCCATCAACATGTTCCGCCTGCTGATGACGTACCTGGCACCGATCCTGCCGGCCACCGCCGACGCGTCGGAGACGTTCCTCAACGCCAGACTGGACTGGAACGGCCGCGCCCAGCTGCTGGAAAACCACGGCATCAACAAGTTCAAGCCGTTGATGAGCCGGGTGGACATGAAGCAGATCGACGCCATGCTGGAGGCTTCCAAAGAAGCCCTGCCGGCGGCGACCGGTGAGCAGCCCAAACCCGAAGAAGCCAGCGACGTGGAGCCGCTGGCCGACGAGATCGAGTTCGATACCTTTGCCAAGGTGGACCTGCGGGTGGCGAAAATCGTCAAGGCCGAGCACGTTGAAGGGGCGGACAAGCTGCTGCGCCTGACCCTGGACATCGGCAACGAACAGCGCAACGTGTTCGCCGGTATCAAATCCGCCTACGCGCCCGAGGATCTGGAGGGTCGCCTAACCGTCATGGTGGCCAACCTCAAGCCGCGCAAGATGAAGTTCGGCGTCTCCGAGGGCATGGTGCTGGCCGCCGGCTCGGGCGGCAAGGACATCCACATCCTGTCGCCGGATTCCGGCGCCCAGCCCGGCCAGCGGGTCATGTAACGCCCCGTCGGGCAAACGGGCCCGGCGCGACCTCGCCGGGCTACGAGACAGAGCGACTAGAATAAGGGGACATTGGGCCATCCCGAGTTCCCGCGACGAACGCCGCAAAGGCGTCGGTACAAGCGCGGCTGAGGCGCGGAGAGAGATCACATGACGGATTACCTGCTGATCCTGGTCAGCACGATTCTGGTCAACAATTTTGTCCTGGTGCAGTTCCTGGGACTGTGCCCGTTCATGGGGGTGTCCAACAAACTGGAGACCGCCATGGGCATGTCCCTGGCCACCACCTTCGTGCTGACCCTGTCGTCCGTATGCAGCTACCTGGTGTACACCTACCTGCTGGCGCCGCTGGACCTGGCATTCCTGAAAACCATCACGTTTATCCTGGTAATCGCCGTGGTGGTGCAGTTCACGGAAATGGTGGTGCGCAAGACCAGCCCCCTGCTCTACCGGGTGCTGGGCATCTTTCTGCCGCTGATCACCACCAACTGCGCCGTGCTCGGGGTTGCCCTGCTCAACCTGAACCGCAACAACAACTTCATCGAATCGGTGCTTTACGGACTGGGCGCCGCCATCGGTTTTTCCCTGGTCCTGGTGCTGTTCGCCGCCATGCGCGAGCGCATCGCGGTGGCCGACGTGCCGGTGCCGTTCCGCGGCGCGGCCATCGGCATGATCACCGCTGGCCTGATGTCATTGGCTTTCCTCGGTTTTACCGGGCTGGTGAGCGTCTGACGGAGTCAACACCATGTGGACCAGTATCCTGATCGCGATTGGCGCGCTGGCGTTGCTTTCCCTGATCTTCGGCGGCCTGCTGGGTTTCGCAGCCGAACGCTTCCGGGTGGAAGGCAACCCGCTGGTGGACCAGATCGACGCCCTGCTGCCCCAGACCCAGTGCGGCCAGTGCGGCTTTCCCGGTTGTCGCCCCTACGCCGAATCCATTGCCGACGGCGACGCCATCAACAAATGCCCGCCCGGCGGTGAAGCCACCATCCACGCTCTGGCGGACCTGCTGGACGTGGAGCCCGAACCGCTGGACGCCGAACACGGCGTCGACCAGGGCAAGCGGGTCGCGATCATCCGTGAGGACGAGTGCATCGGCTGCACCAAGTGCATCCAGGCCTGCCCCGTGGACGCCATCCTGGGCGCCGCCAAGCACATGCATACGGTCATCGAGAGCGAATGCACCGGCTGCGACCTGTGCGTCGAGCCCTGCCCTGTGGACTGCATCGACATGGTGCCGGTCGAGACCACCATCCGCACCTGGAACTGGGAGCGACCGGAGCTGGCGCGGAACCGGGTCATTGCCAGCGATCGCATGGAGGTGCCGTCCTGATGCGCCAGATCTGGGATTTCCCGGGCGGCATCCATCCGCCGGAGAACAAGCATCAGTCCACCGCCAGCCCGATCCGCAGCCTGCCGCTGCCGGACGTGCTCTACGTGCCCTTGCAGCAGCACATTGGCGCGCCGGCGCAGGCCTTGGTCGAGCCGGGCGATCACGTCCTCAAGGGGCAGACGCTGGCCGAGCCCCAGGGGCGCCTGAGCGTTGCCATCCATGCGCCGACCTCCGGCATCGTCGAAACCATCAGTGCGCATCCGGTGCCTCACCCGTCCGGCATGACCGACTGGTGCGTCGTACTGCGCCCGGATGGGGACGATCGCTGGACCGAACTGCACGGGCTGGAGGACTATCACCGCGAAACCCCGGCCACTCTGCTCGAACGCATCCGGCGGGCGGGCATCGCCGGCATGGGCGGCGCCGGCTTCCCCACCGAGATCAAGCTGCACCCGCCCGGCAACGACAAGGTCACCACGCTGATCCTCAACGGCGCCGAGTGCGAGCCCTACATCACCGCCGACGACCTGCTGATGCGCAGCCACGCCACCGACATCGTGCGCGGCCTGGAGATCATGGCCTACATCCTCGAGCCCGAGGCGTGCGTGATCGGCATCGAGGACAATAAGCCCGAGGCGATTGCGGCCCTGCGCCAGGCCGTCCAGGGCACCCGCATCGACGTCGCCGTGGTGCCCACCAAGTACCCGTCCGGGGGTGAGAAACAGCTGATCCAATTACTTACCGGTCTGGAAGTACCGCACGGCGGCATCCCGGCCGATGTCGGTGTGATGTGTCAGAACGTCGGGACGGCGGCAGCCGTTTACCGGGCGGTCCGATTCGGTGAGCCGCTGGTGTCACGGATCACCACCCTCACCGGCGACGGCCTGTCCGAGCGCGGCAACGTGCACGCGCTGATCGGCACGCCCATCCGCTTCCTGCTGGACCAGGCCGGCTTTGACGTCGCCCGCACCCAGCGCCTGATCATGGGCGGCCCGATGATGGGCTTCACCCTCGAGAATCCGGACGTACCGGTGATCAAGACCACCAACTGCATCATCGCCGGCACGCCGGAAGAGTTCCCGGCACCGCCCCCGGCCCAGCCCTGCATCCGCTGCGGTATGTGCGCCGAGGTGTGCCCCATGGAATTGCTGCCGCAGCAGCTGTTCTGGTTCGCCCAGTCCGGCGAGCACGAGAAAGCGGAGCAGCACAATCTGTTCGACTGCATCGAGTGTGGCGCCTGCTCCTACGTCTGCCCCAGCACGATTCCGCTGGTCCAGTTCTATCGTCACGCCAAGGGCGAGATCCGCCAGCAGCGCGAGGACCACTTGAAGTCGGATCGCGCCCGCGAGCGCTTCGAAGCGCGTCAGGCCCGCCTGGAACGGGAAAAGGCCGAGAAAGAGGCGAAGCGCAAGGCCCGCGCCGAGGCGGCCGCCAAAGCCCAGGCCGAGAAGAAAGCCGCGGCGGCAACCGAACCGGGGCCGAAGAAATCCGCCAGCGCCGCCGTGCAGGCCGCCCTGGCCCGCAAGGGCGTGGCCGCCAAGGACTCGGCGCCGGCACAGGAAGCCCGGGCGTCGGTCACCGAACTGGAAACCAGCCTGTCAAAAGCCGAGGCCAAGCTGCGCAACATGCAGAACCTGCTGAAGGACGCCCGGGACCAGGGCGGTGATACCGAGAAGCTCGAACGCGCGGTGGCCAAGAATCAGGACCGGGTCGCCGCCGCCGAAAAGGCCCTGGCGGACGCCCGCGCCGCCGAACAGCCTCCCGCAGACGCGGGGCAGGCCGAGCAGCCCGATAGGGAGACGCTCCAGGCCAACCTCGACAAGGCCAGCAATAAACTCGACACCATGCGGGGCATGCTGGCCGACGCCCGCGAACAGGGCAGCGACAACGTGGAGAAGCTGGAACGCGCGGTCGCCAAGAACGAACAGCGCGTGGCCACCGCAAGGGACGCGCTGGACGCCGTGCAGCCAACGCAGCCGGCCGCGCCCGTGCCGACAGCGGATATTCCGGAGCTGGAAGCGGCCCTGGAAAAGGCCCGCAACAAGCTGGACACCATGCAGGGACTGCTCGATGAAGCGCGATCCAACGACGGCGACAACGTCGACAAGCTGGAGCGCGCCGTCGCCAAGAACCGGGACCGGGTCGCCCGCGCCGAACAGGCCCTGGCCGAGGCCCGCAACACCGCCGACGCCGAGTCCTGACGGAGAAACTTGATTCAATGGCTTTTCTGAGACTGTCATCGCCCCACGCCCATGGCCCGCAACGGACGTCCCGGGTCATGCTGTGGGTAATCCTTGCCACGCTGCCCGGCCTGTTGATGCAAACGGTCTTTTTCGGCTGGGGCAATCTGATCAACACGATCTTCTGCATCGCCGTGGCGGTGGGTGCCGAGGCGGCCATTCTGGCCCTGCGCGGACGCCCCATCGGCTTTTTCCTGCGCGACAACACCGCCGCCGTGACCGGCCTGCTGCTGGGGCTCTCACTGCCGCCGTTCGCGCCCTGGTGGGTGTGCGTGGTCGCCGTGCTGGTGGCTATTGTGCTCGCCAAACAGCTTTACGGAGGGCTCGGCTCCAACCCGTTCAATCCGGCCATGGTGGGCTATGCGCTGGTGCTGGTGTCGTTTCCCGTGGCCATGACCACCACCTGGGCCAGCCCGTTGGGTGCTGGCAGCGCCACCCCGGATCTGCTGCAGACCCTGGCGATCAACTTCGGCGGCATCGATCCGGTGGACGGTTTTACCATGGCCACGCCGCTCGACGTCTACAAGCATGACATCGGTGCGCAACTGTCGACCCAGGTGCTGCAGCACCCGGCGTTCGGCGACTTTGTCGCCCGCGGCTGGGAGTGGGTCAACCTGGCGTTCCTGGCGGGTGGCCTGCTGCTGATTGCCCTGCGCATCATCACCTGGCATATCCCGGCCAGCCTGCTGGCGGCCCTGTGCGTCATGAGCCTGGCGTTCGGCTGGGACGCCGACCGCTACACGCCGCTTTCGATCCACCTGCTGGCCGGCGCCACCATGCTGGGCGCGTTCTTTATCGCCACCGATCCGGTTTCGGCGGCAACCAGCCGGCGCGGGAAACTGGTCTACGGGGCCGGTATCGGCGCGCTGCTCTACATCATCCGCACCTGGGGCAGTTATCCGGACGCCATCGCCTTTGCGGTGCTGCTGATGAACTTCGCGGTGCCTTTCATCGATCATTACACGCAACCGCGCACCTACGGCCACAAAAAGGCCCGCCGCGTGAAACCGGGTAATTCCTGACATGGCCGCACTGACCCAATCCATCGCCCGCAACGCCATCGGTCTCGGCCTGTTTGCCGTGATCACCGCCGGCACGATCGCCGTGACCCATGGCGTTACCGAGCACCGCATTCAGGAACAGATCCGCGACGCCGAGGCTGGCGCCCTGCTGGAAATCATCCCGGAGGCGCGCCACGACAACGACCTGCTCGAAGACAGCGTTCCGGTCGGACCCTCAGATCGGCTGGGTCTGACCGAACCCGCCTTCGCCCACGTTGCACGCCAGGACGGCAAGGCGAGCGGCGTGATCCTACCCGCGGTGGCGCCCGACGGCTATTCCGGCGCCATTCACCTGCTGGTGGGCATCGACGCCGACGGACGGGTGCTTGGCGTACGGGTCACACAGCACCACGAAACACCAGGGCTTGGCGACAAGGTGGAAACCCGCAAGACGGGCTGGATCTACAGCTTCAACGGCAAGTCGCTGGGCAATCCCGAACCGGACCGGTGGGCCGTGGCGAAGGACGGCGGCGCCTTCGACCAGTTTACCGGCGCCACCATCACGCCGCGCGCCGTTGTCGGCGCCGTTCGCAACGCCCTGCTCTACTTCCGCGACCATCGTGATACGCTGCTGGCACCGCAGGACGGCAGCGCTATCGCCCACAACGATCGAGGCTGACATGGCAACCAAAACCGCCCGTGAGATCATCAAGGACGGACTCTGGACCAACAACCCGGCCCTGGTGCAGGTCCTGGGTCTGTGCCCGCTGTTGGCGGTCACCGGGACCGTGGTCAACGGCATCGGCCTGGGTCTGGCCACGCTGCTGGTGCTGGTGGGGTCGAACCTGTCGGTCTCGCTGATCCGCAATTTCGTGTCGGAATCGGTGCGTCTGCCCGCGTTCGTGATGATCATCGCCTCGTTCGTCACCTGCGCCGAACTGCTGATGCAGGCGTTCACTTACGAGCTGTACCAGATCCTGGGCATCTTCATCCCGCTGATCGTCACCAACTGCGCGATTCTGGGCCGGGCCGACGCCTTTGCCTCGCGCAACCCGATCCTGCCCTCCGTGCTGGACGGCCTGATGATGGGTCTTGGTTTCCTGCTGGTGCTGATGGCGCTGGGCGGCATCCGGGAACTGATCGGTCAGGGCACCCTGTTCAGCGACATGAACCTGATCTTCGGGCCCGCGGCGGCTGACTGGAAGATCCAGGTGTTCGACGACTACGCCAACGTGCTGTTCATGGTCCTGCCGCCCGGCGCCTTCGTCGGCCTGGGGCTGCTGATCGCCCTGAAGAACAGCATCGACGGGCAGATCCAGAAACGCCGCGAAGCCCGCGACACCCAACCGGTTGCCGCCGGCAGCAAGCGGGTCCGAGTCACCGGCCACGTATCCTGAGAGCCATGAATAAAGAAAAACGCACCGCCATTTTCGAGCGGCTGAAGGCCGCCAATCCGAACCCGACCACCGAACTGGTCTACACAAATCCATTCGAGCTGCTGATCGCCGTGATCCTGTCAGCGCAGGCTACCGACGTGGGCGTCAACAAGGCCACCGCCAAGCTCTTCCCCGTCGCCAACACGCCGGAAGCGATCCTGGCGCTGGGCGTCGACGGGCTGAAGGAGTACATCAAGACCATCGGCCTGTTCAACAGCAAGGCGGAGAACGTCATCAAGACCTGCCTGGCCCTGGTCGAGCAGCACGACAGCGTCGTACCGGACACCCGCGAAGCCCTGGAAGCCCTGCCCGGAGTTGGCCGAAAGACCGCAAACGTAGTGCTCAATACCGCGTTCGGCCAGCCGACCATGGCTGTCGACACGCACATTTTCCGGGTGTCCAACCGCACCGGCATCGCTCCGGGAAAGAACGTGCTGGAAGTCGAGAAGCGCCTGGTGCGCCTGGTGCCCAAGCCGTACCTGCAGGACGCCCACCACTGGCTGATCCTGCACGGGCGCTACACCTGCACCGCGCGCAAACCCAAGTGCGGTAGTTGCATGATCGAGGATCTGTGCGAGTTCAAGCAAAAGCGGGACTATCTGGAGTAACAGGCAGCGGGCAGCTCGCGGTCGTCTCTGGCAACGATGAACGCCTGACCCTGACGGCGCTTCCCCAACTCTCCAGCCCTCTCCCGCGAGGGGAGAGGGCTGTTATCGCGGGCACCACAGACGACACAGAGAGCCATGTTGGTTCGTGTTCCGCGGGGCCGGTATCAGTCGTCTTTACCCAGCATCGCCGCTTTCAGATCATCCTGGGCCGGCTCATCAGAGAGCCAGATGCCGAACAGCGCCTTCTTGAAGGCCAGTCCGGGCACCGTGTCCTTCTTCTGACCGTTCTTGAACACCTGCACGCCGTCTCCGGGCACGTAGACCAGATCGAACACGTCGCCTTCCTTGATCTCCTCCTGGAAGACATTCATGAAGCGATCGATCTGCGGCTGCAGCGGCGCCATGTTGCCATCGGTGGAGGCTTCAAAGCCTTCCAGTGTGGCGGAGGTCATCTTCTCGCTGCTGATCAGGCCTGAGATGATGTCCAGGCGAATGGCCTGGGGTTCATCCGCCTCCACGATGGCCCGGGCATCGGATTGCTCGCTGGGCGTATACAGGCTGCTCACGTAAAGGTCGATGAACCACTTGGAGCGCACACCCGCGCCGTTGAGAACCAGTTGGCTGTCGTCTGCGGTCATCTGCTCGGGCACGTCCACCCCTTCCAGGGTGAGCGCGGAAGCGGACCCGGAAAGGGCCACCCCAAGCAGGAAAGCGGAGGTTATCTTTTTCATTGTGATGTCCCTAAACTTATGATTCTTATTTAGTTTACCGTCTCGGTCCAATTGAACCCAAGGCATTGTAGCAAGGCCACATCAAGGCGGCCGCAGTCTGGTTCGCATTTGTCATCTTGCCAGCGGATCCGTTGAACCATCGGGGCATAAAAAAACCGGCGCCCGTTTCCGGACGCCGGCTTTGTCGGTATCGGACGTCTATTTGAACAGCGTGGTGCAGGACAGCCCTTCCTTCTCCAGGATTTCACGCAGCCGCCGCAGCGCTTCCACCTGGATCTGGCGGACCCGCTCGCGGGTCAGCCCGATCTCCTGACCCACCTCTTCCAGCGTGCTGGTCTGGTATCCACGCAGGCCGAAGCGCCGGGACAGCACTTCCTGCTGCTTGTCGCTGAGCTGATCCAGCCAGCGCTCGATGCAGCCCTGCATGTTGGTGTCCTGCAACAGGTCGGCCGGATCCGTAGCGCCTTCATCGGCGACGGTATCCAGCAGGGACTTTTCACCGCTGCTGCCGATCGGCGTATCCACCGAGGTCACACGCTCGTTGAGCCCCAGCATGCGCTTGACGTCATGCACCGGCTTGTCGACCATGCTGGCGATTTCTTCCGCCGACGGCTCGTGATCCAGCTTCTGGGTCAGCTCGCGGGCGGCTCGCAGATAAAGGTTGAGCTCCTTGACCACGTGAATCGGCAGCCGGATCGTACGCGTCTGATTCATGATCGCGCGCTCAATGGTCTGCCGGATCCACCAGGTAGCGTAGGTGGAGAAGCGGAAGCCCCGCTCGGGGTCGAACTTCTCGACTGCCCGGATCAGGCCCAGGTTGCCTTCCTCGATCAGGTCCAGCAGCGTGAGGCCCCGATTGACGTAACGACGGGCGATCTTGACCACCAGCCGCAGGTTACTCTCGATCATTCGCTTGCGGCCCGACTCCTCGCCCTTACGGGCCAGACGCGCAAAATAGACCTCTTCCTCCGGCGTCAGCAGAGGCGAAAATCCGATTTCGTTGAGATAGAGCTGGGTGGCATCCAGCTGTTTCTGGCTGGTGTAGTAACGCCCCGTCGCTTTCGACAGTTCGGGCGTTTCACTGGCTGGTGTGTCGTCTGTCTGGCTTTCGTTGGTGGATTCACCGCTGAGGGTTTCGGTTTCCTCTTCAGCGTCTTCAACTTCATCGGCTACCCGATCAACAATGAGTTCATCACGCTCTGTTGACATAGTCATTGCCCCGCCTTTTAACCCCGGTTGTTATCACTTGCCGGCATTCTTTTTATTCGGCAAGCGCCTGCTGTTCTTCTCAACTGCTTATTACATGTTTCTTTTTCAGCTGTATGACATGCTTTCCAGCAGCCGGACGGGTCCAGAGTTCCGGTTATCGCGGTGGCAGGTAATGCGTCGGGTCCACCGGATTCCCGTTTTTTCTTATCTCAAAGTGCAGCTTCGTCCCATTGGCGCCGCTGCTGCCCATCTCGGCGATGAGCTGGCCCGCCCTGACGTTTTCACCCTCCTGCACCAAAATCTTGCGGTTGTGCGCGTACGCGCTCAGGTAATGCTCGTTGTGGTTGATGATGATCAGGTTACCGTACCCTAATAAACCGTTGCCCGCATAGACCACGTTACCGCTGGCCGCCGCCCTGACCGGATCACCCGCCGATCCGGAGATATCAACGCCTTTGTTGACTTTTCCGGATGTTGAGTATCCTGCAATTACAGGGCCAACATTAGGCCAGCGCCACTCAATACGCGCCACGGTCTGGGTCTGGTTAGGCAGGGCCTGGTCGGCGCGCGGCGCCTTTTCCACCTTGGGTTTCCGCGCCGTCGAGGGCGTCGGTTTCGGCGTCGGCCGACTGGCGACCGCAGCCTTGGCACTGGAGCGGGAACTGGAAGCGGTCTGGCTTGAGGATTTGGCGCTTCCGGAAGGAGCATGCCCTCGCACGTCCAGACGAATCACCTGACCGACCTGGAGGGTATAAGGCGGATCAATACCATTGGCATTGCCCAGCTCGCGATAGTCGCGCCCATAACGCCAGGCAATGCTGTAGAGAGTCTCGCCACGCTCGACCACGTGACGGCCCCAGTAAACGGGCGGGTTATAACGGTCGTCGCGATAGATATCCGCCGTGTTGCAGCCGGTGAGCAGCATCAACAGGGCCAGCACCCCGCAGAACAGGCCACGGGACGCACGACGTCGGATTGGGTGCTTCAGGCGCGAAACCGTCTGGTTCTGTTCCCGAACATCTGTACGGCCATCTGAGCTCACGGATATAACAGCTTCTTTTTTATCGCAAATCGGTCTCAAAAATAGCGCACCCCCTAAAGAGTGCCATATAAGCCCCTAATTTTTTGCATATTTTTTAATCAGATTAAAGTTACGTCACTTTCTCATGTGTTCCGATCGGTAACACTCAAAAGTAACAAGTCGACAGGTTCGATGAGACGAGGCCCTCAAATGTCGCACCTCAAAGGCCGTCTCAACCCGCGGCCTTGCCATTCCGGCTATGCTGGCCGAACCATTCCAGTCCCAACACGATGGCCGCGCCCAGCAGCGCGAGCACTACCGCTGCCAGCAGCGCCGAGGACTGGCCGGTCACCGCGGCATACGTGTCCGGCAACAGGTTCACTTCCTCGAGGGGCACGCGCTCGCCATGACTATTGATGCGCCAGCTCACCGCCTCCTTCCAGGGCCAGACCTTGCTCAAAGCGCCCAGCATGAAGCCGGTCAGCAGTGCCAGCATGGCGTCCCGATAGCGATGGAACGCCCAGGAGAGCAACTGCGCCACGGACAGCAGGCCGACAACACAACCTGTCACAAACAATCCGAGCCGGTCCAGTTGCATTTCGTTAACGGCCGCCAGAATCGGCGCGTACATACCCAGCATCAGCAGAATGAAGCTACCGGAGATGCCGGGCAGAATCATCGCGCAGATGGCCAGTGCGCCGGCTCCAAACAGCGTCCAGGCCGTCACCGGGGCCTGCCCCGGCGTCATCTGCGTGACCAGCCAGGCCACGGCAGCCCCGAGCACGAGCAACACAACAGGGCCGATTCCCCAGCGCTGGATCTGGCGACCCACATGCCAGGCCGAAGCGATAATCAGGCCGAAGAAAAAACTCCAAAGCATGACCGGGTATTCGCCCAGGGCATAGCGAATGCCACCGGCCAGGGTCACGATGCTGGTCAGGATGCCGGCAAACAGTAACACCAGGAAGGTGCCGTCGACGTCACGCCAGAAGTCGGCCACGCGGCCTTTCAGCAGTGAGCCCAGGGCGGCGCGGGGAAAGGCACTGATGGCATCCAGTAGCCGCACGTAGATCCCGGAAATAAAGGCAATCGTTCCGCCGGAGACACCGGGAACCACGTCGGCCGCGCCCATCGCCAGCCCGCGTAGCACGATACCCACCGGGTGCTGCCGGCGCGATGCCGGCTCCCTCTCGGCCGTCATCGCACCACCCCGCCCAGCAGGGGGACGAAGCGGACCGGTTCCATTTGGGTGATATCGAAGTCATCACCCTGGCGTTCAACCCGGGTCAGCACCTGGGTGTCCTCGCCGATGGGCACGACCATAACGCCGCCGTCGGCCAGTTGCGGCAGCAGCTCTTCCGGCAACTGCGCCGGCGCGGCGGTAACGATGATGCCGTCGTAAGGGCCATTCTCCGGCCACCCCATCTCCTGCCCCGCCAGCTTCAGGTGGGTATTACGCAGCTGCAAAGTGCGCATGCGCTCGCGGGCCTTGTTCAGTAACGGGTTGATGCGCTCGACGCTGTACACCTCGTCAACCAGTTGCGCCAGGATCGCCGTCTGATACCCGGACCCCGTGCCCAGCTCCAGCACCTTCGATGGCTGGCTGGCCATGAGCACTTCCGTCATCCGGGCCACGATATAGGGTTGGGACAGGGTCTGCTGATAACCGATGGGCAGCGCCGTGTCTTCGTAGGCTCGATGTGCCAGGGCCTCATCGAGGAAGATATGGCGAGGCGTCTCCGCCAGGGCGGTCAACACCCGCTCGTCGCCTATGCCCGACTCCCTGAGCCTTTGAATCAATCGCATCCGGGTCCGGCGCGATGTCATGCCGATCCCCTGCAACTCTGCAACCATCAGTGTTCCGCCTCCAGCCAGTTGCGCAGCGAGTCCAGGGCCTCGTGGCGCGTCATGTCCACCTGGATCGGCGTCACGGAGACATAATTGTGGCGCACCGCGTGAAAATCGGTGCCGGGTCCGGCGTCGTCCCCTTCCCCGGCGGCCCCGATCCAGTAGCGTTTCTTGCCCCGCGGGCAGGTCATGGGAATGGCCGACTCGCCCCGGCCACGATGCCCCAGGCGCGTGACCTGGAATCCGGCCACCTGTTCCCAGGGGATGTCCGGGACGTTGACGTTCAGGAGGCAACGCGGTCCGAGTGCCAGCGAGGCTTCTTTCTCCAGCAGGGTTCGCACGGCCCGGGCCGCCGTTTCGTAATGCCAGTGGCCCTCATTGACCAGCGAAACGGCGATCGCGGGCATCCCTAGCGAGCGTCCTTCGGTCGCCGCCGCCACCGTACCGGAATAGATAATGTCGTCGCCCAGGTTGGCGTGGGTGTTGATGCCGGAAACGACCCGGTCGAAGCGCTCCTCGAACAGACCGTTCACCGCCAGATGGACGCAGTCGGTGGGCGTGCCGTCGACGGACAGGAAGCCGTGGGGGTGGGATTCCACGGTGAGCGGGCGATTCAGCGTCAACGAGTTGCTGGCGCCGCTGTGATCCCGGTCGGGAGCCACAACGCGAATCTCGCCAAGCCCCGCCAGGCCGTCGTAGAGGACCTTCAGGCCCGGTGAATGGACGCCATCATCGTTCGCCAGCAGAATGCGCACATCAGTCTCCGTTTCGTTCCCTTCCGTCGGTCGGAATGAGCCATCCGCGCATGGCAGGACGGCTTCGATAACCCCTTATGATGCCGCGTTTGCGGGACCCTCGCCACCAACGGTTTCAATAAATTCAGCCACCAGTGCGGTGGCGTAGCCGCCCGGCGCCAGCCGGAAGGACAGGACCAGGCAATCGTCCGCCGGCCAGGTCCAGGTCAGTTCGCTGAACGGCAGTTGCAAGGCGCGCCGTTCCGGTTTCATGCGGGTCTGGCTGAACACGGCCGCCATGGCCGGGTGGCGCTCCACCACGTCGCGCTCCAGCGCTGCCAGCTCGCCGTTGGCGCTTGTGCCGCCGTCGCCCCAGAGCGGACCGCTAGGCTCGTCGCTCCAGGGATCAGCGTCCAGCATATGGCGCCAGTTACCTTGCCCCACCCTTTCTGCCAGCACTTCATTAAACAGCCATGACCGGGCCGCGGAAAAGGCCATTCCGGCTTTGAAGTTGCGACCGCGCCGCGGCCGTCCACCGTCGGCCACGGCGCGGTCCAGGTTATTGCCCTGGTGCCCGAAACGCTGGGGGCCGAAATAGTTGGGCGCGCCCTCGTCGCGTATCCGGGCAAGGCGCTCGTCCACGGCGGCCCGGTCCGCCCGGACATCGGTCAGCCGCAACTGGAAGCGGTTGCCGTCGTGCTCCCCACGCCGCAGTTTGCGCTGGTGGCGGGTCTGTTCCCGCACGGTCCAGCGCTCCCCGACCGCCCGGATCAGGTCGGCGTCATCCGCACGTCCGGGACGATACAGACTAAACCACTGCCGGGTGACGGCGTGGCGGTCCTTGAGGCCGAAAAAGCTCACGTCAAAAGGCCGCGTCCCGGCCAGTCTGGCGAGCTCCCGCGCGACATACTCCGTGTTATCGCCGCGCTTCTCCAGGTACAGGCAAAGATGCTCGCCGTCGCCGGAGAACGGCGACTCGACGATCTCCTCCACCCGGAAATCCTCGGGTGTCGCCCGCAGTACCGCCGTCCCCAGCCGCTCGCCGTGGGCGGTGGGCCAGTCCAGTCGCCAGGCCGTCATGCCGGCGCGTCCAGCAGCAAACAGATCGCCTCGCTGGCGATACCCTCTTCCCGTCCGGTGAAACCAAGCTTTTCTGTGGTGGTCGCCTTGACGCTCACCGCAGACTCAGGGAGTTCCAGATCGGCCGCAATGTGGGCTCGCATTTGCGGAATATGGCCGGCCATCTTCGGTTTCTGGGCAATAATCGTGCTGTCGATATTGGCCACCCGGTAGCCTTCGGCGCGTACCGCCTGGTACACCGCCCGCAGCAGTTCCCGGCTGTCGGCGCCGCGCCACTGGTCGTCGGTATCCGGGAAAAAGTGGCCGATGTCGCCCAGGGCGGCTGCCCCCAGCAGCGCGTCGGCAATCGCGTGGAGCAGGACATCACCGTCGGAGTGGGCCTTGATCGCCCGGGTGTGGGGAATACGCACGCCGCCGACAACGATGCTGTCACCGTCGCAGAACGCGTGCACGTCGTAACCTTGACCGATTCGCATGGGTTCAGTGTTCCAAATGTTCGAGAATCCAGCCCGCCAGTGCCAGGTCTTCAGGCACGGTGACCTTGATGTTGTCGGTGCGTCCCTCAACCAGTCGGGGCGCCAGGCCCAGCGCCTCCACCGCGGACGCCTCGTCCGTGATGGCGGCGCCCGTGGCCAGGGCCGACTTCAGCGCCTTGCGCAGCAGGCCAAAGCGAAACTGTTGCGGCGTAAACGCGCGCCACAGCAGCGACCGGTCGACGGTCTCGGCCACCTCGGCCGCCCGTGCACTCTGACGCTTGATCGTGTCGGACACCCTTGCCGCCAGCAAACCGCCGACGTCACTGTTCTGCAGCTCGTCCAGCAGCCGCCGTAGATCCGCCGTCGCCACACAGGGGCGCGCCACGTCATGGACCAGCACCCAGTCGTCCTTCGCCAGTTCGCCCTGCAGGGCGTCCAGTCCCGCCATCACCGAATCGGCCCGGTCGACGCCGCCCACGCAGGTGCGCACCCGGGAATCACGGGCACTCTCGGTACGCTGGAACCAGGGGTCATCGGGATGCAGCGGCACCATGGCACCGGCGAACCAGCCGGTATCAAGCAGGCGGGACAGGGTGATATCGAGGATGAAACGTTGCCGGATCTGCAGGTATTGTTTGGGGCGATCAGCGGCCATGCGCTGGCCAATGCCGGCAGCCGGCACAACAAGCCAGTGTCGGGGTTGTATCATGGGGCTATCCGAGGATCTGGTCGCTTATGGGGTGCTGCATCGGCAACACCCCATCAGGGCTCGACCACCAGGAAAAAAGTTTCGTCTTCACGGATCAGACCAAGATTCATCCGCGCCCGCTCCTCAATGGCGCCCTGCCCACCGCGCAGGTTGCGCACCTCGGCGTATAGCCGCTCATTGCGGTTGGCGAGCTTGGCGTTCTCGGCCTTCTGCACATCGATCTTCTGTTGCAGCTGCCAGACCTGCGCAAAGCTGCCCTCGCCGATCCACAGGCGAGCCTGCAGAAGGACGACCATAACAGCCATGACGGTCCACAACGCTTTCATTCGATTTTCCTGATTGAGACAAAAACAGCGCGCAATCAGCGCGCTGTAATCGGAAGTTCGAACAGAGTCTAGCCTAAATTTCGATCAGGCGCGATTAACCCTGCCCTTTAATTTCCTTAAGGCCACGGTAAGGTGCCTTGCCCGCCAGCTCCTCTTCGATACGCAGCAGCTGGTTGTACTTGGCGACACGATCCGAGCGGCACAGGGAGCCGGTCTTGATCTGGCCGGCGCAGGTGGCCACGGCCAGGTCCGCGATGGTGGTGTCCTCGGTTTCACCGGAACGGTGTGAGATCACCGCGGTGTAACCGGCATCCTGGGCCATCTTGATGGCGTCCAGGGTCTCGCTCAGGCTGCCGATCTGGTTGAACTTAATCAGGATGGAGTTGCCGATGGACTGATCGATGCCCTGCTTGAGGATCTTGGTATTGGTCACGAACAGGTCGTCACCCACCAGCTGCACGCGGTCACCGACCTTCTTGGTCAGGATCGCCCAGCCGTCCCAGTCGCTCTCGTCCATGCCGTCTTCGACGGACACGATCGGGTAGCTGTCGCACAGGCCGGCCAGATAGTCGGCAAAGCCTTCGGCGTCGTACTGCTTGCCTTCACCGGACAGGTCGTACTTGCCATCGCGGTAGAATTCGGAAGACGCGCAGTCCAGCGCCAGGGTGATGTCCTTGCCCAGCTCGTAGCCGGCCTTCTCCACCGCTTCCTTGATCACGGCCAGGGCACCTTCGTTGGACGGCAGGTCCGGCGCAAAGCCGCCCTCGTCGCCCACGGCGGTGTTCAGGCCTTTCGCCTGCAGCACCTTCTTCAGGTTGTGGAACACTTCCGCGCCAATACGCAGGGCTTCAGAGAAAGAAGACGCCGCCACCGGCTGGATCATGAACTCCTGAATATCAACGTTGTTGTCGGCATGCTCACCGCCGTTGAGGATGTTCATCATCGGGACCGGCATGGAGTACTGACCGGCCGTGCCGTTGATCTCGGCGATGTGGGCGTACAGCGGCACCTTACGCTCGGCGGCAACGGCTTTCGCGGCGGCCAGGGAAACCGCCAGGATAGCGTTGGCGCCCAGGTTGGCCTTGTTCTCGGTACCGTCCAGATCCAGCATCACCTGGTCCAGGCCACGCTGATCGGCCGCATCAAAACCGGTCAGGGCGTCGCGGATACGGGTGTTGACGGCTGCAACCGCCTTGGTGACACCCTTGCCCATGTAGCGGGAAGCGTCCTTGTCACGCAGTTCCAGCGCCTCGCGGGAACCGGTGGAAGCGCCGGAAGGCGCACAGGCGCGGCCGATGGTGCCGGACTCAAGGATAACGTCCGCTTCAACCGTCGGGTTGCCACGGGAATCAAGGATTTCGCGCGCTTTGATATCCGCGATCTTGGTCATGCTGTTTTCTCCAGAATTTAGGTTTATCGGAATTGGAAAATTCAGGATTTGAGAGAAGGTTCAGGCCGTATCCAGGGGCTCGAAGCCCTTGACCAGGTCGTCGATGGCCTTGACCTGTTTCAGGAACGGTTCGAGCTGGTCCAGACGCAGCGCACAGGGGCCATCGCACTTGGCGTTCTCCGGATCCGGGTGCGCTTCCAGGAACAGCCCGGCCAGTCCCTGGGACATGCCGGCCCGTGCCAGCTCGGCCACCTGTGCACGCCGCCCGCCGGCGGAATCGGCGCGGCCACCGGGCATCTGCAGAGCGTGGGTGACGTCGAAGAGCACCGGGTACTCCATGGCTTTCATGATGCCGAAGCCCAGCATGTCGACCACCAGGTTGTTGTAGCCGAAACTGGTGCCGCGCTCGCACAGGATGACGCGATCGTTCCCCGCCTCGCGACACTTGTTGATGATGTGCTTCATTTCCTGGGGAGCCAGGAACTGGGCCTTCTTGATGTTGATCGCCGCACCGGTCCGGGCCATGGACTCGACCAGGTCGGTCTGTCGGCTGAGGAACGCCGGCAACTGGATCACTTCGCACACTTCTGCCGCAGGCTGGGCCTGCCAGGGTTCGTGCACGTCACTGATCACCGGTACACCGAATTTGTCCTTGATGTCCTTCAGGATTTCCATGCCGGCATCCAGTCCGGGGCCACGAAAGGAGTGAATCGAGGACCGGTTGGCCTTGTCGAAGGAGGCCTTGAACACGTAGGGAATACCCAGCCGACGGGTCACCTCCACGTAGGCTTCGGCCACTTCCAGGGCCAGGTCGCGGGACTCAAGGACGTTCATGCCGCCGAACAGCACGAACGGGCGATCGTTGGAAATGGAGAGGTCCGCAACCGTGATGGTTTTCTGGGACATGGCGGGCTTTCGCTCCTGCGGTTAAAACAAGGGCGCCGGCCGATGGCTCGGCCGGCGCAGGGTATCAACGTGCCTGTTTACGCGCCATGGCGGCTTCGACGAAGCCCTTGAACAGGGCGTGGCCGTCGCGCGGCGTCGAGGTGAATTCCGGGTGGAACTGACACGCCACAAACCAGGGATGGTCCGCCACTTCGACCACTTCCACCAGCTTGCCGTCGGTGGAGTGCCCGGCGATGCGCAGACCGGCGTGCTGCAGCTGCGGCAGGAAACCGTTGTTCACCTCATAGCGGTGGCGGTGGCGCTCGCGGATGACCTTGCGGCCATAGCACTTGGCGATGGTGGAATCGTCAGTCAGCACGCAATCCTGGGCACCCAGGCGCATGGTGCCGCCCAGGTCGGAGGCGGCATCGCGCTGCTCCTTCTCGCCGCTGGCGTCGAGCCATTCGGTGATCAGGCCAACCACAGGCGCTGACGTCTGGGCGCGGAACTCGGTGCTGTGCGCATCGGTCAGGCCAGCCACGTTACGGGCGTACTCGATGACCGCCACCTGCATACCCAGACAGATACCGAGGTACGGCACTTTGTTTTCACGGGCGTAGCGCACGGTTTCGATCTTGCCTTCCACGCCACGCTCGCCGAAGCCGCCGGGAACCAGGATGGCATCCGCGGACTCCAGCGCGCCGGTGCCGTCACGCTCGATGTCCTCGGAATCGATGTAGTTGATGTTGACCTTGGTGCGGGTCTTGATGCCGGCGTGGAGCAGCGATTCGATCAGGGACTTGTAGGCGTCCAGCAGCTCCATGTACTTGCCGACCATGGCGATGGTCACTTCGCCTTCCGGGTTGAGCTGGGCATCGACCACGGCGTCCCACTCGGACAGATCCGCGGCGCCGGCGTCGTTCTCCAGGCCGAATCGCTCGATGATCAGCTCATCCAGGTTGTGCTCGTGCAGCATGCGCGGAATGGCGTAGATGGACTTGGCGTCCTGCATCGGGATAACCGCACGCTCTTCCACGTTGGTGAACAACGCGATCTTGCGGCGGGAGCTGACGTCCACCTCATGCTCCGAACGGCACAGCAGGATGTCCGGCTGCAGGCCGATGGAGCGCATTTCCTTCACCGAGTGCTGGGTCGGCTTGGTTTTCACTTCGCCTGCGGTGGCGATGTACGGCACCAGGGTCAGGTGCATGAACAGCGCGCGACGCGGCCCGACTTCCACCTTGAGCTGACGGGTCGCTTCCAGGAACGGCAGGGATTCGATGTCCCCCACGGTACCGCCGATCTCGATCAGTGCCACGTCGGCACCGGCGGCACCTTCGATCACACGACGCTTGATCTCATCGGTGATGTGCGGGATCACCTGGACGGTACCGCCGAGGTAATCGCCACGACGTTCCTTGCGGATCACCTCTTCGTAGACGCGTCCGGTGGTGAAGTTGTTGCGGCGGCTCATCGGGGTGCGGATGAAACGCTCGTAGTGGCCAAGATCCAGGTCGGTCTCGGCGCCATCCTCGGTCACGAACACTTCCCCGTGCTGGAAGGGACTCATGGTGCCGGGATCAACGTTGATGTAGGGATCCAGCTTGAGAATGGTGACCTTTAAGCCGCGCGCCTCAAGGATGGCCGCAAGGGAAGCCGATGCGATACCTTTGCCCAATGAGGACACGACACCGCCGGTGACGAAAATATAACGCGTCATGCAGTTTCCGTGTGATTTATCTGGTTCGGTGAAGGGGGGAGATTGTCATCTCAAGATGGGACACCAGAGTACCAGAAGCCCCTTGTTTACTCAACGACAATCCCCGTCCCAGACAATCCGCCATGACGCAGATTCTGACGCGTCGCGCAAGCTCGGGGATACCCATAACCCGGCGACCGCCACCAGTTCTCCGTCCTTCCAGAGCAGCGGAATGCGCTCTCTTTCCCAGGGCGGCACACCCTGTTCCTGCAACCATTTCTTGAGCGGACGACTCCCACCACCAGGCACCGGACGCAGACGTTCACCCCCACGCCGTGCGGTGACCGTCAGCCGCAACCCGGGATCCGCGCCGGCGACGCTCAGCCGCCCACCGGCCCAGCCGAGCGGCTCAGCCGTGTGCCATGGCAGAGGCTCAAGCGGTGGTGTCGGCCGGTCGGCCACGCAATACAGTCGCCCCTGGTATCGAAGCACCCGGTAGCCGGTGCCCACCAGCGCCGGCCCCCGATCCTCGCCGGCCTGCAGCAGATCCTGCAGCCCCTGCTCCAGCCGGCTTGCCACGGGCGGTTCGAAGCCGCGATCGATCAACCACCAGCGTAGCAGATTTTTGCGTTCGCAAAGGGCCATGCGGACCAGCTCCGGGGCGCTGAGGCGCCCCTGCCCATCCTCGACCGTTTCCCGCTGGAGCGCCGCCAGACGCGCCGTCAGCTGATCGGCCTCCGCGCTTTGCCGGGCGCTGCGGGCCAGCGTGGCCAGCGCCCCCGGCCAGCGCTCCAGCAGGGGCGCCAGTACACGATGGCGCAGGTAGTTGCGATCGATGCGGGTATCGGAGTTGGTGGGGTCGTCAAACCAGTCCAGCCCCCAGGCGAGGGCCAAGCTTTCCAGCTCAGCACGCGCAATCGGCAGCAACGGCCGGAACACGCTGGCAGCTCCCAGCGTTCGGGCAGCGGGAATCCCCGCCAGCCCACGGACGCCGCTGCCACGCACCAGCCGGAACAGCACCGTTTCCGCCTGGTCGTTGGCATGATGCGCCTGCAGCAGAATCTGCCCGGCTGCCATGTGTCTGACAAAGGCCCCGTATCGAGCCTCCCGCGCCGTGTTTTCGAGACTGTCGTTCCCGGTATCGACGGCGACGCGGGCCACCGTCAGCTCGACGCCCAGGTCATCACAAAGCCGCCGGCACAGTGCCTCCATATCGTCCGCCGCCGACTGCAACCCATGATTGATGTGCAAGGCGCCCACCTGGACGTCCGCGCGCCCGGCAAACCAGCCGGCCACCGCATGCAGCAGAAAGACAGAGTCCAGGCCACCGCTGAGGGCGACGCACAGGGAACCGGATTCTGGGATGGAGGCCATGGCCCGCCGCAAACCGGCGGGCCATGAGGAGGGATCGGACCGGTTACCGGCCTGTGTCATAGGCGGTCAGGCGCTCGTAGCGCTGGCTTACCAGATCCTCGGTGGACAGGGCACCCAGCTCCGCCAGACCAGCCTTGAGCTGTTCCTTGAGGGATCGGGCCATCTCGTCCGGATCGCGGTGGGCGCCGCCTAGCGGCTCGGAGATCACCTCGTCGGCCAGGTTCAGCTCCTGCAGGCGGCTGGCGGTAACACCCATGGCTTCCGCCGCCTGGGCCGCATACTCCGCGCTCTTCCACAGAATCGACGCGCAGCCTTCCGGGGAAATGACCGAGTAGGTGGAATACTGCAGCATGTAGAGCCGGTCGCACACGCCGATCGCCAGCGCGCCGCCGGAGCCGCCCTCGCCGATCACCGTCGCGATCACCGGCGTTTTCAGGCGCGACATGACCGCCAGGTTGTAAGCGATCGCTTCGCTCTGGCCACGCTCTTCGGCACCGATACCGGGATAGGCGCCCGGTGTATCGATGAAGGTCAGGATGGGCAGACGGAAACGCTCCGCCATCTCCATCAGGCGCAGGGCCTTGCGGTAGCCTTCAGGCCGCGGCATGCCGAAGTTGCGCTTGACCTTGTCCTTGACCTCACGCCCCTTCTGGTGACCGATGATCATCACCGGTTGGCCGTCCAGACGCGCCGTGCCGCCGATGATCGCCATGTCGTCGGCGTACTTGCGGTCGCCGTGGAACTCGTCGAAATCGTCGAACACCAGGTCGATGTAATCCTGGGTGTACGGACGGCGCGGATGGCGCGCCAGTCGCGCAATGTCCCACGGCGTGAGGTTGGAGAAAATGCTTTCGGTGAGGCTGAAGCTCTTGTTCTTGAGACGATTGATTTCGTCCGAGATGTTCAGCTCACTGTCGTTACCGACGAGGCGCAGCTCTTCGATCTTGGCTTCGAGGTCGGCAATCGGCTGTTCAAAATCCAGGTAATTGGGATTCATGGTCTTCCGTCGTCAATGGCTCTGAGGCGACGTCCGAGACGCCTAAGTCTACTGTTAGGCGCAACGCTAACAGGCGCAGACGCCCATAGAAAGCGGACCTTGGTATAACCCGCTCATATGGCGGCGGATTACGGCACCGACATTAGTCGTAACGAACTAGTCGTAAACCAGCTGCACCGCTTTATCGCCAACAAGATGTCGCAAGTTTAGCAGCAAATCGTCGTTTGGCTGGATACGCCAGCCTTCCCCCAACTGGATTCGCGTGCGTGCCTGTTCACTCTGGTAATTGATCCAGACCGGACACCCCTCGCCTCCCCGGTAGGGCTGCAGCGTCTGATCCAGCTTTTCCAGTAGGCCGTTGCCCAACTGGCCGGCGGACAGGGACATCTGCAAACCACGGCTGTAGCGCTGACGGGCCGTGGCAACGTCCATGACGTCGCTAACCCGCACTTTCAGGGATCCGGAATAGTCATCGTGGCTGACCGTGCCGTCGAGCACGACCACTTCGTCCGACTGCAGCAGATCGCGGTTGTCGTTGAACGTCTCGGAGAACAGCGTCGCCTCGATCCGTGCCGAACGGTCGTCCAGCGTCACGAACGCCATGGTCTGGCCGCGCTTGTTTTTCATGGTGCGCATCGCCACCACCAGCCCTGCCAGTCGCTGCGGCGCCTTGCCAGGCTTGAGATCGGCGATGGCCTGCCGGGCAAAACGGCGCACCTCTTTCTCGTACTCGTCGAACGGATGCCCGGTCAGATAAAGCCCCAGGGTGTCCTTTTCCCCTTTAAGGCGCTCTTTCTCCGGCCATTCGCGGATTTTGCGTACTTCCTCGAACGGGTCGACATGGCTGCTGTCGAGGGTTTCCCCGAACATATCCATCATGCCCACCGATTCGTTGCGGGACTGCTGGCCGGCCTGCTGCACCGCCTTGTCGATGCTGGCCATCATCTGCGCCCGGTTGGGCCCCAGCTTGTCCATGGCTCCGGCGCGGATCAGCGCCTCGATCGCCCGCTTGTTGACCCGCTTGAGGTCGACGCGCTGGCAGAAATCGAACATGTCCTTGAAGGCCCCGCCTTCCTTGCGCGCCTCGACGATGCTGTGGATCGGGCCTTCGCCCAGCCCCTTGATCGCGCCGAGGCCGTAAACCACCTGCCCTTCTTCGTTAACAGTGAAGGTGTATTCGGAGGTGCTGACATCCGGCAGCACCAGGTCCAGCTTGAGATTGCGGCACTCCTCGACCAGCGTCACCACCTTGTCGGTGTTCTGCATATCGGCGGTCAGAACCGCCGCCATGAATTCGGCGGTGTAATGCGCCTTGAGCCAGAGCGTCTGGTAGGACACGAACGCGTAGGCGGCGGAGTGGGATTTGTTGAAGCCGTAACCGGCGAATTTCTCCACCAGGTCGAAGATGTTTTCGGCCAGCGTCTTCTCGATGCCGTTGTTCTCGCAGCCTTCCAGGAAGAACTGCTTCTGCTTGGCCATCTCCTCGGGTTTTTTCTTACCCATGGCCCGGCGCAGCATGTCGGCGTTACCCAGGGTATAGCCCGCCATCACCTGGGCGATCTGCATGACCTGCTCCTGGTACAGGATAACCCCGTAGGTGGGCTCCAGGACCGGCTGCAGACCGTCGTACTGGTAATCCGGGTGCGGGAACGACATGGGCTGGCGACCGTGCTTCCGGTCGATGAAGTCGTCCACCATCCCCGACTGCAGCGGGCCCGGACGGAACAGGGCCACCAGGGCGATCATGTCTTCCAGGCAGTCTGGTTGCAGACGGCGGATCAGGTCCTTCATGCCACGGGATTCCAGCTGGAACACCGCGGTGGTTTCGGCCTTCTTGAGCATGTCGAACGACGGCACGTCGTCCAGCGGGATCTTGCCGATGTCCAGCGGCGCCTCGCCCTGTTTCTCCCGCTTGGGATTGATCATCGCCAGGGCCCAGTCGATGATCGTCAGGGTTCGCAGCCCCAGGAAGTCGAACTTGACCAGTCCGGCCTCCTCCACGTCGCCCTTGTCGAACTGGGTGACCGGGCTGCCGCCCTCCTCGTCGCAGTAGAGTGGCGAGAAGTCGGTGATCTTGGTGGGAGCGATGACCACGCCACCGGCGTGCTTACCGGCGTTCCGGCACACGCCCTCCAGCTTGAGGGCCATTTCCCAGATTTCCTGGGCTTCCTCATCCTGTTTCAGGAAGTCGCGCAGCTGCTCTTCCTGCTCGATGGCCTTGTCCAGGGTCATCCCCACCTCGAAGGGGATCATCTTGGACAGCTTGTCCGCCAGCCCGTAGGACTTGCCCTGCACCCGCGCCACATCGCGCACCACGGCCTTGGCCGCCATGGTGCCGAAGGTGATGATCTGGGAGACCGCGGCCCGGCCGTACTTCTCGGCCACGTAATCGATGACCCGGTCACGGCCTTCCATGCAGAAGTCGACGTCGAAGTCGGGCATGGAAACCCGCTCCGGGTTGAGGAAGCGCTCGAACAGCAGATCGTATTCCAGCGGGTCCAGGTCGGTAATCTGCTGGGCATAGGCGACCAGCGAGCCGGCACCGGAACCCCGCCCGGGGCCAACCGGCACGCCGTTGTTCTTGGCCCACTTGATGAAGTCCATAACGATCAGGAAGTAGCCCGGGAACCCCATCTGGATGATGATATCCAGCTCGAAGTTCAGCCGCTTGTAGTAGGCCGCGCGCTTTTCCTCGTAGTCGGGATCGTCCTTGAAGATGGTCCGCGACAGCCGGTCTTCCAGCCCCTCTTCCGACACCTTGCGGAAGAACTCGTCCATGGTCATGCCATCGGGGATCGGGTAATCCGGCAGGAAGTACTCGCCCATGCGCACCTTGACGCTGCAGCGGCGGGCGATCTCGACCGTATTCTCGATCGCCTCGGGAATGTCCGAGAACAGTTCGATCATCTCATCGGCACTGCGCAGGTACTGCTGGTCGCTGAAGCGGCGTTCGCGGCGCGGATCGTCAAGGGTCCGGCTCTCGCCGATGCAGACCCGGGCCTCGTGGGCCTCGAAGTCTTCCTGCTTGAGGAAGTGCACGTCGTTGGTGGCGACCACCGGCAGTTCCAGGGCATCCGCCAGTTCAACGCTCAGGTGCAGGCAGTCCTCATCCCCCGGGCGGCCGGTGCGCTGCAGCTCCAGGTAATAGGCGTCGGGATACAGGCGCTGCCAGTATTCGGCGCGCTCCCGGGCGAGTTCTTTCTTGCCGGCCAGCAGCGCGCGGCCCACGTCGCCCTGCTTGGCGCCGGACAGGGCGATCAGTCCCTCGGCACGCGCTTCCAGCCACTCGCGTTCGACGATCGGCACGCCGTGCAGCTGGCCATCGGTGTAACCCAGGGAGATGATCTCGGTCAGGTGCAGGTAGCCCTTCTCGTTGCGGGCCATCAAGGTCAGGCGGAAGGGGTTCTCCGGCTCATCCGGATTGCTCAGCCAGATGTCGGCGCCGATGATGGGCTTGATGCCGGCGCCCATGGCCGCCTTGTAGAAACGCACCAGCGAGCACATGTTCGACTGCTCGGTCAGACCGACCGCGGGCATGCCCAGGTCGGCTACCTGCTTGATGAACGGCTTGATGCGGACCAGGCCGTCGACCAGGGAATATTCGGAGTGAACGCGCAGGTGTACGAAAGTATTCGACATGGGGCGATTATCGGGCTCTGTACTGAAAATGTTGTCGGGATGGTGGGCCATTCTATCAGCGCGACCGGGACAAATCGCGCTTGAAATTCACGGCTGCATCAGCTCCATCAAACCGTCTTCGGTCTGGGCGCCAAAACGGGTTTCCACCAGCTCCCCGTCCGGGTTGACCACGAACGACGCCGGCAGGCCCACCGGCAGATCCCAGCCCAGCTTGGGCCCCGGATCCTCTGCGAGCAGCCGGAAATCAATGTCCATCTTGCGCGCCACGTCACGCAGGGGCTGACCGGTGATGCCATCGAAGTTCACCCCCAGCACGGTGATGCGCCCGGAACGATCCAGCCGGTTCAGCTCGGGAATTTCCTCCAGGCAGGGCTTGCACCACTCGGCCCAGTAGTTGACCACCACCCACTGGCCGCGCAAGTCATCCCAGTTCAGGGTATCGCCGCGCGCATCCTCGAACGCGGCGCGGTCACAGGCGGCCAGCAGCACCAGGATACAGCCCGTCACCAGAAGCCGCCCGCACCGTTTAACCCTTTGAATGTACTGCAACCCCATGCCTCCTGTTAGACTGCTTGCTGACGCTTTCGGAACAACCTGAATCAAGGCAGAAACGATGACAGAAGCCACCCGCATTTTCCACAATCCGCGCTGCTCGAAATCCCGCCAGACCCTGGCCCTGCTGGAAGAGAAAGGCATCCAGCCGGAGGTGATCCGCTACCTGGAAACACCGCCGACCGCCGACGAACTGCGGGACATACTGAGCCAGTTGGGCCTGGCCGCCCGCGAGCTGCTGCGCAAGGGCGAATCCGTCTACAAGGAACTGGGCCTGTCGGACGCCAGCCTCAGCGACGAGCAGATCATCGAGGCCATGGTCAGCCACCCCAAACTGATCGAACGGCCGATTGTCATCCACAACGGCAAGGCCGCCCTGGGCCGCCCGCCGGAAGCGGTTCTGGACATTCTCTGAGGCCCCACGATGAGCGAATCCCCCTACATTCTCGTGCTCTACTACAGCCGCGGCGGCCACACTGCGGAGATGGCGTTGCAGGTCGCCCGTGGTATCGAACGCCAGGGTCTCGAAGCCCGCGTCCGGACGGTGCCGCCGGTGTCCCCCGACACCGAAGCCAGCGCGCCACCGGTCCCCGCTGATGGCGCCGTTTACTGCACCACCGAAGAGCTGCGCCACTGCGCCGGCCTCGCCCTGGGCAGCGCCACCCGTTTCGGCAACATGGCGGCCCCGCTCAAGCATTTCCTCGACAGCACCGGCGATCTCTGGCTCAACGGCGCCCTGGTGGATAAACCGGCCTCCCTGTTCACATCGACCGGCAGCCTGCACGGCGGGCAGGAAGCCACACTGCTGTCGATGGCAATCCCGCTGCTCCACCACGGCATGCTGATAACGGGCGTCCCCTACACCGAGCCCGCCCTGTCCCGGACCGACGCCGGCGGCACCCCATACGGCGCCAGTCACTGGGCGGGAACCGATCAGCCCAGGCCGCTCACCGAGGACGAAAAAACCATCTGCCAGACCCTGGGCGAGCGCCTGGCCCGCCTGGCCACGAAGCTGACGGGATAGACCGATGCTGCAGTCGCCCCGCGCCCGCCTGTCCCGACACGTCTGCCAGTGGCTGTTCGCGGCCCTGCTGGTCATGCTGGTCGCGACCACCTTCTATCCGGCACCGGATCCGGCCATTTCCCTGCCGCTGATCCTGTCCGTCAAGCTGCTGCCGCTGGTGTTTTTCACGCCGGCGGTGTGGCGCGGCCACAACCGGGGCCTGATCTGGCTGGCCTTTGTGCTGATTTTCTACTTCACCCAGTTCGTCGTCGGCAGTTGGCTCAGCCAGGGCGCACTCGCCCCCGTGCTGGGCGCGACGCTCACCCTGGCACTGTTCGTTTCTGCTATGGTGCACCTGAAACTCAACCGGCCGGAGTTGTCCTAACGCCATGTCCACCGCCACCTTCCCCGCTCCTGCGCGCACATCACTGACCCTGCGCGATGTCTGCACCGCCCTGGTGGAACAGGGACTGATTGCCCAGGAGGATGCGGAACGGGTGCTGACGGCCAACCTGGGCGCGGACGCTGCCAAACGACACCCGCTGACGGTGATTGCCGAAGCCGGCCTGGTGAGCCGGCAGTCGCAACGCAAACTGGACCTGGAACGGCTGACGCAATGGCTGGCCGAATGGGCGGAACAGCCCTACTACCACATCGATCCGCTGAAGATTGACGTGGCGGCCATTTCCAAAGTGATGTCCTACGCCTTCGCCCAGCGCCACGGCATCCTGGCGGTGGAGATCCATCCGGAGGAAATCTGGATCGCCAGCGCCGAACCCTTCAAGTCCGACTGGGAAAGCAACCTGGGCCAGGTCCTGAAGAAGGACATCAAACGGGTGGTCGCCAACCCGGAAGGCATTCGCCGCTTTACCGTCGAGTTCTACCAGCTTGCCAGTTCCGTCAGCAAAGCCATTGGCGCGACCAAGCAGGGCGCCGCTAACCTGCATAATTTCGAGCAGTTGCTGGATCTCGGGGAGAACGAAAACCCGGACGCCAACGACCAGCACGTGGTCAAGATCGTCGACTGGCTGCTGCAATACGCGTTCGACCAACGCGCCAGCGATATCCACATTGAGCCGCGCCGGGAGATTACCCAGGTGCGCTTCCGCATCGACGGCGTGCTGCACAATGTCTACGAGTTCCCCGATCAGGTGGGCGTTGCGGTGGTCAGTCGCCTGAAGATCCTGGGGCGCCTCAACGTAGCGGAAAAACGCAAACCCCAGGACGGCCGCATCAAGACCCGCAAGCCGGACAACAGCGAAGTGGAGCTGCGTCTGGCCACCATGCCTACGGCGTTCGGCGAGAAGATGGTCATGCGGATCTTCGATCCGGATGTGCTGCTCAAAGGGTTCGACCAGCTCGGCTTCAGCAAGGAAGACATCCAGCGCTGGAAAGCGATGACCGAGCAGCCCCACGGCATCGTGCTGGTCACCGGCCCCACCGGGTCGGGCAAGACCACCACGCTCTACTCCACGCTCAAGCAGCTGGCCACGCCGGAGGTCAACATCTGCACCATCGAGGACCCCATCGAGATGGTGGAGCCGGCTTTCAACCAGATGCAGGTGCAGCACAGCATCGAGCTGAGCTTCGCGGCCGGCGTTCGAGCGCTGCTGCGCCAGGACCCGGACATCATCATGGTGGGCGAGATCCGCGATTTGCAGACCGCGGAGATGGCTGTCCAGGCGGCGCTCACGGGCCACCTGGTGCTCTCCACCCTGCACACCAACGACGCCCCCAGCGCCATCACCCGACTGATCGAGCTGGGCATTCCCTCCTACCTGATTCGGGCGACGGTCCTGGGGGTGATGGCCCAACGGCTGGTCCGGACGCTCTGCCCCAGCTGCAAGCAGCCGGCGGAGATCGACGAAAAGGCCTGGACCGACCTGACGCGGCCCTGGAAAGCGCCCAGGCCCAGCAGCGTCTTCGCGCCCGGCGGCTGCCTGGAATGTCGCAACACGGGCTACCGTGGCCGCGCCGGGGTCTACGAGATCCTGCAGCTGTCGCCGGCCCTGCGCAGCCAGGTAGACGACGGCTGTGACCTGGAGCAACTGCGCATCGGCGCCTACAAGGATGGCATGCGCTCGCTGCGCCTCAGCGGCGCGCAGAAAGTGGCGGCCGGCGAGACCACCATCGAGGAAATCCTGCGGGTCACGCCGGAAAGCCAGCGCTGATCTACCGGGCCACACACGGTGCCCAGGATCTCACCGGGCGTCAGCTCGCCCCAGGCGTCATCCCGCACTGCTTGAGCAGGCGCTGCCAGCTCTCCGTGTGGCGCTGCACCGCGGCATCGAGCCCGGCCCAGATACTCTCGTCACCACTCTGCTTCAGGTAGCGGCGGTAATACGGCCCGAATGCCTCGGGCATCACCGCCTGCTGCATGGCCGCCAGCTCGGCGAATCCTGCCACCAGGCCGACACGGGCCCGATCCACCGCCGCCATGTATGGTTGCACCCGCTCGGCGTAAACCGCGTAGAACATGTTCCTGGCGATGTCGGCGTCCGGATTGGTCTTGCCGTTCAGGCACAGGGGATAGTCCGCCAGGCGCCGCTCGACCAGGTCCGCGGCGTCGTTCAGGCGGGTCGTCAGCAGCAACGCGCTCTTGATCAGCTGCCCCAGGCGGTCCTCCGCCTGCCAGCGCTGCTGGACGTTGTCGAGGAAGCCCAGATCGGTGCCGGTGCGGCCGGCCAGCAACGCTGACAAGCGGGCATTCATGAGGTTCACGTCCGTCGTCAGGTCGTCGACCGTGGCCCCGGTCGCGTCCAGCGGATAGACGCCCTCGGTGCGGGTGAACAGGCGCTCGATTTCCTCGGTTGCCCAGGTGGCGTTCCAGATGGCGATCGGAAGGCTGTCGATCTTGGAGCGGCGCGCCTGGCGGACGGCGGCCTGCAGCTCTTTCTTCTCGGCCAGGGTCGGCAGGCAGTCCTCGGCGGCGTTGATGAAACGCACTTCGTAGCGCAACACGTTGGACGGCTGCATCACCCGCCCCAGGCCCGAATTGCGCTCGCCCACAACCACCTGCAGTTCGCAGCCATACAGGGAAAGAAAGTCGAGCATGCCCAGATCCAGCTCGGGCATCGGCAGGCGGCGCTCCCGACGGCGCGGGAACAGGTCGGCCACGGGGATGGGCGACAGATGCGCGTCTTCGTCGAGCACGCGGGCAACACGCTCGACGTACTCGTCCATCATGTCCGTGGGTGCAGAGAAGGGATTGCACCCCGCCAGCAAACCCACGGCGACTGATAACAACGCAATACTCAGAAGACGCACGATTCCGGATCCGACACAGCAGCGCATGATCGGCAGGGGGGTCGGCCCTGCCCCGTCATGTTCAGTGTACGTAATCGGCGCCCCAATGGCGCAGCGGGACCATCAGGGATGGTATTCGTCGATCTCTGCAATCAGGGCGTCCACCTCCGCGAAATTCCGGGCGACCCGGTACTCGCTCTCTTGCGGCTCGCCATCGCGAACCAGGAGGACGGTGGCCATGCCGGTGCTGTCGGCGGCGGCCAGCTCCGCTTCCACGTCGGACAGGAACAGCACGGTCGCAGGCTCCACGCCCAGCTCTTCCAGGATCGACTGATAGGCCGACGGTTCGCGCTTGGCGCCGATGCGGGTATCGAAATAGCCGCTGAAGAACGGCGTCATATCACCGCAGCGGCTGTGGCCGAACAGTAGCTTCTGGGCCTGCACGGAGCCGGACGAGTAGACGTAGAGTCGCAGGCCGCGGTCGTGCCATTCGCGCAGTTTATCGGCGGCGTCATCGTAGATGTGGCCCTGGAAATCACCGCTGCGGTAGCCATGCTCCCAGATCATGCCCTGCAGTGTTTTCAGGGGTGTCGCCTTGCGGTCTTCCGCGATCCACTGTTGCAGCTCCGCCACCAGGGCATCCAGATCCGCCGCATCGCGACCGCTCTGTTCGGCGACCGCGTCCAGTTGGGCCCTTACTTCCGGCTCGCCGGCGTGTTCTCGCACGAACGCCGCCATGTGCTCGGTGGCGTAGGGAAACAGCACCTCGTGCACGAAGGAGATGGAACTGGTCGTGCCTTCAATATCGGTGACGACAACCCGGATCATCCGGCCGCTCCCAGCATGCCTTCGTAGCGCGGCAGGCGGCTGGCGATGTCCTCGCCGGTGAAGCTCGCCACCCAGCCGTCGGGATTGGAGAACAGGCGGATGCAGGTGAACTCGGGCTCGGGCCCCATATCAAACCAGTGGCGGGTGCCGTCGGGCACGCTGATCAGGTCGTTCTTCTGACACAGCACCGCGTAGACCCTGTCGCCGAAGTGCAGGTAGAACAGGCCCTGACCGCGCACGAAGAAGCGGACTTCGTCTTCGCTGTGGGTGTGCTCGTCCAGGAATTTCTGGCGCGCCGCCTCCTTATTGGGGTTGTCGGCGGTCAGGCTGACCACATCAGCGGTCTGGAAGCCACACTCCGCTTGCAGGCGCGCCACCTCGTCGGCGTAGGCGGTCAGGATGTCGTCCTGGCTGGCGTTGGCCGGCAGGTCGCGGGTCGGCCACTGCTCGAAGCGTACGCCCTGCTCCCCCAGCAGCCGCTGGATCTCCTCGGGCGATTCGGTCAGCACCTCCGGCTGATCCGGCTGTTGTTCGCGATAGATTCGCAGCGTTGTCATCGTGTCACCCTCATCATTTCCAGTTCACAGGCGAACAGGAACTCAAATGCTTCCACATGGCGCAAACAGTCTGCCATGGTCTTTCCCCAGGTATAAAGGCCGTGCCCGCGGATGAGATAACCCGGCTGCTCCGGGTGAGCCGCGAACCAGTCGGCGGTCTCACGCGACAGGGCGTCAATCTCCTGGGTGTTGTCGAAAATCGGCACGGTCAGGGCCGTTTCGTGGGTGCTGATGCCCGGAAACGCTTTCTGCAACTCGTAGTCGCGCAGCTCCAGCCGGCCGGCATCCGCCAGCGCCCGGCTCAACACCGTAGCGTTGACCGAATGCGTATGCAGCACCACGCCCACCTCGGGAAACTGCCGGTACAGCACGGTGTGCAGCAGGGTTTCCGCCGAGGCTTTGGTGGCGCTCTGTACCGGACGTCCGTCCAGGTCCACCACCATGATGTCACCGGCCGCCAGCTGTCCCTTGTGGCGGCCGGAAACCGTGATGGCGACGTGGTCGTCGTCAATGCGGGCGGAGTAATTGGAGCTGGTGGCCGGCGACCAGCCATTGGCGTACAGGAACTGGCCCGCCTCGATCAGCGACTGGGCAACCCGGGCGTAACGGGTAACATCGAACATGGCGACTCCGGCAACGACGGCGATACGGGTCAGACGGGCCCGGAACGAACGGTTTCCGCCTGCATTTGGCGGCTATTATAGTGAGCTGTCGTCGGCCAGCAAACGGTGTCGGGCGTCCACCAGATCCGCAATGATCGAAACGGCGATTTCCGCCGGTGTCTTGCTGCGGATGGCGATGCCGATGGGGGCGTGCAACTGCTCGAGCCGGACATCATCCAGCCCCAGGGAGATCAGGCGCTCACGTCGGGCCCGGGAGGTCTCACGGGAACCCATGGCACCCACGTAGAAGCAGTCGGCCCGCAGGGCGGCGAGCAGGGCCAGGTCATCCACACGCGGATCATGGGCCAGTGCCAGTACGCCACTGAAACGATCGCTGTAGGACTGCATGATCAGATCATCCGGCAGGGCCGTCACGACCGGCGTATCATCGTCCTGCCAGCCCTTGAGGAAGGTTTCGCGGGGTTCGCAGAGCGTCACCGCAAACCCGCAGCGCCGCGCAAACACGGCGACATGGGACGCCACCTCGCCCGCCCCGACCAGCAGCAGCTGGCACTCCGGGCCGATGACGTGATGCACACCGGTGTCGTCTTCGTGGATGCCGGTGGCCCAGTCACCTCCGCTTTCGACGATGACCGCTCCGTCGTCAAGGGTCACACTGCGTCGAACCGCCTGGTTGCACTCCATGGCCGCCACCAGCCCGGCCAGCGGTTCCAGGTGCTCGATGCGACGCAGTGGCTCCACCAACAGACGGATACGTCCGCCACAGGGCAACCGGAAGCGCCCCTGATCGGCGTTGGAAATGCCGTAGTCAATCACCCGCGGTGCATCACCCGCCTCGAGCGACGCCGTCCGATGCAGCAGGTCCTCTTCCAGGCATCCTCCAGACACCGACCCGGCCCAGGCCCCCGATGCCGTGACAGCCAGCATCGAACCGGCGGGTCGGGGCGAAGAGCCCCAGGTTTCAAGGATGGTACAGAGCCAGACCCGCTCGCCGGCCTCCAGCCAGCGCACGACCGTCGAGAGGACGTCTTGCTGTGGGTGTGCCATGCGCATCTCCCTGTGGCAATTCGATGGCCAATCGGGGCAAAGGCGCGAGCCCCAGGGTAAAGACATTCCCGTAACCGGCCGTCATCGTCAAGTGGGAGGGTATGGGATTTTGAGAAAGCCCAAACAACAACGCCGGGCAAAGCCCGGCGTGTTTATGACAGCCCTTGTGCGCTGGCTGGAAGGAAGGTCGACAATCCGGGCTATTCGATGACCGGCTCGCCGTTGCTGTCATTCCAGATTTTGCGTTCGCCGGAATCCATCTTGCCGTTGCTATCCCAGAACTCGCGGTCTTCGGAATCATCGATCTTGCCGTTGTCATCCCAGACTTCCCGATTCTGGGTGGCTTCGTCCACCTTGCCGTTATCGTCCCAGATCACACGATCCTTACTGCAGCCGGCAAGCGCCACACCCAGCACGGCAACCCATATCAGCTTACGCATGAAAAAACTCCCGGTTGATTTCACACGAGCCTATTGCAACACAAATCCTGGCGCCACCCCATTACGTGTCGCTCATCATTGCAGTTCTCAGGAATTTCTATTTGAAGCCGTGGCGTTCGCGGTTGCGCTGCTTGTCCTTCTCGCCTTTACGCAACATGACGTAGACCGCACCGGTGCCGCCATGATGTCTCTGGGCCGAGTGAAAAGCCATGACCGCGTCCAGCTCCGGCAGCCATTTGGCGAGATAACTCTTGAGCTGGGCAATGCCGTCCGGGTTCCGCTCCCCCTTGCCGTGCAGGATCAAGGCGGTGCGTACGCCGTGGGTCACGCACTCGTTGATGAAACTGAACACTTCCAACCGCGCCTGGTCGACGGTCATGCGATGCAGGTCCAGGCGGGCATCGATCTGGTACTGGCCCAGGCGCAACTTGCGATAGACGCCATGCTGAATGCCTGGGCGCTGATACGCGAGCACGTCGTGACTCTTGAGCGGGTCAACGTTGTCACCGGTCAGTGGATTGCGGTCCTTGGGCGCCTCGTCAACGGCGGCCCGCTGACGTTCCAGGTGGCCGGGAGTCATGGAACGGGAGGCTTGCACGTCGGCGCGGTTGGGTCGCTTGATGCGGCGGACGTCGCTCATTTCCTCCAGGAAGCTGAGCCGTTCGTCTTTTGTGGTCATGGTTCAACCTGATGCTTGCTGTCTCTCACATCCGGACATACGGCAAAGACCCGGACGAAAAGACTGTACCACCAGCCAGGAAAGCAAGGAAGCGGAGGGAAATGGACGGAATGCAGGGCCCAGAACGAAAAAACCCCCGGAGGGGACCGGGGGGAGCATAATTCGGGAAGAAACTTCCCTTAAGCTTTCAGACACCACAGACAGTTATCCCGACGGAGATCAGTCACGAGATAACTGCGCACACCTTAACCATTCCAGGCGCTTTCTGCCGTTGTACATTAGTCTTAAACGGTGTCCGCTTCTCCATGGCGGATACCGCTTTCATCTACACTGTCAGCACAACGACAACGGAGCCCCAGGCCCACCCGGAAAACGACCCATGGTAGCCGAGACGCCAACCCAGCACCCCCAGAACACCCGCGCGATCATGGCGTTCCTGCGCGAGCACACGCCGTTTGCCAACATGGACGAAGCCCATCTGGCGCACTTCGCCGAACATGCCTCGCTGCGTTTCTTCGCCGACAACGATGTGGTCCTGTCTCCCGACGAAGGGCCGGTCCGGACGTTCAACGTGGTCAAGCAGGGGCTGATCCGCGGCGAACGCAATGGCAAGGACGGCGAGCCCGTCACAACCTTCGAGATCAGCCAGGGGGAATGCTTCCCTCTGGCGGCGCTTATCGGCGAGCGCCCCACCCGGACCCTGCACCGGGCCCACGGTGACACCTTCTGCCTGAGCCTGGACCACGATGCCTTCGTCACCCTGTTTTCGGAAAGCGATCCGTTCCGGGATTTCTGCCTGCGCGGGGTCAGCAGCCTGCTGGACCAGGTCAACCAGCGCATCCAGTCCGGCGCCATGGCGTCGATCAGCCCGACCCATTCGCTGGATACACCGCTGGAACGCTACGCCCTGCGTAACCCCATCGTCTGCTCGCCGGACAGCCCGGTGCGCAAGGCGGTTGCCCGCATGCACGAGAACGACGTGGGCAGCATCGTCGTGACCAACGACGCCCGCCAGCCCGTCGGCATCTTTACCCTGCGGGACCTGCGCACGATGGTGGCTGAGCAGACCGCCACCCTGGAAACCCCGATCCGCCAGGTGATGACGCCGGATCCGCACCGGTTGCTGGTCGTCGCCGACGCGTTCCAGGCCGCCATGCTGATGGCCGAACACCACTTTGCCCACCTGTGCCTGGTGGACGAGGAAGATACCCTGGTCGGCGTCGTGTCCCAGCGAGACCTGTTCTCCCTGCAGCGGGTGGATCTGGTCCACCTGGCCCGTACCATCGCCACCGCCACTCACCTGCGCACGCTGGTGAGCCTCCGCGCCCAGGTGTCCCGCCTGGTGGACACCATGCTCGCCCACGGGGCCGATTCCGGGCAGATCGTCAAGATCATCACCACCCTCAACGACGTGACCGTACGACGGGTGCTGGAACTGAACATAGAGCGCAACGACCCCGGCATACCTTTTACCTGGCTGACGTTCGGCAGCGAGGGACGCCAGGAGCAGACGCTGCTGACCGACCAGGACAACGGGATCCTGTTCGACCCACCCGACGGCATGACCGGAGACGAGGTACGCGAACGGCTCCTGCCCTTTGCCGAGACGGTCAACCAGGAGCTGGCCGAATGCGGCTTTACCCTGTGCAAGGGCAACATCATGGCCAGCAATCCGAAGCTGTGCCTGAGCAGCCGCGAATGGGACGACTGGTTTGTCCGCTTCATTGACGCGTCGACACCGCAGAACCTGGTGTACTCCTCGATCTTTCTCGACATGCGCGCGGTGTTCGGCCCTCGCGAGCCGCTGGAGCAGTTGCAGGAACGGATCGTCAAGCGCATCACCAAGAACGACCTGTTCCAGAAAATGCTGGCCGGCAATGCAGTCACCCGCCGCCCGCCGCTGACCATTTTTCGCGGCTTCCGCTACGCCAGCGACGGCGAAAAGAACACCCTGGACCTGAAGCGCCAGGGGCTGGCGCCATTCGTGGAATCGGTGCGGGTCTTCGCGCTGGCCAACGGCATCACCGAGGCCAACACGGTGGAGCGCATGGAGCTACTCGCCCGTCAGGGTGTGTTCGACCGCAAGGACGCCAACGCCTGGAAGGAAGCCTACGGACTGATCCAGGCCATCCGCATGCGGGCCCATCAGGAGCAGGCGCGCCAGGGCCTGGCGCTCAACAACTACATCAACCCCGACGACCTGAACCCGTTGGACCGGCGCATTCTGCGCGAATCCTTCCGCCAGGCCCAACGGCTCCAGCAAAAGCTGGAAGTCACCTATCAGCTGTAGATGCCCATGTTCGATCGCCTGAAACACTGGTTCAGCCAAGTTGCGCTAAAGAAGGACGCCGGGAAGCTGGACCCCGCGCACCTGCCGACGGCCAAGCGTGCCGGTGACACGCCGTTCGAGGAGCAGCGACTGATCGTACTGGACCTGGAAACCACGGGACTCAACACGGGAAAGGACCAGGTCATTGCCATCGGCGCGGTGGCCATCGACAGACTCAGCATTCCCCTGCGTGATCAGTTCGATCTCGTCCTGCGGCGCCCGGAACTCGATATACGGGAAACGGTGCTGATCCACGGCATCGGCCCGGAGGCGCTGACCCGCGGCCACGAGACCGAGGAAGCCCTGCTGCGCCTGCTGCTGTGGATGGACGGCGATCCCGTGCTCGCCTTCCACGCCGACTTCGACCGGCGCTTCCTGGAGCGGACCCTGAAAACCCAGCTCGGCTACGGCGCCAGTCACACCTGGCTCGACGTGGCGGAAATCCTGCCCGCTCTCTTTCCCGGCGCCCTGCCCGACAAGGCGCGGCTCGACGACTGGGTCGACCATTTCGCGCTGGAGGTCAGCGAACGCCACCACGCCGCCGCCGATGCCATGGCCACCGCGGAACTGGCTCTCATTGCCCTGCACTACGCCCGTCGCCAGGGCATCGAATCGCTCGGGCAACTGGAACATAAGCTGCGTGTCGGACGTCGGCTGAAGTCCATGAAATCCCATTGAATTTTGCTATCCGGCGCACGTCGGGCCGAGCAAAACCCACCGTTGAAAAGAGTTTTAAGAACTAATGATTGCGTTCTTAGACTTTTTGCCAATATCTATCAGCCCGGGCAGGGGTAGAGTCTGATATTGGGAAAAATGGAAGAAAATTAATTATAACGTTCCATTCCAAAAAAAGGCCTACCAATTCAACTTGTTCAATAAAAACAACATTGGAGAGCTGCAATGTCGCACAACCCCGAAAACGCAGTGAAATACTGGAAGGCAAACCTCCGGCTCATTGTCGGATGCCTGGTCGTCTGGGCCTTCGTGTCCTACGGCTGCGGAATGCTCTTCCGCCCCCTCCTGGCCGGCATCAGTGTCGGCGGTACTGACCTCGGATTCTGGTTCGCCCAGCAAGGCTCGATCATCACGTTCATTGTCCTGATCTTTTTCTATGCCTGGAGAATGAACGCGCTCGACCGAAAATTCGGCCTGCATGAGGAGTAAGACCGATGAGCCAGTTTGCGATTAACCTATTGTTCGTCGGGGGCTCCTTTGCCCTCTACATTGCCATCGCCATCTGGGCGAAAGCCGGCAGCACCAAGGACTTCTACGTGGCCGGTGGCGGTGTCCATCCGATCACCAACGGTGCGGCGATCGGCGCCGACTGGATGTCCGCGGCATCCTTCATTTCCATGGCGGGCCTGATTGCCGCCGGTGGTTACGCCAACTCCACGTTCCTCATGGGCTGGACCGGCGGTTACGTGTTGCTGGCCATGCTGCTGGCGCCCTACCTGCGCAAGTTCGGCAAGTTCACGGTGCCCGAGTTCATCGGTGACCGCTTCTACAGCAAGAACGCCCGCATGGTGGCGGTGGTCTGCCTGATCGTGGCGTCGGTCACCTACGTTATCGGCCAGATGGCCGGTGCCGGTGTGGCCTTCTCCCGCTTCCTGGAAGTAGACGCCACCATGGGTCTGATCATTGCCGCGGTGGTTGTCTTCGTCTACGCCGTATTGGGCGGTATGAAAGGCATCACCTACACTCAGGTCGCGCAGTACTGCGTGCTGATCATCGCCTACACCATTCCTGCGATCTTCATCTCGCTGGAACTGACCGGCAATCCGATCCCGGCCCTGGGCCTGTTCTCCGATCACAGCGCCTCCGGCATGCCGATCCTGGAGAAACTCAACCAGGTCATCACCGACCTGGGCTTCAATGAGTACACGGCGGATGTGGACAACAAGCTCAACATGGTGCTGTTCACCCTGTCGCTGATGATCGGTACCGCCGGCCTGCCACACGTCATCATCCGCTTCTTCACGGTACCGAAGGTGGCTGATGCGCGCTGGTCCGCAGGCTGGGCCCTGGTGTTTATCGCCCTGCTCTACCTGACCGCACCGGCCGTTGCTTCCATGGCGCGCCTGAACCTGATGAACACCATCTATCCGGAAGGCCCGTCTTCCGAGCCCATCCAGTACGACGATCGTCCCAACTGGGTGAAGGAGTGGGAAGTCACCGGGCTGATCCAGTACACGGACAAGAACAACGACGGCCGTATCCAACTCTACAATGACGTGCCGGCTTTCCAGAGCGAGGCCCAGGCCCGCGGATGGCAGGGTAACGAGCTGGAGGTCAACCGGGACATCCTGGTGCTGGCCAACCCGGAGATCGCCAACCTGCCCGGCTGGGTCATCGGCCTGATTGCCGCGGGTGGTCTAGCAGCCGCCCTGTCGACGGCGGCGGGGCTGCTGCTGGCGATCTCCTCGGCGGTCAGTCACGACCTCATCAAGGGTGCGTTTAACCCGAACATTTCGGAGAAAGGCGAGCTGCTGGCCGCGCGGATATCCATGTCCGTGGCCATCGTCGTGGCCACGTACCTGGGGGCCAATCCGCCCGGGTTTGCAGCCCAGGTGGTGGCGCTGGCCTTCGGTATTGCCGCGGCGTCGCTGTTCCCCGCCCTGATGATGGGGATCTTCTCCAAGCGGGTGAACAACAAGGGCGCCATCGCCGGCATGCTGACCGGTCTGGCCTTCACCCTGGTCTACATCTTCGTCTACAAGGGCTGGCTGTTCATCCCGGGCACCAACAACCTGGCGGATACGCCGGAGAATTGGGTCCTGGGCATTTCGCCGCTGTCCATCGGTGCGGTGGGTGCCGTCATCAACTTTGTGGTGGCGTTCTCCGTATCCTCGGCAACCGAGGAGCCGCCGGTCGAGATCCAGGAACTGGTCGAAAGCGTGCGTTACCCCCGCGGTGCCGGCGACGCAGTCGACCATTAAGACGAAATGTAGTTCAATGCAGCGTGCTGCATGACGCTAACGAACGGGCTTCCCTTGCGGGGGAAGCCCGTTTTATTTAAGGAATACCGATGTTCTGGAATTTTGTCGCAACCATCTTTGCAGGCCTGGGAGCCGCCGGCCTGGCCTACGGTATCCGCGCGGCCACCCGCAATCGCGCACCGCGCTGGCTGGTGCCGGTGTTCGCCGGAGCGGGCATGCTGGGGTTCCTGGCTCACGGCGAGTACACCTGGTTCGATCACAAAAGCGCGCAACTGCCGGACAGCGCTGTGGTGGTCAACAAACAGTCGGAAAGTGCGATCTGGCGCCCCTGGAGCCTGGTGGTGCCACAAGTGGTCCGGTTTACCGTTCTCGATACAAACAGTATCGTTCGCACGGATCAGAACCCCGACGTGGTGACCTTTTACCTGTACCAGTTCGAAAAGTCCTATACTGATGCGGTAACCGAGCAGGTGTATCTGCTCAACTGCGCGTCGCAGGAGCTGGTTCCGGTCAATGACGAAGGCAAGGCGGAAACCCAGTCCCTGATGGAGCTGAGCGACGACGACCGCCTTCTCGGGGCGGCCTGCAGCTGACGCCGAAGCTCCGATCACGATCCATTTTTCCCCCGAATTCCACAGCGAAGTCCGTCTATGCTGAGTGGCTGGTTACTCGTCCTCATTTCATTCTGCTATATCTCCCTGCTGTTCTTTATTGCCTGGGCGGGAGACCGCCATTCCGGACTCTATCGGCGCCGGTTTGCGCGCACCCACATCTATGCCCTGTCACTGGCGGTCTACTTCACCTCATGGACCTTCTACGGCGCCGTTGGCCGGGCCAGCCAGGAAGGTCTGGCCTTCCTGCCGATCTACCTCGGCCCGCTGCTGATCTTCCTGTTCGGTTCCACCCTGCTGCGACGCATCATCTACATCAGTAAACGCAGCAACAGCACATCGATCGCCGACTTTATCGCCTCACGCTACGGCAAGTCCCAATCCTTGGCGGCGCTGATCTCAGTCTTCGCACTGGTGGGCAGCGTGCCCTACATTGCGCTGCAGCTAAAAGCCATCGCCATGGGCTTCAACGTGCTGTCGGAGCCGGATGGACTGTATCGACCATCGCTGACTGAAGGCATCTGGAACGACTCGGCCTGGTACATCACGCTGGCGCTGGCCGCGTTCACCGTGCTTTTCGGCACGCGGCACCTGGAGTCCACGGAGCACCACCGGGGCATGATCCAGGCGGTGGCGTTCGAGTCGGTGATCAAACTGGTGGCGTTCGTAGCGGTAGGCCTGTTTGTCGGCTACGGCCTTTATGACGGCTTCGGCGACCTGTTCGGACGTATCCGGGACGCCGACCTCGTGGGACAGCTCACCACGGACGGCATCCAGCCCATTGCCTTCGCGACCCAGACTCTCGTGGCCATGCTGGCCATCATCTGCCTGCCACGACAGTTCCACGTCATGGTGGTGGAGAATACCGATCATCGTGATCTGGATACCGCACGCTGGGCCATGCCGGCCTACCTGGTCATCGCCAGCGCGTTCGTGGTGCCCATCGCGGCGGCCGGGCTGCTCTCGCCCACCGCCTCCAGCACCAACCCGGACGTGATGATCCTGAGCCTGCCCATACTGGCCGGAGAGCAGTGGCTGGCGGTACTCGCGTTCCTGGGGGGCGGCTCCGCGGCCGCGGCGATGGTGATCGTCTGCGCCGTGGCCATTGCCACCATGGTCAGCAACGAGATCATCATGCCCGCCCTGCTCAAGTTCTTTCACCCGCGAATGAGCCGCCGGGGCGATCTGAGTTATCTGCTGCTGGCCATCCGGCGGGTGGCCATCTTCGTGGTCCTGCTGACCGCCTATGGCTTCTACCGCCTGGCGGGCGCCGACTACAGCCTGACCGCATTCGGACTGCTGTCCTTCGCCGCCGCCGCCCAGTTTGGCCCGGCGCTGGTGGGCGGCATCCTGTGGCGGCGTGGCAACCATACCGGTGCGGTATGGGGCCTTGCGGTGGGTTTCCTGCTGTGGACCTACACCCTGCTGATCCCCACGCTGGCCTCCACCGGCTGGCTGGGCGACTCACTGATCGACAGTGGTTTCATGGGCATGGGCTGGACGCGGCCCACGGCGCTGTTCGGACTGGAACTGGACCAGATCAGCCATGGCATTATCTGGAGTCTCGGCTGCAACACCCTGCTCTATGTCGTGCTGTCGCTGTTCACCCGCCAACGGGTTCGTGAAAAGATCCAGATTGCGTCCTTCTTCCATGATCCCGAGCCCAAGGCCGACAGCCCGCAGCAACAGGTCTGGGAAGGCGAGATCCTGACCTCCGACCTCCAGGCCGTCGCCGATCGCTTCATGGGCGAAGAACGGGCCTTTACCCTGTTCCGCAATTATGAGCGACGCAACGCCACCCGCCTGTCGCCCCAGCGCCCGGCCAGCACCCATCTGATGAAGTACGTGGAGCGCCAGCTTGCATCGGTGATCGGGGCGTCCACGGCACGGGTGGTGCTGGAATCCACGCTGACCGGGCGCGACATGCAGATCGAAGACGTGGTCAGCATTGTCGACGAAGCCTCCCAAGCGATGACCTTCAGCCGCGAACTGCTGCAATCGGCCATCGAGAACATCAGCCTGGGTGTGGCCGTGGTCAATCATCAGCAGCAACTGGTGGTCTGGAACCAGCGCTACCTGGAGATGTTCAACTATCCGCGCGGCTTCGTTCGCGCCGGACGTCCGTTCGCCGACCTGATCCGCTACAACATGGTCACCAACCTGCCTGCCCGCAAGGTCGATGAGCTGGTGGAATACCGTCTGCACTGCATGCGCGAAGGACTGGCGTTTGGCGACGAGCAGCACCGGCCCGACGGCACGATCCTGCAGATCGAAGGCAGCCCGATTCCCGGCGGCGGCTACGTCACGACGTTTCAGGACATCACGCCCATGCGGCGAACCGAACAGGCCCTGAAAGAGACCAACATCTACCTTGAGCAACGGGTCAAGGAGCGCACCCAGGAACTGCAGGTGCTGAACGAGCAGTTGCTCAACGCCAAGTCAGTCGCCGAGCAGGCCAACGTCAGCAAGACTCGCTTCCTCGCGTCGGCCAGCCATGATCTGCTGCAACCGCTGAATGCCGCCCGGCTTTTCACCTCCGCCCTGGCTGGCAAGGCGTCGGGCACCGAGCTGAAAGATCTGGTCGACCACATCGACAGCTCGCTGGAGGCGGCTGAGGAGATCATCAGCACCCTGCTCGACATCTCCAAGCTGGACGCCGGCGCCCTGGAACCGAAACGGTCGAGCTTCGCGCTCAGCGATATGCTGCGGCACCTGTCAGCGGAATTCTCGGCCATTGCCCAGGAGCAGTCGCTGGCGCTGGAGATGGTGCCCTGCTCCGCCTGGGTGTATTCCGACCCCCAACTGCTGCGGCGAGTGGTGCAGAACTTCCTGTCCAACGCCATTCGCTACACGCCTCAGGGCCGCATCCTGCTCGGGTGCCGCCGACTCAAGGATCATGTGCGCATCGAAGTCTGGGATACCGGTCCGGGCATTCCCGCGGACAAACTCAAGCAGATTTTCGAGGAGTTCCGCCGACTGCAGCAGGCCAGCGACCAGAAAGGTCTGGGCCTGGGCCTGGCGATCGTCGACCGCATCAGTACCATGCTGGAGCACCCTGTCAACGTGCGCTCAAAGCAGGGCCGCGGCAGCATGTTCAGTATCACCGTACCGCGCGTCGATGCGCCGGTCGAAGAGACGCAGCCCAAACCGGGCGCCCGGTCCTCGAGCCGTGGACTGTCCAACCTCAAGGATCTGCAGGTCCTGTGCATCGACAATGATGAGAATATACTGGACGGCATGATCGCCCTGCTCAACAACTGGGGCTGCCGCGTCACGCCGGCACGCAGCCTCGAGGAAGCCCGGGAGGCCCTCAACGGCCACGAACCGGATATCATCCTGGCGGATTACCAACTCGACGACGACAGAAACGGCCTGGATGCCATGAACAGCCTGCGCGATGAGATCAACGATGAGATTCCCGGAATCCTGATCACCGGTTACATGGCCGAGGAGGTACGCAATCGGGCTCTTGAGCTCGGCTACCAGGTGCTCTACAAACCGGTAAAACCGGCCGCTCTGCGCGCCATGGTCAACAAACAGCTGAAGAAAGCCGTCCAGGGACAATGACATGGTTGCCCGCTCCGATTCGAACACAGCCAGTGTCATCGACTACTCGCGGCTACGCGTTCTGGTGGTCGACGACTTCGAGAACTTCCGGCTATCCATGCGGCAGATGCTCCGCAGCATGGGCGTGGGCCATATCGATGCCTGCTCCGACGGCCCGGCTGCGGTTCAGGCCTGCACCTACGAGGCGTTCGACGTCGTCCTGTGCGACTACAATCTGGGGGCTGGCAAGAACGGCCAGCACGTGCTCGAGGAGTTGCGCCACCGCAAGCTGCTGCGGCGCACGTCGCTGTTCATCATGGTGACCGCCGAAACCTCCCGGGAAATGGTCATGGGTGCTCGTGAATACCAGCCCGATGGCTACCTCACCAAGCCCATCAACCAGGCGGCATTGAACCAGCGTCTGGGCGCCTTGCTGCAGCAGCGCGCGGCCCTGAAACCCATCAACCGGGAAATCGACCTTGAGAACTATCCCAAGGCCATTTCACTGTGTACGCGGTTGCTGCCGGAACAGCCGCGCTACCGCACCTGGATCCTGAAAACCCTGTCCGACCTGTATTACCAGGTCGGCGACTACAGCCATGCGCGACGGATTTATGAGGACGTGCTGCAATCCCGGGACATCGCCTGGGCCCAGTTGGGGCTGGGCCGAATCCTGATCGCCGAGCAGCGCTATCCCGAAGCCATCGACACGCTGCAGTCCCTGCTGGAAAAGCAGCCCGATCTTATTGAGGCCTACGACCAGCTAGCCCAGGCGCTGAAACTGGGCGGTAAACCGGGCGCCGCCCAGAAGGTTCTTGCGCGAGCAGCGGAGCTTTCACCCAACGCCATCCTGCGTCAGAAGCAACTGGCCAGACTGGCGGCCCAGAACCAGGACCCTGAAAACGCGAGCAGTGCCTGGCGCCGCACCGTCGAACTGGGCGCTCACAGCATTCATGATCATCCGGACCATTACCTGGGGCTCGCTCGATCACTCAGTGATCTGGCCGAAGACGACGATAGTGATTCGGGCCGGAGCCATGCCACTGAAGCGATCAAGACCCTCAAGCTCATCACCAAACGCTTTCCCGACGCCGAGGACGCCCAGGCAACCGGTCGCTGGCTTGAGGCCCGGGTACACTGGGGACAGAATCGCCAGGCAGAGGCAGATGCCATCATCTCCGAAGTCGTCGGCACCGAAGTCTCGGGCAGCGTTGATTGCGAACTGGAGCTGGCACGCACCCTGTTTACGCTGGATCGCAAGCAGGAGGCCAAGACTCGACTGTATGCCCTCTCCAGACGTTACGAGGGGGATGCGCAGGTCCAGGCTGAGATCGATGCGCTGCTCGACGAGCCCGTCAGTTTCCGCAAACGCCTGAAAGCCCGCAGGCTGACCCGGCAAGGCATTCGAGCGTTCGAGTCAGGGCAGCTCCGGAAAGCCGCAGAAGCCTTCCGCGAGGCCCTGGAGCTGGTTCCCGATCACATCGCACTGAACCTTAATCTGATTCAGGTTCACCTGAAGGCAATGGACTCGACGCCGGACGCCGCCCGGGTGACCGAATGCCGTCGCTGTCTGGAGAGGGTGGCCGACCTGCCGGAGAACCATCCCCAGCAACGCCGTTTTCAGGCTCTCAAAAGCAAGGTGGAGTCCCTGCCATGACACAGAGCGTAAAGCCCGAAGTCCCACCTCGGGCCGGGAACGAGCACCCCGTCGAGTTTTCCATGATTATGGCTTCCGCCGTACATGACATGAAAAACTCGCTGGGAATGCTGCTGCATTCCCTCGACGAGCTGCGCCGCGAACTCCCGGACCAGACCGCTGAATCCCGCATGAACACTCTGCGTTATGAAGCCGAGCGGGTACATGGCGACCTGGTGCAACTGCTAGGTCTCTACCGACTGGATCAGGACTCGCTCTCCGCCCGGCTGGAGGAGCATTATCTGCCCGACTTTATCGAAGCCCAGATGGCTCGCCATAAACCACTGCTCGACGGGCACTGTATTACGCCAGACATCGCCGTCGGCCCCCTCAGCGGCTATTTCGATGCGGACCTGCTGGCTGGCGTGATCAACGACACGGTCAACAACGCCATACGCTATACCCGCAAGCGCATCCGCATCAGCGCGTTCCAGCGGGAAAACATGCTGGTCATCCAGGTGGCCGACGACGGTGCCGGCTATCCCGATGCCATGCTCGACACCACTCGCCAGATCCCCACCAGCATTGATTTCCAGCAGGGCCATACCCGCCTGGGGCTTTTTTTCGCCAGAGAGATCGCGCGCCTTCACCGCAACGGGGATCGCTACGGCTATATTCAACTGAGCAACGGAGGTCCCCTGGGCGGAGGCGTTTTCGAGATCCTGCTGCCCTGAGTTGGCGCCTGCTTGCGTCCTACCGGAAGAGCGGATAACGTTTTTAAAACTCCAGTTCTCGGGTCCATCAGGGGCCCAGCCGTGGTCGGAGCGAATAGACTCGAAGGAGATCTCTATGTCTCGCGGCCAAGCGCTGATTATCGACGATTCCTCCACGGCCCGAATCATCCTCGCCCGACTGCTTGAGAAGGCCGACCTGGATACCCAGGGAGCCGCCTCTGCCGAGGAAGGTTTCCGGATACTTCAGGATGACGTCTTCGATCTGATATTCCTGGACCATTTGTTGCCGGGGCTGAATGGGTTCGAAGCACTCGCCCGTCTCAAGGCCGACCCGGAGACGGCCGACATTCCAGTCTTTATGTACACCTCCCAGAATGCCGAAAAGTACGTCGAAGAGGCCAAGGCACGCGGCGCGGCCGGTGTTATCAGCAAGCAGGTGGATCGCAAGGCCCTGATGGGAATGATCGACTCCATACTTGCCGGCCAGGAAGCCGAAGCACCGTTGCTGCACGAAGCCATCGAGCATGCCAGAGACACCGCAGACCCGGTGTCCGGACGACGCCTCACCGGCCGTCTTGCCACGCTTGAGATTGCCTACGAGGAACTCCACGAGGAGCTGCGACAGCTGCGCACCGGCCAGGCCACTCACCGCGTCCAGAAAGACGAAGCCAACGATCGACGCTTTCGACGCCTGAGATTGTTATGGCTATTCAGCGCCATCGCCTTTGCCGTGATCCTGCTGTTCTACGCCCTGCAGATGGCCGAGCTGCAACAGGTGGTGGCCAATATGAACGAGCAGTTTGTGTTGATTCAGGAGATTGTGACGGATTTGGCGGGGTTGAGGGGGGAGAGCGAATAGGTGGTAGCGGTTGGGGATCGGGTAGCGTCTTACACTGCGGGCGATTCCCTGCCCCACCGGGAGGTTGGGCTCGCGCGTCGGTGCCTGTTTGGTATTCGGGGCCTTTGCGCCCTATCCGGTGTGGCGATGACCTACTGTGCTCACGCCTGTCGGCGTTCGGCCCTTCGGGCCCGTGGTTATCGAGGGAGCGAGAGGTCCGGGGCCGGCAGCGCGGAGCGCTGCGGACGATGACCCGGCCCCCACCGAGACGGTGGGGGCGCGCTTCGCTGGCCGAGCGGTGCTCGTCCTGCCTGACAGCACCGCTGTGCGCACCCCGTAGGTCCCTTTTGTGAGGCCAATAAAAAAAACCCCAGCACGTTGCCGTGCTGGGGTTTTGTATTAGGAGCCTGACGATGACCTACTCTCGCATGGGCCATGCCACACTACCATCGGCGCAGGTCCGTTTCACTTCTGAGTTCGGGATGGGATCAGGTGGTTCCGGACCGCTATGGTCGTCAGGCAAAAAGGTTGATCACTGGGAAGGGACAAGATTGCGTAGCGATTTCCTGCGTTATCCGCAGTTGGCTTGGGTGTTATATAGTCAAGCCACACGAGCAATTAGTATCGGTTAGCTCAACGCCTCGCAGCGCTTCCACACCCGACCTATCAACGTCCTGGTCTTGAACGGCTCTTCAGGGCCCTCGAGGGGCCAGGGA